>NZ_JBJGXH010000001.1:0-2992652 GCF_045108345.1 Ancylobacter terrae
GGAGAGTAGGTCGCTGCCAGGCCTGCCAAGGACATCGAACAAACGCCTCTTCACAACGCCAACCCGAAACGCCGCCCGAGCCAACCGCTCCGGGCGGCGTTTTGACGTGCGCGGGCGGGCAGTGTGAGCGGGTGTCGCGAGCGCGTTCATCAGCCGGCAAATGAAACCGCCGCCGAAGCGCGACGGATCCGCCACATACTCCCTCCCGCGTAGGGAGAAACACGCCACGGCGAGGTGAGGCACGGCAGAGCCCGTAGGCGGGGAAGAACGCACATAACACGCTATCAAACGTGCATACGGTTTCATCGAGAACCTGCCCGACGCGAGTTATACTGCCGTCGACGAGATCGCACGTCGCCGGGTTGATCGGAATCGTGAAGATATCGCCGGCCTTGAATGTGTGCCGTTTCCGTTTTCTCTGTTCCTTGGCCATTGTGACCTATCCCGCCCGCTTCGATTTGGCCATCATCCGATGGAGCCTTTCATCGTTCCCGGGCGCAACGTCGCCGGACTGGGCGGCGTGGTTTTCATTCTCGGCCGTTATTGTCCCCACATTTCGGGCGCCGTGCAAACCCAAGCCGCTCCGAGCGGAAGTCCGTCGGCGGCTCGCGGGGCGCCGTTGTGCGATGGCTGGTCGTCGGTCCGCCCCGCTTCGCTTGGCACATCCGCCGCGAAGCGGGCATTGTCCCGCCGTCGTCTCCGCGCGCGAGGAACCATGGACGCCGCCTCCCTGTTCGATCTCACCGGCCGCACGGCCCTCGTCACCGGCGCGAGCCGCGGCATCGGGCGCAGCCTCGCCGAGGCGCTGGCGGCGGCCGGCGCCGATGTCGCGCTGACCTCGCGCAACGCCGGCGCGCTCGAGGAGGTGGCCGAGGCGATCCGCGGCAAGGGGCGGCGGGCGGTGCCGCTGGTGCTCGACGTGACGGATGTCGCGGCCTGCCGCGCGGCGGCGAGCGCGGCGGCGCAGGCGCTCGGCGGGCTCGACATCCTCGTCAACAATGCCGGGGTCGAGCAGGTCTCGCCCTCGCTCGAGGTCGAGGAGGAACTCTGGGACCGCATTCTCGACACCAATCTGAAGGGCGCCTTCTTCTGTGCGCAGGCGGCGGCGCGGGTGATGACGGCGGCCGGCCGGCCGGGGACGATCGTCAATCTGTGCTCGCTGACCTCCGAGGTCGGCGTGCCGACCGCCGTGCCCTACGGCGCCTCGAAATCGGGGCTGCTCGGCATGACACGGGCGCTGGCGGCGGAGTGGGCGCCGCTCGGCATCCGGGTGAACGCCATCGCGCCCGGCTATTTCCGCACCGCGATGACGGACGTGTTCTACGCCAACGAGGCCTGGCAGGCCTCGATGCTGGCGAAGATCCCGCTGGGGCGGTTCGGCGACCTGCACGATCTCGCCGGCATCGCCATCTTCCTCGCTTCGGATGCCTCGGCCTATGTCACCGGGCAGTGCTTCCCGGTCGATGGCGGCTATCTCGCCTCGATCTGAGATCCGGCCGGGCGGCGGCTGCGGCCGCCGCTCGCCTCCGCGCCTGCCCATGCGCGCGGCAGCGGCGCCGAATCTTTGGCCTCCCGGCGTCGGTGATATGGCTATACATATTCATGCCTATGCAGCGGCGGCGCCCGGCTCCGGCCGGGTCGACGCTAGGCGCGCGGTTGATCGGCGTGTCGGCCGCCGATGCGGGGCACAACGGCAGGCATGAGGGCGGGCATGAGCGAGACGTGCAATTTCCATGAGCTGGCCGCGCTCGACGCGTCGGGCCGCGCGGCGCTGCTGCGCCGCTCCGAGGTCGATCTCTCCGCTGTGGTCGAAAAGGTGCGCCCGATCATCGATGCGGTGCGGGCGGAGGGCGATGAAGCGCTGGCGCGCTTTGCCCGCGCACTCGACCGGGCGGAGCTGAGCGCGGATCGCATCAAGGTGAGCGAGGCCGAGTTCGAGGCGGCCTTCGCGGCGGTCGAGCCGGAGGTGGTCGAGGCGATCCGCTTCGGCATCGGCAATATCCGCAGCTTCCACGCGGAGCAGAAGCCGGAGCCGATGTGGCTGAAGGAGGTGCGGCCCGGCGCCTTCGCCGGCGACCGCTACACGCCGATCGCCTCGGTGGCGCTCTATGTGCCGCGCGGCAAGGGGGCGTTTCCCTCGGTGACGATGATGACGGCGGTGCCCGCCGTGGTGGCCGGCGTGCCGGAGATCGCGATCGTGACGCCGCCGACGCCGGACGGCTCGGTCGATGCGGCGACGCTGGTGGCGGCGCGGCTCGCGGGGGTCGGGACGGTCTACAAATGCGGCGGCGCGCAGGCGGTGGCGGCGGTCGCCTATGGCACGCAGACGGTGCGGAAGGCGGTGAAGATCGTCGGTCCCGGCAGTCCCTGGGTGGTGGCGGCCAAGCGCGTGCTGGCCGACGTGATCGACACCGGCGTGCCGGCCGGCCCGTCCGAGGCGATCATCCTCGCCGATGACAGCATCGATGGCGGCCTCGCCGCGCTCGACCTGCTGATCGAGGCCGAGCATGGGCCGGATTCCTCGGCCTATCTCGTCACCCATTCGCGCCGGGTGGCGGAGGAGGCCCGCGCGGCGCTGCCCGCGCATTGGGCGCGGATGAGCCCGCAGCGGGTGGCGTTCTCCCGCGCCGTCTTGAACGGGCCGTGCGGGGGCATCGTGCTCACCTCTTCGCTCGAGGAGAGCTACGCCTTCGTCAACGACTATGCGCCCGAGCATCTCGAGATCCTCTCCACCGAGCCCTTCGCCCATCTCGGCCGCATCACCGAGGCGGCGGAGATCTTGATGGGGCCGCACACGCCGGTGACCATCGCCAATTTCGTGCTGGGGCCGAATGCGGTGCTGCCGACCAGCCGCTGGGCGCGCACCTATGGCCCGCTCTCGGTGACCGACTTCGTCAAGCGCTCGTCGGTCGGCTATGTGACGTCGGTCGCCTATCCCGAGCTTGCGGCGCAGGCACGCCGGCTGGCGCGCTATGAGGGGTTCTCCAGCCACGAGAACGCGGTATCCGAGATGCGCGACGCCTATCTGAAGGGGCGGTGACGCCGATGCGGGCGGTGCGGCTGCACGCGGCGGGCGACCTCCGGGTCGAGGACGTCCCGCGCCCGCCCGAGCTGGCGCCCGGCTGGGTGCGGGTCGGCGTCGAGGCGGCCGGCATTTGCGGCTCGGACATTCACAATTTCCGCACGGGGCAGTGGATCACCCGGGCGCCCTCGATCGCCGGCCATGAATTTGCGGGCCGTATCCTCGCGCTCGGCGCGGGGGTGGAGGGCCTCGCGCCCGGCCAGCGCGTGGTCGCGGATTCGCGCTTCTGGTGCGGGGAGTGCCCGGCGTGCCGCGCGGGCCGCCGGCATCTGTGCACCAGCCTCGGCTTTGTCGGCGAGACATGCGACGGCGGCTTCGCCGAGCAGGTGCTGCTGCCGGCGCGGTTGGTGGTGACGGCGCCGGAGGGCCTCGATGCGGCCGTTGCCGCCATGGCGGAGCCGCTGGCGGTGGCGCTGCATGCGGTGAACCGGCTGGCGCCGCCGCCGGGGCGCCCGGTGCTGGTGCTCGGCTGCGGGCCGATCGGCGGGCTCGCCGCGCTGCTGCTGGCCCGCCGGCATGACGGCCCGCTGCTGGTGGCGGACCGCAACGCGGCGCGGGCCGCGCTGGTCGCGGCGGTCACCGGCGCGCGGGTCGTGACGCTCGCGGGGGATGCCATCGCCGAGGCGGGCGGGGGCGGGCCGGTCTCGGCGATCGAGGCCACGGGCAGCGCCGGCGCTCTCGCCGTGCTGGTCGAGGCGCTGCCACCGGGCGGGTCGGTGGCGCTGGTGGGGATATTTCATAGCCGGCTCGATATCGATCCGAATCTTCTGGTCGAGAAGGAAATGGCGCTGATCGGCTGCCACGCCTTTGTCGACGAACTGGCCGAGGCGGTCACGCTGCTGCCCACGCTCGCCGCCGACATGGCGCGCTTCGTCGATGCCGAGATCGGGCTCGACGCGGTGCCGGACGCCTATAGGCGCCTCGCGGCCGGGGAGGGGCGGGGCCTCAAGACCATCATCCGCATCGGCACGGGAGAGGCGGCGTAAGCGCGGCGGCGGGTCGCGGATCGGACGGGCTGTCGCGCGGGCTGGTGGCGGAGTAGCTTCCGCGCGGGCCGCCCGCGGCGGCGGCCGGTCGGAGCGCAGGAGGCGAGGGCTCGTGGGGATCGTCAATGTGGAGGATGCGCGCCGGGCGGCGCGTCGGCGCCTGCCCGGCATCTTCTTCGACTATATCGACGGCGGCGCGTCCGCCGAGCAGACGCTGGCTGCGAACACAGCCGATTTCGCGCGTTGGACGCTGGTGCCGCGCGCGCTGGTCGATGTCTCGCAGCGCAGCCTCGCGACGCATTACCTCGGCCGCGACTATCCGCTGCCCTTCATGCTCGGACCGGTGGGCTTTCTCGGCCTCTATGCCGGGCATGGCGAGGTGCTGGCGGCGCGGGCGGCGCACAAGGCGGGCATCCCGCTGTGCCTGTCCTCCTTCTCCATCACCTCGCTCGGGGCGTTGCGCACCGAGACGCGCGGGCCGCTCGCCTTCCAGCTCTATGTGATGAGCGACCGAGGCATCCTCGACGAGTTCCTGTCGGAGGCGCGGGCGGCGGGGGTGGGCACGCTGTTCCTCACCGTCGACACGGCGGTGACCTCGGTGCGCGAACGCGACGTGCGCAACGGCTTCCGCTCGCTGACCCGGCTGACGCCGGGCCTCGTCGCGCGCATGCTGACGCGGCCGGACTGGTGCCTCGAACTGCTCGCCGCCGGCCTGCCGAAGGTGGGCGCGGTGGCGCACCGGCCGGAATTCGGCTCGGGTGTGCTGGAGCAGGCCGGCAATCTCTCGCGCCGCATCGACACCCGCTTCACCTGGGCCGATGTCACCGATCTGCGCGAGCGCTGGCCCGGCCGCCTGGTGTTGAAGGGTATCCTCAGCGCGGACGATGCCGAGCGGGCGGTGGCGAGCGGCGTCGACGCCATCGTCGTCTCCAACCATGGCGGGCGCCAGCTCGACGGGGCGGCCTCGACCATCGCCGTGCTGCCGGAGATCGCCGCCGCGGTGGAGGGGCGCATCGAGGTGCTGTTCGACGGCGGGGTGCGGCGCGGCGCCGATATCGTCAAGGCGCTGGCGCTCGGCGCCTCGGGCGTGCTGCTGGGGCGGGCCTATGTCTACGGGCTCGCGGCGGCGGGCGAGGCCGGGGTGGCGCGGATCATCGCCCATCTCGCCGAGGAGGTGGACATCGCGCTCGCGCTGATGGGCTTCACCTCGATCGCGGAACTCAAGCAGGCGGGCCGCTCGGCGCTGCGGGCCGCGGGCTGAGAGCCTGTCTGGAAACTCCTTGGCGCCCTCACATGGCGTCATCCCGGAACGGCCGCAGGCCGTATCCGGGATCGGGTGGGTATCCTGGTGAGCGATCCCGGCTCGAGGCCTGCGGCTTCGGCTGGGATGACGATGCTCCGAGGGACTTTCCAGACAGGCTCTGAGGCTGCGCCGGCCGCCGCGGCAGGGTTAACCGGGGCTTAACGCATCGATTCAGTTGCAGGCGATGGCTTTAGCGTGGTTCTAACGCGGCCCGGTTAATCTCGGCTCCATCGAGACAGAGGAGCCAGCCATGGGTATCGATGCCATCCTGTTCGGGTTGTTCGCGCTGATCGTCGTGTTCGGCGGTGCCCGCCTCGCCCTTGCGATGCACGACTGATCGGAACGGGGCGCCGTTTGTCGCGCCCCTCCGGCCGCCCTTGCGCGGCACGCCGGCGGGCCATCCGCCGGCCTCAGAGCGACCCCAGATAATCCGGCTTGCCGATCGCCACGCCCGCGTGGCGCAGGATGTCGTAGGCGGTCGTGACGTGGAAGAAGAAATTCGGCAGCGCGAAGACGAGAATGTAGCGCTGCCCCTCCATGGTCACCGGATCGGTGCGGCGCGGCAGGGTGACAGGGCGCGTGAGGGCGCCCGCGAACGTGGCGGGATCGAGCGCTTCGAGATAGGCGACCGTCCGGCCGATGCGCTCCTGAAGCTCCGGAAAGCTCGTCTCCGTATCCGCCATGGCCGGGATGTCGCCGCCGATGAGACGGCCGGCGGTCGCCTTGGCGGTGTCGCTCGCCCGCTGCACCTGCCCGGCCAGCGTCAGCATGTCCGGGGCGAGCCGCGCCCCGACCAGCGTGGCCGGATCGATCCCGGCGGCCTGGGCATGCGCCAGCCCCTTGTCGAGAATGGCGGAAAGATTGGCGAAGGCCCTGATGAAGACGGGCACGGTGAGGTCATGGGCGTTGATCGACACGGGGGCTGCTCCGGTTGTCGCGGCGGGTCGGGACGACCCCGACGAAAATATTGTATCGATCATTACGAAATAAGTCGAGCGGGCCTCCGCGGCGTTCAGATGCTGATGCGCCCGGTCGCCAGCCCGAACATCCCGGCGATGGCGCCGGCGACGAGGGCCGCCAGCAGGATCTGTTCGAGGCGCGTGAAGACGGGCCGGCCGCGCTCCCTCTGGGCGATGGCGAACAGCACCGTGCCCGGCGCGTAGATCAGCGTCGACAGCAGCAGGAATTTCAGCCCGCCGGCATAGACGAGGCCGGCGGTGTAGAGCGTGGCGAGGGCGGCGCGGACGAGATCGCCGCGGCGCTCCTGCGGGCCGCGGGCATAGGTCTCCCCGGTCAGCGCCAGCTTCAGCGCATAGGCGGCGACCAGCAGATAGGGCAGCAGGATCATCGAGGAGGTGAGCTTCAGCGCCAGGATGAAGGCCTGCTCGGCGAACAGGGTGAGGATCAGGAAGGACTGGATCAGCCCGTTGGTGAGCCACAGCGCCGCGTCCGGCACGCCGGCGGCGTTCTGGTGGGCGAGGAAGCGCGGCATGCTCTCCATCTTCGCCGCCGAGAACAGCACCTCCGCCGCCAGCAGCGACCAGGACAGATACGCCCCGAGCACCGAGACGATCAGCCCGACGCTGACGAACACCGCCCCCCACGGCCCCACCACCGATGCGAGCACGCCGGCCATGGAGGGGTTGCGCAGGCCCGCGAGGTCCGCCCGCGGCAGCACGCCATAGGACAGCAGCGTGACCAGAACCAGCAGGCACAGCACGCCGGCGAAGCCGAGCAGGGTGGCGAGCCCGACATCCTCGCGCTTGCGGGCATAGCGCGAATAGACACTCGCCCCCTCGATGCCGACGAAGACGAAGACGGTGACCAGCATGGTGCCGCGCACCTGCGCGGCGAGGCCCTCGCCCTCCAGCCCCGGGCCGCCGTGGAAATTGGCGGCGAAGACATCGGCCTTGAAGGCGATGGCGACGAGGGCGAGGAAGACCAGGATCGGGATGATCTTGGCGACCGTGACGATGGTGTTGATGACCGCCGCCTCGCGCACACCGCGCAGGATCAGGAAATGCACGATCCACACGCCGACCGAGGAGAGTGCGACGGCGATGACGGTGTTGCCGTCGCCAAACACGGGAAAGAGCGCGCCGAGCGTCGACTTGATCAGCACCCAGTAGGAGACGTTGCCGAGGCAGCACACCGTCCAGTAGCCGAGCGCCGAGAGGAAGCCCGGATAGTCGCCGAAACCGGCCTTGGCATAGGCATAGACGCCGGCGTCGAGGTTCGGCTTGCGCCGCGACAGGGTCTGGAACACGAAGGCCAGCATCAGCATGCCGGCGCCGGCGATGGCCCAGGCGATCAGCGCGCCGAGGCCGCCGGTGACGCGGCCGAAGGTCTGCGGCAGCGAGAAGATGCCCGCTCCCACCATGGAGCCGACCACCATGGCGGTCAGCGTCGGCAGGGCGAACTTACCATCGGCGGGGGAGGCCATGCGGGGTCACTTCCAGGGCGGCGGGCCGTTGGGGCGCCGATATGCGTCTCGGGGGCGCGCGTCGCGGGGATGGACCGGATCTTGCTTGGTCATTCGGTTCGGCGTCCCGGCTCGCGCAAGGTAAAACCTAGCACGGCCGGGGCCGGATTTGTACCAATGTCCGCGGTTTCCACCGCTTCGATACACGGCGGCGCGCAGTAAACGCGGCGCACATTCTTGGGACGCGACGCCTGCATTTTTGGGCTGCTGCCCAGCTCGTGACGTTTTCGTCGCGCACCGGGGCTAAAGTCCGGGTCGACAAGCGCCGCGCCCGCGCCTAACCAGCCCTACGAGCGACCCGCCTCTCCCGCCACCATCCGCCAGGTCCGATGCCATGCCCGATACCAAAGCGCCGAAGGATACAGGGCCGAGAGCGGCGCGCGCGCCCGTGCTGGTCGATTTCGCCCTGCAGGGCGGGGGATCGCACGGCGCCTTCACCTGGGGCGTGCTCGACCGGCTGCTGGAAGAGAGCTGGCTGCAGCTCGAGGGCGTCTCCGGCACCTCCGCCGGCGCCATGAACGCGGCGGTGCTGGCCGACGGCTACGCCGCCGGCGGGCCGGAGGGGGCCCGGGCGGCGCTGGAGCGCTACTGGAAGCATGTGGCGAAGGCCGCGCAGTTCAGCCCGTTCAAGCGCTCGCCGCTCGACAAGCTGATGGGCAACTGGTCGCTCGACAGCGCGCCGGGCTATCTGTTCATGGACATCATGACGCGGATGTTCTCGCCCTACCAGTACAACCCGTTCGGCAGCAACGCGCTCGCCCCCATCCTCGCCGAGCAGATCGATTTCGGGCGCCTGCGGCAATCGCCGGTCAAGGTGTTCATCACCGCCACCAATGTGCGCACCGGCCGCCCGCGGGTGTTCCGCAACCACGAGATCACGCCCGAGGTGCTGATGGCCTCGGCCTGCCTGCCGACCCTGTTCCAGGCGGTGGAGATCGACGGCGAGGCCTATTGGGATGGCGGCTATTCCGGCAATCCGACGCTGGCGCCGCTGGTGAACGAGCTGAAGAGCGACGACACCATCCTCATCCCGATCAACCCGCTGGAGCGACCGGGCACGCCCAAGGCACCCGCGGACATCCTCAACCGGCTGAACGAGGTGTCGTTCAACGCGGTGGCGATCAAGGAGCTGTACATGATGGCGCTGCTACAGCGCCATCTGAGCCAGCTGCCGCCCGGCTCTGAGGCGTGCGAGTGGGCGCGGATGCGGGTGCACATCGTGCGCAACCCGATCATGGCCGAGCTCGCCGCCTCCTCCAAGCTCAACGCCGAATGGGACTTTCTCGCCATGCTGAAGGAGGAGGGGCGCAAGGCGGCGCAGCTCTTCCTCGACGCCCATGCCGACGACATCGGCAAGGCCTCGACCGTCGATTTCGACATGCTGCTGAAGGAGCTTTGAGTCATGGGTCTCCTCGGCATCCTTCTCGGCCTGTCGCTGCTGATGTGGCTGGCCTATCGCGGCTGGAGCGTGCTGCTGCTCGCCCCCATCGCGGCGCTGATCGCGGCGCTGTTGTCCGGCGAGCCACTGCTGGCGCATTGGACGCAGACCTTCATGGGCGCGGCGGCGAGCTTCATCGGCCAGTTCTTCCCGCTGTTCCTGCTCGGCGCGCTGTTCGGCAAGCTGATGGAGGACACGGGTGCGGTCTCCTCCATCGCCGAGTTCATGACGAAGACGCTGGGCGCCGAGCGCGCCATCCTGGCGGTGGTGCTGGCCGGCGCCATCGTCACCTATGGCGGCGTCAGCCTGTTCGTCGCGCTGTTCGTGCTGGCGCCGATGGCGGAAGCGCTGTTCCGCGCCGCCGACATCCCGCGCCGGCTGATGCCGGCCGCCATCGCGCTCGGCACCTTCACCTTCACCATGATGGCGCTGCCGGGCACGCCGGCGATCCAGAACGCCATTCCCATGCCGTTCTTCGGCACGACGCCCTTCGCCGCGCCCGGGCTCGGCATCATCGCCTCGCTGATCATGGCCGGCTTCGGCCTGTGGTGGCTGGCGCGGCGGGAGAAGGCGGCGCGGCTTGCCGGCGAGGGCTTCGGCGACGAGCCGGCGGCGAGCGTCGACGAGACCACGCTGCGCGAGCGCGCCACCACGACGCGCGAGTTCGACCCGGCCGAGATCGCGCACGGCCATGTCAGCGAGACGCATCCCCCGATCGCGCTGGCGGCGCTGCCGCTGGTGCTGGTGATCGTCGTCAACCTCTTGATGTCCTTCGTCATCCTGCCGCGGTTGAATTTCGACTTCCTGTCCGATCCGCAATGGGGCGCGATCCCGTTCTCGGCGGTGAGCGGGGTGTGGTCGGTGGCGGTGGCGCTTACCGTGGCGATCCTCGCCACCATCGCGCTCAACTGGTCGCGGCTGTCGAAGCTGCGCGAGACCATGGACGCGGGCGCCAACGCCTCGGTGCTGCCGATCTTCTCGGTGGCGAGCCTCGTCGGCTTCGGCGCGGTGGTGGCGGCGCTGCCGGCGTTCAACCTGGTACGCGACTGGGTGCTCTCGATCGAGGGCGGGCCGCTGGTCTCGCTCGCCATCGCCACCAACATCCTCGCCGCGCTCACCGGCTCGGCCTCCGGCGGCATGACCATCGCGCTCGATGCGCTGGGCGCGACCTATCTGAAGCTCGCCACCGAGGTCGGCATCGATCCCGCGCTGCTGCACCGCGTCGCGGTGATGAGCGCGGGCACGCTCGACAGCCTGCCGCATTCGGGCGCGGTGGTGACGCTGCTCGCGGTGTGCGGCTCGACACCGAAGAAGAGCTATTTCGACGTCGTCATGGTGGCGATCGTCGGGGCCTTGCTGGCGCTCATCGCGGTGATCGCGCTCGGCACGGTGTTCGGGAGCTTCTGAGCGTTCGGCACGTCCGACCGAATGACGTTAGGGAAGTTTCGGGCACGGTTTCGCCGCGATCCTCGCCGAACCTTCCCGAATCGACGGGCGCGGCCTGCGCCTCACATGCCCACCTGAAGTGAAACCGGAGTTCCATGGTCTCGCGTCGTTCATTCCTGACCGGCCTCGGCGGCATCGCCGCCCTCGCCGCGCTCGCGCCGGCGGCGCTGGCCCAGTCCGGCCCGCCGCCCTTCGGTCCGCCGCCCGGCGCTCCCGGCGGTCCCCCGCCGCCGCCCTCCGGCCGTCCCGGTGGCCCGCCCCCGCCCGGGGGGCGCCCCGGTGGTCCGCCGCCACCCGGCACCTTCCCCAACAGCGCGCCGCCGCGCGCCCGCCGCGAGCCGCGTCCGGCGCCGCGCCGGGGCTATACCTGGGTGCCCGGCCACTGGACCTGGCATCCGCGCCGCGGCTGGGTGTGGTCGGCCGGCTACTGGATGGAGAACCGCCGCGGCTTCGAGTTCGTCGGCCCGCGCTGGGTGTTCCGCCGGGGACAATGGGTCTACGAGCCCGGCCGCTGGGTGCGCCGCTGGTAGCCTGAAAAACGGCACCGCCGACCGGCAGGTTAACATGACAGGGCCGCGGCGAGGGATCGCCGCGGCCCTGTCGGCCTTCCGGGGAGGGGGCGCGTTCCGCCGGACGGCAGAACCGGTGGTCAGAAATCCACCGCGTCGCGGATGATCGGGCAGGTCATGCAATGGCCGCCGCCGCGCCCGCGCCCGAGCTCGGAACCGTCGATGGTGATCACCTCGATGCCGGCCTTGCGCAGCAGGGTGTTGGCGTAGGTGTTGCGGTCATAGGCGAAGACGACGCCGGGCGAGGCGCAGACGAGGTTGGCGCCGGAATCCCACTGCGTGCGCTCGCGCATGTAGTCGTTGCCGCCGGTCTCGACGACGCGCATCTTTTTGACGCCCAGCGCCTCGCTGACGGTCTCGACCAGCCCCTTGTCCTTGGACAGCTCGACGCCGCCCTTGCCGTCCGGACGGTAGGAGAAGCACTCGATGCCGTTGACGATGTCCGGATAGAGCAGCACGCAGTCGCGGTCGGCGAAGGTGAAGACGGTGTCGAGATGCATCGCCGCGCGCAGCTTCGGCATGGCGGCGATGATGACGCGCTCGGCGCCGCCCTTGGCGAACAGCGCCTGCGCCGCCTGGCTGATGGCCTGGCGCGAGGTGCGCTCGCTCATGCCGATCAGCACGTTGCCCTTGCCGATCGGCATCACGTCGCCGCCTTCCAGCGTGGCGAGACCCCAGTCCTGCGTCGGGTCGCCCCACCACACGTTCACCTTGCCGGCGAAGTCGGGGTGGAACTTGTAGATCGAGGTGGTGAGGATGGTCTCCTCGTGCCGGGCCGGCCAGTAGAGCGGGTTCAGCGTGACGCCGCCATAGATCCAGCAGGTGGTGTCGCGGGTGTAGAGCGTGTTCGGCAGCGGCGGCAGCAGGTACTCGTTCACGCCCGCCGCGTCGCGGATCAGGTTCAGCGTGGTGCCGCCGATGGTGTCGGGGAATTCATAGGTCGACAGGCCGCCGATCAGCGTCTCGGCGAGATGGCGGTTCGACAGGCCCTCGAGATAGGAGCGGACCTCATCGACAAAGCCGACGCCGATCTGGTTCGGCACCACCTGGTTGTCGAGGATCCACTTCTTGCCCTCGGGCACGGCGAGGGTCTCGGTGAGCAGGTTGTGCATCTCGACGACGTCGATGCCGCGGTCGCGCATCTTGGTGATGAAGTCGAAATGGTCGCGCTTGGCGACGTCGACCCAGAGCACGTCGTCGAACAGCAGCGCGTCGCAATTCGAGGGGGTCAGGCGCTGATGGGCGCGGCCGGGCGCGCAGACCATGACCTTGCGCAGCTGGCCGACCTCGGAGTGGACGCCGAAGGGGGTTTGCATGGAGGGGCTCCCGTTGGTGCCATTTCTGTTGTCAGGGGGTGATCAGGCCGGTCAGCAGTCCGTAGGTGCCGATGGCACCGCCGATCAGCGTGACGACGAAGACGACGAGCTCGACCGGATTGAACAGGCGCGCATTCTGCTCGCGGCGGGCCCAGACATAGAGGATGGTGCCCGGCACGAAGAGCACGGTGACCAGCAGCACGTATTTCAGCCCGGCGGCGACGAACATGAACAGCGTGTAGACGACGGCGATCCAGGCGAAGAGCTGGTCGCGCCCGCGCTTCTCCGGGCTCGCCTCATAGCCGGCACCGCTGCGTGCCAGCAGCACGCCATAGCCGGCGACAAGCAGATAGGGCAGCAGCGAGGTCACGCTGGTCATGTCCAGCATGAAGTTGAAGGCGTCCCGCGACCAGTAGGTCGAGATGATGAACAGCGAGACAACGCTATTGGTCAGCCAGAGCGCGTTGGCGGGCACGCGGTTGCCGTTCTGCGCGGCGAACAGGCGCGGCATGTCCTGCGACTTGGCGGCGGCGAACAGCACCTCGGCACAGATCAGCGACCAGGCCAGGTAGGCCCCGAGCACCGATACCAGCACGCCGATGGAGATGAAGATCGCCCCCCAGTGGCCGACGACGAGTTCCAGCGCCCCGGCCAGCGAGGGGTTAGCGACTCCGGCGATGGCCGCGCGCGGGGCGGTGGCGTAAGGCAGCAGCGTGATGGCCACCATCAGCCCGGTGACGCCGACGAAGCCGAGGATGGTCGCCGCACCAACGTCCGAGCGCTTCTTGGCGAAGCGCGAATAGACGCTGGCGCCCTCGATGCCGAGGAAGACGAAGACGGTGATCAGCATGGTGTCGCGCACCTGCGCGATCAGCGTCTTTTCCGGCATGCCCACGCCGCCGAAGAAGTTCTCACGGAACTGGGCGTAGTTGAAGAAGAAGATGAAGGCGATAATCGCGACCAGGATCGGCACGATCTTCGCAATGGTGACGACCGAATTGATGAAGGCGGCCTGCTCCACCCCGCGCAGGATCATGAAATGGAAGGCCCAGACGCCGACCAGCGACAGGGCGATCGCGCTCAGGGAGGAGCCGTCGCCGAACAGGTCCGGGAAGAAGCGGCCGAGCGTCGAGCCGATCAGCACCCAGTAGAAGACGTTGCCGAGGCAGCTGCCGAGCCAGTAGCCGAAGGCCGAGAGGAAGCCCATATAGTCGCCGAAGCCGGCCTTGGCGTAGGCGAACACGCCGGAATCGATGTCGGGGCGCCGCTCGGCCAGCGCCTGGAAGACGCGGGCCAGCATGTACATGCCGGTGCCGGCGATGGCCCAGGCGATCAGCGCGCCGAACGGGCCGGTGGCGGTGGCGAAGCGGCCGGGCAGGTTGAAGATGCCGGCGCCGACCATGGAGCCGACGACCATGGCGGTGAGACTGGGAAGGGAGAGCTTGCCGGCGGTGGATTCGGCCATGGGTCCTGCCTCGGACTTCTTGCTTGGGCTGCGGTCGCCCGAATCTAAACGGCTGGTGGCGTCACCGTAATGCGCATCGTATCCCATCTGTAGGCCGGACGTTTCATTCTTTCAACATCGGTTATTTGACGGGTGATCGACGTTATTTTGCGACTGCGAAGAAAATCCGCGCGAATATTGTGCGACGCACGTAATTTTCTTCCCCTTCGTCAGGGCTGCCGGCCCGCCGGCCGGTAGGTCGCGGCAAGCGTGCCGAGGCCCGCGAGCAGAACGGCCCCGCCGAGGATCTCGACCATGCCCAGCCTCTCGTCGAGCGCGACGGCGCCGATCACGATGATCCAGAGCGGCACGAGATAGCCCACCGCCGTGCCGATGGTCGGCCCCGCCTTCCGCAGGATGTGCATGAACAGCGCCAGCGGCAGCGCGGTGGCGAACAGGGCGAGCAGCACGAGGTCGCCGAGATGCGGGCGCGCCGCGGCGAAGGGCTCGACGCCGTCGACCAGCAGGGTGAGAAGGCCGGCGCCGAGCCCCGAGAACAGCAGCTGGCCATAGGCGAGGCGCAGCGGCTGCGCGGCGGGGATCGCCCGCACATAGAGATTGCCCAGCGCGAAGCTGACCGGCACGCCGGCCATGGCCAGCACGCCGGCGGCCGAGCTCGGGCCCTCGCCCGCCAGCGACGGGCCGATGAGCAGCACCACCCCGGCGAAGCCGAGGCCGAGCCCCACGGCGCGGCCGACGCTCATCCGCTCGCTGGCGAAGAGCAGCGGCGCCAGCACGGCGACCACCAGCGGCGTCGCGGTCTGGATCAGGCCGGCGAGGCCGGTGGTGATGTGGAGGAGGGCGTAGACGGTCAGCGTGTTGGGGATGATGACCTGCAGCACGCCGAGGATCGCCCAGTCCCGCCATTCCCGTCCGCGCGGGCGCACGGCCTGGCCGATGGCGGCGAAGCCGGTGCCGAAGATCAGGCCGCCGATCAGGTCGCGCAGCGCGGTGACGCCGAGCGGGGAGATGTCGGCGCCCATGCGCTTCATCAGCAGGAAGGCGGGCGCCCAGAGCAGCGAGCAGACCAGCATCTGGACGAGCAGCCGCGCGCTGACGGCTCCCCCTGTCGCCGGAACGGCGATGCGCTCCGACATCCGGTCTTCCCTCGCTTCACCGCCGCGGCGCCGTCTACCGTGCGCCCCGATGGTAGCATTTGAGGGGAGAACGGCTGTCGCCGCAAGCGGCGGGGAGGGCTGACAGGCCGGCCGTCGTGGCGGCGCGCCGGATCAGGGCGCGGGCTGCGGCTTGAGCGTGCCGCCGGCGGCGCGGCTCACCTCGTTGACCTGCTGCTCGTAGGTGCGGCGGGTGTTGGGATCGACGATGGCGATGGGGGCGGTAACGACCGCCGCCGCCGTCCCGCCCACGGTTTGGCCGACGCCCATGGCGGCGATGCCGATGCGCTCGCCCAGCGTCGGGTCGGAATCGGTCACGGTCTGGCCGGCGATCAGCCGGGTGCCGATCAGCTGCACCACCTCCGGCGATTCGGCGAACTTGCCGTGGTTCAGCCGGTCGCCGGTGCGCATGGCGCTGAGGTCGATCACGACGACGCCCGAGCGCTCCAGCTTCTCGTAATAGGCGGCCGACTGCGGGTCGATCTGGCCGAGCCGGTCGACGCCGCCGGCGATGCGGCGCGACAGCGCCAGCGCCCGGTCGTTCTGGGAGACGAAGACGGTGAAGCGCGGCTGCGGCTGCGGCAGCGCGCGCCACTGCGCCGCGAAGACGTCGACGTCGAGGTCGGGCGAGGCGAGGATGACGTTGGTGACCTTGGCCGGCAGCTTGCCGCGCCGGATCGCCATCTGCCGCAATCCCTCCATCGCCAGCCACGCGCCCATGGAATGGGCCATCACCGTGACGTCGCCCACCGCGGGGTCGTTGGCGATGCGCCAGACCGTCTCCTCGAAGGCGTCGCGCGAGACGATGGTGCTCTCGCGGTCGAAGGCATAGGCGAAGATGCTGGCGCGCGAGGGCCAGGTGAACAGCACCGGCGCCGCATCCATGTGGGAATCGTGGGCGATCTGCGCGAAGCGGTAGACCGCGTCCTCGAAACGGTTGTTGAAGCCGTGCACGAAGATGACGACGCGGCGGGTGCGCGGCAGGTTCTGCTTCAGCCACGTGGTCGCGGCCGGAATGCCCGGGAGCGGGGTGGCGTCGAGCACGGCGAAATCGGTGGCCGGGTTGGGCGGCAGGCGCTGGGGCCACTGCACCTGCCCGATCTGGCGGCGATCGTCCGGCGGGATCGAGACGGTGAAGGCGGTGAGAGAGACATTGCTGCCGCGCTCGCCGGTGAACAGCACGCTGCGGTCGGCCGTGGGCTCGCGGGTGGTCACCGCCAGAAGATTGACGTCGCTGGCGCCGGCCACGCGCTCGCTCACCGGTGCGAGCACACCCGAGGGCCGGCTGGCGCAGCTCGCCACCAGGGCGCAGGCGAGGATCAGGACGAAGCGGCGCATCGGCTCTCCGGCAGGGGCGGGCGGCTCGTCACGCGCTGGATCGCCGCCGCCCCGCCCCTCTATACGATGTCTGCGGCGAATGCACGACGCCCCCCGGCAGGTCCAGCCGGGTCAGGGCGCGCTGCGCAGCAGCACCCCGAGTATGAGGATCAGCCCGATCAGACCGGCACAGGCGACCGGCCAGCGGCGCAGCGCATCGTCCGCCCGCTCCAGACGCGCCCCGAACCGGCGCATCGCGGGCAGGCCCGCCTCCGCCACCACCACGAGGTCGCCCTCGGGGATGGCGGGCAGGCGGTCCTCCGCGCGGCGCAGCAGCAGGGCCAATGCCGCGCCGATCAGCAGCGGCCACAGCGACGCCCAGAGGGCATAGGGCATCAGCGGAGCCCGCGGCGAGAGGCCGGTGGCACCCGCGAAGAGCAGCCAGGGGAGGAGGATCGACGAACCGGCGAGCACCGCCCAGGGCGCGAGCAGCCCGGCGGGAGCGGCCTCGCCGGGCTCCGCCGTCATGGATCGCGAGAGGCACTGCAGGAAATGCAGCATCAGCAGCGCGCTGCCGGCGGCCGAGAGCGTCGCGAGCAGGCCGATGACGCCGTCCTTCAGCAGTTCCTTGCCGGCGAATTTGGCGAGCGCGCCGGAGGTGAAGGGCAGCCCGGCGAGGCTGAGCGCCAGGATCGCCATCGGCACCATCACCCACGCCGCCCGCGTGCGGCCGGTCTTGAGCGCGATGCCGACGCCGAGGAACAGAGCGCCCTTCACCAGCATGTGGTGCAGGCCGTAGAAGGCGGCGAGCGACGCCGAGGCGCCATCGCCGGCGGCGAGCCCGGCCCCCAGGATCGCCGCGACGAAGCCCATCTGGCTCACCGTCGAATAGGCCAGCACGGTCTTGGGGTGGCGCTGGGTGATGCCGACCGCGACGGCGTACCAGGCGGTGAACAGGCCGATGAGGATGAGCGCCGTTCCCCAGCCGGCGAGGCCGGCCTCGAGCGGCAGGAAACGGATCAGCCCGATCACGCCGGCCTTCACCACGATGCCGCTGAGCGCCGCCGAAGCGGGCATCGGTGCCACGGGGTGGGCAAGCGGCATCCACACATGCAGCGGCACCAGCCCCATCTTGAGGCCGAATCCGAGGATGAGCAAAGCGAGGATCGGGTCCCGCCACGGCGAGGCCGGCAGGCTCGCCACCGCCTCGCGGATCAGCGGGTTGCCGGCCCCGGCATGGGCGGCGAGCATCACGAAGGCGAGCAGCAGGAAGGCTTCGCCCAGCAGGGCGAGGGTCATGTAGATGCCACCGGCCCGTTCGGCAGCGGGACTGTTCGCGTGCGAGACAAGGCCATAGGCCGGGATGCTGGCCAGCGCGAAGGCGAGGTAGAAGCTGGCGAGATCGGCGACGAGGAAGACGCCGAGCGTGCCGGCCAGCGTCAGCAGCCACCAGACCGCGAAGCGGTCGCGGTCGGGATCCTCGCGCATGTAGAGGCGGGCATAGGCGCCGGCGGTGGTCCAGAGCAGGGCCGCGCCGCCGAGCAGCAGCGCGCCCGGCTCGTCGAGCGCGAGGGTGAGACGCAGCGGCGCGGGTGCCAGCACCAGCGTGTCGCCGGGGGCGAGCAGCGCGGCGAGCAGGGCGGGCAGCGGGGCCAGCGGCAGGTAGGCGAGCGCCCGGGCGCGGAAGCCGGGCGACAGGCAGGCGAGGCCCATGCCGAGCGGCACGCCGAGCGCGAGGAGGATCAGCAGGCTGCCGCCGCTCATGGGGTCACCGCGGAGGAGGGCATCATCGCGGGGGGCATCGCCTCGGTGAGGGCGGGCGGCCCGCCGCGGCCGATGGCGAGCACGCCGTAGGGCTGCAGCGGCGCGAAGCCGAGCGCGGTGGCGGCGAGCGCCAGGGCCAGCGCCACCGCCTGCCGCATCCGCGGCACTGGCGCGCGCGGGGAAAGCGCCTCCACCGGCGTCGCCATGGCGCGGCCGATCACCTTGAAGACGTACCCGGCAGCGAGAACGCCGCCCGACAGGATCACCGCGGCGATCCACCATTCGCCCTGCGTCACCGCCGCCATGAGCAGCATGCACTTGGCGTTGAAGCCGCCGCTCGGCGGCAGGCCCATCAGCGACAGCCCGCCGAGCGCGAAGGCGAAGACGCTCATCGGCACCAGCCGCCCGGCGCCGGGGAGCCCCTCGATGCGGTCGTGGCCGAGCGCTTCAGTGATCAGCCCGGCGGCCATGAACATCGCCGCCTTGGCGAAGGCGTGCGACACCAGCTGCAGGATGCCGCCGGCCCAGCCGATCGTCTCCCACGGCGCCAGCGTCGGGGTCGCGGCGGCGAGCGGGAAGATGAGGAAGAGGTAGCCGATCTGGGCCAGCGTCGAATAGGCGATCAGGAGCTTCAGCCGCGCCTGCCGCAGGGCCAGCACGCTGCAGAACAGGATCGCCGCCGCGCCGAGCAGGGCGAGGATCTGCGCGCCCTCGGGGCTGCCGATCGGCAGCACCTCGAACCACAGCCGCAGGATGATGACGAAGGGGGCCTTCACCACCAGCGCCGAGAGCACCGCACTCGCCGCCGCCGGGGCGCCGGCGTGGGCAGGGGGCAGCCACAGATGCAGCGGGAACAGCGCGGTCTTGGCGATGAGGCCGACGATCATCAGCGCGACCGCGAGACTGGTGGCGAGGTCGCCACGCGCGAGCGCATGCAGCCGGGCGATGTCGAGCGTGCCATAGGCGCCATAGAGCAGCGCCGCGCCGAGCAGGTAGAGCACCGAGCCGAGCAGGGCGAAGACGAGGTAGCGCAGCGCCGCGCGCAGCGTCGCCGCGCGCCCGTCGAGGCAGACCAGCGGCACCGCGCTGAAGGTCAGCAGCTCCAGCGCCACGAACAGGTTGAACAGGTCCTGGCTGAGGAAGGCGACGGCGAGCGCGCTCCACAGGCCCAGCAGGAGCGTCCAGAAGGTGAGGGGCGCGCGGTCGGGCCGGCCGTCGCGGTCGCCGCCGAAGGGGGCGGCGGCGAACAGCGCGACCCCGCCGATCACCACGGCCGTCATCAGCAGCAGCACCGCGGCGAGCCCGTCGGCGCGTAGCGAGATGCCGAGCGGCGGCTGCCAGCCCCCCAGCGCATAGGCAAGGGCGGTCTCTGTCCGGATCACCTCGATGGCGATGGCGAGCGCCACCGCGATGCCGGCGGGGACGATCACCAGCGCCACCCGCGCCGGGCGGGCGAGGCCGGCCAGCATGACGAGGATGCCGATTACCGGCAGCATCACCGCCAGCACCAGCAGGAAGCCGGGTCCCGCCGCTTCACTCATCGCTCGGCCCGTCGTCGCTGCCGGCCTCGGCGAGCCGCAGGATCAGCGCTACCGCCAGCGCGCTCGCGGCGAAGGCGACCACCATGCCGGTGATCACCATGGCCTGCGGCACCGGATCGCCGGCAAAGCCGCTGCCGGCGCCACGCCGGGCGGCGACGCCGAACAGCAGGAAGACGCCGGCGCCCAGCACGTTGAAGGAGAGCAGCTTGCGCAGCGGCGCGGGGTAGACCGCGAGGCCGTACAGGCCGAGCCCGACCAGTGCGGCGGCGCCGAGCCCGAACAGGGTGGCGGTGTCGAGCCCGGTCATCGCGCCGGCTCCCGTGCCCCGCGCCCCGCCACCATCAGGCCGAGGATGACGGCGATGGAGAGCGTCAGCGCCGCCTCTATGGCGACGATCAGCGGCTTGGCGAGGCCGGGCGGGTAGGCGAGGAAGCCGTCCGCGACCACGAAGCCGGCGAAGCCGATGGCGATGAACAGGGCCGGGCCGAAGACGAGCAGCCGGCGCAGCCAGGGTGCGCCGGTCTCCGGCGCCTCGCGCAGGCCCGCCATCATCACCAGGATCCACATGGCCGCGAGGATGGTCGCGCTCTGGAAGGTGCCCCCGGGATGGTCCGCCCCGGTCCAGCACAGATAGACGCCGGCGAGAATGCCGATGGGCGGCAGGGTGCGGGCGAGGAAGACCAGCGGCGGCGCCGGCACCGCCGGGGCGAGCGGGGCAGGCGCACCGCGCCACAGGCGATCGGGCGCCAGCGACCAGATGCCGATCAGCGCCAGCAGCAGCACGACCTTTTCGAGCAGCGTGTCCAGCGCGCGATAGGCGAGCAGCACGGCGGTGACCGGATTGCCGAGGCCGGTCGAGGCGAGGGGTTCCGCGGCCGCGGCCGCAAGGCTCGGCGCGGGAACCTGAGGGGCGAGCACCAGAGCGGCGAGGGCGAGGGTGACGAGGGCGCACAGCACGCCGATGACGAGGCGCAGGCCCACGCCTGGCGGGGCGCCGTCGACCGCTCCCGGCGGGGTGCTGCCGCCCTTCGGCAGCGCGCCGATCGCGCGCAGCAGCAGCACGCCGGTGGCGCCGCCCCCGACCGCCGCCTCGGTGAGCGCCACGTCGACCGCGCCGAGCTGCACCCAGGCGAGGCCGAGCAGGAGGCCGAGGCCGATGAAGCCGATCACGGCGGTGCGCTCATCCCCCTGCGCCAGCGTCCAGGCGGCGAGCGCGACGACGAGCAGCGCGAGGCCGGCGGCGAGAAGGGCGCTCATGCGGGCGGCCTCCCGGTGTCGGCCGGCTCGCCTGCCGCCTCGCTCTCCGCCCGGCGGGCGATGAGCTGGGAGGCGGCGGCGCCCGCGAGCTGCACCAGCAGCCAGACGCCCACCATCTTCAGCGCCGCGACGGGCCCGTCCGCCATCGGCAGCAGGCCGAGCACGATCAGGCCGAGGCCGAGATTATCCGCCTTGGTCAAGGCGTGGAGGCGGGTCAGCGCATCGGGGAAACGCAGCAGCCCCATCGTGCCGGCGAGGAAGAACAGGATTCCGGCGGCAATGGCGGCGGTGGAGAAGAACGCGAGGAGCAGGTTCATCGTCCGGCCTCCCGCGACGTGCCGGCGCCGAGCGCGGCGGCGGCGAAGGCGGCCAGCACGGCGAGGGTGAGCGCGACGTCGACAATCGCCGGCGTCGCTGTGGCGACGGCGAGCAGGAGCGCGACGGCGGCCCCACCGGTGCCGAGAAGCTGCACCGCCATCATGCGGTCGGCCGCCGAGGGGCCGCGCAGCAGACGTGCGAGGCCGATGGCGACGATGGTCAGCACGAGCCCGGCGGCGGCGGTGAGCGCCTCAGCCACGACGGGTGCCGTCGTTGCAGGCCGCGCGGTAGAGCGCCTCTTCCGCCGCGACGGCGGCCGCGATCGGCTGGTGCGTGTCGAGACAGTGCAGGCGCAGGGTTGTGGCGCCCTCGCCGCCGAGCGGCAGCGTGCCGGGCTGGAGGCTGAGCAGCGCGCAGAACCCGTCTCGCGCCGTGCCGGGGGCAAGGCCGGTCGGGATCGCGACGACGCCCGGCGCGAGCGGCAGGGCGGGGTCGAAGGCGCGGCGGGCGACGTCGATCCCCGCCCGCAGGGATTGGCCGGGAAAGCGCAGGGCCAGCCGCAGCGCCGCCCCGACACCGACGGGATGGGCGCGCGGCGGTATCAAAGTAAGGCTCGCCCAGGTCGCGAGCCCGGCCGCGACGAGGCCGATGGCGAGATCGGCCGGCGCGGTGCCGGCCATGGCCACCCACGCCAGGCCGAACGCGGCGCCGCGGAAGACGATCGTGCGGGAAGGCGGGGCGGGATTCATCGGGAGCGCCTTGCGGTCGCACGCCCGGCCCCGGGGGATGCCGACCCGGCGGAGGGCGCTCGCAGCCCGCTTTCCAGTACCATCACCGGCATGTGTCCCCGCGGCGCAAGATATCGGGCGGCGCCATCTGGAGCGGCACGGCCTTTCACCTTATGGAGGTAAGACGGCGATCGTTGCAATATTCGACGATCGGCCAGCCCCCCGCGCGCGCTCCCATGCGGCCTGCGCCGGCGTCCCCTCTCCCCCTGTCCGACTTGCGTCCCTGGAGCTCCGATCGTGTCGACGACTTCCCCATCCCCGTCGGGGCGCGACGTGCTGGCGCCGTTCGTCTTCGGCACGGGCCACCTCCCGGCGGCCGAGCAGTTTGCGGCTTGGCGCAGCTTCAGCGCGGCGGCGATCGACCTGTCGCTCGACGCCGACAGCCCGGATTTCGTCGCCGAGCAGCGGGTGTGGGATCTCGGCAGTCTCGTCCTCACCTGCGCGGAGTTGCCGGGCGCGCGGGGCCGGCGGCGCTGGCAGCATCTGGCGCGCGAGCCGCTCGACCATTGGTGCCTCGTGGTGCCCGAGCCGGCCGGACCGCCACCGCCGCGGCGCGAGATCGGGTTCCGCTCGCTGGCGCGCCCCTTTGACGGCGCCGCCGCCGATTCGCGGGTGATATCGCTGTTCCTGCCGCGCGACCTGTTCGGCCCGGCGGCCGGCCTGCTCGACGGCGTGCCGGAACGCATGGCCGACAGCGGCCTCGGCCAGTTGCTCGCCGATTATCTGACGCTGCTCGAACACCGCCTGCCGGGAATCGCGCTGGCCGATCTGCCGGGCCTCGTCGAGGCGACGCGGACCCTCGTCCTCGCCTGCCTGCTGCCGAGCGCGGATCGGCTGGCGGCGGCGAGCGATCCGATCGCGGCGACGCTGCTCGGGCGGGCGCGGCAGGTGATCCAGGCCGATCTGCGGGCGCGCGACCTCGGGCCGGAACGGCTGTGCCGCGCGGTCGGCGTGTCCCGCTCGCGGCTCTACCGGCTGTTCGAACCGCTCGGCGGGGTGATGCGCTACATCCAGCGCCAGCGCCTGCTGGCCGCGCATGCGGCTTTGTCCGATGCCGAGGATCGCCAGCACATCGTGCAGATCGCCGATGCCTATGGTTTCCCGGATGCCTCCGGTTTCAGCCGGGCGTTCCGGCAGGAGTTCGGCTACACGCCGCGCGAGGCGCGCGAAGCCGCCTGGGCCGGCGCGCCGCGACGGCCGCCGAACCTGCGCCCGTCACGCGCGAGCATCGACCAGCTCGGTGACATATTGCGCGGATTGTCGGCCTGACGGCCGTCGTCTTTGGGATGATCGGCACAGCGCCGGGATGAGCAGCCCATTCCAGCCGCCTCCGCCGGCGGTATATGGTGCGGCGCGAACGGGGAGATCAGCCGAAGGATGGCTTGATCGGTATCTCCGCGCCGGACAGTATCGCCGGTGACGACAGGTGCTTCACGGGGGATCGTGCGTGGCCAAGCTGAATCCGGAAGCTGAACCTCCCATCACCCCGATCGCGATTCGCCGGCGACGGGCGGTCGGCCTGCTGGCGGTCGGCGCGGCGGCGCTGCTGCTCGGCGCCTGCGGGCGCGAGGAGGAGGCCGTGGCGCACCAGCCCCGCCCGGTGCGCACCGCCACCGTCGCCAAGCTCGACGGCGGCCAGCTGGTGACGCTCACCGGCGACATCCAGGCGAAGGACGACGTCTCCCTCGCCTTCCGCGTCTCCGGCCGCATGATCGAACGCTCGGTCAATGTCGGGGACACGGTGACGGCGGGGCAGGTGGTGGCCCGTCTCGATCCGCAGAACGCGCAGAACGCGCTACGCTCGGCGCGGGCGGCGCTGGCCGCCGCCGAGAGCCAGCTCGTGACCGCCGAGAACACCTTCGACCGGCAGGACCGGCTGCTCGGCAACGGCTTCACCACGCGGGCCAATCACGATGCCGCCCGCTCCGGCCTTCAGGCGGCGCAGTCGGCGGTGGACGATGCCGAGGCGAACCTGAAGATCGCCACCGACAACCTCTCCTACACGGAACTCGTCGCCGACGCCCCCGGCGTCGTCACCGCGCGCGGGGCCGAGCCCGGCGAGGTCGTGCAGGCGGGGCAAACCATCGTGCAGCTCGCCCGCGAGGGCGGGCGAGACGCGGTATTCGACGTTCCCGCGGCGATCCTGCGCGCCGCGCCGTCCGATCCGATCGTCACCGTCGTCCTCACCGACAACGCCTCGGTGACCGCGACGGGGCGGGTGCGCGAGGTGGCGCCGCAGGCCGATCCGGTGACGCGGACCTTCCGCGTGCGCGTCGGCCTCGACAACCCGCCGGCGGCGATGCGGCTCGGCTCGACCGTCAACGGCCAGATCCGGCTCGAGAACGATCCGGTCATCGAGGTGCCGGCCTCCGCGCTCACCGCCTTCAACGACAAGCCGGCCGTGTGGGTGGTGGATCCCGCCAACAACACCGTCGCGCTCCGCAACATCGAGGTGGCCCGGTTCGGCGCCGCGAGCGTCGCCGTCGCGTCCGGGCTCGATACCGGCGAGCTCGTGGTCACCGCCGGCGTGCAGGCGCTGCACCCGGGCCAGAAGGTGCGGCTGCTCGGATCGGGGTCGTGATGAATTTCAACCTCTCCGCCTGGGCGATCCGCGAGCGCTCGCTCGTCGTCTACCTGATGATCATCGCCGTCTGCGCGGGGGTGATGGCCTTCTTCAGCCTCGGCCGCGACGAGGACCCCTCCTTCGTCATCAAGACCATGGTGGTGGGCGCGGCCTGGCCGGGCGCCAGCGTCGAGGACACCATCCAGCAGGTCACCGAGCGGCTGGAGCGCACGCTGCAGGAAACGCCGCAGCTCGATTTCCTGCGCAGCTTCACGACCGCCGGGCGGACCACGATCTTCGTCAACCTGAAGGGCAGCACCACCGCCCGCGAGGTGCCGGACATCTGGTACCACGTCCGCAAGAGCATCGGTGACATGCGGGGCACGCTGCCCCAGGGGGTGGTCGGCCCGTTCTTCAACGACGAGTTCGGCGACACCTTCGGGCTGATCTACGGCTTCACCGCCGACGGCTTCTCCCATCGCGAGCTGCGCGATGCGGTGGAGAATGCGCGCGACAGGCTGCTGCACGTGCCGGATGTCGCGAAGATCGAGATCCTCGGCGCGCAGGACGAGCGCATCTTCGTCGAGTTCTCGATGCAGGAGCTCGCCAATCTCGGCATCGACCGCTCGGCGCTGGTGGCGGCGCTGCAGACGCAGAACGTCGTGCAGCCGTCGGGCATCATCCAGACCGGCAACGAAAAGCTGTCGCTTCAGGTCACCGGCGCCTTCGGCTCCGAGCGCGATATCGCCAACATCAATTTCGCGGTGGGCGGGCGGATGCTGCGCCTCGCCGACATCGCCACGGTGCGCCGCGGTTTCGCCGACCCGCCCCAGCCCATGTTCCGGGTGAACGGCGAGCCGGCCATCGGCCTCGCCATCTCGATGCGGGAGGGCGGCGACATCCTCGCGCTCGGCCGCAACATCCAGCAGGCGATGGCCGGGATCACCGCCGAATTGCCGCTCGGCATCGAGCCCCATCTCGTCGCCGACCAGGCGGTGACGGTCGACGGCGCCATCGGCGAGTTCATGGAATCGCTGTGGCAGGCGGTCGCCATCATCCTCGCGGTGAGCTTCATCGCGCTCGGCGTGCGCCCGGGGCTCATCGTCGCCTTCGCCATCCCGCTGACGCTGGCCATCGTCTTCGCGGTGATGGAGGTGGTCGACATCGACATGCAGCGTATCTCGCTCGGCGCGCTGATCATCGCCCTCGCCCTGATGGTCGACGACGCGATGACGACGACCGACGCGACGGTGAGCCGGCTGGCGCTCGGCGAGCGCAAGGAGATCGCCGCCGTCTATGCCTTCAAGGCCTATGCCTTCGCCATGCTGGCCGGCACGCTGGTGACCATCGCCGGCTTCGTGCCGGTGGGCTTCGCGGCGAGCTCGGCCGGCGAATACACCTTCACCCTGTTCGCGGTGGTGACGATCGCGCTGATCGTGTCGTGGTTCGTCGCGGTGTTGTTCGTGCCGATCATCGGCATGCTGATCCTGAAGCCGCCGGCGGCGGGGAGCCAGAAGGGACCGGGCTTCGTCGAGCGCACCTATCGCCGTTTCCTCTCGGGTGCGCTGACGGCGCGCTGGGTCACCATCCCGGTGACGCTCGCCGCCTTCGCCGCCGCCATCGTCGCGCTGCCGCTGATCCCGCAGCAGTTCTTCCCGTCCTCCGACCGGCCAGAGCTTCTCGTCGATCTCAGCCTGCCGCAGAACGCCTCGATCTACGCCACCGAAACGGCGGCCAAGCGGCTCGACGCGGCCCTGACCGGCGATCCCGACGTCGCGCGCTGGAGCACCTATGTCGGGCGCGGGGCGATCCGCTTCTACCTGCCGCTCGACGTGCAGATGCCGAACGACTTCTTCGCCCAGGCGGTGGTGGTCGCCAAGGATGTCGAGGCGCGCGAGCGGCTCCGCGCGAAGCTGGTCAAGCTGCTGGCCGAGGAGTTTCCGAGCGTGGTCGGGCGCGTCTCGCCGCTCGAGCTCGGCCCGCCGGTGGGCTGGCCGGTGCAATACCGGGTCAGCGGACCCGATATCGGGCAGGTGCGGGACATCTCGCTGAAGCTCGCGGAAGTGGTGGCGTCGGCGCCGCTGATCACCGAGGTCGGCTACGAGTGGATGGAGCCGGCGCGCGAGGTGCGGATCAAGGTCGACCAGGACCAAGCGCGGTTGCTCGGCCTGTCCTCGCAGGCGATCTCCGGCGTGCTCAACACCATGATCTCGGGCGCGGCGGTGACGCAGGTGCGCGACGACATCTACCTCGTCGACGTGGTGCTGCGCGCCACCGACGAGCAGCGCGTCTCGCTCGACACGCTGCGCAACGTACAGGTGCCGGTGGCGGGCGGGCGCACTGTGCCGCTCAGCCAGTTCGCGAGCTTCGAGTACGAGCAGGTCTATCCGCTGGTGTGGCGGCGCGACCGCGTGCCGACGCTGACCGTCCTCGCCGACATCCAGGCGGGCTCGCTTCCGGCCAGCGCGGTGGCCGAGCTGACGCCGAAGATCGAGGCGTTCACCAAGACGCTGCCGGCCGGCTACCATGTCGCCATCGGCGGCTCGGTCGAGGAGAGCGCGAAGTCGCAGGCCTCGGTCGCGGCGGTGGTGCCGGTCATGCTGCTGATCATGCTCACCGTGCTGATGATCGAGCTGCGCAGCTTCCGGCTGCTGTTCCTCGTGCTCAGCGTCGGCCCGCTGGGGCTGATCGGCGTGGTGCTGGCGCTGCTGCTGTCCGGGCGCCCGCTCGGCTTCGTCGCTATCCTCGGTATTCTCGCGCTGCTCGGCATGATCATCAAGAATGCGGTGATCCTGATCGGCCAGATCGAGGCCGAGCGCGCGGAGGGCAAGAGCGTGCGCGAGGCGGTCACCGACGCCTCCGTCACCCGCTTCCGGCCGATCATGTTGACGGCGGTGTCGACCGTGCTCGGCATGATCCCGATCGCGCCGACCGTGTTCTGGGGGCCGATGGCCTTCGCCATCATGGGCGGCCTTCTGGTCGCGACCCTGCTGACGCTGATCTTCCTGCCGGCGCTCTACCTCGCCGTCAGCCCCGAGACGAAGGCGCCGGCGGCTTGAGGTTCGGCCGGCGCCGATATTCGCCGGGCGTTGAACCTTTTGCCGCCGACCGCGTTCCCGGAAGGGGGGTAATCATGCCGCCGTTCATCTGCCGTCCACCCGGCGCAGCCTAGCGTGCCGGGAGACGGTGCCTGCGGCGCCGGACCGGCCTGCCACTATTCGTGTAACGAGACCAGTAAAAGGGAGCACCCAGCATGTCTCGCATCGTCATTCTCTCCCTCGTCGCCCTGATGGCGGCGGGCTGCACCACGACCGAGCGCCGTGCCGGCACGGGCGCGCTCATCGGCGGCGGCGCCGGGGCGATCATCGGCGGGGCGGCCGGCGGCGGCTCCGGCGCGCTGGCGGGCGCGGCGATCGGCGCGGGCACCGGCGCGGTGATCGGCGCGGCGACCTCGCCGCGCGATTGCTGGTCGCGCGACCGCTGGGGCAACCCGATCCGCGTGCGCTGCTGATGGCCTGCGGGCGCGGGAGCCTGACCGGTTCGCCGCGCCCGCCCAGCCCACACGGGATTGAATTGACGCTCCGCCTCGTTGGTGTCCACTATGCTATCCAAGGATGCGGGCCGCCTATTTTCGCGGCGCCGCCGGGGAGCGCGTCACGAGTTCCGTCCTGACCTGATTCGATGTCGATGCAGCGCTCTCCTTCTGGCAACGCAGCCGGATGAACCCGGCTCGGGGAGGACGCCATGTTCGTGTCGGACCTGTTGAAATCAAAAGGCTCCCGCGTCGTCACCATCCGCATGACGGAGACGCTGGAGATGGCGGCGACGTTGCTCAACCGCGAGCGGATCGGCGCGGTGGTGGTGAAGGATTCCTGCAGCACCGAAGGCGAGACGCTCGTCGGGATCTTCTCCGAGCGCGATATCGTGCGCGCCATTGCCGAGCGGGGCGTCCTGGCGCTGAGGATGCCGGTGGCGGAGGTGATGTCCCGCAACACCATCACCTGCGCGATGGACGATCCGATCGACCGCGTGCGCGAAATCATGGATTCGCGCCACGTCCGGCACCTGCCGGTGGTCGACGAGCATCAGCTGGTCGGCGTGCTCAGCATCCGCGACATCATCGCCCATGACGTCCGGCTGGCCCGCGAGGCCGCCGGATGGGGGAGGAGCGCCGCGGGACAGGCTGGCGCCCCGAACCATCAGGCGGCCTGAAGCACCGCGCGATACGAACCGCCTGACAGCCATGCGCTGAGTGCATGAGGGTCAGTTGGTATTAGATATACCAAAGCCCAGACGCTCGCGCATATGCTGCATCGCAACACAACGCGGAGCGGGTCATGTGGGATCAGGTTCTTCCCGTGCTGTCGGCGATCCTCCTCGCCCATGGCTGGATCACCGTGCTGATGATCGGCACGCTCTCGGAGATGGACGACGCCATCGTCCTGCCGCCCGAGGCGCTGGTCATCTGAAGCGGATATAAAAACACCCCGTATCGACGATACGGGGTGTTTTTCGGTGCGACTATGCGCGCGACGAGGCGGCGCCCGCCTGATCAGGCGGCGACGCGCTTGTTCAGCACATCGACGAGGGTCTTGCCGAGACGCGCCGGGGAGGGGGAGACCACGACGCCGGCCTCTTCCATCGCCGCGATCTTGTCTTCCGCGCCGCCCTTGCCGCCGGAGATGATGGCGCCGGCATGGCCCATGCGGCGGCCGGGAGGGGCGGTGCGGCCGGCGATGAAGCCCACCATCGGCTTCTTGCGGCCGCGCCTCGCTTCGTCCTTGAGGAACTGCGCGGCATCTTCTTCCGCCGAGCCGCCGATCTCGCCGATCATCACGATGGATTCGGTGGCGTCGTCGGCGAGGAAGAGTTCCAGCACGTCGATGAACTCGGTGCCCTTGACCGGGTCGCCGCCGATGCCGACCGCGGTGGTCTGGCCGAGGCCTTCCTGCGTGGTCTGGAACACCGCCTCATAGGTCAGCGTGCCCGAGCGCGAGACGACACCGACCGAGCCCTTCTTGAAGATGTTGGCCGGCATGATGCCGATCTTCGATTCGCCGGCGGTGACGATGCCGGGGCAGTTCGGGCCGACGAGGCGCGACTTCGAGCCGTCGAGCGCGCGGCGTACCTTCACCATGTCGAGCACCGGGATGCCCTCGGTGATGCAGACGATGAGCGGGATTTCCGCCGCGATCGCCTCACAGATGGCGTCGGCCGCGCCCGGGGGCGGAACATAGATGACCGAGGCGTCGGCGCCGGTCTTCTCGCGCGCCTCGGCGACGGTGTCGAACACCGGCAGGCCGAGATGGGTGGAGCCACCCTTGCCCGGCGAGGTGCCGCCGACCACCTTCGAGCCATAGGCCAGCGCCTGCTCGGAGTGGAAGGTGCCGTTCTTGCCGGTGAAGCCCTGGGTGATGATCTTGGTGTCCTTGGTCAGCAGAACCGACATCACGCGGCCTCCTTCTTCACGGCCTTGACGATCTTCTGGGCGGCGTCGTCGAGATCGTCCGCCGGGATGACGTTGAGCCCGCTCTCGCGGATGATCTTCTTGCCTTCCTCGACATTGGTGCCTTCGAGGCGCACGACGAGCGGGACCTGCAGGCCGACCGCCTTCACCGCCGCGAGCACGCCGCGGGCGATGACGTCGCACTTCATGATGCCGCCGAAGATGTTGACGAGGATGCCCTTCACCTGCGGGTCGGCGGTGATGATCTTGAACGCCGCCGTCACCTTCTCCTCCGTGGCGCCGCCGCCGACGTCGAGGAAGTTGGCCGGGCTCTCGCCGTAGAGCTTGATGATGTCCAGCGTCGCCATGGCGAGACCGGCGCCGTTGACCATGCAGCCGATGGTGCCGTCGAGGGCGATATAGGCGAGGTCATACTTGGACGCCTCGATCTCCTTGGCGTCCTCTTCGGTCTCGTCGCGCAGGGCGACGACGTCGGGGTGCCGGTAGAGCGAGTTGGAATCGAACGAGATCTTGGCGTCGAGGCACTTGAGGTCGCCGCCCTTGGTGACCACCAGGGGGTTGATCTCGAGCATCGCCATGTCCTTGCCGACGAAGGCGGCATAGAGCTTGGTCACCAGCGCCTCGGCCTGCTTGGCGAGGTTGCCGGAGAGGCCGAGCGCCTTGGCGACGGTGCGGCCGTGATGGGGCATCACGCCGGTGGCCGGGTCGATCGCGAAGGTGTGGATCTTCTCGGGGGTCGAATGCGCGACCTCCTCGATGTCCATGCCGCCTTCGGTCGAGACGACGAAGGCGACGCGCGAGGTGGCGCGGTCGACGAGGGCGGAGAGGTAGAACTCCTTGTCGATGTCGGAGCCTTCCTCGATGTAGACGCGGTTGACCTGCTTGCCGGCCGGGCCGGTCTGGATCGTCACCAGCGTCTTGCCGAGGATCTGCTTGGCGTTGGCGGCCGCGTCCGCGGCGGACTTGACGACGCGCACGCCGCCCTTCTCGCCGGCGTCGGCTTCCTTGAACTTGCCCTTGCCGCGCCCGCCGGCGTGGATCTGGCTCTTCACCACCCACACCGGGCCGGCGATCTTCGCAGCCGCAGCATCCGCCTCGGCCGCATCGAGGATAGCCACACCGTTCGGCACCGGAACTCCGAATTCGCGGAGCACCCCCTTTGCCTGATACTCATGGATATTCATCAGTCCCGCTCCTCCACAGCCAAGCGGATCGGGAGGGCATGGGCGCACCCATGATCTCCCGTCGATCGGCGTTTCCTATTCCCCTATAGGCGCTGACGCGCCAACGCGCTACTGCACGAAAGTGTTGCTGAGCGTGCCGATCCCCTCGATCACGATCTCCACCCGGTTGGACGGCTCTTTCATCGTGCCGACCCCGATCGAGGTGCCGCAGCAGATGATGTCGCCGGGGTTGAGGGTCATGTCGTGCGAGATGCGGCTGACCAGCTGGGCGGCGGAAAACACCATGTCGCTGATCGGATAGCGCTGGCGTTCGTCGCCGTTCAGCACGGTGCGCACGGTGAGCGTGGCCGGGTCGAGGCCGGTCACCACCGCCGGCCCGAACGGTCCGAAGCCGTCGAAGCTCTTGGCCCGCACCCACTGCGCGAAGGTCGGGTCCTTGTTGATGATGTCGGCGGCGGTGATGTCGTTCACGCAGGTGTAGCCGAAGATATGCGCGGGCGCGTCGGCTTCGGAGACGTTGGTCGCCGTCTTGCCGATCACGATGCCGAGCTCACCTTCATAGACCACCTTGCCGGCATAGCTGGCCGGGCGCCGCACTTCGGCCCCCGGCGAGGTGATGCAGGAGCCGGCCTTGAGCAGATAGAGCGGGTCGGCCGGCACCGGCGAATTGATCTTCGCCGCCAGCGCGTGGAAATTGTTCCACAGCGCGATCACCTTGGACGGCTGCGTCGGGGCCAGCAGGGCGACGTCGGCAAGCGCGATCTTCTCGCCGGTCGGGGTGGCGCCGGCGAACATGTCACCCGCATGCACCGAGACGACGGCGCCATCGAGCGTGCCGAAACCGGTCTCGCCGGCGCGGCTGAAGCGAATCCAGTGAGCCATGACGCGCCTCAGTTGTAGCAGCCGGCGATCTGCGCGCGCTGGCGGACCAGCGAGAGCACGACGTCGATGGTCGGGGTGGGAATGCCGGCCATGCGGCCCATCTCCTGCACCACCGTCACCAGCGGATCGATTTCCATGGCGCGGGAGCGCTCCAGATCCTGCAGCATCGAGGTCTTGTGCGCGCCGACCGCGCCCGCGCCGTCGATGCGCCGCTCGACGCCGACGCGGAAATTGACGCCCGACTGCACGGCGATCTCCTGCGCTTCCAGCATCATCGCCTTGGCGACGGCGCGGGTGCCGGGATCGGAGGCGATGGTGTCGAGGGTGGCGTGGGTGAGGGCGCTGATCGGGTTGAAGCAGAGGTTGCCCCACAGCTTCAGCCACAGCTCGTCGCGGATGTTCGGCAGCACCGGCGCGCGCATGTTGCCGGCGGCGAAGGCCTCGGAGAGCTTGGTGGCGCGCTCGGTGATTTCGCCCGAGGGCTCGCCAAGCGGGAACTTGTCGCCGTAGACATGCTTGATCACGCCCGGCGCGACCACTTCGGTCGCCGGATAGACGATGCAGCCGATGGCGCGCTCGGGGCGCAGGCCGGTCCACTGCTTGGCGCCGGGATCGATCGACTCAAGGGTGCGTCCCTCGAGATGGTCGCCGTGCTTGTAATAGTACCAGTAGGGCACGCCGTTCACGGCGGTGACGACGGCGGTGTCGTTGCCGAGCAGGGGCTGCATCTTGTCGACCACGCCGGGCACCTGATGGCCCTTCAGCGCGACGATGACATAATCCTGAGGGCCGAGTTCGGCCGGGTCGTCGGTGCAGGGAATGTGCTCGACCCGCTCCTCGCCGTCGATCAGCAGCTTGAGGCCGTTGGCCTTCATGGCGTCGAGATGGGCGCCGCGGGCGATGAGGCTGACATCCACGCCAGCCCGCTTCAGCTGAACACCGACATAACCGCCGATCGCGCCGGCGCCGTAAATGCAGACCTTCATGGTGCTCCCCCTTTCGCGGCCTCCGGGGTTCCGGCGGAACCCTTTGGGCGCACTATTGGTATTTTGTATGCCAAATGATCCGGCGGAACGCCCTTGGCGTCAAGGGCGATCACGGGGCCGCGATCAAACGTCGCGCCTCGCCGGAGGTGCCGGGCGGCTCGGGGAGAGCCGGACGCCTGGCTCTGAAACTCCTTTTCCATCAAGGGGATGGAAGGAGCCACGCGCCGCCGCCGGTTGCCACCGGCGGCGGCGCGATCGCAGGTCCGATCGCGCTCAGGCGTCGGTGTCGGGCGCCACGGTGTGGTTCGCCAGCATTTCGAGCGCCTTGACCATCGCCGAGTGATCCCAGGCCGCGCCGCCGCTGGCGGCGCAGGCGCTGAACAGCTGCTGGGCAAGGGCGGTCGCCGGCAGCGCGACGCCGAGCTGGCGGGCGCCGTTCAGCGCGAGGTTCAGGTCCTTCTGGTGCAGCTCGATGCGGAAGCCCGGGTTGAAGGTGCGCTTCACCATCCGCTCGCCATGCACTTCGAGGATGCGCGAATTGGCAAAGCCGCCCATCAGCGCCTGGCGCACCTTGGCCGGATCGGCACCCGCCTTGGACGCGAACAGCAGCGCCTCGCCGACCGCCTCGATGGTCAGCGCGACGATGATCTGGTTGGCCACCTTGGTGGTCTGGCCGTCGCCATTGCCGCCGACGAGGGTGATGTTCTTGCCCATCTTCTCGAACAGCGGCTTCACCGTCTCGAAGGCCTTCTCGGGGCCGCCGACCATGATGGTGAGCGAGGCCGCCTTGGCGCCGACCTCGCCGCCGGAGACGGGAGCGTCGAGGTAGTCGCAGCCGAGGGCGTTGACCTTCTTGGCGTATTCCTTGGTCTCGACCGGCGCGATCGACGACATGTCGACGACGATCTTGCCCGCCGACAGGCCGGCGGCGATGCCGTTATCACCGAACAGCGCGGCGCCGACATGGGGGGTATCCGGCACCATGATGATGATGATGTCGGCGTTCTTGGCGACTTCCGTGCCGCTCGCGCAGGCGACGCCGCCCTTGCCGCTCAGCTCCGCCGGCACCGGCTTGATGTCGTAGAGATAAAGCTGGTGCCCCGCATCGATGAGGTGGCCCGCCATCGGCGCGCCCATGATGCCGAGACCGACAAAACCTACCTTCGCCATGTTCTTTCCTCGTGCTTTCCTGGATTCGTGCTTGTCGACCCCGTCGGGAGTCAGGAGGCGAGCGCCTTGATCCAGCCGAGGCCGGCGGCCGTCTCGCCCTTCGGCTTGTATTCGCAGCCGACCCAGCCGGTATAGCCGATGGCGTCGAGATGGCGGAACAGGAAGGCGTAGTTGATCTCGCCCGTGCCCGGCTCGTTGCGGCCGGGATTGTCGGCGAGCTGGATATGCGCGATCTGGGGCAGGTTCGCCTCGATGGTGCGGGCGAGATCGCCCTCCATGATCTGCATGTGGTAGATGTCGTACTGGATGAAGAGGTTGTCGGAGCCGACTTCCTCGATGATCGCCTTGGCCTGCTTGGTGTAGTTCAGGAAGAAGCCCGGGATGTCGCGGGTGTTGATCGGCTCGATCAGCAGCTTGAGGCCGGCGTCCTTGATCTTCGGCGCGGCGAACTTCAGGTTCTCGATGAAGGTCTTGTGCAGCGTCTCGCGGGCGACACCGGCGGGCGCGATGCCGGCGAGGATGTTGACCTGCGGGCAGCCGAGCGTGGTCGCATAGGCGATCGCCTTGTCGACGCCGGCGCGGAACTCGTCGACGCGGTCGGGCAGGATGGCGATGCCGCGCTCGCCGGCGCCCCAGTTGCCGGCCGGCAGGTTGTGCAGCACCTGGGTGAGGCCGTTCGCCTTCAGCTTCGCGGCGAGCTCGTCCGCGGTGAAATCATAGGGAAACAGATACTCGACACCGGCGAAGCCGGCCTCGGCGGCCTTCTCGAACCGGTCGAGGAAGGGCACCTCGTTGAAAAGCATCGTCAGATTGGCGGCGAAACGCGGCATGGACCGCTCCTTCAAACAGTGAAACGCGATGTGGACCCCATGAGGGAAGAGGCTCCGGCCCGCGGGTGCCAACGGCGCCAGTCTGGCGCGCGCGGGCGACCCGGCGATGACCGGAGCCGGCTGCGGCTTACGCCGGTTCCTTCGCCGCTTCCAGCGGAAGGTCGAGGACCTCCTCGAACTCGTTCACCGCGTCGATCTCGACGCCCATCGCGATATTGGTCACGCGCTCCAGGATGAATTCCATGACCACCGGCACCTGGTGCTCGGCCATCAGGGCCTTGGCCTTGACGAACGCATCCTTGAACTCGTTGGGCGAGGAAACCCGCACCGCCTTGCAGCCGAGGCCTTCGGCCACCGCGACGTGGTCGACGCCGTAACCGGCATTCTCCTCGGCATTGATGTTGTCGAAGGCGAGCGAGACCTCGAAGTCCATGTTGAAGCCGCGCTGGGCCTGACGGATCAGGCCGAGATAGGAGTTGTTCACGACGACATGGATGTAGGGCAGCTTGTGCTGGGCGCCGACCGCCAGTTCCTCGATGAGGAACTGGAAGTCGTAATCGCCCGACAGCGCCACGATCTCGGCGTCCGGATCGGCGGCGCGCACGCCAAGGGCGGCGGGGAGCGTCCAGCCGAGCGGGCCGGCCTGGCCGCAGTTGATCCAGTTGCGCGGCTCGTAGACGTGCAGCATCTGCGCGCCGGCGATCTGGCTGAGGCCGATGGTCGAGACGTAGCGGGTGTTGCGCCCGAACGCCTCGTTCATCTCCTCATAGACGCGCTGTGGCTTCAGCGGCACGTTGTCGAAATGCGTCTTGCGCAGCATGGTCTTCTTGCGGGCGAGGCATTCCTTGGCCCAGGCCGAGCGGTCCTTCAGCTTGCCGGCCGCCTTGTATTCCTTCGCCACCGCGATGAAGAGGTCGAGCGCGGCGCCGGCGTCGGAGACGATGCCGAGATCGGGGCCGAAGACGCGGCCGATCTGGGTCGGCTCGATGTCGACATGGATGAACTTGCGGCCCTTCGTATAGACGTCGACCGAGCCGGTGTGGCGGTTGGCCCAGCGGTTGCCGATGCCGAACACGAAGTCGGACGCGAGCAGGCTGGCGTTGCCGTAGCGGTGCGAGGTCTGCAGGCCGCACATGCCGGCCATCAGATCGTGGTCGTCCGGGATGGTGCCCCAGCCCATCAGGGTGGGGATCACCGGCACGCCGGTCAGTTCGGCGAACTCAACCAGCTTGTCGGAAGCGTCGGCATTGATCACGCCGCCGCCGGAGACGATGAGCGGGCGCTCGGCTGCGTTCAGCATCTCGATCGCCTTCTCCGCCTGCTTGCGGGTGGCGGTCGGCTTGTAGACGGCGAGGGGCGCGTAGGTGTCCTCGTCGAACTCGATCTCGGCGAGCTGGACGTCGATCGGCAGGTCGATCAGCACCGGGCCCGGACGGCCCGAGCGCATGACGTGGAACGCCTGCTGGAACACCATCGGGACCAGCGCCGGCTCGCGCACCATGACGGCCCACTTGGCGACCGGCTTGGCGATCGACTCGATGTCGATCGCCTGGAAGTCTTCCTTGTAGAGCCGCGCGCGCGGGGCCTGGCCGGTGATGCACAGGATCGGGATCGAATCGGCGGCGGCCGAATAGAGGCCGGTGATCATGTCGGTGCCGGCCGGGCCGGAGGTGCCGATGCACACGCCGATATTGCCGGCCTTGGCACGCGTGTAGCCCTCGGCCATGTGCGAGGCGGCCTCGACGTGGCGGGCGAGGACATGGCGCATCTTCCCGTGCGCGCGCATCGCGGAATAAAGCGGGTTGATGGCGGCGCCCGGCACACCGAACGCGGTGGTCACGCCTTCCTTCTCGAGAACCCGGATCGCCGCATCGACGGCACGCATCTTGGCCATGGTTGTTCCTCCTAGTCGCGCTCGTTCCCGGGCCGCCGCCGACCGCGGCCGGCGATCGTCGGGACTTCCGTGGCGCGTTGCGGCACCAGATCAGGGGAGGGCGAAGACGACCGACAACCGGCGCCCGCGCGTGTCTTCCCGCAGGGCGGGATGATTTCCCGAAGTGAGGGGACCATGCCATGCACCCGATATTTCCGCAATATGAGATTTATTTCTGGTTTGCGAAAAAATGCGGTTGGGGTTTTAGTGGTGCCGACGCGACCGGCCGGCGGTTGAGATCGCCGTCCTGCCACCCCCAGATTGCGAGACCGACATGAGCGATGCCCTGACCACCGTGCGCCGGCGCGGCCGGCCTTCCAGCGGCGGCGGCGGCGAGACCAGCGGCGAGGTGCAGTCGCTCGACCGCGCGATCGCGCTGCTGGAGGTGCTTGCCGCTGCCGATGGGCTGGGCCTGAGCGAGCTGGCGCGCCGGGCGGAGCTGCCGACCTCGACCGTCCACCGGCTGCTCGCCACGCTCGACCGGCGCGGCTTCGTCAGCCACGATCCCGCGACGGGCCTCTGGGTCGTGGGGCTCGGCCTATTCCGCATCGGCTCGGCCTATCTGCGCATCCGCAAGCTCCCCGATGTCGGCCATACGCTGATCCGCGAACTGTCGATGAGCGTCGACGAGACCGTCAACATCTCTATGGTCGACGGCAAGGAACTGGTCTGCGTCGGGCAGGCGGAGGGGCATGCGGCGGTGCGCGCCTTCTTCCGGGTCGGCCGGCGGCTGCCGATCCATGCCTCGGGCGGTGGCAAGGCGATCCTCGCGGCGATGGCCCCGGAGGCGCGGCTGCGCTGGCTCGGCAACGCCCCGCTCGAGCGCTACACCGACCACACCCACGTGGATTACGCCGCGCTCGAGGCGGACATCGCCGCGATCGAGGTGCGCGGTTTCGGCATCGACGACGAGGAGCACACGCTCGGCATGCGCTGCGTGGCGGCGGCGATCCTCGACGAATGGGGCGAGCCGGTCGGCGCGCTCTCCATCTCCGCGCCGACGGTGCGGATGGAACCGGCGCGGATCGAATCGCTCGGCGCCGTGGCCCGCCAGGCGGCGCGCCGTCTGACCATGCTCTATTCGGGGCGGTAGGCGTACCGAAGCGCCCTCGCACGTGCTGCCGCGTGGGGCGCAGCGGTCGCCCGGCCAGGGCCGTATCAAGGGCTGCGACGTCAAGAGCTTTTGAACAGCCGCGCGCGAGGCGGCACGGCGCGGCGGAGGACGCTCAACCCTACCTCGCTTCACGTCTGCAGGAGGCTCTGCGGCGGGATCGCCCGTCTCGCGCGGGGCTGATCGACCTGCTTGCCGGCTGAGGCAAGGCGGCGGTGCGTGCCACGGGCCGCGCAAAAAAAAGGCCGGCGCACAAGGCGCCGGCGCAGTCACGGAATCGGAGCCGGAGCTTTCAGCACGACCCGCCAGGGCAGGCCATGCGCCGCGTCCCGTTCCGGGAGGATAGGGTCGGCGCCGCCGCACGGGCGGCGCCGGATCTCGAGGCCGTGCTCAGACCGCCTTGGCGGCGTGCATCTCGGCGATCTGTTCCTGATTGTAGCCGAGGTCGGCGAGCACTTCGTTGGTGTGCTGGCCGAGCAGCGGCGAGGCGGTCACCTCCACCTCGAGGTCGGAGAACTTGATCGGCGATCCGACGGTCAGATACTTGCCGAGCTTGGGGTGCTCCACCTCGACCACGGTGCCGGACGCACGCAGCGACGGGTCGTTGGCGATCTCCTTCATCGACAGCACCGGCGCGCAGGGGATGTCGAACTTGCGCAGGATGTCGACCGCCTCGAACTTGGTCTTGTCGGCCAGCCAGCTCTCGATGAACGCGAAGATGTCGAAGATCTTGTCCTGGCGGGCCTCGGCGGTGTTGTAGGCCGGGTCGTCGATCCACTCCGGCTTGCCCAGCGCCTTGCAGATCGGCGCCCAGGCGTGGCCCTGGATGGTGAAGTAGATGTAGGCGTTGGGATCGGTCTCCCAGCCCTTGCACTTCAGCACCCAGCCCGGCTGGCCGCCGCCGCCCGCGTTGCCGCCGCGCGGCACCACGTCGGAGAACTCGCCGTGCGGGTACTGGGGATATTCCTCAAGGTAGCCCAGCGCGTCGAGGCGCTGCTGGTCGCGCAGCTTGACACGGCAGAGGTTCAGCACCGAGTCCTGCATCGACACGGCGACCTTCTGGCCCTTGCCGGTCTTGTTCTTCTGGTGCAGCGCCGTGAGGATGCCGATGGCGAGGTGCATGCCGGTGTTGGAGTCACCGAGCGCGGCGGCCGACACGGTCGGCGGGCCATCCCAGAAGCCGGTGGTGGAGGCGGCGCCGCCCGCGCACTGCGCGACGTTCTCGTAGACCTTCAGGTCCTCGTAGTGGTGGCCGTCCGAGAAGCCCTTCACCGAGGCGAGGATCATGCCCGGGTTGAGCGACTGGATGTGCTCCCAGGTGAAGCCCATGCGGTCGAGCGCGCCGGGGCCGAAATTCTCGACCATCACGTCGGACTCTTTGATGAGCTTGGTCAGCACTTCCTTGCCCTGCGCCGTCTTGGTGTCGAGGGTGAGGGAGCGCTTGTTCGAGTTCAGCATGGTGAAGTAGAGCGCGTCGGCGTCCTTCACGTGGCGCAGCTGGTTGCGCGTCACGTCACCCGCGCCGGGGCGCTCGACCTTGATCACGTCGGCGCCGAACCAGGCCAGCAACTGGGTACAGGCCGGACCCGCCTGAACGTGGGTAAAATCGATGATCTTGATACCTTCAAGCGGCTTGCTCATCCTCGTCGACTTCCCTTTCAGCGTTTGACCTTGTTTCCGATCGGCGCCGCTGGCGCCCGACCGGAGATGTGACCCGCCTCGACGAGGCGGAAAATGTCGTTCGTCTGCCGGCCCGTCAGCCCTTGCCGGCCTCGAGTTCCCGCAGGCGCCGGCGCAGGTCGCGTTCCTCGTTCCAGCGGGCGGTGTCGTCCCGCACCACCGCCACGATCGCGCCGGGCAGCAGCGCCACGGTGAAGGCGATCGACAGCGTGCGGCCGTCCTTGTGCAACGCCGGCACCCGCAGCACCTGAGTGCCGTAGCGGGTCTCGCCGGTCTGCAGGGTGTGGCGGTAGCCTTCCCAGTGCCGTGCCCGCTGCCGCTCCGGAATGATGATGTCCAGCGACTGACCCATGGCTTCCGCCGGGCCGAACCCGAAAATCCGCTCGGCCGCCGCGTTCCAGTAGGTGATGTCGCCGTTCTCGTCCGACACGACCACCGCGTCGCCGATCGCCGCCACCAGGGCGGCAAAATCAATCGAACTGGCCATGGCGCCGAGCACTGCCGCTGCGGTGCGTCATATCCTGCCTCGTCACGTCCTCCCCGCCTGCGGCAATTCTTCGCGCCCTGAGGCGCCCCGCCGGTCGCTCCTTTGATGTGGTATTTGGCATGCCAATCCCCCCGGCTGTCAAGAGGGCCTCCGCGCGACGTGCGACGGAAAGTCTCGCCGGCCGATTGACACGTTGGTATTTGGTATGCCAAATTTTGACGAAATGGAACCGGGAGCGGTCGCCAAGGGGGTTACGTGAGCGAGTCGGCCTTGAACAAGCGCTGGCAGAATGGCGATCTGGGGCTCACCATCGAGCGCCTGCCTGCCAAGCAGAGCTTCAAGAGCCGGGCCTACGCGGCTCTCAAGGAGGCCATCACCGGAATGGACATCTACGGCTCGGATGCGCCGCTGCTGCTCGACGAACGCGACCTTTCGGAGCGTCTCGGGGCCAGCCGGACGCCGATCCGCGAGGCGGTGGCGATGCTGGAGCAGGAGGGCCTGCTGCGCGCCGTTCCCCGCCGCGGCATTCTGGTGGTGCGCCGTACCAAGGTCGAGATCATCGAGATGATCGAGGCCTGGGCGGCGCTCGAGAGCATGGCGGCGCGGCTGGCGACGCAGCGCGCGAGCGACGAGGCGATCGCCGAACTGAGGGCCTATTTCAAGGAGTTCGACTTCAAGCGGATCGAGCGCGAGCGGTGTGACGAATATTCCAGCGCGAATATCGCCTTCCACCAGGCGCTGATCCGTCTGAGCGGCTCGAGACTGCTCGCGGCGATGACGGAAAACCTGTTCCTCCATGTGAGGGCGATCCGCCATCGCACGATTTTCGAGATGGACCGGGCGCAGCGTTCGGCGGCCGACCATCTCGAGATCATCGAGGCCCTGGAGGCGCGTGATGCCGACAGGGCCGAGCGTCTGGTGCGGGACCATACGCTGAGGCTGGCCGCGCATGTCAGAAGCCATGTCGACCTCGATTAAGACGGCATAAACCGCCGAAGGAATGTTGGGAGGGAATACGGGATGTCCGCAGTAGCACAGATCATCGAAGCGCCGACCGAGGTGGAGCAGGAGCTGACCGACGGCTTCCACCTGATCATCGACGCGCTCAAACTCAACGGCGTCGACACCATCTACGGTGTCCCCGGCATTCCGATCACGGACTTCGGGCGCATGGCGCAGGAGGAGGGCATCCGTGTCATCTCCTTCCGCCACGAGCAGAACGCCGGCAATGCGGCGGCGATCGCCGGCTTCATGACCAAGAAACCGGGCATCTGCCTCACCGTTTCGGCGCCGGGCTTCCTCAACGGTCTCACCGCGCTCGCCAACGCGACGACCAACTGCTTCCCGATGATCCTCATCTCGGGCTCCTCCGAGCGCGAGATCGTCGACCTGCAGCAGGGCGACTATGAGGAGATGGACCAGCTCGCCATCGCCAAGCCGCTCTGCAAGGCGGCGTTCCGCGTGCTGCACGCGGCGGACATCGGCATCGGCGTCGCCCGCGCCATCCGCGCGGCGGTTTCCGGCCGTCCGGGCGGCGTCTATCTCGACCTGCCGGCCAAGCTGTTCGGCCAGGTGATGGACGCGGCCGAAGGCGCCCGCTCGCTGGTCAAGGTGATCGACGCGGCGCCCGCGCAGATCCCGGCTCCGACCGCGGTTGCCCGCGCTCTCGACCTGCTGAAGGGCGCCAAGCGCCCGCTGGTCATCCTCGGCAAGGGCGCCGCCTACGCGCAGGCCGACGAGGAGATCAAGAGCTTCGTCGAGACCAGCGGCATCCCCTACATTCCGATGAGCATGGCCAAGGGCCTGCTGCCCGACACCCATCCGCTCGCGGCCGGCGCGGCCCGCTCGCTGGCGCTGAAGGAAGCCGACGTGGTGCTGCTGGTCGGCGCCCGCCTCAACTGGCTGCTCTCGCACGGCAAGGGCAAGACCTGGGGCGAGCCCGGCACGCAGAAGTTCATCCAGATCGACATCGAGCCCAAGGAAATGGACTCGAACGTCGAGATCGCGGCGCCGCTCGTCGGCGACATCGGCTCCTGCATCGCCGCGCTGAACGCCGGCATCGCCAAGGGCTGGTCGAAGCCGCCGGTCGAGTGGACCGACAAGATCAACGCCCGCAAGGACGCCAACATCGCCAAGATGTCCCAGCGTCTGCTCAAGAACTCCACGCCGATGGACTTCCACTCGGCGCTGGGCGCGCTCAAGCAGGTGATCAAGGAGCGTCCGGACGCTATCCTCGTCAACGAGGGCGCCAACACGCTCGACCTCGCCCGCGGCGTGATCGACATGTACCAGCCGCGCAAGCGTCTCGATGTCGGCACCTGGGGCGTGATGGGCATCGGCATGGGCTTCGCGATCGCTGCCGCGGTCGAGAGCGGCAAGCCGGTGCTGGCGGTCGAGGGCGACTCGGCCTTCGGCTTCTCCGGCATGGAGGTGGAGACGATCTGCCGGTACAACCTGCCGGTCTGCATCGTGATCTTCAACAACAACGGCATCTATCGCGGCACCGACGTCGACCCCACCGGGCGCGATCCGGCGACGACGGTGTTCGTGACGGACGCCCGCTACGACAAGATGATGGAGGCCTTCGGCGGCGTGGGCGTGCATGTCACCACCCCCGACGAGCTGAAGCGCGCCGTCGACGCGGCGATGGATTCCGGTAAGCCGACGCTCATCAATGCGGTGATCGATCCGGCCGCCGGCTCGGAGAGCGGCAATATCGGCAGCCTCAATCCGCAGAGCGTCGTCAAGAAGAAGAAGTGATCTGAGGCCTTTCCGTGCCCCGGCGGCAAGTGTCGGGGCACGGAGAGGGATGATTTGTCACACGTCTGTGGTGCTGGTTGCTGCGCAAGACGCTACGACCATAGTATAATATAAAAAATACCAGAGACGACGTCGCACGAACGACGAGAGGGAACGCATGAGCACGACAGGCATCGATACGTCCGTCGGCGGTGAGGCGCTCGGGGCCGGCAAGGCGCTCGACGGTGTCCGCATCCTCGATTTCACCCATGTTCAGTCCGGTCCGACCTGCACCCAGCTGCTGGCCTGGTTCGGTGCGGACGTCATCAAGGTGGAGCGGCCGGGTGAGGGCGACGTGACGCGCGCGCAGCTGCGCGACGTGCCCGGGGCCGACAGCCTCTACTTCACCATGCTAAATTCGAACAAGCGTTCGATCACGCTCGACACCAAGAACGCCCGGGGCAAGAAGGTCCTCGAGGAGCTGATCAAGGTGTGCGACGTGATGGTCGAGAACTTCGCGCCGGGCGCGCTCGACCGCATGGGCTTCACCTGGGAGCGTATCCAGGAGATCAACCCGCGCATCATCCTCGCGTCCGTCAAGGGCTTCGGTCCCGGCCCGTTCGAGGACTGCAAGGTCTATGAGAACGTCGCGCAGTGCACCGGCGGCTCGGCCTCGACCACCGGCTTCCGCGACGGCCTGCCGATGGTGACCGGGTCCCAGATCGGCGATTCCGGCACCGGCCTGCATCTCGCGCTCGGTATCGTCACCGCGCTCTACCAGCGCACGCTGACCGGGCGCGGGCAGAAGGTGCTCTGCGCCATGCAGGACGCCGTGCTGAACCTGTGCCGCGTCAAGCTGCGCGACCAGCAGCGCCTGCAGCGCGGTCCGCTGCGCGAGTATTCCCAGTTCGGCGAGGGCGTGCCGTTCGGCGACGCGGTGCCGCGCGCGGGCAACGATTCCGGCGGCGGCCAGCCCGGCCGCATCCTGAAATGCAAGGGCTGGGAGCAGGATCCCAACGCCTATATCTACTTCATCACCCAGGCCCCGGTCTGGGAGAAGATCTGCGACGTCATCCACGAGCCCGACTGGAAGACCGACCCGAATTACGCGACGCCGGCCGCGCGCCTGCCGCATCTCAACGAGATATTCACCCGCATCGAGGCGTGGACCATGGCCCACACCAAGTTCGAGGCGATGGAGATCCTCAACAATTACGACATCCCCTGCGGCCCGATCCTGTCCATGAAGGAGATCGCGGAGGACCGCTCGCTCTATGCGACCGGCACGCTGGTCGAGGTCGAGCATCCGGTGCGCGGCTCGTACCTGACCGTCGGCAACCCGATCAAGCTGTCCGACAACAACGTCGCGGTCGGCCCCTCGCCGCTGCTCGGCGAGCACACCGAGGAGATCCTCGCCGAGGTGCTCGGGCTCGACGACGGCAGCATCGCCGAGATCCGCCAATCCGGCGCCATCGGCGCGCCGCCGCAGGCCATCGCCGCGGAATGAGGTCGCAAGCGTCCCGTCCGAGCGGGAACTGAAACGAGGAACGGCCGGGCGCCCAGCGTCCGGCCGTTCTGCATTGGCCGCCGGCGCGAGGCGCGCCTGCCAAAGTAGGACTGCTCAGCTCGGGAACTTGCCGTGCTTCTCGACATGGGCGGCAAGGCCCAGCGTGTGCTCGCGCACCAGCTTCTCGGCGAGGTCGGCGTCGCGCGCCAGCAGCGCGGCGATGATGGCGCGATGCTCCTGCAGCGAGCGCTCGGCGCGGTTTTCCTGGCGGATCGAGACCGCGCGGATGCCGCGGATGTGGATGAACAGGTTCTCGGTCATCTCCGCGATCATTGCGCAGCCGCCGAGCTGGATGACCGTCTGGTGGAAGCGGATATTGGCGTCCGAGTACTCGTTCATGTGCCCGGTGGGCGCTTCGGCGTCGAAATCGTGGAACATGGCGCGCAGGCTGGCGAGCTGGGCGTCGCTGGCGCGCGAGCAGGCAAGGCGCGCGGCCATGCTCTCCAGCGCGGCCCAGACGGTGATCATGTCGATGATCTCGGCCTTCGACTTCCTCACCACGAAGATGCCCCGCCGGGGCACGGCGCGCACGAAGCCTTCCTGCTCCAGCACGGTCAGCGCCTCGCGGATCGGCGTGCGGCTGACGCCGAGATCCTGCGAGAGCTGGCGCTCGTCGAGACGGATGTCGCCGTCCTGACCGTACATGTCCATCTCGGTGATGGCTTTCTTGATCGCCTCATAGGCGAGCGTGCGCAGGCTGGTGTTCGCCGCGAGCGGCGAGATGTTCAGCCTCACCTGGGTGTCGGTGGCGTCCACGAATGTTTCCTCGACCTGTGTCGGTTGCCTCTTGCGCGGCCCGGCCGGGGTTGGGGCGTGCCGCGATAGTGCCGATTCCACAGTAGCATACTGGATACCAGCGCCGTTGCCACGGAGGAAAATGGTGCCACGCACACGGACAGGATGCTCCTTTCGGGCTAGCGCCCACGCGAGGCGTTCGATGACCTGCGGCGGGATGGCGCAGGCGATGGCGAGAACATTCGCCGAAAGTCGTAAGCGACGCTAAGTAAACGTGCGGAGAGGTTGACGATACGAAAAGTCGAAACGTTCCAATTCGCCGAATGTGCCTTCCGTAACAATCACGATCACGTTTGCGTGTAACAACGAATATTGCCGATTTCTTTTTGATTTTCTGAGATTAGTACCAAGTCATACCGCAACATGATCAATATTGACGACGCAAATACATAAATAACGCGCCGCGATCTGGCTGGTGGGCCGGGCGTTCGTCCTCGAAAAAGCAGTTGGCATACATAATATTGTGTAATAGACTGCGTGAGATGGGTCGGTCCAATGCCCCTGGACGAAACCGAGGGGCGGGCACCTGAGCACCGTAGGAAAAACAACGGCGTCGACAGCGGCGCCGATCAGGATCGTGTGCGCCGCGCGCATCCGGACCTTCCGGCGTCGTCCCCGAGGGCGAGCCGCAACAAAAAGCCGACCCGCGCTGCGCACATTCGATGAGGAGAACGCCCTTGAGCACGACTAGGATTACCCCCGCGGCCCTGGGGCCGGGACAGGACTTTTCGGAAAGCCGCCGCTGGCTGCAGCTGGTCGTCGGCGTGGTCTGCATGGTGGCCACGGCCAACATCCAGTACGCCTGGACGCTGTTCGTCCCGGAGATCCAGTCGACCTTCGGCTGGGATCGCGCCTCGATCCAGATCGCCTTCACCATCTTCGTGCTGGTGCAGACCTGGCTCGCGCCGATCGAAGGCTACTTCATCGACAAGCTCGGCCCGCGCATCATGGTCGCCTTCGGCGCACTGATGATCGGCACGGCCTGGATGCTCAATTCGCAGGCCACCAGCCTGATCGGCTTCTATGTCGGCGCGGCCGTCGGCGGCATCGGCGTGGGCTGCATCTACGCCACCTGCATCAACAACGCGCTCAAGTGGTTCCCGGATCGTCGCGGCCTCGCCGTCGGCCTCACCGCGGGCGGCTTCGGTGCGGGCTCGGCCCTCACCATCCTGCCGATCGCGTCCATGATCGAGACGGCCGGCTTCCAGCAGACCTTCTTCTTCTTCGGCCTGCTCCAGGGCGGCCTCGCCTTCCTGGCCGCCTGGTTCCTGCGCTCGCCGAAGGTGGGCGAGGTGCGGGCCTCCGACAAGCTCTCGCAGAGCCGCCGCGACTACACGCTCAAGGAAGCGCTGAACACCAAGCTGTTCTGGCTGATGCTGCTCATGTTCACCTGCGTCGTCACCGGCGGCATGATGGCGGTCGCCCAGCTCGGCGTCATCGCGCAGGACCTCGGCGTCAAGGAGTTCAAGGTCAACCTGTACTTCTTCACCATGGCCGCCCTGCCGCTCGCGCTGATGCTCGACCGCGTCATGAACGGCATCTCGCGTCCGCTGTTCGGCTGGATCTCCGACCACATCGGCCGTGAGAAGACCATGGTGATCGCCTTCACCCTCGAAGGTCTCGGCATCATCGCGCTCGGCTATTTCGGCCACAATCCCTGGGCGTTCCTGATCCTGTCGGGCGTCGTGTTCCTGGCCTGGGGTGAAGTCTACTCGCTGTTCTCGGCGCTGGCGGGCGATGCCTTCGGCACCAAGCACATCGGCAAGATCTACGGCGTGCTGTACTGCGCCAAGGGCATCGGCGCGCTGTTCGTCCCCGTCGGCAACCTGCTGATGGAAGCGACCGGCACCTGGTCCACGGTTCTCTACACCGTCGCCGCCATGGACCTTTTCGCCGCCTTCCTCGCGGTGACGCTGCTGCCGCGGGTGCTGTCCGCCCACGTGGCCAAGTCGGGCCTCGCCAATCCGGACACGGCGCCGGTGGACGAGAAGCGCGCGGCCACGGCCCACGCCTGATCCTTCCGATCCAAGACTGATCGCGATGCGGGCCCTTCGGGGCCCGCATTTCGTTTGACGGGTACGCTGCGGCGGGAAACGGCCCGATGCGGCGGGGGTCAGGCCTTCGCGCCGATCGCGAGGGCGAGGTGGGCGATGTGGTCGACCTTGTCGCTGGCACCCGCGCCAAGCCCGGCGATCGCGGCCCGGCCGAACCAGCCCGTCTCCAGCGCATCGTCGGCCGCCTCGCCCTCGCCGGCGATCCAGCGGCACAGCACCGTGATCATCGCGAAGTGGTGGGCGAGTTGACGCTCGCGGTCGTGCTCGATGAAGTCCAGCACGGTCAGCAGCCGGGGCGCTTCGGCGGCGATGCCGGTCTCCTCGGCGAGTTCACGCAGGGCGGCATCGAGGTGAGCCTCCCCCGGCTCAATGCGGCCACCGGGGAAACCCCAGCGGCCCTGGTCGGGCGGATTGGCGCGGCGCACCAGCAGCACGCTCTCCTCCCGCACGACGACGGCGAGAACGGCGGGTATCGGGCGGACGGACATGGCAGATTCCCGGCCTGTGGCGTCGCTCCCGCTTCTAGGCGGATTCGGTTGCCGCCGACAGGTCGTTTCGCCGGCCCGCCACGGCTCAGCCCGCCAGCAGGCCGGGAAGGTCCTTGAGGAGGCTCTCGCGCGCATCGAGCCCCAGCCCGAGTTCGGGCGGCTTGTTGCCCAGCAGGGCGCGGGCGAAGACGACGCGGCGTCCGTCCGTGCCCTCGGCCCAGCCGACGAACCAGCCGATCGGTCGGTTCGGGTCGCGCCTGCCGGAGGCGTCGCGCAGGTCGACGCTGCCGGTCTTGCCGCGCACGCTCCAGCCCTCGCCCGCCGGGAAGGCGGGGATGATGGCGCGGGCCTTCTCCTGCGCGATGGTCGAGACGGGCAGGGTGCCGTCCACCAGCCGGCGCAGGAAGGCGACCTGTTCCTCGGCCGAGATCAGCAGCGACGAGCCGAGCCAGGCGCGGGTCAGGCCGTTGTTCTTTCCGGGATCGCCGGAGACGTCGGCATTGCCGTAGTCGAAGCGCTTCACATAGTCGGCGAAGCGCTCGGCGCCGAGGCGGCGGGTAAGTTCCTGCGAATACCACACCACGGAATCGCGCTCCCAGATGGTCGGGTCGACCGTCTTGCGCACCCTTTCGGGGGCGTCATATTCCGGCTTGTAAGGCCATGCGGGGGTGGTGGTATCCACGAGGATGCCGGCGTCGTAACCCATCACCGCCAGCGGCACCTTGAAGCTCGAGGCCGGCGGCAGGCGGCGCCGGATGTCGCCGCTGGCATGCAGTTCCTTGCCGTTCGCGGCGTCGCGGATGAGCGTGATGGCGGGGATCGCGGCGGCGACGGACGGCCGCGCGGGGAGCAGCGGCGCGGCGGCGAGGCCAACCATCCCGGCCAGCACCTCGCGGCGGGTGGGATGGGCGATAGAGCGGGCGTCCATGGAATCTCCTCAGCGGGCGGAAGAGGCGGGCCGCTCTTCTTTCCCGCCGATACCGGCTAATCCGCGGCGGCTTTTTGCGCCGCGCATGGCCATCCACCGCCGGATTGCCGTATTGCTTGCGCCTCATGAACGGCTGAATCAGCAGGGGGCAGGCATGAGGGAGAGGCGGATGCGGGTATCGGCAATTGCGGCGCGGCTGTCGGCGGGGCTGGCGGGCCTGCTCCTGCTCTCCGGTGCCGCCGCGGCGCAGAGCTGCGGCAAGAAAGCGGCCGGATTCCCCGCCTTCCTCGCTCAGTTCCGGCAGGAGGCGGCGGCGCAGGGCGTCTCCCAGCGCACGCTGAGCGCCGCGCTCGACGGGCTGACCTATGATTCCAGCGTCGTCGGCGCCGATCGCGGGCAGGGCGTGTTCAACCAGTCCTTCCTGCAATTCGCCGACCGCATGGTCGCCAAATACCGGATCGACCAGGGCCGTGCGCTGATCGCGAAGAACCGCGCGCTGTTCGATCGCATCGAGCAGAAATACGGCGTGCCGGCGCCGGTCATCGTCGCCTTCTGGGCGCTGGAGACCGACTTCGGCGCCAATATGGGCGACAAGTCGACGCTGCGCTCGGTGGCGACGCTCGCCTATGATTGCCGTCGGCCGGAGATGTTCCGCACCCAGCTGATGGCGGCGCTCAAGATCATCGACCGCGGCGACCTCACCCCCCAGACCATGCGCGGGCCGTGGGCGGGGGAACTCGGCGCCTTCCAGTTCCTGCCCGACCATTATCTCAACTACGGCGTAGACTTCGACGGTGACGGCCGCGTCGACCTCATCCGCAGCCAGCCCGACGCGCTCGCCTCCGCCGCCAACTACATCCTCAACCTCGGCTGGAAGCGCGGCCAGCCCTGGCTCGAGGAGGTGCGGGTGCCGGCCAACCTGCCCTGGGACCAGGCGGACCTCTCGATCAAGCTGCCGCGTTCGCAATGGGCGCGCTGGGGCGTGAGCCGGGCGGATGGCGCGGCGCTGCCGGCTGACGGGCTCACCGCCTCGCTGCTGCTGCCGATGGGGCGCAACGGGCCGGCCTTCCTGGCCTATCCGAACTTCGACATCTTCACGCAGTGGAACCAGTCGCTGGTCTACGCCACCAGCGCCGCCTTCCTCGCCGCCCGCATCAACGGCGCGGGGCCGTTCTCCCGCGGGCAGGGAAAGGCCATCCCGGTGCTGTCCACCGCGCAGGTCACCGAACTGCAGCGCATTCTCAACGCCCGCGGCCATCATGTCGGCGGGGTCGACGGCAAGCTCGGCGCGGCGACACGGGCGGCGGTCAAGGCGGAACAGCAGCGGCTCGGCCTGCCGGCCGACTCCTGGCCAACGGCGGAACTGCTCGGGAAGCTGAAGGCCGGGGGATGACGGCGCGCGCCGTGCCGACGTCTACAGCACCGGAATGCCGGCGTGCTTGGCCTTTCCCTCCGGCTCGACGTGGATGTTGATGAGGATGTCATCGACCTCGCTGCGCAGCGCATCCTCGATGCGGTCGCAGATGGCGTGCGCCTCGCGCACCGGCATCTCGCCGGGCACGACGAGGTGGAAGTCGACGAAGGTCATCCGCCCGGCCTGACGGGTGCGCACGTCATGCGCCTCGATCGCGCCGATCGCCTCGCGCGCGATCTGGGTGCGGATGCGGGTCAGGATGTCGTCGGGCACCGCCCGGTCCATCAGCCCGCCGAGGCTCTCCTTCATCAGGTTCCAGCCGGCCCAGATGATGTTCAGCGCGACCAGCGCGGCGAGCGCCGGGTCGAGCACGTGCCAGCCGGTCACTGCGGCGAGCGTCACGCCGACCAGAACGCCGGCGGAGGAGACCACGTCGGTCAACAGGTGCTTGCCGTCCGCCACCAGCGCCGGCGAGCGCATGCGCCGGCCCTCGCGCAGCAGAACGGCGCACCACAGCCCGTTCAGCACGCCCGCGCCGGCATTCACCAGAATGCCGCGCCAGGGCGCATCGATCATGCGCGGCTCGAGAAAGGCGAAATAGGCCTCACGGAAGATCGAGAGCGCGGCGACGACGATCAGCACGCCCTCCAGCACCGCCGAGAAATACTCCGCCTTGGCATAGCCATAGGGGTGGATCGCGTCGGCGGGCTTCGAACTCATATAGATGGCGACGACGGCGGCGAGCGAGGTGGCGACGTTGACGATGCTCTCCAGCGCATCCGAATAGAGCGCAACCGAGCCGGTCATCCGATAGGCGAGGTATTTCAGCGCGAGCACCACGCAGCCGACGACGACACTGCCGATGGCGAGCTTCAGGGACCGGTTCATGAGGGCGCCTATCTCGAAGGCGCACCGCCGCGCCGCTCGCGCCCATTACGGGTGGCGCGCGGAAAAATCAAGCTGCCGCAACGGTTTGAAACTCGTTCGCAGAAGCGTTTGCAGCCTCTCGGAGCGTCCGTCCGCGGGGCCACTGGGCAGGGCCATGCGGCATCCGGCGCGCGGCCGTCGCGCGCGGAACCGGCTCCCGCTCCGGCGCAAATTGCTCTAGCGTGCCACCATCTCGGATGGGACGCGCGCCATGGACCCGATTCACCTGCCTGTCCTCCGCATTGCCGCCCTCGCGGCCCTTCTTCTCGCCTCCCCGCCGCTCGCGGCGCAGGAAAAGGCGGATGCGGCGGTGGTCAGCGCGCTCGCCGCCGCCTACCAGCTCGCCAATGCCGATGGCGACCGCACCTGCGCGCTGACGCTCAGGGCCGATGCGCTGAAGCCCGACGCGGGCGTGCAGAGCTATGCGGTGGGCTTCGACAAGGCGGCCTGCGTCGAGGCCATCCCGTTTACCGGCGGCCTCGCCGGCTGGACGCCCGGGCCCGGCGATTCGATCCGGCTGATGGGGACACAGGGGCGCCTCATCGCCGAGTTCACCGAAGGGGTGGGGGGCACCTGGGAGGCGCTGCGCGAGGGTGACGGGGTCTATTTCCTCACCAATCCCGCGATCGGCGATCCGACCGACCAGGCCCAGCCGGCCGACATGGTCGGCGAGTGGAATGTCGCCCGCGCCGCGGACGGCAAGCCGGTGTGCCTGTTCAACCTGACCGACGCGCCGGCGCCGGACGGCAGCTTCCGGCTGGAACTGCGGCCCGGCTGCGACGCCTCCATCGTGCGCTTCGCCCCCGACCGCTGGCGGCTCGAGCGCGGCGACCTCGTCGTCGCCGCCGCCAATGGCGACACGCTGCGCTTCGCGGGGCAGGACGAAGGCGGGTGGGCGAAGGTGCCCGCCGGCTCGCGGCCGCTGTTCCTGTCGCGGCCGTAACGTCGGGCGGGGTTGCGTCCCAGCGTGATTGCCGTATAGAACATATGAAGAACATGGAGGGCGCGATGGCGGACCGGATCGACTACATCGAATTCCCCAGCCTGAACCGCGCCGCCAGCAGCGCCTTCTTCCGGGCCGCCTTCGGCTGGGGAACAGTCAGCTACGGCCCCGACTATGACGGGCTCGAGGGCGCGGGCATCGATGGCGGCATCGACCAGGCGCCCGAGCGCGTCGCCGCACCGCTCGCCGTGGTGCGCACGGACGACCTCGATCAGGCCGAATGGCGGGTGATCGCGGCGGGCGGCGTCATCACCCGCCCGCAGTTCGACTTTCCGGGCGGGCGCCGCTTCCATTTCCGCGAGCCGGGCGGCAACGAACTGGCGGTCTGGGTGGCGCGGGAAGAAGGGTAGGCCGGGCGCAGGGCGACTAGGTCGTGAACCTATAGATTCGGAATACGTCAGCCATGTGCAAAATTTTTAGTAGTAAAAATTTGATAATTTCTACAGTAAGTTACTGATATGAAGAAATTTTGTCTAATTTTATCTGTATTAATTACCCTCCTATTCACGGTTTACGTGATCATCAGCGTGCCATTCCCTTTTGTGCAGGATTGGTGGCACGCTGAAGATTATGATCCCCACGACCGCTTCTCTAAACGTCATCGCATGGCAGACTGGCTCGTGATGACAAGCGCTTTGGTAGGGTTGCGCCGTGATGAGGTTTTGGCGAAACTCGGGCCGCCACCGCCCACCGATAAGTTCACTGACTATGATCTCGTGTATCACCTCGGCTATGAGCGCGGCTTAATTTCCATAGACTCCGAGTGGCTGGTAGTGAGTCTATCTCAATCTGGTGTCGTTACTGAAGCTAAGGTGATCCGCGACTGACGATCCTGAGGCTGAGCCCCATGGAAGAGGTTGCTCCGCCGCTCCCTCACATCAGCCGCAGCGCCTTGAGGCTGGCGTGGCCGTCCTTGCCGACGATGATGTGGTCGTGCACCTCGATGCCGAGCGGCTTGGCGATGTCGACGATGGTCTTGGTCATCTGGATGTCGGCATGCGAGGGCGTCGGGTCGCCGCTCGGGTGGTTGTGCACGAGGATCACCGCGCTCGCGGCGAGTTCCAGTGCGCGCTTGACCAGCTCGCGCGGATAGACCGGCGTGTGGTCCACCGTGCCGCGCTGCTGCACCTCGTCGGCGATCAGCTGGTTGCGCTTGTCGAGGAACAGCACGCGGAACTGCTCGTGATCGGCAAAGGCCATGGCGGCGCGGCAATGCTCGATCACCGCGCTCCACGAGGACAGGACGGGCCGGGCGCGCAGCTTGCCGCGGGTCACCCGTTCGGCGGCGGCGGCGATGAGCTTGAACTCGGTGATGATCGCCTCGCCGACACCCTTCACCTCGCGCAGGCGGGTCGGGCTCGCGGCGATCACCTCGGCGAAGGAGCCGAAATGGGCGACGAGCTGCTTGGCGAGCGGCTTGACGTCGGCCCGCGGCACGGCGCGGAACAGCACCAGTTCCAGCAGTTCATAATCGGGCAGGGCATCGGCGCCCGCCTTGCGGAAGCGATCGCGCAACCGCTCGCGATGGCCGAGGAAATGCGGCGCGGGCTCCTCGCTGAGGCCCGCGGGCGCAGCATCGGGCGTGGACCCGGCGTCCACCGGTCGGGCGCCTTCCCCCGGCGGGCCTTCTTCGAGCCCGCGCCGGCTCATGCCTCGGTGCCGAATACCGGCCGGTGATAGCCCTTGGGCGAGACGGTGAAGATCTCGACGCCGGTCTCGGTGACGCCGACGGCGTGCTCGAACTGGGCGGAGAGCGAGCGGTCGCGCGTCACGGCCGTCCAGCCGTCCGACAGCACCTTCACATGGGGGCGGCCGAGATTGATCATCGGCTCTACCGTGAAGATCATGCCCGGCAGCAGTTCCGGGCCGTCGCCGCGCCGGCCGACATGCACGACGTTGGGCTCGTCGTGGAACAGCTGGCCGAGGCCATGGCCGCAGAAGTCGCGCACTACGCTCATATGGAAGGGCTCGACGAATTCCTGAATAGCCGCGCCGATATCGCCGACATGCCCGCCGGGGCGGATCGCGGCGATGCCGAGCATCATCGATTCATAGGTCACGTCGATCAGCCGCTCCGCCCGGCGCGGGATGGCGCCGATCGGGTACATGCGCGAGGAATCGCCGTGCCAGCCATCGAGGATCAGCGTGACGTCGACATTGACGATGTCGCCCTCGCGCAGCGGCTTGTCGTTGGGGATGCCGTGGCAGACGACATGATTGATCGAGGTGCAGGTCGATTTGCGGTAGCCGCGATACATCAGCGTGGCGGGCAGGGCGCCATGATCCATCGCGAAGTCGAACACCAGCTTGTCGATCGCCTCGGTGGTGACGCCGGGGCCGACCATCTCGTGCACGAGGTCGAGCGCCTCGGCGGCCAGTCGGCCGGCGCGCCGCATGCCGGCGAAGCCCTCCGGCCCGTGCAGCTTGATATGGCCGGTCTTGCGCAGCGGCGCGCCCGCCGCTTCCACGTAACTCATCATCATTCGTCCCGAGATCGATCCTTCGGGAATGTAAGCGATCTGCCGGTGGGCGCAAGGAAACCTCGCGCGGGGCTCATCCCTCGGCGAGCGGGCGCGCCATGTGCACGACGCGCCGGTCGGGGCGCTGCTCGACGCGCTCGGTGGCGAAGCCGCGCCGGCGATACCATTGCAGGTTGGCCTCCAGCCTCTCGCCGGTATAGAGCCGCAGCACCGGCCGGGCGAGCGCGCGGGCGCGCGCATCGGCGGCGGCGAGCAGGGCGTTGCCGAGCCCGCTGCCCTGCCGTCCCGGCGCGACGGCGATGCTCTCGATCAGCAGGTCGTCCGCGCGCGGCGCCAGAATCAGCGCCGCCTCGAGCGCGTCGGCCTCGCCCGCGACCCACACCTCGTTGCCGCGCAGCACGCGAGTATAGTCCCATTGCAGCGGGATCGGCTCGACGCCGAGCAGCGCGCGGTTGCGGGCATAGGCGCCCTGCTGCAGGTCGACGAGGGCGGGGATGTCCTCGGCGCGGGCGCGGCGCAGGTCGAGCCCTCCCGCCGAGAGTTCAGGTGCGTTGAACGCGGCGAGGCCGGTGAGCTGCCGGCCGGCCGCGTCGAAATTCTCCGGCGCCAGCCAGGCCTCGAAGGCGAGCGCCCGCTGCGGCCATTCGCCCTCCAGCATGGAGAACCAGGCGGTGTCGCGGTTATGGCCCTTGATGATCATGTGGTCGCGGAAGATGCCCTCGAAGGTGAAGCCGTAGCGCAGCGCCGCCCGCCGCGAGGGGGCGTTGAGCGCGTTGCACTTCCACTCGTAACGGCGGTAGCCGAGTTCCTCGAAGATGTGCCGGGCCATCAGGTACATCGCCTCGGTGCCGCCGGGCGTGCGGGCGAGCGCGGCGGTGTAGAGGATGTTGCCGACCTCGATCACCCGGTTCGGCCGGTCGATGCGCATATAGGTGGCGTGGCCGACGGCGCGCCCGCTCGCCTTGTCGAGGATGGCGAAGAGCAGCGGATCGGCCTTGGCCTGGGCGGCGGCATAATAATCGGTGAAGGCGGCGAGATTCTCGAAGGGCGCGGCGCCGAGATAGGCCCAGAGCGCCTCGCGGTCGTCGCCGTGCGAGAGCGCGTAGAGATCGGCGGCATGGGCCTCGACCTCGAAGGGCACGATGCGCACATGGCGCCCTTCCAGGGGAATGCGGGCGGGCGCGGGGGCGGGATGGGCGTCGACGATGCGCCCGAGCGGCACCGCCGCGCTGTCCAGCCCCGTGTCGGTCATGATGGTCATCCCCGCTCACCGCACTTGTCTGCCGGCCCGTGCATGTGACAGGAATCGGAAAACGACAAGCGCCTGCGGCCGCTTTTTGCGCCGGCAGCGCAAAAACGAGGATTCCCCATGCCGATTTCCGCCCTCCAGCCGATCGCCGCCTTCGACCGCATCGGCGAGGAAAACGCCTTCGCCGTGCTGGCGCGCGCCACCGAGCTCGCCGGGCAGGGGCGGGACATCGTCAATCTCGGGATCGGCCAGCCGGATTTTTCGACGCCGGCGCACATCGTCGAGGCCGCGATCAAGGCGCTGCGCGACGGCCAGCACGGCTACACGCCCTCCGTCGGCATCGCCCCCCTGCGCGAGGCGGTGGCGGCGGATGTCCACCGGCGCTTTTCGACCGAGATCGACCCCGGCAAGGTGATCATCGTGCCGGGCGGCAAGATCACCATGTTCGCGGCCATCCTGATGTTCGGCGAGCCGGGGGCGGAGATCCTCTATCCCGATCCGGGCTTCCCCATCTATCGCTCGATGATCGAGTTCACCGGCGCGACCCCGATCCCGGTGCCGATCCGCGAGGCGAACGGCTTCGCCTTCTCGGCGGCCGAGACGCTGGCGCTGATCACCCCGCGCACCCGCCTTCTCATCCTCAACTCGCCGGCCAATCCCACCGGTGGCGTGACGCCGAAGGCCGAGGTCGACGCGCTGGTGGCGGGGCTCGCCGCCCATCCCCACGTCGCCATCCTCTCCGACGAGATCTACGACCAGTTCCTGTTCGACGGCGAGAAGCATGCCACGCTGCTCGCCTATCCCGAGATTCGCGACCGGCTGATCCTGCTGAACGGCTGGTCGAAGACCTACGCCATGACCGGCTGGCGGCTCGGCTGGTCGCTGTGGCCGGACAGTCTCTATGAGCGCGTGCGCAAGCTCGCGGTGAATGCGTGGTCCTGCGTCAACGCGCCGGCGCAGTTCGGCGCGCTCGCCGCGCTCACCGGTCCGCAGGATTGCGTCGCCGAGATGGTGGCCGAGTTCGACCGCCGCCGTCATCTGGTGGTCGAGGGGCTGAACCGGCTGCCGGGCGTGTCGTGCATCGTGCCGAAGGGCGCCTTCTACGCCTTTCCCAACATCAGCGGCACGGACTGGGCCTCGGCGAAGAAGCTCGCCTCGGCGCTGCTGGAAGAGGCCGGCGTCGCGACCATCGGCGGGCCGGATTTCGGCGTGCACGGCGAGGGCTATATCCGGCTCTCCTATGCCGCCTCGCCGGCGAACATCGAGAAGGCGCTGCACCGGATGGGCGGCTTCCTCGAGGGACGGCGGGCCGCATGAGGGCGGCCGCGCGGGCGCTGATCCTCGCCGCGCTGGTCGCGGCGCCCGCCCGCGCACAACAGGCGCCGCCAGCGGGCGGGTCGGTGGAGACGTGCCGCCGGCCGCAGGCCAATCCGCGCGAGCGGCTCGACTGTCTCGCCAAGCTCCAGGGTGAAGGTGAGCGGCGGCTCGACCGGGTGCTCGCCGGCACGCTCGCGGCCATCCGCGCGACCGAGGCCGCCGCGCCGCCGCAGCGGGCGCGCTGGGCCAACCTGATGGAGGAATCGCAGGGCCGCTTCGTGCTCTGGCGCAATTTCGAGTGCCAGAGTCTGGCGCCCTATGAGGGCGAGGGCGGCGGCAAGTCGGTGGGCGGGCGGATCGGCGGCACCGGTGCGCTGGAGCAGCGCCTCGTTTGCCTGGTCGAGCTCAACGACCAGCGCGCGAATGCGCTGGAGCGCCGCTATCCCGCACCGCCCGGCTTCGTCTATGCCGAACCGCCACCGCCTGCCCCCGCCGCGCCCGCCCCGGCGCCGGCCGCCACGCGGATCATCGACCTGCCGCGCTGAGCGCCGCGAGGTTGCCGCGCCGTGCCGGGAGTGATACCCGCGTCGGCAGCCTGCGGGACGATCGCTCCCGCCCCTTGCCGCGCGCGCCGCACCCATGAGCCGCGCGCCGATCACGGAAGGACCGTCCATGCCCAAAGTCATGTCGATCGGCGAAGTCATGGTCGAGTTCGCGCGCGGTGCCGACGGGCGCTACGGCCTCGGCTGCGGCGGCGACACGTTCAACACCGCCGTCTATCTCTCCCGTGCCGGCGTCGAGACCGGCTATGCCACTGCGCTCGGCGACGACCCCTATTCCTCGAGCATCGTCGCGGCGGCGGAAGGCGAGGGTCTCTCGACCCGGGCGATGATGCGCGTCGCGGGGCGCATGCCCGGCCTCTACGTCATCGACACCGACGCGCGCGGCGAGCGCACCTTCAACTACTGGCGCGACACGGCGCCGGCGCGCGAGCTGTTCGAGCTGCCGGGCTGGGAGCAGATCGCCGAGCAGGTGGTGGAATCGGGGGTGGTCTATCTCTCGGGGATCACCCTCTCGCTCTATTCCAACCAGGGACTGGGACGGCTGCTGGCGACGCTGGAATTTGCCCGCGAACGCGGGGCGAAGGTGGTGTTCGACGGCAATTTCCGTCCGCGCGGCTGGGGTGGCGACCTCGCCCGCGCCCGTACGCTGTTCGCCGAGGCGCTGAAGCGCGCGACCATCGCGCTGCCCACCTTCGACGACGAGGCGAGCCTGTGGGGCGACGCCTCGCCGGCCGCCACCGCCGAGCGGCTCGCCACCTTCGGCGTGCAGGAGGTGGTGGTGAAGAACGGCGCCGGCGGCGCGCTGGTCAGCCACCAGGGCAAATCCTATCTCGTGCCGATCCCCGAGCCGGTCGAGCCGGTCGACACCACGGCGGCCGGCGACAGCTTCAACGCCGCCTATCTCGCCGCGCGGATCGCGGGCGCCGCACCGGAGGCGGCGGCGGAGGCCGGCCACCGCCTCGCCGGGCGCGTCATCCGGCACCGCGGCGCCATCCTGCCGCGCGAGATGAACGCCTGAGGGCTGCTGCCATTCGAGGGCTGATCCGCCTCAGGTCGGCCTGGTCCCGGTCATCCCGGCCGCAGCGAAGCGGAGAGCCGGGATCGTTTGCAGGCCTATCCTCGGCCCGATCCCGGATACGGTCTGACGGCCGTTCCGGGATGACAGGCGTGGCGCGGGCAAGTGAATCTGGCGCAGCGAAAGTGAAGACGTGGATGGCCGGGACGAGCCCGGCCATGACGATCAGGCGGGAGATGTCGGGGCGGGGCGGTTGATCCTTACCGTGCCTTCACCGGCGTCTCGGGCACCGGGGTGAGCGGCGGGCGGCCGGCTGCCCAGGCAAGCAGGTTGTCCACCACCAGCTGCCCCATGGCGTTGCGGGTCAGCGTCGTCGCCGAGGCGACGTGCGGCAGCAGCACGGCGTTGTCGAGCGCGAGCAGCGCCGGCGGCACGTGCGGCTCATGGGCGAAGACGTCGAGCCCGGCGGCCTCGATGGTGCCGTCCGTGAGCGCCGCGATCAGCGCCTCCTCGTCGACGACCGAGCCGCGCGCGACATTGATCAGGATGCCGCGCGGCCCCAGCGCCGCCAGCACCTCGGCGTTGATCATGTGCCGGGTCGCCGCGCCGCCGGGGACGATCACCACGAGCACGTCGACGTCGCGGGCGAGCTCGATCAGCGAGGCATAGTGGCGATAGGCCAGCCCGGGGACGGGCCGGCGGGTGTGATAGGCGATCGGGCGCCCGAACCCCTCGAAGCGGCGGGCGATGGCCTGGCCGATCCGTCCCATGCCGGCGATGCCGATCGAGCGGTCGCGCAGCGAGGCGGTGAGCGGGAAGGCGCCCTGCGGCCACCGGCCCTGCCGCACGTGCTGCTCGGCCTGCGGCAGCTGGCGCACGGTCATCAACGTCAGCGCCACGGCGAGGTCGGCGACCTCGTCGTCGAGCACGCCCGGCGTGTTGGTGACGATGATGCCGCGCTTGGCCGCCTCCGCGACATTCACCGTGTCATAGCCGACGCCGAAATTAGAGACGAACTCGACATGGGGGAGAAGGGCGAGGAGATCCGCATCGACGCCGCGCTTACCGGCGCCGACCCCGGTGGCGATGGCGCGGATGCGAGGGGCCGCTTCGGCCAGCATCGCCTCCGCCCCCTCGGCATCCAGCCGGTGCACGGTGAAATGCGCGCGCAGCTGCGCCTCGATCATCGCCATCATCGGGCCGGTCTGGAGAATCTCGATCTTTTCTGCGCTCATGGCGTCACTCCCTGTGCCCTCGAGCCTGACCGCGCGGCGCGTCCCGCGTCAATCGGCAAGCGTCGCGTCGAGCGCCCGCTCGGCCCGGTCGATCCGCTCGCGGTTGATCAGATAGAGCCCGGAGGCGATCACGATGGCGGCGCCGGCGCTGGTCCACAGCGTCGGCAGCTGGTCGAAGGCGAGATAGCCCCACAGCGTCGCCCAGACGATCTGGGTGTAGACGAAGGGCGCCAGCACGCCGGCCGGGGCACGGCGATGGGCGAGCACGAGCAACAGGTGGCCGACGAAGCCGTAGATGCCGACCATCACCAGATTGCCCAGCACCAGCGGGTCCTGCGGCACCACCCAGACGAGGGGCAGCGGCACGCTGCTTACCACGAGGCCGACGGCGGCGGCATAGAACATGGTGGTCTCGGTGGAATCGGTCGCCGCCAGCAGCCGGGTCGTCACCGCATAGAAGGCGTAGGAGACCGCGCCGGCCAGCACCAGCAGCAGCGCCGGGTGGATGCCGGCGGTCGGATGGGCGACCACGATGACGCCGGCGAAACCCACGAGGATCGCGGCCCAGCGCCGCCAGCCGATGGTCTCGCCCAGGAGCGGGCCGGCCATCAGCGCGACGAAGAACGGCATCGAGAAGACGATCGCGACCATCTGGTCGAGCTGGACGTATTGCAGCGCCACGAAGTTGGCGATCGTGCAGAACACCAGCAGCAGGCCGCGGACGATCTGCAGCACGGGACGGCGGGTGCGCCAGACGCTTGGCGTGCGCCACGGATTGATGAAGAAGCAGGCGAAGACGAAATTGCCGGCGTAGCGCGCCCACATCACCAGCAGCGGGTCGACATGCTGGCCGAGCCACTTCGCGGTGGCGTCCACCATCGACAGCAGGATCGGCGCGGCGCACATGAAGGCGATGCCGGCAAGGCGGGTGTCGGGCGTCGGCCCGCTGGCGAGGGGGCGGGGGGCGACGTCGCTCGGGCGCATGTTCACGGCGGGGGCACTCGGCTGCGGCCGCACCAGGGGCCGACCGGGGTCCTTCTATAGAACATCCCGTCTGCGTCGGCGAGGCGCGGCCGGCGCGGGGCGTGCCGCAGCGATATGCGCGCCGCGTGGGGCTGGCCGGGCGGGGGCGCAGGGGGATCGGGGCCGGTCTGGAAAGCCCGCCACACGCGTCATCCCGGAACGGCCGGAGGCCGTATCCGGGATCGCGTCGCGGATCGCGTGGGTATCCGGGTGAACGATCCCGGCTCTTCGCCGGCGGGTCCGGCCGGATGACGGCGCGGTGAAGAGTTTTCCAAACAGTCTCTCGGGGGAGGCGATCAGGCCGGCTCGTCGGCCGCCTCGGCCTCGTCCTCTTCCGGCTCCTCGGCGGTACCGAGCCGGGCGGCGAGGTTGCGTTCCACCTTGCGCAGCAGCTTGCGCAGGCGGCGCTTGTCCTTGCCGTCGAGGCCCTCCACCGCGGCATCCTCGATGGCGTCCCAGATCGCGTCGATGGCGCCGGCCCGTGCCCGGCCTTCCTCCGAGAGGTAGACCCGGACGAGGCGCCCGTCGGCATCGCCCGCGCGCCGTTCGAGCAGGCCCTGCGCGGAGAGCCGGCCGACCGTCTTGGAGGCGGTGGGCGCGCGGACCCTCAGCGCGGCGGCGAGCTCGGTCATGGTGCGCCCGTCGTTCTCGGCGAGCAGCTTCAGCACCGTCTCCTGACCCGGGAACAGGCCGAGCTCGACCAGCCGTCGCGCCGCCAGCGCCCGTTGCAGCCGCGCGGCATGGTTCAGCCGGTGGCCGATGCTCTTGCCGAAGCCGTCCTTCATCGCGGGCCCTCCTGGCGACAACTTGAAGCCGGTCGCCGGACGCTGCGGACGATGACGGCAAACGCCTGCGCCGTCAAAGTAATACCGAAGTCGCGGTAAAGAGATTACAAGCCGGCGAAGCGGGCCTCGACGCGGGCGAGGAAGGCCTGCCGCTTCGCCGCACTCGCCGAATCCATCGAGTGCAGCGCGAGCCACAGCCGGCGGGCGCGCGGGTGGACGATGCCGCCGACGCCGTCGAGCACGATGCGCCGGCCCGGCTGGCCGATCCAGCGCCACCACCACCAGGGCGAGCCGAGCGTCGTCACCGCCGCGACCAGGCGGATGTTGGTCAGCTTGCGCTCCAGCGGGCGGAAGGGCTGGGGCATGCCGAAGGTCTCGTAGGGCACCAGCACGCGGTCCATCCAGCCTTTCAGCATGGCCGGCGGCCCGTACCACCAGGTCGGGAACACGAAGACCAGCGCGTCGGCCCGCTTGATCTGCGCCACCTCGCCGGCGACCGGCACGAGATTGACGCCGGGCGTGTGGTAGTCGCGGCGCTCCTGCGTCGTCAGCACCGGCTGGAAGTCCGCGGCGTAGAGGTCGAGCAGCTCCGCCTCGTGCCCGGCCCGCCCCAGTCCGCGCAGCACGGCGTCGCGCAGCCCGGCGCCGAAGCTCTCGGGGACGGGGTGGCAATAGACGACGAGCACGCGCATCAGCCGGCTCCCAGGCCGTGGAAGAGATAGGTGCGCTGCGCGCCATAGTCGAAAGCGGGATCCTCGAAGGCGATCATCTTGCCGGGGTTGAGCAGCCCGGCCGGATCGGCCTCGCGCTTGAAGGTGAGCTGCGCCGCGTCGGTCTGCTTCATGCCGCCTTCCTCCAGCGTGTAGCGGTGGGGATTGAAGATCGGCGCGCCCATCGTCTCATGGACCGCGATGATGGCGTCGAGCCGCTCCTCGCTGGTGAAGCGCACCAGCGGCAGGCCGAAGCAGGTGATCTTCCCGTCGAAGCGGACGAATTCCAGATGCGCCGGCACTTCGTCGCCCAGCTCGGCATGAAGGCGGGCGACGAGGTCGAGCTGGTTCGGGAACGGATAGAGCACCTGCAGATAGGTGATGGCGGGATCGACCCGCAACGCCCGGAGCGTGGTGTGGTTCCACGACAGTTCGTAGAGCGGGGGCAGGCCGCGCGCCTCCTCCGGCGGAACGGCGTCCGAGCGGAACAGGATCGCACCGCCCCACAGTGCGATGAGGGCGAGGAAGCCGTCGAGTGCGATCGGCGCGATCATCACCAGCGCCACATGCTTGCCGTCGGGAAGGTATTTGCGATGACGCAGGAAATAATCCTGCGGGATCGGCGCGGCGATCACCGAGACCAGCTTCTTGACCAGCGCGTCCTGCTCGCCGAGCGCGTTGCCGAAGGCGGCGGCGCGGGCGACATCATCGAAGCCGACGATGATGTCGATCCAGTCATGCGCCGGCACCAACGGCATCTCCACCTCGGTGATGATGCCGTTGGTGCCGTAGGCATGGGCGACCTTGGCGATATCCGCGCCCGTGAGGTGGAGCACGCGCGGGTTTGCCTCCATGGTGACGAGGCGCAGGCTGAGCACATTGCCGAGGTCGCGCAGCCCGCCCCACATGATCGAGCCGACCCCGCCCGAGCCGCCGGCGATGAAGCCGCCGATCGTCGCGGTGCGGGCGGTGGAGGGGTGGAGGCGCAGTTCCTGCCCGCTATGCGCGCGCGTCGCCGCGTCGATGTCGGCGATGATGGCGCCCGCCTGCGCCGTCACCCGCCCGGGGGCGATGGCGAGCACCTTGTCGAGGCCGGAAAGGTCGAGCAGCACGCCGCCGGCGAGCGGCATGGCCTGGCCGTAATTGCCGGTGCCGGCCCCGCGCGGGGTCACCGGGATGGCCAGTGCATGGCATTCGGCGAGGATGCGCACGACATCGGCCTCGCTCGCGGCGAAGGCGACGATGTCGGCGGTGACGGCGTCGAGCTGGTGCTTCAGCACCGGCGAGTACCAGTAGAAATCACGGCTCTTCTGGCGCACCAGAGCCGGGTTCTCCTCCAGCCGGATGCCGTACAGCCGCGTCTTCAGCGTCGCGATGTCGTGGCGCGGGCTCATGCGGGCTCCATCAGCGCGTCGAGTTCACGGTAGTCGGGTGGCGTCGTGTCGATCGCACGGCCGGCGCGCAGCACGGTGCGCGCGGCGCCGGGGCGCGACATCAGCTCGTTGAGGCTCGTCGCCTCGAACAGGATCAGGTCGGCGGGGCGGCCTGCCGCGATGCGCCCGGCATCGACCCCCATGGCGGCGGCGGGGGTGGCGGCGATCGTCGCCGGCCAGTCGGCGAAGGGGTGGTCGAGATGGCCGATGCGGGTGGCGGCGCGCAGCACCTCGACGAGGTCGAAATCGCCATAGGCGTAGAAGGGATCGCGGACATTGTCGCTGGCGACCATCACCGGGATGCCGCGCGCCTTCATCTCGTGCAGCAGGGTGAGCCCGCGCCAGCGCGGGGTGCGGCCGCTCGCGCGGTCCTGGAGATAGAGGTTGCACAGCGGCAGCGACACGACGCCGATCCCCGCCTGCGCCACGAGGTCGAGCGTGCGGCCCGCCTCGCCGGCCGCCTGCACCGCCAGCGAGCAGCAATGGCCGGCGAGGATGCGGCCCGCGAAGCGGCGGCGGATGGCGATCTCGGCGGTGGTCCTGAGCGCGTGAGAGGCGGGATCGCCGGTCTCGTCGAGATGGAGGTCGAGGTCGAGCCCGTGCGCCTCGGCCGCCGCGAACAGCCGCTCCAGCGCCGGCGCGACCCGCGGGCCGGCCTGCGCGACGACACCGAGCGCGCCGCCATGGCGCCGGGCCGCCTCCAGCACCGGCGCGAACAGCGCGTCCTCCAGCACATGCTCTGGCGGCACCAAGCTCACCGCCTGCAGTGCGATGCGCCCGGCCCAGCGGGCGCGCAGGTCGTCGAACACCTCCCACGAGATCGCCGTCTGCGGGCCGATGCTGTCGAGATGGGTGCGGATCGCCACCGTGCCCCGCGCATGGGCGCAGCGCAGGGCGAACTCCATACGGGCGGCGACGTCGTCCGCGCGCCAGCGGGCCTGCCGGTCGGCGGCGACGGCGCTGATCGCCCCTATGAAAGTGCCGTCCGGGTTCGGCGCGCGCGGCCAGATGAAGGCCTTGTCGAGATGGGTGTGGATGTCGACGAGGCCGGGCAGGACGAGCCGCCCGGCGAGGTCGAGGCGGGGCAGTTCCGCGTGGTCTCCGGCCGCGGCGAAGCGCCCGTCGACGATCGCGATCTCCGCCCGCGCCAGTCCCTCGGCATCGGCCGGCCCTGGTGCGTCGAGCAGGCAGGCCGGCACGCGCGTTCCAGTGAGCACGTAGCGCGTGGGGAGGGGGGCGAGGTCGAGGGCCATGCTCAGTTTCCCGCGCCCAGCGCACTCTCGTGCCAGCGCCGCAGCGCCAGCCAGGAGATGAGGGTCAGCACCAGATAGATGACGATCCCCGTCAGCGAGATCAGCGCCAGCGCCGCGAACATGCGCGGGATGTTGAGCCGGTAGCCGGATTCGACGATGCGGAAGGCGAGGCCCGAACCTTGCCCGGCCGAGCCCGCCGCGATCTCGGCGACGATGGCGCCGATCAGCGCGAGGCCGCCGCCGATCCTGAGGCCGCCGAGGAAATAGGGCAGGGCGGCCGGCAGGCGCAGATAGCGCAGCGTCTGCCAGCGCCCGGCGCCGGACAGCACGAACAGATCGCGCAGGTTCGGGTCGACCGAATTGAGCCCTAGCGTCGTGTTGGCGAGGATGGGGAAGAAGGCGACGATGAAGGCGCAGACCAGCACCGCCGTGCCGGGATCGAGATAGATCAGCATCAGCGGCGCGATCGCCACCACCGGCGTCACCTGCAGGATCACCGCGAGCGGGAACAGCGACAGCTCGATGATCCGCGCCGAGGCGAACAGGATGGCGAGGCCGACGCCGCCGACCACCGCCGCCAGCAGCGCCAGCAGGGTGATGCGCAATGTCACCAGCAGCGAGCCGAACAGCACGACGCGGTCCTTCACCAGCGTCTCCAGCACGAGGCCGGGGCCGGGCAGGATATAGGGCGGCAGGTTGTTCAGCCGCACCACGAGGTCCCAGCTGAGGATGACGGCGGCCACCACCGCCAGCGGCAGCAGGAAGCGCAGCGGCGAGCGGGCAAGGTCGAGGCGCGGGCTCTCGCCCGTGGCGCGCCCGCCAGAATCGACTCCGGTGCGGGCCTCCACCGCCGCCATCAGGCCGGCTCCATGGCGCCGGCCAGCGCCAGCGAGGTGCGCCGGCACAGCGCTGCATAGTCGGGCGAGGTGCGGAACGCCTCGTCGCGGGGCAAGGCGGGGTCGATGGCGAGTTCCGCCGCGACGCGGCCGGGGCGGGCGCGGAAGACCAGGATGCGGCTCGACAGGTAGACGGATTCGAACACCGAATGCGTCACGAACACGATGGTGCAGCCCACCGCCCGCCACAGCGCCAGCAGGTCGTTGTTCAGCTTGAACCGGGTGATCTCGTCGAGCGCGGCGAAGGGCTCGTCCATCAGCAAGAGGCGCGGCCGGGTGACCAGCGCCCGGGCGATCGAGACGCGCATCTTCATGCCGCCGGAGAGTTCGCGCGGATAGGCATCCGCGAAGTTTTCGAGCCCGACGAGGCGGAGCGATTCCAGGATCGCCGGCTCGGCCGCCGCGCGGCTCTGGCCGGCGAGCTTCAACGGCAGGTGGACATTGCCGAACACGCTGGCCCACGGCATCAGCGTCGGCTCCTGGAACACGAAGCCGATCGAGGGCCGCCGGCCGTCCCGCCAGTCGATGCGTCCCTCGCTCGGCTCGGCGAGGCCGGCCATGAGGCGCAGCGCGGTCGACTTGCCGCAGCCCGACGGGCCGAGCAGCGACAGGAACTCGCCCTCGCGCACCTCCATGTCGAGGCCGCCGAGCGCGGTCACGCCGTTCGGGAAGGACTTGCCGACGCCGGCGAGGTGCAGGAGGGGGGAAGAGGCCATAAGGGGACGTCGGTTGGTTGCGGGATCGATCGATGCCGGACGAGACAGGGACGGTCGGCCCGGGATAGGTCACATGGTCATCCCGGCCGGAGCGTAGCGGAGAGCCGGGATCGTTCTCCGGGCCGCGATCCCGGATCGGCCTTCAGCCGTCCGGGATGACGCCATGATGTCGCGCCCCGTACCGGGCTTCATCGCCCGCACAGCGGCGACTCTCACTTCGGCCTGAGGTCCAGCCCGACGCCCTTGTTGACGAATTGCAGCGTGTAGGACTTCGCATAGTCCACGCTGCCCTTCACCACATTGGCGCGCACCATCTTGTCGAAGAAGCTCTTCATCTTGGCATCCGTCATGGCGCCGATGCCGAGCTTCAGCGTGTCGCCGGAATCGACGATGCCATATTGCTTCATCTTCTCGATCGAGAACGCGATCATGGCATCCGTCATCTCCGGATTATCCTTCCGGATCAGCGCATTGGCCTTCGAATTGTCGCCGTAGAGATAAGTGTACCAGCCGATCACCGAGGCATCGACGAAGCGCTGCACCAACTCGGGCTTGGAAGCGACCAGCGCGGTGGTGGTCTCGATGGTGGTCGAATAGGTGTCGAAACCCTGGTCGGCGAGCAGGAACAGGCTCGGCTTGAAGCCGCCCTCCTTCTCCACCGCATAGGGCTCAGAGGTGATGTAGCCCTGCATGGCGCTGTTCTTGTCGGCGAGGAAGGGCGCGGCGTTGAAGGTGTAGGGCTTCACCTGGCTCTCGGAGAAGCCGAAATCCTTGACCAGCCACTGGTAATAGGAGGCGAGGCCTTCCTTGGAGATGAACAGGGTCTTCGACTTCAGCTGCTCGAACTTGGTGACGTCCGGGTGGGCGATCAGCACCTGCGGGTCCTTCTGGAACATCGCCGCGACGATCACGGTGGGGATGTTCTGCTCCACCGAGGCGAAGGCCTGCAGCATGTTGGCGCCCATGTAGAAGTCGATCTTGCCGACCGGGAGCAGCAGCCGGTTGTTGGCCTGCGGCCCGCCCGGCAGGATCGTCACGTCGAGCCCGTATTTCGCATAGGTGCCGTCGGCCAGCGCCTGGTAGAAGCCGCCATGCTCGGCCTGCGCCACCCAGTTGGTGCCGAAGGTCACCTTGTCGGCGGCCTGCGCGCCGCTGGCGCTGCCGAAGGCAAGCGCGGCCAGGGCGGCGAGGCGGGCAAGCGGGCGGAAGGCGAGGCGCATCGCGGTCTCCTCAAGGCGGGGGCCGGTGGCGGCCGGCAGGGATGTGCCGGCATATTAGGCGAGCCTTTCGCGAATGCACATATACCCGCGCGCGCCTTCCACCGGCGGGAGCCGCGATCGGTTTATGCCGCACGCGGCCGCGCGAGGGGGCTGTTCAGCGGCTATCGCGATGTCTTAGCCTCGCCCCATGCTGCATCATCTCCTGCCTGCCGCCATCCGCCGTCCCTTCGCCCGCTACAGCCATGCCGTCGAGGTGCCGGCCGGCGCGCGGCTGCTGCTGGTGTCGGGCCAGCTCGGCATCGGCCCGGACGACACCATCCCCGAGAGCGTGGAGGCGCAGGCGGAGCTGTGCTTCCGCGCCATCGCCGTGTGCCTCGAGGAGGCCGGCATGGGACCGGCCGACGTGGTGCGGCTCAACGCCTATGTCACGGACCGCGCGCATATGCCCGGCTACATGGCGGCGCGCGACCGCTTCGTCGCCGATCCCCCGCCGGCCTCGACGCTGATGATCGTCTCCGGCTTCACCCGGCCGGAGTTCAAGGTCGAGATCGAGGCGCTGGCCGCGCGGGCGTGAGGCGGCCTCAGGTGCCGGGGAAGAGCTCGACATGGCTCTCGCCGGTGCGGCCGAGATAGACCGCGCGCCGGCCGAGCAGCGAGACGATGTAGCCGGCGCAGCCGGCGGCGGCGATCCTCACGCAGAAGCCGTCATAGCTGTAACCGGGCCCGTTCGCCTGCGCCTCGCGGATGGCGGCGGCGACCCCGGCCTCGTCGAAGCGCTCGGCGACCGCATAGGGCTTGCCCGCGGGCAGTTCGAGGCTTTCGCCGGAGGGCAGGTAGTAGGTCTTGGTCGCCCGCCTGAGGTCGCAGACATAGGATTCGACGCCCGCCGCGCCGAGCGCGCCGACGATCTGCGGGAAGCTCATCGTGCCGTCATGGGACGCGGCGTTGCAGCGGGCGATGACGGCGTGCGTATCGGGGGGCATGGCGGGTCTCCGCAGGATCAGTCGATCGGGGTGCCGGGGAGGGCGTGATGGTCGACGAGGGCGCGCAGCGTCGCTTCCAGACGGCGCCGTTCCGCCTCGCCGAGATGGCCGAAGAAGGCGGCGTCGTTCGAGTCCGCCGCCGCCGCGAGGTCGGGCACCAGGGCGCGTCCCGCCGGGGTCAGCGACAGGAACTGCGCGCGCGCGTCGTCGCGGTTGGCGTGACGGGCGAGGAGCTCCTTGGCGATGAGGCGGTCGGCCAGCTTGGTCACCGCGCCGCGGGTCAGGCCGAGCCGCGCCGCCAGCCGGCTGGGGCTGAGCGCCTCGGCATCGTGGAGTTCGCGCAGCAGCACCCATTCGGCGACGGTGACGCCGCGCGCCTCGATCTGCCGCGCGAAGGCGTGCGAGACATGATTCGAGACGAGGCGGAGCCAATAGCCGAGATGGGCGGTGAGGGGTGACGGCGCGGGCGGGGCCTCGGCAGGCATGACGGCTCCAGGGCGGGCACTCGATTGATTGACTAGGAAACTAACCACCATTAGTTTCCTAGTCAACTATGCGCCGATCCCGCCCGCGCGGCTGGCGGCGGCGCGGCATTTGGCCTAGAAGGCGCTCCATCCCGCCGGATCGAGACCGAAGGCCGCCATGCCCGCCGCCCGCCCGCCCAAGCGCTTCTGGACCGAGCTCACCTGGACCGATTTCGCCAACGCCGACACTTCCGAATGGATCGCCGTGCTGCCGGTGGCGGCGGTGGAGCAGCACGGGCCGCATCTGCCGGTCGGTGTCGACGCCATGATCGCCGAGGGCTATCTCGGCGAGGTGCACCGGCTGCTGCCGGAGGAGAGCCCGGCGGTATTCCTGCCGCTGCAGGCGATCGGCAAGTCGAACGAGCATGACGACTTTCCCGGCACGCTCTCGCTGTCCGCCGAGACCGTCATCCGCGCCTGGGCCGAGATCGGCGAGAGCGTCCACCGCGCCGGCGTGCGCAAGCTGGTCATCGTCAATTCCCATGGCGGCAACGTGCCGATCCTCGACATCGTCGCCCGCGACCTGCGCGCCCGGCTCGGCATGCTGGCGGTCACCGTCTCCTGGCATCGTTTCGGCTATCCGGAGGGCCTGTTCACCCCGCGCGAACGCGTCCACGGCATCCATGCCGGCGGCGTCGAGACGGCGCTGATGATGGCGTTCCGCCCCGACACGGTACGCGAGGACGCGATCGCCGACTTCGCCCCGGCGACGCTGGGCATGGAGCAGGAGTTCACCTATCTGCGCGCCGGATCGCCGGCGGGCTTCGGCTGGATGTCGCAGGACATCAGCGCCTCGGGCGCGATGGGCGACGCCACCGAGGCGAGCCCGGACAAGGGCGCCGCCTGCGCCGCCTTCGGCGCCCGTGCCTTCGTCGAGCTGCTCGCCGACGTCGCCCGCTTCGATCTCGACCGGCTGCCGGCCGGACCTCTCGGCACGGGAGTCGCCCGATGAACGCCGCTCACCCTTTTCCCGAGCGCCGGGTTACCCTCGACGAGGCGCGGGCCTATGCGGGCGCGGTGCTGGAGCGCTTCGGCACCGCGCCGGCCAATGCCGCGGCGACGGCACGGGCGCTGGTGGCGGCGGAGGCCGACGGGCTCGGCAGTCACGGCCTCGCCCGGCTGCCGAGCTACGCGGCCATGGCCGCGGCCGGCAAGATCGACGGCCATGCGGTGCCGCAGCTCCGCCGTGTCGCCCCCGCCGTGCTGGCGGTCGATGCCGGCAACGGCTTCTCCTACCCCGCCATCGACATGGTGCTCGATCCGGCCGAACAGGTGGCGCGCGAGGCGGGCATCGCCCTCGTCGGCTTCCGCCGCTCCAGCCATTTCGGCGTCGCCGGCCAGCCGGTCGAGGTGCTGGCCGGGCGCGGGCTGGTCGCACTCGCCTTCGCCAACGCCACCGCCTCGATCGCCCCGTGGGGCGGGCGGCGGGCACTGTTCGGCACCAATCCGCTCGCCTTCGCCACGCCGCTGAAGGGCCGGCCGCCGGCTCTGGTCGACCTCTCGGTCGCGCGGGTGGCGCGCGGCAACATCCTCGCCGCCGCCCAGCGCGGGGAGGCGATCCCGGCAGGGTGGGCGCTCGACGGCGACGGCAACCCCACCACCGACGCCAAGGCGGGGCTGGCCGGCACGATGGTGCCGATGGGCGAGGCCAAGGGCACGGCGCTCGCCTTCGTCATCGAGGTGCTCTCGGCGGCGCTCAATGCGGCGACCTTCTCGTTCGATTCCCCGAGCTTCTTCGATGGCGAGGGCCCGCCGGCCGCGATCGGCCAGACGCTGGTGGTGATCGATCCCGGCCGTCTCGCCGGACCGGCCTTCCTCGATCATCTGGAGCGGCTCGCTCACGCCATCGAGTCCGAACCCGGCGCCCGACTTCCCGGTACGCGCCGCCTCGCCAATCGCGAGAAGGCCGCGCTCGAGGGGGTGCGGCTGCCGTCCGCCCTGCGCGCCGCGCTGGCCGGGATCGGCTTCGAGGCGGCGTGAGGCGGCGAAACGAGCGAGCCGGCACCTCGTTACCCTTTACAGCGCAAGGATTCTGTGGTCGCCTTCCTTTGCCCGCCATCCGGCGGGTTCGGGGGCAATCCATATGAACCGTGTCATCCTGGGCGCCGTGGCCTTCGCCGCGGCGGGCGTTCTTTCCTGCGCCGTCGCCGCTGCCGATCCGGTGAACTGGAATGGCACCTGGAGTGGCCAGAGCAATCTCGGGAACCCGTCGACCGTGGTGATTTCCGGCGGCAAGGTCACGAAGTGGCTGAACAACGGCTTCGGCCGCAAGGTGACCGGCTCGACGGTGGGGGCGAACACCGTCACCATCCAAGACGACGGCGGCTGGAAGGCGACCATGACCTCGAAGGACGGCAAGAGCGCCACCATCGTCGCCGCCGGCATCGGCCAGAACGGCTCGCCCGCCCGCAACAATTCGGTGCTGGTGAAGAAGTAGCCTCGCCGCCTGTCGACGACGCCGGGGGCCGGACGAGGGTTCGGCGTGCGGTATCCCCCCACGCTCGGCCGCGTCTGGCCTGGGCGCGCCGGGCTTGCCGACCCGACATGGGTTTCCCGGACGGCGGTGACGACGCCGACCACGTCCGCGCCGATCGTCTCCATCACGGCGAGCTCGGCCGAGACGGTGCCGTGATCACGTCCCCGGCCGGCAGCACGCGCCGGCCTTCCAGCCGCTCCAGCCGGTGCGGGTCGATGAACACGGTCGTCGGTGTCAGCGGCGAGCGATGGAGATCGCCGCCGCCGATAAGCCGTCCTCGAAGCAGCTGCGGTCGCGGCCTACTTCTTCATGCCCGCGGCGATGGACTTGCGGATGATGTCCTTGGCGAGCTCAGTCGGGGCCCAGTCGGCCACCGAGACCTTCTTGCCGCGCTCGAGGTCCTTGTAGTGGGTGAAGAAGTGCGCCACCTGCTCGACAATGAGCGGGGGCAGCTCGCTGTAGCTCTTCACGCCCGCATAGAATGGGTGGACGCGGTCGGCCGGCACGGCGAGGATCTTCTCGTCCTGGCCCTTCTCGTCGGCCATCAGCAGCACGCCGATCGGGCGGCAGGGCACGACGCAGCCCGGGACCAGCGAGACGGGGGCGAGCACGATCACGTCGAGCGGGTCGCCGTCATCGGCCAGCGTCTGCGGGATGAAGCCGTAATTGCCGGGATAGAACATCGCCGTGTGCAGGAAGCGGTCGACCATCAGCGCGCCGGAATCCTTGTCGAGCTCGTACTTGACGGGCTGGCCGCCGAGCGGGATCTCGATGAAGGCGTGGATTTCCTCGGGCGGGTTGTCGCCGGCCGTGACGCGAGAGATGTCCATTGATCTTGGCTCCAGCTCGGAAGGGCCGGGCGGGCCCGGCAAAGCGTCGCTTCCTATAGGTTGCCAGAAGCGCGCCGTCGAGATGATGCACTGCGTCAATTCGTAGAAGATGCCGGTCCTGCCGCCGGCGCCGGCGCATCCACGATACAATGTATCCCGAGGCTGGACGCGGCCGGCCGATATGTTGTATCACTCTCGCCGACGCCGATCCGGCGCAGACGGGACGCCCGACGCCATCATGCCGCCATCGCCGACCCTGCTCGCACCGCAACGGGCCCTGCCTTCCGCCGCCGAGCGGGACCACAGGCACCCGCATGATCACGCGCACGGCCAAGTGAACGGCCATGCGCAGGGTGCCGGCGGTCATGATCATTCGGGGGCCGGAACGGAGATCGCCGATCGTTCCGGCCGGTCTGATCGGTCCGACCATCCACCTCATCGAACCGGAATTCATTCCCATCATCCGCTCCACGCCGCGCCGGCGCGCTTCTCGCTGATGCCGCTCTCGGCCGCGCAGCGGCTCGCCATCGTGGTGCCGATCTGTGCCGTGATCTGGGGCCTCACGCTCTGGGTGATCGCCGGGAGCGGCTCGTGAAACCGGCGCTGGCTTTCGACGACCTGACGCTCGGCTATGACCGGCATCCGGCGGTGCATCATCTCACCGGCGCGGTGCCGGAAGGCTCGCTGCTGGCGCTCTGCGGCCCGAACGGGGCTGGAAAATCGACGCTGCTCAAAGGGATAGCCGGTGCGCTTCGCCCGTTGTCGGGCCGCCTGTCGGTCGCCGGCGGGACGGTTGCCTATCTGCCGCAGGCGGCGGAGATCGACCGGTCCTTCCCGATCAGCGTGCAGGAACTGGTGGCGACCGGGCTGTGGCGCCGGACCGGCCTGTTCGGCGGGGTGGGGCGCGCGGGGCGCGAGGCGGTCGCCGCCGCGCTCGCGAGCGTCAGCCTCGCCGGCTTCGAGGGGCGCCCGATCGGCACGCTCTCGGGCGGGCAGATGCAGCGCGCCCTGTTCGCCCGCCTGCTCCTGCAGGACGCCCGCCTGATCCTGCTCGACGAACCCTTCGCGGCTCTCGACGAGGCGACGGTGGCCGATCTGACCTCCCTGGTGCGCCGCTGGCATGGCGAGGGGCGCACGGTCGTCGCCGTGCTGCACGACCTCGACCTGGTCCGCGCGCATTTCCCGCAAACCCTTCTGCTGGCTCGATCCTGCGTCGCCTGGGGGGCGACGTCGGAGGTGCTGACACCGCCTCACCTGCTCACGGCGCGGCGCATGTGCGAGGCCTGGGACGAGGCGGCGGCGGTCTGTGCGCCGGGGATGGCGGCATGAACCCCTACGATCTTCTCGTTGCCCCCTTTGCCGAGTTCGACTTCATGCGCCGCGCCCTGGTCGGCGTGCTGGCGCTGGCGGTGGGCGCCGGTCCGGTCGGCGTGCTGCTGATGCTGCGGCGGATGAGCCTGACCGGCGACGTGATGGCGCACGCCATCCTGCCGGGCGCGGCGGTCGGCTTCCTCGCCGCCGGGCTGAATCTGTTCGCCATGACGCTGGGCGGCATCGTCGCGGGCTTTGCGGTCGCGCTCGGCGCCGGCGCGGTGGCGCGGGCGACGCAGATGAAGGAGGACGCCGCGCTGGCGGCCTTCTACCTGATCTCGCTGGCGCTCGGCGTGATGCTGGTCTCGCTGCGCGGCTCGAATGTCGACCTGCTGCATGTGCTGTTCGGCACCGTGCTGGCGCTGGACGACGCAACGCTGCTGCTGATCGTCTCGATCTCCTCGCTGTCGCTTCTCGTTCTGGCGCTGCTGTGGCGGCCGCTGGTGATGGAATGCGTCGATCCCGGCTTCCTGCGGTCGGTGAGCCGGGCGGGTGCGCCGACCCATCTCGCCTTCCTCGCGCTGGTCGTCCTCAACCTCGTCGGCGGCTTCCATGCGCTCGGCACGCTGCTCGCCGTCGGCCTGATGATGCTGCCGGCCGCCGCGGCCCGCTTCTGGGTGACGGACCTGACCGCAATGGTCGCCACGGCGACGCTGATCGCGCTCGGTTCGGGCGCCCTCGGGCTGCTGGTCTCCTATCACGCCGGCGTGCCGTCAGGGCCCGCCGTCATCCTCGTCGCCGGCTGTGTCTATGCGCTTTCGGTGCTGTTCGGCCCCATTGGCGGGCTGCTTCCGCGCCTCGTGCCGCGCCGGCACCTCGAAGCCTGAAACAGGAGTTCTCCATGCTTGATCGCAGGACCTGCCTCGCCATCCCGTTCGCGCTCGGCCTCGCCATGCTCGGCGCCGCACCGGCGGCGGCCCAGACCAGCGGGGCCACCGCGCCGATGCCGGTGGTCGCCTCCTTCTCCATCCTCGGCGATTTCGTCCGCAATGTCGGCGGCGACCGCATCGCCCTGACCACGCTGGTCGGTCCGGATGGCGACGCCCATGTGTTCCAGCCCTCGCCGGCCGATGCCAAGAAGGTCGCGGCGGCGCGTGTCGTCTTCGTCAATGGTCTCGGCTTCGAGGGCTGGCTCGGGCGGCTGGTGAAGTCGTCGGGCACCAAGGCCACCACCGTCGTCGCCACCAAGGGGATCGAGCCCCGGCACATGGAGGAGGAGGGCGGCCACGACGCCCACAAGGGCCACGCGCATGAGGAGACCGATCCGCATGCCTGGCAGTCGGTCGCCAATGCCAAGGTCTATGTCGCCAATATCCGCGACGGGCTGATCGCCGCCGACCCGGAGGGCAAGGCCGCTTACGAAGCCAACGCCAGCGCCTATCTCGCCAAGCTCGATGCACTCGAGGCCGAGGTGAAGGCGGCCATCGCCCGCATTCCCGAGGCGCGCCGCCGCGTCATCACCTCGCATGATGCGTTCGGCTATTTCAGCGGAGCCTATGGCATCGAGTTCATCGCGCCGCAGGGCGTCTCGACCGAAGCCGAGGCCTCGGCGAAGGATGTCGCCCGCATCGTCCGGCAGATCAAGGCGGAGAAGATCCCGGCGGTGTTCATGGAGAACATCTCCGATCCCCGCCTCGTCAAGCGCATCGCCGACGAGACCGGGGCCAAAATCGGCGGCACCGTCTATTCGGACGCGCTGTCCGATGACAAGGGGCCGGCGAGCACCTACATCGACATGATGCAGAACAACATCCGCGAGTTCTCCGCCGCCCTCTCGAGCTGAGCGGCACCTGGAGTGACGGGATGCCCGGCGGCCATGCCGGGCATCGACGTTCCGGCGGCGAACGCCGCGGATGGCCGGGATCGCCCGGCCATGATGCTTTTGATGGATTGGCGGAAGCCAAGGAGACGATGATGCCCGAGACCAAGCCCAACGACGGTGCCGCCAGCAAGATTCCCGTGACCGTGCTCACCGGCTATCTCGGTGCCGGCAAGACGACGCTGCTCAACCGCATCCTCTCGGAGCCGCACGGCAAGAAGTACGCCGTCGTCGTCAACGAGTTCGGCGAGATCGGCATCGACAACGACCTCGTGGTCGGCGCCGACGAGGAAGTGTTCGAGATGAACAACGGCTGCATCTGCTGCACCGTGCGCGGCGACCTCATCCGCATCATCGACGGGCTGCTGCGGCGCAAGGGCGACTTCGACGGCATCATCGTCGAGACCACCGGCCTCGCCGATCCCGCGCCGGTGGCGCAGACATTCTTCGTCGACGAGACCGTGGGCGCGCGCACCGCGCTCGACGCGGTGGTGACGGTCGCCGACGCCAAGTGGCTGAAGGACCGGCTGAAGGACGCGCCCGAGGCCAAGAACCAGATCGCCTTCGCCGATGTGATCCTGCTCAACAAGACCGACCTCGTCACCGAGGCCGAGCTCAAGGATGTCGAGCTGCGCATCCGCGCGATCAACCCCTTCGCCCGCATCCACCGCACCCAGCGCTCGGACATCGCGGTCGACAAGGTGCTGGGGCAGGGCGCGTTCGACCTCGACCGCATCACCGCGATCGACCCGGATTTCCTCGAGGGCGGCCACCGCCATTTCCACGACGAGGAGATGCAGTCCTTCTCCTTCTCCTCCGAGAAGCCGCTCGATGCCGACCGGTTCTTTCCGTGGATCCAGGCGCTGACGCAGAACGAGGGGCCGAACATCCTGCGCTGCAAGGGCATCCTCGCCTTCAAGGACGATCCGGACCGCTTCGTCTTCCAGGGCGTGCACATGATCCTCGACGGCGACCACCAGCGTCCGTGGCGGGACGACGAGGAACGCCTGAGCCGCATCGTCTTCATCGGCCGCAAATTGAACCGCGACCGGCTGGAGCAGGGCTTCCTCTCCTGCGTGGCGTGAGCGCGGCCGGCGGGAACGCCCACGACGAACGTCGCGGGGCCGGGCCGGGCGGCGGACACGGAGGTCGTGACGCCGGGCGCGAATTCGGCTAACCCGACAGCGACCTTCCCGATTGCCGATGGGCCCATGGCTGTTTCCTCCGCTCCCTCGTCGCTCACCTCCAAGCTGCTGACCCTCGATCTCGGCGGCGAAGTCGTCGGCGTGCATTTCCTCGGACAGCCGGCGGCCTTCGCGCTGGGCGACGGCTCGATCGCGCTGTGGGACGGGGCGGGCGAGCAGCGCATCCCGGCGCATACGGGGACGATCCTGTCGGTGGCGGGCGACGCGCGCCGTCTGCTGACCGGAGGCGACGACGGCCGCGTCATCGCCACCACCGGCGATGGCGCGCATCGCACGCTGGTCGAGCAGAAGGGCCGCTGGATCGATGCCGTGGCGGTGGGGCCGGACGGCGCCTTCGCCTATTCCGCCGGCAAGACGGCGCATTTCCACCCCGCCAAGGGCGAGGCGAAGCGCCTCGACGTGCCCTCCACCGTCGGCGGCCTCGCCTTCGCGCCGAAGGGCACGCGGCTCGCCATCGCGCATTATGGCGGGGCACGGCTGTGGTTCCCCAACGCGGTGGCCAAGCCCGAGGAGCTGGAGTGGAAGGGCTCGCATCGCGGCGTCGCCTGGCACCCGGAGGGACGCTTCCTCGTCACCGCCATGCAGGAGCCGGCGCTGCACGGCTGGCGGCTTCCGGACGCGGCGCATATGCGCATGAGCGGCTACCCGACGCGGGTGCGCTCGATGTCGTTCACCGCCGGCGGGCGCTTCCTCGCCACCTCCGGGTCGAACGAGGTGATTCTCTGGCCGTTCGCCTCGAAGGACGGCCCGATGGGCAAGCAGCCGACCATGCTCGCCCCACGCGATGTGCGGGTCACCGCGGTGGCCGCCCATCCCAAGGACGAGGTGGTCGCGTGCGGCTATGAGGACGGCCTCGTGCTGCTCTGCCGCATCAGCGACGCCGCCGAAATCCTGCTGCGCGCCCCGCAGGGCAGCCCGGTTTCCGCGCTCGCCTGGCGGCCGGACGGCACGGCCCTCGCCATCGGCACCGAGGATGGCAAGGCGGGCCTGCTCGCGCTTTGACCGGGCGTTAGCCTCGTTTGACCGGTGTCGTGGTGGCGTGAGCGAAGCTGCGTTAGGGTCGGGCGATCCTGCGGTCATCCCGCCCCTCCACAGCGCAAAGGTCCGTGCCCATGAAGATCGCCGACGTTCGCCGCAACGCCTATTCCATGCCGCTGAACAACCCCTCCTATCCCAAGGGTCCCTATCGGTTCTTCAACCGCGAATTCTTCGTCGTCACCTATCGCACCGACCCCGAAATCCTCGCCAAGGTGGTGCCGGAGCCGCTGAAGGTGGTCGACCCGATCGTGAAGTACGAGTTCATCCGCATGCCGGATTCGACCGGCTTCGGCGACTACACCGAGACCGGGCAGGTGATCCCGGTGGAGCTCGACGGGGTCAAGGGCGGCTACGTCCACTCCATGTATCTCGACGACGAGGCGCCGATCGCCGGCGGGCGCGAATTGTGGGGCTTCCCCAAGAAGTTCGCCAAGCCGAGCTTCCGGGTGGAGAGCGACACGCTGGTGGGCACCCTCCACTATGGCAGCGTGCTCTGCGTGAGCGCCACCATGGGCTACAAATACGAGGCGCTCGACAAGGAGGCGCTGCACAAGTCGCTGCTGGCGCCGAACTGGATGCTCAAGATCATCCCGCACGTCGACGGCTCGCCGCGGATCCTCGAACTCGTCGAGTACTACCTCGAGGACCTCGTGGTCGAGGAGGCCTGGACCGGCCCGGCCGCGCTCGGCCTGTTCCCGCATGCGCTGGCCGATGTCGCCAAGCTCCCCGTGCTCGAGGTGCTCTCGGCCGCGCATTTCCGCACCAACCTCACCCTCGGCCTCGGCAAGGTCGTGTACGACTACCTCAAGGACTGAGGCGGAGCCGGCGGCGGCCGGCTCCCATTAGTCCCGAGCGGCGAGGGGCCGGGCCGCCGGCCCCACCGATCGCGTCAGCCGGCGCGGGTGTCGACGATCACCCGGCCGTCATTGGGCAGGCGGCGTCCGCTGACCAGTTCGACGCGACCTTCGACCCGCGCCACGGCGCGCAGCGTCTGCGCCAGCGCCGCGGCGAAATCCGCGTCCAGGCGCTCGACCTCGGCGGCGAGGTGCGCCTCGTCGCGGTCGCCCTCGCGGCTCAGCGTGAGGCGCACCCGCCCGAGCCCGGGATGGCGCCGGCGCAGTTCCGCCATCTGGGCGGCCGTGACCTCGACATCGCCGATGCGGCTCGACTGGCGGGCGGTTCCCAGCCAGCCGGCGAGGCGGGTATTGGTATGCCCTTCCGACGAGGCACCGGGCCGCACGGCCGACAACTGACCCGTGGCGAGGCGGATGAGCGGGCGGTGCGGGTCGAACGCGGTCACCACCACCTCGCCGACTTCGCCCTCGGCCACCGGCTCGCCGGTGCCGGGATGGACGATCTCGACCAGCAGGTCCTCGTTCACCACGAAGCCGTCATGCCCGCCCGTCTCGAAGGCGAGGACGCCGAGTTCCGGCGAGGTCAGCGCCGCGCTGGCGGCGATGCCGCGTTCGGCGAGCCGCGCGCGGGTGGCGTCGTCGAGGCCGCCCTCGGGGATGAAGGCGAGGCGGAGCGAGGCGATGTCCCGCCCGGTCTCGCGCGCCCGGTCGGCCAGCTGCAGCAGGAAATCGGCCGTCCCGGCATAGGCGAGGGGGGCGAGATGCTCGATCACGTCGAGCCGCTCGTCGAGGTCGCCGGGGCCGGCCGGGATGACCGGGCAGCCCAGCGCGCGGCAGCCGGAATCGACGATGAAGCCGCTGGTGGCGAGGTGATAGGGCAGGCAGTTCAGCACCACGTTCTCGCTGCGGATGCCGGCGGCGAAGAGGGCGCGGGCGGCGCGCCAGGCGTCGGTCGCCGCGGCCTCCGCCTGGTAGACCCCGCCCGCCGAGGGGAACAGCCGCTTGAACGCGGCCGGGCGCTCGGCCACCAGCCCGCCGAAGGGCGGGGCGCCGGCCTGCATGCCGGCGATGTCGTGCCGGCGCAGCACGGGCAGCTTCGCCAGCGCCTGCCGCGTCGTCACCGAGCGCGCATCGATGCCGCTCAGAAGCCAGGCCCAGCCCTTGGCGACCTTGGCGCTGCGGACCAGAAGCGGCAGGCGGGCCAGCAGCAATTCCTCGCGCTGCTCGGGCGCCTGGGTTTCCAGCCCGTCGAAATGACGTTGCTCGAGGGAGGAGGTGCCGGGCGCGTCGGGCGCGAATTCGAGCCCGGCGGCGGCGATGTTCGCCAGCGATGCGGCGTAGGAGATCATGCGAGCCACCTTTCGATGTGCCGGCACACGGCCTGACCGCAAAGGACGGCGGGATGCGGGGCGATCCTCGCAGGGGCGCGGGTGGCGTTCGCGCCCGATTCGGCGGTGGCGCCCGCGGTGGCGGCGAGGTGGGCGTCTCGCCGCGACGGGCTTCCGAACTGCGTCCGGCCCTGCCTCTTCCTCCTTTTCGGCACTGGGATCGGCGATCCCGGTCGTGGTCGGCGGCGTTTCCAACACGAGCGCCTGTTCCCGGCGCTTCGTGGTTAAGATTGTGAACGCTGCGTGACGGACGTCAAGTCAGCCGAGCATCAGCCTTTCGCTGGCCATGTAGCCGGCGAGCAGGGCGAGACCGAAGGCGGTGAGCAGGACGGCGGCGCCGAACTCCAGCCCGCGCAGCATCACGGCGCCCCCGCCGCTGCCCCGCGCGGCGAGGCGCACGGCGAGGCGCTTGGCGAAGACGGCGACCGCGGCGATGGCGGTGACGGTCAGCGCGGTGCCGAGGCCCATCAGCAGGGTGGAGGCGGCGCCCACCCAGAAAATGCCCTGCGCCAGTGCGAAGGCCAGCACCAGGATCGCCCCCGAGCAGGGGCGCAATCCCACCGAGACCACCGCCGCCCACCAGCTGCGCCAGTCGCTGCCCTTCGGCAGGTCCTCGGGGGTCGGCATATGGGCATGGCCGTCGGCGCAGCCGCACTCGGGGCCGTGGACATGGGCGGGGACCCCGCGCCAGGCGGCAATGAGCGCCCGCCCCTTGATCAGCGCGAGCCGCAGGCCGATCAGCACGATCATCAGATAGGCGAGGGTCTCGACGATCGAGACGGCGCGCTCGGTCGTCGTCGCGGTGGCGCCGAGGATCACGGCGAAGATGCCGGCGATGAGGATGGCGGTGGCCGATTGCAGCAGCGCGCTGGCGAAGGCGAGGCCGGCGCCGCGCTTCAGCGTCGCCTCGTTGGCGAGGAGATAGGAGGAGATCACCGCCTTGCCGTGCCCGGGCCCCGCCGCGTGGAACACGCCATAGGCGAAGGAGATCGAGGCGAGCAGGCCGAAGGCGTGGCCGTCCGCCTTGGCGGCGCGCACCGCGGCGGTCAGCATCCGGTAGAACTCGGCCTGCTTGGCGAGGATGAAGCCCACCGGGCCGCCGATCGGGGCCGGCGCTCCTCCGGCCGGCGCGCCGGCGCCGAAGGGGTTCGCCTGGGCGAGGGCGGCGGCGACATCGACGAGGACGAGGGCGAGGAGGGCAAGGACCAGCGGACCCGCCAGCCGCGCGGCGAACCGAGGCGCGGCGAACCGGCTCACGGGCATTTCACCGTGACGCGGTTGGCGAATTGCGAGCCGAACTGGCTGGAGGAGGTGAGCGCGTTGAAGAAGGATTCCGACAGGCTGGTCGAGGCGCTGGCGGCCGGGTCCGGGCGGTGCAGGTCGAGCGCGCAGCCGGCCGGGGCGCCGGCGAGCTTCACCGGGTTGTCGTCGGCCAGCGTGAAGGCGACGAAATAGGTGGGGTCATAGACGTCGAGCGCCAGCGCATTGCCCTTGGCCGGCAGCGGCTTGTCGAGCGGCAGGGTGAAGTGCAGCGTCAGCTCGGTGCCGTCATAGGTCAGCTGGTAGTCGACCGGCGGCTTGAAGGCGAATTTCTCCTTCCCCCGCTCGGCGATGGTGAAATAGTCGAATTCCTTCAGCGAATCGACGTTGACCTGGGCGAGCGACTTCAGCGTCGCCTCGGTGGGCTTGCCATCCTTGTCGGCGTCGAGGCCCTGCAGCGCAAAGGCGGAGAAGGCCTCGTCGAAGGTCCAGTGGTGGCGCACGCCGGTCAGCGTGCCGTCGGGGGCGTAGAGCATTTCGGAACGGATGGTCACCCACACATGGGGATGGGCGAGCGCGACGCCGGTGAAGCCGATGAGCGCCAGCACGGCGAGCAGGGCGCGTCTGATCAAAGGCTTCGTCTCCCATTGTCGGATAGGTGAGTGTTGCTGGCGGAGTTCGGCGGAAAGGTGGCCGCGAACCGCGCGACGGCGCATTCGGCGCCGACGTCACGCCGAAATGACGACGGCCGCCCGAGGGCGGCCGTCGCAGGGTCCGGATGCCGGTGCGGCAGGTCCTCAGGCGGCCTTGCGCTTGGGCGCCAGCAGCTTGCGGTTGACCAGCACTTCGGCGATCTGCACCGCGTTCAGCGCTGCGCCCTTGCGCAGGTTGTCCGACACGCACCAGAAGGCGAGGCCGTTCTCGACGGTGGCGTCCTCGCGGATGCGCGAGATGTAGGTCGCGTCCTCGCCCGCCGCCTCGTAGGGGGTGACGTAGCCGCCCGGCTCGCGCTTGTCGACGACGAGGATCCCCGGCGCGTTGCGCAGCGCCTCGGTCGCCTCCTCCACCGTGATCGGCTTCTCGAACTCGACGTTCACGGCTTCGGAATGGGCGATGAAGACCGGCACGCGCACCGCGGTGGCGGTGAGCTTGATCTTCGGATCGAGGATCTTCTTGGTTTCCGCCATCATCTTCCATTCCTCCTTCGTGTAGCCGTCCTCCATGAAGACGTCGATGTGAGGAATGACGTTGAAGGCGATGCGCTTGGGGAACTTCTTGGTCTCGACCGGATCGGATACGAAGACGGCGCGGGTCTGCGTGAACAGCTCGTCCATCGCATCCTTGCCGGCGCCCGACACCGACTGGTAGGTCGCCACCACGACGCGCTTGATCGTCGCCAGGTCGTGCAGCGGCTTCAGCGCCACGACGAGCTGGGCGGTGGAGCAGTTCGGGTTGGCGATGATGTTCTTCTTGGTGAAGCCCTTCACCGCGTCGGCGTTCACTTCCGGCACCACCAGCGGCACGTCGTTGTCGTAGCGGAAGGCCGAGGAGTTATCGATCACCACGCAGCCCTGCGCGCCGATGCGCGGCGACCATTCCTTGGACACCTCGCCGCCGGCCGACATCAGGCAGATGTCGGTGTCGGAGAAATCGTAGTTCTCGAGCGCTTTGACCTTGAGCGTCTTGTCGCCGAAGGAAACCTCCGTGCCCACCGACCGGCGGGAAGCAAGCGCGATCACCTCGTCGGCGGGAAAGCCGCGTTCGGCGAGGATGTCGAGCATTTCGCGGCCCACATTGCCTGTGGCACCCGCGACGGCGACCTTGTAGCCCATTGTCTGATCTCCCGAGGCCCCGCCATTCACAAGCTGGGGCGAGCGCGGGCTTTTACGCGATAAGGTGCGCGGATGCAACGCGCGCGCGGTGTCGCGGGGGGTGGGCGCCGTGCGTTCCGGACGGGGCGCGCGCAAACGGCCCCGCGCCGTTTCCGGCCGGGGGTGGGCGGTCGTCCCATCGCCCGACGAAGGGCGCGCGGGGCACCGGGGCGGACCGCAGCGGCGGCCGCCTGCACCGTTGTTTTAGAAGGTGGTGCAAGCCTTCACTCAGCCAACCGATGCGCCGTTCCCGGCGCCCCGCACGCGGTGTTTTGGGGCTTGCTTCGGGCGACCCCTGGAGGAGCGATCTTGTTATCCTCCACTCTGGGATCCTTGCGCCCGGATCCCTTGCGGGGCCCGGGCCTTCTTCCCGGTGAACGGTGCCAGCACCGTCCGGGAGCGCCCGACTTGGGCCGCCGCGCACGGGGATGCGTTACTGCCCCGCCCGCGGCCACCGCACTCCTCCCCCGCGCCGGTCGCTCCGGTCACGCCCTTTCGCGGGGAGGTGCGCCGCCATTATCGCGCGGTCCGAGGGGCTGCGGATAAAATTAGTGCTGCGGTGTCAGCCCGCCGGCCGGCCGGTCCGCGCGGGGACGATTTCGATGGCGCCGCCGGCCTGCTTCCACGCCGTGAAGCCGCCCTTGAGGTGGCAGAGCTTTTCGAGGCCCATTTCCTGCGCGGTGCGGGTGGCGAGCGCCGAGCGCCAGCCGAGCGAACAGAAGAAGACGAAGCGCTTGTCCTGCGCGAAGACGGGCTTGGCGTAGGGGCTGTCCGGGTCGAGCCAGAATTCGAGCATGCCGCGCGGGCAGGAAAAGGCGCCGGGAATGGTGCCGTCGCGCTCGCGCTCGGCCGGCTCGCGCAGGTCGACGAAAACCACGTCGTCGCGGCCGGGCAGCGCCAGCGCGTCGGCCGGCGCGATGGCCGCGACGGCGGCATTGGCCTCGTCGAGAAGCTGCTGGTAGCCCTTCTTCATCCTGGCCTCCCGTGGCTGCGCGCTCACTCTGCCGCGTCGGCGCCGCCCGGCTGGCGGGCCACGCCGAAGCGCCTGGCGACGTAATCCTCGACGATCTTCTTGAAATCCTCGCGCAGCGAGGGGCCGCGCAGGGTCATCGCCTTCCGGCCGTCGATATAGACCGGGGCGGTGGGGAACTCGCCGGTGCCGGGCAGGGAGATGCCGATATCGGCGTGCTTGGATTCGCCCGGACCGTTGACGATGCAGCCCATCACCGCGACGTTCAGCGTCTCGACGCCGGGATAGTGCTTCTTCCACTCGGGCATGGAGGTGCGGATGAAGTCCTGCACCTCGAAGGCGAGTTCCTGGAAGGTGGTGGAGGTGGTGCGCCCGCAGCCGGGGCAGGCGGCGACCAGGGGCACGAAGGTGCGCAGGCCCATGGTCTGCAGCATCTCCTGCGCCACGGTGACCTCGCGGGTGCGGTCGCCGTTCGGCTCGGGGGTGAGCGAGACGCGGATGGTGTCGCCGATGCCCTGCTGCAGCAGCACGCCCATGGCGGTGGACGAGGCGACGATCCCCTTGGAGCCCATGCCCGCCTCGGTGAGGCCGAGATGCAGCGCGTAGTCGGCGCGTCGCGCGAGTTCGGCATAGACGGTGATGAGGTCCTGCACCGCCGAGACCTTGGCGGAGAGGATGATCTTCTCGCGCGGCAGGCCGATCTCCTCGGCCAGCGCGGCCGAGAGCAGCGCCGAGCGCACCAGCGCCTCGCGGGTCACGGCGCGGGCATCGGCCGGGCGGGGCAGCTTGGCGTTGGCGTCCATCAGCGCGGTGAGCAGGTCGCCGTCGAGCGAGCCCCAGTTGGCGCCGATGCGCACCGGCTTGTCGTGGCGGATGGCGGCCTCGACGATGGTGGTGAAGTGGCGGTCGCGCTTCTCGCCGAAGCCGACATTGCCGGGATTGATGCGGTATTTGGCCAGCGCGGCGGCGCAGTCCGGGTAATTCGCGAGCAGGATGTGGCCGTTATAGTGGAAGTCGCCGACGAGGGGGGTGTCGAGCCCCATCTTCGCGAGCTTCTCGCGGATTTCGGGCACCGCGGCGGCGGATTCCTCGCGGTCCACCGTGATGCGCACGATCTCCGAGCCGGCGCGGGCGAGCGCGGCCACCTGGCGGGCGGTGGCCTCGGCATCCGCCGTGTCGGTGTTGGTCATCGACTGCACGACGACCGGCGCGCCGCCGCCGACCATCACGGAGCCGACGCGCACGCCGACGGTGAGCCGGCGCGGGGCGGGGCCGGCGGCTTCGAGTTCGGGGGCGACGATCGGGGAGGGGGATGCGGCGTGGCTCATGGGGCGCCCATTGTGTCGGCCGATTGTGACGTGGCAACGGATATCGCCCGACAGAACCGACCGGCGCGAGGTAGACGCACGCGGGCGGCGCGTCAATCGCGGCGCTCCTGCCGCGGGGCTACGCCGCGTCGCGTTCGCGGCAGGCCGCGCAGGTGCCGGCGATCTCGATCACCGGGTTCTTCGGCGTGAAGCCGGCCGAGCGCGTCGCCCAGGCGAGGTCGCGCTCGACCGCATGCGAGGCGAGCTCGGCGGTGGCGCCGCACCGCTCGCAGATCAGGAACACCAGCACGGCATCGGGGCCGTGCTCGTGGCCGCACGCCACATAGGCGTTGCGGCTCTCGATGCGGTGGACGAGGCGTTCGGCGGCGAGGAAGTCGAGCGCGCGGTAGACCGACATGGGCGGGGGGCGATCGCCGGCGCTGCCCAGCCGCTCGACCAGCTCATAGGCGCCGAGCGGCACGTGGCTGTCGGCCAGCGCCTGCAGCACCCGCCGGCGCAGCGGCGTGAGGCGTCCGCCGCTGAAGCCGCAGCAGGCCTCTGCGCGCGCCATCACCTGCGCGACGCAGGCGGCGTGGTCGTGGTCGGGTGAGAGCGTGTCGGCCAAGACGATGATCCTTCGCACCCCCGATATGGGGCCGCGCCTGAGACTTACGAAGGGTAGCCCGGCGATCACAAACGCGAAACCATGTTGCGCGCCGGCACGGCGGCGCGTCCGCACGGTCATGCATGTTGCGCAACAGCATGGTAGCCTGCCGCGACGCCGCACGCCGGGCGCGTGGGTTCTGAACGGTCGAGGAGACTATCGCATGCTCAAGGGAAAGAACGCCGTCATCACCGGGTCGACCAGCGGCATCGGTCTCGCCTATGCCCGCGCGCTGGCCGCCGAGGGCGTGAACGTCACGCTCAACGGCTTCGGCGATGCCGCCGCGATCGAGAAGGAGCGCTCGGGCATCGAGAGCGAGTTCGGGGTGAAGGCGATCTATTCGGCCGCCGACCTGACCAAGGCGTCGGAATGCGCCGCCCTCGTCAAGTTCGGCGAGGACACGCTCGGCTCGGTCGACATCCTCATCAACAATGCCGGCGTGCAGCATGTCGCCCCGATCGAGGAATTCCCTGATGACAAGTGGGACCTGATCATTGCGCTGAACCTGTCGGCCGCCTTCCACGCCATCAAGGCCGCGGTGCCGGGGATGAAGGCGCGCAAATGGGGCCGCATCATCAACACCGCCTCGGCCCATGCGCTGGTCGCCTCGCCGTTCAAGTCGGCCTATGTCTCGGCCAAGCACGGCATCGCCGGCCTGACCAAGACCGTGGCGCTGGAGACCGCCACCTTCGGCATCACCTGCAACGCCATCTGCCCCGGCTATGTGTGGACGCCCCTGGTCGAGAAGCAGATCCCCGACACCGCCAAGGCCCGCGGCATCACCGAGGCGCAGGTGAAGGACTTCCTGCTCGCCGAGCAGCCGACCAAGGAATTCGTCACCGTCGAGCAGGTGGCGGCGCTCGCCGTGTTCCTCGCCGGCGACGCGGCGAAGTCGATCACCGGCTCGCTGCAGCAGATCGACGGCGGCTGGGTGGCCGAATGAGCGGGGCGACGGACGGGATGCGGGCTGATGGCTGAGAGGACGAAGGGCGCCGGCGCGGCGGCGAAGAAGGCGGCCTCCGCCGCGAAGAAGCAGGCGCCGGTGGCCGAGGCCACGGACACGCCCGCCACCGGGACGCCCGCCGCTGCGGCCGCCACCACCGAGACGGCGGCGAGCGCGATGGCGGTCAACGGCCCGGCCGGGCCGGAGGCGGTGAAGCGCGTCGGCCCGTCCGCCCGCACGTCGGCGACCCTCAAGCCGATCAACCTCGCGCTGCAGGGCGGGGGCGCGCATGGCGCCTTCACCTGGGGCGTGCTGGACCGTCTGCTGGAGGATGGCCGCATCGCCATCGAGGGCATTTCCGGCACCAGCGCGGGGGCGATGAACGCCGCCGTGCTGGCCTCGGGCCTCGCCTGCGGCGGCAATGACGGTGCGCGCGAGGCGCTCACCAATTACTGGCGCGACGTCTCCAAGGACGGGCGGACCAGCCCGCTGCAGCGCACGCTGATCGACCGGCTGATGGGCAACTGGTCGCTCAACATGAACCCGGCCTATATCGGCTTCGACGTGATGAGCCGGTTCCTCTCGCCCTACGACTTCAACCCGCTCAACATCAATCCGCTGATGGAGCTGATCGAGAAGCACGTGAACTTCCGCGAGGTGCAGTCCTGCGGCCATGTGCACGTCTTCGTCAGCGCGACCAATGTCCACACCGGCAAGGTGAAGGTGTTCTCGAAGCGCGAGCTCACCGCGCAGGCGGTCATGGCCTCGGCCTGCCTGCCTTTCCTGTTCCAGGCGGTGGAGATCGACGGCGTGCCCTACTGGGACGGCGGCTACATGGGCAACCCGGCCATGTTCCCGTTCTACAACGCGGTGAAGACCGACGACATCGTGCTGGTCCAGATCAACCCGATCATCCGCCGCGAGACGCCCAAGACCGCCCGCGACATCCAGAACCGGATGAACGAGATCACCTTCAACGCCTCGCTGCTTGCCCAGCTGCGCGCCGCCGAATTCGTCTCGCGCCTGCTCAACCAGGGCAAGCTGGCGGAGAAGGGCGAGGGGATCGAGGGCTATCGCGACCTGCGCATCCACCGCATTGACGGTGCCGAGAAGCTGGTGGCGCTCGACGCCTCGACCAAGATGAACGCGGAATGGGAGTTCCTCCAGTTCCTGCGCGATATCGGGCGGGAATCGGCGGATTTCTTCCTCGAGCGGCATTTCGACGATATCGGCGAACGCTCGACCCTCGACGTGCGCGAGGAACTCGCGAAGAAGTAGGGCAATCGTGCGCGCGGGGTGCTTGCCCCGCGCCGGCTTCCGGGCCATCTCCTGCCTATGCCCGACGACATCCCCTCCCGCGTCCTGCACCGCGACGGCCTGGTGCTGGTGATCGACAAGCCGGCCGGCCTGCCCGTCCACAAGGGGCCGAAGGGCGGCGAGACGCTCGCCGACCATCTCGACGCGCTGCGCTTCGGCCTGCCGAACCCGCCGGAGCTGGCGCACCGGCTCGACAAGGACACCTCCGGCTGCCTGGTGCTGGGCCGGCACCGCAAGGCGCTGGCCGATCTCGGCAAGGCGTTCGCCGGCGGCACGGTCGGCAAGACCTATGTCGCGGTGGTGCGCGGCGTGCCGGAGCAGACGGGCGGGCGGATCGAATTGAAGCTCGCCAAGCGCTCGCCGACGCGGGGCTGGTGGATGGCGGTCGATCCGGCGGGGCAGGAGGCGATCACCGACTGGCGGCTGCTGGCAGAGGGGGAGGGGCTGGCGGCGCTGGCGCTCTGCCCGGTGACCGGGCGGACCCACCAGCTCAGGGTCCATCTCGACGCCATCGGCCACCCGATCCTCGGCGACAGCATCTATGGCGGCGCCTCGCGCCTGCCCGGCGGGCCGGTGCTGCACCTGCATTCGCGCCGGGTGGTGCTGCCGCGCGGGCGCAGCAAGCCGCCGCTCGACGTGCGCGCGCCGCTGCCGTTCCACATGCGCGCGACGATCGCGGCGATGCGGTTGGAGCCGGCCGCCATCGAGGCGATGGCGGATGCGGTCGACTTCGCCGACAAGAAGGCGGGCTCCGGGGGCTGATCCCGCCCCCGGGCCGGGTGGGCCGCTAGCCGAGGCGGCGGGCGACCTCGGCGCCGATCTGGCCGGCGCCGAACAGGCCCGGGGTTGGGTGGGTGATGATGCTCACCGGCGTCGCGGCAAGGCGCGCTTCGTGCGGGGGATGCTCCTCGAACGCCTCGCGGAACGGCGAGTCATGGATCAGCGGGGCGAGGCCGGCGGAGACGCCGCCGGCGAGGTAGACGCCGCCGCGCGCGCCGAAGAGCAAGGCGAGATCGCCGGCGATGCGGCCGAAGATGCGCAGGAAGCAGCGGCAGGTCTCGAGCGCATCCTCGCGCCCGGCCAGCGCCGCGGCGATGACCTGTTCGGAGGTCAGCCGGTCGCCGCTGAAGATGGCGTGCATGCGGGCGAGCCCGGCGCCCGACAGCGCGTGCTCCACAGCCACCGGCCCGAGCGCGCGCACCAGATGGGCCAGCAGGCGCGCTTCCTCGGCATTGGTGGCGCCGAGCCGGCACAGGCCGCCCTCGCCGGTGACGACGGTGAGCCGGCCGCCCTCGCGGATCAGCCCGGCCACGCCGAAGCCGGTGCCCGGCCCGCACACGAGGACCGGCGCCTCCGGCACCGGCGCGCCGCCGCCCACCGCGATGAGGTCGGCGCCGGTGAGCGCCGGCACCCCGCGCGCCAGCGCCTCGAAATCGTTCTGCACCACCAGTTCCTGCCAGCCGAAGGCGGCGCGCAGCTCGCTGCGGGCGAAGCCCCAGTCGCGGTTGGTGAGCTTCACCCGCTCGCCGTCCGCCGGCCCGGCGATGGCCAGCACCGCCGCCTTGACCTCGGCGTTGCGCGCGGCGACGTCGTGGGCGATCAGCGCCTCGAACCCGGCGAAATTCTCGTTGCGGTAGATGCGGATATCGACCGGGGCGGGGTCGGTGCCGACCAAAGCGAGGCGGGAGGAGGTGCCGCCGACATCGGCGATGAGGACGGGATGCGACATGGGCCTGCTGTGTGAGGGGGCGGGGGGAATGGGGACCGGCGCGGGTGGATAGGAACCGGTCTCGGCGCGTTCGGCAAGCCCTGATGGGTGCGGCGCGGGAGGCCGGTCGGTGCGGTGGGGGTGACCGATCGCGATGAGGCGACCGATCGGAACATCTGGCGCATGAGGCCTGCCGGCGGTCCTCCCCTTCCGCCCGGTCGTGATAAGGAAGGCGCAAACCCCGCAGCGTGTTCCCGATCCCATGGCCAAATCGACGACCTCTTCTCCCCGCGCCCGCCGTCCCGGTGCTTCCGGCCGCCCTGCCGCCTCCGCTCCCGCCGCGCCGCGCCCGCCGGGACTGCCGGCGCGGCGCGCCGCCGTGGATGCGGTGGCCGCGGTGCTGACCAGCCAGCGCCCGCTCGAGGAAACCCTCGACCGGCTGGTGCGCGATCTCGACGAGCGCGACCGGGGCCTCTCCCGGATGATCGCCGCCACCGTGCTGCGCCGGCTCGGCACGCTGCGGGCGATCGTCGGGGCGATGCTGGAGAAGCCGCTGCCGGCCAAGGCGCAGCGGGTGGAGATCATCCTGCTCGCGGGGGTGGCGCAGATCCTGTTCATGGACGTGCCCGACCATGCCGCCGTGGACCTCTCGGTCTCGCTGGCGGAGGGCGAGGCGGCGACCGCCGGCTACAAGGGCCTCGTCAACGCCGTGCTGCGGCGGGTGGCGCGCGAGGGCGCGGTGCGCCTCGCCGCGCTCGGGGACACCGCCCCCGACCTGCCGGACTGGCTGCGCGCGGGCTGGACGCAGACCTACGGCGCCGGGGCGGTGGCAGCGATCGCCCGGGCGCTCGAGGTCGAGGCGCCGCTCGACATCACCACCGCCGGCGATCCGGCGCCGTGGGCGGAGCGGCTCGGCGGCCGGCTGCTGCCGACCGGCTCGGTCCGGCTCGCCGAGGCGGGCGCCGTCACCGCGCTGCCGGGCTTTGCGGAGGGGGCCTGGTGGGTGCAGGACGCCGCCGCGGCGCTGCCGGCGCGGCTGCTGGGCGACATCGCCGGATCGCGCGTCGCGGATCTGTGCGCGGCGCCGGGCGGCAAGACGCTGCAGCTCGCGAGCGCCGGGGCGCGGGTCACGGCGGTCGACCGCTCGGGCAGCCGGCTGAAGCGGCTGCGGCAGAATCTCGACCGGCTGGGCCTCGCGGCGGAGGTGGTGGAGGCCGACGCGACGCAATGGCGGCCGGCCGCGCCCGATGACCGGCCGTTCGACGCCGTGCTGCTCGATGCGCCCTGCTCGGCGACCGGCACGATCCGCCGCCATCCCGATGTCGCCTGGACCAAGACGCCGGCCGATGTGGCGAGCCTCGCCGCGCTGCAGGCGCGCCTACTGGCGCATGCCGCCGATCTTCTGCGCCCCGGCGGGCGTCTCGTCTATTCGACCTGCTCGCTGGAGCGCGAGGAGGGCGAGGCGCAGATCGAGCGGCTGCTGGCGGCGCGGGCCGACCTGGTGCGCGAGCCGGTCCATCCCGGCGAGGCGGGCATCGCGGCCGCGTGGATCACCCCGGCCGGCGAACTGCGCACGCTGCCGAGCCACCTGCCCGATCCCGACCCGCATCGCGCCGGGCTCGACGGCTTCTTCGCGGCGCGTCTGCGGCGGCTGTGAGGGGGGAATACGGCATTGCCCTGTTGGCCGGCCCGGCGCCTTTGGCTAGACTCCGCGCCAGCATGGTTCGCGCGGCGCACCCGCCGCGGCGGAAAGCCGTGCGCGCTTTGGGGAGAAGGCCCGACGGGCCGGCGAATCGGCCGGCCGTTCGCGGCCTGGGGGCGGATGCGCGGCATCCGCGAAGCGGTGGCGGGTGGTGGGGTTCAACTTCCGCGGCAATCCGGCGGACCGGTTACGGCTGGGCGTCTTCGTGGTCGGCGCGGGCTGGCGCAAGCTGCGCTCGCGCGTGCTGGCGCAGCGCTGGCTGCCGCTCGGCAGCGGCTCGGTGCCCGTTTCCACCCGCCTGCTGATCGCGCCGCAGGACCTGCGCACCGGGGACGCCACCCGCGCCACCGAGATCTATGCCGGCCGCTTCGCCTTCGCCGGCAAGGTGGTGAGCGCGGAGGGGCGCTCGCCCTTCGAGATCGAGCCGCCCTCGGTGGAATGGAGCGAGGCGCTGCTCTCCTTCGGCTGGCTGCGCCACATGCGCGCGGCGGGCTCGACCATCGCCCGGGCCAATGCGCGCGCGCTGGTGAGCGACTGGATCGCGCTCAGCCAGCGCCGTGATCCCGCCGGCTGGGATATCGAGGTGGTGGCGCGCCGGGTGATCTCCTGGCTGACGCAGTCGCCGCTGATCCTCCAGGACGCCGACCAGGCGTTCAACCGCCGCTTCATGCGCTCGCTCGCCGTGCAGACCCGCTACCTGAAGCGCGCCGGGCCGATCGGGCGCGACGGTTATCCCCGCCTCGTCGCCACCATCGCGCTCGCCTTCGCCGCGCTGTGCATGGCCGAGCAGGGCCGCCTGCTGCGGACCGCCCAGCGCCGGCTGTGCGACGAACTCGACCGGCAGGTGCTGCCCGATGGCGGCCATATCGGCCGCAACCCGGGCCTGCTGATCGAATTGCTGCTCGATCTGCTGCCGCTGCGGCAGGCCTTCAACGCGCGCAACCTGCCGCCGCCGCCGGCGCTGCTGAACGCCATCGACCGCATCATGCCGATGCTGCGCTTCTTCCGGCACGGCGACGGCGCCTTCGCGCAGTTCAACGGCATGGGGCCGACGCCGGCCGATTCGCTCGCCACCGTGCTGGCCTATGACGACACGCGCGGGGCGCCGGTGGCGAACGCGCCCCATTCCGGCTACCAGCGCCTCGAGGCCGGGGGAACGGTGGTGATCGCCGATACCGGCCCCGCCCCGCCGCTCGGGCTGAGCGGGGAGACCCATGCCGGCTGCCTCGCCTTCGAGCTGTCCTCCGGGCGCTCGCGCATCGTGGTGAACTGCGGCATGCCGGCGACCGGGCGGGAGGCGTGGCGCCCCGCCGCGCGCCAGACCGCGGCCCATTCCACCGTGGTGATCGAGGACACCTCCTCCTGCCGCTTCCTCGCCGAGGGCACGCTGATGCGGCTGTGCGGCGCGCCCATCCTCGAAGGGCCGGCGGAGGTCCCGGTGGAGCGGCTGGTGCGCGAGGAGGCGCAGTTCCTGCGCGCCTCGCATGACGGCTATGCCCGGCGCTTCGGCGTGCTGCACGCCCGCTCCTGGCGGCTCTCGCCGGACGGCGACCGGCTCGACGGCGAGGACGTGCTGCGCGCGGCGAACACCCGCAAGGCGGCCCGGCACACGGCCGACGAATGGGTGGCGCGCTTCCACCTCTATCCCGGCGTGGTGCCCACCCTGCTGCCCGAGGCCGAGGCGGTGCAGCTCACCCTGCCGAGCGGCGAGACCTGGCTGTTCACCGCGCCGGGTCACGAGGTCGATATCGAGGAGAGCGTGTTCCTCGCCGCCACCGGCGGGCCGCGCCGCACCGACCAGATCGTCGTCTCCGGCGACGGCCGGGCGGTGCCGCGCGTGGTGTGGACCTTCCTGCGGGTGGCGCCGGCGCCGGCGGCGGAACCGCGCCCGCGGCGCTGAACGGGTTTGCGCCGGGGGGCATGACCGCCGGGGCCGGCGGGCATGCGTCGGCCGAGGTTCACGTGGCGGCGCGGACGTGATAGGGCGGCGGCTCCGGCCCGGCGGGCGATCCCGTCGCGCCATCCCTTTTCCGTTCCGCAGCCCGGCTCCGCATCATGTCCAGCGATATCCGCCCCGTCGCCCGCGCGCTTCTGTCGGTTTCCGACAAGAGCGGGCTCGTGCCCTTCGCCACCGCGCTCGTGGCGCGCGGGATCGAGCTGGTCTCGACCGGGGGGACGCGCCGCGCTCTCGCCGACGCCGGGCTGAAGGTCGCCGACGTCGCCGACCTCACCGGCTTTCCCGAGATGATGGACGGGCGGGTGAAGACGCTGCACCCGCGCGTGCATGGCGGCATCCTCGCGGTGCGCTCGGACCCCACCCACCAGGCCGCGCTCGCCGCGCATACGATCCAGCCGATCGACCTCGTGGTGATCAACCTCTACCCGTTCGAGGCGACGGTGGCGAAGGGCGCTTCCTTCGACGACTGCATCGAGAACATCGATGTCGGCGGTCCCGCGATGATCCGCGCCGCGGCCAAGAACCATGACGACGTCGCGGTGGTGGTCGACCCGGCCGACTATGAGGGCCTGCTCGCCGAGCTCACGGAGTTCGGCGGCACGCGCGGGGCGACGCGGCTGCGGCTCGCCCACGCCGCCTTCGCCCGCACGGCGGCCTATGACGCGGCGATCTCCAACTGGCTGGCGGGTGAGCGCGCCGACACCATTCCCCCGGTCCGGGCCTTTGGCGGGCGGCTGTCGGAGAAGCTGCGCTATGGCGAGAACCCGCACCAGGAGGCCGGCTTCTACCTCACCGGAGATCCGCGCCCCGGCGTCGCCTCGGCGCGGCAGGTGCAGGGCAAGGCGCTCTCCTACAACAACCTCAACGACACCGATGCCGCCTTCGAGGCGGTGGCCGAGTTCGATCCGGCCCGCGCGGCGGCGGTGGTCATCGTCAAGCATGCCAATCCCTGCGGCGTCGCCGAGGGGGCGAGCCTCGTCGAGGCTTATACCCGCGCGCTCGCCTGCGACCCGACCTCGGCCTTCGGCGGCATCGTCGCGCTGAACCGCACGCTCGACGAGGAAGCGGCCAAGGCGATCGTCGAGATCTTCACCGAGGTGATCGTGGCCCCCGGCGCCACCGAGGAGGCCGCCGCCATCGTCGCGGCGAAGAAGAACCTGCGCCTGCTGGTCACCGGCGGCCTGCCGGATCCGCGCGCGGGCGGGCTCACCGCCAAGTCGCTCGCCGGCGGCCTCTTGGTGCAGACCCGCGACAATGCGGTGGTCGACGACATGGAGCTGAAGGTGGTGACGCAGCGCGCGCCCACCCCGCGCGAGCTCGCCGACCTCGCCTTCGCCTTCCGGGTGGCGAAGCACGTCAAGTCGAACGCGATCGTCTATGCGAAGGACCTCGCCACCGTCGGCATCGGCGCCGGGCAGATGAGCCGGGTCGATTCGGCCCGCATCGCCGTGCAGAAGGCGAAGGACGCGGCGGCCGCGGCGGGGCTGGCCGAACCGCTGACCAAGGGCTGCGTCGTCGCCTCCGACGCCTTCTTCCCCTTCGCCGACGGGCTGATGGCGGCGGTGGAGGCGGGCGCCACGGCGGTGATCCAGCCGGGCGGCTCGATCCGCGACGCCGACGTGATCGCCGCGGCGGATGCGGCCGGCGTCGCCATGGTGTTCACCGGGGTGCGCCACTTCCGGCATTGAGGGGGCGAGGCCTCCCCCCTAACCGCGTGGAAAACCTCGACGTCGTTCGCCCTCATCCCCGGGCTTGACCCGGGGACCCAACTTGCCAGAGGCGGTGCATTCCCAAGCTGGGTGCCCGGGTCAAGCCCGGGCATGAGGGAGCGTCTCTGGGCCGAGAACGCGTCTCGAGGCAATCGGCTCAGAACCGGTAGGTCACGCCGGCGCCGATGATCCACGGGTTCAGGTCGGCCTTGCCGGTCAGGTAGGTGTCGTCGACCACGACGCTGAAATCCGGCTCGAGGAAGAGCTTCTTCACGTCGACGTTGATGCCCCAGTGGCGGTCGATCATGTAGTCGAAGCCGGCCTGGAGCGCCCAGCCGAAGGTGTTCTTGACATGGATCGCCTGCGCCGCGTCGGCATCCTGGCTGAAGAACACGGTGTAGTTCACGCCGGCGCCGACATAGGGCTTGAACGCGCCGAAATCGGTGAAGTGGTACTGCAGGGTCAGCGTCGGCGGCAGCAGCCAGGTCGAGCCGATCTGGCCGAGGCCGGCCAGCGTGCCGGCGCCGTCAATGTCGTGCGGGGTGACGCCGAGGATCAGTTCGGCGGCGAAATTGTCGGTGAAGTAGTAGGTGATGTCGAGTTCGGGCACGATCGCGCTCGAATAGTCGAGGTCCGAGCCCGGCACGCCGTTCACATGGCCGCCGCCATCGGGAATCACGCCGAGCACGCGCAGGCGGATCTGCCACGGGCTCAGCGGGTCTTCCACCGGCGCCGGCGCCTTGTAGACCGGCGCGGGCGTGCCCATGTCCGCGGCCATCGCCACCCCCGGCAGCGCCATCCCCAGCGCCGCGCCGGCGAGAGCGAATGCCAGTGCCGCTTCGATCGGTTTCGTCATCGTCCAAACCCCGTTGTGTTCTTGTTGGATGCGTAGAGGCTCACCCCGGGGCAGGTTCGCTCCTTGATCCAGGTCAATCGCCACGCTGCGGGCGCGAAGGCGCCCGTTGTATGACGCCCGGTTGTTGCCGTACCGCAACATTTCCGACGCCCTGCCGTCATCCGCCCGTGCAGTGTAAGGTGCCGGGACAAGCGCCCCGCGATGCACGGGGCGAAACAGGGCAGGAGCGTGTGGCATGGGTATCGAGGGCTTCCTCGCGAATGAGGATGAGCGCGCGGCACGGGCGCTGATCGAACAGACCGATCTGATCCTGGCCGCCACCGACGACGACGTGCCGAACGACTTCGCCTCGCGGCTGTTCGCCGGGGCGGTGGCGGAGGATGTGCGGCTCTACGGCCCGCACGAACTCGCCGCGCTGGCACGGCAGAGCTTCCGCCATCTCCAGCAGCGCGCGCCGGGCCGGCCCGACATCGCCGTCACCTCGCCGGAGGCGGCGGGGGGCGAGCGGCTGCAGGCGATCAGCGTGATCGAGGTCGTCAACGACGACATGCCGTTCCTGCTCGATTCGGTCATGGCGGAACTGACCGAGCGCTCGCTCACCGCCGATCTCGTGGTGCACCCGATCCTGCGGGTCGAGCGCGATCCGGCCGGCCGGCTGCTCGGCCTCTCCGCCGGCGGCACGCGCGAGAGCCTCATCCACATCCATGTCGCGCGGCTCGACGAGGCGGCGCGGGCGTCGCTCGGCGAGGGGCTCGCCGAGGTGCTGCGCCAGGTGCGGGCGGCGGTGGAGGGCTGGCAGCCCACCACGGAGGCGGTGAAGGGCACCATCGAGCGCCTTGCTGCCGCGCCGGTGGCGGCGGCGGAGATCGACGAATCGACCGCCTTCCTGCGCTGGCTGCTCGACGGCAATTTCACCTTCCTCGGCGCCCGCCACTACCGGGTCGAGGGCGAGGGGGCCGGCACGCTGGCGCCGCTGGAGCAGGGCGGCACCGGATTGCTGGCCGATCCCGCGCTGCGGCTGTTCCGGCGGCTGGAGGGGCAGCCGGTGCAGGGCATCGACCTGCGGCAGCTGCTCGACGAGCCCTCGGTGCTGATCGTCACCAAGTCGAAGACCGTCTCGCTGGTGCACCGGCGGGTGTGGATGGACGTCGTCATCGTCAAGGAATTCGGCGCGGGCGGCCAGGCGCTCGGCGCCTTCGCCATCGCCGGCCTGTTCACCGCCACCGCCTATACCAGCTCGGTGCGCTCCATTCCGCTCTTGCGGCGCAAGGTGGCGGCGGCGCTGGAGAAGGCGGGCTTCTCGCCCGAGGGCCATTCGGGCCGCGCGCTGGTCAAGGTGATGGAGAGCTTTCCGCGCGACGACCTGTTCCAGATTTCCGGCGCGACGCTGTTCCACTTCGCGCTCGCCATCCTCCAGCTCGACGAGCATCCCCGCGTGCGGGTGCTGGCCTATCGCGAGCGCTTCGACCGCTTCGTCTCGGTGCTGGTGTTCGTGCCGCGCGACCGCTACGGCAGCCATGTGCGCGAGCGCATCGGCGCGCATCTGGCCGCCGCGTTCGGCGGCGAGGTGGCGCAGTTCCGCCCGCTGTTCCTCGACGGGCCGCTGACCCGCGTGCATTTCATCATCGAGCGGACCACGCCCGATGCGCCCGATCCCGAGCGGCCGGAGCTCGAATCGGTGGTCGCCGGCATCATCCGCACCTGGGAGGACGGTTTCGCCCGCGCGCTCGCCCTGGTGCACGCGCCCGAGCGGGCCGAGGCCCTGCGCCGGCGCTATGCCAGTGCCTTCCCGGCGGCCTACCGCGCGGCCTATGCGCCGGAAGCCGCGCTCGCCGACATGCGGCTGATCGAGAAGCTGGGCGAGGCGCATCCCGTGGCGGTGGATTTCCACCGGCTCGACGGCGCGGACGCCTCCACGGTCGGCCTCAAGGTGCTGAGCCGGGCGCGCCCGCGCCCGCTGTCCGAACGCGTGCCGCTGCTGGAGGCCATGGGCTTCGTGGTGGTGGACGAGCGCACCGTGACCGTCACGCCGGCGACGCCGGCCGGCGCCCCGGGCGTGCCGGTCTACCTGCACGACATGGTGCTGGGCCGCCGCGGTGGCGGGCCGATCGCGCTCGATGCGCTGGAGAGCCGGCTGCATGCCTGCCTGATGGCGGTGCTGACCGGGCAGGCGGAAAGCGACGGCTTCAACGCGCTGGTGCTGAGCGCCGGCCTCGAATGGCGCGACATCGCGCTGATCCGCACGCTGGCGCGCTACCTGCGGCAGGCCGGCATCCCGTTCAGCCAGGACTATCTGTGGGCGACGCTGAACGCGCATCCGAAGATCGCCGCAGACCTTGTCGCGATGTTTCACGCCCGTTTCGACCCGGGCGAAGACGGCGGTTGCGCAACCACCGTGTTCTATGCGCGCGAGCGGATCGAGACGGCGCTGGCCGATGTGGCGAGCCTCGACGAGGACCGCATCCTGCGCCGCTTCGCCAACCTGATCGAGGCGGCGATCCGCACCAATTTCTACCAGACCGGGGCCGATGGCCATCTGAAGCCGGCCATCGCGGTGAAATTCGCCAGCCACGAGGTCGAGGCGCTGCCGCTGCCGCGTCCGTTGTTCGAGATCTTCGTGCATTCGCCGCGCGTCGAGGGCGTGCATCTGCGCTTCGGCCGGGTGGCGCGCGGCGGGCTGCGCTGGTCCGACCGGCCGCAGGATTTCCGCACCGAGGTGCTCGGCCTGGTCAAGGCGCAGCAGGTGAAGAACGCGGTGATCGTGCCGGTGGGGGCGAAGGGCGGCTTCGTGCCGAAGCAACTCCCCGTCGGCCCGCGCGAGGCGATCCAGGCGGAGGGCACCGAGGCCTACAAGCTGTTCGTCGCTTCGCTGCTCGACCTTACCGACGATTTCGAGGGGATGGGCGTGGCGCACCCGCCCGCCACGGTGCGGCACGACGGCGACGATCCCTATCTCGTCGTCGCCGCCGACAAGGGCACCGCCACCTTCTCCGACACCGCCAACGCCATCTCGCTGGCGCGCGGCTTCTGGCTGGGCGACGCCTTCGCCTCGGGCGGCTCGGTCGGCTACGACCACAAGCAGATGGGCATCACCGCGCGCGGCGCCTGGGAGGCGGTGCGCCGGCATTTCCGCGAGATGGACGTCGACATCCGCACGACGCCCTTCACCGTCGCCGGGGTCGGCGACATGTCCGGCGACGTGTTCGGCAACGGCATGCTGCTGGAGGACACCATCAAGCTGGTCGCCGCCTTCGACCACCGCGACATCTTCCTCGACCCGAACCCCGATCCGGTGCGCGCCCATGCCGAGCGCAAGCGCCTGTTCGGCCTGCCGCGTTCGAGCTGGGCGGATTACGACACGGCGCTGATCTCCGATGGGGGCGGCGTGTTCTCGCGCTCGCTGAAGAGCATCCCGCTCAGCCCGGCCGTGCGCGCCGCCATCGGGCTCGACAAGCCGGCGGCCTCGCCGGCCGAGGTGATGAGCGCGATCCTGCGCGCGCCGGTCGACCTGCTCTGGTTCGGCGGCATCGGCACCTATATCCGCGCGACGGCCGAGACCGACGCGCAGGTCGGCGACCGCGCCAACGACGCCATCCGCATCACCGGCGCCGAGGTGCGCGCCAAGGTGATCGGCGAGGGCGCCAATCTCGGCGTCACCCAGCGCGGGCGCATCGAGGCGGCGCGCCGCGGCGTCAGGCTCAACACCGACGCGATCGACAATTCGGCCGGCGTGAACACCTCCGACGTCGAGGTGAACATCAAGATCGCGCTCGGGCCGGCGGTGCGCGAGGGCCTGCTCGACGCGCCGGCGCGGGCCGAATTGCTGGCCAGCATGACCGACGAGGTGGCGCGCCTCGTGCTGCGCAACAACTACCTGCAGACGCTGGCGCTCTCGCTGGCCGAGCGGCGCGGGGCGGGCGAACTCGGCTTCCACCAGCGCCTCATCCACGCGCTGGAAGGGCGCGGCCTGCTCGACCGGGCGGTGGAGTTCCTGCCCTCCGACACCGAGATCACCGAACGGCGCGGGCGCGGCGAGGGGCTGACCCGGCCCGAACTCGCCGTGCTGCTGGCATATGCCAAGCTGACCCTGCACGCCGACCTGCTGGAAACCAGCGTGCCGGATGATCCCTATCTCTCGCGCGAGCTCGACGCCTATTTCCCGCCCGAGCTGCGCGCGCGCTTTCCCGAGGGCGTGGCGCAGCACCGGCTCAGGCGCGACATCATCGCCACGCAGCTCTGCAACGCCATGATCAACCATGGCGGGCCCTCCTTCGCCGCCCGCCTCACCGACGGCACCGGCGCCGACATGGGCACCATCGCCAAGGCCTATGCGGCGACCTTCGACGGCTTCGACCTCGGCGCGCTCAACGCCGCGATCGACGCCCTCGACGCGAAGGTGCCGGGTGCGGTGCAGCTCGACCTCTATACGGCGGTGCAGGATCTGCTGACCGACCGCTCGGTCTGGTTCCTGCGCAATGTCGACCTGCGCGCTAGCCTCGACGACATCGTCGCGCTCTATGCCGCGGGTGCCGAGGAGGTGGCGCGGGTGCTGCACGAGGTGGTGCGCGGGCTGGTGCCGGAGGAGGTGCGCGCGAAGCACGATGCGCGCATCGAGGCGTGGACGCAGGCCGGCGTGCCCGAGCCGCTGGCCCGGCGGGCGGCCTCGCTGCCCGCGCTCGGCGCCTCCACCGACATCGTGATGATCGCCAGCCGCTGCGGCGCGCCGATCGCCGACGTCGCCACCACCTATTTCGCCATCGCCCTGCATTTCGGGCTTAACCGCGTGCTCGACCAGGCGCGCACGCTCAACGTCGCCGACTATTACGACCGGCTGGCGCAGGAGCGGGCGCTGGCGAGCTTCGAGACGGCGGTGCGCCGGCTCACGGCGGAGGTGCTCGCCGGCTTCGGGCCGGGGGTGGCGGGGGTCGAGGCCTGGGTCGAGGCCCGCCGCGCCGAGGTCGAGCGCGCCCGCAACGCCGTGCACGAGATCGCCGGTTCCGGGCTCAGCGTCTCGAAGCTCTCGGTGGCGGCGAGCCTCCTGGGCGATCTGGTGAAGGGGTAGTCGGGCGGTCGCTGCCGACCGGCGCAGGCAAAAGGGTGCCACGCCCGTCATGATGCCCCGTCATGGCCGGGCCTGTCCCGGCCATCCACGCCTTTCGGGCGGGCTGTCGCGGGGCGGGAAGACGTGGATCCCCGGGACAAGCCCGGGATGACGGACGCGTTCGACGGCGCGCAGGCCTGCTGCGTTCCGATATGGCTGTCATCCCGGACGGCCGCAGGCCGGGCCGGGATCGTCAGGAGATTGGTCGGGCGGCGATCCCGGCTTTCCGCTTCGCCGTGGCCGGGATGACGGCGAGGGGGCGTCGGGTGCTCGCCATGCCGATGGCGCGCATCGTCACGACCGTCCCGGACCTTATCCGGGTAACAGCCCCGGCCATCCCCGTCTTCCGGGCGGGTTGGTAGCGATCCGAAGACATGGATGCCCGGCACGGGGTCGGGCATGACGCCTTGCGGTCACTCGTGAGCCTGCGGCCAGTCCGCGCTTTCGACCTGATCCGCCGCCACCTGTCCCTCACCCCATGCAGGCGTCTTCCGCGGCGCTGTAGCCGGGGGGCTTGGGGGCGTTGTTCTGCGGCTGGCCGCGCCCCAGCGCGCCGTCGGAGCGGGCGCGCAGATAGATGAAGATGGCGTCGATGAAGCACATGACGTTCGGGTTGGTGCCGAAGGCCGGCATGACCAGATCCTGGCTGGCGCTGACGTTCTTCTTGCCGTTGGTGACGGTGTCGAGGAAGCCGCTGTAGTCCAGCGTCTGCAGCGCGTCGACCAGCGAGGGCGCGAAGGAGGAGCCGAGCCCGTCCGGGCCGTGGCACTGCATGCAGTTCGCGGTGTAGCGGATGTAGCCGACCGAGGTGTACCAGTCGACGGTGCCGTCCTTCTGGATGCTGAAGGTGGGGTTGCCGGCCTTGTCGGCATATTTGCCGTCGGTCGAGGTGACGGCGGCGGGGTCGCCCGAGCCGTCGGCGGCGAGCGGCGCGGTGGTCAGCAGCAGCAGGGCGGCGACGGCGGCGGCGCGGCGGGCGGCGATACGCGCGGACGGACCGTTGGTCAGACCTTCGGACATGGCTTCCTTCCCCGCCCCGGCGTCTTGTTGCGGGCGACGCGCGTGAGGCCGGGTGATGCTCGCGCCGGCGGGGAGGGCGGTCAAGCGGGCGAGGGGCGAGCTTCGCTGGCCGGATCGCCACGGCGGCGTCGCCTTCTTTTCTCCGGCGGGGCGGGGAACGCGATTGGCGAGGCGGTCCGCCGGCGAGGTGCGGGAGCGCAAGACGCCGTCTGGCCGGGCTGGTCCCGGCCATCCACGCCTTCCGGGACGGCGCGGCAAAGACGGGAATCCCCGGGACGGGCCCGGGGATGACTAATGGAATCTGGCGATCCTTGTTTCCCGTCTCCCGCCGGGGAAGGGACCCTGCCATGGGGCACGGCTCAAGCCGCCTGCCGACAGGTTCCGCGGGTCGGTGAGGTAGGCTCGCGCCGGACAGGGCGTAGCCCCTCACCTTACCCCCTCCCCGCTGGGGAAAGGGGATCGACGGGGGGCGTCGGCCGGCGCCGCCTCACGCCGCGGCGGTGCGCTTGTTCTGGCGGTTGGAGATGAGGTCGTCGACCACGGTCGGGTCGGCCAGCGTCGAGGTGTCGCCGAGGCTGCCGAACTCGTCCTCGGCGATCTTGCGCAGGATGCGGCGCATGATCTTGCCCGAGCGGGTCTTGGGCAGGCCGGGGGCGAACTGGATGAGGTCCGGCGCGGCGATCGGGCCGATCTCCTTGCGCACCCAGACGACCAGCTCCTTGCGCAGCTCCTCGGTGGGCTCCTCGCCGGCCATCAGCGTGACATAAGCGTAGATGCCCTGGCCCTTGATGTCGTGCGGGTAGCCGACCACGGCGGCCTCGGACACCTTCGGATGGGCGACGAGGGCGGATTCCACCTCCGCCGTGCCCATGCGGTGGCCGGAGACGTTGATGACGTCGTCGACGCGGCCGGTGATCCAGTAATAGCCGTCGGCATCGCGCCGGCAGCCGTCGCCGGTGAAGTACTTGCCGGGATAGGTCGAGAAATAGGTCTGCACGAAGCGGGCATGGTCGCCATAGACCGTTCGCATCTGGCCGGGCCAGGAGTCGGCGATGACCAGGTTGCCCTCGCAGGCGCCGGCGAGTTCCTTGCCCTCGGCATCCACCACCTGTGGGACGACGCCGAAGAAGGGGCGCGTCGCCGAGCCGGGCTTCAGCGCGGTGGCGCCGGGCAGCGGGGTGATGAGGATGCCGCCCGTCTCGGTCTGCCACCAAGTGTCGACGATCGGGCAGCGGTCGTCGCCGACGACGCGGTGATACCACTCCCACGCTTCCGGGTTGATCGGCTCTCCGACCGAGCCGAGCAGGCGCAGGGACGCGCGGGAGGTCTTCTTCACCGGCTCGTCGCCCGACTGCATCAGCGCGCGGATGGCGGTGGGGGCGGTGTAGAAGATGTTCACCTTGTGCTTGTCGATCACCTCCCAGAAGCGGGAGTTGGTCGGGTAGTTCGGCACGCCCTCGAACATCAGCGTGGTCGCGCCGTTGGCGAGCGGGCCATAGACGATGTAGCTGTGGCCGGTGACCCAGCCCACATCCGCCGTGCACCAGTAGATGTCGCCCTCGTGATAGTCGAACACGTACTGGTGGGTCATCGACGCATAGACGAGATAGCCGCCGGTGGTGTGCAGCACGCCCTTCGGCGTGCCGGTCGAGCCGGAGGTGTAGAGGATGAAAAGCGGGTGCTCGGCGTCCACATGGGCTACCGGGCATTCGCTGGTGACCAGCGCCGCCGCCTCGTGCAGCCACACGTCGCGGCCCGCCTCCATGTTCACCGCGCCGCCGGTGCGGCGCACGACGATGACGTGGTCGACCCCGCCCGCGACCTTGGCGATGGCGGCGTCGACATTGGCCTTCAGCGGCACCTTGCGGCCGCCGCGCAGGCCCTCGTCGGCGGTGATGATGACCTTCGACCCGCAATCGGCGATGCGGCCGGCGAGGCTGTCCGGCGAAAAGCCGGCGAAGACGATGGAATGCACCGCGCCGAGCCGCGCGCAGGCCAGCATCGCGAAGGCGGCCTCCGGGATCATCGGCAGGTAGATGGTGACGCGATCGCCCTTCTCGACGTTGCGGTTGCGCAGCACGTTGGCGAAGCGGCAGACCTCGTCATGCAACTCGCGATAGGTGATGGAGCGCGACTGCGAGGGGTCGTCGCCTTCCCAGATGATCGCGACCTGGTCGCCGCGCGTGGCGAGATGGCGGTCGATGCAGTTGTAGGCGACGTTGGTGATGCCGTCCTCGAACCACTTGATCGAGACGTTGTGCGGGTCGAACGAGGTGTTCTTCACCCGCGTATAGGGCGTGAACCAGTGGATGCGCTTGCCTTCCTCGCCCCAGAAGGCGTCCGGGTCGGCGATCGAGGCATCGTAGCGCGCCTGATAGGCGGCGGCGTCGACGAAGGCGCGGGAGGCCCAGGCGGCGGGGACTTCATAGATCTTGTCGGACATGGCGGATCTCCCTGGCTCGCGAACGTCAGTCGGCGTCCGTCTTGTTCGTGCGAATTATGGGGGAGATGGACCGGCCCCGACAAGCAGGCGATGGGGACGACTTTCGGTGAGCGACTTTGGTCGGTCGGTAATTTCCCGCGCGGGAGCGGGGGCGGGCGGTCCCGTCAGCCGCCCGGCCGCGGCCGCCAGACGGTGGTGCGCTTGATCTCGGCATCCTCCAGCTCGCGCGTCACCGGCACGCCATAGACTGCCACCGGTTCGAGCCGCGCGCGCGGCAGATAGGCGCGGCCGGGATCGCCGATCCACACCTGCGCCCCGCGTCCGGAGAGGGCGAACAGCCAGTCGAACACCCGCGCGCCCAGCTCGCGCTCATAGGCGATGTCGCCGGCGAGCACGACGTCCCAGCCGGCGTCGGCGCCGATCAGATCCTCGCCGGTGGCCGCGAGCGCGACGCCGTTGGCGCCGGCGTTCAGCGCGATCGCCGCCTGCGCGAAGGGATCGATGTCGGCGGCGGTGACGCGGGCGGCGCCCGCCGTCATCGCGGCGATGCCGACGAGGCCGGAGCCGGCGGCGAAGTCGAGCACCGTTTTGCCGGCTACGATGTCCGGGTTGTCGATGATGTGCCGGGCAAGCGCCTGCCCGCCGGCCCAGGCGAAGGCCCAGAACGGCGGCGGCAGGCCCAGCGTCTCCAGCTCCTCCTCGGTGCGCTGCCAGATCGGCACCGCCTCGTCGGCGAGGTGAAGGACGATTTCCGGCACCAGCGGCACGCGGCGCAGCCGCGTCTCGGCGCGGACGAAGGCGGCGGGGTCGGTCATGCCGGCCGGCGGACGCCGCGCGGCATCAGCGGGCGCCGGCCAGTTCGAGCACGATGTCCCATTCCGCGTCGGTCACCGGCTGCACGGAGAGGCGCGAATATTTCAGCAGCGCCATTTCGGCGAGGCGCGGCTCCTGCTTGATCTGGGCGAGCGAGACCGGACGCGGCAGCGCCTCGACGGCCTTGAGATCGACCATCACGAACACGCCCTTGGGGTCGCCCGGATCGGGATAGGCCTCGCGGATCACCTCGACGATGCCGACGATCTCCTTGCCCTCGTTGGAGTGGTAGAAGAAGCCGCGGTCGCCGGTCTTCATGGCGAGGAGCTGCTGCTTGGCGAGGTGGTTGCGCACGCCGTCCCAGTGGGTGCCCTTGGCGCCGGCGGCGACCTGCATGTCCCAGGACCATTTGAAGGGTTCGGACTTGTAGAGCCAGTGTGCCATCTCAGCCTTCGGCCTTCTGGGGACGCGCCATCAGGCGGTCGATCGCCTGTTCGATATCGTGGTCGCCATGGAGCACCGATTCGACCGCCGATGAAATGGGCATGTCGATGCCGCGCGCCCGCGCCATGACCGCCAGCACGCGGGCGGTGATGGCGCCCTCGGCGAGCTTGGCCGGGGGGGGCTCGCCGCGGCCGATGGCAAGGCCCAGCGCGTAGTTGCGCGACTGGTCGCTGGAGGCGGTGAGGATGAGGTCGCCGAGCCCCGACAGGCCGGTGAGCGTCTCGGTGCGGGCGCCGAAGCTGCGGCCGAAGCGGGTGAGCTCGGCGAAGCCGCGGGCGATCACCGCCGCGCCCGCGCTCGCCCCGAGCCGGCGCCCGGCGACGATGCCGGCGGCGATGGCCAGCACGTTCTTGGCCGCGCCGCCGATCTCGACGCCGCGCAGGTCGGTGCTGTGGTAGAGCCGGAACGCGGTCGAACCCAGCGCGGCGGCGAGCGCCTCGGCGAGATCCGCCTCGCGCGCGGCGAGGGTGACGGCGGTGGGCAGGCCGCGCGCGACGTCGGCGGCAAAGCTCGGGCCGGAGAGGATGGCGGGCGTCGCCTCGGGGATCGCCTCGGCGAGCACCTCGCTCATGAACAGCGCGGTGCCGAGTTCGATGCCCTTGGCGCAGACCACGAGCGGCGTGCCGGCCGGCAGCAGCGGGCGCAGCGCGCCCGCCGTCTCGCGCACCGCCTGGGCGGGCACCACCAGCAGCACGGCGTCGCAGGCGGCGAGGGCGGCGAGGTCGCCGACCGGGCGCACGCTGTCGGCGAGCGGCACGCCCGGCAGATGGCGCTCATTCGCCCGGCTCGCCGCGAGATCCGCGACGAGGCCGGCATCGCGCGCCCACAGCACCACCTCGCGCCCGGCGCGGGCCGCGGCATTGGCGAGCGCGGTGCCCCAGGAGCCGGCGCCGGCGACGCCGATGGTGCGGAAGCGCGTCATCGCTCAGGCCGCTCCCGCCGCCGTCCGCGTCCAAGTCCGCGTGCCCGTGCCGGGTCGAGCCGGGGCCAGGGCGGCGGCGGTGGCGCCGTCGGTCGGGGGGCGTCGCCTCATGCGTCCTGCCGCAGGTCGTTCAGCGGCCAGCGCGCGCGGGGCGGGGTGTCGAGCCCGTCGGTGAGGCCGAGGGCGAGGCGCTCGGCGCCGGCCCAGGCGATCATCGCGCCATTGTCGGTGCACAGTTCCGGCGGGGGCACGGCAAGGCGCGTGCCGCCCTCCGCCGCCACCTTGTGCAGGGTACGGCGCACCGCCTCGTTGGCGCCGACGCCGCCGGCGAGCACCAGCGCGGTCGGCTTGTCGCCGCGCGCGCGCATCAGCCGCATGGCGACCCGCACCCGGTCGGCGACCATGTCGACCACCGCCGCCTGGAAGGAGGCGCACAGGTCCGCGACATCCTGGTCGGAGAGGGGCGCGATCTTCTGCGCCTCCAGCCGCACCGCGGTCTTGAGGCCGGACAGCGAGAAATCGGGCTCGTTGCGCCCCAGCATCGGGCGGGGCAGGGCGAAGCGGGCGGGATCGCCGTCGCGGGCGGCGCGCTCCACCGCCGGGCCGCCGGGATAGGGCAGGCCGAGCACCTTGGCGGTCTTGTCGAAGGCCTCGCCGATGGCGTCGTCGATGGTGGCGCCGAGACGGGTGTATTCGCCGACGCCGGAGACGCTGACGAGCTGGGTGTGCCCGCCCGAGACCAGCAGCAGCAGATAGGGGAAGGCGATGCCGTCGGTGAGCCGCACGGTGAGCGCATGCGCCTCGAGATGGTTCACCGCCACCAGCGGCTTGGCCGTCGCCAGCGCCAGCGCCTTGGCGGTGGTGAGGCCGACGATGACGCCGCCGATCAGGCCCGGGCCGGCGGCGGCGGCGATGGCGTCGAGCTGGGAGAAGCGCAGCCCCGCCTCGTGCATGGCGCGCTCGACCACCCGGTCGAGCACCTCGACATGGGCGCGGGCGGCGATCTCCGGCACCACGCCGCCATAGGCCAGATGCTCCTCGAACTGCGAGAGGATCACGTTGGAGAGGATCTGCCCGGCGCCCGGGGCGGTGCGGCGCACCACCGAGGCGGCGGTCTCGTCGCAGGTGGTCTCGATGCCGAGCAGGATGAGATCGCGCATGATCGCCCGCGTGCCTTCCGGTTTCCCCACCCCGCCGGTATCGGCGGGATTGCCGGCGGCACCGCCGACCCGATCCCGACGCGGCGGAATCCGGCCGAGGCTTCCCGTCGGTCCGCCGGAACGGCTATCATTGCCGGGCGGCCCGGCGCAATCGCCACGAGAGGCGGCGCGCTCCCATCCTCCCCACGAGGCCGTGATCCGGCCGCGCCGGGGTCCTTCGGCAAGGCATCATGCGTATCCTCATCACCCGTCCCCGCCCCGATGCCGACGCGACGGCGGCCCGGCTCGAGCGGCTCGGCTGGCCGGCGCTGGTCGATCCGATGCTCACCATCGAGCCGATCGCCGAGGCGCGGCTGGACGACGTGCGCTACGACGCGGTGGCGCTGACCAGCGTGAACGGCGCGCGCGAACTCGCCCGCCGGCCGGAGCTGGCGCGACTGCGCACGCTGCCGCTCCATGCGGTGGGCCATCGCACCGCGGCGGCGGCGCCGGCGGGGTTTCCGCGCGTCACCGTCGCGAGCGGCACCGGCGCGGCGATGGCCGTGATGATGCGCGCGGAGCTGCCGGCGGGCACCCGCGTCGTGCATGTGGCGGGCGAGGACCGGGCGGTCGATCTCGGCGCCGCGCTGGCGGGCACGGGCATCGAGGTCGACCTGTTCGTGATCTACCGGGCGGTCGCGAGCGGGGAGTTGTCACCGGCAACCATCGCCGCGCTCAGGGCGGGAACGCTCGACGCGGCGCTGCATTATTCCCCCCGCACGGCGGCGACGCTGGTCGGCGCGGCACGGGCGGCGGGGCTGCTCGGCGCGCTCGGGCGGCTCCGGCACCTGTGCTTCTCGGCGAATGTCGCGGCGCCGCTGCGCGCGGCCGGGATCGCGGCGGAGGCGGTGGCGAGCCCGACGGAGGAGGCGCTGATCGAGGCGCTCGCCGCGCCGGCTGCGACATCGGCGACATGAGCGGCGGCGGCGCGCAAAGCCGTTGCGGGCGCTGAAATCGCGGCGATCGCGTTCGCTCTTCGTGAACCGAACGGTGCGGCCATGGTTGCGGTAAAGGGGCCGGCGGTCTATCCCGAAAGGGGCTGGATGCGCGTTGTCAGATCGGCGAGGTAGAGGCGTGGCGAAAGACGATCCGAAACAGCACAATCCGCAGAACCGGGGGCCGGGCCCGACCGGGCCGGGCCGCCGGAACCCGCCGACCATCGACCTGAAGGCGAGCGAGGCGAAGACCATCGCGACGTCCCCGGCCCCGGCGAGCCCTGCCGGCGCGGCCTCCGCGGGCGGGGGCCCGGCCGGCGCGGTTCCGGCCGCTGGAACCCCGGCGCCGGCGACGCCCGCCGCGTCCACGCCCTCCGGGGTGACGGTTTCCGATACGAAAACGGCGGCTTCCGCGGCCGCCGACTCCAAGGCCACCGACCCCAAGGTTGCGGATCCGAAAACGGCCGGCATCAAGGCGGATGATGTGAAGAGCGCCGACGTGAAGCCGGGTGACGAGGCGAAGAAGCCCGGCGAGGCTGGCGCGGCGCCGATCGCGGCGTCCGGCGTGGCGGGCAAGAGTGCCCTCGGCGCAGCGGCGGCAACCGCCGGCACGACATCGGCCCCGGTCACCTCGTCCACCGCCGGCGCGGCGTCCGCTGCCGGCGCCTCCTCGTCCTCGTCTTCTTCGTCGGCCCGGCCGATCTCCGACACGTCGAAATCCGCCGCCGGCACGGCCGGTTCGGGAGCCGGAGGCGCCGAGCCGCCCGGCTCGTCCGGGACCGCTCCGGCCGTTGTCAGCCCGCCGCCGCGCCGCGGGCCGGGCGTGTTCGGGACGCTGGTCATCGCGCTGCTGTCCGGCGTGATCGGCGCCGCCGCCGCGGTCGGCTTCGTGTCGACCTTCGTGCTGGTGCCCAATAGCGTCGATGCCGTCACCGATCTCGAAGCCGGCGTGGTCGATCTGCGCCAGCGCGTCGAGGCGGTCGAGCAGCGCCCCGCCGCGACACCGGCGCCCGCCGTGGCCGCGCCGGATGGCCGGGTCGACACGCTGGCGACCTCGGTCGATGCGCTCTCGCGCAAGGTCGACGAACTCGCCGCGCGTCCCGCCCCGGCGCCCGCGCCGGCCGAACCTTCGCCCGAACTCGTCGCCCGGCTCGACGCGGTTGAAGCCGCGGCCAAGGCGGCGGGCGAGCGTCCCGTCGCCTCGCCGGACGATATCGCCGCCTTGAACCAGCGCATCGCGAGCGGCGACCAGAAGCTCGAGGCCCTGACCGCGGCCGGGGTCGCCACCCGCCGGCAGGCGGCGCAGTTCGCCGTGCTCGCGGCGCTGCGCGACCAGGTGCTGCGCGGCCTGCCGTTCGACGCGGACCTCACCGCCGCGCGCAGCTTGCTCGGCGCCGCCGGCGAGCCGCTCGCGGTGTTCCAGCCCTATGCCGAGAAGGGGTTCCCCTCGCGGCGCATGCTGGCCCGGCGTCTCGTCGAGGCGGCGACGCCCGCCGCGGCCGCGCCGGCCGCCGGGGCTCCCGCTTCCGCCGCGGCGCCCGCGCCGTCGGGCGAGTCGCCGAGCCTCATCGACCGCATCAAGCAGAGCGCGCAGGGCCTTGTCAGCGTCAGCCGCAGCGACCCTTCCGCGACGCCGAAGCCGCCGACCCCGGACGAGGCGCTGCTGCGCGCCCGCAATGCGCTGCTCAGCGCCGATACCGCCGGCGTCGTCGCGGCGATGAACGCGGTACCCGCGCCCTATCAGGCGGTGGCGACGGAGATCGCCGCCACGCTGCAGGCGCGTCACGCCGGCCTCGCCGCCATCGCCGACATCAATCGCGGCCTGTTGACCGATCTCGGAGGAAAGGCGCCATGATCCGCCTGGTCGTCTACCTGCTGGCGCTCGCCGCGCTCGCCTTCGGCATCGCCTGGCTCGCCGACCGTCCCGGCGAGATCACCATCCTCTGGCAGGGCTGGCGGATCGAGACCAGCGTGATGGTGGCGGCGGCGGCGCTGCTGGCGACCATCGCGCTCGCCATCGTCCTGTGGAGCGTGCTGCGCCTCATCCTGCGCTCGCCCGACATCGTCGGGCTCGCGCTGCGCAACCGCCGCCGCACCAAGGGCTGGAACGCGGTGTCGCGCGGCCTGGTGGCGGTCGGCACCGGTGACGTGTCCGGCGCCCGCCGCGCCGCCTCCGATGCCGAGCGCCTGCTCGGCAACGAGCCGGTGGCGCGGCTGCTGGCGGCGCAGGCCGCCCAGCTCGCCGGCGATGTCGGCGGCGCCGAGGCCGCCTTCCGCGCCATGGCCTCCACCCCCGCCACGCGCCTGCTCGGCCTCCGGGGCCTGCATGTCGAGGCGCGTCGGCGCGGCGATACCGCGACCGCGCTGATGACCGCCGAGGAGGCGGTGCGGCAGGATCCGAGCCTGGTCTGGGCCGCCGATGCGGTGATCGAGGCGCGCTGCGCCGCCGGCGACTATGCCAGCGCGCTCGGCGTGCTGGAGCGCGAGGCCGCCCATGGCGGTCTCGACCGGGCGCTGCACCGGCGCCGTCGCGCCGTCCTGCTCGCCGCGCAGGCGCAGGCGCTGGAGGCGAGCGACCCCGCCCGCGCCCGCGAGCGCGCGGTGGAGGCGGTGCGCCTCGCCCCGACCCTGGTGCCGGCGGCGGCGATCGCCGGGCGGCTGCTCGCCGCCAATGGCGATCCGCGCAAGGCCGCGAAGATCCTCGAGACGGCGTTCGCGGCGACGCCGCATCCCGAACTCGCCGAGGCCTTTCTGCATGTGCGTCCGGGCGATGCCGCGCGCGAGCGGCTGAAGCGCGTGCGCACGCTCTCCGCGCGGGCGCCGGCGCATCCCGAAAGCGGCATGGTGCTGGCCCGCGCCGCGCTCGATGCGCAGGAATTCGCCGAGGCGCGCGCCGCGCTCGCCCCGCTCACCGAGCTGCCGACGCAGCGCGTCTGCCTGCTGATGGCGGAGCTGGAAGCGGCCGAGCATGGCGATGTCGGCAAGGCGCGGGAATGGTCGTCGCGCGCGGTGCGCGCCGATCGCGACCCGGTCTGGATCGCCGACGGCGTGGTCGCCGAGCAGTGGGGGCCGGTCTCGCCGGTCACCGGGCGGCTCGATGCCTTCCACTGGGCGGTGCCGCCCGGGGCGACGGCGACGCCGCTGATCGAGCACGAGGTGGAGCGGGCGCGGCTCGCCATCGCCGCGGCGATCGAGGCGCATCCGGCGCCCGTGGACAAGCCGTCATCCGCTAAGCCCGCCGCGGCGGCCGAGCCCAAGGCCGCGCCGGCGCCGCAGCCGGGCGCGGTCAACGGAGCCGCCGCACCGATCCGCTCGGCGCCGGTGTCGCCGAACCCGGCGCCGATCCGGACCGCGCCGGCATCGTCCAATCCGGTCACGGCGAAGCCCGCGCGCAATCCCGCGCCGCTGGTGCCGGAGCCGCAGCCGGCGCGCAACACCATGCCGCCGCTCTCCTCCGCGCCGGTGGTGGCGACGCCGCATCTGCCGGATGATCCCGGCCCGGAACTCGCCAGCGAGGACCTGCCGCCGGCGCATTCCAAGCCACCCTTCGCGGTGTGAGCCCACGATCGGCTGCGCGCGCGGACGGTTTCGCCCGCGCGTGACATGGCGCGGGGGACTGGCTCCACGCGACGGCGCTTTTGCGGTGGGCGCACACGCGGTGTCACGTACGAAAACGCCCGGCACGCGATGCGTGCCGGGCGTTCGACCTTCACAGAAGGGGCTGCCTGCCAGAAGCCCGCCCGCTCGTCATGCGGGCGGAGGGAATGCATCGGGCCGGAGTACATCCGTCCTGACCCGCTACCGACAGGGGCGACGCTGACGAAGCGCCCTCAACCCGGAAGCCCTGTTCTGGCTGGCATGAGACCTATATGGGGCGCCTGTCGCCGTGTTCAAGGGCCGCACCGCATTTCGAGCCAGGACATGGCGAAGGCGCAGATGGGCGCGGCCTCGACGAGGAGGGCGGGCGCCTGCGCGATGTTGCCTTCTGCACCGTTGCCGGCGGCCACGAAGTCGCGCACGACGGCGTCGAAATAATCGTCGGGCAGGCCGGGCACGACGGGATCGCCGGTCTCGTACTCCTCGATCATCCGCCATAGGGTGCCGTCCGCTCCGGCCAGCGGTGCTTCGTAGCGGCGGATGCGCTTGCCGGGAATGCGGGCAAGGTGCTCGGCGTGATGCAGCAGGGTCATGGTCTCCCATGGCGCTCCCGCCATCAGCACGCGCCCGCCTGCCGCGACCAGCTTCGCCAGCGGCGAGCCGTCGCCATAGCCGTAATCGAGCGGGTGGTCGGCGACGATCCACGCCGACAGAGCGCCGATGGCCGCCACCGAGGCGCCGGGATTGCCGCTGCGGCGGGCGCCCGGTGTGGTGCGGATGAATTCGGCCAGGATGCCATTGTCGCGGATGGCGCGCGATGTCGCGGGATCGAAGGGCGGCACATGCGGACGCCAGCGCTCGGGAAGGCAGCCGTCGGCGTCGAGCAAGGGCTCGTAGGCGCCATCCCAGTCGGTGTAGGCGACCAGCGTCCCGGTGGGGCCGAGGACGTCGAGTAGGGCGCCGATAAAGGCATCCGGCCCGTTGAGGAGCGGGCCGAAGCGGCTCATCGCGGCGTGGACCATGACGGTGTCGCCGGCCTGCAGCCCGAGGCTCCACAGGTCGGCGGCGAGGCTCGCCCGGCTGTGGAATCGGCCGTCCGGCATCGGGACGGCCGCGTCTCAGTTGAGCCGACGGCCCGCGCCGGCGGGGCGGGCGCCGGGGCGGTTGCCGCGCTCGTCGAACAGCTCGGCGAGCTTCTCGGTCATGGCGCCGCCCAGTTCCTCGGCGTCGACGATGGTCACGGCGCGCTTGTAGTAGCGCGTCACGTCGTGGCCGATGCCGATGGCGATCAGCTCGACCGGCGACTTCTCCTCGATCTGGCCGATCACCCAGCGCAGGTGCCGTTCGAGATAGTTGCCGGGGTTCACCGACAGGGTGGAATCGTCGACCGGCGCGCCGTCCGAGATCATCATCAGGATGCGCCGCTGCTCGTTGCGGGCGAGCAGGCGGTTATGCGCCCAGTCGAGCGCCTCGCCGTCGATGTTCTCCTTCAAGAGGCCCTCGCGCATCATCAGGCCGAGATTCTTGCGGGCGCGGCGCCAGGGGGCGTCGGCCGACTTGTAGATGATGTGGCGCAGGTCGTTCAGCCGACCGGGGGCGGCGGGCTTGCCGGCGCTGAGCCAGCTCTCGCGGGCCTGTCCGCCCTTCCACGCCTTGGTGGTGAAGCCGAGGATCTCGACCTTCACGCCGCAGCGCTCGAGCGTCCGGGCGAGAATGTCCGCGCAGGCGGCGGCGACGGTGATCGGGCGCCCGCGCATCGAGCCGGAATTGTCGATCAGCAGCGTCACCACCGTGTCGCGGAAGTCGGTGTCGCGCTCACGCTTGAAGGAGAGCGGCTGCATCGGATCGATGATGACGCGCTGGAGGCGCGCCGGATCCAGCATGCCCTCCTCGAGGTCGAACTCCCAGCCGCGGTTCTGCTGCGCCATCAACTTGCGCTGCAGCCGGTTGGCGAGGCGGGCGACGACGCCCTGCAGATGGGTGAGCTGCTTGTCGAGATAGCTGCGCAGGCGGGTCAGTTCGTCCGCGTCGCACAGTTCCTCCGCGCCCAGCGTCTCGTCGTAGCGCGGGGTGAAGGCGTGATACTCGGGCGGGCGCGGCTCGGCGTTCACCGCGGTCTGCGGCCGCCAGGGCTCGCTCGATTCATCCGCTTCGCCGAGTTCGGCATCTTCGGCCAGCTCGGAGGAGGGCTGCTCCTGCTCGTCCTCCGATTCCTCCGGCGTCTGGTCGGAGGAGAGGTCGGTGTCGATCTCGGTCTTGCCCTCGGAGGTGTCGTCCTGCTCGGCGTCGGCGCCCTTGCCGGCGTCGTCGTCCTTGCTGTCCTCGGTGTCGTCCGCCGAACTGTTGTCCTCGTCGAAGCTGGCGATGTCCTCGCCCATGCCGAGCGAGGAGAGCAGGTCGCGCATGCCCTCGGCGAAGCGCTTCTGGTTCTCGGCGGTGCCGACGAGGTCGTCGAGCGCGGTGCTGGCGCGTTCCTCGACGAAGTCGCGCCAGAGGTCGACCATGCGGCGGGCGGCGGCGGGCGGGGCGAGGCCGGTGAGGCGCTCGCGCACGATCAGCGCCAGCGCGTCCTCCAGCGGGGCGTCGGCGCGGTCGGTGATGCTGGCGTAGTTGCCGCGCACATAGCGGTCTTCCAGCATCGCCGAGAGGTTCTGCGCGACGCCGTCCATGCGGTTGGCGCCGACCGCCTCGCAGCGGGCCTGCTCGGCCGCCTCGAAGGCCGAGCGCGCCGCCTGGCCGGTCGGAACGAGGCGCCTGTGCACCTTGGGGTCGTGGCAGGCGAGACGCAGCGCCATGGAATCGGCATGGCCGCGCAGCACCGCGACCTCGCCGCGCGAGAGCCGGCGGCCGGGCTCGGGCAGGCGCGCGCGCCCGTCAGCGAAGCCGGGGCGCTCGGTGCCGTAGCTGATCTCGATCTCGCGCTCGCCGGCGATGGCGCGCAGGCAGCCGGCGACGGCGCGCTTGAGCGGCTCGGCGGGGGCTTCCTTGGGCGCGTTGCGCGAGGTGCGGTTCGAGGTGGCCATGGCGGGTCCTGGGTCGTTATTCGGCTTTCGGGGAATTCCCGGAGGCTGGTCGGAACGTCTCGAACGCGTCGTCAGCGTCATCCCGGAACGGCCGCAAGGCCGTATCCGGGATCTTCAGGGGCTTTCGGCGGACGATCCCGGCTCTCCGCCCGATGGGCTCCGGCCGGGATTCCCCCCAGAGCACGGTGTTCGCGCCGCGCTCCCCTCACCCCGGCCCTCTCCCCGCCGGGGAGAGGGGTACGCCGGCGCGTCAGCTCAGCGCGACGTTGACCGCCGATTCGGTCAGTTCCTTGCCGAAGCAGCGCTGGTAGAACTCCGCCACCAGCGTGCGCTCGAGCTCGTCGCACTTGTTGAGGAAGGTGACGCGGAAGGCGAAGGCCAGATCCTTGAAGATGTCGGCGTTCTCGGCCCAGGTGATCACCGTGCGCGGGCTCATCACCGTCGAGAGGTCGCCATTGATGAAGGCCTGGCGGGTGAGATCGGCGAGGCGGACCATGCGCGAGACGGTGTCGCGCCCTTCCGGCGTCTGGAAGTGCTTGGCCTTGGCGGCGACGATGTCGACTTCCTTGTCGTGCGCCAGATAGTTGAGCGTGGTGACGATGGACCAGCGGTCCATCTGCGCCTGGTTGATCTGCTGGGTGCCGTGATAGAGGCCGGTGGTGTCGCCGAGACCGATGGTGTTGGCGGTCGAGAACAGCCGGAAGGCGCCGTGCGGGCGGATGACGCGGTTCTGGTCGAGCAGCGTCAAGCGGCCGGAGCTCTCCAGCACGCGCTGGATGACGAACATCACGTCCGGGCGGCCGGCGTCATATTCGTCGAACACCAGCGCGACATTGTTCTGGTAGGCCCAGGGCAGGATGCCGTCGCGGAATTCGGTGACCTGCATCCCGTCCTTCACGACGATGGCGTCCTTGCCGATCAGGTCGATGCGGGAGATGTGGCTGTCGAGGTTGACGCGCACGCAGGGCCAGTTCAGCCGGGCCGCGACCTGCTCGATATGGGTCGACTTGCCGGTGCCGTGATAGCCGGTGACCATGACGCGCCGGTTGTGGGCGAAGCCGGCGAGGATGGCGAGCGTGGTCGCCCGGTCGAACAGGTAATCCGGGTCGAGGTCGGGCACATAGGCGTCGGGCTCGGCATAGGCGGGGACGTCGAGATCGACGTCGATGCCGAAAACCTGACGGACCGAAACCTTCATGTCCGGCAGGGGCGCGGCTTGCGTGGGCGTCGCGGTCATCATTCCTCCGTTGCCGCGCGAGGGCGGCGGACTGGTCGCTGCGCCGCTTCTAACAGAAGCCGGCGGTCTTGAGATAGTTGTAGGCCTGGATCACGTCGCGCAGCCGGTCGCCCAGCGACTGGTCGCCGCCGTTCACGTCCGGGTGGTATTTTTTCACCAGCGCCTTGAAGCGGGTCTTGATCTCCTCGGCCCCGGCGCTGATCTCCAGCCCCAGCGTCTCGAAGGCGCGGCGCTCGGCGTTGCGGACCGGGCGCGTCTGGCGCGGCGGCTCGGGATCGGGGCGGGCGGTGCCGCCCATCTCGCCGCGGAAGCCGAACGGGTCGGCGAAACCCTCGGCGGCTTCGGAGCCATAGCGGGCACGCGTGCGCTCGGCGCCCGGACCGGCGCTGTTGGCGCCCATCTTCCAGGTGGGGCGATGACCGGTCAGCGCGTCCTTCTGGTAGGCCATGACGGCGTCGTCGGCCATGCCCGCGAAATAGTTGTAGGACTGGTTGTAGGCGCGCACATGGTCGAAGCAGTAGCGCCAGAACTCGCCCTCCCGCTGCCGGCCCTTCGGGGCACGGTGCGTCGCCGGCTGATCGCAGCCCGGCCATTCACAGCCGGGGCATTCGGCCTTGAGACGGCGATCCTTGTCGGGCTTGACGCGGATCCGGTCGAAGAAGGGGGAGTCGAGCTTCATGGTGGCGATTATGGCTGGAGCGGACCGGGTATACAACAAACCAGGGCGACGTCATCGTGTCCGCACGGTGATATTGACCGGAACGCGGCGCGCGGCTACCGCAATCCGATGAGCCTTCCTCCGACCGATACCGGCGCGAGCGCCGATCCCGTCGCGGCCCGCCTCGCCCGTGTGCGTGCCGCGCTCGCCACGTTCGAGCCCGAGCGGCTGGAACTGATCGACGAGAGCGGCCTGCATGCCGGCCATGGCGGGCACCGGCCGGGACAGCTCACCCACCTGCGGGTGCGCATCGTGGCCGAGGCCTTCCGCGGCGCCTCGCGCCTCGCCCGGCACCGGGCCGTCAACGACGCGCTCGGCGGCGTCCTCGCCGACGGGCTGCATGCGCTGGCGATCGAGGCGAAGGCGCCCGGCGAGTAGCCGGGCCCGAGACCGTCCGGTCGGCGGGATGCCCGGATCGGTCCCATCGACGGGGCGCTACTGTCGGCGCCTCCCCGATATGGGGATCGCCGGCCGCTTTTCCACCCTGCCGGCTCACCGCCCGCTTGCCGGCGGCGCGGCCGGGCGGGACAGCGGCGTGACGCGCAGGAGCGTGATGCGGTTCCTCTGCTTGCGCGTCACCTGGAAGCGGAAGCCGTGGAACACGAAGGTCTGCCCGGGCTCGGGGATGATCCGCGCCTCGTGGATCACCAGCCCGGCGATCGAGGTGGCGTGCTCGTCGGGCAGGTCCCAGTCCATCGCCCGGTTGAGGTCGCGGATGGCGACCGAGCCCTCGACGCTCACCGTGCCGTCCGGGTGCGGGCGCACGCCGGCGACGGGGATGTCGTGCTCGTCGGCGATATCGCCGACGATCTCCTCCAATATGTCCTCCAGCGTCACCAGCCCCATCACCTCGCCATACTCGTCGACGACCAGGGCGAAATGCTGCTTGCGCTTGCGGAAGGCGGCGAGCTGGTCGGCGAGCGTGGTGCCGTCCGGCACGAACCAGGCGGGGGTGGTGATCTTGTCGATCGCCAGCCTCGACACGTCGTTGCCGAGGGTCTGGAGCTCGCGCAGCAGGTCCTTGGCGTGGAGGACGCCGACGATGTTGTCGGGGCTGCCGCGCCACAGCGGCAGGCGCGTGTGCGGCGAGGCGAGCACGTCGCGGACGATCTTCTCCGGCGCCGCCCCGGCATCGAGCGTCGCCATCTTGGTGCGGTGGACCATGATGTCGGAGACTTCGAGTTCCTGCAGGTCCAGCAGGCCGCCGAGCATGTCGCGGTCGTTCTTGACGACGCTGCCCTCGCGGTGGAGCAGGTCGACCGTGCCGCGCAGTTCCTCGGCGCCCGAGAGCATGCCGGAGGAGGCGCCGAGCGGCACGCCGATGGCCTTGAGCACCAGGCGCACCAGCGCCTCGATCGCCAGGGTGAGCGGCCCGAACAGCCCGACCACGAAGCGCAGCGGGCGCACGACCGCCAGCGCCGTACGGTCGGGGTGGTTGATGGCGATGGTCTTGGGCAGCACCTCGGAGAAGATCACCACCACGATGGTCATTCCGATCGTGGCGTAGAGGATGCCGGTGTTGCCGAACCAGGCCAGCAGCAGCCCGGTGGTGAGCGAGGAGGCGGCAATGTTGGCGAGGTTGTTGCCGAGCAGGATGCCGCCGATCAGCCGCTCGCGCCGCGCCAGCAGCCGGTTGACGAGGCTGGCGCGGGTGTCGCCGTTCTGCTCCAGCGCGTGCATGCGGGCCCGGGACGAGGCGGTGACCGCCGTTTCCGCGCCGGAGAAGAAGAAGGACAGCAGCAGGCACAGCGCCACCGCCAGCAGCGAGAGCCAGTCCGCGGTCGTCATGAGCGTGAAGCCTCCTTCGATCGGTGGTGCCGGGTTCCGCGACGGGCCGGCGGCGGCAGCCCGTCGGCGCCCGCCCGCCGGATATCACCGATCATCGCCTCCCGGTCGGGCGCCGGCCGGCCGCGGCGCGCCGCGTCAGGCGGCGCGCTCGGTCTCGAGGAAGGCGCGCACGGCGGCGGGATCGACGTCGCGGGCGATGAAGCTGGCGCCGATGCCGCGCGCCAGGATGAAGGTGAGCGTGCCGCGCGAGACCTTCTTGTCCTGCGCGATCAGGTCCATCAGCCCGTCCGTGCCCGGCAGCTCGCCGGGCACCTCCTTGATGCGGGTCGGCAGGCCGACGGCCTTCAGATGCGCCTCGACGCGCGCCGCCTCGGCGGGCGCGCACAGGCCCTGCGCAGCGGAGAAGCGGAAGGCCTGCGCCATGCCGATGGCCACCGCCTCGCCGTGCAGCAGGCGCTGGGAGAAGCCGGCGCCCGCTTCCAGCGCGTGGCCGAAGGTGTGGCCGAGGTTGAGCAAGGCGCGGTCGCCGGTCTCGCGCTCGTCGCGGGCGACCACGGCCGCCTTGGCGCGGCAGCTGGTGGCGATCGCCGCGATGCGCGCGGGGCCGCCGGCGAAGACCTCGCGCCAGTCGCGCTCCAGCCGGGCGAAGAAGGCCTCGTCGTCGATGAGCCCGTATTTGGCGACCTCGGCATAGCCCGAGCGGAACTCGCGCGGGGGCAGCGTGTCCAGCACGTCGGTGTCGGCGACGACGAGGATCGGCTGGTGGAAGGCGCCGACGAGGTTCTTGCCGTGGCGGGAATTGATGCCGGTCTTGCCGCCGACGGAGGAATCGACCTGCGCCAGCAGGCTGGTCGGCACCTGCACGAAATCGACGCCGCGGCGCAGCGCCGCCGCCGCGAAGCCGGCGAGATCGCCGACCACGCCGCCGCCGAGCGCGAGCACGAGGTCGCGCCGCTCGATGCGGGCCTCCAGCAGGCCGTCGAGCACGGTGCCGAACACGGGGAGCGACTTCGATCCCTCGCCGGCGGCGACGACGACGGTGCTGGGGATGAGGCCGGCCTGCGCCAGCGAGCGCTCGACCGTCTCGAGATGGCGGGCGGCGACGTTCGTGTCGGTGACGATGCCGACCCGCGCGCCGGGGCGCAGCCGCGCCACCTCCGCGCCCAGCCGGGCGAGAAGCCCCGGCCCGATGAGGATGTCGTAGGCGCGGTCGGCAAGCGCGACGCCGACGCGGGTTTCCGCCGCGGGTGCGGTGATGTCGAGGGTGGTCATGCCGGCTGGCTCCCGCCGCTGTCGAGATGGGCGGCGAGCGCGTCGAGCACGACGTTCACCATCGCCTCGTGCGGCACGTCCCGCGAGATGACGGTGATGTCGGCGCCGGCATAGACCGGGTAGCGCTCGCCGATGAGGCGCTCCAGCACCGTGGCCGGATCGTCGGACTTCAGCAGCGGGCGGTCGTCCCGCCGCTTCACGCGGCGCAGCAGCACGTCGAGATCGGCTTTCAGCCAGACCGACAGGCCGTGCCGGGCGACGGCGTCGCGGGTGTCGGCGTTCATAAAGGCGCCGCCGCCGGTGGCGAGCACGCCGGGCCCGCTCTCCAGCAGCCGGGCGATGACGCGGCGCTCCCCGTCGCGGAAGAAGGGCTCGCCGTGCTGGGCGAAGATTTCCGGGATGGTCATGCCGGCGGCGGCTTCGATCTCGATGTCGGCATCCGCGAAGGGCAGGCCGAGCCGCCGCGCGAGCCGCCGCCCGACCGAGGACTTGCCGGCCCCCATCATGCCGATCAGGACGATGGAGCGCGCACCGAGCCGTTCGCGCAACGCCGCCGCCCGTGCTTCGTCGATCTCGCCGAGTGTCGCGCTCATGCGCCGGCCGTTCGTTCCGCTTGCCAATCCCGATGGCGACGTACCATCCGACGCCATACGAGGCAATTCGCCACGTCGTGGTTCGCCTGTGCCGCGAATGGCCTTAGCATGGCGCTGCGCTTCATTGCCCCGATTCGATGCCGCCGGAAGGTCCAGCCGAGAGCCCATGCCGAGCCTGATCCGCCTTCTCATCATCCTCGGACTGATCGGCGGCGCCGTCTACGGCGTGCTGTGGAGCTTCGCCAATCTGGTGCAGCCCGAGCCGCGCGAGATGAGCCAGACCGTGCCGCAGGACCGCTTCGCCAAATGAGCGGGCGGCCGGTGCAGGGCCCGGTCGCCCTGTTCCTCGACATGATGGCGGCCGAACGCGGGGCGAGCGCCAACACGCTCGCCGCCTATGGCCGCGACCTCGACGATTACGAGAGCTTCCTGATCGGCCGCGGGGCCGGTCCCCTGGGCTGCGGCACGGCGGATATCCGCGCCTATCTGGCCGATCTCACCCGGCGGGGGTTGGCCACGGCGAGCGTCGCCCGGCGGCTGTCCTCGCTGCGCCAGCTGCACCGTTTCCTCTATGTCGAGGGCCATCGCGGCGACGATCCCGCCGCCGTGCTGGAGGGGCCGAAGCGTGGTCGTCCCCTGCCGAAGGTGCTCAGCCTCGACGAGGTGACGCGGCTTATCCACACCGCCCACGCGCTCGCCGCGAGCTCTACCGGCAGCCCCGCCGAGCGGGCCCGGCGGGCGCGGGTCGCCTGCTTCGTCGAGCTGCTCTACGCGACGGGGCTGCGCGTCTCCGAACTCGCCGCCCTGCCGGCCGCCGCGGCGCGGGCGCAGGGCGATGCCATCATCGTGCGCGGCAAGGGCAACAAGGAACGGCTCGTGCCGCTCGGCGAGCCGGCCAAGGCGGCGATGGCGGCCTATCGCGCGGCGCTGGCGGAGGCTACCGCCGCGGGCAAGCCGTCCGCCGAGGACGCCGGCCCCGCCGCGCCTCGCGCCGGTGCTCGCGCCGGCTCGGGCAGCAAGCCGGCGCCGAAGGACGCGGGCCCCGCCGCGCCGGGCGAGCCTCCCCGTCCGCTCGGAAAGGGCGGCGCGACGGGACGCCGCGGCGGAGGCGGCGGGGTTGCGGGACGCGCCGGTGCGGCGGTGCCGGCGGGGCGCTGGCTGTTTCCCTCGTCCTCCGCCGCCGGCCACGTGACCCGCCAGCAGGTCGGGCTCGACCTCAAGGACCTCGCGGTCGCCGCCGGCATCGACCACCGCAAGCTCTCCCCGCACGTGCTGCGCCATGCCTTCGCCAGCCACCTGCTCGCCCATGGCGCGGAACTGCGCATGGTGCAGACGCTGCTCGGCCACACCGACATCTCGACGACGCAGATCTACACCCACGTGCTCGACGAGCGCCTCACCGGTCTGGTGCGCGACCTCCACCCGCTGGCGGAGGAGTGAGCGCTTTCCTCCCATCGGTCGGAGACCGACCGGCGTGGGCGCTAAGTGTTCAGTCGCGGCAGAAGCAGGCGGTGAAATTGGCGGCCTCGGCATGGCCGAGGGCGCAGGCATAGGCGCGCGCCTCGTCGACGCCGAGTTCGCGGTGGCCGACGTCGTAGAGCCGCCGGTAGGTCGTCGCGGCGGGGTCGGCGGTGGAGAGCCCGCGCCACAGCCGTTCGACCGCCTCCGGGCCGTAGGGGCCGAGGCCGTAGGCGGTCGTGAAGCGGTATTCGGTTTCCCACCGCGCCGTGGCCGGCGTCGGCGCGTCGCCGAGATTGGCGAGGTAGCGCGTTTCGAAATCGACCGGACGCCCGCTGGCGCGATCATAGCTGAAGACGTGGAAGCCGGGGTTCTGGCCATAGACCGGGCTGATCGCCGGCACGATCTTTTCCACGCCCGCCAGCGTGCCGTCGGCGCGCCGCAGCAGCCGGTAGTCGTCATGATGGGTGTGGCCGCTGAAGCTCGCGGTGATGGTCTCGCCGAAGCGCGCCAGCAGGCCGGCGAAGCGCTCCGCATAGGCGGGCGCGAACATCGGCACCACGCGGTCGGGGCAGGTGGAGCCCCGGGCGTGCAGGCTGGCATAGGGGTCGAGCCCGAGCGGGATGTGGCGGGCGAGCCAGACCTTGCGCCCGGCGGCGGCGTTTCGCGCCAGCTCGGCCTCCAGCCACGCCATCATCGCCTCGGCTGCCGCCGTCGCGGAGGTGCCGCAGGCGTCGCGGTACTCGGCTGACCAGAGCACGTCGTCGATGACGATGACGGTGGTGTCGGCGAGGGTCGGATGCCGCGCGGCATAGTAGCCGCCGGCGGCGAAGGTGGCGTCGAAGCCGGGGTCGAGCAGGTCCGGCCCGGCGAGTTCGCGTACCGCCGCGCGTGTCGCGGCGAGGAATTCCCCGCCGGGATCGACGTGGTAGTCGCCGCAGCCCGAATCCGTGTTGCCCAGCGTCATCAGCACCGGCTTGCCGGGAAAGGCCGCGCGCAACCGGCCGGCGACGTAGAGCGCGGTGCGGATGGCGATGTCGGCGCTTGCGGCCGATCCGCGCGGCAGCCCCAGCGCGCGCTCGGTCTTGGCGGGGAAGTCGTGGGCGAGCAGGTCGCCGGTCACCAGCACGAAATCGGCATCGGCCGCCGCGCGCCCGGCCTCGTCCAGCGCGGAGCCGAGCAGGGCCGCATTGGTGTCGCGTCCCCACGGTGCCAAGGGGGTGTCCGCGCCGTCCGCGAGCCGGGAGGGCCAGTCGGCGGGCGGCGTGGCGGCACGGGCTTTCGCCGCGCCGAGCGGATCGAACGGGTCGAAATGGATGTCGGACAGATGCACGAAGCGCCCGGTCTCGCCGCGGGCGGGCAGGGCGGCGGCCGCCGCCAGCATCAGCGCGATCAGGGTGGTGCGGAGAGAGGGCATGCGGGACTTCCCGAGGGGCGCGCGCCACTCTAGCGTGGCCGGCGCCGCGGGCCAGCCCTCGGCTCCGGGACCAAGCCGCGCATGCGCTGCCTTGACGTCGCCACCCTCTCGGGGCAGCTTCCGCGCGCTCTTGCCCGGGCGCCCCGCGCCCGTCCCCCCAACCGCGGACCCGTCATCGCCTCATGCGCAGCTACCTCGACTTCGAAAAGCCCGTGGCCGAGCTGGAGGCCAAGCTCGAGGAACTGCGCGCGCTCTCCGCGCAGGGCAACGCGGTGGCCATCGGCGACGATATCGGCCGCCTCGAGGCCAAGGCGGCCGAGGCGCTGGGCCAGCTCTACGCCAATCTTACCCCCTGGCAGAAGACGCTGGTGGCGCGGCACCCGCTGCGCCCGCACTTCTCCGACTATGCGGCCGGGCTGTTCGAGGATTTCACCCCGCTCGCCGGCGACCGCAAGTTCGGCGAGGACGAGGCCATTCTCGGCGGCCTTGCCCGCTTCCGCGGCCGGGCGGTGTGCCTGATGGGGCACGAGAAGGGCTCCTCCACCGAAACCCGCATCCGGCACAATTTCGGCATGGCCAAGCCCGAGGGCTACCGCAAGGCGGTGCGGCTGATGGAACTCGCCGACCGTTTCGACCTGCCGGTGATCTCGCTGGTCGACACCGCCGGCGCCTATCCCGGCATCGGCGCGGAGGAGCGCGGCCAGGCCGAGGCGATCGCCCGCTCGACCGATGCCTGCCTCGCGCTCGGCGTACCGAACGTGGCGCTGATCATCGGCGAGGGCGGCTCGGGCGGGGCGGTGGCGATCGCGACCGCCAACCGCGTGCTGATGCTGGAGCATTCCATCTACAGCGTGATCTCGCCGGAAGGGGCCGCCTCGATCCTGTGGCGCGACACCGCCAAGGCGCAGGACGCGGCCACCAACATGCGCATCACCGCGCAGGACCTGCTGAAGTTCGGCATCATCGACACGGTGGTGCCGGAGCCGGCGGGGGGCGCCCACCGCGATCCCGCCGCCACGATGGCCGCGGCGGGGGACGCGATCGAGACGGCGCTCGCCTCGCTCGACGGGCTCGACGCGAAGGCGCTGCGCAAGGCGCGGCGCGAGAAGTTCCTGGCCATCGGCCGCAACCTGTGAGGCGTGTCCGCGCGGTCACGCCCGCGGCCGGATACGGGGCGGCGGGTGCCTGCGCACTTGCGGTAACAAGTTGGCAAGGGTAACCCTTTATTCATGATGCACACCGTCTCACCCGGCAGGACGAGGAGTGTTGCGTTGCGCCGTCTCGGTAGCGAACCGGCGGGGGACATCCCCGCCCAGCGGATTGTTCGGACGGCGCCGGGCCGGGGTCTCGCCGCGCGCCTGCGGGCGCTGCTGCTCGTCGGCGTCGGCACGCTGGCGCTCGCCGCCTGCACCGGCGGCGGCGGCAAGATGAGCCCGACGGCCAAGGCGATGAAGCCGCTCTCGCCGGAGACGGTGGCGCTGATCAACGACAAGGGCATGTCCAAGGACAGCCCGATCGTCGTGCGCATCTTCAAGGAAGAGTCGGAACTCGAGGTCTGGAAGCAGACCCGCAGCGGCGACTATGCGCTGCTCAAGACCTATCCGATCTGTCGCTGGTCGGGCGAGCTGGGCCCGAAGGTCAAGATCGGCGACCGCCAGGCGCCCGAGGGGTTCTACACCATCACCCCCGGGCAGATGAATCCGAATTCCAGCTATTACCTGTCGTTCAACATGGGCTTCCCCAACGCCTACGACAAGGCGTGGGGCCGCACCGGCGAGCACCTGATGGTGCATGGCGACTGCTCCTCGGCGGGTTGCTACGCCATGACCGACGAGCAGATCCAGGAGATCTTCGCGCTCGGCCGCGACAGCTTCCAGGGCGGGCAGCGCTCCTTCCAAGTGCAGGCCTATCCCTTCCGCATGACCGCGCAGAACATGGCGCGCCACCGCAGCAACCCGAACATGGCGTTCTGGAAGATGCTGAAGGAGGGCTCGGACGCGTTCGAGGTGGCGAAGGCACCGCCCAAGGTCGATGTCTGCGAGAAGCGCTACGTCTTCAACGCGACGCCGGCCGACCCGACCAAGCGCTTCGACCCGTCCGGCCCGTGCCCGGCCTATTCGGTGCCCGACGACATTTCGCAGGCGGTGGCCGCCCGCAAGGCGAAGGACGAGGCGAACGCCAAGCAGCTCGCGTCGTCGACACCCGCCGCGCCGGTGCGCACCGGCGCCGATGGCGGCATGAACAAGGTGTTCCTCGCCAAGCTGGAAAACCCGAACCTGAAGGCGCCGGGCTCGCTGCCGGCGGTGGTGAAGCCGCCGGGCGTCAACTACGGCGTCGACACCAGCGCGCCCGCCGATCTCGCCGTCATCGAGGCAGCGAAGGCGGCGACCACGCCGAGCGCCGCGGCCAGCGTGGCGCTGGCCAATGCGCCGTCGGCCGCCGGTACCGCCCTCGCGGTCGCGCCCACGCCGCTGCCGCGCCCGAGCGATGCGCCCGGCGGCACCCGCAGCGCCGAGCCGGGCCCGATCACCCCGGGCGGCGGCACGCCGGTCGCGCAGGTGGCGGCGGTTTCCTCCACGCCTTCCGGCGCCAGCGAAGGCGGCTTCATGAGCGGCATCTCGCGGCTGTTCGGCGGCGGATCGAGCGAACCGCCCACCGGCAGCATCGCGACGCCCGCCGCGGCCGACTCCGGCACGTCCGGCTTTTCGCTGAGCCGGCTGCTCGGCCGCGACAAGCCGGCCGAGGCGCCCGCGGCTGACGCTGCGCCGGTCGCCGACGTGCCGGTGCCGCAGGCGCGCCCGCGCGTGCCCGCGCCGGGCGAAGCCGCGGCGCGACCCGCTCCGGCGACGGCCGCCGTGTCTCCGGCGCCCGCGAGGCCCGCAGCGGCCGCTCCGAAACCCGCTGCCACCGCCGCCGCGCCCAAGCCCGCGACGCCGAAGCCCGCCGCCGGCCAGCAGGCCGCGACCGAGCCGCTCGCCGGCACGCCGACCGTGCAGGGCGGCACGCCGATCCTGTCGACCGGCGGCTTCTCGGGCACGGTGCAGTAGGGGCTGAGTGTGCGTTAGGCGGCGCGGCGAAAAATCGGCAAACGCGGTGCTGCCGATGCTCAGTCGCGCACCTTGAGAATGGCATCATCCCAATAGATCAGCGCGTCGGCGCCATTGGCTTTCATGTGGGCGAGCGCCGCCTTGCGGCAGCGCTGGTCGGTGTTGATTTGCCGCGCCACCCAGCGGCGCCATCCGGGATCGGCTAAGGCGATGCGCTCGGCCGCCAAGAGGCCAGCGCCATGCGCCTCGCGAAGCGACTTGATGAGGGCGATCCACCGCTCTCGATCCGCCATTGCCGATCCGCCCGCGTCATTTTCTGTGCCGACCGACGCGATGCACAATGCCGGTATGAGCGGTGGATGGGCGGTTCAGAAGCCCCGTTCCGCCCATTCGCCTCACGCGAACCTGCCGTGGCAGTGCTTGAACTTCTTGCCGGAACCGCAGGGGCAGGCCTCGTTGCGGCCGACGCGGCCCCAGGTGGCGGGGTTGTTGGGGTCGCGCACGGGTTCGCCGCCCGACGGCACCAGCGTCGGCTCGCCGAAATCGGCGGCGCTGGCATAGCCGAGCTCGTCGGCGCCGGTCGAGGCGTCGATGTGGTGGGCCTCCATCGGCGGCAGCGGCTCGGGCTCCGGCGGCGCGGTCATCACCTCGACGCGCATCAACTGGGCGGTGACCGCCTCGCGCAGGCGCGCCAGCATCGCCTCGAACAGCTGGAAGGCCTCCGACTTGTACTCGTTCAGCGGGTCGCGCTGGCCGTAGCCGCGCAGGCCGATGACCTGGCGCAGATGGTCGAGCGTCACGAGATGCTCGCGCCAGAGATGGTCGAGCGTCTGCAAGAGGATCGACTTCTCGACATAGCGCATGATGTCGGGCCCGTACTGGGCGACCTTGGCGGCCATGATCTCGTCGGCGCGGTTGGTGATGCGCTCGCGCACCTCCTCGTCGGCGATGCCCTCCTCCTTCGCCCACTCCTCCACCGGCAGGTCGAGGCCGAGCGCGTTGCGGATCTCCTCGGCGAGGCCGGGCGTGTCCCACTGCTCGGGATAGGCGTTGGGCGGGATGTGCTTGGCGACGACGTCCTCGACGACACCGTGGCGCATCTCGGCCACGGTCTCGGCGACATCCTCGTCGCGCATCAGCTCGATGCGCTGCTCGAACACGACCTTGCGCTGGTCGTTCATCACGTCGTCGTATTTGAGCAGATTCTTGCGGATGTCGAAGTTGCGCGCCTCGACCTTGGCCTGCGCCTTTTCCAGCGCCTTGTTGATCCAGGGATGGACGATCGCCTCGCCGTGCTTCAGGCCGAGCCGCTGCAGCATGCCGTCCAGCCGGTCGGAGCCGAAGATGCGCATCAGGTCGTCTTCGAGCGACAGGAAGAAGTGCGAGTGGCCGGGGTCGCCCTGGCGGCCGGAGCGGCCGCGCAGCTGGTTGTCGATGCGCCGGCTCTCGTGGCGCTCGGTGCCGATGACGTAGAGGCCGCCGGCCTCCAGCGCCTTCTTCTTCAGCCGGGCGATCTCGTCGCGAATGCCCTGCTCGGCTGCCGCGCGCTGCTCGCCCTCGGGCAGGTCGGCGAGTTCATGGGCGATGCGCATGTCGGCATTGCCGCCGAGCTGGATGTCGGTGCCGCGGCCGGCCATGTTGGTGGCGATGGTAATGGCACCGGGCACGCCGGCCTGGGCGACGATGTAGCTTTCCTGCTCGTGGTGGCGGGCGTTCAGCACCGCGAACACCTTGTCCTCGGCGCTGCCCTGGTCGCCATCATAGAGCGGGCGGAAGGCGTCGGGGTCGGTGAAGTCCTTCTGGCGGAAGCCGCGCTGCTTGAGGAGTTCCGCCAGCAGTTCCGACTTCTCGATCGAGGTGGTGCCGACCAGCACGGGCTGGCCACGCGACTTGCAGTTGGTGATGAGGTCGATGATGGCGTTGTATTTCTCGCCGGCGGTCCGGTAGACCTCGTCGTCGTCGTCGACGCGCGAAACCGGCAGGTTGGTCGGGATCTCGATGACTTCCAGCTTGTAGATGTCCGCGAACTCGGCCGCCTCGGTATTGGCGGTGCCGGTCATGCCCGAGAGCTTCTCGTACATGCGGAAATAGTTCTGGAAGGTGATCGAGGCCAGCGTCTGGTTCTCGGGCTGAACCTGCACGCGCTCCTTCGCCTCGAGCGCCTGGTGCAGGCCTTCGGAATAGCGGCGGCCCGGCATCATGCGGCCGGTGAACTCGTCGATGATGACGACCTCGCCGTTACGGACGATGTAGTCCTTGTCGCGCTGGAACAGGGTGTGGGCGCGCAGGCCCTGGTTGACGTGATGGACGACGGAGACGTTCTCGACGTCGTACAGGCTGTCGCCCTTGAGCAGGCCGCCCTCGCGCAGCAGGTTCTCGATCTTCTCCATGCCGGCTTCGGTCATGGCGACGGAGCGCTGCTTCTCGTCGACCTCGTAATCCTCCTTCGACAGGCGGGGGATATAGGTGTCGATGGTGTTGTAGAAGTCGGAGCGGTCGTCGAGCGGGCCGGAGATGATGAGCGGGGTGCGGGCCTCGTCGATCAGGATCGAGTCGACTTCGTCGACCACGGCGAAATGATGCGGGCGCTGCACCATCTGACCGAGCTCGTATTTCATGTTGTCGCGCAGATAGTCGAAGCCGAGCTCGTTATTGGTCGCGTAGGTGACGTCGCAGGCGTACGCCGCGCGGCGCTCGTCGTCGTCCATGCCGTGCACGATGACGCCGACCGTGAGGCCGAGGAAGCGGTAGACGCGGCCCATCCACTCCGAGTCGCGCTTGGCGAGGTAGTCGTTGACGGTGACGACGTGGACGCCCTTGCCGGTCAGCGCATTGAGGTAGACGGGCGCGGTCGCGACCAGGGTCTTGCCTTCACCGGTGCGCATCTCGGCGATGCCGCGCTCGTGGAGCACCATGCCGCCGATGAGCTGCACGTCGAAGTGGCGCTGACCGAGCGCCCGCTTCGCGGCCTCCCGCACGGTGGCGAAGGCGGGCACCAGCAGGTCGTCGAGATCCTTGCCGTCGGCCAGCTGCTGGCGGAATTCGGCGGTGCGCGCGCGCAGAGCCTCGTCGGACAGGGCCGACACTTCCGGTTCGAGCGCGTTGATGGCGGCGACGCGGGGCTGATAGCCGCGCACGCGGCGGTCGTTGGCCGAGCCGAAGAGCTTTCGCGCGATTGCGCCGAACATGGGGTCTTCCAATCCGTGTCCCGTCAAAGCGGATGCGGGGCACGGCGGTGACGGGCCGCCGGACTCCGGGGTCGACGGCGGCGCCGGATCGCCCGCGTCACCGACAGCCGATCGAGACGCCATTTGCGGCCGAAATCGGGACGGGCCGGGCACGCGATCCCTGCGGGCGCCGCGCCATGCGGTCACATGCGCGCGAGCGCCGGGAGGTCCGTCGCCGCGTGCCACACTTATGAACGGGTTCGGGGGTTGTCAATCGCGGGCCGGGTCGCCCCGGCGCTGGCGCGGCTTACCGAATCGTAACGAAACGCCGCTTGCAACCGGAAGCGGACTGCGCCAGCTTTCGCGCCCCGAACCGTGCATAACCGCACCGCTCCAAGGACAGGTTCCATGCTCTTCCACTCTCCGCGTGCCGCGCGCATCGCCCGCACCGGCTTCGCTCTCGCGCTTGCCGGCGCCGTCGCCTTCCCGGCGCTGCCCGCCTTCGCGCAGGGCACGACGGCCGCGACCCCCGCTCCCGCCGCCGCGGCCACCACCGACGATCCGGTGCTCGCCACGGTGAACGGCCAGGCGATCCGCCGCAGCGATCTCAAGGTCGCCGAGGAGGAACTCGGCCCGAACCTGCCGCCCCAGCTCGTCGGGCCCGCCCGCGAGGATTACGTGCTCGGCTTCCTGATCGACCTCACCGCGCTGGCCCAGGCGGCCAAGGCGCAGAAGCTCGACCAGACCCCGGATTTCGCCAAGCAGATGGAATTCGTCCGCCAGCGCCTGCTGATGCAGGCGGTTCTCGCCGACGCCACCAAGGCGGCGCTGAGCGACGAGGCGATGAAGAAGACCTATGAAGAGGCGCTGAAGCAGCAGAAGCCGGAAGAGGAGGTGCATGCGCGCCACATCCTCATCCGCGTCGAGGATGCCGGCAACGAGAAGGCCTCGGCCGAGGCCAAGAAGAAGATCGAGGACGTCATCGCCCGCGTGAAGAAGGGCGAGGACTTCGCGACTGTCGCCAAGCAGGTGACCGAGGATCCCTCCGGCAAGCAGGACGGCGGCGATCTCGGCTTCTTCACCAAGGACCAGATGGTGCCGGAATTCGCCAATGTCGCCTTCGCGATGAAGCCGGGCGAGGTCTCGGAGCCGGTGAAGACGCAGTTCGGCTGGCACGTCATCAAGGTCGAGGAAAAGCGCGAGAAGCCGCTGCCGACGCTCGACCAGGTGAAGCCGCAGATCGAGCAGTATCTCGCCCAGAAGGCGCAGGCCGAACTGGTGCAGAACCTGCGCTCCGCCGCCAAGATCGAGAAGACCGACGCGGCGCCGAAGACCGACGCCCCGGCGCCGGGCGCGCCGGCTCCCGCCGCGCCGGATGCCGCGAAGCCCGCAACCCCCTGATCGGGACGCGCGGCCGGGCCGTCGGCTCGGCGAAACAGGATGGCGGCCGGGCTGGACCCGGCCGTTTTGGTGTCGGGCCCTGCCAGCTGCAACGGGGTGCGCGGGCGGGGCGAAAGATAAGGGCGGGGCGGGACGATGACGATGAACCGGAGCCGGCTGAGCGTGTCGGGTCGCGAGGTCGATGTCTGGCTGGGCGGGGAGGGGCAGCCGCTCCTGCTGCTGCATGGCGGCTGGGCGGGCGCGCAGGCGCATTGGGAACCGGTGTGGGACGGTCTGGCACTGCAGCACCGGGTGATCGCGCCGGACCTGCCGGGGATCGTCGACCATTTCGACCGGGCGCTGCCGACCTACGAGGCCTATGGCCGCTTCCTCAAGGAACTGCTCGAGGCGCTCGGCGCGCAGGGCGCGATCGTCTGCGGCAATTCGCTCGGCGCCAGCATCGCCTGGGACATGGCGAGCCGCCACAACGGCACCGTGGCCCGGGCCGTTCTGGTCGACGGATTTCCGCCGCGCCCGCCCTCCGGTCCGGTGCGCTGGATGATGGGCGTCGGCTTCCTGCGCCGGATGGCCGAGCGCCAGCTGCGCCGCAGCTTCTACAGCCCGGATGTGTTCGACCGCGCCTTCCATGATCTCACCCGTATCCCGCCCGAGCTGCGCGACCGGCTGGAGGCCGGCGAGCCGGGCATGGCGGCGACGATGCTGACCCTGCTGATGTCGGTCGACGAGCCGACCCGCCCGCCGCGCGTTCCGGTCGATTTCATCTGGGGCGCGAACGACCGGCTCGACGGCGTGACGGCGGTCGACGGGCGTGTGCTGAGTTCCCGCGTGCCCGGCAGCAAGCTGGTGCTGGTGAAGGATGCGGGGCACCTGCCGCAGGTCGACAATCCCGGCGGCTTCCTTGCCGCGTTCGATTCCGTCGCCTCGCACCGCTCCGGGGGCGGCGCGGGCTGAGGCGCGCGGGGGGCACGCACCGCCAAGCCCCTTGTTTGCGACAGCGGCTTCCGGCACATGCTCGGGGATGGCGCCCGTCGCCGCCACGCTTTGAAAATGCCCGCCGCCACCCCCTGCTCATGAGCCGCGCCATGTCCTCGACCGTCTCCCCGCTCGCGCCCAAGCACACGCCCGATGTCGGCCCCGTAGCCGGGGTGCGCTTCGCCACGGCCGAGGGCGGCATCCGCTACAAGGGGCGCACCGACGTGCTGCTGCTGGCGCTCGATGCGGGCACCAGCGTCGCCGGCGTGTTCACCCGCTCGAAGTGCCCCTCGGCGCCCGTCGAGTGGTGCCGCGACCGGCTGCCCGGCGGCCACGCCCGCGGGCTGGTGGTGAATTCCGGCAACGCCAACGCCTTCACCGGCGCCAAGGGGCGCGAGTCGACGGCCCGCACGGCCGAAATCGCGGCGAAGGCACTCGGCTGCACGCCGGACGAGATCTTCCTCGCCTCGACCGGGGTGATCGGCGAGCCGCTGGACGCCGAGAAGTTCGCCGGCCTGCTGGAGACGACTGCGAAGCGGCTGGCGCCGTTGCCGTGGATCGACGCGGCGCGGGCGATCATGACGACGGACACCTTCCCCAAGCTCGCCACCGCCACGGCGAAGATCGACGGCGTCGAGGTGACCATCGCCGGCATGGCCAAGGGTGCGGGGATGATCGCGCCCGATATGGCGACGATGCTCTCCTTCGTCTTCACCGACGCGCCGATCGAGGCAGAGGTCCTTCAGAAGCTGCTGTCGAAGGGCGTCACCGACAGCTTCAACGCGGTGACCATCGACGGCGACACCTCGACCTCGGATACGCTGCTGATGTTCGCGACCGGAGCGGCCGCGGCCCGTGGCGTCGGCCGGGTGAGCGACCCGGCCGACCGGCGCCTCGCCGCCTTCCGCCGCGCGCTCGGCCATGTGCTGGCCGACCTCGCCGAGCAGGTGGCCCGGGACGGGGAGGGCGCGCGCAAGCTGGTGAAGATCCACGTCACCGGCGCGGTCTCCAAGCGCTCGGCCCGGCGCATCGCCATGTCAATCGCCAATTCGCCGCTGGTGAAGACCGCCATTGCCGGCGAGGACGCGAACTGGGGGCGGGTTGTCATGGCGGTCGGCAAGGCCGGGGAGCCGGCCGAGCGCGACCGTCTCGCCATCAAGTTCGGGCCGATCCAGGTGGCGGCGGGCGGGGCGCGCGATCCCTCCTACGACGAAGCCGAGGTGTCGGCCTACATGAAGGGCGACGTCATCGACCTTTCGGTCGATCTCGGTCTCGGCCGGGGCAGCGACCGGGTGATGACCTGCGACCTCACTAAGGAATATGTCGCCATCAACGGCGATTACCGCTCGTGACGACGCGCGGCGGCGCCGGTAGGGCCGGATTTCGGCGATCGGCGCAGCCCGGCGTTAACACCCTCCCGCTAGTCTCCGGAGACGTCTCGTGAAGCTCGTCCTCGTCGCCGCCTGCGCCCTGGTCGATACTGACGGCCGCGTGCTCATCACCGAGCGCCCGGCCGGCAAGGCGCTCGCCGGCCTCTGGGAATTTCCCGGCGGCAAGGTCGAGCCGAACGAGCGGCCGGAACAGACGCTGATCCGCGAGCTGGCGGAAGAGCTGGGCATTGCGGTCAAGGAGGCCTGCATCGCCCCGCTCACCTTCGCCAGCCACGCCTATGAGGATTTCCACCTCCTGATGCCGCTGTGGATCTGCCGGCGCTGGGAGGGGATACCGCAGGGGCGCGAGGGCCAGCGCCTCGCCTGGGTGCGTCCGCAGAAGCTGCGCGACTATCCCATGCCGCCGGCCGACGAGCCGCTGATCCCGGCGCTCGTCGACATCATCGGCTCCGGCGGATAGGGATGCCGCCGCTTCGCGAGGCGCGCATGACACCGATCCCGACCTTCTCCAGCCGCCCGTCCGCGGCCGCTCTGCCCGGCCTGTTCCTGCGTGACCAGAGCGCGGCGACGGCGATCGAATACGCGATCATCGCCGGCGGCATCGCCGTGGTCATCGCGGTGTCGGTCGCGCAGCTGGGGCAGAATGTCCTCGCCAATTACGTGCTCGTCTCCGAGGCGACGACGCCGCGCTGAGCGCCGACCTCAGTCGCCGTTCCGATCGAGCGGCTGCTCGCGCGTGCCGAGCGCGTCGGCAAGGCGCATCTTCGCCGAGCCCGGGCGCAGGGGCTTGGGCTGGCTCTCGTCCGGCGCCCAGCCGGAAATCCAGGCGATCTCGAAGGTCGCGCGCAGGCGCCCGTCCGGATCGGCGAAGCGCTCCGCATACACCTCCGCGAGCCGCGCCAGCGTAGGGCGGGTGAGCGGCCGGCGGGTGCGGGCGGCCAAGGGGTTGGCGGCGCCCATCCGGCGCAGATCCGCGAAAAGGGCGAAAGGATCGGCGTAGCGCACCACCACGCGGTCGACATCGGTCACCGGCAGGGCGAAGCCGGCGCGCTGGAGCAGGGCGCCGAGATCGCGCAGGTCCGGGAAGGGGGCGACGCGCGGGGAAATGCCGCCCAGCGTCTCGATCTCGGCGATCGCGAAAGCCTCCCGCAACTCATTGAGAGTGCCGGCGCCGAACAGGGCGGCCAGCAGCAGGCCGTCCGGGCGCAGCGCGCGGCGCAGCTGCACGAGCGTGCCGGGCAGGTCGTTGGCCGCCTGCAGGGCCAGCGCCGACACCACGAGATCGAGCGAAGCGGGCGCGAAGGGCAGGGCTTCGGCATCGGCGGCGACATCGATATCGCCACGCTCCAGCGGGCCGGCGACGATGAGCCGGGTGATCATGGCGGGATCGCCGAGGTGCGTACGCAGGCTGTCCGCCGGGGTGGCGAGATCGGCGGCGAGCTCGAAGTGGCGCTTGACGGCCGCGAGGCGGTCGGCGAGGTCCTCGGCGACCCTTTCGAGCAGGAACGTTTCCGGGCCCAGTGCCCGCGCGCGCCGCCGTCTCGCGGCCAGCGCGCGTGGCTCGAACACCTCGACCGGACCCGACATCGCGTCATCTCCCGCGCCCGTTGCTGCCCGGGCCGCCCGCCCAGCCATAGGCGTCCGGCGGGCGGGGGTCAAAGGGCGCGGGCGTGCTACACTGCGCACATGCACACCGACCCGCTCGCCGACGACGATGCCACCGCGCCGCCAGCGACGCGGGCGTCACGGATTGCCGGCGCCTTCCGCGGCGTCGGGCGAACGGTTCTCGACCTCGTGATGCCGCCGACCTGCGTCGCGTGCCGGGTGCCGGTGATGGAGCCGGGCTGCCTGTGCGCGCGCTGCTGGAGCCGGCTCGATTTCATCGAGCGGCCCTGGTGCGAGCGCCTCGGCCTGCCCTTCGCCTTCGACAGCGGGATCCGGGTGTCGGCGCAGGCGCTTGCCGAACCGCCCGCCTATGCGCGGGCGCGCGCCGCGGTCACCTTCGGCGAGGTGGCCCGCGACCTCGTCCATGCGCTGAAGTACCAGGACCGCACCGAGGCGGCGGTGCCGATGGCGCGGCTGATGGCGCGGACGGGGGCGGAACTGCTCGCCGATGCCGATGCGCTGGTGCCGGTGCCGCTGCACTGGCGGCGGCTGTGGCAACGGCGCTTCAACCAGTCCGGTCTGCTGGCGCAGGCGATCGGCCGCGGCTCCGGCGTTCCCGTCCGTCACGACTTTCTGGTGCGTACGCGGGCGGGTCATCCGCAGGTCGGTCTCTCGCGCACGGAGCGGGCCGGCAACGTCGCCGGCGCCTTCGCGGTGCCGGAACTGCAACGCGCCGAACTGGCGGGGCGGCGGGTGGTCCTCGTCGACGACGTGCTCACCACCGGCGCGACGCTCGATGCGGCCGCCAAGGCGCTGGTCCGCGCCGGCGCCGCGCGCGTGGACGTGCTGGTCTTCGCGAGGGTTGTTGATGCGGGCGCCCCGCCCATATCATAGGGATTCGCCGGCAGCGCCGGTTCGAGGATCCGAGTTTCATAATGCCCGCCGTGGATATCTACACGACCAGCACCTGCCCCTATTGCCATGCGGCCAAGGACCTCCTGCGCCGCAAGGGCGTCACCTTTTCGGAGATCAATGTCGCCGGCGATCCAACGGCGCGGGCGGCGATGACGGCGCGCGCCAACGGGCGGACGACGGTGCCGCAGATCTTCATCGGACCGACCCATGTCGGCGGTTGCGACGACCTTTACGCCCTCGACGCCGCGGGCCGGCTCGATCCGCTGCTCAACGCCTGATCGCCCGTCACGGAGAGTGCCATGAGCCCGACCGCCGCCGACACCGAACCGACGCCGTTCCGCGCCGCGCTGGTGCAGATGCGCACGGCGCGTTCGATCGCGGCCAATGTCGCGGCGGCATCGACGCTGATCCGCGCGGCGGCGGCCGAGGGCGCGACCTATATCCAGACGCCCGAGATGACCGGGACGATGGAGGAGAGCCGGCAGTCGCTGTTCGCCGTGCTGAGCGAGGAAGCGGACGATCCGGCGTTGAAGAGTTTCCGGGCGCTGGCGGCGGAACTGCGCATCCATCTGCACATCGGTTCGCTGGCGGTGCGGGCGAGCGAGCACCGTGCGGCCAACCGTTCCTACCTGATCGGGCCGGACGGGGGCATCCTCGCCTGGTACGACAAGATCCATATGTTCGACGTCGACCTGCCCAATGGCGACGTCTACCGCGAATCCGAGGTCTATCGCCCCGGCGACCGCGCGGTGGTGGCGGACCTTCCGGGCATCCGGCTGGGCTTCACCATCTGCTACGACCTGCGCTTCCCGGCGCTGTTCCGCGCGCTCGCCGAAGCCGGCGCCGGCATGATCGCGGTGCCCGCCGCCTTCACCCGATCCACCGGCGAGGCGCACTGGCATACGCTGCTCAAGGCGCGGGCGATCGAGACGGGATCGTTCGTGCTCGCGGCCGCGCAGGGCGGCAAGCACGAGAACGGGCGCGAGACCTATGGCCACAGCGTGATCATCGATCCCTGGGGCACGGTTCTGGCCGAGGCGGGGACGGAGCCGGGTTTTATCACCGCCGAGATCGATCCGGCCAAGGTGAAACAGGTGCGCGGGCGCATCCCCTCGCTGCAGAACGGGCGGCGCTTCGAACTGGTGCTGCCGCCGGAACCCGGCAATCTCCACCTCGTCCCCTCTGGCGACGCCGCATGATCCGCTACACGCTGAACTGCGCCAAGGGGCACGATTTCGAGAGTTGGTTCCGCGATTCGGCCGCTTACGACGCGCAGCGGGCGCGCAAGCTGGTGGCCTGCCCGGCCTGCGGTTCGACCGAGGTCGAGAAGGCGATCATGGCGCCTTCGATCCGCCCCAGCGAGCGAGTGGCCGCGGTGCCGGCCGAGGCGGGGGCTGCCGTGCCGGGACCGTCCGCATCCGGCCCGTCCGCCGTCGGGCCGGCGACGGCGCAGCCGGTGGCGCTGATGTCGGAGCGCGAGCAGGCGCTGCGCGCGATGATCCGCGCGGTGCGGGAGCATGTCACCAGCCATGCGGATTATGTGGGCGAGGACTTCGCCACACTGGCGCGGCAGATGCATGAGGGCGATGTCGAGCACCGCTCGATCTATGGCGAGGCGAGCGCCGAGGAGATCCGTGCGCTGATCGAGGACGAGATCGAGATCCATCCGTTGCCGGCGCTGCCGGATGAGCGGAACTGACGTCGCGACCGAGGAGGCCCGGAATGCCCGTGCGTGGTGTGCTTGCCGCCTGCCTGCTCGTCGCCGCCGGTATGTCCGCCGACGCCGGGCAGGGGCGCTATCTGTTCGACGTGGTGAAGGCGGCGCCCTACCGGGACAGCTATGAACGCCTCGTCGCGCCGCTGCGCAAGACAGCGCGCTGGGTCGTTGGCGCGCAGGGTGTCGGCGGCGCGTCGGTGAATGTGAACGTCGACGGCCGGGCGTTCGAGGTCTTCTCGCTCTGCCAGCCGCATGACTGCCACGACAACCGGCTGGCGGTGCTGTTCAGCGCCGATGCGCGCCAGGCCTATGGCGCCTTCCGCACGCCGAAGGGCACGACTTATCTTGGCAAGCCGGATCCGGTGCAGCAGCGGGCGCTCGAGGGCGGCTTCAACTAGCGGACGGGGTTACCGCGCGGGCCTTCTCGATGGCCGGCAGCAGCCGGTCCTTCAGGCCGTCGGCGTCGAGGGGGCCGACGAACTTGTAGGCGATCTTCCCGTCCGGCCCGATCACGAAGGTTTCCGGTACGCCGTAGACACCCCAGTCGATCGCCGCGCGGCCGGCCGTATCGACGCCGACCGCCGCGAAGGGGTTGCCGAAGCGCCCGAGGAAGCGGCGGGCATTCTCGGCATCGTCCTTGTAGTTGAGGCCGATCAGGCGGATCCCCGGCACCTTCGAGAGCTCGACCAGGAAGGGGTGCTCGTCGCGGCAGGGCACGCACCAGGACGCCCACACGTTCAGGACGGTGATGCCGCCGGCGAAGTCGGCCGGCGCGATGCCGGGGACGGGAGCGCCGTCGCGCGCGAGCCCTTCGAGCGGCGGCAGGGTGACGGCGGGCGCCGCCCGGCCGATCAGGGCCGAGGGCAGCCGCGACGGATCGCCCGAGAACAGGCGCCCGTAGAACAGTGCGGCGAGGACGGCGAAGGCGATGAGCGGCAATGCCACCAGCAGCCGGCTGACGCGGCGCGGGGCGGGTCCGGACGTCTCGGGCGCGCTCACGGCTCGACGTCCCGCGCGGCCGAGCGGCGGGTAATCCCCCGCGCCTCGAGTTCGGCGAGGGCCCGCCGGACGGCGCGCCCGTCAACCGCGATCTTCAGCGCCAGCGCCATAAGGACGAGCGCCGCCCCGAGATAGGCGGCGAGGATGAAGAAGCCGTGCTGATCCGCCATGGTCGGCCCTTCAGGCAAAAGCCGCTTCGGCGGCGGCGCGGGCCTCGAGCGCGCGCAGACGCCGGTAGAGGATCTCGTTGCGCATCGCCGCCAGATGCAGCGTCAGCATCAATCCGGTGAAGCCGGCGGCGCTCAGCAGCAACGGCCAGAGCATGGTGGGATCGATGGTCGGACCGTCCATGCGGAACACCGAAGCGGGCTGGTGCAGCGTGCTCCACCAGTCGACCGAGAACTTGACGATCGGCACGTTGACGAAGCCGACGAGGGTCAGGACCGCCGCCGCGCGGCCGCCCTGGTTGGGATCCTCGATCGCCGAGCGCAGCGCGATCAGGCCGAGATAGAGCAGCAGCAGGACCAGCATCGAGGTGAGGCGGGCATCCCAGACCCAGTAGGTGCCCCACATCGGCCGGCCCCACAGCGACCCGGTCAGCAGGCAGAGGAAGGCGAAGACCGCGCCGATCGGCGTCAGCGCCTTGTGCGCGACATCGGCCAGCGGATGGCGCCAGACCAGTATGCCGAGCGACGACGCGGCGAGCATGGAGTAGCCGAACAGCGCGAGCCAAGCGAACGGCACGTGGATGTACATGATGCGCACGGTCTCGCCCTGCTGGTAGTCCGCGGGCGCGGTGAAGGCGAGATAGAAACCGGCGGCGAGCAGCACGGCCGTCACCGCCGCGAGCCACGGCAGGATCCGGGCCGACAGGGCGAGGAAGCGGGTGGGGTTCGCAAGGTCGAGCAGCGCCATCGCGGCGTTCTAGTCGCAGCCGCGTGCGCCCGCAATGGCGGTGCCATCCGGGCCAACGCGGACGTGATCGCCTGCGTCAGCTCTTCGCAGCCGCGCGGTATCAATATGACGTTGGGGCAGGTATCCGGCGGCGATGAACAATTGGTGAATGCCATGTTCAGCCTCGATTTCGCCCGGCTTGCCTAGCTTGCTCCCAATCGACGTGATTCCGCTTGAATGCGTCATCCAGAGCACACATGAGGTGCCCCGATCGGGGGCCTCGGCGCGAGGGAGACCAGCCATGATCCCGACCCACTCCGCGACCCAGACCCCGAGCTTCCTGCGCATCCGCCGCGCCAACCCGTCCGACCTGCCGGAGATCCGGCGCCTGCAGGCCGCGGCGCTGCGGGGCTTCGCCCGGCGCGTCCATGGCTCCGAAGTGGTGGAATCGCTGATCCCGCGCATCGGCGACTTCGATGTCGAGCTGGTGTCCGACGGCACCTTCTTCCTCGCCGAGATCGAGGGCGAGGCGGTGGCCTGCGGCGGCTGGTCGGTGCGCGAGCCGAGCTTCATGGGCAGCGAGATCGAGCTGCCGACCACCGGCGGCGTCGATGTGCCCCATCTGCACGGCGTGTTCGTGCACCCGCTGTTCATCGGCAACGGCATCGGTTCAATCCTGCTGGAGAAGATCGACTCCGACCTGCGCGGTCAGGGATTTGCCCGCGCCCGCATCGCCGCGACGCTGTCGGCCGAAGGGTTCTTCGCGCACCGCGGCTGGCGCCGGCAGGGCGCGGTGTTCGGCGCGCTGGAGGGCGGGCTGATCTTTGTCGGCATGGGCATGGAGAAGCGCTTCGCCTCGGAACTGCGCCTCGCCGCCTGAGCACCGGGCCGGAACCATGGGTTTCCTCCCACAGGGCGCCGCGGGCGCCCTTCTTCTTGCGCTCGGCGCCGGGCCGGCCCTCGCCAGCGGCGGCTTCGACTGTTCGGCGTCGGACGGCAAGGTGAAGCTCGCCGTTTCCGGCGGCGTCAGCCGTGGGCTCGGCGGGCGGCCGTTCAATGTCGAGGGCACGCTGGAGGTGCTGAAGGCGAAGGTGGCGGCGGATTTCCGCAAGGTCGCCTTCACCGGCGACGACCTCGCCCAGAATTGGCTCGACGGACGCGAACTGCGGCTGCGGCTTTATCGCGAGCGCGCGGGCGACACGCCGCACGGCTATGTCGAGATCGCGATTGTCACGCGCGCCAAGGACGAACTCGACTTCGCCGGCACCTATACGGTCGAGGTCTACGAGGCCGATACCGGCTCGGACGGCAAGGTGACGATCAAGGGCAAGGTGGCCTGCTCGGTCGAGTGAGCGGGCACCGGCATCGCCGACGCCCGCCCCGGCCCTCAGCTCGTCGCCGCGAAACGGTTGGTGGCCGCGAGCAGCGCGGCAAGGATACCCGGTTCGCTATAGGCGTGGCCGGCATCGTCGATCAGCTGGAACTCGGCTTCCGGCCAGGCGCGGTGCAGGTCCCACGCCGTGCGCACCGGCGTCGCCATGTCCCAGCGACCCTGCACGATGACGCCGGGGATGGCGCGCAGCTTGTGCGCGTCGCGCAGCAGGCGGCCTTCCTCCATGAAGCCGGCATGGACGAAGTAATGGTTCTCGATCCGCGCGAAGGCGATGGCGAATGCGTCATTGCCGAACGCGCTGGCCATGGCGGGGTCGGGCCTGACGGTGAGCGTGCGCCCCTCCCACAGGCTCCACGCCCGCGCCGCCTCGAGCTGCACCGCCGGATCGGGATCGACCAGACGGCGGCGATAGGCGGCCATCATGTCGCCGCGCTCGGCTTCCGGGATCGGCGCGAGGAATTCCTCCCACAGATCCGGGAAGACGTTGGAGGCGCCTTCCTGATAATACCAGAGCAGCTCCGAGCGGCGCAGCGCGAAGATGCCGCGCAGGACCAGCTCGGTCACGCGCTCGGGGTGGGTCTCGGCATAGGAGAGCGCCAGCGTCGAGCCCCAGGAGCCGCCGAACACCAGCCATTTGTCGATGCCGTGCAGCTCGCGCAGCCGCTCGATGTCGGCGACGAGGTGCCAGGTGGTGTTCGCTTCGAGCTCGGCATGGGGCAGCGAGCGCCCGCAGCCGCGCTGGTCGAACAGGATGACGTTGTAGCGCTCGGGGTCGAACAGGCGCCGGTGGTTCGGCGAGCAGCCGCCGCCCGGGCCGCCGTGCAGGAACACGGCCGGCTTGCCCTCCGGATTGCCGCAGGCCTCCCAGTAGACCTGGTGGCCGTCACCGACATCCAGCAGGCCGTGGGCATAGGGTTCGATCGGCGGGTAGAGCGAGGGCGTGACCATCGGGCGATTCCGGGTGAGGAACGAATCGCCGCACGCTATCACCAAGCGCGTCCGGCACGCAGCACCGGCCACTTCCTTGACTTTGCCACGGTCGGAAGCTAGGAACGCGCTCCCCTGCGAGACGTGCGAAGCCGTCCCGCCGACCGGGCTACGAGCCCGGAGGTCAACGCCCGACAGCGCGATGCGCCCTCGGGCGCCATTCGGCTTTGCGCGGCCTTCGGGTCCAAGGAGTTGAGCGAACGCATGTTCGAGTCCCTGAGCGACCGCCTCGGCGGCATACTCGACCGGCTGAAGAAGCGCGGCGCCCTCACCGAGGCCGACGTGAACGAGGCCATGCGCGAGGTGCGCCGGGCGCTGATCGAGGCCGACGTCGCGCTCGACGTGGTGCGCTCCTTCACCGACCGGGTGCGGGCGCGCGCGGTGGGTGCCGAGGTGGTGAAGTCCGTCACCCCCGGCCAGATGGTCGTCAAGATCGTCAATGACGAACTCGTCGCCATGCTCGGCTCGGACGCCAAGCCGATCGACCTCGAGGCCGCGCCGCCGGTGCCGGTGCTGATGGTCGGTCTGCAGGGCTCGGGCAAGACCACCTCCACCGCCAAGATCGCCAAGCGCCTCACCGACCGCGGCGGTCGCAAGGTGCTGATGGCCTCGCTCGACACCCGCCGCCCCGCGGCGATGGAGCAACTCGCCACGCTCGGCACGCAGGTCGGCGTCGCGACGCTGCCGATCGTCGCCGGCCAGAGCGCCGTCCAGATCGCCCGCCGGGCGCTGGAGGCGGCGCGCCTCGGCGGCTTCGACGTGGTGATGCTCGACACCGCCGGCCGCGTCACCCTCGACGAGGCGCTGATGGCCGAGGTCGCCGAGGTGAAGGCGATCGCCCGACCGCACGAGGTGCTCCTCGTCGCCGACAGCCTCACCGGCCAGGACGCGGTCAACACCGCCAAGGCGTTCGACGAGCGCGTCGGCCTCACCGGCATCGTGCTGACCCGCGCCGACGGCGACGGGCGCGGCGGCGCCGCGCTCTCCATGCGCGCGGTCACCGGCAAGCCGATCAAGCTGATCGGCACCGGCGAGAAGATGGACGCGCTGGAGGATTTCGATCCCCGCCGCGTCGCCGGGCGCATCCTCGGCATGGGCGACGTGGTCGCGCTCGTCGAGAAGGCGGTCGAGAACATCGACGCCGAGAAGGCGATGGCCGCTGCCGAGCGCATGCGCAAGGGACAGTTCGATCTCGAGGATCTGCGCGGCCAGCTCGAGCAGATGGAGAAGCTCGGCGGCCTCGGCGGGCTGATGGGCATGCTGCCGGGCGTCGGCAAGATGAAGAACCAGCTCGCCGCCGCCGGCATGGATGACCGCGTCATCAAGCGGCAGAAGGCCATCATCGACTCGATGACGAAGAAGGAGCGCCGGAACCCGAAGCTGCTCGACGGCTCGCGCCGCAAGCGCATCGCGGCGGGCTCCGGCACCAAGGTCGAGGACGTCAACAAGCTGATGAAGATGCACCGCCAGATGGCGGACATGATGAAGGCGATGGGCGCCGCGGCCGGCGGCAAGCGCGGCCCGATGGCGGGCCTTGCCAACATGTTCGGCCTCGGCGGCGGTGCGCTGGGCGGGGGCGGCATGCCGAGCCCCGAGCAGCTCAAGCAGCTCGCCGAGAAGATGCCGGGCGGCCTTCCGGGCGCCGGCGCGCCGGGTGGCGGTCTTCCCGCCAAGTTCCCCGGCAACCTGCCCGGTCTCCCCGGCGGCTTCCCCGGCCTCAGCAAGCCCGGCGCCCTGCCGGGCCTGCCCGGCTTCGGCAAGGGGCCGGAGAAGAAGAAGTGAGCGCAGGGGGCTCAGCGACGGAAGGCCCGGCGCGTTCGATCACGGCCCTGAATGCCGTGCTCGATCATCGCATCGCGCTCTGGCTGCTGGCCGGGCGGTTCAATTGGGACACGGTGAGCTTCTCATTCGTGGAGGGCCTGTTGATCGAATGCAGTCCCGCATCGGCGAGCGTCGTAACGTATGCCGAGCGGCGTAAGCTCAAGAGAAGGCTTTATATTTTCGCTCGACGGGGTGACGGCGACAGCCGCAGCCTCTGCGTTATGCCCAGGCTGCCCTTCGGATTGACCAAACGGCTCTCCGCTGGGGAAGCACCGCAACACAGCCTGCAATTCGGAGTGAATGTGGTCCCTGCTGGCGCCGGTCCCGTCCGCCAGATCGAGATTCACTCGGCGCCGGGCCGTCGCGAGCAAGGCCGTCCCCTGCACGATCGCCGCCTCGTGTTCTCGTTCGAGAACGTGCCGACCCGGGTGGCCGTCGAGGTGTACGCGGCCGGTAGCGGCCCGTTCGCCGTCTACGATGCAGATGCGATCCCGGCAGACGAATTCTCGCGGACGATCCTGTCGTCGGCCGCGACCGTTTCCAACGACAGACCTTTCCTCAACTGACCAGGAGTTCCTTATGTCCCTCAAGATTCGTCTCGCCCGCGGTGGCGCCAAGAAGCGTCCGCACTATTCGATCGTCGTCGCCGACTCGCGCTCCCCGCGCGATGGCCGCTTCATCGAGAAGATCGGCATCTTCGATCCGCTGAAGCCGAAGGACGCCGCCGACCGCTTCGTGCTCGACGCCGAGAAGGCCAAGGCCTGGCTCGCCAAGGGCGCGCAGCCGACCGACCGCGTCGCCCGCTTCCTCGACAGCCTCGACCTGGTGAAGCGCGAAGCGCGCAACAACCCGGAGAAGGCCGTGCCCGGCAAGAAGGCGCAGGAGCGCGCCGCCGCCGCCGCCAAGGCTGCCGAAGCGGCCGAGTGATCGCGGAAGGGGCGGGCGGCTCCGGGAGGGGGTCGTCCAATCCCGTATAGGGTCGTCCGATCGGCTCCACGACCACAGGGGGGCCACCTTCGCCTCTCCCCGGCGGGGAGAGGTCGGCCAGCCGGGTCGGGTGAGGGGGAGCCCTCTCCGGCCGTGACTTCCCTCAACCTTACCCTCTCCCCGCCGGGGAGAGGGGATGGAAACGGCCGCCGCACCTTCGGAGCCGCCATACCGTCGAACGGTAGAGCTCTCCCTTACCAAGGGAGTGGTCTACCTTGCGCCGACGCCGTCCGACGCTCACGGATTTCCCATGCCCACGGATCGCATCCTCATCGCCCGCATCGGTGCGCCGCATGGCGTGAAGGGAGAGGTGCGGCTGTTCGCCTATGGCGACGACCCGGAAGCGTTGCGCACCTATCCGCTGACCGACGAGAGTGGGGTGCGGCGCTTCCGTATCGCCGCGCTGCGGGCGGCGAAGGAGCATTTCGTCGCCCGCCTCGAGGGGATCGCCACCCGCGAGGCGGCCGAGGCGCTCACCAATACCGGCCTCTATGTCATCCGCGACGCGCTGCCGCCGCCCGATGACGAGGATGATTTCTACCATGCCGACCTGATCGGGCTCGCCGCGGTGACGGCCGCCGGCGACTCGTTCGGCCGCGTGGTCGGCGTGCATGATTTCGGTGCCGGCGACATCGTCGAGATCATGCCGGAGGGCGGCGGCCGGACGTTGATGCTGCCGTTCACCAAGGCGGTGGTGCCGGTGGTCGATATCGCCGGCGGGCGGATCATCGTCGAGCCGGCCGAATGGGCGCGCGAGGAGCTCCCGCCGCCCGAGGCGGACCGGGGCTAGGAGCGTGGCAGATGTGGCGCGCCTCGATCGTCACCCTCTTTCCGGAGATGTTTCCCGGCCCGCTCGGCCTCTCGCTGGCCGGGCGCGCGCTCACGGGCGGCACGTGGGGCATCGACACCGTCGACCCGCGCGACCACGCGTTCGACCGGCATCGCTCGGTCGACGACACGCCGGCGGGTGGCGGGCCGGGCATGGTGATGCGCGCCGACGTGCTCGCCCGCGCGATCGACGCGGCCGCGCCGGCCGGCGATGACAGGCCGCGCTTCCTCCTGACGCCCCGCGGGCGGCCGCTGACGCAGGCGCGCGTGCGCGACCTCGCGGCGGGGGAGGGGGCGGTGATCGTCTGCGGACGGTTCGAGGGTATCGATGAACGCCTCGTGGCCGCCCGCGGGTTGGAAGAGGTGTGCGTCGCCGACGTGGTGCTCTCGGGCGGAGAGATCGGCGCGCTGCTGCTGCTCGACGCCTGCGTGCGGCTGCTGCCCGGCGTGATGGGCCATCCCGAATCCGGCACCGAGGAGAGCTTCTCCGCCGGCCTGCTCGAATACCCGCAATACACCCGCCCGGCCCTGTTCGAGGGCGCTCCGATCCCCGCCGTGCTGACCTCCGGTGATCACGCGAAAGTCGCGCGCTGGCGGCGCGAGCAGGCGGAAGCCGTCACCCGCGAGCGCCGCCCCGACCTGTGGGCAGCGTATGACAGGGATGCGACGGAATAGGCATGACAAGCCCGTCGACATGGCGTATAGGGCGCGCCATCACTTCGATCCAACTGACAACAGCAAGATGCGGGCGGCCGTCCGACGGCACGCGGCGCGAAAGGTGATGACATGGTCGACTATATCAAGGAGATGGACGCCGAGCAGGCTGCCAAGCTCAGCGAACTCCGCGCCATTCCCGACTTCCAGCCCGGCGACACGGTGATCGTGAACGTCAAGGTGAAGGAAGGCGAGCGCTCGCGCGTCCAGGCCTATGAAGGCGTCGTGATCGCCCGCTCCGGCGGCGGCATCAACGAGAACTTCACCGTCCGCAAGATTTCCTACGGCGAAGGCGTCGAGCGCGTGTTCCCGCTCTACTCGCCGAACATCGACAGCCTGAAGGTCGTGCGCCGCGGCAAGGTGCGTCGCGCCAAGCTCTATTACCTGCGCGACCGTCGCGGCAAGTCGGCCCGCATCGCCGAGCGCCAGGACAAGAACAAGGCCGGCAAGGGCGCTGCGCCCGTCGCCGCCGAGTGAGACCGTCCGGCTTCGGCCGGGCAGGGCAAGAGATGCGCGACCGGGCCCAGGCCCGGTCGTTCCATTTTCGGGGCAGGGTCCGGTTCGCGCCGTGGCTTCGGCGCGCTTCAGCAGTCCTTGAGGTCGTGCACGCGCGTCGCGGTCTGCTGCTCGACGATCAGGGCGCCGTCGCCGAGGAACGCGGCCTGCATCACGGTCGCGAAATCCGGCTGGCGCAGCGGGCAGGTGAGCAGGCCCGCATGATGGCGCGGCGCGGCTTCCGGCGGAGCAACGGTCACCCGGCTGCGATCCTCGATCGCCATGAACAGGGCGACGATGGCAGCCATGGCCACAGCAAGATCGCTCGCGCGCATAATCGCTCCCGTTCGGCGGTCGAGCCGGCGGCGGGGCCCGGGCGACGCAGAGGAAGCGTATGACAATCCTTACTGGCATGCCAGTGCGGATCCGCTCATATGTCCTTGCCGTCACATGTAAAATCGTCTCATGCGCTGGCATAATGTATTATAGAGACTCCCGGTGAGGAGCGCATTGCCGCCGCGCCCGCGCCCGGCATTGTCTGACGATGCCGAAATTGGTAGGAACATCGCATGATGGACGCGATGGAACTGAGGATGCAGGCCATGCGGGGGGAGGGTGCGCGCGCGCATCGTCCTGAACCGCGCCGCCGCTTGCCCACGACCATCGGTTTCGCCGCCGTCTCCGACCATGACCGGATGCCGGCGCGCTTCTTCGGCCGGTTTACCGCCTGCGCCGTCGCGGGCCTTAGCTGACGCGTCGCCGCCCGTCCCGGGCCGCGCCGCGATCCGCCCCCTTCTCATTCCCGTTTCGTGAGACGCCCGCCATGAGCACCGCTCCGCGCACCCTGTACGACAAGATTTTCGACGATCACGTCATCGACCGTCAGCCCGACGGCACCTGCCTGCTCTATATCGACCGCCATCTGGTGCATGAGGTGACCAGCCCGCAGGCCTTCGAGGGGCTGCGGCTGGCGGGCCGGCGCGTGCATGCGCCCACCAAGACGCTTGCGGTGGTCGACCACAACGTGCCGACATCCGATCGCCGCTTCGGCATCGAGGATCCGGAAAGCCGCATCCAGGTCGAGACCCTGGCCGAGAACGCCCGCGACTTCGGCATCGAGTATTTCAATGAACTCGACCGCCGGCAGGGCATCGTCCACGTCATCGGCCCGGAGCAGGGCTTCACCCTGCCGGGTACGACCATCGTGTGCGGCGACAGCCATACCTCGACGCATGGCGCCTTTGGCGCCTTGGCGCATGGCATCGGCACGTCGGAGGTCGAGCATGTGCTCGCCACCCAGACGCTGATCCAGAAGAAGAGCAAGAACATGCGCGTCACGGTGGACGGGAAGCTCCCCCCCGGCGTGACGGCGAAGGACGTGACGCTCGCCATCATCGGCACGACCGGCACCGCCGGCGGCACGGGCTACGTCATCGAATATGCCGGAGAGGTGTTCCGCAACCTCACCATGGAAGGCCGGATGACGGTCTGCAACATGTCGATCGAGGGCGGTGCCCGTGCCGGCATGGTGGCGCCGGACGAGACCACCTTCGCCTATGTGAAGGATCGTCCCCGCGCGCCGAAGGGCGAGGCATGGGACGCCGCACGCCGCTACTGGGACACGCTGCGCTCCGACGAGGGCGCCGTGTTCGACAAGGAAGTGCGGCTCGACGGCGCGGCGCTGCCGCCCATCGTCTCCTGGGGCACCAGCCCCGAGGACGTGATCTCGGTCGAGGGGCGGGTGCCGGATCCGGACCTGATCGAGGATGAGGACAAGCGCGCGGCGAAGAAGCGTGCGCTGGCCTATATGGGGCTCGCGGCCGGGACGAAGATCACCGACATCGCCATCGACAAGGTGTTCATCGGCTCCTGCACCAATGCCCGCATCGAGGACCTGCGGGCCGCCGCAGCGATCGTGCGCGGCCATCGGGTACGCGAGGGTCTCTATGGCATGATCGTTCCGGGTTCGGGGCTGGTGAAGGCGCAGGCCGAAGCCGAGGGACTGGACGCGATCTTCAAGGCGGCGGGATTCGACTGGCGCGAGCCGGGCTGCTCGATGTGCCTCGCCATGAATGCCGACAAGCTGGGCCCCGAGGAGCGTTGCGCCTCGACCTCGAACCGCAATTTCGAGGGGCGCCAGGGCCACAAGGGCCGCACCCACCTTGTGTCGCCGGCCATGGCGGCGGCAGCGGCCGTCGCCGGGCGATTCGTCGATATCCGGGCCTGGCCGCGGGGCTGACCGGCGTCACCTGTCTGAGATGGAAAAGCCCGGCGTGAGCCGGGCTTTTTTTGTTGGAAATCCGGATTACCAGCACTGCCACTGGCGGGCCCAGACCCGGCGGCCATTGACCCAGGTGCGCGTGTTCACCCAGCCGCAGTTATTGTTGTTGTAGTAGGGCGCCGCGGCAATGGCGGCGCCGACACCGAGGCCGAGCGGGACGCCCCACGCCCAGTTGTTGTAACGCGGACCCCAGTAGCCGTAGCGGGGACCCCAATAGCCATAGCCCGGGCCCCAACCGCGCCGCCAGCCCGGCCCGCCACGCCAGCCATAACGCGGGCCGCCGTGCCAGCCGGGATTGCGCCAGCGCGGGCCGCCGCCCCAATGGGGGCCACCGCCCCAGCCGCCGCGCCGCACCTGGATGGGTTGCGCGGGCGAATCCGCCACGGACTGCTTGACCGCGAGGGAACCCATGGGTGCCATGGGGGTCGCCTGCGCCGGCAGGGCGAACGTCGCGGCCAGCGCAATGCCGGCGGCGGCGCCGAAAGTCGATAGAGACATCATGTCAATGCACTCCTCGAACGAGACTTCGCCCCCCGGCCTTGGTTCTGCCGGGCGCTGGCGAGAGGTCCATCCCCTCTAACGCCGTTCCGGCCCCTGCGTTCAGCAGGGTGTCAAGCAGTTCACGTCACCCATTGGTGCTGGAGGCGACCGCGCTGACGCTCATCTGGTGGACGACCGGCACCGCGTCGGACGGCGCCTTGGCAATGACCGATCCGGAGGACACCGGCGCCAGCGCGAGCGCGGTGCCGAGAATGCCCAGGAGGCCGATGGAGAGCAGGAGCTTGCGGAGCATCGTCGTGATCCATCCGGCGCCGCGGCGCGGTGAAGGAAACGTTGCGTAAGCTGTAGGCCGTCGCGCCTGAACGAGGATTGAGAGCGTCGTTCAGCCACCGTTCACCAACGCGGCGACGGCAAGGCGGCGCCAGTGCGCCGGGCGGGCGGCCACATCGCCGCAGCGGGGCGGTGCCGGTGGCGGCAGCGGCCCGGCACGGCTAAGCTGTCGCGATGAGCGAGCAACCAAACTCCAGGCCACCCGAGGACGACCCGATCGAACTCTGGGGCCAGCGGATCGGCCGGGGCCTCGCCATCGTTGCGGGAGTTGGTCTCGTCGCCTATCTCGTGCTGACCTATCTGCGCTGAGCCCGTTCCCGCCATGAGTGACACCGACCCGCTTGCGTTCCGCGCGCTCAAGGCGCCAACCCTCGCCGAGATGGAGATGATGGCGGAGGCCGCCTATCACCGCCTGCCGCAGCGCTTCCGCAGCATGTGCGGCAACCTCGTGGTGCGGGTGGAGGATTTCCCCACCGCGGAGGTGATGGCGGAAATGGAGTGCGAGAGCGAATTCGACCTGCTTGGCCTCTTCCAGGGCGTCGGGCTGGCGCAAGGCTACGAGACGCAGGCGATGGGTCTGCCCAATATGATCTTTCTCTACCGCCGGCCCATCCTCGACTATTGGGCCGAGCATGACGAGACGCTGGGCCATATCGTCAGCCATGTGCTGATCCACGAGATCGGACATCATTTCGGGCTGTCGGACGCGGACATGGAGCGTATCGAGGGGCTGGCGGGCTAAGTAACCCTCCGGATCGGCAGGGACGCTGCCGAGTTTAGAATTTCTCCAAGAATGGAGATGGCCCATGACCCCGGATGTATCCGTCGACCGCTACGGCGCGCCGCTTCGCCTTCTGCATTGGGCGACCGTCATCGCCGTGCTGGTGACGTACGGCATCACCTATGCCGAAGCGCTGTTCGAGCGGGGAACGGCCGCGCGGGCCCTGGTCTGGTGGACGCACATTTCCGTCGGTCTGCTCGTGCTCGTCCTCGTCCTGCTGCGGTTCGTGTTCCGGGCGGCGACGCCGGTGCCGGGCCCGTCGCCGGATCTATCGCGCCTCGTTCATCTCGCATCCGTGGCGGCGCATATCCTTCTCTACCTGCTGCTGCTTGCGGTGCCGTTGGTGGGCATCTACCTCGCCTTCCTGCGGGGCAACGAGGTCAGCTTCTTCGGACTGTTCACGATCCCCTCGCCCATCGCCGTCGACCGTGACCTGGCGCGCCAGGTGATCGAGGTGCACGAATGGCTGGCCAACGCCCTGCTCCTCCTCGCGGGTGTGCATGCGGCTGCGGCGCTCGGGCATCATTTCATCCTGCGGGACGGCGTGCTGCGGCGCATGCTGCCGCCGGCACGGGGTAGCTGAGGAGCGGCTGGGCATTCGGTCGCGAAATTGGTATGGAGGCCTCAGTTTCGACCCTGCGGGCCCGGCCCGCACCCGACCGAGGCCCTGCCCATGGACAAGTTCTCCACGCTGACCGGCGTCGCGGCGCCACTGCACCTGGTCAATGTCGATACCGACATGATCATCCCGGCGCGCTACCTCAAGACGATCAAGCGCACCGGGCTGGGCAGAGGGCTCTTCTCCGAACTGCGTTATCGCGAGGACGGCTCGGACAATCCCGACTTCGTGCTGAACAAGCCGGCCTACAAGGGCGCGCAGATCCTCGTCGCGGGCGACAATTTCGGCTGCGGCTCCTCGCGCGAGCATGCGCCCTGGGCGCTCCTCGACTTCGGCATACGCTGCGTGATCTCCACCTCGTTCGCCGACATCTTCTACAACAACTGTTTCAAGAACGGCATTCTGCCGATCGTCGTCACGCCCGAGCAACTCGCCGCGCTGTTCGACGATGCCGCGCGCGGTTCGAATGCCACCATCACGGTCGACCTCGAGTCGCAGACGATCCGCGGCCCGGACGGCGGCAGCATCCAGTTCGAGATCGACCCTTTCCGCAAGCACTGCCTGCTGAACGGGCTGGACGATATCGGCCTCACCGAGGTCCATCTCGACAAGATCCGCGGCTTCGAGGGCCGGCTCGCGGCGGAGCGGCCCTGGGCATGAGCGGGGCGTCCTCGCACCCCGGTGACGGGGATCGGCGGCGCATCTCCTCCGGCTCGCCGTTCGAAGCGGCGGCGGGCTATTCCCGGGCGGTGGTCGACGGCGATTTCGTCTTCGTATCCGGCACCACCGGCTATGACTACGCCACCATGTCGATGCCCGAAAGCGTCGAGGACCAGACGCACGCCTGCTTCCGGACGATCGCGGCGGTGCTCGAGCAGGCCGGCTCCTCGCTCGGCGACGTGGTGCGGGCGCGCTACATCGTGACGGATGTCGCTTATGCCGACCGGGTATTTCCGATCTTCGGCCAGTATTTCGGCACGATCCGACCGGCGGCGACGCTGATCGTGGCGGGCTTGCTGAAGCCGGAGATGAAGATCGAGATCGAGGTCACCGCGCGCCGGCCTCGCTGAGGGGCCGCCGCTTGCCGCATTGCGGAATGGTTTTGTCTTTACACGCGTCCCTTCCCGGAGTGGAATCGTTTCAAAAGAGAACGAGCGCGCCGGGAGACGCCAGATGTGCCAGATCTTTGCGGGACAAGCGCCCGGAAATTACGAGAGCCAGACGCGCTCGGTGCGGATCGGCGGCCATTGCACCTCCATCCGCCTCGAGGCCGCCTTCTGGGCCATTCTCGAGGAGGTCGCCACGCATCAGGGCATGAGCCTCGGCAAATTCGTCACCAAGCTGCACGACGAAGTTCTGGAACTGCACGGCGAGGTCGGCAATTTCGCCTCGCTCCTGCGGTGCTCCTGTCTGATCTATCTGGCCGAAGTGCGTGAGCGCCCCGGGTCGGCGCGCGAGCGCCCGACCCTCCGGCGGTCCGCCGAGGCGGCCCTTCTCCAGATGCAGGCCGCCGAGTAGCCCGCTACCCGATTTCGACGTCGGCGCGATGTGTTAGCACCCTACCACCACGCCGCGCCGGCCACGCCTAGCATTCTTCCACGGTGACGTTCGCCGTCAGGAGGTGCGTATTGGCCAAGGCGATCCATTCGATGATCCGCGTGCTCGACGAGGCGCGATCGGTTGATTTCTACGAGAAGGCATTCGGGCTGACCGTCGCCGACCGCTTCGGCTTCGATGGCTTCACGCTGGTCTATCTGCGCAATCCGGAAGCCGACTTCGAGGTCGAGCTCACCATCAATCATGACCGTGCCGAGCCCTATGAGCTGGGCAACGGCTACGGCCACATCGCCTTCGCGGTCGACGATCTCGACGCCGAGCACGTCCGCTTCACGGCGATCGGCCTCAATCCCAACCCGGTCAAGGAATTCTTCCGGGACGGCGCGCTGCTGGCCAAGTTCTTCTTCGTGACCGATCCCGACGGCTACAAGATCGAGGTGCTGCAAAAGCACGGGCGCTATAAGTAATCTATAGAATAAATACAATAATATACTAGGAGGAAACGATGGCTACCCTTATCGACGCGCGCGGACCGTCGCGCCGCGCGCTGCTTGCTGGCGCCGTCAAGGCCGGTCTCGGAGCCGGCGCGCTGATGATCGTCGGTCCCGCGATCATCAATTCGGGCGAGGCCTGGGGGCTCGAAGTCACCAACCTCAAGCCGGAGACGATGCGCACCCTGATCGTGCTGGCTCGCGACATCTATCCTCATGACCGCATCCCGGACCGCTTCTACGCGATCGCCATGAAGCCCTATGACGCTGGGGCCTCCGATCCGGCGAACAAGGCCGCCGTCGAGGCGGGCGTTCTGGTGCTCGATACGCTGGCCAAGGCGAAATACGGCGTGCCCTACGCCGATGTCGGCTGGGAAGAGCAGCGCGTCGCCATCCTGCGCGAGCTCGAGGACAGCGCCTTCTTCCAGAAGGTGCGCGGCGGGCTGGTTGTCAGTCTCTACAACCAGGAGGAGGTGTGGCCGATCTTCGGCTATGAGGGCTCCTCGGCCGACAAGGGCGGTTACATCGACCGCGGCTTCTCCGACATCACGTGGCTCTGAGGGGAGGGCGGACACATGGCTGCTCCGTTTGATCTCAACGACGATTCGGTCGTCGTCATCGTCGGTTCCGGCGCCGGTGGCGGCACGCTCGGTACCGAACTCGCGCTCAAGGGCATCAAGGTGGTGATCCTCGAGGCCGGCGAACGCCACAACATGGAAGACTTCGTCAACAACGAGTGGGAGAGCTTCGCCCAGCTGGCGTGGAAGGACATGCGCACGACGTCCGGCTCCTGGCGCGTGCACAAGAACTTCCCCAACCTGCCGGCCTGGATCGTGAAGGCGGTGGGCGGTTCGACCGTGCACTGGGCCGGCGCCTCGCTGCGCTTCCAGGAGCACGAGTTCAAGACCCGCACGACCTATGGTGATGTCGACGGGGCGAACCTGCTCGACTGGCCGATCTCGCTCGCCGAGATGGAGCCCTGGTACGCCAAGGCCGAGGACAAGATGGGGGTGACCCGCACCAACGGGATCCCCGGCCTGCCCGGCAACAACAACTTCAAGGTGTTCGAGGCCGGCGCCAAGAAGATCGGCTACAAGGAAGTCTCGACCGGGCACATGGCGATCAATTCGCAGCCGCGCGCCGACCGGGGCTCCTGCCAGCAGATCGGCTTCTGCTTCCAGGGCTGCAAGTCGGGCGCCAAGTGGTCGACGCTCATCGCCGAGATTCCGCGCGGCGAGGCGACCGGCAATCTCGAGGTGCGCCCGCAGAGCATGGTGCTGAAGATCGAGCACGATGCCTCGGGCAAGGCCTCGGGCGTCGTCTATGTCGACAAGGACGGCAAGACCCAGCGCCAGAAGGCACGCATCGTGGCGGTGGCCGGCAACTCGATCGAGAGCCCGCGCCTGCTGCTCAACTCGGCCAGCAACATGTTCCCGGACGGCCTCGCCAATTCCTCCGGCCAGGTCGGGCGCAACTACATGCGGCACATGACGGCGAGCGTGTACGGCATCTTCGAGAAGCCGGTGCATATGTATCGTGGTACCACCATGGCCGGCATCGTGCGCGACGAGGCGCCCAACAATCCCAAGCGCGGCTTCGTCGGCGGCTACGAGTTCGAGACGCTGTCGCTCGGCGTGCCGTTCATGGCCGCGTTCCTGAATCCCGGCGGGTGGGGGCGTTCCTTCACCTCGGCCATGGACGGCTATGTGAACATGGCCGGGATGTGGATCGTCGGCGAGGACATGCCGCAGGAGACCAACCGCGTCACCCTCAATACCGACGTGAAGGACCAGTACGGGCTGCCGGTCGCCAATGTGCATTTCGACGACCACCCGAACGATGTCGCCATGCGCGCCCATGCCCACCAGCAGGGCGCGGCGATGTATGACGCGGTCGGCGCCGTGCGCACGCTGCCGACGCCGCCCTATCCCTCGACGCATAATCTCGGCACCAATCGGATGAGCGATAAGCCGCGCGACGGTGTGGTGAACAAGCACGGGCAGACGCACGACGTTCCCAATCTCTTCGTCTCCGACGGCAGCCAGTTCACCACCGGCGCCGCCGAGAACCCGACCCTGACGATCGTGGCGCTTGCCATCCGGCAGGCGGATTTCATCGCCGGGGAGATGAGCCGGAAGACGATCTGACCCGCGTTTTCCCGTTTCCGCTCCTTCCTCCCGCCGCCGATCCTCACGGGTCGGCGGCCTTTTCCGTCCCGGCGGCGCGAGCGTGCTTGCCAGCCTTCCCGCCAGCCATTAGCACTCGCGCGCCCAATAAATCAGCCGACAGGCGTTCAAGCGAGGTCCCCACCCATGGCGACGCACAAGCTCCTCCTTCTCCCGGGCGATGGAATCGGCCCTGAGGTCATGGCCGAGGCCGAGCGCGTGGTCGGTTGGCTCAACGATACGGGCGTCGCCTCGTTCGAAGTGGAGCGTGACCTCGTCGGCGGTGCCGCCTTTGAATCGTGCGGCATGCCGGTGACGGACGAGACGGTGCAGCGGGCGCTGGCGGCCGATGCCGTGCTGCTCGGCGCCGTCGGCGGCCCGCAATGGGCGTCGGTGCCTTATGACCAGCGGCCGGAAGCGGGCCTGCTGCGGCTGCGCAAGGATCTGCACCTGTTCGCCAATCTGCGTCCCGCCACCTGCTTCCCGGCGCTCGCCGAGGCCTCGAGCCTGAAGCGCGAACTGGTCGAGGGGCTCGATATCCTCATCGTTCGCGAACTGACCGGCGGGGTCTATTTCGGCGAGCCGAAGACCATCACCGATCTCGCCGACGGCCAGAAGCGGGCGGTCGACACGCAGGTCTACGAATCCTACGAGATCGAGCGCATCGCCCGCGTCGCCTTCGATCTCGCGCGCACCCGGCGCAACAAGGTAGTCTCGGCCGAGAAGCACAATGTGATGAAGTCCGGCCTGCTGTGGAAGGAAGTCGTCAGCACGGTGCACGGAGCCGATTACTCGGACGTCGTGCTGGAACACCAACTGGCCGATTCCTGCGGCATGCAGCTGGTGCGCGCGCCCAAGCAGTTCGACGTGATCGTCACCGACAACCTGTTCGGCGATATCCTCTCGGACGTCGCGGCGATGCTGACCGGTTCGCTCGGCATGCTGCCCTCGGCTTCGCTGGGGGCGGTCGAGGAACTTTCCGGCAAGCGCCGCGCACTCTACGAGCCGGTCCACGGCGCGGCCCCCGATATTGCCGGCAAGGGCGTCGCCAACCCGATCGCGATGATCGGTTCGCTGTCGATGGCGCTGCGATATTCATTCGGCCTCGGCGAGGCCGCCGATCGCATCGATGCGGCGATCGCCGCGGTCCTCGCCAAGGGTTTGCGCACGGGCGACATCAAGTCCGAGGGGTCGACGGTGGTCGGCACGCGCGGCATGGGTGACGCGATTCTCGCCGAACTGGGGGCCGCGGCCTGAGGCCGAGCCGGGTACAAAACAAAGCCGCGCGCCCATGGGGCGCGCGGACGGACGTCTCATCGATCGACGAAACCGATTCCGGCGGCGCCGGCTGCCCGGCGCTCAGTAGCCCGGCAGGTCGAAGCGGCTCGGCAGCGGCCAGCGGTTGCCGGTGATGGTGCTGTCGGTGCCATAGGTCGGGTAGCGGAAGCTGCCGTTCAGGCCGACATAGTCGAGCGCCTTGGTCGAACCCGGCTTAACCACCGTGCCGGGGTCCAGATAGGACTTCGGCGCCGGCTTGCGGATGATGATGCGGGTGCCGGCATCCTGGGCGAAGGACGGGGCGGGCGCTCCGGCCATGAAGACGCCGGCGGCAGCCAAGGCGAGGGCGAGCGGAGCGATACGCATTATAACCTCCAGCGGCACGATGGCCGTAATTCGACGCTTACGTCAGGTTCAACATGGTGGCAAGCGTGGCGCGCCGCTAGCACCCGCGCGCAACACTACACGGTAAAAAATGCGGTCGGCGCCGGTCAGTTCCGGCGTTCGGCGATAAAGCGGGCCGTGGCGCGCAGAATGTCGGCGCGCGTGCCGAAGGGGGCGAGTGCCGAATCGGCGGCCGCGACCAGTTTCGCGAGCTCGGCCCGCGCGCCGGCCACGCCCATCAGGCCGACCAGCGTGGCCTTTCCGGCGGCGGCGTCCTTGCCGACCGCCTTTCCGACCGCCTGTGCCTCGCCTTCCGCATCGAGCAGGTCGTCGGCGATCTGGAACGCACGGCCGAGCGCCTGTGCATAGATGGCGAGGGCGTGGCGCTGCTGGTCGCTGGCGCTGCCGAGGCGCGCGCCGGCCTCGCAGGCATAGGCGAGCAGGGCGCCCGTCTTCATCGCCTGCAACTCCATGATGGCCTCCGCGGCGAGCGCGAGCGGGCGACCGTCGGCGAAGCGGCCCTCGGCGGCGAGGTCGTGCATCTGGCCGCCGACCATGCCGTCGGCACCGGCCGCGCGGGCCAGGCGGGCGAGGAGCGCGATGCGTACCGCGGGATCGGGATGGGAATCGTCCCGCGCCAGAATGTCGAAGGCGAGAGTGAGAAGCGCGTCGCCGGCGAGGATGGCGGTGGCCTCGTCGAATGCCTTGTGCACGGTAGGCAGGCCGCGGCGCAGGTCGTCGTCGTCCATCGCCGGCAGGTCGTCATGGACCAGCGAATAGCAGTGCACGCATTCCAGCGCGGCCGCCGCCGGCAGCGCGCGGTCCCGCGAGACGCCGAAGAGGCTGGCCGTCTCGACCAGCAGGAACGGGCGCAGCCGCTTGCCGCCGCCGAGCGCTGCATGGCGCATCGCCGCGACGAGGCGTGGCGGGCGGTCGCTCGGCGTGTCCTCGCCGATGATGCGGTCGAGATAGGCGCCGACCGCATCGGCAGTCTCGGCCAGCCGGGCCTGGAACAATGCGGCGGTCGCGGGGTTCTGTGTCACCGGTGTTCCGTGCCCGAGCCGTGGCGGCCGGTCAAGATCGATCCGGTTGGCGCGCCTGCCGTCGAGGATGTAGGGATGGATCGTATCAGCGCCGTCGGCTGGAGCCAGGGACGCGCATTCGGGCCGGAGGGGGTGGTGAGGGGGTTGCTGCGGGTGCTGGGAACGATCGTGGTTCTCGCGGTGGCCACGCCGCTGGTGCTCGCGCCGCTCTATAACCTTATCAACCCGGTCTCGACGCTCATGATCTGGCGAACGCTGGCGGGCGAGCGTGTCGAGCGCGAATGGGTGCCGCTCCAGGATATCGCGCCGACGCTGGTGCGGGCGGTTCTCGCCTCCGAGGATGCCCGCTTCTGCCATCACGACGGGGTCGATCTCGTCGAATTGCAGAATGTCATGGATGCGGCCGAGGATGGCGAGCCCGCGCGGGGCGCCTCCACCATCACCATGCAGCTCACCAAGAACCTGTTCCTGTGGAACGGGCGGAGCTTTGTCCGGAAGGGCCTCGAACTGCCCCTCGCTCTCTACGCCAACCTCGTCCTGTCGAAGCGGCGGCAGCTCGAGATCTATCTCAACATTGCCGAGTGGGGGCCGAACGGTGAGTTCGGTGTCGAGGCCGGCGCGCAGCGTGCGTTCGGAAAGAGCGCCCGCAACCTGTCGCAGCGCGAAGCGACCCTGCTGGCGGTGATGCTGCCGAATCCGCATCGGCGGGATGCCGGCAAGCCCGTTCGCGGTCTCGTGCGTCTCGCCGCCCGCCTCGAGGGGCGGCTGCCGCGCGAGGGAGCCGAGCTCACGGCGTGCCTCGGCTCCTGATCGAGGTGAGCGAGGAGGGCGTGAAACAAGTCATCGCGGCTCTTTCGTTCCGGCGCGCGAGCCTGTATAAGCCCGGTCTTCAAATAAGGGATTGAGGTGCGGCCCGCCTTGGGGCGCGCGGCATCTCGCGCCGGCGAGCCGGCACAGGAGTTGAGACAATGGCCGTTCCGAAGAAGAAGACCAGCCCGTCGCGCCGCGGCATGCGCCGTTCCGCCGATGCCCTGAAGCAGCCGACCTATGTCGAGGACAAGGATTCGGGCGAGCTGCGTCGTCCCCACCACCTCGACCTCAAGACCGGCATGTATCGCGGTCGTCAGGTGCTGAAGGTCAAGGCCGAGGCCTGATCGGCTCCGGCGACGGGGGCGGTGCCGAGGGGCACCGCGCCGCGGTGATGCGAGGCGGCCGTGTCGGTGCGTCCGACGGCTGGTACCGGGCAGGGAACGCCGATGATCGCGACCATCCCGCTGCTGATCCTACCTCTCGCCATCTACAATCTGCTCGCCTTCGTCACTCCCGGCATCGGCTGGGGGGACGTGCTCGTCAGCATTCCCATGATGTCCGGCGCGACGTGGTCGCTGACGCTGGACGATGTCTTCATCGGCTTCTCTCTGGTGATGCTGTTCTTCGAGATCGTGAAGGCGACCAGCGTCACCTCGCGCTCGATCATCGACCACATGCTGTCCACCCTGGTGTTTGTTGCCGGCCTGGTGGAATTTCTGCTTGTGCCGCTGGCGGCCACGTCGACCTTTGCCATCCTGCTGGCGATCATGCTTGTCGACATCGTGGCCGGCTATTCCGTGTCGATCCGTGTCGCGCGACGCGACTTCATGGTGCAGCCCGACGCCCATTGAGGCTGTGGGGATCACCGGACCGCCGCTAACGGATTAGATAGAAATTTCATTCAAATTCGTATTAATTATCGGTGGCGTTGCGCAGGCCGCGCTTTGTCCGCGCGGTCGGCGTTACGGCCATCGAGAGCATTTGTGCCATGGAGACCTCACAGGCATTCCTGCGGGAGACCGAACGCCCCGCTGCCGGGTCCCTGCCGCACGCGACATCCGTCGAGATTCTGCGCCATCTCGGCGAGGCGGCCTATCAATGGTGGGTCGCCGAAGACCGAATCATCTGGAGCGACAATGCGCGTGAGGTCCTCGGCCTTACCGATGCCGCGCTCTTCGCCACCGGCCGCGCCTATGCCGCCTTGCTCGATCCGCAATGCGGGGTGGGGCGATCGGAAGCGGTGATGGGCGGCGCCCAGCTCGATCAGGGCGAGGGGGTGATGTTCCAGACGAGCTATGGCCTGTCGCCCCGCGCGCCGGGCGACGCGCAGCCGCTGTGGCTCGACGACCGAGGCCGCTGGTTCTCGGGTGCGGGGGGGCGGCCCGTGCTGGTTCAGGGGGTCGTGCGCCGTCTTGACGCGAGCGAGGTCACTCGCCGCAACCAGCAGCGCGAGGTCGGCGCCGCCCGCCCGGTCGGGGAGGGCGACCGCGACTATCTCGTCCGCATGCTGGGGGAGCGTCTGGTCGATGCAGCCCGTTACCGCAGCCAGTTCGGCTTTCTTCTCATCAGCATCGACCATCTGGACCGGCTGAACGAGACCTATGGCTTCGAGGCCGTCGACGAAGTGATCGAGACCGTCGGCAACCGGCTGCGCGCCCGCATGCGCGCCCGCGACAACCTCGGGCGCTATTCGGGGAACAAGTTCGGCATCGTCCTCAACGACTGCTCGCCCGAGGATATGGATGTCGCCGCCGCGCGGCTCATCAGCGCCATCGGCGACGACATGCTGCACACCTCGGCCGGCGCCTTCGCGGTCACGGTCACCGCCGGTGGCGTGATCGCGCCCCGCCATGCTCGTCTCGTCCCCGAGATATTCACGCGCGCGCAGGACGCGCTCGATGCGGCGCGGGCGATCGGAAGCGGGCATTTCCAGCTGTATCAGCCGAGCTTCGAGCGGGATGCGCGCCGCCGGCTCAATCTCAGGATAACCGAGGACATCGTCGCCGCGCTCACGGAGCGCCGTGTGTCGCTCGCCTTTCAGCCGATTGCCGATGCCGGTTCGGGCCGGCATGCCTTCTACGAGTGCCTCGTCCGGATCGAGACGGCGGAAGGGGAGTTGCTGGGCGGGGCGACGATCGTGCCGGTGGCGGAGAAATTCGGCCTGCTGCGCATGCTTGACCGGCGCGTGCTCGAACTCGCGCTCGACACGCTCGAGGCCGATCCCGAACTGAGCCTGTCCGTCAATGTCGCGCCCGGCAGCGTGCACGACCGCGCCTGGCTGGAACTGCTCCGCGGCCGCATGCGCGATGGGCTGGGGGCACGCCTGATGGTCGAACTCACCGAGTCCTCGGCGATCGACGACATCGAGGCGACGTGCGAATTCGTCGCGCAACTGCGGGAACTGGGCTGCACGGTGGCGATGGACGATTTCGGCGCCGGCTATACGTCGTTCCGTAATCTGCGGCGGCTGGGCGTCGATGTGCTCAAGATCGACGGCAGCTTCATCCGGCCGCTCGTCGCGTCGGAGGATGACCGCTTTTTCGTCCGGACGCTGCTTGCGCTGGCGCGCCAGCTGCGGCTGAAGACGGTTGCCGAGTGGGTGCCCGACCAGTCTACCGCCGCGCTGCTTGCGGAGTGGGGCTGCGACTATTTGCAGGGCGAGTTCGTGGGCCTCGCCCTGCCTTGTGCGCCCGCGATGGCGGCGTCCGGAGTGGCGGCGACCGCATGAGGCCGCACCCCGTCGAACGGCGGGGGATTGCCGACGGACCCTGCGCGCGTGCCGGTCAGCCCTTTTTGGTTTCCGCGCGCGGGGCGTCTGGGCGCGCCGGTTCGCCCTGCTCGCCCAGACGATCGAGGCGCTTCTGCATGTCCGCCACCTGCCGGCGCAGATCGTCGAGGTCGTTGCCCTGCGCAGGCTCGGCCTGAGCGGTCTCGATCCGCCCGTTGGGAAGGAACATCTTCAACGTGCGGTCGAAGATCTCCATGTTGCGCCGGACCTGATCCTCGAGGCCGCCGAAACTGCCGAAGCCGCCGACGCCGAACGTCTTTGAGAACTGATCGCGGATCTTCTCCTGATCCTTCGAGAAGTTCTCGATGGAAATGTCGAGATAACGCGGCACCAGCATCTGCATGCTGTCGCCGTAGAACCGGATGATCTGCCGCAGGAAGTTGATCGGCAGCAGATTCTGGCCCTTGCCTTCCTGCTCGAAGATGATCTGCGTTAGCACCGAGTGCGTGATGTCTTCGCTGGTTTTTGCATCGTAAACAACGAAGTCTTCGCCGCTCTTTACCATCGATGCCAAGTCTTCGAGCGTCACATAGGTGCTCGTTCCGGTGTTGTAGAGCCGGCGGTTGGCGTATTTCTTGATGGTGACGGGGTCCGTGGATTTGGCCATGAGTTCGTATCGCCTCGGTCGTTTCCCTTTGAAATCCTAGGACGTTTCGCAACGTACGGCTACAGGATTGTGCACCGCATGCTGCGCAAAGCCGCAACGGCGCCCGAACCTCGCCTGGCGGTGCCCTCGTCCTTTAGCCGCATGCGCATTGCTGCGGCATTGACAGGCCTCGTTTCGCAAATTCACGATGCCACATTAAGAGAGAACCTTCCGTGCCGCCCGCGCACGGTCAACGCTCCATCACTACGGCAAGCCCGGAGGAATTCATCCATGAAGGACGATATCGTCATCGTAGGCGCGGCGCGCACGCCCGTCGGCGCCTTCAACGGCGCGCTTTCGTCGCTGCCCGCCCATGAGCTCGGCAAGATCGCGGTGCTCGCTGCTCTCGGTCGGGCCGGCGTGGCGCCGGACGAGGTCTCCGAAACCATTCTCGGGCAGGTCCTCACCGCCGGGGCGGGTCAGAATCCCGCCCGCCAGGCCTCGATTGCGGCCGGTATCCCCATCGGCAGCCCCGCGTGGGGCGTGAACCAGCTCTGCGGCTCCGGGCTCAGGGCCGTCGCGCTCGGCTATCAGGCGATCCTCAACGGCGACAGCGACATCGTCGTCGCCGGGGGCCAGGAATCGATGAGCCAGGCGCCGCATGCCGCGCATCTGCGCAACGGCACCAAGATGGGCGGCCTCGAAATGGTCGATACCATGATCAAGGATGGCCTCTGGGATGCCTTCAACGGCTACCACATGGGCACCACCGCCGAGAACGTGGCGCGCCAGTACCAGATCACCCGTGACCAGCAGGACAATTTTGCCGTCGCGTCGCAGAACAAGGCTGAGGCCGCGCAGAAGGCCGGCCGCTTCAAGGATGAGATCGCCCCGGTCACCATCAGCACCCGCAAGGGCGACGTCGTGGTGTCGGATGACGAGTATCCCCGCCACGGCGCCACGCTCGATTCGATGACCAAGCTGCGCCCGGCCTTCTCCAAGGACGGAACCGTCACGGCCGGCAATGCCTCGGGCATCAATGACGGCGCCGCCGCCGTCGTGCTGATGAGCGCGGCCAAGGCGGCGGCTGCCGGCAGGAAGCCGATCGCGCGCATCGTCTCCTGGGCGCAGGCCGGCGTCGACCCGGCGATCATGGGCACGGGCCCGATCCCGGCATCGCGCCGCGCGCTGGAGAAGGCGGGCTGGTCTGCTGCCGATCTCGACCTGATCGAGGCGAACGAAGCCTTCGCCGCGCAGGCGTGCGCCGTGAACAAGGAACTCGGCTGGGACACCTCGAAGGTCAACGTGAATGGTGGCGCCATCGCCATCGGCCATCCGATCGGGGCCTCGGGTGCGCGAGTTCTCGTGACGCTGCTCTACGAGATGGAGAAGCGTGACGCGAAGAAGGGCCTCGCCACGCTCTGCATCGGCGGCGGCATGGGCATCGCCATGTGCCTCGCGCGCGACTGAGCGCGGGGCAGCTGACGCGACGAAATGCAGCCGGCGAGATGGCGCCAGACGCCTTGCCGGCTGTCATGAAGCAACTAGAAGTCGGGGCGGTCGACGCCAGAAGGGGGAGCGAAATGGCTCGCGTTGCAGTGGTTACGGGTGGCACTCGCGGTATCGGGGCCGCCGTGTGCAAGGCTCTCAAGGACGCCGGTTACTCGGTTGCGGCCAATTATGCCGGCAATGACGAGGCGGCCGCGAAGTTCACCGAGCAGACCGGGATCCCCGCCTTCAAGTGGGACGTTTCGGATTTCGCCGCCTGCAAGGCGGGTATCGCCGAGGTCGAGGCCAAGCTCGGTCCGGTCGAGGTACTGGTGAACAATGCCGGCATCACCCGCGACGGCATGCTGCACAAGATGAGCCTCGAGCAGTGGCAGGCGGTGATCAACACCAACCTGAACTCGGTGTTCAACATGTGCCGCAATGTCATCGAGGGCATGCGCGAGCGCAATTTCGGGCGCATCGTCACGATCTCGTCGATCAACGGCCAGAAGGGCCAGATGGGCCAGACCAACTATGCCGCCGCGAAGGCGGGCGAGATCGGCTTCTCCAAGTCGCTGGCGCAGGAGAACGCCCGCAAGGGCATCACCGTCAACGTCATCTGCCCCGGCTATATCGGCACCGAGATGGTCCGTGCGGTGCCGCAGGAGATTCTCGACAAGCAGATCATCCCGCAGATTCCTGTCGGCCGGCTCGGCGAGCCGGAGGAAATCGCGCGCTGCGTGGTGTTCCTGGCGGCCGATAATGCCGGCTTCATCACCGGCTCGACCCTCACAGCCAATGGCGGCCAGTATCTGGCATGAGTACGCCCGGGGGCTGCCGTTGCGGTGGCCCCCGGTTTCCGGCCCGATACGGGAGGCCGGCCGCGGTGCGGACCGATTTCGGCAGATGCAGCGTCGTAAGGACTGGGATATGGGGGAACGCCTCCCTCCAATCCTGATGCTCCCGTTATGTCCCGCCGCACCGCTACCCTGATCGGCCTCGTCGCCATCCTTCTCTGGGCCTGCCTTGCCCTCGCGACGACCTCCACCGGAGCCGTTCCGCCCTTCCTGCTGACGGCACTGACCTTCGCCATCGGCGGTACCGTCGGCGTCGCCGCGGCGCTGGCGCGAGGGGTGGGCATCGGTATCGTGCGGCAGCCCTGGCCTGTCTGGCTGCACGGCATTGGCGGCCTGTTCGGCTATCACTTCTTCTATTTTTCGGCGCTGAAGCTGGCGCCGCCGGCCGAGGCGGGGCTGATCGCCTATCTGTGGCCGTTGCTGATCGTGCTGCTCTCCGCGCTGCTGCCGGGGGAGCGGCTTCGGCCCGCGCATGTGTGCGGCGCGATGATGGGGCTGGCGGGAACGGCGATATTGCTCGCCGGCAAGGCTGGAGGGATGGGGTTCGCCCCGCAATATGCATGGGGCTACGCCGCGGCGGCGATGTGCGCCGTGATCTGGTCGGTCTATTCGGTGCTCTCGCGGCGCTTCCACGACGTGCCGACCGAACTGGTCGCCGGTTTCTGCCTCGCCACGGCGGCGCTCTCCGCCCTCTGCCACGTCGCCTTCGAGCCGTCGGTCTGGCCGCAGGGTGGCTCGCAATGGCTGGCCGTCGTCGCGCTCGGTATCGGTCCGGTCGGCATTGCGTTCTATGCCTGGGACATCGGTATGAAGCGCGGTGATATCCGGCTGCTCGGTGTCGCCTCCTATGCCGCGCCGGTGCTCTCCACGCTTCTCCTGGTGCTCGCGGGAGATGCCGCGGCCTCGTGGTCGCTGGCGGCCGCCTGCGCACTCATCGTGGGCGGCGCGGTGGTGGCGACCCTGATGGCGCGAAACCGCGCAGGCTAGCGACCCGGTGCCCAGTCCGGCGGTGCGAGTTCGAAGCCGGCAAACTCGAACCCGGGGGCGACGCTACAGCCGACCAGCGTCCAGTCGCCGAGGCTGCGGGCGCTCTGCCAATGGCCCGTGGAAACAATGGCCTGCGGGCGTTCGCCGGCCACGAGGTCGGACCCCAGCACCAAATTCTGGACGGAGCCGGAATCAGCGTCAGCGATGGCCAAAGCCAGTGGCGCGCCCGCATACCAGTGCCAGACCTCGACGGCATCGATTCGGTGCCAGTGCGAGCGCTCGCCGGCGGCCAGCAGGAAGTAGATCGCCGTTGAGGCGGCACGGCCATCCGGTAATCGGGAACTGTCGCGAAAGGTTTCGCGGAAATGCCCGCCCTCGGGATGGGGCGAAAGCTGCAAAAGCGCGATCACCTCGGCGGAGGTCAGGCCAGAGGCGATCACGGATCAGCCCTTGAAGCTGTTCTTCAGGGATCGCAACTCGGTGAAGACCGCGCCCGGGTCGGCGCCGGCCAATCCGATCCGTGCGGCGAGCTCGGTGTCGTCGGCCCGCATGAAGGGGTTGGTCGCCTTCTCGGCGCCGATGGTCGTGGGCAGGGTCGGTTCGCCACGCGCCCGCAACGCCTCGAACGTCTCAAGACGCGTCGCGATCTGCTCATTGTCCGGATCCACGCTCGAGGCGAACCGGGCATTGGAGAGCGTGTACTCGTGCCCGCAATACACCGAGATGTCATCGGGCAGCGCGCGCAGCCGCAGCAGTGAGTCCCAGAGCACCGGAGGATCGCACTCGAACGGGCGGCCACATCCCATCACGAAGAGCGTGTCGCCGCTAAACAGCAGGCGCTCGCCTTCGAAGAGAAAGACGATGTGGCCCTTGGTATGACCGGGGGTCTCCATCACCCGGCCGACCAGGCTGCCCACGGCGATCGGGTCGCCGTCCACTACCGCGAAATCGAGGCCCGGGATCGTGTCGCGCTCGGCCTTCGGGCCGATGACGGCGGCGCCGTAGCGCTCCTTCAGCGCCAGCACACCGTCGATATGATCGGTATGGTGATGCGTGACGAGGATATGGGTGAGATTCCAGCCCTCGCGCTCCAGCGCGGCGAGGATGGGCGCGACTTCGGGCGCATCCACGACCGCCGTCGCTTCCGTCGTCGGATCGTGCAGCAGCACCGCGTAATTATCGGCGAGGCAGGGAACGAGGCGAATCTCGGCCGGCATTCAGTCTCTCCCGCAGGGTCGAAACGGTGCGTCCACAGGCTCATCGGCAATCAATGCCGGGGCCGCTGGTGCCTATTTGCACTCCTGCGTGGCGCGATCTATCGCGGCGGCGATGCCGGAGAGAGGATAGGTGTCGGTCGTTGCGTTGCCGCGCAGCGACGTCGATTTCACCACCACCTCGCGGCCTTTCCGGAGCGCATCGACGAGCTTGCTTTCCTCGGCGACGTTCCGCACCCAGGCGCCGGAATCGCGCGTGTACAGAACGAAATTCGTCGGTCCGATCGTGAGCGTGGCGTCGGACCCCTGCTTGAGCGGGAAGCCCATGATCACGCTGACCTCGTTCCGGACATTCTCCGCCGGGCGGGTGGAGATGAAGAAATAGGCCGGATCACGGTTGAGGCCGGCCGGTATGCGGGTCTTCGGCTGGGCGAGCGCATAGCAGATCTTGCTGCCGCTGCTCTGGTCGACGTAGACGCCCCAATCGCCGAACTGCGCGGCGAGCTTCGGCGCTCCCTGTGCCAGCGCACCGCCCCCTGCGACGGCGGCAAGCGCAATACCAGCCAGCACCGCGCGCACCCTGCTTCGTGCCATGGTCGCACTCCCCGGATTCGTGATGTCGGCCGCCAGGCGACCCGATGATTCCCCACTATCGCCCCAAGGGATAAACGGACCCGTCGCCGCTGTGAACCCTTGAAGCCCGCATCCGACCCGCAGGCCGGTGTCGCGTTCGTTCACCGCTACGCATGGACGTTGGAGAAAAAATGGCGCAATCAACGCCGGTAGCCTGAAATTCCTTGCCTGGGGAGCCGCGGTGAAGGCGATCGTCAGCGTCCGCAACGGCGGACCGCAAACTCTTGAAGCGGTGGATCTGCCGGACCCTCTGCCCGCGCCCGGTGAGATCGTTGTCGATGTCGCGGCTGTCGGGTTGAACTTCTTCGACACGCTCATCATCGTTGATCGCTATCAGGTGCGCCCGGAACGTCCGTTTTCTCCCGGCGCGGAGTTTGCCGGCACGGTGAGTGCGATCGGCGAGGGCGTGTCCGGTTTCTCCATCGGCGACCGCGTGTGCGGCAGCCAGCGTTACGGCGCGGCGCGGGAGCGGATCGCGGTGCCGGCCGATCGCCTGCTGCAGCTGCCGGACACGGTCGATTTCGTCCATGGCGCGGCCTTCGGGGTGACCTACGGCACGACGCTGCATGCGCTGCGGGACCGGGGCGAGCTGAAGCCGGGGGAGACCCTGGCCGTGCTCGGCGCTTCCGGCGGCGTCGGTCTTGCGGCCGTTGAACTTGGTCATGCCCTCGGCGCGCGGGTGATCGCCTGCGCGTCCTCGCCGGAAAAGCTGGCGCTGGCGCGCGCCCATGGCGCGGACGAATTGGTCGATTATTCGAAGGAGGACCTGCGAGCCCGCCTGAAGGAACTCACCGGCGGCAAGGGGGTCGATGTGCTCTATGATCCGGTCGGCGGCGATCTCGCCGAGCCAGCCGTTCGCTCCATGGGTTGGCGCGGCCGCTATCTGGTCATCGGATTTGCGGCGGGCGACATTCCGCGCATTCCGCTCAATCTGCTTCTGCTCAAGGGGTGCGACCTGCGCGGTGTCTCGCTCGGAGGTGCCTGGGATCGCGAGCCGGGCCTGCTGCGCCGCCACATGGCCGATCTTCTCGACTGGCTCGCTCAGGGACGCATTCAGGCCCATATCGGCGCGACCTATCCGCTGGAGCAGTGCGCACAGGCGATCGCCGACATCGCCGAGCGGCGGGCGCAGGGCAAGATCGTCCTGGTAAACACTAACTCGAACGGCGTCGGGTGACGCGACCGAGCGCCTCGCGGGCCGCGGTGCGATGCTCGGGCCGGATGTGGCCGGCCAGCAGATTGAGCGCGGTCGCGATGACGGCGGCGTCGTCTGTGAAGCCGAGCACGGGCATCACATCCGGCAGCGTGTCCGCCGGCAGCACGAAATAGGCGAGCGCACCGAACAGCAGGGCGCGTACCTTGAGCGGGGTCTGCCGATCGAGGGCGCAATAATAGGCCGCGGTCGCGTCTTCCGCGAAGGGGACGCGGCCCGCCGTCCGACGCAGCTTGTCCCAGAAGCCGTCGCGCACGCGCGTTTCATCGTCCCCGGCCGTTTCCGTGAACGGCTCGCCATCGTCGAATAGGCGCGATGCAGACATGGTCGTCGTCCTCCTCGCAGGTGAGATGGCCCTTGCGGGTGGGTTGCGCAACGGTCAGAGGAGGGGATAGGCCGCCTCGATCCGATAAGGGCCGCCGCCGACCGAATCGCGCGAGGAGAACAGGACAAAGCGCGGCACCTCGAACGATGGGCTGCGATAATAGCCGCGAACCGAAAGATAGTCGGCGACCTGCCGGGGGGCGCTGTCGCGCAGCCGGGCGAGGGTGACGTGAGGACGATAGTTGCGGCCCTCGGCGGGCAGGCCGATCCGCTTCATCAGCCGCTCGTGCTCGGCCTGAAGTTCAGCGAGCGCCGGATTGGCCTTGACCGCGGCGAAGATGGCGCGCGGCTTGTGGTTGCCGAACTGGTCGACGCCATCGAGGCTCAGTTCAAAACCGAATCGTTCGACTTCATCGAGCGCCGCCGCCACGTCGCGCGCGACCGCATGGTCGACGTCGCCGATGAAACGCAGAGTGACATGGTAGAACTCGGGATCGATCCAGCGCGCTCCCGGAATGCCGCCGCGCAGCATGGCGAGAGTGGAGCCGATCTGTGGGGGAATCTCGAGGGCGGTGAAGAGCCGGGGCATGGTCGGCCTCCGCAGGGTTCGGAGGAGAGGCATCCGGATTCATAAGGATTCGCGCCGCCAAGGGAAGAGGTGCCGCCGCGCGATCGCGGCTGAAGGATGCTATGACGGCGTCACGCGAAGCCTATAAGGTTCCCTCGATGACCGAATCAGACGATCTTGCGCCCGATGAGATGCCGACCGCGAGCGAAGCGTTCGCGAGCGTGGCGGCTCTCCACCGCTATCCCGTGAAAGGCTTGTCGCCCGAGCGGCTGGATCTCGTCGAATTGACCGCCGGGACCTATTTCCCGGGCGATCGGCTCTACGCGATCGAGAACGGTCCCTCGGGCTTCGATCCCGCCTCGCCGCAGCATGAGCCGAAGATCAAGTATCTCATGCTGATGCGCAACGAGCGTCTGGCGGCTCTCGAGACCCGCTATGACGACGCCACACGGACGCTGGTGATCCAGCAGGATGGGGCGGAGGAAGCGCGCGGCGATCTGTCCACCGAGGCCGGGCGGGCGGAAATCGAGTCGTTCTTCCAGCGCTTCGTCCGCTACGAATTGCGCGGCGCCCCGCGAGTGCTCGACGGCGGGGGTAGCTTCCGCTTTGTCGATTCGCCGAAGGGCTACGTATCGCTGATCAACCTGGCGAGTGTGCGCGCCATCCAGGATCTCGTGGGGGTTCCGGTCGATCCGCTGCGCTTCCGGGGCAATCTGCATCTCGAGGGGCTGGAAGCGTGGGATGAGTTCGACCTCGTCGGCCATACCATCGCGATCGGAAACACGGCCCGGCTGCGCATCATCAAGCGCATCGAGCGTTGTGCGGCGACCAATGTCGAGCCGGGTACCGGCAAGCGCAACCTCGAAATCCCGAAACTGCTGATGCGGGAATTCGGCCATATCGACTGCGGCGTCTATGCGGAAATCGTCGAGGGCGGGCTCGTGGCGGAAGGCGACCCGATCCGACTGATCTTCTGACGCGGCCCTTTCGTCCACCACTGGGACAGATGACCTAGGTCTGCCGAAGGACAGGCGTGGCCTTCGCCACCCCGCCGCAAGCGCGCCACATCCGATGCGCCCGCGCACAAAAAACCACGGCAACCGCGCGGGTTGCCGTGGTGTGGATGTCGACTGCGTGCAGGCGGATCGGTTAGCCGTCCCCCCTCATTCCCCCGCTTCGGCCGGCGCGGCCGGTGCGGCTTCGGTGCCATCCTCGGCCCGCTCGGTGCGGCGATAGCGGCGACGGCGCGCGCGGGGCTTGGCGTCGCCTTCGGCATCCGGGGCCGCCTCCGCCTCGGCGGTGACGGCTTCCGGCGCCGCCGCCTGCGGCTCCGGTACCGCCGCGACTACCGGCTCAGGGGCCGGCGCTGCAACGGCGACGGGCGCTTCCGGCGCAGCTGCGGGCACCGCAGGGGCGGGAAGGTTGCCGCCCTGCGTGATGAAGGAGGGCAGGCCGATCTCGGCTTCCACGTCCGGGCCAAGGCTGGGCTGCGGCTGCTGTCCGGGGTCCCGGTAGGGCGCTGCCGCCTCGACCGGCTCCCGGTTCTCCCGGCGCTGCTCGCGGGACTGCCACCGGTTCTCGCGCGGCGGACGCTCACCGCCCTCGCGCGGCTCGCGGAACTCGCGCGGCTGCCGCTCGCCGCCTTCACGCTGCTCGCGGTAGGGGCGATCCTGATTGTTCCGGTCCCGGTCCCGGTCGCGACGGGGCTGGTTGTTGTCGCGATAGGGCTGCTGGTCCCGCTGGCCATAGTCGCGCGGCTGGAAATCACGCTGCCCCTCGCGCTGGTTCTGCGGTTCGCGGGCATAGGGCTGCGGGGCCTCGAAGCCCTGATTCTCCTCGCCGTCGAAGTCGTCGTCTTCCTCGTCGGGGCGCTGGAAGGGCTGGCCGGGAACACCGAATTGCGCCTGCGCTGCAGCGATGATCCGGAAATAATGCTCGGCGTGCTGCAGATAGTTCTCCGCCGCGACCGGGTCGCTGGACGCCTGCGCGTCGCGGGCAAGCTGGAGATATTTTTCCACGATGTGCTGCGCGGTGCCGCGCACCTTCACATCCGGTCCGTTGGATTCATAAACGCGCGTCAGCGGATTTTGGCCGCGCCGATTGTTGTTGTTATTGTTACGGCTACGCATACGCTTCTGCTGATTATTTCGCATCGAGCTTGTCTCTGATGCCTATGCTCCGCCGTCGGAACGAAGTCCCGTTTCGGCCGCCACAGGCTTTTCCATCGCCCTGGTTTGATCCGCCAGCGTCACCGCAGCCGGGTCGGTCGCGAAACCTTCCGGTTGGAACGCCAGGGGCAGTTCACGTCCGAATCGTCCTGCCGCCGCACCGTTGGGGGAGCATTCGCGCACCCGTCGGGCTGACATCCGACAATGGTCATCGAACTTCCTTCGCGCGAGCGTGCTCCTGGCAATGCCATGTCTTGCAGCATTACCGCCGACCGTTTCCGACGCAGGCTCTGCGCAGGGCAACCGGTCGGCTTCGGCACGTGGCTCTCGCGCGCTCAGCGCGCGAACCGGCCCACGCTTCGCCGGGGAACTCCACAGTCACACCCGACAAACCTTTGAAGCTGTCGTCCCGTCCAGACGGCCGATACCATTCCGCGTCCGTGGCCAAGTCGCCGCCAATCGCAATGGTGACCATCGTTCCGTCTCGACCGCTCCACAGGAGCAAGGCTGGTCTGTGACGAAATGCGGATGGCGTCCCGGGTCGATTTCTACGAGCGACACTAATCGCTTCGCGGGCTGCTTCCAAGCCCTTTTTTGCCGCACGGCACGCGGTCACTTCGCAACAGCGACAAGGGCACGTGGAATGCCGGCGAGATCCTTGCGGGCCGGTCCTGCTATCCGAAGGCCCGCCGAGGTGAAAAGAGCCGATACGGCGGGCTCCTGTCCGGCGCCGAGTTCGACGACGGCCGCTCCCTCCGGCGCGAGGAGATCGGGCAGTGCCTGCGCCAGGGCGCGATAGGCATCGAGACCGTCGGCGCCGCCGTCGAGAGCGAGGCGCGGGTCATGCGCGCGCACCTCGATCTCCAGCGATTCGATCTCTTCACCGACGATGTAGGGTGGATTGGACACCACGAGGTCAAACCGGCAGCCGAGCGCTTCACCCCACGAACCGACGACCACGCCCGAACGGTCCGACAGGCCAAGGGCTGCGAGATTGGCGCGGGCCTGACGGGCCGCGCCTTCGGAGAGGTCGACGGCCACGCCCGTTGCGCACGGGCGCTCGCTGAGGATGGCGGCCAGGATCGCGCCGGTGCCGGTGCCGAGATCCAGCACGTGCAACGGCGCGGTCCGCTCCGGCCACAGGGCCAGGGCGGCTTCCACCAGCGTCTCGGTCTCGGGACGGGGGACGAGCGTTTCCGCGGCGAGTGCGAGATCGAACGTCCAGAAGGGCTTTCGGCCGAGCAGGCGCGCCATCGGCTCACCTTGCCGCCGCCGCTCGGCGAGCGCCCGCACTGTGGCGACTTCCGCGGAGCCGATGATGGCGTCGGGGTGCCCGATCAGGTCGAGGTCCGAGATGCCGAGAACGCCCTTCAACAGGATTCGCGCCTCGCGTTCCGGTGCGTCGATGCCGGATCCGGCGAGCGAGGCGGCGATCGCGCGCAGCAGGCCCGCCCTGGTTGTGCTCACCGGACCGCGGCCTCGCCGCCTTCCGCTGCTGCGAGCAGTGCCACCTGATGCTCGGTGGTGAGGGCGTCCACCAGCTCGCCAAGTCCTTCGCCGGCAAGAATCTCCGGCAACTTGTGCAGCGTCAGCCCAATGCGATGGTCGGTGACGCGCGCCTGCGGGAAGTTATAGGTGCGGATGCGCTCCGAACGGTCGCCGGAGCCCACCTGCCCACGACGGTCGGCGGCGCGGGCACTGTCGCGCTTCTCGCGCTCCGAATCATAAAGCCGGGCCCGTAGCAGGGCCATGGCGCGCGCCTTGTTCTTGTGCTGCGAGCGCTCGTCCTGGACGGCGACAACGATGCCGCTCGGCAGGTGGGTGATGCGCACGGCGCTCTCGGTCTTGTTGACATGCTGGCCGCCGGCGCCGGAGGCGCGGAAGACGTCGATGCGCAGGTCGTTCTCGTCGACGTCGACGTCGACCTCCTCGACCTCCGGCAGCACGGCGACCGTGGCGGCGGAGGTGTGGATGCGGCCCGAGCCCTCGGTTTCGGGGACACGCTGCACGCGATGAACGCCTGATTCGAATTTCAGCTTCGCATAGGCTCCCCGCCCATGCAGGGCCGCGATGATCTCCTTGTAGCCTCCAGCGGTACCTTCGGAGACGGAGAGCACTTCGACCGACCAGCCATTCAGCGCGGCGAAGCGCTCATACATGCGGAACAGGTCGCCGGCGAAGAGGGCCGCTTCGTCGCCACCGGTTCCCGCGCGAACCTCCAAGATGACGCCGCGCTCGTCCATCGCATCCTTGGGGAGCAGCGCCAGGCGCACTTCATGGGTCAGAGCCTCGACACGTTCGTCGAGTTCCTCGGCCTCCTCGCGCGCGAGCGTCGCCATTTCGGCATCGGTCGCCGGGTCTTCCGCTAGGGCATGCGCCTCCGCGCGCTCCCGCTCGGCGGCGCGCAGGGCTCTGACCTTCTCGACCAGCGGGCCGAGGTCGGCAAACTCGCGGGAGAGGCGCACATAGGCGTCCGCGTCGGGAGAGCCGGACAGGGTGTGCTCGATCTCGGCATGGCGGGCGAGCAACTGGTCGAGGCGGGCGTCGGGCAGCGGCATGGTCATATCGGCAGACCGGCCGCTTCGGCGAATTCCGTCAGCCGCGCGCGGACCGAGACAGTTCCATGCCGCTCGCTCAGCAGCCCGTCGAGCAGCTTGGCGGCCTTTGCGAGATCGGTTTCGAGGAACATGGCCTTTACCGGGCCGAAGGAGGCCGGCGACAGCGAGAGCTTGCGGTAGCCGATCGCGGCCAGCGCCAGGGCCTCCAGCGGACGCGAGGCGAGTTCGCCGCACAGCGTCACCGGCTTGCCGTAGCGGCCGGCGGCATCGACGACGGCCTTGAGCGCGCGCAACGACGAGGGCGAGAGAGGGTCGAAGCGATCGGCCACGCGCGGATTGCCGCGATCGGCCGCAAACAGGAACTGGACGAGGTCGTTCGATCCGACCGACGCGAAGTCGATCCGCTCGAACAGCTCATCGAGCTGGAACAGCAGGGCCGGAACTTCCAGCATCACCCCCACATGCACGCGCTCGGGCAGGCCGTGGCCGTGCCGGCGCAGGTGGGTCAGCTCCCGCTCGACGATATGGCGGGCGCGGTCGAATTCCTCGACCGCCGAGACCATGGGGAAGATGAGCCGCAGTTCACGCCCGGTGGCGGCGCGCAGAAGGGCCCGGATCTGGCTGCGCAGGAGGCCGGGGCGGTCGAGGCCGAGCCGGATGGCCCGCCAGCCGAGCGCCGGATTCTCCTCCTCGATGGCCCGCATGTAGGGCAGCACCTTGTCGCCGCCGATATCGAGGGTGCGGAACACCACCGGCCGATCGCCGGCCGCGTCGAGCACGGAGCGGTAGAGCTTGTTCTGCTCGTTGGTCCGCGGGAAGGCCGAGGCGATCATGAACTGGAGCTCGGTGCGGAACAGGCCGATGCCGGAGGCGCCGGTCTCGGCGATGTGCGGCAGGTCGACCAGCAGGCCGGCGTTCAGATAGAGCTCGATCGGCACGCCGTCGCGGGTGACGGTCGGGATGTCGCGCAGCGCCGCGTAGCGCTCCAGACGGCGGGCGCGGAATCGCACCTTCTCGGCATAGGCGGCTTCGACATCGGCGGGCGGGCGGATATGGACCTCGCCGCTGACCCCGTCGACGATGATGGCGTCGCCCGTATCCACGAGGCCGACGGCGTTCTCCACATGACCGACGGCCGCAATGCCGAGCGCGCGCGCCACGATGGTGAGATGGCTCGTCGCCGCGCCTTCCTCGAGAACGACGCCGCGAATGCGCGAGCGGTCGTAGTCGAGCAGCGCCGCCGGGCTCATATTGCGCGCGACGATGATGGCATTGTCGGGAAGCGTGATCTTTCCGGGACCGTCCGTCCGTCCGGTGAGCTGGCGCAGGAGACGGTTGGCAAGATCGTCGAGATCGTGCATCCGCTCGCGCAGATAGGGGTCGGTCATGCGCAGCATGCGTGCGCGGGTATCGGACTGAACCCTCTCGACGGCGCCTTCGGCGGTGAGGCCGGTCATCACCGCTTCGCGCATGCGGCTGATCCAGCCGCGGTCGTGAGCGAACATGCGGTAGGCTTCAAGAATCTCGCGATGCTCGCCGACGCGGGCGACGCCCTCGTCCTCCAGCATCACATCGATCGACGCGCGCAGCGTATCGATCGAGTTGTCGAGCCGCTTGAGTTCGCCCGGCATGTCGTCGGCGATGACCTTGGTCACCTCGATGCGGGGTTCGTGCAGAACCACATGGCCGAGGCCGATGCCTTCCGACAGAGCGATCCCCGACAGATGCAACGGTCGGCGCGCGGCGATCTCGGCGCCGGGCAGGGCGAGGGCGGTCAGTTCGCCGGAGGCGATGATCTCGGCCAGCACCATGGCCGTGGTCTGGAGCGCCTCGACCTCTTCTTCCGTGTAGGTACGGTGGGCGCGATTCTGCACCACCAGCACGCCGAGCGTGTTGCCGGCGCGCAGGATCGGCACGCCGAGGAAGGAGTGGTAGATTTCCTCGCCCGTCTCCGGCCGATAGGAGAAGGCGGGGTGGGCCTGGGCGTTGGAAAGGCTGACCGGCTCCGCCTCGCGCGCCACCGTGCCGACGAGCCCTTCGTCGATGCGCATGACGGTGAGGTGGACGGCGCTGCGGTTGAGGCCCTCGGTGGCATAAAGCTCAAGCGTGCCGTCGACGCGCAGCACGTAGACCGAGCACACCTCGGCCACCATGTTGGCGGCGATCAGCACAACGATCTTGTCGAGGCGGTCCTGCGCGCTGACCGGCTCCGCCATGACCTCGCGAAGTCGCCTCAGAAGAACGCGCGGGCCGCCGAGCGCGCCTCGCATCGGCCGTCCTCGGTTTCCGGGCTCCGCCAGCCCGGAGCGGTCCTGCAGTTGAGGCGCGCGAATCGCTCCGCGCGCCGTCTCGCGACGCCGCTGTCAGGCGTCGAGCCCGTATACCGAATGGAGAGTTCGCACCGCAAGCTCGGTATAGGCCGCGTCGATCAATACGGAGATCTTGATTTCGGACGTCGATATGGCGCGGATGTTGATGCCGCGTTCCGAGAGCGCCTTGAACGCCCGGGCCGCGACGCCGGCGTGGCTGCGCATGCCGATGCCGATGACCGAGATCTTCACGACATCGGTCGCACCCTCGATGTTCTCGTAGCCGATCTGATCGCGCACGGTGGCGAGCGCGGCCTTGGCGCGCTCGAAATCGGCGGTCGGAACGGTGAAGGTGATGTCGGTGAAGCCTTCGGCCGAGATGTTCTGGACGATCATGTCGACATTGATGTTGGCGTCGGCGAGCGGCACGAACACGCCCGCGGCGATGCCCGGCTTGTCCGGCACGCGACGGATGCTCACCTGGGCCTCGTCGCGCGCGAAGGCGATGCCGGTAACGACTTCACTCTCCACGATTTCCTCCTCGTCGCAGATCAGGGTGCCCGGCGGATCGCCGGCGGTCTTGAGTTCCGGGGCGTCCGGATCGGTGAAGCTGGAGCGGACGAAAGTGCGCACCTTGTGCACCATGGCGAGTTCCACGGAGCGGACCTGAAGCACCTTGGCCCCCAGCGATGCCATCTCCAGCATCTCCTCGAAGGCGATCTTGTCGAGCCGGCGCGCCTTGGGAACGATGCGCGGGTCGGTCGTGTAGACACCGTCGACGTCGGTGTAGATGTCGCAGCGGTCGGCCTTGATGGCGGCGGCGACAGCAACGGCGCTGGTGTCGGATCCGCCGCGCCCGAGCGTCGTCACCCGGCCCGTCGGCAGGTGCATGCCCTGGAAGCCGGCGATCACCGCAACCTCGCCGCGGGCGAAACCCTTCACGATCTCGTCGCCGTTCACATCGAGTATCCGGGCGGAGCCGTGCGAATCGTCGGTCGAGACCGGCAACTGCCAGCCCTGCCAGGAGCGGGCCGGGATGCCGAACGACTGCAGGACGATGGCGAGCAGTCCCGACGTGACGAGTTCGCCGGAGGCGACGATGGCATCGTATTCGCGGTGATCGTGCAGGATCGACGCTTCACGACACCACGCGACCAACTCGTTCGTTTTGCCCGACATGGCGGAGACCACGACCGCGACCTGGTGGCCGGCGTCGATCTCGCGTTTGACATGGCGCGCGACAATGCGGATGCGCTCCACGTTCGCGACCGATGTGCCGCCGAACTTCATCACCAGACGTGCCATGGGAAAACCGTATCGATTCTATTGAGTGATCGGCCGGCGGCGTAACGCCCCAAGGGGTACCCCCGGCCGAAAAGGCGCGTATAGATAGCGGCGTCGCGCCTCCGCCGCAACGGCGGCGCCACGTGTGAAATGACCCTCGAACCCGTCCGGGGAAAGTCGATGTCGCAGGCCGCCACGACCACGGTTGACCCGCGCGAGGTCGAGCGCTTCGCCGCGCTCGCGGCCGAATGGTGGAACCCGCGCGGCAAGATGGGCGTGCTGCACAAGTTCAACCCGGTGCGCCTTGCCTATCTCCGCGAGAAGCTGGTGGACCACTTCGGGCGGGATCCGCGGGCCGCGCGACCGCTGGAAGGGGTCTCCGTCCTCGACATCGGCTGCGGCGGCGGTCTCCTCAGCGAACCGCTGGCCCGCATCGGCGCCACCGTTACCGGCATCGATCCGGCGGAGAAGAACGTTCGCATCGCCGCGCTCCATGCCGAGCAGAGCGGGATAGCCGTCGATTACCGCGCGACTACCGCCGAAGCACTGGCCGACACCGGCGCGAGGTTCGACGCGGTGCTGGCGATGGAGGTGGTCGAGCATGTCGCCGATGTCGGGCTTTTCGTCCGCAGCGCGGCTGAGATGGTCCGGCCCGGCGGCCTGATGTTCGCCGCGACACTCAATCGCACACTGCGCAGTTTCGGCCTTGCCATCGTCGGTGCCGAATATGTGCTTGGCTGGCTGCCGAAAGGCACGCATGACTGGAACAAGTTCATCACCCCGGATGAGCTCTCGGCCGCGCTGGCGACCGGCGGGCTTCACGAGATCGACCGTGCAGGGGTGGTCTTCAGCCCGCTTTCCGACGGCTGGCGGCGCTCGGGTGACCTCTCGACCAACTATATGATGCTGGCCGAACGCCCCGTGGTCATCGATGCCGCAAGGTAATATGGAACTGTAACGCGGCGTGCCGCTTATCGGGCATCCCTCTCGGAGCGCCCGTCATGGCCGTTGCTTCTTCCCTCGCCGCCCTTGCCTCGCTGAACCTGTTCCTTTCCGACGTCCGCGACGGGCTCGGGCCCTTTCTCGGGGTATTCCTCCAGCAGAAGCAATGGAGTCCCGGCGAGATCGGGCTGGTGATGACCATCGGCGGCCTTGCCGGGATGGTCGCGACGCTGCCGATGGGAGCCTTGGTCGATTCGAGCCGCGCCAAGCGGGCGATCGTCGTCGTCGGTTCGGCGGTGGTGATCGCGGCGTCCATCGCCATTCTGCTGGCGCCCAGCTTCGGCGTGGTCGCGGTCGCGCAGGCGGTGAACGGTATCGCGGCGGCGGCGCTCGCCCCGGCGGTGGCCGGCCTCACGCTCGGTCTCGTCGGGGCAGGGGGCTTCGACCGCCAGCTCGGGCGCAACGAAGCCTTCAATCATGCGGGCAACATCATCGCGGCTGTCCTCGCGGGCGTGCTGGGCTGGTGGATCGGGCTGCCGGCGGTCTTCGCGCTGATGGCCGCAATGGCCGTCGGCTCGGTGCTCTCGGTGCTGGCGATCCGCCCCGATGACATCAACCACGAGGCGGCCCGCGGCCTTGCCTCGCCGTCCCAGGGCGAGGTCGGTCAGGCGGAAGGGTGGAGCCGGCTGCTGTCGGATCGCCGGTTGCTGACGGTGGGGGTGACCATGGCGCTGTTCCACCTCGGCAACGGCGCCATGCTGCCACTGTTCGGACAGGCGATGGTGGCGCAGGGCGCGGGTGATCCTTCTGCCTTGACGGCGCTCACGGTCGTGGTCGCGCAGGCGACGATGATCCCGATGGCGCTGCTGGCCTCCCGCCTCGCACGCACGCAGGGGTATCGGCTGGTGCTGCTGGTAGCGCTCGCCGCGCTCCCGGTCCGGGGCATGATCGCGGCGGCGGCCGTGCAGTGGAACTGGGGGGATGCGCTTTATCCCGTCCAGATCCTCGACGGTGTTGCGGCCGGTCTGCTCGGCGTCGCGACCCCTGGCATCGTTCAGCGTATCCTTCAGGGGTCCGGTCGCTTCAATGCCGGCCTCGGGCTGGTGATGACCGCGCAGGGGATCGGCGCGGCGCTCTCCACGACGCTGGCGGGGGTGACGGCGCAATATGCCGGCTATCCGGCCGCGTTCCTGACCCTCGGCGGCGTGGCGCTGGTCGCGGCCGTGACCTATCTGGTCGGAGGAGCACCCGGCGGAGAGGCCGCCGTGCCGGCGCCCGCTCGGGCGACCGCGGCAGGCGTTGCGGCAGGTTGAAAATCGCGTCTTGAGCCTCCTCAAGGCCCTTCCGTTGCCGATCCGCCACACTACATGAGACGAAGCGGATCGCCATAGCGGGGTCCGCCGCAGCGGCTCGGGATACGGGCGCTGATGTCCCGGAAAGCTGTCCGTGCCGGATCGGGCGGACGGAGGGGTGAGGAGGCACGAGATGAATTTCGAAATCTATACCGAGCGCGCGCGGGGATTCGTGCAGTCGGCGCAGGCACTTGCGTTGCGTGAGGGGCACCAGCAGTTCACGCCCGAGCACCTGCTCAAGGTGCTGCTCGATGACCCGGAGGGCTTGTGTGCCGGCCTGATCGGTCAGAGCGGCGGGGATGCGCGCGCGGTGTTGCGCGAGACCGAAGCGGCTCTGGCCAAGTTGCCGAAGGTGCAGGGCTCGGGTGCGGGGCAGGTGTATCTCGCGCCGGCGACGGCGCGCGTGTTCGACGCGGCAGAACAGGCGGCGAAGAAGGCGGGCGACGGCTATGTCACCGTCGAGCGGCTGCTGCTGGCACTGGCGCTGGAGAAGGACAGCGAGGCGGGGAAGATACTGGCCAAGTCGGGCGCCACACCGCAGAAGATCAACGCCGCCATCGAGGCGCTGCGCAAGGGCCGCACCGCGGACAGCCCGACCGCCGAGAATGCCTATGACGCGCTGAAGAAATATGCCCGCGACCTCACCACGGAGGCCCGCGAGGGCAAGCTTGACCCGGTGATCGGCCGCGACGAGGAGATCCGCCGCACCATTCAGGTGCTGTCGCGCCGCACCAAGAACAATCCGGTGCTGATCGGCGAGCCCGGTGTCGGCAAGACCGCCATCGTCGAGGGCCTCGCGCTGCGCATCGTCGACGGCGACGTGCCCGAGAGCCTCAAGGACAAGAAGCTGCTGTCGCTCGACATGGGCGCGCTGATCGCCGGCGCGAAGTATCGCGGCGAGTTCGAGGAGCGGCTGAAGTCGGTTCTCTCCGAGGTGCAGGCGGCCGAGGGCGGCATCATCCTGTTCATCGACGAGATGCACACGCTGGTCGGGGCCGGCAAGAGCGACGGGGCGATGGACGCCTCGAACCTGCTCAAGCCCGCGCTCGCCCGTGGCGAGCTGCATTGCGTGGGCGCGACCACGCTCGACGAGTACCGCAAGCATGTCGAGAAGGATCCGGCGCTCGCCCGCCGCTTCCAGCCCGTCTTCGTCTCGGAGCCGACGGTCGAGGATACCATCTCGATCCTGCGCGGTATCAAGGAGAAGTACGAGCTGCACCATGGCGTGCGCATCACCGATTCCGCGCTCGTCGCGGCGGCGACGCTGTCGAACCGCTACATCACCGACCGCTTCCTGCCCGACAAGGCGATCGACCTCGTCGACGAGGCGTCCTCGCGCCTGCGCATGCAGGTTGACTCGAAGCCCGAGGAACTCGACAGCATCGATCGCGAGATCGTACGGCTGCGCATCGAGCAGGAGGCGCTGAAGAAGGAGAAGGATGTCGGGTCCAAGGATCGGCTGAAGAAGCTCGAGAAGGAGCTCGCCGATCTCGAGGAGCAGTCCGCCGCGATCACCTCCCGTTGGAAGGCGGAGAAGGAGAAGCTCGGCGACGCCCAGAAGATCAAGAGCGACCTCGAAAAGGCGCGCGCCGACCTCGCCATCGCCCAGCGCAACGGCGAATACCAGAAGGCCGGCGAACTCGCCTACGGCACCATCCCGGCGCTGGAGAAGAAGCTCGCCGATCTGGAGAAGAAGGATCTCGCCGCGGAGGTGAAGGCCGGCGCGATGGTCGAGGAGGCGGTGACGCCCGATCACGTCGCCCAGGTCGTCTCGCGTTGGACCGGCGTGCCGGTCGACAAGATGCTGGAGGGCGAGAAGGAAAAGCTGCTGCGCATGGAGGAGGAACTCGCCAAGCGCGTCATCGGCCAGAAGGAGGCGGTGGAAGCCGTCTCGACGGCGGTGCGGCGCGCGCGGGCCGGCCTGCAGGACCCGAACCGGCCAATCGGCTCGTTCATGTTCCTCGGCCCCACCGGCGTCGGCAAGACCGAGCTGACCAAGGCCTTGGCGGCGTTCCTGTTCGACGACGACACCGCGCTCGTGCGCATCGACATGTCCGAATACATGGAGAAGCACGCGGTGGCCCGGCTGATCGGCGCGCCTCCCGGCTATGTCGGCTACGAGGAAGGCGGCGCGCTCACCGAGGCGGTGCGGCGGCGGCCCTATCAGGTGGTGCTGTTCGACGAGGTGGAGAAGGCGCACCCGGATGTCTTCAACGTGCTGCTGCAGGTGCTCGACGACGGCCGCCTGACCGACGGGCAGGGCCGCACCGTCGACTTCCGCAACACGCTGATCATCATGACCTCGAATCTCGGCGCCGAATATCTGGTCGCCCAGAAGGACGGCGAGGATTCGGAGGCCGTGCGCGACGAGGTGATGGCGGTGGTGCGTTCGCACTTCCGGCCCGAATTCCTCAACCGCGTCGACGAAATCGTGCTGTTCCACCGGCTGAAGCGCGAGCAGATGGGGGCCATCGTCGACGTGCAGCTCGCCCGTCTGCGCAAGCTGCTCGAGGAGCGCAAGATCGCGCTGGAGCTGACGCCCGAGGCGCGCGATTTCATCGCCGAGAAAGGGTACGATCCGGCCTATGGCGCGCGTCCGCTGAAGCGGGTGATCCAGAAGCTGGTGCAGGATCCGCTGGCCGGTCGAATCCTGGCCGGCACTGTGAAGGATGGTGACGTGGTGCGGGTCGAGAAGGGGGCGGGCGAACTGCTGTTCGACACCCGACCGGCCGTCGACGAGGCGGCCTGAGACCTCTCCATCGTCAGGATCTGGGCAAGAGGGCGCGTCCGGCCACGGGCGCGCCCTTCTTCATCAACCATTCAGCGGCCGCGTGCAGATTGAACGCGTGGTGGGAGACCCGCGCTGATGTCCTTGTCCGGTTTCGATCTTTTCGTCATCGTCCTGCTCGTGCTGGCGGTCGGCACTGTCTTCTCCGGCGTGAAGACGGTGTCGCAGGGCTATGAATACACGGTGGAGCGCTTCGGCCGGTACACGCGCACTCTGTCGCCGGGCCTCAACCTCATCGTTCCCTTCATCGACCGCATCGGCAACAAGGTGAACATGATGGAGCAGGTGCTGGACGTTCCCACCCAGGAGGTCATCACCAAGGACAATGCCACCGTGGCGGTGGACGGCGTCGCCTTCTTCCAGGTGTTCGATGCGCCGCGGGCCAGCTACGAGGTCGCCCGGCTGGACACGGCCATCCTCGCCCTCACCATGACCAATATCCGCACCGTCATGGGCTCGATGGATCTCGACCAGCTGCTGTCTCATCGCGACGAGATCAACGAGCGCCTGCTCAAGGTCGTGGATGCGGCCGCCGCACCGTGGGGCATCAAGATCACCCGCGTCGAGATCAAGGATATCGTGCCGCCGGCGGACCTCGTCACCGCCATGGGCCGGCAGATGAAGGCCGAGCGCGAGAAGCGTGCGGTCGTCCTCGAAGCGGAAGGCCAGCGCCAGTCCGAAATCCTGCGGGCCGAGGGCGAGAAGCAATCGCAGATCCTCGAGGCCGAGGGTCGTCGCGAAGCCGCCTTCCGCGACGCGGAGGCGCGCGAGCGCCTCGCCGAGGCGGACGCACGGGCGACCCAGATGCTCTCGGCGGCGGTCGCGGCGGGCGATCCGGCGGCGCTGAACTACTACATCGCGGAGAAATATGTGAAGGCGCTGGAGGGAATCGTTACCTCCCCCAATCAGAAGCTGCTGATGCTGCCCTATGAGGCGACGGCGATCATCGGCTCGCTGGCGGGCATCGCCGAGATTGCGAAGGGCGCGTTCGGTCCGGATGCTCCGAAGGCGGGCTCGACGGTGCGCCGTCCGACCGGCCCCCCGAGCGCGGGGCCGGGGATGATCTGAGCCGCGCGATGTCCATATTCACCCAGTTCGGCGCCTGGTCCTGGTTCATCATCGCCGGCGTGCTGCTGGTCGGTGAGCTCGCCATGCCGGGGGCCTATCTGATCTGGCTCGGTATCGCCGCCGCAGCAACCGGCCTGCTCGCATGGATGCTGGCGCCGCTTTGGCAGCTGCAGCTGGTCGGCTTTGCGGCACTTGCGCTCATTGCGGTGGTGGTCGGGCGGCTGATCGCGCCCAAACCGGACGCGGCAAGTGATCGCCCGTTCCTCAATCGGCGGGCGGCGGGACTGGTGGGGCGCTCTTTCGTGCTGGACGAGCCGATCACGGGCGGTGTGGGCCGCGTGCGGATCGACGATACGGTGTGGCGGATCGAAGGTCCGGACCTCGTCGCCGGCGCCCGTGTGGTGATCGAGCGTGCCGATGGCGCGACATTGACGGTGCGCCCGGCGTAAGTGCGTTGCCGATGAAGGACTTGCTCGGTAACGGAGCGCGGGCCGCGTGGCGCGTCGGCCCGTTGGAAACCCCGCATTAACCATAACAGCGCAGTTTCGGACCCGCCTCCGATCCCTTGTCCTCGCCAGCGGGTCCTGATTCTTGTCGCGTACTGCTTCGACCCTGAGCGGTCTTGCCGCGCTCGGCGTCGCCCTTGGCGCGACGATCGGAGGAGCATGCGCGCAGAGCGACGTATCCGAGGTGGGCCTGCGCCCCGGTCTCGAACAGCCCGAGACTGTGGATCGGTTGCGGGGGGGAATCGTGCCGGGGGCCGCGGCCGGCGACGCAAGCTTCGATTCGGGGAGGATCAGCGGCGATGCGCTGGCCGTCGACGATGTGCTGCCGGGCCCCGAAGCCCCGCTCGACTCCGCCGCGCCGGCGGACAGCGTACCGCTGAACCTGCCCGATCGTCTTCCGGCCGGGCTGTGGCGGCGTATCGTCGCCGAGGATGAACCCTTCGCGCCCGTCGGAGTCCGGGTAGGCACCTATGTGGTGAGACCCTATGTCGAGCTGACCACGGGCTATGACAGCAATGCCCTGCGTATTCCGAACGGCAAGGGCTCGCTGTTCACCAATGTGGAGGGTGGGTTCGTTGCCCGCTCCGACTGGTCGCGTCATGCCCTCGATTTCGAGCTGCGCGGTGGCTACACCGCCTATGAGAACGTAAGCGGCAACAACCGCCCGGAAGCGGAAGGGATCATCCGCGGGCGCATCGACATCAATTCGCTGATCCGGCTGGATACGATCATCCGCGGCGCGATCACCACGGATTCGCCGGGCTCGCCGGACCAGGTCGCGGGTGCGATCGAGCCGCCGCTGATCTATGAGAGCGGAGTCGACATCGGTCTGACGCGCCGGTTCAACCGGTTGGAAGTCACCGCCGCGGGCCTGATCGAGCGCGAGGACCATGCGCCGGCGCAACTCGCCGGCGGAATCACCGAAAGCCAGGCGGACCAGAATGTGACGGGCTACGGCGTGCGGCTGCGCGGCGCCTACGAGATCATGCCGGGTCTCAAGCCCTTCGTTCAGGTGGTGGCGGATCACCGCGTTTACGACATCGTGCCCGACAGTCAGGGCTATAATCGCGACTCCAAAGGCGTGACGGGTCTTGTCGGCTCCGAAATGCGGTTTTCCGGTCTTTTGACGGGCACCGCAGCCATCGGCTGGACGTGGCGCGAATATGTCGATCCCCAGCTCGACAACATCTCGGGTCTCGTCTTCGATGCGTCGTTGAACTGGGAGGTAAGCGGCTTGACGACGGTGGTGCTGCGCGCCCGCAGCGACGTCGAGGAGACCACGGTCGAGAATGCCTCGGGCGATTTCGTGCACGAGATCCGGCTGGAGGTCGATCACGCCTTCCGGCGCTGGCTCATCGGCAATGCCTCGGTCGCCTACCGTATCGACAATTACGAGGGTGCCTACTCACAGGACACCTTCACCATCGCGGCGGGCTTTGCCTACAAGATGGGACGCAACATGGAGCTGACCGGGCAGGTGAGCCATTTGAAGCTCGATTCCTCCCTGCCCGGGCAGGACTACACGGCGAATGTGGTTCAGGTCGGCCTGCGGTTGCAGCGCTAAGCGCGCGAGGCGCTCACAGGCTGGCGAGCAGGGTGTCGAGCTCCGGGCGGAAGGTTTCGGCGATGTCCGGCCGCGCGAGGGCATAGGCGACATTCGCCATCAGAAACCCGAGCTTCGAGCCGCAATCATAGATGGAGCCATCGAAGGTGACCGAATAGAAATCCTGCTTCCGAGCCAGCTTCAGCATGGAGTCGGTGAGCTGGATTTCGTTTCCGGCGCCGCGCTCCTGCTTGGCCAGAAGGTCGAAGATTTCCGGCTGCAGGATGTAACGGCCCGAAATGGCGAGGTTTGACGGGGCGACTTCCTTCTTCGGCTTTTCCACCATCTTCGCGATCTTGTGGACCCCGTCTGAAACCGCCTCGCCCTGGCCGACGATGCCATACTGGTCGGTCTGGTCCATCGGCACCTCGTAGACGGCGATGTGGTTGCCCCCGCCGGTCGCCCTGTAGGCATCCACCATCTGGGCCAGGCACCCCTTGCCGTTGCGCGGCTTGTGCAGCATGTCCGGCAGCAGCAGAGCGAACGGCTCGTTGCCGATGATGTCACGCGCACACCATACGGCGTGACCGAGCCCGAGGGGCAGCTGCTGGCGGGTGAAGCTGGTCTTGCCCGGCCCCAGCGTCTCCTCGCGCAGCGTGTCGAGCAGCTGATGCTTGCCGCGCTCCGCAAGCGTGGCCTCGAGCTCGTACTGCCGGTCGAAATGATCCTCGATCACGCCCTTGTTGCGGCCGGTCACGAAGACGATGTGCTCGATCCCCGCCGCGCGGGCCTCGTCCACGACATGCTGGACGACAGGCCGGTCCACGACCGTGAGCATCTCCTTCGGTACCGCCTTGGTGGCGGGCAGGAAACGGGTGCCGAGACCGGCGACAGGCAGGATCGCTTTGCGGATGGGGCTGGACATGACGGCTCGATACCAGTTGGAGCGGATCGGATGGCGGTGACGCAGGATAGGCGCGGAACCATGACAGCGATGGCGGTGAAATCCTTAGAAGCGCCGGATTTAAGATTCGTTCCGGTTTCACGCCGCCTGCCTCAGCCCGCCCCATCTTCGCGAAGTTCGGCAAATCGATGGTTCCGAAACATGGTTGCAGGAACATTAATGGGTGTCGACGCCCTTTCGCGATCATTTGCATGAAAGTTGAAACATGAATCTGTAAGAAGAAAGTCAGTCATGGTGGGATGAAGACCGATATCACCACGCGACCGACACGGTCGGCGGCGCGAGACTGCAGCGGAAAGGCGAGGGGCATGGCGGTACTGGTGACGGGTGGTGCGGGATATATTGGCAGCCACATGGTGCTGGCGCTGATCGATGCCGGCATCGACACCGTGGTGCTCGACGACCTGTCCACCGGCTTCGATTGGGCCGTGCATCCGGCGGCGACGTTCGTTCGGGGCGACGTCAGCGATGGCGAACTCGTGCGCCGCGTCGTCGACACCTACGGCATCGATGCGGTCATCCACTTCGCGGCGCGCATCGTCGTGCCGGAGTCGGTCGCCGATCCGCTCGGCTACTACTACGCCAACACCGTGAAATCGCGCGCCTTGCTCGAGGCCCTGGTCGCTGCCGGCGTGCCGCACCTCATCTTCTCGTCGACGGCGGCGGTCTACGGCATGGTCGGCAACGACCCGGTGAGCGAGGATGCCGCGCTTGCGCCGATCTCTCCTTATGGCCGCTCCAAGCTCATGACCGAATGGATGCTGGCGGACACGGCGGCGGCCCATCCGCTGCGCTATGTCGCCCTGCGTTATTTCAACGTGGCCGGCGCGGACCCGGCCGGACGGTCAGGACAATCCACCGCCGGAGCCACCCATCTGATCAAGGTCGCGGCCGAGGCGGCTCTTGGCAAGCGTGCGGGCATGCAGGTCTACGGCACCGACTACGCGACGCCGGACGGCACCTGCGTGCGCGACTACATCCATGTCACCGATCTCGTGGCGGCGCATCTCGACGCGCTCCGCTATCTGCAGGCGGGCGGGGAAAGCCTCGTGCTGAACTGCGGCTATGGCATGGGCTATTCGGTGCTCGAGGTGATCGGAACGGTCAAGCGCGTATCGGGCGCGGATTTTCCCGTGCAGATCGGCCCGCGTCGCCCGGGGGATCCCGCGGCCATCGTCGCGCGCGCGGAAAAGGTGCGCGAGAGGATCGGCTGGACACCGCGCTACGACGATCTCGATACCATCGTGCGGCATGCGCTGGACTGGGAGGAACGGCTGGCACGACGCAACCGGATCTAGACGCGGCGACTTTTATCGCCCGCGTTAAGCTCGCCGCAACCATGACCCCGCCTAATCGTCGCATGTGGGTACGAGGTGGCGTCATGCGTGATCGGTCGGGGAGGGCGCTCGCCCGGTATGGCGCGTCGTCGTCGCGGCATGGCCGTGGCGTCTTGGTCGGCCTGGTCGCGGGCATCGCGCTGGCGGGGTGTGCGCCGACCGCCGACATCACCGGTGCCCTCCAACCCGCTTCTCGCGTTGCGGCCGCGTCGGCTGCTCCCGTTTCCTACGCACCGACGACCGTCCGTCCGGCTGCTCCCGAGACCCGCAGCCAGCATCCGATGATGACGCCCGCGGCGCTGGCTTCGGGCGAGGCCGGGTTTTCCCGGTGCATTGCGGGCCTCGCGCCGCTGGCCCAGCAGCGCGGCATCTCGATGCGCACCTGGCAGGCCTATGCCGCTCCGCTCCAGCCGGACATGACCATTCTCGCCAAACTGGAAAGCCAGCCCGAATTCACCCGCACGACCGGCGACTATGTCGAGATGCTGGTGGCGGATACCCGCATCGCCCGTGGCCGTGAGGCATTGGCGCAGAACCGTGCCGTGTTCGACGCGGTCGAGCGGCGCTATGGCGTGGATCGCTATGTCATCGCGGCCATCTGGGGAATCGAGACCAATTACGGCAATGCGCGCGGCTCCTATTCCGTGCTCCGTTCCACGGCCACGCTGGCCTGTATCGGCCGGCGGCAGGACTATTTCCGGGACGAATTCATCGCCACGATGCAGATCCTCGAACGGGGTGACATACCCGCCGAGCATCTGAAAGGCTCGTGGGCGGGGGCGTTCGGGCTGACGCAGTTCATGCCGACGACGTTCCTGCGCGACGCGGTCGATTTCGACGGCGACGGCCATCCCAACGTCGTCGATTCGGTGGGCGACGCGATGGCCTCCACCGCCGCTAAGCTGAAGCGCGGCGGCTGGAAAGCCGGCCAGAGCTGGGGCTACGAGGTGAGGATCCCCGCACGCTTCGATTACCTCCTTACCGACAAGTCGATCCGCAAGCCGCTTGCGGAATGGGCAAGCCTGGGCATCCGGCGCGCCGGCGGGCAGTCCTTCCCGCGCGGGGGCAGCGAACTGGCCTATCTGCTGTTGCCGGCGGGGGCGAACGGACCGGCCTTCCTGATGACGGACAACTTCAAGGCGATCCTCGGCTACAACCCCGCCGACGCCTATGCGCTCGCGATCGGCCATCTCGCCGACCGGCTGCGCGGCGGCGACAGCTTCGTGCAGGACTGGCCGGACCAGCGCCCGCTGTCCCGTGCCGAGCGTATCGAGCTTCAACAGCGCCTGGCCGCGCGCGGCTACGACGTGGGGACGCCCGATGGCGTGCTCGGCCAGAAGACGCGCGTCGCGGTCCGCGATTTCCAGGTGCGCTCCGGCCTTGTGCCGGACGGAATGCCGAGCGATCAGGTGCTCCAGCAGATGAGGCAGTGAGAACGCGATACCGCAGGGTCTTGAAACCGCCGTGAAACTGGTCCACCGCTAATCCATGTCGATCGTCTGGCACATGGCTCGGGTGACTGGTCGTCGCAGGTTGGCTTCCATCCTGCGTCCTGCGGCCATCGCCGGACTTGTCGCCGTGGCCGGCACGACGATGAGTTCCGGCGCCCAGGCGCAGATGGACTGGTTTCGCCCGCCGGGCAATGTCGGCCAGCCCTCCACTCCCCAGCGCCAGACCGGCAATCAGCAGCAGCGCCAGCAGTTTCGTCCGGCCCAGCAGCCCCGCCAGCCGCAGCAGCAACAGCAACAGCAGTGGAAGCCGCTGTTTCCGTTCTTCGACATCTTTCGCAATGACCGACCGCCGCCCCAGCGCTATGCGCCGCCACCGGTGCAGGAGGTCGAGAAGCAACGCCCCCGGCGCGTCGTGCAGGAGGCCCCTGCCGAACCACGCGGAACGGTGTTCGAGGGCATCGATTCCGCTCGCAAGGCCGCGGGGGACAAGCCGCCGACGGACATCGTGCTGGTCATCGGCGATGAAAACGCGGCGCCGCTGGCGCAGGGGCTGGCCGATGCATTCGCCGCCGACCGCCCGAGTGTGGCGGTGATCGGCAAGGGGCGGACCGGTACCGGTCTGTCTCCTGGCGGGGATTTCGACTGGGTGGCCAATGCGGCCGGCCTCGTGCAGTCCGAGGACGCCACGGCTGCGGTCGTCTTCATCGGCGCCAATGATCTTCGACCGATTCAGCAGGACGCCGAGCAGGTCGCACTGTTTGATGATCGGTGGCGCGACCTCTATGGCCAGCGGATCGACGCTTTTCTCACCGGGCTGAAAGCGCGCGGAAAACCCGTCGCGGTGGTCGGTTTGCCGCCGCTGAACGACAATCGCGCGAGCGAGCGCAATGCAACGCTCAACGAATTGCTGAAGGAGCGTACGGAACGCGCGGGCTTGATCTATGTCGACATCTGGGACGGCTTCGTCGACGAAAACGGCAAGTTCCTGATGTCCGGCCCCGCCGTGGACGGGCAGAGGCGCCGTCTTCGGGCTGCCGACGGCAGCGGGTTCACCCGCGCGGGCGGGCGCAAGCTGGCCTTCTTCGTCGATAGGGCGATCGGCAAGCTGCTCAGTGGTGGGGCCTCCGCGCCATCGCCCGGAAACGCGCCGCTACCCGGGCCGGAAGCAGGTATCCCCTCGATCATGCACCTCACGGGCGTGGGCGCAGGGTCTTCCGCGCGCGCCCTGGCCGGTGCCGTCCCCGGCGATGCCAAGGCCATACCGGCATCGGACAGTGCGCCCGCCAAGATGCTTCTCGGGGGCGATCCTCTGCCGGCCGTGGCCGGTCGGGCCGACGATTTCCGCTGGAAGGCCGAGGAAACGGCCGCCCCCGGGTCGGGCGTTCCTGCGGCTTCGCCAGCGGGTGACGCCGCGGGCCAAGGCACTCCCGCGTCGACGGCAAATCCTTAGAGCTCCGCTGGCGTCACGGTTCGAGAGGAACGCTGCCAGACGGGCAGCCTTCCTCTTGAAGGTCAGCGGGGAAGCACCGACGAGCCCATCAGGAAAATGTCGATCGACTGAGCGGCCTGACGCCCTTCCCGGATCGCCCAGACGACGAGTGACTGGCCCCGCCGCATGTCGCCCGCCGCGAAAAGCTTGGGCACCGAGGTGCTGTAGTCGTTCTCATTGGCAAGGACATTGCCCCGCCGGTCGAGATGGACGCCGGACTGCTCCAGAAGTCCGGGATGAACCGGGCCCTGAAAACCCAGCGCGATGAAGACGAGATCGGCCTTGAGCACGAACTCGGTGCCGGCCAGTGGCTGGCGCTTGGCATCGACGCGGGCGCACCGAACGCCGATGACGTGCCCCTTCTTGCCCTCGATGCCGAGCGTTGCCGCCGCGAACTCCCGCTCGGCGCCCTCGGCCTGGCTGGACGAGGTGCGGAACTTCGTTGGCCAGTAGGGCCACACCGCCAGCTTGTCCTCCCTGATGGGGGGCAGCGGCCGGATGTCGAGCTGATGCACGGAAAGCGCGCCCTGCCGGAAGGCGGTGCCGACGCAGTCGGAGGCGGTATCGCCGCCGCCGATGACGACGACATGCTTGCCGGCGGCGAGGATGGGCTCGTCCGCGCTGACATCTTCGCGGCCAAGGCGCCGGTTCTGCTGGACGAGATAGGGCATGGCGTAGTGGACGCCCTGGAGTTCCTGCCCCGGCAGCTTCGGATTGCGGGGATCCTCGGCACCGCCGGCAAACAGAACGGCATCGAAGCCGTCGACGAGTTCCTCGACCGTCTTCGTCACGCCGACATTGACGCCGTAATGGAAGGTGACGCCTTCGCCCTCCATCTGCGCGACCCGGCGATCGATGTAGTGCTTCTCCATCTTGAAGTCGGGGATGCCGTAGCGCAGCAGGCCGCCCGCCTTGGGTTCGCGCTCGAACACGTGCACGTCGTGGCCGGCGCGGGCCAGCTGCTGGGCGGCGGCGAGACCGGCGGGACCCGAGCCGACGACCGCGACCTTCCGGCCGGTCTTCGCCTGAGCCGGCTCGGGCTTGATCCAGCCCATCTTCCACGCCTTGTCGGCGATGGCCTGCTCGACCGTCTTGATGGTGACGGGAACGTCCTCGAGGTTCAGCGTGCAGGCCTCTTCGCACGGAGCGGGACAGATGCGCCCGGTGAACTCGGGGAAATTGTTGGTGGAGTGGAGGTTGCGCGCGGCTTCCTCCCAGTGGCCGCTATAGACCAGATCGTTCCAGTCCGGAATCTGGTTGTGGACCGGGCAGCCATTGGGGCCGTGACAGAACGGGATGCCGCAATCCATGCAGCGAGACGCCTGGTTCTCGACCTCGCTGTCGGGCAGGGGCAGGGTGAACTCGCGAAAATGGCGAATGCGATCGGAGGCGGGCTGATACTTCGCCTCGCGCCGATCGATCTCAAGAAAACCAGTTACCTTGCCCATCGCCCTCTCCGCGGAGCCCCGCCACTCTGGAGGTGTTCTACCCCCGGGGCGAGATACATCAATCGTGCCAGTCGTTGAAAGCCGACGCCGTGGCGCGGCCGGCGCGCGCATGCGCGTCGAAGCGCCGCCTGCCGTGTAGGCAGGCGGTCGCCGGAAAGGCCGCTACTCGGCGGCCTGCAATCCGCGCGCTCGTTCCATTTCGCGCAGCGCCCGCTGGTATTCGACCGGCATGACCTTCACGAACTTGCCGCGATAGTCGGCCCAGTTGTCGAGGATCGCCTGGGCGCGGGCCGAGCCAGTGTAGTGCAAGTGCTTGGCGATGAGCTGGTGCAGGCGTTCCTCGTCGCCATGACCCATATTGGCCATGATGTCGATGCGGCCTTTGAATTCCAGATCGCCACCGTGGTGGTGGAGGCGCTCGAGCAGGTCCTCTTCCTCCTCCACCGGCTCGAGGTCGACCATGGAGAGGTTGCAGCGGTTCTTGAAGCTCCTGTCCTCGTCGAGCACATAGGCGACGCCGCCGGACATGCCGGCGGCGAAGTTGCGACCGGTCGGACCGATGACAACGACGACACCGCCGGTCATGTACTCGCAGCCATGGTCGCCGGTGCCTTCAACGACGGCGATGGCGCCCGAGTTGCGCACGGCGAAGCGCTCGCCGGCGACGCCCCGGAAATAGACCTCGCCGGCGGTGGCGCCGTAGAGCACCGTGTTGCCGACGATGATCGAATTCTCCGGCACGATGGCGCTGTGCTCATGCGGGCGCACGACGATCCGGCCGCCCGACAGGCCCTTGCCGACATAGTCGTTGGCCTCGCCGACCAGCGTCATGGAGACCCCGGTCGCGAGAAAAGCGCCAAAAGCCTGGCCCGCCGTGCCGGCGAGGTGGATGTCGATGGTGTCATCCGGCAAGCCGGCATCGCCATAGCGCTTGGCCACCTCGCCCGAGAGCATGGCGCCGGCGGAGCGGTCGGTGCTCTTGATCGTGGTGTTGATGACGACCTTTTCGCCCCGCTCCAGCGCCGGTGCGGCCTCGGCGATCAGCCTGCGGTCGAGCACCTTGGCGATGGGGTGGTTCTGCCGATCGGTGTGGCGGATGGCGATTTCCGGTCCCACCTCGGGCTTGGCGAAGATGCGCGAGAAGTCGAGGCCCTGCGCCTTCCAGTGGTCGATCGCGGGACGCTTGTCGAGCCAGTCAGACCGACCGATCAGCTCGATGAAGCTACGCACACCCATCGCCGCCATCAGTTCGCGCACTTCCTCGGCGACGAAGAAGAAGTAGTTGATGACGTGCTCGGGGGTGCCCTTGAAGCGCTTGCGCAGGACCGGGTCCTGCGTCGCCACCCCGACCGGGCAGGTATTGAGGTGGCACTTGCGCATCATGATGCAGCCGGCCGCGATCAACGGCGCGGTGGAGAAGGCGAAGTCGTCCGCCCCCAGCAGCGCGCCGATGACGACGTCCCGACCGGTCCGCAGGCCGCCGTCGACCTGCAGCGCGATACGTCCGCGCAGATTGTTCAGCACGAGCGTCTGATGCGCCTCGGCGAGGCCCATCTCCCAGGGCGAGCCGGCGTGCTTGATCGCGGTGAGCGGGGACGCGCCAGTGCCGCCCTCGAAGCCCGACACGGTGATGTGGTCGGCGCGCGCCTTGGCGACGCCGGCGGCAACCGTGCCGACGCCGACCTCGGAGACCAGCTTGACCGAGATGTCGGCTTCCGGGTTCACGTTCTTGAGGTCGAAGATGAGCTGCGCCAGATCCTCGATCGAATAGATGTCATGGTGCGGCGGCGGCGAGATCAGGCCGACGCCGGGGGTGGAGTGGCGCACCTTGGCGATGACCGCGTCGACCTTGTGGCCGGGCAGTTGGCCGCCCTCGCCGGGCTTGGCGCCCTGCGCCATCTTGATCTGGATCATGTCGGCGTTGACGAGGTAGTCCGCCGTCACGCCGAAGCGCCCCGACGCCACCTGCTTGATCGCCGAGCGCATGCTGTCGCCGTTCGCCAGCGGCTTGAAGCGCGAGGCTTCCTCGCCGCCCTCGCCGGTGTTCGACTTGCCGCCGATGCGGTTCATCGCGATGGCGAGCGTGGTGTGCGCCTCGCGCGAGATCGAGCCGAACGACATGGCGCCGGTGACGAAGCGCTTCACGATCTCGACCGCCGGCTCGACCTCGTCGAGCGGGACGGAGCCGTGCCCGAGCTCCTCCGCCAGCTTGATGCGGAACAGCGAGCGGATGTTGAGCGTCTTCGAGCTGGCCTCGTTCACCAGCTTGGCGAAGGCGCGGTACTTGTCCTGCGCGTTGCCACGGACGGCGTGCTGGAGCACGGCGACCGTCTCCGGATCCCAGGCATGCTCCTCGCCGCGCAGGCGGAAGGCATAGTCGCCGCCGACGTCGAGGGACGAGCGATAGACCGGCGCGTCGCCGAAGGCGTCGCGATGGCGCATGGCGGTTTCCTCGGCGATCTCGGCGAGGCCGACGCCCCCGATCGAGGAGGCCGTGCCGGTGAAGTACTTGCCGACGATCTCGTCGCTGAGCCCCACCGCGTCGAAGATCTGCGCGCCGCAATAGGACTGGTAGGTCGAGATGCCCATCTTGGACATGACCTTGAGCAGCCCCTTGTCGATCGACTTGATGTAGCGCTTGACGATCTCGTACTCGTCGACCTCCTCGGGGATGTCGACGCGCATGGCGATCATGGTCTCGAAGGCGAGATAGGGGTTGATCGCCTCCGCGCCATAGCCGGCCAGGCAGGCGAAGTGATGCACCTCGCGCGCCTCGCCGGTCTCCACGACGAGGCCGGCGGCGGTGCGCAGGCCCTTGCGGATCAGGTGATGGTGCACGGCGGCCGTGGCCAGCAGCGAGGGTATGGCGATGCGGTCCGGCCCCATCAGCCGGTCGGACAGGATGATGATGTTATAGCCGCCATGCACGGCGGCCTCGGCGCGCTCGCACAGCCGCTCGACCGCGTCCTCCATCCCCGCCGCGCCCTTGTCGGACGGGTAGGTCATGTCGAGCGTGCGGGTGTCGAAACGCTCCTCCATGAAGCCGATGGAGCGGATCTTCTCGAGGTCGGTGTTGGTCAGGATCGGCTGGCGCACCTCCAGCCGCTTGCGGCGCGAGGTGCCCTCGAGGTCGAAGATGTTCGGCCGCGGGCCGATGAACGAGACGAGGCTCATCACCAGCTCCTCGCGGATCGGGTCGATCGGCGGGTTGGTGACCTGCGCGAAGTTCTGCTTGAAATAGGTGAAGAGCGACTTCGACTTCTTCGACAGCGGCGAGATCGGCGTGTCGGTGCCCATGGAGCCGACCGCCTCCTGCCCGGTGGTCGCCATCGGCGCCATCAGCAGCTTGAGGTCTTCCTGCGTGTAGCCGAACGCCTGCTGGCGGTCGAGCAGCGACACGTCGGTGCGGACCTCGCGCGCCTCGACCGGGCGCAGATCCTCGAGGACCAGCTGGGTGCGGGTCAGCCACTCCTTGTAGGGGTGCTTGCGGGCGAGCTCGGTCTTGATCTCCTCATCGGGGATCAGCCGGCCTTCGACCATGTCGACGAGCAGCATCTTGCCCGGCTGGAGCCGCCACTTGGTGACGATGGTCTCTTCCGGGAAGGTGAGGACGCCCATCTCCGAGGCCAGCACGATCTTGTCGTCGGCGGTCACGAGATAACGCGCCGGGCGCAGGCCGTTGCGATCGAGCGTCGCGACGATCTGGCGGCCGTCGGTGGCGACGATCGCGGCCGGTCCGTCCCACGGCTCCATGAGCGAGGCGTGATACTCGTAGAAGGCGCGCCGCTCGTCATCCATCAGCGGGTTGCCGGCCCAGGCCTCGGGCACCAGCATCATCGCCGCGTGGGGCAGCTCGTAGCCGCCCTGCACCAGGAATTCGAGCGCGTTGTCGAAGCAGGCGGTGTCCGACTGCCCCTCATAGGAGATCGGCCACAGCTTCGAGATGTCGTTGCCGAACAGCTCGGAATCGACGGAGGCCTGGCGGGCCGCCATCCAGTTCACGTTGCCGCGCAGCGTGTTGATCTCGCCGTTATGGGCGACCATGCGGTAGGGATGGGCCAGCGACCAGGTCGGAAAGGTGTTGGTCGAGAAGCGCTGATGGACCAGCGCCACGGCGCTCTCGAAATCCGGGTCGTGGAAGTCGGCATAATAGGCGCCGAGCTGGTCGGCGTTGAACATGCCCTTGTAGACGAGGGTCCGGCAGGACAGCGACACGACATAATAGCCGGCCATGCGCGGGTCGTTCGCGCCATAGACGGCGTTCGAGACCTCCTTGCGGAGGATGAAGAGGCGCCGCTCGAAGGTGTCCTCGTCGTGGACGCTCTCGCCGCGCCCGATGAAGACCTGGACATGCTTGGGCTCGGTCGGCAGCACGGTATGGCCGAGCGAGGAATTGTCGGTCGGCACGTCGCGCCAGCCGAGCAGCACCTGCCCCTCGGCCGCGATCACGCGCGCGAAGGTGTCGCGGACGATCTGCTGCCCCTCGGCGTCGCGGGGCAGGAAGACGTGGCCGACGGCATACTGCCCGGGCTCGGGCAGGGCGAAGCCGAGCCGCGCCGCTTCCTTGGCGAAGAACTTGTGCGGAATCTGCACCAGCATACCGGCGCCGTCGCCCGCGCGCGGGTCCGCGCCCACCGCGCCGCGGTGTTCGAGGTTCAGCAGGATCTGCAGCCCGTCCTGCACGATCTGGTGGCTCTTGCGGCCCTTGATGTCGGCGATGAAGCCGACGCCGCACGCGTCCTTCTCGTGGCGCGGATCATAGAGACCGAAGGCCGGTGCCAGACCCGGATCGATGCCGGGAGCGATTTTGGCGCCAGCGCGATCCGCCGCGGCCGGACGGGTCGTTCCCGCGCCGACGTTGGACACGACGCTCTTGCCGAGTTCCTCGCTCATACCTGCCTCCATCGATGGTCTGTCGATCAGCGGTCTCGTCGCTGTCGGCATGCCGGAATCCTGCCGGAACGCCGGCAGGGCATCTGATTGAAATTGATAGGGCAGTCTTGCTGTCCTATCAATCGCGAACATGCCAGAAATCGCATCTGGGCACAAGCGCGCCAGCGGCGCGTTTCGGCGTCGATCTTCACAGTTGTTACGGGCCGGGATGCTCAGGCGAAAGGAACGGTATGACGTACCGCGCTGCGGCGCAACGCCATTGCCGGCCGCCCCGCTGCGGGCGCGCGATGTCCCGGCGGGCGCGGGCGCGGCGTCTCACCGGCGCCGCATTCGTTGCCCTAGTCTTCGGGCTTCCTCAGCTTCCCTAACGGATCGACGCACATGGCCGGCCTTGCCTTCCCCCCGTTTGCCCGGTGCCGGGCGGCCGCAGGCTCGTTTCTCGCGGGTGCCGCACTGATCCTCGTGGCCGCGGCCAGCCCGGCATCGGCGCAGTACTACTCCCCCTTCGATTACGGCTACGGGCCGCCGCCGTTCCCCGACGAGGCCTATCGCCCGCGACCCTATCGCGCGCCGCCCTACCGGCCGGCGCCCTCGCGCGTGCTGCCGCAGAGCGATGTCGGCGCCTTGTTGCGCTCGATGGGATTTGCCGCGATCACGCCGGCCCGGCGGGTGGGCGATCACTACGTCGCCGATGCGACCGACGGCGATGGCGTGCGCGTGCGCATCCGGCTCAATCGCTACAGCGGCCAGATCGCCTCGGTGCGGCCGCTGGCCCGGGGCGAGCCACCGCTGACGCCGCCCGCCAATGTACGCACGCCGGCGCCGCCAAAGCCGACACCGGCGAAGCCGGCACCCCCGCAGACCGCGGCGCGGCCGGCGCCGGAATCCCCGAAGCCCGTTCCCGACGGCGCGTCCCCGCTGGCCCCGGCGCCACAGGGGCAGGTGGCCTCTCCCGAATCGACGAAGCCCGCCGCGCCGGGGCCGGCGACGCCGGGTGGCGCGACATCGCCGCCCGCTGCCGCTGCCGCTGCCCCCCGGACGACGCCGGCGCCACAAGGCGCGCCCCCCGCTCCCGAATCCACCGCCGCCGTGGCTCCGCCGGCAGCCCCCGCCGCGGCGGCGCCGCCGGTGCGCGTCATTCCCGGGGTGGCGGTTCCTCCCTCGGCCGGAGGAGAGCCCCCGAAGCCGCCGGTTCCCGCGGCTGGCACCGATGCCGCCATGTCGGCGGGGCTCGGCGCCGGGACGGCGACGCCCGGCGATTCGGTGTCCGCGGGCACGGCTTCCGTGCTGACCCGCGATGCGGCCAAGCCTGCCGAGAAAAGCGGCAAGGACAAGAAGTCGTCCGTGAACTGATGGATCGCGCCAGGCGCTCATGAAAACGCCGCCCCGGCATCGGCCGGAGCGGCGCATGTCATCGGTGCAGGGTGCGGCGCCCGATCAGATTGTCCGGCGCCGCAGCGCTCACGCCGCCTTGGCTTCGAGCGAGCGGCTCTCCGCAGCACCCACCTCGACCGGCTTCCCGGCGGTCACGATCGGAATCGTGCGGGGCTTCAGCGTCTCGGGAATTGTGCGCACGAGGTCGACGTGGAGCAGGCCGTGCTCGAGCGCGGCACCCCGGATCTCGACATGGTCGGCCAGCTGGAACCGGCGCTCGAAGGTCCGCGCCGCAATGCCCTGATAGAGCATGTTGGCCGCGCCCTCGGACGATGAAGTCTGCTTCTCGCCGCGGATGGCGAGCGTATTTTCCTTCACCTCGATGTTCAGGTCCTTGTCGGTGAACCCGGCCACCGCGACGGTGATGCGATAGGCGTTCTCGCCCGTCCGCTCGATATTGTAGGGCGGATAGGTCGAGTTCCCGTTCTCCACACCGCTCACCTGGTCGAGCAGGGAAAAGAGGCGGTCGAAGCCGATGGTGGAACGGTAGAGCGGGGAAAGATCGTAGCTGCGCATGGCATATCCTCCTTTGAAGCGACATGCAGTCGGGATCCGCCACAGGCCGGACCCGAAGAGCGCCGCCAACATGGCCGGCGCACCCAAAGAGATGGGTGCCCCGTGCCATCGCGCAAGAGGGCGAGAGCGGCTGCGGCACGTCGTGAATGTCACCCGTGCGCCATGTTCCGGCCGGGCCTTCGCCGGGCCGATGAATGCGCCGTGAAGCCCCGCTTCCGAGGCCGTTCAGCCCGTTCAGGGCAGGGTCGGGCGATCAATCGAGGCAGCTTCCGGCCTCGCGAATCTCTCGTTTCTCACCGGCGACGAGATGAATACGCGATGAACGGCTGCTTCGGTTGACGTTCAGCCCCTGCCCCCTAACTGGAACATTGGTTTGTGCCCGACGGGACGATTCCACGGGCATGACCGGGGGTGCGGGCGTAATGCAGGAGGGATCCTGACGGTGGCGGCGCGTGTTTCGGCCGCGCTGGTGTTGGCCGTGCTTCTCGATTTGGGGGGGCTCGGTGCGACCCCCGCGCAGACCCAGGGAATCGGCATCACGGTCGGCGGACCCTGGGGCGCCATGGGCGGGGGGGCGCAATCGGGCAGGCAGGCGACGAGCCCGTATGTCCCCTACGAGACCCCGCCGACACCACCGACCGTCGCCAGCGATCAGGGGTCGACCAGCCCGGCCGATGCGGTGCAGATGCTGCGCGGGCGCGGGTTCACCAATATCGAGGTGATAAAGCAGCGCGGCGCCTCCATCATCCTCGAGGCGACCGGGCCGCGTGACGAGCGGGTGCAGCTCGTCGTCGACGGCGCGTCGGGGTCGATCATCGGGATGAAAGTCATCGGCTTCGGCGACAAGCGCTATTAGGCCGTGCCGGCGGGTTTCGGGGACGCGACGATTGCCCGTCCGGGCTGCTCCGGTGTATCGCTCGGCTTGCCCGCCGCGCGACTTTGCGCACCCGCCCCGCCGCCTGTGATCTGGCCCGCCGATGTTGCATGAAACGCCAGCCAACCCCGTGCCCGAGGGGGCCGTCAGCGGCCATTTCAATGCCGCGGACGGGGTCCGCCTGCGCTATGCCCGCTGGCCGGCACTCGGCGCGCGCCGCGGCACGGTCTGCCTGTTCACCGGCCGTGCCGAATCGATCGAGAAATATTTCGAGACCGTTCATGACCTGCGCCGGCGCGGCTTTGCCGTCGCCGCGCTGGACTGGCGCGGGCAGGGGGGCTCGCAGCGGCTGCTGCGCAACCCGTTCAAGGGGCATGTGGGCGACTTCGCGGATTACCAGCTCGACCTGCAGGCGTTTGTCCGCGAGGTGATGCTGCCCGATTGCCCGCCGCCCTATTACGCGATCGCCCATTCGATGGGAGCGGCCATCCTGCTCGACACCGCCCGCCACGGCCGCCAGTGGTTCGACCGGATGGTGCTGCTGGCGCCGATGCTCGAGATCGCGCTGGTCAAGCACGACGTCGCCGCCTACCGGGCGGCGCGGCTGCTGCGGGCGCTGGGCTGCGGCCGGCTCTATGTGCCCGGGCGGCGGCGGCTTCCGGTCAACGAGCAACCCTTCCGCGCCAACCGGCTCACCTCGGATCCCGTCCGCTATGCGCGCAATTACGGGATCGCGGCCGCCCACCCCGCGCTCGCCCTGGGCGCGCCCACGGTGAGCTGGATCGAATCGGCCTTCCGGCTGATGGACCAGCTTGCCGATCCGGTGACGGCGCGCGCGATCCGCCAGCCCCTGCTGATGATGGCCGCCGGCGACGACGAGGTGGTCGCGACGCGTGCCATCGAGCACCTGGGCATGCGCCTCATCGCCGGCGCGCATCTCGTGATCCCGGGCGCCCGACACGAGATCCTGCAGGAACGCGATTTCTTCCGCGAACAGTTCTTCGCGGCCTTCGACGCCTTCGTGCCGGGAACGCCGGCCTGACGAGCGGATCAGCCGCCGGCGAGCACGGCGAGCGCCGCGGCATGAACGCGGGGATCGCCGGCGACGACGACCCGCCCGCCTTCGAGCGGGCGCTTGCCTTCCCAATCCGTGACGATGCCGCCGGCGCCCTCGATCACCGGGATGAGGGGCAATATGTCGTGGTCGTGCAGATTGGTCTCGATGACGAGGTCGACATGGCCGGCGGCGACCATGCAATAGGCGTAGCAGTCGCCGCCATAGCGCGAGAGCCGGACCTTGCGCTCGACCTCGACGAAGCGCGCCCGGTCGTGGTCGTTCATCAGCAGCGGGCTGGTGGTCACCATCAGCGCCTGGTCCAGAGCGGGGCAGGGTCGCACCGCGAGGCGGCGCTCGCCGGCGGGGCCGCGGTAGCGGGCGCTGCCGCCGTCGCCGTAGAAACGCTCCCGGATGAAGGGCTGGTGCATCATGCCGTAGCAGGGCTCGCCGGAGCGCGACAGGCCGATCAGCGTTCCCCATGCCGGCATGCCGGCGATGAAGGACTTGGTGCCGTCGATGGGATCCAGCGTCCAGACGAATTCGGCGTCGGGCCGGTCGTCCTCGAACTCTTCGCCGGTGATGCCGTGTTCGGGAAAGGTGCGACGGATCAACGCGCGCATGGCCTGTTCGGCGGCGCGGTCGGCGGCGGTGACGGGGTCGAAGCTCGCGCCGCGGCTCTTGTCCTCGACGCCGATCGCCGTGCGGAAGAAGGGGAGGATGGCCTGGCCCGACACGTTGGCGAGCTCATGCACGAAGGCCTCGAAATCGACTGCTGACATGGATTTGCGCTCCCCCTCGCCGACGGTGCCGTGTCGCGCCCGCGTGCTGTGAATATCGGCCCCGCGCGGCCGCGGCAACGGAAATGCCGCGCAAACCTCCGACCCGGCGAGCGAGAGATTTGCGTAGAGTGCATGGCTGTCATTCAGCCATGACTTCTTTTTGAGCAGCCGTTCGGCTTGTTCTTGGGAAGGGTTGCTGCCATATTGTGTTCACGCAGGACGCGATTGGCGTCGCTCCTGTTGCCCTCCTTGGGCGTTTCCTCCCTAGACTTGGGCCGCTCCGTTTGCGTGAGCGGCCCCTTTCTTTTGGTGGACCGAGAACGCGAGCGCCCGGTCGGGCCGCGACTCACCCCGCCGCCTCCGCTTCCGACCCGCGCGCCGGCCCGTCAGGCTCGCCGGCGTGCGCCCGCCGTCATCGATCAGGACCGGGATGGCCCGCTCGAGATGAAACGGCGGTGGTGCGGCATTCGGATTGTGCGCGATTTGCGCTATTCGCGCTTTGTTGATTGCATCGAGGTTTCGGTTGGCGGTTTCCGCACTTGCATTTTGTGCGGTGCGGTGCCACTATTGCGTTGCGGTAACGCGATTGGCGTCGCTTACCGCTGCCCTCCTTGGGCGTTTCCTCCCTAGACTTGGGCCGCTCCGCTTGCGCGAGCGGCCCCTTTTCTTCGGGGCAGGGCCGTACCGCGCGGCCCCGTCCGAGTGTCGTGCCCTCGACGTCCCGCCTGTTGCCTTTATCCGCATGAAAACGCCGAGAAGCCATGGGCCCCTCGGCGATGTTCAGGCACGGATGCGCGACAAAAACGCCACATCCCTTTTCAATTGCGCACATGGCGACGGAAATGGTGCCGTGCGTCTTGATTCTTCCGCAATGCACCTACATCTTTGTCTCGTACGCAGCGATTGGCGTCGCTCCGTACTGCCCTCCTTGGGCGTTTCCTCCCTAGACTTGGGCCGCTCCGTTCGCGTGAGCGGCCTCTTTCTTTTCGGCGCCTTGGCGGCTGTCCCTTTGGATGCACTCTTCGTCGGGTTGTCCGATTGCCGTGTCGTTCTGCACAGCGCGTGCTTCTCTCAGCTTGGCACCTCAAGGTGGGCAGCATTCGAGCGGACCTGTTTGCCGGTCAATCTCGAACGTGCAGGATTCGTATATCTGTCATGCCTGAAATGCAAGGCTCTCTCGTGGCAATTTGCATCGCTCGATCAAAAAAATGGATCGGATTTCGTAACTAAATGAAATCTATGGCCTATTCGGCCGCGATCCGGGCCGGCGCAAGGCCCAGCTGCTCCAGTCCGGCCAGCTCCCCCGCCATTTCGAGGAGGTCCTGGCGCAGTTTTTCGAAGCCCGAGGTGCGGCTATAGGTCCGCTCGTCCATGTACAGGGCCCGGTTGATCTCGATCTGGACGGCGTGGAGCCCGGACGCCGGATTGCCGTAGTGCTCGGTGATGAAACCGCCAGCATAGGGCTTGTTGCGGGTGACGACGTAGCCCCGGCGTCGGAGCGCGGTCTCGATGAGGTCGGGAATCGCCGACGAGCAACTCGTGCCGTAGCGATCGCCGATGATGAAATCGGCGCGGGTGCGGTCATCGCGCGAGCCGGTGATCGAGGGCATCGAATGGCAGTCGACCAGAACCGCCATGCCGAAGCTGCGCTGCAGCTGTGTCATCAGCCGCCGCAGGGTGCGGTGATACGGCTTGTAGAGCGTCTCGATGCGCTCCAGCGCCTCGGCGATGGGTATGCGCCGGGCATAGATTTCCTGGGATTCGCCCACGATCCGGGCAATGGTCCCAAGTCCGCCGGAAACCCGCATCGAGCGCGTGTTGGCGTAGGCGGGCAGGCGCCCCTCGAACATGCGCGGATCGAGCTCGTAGGGCTCACGGTTCACGTCGAGATAGCAGCGCGGAAAATGGGCGCGCATGAACGCCATCCCCGCCGAGGACACCCCGCAGAACAATTCGTCGACGAAACTGTCCTCGGAACGGCGCAGGAGCGGCATATCGAGGCGGGCCTGCTCGACGAAGGCACGCGGATAGATCATGCCGCTGTGCGGGGAGTTGAACAGGAACGGCGCAGCGATACGCACGGGCTCGACAACGTCGAAGGCCGGCTCGACAGTCTCGGCAATGACGGCGTTCATGTGTCTCCAGCCGTTCCTCGTGGCGCTTCCCGGCGCCGGGATGTTCCGCGGCGCTGGACGGCCGACCCGGCCGCGATGTGAAGCGAGCCCCGCCGCCGGGGGGCATCATGCGAGTCCGGCACGGGAATGTCGACCGTGAAGCGGCTCGCCTGCGCCAAACCTTTTGCCTCCGATATGCTAGCAAAGAGAAGGCAATGCGATTCGGCGTCGGCCGCGTCGGGGGAAGAAACGGGGTATACGGGCATGACGAGGATCCTGCTCGCGGAAGACGACAACGACATGCGGCGGTTCCTGGTGAAGGCGCTCCAGAATGCCGGTTATGACGTCGTGTCGTTCGACAACGGCCAGTCGGCCTATAACCGGCTGCGCGAGGAGCCGTTCGAGATGCTGCTGACCGATATCGTCATGCCGGAGATGGACGGAATCGAGCTGGCGCGGCGTGCGACCGAGCTCGATCCCGATATCAAGGTGATGTTCATCACCGGTTTCGCCGCGGTCGCGCTCAACCCGGACAGCCAGGCGCCGAAGGATGCGAAAGTGCTCTCGAAGCCTTTCCATCTGCGCGATCTGGTGAACGAGGTCGGCAAGATGCTGGCGGCCTGAGCGGTCATCCTCATCTCAGCGCTTGCGCGGGTGGGGCCGACCCGATATAGGGGGCTCCGCCCGGTGCGGGCACGGAATGGGCGCGTAGCTCAGCGGGAGAGCACTTCCTTGACATGGAAGGGGTCACAGGTTCAATCCCTGTCGCGCCCACCATTCCGAAGAGACTGAAAAACAAAAACTTTTCCGTCTCTGCCGCTTCGACGTCGAGCCTGCCCAAATCCCAGCCGGAAGCCTTTCGGAAGCAAGCGGACGCTTTTCGCGCCTCCGAATGCGGCTGGTCGAGACCCAGGATGACCCGATCGCCTTGGCGGCGGTCTCGGGGCGCGTTGGTCGATCACCAGTAGATGGTTGCGGGCGATCGGGTCCGGCTTGCGCCGACCCTGCTCCCGATCGCGCGCGGTTACCCGACAGGCCGAATCGCTCGGCGAACTCGCCCTGCGAGAGGCGAAGCCGCCGGCGGATGGCCGCAACATCGATGTCATCCGCCGCGAGGAGGCGCGCCGGCGCGGCCTTGGCGATTTCCTGACAGCAGAGGGTGCACTTTGCCGCTCGTGGCCTCGATGCGGTCGCGTCCGTCCTTGGTGGGCTCGACGTCAGGGATGATCAGCGTGCCGAGCGGGCATCGAGAGCGGTTCGGGAGCGGCGCCATCGGCGGCTTTGCTCGCGGGCGACCTTCGCGGGCCGGCCCCACGCACTGATGGCGAGCGGGCCGGCCTCATGCGCCAAAGGGCTGAAGCCGCTAGGCTATATCGACGTGGGCGTCCGAGGCGAAGAGATCCTGCGGTGTCAGCCTCCTCTCGCCGATGCCCTGGGCGAAGGCGTCGTCCAGCAACCGGCCGAGCGCGGCCTCGTTTTCCTTCAGGCCGTAGCGCCATTTGGCGTCCAGCGCTGGGCGGCTCGAAGCCTTGGCGAGCTCGAAGACGCGCTGCAGTTCGTCGAGCGAGGGGATCTTGCCCAGCGCGCTGCGGCGGATGGCAATGACGTGCATCAGCGGGAAGATGCCGGTGCGGGCGAACCAGGCTTCCTCTTCCTGCTCGAGATTGGCTATCAACGGCCGCGTTCCGCCGTCCCTCGGCGCGTCGGCCGCGATGATGGCGTCGATCTCGCCCTGCCGCAGCAGTTCTGCCAGCGAAACGGGGCTGCGCGCCAGCGCTACGCCGCGCGGCGCGGGCACCGGGAAGGTGTCGACGCGCGGAGGACCGTCCACTCCGGCGACCACCCACTCGATGCGCTCGAGCCGCACGCCGTACTCCCTGGCAAGAAGGCCGCGCGCGACGATGCCCGCGGTCTGATGCCAATCGCTCACGCCGACCCGCCGGCCTTCCAAGTCGGCGGGCGAGGTGATGGAGCCGTCGTTGCGCACATGTATCGCCGCATGGCGGAAGCTGCGCCACGGGTAGACCGGGATCGCGATCAGGCTCGCGTCGCCGGCGGCTTTGAGGGCGATGTAGCGCCCGAGCGGGAACTCTGTTGCATCCCATCGGCCCTCATTGATGAAGCCGTGCCGGACCTCCTCGAAGGAGCCGAACTCGACATCGAGGGCGTAGCCATCGGTCGCAATCGAGGCGAGCGCCAGCGTATGAGGCCGTTCGGGAAGGGCGAGGCGAAGGGTCGGGACAGTCATGTGTTCTCTCACCGTTGGGGGGAGGGTGCGCTCTCGGTCAGTCCGCCAGCCAGGCCTCGTAGACGATCTGGTTGGGGCCGCCCGAGCCGCCCGGCCCATAGGCGACGTTGCGCACGCGGGGGCTGCCCGCCCACAGCGCCACGGCGTTGAACACCGGGATGGCATAGGCCTCGTCGAGGATGATCTTCTGCACCTCGTCGGTGATTCTGCGGCGCTCGGCGGCGTCGGTGGTCGCGCGCTGCCGGTCGAGCAGAGCATCGATCTTGTTCTCGGCCGGCAGCCGGAAGCGGTTCAGCGTCTTGGTGGAATAGACCGCGCGCAGCACGTCGGCGTCGGCGAGATACCAGGTCCAGCGGTGCAGGTCGTAATTGCCGGCCAGCAGCGCCTCGTCGAACGCGCCCGCCGTCAGGGGGCGCAGCTTGAGATCGATGCCGACGTCGCGAACCTGCTGCTGCACCACTTCGAGGAAGGCCTGATTGATCGGCCCGGCGCGGTAGGAGGCGGTGATGACGAGCGGCTGGCCGTTCTTTTCGCGAATGCCGTTGGCGCCCTCCTTCCAGCCGTCCTCTTCAAGCCGCTTGCGGGCGAGGTCGGGGTCGTAGGCGAGGTCCTTGCTCTGGTCGAGATGGTTGGGCGCCTGCGGCGTCAGCAGGCCGGTGGCGGCCGGCTGGTTGCCGCTGAAGGCGATCTGCGACACCTCCTCGCGGTTGATCGCCTGCCGCAGCGCGAGGCGCACCGCGCGCTCGCCAACGATCGGCCGGGAGGTGTTGATGACGAGGTTCACCGCCATGCCGAGCGATTTGACGCCGGTGATCGGATAGCCGGCCTTCTTCAGCGCGGCGGCGTCCTGATCGGACACGTTCTGGATCAGGTCGACCTGCTGGCTCTTGAGGGCGCCGGTGCGCACGCTGGCTTCCGGCACGATCTTGTAGACGACCTTGTCGAGATAGGCCGGCCCGCCATGGGTGCGCAGCTTGGACGGCCAATCATAGTCGGCGCGCTTCGCGAGCACGGCCTCCTGATTGTAGATCACCTTCTCGGTCACGAAGGGCCCGGAGCCGATGACGCCCTGCGAGCAGCGTTCATTGGCCGTCTTGTCCAGCGTCGCCTGCGCGACGATGCCGAGTTCGGAGGTCGAGGTGGCCTGCAGGAAGGGCACGTTGGGCTGGTCGAAACCGATCTCGACGGTCAGCGGGTCCGTCACCTTGATGTCGGTGATGCCCTTGAGATAGGCGCCGCCGGCGGCGCCGGGGATCTTCGCCAGCTTTTCGAAATTGTTCTTCACCACCGTGGCGTCCAGCTTGGTTCCGTCGCTGAAGGTCACGCCGGGGCGCAGGTGGAACGTGTAGCGCGTGGCGTCCTTGTTCACCTCCCATGAGGCGGCAAGCCAGGGAGCGATCTCGATCGGGTTGGCGTAGTTCTGCTCGGTGAGCGAATCGACCAGCTGGCGGCCCTCGTTGGAGCCGTAGCCATAGTTGCTCTGCTGCGGGTCAAGGCATTCGTCCTGCCGCGCCAACGCGATGACCAGCGTGCCGCCGCTCTGCGGCTTGCCGTCCGCCAGCGCCGTGCCCGATAGCGCCGAAGCGCCCAGGAGGACGGCCAGAGCGGTGCGCGCAGGGAGGAGGCGACGCCCTTGGGCGCGGCCGGCTCGATTGAGACTCATGGAACATCCCCGATGTGAGCGGCGGGCGTTGGCTGACGGCGCCGAGATAAGATATTTAGTTGACATATTTTATAGATTAAATACTGTCAACGACATCGACGCTGTTCCCCGCCGCCGCGGCACAAGGGGAGCCCGGCCACATCGACAAGGCAGGCTGATGATCCCCTACCTGATCCGGCGCTTCGCACACGCAGCCATCGTGCTGTGGGCGGCATTCACGGCGACCTTCTTTCTGCTTTACGTGCTGCCGGGCGACCGGGCACTCGCCAAGCTCGGCGCCGACAGCGGCGGCGGTGCGGTCAGCCTCGAGGAGCTCGCCAAGCTGCGCGCCGAGATGGGGCTCGATCAGCCGGTCGTCGTGCAATATCTGCGTGCGCTCTGGCGCGCGGTGCAGGGCGATTTCGGCGTCTCCGGCCAGACCGGCGGCGACGCGCTCGCCATGTTCGCGACCGGTGTGCCGGAGACCCTCAAGCTCGCCGCCGCCGCGCTCGCCGTCGGCCTCGTCCTCGGCATCGGCTGGGCGCTGCTCGCCGCCTACACGCGCTCTCCGGCGACGCGGCAGATCCTCTCGGGCCTACCGGTGATCGGCGTCTCCGTGCCGCCGTTCTGGGTCGGCCTCGTCCTGCTGCAGCTTTTGTCCTTCCAGTGGAACCTGTTGCCGGCGATCGGCAATGCCGGCCTCGCGAGCCTGGTCCTGCCGGCGCTGGTGCTGGCGATCCCGAAGGCGGCGGTCGTGGCGCAGATCCTCTCCCGCAGCCTCGAAGCCTCGATGAAGTCCCCCTACATCGAGACCGCCTTCTCGCGTGGCGCCGGCCGCATGCGCGCCTTGCTCGGCCACGCCTTCCGCAATTCCATCATCCCGGTGATCACCGCGCTCGGCATGATGGCGGGGCAGCTCATCGCCGGTTCCGTGGTGGTGGAGACGGTGTTCTCCCGCTCCGGCATCGGCCTGATCACGGTCAAGGCGGTGACCTATCAGGACACCCCGGTCGTGCTGGTCGCGGTGGTGTTCGCCGCCGCCGTCTACGTCACCGTCAATCTCATCGTCGACCTGTTCTACCCGCTGATCGACCGGCGGGTGGACATCGGGCTGCGGCGTCCGGCAGCTCAGGGAGCCTGATCCATGACCTTGGCCTATCCCCGCTCGGACGCCGACTTCGCGGTCCCCCGCTTCGGCGCGCGCGCCATCGGCGGCCTCCGCTCCGCCGCCACGGTCCTGCGTCGCGAGCCTGGCCTGCTGTTCGCCGCCCTCGTGCTGGCGACGGTGGTCACCGCCGCGCTGTTCCCCCAGCTCTTCACCTCGCTCAATCCGCTGCGCGGTGCCGGCGCGGCGCGCCTGCTGCCGCCGAGCGCGGTACACTGGTTCGGCACCGACCAACTCGGGCGCGACCTGTTCACCCGCGTCGTCTACGGCACGGGGGAGTCGGTGAAGGCGGTGATGATCGCTGTGCTGGTCGGGCTGGCGCTCGGCTCGCTGATCGGTCTCGTCGCCGGCTATGTCGGCAGGTGGGTGGACGACGTGCTGATGCGCGTCATGGACGTGCTGCTCGCCGTGCCGACCTTGCTGATCTCGCTGGCGATCATCAGCGCGCTCGGCTTCGGCACCTTCAACATCGCCATCGCCGTGGGTGTCGGCAGCGTGGCCAGCTTCGCCCGCCTCATGCGCTCGGAAGTGCTGAAGGTTCGCCAGATGCCCTATGTCGAGGCGGCGGCGTTTTCCGGCATCGGGCCGTTGCGCACCCTCATCCGCCATGTTCTGCCGAATGCGGCCGGCCCGGTGCTGGTGCTGGCGACGCTGGAACTCGGCATGGCCATACTGAGCGTCTCGGCGCTCAGCTTCCTCGGCTTCGGCGCCCCGCCGCCCGCCCCCGAATGGGGCCTGCTGGTCGCCGGCGGACGCGACTACATGGCGACCGCCTGGTGGCTGACCGCTCTGCCCGGCCTCGTCATCGCCATCACCGTGCTTTCCGCCAACCGCGTCGCCCGTGCCCTCGACCGGCGCCACGCCGCGACCTTCTAGGGGCGGGGCATGACGAGCGAGAGCGATATCCTGCTGTCGATCCGCGGTCTGAGGGTCGCCTATCGCACGCGCGACCGCGTCAACGAAGCGGTGAAGGGCGTCGACATCGAGGTGCGCCGGGGCGAGGTCGTGGCGCTGGTCGGCGAGTCCGGCTCGGGAAAGAGCACGATCGCCCACGCCGTCATGGGCATGCTGCCGGCGACGGCGGCGATCACGGCCGGCGAGATCAGCTTCGACGGCGACGCGCTGACACGGCTTTCCGAGAAGGACTACCGGCGCCTGCGCGGGCACCGCCTCGGCTGGGTGCCGCAGGATCCCATGGTGGCGCTGAACCCCTCCCATCGCATCGGCCGGCAGGTGGCCGAGCCGCTGCTGATCCATCGCCTCGCGGGCAAGGCCGAGGCGAAGGCCAAAGCCGTCGAGGCACTCGGCCGCGTCGGGCTGAACCAGCCGGCGCTGCGGGCCGAGCAGTTCCCGCACGAACTGTCCGGCGGCATGCGCCAGCGGGCGCTGATCGCCGGCGCGCTGATCTGTGACCCCGCCCTGATCATCGCCGACGAGCCGACCACTGCGCTCGACGTCACCGTGCAGAAGCGCATCCTCGACGATATCGGCGTGCTGGCGGCCTCATTCGGCACAGCGGTGCTGATCATCACCCATGATCTCGCCGTCGCCGCGGACCGCGCCGACCGCATCGTCGTGCTGCGCCACGGCGAGGTGGTCGAGGCGGGAAGCGCGCGCGAGGTGCTGGGCCATCCGCGCGACGACTACACCAAGCTGCTGCTCGCCAGCGCGCCGAGCCTGGCGGCGGGACGACGGCGGCATGCGGCGGCGGCGTCCGGGGCGCCGACAACGGGCGAGGTTCTGCCGCTGGCCGCCGCGCGGGCGCCGCTGGTCGCCGTGGAGGGCGTCTCGAAGGATTTCACGCTCGGCGACGCGGCGGGTCACCGCAGCACGTTCCGCGCCGTTGACGGTGTCAGCCTCGCCATCGCGCCGGGCCAGACGGTCGGCCTCGTCGGGGAATCGGGCTCCGGCAAGTCGACGTTGGCCCGCATCATCCTCGGCCTGGTCGCGCCGACGAGCGGCGATGTCCGCTTCGAGGGGCGCCCTATCGGCGAGCTCAGCCGTACCGAGGAGCGCCAGCGCCGCCGGCGGGTGCAGCCGATCTACCAGAACCCCTATTCCTCGCTCAATCCGCGCCTGTCCATCGCCGAGATCGTCGGCGAGCCGCTGGCCGGTTTCCGTCTCGGGGACAGGGGCTGGCGCCACCGCCGCACGCTCGAACTTCTCGATCAGGTCGGCCTGCCGCAAAGCTTCGCCGAGCGGCTGCCGGCCGAGCTGTCCGGCGGCCAGCGCCAGCGCGTCGCCATCGCGCGCGCTCTCGCGCCCGAGCCCGCCCTGGTGATCTGCGACGAGCCCGTCTCGGCGCTGGACGTGTCGATCCAGGCGCAGGTGCTCGACCTGCTGGCCGAGCTCCAGCGCCGGCACGGCCTGGCCTATCTCTTCATCTCCCACGACCTCGCCGTGGTGCGTCAGGTCTCCGACAGCGTCGGCGTGATGAAGGACGGGCGCATCGTCGAGTTCGGCAGCGCCGACCAGATATTCCAGCGGCCGCAGCATGCCTATACGCGGCTGCTGCTCGATTCCATCCCTGGCCGCAGTCTGGCGGAGGCATCATGAGCACGCCTGTCGACCTCGGCGCCCTGTCGCGCGATGTCCACCGCCTCGCGCGCGACGACACGGATGCCGCCATCATCCTCGTCGAGCGCCATTCCACCGGCGATCCGGCGCGCCAGCGGCTGATCGCCTCGGCGCTGCATCTGTCGGTCACGCTGGGCGTGCTGGACGGTTTCCTCGACCGGGCGACGGGCTTCCTGAGAACGCGCTCAACTCCCTGGTACGGCGCCGGCCTCGCCCGCGCCACGGAGGATCCGCATGTGCTGCGCGCGCTCGGCCTGCTGGTCTCGAAGCGCGATGCGCTCGATGCACTGGCGGAAGAGGCGCTGGCCGAGGTCGCGGGTGCCCTCCGTCATGACAACCCGCCCGCCACCGTCGGCCGCGTGGACATCGCGCGCCACTATGCGGCCCGGGTCGCCCGCGCCCTCGTGAGTGAGGGGATCGGCCTGCTCGGCGCCAGTTCGGCGAGCGGCAAGCACGGCTTCGACCGTTTCTGGCGCGACCTGGCCGCGCACCAGTTGCGCTACCCGCCCGGCTGCGACGCCGAGGCCTTGGGGCGGAATTTCATCACCGAGACAAGGGTCGCATCATGAGCGCACGGCAGATGCATCTGAACGTCAACGTCCACACCTCCGGGGCGCATCCCGCGGCGTGGCGCGCGCCGGGCGGCAACCCGGCGGCCTTCATCGATGTCGGCTATTATCAGGAGATCGCGCGCATCTCCGAGCGCGGCCTGCTCGACGCGGTGTTCCTGGCGGATTCGCTGAACGCCGCCCCCGACCCGACCGCCGGCCCGAGCTGGGCGCTCGATCCGGTGGTGATCGTCGCCAGCATGGCGGCGGTGACCTCGAAGGTCGGCTTCATCGCCACCGCCTCCACCACCTTCAGCCACCCTTACAACGTGGCGCGCGCCTTCTCCTCGCTCGACCATGCCAGCAAGGGCCGTGTCGGCTGGAACGTGGTGACGACCTATGACCAGCGCGCGGCCGGCAATTTCGGGCTGCGCGGCCTGCCCGAGCACGAGGACCGCTACGCCCGCGCGGCCGAGTTCGTCGATGTGGCGCTGGCGCTGTGGGAGAGCTGGGAGGATGGAGCGCTTCTCGCCGAGCGCGACACCGGCCGCTTCGCCGAGGCAAAGCTGATCCATCGGCTGGATCACGTCGGCACGCACTTCTCCGTCACCGGCCCGCTGCAATTGCCGCGCACCCCACAGGGGCGGCCGCTGCTGGTGCAGGCCGGCAGTTCCGAACAGGGCCGTGACCTTGCCGCCCGCTTCGCGGAGGCCGTGTTCAGCGTGCAGCAGGTCGTCGAGGAGGCCCGCGCCTATTACGCCGACCTGAAGGAGCGGGCACGGCGGCTCAACCGCGATCCCGCCACCCTTGCCGTACTCCCCGGCCTGTCGCTGACCATCGGCGGGACGGAAGCCGAGGCGCAGGCGCGCAAGCGCGCGCTCGACGCCATCGGCGAGGAGGGCGCGCTCCAGCGCTTCGCCAATCGCCTCGGCGTCGATGTGAGCGAACTCGATCTCGACAAGCCCGTCCCGGAGAAACTCATCGCGCGCATCGACGCCGCCAAGGGATCGCGCGGCTTCATCGACGCCACCGTCGCCGTGGTCCGCGACAGCCGTCTCACCGTGCGCGAGATCATCGCGCGCGGCGGCGGCGGCCACCGGCTGCTCACCGGCACGCCGGAGCAGATCGCCGACTTCATGCAGGAGTGGTTCACCACTGGCGCGGCCGACGGCTTCAACATCATGTGCGACGTCTTCCCCGAGGGGCTCGACGCCTTCGTCGATCAGGTGGTGCCGATCCTGCAGCGACGCGGCCTGTTCCGCACGGCCTATGAGGAGGACACCCTGCGCGCGCGCTACGGCCTGCCCTGGCCGACGCCGCGGGCGCGTCATGAGCGGGTCGCAAGCTGATGACCGCGCATGTTGCCGCACCCCACGGTGGCGCGGCGCTTCTGACCTCGCATCAGGAAGCGCTGGCCGCCGCCCGCCAGCTCGCCGCCGGCTGGTCGAAGGTCGCCGCCTCGATCGACGCGGAACCGCGGGTGCCCCACGCCGAGCTCGACGCGCTCGCGCGCTCCGGCCTGCTGGCCATCACCATCCCACGCGCGCATGGCGGGCCGGACCTCGGCGTCGCGACCCTGATCGAGGTCTTCCTGATCCTTGCCGCCGCCGACACGGCGCTGGCGCAGGTGCCGCAGAACCATTTCGACTTCGTCGACACGCTGCTCGTCGCGGCGCCCGAGACGCAGCGCAAATTCTACGGCGAGGTGCTGGCCGGCGCCCGCTTCGGCAATGCCATCGCCGAGCCGAACCGGCGCTCGCGGGGCGATCTCAAGACCCGCATCGTCGAGGCGGGCGACGGCTATCGCCTCGACGGGGCGAAGTATTTCTGCACCGGCGCGCTGACGGCGCAATGGGTGCCGGTTCATGCGCTCCATCCCGACGGGCGCGTGCTGACCGCCTATGTCGCCAGCGGCACGCCGGGCCTCGAACTGCGGCAGGACTGGGATGCGTTCGGCCAGCGCGCCACCTTCAGCGGCACGGCGCTGCTGACTGATGTGCGCGTGCCCGCCGGCCATGTGATCGAGCGCGGGCGGGGCGAGCCCGGCCTGCTGACGGCGCAGTTCGCCGGCAACCAGCTGATCCATGCGGCGATCGAGGCGGGCACCGCCCTCGGCGCGCTCACCCTTGCCGCGCGCTGGCTGGATCAGACCCCCGTGCCGTCGGCGGTGAAGCTGGCGCGGCTGGGCGATCTGCGCGTCGAGGTCGCGGCGGCTACCGCGCTGGTGCGCCGCGCGGCGCGGCTGGTCGATGCCGGTCTGGCGCGCATCTCGCCCGTCACCGAAGCGCCGCTGGCGGCCGCGATCGCCGTCGATGAAGCCAAGAGCGTCACCTACGACCTCGGCCCGCAGGTGACGGGGGAGCTTCTCGACTTCGCGCCGCCCGAAGCCGTGGCAGAGGCGCTGCGGCACGACCGCTTCTGGCGCAACAGCCGCACCCATTCGATGCACGACCCGGTGCGCTGGCGGCAGGCTTTCGTCGGCGACTACCACCTCAATGGCCGTCTGTCGGCCGACCTGCAGGCGAAGCTGCGGCTCGCCGATCCCGTCCTCGCGAACACGGAAAGCGGCGCATGAGCACCCGCAACGACTGGCAGATCATCGACGTCCACGCCCATGTCCGCCCAAAGGGGTGGGCGCCCCGCCTGCCGGCCTACGCAACGGCGCAGGACCGCGAGGTGGCGGCTACGCGGGCGGCCAAGCTCACCGATGTCGCGCTGCTGGTGCGCGAAAGCGAGGAGGCCGGCATCGATCTGCGCCTGCTCAGCGCCACGATCGAGGGCTTCTTCGGCATCGAAGGGCCGACCGATGCCGGGGAGATCGCGCGGGTCAACGATTTCCTCGCCGAGGCGGTGGCCGCCCATCCCAACCGGCTGGGCGCGCTTGCCACGGTCGATGCCTTTGCCGGCGAGAGCGCCGCGCGCGAGGCGGAGCGGGCGGTGCGCGAACTGGGCCATGTCGGCATCGTCATCGATTCCGCCCGCGACGGGCGTTTCATCGGCGATGCCCGCGTGCGCCCGACGCTGGAGGTCGCGGCGGCGCTGAAAGTTCCGGTACTGGTGCATCCCGTCGCCGCCCCGATCGCCGAGGCGCTGACGCAGGCGGCCGGCGTGCCGGGCAACAGCTTCGGGCGCGGCCTCGTCAACGGCACCGCCTTCCTCTCGGCACTGCATGCCGGTCTGTTCGAGGAACTGCCCGACCTCAATCTGATCTTTACCGCCATCGGCGCGGGGGCCCTGGTGCTGGCGGCGTCCGAGACCGAGCACTATTCCGCCGAGGCCCGCCGCAGCGGGAAGCCGCTGCCCAACGCCTATTTCGACATCATGGGCCTCGAGCCCGCCGTCATCCGCTTCCTCGTCGATCTCGTCGGTGCCGAGCGTGTCGTGGTCGGCAGCGACTGGCCGATCTGGGCGCCGGTGTCGCGTGACGGGCTGGCGAACGCGCTCGACGCCGCCGGTCTGTCCGCCGCCGAGCAGGCCTTGGTCGCCGGGGGCAATGCGGGCCGGCTGTTGAATCTGCGATCGCTGTCGCAGGCGCGCGCGGCCGAGTGAGTGCCATGACCCGCGCCCCGAGCCTCGTGCTGCCGAAAGAGCCGGTGCGGCTTTGCCTGCCCGACCGCGCCGCTTTGCTGGCGCGGGTTCCGGCACTCGCGGCGAGCATCGCCGTGGGCGCGGCGCAGCGCGACATCGAGCGCGAACCACCTCTCGAGGCGTTCCGCCTCTTCCGCGAGAGCGGGCTCGGCGCCCTGCGGTTGCCGCGCGCCTGGGGTGGGCCAGGCGGCACGGTGGAGGATGTGATCGAGCTGATCGCGACGCTGGCGCAGGCGGATTCCAACGTCGCCCACGCGCTCCGCCCGCATTTCAATTTCGTCGAGCTCCTGGTGACCCAAGCCGGCGGCGCGATGGCGCCGGCGGCGCAGGCCGTCGCGCGCGGCGATCTGTTCGGCAGCGCGAGCACGGAGATCGGCACGCCACGGCCGGGCATCATCACCACCCGCCTGTCGTGCCGGGAGGACGGTCTGCGGCTGGACGGGCGCAAGCACTACGCCACCGGCACGGCCTATTCCGACTGGGTCAGCCTCAGCGCGTTGGACGAGGCGGGCGCGACGGTGCGGATCCTGCTGCCGACCGACCGCGCCGGCATCGAGATACTCGACGACTGGGACGGCATGGGACAGCGGCTGACCGCGAGCGGCGGCATCGTCCTCACCGACGTCGAGGTGTTCCCGGCCGAGATCTCGGCGCGGCCGCCCGATGCCTTTCCCTCGCGCCATGCCGCCACCTTCCGCCAGCTCGTCCTGGCGGCCTGCATCGCGGGCATCGCGCGCAATGTCGTGACCGACGCGGCCGGCTATGTGCGGCGCCAGGCCCGGCCGATCGCGCACAGCCCGGCGGCGAGCGCGCGCGAGGACCTCTTCGTCCAGCAGGCGGTCGGCGAGATCGCCGCGTTGTCCTTCGCCATCGACAGCCTGCTCGCAAGGGCCGCCCGCACCAGCGATGGCGCGCAGCAGGCGATCGTCGTCGGCGATCCCGACATCGACGCCCTCCTGACCGCCAGCGCCATCGAGACGGCGAAGGCGCAGGTGGTCATCGGCGAGCTCGCGCTCAAGGCGGCGCAGCGCATCTTCGATGTCGGCGGCGGTTCCGCCACCCGCCGGACGCTCAATTTCGACCGCCACTGGCGCAACGTCCGCACCCTGCTCAGCCACAACCCGTCCGCCTACAAATCCCAGGTCGTGGGCGATTTCCTGATCAACGGGAAAGCGCCGCCGACCGATGGCGGCTTCTTCTGATCATTCAACGGAATTCAGCTATGCCTCCTCGTTCCCCGCTTCGTCTTTCGCCGCTCTGGCTCGCCGCCGCCCTGGGCCTCTCGGTCGGCGGCGCATCGGCGCAGACCGCCTCCAACGACACCACCAAGGACACGCCCCGGTCCGGCGGCACGCTCGTCGTCGGCTTGCAGATCCAGTCGCAATGCCTCGATCCGCAGCAGCATCACCACGGCTTCGGCTCGCGCGAAGGCCGGCAGCTCGTGGATTCGCTCACCGATCAGGGATCGGAAGACGCCTCCAAGATCGTTCCCTGGCTGGCGACGTCCTGGGAGATAAACGAGGACGCGACGCGCTATGTCTTCCGTCTGCGCGACGACGTGACCTTCAGCGACGGCTCGAAATTCGACGCCAGCGTGGTGAAGGAGAATTTCGAGGTGCTCGCCAAGATCTCCGGCGCGGCGGGTGCGGAATATCTCACCGGCGTGAAGGAGATTACGGTGCAGAATCCGAGCACCGTGACGATCAGCTTCAAGGAGCCGAACCTCGCTTTCCTTGCGGCCACGGCGACCTCGGAACTCGGCATCGTCGCGCCGGCGACGCTGAAGAAGGCGGCGGATGCGCGCTGCTATGAGAGCGTGATCGGCTCGGGGCCCTTCGTCCTGGAGAGCGCAACCTTCAACGAACAGACCGTGCTGATAAAGCGCAAAGGCTACAACTGGGCCTCCAGCCTGAAGAAGCACCAGGGCGAGGCCTATCTCGACAAGGTGGTCTCCAAGGTCATCCCGGAGGCGAGCGTGCGCACCGGTGCGCTCACCAGCGGCCAGGTCGACCTCATCGCCTTCGCCTCCTATCAGGACGCGGCCAAGCTCGAGGCGGCGGGCTTCCGGCTGATCAACGCGCGCTACATCGGCACGGCGGCCAGCCTGTTCGTCAACACCTCGCGCCCTGTTGTCAGCGATCTCGAGGTGCGCCGCGCCCTGCGCGAAGGCATCGACACCAAGGAGGTCGTCCAGCTCGTGCAGAACGGCTATGTCGACGCGGCGACGGGCCTGCTGACGCCGAAGACGCCGGGCTTCCTCGATCAGACCCAGCAGCGTCCCTACAATGCGGACGCCGCGCGGGCGCGCCTCGACACGGCCGGCTGGAAGGAAGGCGCCGACGGCGTTCGCGAGAAGGACGGCCAGCGGCTCAAGATCACCGGCGCCTTCTTCTCCAATGCGCTCAACCGCTCGCTGTTCGAGGTGCTGCAGCAGCAGCTGCGCGACATCGGCGTCGAGCTCGTGGTGCGGCCGATTCCGAGCAGTGCGGAATATCTGCAGGGCCAGATCCGCGGCGATTACGATGTCTATCGCTGGCATTGGTCGCTCGCCGACCCGGACGTGCTGCGCAAGGACTATTCCAGCGCCGGCATCAACCGGCTGCGCCTGCTGCCCGAGAACGACATTGACGCACTGCTGAACAAGCAGGCAGGGACCACCGACCCGGTGGAGCGCCGGAAGCTGACCGACGAGGTGCAGAAGATCATCCTCGATCGCGGCTATGGCATTCCGTTGTTCAACCCCGACAATCTCTGGGCCGCGAACCCGAAGGTGCAGGGGCTCGCCTTCGGCCCCAGCGGCACGGGCGGACCGCACGAGATCCTCTATGACACCTGGCTGGCGCCGTAGAGAGATTCTGAAGGGAGCAGATTCGCTCCATGCCGGCGCGCTGTGCCTCGCGGGTCCGCGGTTGAAGCGGCGCGTATTCGGCGCGCCGGGGTGGCCTTTTATCGTTTCGGGTTGAGCGCGTCGTTCAGCCCGTCGCCGACCAGGTTGAGGCTGAGCGTCGCGAGGAACAGGGCGAGGCCCGGGAACGCCGCCATCCACCAGGCGCGGTTGAAGAATTCCTGCGCGTTGTGGAGCATGGTTCCCCAGCTCATCACGTTGGGGTCGCCGAGGCCGAGGAAGGCGAGGCTGGTTTCCAGCAGGATGGCGCCGGATATCTGCAGCGTGCCGTTGACGATGATCGGCGGGAGGGCGTTGGGCAGGATTTCGCGCACGATGATGTCGCGGTGCGACATGCCGAGGCTGCGCGCCGCCTCGACGAAATCGCGCCGCTTCAGCGTCAGGAACTCCGCGCGGATCAGGCGGGCCGTCACCGGCCAGGCGAGGATGCCGATGACCAGCACGATGTTCCAGATGCTGGAGCCGAACAGCGCCACGATGACGATGGCGAGGAAGAACTGCGGGAGAATCTGGAACAGCTCCGTCACCCGCATCAGGGCGTCGTCGACCCAGCCGCCGAAATAGCCGGCGATGCTGCCGAGCGTGATGCCGATCACGGACGAGGTCGCCATGGCGAAGACCCCGACCATCAGCGACGTGCGCGCGCCATAGATGATGTTGGAGAGCACGTCGCTGCCGAGGCTATCGGTGCCCAGCCAGTGCTGCGGCGACGGCGGCACGAAGGAGCGGCCGATGTCGAGAAGCCCATAGGGCGCGAGCCAGGGCGCGAAAATCGCGGTGAACAGGAAGATGGCGGTGATGCTCATGCCGAACACCGCCGCCTTCTGCCGCCGCAGACGGCGCCAGGCGCGCCGGCCGGGTCCCATGGGCAGCGTGACCTGAACGGGAAGGGTCATCGACATGCGGGCCTCACCGGTAGCGGATCCGCGGATCGAGCAGCCCGTAGATGAGATCCACCAACAGGTTGGCCACGATCACGAAGAAGGAGATGAAAATGAACATGCCCATCAGCAGCGGGTAGTCGCGCGCGTTGATGGCATCGAAGGTCAGCCGCCCCAGTCCCGGCCAGGCGAACACCGTCTCGGCCAGCACGGCGCCCGCGATGAGCCCGGGAATTTCGAGGCCCACCACCGTTACCACCGGCAGCAGGGCGTTGCGGAGCGCATGGCGCAGCAGCACCGTCCGCTCGGAATGGCCCTTGGCGTAGGCGACCTTGACGTAATCCTGGCTCACCACCTGCAGCATGCTGGCCCGGGTCAGTCGCATGATCAGGCCCATGTTGAAGATGGTCAGCGTCAGGACGGGCAGCACCATGTGATAGGTGACGTCGAGCCCGTAGCGCCAGCCGGTATAGCCTTCGCGCAGGTTGCTCATGCCCTGGATCGGGAACCAGTTCAGGTGGTAGCCGAAGGCGAGGATCATCATCTGGCCGAGCCAGAAGATCGGCAGCGAGAAGCTGGTCAGCGACAGGAAGGTGAGCGCGGTATCGAGCGACGAGTTGGGCCGACGCGCCGCCAGCACGCCCAGCAGCACCCCGATGATCGCCGAGAGCGTGTACTGGCTCGCCATCAGCAGCAGGGTCGCCGGAAAGCGCTCGAGGATGAGGTCCAGCACCGGGGCGCTGGAGACCAGAGAATAGCCGAGATTCCCGCTCAACACCTGCACGACATAGCGCCAGAGCTGGATCAGCAAGGGCTGGTCCAGCCCCATCTCGGCGCGCAGGCGCGCGACGACCTCGCTGTCCGCGCCGGCCTCACCGATGATGTAGTCGACCGGATCGCCCGGCGCGGAATGAACGAGAATGAAGATGACGGTCACCGCGCAGACCAGCAGCGGCACGGTGTAGAGCAATCGTCGGATGATGAAGGCCAGCAGATTCATCCTTCACTCCCGTCCCGCGCCGAGGTGTGCACGCTCAGTTCCTGGCCGAGATCTTGTCGAGCGTGCCATAGCCGGTGACATCGTCGGTGATGCCGACGATGTTGGAGTTGAAGGCGATGGGGTAATAGCGATCCCACAGCCACCAGTGCGGGGCGTCCTCGGTGATCAGGGCGGACGCCTGATGATAGATCTGCACCCGCTTCGTCTCGTCGAGTTCCTGGGCGGCCGTGTTGAGCAGTTCATCCACCTTGGGGTTGCAGTAGCCGGAGGCGTTGCGGCCGAACAGCGGTTCGATGCGCGAGCACAGGAAGAAGGTCTGGGCGCCGATGGCCGGGTCCGGGCCGCTGGCGAACGAACCCATGGTGATGTCGAAGTCCCACTTGACGAAGGCGCTGTCGCGCCAGGCGCCGGCATCCATGCCCTGGTCGATCAGATCGACGCCCACGGCGGCGAAGTTGGCGCGCATCAGCCGCGCGACGTCGTTGAGCGGTCCTTCGGCCAGCGAGTAGCTGACGCGCAGCGGGAAGCGCTTGCCGTCGGCCCCGCGGGGGAAGCCGGCCTCGTCGAGCATCTTGTTGGCGAGGGCCGGATCATAGGGGTATTGACGGACCTGTTCGGTGTAGAAGATCGGCTGCTCCGAGGAGATCGGGCCACCCTTCGAGACCTTGCCGAAACCGAAGCCGGCCTTCTCCAGCATCGCCTCGCGATCCATCGCGTGATACAGCGCCTGGCGCACTTCCTTCTTGGCGAGCGGACCCTTCCGCGTGTTGAGGAAGGCCTGGTACTGGCCGGCGATGACGCGCTTCTGGAAGGCGACGGTGACGTTCTTGGCCTGGCGCAGCCGGTCGACCTCGCCGAGCGGCATCGAGTTATAGGTGATGAAGTCGATGTCGCCCTTCTCGATGGCGATGCCGCGCGCGGCTTCATTGGGGATGATCTGGAAGACGAGGCGATCGATGTGCGGCTCGCCCTTCACGTGGTAGTCGGGATTCCGCTCCATCGAGATGAAGGCGCCCTTCTTGTACTCCTTGAAGATAAAGGGGCCGGTGCCGACGGGCTTCAGATTGCTCGCGTTCTTCCGCGGGTCGCCGCCATCATCGAAGATGTGCTTCGCCACGATGGTCGAAGAGTTGAAATAGGCGAGGCCGCGCAGCAGCGGCGGGTAGGGGTATTTCAGCTTGAACACCGCGGTCGTCGCGTCCGGCGCGGTGATCGACTCGACCGCCTCGAGCAGGCCGGAGGCGGGGCCGTTGTACTTCTTGTTGACGTTCCAGAGGCTCCAGGCGACGTCCTCGGTGGTGAAGGGCTTGCCGTCGTGCCACTTGATGTTGTCATAGAACTTGAAGGTATAGGTCAGCCCGTCGGGTGAGATGTCCCAGGACTTGGCGAGCGAGGGGATGACATTGCCGTCCTTGTCCAGGCGGACGACGGTGCTGTACATCTGGCCGCCGACGATGCTGGACGATATGTCCGTGGTGATAGTCGAATTGATCACCGCGACATCGCCGGGAATGCCGACGACGAAGGTCCGGATGGGCTTGCCCTGGGCGGCGGCAAGCGAGGGGGCGAGCGCGCACAGCGCGGTGGCGAACAGGAACGAGCGGCGTCCGACGGTCATGGCGTTTCTCCGGAAACGAACGGATGGAATGATCGTCCGGGCGCGGAATTCACCCGCGCCCGCCTGTGCGGGAAGTCACTTCTTCCAGTAGACGATGTCGAAAGCGCCGTAGCCGGTGGGATCTTCCAGCAGACCCTCGACCTTTCCGCTGAAGGCGATCGGGTAATAGCGGTCCCAGAGCCACCAGTGCGGCGCATCCTCGACGAGGGTCTTCTGCACCTCGTGATAGAGTTCGACGCGCTTGGCCTCGTCGCCCTCGCGGCTCGCCTTGTCGAAGATCTCGTCGAGCTTCGGGTTGCAGTAGCCGGACGCGTTGCGGGCCATCAGCCGCTCGATGTTGCGGCAGACATAGATGCGCTCGACGCCCACCGCCGGGTCGGGACCGGTCGAGAAGCTGCCCATGGTGATGTCGAAATTCCAGTCCTTGAAGGCGGTGTCGCGCCAGGCGCCGCTGTCCATGCCCTGGATGTCGAGGTCGACGCCGACCGCGGCGAAGTTCACGCGCATCAGGCGCGCGACGTCGTTCATCGGACCTTCCTTGAGGTCGAAGCTGACGCGCAGCTTGAAGCGCTTGCCGTCGGCGCCGCGGGGGTAGCCCGCCTCGTCCAGCATCTTGTTGGCGAGCGCCGGGTCGTAGTCGTACTTGCGCACATTCTCGGTGTAGAAGATCGGTTGTTCCGAGGAGATCGGGCCGGCCGCGACCTTGCCGTAGCCGAAACCGGCCTTCTCCAGCATGTCCGGACGGTTCAGCGCGTAATAGAGCGCCTGACGCACTTCCTTCTTCGCCAGCGGACCCTCGCGCGTATTGAGGAACGCCATGTATTCGCCGGCGATCATCCGCTTGGCGAAGGCGACCACCAGCTTGTCGTTCTTGCGCAGCGTCTCGGTCTCGCCGAGCGGCATGGCGTAATAAGGAATGAAGTCGATGTCGCCCTTTTCCAGCGCGATCGCGCGGGCGCCTTCATTCGGGATGATCTGGAACACCAGCCGGTCGAGATGGGGCAACCCCTGCAGATGGAAATTGGGGTTCTTCTCCAGGATGATGTGGCTGCCCTTCTTGTATTCCTTGAACACGAAGGGGCCGGTGCCGACCGGCTTGAGGTTGGCCGGGTTGTTGCGCGGGTCCTGGCCGTTGTCGAAGATGTGCTTGGGCACGATGGTCGACGAGTTGAAATAGGCGAGCCCGCGCAGCAGCGGCGGCGAGGGGTATTTCAGCTTGAACACCACGGTGTTCGGATCGGTGGCGGTGATCGATTCCACCGGGGCGAGCAGGCCCGAGGCCGGCCCGTTGTACTTCTTGTTGACGTTCACCAGGCTCCAGGCGATGTCCTCGGCCGTGAACGGCGTGCCGTCATGCCACTTGATGCCTTCATACAGGTGGAACGTGTAGGTCAGGCCGTCCGGCGAGATGTCCCAGGACTTGGCGAGATAGGGCAGCACCTTGCCGTCGCGGTCGAGCCGCACGATGGTGCTGTAGACTTGGCCCGAGATGTTGCTGGATGAAATGTCGGTGGTGACGGTCGAGTTGATCACAGGCGGATCGCCCGGCAGCGCGACCACCATCGTGCCGCCGTCCTTGCCGCCTTCCGGGGCGGCCGTCGCGGCCGGTGCCGCCCCCAGCGCAAGCGCGATCGCGAGAAGGGGAAGACGGGTGCCGCGTACGACGCGGCAGAAGGCTCTTGCGACGACCATCGTCATGGAAACGCCCCTGTGCTCTGGAGGTGCTCTTGTTGGTTGGGTGAGGTGGGCTCGAAAAGCGGGTAGTGGCAGGCGGCGAACCGCCCGGGCGCCAGCTGGCGCAGTTCCGGCCTTTCCACCGCGCAGCGCTCCTGCCTGTGGGGGCAGCGCGGATGAAAGGCACAGCCGCTCGGCGGATTGACCGCCGAGGGGATATCGCCCTTCAGCACGATGCGCGCCTCGTCCCGACGCGCCCCAAGGCGTGGTACGGCCGACAGCAGAGCTTGCGAATAGGGATGGAGCGGGCGCCGATAGAGTTCGGCCGTCTCGCTGAGTTCCACCAGACGGCCGAGATACATCACGCCGACCCGGTCGCTGATGTGCCGCACCACCCGCAGGTCGTGCGAGATGAAGACGTAGGTCAGGCCCAGGCGTCGCTGGAGGTCCACCAGCAGGTTGAGGACCTGAGCCTGGACGGAGACGTCGAGGGCCGAGACGGCCTCGTCCGCGATCACCAGCTTGGGATCGAGCGCGATCGCGCGCGCGATGCAGATGCGCTGGCGCTGGCCGCCGCTGAACTCGTGCGGGTAGCGATGTACGTGTTCCGAGCGCAGGCCGACGAGTTCGAGCAGCGCCCGTACCCGCTCCACGCGTTCCTGCGGCGTGTAGAGCCCGTGGATGCGATAGGCCTCGGTGAGGATCGCGCCGACGGTCTTGCGCGGATTGAGAGCCGAATAGGGGTCCTGGAAGACGATCTGCATGTCCCGCCGGCGGGCGCGCATCTCGTCCGGCGAAAGGCTGGCGAGATCGCGGCCCTCGAACAGAACTTCGCCTTCGCTCGGCACTTCGAGATGAAGCATGCAGCGCCCGAGCGTGCTCTTGCCGCAGCCGGATTCACCGACCAGCCCGAGGGTTTCGCCCCGACGCACCGACAGCGAGATGCCGTCGACCGCCTTCACGGCCGGCGCGCCGCCTTTGAGAAAAGCCTTCCGGCCGGGGAAATACTTCCGCACGTCGACGAGCTGGAGCAAGGGCGTGCCCGCTTCGCCATCGCGAGCCGGGGCATCCTGAACCGGCGTCATGCGTTCAGGCTTCATGACGGGCCTCATGCAGCCAGCAGCGCACCTGATGCCCCGGACCCGTCGGCCGCAGCGGCGGCTCGTCGGTGCGGCAGCGGTCGTGGACATGGGAGCAGCGGGTCTGAAAGGCGCAGCCGGCCGGCAGATCGGCGAGATTGGGCACGACGCCGCCGATGACCGGCAGCAGCCGGTCCTCCGTCAGCTCGCTCTCGAGGCTGGGAACGGACCGCATCAGCCCGATCGTGTAGGGATGCAGGGGTTCCTCGAACAGGGTCTCCACATCGGCGATTTCCACGATCTGGCCGGCATACATCACCGCCACGCGGTCGGCGGTTTCCGAAATGACGCCGAGATCATGGGTGATGAGCAGGACGGAACAGCCGAAATCGCGCTTGAGATCGCGCAGAAGGTCCAGGATCTGCGCCTGGATCGTCACGTCCAGCGCGGTCGTCGGCTCATCGGCGATGATGAGGGTCGGGCGGCAGGCGAGGGCGGTCGCGATCATCACGCGCTGGCGCTGGCCGCCGCTCAGTTCGTGTGGGAAGGCCGCGAGGCGGGCCTGCGGATCGGGAATGCCGACACGTTCGAGGAGGTTCCGTGCTTCTTCCAGTGCCTGCCGCGACGACAGCCCGCGGTGCAGACGCAGGACGTCGGCCACCTGCTCGCCGATGCGCAGCACCGGGTTGAGCGAGGTCATGGGTTCCTGGAAGATCATGGCGATGCGGTTGCCCCGCACCTTCTGCATCTGCCGGGAGGTCGCCCGCGCCAGATCTTCGCCTTCAAAAAGGATCTCGCCCGAAACGATGCTTCCGTTCGAGGGAATGAGCCGCATCACCGAATGCGCGGTGACGCTCTTGCCGGAGCCGGATTCCCCAACCAATCCGACCACCTCGCCACGGCCGACGTCGAGATCGACGCCGCGAACGGATTTGACCACACCCTCTTCGGTTCTGAAGTGCGTGTGGAGGTTTCGGATGCTGAGGGCCTCCTCGGACAAGACGCTCTCACCCCGTGCAGACTGGATTTTCCGGGAGGGCGAGCATCCATCGCCGATGGTGCTCGCCCGCTGCATCGTCACACCGTGTCGTGCTTGGTGTGCTCGACCCGCGTTTCATCGCTGAGCTGGAGGCGCCAGCCATCGGGGTCGCGCAGAAGGGCGTTCTTGCGGCCGGTCGACGGGGAGGGGTGGACGTCCTTGTAGAAGGTGACGCCCTTGCCGACGAGATCGGCGTGCGTGGCGTCGATGTCGCGCACCTTGAAGGAGATGTGGTTGATCCCGGGGTTTTCCTCCGTGAGCAACTGGTGAATCTCGAAGATCGGCTGGTTGTCGCCCGGCAGTTGAAGCTCGGCGGACCCGCCGTGATGATCGGTCCAGTTCAGCAGCTTGAAACCGAGTTTCTGATAGAACTCGACGTATTCTTTGACGTCCCGGACAATAATCTCGATGTGGTCGATGCCGACGATCATGGGAGGCTCCTGAGAAACAGCACGTGGGAGGCGGGCCGGTGCGACCCGCCGGTCGGACCACCTTCGCCCGAGTAGAACGTTGCGGACGATGTCGCAGGTGCATCCGAAAGCACGGGATCAACGGCAGTCCGTACGGCCTGCATGGATCGAGAGGTCATCTTTCGGTTCCTTGCGGAAGGCGCAGCCGAAGACCGTGTCCAATGCGGAACCGATCCTGACCAATCCTTGGATCAATTAAGAAACCATTCAAGATTGGTTGGCAAGCCTCCATCGACTTTCCGCTAGTGACGCGCCCCTTGACAGTTAGGGTTGTGCTGGCCATCACACGAGGAGGACGTCGTGTCCCGCGGCGTGCGATACGGAGAGCGCGATGAAGATCGCGGACATCACGGAAGCCGGCGATATCGAGCCGGGTGAGGCTCATGCGGCCTACACTCAGTTGCAAGCCTATCTGGCCCAATCGGAATTGGTTACGAATGAGCGGCTGCCGCCGGAGCGCGAATTGTGCGACCTGCTGGGCGTGTCGCGGGGCGAACTTCGCAAGGCGCTGGCGATCGCCGAGGCCGACGGCCAGCTCTGGCGGCACGTCGGAAAAGGCACATTCCTCGGCCCCCGCCCGGCGGAGAGTATGGCGGAGCTGGCGAATGTCGCGCATCTGACCAGTCCGGCCGAAGTGATGCGCGCGCGGGTGCTGTTCGAGCCGATGATGTGCCGCGAGGCGGCGTTCAAGGCGACGTCGGCCAATATCGCGGAAATGCGCGTGTGCATCGCCCGCAGCCGCGAGGCGAAGAGCTGGCGACGCTACGAGAACTGGGACAACCGGTTCCACCGCGCCATCGCCGAAGCCACGCGCAACCCTTTGATCGTCCTCATGTTCGATACGCTGAACAATGTCCGCCGCGCGGTGGTCTGGGGGCGGCTGCGCCCCGATCCGCAGGGGCCGGACCCCTCGCATCACAGCTTCAAGGAGCACGAGGACATCGTGCAGGCCATCGCCGACCGGAATAACGAGCAGGCGGAACGGCTTATGCGCGGCCATCTGGAAAGCGTGGCGCGCAAGATGCTGGGCGCCTGACGCGCTCGCGCTCGCGCCCGCCGCCCCGCCGGCGTCGTTCGGGCCGGAACCGGACGGACCGGTCGGTGCAGTGAGGTGGATGGTCAGAACGATCGGGCCGATCGCACCGACCGGGTTCGATCGCACCGGCCGCCCCGGTGCGCGGGCCGGGATGACCGCCTCCCGCCCTGCCGCGGGCGCCGGAGTCGCTCGTCCGTCTCTATGACGCCCGCCTGCCTCGAAGACACGCGCCTTTCTCGATAACGCCCGCCTGTCTCAATGACGCCCGCCTGTCTCGAAGACCCGGGCCGAGGACCCGCATCTTCCGCGTGGGCTGCGGGCGTGGCGCCGTGTTCGATGCCCGCTCTGCCGGCGAGGGGGCTCATGCGCCGTGGCGCGAGACCCTGGTTGCCGCGCCCGACCCTGTTCCGCGCAAGGCGCCTGCGCGAGGGGGCGTTCGGCGGGTGCCGGCCCCAAGCGCCCCTCGCGCGGGCGCGCTGGAAAGCCACCACCTCGTGAGCGGATCGGTAACCGGTCGGCTCCCTTGCAAGCGCCTTGCGCGCGGGCGCGCGACAGGCCACCTTTGACATCACGGCACGGCACGTGATCGCAGACAGGGGGCGCGCATGAGGAGACCGATCGGCTGGCTCACGGCAGCCGCCCTGCTGATCGCGGCGGGGGCAACGGCGTTCGCGCAGAACAGCGACGTCACGATACCCGATCCGACGCTGCCGCCGGTCGACCAGCCGCTGCCGCCCGACGCGCCGTCCTATGATCCGTCCGCGCCCAATCCGGTGACGGGCGAGACCGTGCCTCTGCCGGTGCCGCCGCCGGCCGATCCCGCCGAGGCCTTCACGTTGCCGGACTGCGCGCCGCCGCGCTGCGGGACGCCGCAGATCATGCAGTAGGCCGACCGGCCGCGCCGCCGCCGCGGGCGGCCCGCGCGCGCCAGCCCCGCCGCTGCGCCGCGCCGCCTGCCCGGCGATCCTTGCGCCCCGCGCATGGCGGGGGCGGGTGCCATGCGGCATTTTCTCCGGAAGCTACGCATTTCTCCGGAGCGATATTGGCTATCCTGCCGGCCTCGCCACCGACCGAGCCGCCGGCACGATGACACCCCGCGCCTTTCCGATCGCCGCCCCGGCCGCCCCCGCCGGCATTCTCGCCGCCGCCCGCGCCGGCGTTCGCCCTTCACCCGCCGATGCGCTCTCGCTGGCGGGCGTCGACGATCTCGCCGCGCTCGCCTCGACCGCCGCCGCGATCCGCGACGCCGCCTTCGGCGATCGCATCACCTATTCGCGCAAGGTGTTCATTCCGCTGACGCATCTGTGCCGCGACGTGTGCCATTACTGCACCTTCGCCAAGGCGCCGCGCCGGGCCGGGCCGGCCTATCTGTCGCCGGGCGAGGTGCTGGCCATCGCCGAGGCGGGGCGCGCGGCGGGCTGCAAGGAGGCGCTGTTCACGCTCGGCGACAAGCCGGAGCTGCGCTACCGCGCCGCCCGCGAGGCGCTCGACGCGCTCGGCCACGCCACCACGCTCGATTATCTCGAAGCCATGGCGAAGCTGGTGCTGGAGCGCACCGGGCTGATGCCGCACCTCAATCCCGGCGTGATGAGCGCGGCGGAGATCGCGCGGCTGCGCCGCGTCTCGCTCTCTATGGGCATCATGCTGGAGACCGCCGCCGAGCGCCTCTCGGCGCGGGGCGGGCCGCATTTCGGCTCGCCGGACAAGCACCCGGCCGTGCGGCTCGCCACCATCGCGGCGGCGGGCGCCGCGCAGGTGCCCTTCACCTCCGGCCTGCTGATCGGCATCGGCGAGACGCGGGCCGAGCGCATCGAGGCGCTGCTCGCGCTGCGCGATCTCGACGACGCGCATGACCATCTCCAGGAGATCATCGTCCAGAACTTCCGCGCCAAGCCGGATACGCGGATGGCGGCTTCGCCCGAGCCCGATGTCGAGGATCACCTGTGGACGGTGGCGGTAGCGCGCATCGTGATGGGCGCGGGCATCAGCATCCAGGCGCCGCCCAATCTCCAGCCGGGCGCGCTCGGCCGGCTGATCGGGGCGGGCATCGACGACTGGGGCGGGGTCTCGCCGGTGACCGCCGATCATGTGAACCCGGAGGCGCCCTGGCCGCATCTCGACGCGCTGGCCGCGCAGACGGCGTGCGAAGGCAAGGTGCTGGTCGAGCGCCTCGCCGCCCATCCCCGCCATCTCGCCGATCCCGAGCGCTGGATCGATCCGGCCCTGCGCCCGCAGGCGCTGCGGCTCTCCGACGCCGAGGGCTTCGCCCGCACCGGCGACTGGACACCGGGCGTGGAGGCGCCGCCGGGAGCTGCCGCGTATGAGGCGCGCCACAAGCTGCGGCACCGGATGACCCCGGCGCGGGCGGGGCTGGAGCGGGCGCTCGCCCGCGCCTCGGCGGGCGAGGAACTCGGTGAGGACGAGATCACCCAGCTGTTCGCGGCGCGGGGCGATGATTTCTGGCGTGTGTGCGAGGCGGCCGATGCGGTGCGGCGGGCGCGCGTCGGCGACGGCGTCGGCTATGTCGTCACCCGCAACATCAACTATACCAATGTCTGCACCTATCGCTGCCAGTTCTGCGCCTTCTCCAAGGGCAAGATGAGCGAGAACCTGCGCGGGCGGCCCTATGACCTCGACCTGGCGGAGATCGCGCAGCGGGCCGGGGAGGCGTGGGCGCGTGGCGCGACCGAAGTGTGCATCCAGGGGGGCATCCACCCCGCCTATACCGGCGCGCACTACCTCGCCATCCTCGCGGCGGTGAAGGCGGCGGTGCCGCAGATGCACATCCACGCCTTCTCGCCGCTGGAGATCTGGCAGGGGGCGGCCTCGCTCGGCCTGCCGCTGCGCGACTTCCTCGGCCAGCTGAAGGCGGCGGGGCTCGGCAGCCTGCCGGGCACCGCGGCGGAGATCCTCGACGACGAGGTGCGCGCGGTGATCTGCCCGGACAAGGTGACCACCGACCAGTGGCTGGAGGTGATCGGCACCGCGCACGAGCTCGGCCTGCGCACGACGTCGACCATCATGTACGGCCATGTCGAGCGTCCGGTGCACTGGGCGCGGCACCTCATCCGGCTGCGGCGGCTGCAGGCGCGCACCAGCGGCATCACCGAATTCGTGCCGCTGCCCTTCGTGCCGATGGAGGCGCCGATGTATCTCAAGGGCCGCTCCCGCGCCGGGGCGACGCTTCGCGAGGCGGTGCTGATGCACGCGGTGGGGCGCCTCGCGCTGCACCCGCTCATCCCCAACATCCAGGCCTCCTGGGTGAAGCTCGGCGTCGAGGGCGTGAAGCTGTGTCTCGAAGCCGGCGCCAACGATTTCGGCGGCACGCTGATGGACGAGAGCATCTCCCGCGCGGCGGGGGCGGCGCATGGGCAGGACCTCGCGCCGCGGCGCATGGAGGAGGCGATCCGCGCGCTCGGCCGCACGCCGCGCCCGCGCACCACGCTCTACGCCGATGCGCCCGAGGCGCGGCGCCAGACGGTGCGGCAGGCCTATGAGGCGCCGGAGGCCTGGCAGCGGGCGGGCGCGCCGCCCGCCTGACGCGCGCTCACGCCGGCGGCGGCAGGATGATGCGGGCGCGGGTGCCGCGCGGGGTGGCGGGGCCGATCTCCAGCGTGCCCCCGTGCAGGGCGGCGATGCGGCGCACGATCTCCAGCCCGATGCCGAGCCCGCCGCTGCTGCGGTAGTGCCCCGGCGCCTCCACCTTCGGCGCGGGGGCGAAGCCGGTGCCGTCGTCGGTGACGGTGATGCTGGCGTCGGGGTGCGCGGCGACGGTGACCGCGACGCCTGGCCCGCCATGGCGCACGGCGTTCTCGACGAGGTTGCGGATGGCGTCCTTCAGCAGCGCCGGGTGGACCGCGACCGGCCGGTTGTCCGAGCCTTCGAGGGCGATGGAGGCGCCGTGCGCGTAGACGAAGGGGGCGAGCGCGCCGACCACCTCCTCCAGGAGATCGTCGAGGCGGACGGTGGCGAAGCCGGCGCGGTCGGTCGCCTCCAGCCGGGCCAGCATGACGAGCTGTTCGAGGAAGCGCGTCAGCTCGTCCAGCTCGTCGCGGGCGCGGGCGGCGCGGGGGTGGTCGATCCGCTCCAGTTCCAGCCGGATCACCGCCAGCGGCGTGCGGATCTCGTGGGCGATGGCGGAGGTGAACAGCTTCTGCGCGTCCATCAGCCGCCGGGTGCGCTCGAGGCTGCGGTTCACCGCGCCGACGAGGCGGGCGATCTCGCGCGGCATGCCGGTGACGTCGAGCCGCGCATCGGGGTTCAGCGGGTCGAGCCGGTCGGCCGCCTCCGCCGCCTGCGCGACCGGGCGCAGCGCGGCGCGGATCGAGAGCAGCGTCGCTCCCAGCACGAAGATGAGCGTGAGGCTCATCGGCACCAGCATGTGGTCGAGCGCCTCCTCGGCCATCACGCCCCAGACGGCGCGGCCGGGGTCGCGGTCGATGGCGATCTCGATGAACACCGCGCGGTCGCCGACCCCGACGGTGCGCCCGCCGGCGATGGAGAGCGGGAAGCCGGGCGCGGTCCGGCGCAGCCAAAAATCCGGCGGGTGCACGTCGAGGGGCAGGAAATGGTCGGTGCAGGCGGCGTCGCAATGGGAGAACAGCACGGCGCCGCCGGCGGTGCGCACCCGCGCCACATAGCCCGAGCCGATCCGGTCGTAGCGCTCGGCGAGCGCGGGCGGCAGCTCGAAGGCGAGGCGCGTGCCGTGCCGGCTGAGCCCGGCGGCGACGTCGCTCGTCTCCTGCTCCAGCATCAGCCGGGCGAGATTGTCGGGGTCGCGGCCATATTCGAGCAGCACCGCGACGAGCTGGGCGAGCATGGCGATGGCGGCGAACAGGACGATGCGGCTGGCCACCAGCCGGCCGAGCGGGCGGGCCGTCTCCGCGCTCACGCCGCGGTCTCGCGCAGCAGGTAGCCGACGCCGCGCACCGTCTCGATGGCGACGCCGGTGGGGCAGGCGGCGAGCTTGCGCCGGAGCCGCGAGATCACCAGTTCGACCGCGTTGGTGGTCGCCTCGTCGCCGAATTCGGACAGCATGGATTCGAGGCCGCGCTTGGGCGTGACGCGGCCGGCGTTGCGCATGAGGATCTCCAGCGCGGCGCGCTCGCGCGGGGCGAGCGCGATGGCCTCCCCGGCGCAGCTCGCATCCTGCGTCGCCGGGTCGAAGCGCAGCGCGCCGGCTTCCAGAACCGGATCGACGGCGAGCGGCGCCCGGCGCAGCAGGGCGCGGGCGCGGGCCAGCAATTCGCCGTTGTTGAAGGGCTTGGCGAGATAGTCGTCGGCCCCGGCATCGAGCCCGGCGATGCGCTCGTCCACCGCCCCGCGCGCGGTGAGCACCAGCACCGGCGTCTGGTCCTTGCGCTGGCGCAGGCGGCGGATCAGCTCCAGCCCGTCGCCATCCGGCAGGCCGAGATCGAGCAGCAGCAGGTCATAGCGCGTGGTGGCCAGCGCCGCCTCGGCATGGGCGACATCGCCCACCGGATCGAGCCGCCAGCCGGCCTCGCGGATGGTTTCCGCGACCAGCGCGCGCAGACGCGCGCTGTCCTCGACCAGCAGCAGCCGCATTTCCGATGCCTCACGCCCGCTTGCGCCCGGTCACCATCGACCAGACGAGGTTCTCCCGGTGCCGCCAGCTCTCGAACAGAGCCGCGCCCGCATGCAGGAGAGCGAGGACGAGTATGGCATTGGCGATGCCTTCGTGCAGCTCTTCCAGCCAGTCCTCGCCCCAGAAGGCGTCGAGGCTCATCATCCATCCGGTGAGGGAGACGGCGGCGAGCAGGCCCATGAGCAGCAGCATCATCACCGCGCCGGCCGGGTTGTGGCCGAGCGTGCGCGGTTCGCGCCCGCGCACCAGCGCGGCGAGATAGGCGGTGAGGCGGCGCGGGCCGGGCACGAAATCGGCAAAGCGCGCGTAGCGCGTGCCGATGAAGCCCCAGACCACGCGGATGGTGAGCGCGGCGGCGACGATGTAGCCGACCACCTCGTGGGGGCGATCCTCCAGCACGAACAGGTTGAGCAGACAGCCGGCGACGACGGTCCAGTGGAACAGGCGCACGACCGGGTCCCAGACGGCGACGGTCGCAGGGCCGGCCGGGGCGTTCTCCACCCCGGCCGCGGAAGCATCCCCCGCCATCGTCAGTCGATCTCGGACTTCACGACCGCGCCGGTGACCGGGTTGAAATAGACCTCGGCCTTCTTGTTGTCCTTGGTGTAGCCGTAGATCTCGTAGCAGCTGCCGGTGACCTTGAAGGTCTTGATCTTCTGGTAGCCCATCTCGGTGACCTTCTCCTTCATCGCGTCCTCGGACATCCACTTGTCCTTGGGCTCCTTGGTGCAGGCCGGAGAGGCGGACGCGGCGGCCGGCACCAGGACGGCGGCGGCGAGAAGAGCGGCGAGCGTGTAGCGCATGTCGAATCCCTTGTCTGTGATCGCGAGATGTTCGGCGATGGCGGCACGCTAGCCGGGCGAATCTGTCAGCCAGCCGTCCATGCCGACGGGAAGCGGGATGCGGTTGGATGCGGCGGTGGGAAGATGCTGGCGGGAAGACACCTGCGGGAAGACACCTGCGGTGCTCGGGGCTAGGATCGGCTCCGGTCGGGCGCGCGATCCGTGCGTCCATGCCGGAGTGAAGCCATGCGTGCCCATGCCGTCGTCCGAGCGCCCCGCGGCGGCCGTGGCCTGCCGGCGGGCGGCGCGGGGGAGGGGCGGCGATGAGCTTGCGTCCCGACCGGTTCATCCCGCGCGGCCTGCGCGGCTATCGCCCGGACTGGCTGCGCCACGACCTCACCGCCGGCCTCGCCATCGCGGCGGTGGCGATCCCCAGCGCCATCGCCTATCCGGCGATCGCCGGGCTGCCGCCGGAAGTCGGGCTCTATTCGAGCATATTGCCGCTGGTCGGCTACGCGCTGTTCGGGCCCTCGCGCCAGCTGGTGGTGGGGCCGGACGCGCCGACCATGACCGTGCTGGCGGCGGTGCTGGCCAGCCTGCCGGCGGCGAATGTCGCCGACCGGGTGGCGACGGCCTCGGCGCTGGCGCTCGCCGTCGGGCTGTTCTGCCTGATTGCCAGCCGGCTGCGGCTCGGGGCCATCACCGCCTTCCTGTCGCGGCCGATCCTGGTGGGCTTCATCAGCGGCATCGCGCTCTCCATCCTGATCGGGCAGATCGGCCGCTTCACCGGGCTGAAGATCGAATCGGACGGGCTGGTGCCGCCGCTGGTGGAACTCGCGCGCAAGGCGGGGGCGATCCACGCGCCCTCGGTGATGCTGGGGGCGGCGATGTTCGCGCTGCTGGTGGCGCTGCAGCGCGGGCGCTTCCCCGTGCCGGGGCCGCTGGTGGTGGTGGTCGTGGCGGTGGCGGCCTCGGCGCTGCTGGACTTCCGCGGGATGGGGATCAACGTGGTCGGGAGCCTGCCGGAAGCGCTGCCGGGCTGGTCGCTGCCGGTTACCAGCCTGCCGCTCAAGGAACTGCTGCTCGGGGCGGGCGCGGTGTGGCTGGTGAGCTTCGGTTCGGGGATCGTGGCGGCGCGCAGCTTCGGCGCGCGGGGCAAGTTCGAGGTGGAGGCCAATGCCGAGCTGGTGGGGCTGGGCGGGGCCAACATCGCCTCGGGGCTGTTCAGCGGCTTTCCCGTCACCGTGTCGGATTCGCGCACGGCGATGAACCTGTCGGTCGGGGGCCGCTCGCAGCTCGCCGGCCTCGTCGCGGCGGCGACGCTGACCGGGATGCTGCTGTTCCTCAATGACGGGCTGAGCCTGCTGCCGGCGCCCGCGCTGGGGGCGATCCTCGCCTCGGCGGCGCTGAGCCTGATCGACATTTCCGGCTTCCGCGAGCTGTGGCGGGTGAGCCGGATGGAATTCGCCTTCGCGCTGATCGGCATGTGGGGGGCGGTCAGCCTCGGCGTGCTGAACGGCGTCGTCATCGCGGTGGCGGCGACGCTGATCTACGTGCTGCTGAAGGAGATGCGCCCGCACATCGCGCTGCTCGGCCGCATCGACGGGCGCGCCGGCTTCTACAAGCTGCACCGCGCGCCCGAGGCGCATCCGGTGCCGGGGCTGGCGCTGTGCCTGATCCAGGGCAGCCTGTTGTTCTTCAACGTCGATTTCGTGCGCGGCCAGATCGGCGAGATCACCGGCGCGCTGCCCGCCGGCACGCGCTGGTTCGTGCTCGACGCCAGCGCCATCGTGCAGGTCGATTCCACCGCGGCGGCGATGCTGGAGGCGTTCCGCGCCGATCTCGCCCGCCGCGGCATCGCGCTCGGCATCGCCGAGCTGCACGCCGATCCGGGCGAGATCCTCGCGCGGGCGGGGCTGCTGGAGCGGATCGGGCGGGGGATGATCTTCGAGGACCTCGAGGACGCCGCCACCGCCTTCGCGCGGGCGGAAACGGCGCCCGCGCCCCGCCGGACGTGAGGGTCAGGGGCCGAAGTCGACCACCTCGTTGTTGAGCGGGAGCTGGTTCGCGTGCGGCCCGGCGAGCCAGCCGGGCTCAAGCGCGCCCGGCTTGCCGGCGAAGAACGCGTCGTCCGGCTGCAGCCGGCCCTGGCCGGTGAAGGCGTCGAACACATAGGGCAGCCCGTTCGAGGAGAGCGGGGAGGGGCCGTCCATCACGTGGAAATGCAGGTGCGGGCCGTCGGTGTTGCCGGTGTTGCCGAGCTGGGCGATGACGTCGCCGCGCCTCACCCGGTCGCCGATCTTCACCGCCACCGTTCCGGTCTTGAGGTGGGCGTAGAGGGCGAAATTGCCCGCGCCCATGTCGACCACGATGTGATTGCCGGTCGCATTGGCGATGGTGGTGTCGGTCGGCAGTTCGCCCGGCGTGCGCTCGGGCGCGCCGTCGCTGAGGCCGACCACGACGCCGTCCGCCGCCGCGTGGATCGGCACGCCGAAATAGGGGTAGCTCGCGAGCTGGTCGATCGGGCCGGTGGCGAGGCGGTGGTCGCGGTCGATCTGCACGAAGTCGATGGCGAAGCGCTCGGGCGCATAGGGCGTGCCGTCGAAGGCCATGACGCCGCCGCGGTGCGAGGTGATGGTGTCGCAGCAGCCGTTGGCGGCCAGCCAGCCGGGCCCGCGCAACGGCGGCGACAGCCGGATCGCCGGGCGGGCGTCGACGCCGACCGGGGCCGTCTCGAAGGTCACCTCGGCGGGGATGCCGTCGCTGGGCCCGAGCGGCAGCCCCTTGTGGATGTCGGTGCCCGCCGCCTTCTTCATGCGGGTGGTGGCGATGCGGTGGCCGAGCGCGGCCGGCACCGGGGCGCCGGCCGGCAGCGCCACATCCATGAACACCAGCGCCGATTGCGAGGGGCCGAGCACCACGCCGGGATCGCCGCCATTGATGCGGAACACGGCGGCGAGGCCGTCGCCGTCGAGCCGGCCGAGCGGCTTGCCGCCGGGGCCGTCGGTCGCCTCGATGGCGTCGACCCGCACCACGAGGCGGGTCATGTTGACGAGGGAAAGCTCGTAGACGAGGTGGGTGCGCCCGTCGGCGCCGGCGACCGGACGGGGGTCGGCGAGATGGGAGACGGCGAGCGCGGTGAACGGGCGTTCGTCCGCGCCGGCCGGGAGCGTCCCGGTGAGGGTGACGACGAAGCTGCCGGCGACCACGCCGGCGGCCAGAAGCCGGCGCGCGAGCGCCGGCACGTTCAGTATCTCCATCCTGCGCTCTCCCCCTCGTTCTGACCGATCATGGCCGAGCGGACCGAGGGAGAAAAGCGGGATCCACGGCCCGATCGAACGGGGACAAGCGGTCGAGGCGTCAGTGCCCCGGCCGCGCCGGGATGGTGTCGGGCGCCTCGCCGCAATCATCCGGCGCCGGCTGCCCGTCGAGCCGCGCGGTGAGCCATGTCACCGCCGCAGGTCCCGCCCCGCGCTCGGCGCCGCCATGGGAGGCGCCTTCCACCTCGACATAGTCGACGCGGGCGCCGGTGTGGCAGAGGCGCGTCACGTAGTCCCGCGTCGGCGCCGGCCCGACCACCTGGTCCATCGTGCCCTGCGCGATGAACACCGGCGCGCCCTCGCGCTGCGGCGCGGAGTTGCGCGCGATCAGGCGGTTCCACGCCGTCTGGCGGACGGCATCCCTGGTCAGGAAGCCGGTCGCGCCGTAGTCGATGGCGGTGAGCCCGAGCGTGAGGTCGTCGCCGGGGGTCAGGCTGCAGGTCGTCGCGATACGCGCGAGATCCGGCATGGCCCGCCCCTGCACCACCGCACCGGCCGGGGCGCCATAGGCGTGGCTCCACGACCAGATGGCGTAGGAGGCGATGACCTTGCCGGAGAGCGAGCCGATATCGGCGCGCAGCAGGCGGCGCAGCTCGGTCGGCGGCGAGGCGGCGGCGACGCCGACGAGGTCGAGGTCGGGCGCATAACGGCGGGCGAGGGCGCCTGCGAAGAGCGCGGCATGGCCGCCTTCCGAGAAACCCCAGCTGGCGACGCGGCGGCCGGCATCGGCGCCGGGCACGTGGCGGGCCGCCCGGGCCGCGTCGATCAGCGCGTGCGCCTCGCTGACGCCGACGAGATAGGGGTGGCCGTTGCCGGCGCCGAGGCCCTGATAGTCGGTGGCGACGACGACATCACCGGCGGCGAGCAGGCCGTTCAGCCCCTCGATGGCGGCGAAGTCGCGTGCAGGGGCGCGGGAGGGGGCGCAGCCGGCGGCGATGCCGGTGGTGCCGTGGCCCCAGGTGACGATGCCGCGCCCGCCGCGCGGCTCGCCGCCAGCGGGAACGGCGACCACGCCCGAGACGGCGACGGCTTCGCCCGACAGCCCGCGCGAGCGGTAGAGGATGCGGTAGGCGCTCGCCGCCCCACGCGGCGCCGCGACGGGTTCGAGGCGCAGCAGCGTCCCGGGACGGCCGGGGATGTCCTGGGCCGCGACCGTGTAGAACGCATCGGCGGCGGTGGCGGCGGCCACGTCGGGTGCAAGAGCCATCATCGCGACGGCGGCAGCGGCGACAGCGATGCCGGCCTTCCGGGCGGTCTTCGGCAGTTTCGGGCGCATCGGCGTTTCCCCCCGCGATGGCGGCGACGGCCCGTGCCGCCCCGTTCCGCACAGGAATGCGCCCGACCGGGCCGGGCTTCTTGCGCAAGGGCATGGCCGAGTGCGGGAATGCATGGCCGCGGACGGCGCGGCCCGCGACCTCCGCGGTTCAGGGCGGGGCCGGAAATTCCCCGGCCCGCGTGACCCCGCGACGGCCGGAGGCCGTATCCGGGATCGCTTCGGTATTCCGGCGGTCGGTGGCGGCTCCTTGCCGGAGGCCCCGTCCGGGACGGCGCCGAGGGGGCCAAACCCTCTCTCAGACGCTTGGCTGCGGGTCCCGCGCCGCGTCGTAGCTCTTCTGCGCGGCCAGCACCGCCTCGATATTGGCCTCCGCCCAATGGGCGAGGGCGGCGATGGTGTCGGTCAGCGTGCGGCCGAGCGGGGTCAGCGCGTATTCGACCGTGACCGGCACGGTGGGGAAGATGGTGCGGGTGACGAGCCCGTCCCGCTCCAGCTTCTTCAGCGTCTGCGACAGCACCTTCTGCGAGATGCCCTTGATGTCGCGGCGCAGCCGGTTGAACCGCACCGGGCCTTCTTCGAGCGTGTGGAGGATCAGCACCGCCCATTTGTCGGCGATGCGGTCCAGCACCAGGCGGGTGGGGCAGCGGTCCTCGTAGACGTCGTAGGCGGGCTGCATGCGGACCTCCTGTGCGCCCGGCCGGGGGCGGTTACCGCGAGGACATCAGGTGAGCGGAAAGTGCCTTCTTCCGGCCTTTCACATCGGGAGGTATGTATCATCTCGAAAGCTGGTTTCAAATGGATACCATGGAGAGAGCGATGGCTGGACGGATTCTCGTGCTCGGCGCCCGCGGCACGGTGGGCACGCCGCTGGTGGCGGCGCTGCTGGCGAAAGGCGAAAAGGTGCGGGCCGCGAGCCGCAGCGGCGCCGCGGTGGCGGGCGCGGAGAGCGTCGCGTTCGACTATGCCGATCCGGCCACCCACGCGGCCGCCTTTGACGGCGTCGACCGCGCCTATGTGCTGCTGCCCACCGGCCATACCAATGTGAAGGAACTGCTGGCGCCGGTGATCGCGGCGGCGGCGGCGCGCGGCGTCAAGGTGGTGCTGCAGACCGCGCTCGGCGTCGATGCGGACGATTCCATCCCCTATCGCCAGGTCGAGCTGGCGCTGGAGGCATCCGGCGTGCCCTTCGTGATCCTGCGGCCGAACTGGTTCGCCGACAATTTCCACACCTTCTGGAAGCCGGGCATCGACCATGGCGTGATCGCGCTGCCGGCGGGCGAGGGCAGGACCAGCTTCATCGACGCCCGCGACATCGCCGCCAGCGCCGCGGCGGCGCTGACCGAGGCGCGCTTCGAGGGCCGGGCGTTCAACCTCACCGGGCCGGAGGCTCTCTCCTATGGGCAGGCGGCGGCGATCCTCGCGGAAGTCGCGGGCAAGCCCATCGCCTACACGCCGATCGACGACGCCGCCTTCGTCGCGATGCTCACGGGCGCCGGGGTGCCGGCGGACTATGCCGGCTTCCTCGCCACCATCTTCCATCCCGTGCGGGAAGGCTGGGCGGCGGGCGTGACCGGCGATGTCGAAGCGCTCACCGGCGCGCCGCCGCGCCCGCTCGCGACCTATGCGCGGGACCACGCGGCGCTGTTCCGGGGCTGAGGCGCACGGCGCGCGAATAGGAGTGGCGCGCGCCCGCCATTCCTGTTTCAAGCTGGGGCGGGGACGGTACGGTTCAACCGGGGGCGGCGTGCAGCAGATCGCGTTGATACTCGTGTGCCTCGGCATCGGCGTGCTGCTGCGCCTTTCGGGACGGCTGCCGGACAACGCCACCAAGGTGCTCGGCGGCTGGGTGATCAATGTCGCGCTGCCGGCGGCGGCGCTCCACAGCGTGCACGGGCTCACCATCGCCGACGACTGGTGGCTGGCGGCGGCGACGCCGTGGATCGGCGCCGGGCTCGCCATTCTCGTGCTGGTGCCGCTCGCCCGCGCGCTCGGCTGGAGCCGTCAGCGCACCGGGGCGCTGCTGCTGGTCGCCGGCTGGGGCAACACCTCCTTCGTCGGGCTGCCGATGATCGCCGCCTTCGCCGGCAGCCAGTGGCTGGGCCTCGGCATCGTCATCGACCTGTTCGGCTCCTATCTCGCGCTGTCGACGCTCGGCCTCGCGGTGGCGACGGTGGCGAGCGCGGGCCATCTCGACGCCGGCGCGGTGCTGCGGCGGATCGCGACCTTCCCGCCCTTCATCGCCATCCTCGTCGCCTTCGCCACCAACCATGTGGCGCGGCCGGACTGGCTCAGCGAACTGTTCGGCACGCTCGCGGGCACGCTGACGCCGGTGGCGCTGGCGGCGGTGGGGTTCGCGCTGCGGCTCGACAAGATCGGCGGGCGGCTGGCCGCGCTCGCGGTCGCGCTCGGCTTCCGGCTCGTCGCGGCGCCGCTCGCCATCCTCGCGCTCTATCTCGCGCTCGGGCAGGCGGGCGATCCTGTGGCGAAGGTGGCGATGCTGGAGATGGCGATGCCGCCCATGCTGGGGGCGAGCATCATCGCGCTCGACCACGATCTCGAACCGGATCTGGTCGCGCTGGTGATCGGCATCGGCGTGCCGCTTTCGCTGCTCACCGCCTTCGGCTGGTGGAGCCTGATCGCGGCGCTCTAGACCGGTGCGGGACGGGGTACGGGGGCGGGCTCGGCCTCCGGCTGCGGGGCGGGCTTGAGCGGGAGGTTGCCGAGGATGAGGGCGCGGGCGGCGGTGCTGTAGAGCCCCTCGGTGAGTTCGAGGGCGAGGCGGTCGGCGTCGCGGCGCCTTATGTCGGCGATCACCTCGGCGCGTTCCTCCGGCTCGACATCCATCATCTCCAGCGCCTTGTCGGCGAGGGTCAGCGCGGATTCGAAGGTCTCGCGGATCTGGAAATCGGCGCCGGCATTGATGAGGGCGGCGGCGTGCTCGCGGTCATGGGCGCGCACGAGGATCGGCACCAGCGGGAACTCGGCCTTGACCAGCTCGGTGATCTTCAGCGCAGCCTCGGCATCGTCCACCGCCACGATGATCAGCCGGGCATGGTGGGCGCCGGCGGCGTGCAGGATGTCGAGCCGGGTGCCGTCGCCGTAATAGACCTTGAAGCCGAAATCGCGGGTGACGCGGATCAGCTCGGGGTCGGTCTCGATCAGCGAGATCGAGCAGGCATGGCCGAGCAGCGGCTGGCTGACGATCTGGCCGAAGCGGCCGAAGCCGATCATCAGCACGCTGGCCTCGAGGTTCTCCGCCCGTTCCACCCCGTCGAGCGAGGGCGCGGCCTTGGGCATCAGCCGGTCATGGGCGATGATCATCAGCGGGGTCAGCGCCATCGAGACGATGATGGTGGCGGTGAGGATGGCGTTGGATTCGGCGTCGATCAGGCCGGCCGAGGTCGCCGCCGCGTAGAGCACGAAGGCGAATTCGCCGCCCTGCGCCATCAGCACGGCGCGCTCGATCGCCTCGCGGTTGCCGGTCCGGAACAGCTTGGCGATGACGAAGATGCCGATCATCTTCAGCACCATGTAGGCGAGCACCGAGACCGCGATCAGCCGCCAGCTGGCGACGATCACGGTGAGATCCAGCGCCATGCCGACACCGAGGAAGAACAGGCCGAGCAGGATGCCGCGGAACGGCTCGATATCCGCCTCCAGCTGGTGGCGGAACGAGGATTCCGACAGCAGCACGCCGGCGAGGAAGGCGCCCATCGCCATGGAAAGCCCGCCCAGCTGCATGGCGAACGCCGCGCCGAGCACCACGAACAGCGCCGCCGCGGTCATCACCTCGCGCGCCTTGGCCTTGCCGAGGATGCGGAACATCGGGTCGAGCAGATAGCGCCCGGCGAGGATCAGCGCGGCGACCGAGGCGAGGGCGACGGCGATGCCGGTGAGCCGCTCGCCGAGGGTGACGTGGCCCCCGCCCGGCGCGAGGAACACCACCAGCGCCAGCAGCGGCACGATGGCGAGGTCCTCCAGCAGCAGGATGGCGACGATGCGCCGGCCCTTGGGCAAGGCGAGCGAGCGGCGCTCGTCCAGCATCTGCATGACGATGGCGGTGGAGGTGAGCACGAAGCCGGTGCCGGCGACGAAGCTCTCCGCCACCGGGTAGCCGAGCGCGAGGCCGACGCAGGTGAGCAGCCCGATGCACACGCCCACCTGCGCGAGGCCGAGCCCGAAGATCTCCCCGCGCATCGCCCACAGCCGCGAGGGCTGCATCTCCAGCCCGATGATGAACAGGAACATGACGACGCCGAGCTCGGCGACATGCAGGATCGACTGGGGATCGGTGAAGACGCGCAAGCCGAACGGGCCGATGGCGAGGCCGGCGGCGAGATAGCCGAGCACCGAGCCGAGGCCGAGCCGCTTGAACAGCGGCACCGCGACCACGGCGGCGCCGAGCAGCACGACGATCGGCAGGAGATCGACGCCGCCATGAGCCGCGGCCTCCGCCGCATGAAGTTCACCCGCCCCGGCTGCCATGCGCTCTCCCTCTCGATCCGACTCGAAACCGAGCCATACCATGCCCGTGATGTGGCGCCCGTTGCCGCGCGGTCACGCTCGGCGCCGGCGTTGGCGTGCGAGACCCGTGCCGGGGGTTTTGTGACCTGCGCCGGGGCTCGCGAAAACCGTGCCGGGCGGTCCGCGCCAGTGGGTGCGGCTCATTCCGCGTTGCGCCGGCTCGCGCGTGCCCTATCCTCGACCCCGGCACGACGCACGGGTGCCGCCCGCCCGACGCCGTGCGAGCCGCGGAGTGCGACCATGCCCCATCTCGTGCGCTTTCTCCTGCGCCATGCGCTGATCGGCATCGCGATCGCCGTTCTATGCGTCGGCGGGCTGATCTCTTTCGACATCGCCCGGCTGGGCACGCTGGTGACGCAGTCTTCCGCCGGGCCGCTCGCCGTGGTCGCGCTCACCATCGCGCTGGGCATCACCTTCGGCAGCGTGCAGATGGGCATGGCGGTGATGCTGCTGGGCGCGGAGGAGCCGGACGCGGGGCCGGGCCGCGGCCGACCGGTGCCGCGGCTGCTCGCCGTCCGGGCGAGGCCGCGCGCCGGCCGTTTCTGAATCGCACGATAGCGCGCCCGCGCCTGCCGGATTCGCGGGCGCTCCTGCGTCGGCCGGCGTGGCGCGCGCTGGACAGGGCGTCGGAAGCGGGTATATACACGCATCATGTTGTCGCCCTGCTACTGCACACGGCTCCGCGCCGCCGGCCGCCGTATCGCCGCGATCTACGACGCGGCGCTGGAGCCGCTCGGGATCAACGTGGCGCAGTTCGCGCTGCTGCGCATGATCGAGCGCCGGCAGAAGGTGAGCCTGACCGAGCTCGGCCGCGTCGCCGAACTCGACCGCTCGACCATGGGGCGCAATGTGCGGGTGCTGGAGCGGCTCGGGCTCGCCGCGGCGGGGCGGGGCGAGGACCAGCGGGAATCGGTGGTCACGCTGACGGCGGCGGGGGCGGAGCTGCTCATCCGCGCGGCGCCGCTGTGGGAAGCGTGCCAGCGCACCGTGGAGGCGCGGCTGGGGCCGGAGCGGATCGAGGCGCTGGACGAGCTGCTGCAGGCGGTCTGACGCGACGTTTTTTTGCTGTTACGCGGGTATATACCCGCAGATAGGACGCCCGATGACGACGACCTCCGCGCCGGCGATTGCCGGCGATTCCGCCCTGTCGCGTGCCCTGGCCCGGCGCGGCATCCATTATGGCTGGGTGGTGGCCGGGGTGACCTTCCTCACCATGCTGGTCACCGCCGGCGCGGTCGGCACGCCCGGGGTGCTGATCGGCCCGCTGCAGGCCGAATTCGGCTGGGACACCGCCGCCATCTCCTCGGCCTTCGCGGTGCGGCTCGTGCTGTTCGGGCTGATGGGGCCGTTCGCCGCCGCCTTCATGAACCGCTTCGGCCTCAGGCGGGTGGCGAGCGTGGCGCTGGCGCTGATCGCCGCGGGCATTCTCGGCTCCTTCCTCATGTCGAAGCTGTGGCACCTCCTGCTGCTGTGGGGCGTGGTGGTCGGCTTCGGCACCGGGCTCACCGCCATGGTGCTGGGCGCGACGGTGGCGACGCGCTGGTTCGTGGCGCGGCGCGGGCTGGTCATGGGGCTGCTGACCGCCAGCACGGCGACCGGGCAGCTCGTCTTTCTGCCGCTGCTGGCGCGGCTCACCGAGAGGGTCGGCTGGCGGGGCGCGCTGGCCTTCGTGCTGGCGCTGATGCTGGTGGCGGCGGTCGCGGTGCTGGCGCTGATGCGCGATAGGCCCTCCGAGCTCGGCCTCGCCCCCTATGGCGCCGACGCGCCGGTGCCCGCGCCGGCCGGTCCTTTGAGCCTCGCGGCCATGCTGGCCTCGCCGCTGCTGGCGCTGCGCGAGGCGGCGGGGTCGCGGACCTTCTGGGTGCTGTTCGGCACCTTCTTCATCTGCGGCGCCTCCACCAACGGGCTGGTGCAGACCCATTTCGTCGCGCTGTGCGGGGATTTCGGCATGGCGCCGGTGGCGGCGGCCGGGGTGCTGGCGATGATCGGCCTGTTCGACTTCGCCGGCACGGTGGGCTCGGGCTGGCTGTCCGACCGCTTCGACAGCCGCACGCTGCTGTTCTGGTATTACGGCCTGCGCGGGCTTTCGCTGGTCTATCTGCCCTTCACCGATTTCAGCTTCTACGGCCTGTCGCTGTTCGCGGTGTTCTACGGGCTCGACTGGGTGGCGACGGTGCCGCCGACGGTGAAGCTGGCGGCCGACCGCTTCGGCGAGCGCGCCAACCTCGTGTTCGGCTGGATCTTCGCCGGCCACCAGCTCGGCGCGGCGGCGGCGGCCTATGGCGCGGGGCTGACCCGCACGCTCTACGCCACCTATCTGCCGGCCTTCTTCGTCGCGGGCCTGCTGTGCTTCGTCGCCGCCATCGCCATCCTCGCCGTGCGCGAGCCGCGCGACGGCGCGGCGGTGCCGGCCGCGGCGTGAGCGAGAGGCGGGGCGATGCTGACGGGCGCGCGGTGCCGTGCGATGAAGCGCGGCCGCCGGTCGCGGCAGAAGGGTGCACGGGCGGCATGAGGGTCGAGGACGGCAACGGGGCGAGCGCTCCGCCGGCGGGCGCGCGGAGCGCCGATCCGCGCACGCGCCAGCTGCTGGAGGCGCCGGTGCTGCCGCTGCTGCTGCGCCTCGCCTGGCCGAACGTGCTGATCATGCTGGCGCAGGCCTCGACCGGGCTGATCGAGACCTGGTGGGTGGCGAAGCTCGGCACCGACGCACTCGCCGGCATGGCGCTGGTCTACCCCGCCTTCATGCTGATGACGGCGATCTCGGGCGGCGCGGTGGGCGGGGGCATCTCCTCCGCCGTGGCGCGGGCGCTCGGCTCGGGGCGGCGGGAGGAGGCCGACGGGCTGGTGCTGCACGCGGTGGTGGTCTGCCTGCTGCTCGGGCTCGCCTGCTCGGCGATCTTCCTGATCTTCGGCCCGGCGATCTACCGCTTCCTCGGCGGCACCGAGGGCGAGCTGGCGGCGGCGCTGACCTATTCCGACGTGCTGTTCGCCGGCATCGTCCTCATCTGGCTGATGAACGGGCTGGCCAGCGTCATCCGCGGCACCGGCAACATGCTGGTGCCGGCGGCGGTGACCTGCGGCGGCGTGCTGTTCCTGATCCCGGTCTCGCCGGTGCTGATCTTCGGCGCGGGGCCGGTTCCGGCGCTCGGCATCGCCGGCGGGGCGGTGGCGCTGATCACCTATTTCGGCGCGGGAACGCTGGCGCTCGCCGCCTATATCCTCTCGGGCCGCAACCCCGCCCGCTTCCGCTGGGTGCGGATCCGCCGGGCGCCCTTCGCCGACATATTGCGCGTGGGCGGGCTCTCGGCGCTCAACGCGCTGCAGACCAATCTCGTCATCGCCGGCGCCACCGCGCTGGTCGCCACCGCGGCGGGGGCGCAGGCGCTGGCGGGCTACGGCACCGGCGTCAGGCTCGAATACCTGCTGATCCCGCTGATCTTCGGCATCGGCGCGCCGATGGTGGCGATGGTCGGCACCAATATCGGCGCCGGCCGCGCCGACCGGGCGCGGCACATCGCGCTGGCAGGGGGGCTGCTTGCCTTCGCGGTGACCGAGGCGATCGGGCTGGCGGCGGCGTTGTTTCCGCACGCCTGGCTCTCCCTGTTCAGCGCCGAGCCGGGCATGATCGCGGCCGGCAGTGCCTATCTGCGCATCGTCGGGCCGGCCTACGGCTTCTTCGGCCTCGGCCTCGCGCTCTATTTCGCGGCGCAGGGGGCGGGGCGGCTGTTCTGGCCGATCGTGGCGGGCGGGCTGCGGATCGCCGTCGCGCTGGGCGGCGGCTGGCTGGCGCTGCGCCTCACCGGGTCGATCGAGGCGCTGTTCGCCGCGCTCGCCGCCGCGCTCGCGGTCTACGGCCTCGTCATCTTCGCGGCGGTGCGTTCGGGGGCATGGCTGCGTTAGCCCTGCAGGAACGATCCGAAACTTTGTCCAGCGGCGTCATCCCGGAACGGCCGCAGGCCGTATCCGGGATCGCCTGGATGTCATGACGAGCGGCTATTGCGGCGAGCGATCCCGGCTCGCGGGCGCTGCCCGCGTCCGGGATGACGGCTCCCGCCCGCCTCGCCGACTGTCGCTCACGCCGCGCCGGACTGGCGGCGGGCACGGGCGTAGCGATTCTCCGGCACGGGCAGGCCGAGATTGGCGCGCAGTGTGGTGCCCTCATATTCGTCGCGGAACAGGCCGCGCCGGCGCAGCTCCGGCACCACCAGCTCGGTGAAGTCGGTCAGCGCCGCGGGCAGGGTCGGGCACATCACGATGAAGCCGTCCGCGGCGCGGCCCTGGAACCACTCCTCCATGAAGTCGGCCACCACCGCCGGCGTGCCGGTGATGCCGTTGCCGGTGTGCTTCTCGCTGAACAGCTTGATCAGCTCGCCCACCGTGTGGCCCTTCATGACGAAATCGGTGAGTTCGTCGAACAGCGCCTTGGAGCCCTTCGGCGCCGCCGGCAGGCGGTCCTTCGGGAAGGGCTGGTCGAGCGGCACGCCGGAGAGGTCGGCTTCGAGGAATTCCGCCAGCATGGCGCGGCCGACATCGGGGTGCAGCGCATTGGCGAGGAACTCGACCTTCTCGCGCGCCTCCGCCTCGGTGCGCCCGACATTGATGACGACGCCCGGCATCACCTTGAGCTCGTCCGGCTGGCGGCCGAACTTGCCCATGCGCTCCTTCAGCGTCGCGTAGAAATCCTGGCTGCGCTTGAGGTTGGAGGCGAGCGAGAACACTACCTCTGCCGTCTCGGCGGCGAGCTCGATGCCCGCTTCCGAGCCGCCCGCCTGCGCGATCACCGGGCGGCCCTGCGGGGAGGCCGCGATGTTGAGCGGCCCGCGCACCTGGAAGTGCTTGCCCTTGTGGTTCAGCGTGTGGAGCTTGTCCTTGTCGTAATAGACGCCGGTCTCGCGATCGAGCAGCAAGGCGTCGGGCTCGAACGAATCCCACAGGCCGAACACGACGTCGACGAATTCCTTGCCGCGCTCGTAGCGCAGCGCGTGCGGATCGAGCCCCTCGCGGTTGAAGTTGTAGCCGGTCTCGTCATGGTCGGAGGTGACGACGTTCCAGCAGGACCGCCCGCCCGAGAGATGGTCGATCGAGGCGAAGATGCGGGCGAGGTTGTAGGGCTCGTAATAGGAGGTCGAGGCGGTGGCGACGAGGCCGAGCCGCGAGGTCGACATGGCGAGCGCCGCCAGCAGCGTCAGCGGCTCGAAGCGGTTCATCTTGGTCGGCAGGCGGCACAGCGCCTCCGGGTCGCCGATCGCGCTCGCCGGGGAATCGGCGAGGAACATGAAGTCGAACTTCGCCTCTTCCGAGACGCGCGCGACATTGGCGAGATGGGCGATGTGGTTGGCCCCGTTCACGTCGCTCGCCGGGTGCAGCCAGCCGGCCGGGTTGTAGCCGAAGGTGTAGACGAAGGTGCCGAGCTTCAGCTTGTCCGGACGGGCCATGGCCAATTGTCTTCCTCACGCGGGTTGAACCGGGGGCTCGGGGCGCGAGCCTAGCGCTCCGCGGCCGGAAAGGTCTATACATAATTTCGCGGATGGCGCGCCCCCGCGCCGGCGGCGGGATGGTACCCGCCCGTGCTCCGCGCGGGAACAGGCGGTCCTCGGGGCCTCGGGCCCGGTTTGGCCAATCGGCGCACCGTCATCCCGGCCGCAGCCGCAGGCAAAGAGCCGGGATCGCTCCCGCATGCCCACGCGATCCCGGATACGGCCTGCCGGCCGTTCCGGGATGACGCTTGTGGCGAGCATCCGGGCGGGCTCCCGGAGGTTCAGGGCAGCAGCGGGCGCAATTCGGCCTGCACCTTCCGCAGCGCGGGCAGGAAGCGACCGGGCATGTCGGCGGCCGGCATCTGGGCGGCGGAGGCGCCGATGTTGAGCGCGGCCACCACGCGGTCGCGGGCATCCCTCAGCGGCACGGCGATGGAGCAGAGACCGAGTTCCAGTTCCTGGTCGATCACCGCATAGCCCTGCGCCCTGATGCGCGCGATCTCGGCCATCAGCGCGCCGGGCTCGGTGCGGGTCAGGCCGGTGTGGGGGCGGATGTCGGAGCGCGCGAGGATCGCCTGCGCCTCGCCCTCCGGCAGCGCCGCCAGCAGCACCCGCCCCATCGAGGCGCACCAGGCCGGCAGGCGCGAGCCGGGGGTGAGGTTGATCGACATCACCCGCTTCTGCGCGGCGCGGGCGACATAGACGATCTCGGTGCCCTCCAGCACGCTGGCCGAGGCGCTCTGGCCGACCTCCTCGGACAATCGGTCGAGATGGGGCTGGAGGAGGCGGGGCAGCGGCGTCGCCGCGAGATAGGCGTGGCCGAGCCTGAGCACACGCGGGGTCAGCTCGAAATACTTGCCGTCGTAGCGGGCATAGCCGAGTTCGGCGAGGGTCAGCAGGCAGCGCCGCGCCGTGGCGCGGTCGAGCCCGGTGGTCGCGGCGATGTGGGCGATGGTCATCTTCGGGCTGGCGGCGTCGAAGGCCTCGATCACCCGCAGCCCCTTGGCGAACCCGCCGATGAAGTCGGTCTGCTTCATGTCCATCGGTTTGTGCGTTATATGAACAAAAATCGTATATCGCACAAAAATCTTGCCGTCCAGCGGTGCCGGACCTATCGCTCGATCGCCGGGCGAGACGCCGGCGCAGGGAGTGAGGGCATCGTGGACAAGACGGTCCGGGAGCTTTCGGAGGCGGTGCGCGACATCGGCGACGGCGCCACCGTGATGGTCGGCGGCTTCGGCGGGGCCGGCGCGCCGATCGAGCTGATCCACGCGCTGATCGACAAGCGCCCGCGCGGGCTCACCATCATCAACAACAATGCCGGCACCGGCCGGGTCGGCCTCGCGGCGATGATCGACGCCGGCATGGTCGCGAAGATGGTCTGCTCGTTTCCGCGCTCCTCCGATCCGCGCGCTTTCACCGAGCGCTACCTGCGCGGCGAGATCGAGCTGGAACTCGTGCCGCAGGGCACGCTGGCCGAGCGCATCCGGGCCGGCGGGGCGGGCATTCCCGCCTTCTACACCCCGACCGCCTACGGCACCGAACTCGCCGAGGGCAAGGTGATCGCCGAGTTCGACGGGCGCCCCTATGTGCAGGAGCGCTGGCTGAAGGCCGATTTCGCGCTGATCAAGGCGCAGCTCGGCGACGAGCAGGGCAACCTCACCTACAACAAGGCGGCGCGGAACTTCAGCCCGCTGATGTGCATGGCGGCGCGCACCACCATCGTGCAGGTCGCGCATCTCGTGCCGGCCGGCGGTATCGACCCGGAAGCGGTGGTGACGCCCGGCATCTTCGTCGACCGCGTCGTCGAGGTGCCCGACCCCCAGCAGGAAGAAGACCTCATCCGGGCGGGAGCCTCCTATCCATGACCACCGACCCGCACCACAACCGCCGGCTGTCCAACGCCCAGATCGCCTGGCGCGCCGCGCAGGACATCGCCGACGGCGCCTATGTCAATCTCGGCATCGGTTTTCCCGAGATGGTGGCGAGCTATCAGCCGCCGGGCCGCGAGGCGATCTTCCACACCGAGAACGGGCTGCTCAATTTCGGCGAGCCGCCCGCGCCGGGCACGGAGGACTGGGACCTCATCAACGCCGGCAAGAAGGCGGTGACGCTGAAGCCGGGCTCCTCCTTCTTCCACCACGCCGACAGCTTCGCCATGGTGCGCGGCGGCCATCTCGACGTCGCCATCCTCGGCGCCTACCAGGTCTCGCAGCAGGGCGATCTCGCCAATTGGCGGGTCGGCGCCAAGGGCGTGCCGGCGGTGGGCGGGGCGATGGACCTCGTGCACGGGGCGAAGCAGGTCTTCGTCATCACCGAGCACATGACCAAGACCGGCGAGCCGAAGCTGGTGGAGAGGTGCAGCTTCCCGCTGACCGGGGTCGCCTGCGTCACCCGCGTCTATACCAGCCACGCCGTGGTCGACATCGCCGGCGGGCGCTTCGTGCTGCGCGAGAAGCTGCCCGATCTCTCCCTGAACGAGCTGCAGGCGATGACCGGCGCGTTGCTCCATCTCGATGGGGCGGTGGGCGACCTCGTCGCGCCCGAGCTGTGAGGCACCCATGAGCGAAGCCTTTATCTGCGACTATATCCGCACCCCGATCGGCCGCTTCGGCGGCGCGCTGGCGACCGTCCGCGCCGACGATCTCGGCGCGGTGCCGCTCAAGGCGCTGATGGCGCGCCACGCCGGCCTCGACTGGGCGGCGGTGGACGACGTCATCTTCGGCTGCGCCAACCAGGCGGGCGAGGACAACCGCAACGTCGCGCGCATGTCCTCCCTGCTCGCGGGCCTGCCGGTCTCGGTGGGCGGCAGCACCATCAACCGGCTGTGCGGCTCGGGGATGGACGCGGTGATCGCGGCGGCGCGCGCCATCAAGGCGGGCGAGGCGGAGCTGATGATTGCCGGCGGCGTCGAGAGCATGAGCCGGGCGCCCTTCGTGATGCCCAAGGCCGATGCCGCCTTCTCGCGCCACGCCGAGATTCACGACACCACCATCGGCTGGCGCTTCGTCAACCCGCTGATGAAGCAGCAATACGGCGTCGATTCCATGCCGGAGACCGGCGAGAACGTCGCCGAGGACTACGGCGTCTCCCGTGCCGATCAGGACGCCTTCGCGCTGAGGAGTCAGGCCAAGGCCGCCGCCGCGCAGGCCAATGGCCGGCTGGGGCGCGAGATCACCCCGGTCACCATCCCCCAGCGCAAGGGCGATCCGGTGGTGGTCGACCGGGACGAGCACCCGCGCGCCACCACGATCGAGGCGCTGACGAAGCTGCCGACGCCGTTCCGGGCGGGCGGCACGGTGACCGCCGGCAACGCCTCGGGTGTCAATGACGGGGCTGCCGCGCTGATCATCGCCTCGGAAGCGGCGGCGACGCGGCACGGGCTCACGCCGATCGCGCGCATCCTCGGCGGCGCCACGGCGGGCGTGCCGCCGCGGGTGATGGGCATCGGCCCCGCCCCGGCCAGTCAGAAATTGCTGGCCCGGCTCGGGCTGACGCCGGAGAAGCTCGACGTGATCGAGCTGAACGAGGCCTTCGCCTCGCAGGGCCTCGCGACGCTGCGCCTGCTCGGCATCGCCGACGACGACGGGCGGGTGAACCGCAATGGCGGCGCCATCGCGCTCGGCCATCCGCTCGGCATGTCGGGCGCGCGCATCACCGGCACGGCGGCGCTCGAACTCGGGCTGACCGGCGGCAAGCTGGCGCTCGCCACCATGTGCATCGGCGTCGGGCAGGGGATCGCCATCGCCCTCGAGCGGCCCTGAGGCGCTCCCCCGCCGGCGCCGGCCTACTGGCCGGCGGTGGCGGCGACCAGCACCGGCTTGTCGCGATAGGTTGCCGGGAAGAGGCGCTTGAGGTTCTCGATCTTCGGCAGGTCGTTGATGACGATATAGGGATAGGTCGGGTTCAGCGTCAGGAAATCCTGGTGATAGGCCTCGGCCGCGAAGAAGGGCTGCGGCGCCTCGATCTTCGTCACGATCGCCGCGTTGAACACCCGAGCCTGGTTGAGCTGGCCGATATAGGCCTTGGCGACGCGGGCCTGCTCGTCGCTGGTCGGGAAGATGGCCGAGCGGTACTGCGTGCCGCGGTCCGGGCCCTGCCGGTTGAGCTGGGTGGGATCGTGCGCCACCGAGAAGAAGATCTGCAGGAGCTGGCCGTAGCTGATCTTGCGCGGATCATAGGTCACCTTCACCGCCTCGGCGTGGCCGGTGCTGCCGCGGCTGACCATGTCGTAATGGGCGTTCGCCTGTGTGCCGCCGGCATAGCCGGAAACGGCGCTGGTGACGCCGTCGACATGCTGGAACACGCCCTGGACGCCCCAGAAGCAGCCGCCCGCCAGCACGGCGACTTCGCTGTCGGCGGCCGGGGCGGCGTCGACGGCGGGGGCGGGAATGGCGATGCCTTCCTGAGCGGTGGCGGGCTCCATCCGGGCGAGGCCGGCAAGGGCCAGAAGGGCGGCGCCGGCAACCAGAAGCGAAGCGGTTCTCATCGGCTTTCTCCGAAGGTTCGATCGAGCGGCTGTGTTCAGCCGAAGGTGAAGGCGTAGGCCTCGACCCCGGGGTCGAGGAAGCGGATCTCGAAGGTGCGCTCGCCGACCGCGCCGGGCTGGCGGATCAGCTGGTAGAGCCGCTGGTCGCTCACCACGCCCTCGCCGTCGGCGTTCACGTCCATGCCGTGCGCGTCGCCGGGCGGGGCGCCGTCGAGGGTGACCTTGAAGCGCACCGGCTTGCCGTCGCGGCCCGGGCCGAGCACGAGGTGCAGGTCGCGGGCGTGGAAGCGGTAGACGATGGCGCCGTCCGGGGCGTCGAGCGCGGCGTGCTCGGCGGCCACCGTCCAGGTGCCGGTGAGCCCCCATTCGTTGAGGCGCGGATCGCCGGAGGCATAGACCGCCGGCTCGCCGCGCCGCTGGCCGCCGGGCGAGACGAAATTCTCGGCGCGCTCGAAGCCGACATAGGTCTCGGGCGACATCACGTCCTTCTGGTCGGAGGGCGCCTCGGCGCCGGTCGCCGCGACCGTGACCGTGCCGGCGCCGGCGACGTCGGTGCGGCCGGCCTCGGCGAGCAGCTGCTGGATGACCCGCTCGGACTCCTCATAGCCGCCCTCGCCGAAATGATGGTGGCGGATGCGGCCCTGCGCGTCGATGAAGTAGTGCGCGGGCCAGTAGCGGTTCTGGAAGGCGCGCCAGATGGCGTACTGGTTGTCGACCGCGACGGGGTAGCCGATCTTCAGGTCGGCGATGGCCTTCTTCACATTGCCGAGGTCGCGCTCGAAGGCGAATTCGGGCGTGTGCACGCCGATCACCACCAGCCCCTTGTCGCGGTATTTCTCCGCCCAGGCGCGGACATAGGGAATGGTGCGCAGGCAGTTGATGCAGGAATAGGTCCAGAAGTCGATCAGCACGACCTTGCCGCGCAGGCCCTCGGCGGTGAGCGGGGCGGAGTTGAGCCAGTCGGTGGCGCCGGCGAGCGAGGGCAGGGTGCCCTCGACCGGCAATTGCTCCGCCGGCGCCGCGCCCGGCGCGGCCATCATGGCGGGGTTGGCCGCCATCATAGCCGGGTTCGCGCTCATCATGGCGGGGCCGCCGGTCATGGCGGGGTTGGCGCTCATCATGGCGGGCCCACCGGTCATGGCGGGGTTGGCGCTCATCATGGCGGGGCCGCCGGTCATGGCCGGGTTGGCGCTCATCATGGCGGGGCCGGCGCCGTCGGCGATGGTGGGCGGGGTAGGGGAGGCGTCGGGGGCGAGGCGGTCGATCAGGCGCTGCTCGAGCGCGTTGGTGCCGGCCAGCGAGACGCGGGTGAGAAAGCCGGTATCGAGGCCCAGCGCGATGGCGCCGACCGCGACCAGCACCAGCGCCCCGAGCCCCCGGCGCGCCCATTCGCCGACGCCGAGCGAGCGCTTCATCGCCGCGAAGACCCGGCCGCCGACCAGCAGCGCCAGCGCCAGCGAGGTCGCCGCGCCGGCGGCATAGGCGAGCAGCAGCGCGCTGGTCTGCGCATTGGCGCCGTTCAGCGCGGCGCCGGTGAGGATCAGCCCGAGCACCGGCCCGGCGCAGGGCGCCCAGAGCAGGCCGGTGGCGACGCCGAGCACCAGCGAGGACCCGACGCCCCCCCGTGCACCACCCCCCGGCGCGCCCGATTCCGACATGCGGCCGCCGAGACGCACCAGCGGCGCGCTCATCCGCTCGGCCAGCGCCGGGAACAGCAAGGCGAGGCCGAACAAGGCGAGCAGCAGCAGGGCGGCGAGCCGGCCATACTGGTTGGCCTCCACCACCCAGTTGCCCGCCACCGCCGCGAGCGTGGCCACCAAGGCGAAGCTCGCCGCCATGCCGACCAGCATGGGCAGTGCGCCGCGCAGGAAGGGCTGGCCGGCGCGGGCGAAGACGAAGGGCAGAACGGGCAGGATGCAGGGGCTGACGATGGTCAGCACGCCGCCGAGAAAGGCGAGCACGAACAGGATCATGATCGTCACGCGGCCAGCGGCTTGAAGGTCATGGCGACCCCGTTCATGCAGTAGCGCAGCCCGGTCGGCTTCGGCCCGTCATTGAACACATGGCCGAGATGGCCGCCGCAGCGGGCGCAGCTCACCGCGGTGCGGACCATGCCGAACGAGCCGTCCATCGTCTCGACCACCGCCTTGTCGAGCGGCGCCCAGAAGCTCGGCCAGCCGGTGCCGCTGTCGAACTTGGTGGCGGAGGAGAACAGGTCGTTCTCGCAGCCCGCGCAGGCGAAGGTGCCGCGACGGTGCTCCTCGTTCAGCGGGCTGGAATAGGGCCGCTCGGTGCCGTCGCGGCGCAGCACGGCGTATTGCTGCGGGGTCAGGCGCTTGCGCCACTCCTCGTCGGTATAGGTCACCGGAAAGGTGGCGCCGGTCGCGGCGCCGCCCTGGCCGCGCAGGCCGAGAAAGGCGATGCCGGCGCCGGCGAGCAGTGCGAGTCGTCGTGAGAGCATGGTGCACTCCGTGAGCGGCCCGCGGGCCGCCGTCGAGGATCCAGATGAGCCGATGCCGGCCGGGGCGGCGGGAAGCCGGGAGGGCTCGTCGCCGGTCGCGCGTCCGCGTCAACTCTGCCTCAGATACGAGCGGGAAGGCCATATCGTTACGGAGGGGCCCGTTCACGGGTTGTTGTAGCGCCATTCGCGCCGTTCGGCCCGGTGCCCGCTACTTCGCCGGCTTGGCGGGGACGTGCCAGATCCGCGACATCAGCCAGGAGATGGCGGCGCCGACGACGCAGCCGAGAATGACCTCGGCGACGCGGCGCAGGCCGATCTCGAAGCCGGTCAGGCTCGAATGGCCCGCCGCGGCCGACGCGATCACCAGCGCCGCGGTGATCGGCCCCTGCCGCCACATGGTGGGGATGCGCACGACATAGGCGGAGACGAGCGCGCTCACACCCATGGCGAAGGGCAGTGTCCATTCGTTGGCGCCGCCGATGGCGAGGAAGGCGAGGCCGACCAGGCAGCCGACGAAGCCGTTGCACAGGCGGGCGCGGAAATTGGCGATCGCCTGCTTCACCTGCGGGTCGCTCGCCGCCACCAGCGAGGCGATCGCCCAGATCGGGTTCACGCCGACCATGACGCGCAGGATCAGCCACAGCAGCAGGCTGCCGACGAAGATGTTGAGGGCAAGATGGACGCCGAGAAAGGCGTCCTGCCGCATCCGGTCGAGCACGCGCTCGCGCGCCATGGGCGGGTCTACTCGTGCGCCTGCGGGGGATTGCCCTTGAGCCGGTAGACGAGGCCGGTCTTGGTGGTGCCGAGCGAGAGCCAGTCGCGGCCGGCCTGCTGCAGCTCGATGAAGAAGGCCTTGCAGCGTTCCCGCGCCTTGTCGTGGAGCTGGTTGGCGCGCTCGAACTTCGCCTGGAAGGCGAATTCGCCGCACAGCGCGTGGTGGGTGCCGCGCTCGCGCCAGATCGCGATGTTCGCCTTGGCCTTCACGCCCTTGCCGAAATTCAGCACGCCGAGATCCTGCAGCACTTCCTCGACGATGGTCTGGTTGACCAGTTCGACCCGCTCGGCGCCGGCGGCCTTGAGCGGGGCGAGGGCGGGGAACACATCGGCCAGCATCGCCATCGAGGTGCGGTCGCCCTCCGGCGCCTGGCTGAGGCCGAACTGCACATTGTGCGAATAGAGCAGCCGCAGCCCGCCGACCTCGTTCTTCAGCGGCAGCGCCTCGGCCTTGAACTTGATGCGGTATTGGCCGGCGATGTTCGGGCGGACATCCATGGTGGCGGCGGTGGCGAGATCGGGATGGCGGAACTTGAACACCACTTCCGGCTCGCCGGCGGGAAAGCCGTTCTCGTAGCGGATGCGCCGGCGCAGGATGAAGGCGCTGTTGTAGAGGCGGAAATCGGCGGTATCGAGGAACACCACCTCGCGCAGCACCGGATTCAGCACGATGCCCTTGTCGGAGAAGCCGATGCCGAATTTCTCGGCGGTCCGCGCCACCAGCTTCCCGTACTCGAAGAAGACCTTGGCGGAGGTGAAGCGGTCGGGCTTCAGGATCAGCTTGCATTCGAGGTACTGCACCTCGTCCTGCGGGCTGCCGTCGCTGTAGAGGGCCGGCTCGGCCGCTTTCGCCTTGCCGGCCGGTGGGCTCGCGCTCGCGCGGGTCTGAGTGCCTGCCGGTTTCTTCTTCGCCGCCGCTTTTGCCATGGCGTCATCTTCCCGGATCGCTCCGGCGCGCCGCCGCCGGACCTGCAGTCGGTACTCACGTAGCATGCGGTGCACCGCGCCGCTTGTTATTTTGCGACAATCGCGCCGGCATCGCGGACGCCTTCGCTGGGCCGCGAACGCCACGCGCGGGGCGAGGCGCCGGTCATGCGGCGGAAGGCGTTGCTGAAGGCGCTGGTATCGCCATAGCCGATCGCCGCGCCGATCTCGGTGACGCTGAGCCGCGTCGCGGTGAGCAGCCGCCGGGCCACCTCGGCACGGGTCTGGTTGAGCAGGTCGCGGAAGGTGGTCTCCTCCCGCTTCAGCGCCCGTTCGAGGAGGCGCGGATGCATCGACAGCGCGCGCGCCACCGCCGTGATGCCGGCGTCGTCGAAGAGGATGCGGGAGCGGAGCAGGCGGGCGACCTGATCCGAGACGCGCGGCATTTCGATCGCCCAGTAGTCGCGCACCCGCGCCTCCAGCAGGCGGCGTTCGGCGCCATCGGCACCGGCGACGGGGCGCTCGAGCAGGCTCGCCGGGAAGACCAGGGCGGACTGGTTCTCGTTGAACCGCACGGGGACGCCGAAGAAGCTGTGATAGGGGCGCGGGTCGGCGGGGGGCCGGCGTGCGAGCCGCACTTCCGTCGGCGCGACGCCGCTCAGCTCCCGCATCAGGTTGAAACCGACCGCGACGGCGCCGTCCTCCATGTGCTCGTAGCCGATCGCATCGCGCTGATAGACGCCATAGCCCGTCCAGACGAGATCGCCGCGCACGATCACATAGGGCGCGGCGCCCCGCACATAGCGGTGCTGGTTTTCGGCGAGGTCGAGCAGGGCGCGGCCAAGCGTCGGCGCGTTGCGCATCAGCCGGCCGACGATGCCGAGGCTCTCGCTGGCGTTGCGCTGGCCGACCAGCAGGCCGAAATGGGGGCAGCGCGCGTGCTCGGAGCCCGCCTGCATCAGCCGGCACGCGGCCGTGAACGGAATCTGCCCTTCGCGGTCGGCAAGGTCCGAAAGGGCAAGGCCGGCGTCGGCGGCGACGATCGCGGGGTCGATGCCGAAGCCGCGCAGCACGTCCGGCACATGGGTCAGGGCCCCGACGCGCTGCTGTCCCGTTGTCATCCCGGTCTCTCACCAGCTTACCGACGGCAAGATTTTCACGGCTGTCGGAAACTCGCAAGTTGGGCGCGAGCGGCGGTGCTACGTTCCTGCCGTCATCAAGAAGGTCGGCCCCGCCGGAGCCATGAACGCCTCCGCACCACCGCTCCGCCGCGAGCCGGGGGCGGGAAGTTGCGTCCGTCTCCCGCCGGATGCCGCAATCCCGAGGGGAAACGCATGTACTACACGGACGATTCCATCCTGCCCGAGAACATGGCGCCGTTGATCATCACGGCCGCACCGTTCGGGCCGCAGTGGCTTCCCGGCGACGCCGACATCCCGCTGACCTGGGACGAACAGGTGCAGGCGGCGGTCGACTGCTACAATGCCGGCGCGACCATGCTGCACGTGCATGTGCGCGACCCCGCCACCGGCCAGGGCTCGGTCAATTTCGACCAGTACAACTACTTCCTCGGTCGCCTGAGGCAGGCGGTGCCGAAGATGATCCTGCAGGTGGGCGGCTCGATCTCCTTCGCGCCGCACACGCCCGAGGCCAAGGCCAAGTGGCTCGACTACGACACGCGCCACATGCTCGCCGAACTCGATCCCAAGCCGGAATTCGTCACGATCGCGACCGGCACGACGCAGTGGGACGTGGTCTCGATGTTCGTGCCGGATGACATCAAGGGCACCCATCTCGACAACAACCCGGAGGTCCAGAAGGCCTGGTCGGGCATGTGGGTGGACGCCGGCCCGGCCTTCTATCTCGAGCATCTGAAGCGGCTGCGCGCCAACCGCATCCAGCCCTATTTCGTGCCGGGCAGCGTCCACCAGCTCGAGATCATCGAGCGGCTGATCCGCGCCGGCGTCTATATGGGGCCGATGAACCTCGCCATCGCCGGCTATGGCGGCGGCACGCTGGGCCGCAATCCGTTCGACTGGATGGAGTTCGTCCGCCGCGTCCCGCAGGGGTCGGTGCCGACCTTCTGGTCGAGCATGCGCGGGCTGATCTCGCTCTCCGCCATGGCGATCGTGCTCGGCCAGCATGTGCGCGTGGGCAACGAGGACAATCTCTGGGGGCCGGACAAGAAGCGCCGCACCTCGGTGCAGCAGGTCGAAGGCGCCGTGCGCATCTGCGAGGAGTTCGGCCGCAAGGTCGCCACGGCGGACGAGGCGCGCCAGATCCTGAAGGTCGGCGTCTGGTACGACAGCGTCGAGGAGACGCTTCGCCATCTCGGCCTGCCGCCCAACCGCCGCGATGGCGAGACGGGCTTCCTCAACTGGGAGACGGACGGCCGCAAGACCATCTCCAAGACCGGCGGCGATTCCCACCCGATGGCCTACTGCATGGTGCCGCCGGCGACCGCCAAGCTCGCCATGGAAGCCGCGGCCGCCGCGAAGGCCAAGGGCTGACCCCGCGACCGCAGCCGAGGGCGGCGCGGGCGGCGCCGCCCTTCCCCAGACAAGGGAGACAATCTTGGCGGCACGCCTGACCAATTTCGAGATCTATGGCGACGATCCGGAAGCGCTCGCCGCGTTCTATCGCGCGCTGTTCGGCTGGCCGATCGAGCGGGTGGAGGGTGTCGACTACTGGCGCATCCCGATCGATGCCGCCGCGCCGGCGCTCGCCGGCGGCGGGCTGACCCGCCCGCCGGCCTTCGGGCACACCGGCTGGATGAACTTCTTCCAGGTGGATTCGGTCGATGACGCGCTGGCGCTCACCCCGCGCCTCGGCGGCCGGGTGCTGAAGGAAAAGACCGCGGTGCCGCGCACGGCGTGGCATGCGGTGATCGCCGATCCCGCCGGCAACGCCTTCCTGATCTGGGAGCCGGACCCGCTCGCCTTTCCCCTGCCCGAGGCGGACTGAGGCGCGGCGGCGCCCCGCGCCCATCGCCTATTCCGGAGACTGTCATGGACCCATCTCGCGATGCCGGCGAACCGCTCGGCCCCTGGGACGCGGCGGCGCTCGCCCAGCTCGACGCCTGGGATCCCGCCTGGGCCCGGCAATGCCGGGCGATGAGCGCCGATCCCTGGGCCTCCGGCATCCTCTCCCCGCGGCTGGTCGAGCTGATCGCGCTGGCGGTCAGCGCCGCCTGCACCAGCCGTGACGCCGAGGGGACGCGCCGCCACATCCGGGCGGCACTCGAGGCCGGCGCGCGCCGCGACGAGATCCTCACCGTGATCAAGATGGGCTGCGTGATGGCGATCCATTCCTGCAGCCTCGCCGCGCCGATCCTGATCGAGGAGGCCGGCGCCGCCGCCCTCGCCGCTGCCGCACGGCCGGCCGGCGCGACGCCGGCCTGCGACGGCATGAAGGCGATGGGGCAGTGGAATGCGGCGTGGGACCCGTTCTTCCAGCTCGATCCGCACTGGACCGATGCGTTCATGGCGACCGGGGCCGGCATCTATGCCGGCGGGGTCTTCACGGCGACGGAGATCGAGCTGCTCAGCATCGCTTTCGATGCCTCCTTCACCCACATGTACGCGCCCGGCACGCGCCGGCACATCCGCAACGCGCTGGCGGCCGGCGCGCGTGTTGCGGAAATCATGGAGGTCTTGAAAATCTGCGTCGGGCGTGGAATCTGCGCGGCCAATATCGCGATACCTATCCTCGCCGAAGAGCTGCGCAACGTTCCGCCGCCGGGAGCCGATCATGACGCCTGAGACCCCCCATCACGGCGGCCGGCCGGCCGGCAAGACGCACGCGCTCAAGCAGCGCGCCCTCCACGAGGTGCGCAGCTTCCTGATCATGTTCGTCTATCTCTGGGTGCTGCTCAGCCTGTTCGTGCTCAACGAGACGGTGGTCTCGCGCGAGCATGGGCTCGATCTCAAGCTGCAGGGCTTCGCGCTGATCAATGCGCTGGTGCTGGCCAAGGTGATGCTGGTGGTCGAGGGCCTCGAACTGGCGCGGTGGCTGCGCAGCCGGCCGGCGATCGTGGTGATCATCTACGAGGCGGCGCTGTGCACTACCTTCTTCCTGCTCTTCCACGTGCTCGAACGGCATGTGGTGGATTATTTCCGAGGGCCCGGCGAGGCGACCCGCGAGGTGGCGATCGGCGGCGGCGGCTTCGCGGGCGTGCTGATCGTCGCGGTGATCCTGTTCGTGTCGATGCTCCCCTTCTTCGCCTTCAAGAACGTGGCGCGGGCGATCGGCCCCGACCGCATGCGGCGGGTGCTGTTCCACCGCCCGCCGCACGAGTGGTGAGGGGCGGCCGGCGATGACCCCGCCGGCCGATGCCGCCGCGCCGTGGCGGGTCGGCAAGGGCCGCAGTCGTGGTGATGCGGGCCGAAAGCGCGGGCATGGCGGTCAAGGCCACACGCAAGTGCCGGGCGCCCCGTGCCAATCCTCCAAGGTCAGTTCCCCGTCGATCGTATTCAGGATCGGCGGGTATCGGTGATATACATGTATTTTTCCGTCGGCTTCATGCCGGACGCACAGGTCGACTCCGTCTTCAAACTTGAGATATTTTTTATCGATCGACGGTATCGCCTGGTATTTTCCGATGAATACGTAAGTCTCGGTGCTTGAATTGAAGGACGCGCCCGTTTCGTGCGCGATCGTCACGCATCTCCTGCCGGCATCGTCGCAGACATACATGTGATCGTAATATTTGTTGGCGAACAGGCCGAGAAAGAACAACAGGATCGACCGCCAGATCAGCATGCCCGGCGGCTCCCGGCTGCGACGGTCGGCCGGCGTCTGCGCGTCGCGATCTCCATCGTCGGGCCGTCCGGTCGGGGGGTGACGTGCCGGCCGGGCGGGCCGGCCCGTGCCGCTGCCGCCATTCTTCCGCAGAGCGCTGCCGAGCGCCACGGATATCGGTGATCGCTCCCGCTGCGTGCCGTGTCGGCGGGCGCCCGCGCGGGCGAGGGGTCGATTGACGGGCCGCGAATTTCAGATCAAACTCCAAAAATAGAGTCTGCATCAAGTTTGTATCGCGCTGCTGGCGCGGTGCGCTGTGCCTCCTCCTTCGAGCGCGCCCGGGATCTCACCTGCATGATCGGCCGTCCCGCACCTCCTGGCTCCTGGGCGCTTGCGCTGACGGCGGGGCGGGGCGTGTTTCCGCTCGCGGTGGCGCTGGTCATGGTCGCTAACCTGCTGCTGCCCTTGCAGGACGCGCTGACCAAGATGCTGGTCGAGGGCCTGCCGGTGGCGCAGGTGCTGCTGGTGCGCAGCTTCACCGTGCTCGTTCTGGTGCTGGCGATCGGCCGGGCGCCGATGGTCTCCCGCATCATTCACTCGCGCCTGCGGCGCACCATGCTCATCCGCGCGCTGGTCATGTTCGCGGCCTGGACGACCTTCTACATCGCGATGCGCTCGCTGCCGCTGGCGCAGGCGATCACCCTCTATTTCGTCTCGCCGATCCTCGTCGCCGTGGCCTCCGGGCCGGTGCTCGGCGAGTGGCCGGGCCCGCGCCACTGGCTGGCCATCGCGGTCGGCTTCGCCGGCGTGGTGACGGCGAGCGGGCTGGTGACGTTCGAGGTCTCGACGGCCGTCGCCATCGGGCTGCTGTCCTCGGCGCTGTGGGCGGCGGCGCTGCTGATGCTGCGCTCCATGGCGAGCGAGGAGAGCAGCCTCGTGCAGGTGGCGGTGGCGAACGGCGTCTTCGTGCTGGCCGCGGCGGTGCAACTGCCCTGGCTCGGCTGGCAGGCCTCCTGGCCGCAGACCGGCGCCATGGTGCTGATCGGCGTGGTCGGCGGCTCCGGGCAGTTCGCGCTCTACGAGGCGGCCCGGCATCTGCCGGCGCATGTGCTGGCCGTTCTCGAATATGGCGGGCTGATCAGCGGATTTGCGCTCGGCTACCTGATGTTCGGCGATGTGCCGACCGCGCTGGTCACGCTCGGCGCCTGCCTGGTCATCGCCTCGGGCGTGCAGGTGGTGCTGATCGAGCATGCCCGCTCGCGCGCCACGCGCATGCCGGCGGCGGACATCGCGGCGGTGCCCGCGCTGCCGCTCGCCGCTTTCCTCCCCCCTTCGCAACAGGAGACGACCATGTCGAAGGATACCCACGACCTCGTGGTGAACTACATCGCCAAGTACCGCTTCCCGTTCCCGGGGCAGACCACCTGGCCGGACGGCTACGTGACCACGACCAATGTGCCGGAGCGCAAGTCCGCCATCCCGACCCCGGCGGGCGAGCACTATCCGGACATCGTGATCACCGACCGGACCGGCCGGGTGCGCGAGCTCGGCGAGGTCGAGATGAACATCGGCCCGGAGGCGGTGCCCTATCTCAAGGCCGGTTCGGAACTCACCGACAACGACACCCCGACGCATGTGAAGCACTTCTTCGTCTATGTGCCGGCCGGCCAGGAGGCGGTGGCGCAGAAGCTGCTGGAGGATAACGGCATTTCCTATGCCGGCGTGCGCGGCTTCACGGTGAACGCCAACGGCACGGTCAAGGTCGTGCCCTCGGTCACCAAGGGCGACCCCTACGACCACCAGGTCACCGACATCGCCGCCGCGTGACGACAAGGGCCGGGCGCTCGCGCGACCCGGCCTTTCCGGCTCCGGCGCGGCCGCGTCAGGGCTCGACGAGGTCCCAGGGGTCGGGGAATTTCGGCACCGGCACCTCGATCAGCGTCGGCCCGGTCTCGGCGACGGCCCAGGCCAGCGCCCGGCGGAAGGCGTCGATCCCCTCGGCGCGGCGCGCCTTCGCCCCGAAGCTCTCGGCGAAGCGCACGAAATCCGGGTTGGCGAGGCTGGTGGCGACGACCTTGCCGCCGTGAAGGTCTTCCTGCATCCGCCGCACATTGCCGAAGGCGCCGTCGACGAAGACGATGCCGATCGCCGCGATGGCGTGCTTCACGGCGGTGGCGAGCTCGTTGCCGGTGAAGAGGAAGCCGCCATCGCCGCAGAGGGCGACGACGGGTACGTGCGGATTGGCCGACTTCGCCCCGAGCGCGGTCGCGTAGGCGAAGCCGAGCGTGCCCTGATAGCCGGGGGTCAGCATCCGGCGGGGAGCATCGACGTCGAGCGCGGCGGTCGCGACATAGCCGATCTGGGTGTAGTCGGCGACGATGCGCGCGGCCGGGGGCAGTTCCTCGCGCAGGACGCGGATATAGGCCATCTGCGGGGCGAGGCGCTCGGTGAAGGCGTCGGCGATCTCCCGCTTCAGCGCAGCGATGGTGGGGCCGCGATCCGTGCGGTCCGGTCCGAGCGCTTCCACGGCGGCCGCGAGCGCGGCGAGGGTCAGCGGCGCATCGGCCTCGATGGCGAGGTCCGGCGCGCGGCCGAGCGCGAAGCGGGCCGGGTCGGTGTCGATGCGGATCACCTGGTGATGGGCCGGCTCGCCCCAGTTGCGGCGCGCCTCGTGGAACCGCGTGCCGACGGCGAGGACGACATCGGCCTGCGGCCACAGCCGCTGGCCCTCGGCGAAGCCGACGGCGAGCGGGTGCGTGCTCGGCAGCACGCCGCGCCCCTGCAGATGGGCGACGACCGGCGCCTCGATATGCTCGGCGAGGCGGGCGAGGGCGGCTTCCCCGCCATAGGCGCCGGAGCCGACGAGGATCAGCGGCGCCTTCGCGCCGGCCAGCAGGGCGGCGGCACGGGCGATATCGGCGTCCTGCGGGGGTTTCGCGGCGGGCGCGGCGGCCGGGCGCGCCGGCGGCAGCAGGGCGGCCGCCTTGAGCACGTCGGCGGGGAGTTCCACCGCCACCGGCGCGATGCCGGCCTTCAGTTTGGCGAAGGCGGCCTCCATCAGCGCCGGCACCTCCTCGAGGCTGCGGGCGATGCCGTTCCAGCGCGTCAGCCCCTTCACGATCGCCGTCTGGTCCGGCAGTTCGTGAAGCTCGCCGCCCCCGACGCCGATGGCCGGCGCGGCGATCTGCCCGATGATCGCGAGCACCGGCGCGCGCACGGCATAGGCGGTGGAGAGCGCGGCGGTGGTGTTGAGGAAGCCGGGGCCGGGCACGCAAGCATAGACCCCCGGCTCGCCGGTCGACTGGGCATGGCCGAGCGCCATGTAGGCGACGCCCTGCTCGTGGCGCGCATTGACGATGGTCAGCCAGTCCTGCGCGCCGTGCAGGGCGTTGAACAGGTGATCGAGCTGGATGCCGGGCACGCCGTAGAGCGTGGTGACACCATTGGCCTTGAGGGCGGCGACGACGGCCTCGCCGCCGGTCTGAAGCGTGGCGGGGTCGGTCATGAGCGGTAATCCGGCTGGTCGCGGTCGAGCTTGCGGCGGAAGGCCTGCCAGGGCAGCCAGCCCTTGTTGATCTCGCCGGCGAACTGCCGGGCGGTGCGCTCCACCACCTGCGTCGGCGGCATGGACAGCGGCACGCCGGTCGACTGCGCGGCGATCTGCAGCCGGCAGGACTGTTCGAGGTAATACATCCAGTAGAACGCCTCGGCGACGGTGGCGCCGACGGTGAGCAGGCCGTGGTTGCGCAGGATCAGCGCGTGCTTGTCGCCGAGATCGCGCACCAGCCGCTCGCGCTCGCTCAAATTGTCGTCGGCGGCGATCCCTTCATAGTCGTGGATGCCGACCTCGCCGTGGAACTCGATGCTCATCTGGTTGAGCGGCAGGAGCCCGCCTTCCTGCGCCGCGACCGCCATGCCGGCGAGCGTATGGGTGTGCATGACGCAGGCGGCGTCCGCGCGCTCGCGGTGCACCGCCGAATGGATCACGAAACCGGCCGGGTTGACCGGCCAGGAGGTCGCCTGCGTCGGTTCGCCATCGGCATCGACCAGCACCAGCGAACTCGCGGTGATCTCCTCGAACAGCAGGCCATAGGGGTTGACGAGGAAGCGATGGCCCTCGCCCGGCACCCGCACGGACAGGTGGGTGAAGACGGTGTCGGACATGCCGAACAGGGCGATCAGCCGGTAGGCGGCAGCGAGATCCTCGCGCAGTTCCTGCTCGCTCGGCTCATAGCCGGGCGGGGGTGGCACGGGAGGCTGCGAGGGGATGGGCATGGCGGGCTCCGGCGTCAACGGATGGAATAGGAGGCGAGCGGATCGTCCCGCTCGGTGCGGGCGACATTCTCCGGGTGGGCGGGGTCGGCATAGCCGATGGCGATGCCGCACACGAGGGCGAGGTCGGGCGGCGCGTCGAGCGCCTGCTTCACGGTGGCCTCGAACAGCGCCCAATCCGCCTGCGGGCAGCTGTCGAGCCCGGCCTCGCGCAGGAGCAGCAGCACGGTCTGGAGATAGATGCCGATGTCGAGCCACTGATAGGGGGTCGAGCGGCGCTCCATGAACAACAGCACCCCGGTCGGCGCGCCGAAGAACTGGAAGTTCTGGTCGATCCACGCCTTGCGCGCCACGGCGTCGTTACGGTCGATGCCGAGCGCGCCATAGAGGATCTCGCCATTGCGCCGGCGCCGCGCGAGATAGGCCGGCTTCATCGGGTCGGGGTAGAAGTCCGGCGCGCCCGGCTCGCCGTCCGGTATTTCTTTGAGCGTGTCGCGCATCAGCGCCTTGAGGGCGGCGATCTCCGGGCCGTCGACGAGGCGCACCACCCAGGGCTGGAGATTGCCGCTCGACGGCGCGCGGGCGGCGCGGCGCAGAATGTCCTCGACCGTGGCGCGTTCGACCGGCCGGTCGAGGAAGGCGCGCACCGCGGCGCGGCGGTCCACCGCGTCCGACACGCTCAATGCGGGCCGGCCGCCCTCCATCAGGGCACGCTCCATTCGCGGCCGCGCGGCGTGTCGACATATTCCGGCCAGCGATAGCCGATCGGCGCCGCGAAATCCGGCGGCAGCAGCGGCGCCACCCATTTGCTCCCGCCCACGCCGCCGCCGGTGCGCTCGCGGAACTCGGCCTGTATCGCGGCGAGCGCGTCGGGGCGGGTCATCAGGTCGAGGAGGGTGGTGGCGATCACCTGCGCCGCCTTGCTCCACATCGGATCGATGCAGGCCGGCACGCCGCCCATGGCGTTGCGGGTCCACTCCGGATAGCGATGGCCGGGTGCGGCGGGCTGGAGGGTCGGGCGGGCGACATAGAGGCGGACGGTCGGCGCGTGCCACGTGTAATCGACATAGTCGTCGGCGGCGTAGTTGAGCTGCCAGGCGGGAAGCTGGGCACGGAACGCCTCCTCCGCCTCCCAGGGCGGGGTCAGCTTCTGCAGGCCGGCGAGGAACGGCTCGTCCATCGGCGCGAGCCCGAGCCCCTCCTGAAGCTGGCGGGCGAAGGTCTTTGCCTCCTCCGACCAGACCGGGGCGCCGAGCTTCTCGAAATTGGCGAAGGTGAGCGCCGCCATCGCCTTGTTGGGCAATCCGGCGCGGGTCTTGGTGATCCACGCCTTCTCCACCGTGCAGTGCGTCATCGCGGCGATGTGGTCGGCATTGCGGTCCAGCACCGCGAAGGCGGCCTCGCACATGGCCAGCGTCGGCGCGCGCATCGAATACTGGATCTGGCCGATGCCGGGGGCGATGTTGTCCGCCGCCGCCTGACCGGCGATGGGGATGAACTCGTTCAGCGTCCATGAGCCGGAATGCGGCAGCATGGATTCCTTCATCATCTTCGAGTTGGTGTACATCAGGCACACCGCGTCGATGGCGCCGGGGGCTCGCGCCATGGCGTGCACATGGCTGACCGTGCCGCCGGCCGCCTCGTTCTGCCAGGTCTCCGGGTTGGCGCACTCGAAGGTGTAGATGCGGCTCCAATAGGGGGCGCTGGTGGTCTCCCAGAAGCAGCCATTGGTGAGCGCCGGGAAGGAATGCGGGTGGAAGCTGAAGGCCGCGTCCAGCCCGTCGTAATAGCCATGCGCGGCATGCACCGGCTTGGCGCCGCACATCTTTTCTGCCGGCTCGCCGAAATAGACCAGCGTGCCGCCGATGCCATGCTGTTCCATCGCGTGCTTGGCGGCGAGGAAGCCGGCGAAGGAGCCGATGCCCAGCGCCGAATGCGGGTCCGTGTGGCCGGCGGCGTGGCGGCTCACGCCCTCGCGCGGGGCGCGATAGGGCACCGGCGCCTGCGCCTGGCCCGGCACGGCATCGTACTCGGCGTAGCCCGCGATCACCGGTCCCGGTCCGTTCGACCAGCGCGCGCGGAAGGCGGTCGGCATGCCGGCGGTGCCGCGCTCGACCGTGAAGCCCTCCGCTTCCAGTCGGTCCATGTACCAGGCCGAGGATCGGTATTCCCGCCAGGACGGCTCGTGCAGGTTCCAGATCGTCATGTGGTCGGCGGAGAAGGCCGCATGACGCTCGGCGAGGAAGGCGAGGGCGCCGGCCTGCGCCGGGCTCCAGTCGGGCGTGCCGTCGCTCATGGTCAGATCTCGTCGCGGATCAGCGGCGCGGTCGAGCAGTGCAGGCCGCCGCCGCCGGAGATCATCTTGTCGTAGGGCACGGTGATGACGTCGACGCCGTGCAGGGCGAGCCGGTCCCGCGTGTAGCCGGACACGCCGTCCGGCATCAGCACGCGATAGGGCGCGACGGCGAGCGAGTTGATGATGGCGCCGTCATCCTCGTGATGGAGTTCGACGAGACGGATGCCGAGCGCGGTCAGCCGCTCGATGAACCAGAACGGCAGCAGGGTGAAATTGGCGAGGGCGAGGTCGGGGCCGATCATCACGAACAGGCCGTCGATGTGCAGACGGTAGCCGGTGAGCGGCACCTTGATCAGCTCGACGCCCTGCGAGCGCAGCACCTCCTCGATCTGCCGTGCGCCCTCCTCGTTGGTGCGCGAGGACACGCCGGTGGCGGCGATGTTCGGGGCGAGCCAGCAGAAGCTGCCGCCCTCGGCGACGCCGGTGCCCGAGATGGTGCGCAGGATCGGGCAGCCGATCTTCGCCAGCGTGCGGGTGGCGGGCAGTTCCTCGCCGCGGCGGATGCGCGGGCCGAGGCGCATCACCATCGCGCCGCCGCCGATGCCCACCACCGCGTCGCGGGTATAGCAGGTCTTCATGCGGCCGGGCGCGGCTTCGTCGATGAACACGACCTCGACGCCCTCCGCCCGCAGCGCGGCGACATAGCCGTCGTGCTGGGCCTGCATGGCCGCGAGATCGGGCGGCTCGTCGCCGCGCCAGTACCAGCCGGCCTGGGTGTCGCCGAAGGCGTTGTTGTCGAGGCGCCGGGCGGGATCGACGACGTTCACCTCGTGGCCGGGGCGGTGCATGAGCACGACGCGCAAGCGGCCGACATCGTTGGTGCAGCCCCATTTGCGGCCCCACCAGCGGCGCTGCTGCTCCTCGTCCTCGAAGGCCGGCTCGGCCTCGGAGGGGAACTGCTTGATCAGCTGGTTGTAACGCCACTCATTCTCGGTGATCGCGCCCACGGCAGGCTCCGGACTTGCTGGATCTCGCGCATCGCAACGATGCTCGCGGGCAAGCCTAGGAGCGGGTCCACCGCGTTGCAACAATAATTTGGAGTCCACTCCAAATTATTGCCGGCCGCTCAGCCGACCGCGGCGGTGGCGGCCAGCTCGGGTTCGGGCACCCGCACCATGTTGCGCAGGATCAGGTCGATATGGGCCGCACCCTTGCTCAGCATCTCCTCGACCGTGCCGCTCGAACTCGACACGAAATTGCTGAAGATGAAGGTAGTTATGCCGACGATGAGCTCGGACAGCAGGATCGGGTCGACGTTCGGGTCGAGCCGCCCGCGCTGCTGGTAGGTGCGGATCAGCCGGATGTAGTGCCGCTTGATCAGCGTGTTCAGCCGTGCGCCGGTGCGGCTGGCGCGCCCTTCCGGCTCGATATGCTGGGCCGACATGATCACCCGCCAGGATTCCCGCGAGAGGTGGCGCATGGCCTGCTCCGCCAGCAGGCGCTCGAAGGCCAGCATGCCGGCGACCGGATCGTCGGGCAGGTTGCGGATGAAGCTGCGGCGCTCGGGCAGGGCGGCGTGGACGTGCCGCATCGCCAGTTCCATCAGCAGGTTCGGCTTGGTGGCGAAATAATTGTAGACGGTCGCGGGTGCGACGGAGGCCTTCTCGGCGATCGTCTCGATGCGCGTCGCCTCGTAGCCCTTCTGGCTGAACAGGTGTTCCGCAGCGTCCAAAACTTGTTCAGCCCTGCGCCGCTTGTGCTTCTCTCTTAGCCTGCCGCCCGCCATCGCCAACCTCTTCCCTCATTTCCCGTCGCTTTTAGCCGAACCGGCGGCCGAGTGCGCTATATACTCTGCTCTAAAAATAGAGTTGACGATAAAATTTTCTCTTCGAATTATAGCGGACATCGGCACCGCAACCATCGCCAACGCACTTCGGTGCCAGCGGGGCTCGAATGTCGATGGCCGGGAGCCGGGTGGCGTTCGGTCGGTGCGGTTCGGCAGCGTATCCCGATGACCGGCGACGCACGCTGCCGTCTGATCCCTGAGAGAGACGCATGTTGCAGCTGATCGACAATCCGCCCCCGTGGCCCAATGACGCGCGCTGCGCCGTGTGCTTCTCCTTCGACTTCGACGCCGAAAGCCTGCTCCACCTCTACTACCCCGAGGATGCGACCCGGCGGATCAGCCTGTCGTCCTCGCTGCGCTACGGCGCGCGGGTCGCCGTCCCGCGCATCGCCCGCATCTGGAAGCATTTCGGCATCCGCCAGACCGTGTTCGTGCCGGGCTGGTGCATCGAGACCTACCCCGCCGCGATCGAGGCGCTGCTCGCCGACGGACACGAGCTCGGCCATCACGGCTGGCTGCACGAGCGCCCCAACCAGCTCTCGCGCGACGACGAGCGCGCCGTGCTGGAGCGCGGCATGGCGGCGATCGAGAAGGTCACCGGCAAGCCGCCGGTGGGCTATCGCTGCCCGTCGGGAGCCTTTTCCGAGCACACGCTCGACCTCCTGATCGAGCACGGCTTCACCTATGACGCCTCGCTGCCGGGCGACGACATTCCCTACCTGCTCGAAGGCAAGGGCGGCCGGCTGATCGAGCTGCCGTCCGACCACACGCTCGACGACTGGCCGCAATATGTGAACCTCAAGGAATTCAACATGGGCATGACGATCCAGTCGCCGGCGCGGGCGATGGACGTCTTCCGGGCGGAGTTCGACGCCGCCTGGAACCATGGCGGGGTGTGGGCGGCGATCTGGCACCCGTTCGTGTCGGGCCGCCTCGCCCGCGCCGAGGCGATGGTCGAGCTCATCGAGTACATGCAGGCCAAGGGTGGCGTCTGGTTCGCCACGCTGGCCGAGATGGCCGCCCATATCGACGGCCTTGTCGCGCGGGGTGAATGGGCCCCGCCCGTCGAACGCCTGCCGTTCTGGCCCGAGCCCGTGCCGCAACTCGCGCGGGCGAGCCGCTGACGTTTTCCGCCGCTGACGTTTTCCGCCGCCGACACTTTTCCGCCGCCGACGCCTTCCGCCCCAAAACCTTCCAGGGCCCGGCAGGGCCCGATCAGAAAACAGGGAACCTCGATGCTCACCAAGACGATCCTTCCGGTACTCGCGACCCTCGGCCTCATCGGTCAGCTGGGCGTCGCCTCCGCCCAGACGCTCCCGCCCGAAATCGAAAAGTCGAAGGTGGTGAACATCGCCATCGAAGCGGCTTACCCGCCGCTCGAAATGCGCAACACGGCCGGCGAACTGGAGGGGTTCGACATCGACCTCTCCCGCGCCATGGGCAAGGTGCTCGGCGTGAAGATCGAGCACCATGACGGCTCCTTCGAGCAGATGACGCCCTCGCTGCAGTCGGGCCGCGTCAACATGATCATGAGCGGCTTCTACGACACGCCCAAGCGCCGCGCGATCTTCGACTTCATCGACTACCTCAAGGCCGGCGCGCAGTTCTATTCGCTCGCCAGCAACAAGGAGGTGCAGAAGCTCGAGGACCTGTGCGGCAAGACCGTCTCCAGCGTGCGCGGCACCTCCTATCCGGATGTCATCAAGGCGTTCTCGGACAAGATCTGCGTCGGCAAGGAGCCGATCACGGTCATCCTCGACACCAATCTCGGCCAGCAGATCACCAATATGAAGACCGGCCGCACCGTCGCCGGCGTGCAGGGCCTCGAAGCCGTCCCGACCATCGTCCAGACCGAGCCGGGCACCTTCATGATCCTCGGCGAGCCGATCTCCGCGGCGCTGATGGGCATGGCCTTCAACAAGGACGCGGAAGGCACGATGCTGCGCGACGCCTTCCAGTACGCGCTCAAGAAGGTCATCGCCGACGGCACCTACGCCGAGCTCATCAAGAAGTGGAAGCTCGACATCTCCACCTACACCGACGCCACCATCAACGCCGGACCGCAGCCGTGAGCCTTTCGTCCCACGCCGATACCGCGCGCGGGGGACCCAGCATGGCGGAGGAGCTCGATATCGCGCGCCTCCGCCATGTCCGGCGTCCGCGCTACGGGAGGATCGCCTCGGTCGCGGCGATCCTCGTCCTCGCCTTCTTGCTCGTGCGCGCCTTCGCCAACGGCAAGATCGACTGGGCGACGACGTGGGAATTCCTGTTCTGGCCCACCATCCTGTGGGGGCTGTTCAATACGGTGTGGATGTCCATCGTCTGCATGGCGGTGGGCCTCGTCATCGGCCTCGCCTGCGCGGTGGCGGAGAGCTCCTCCAACCCGGTGCTGCGCGGGGCGGCGATATTCTACGCCTGGTTCTTCCGCGGGGCGCCGGTCATCCTGCAACTGCTAATCTGGTTCAACCTCGCGCTGGTGTTTCCCACCATCGGCATTCCCGGCCTGTTCGAATACAAGACGGTGGTGATCATCACGCCGGCGGTGGCGACCATACTGAGCCTCGGGCTCAACCTCGGCGCCTATGTGTCGGAGATCATCCGCTCGGGCATGCTGGGCGTCGATCGCGGCCAGTACGAAGCCGCCAAGGCGATGGGCATGACCAACGGCACGGCGCTCCGGCGGATCATCCTGCCGCAGGCGATGCGCATCGTGGTGCCCCCGCTCGGGAACGAATTCATCGGCCTCGTCAAGATGACGGCGCTCGCCTCGATCATCGGCTTCGGCGACATCGTGCGCAGCGCCCAGGACATCTATTACTCCAATGCCAAGGTCATCGAACTGCTCATGGTGCCCACCTTCTGGTTCCTCGTCGTGGTGACCATCCTCACCGTGCTGCAGCGCATGCTGGAGCGGCGCTTCGGCCGCGGCTTCGGCACCGGGGGCGCCCGATGAAGGTCGGCTCCCCCGGCGCCACGCCCATGGTTTCCGCGGTGCGTGTGGGCAAGAAATTCGGCGGGCATCACGCCCTCGCCGATGTGACGATGGACGTCATGCCCGGCGAGGTGGTCTGCATCATCGGCCCGTCCGGGTCGGGCAAGACCACCTTCCTGCGCTGCATCAACCAGCTGGAGACGTTCGACAGCGGCGGCCTCTGGCTGGACGGCGAACTGCTCGGCTACCGCCGCGTGGGCGATGCCCTGCGCGCGCTGAGCGACAAGGAGATCGCGCGCCAGCGCCGCAAGACCGGGATGGTGTTCCAGCGCTTCAACCTGTTCCCGCACATGACCGCGCTCGAGAACGTCACCGAGGGGCCGGTGCAGGTGCTCGGCCGCCGGCGCGAGGAGGCGCATGACGCGGCCATGCTGCTGCTCGACAAGGTGGGGCTGGCGCACAAGGCGGATGCATATCCCTCCCACCTCTCGGGCGGCCAGCAGCAGCGCATCGCCATCGCCCGCGCGCTCGCCATGCAGCCCAAGCTCATGCTGTTCGACGAGCCGACCTCCGCGCTCGATCCGGAACTGGTGGGCGAGGTGCTCGGCGTCATGCGCGATCTCGCGGCGAGCGGCATGACCATGATTGTCGTCACCCACGAGCTTGGCTTCGCCCGCGACGTCGGCGACCGGGTGGTGTTCATGGACCAGGGGCGCGTGGTGGAATCCGGCGAGGCCAAGGCGCTGATGAGCAATCCGGTCGAGGTGCGCACGCGCAACTTCCTGAAGACGGTGCTGACGCGGGAGTAGGGGCCGACGACCCTTCCCGCGAACATGACGGGTGCGCGCGATGCCGAATCTGAAGATCGACGGGGACCGCCTCTGGGACACGCTGATGGAGACGGCCCGCTTCGGCGGGACGCCGGACGGCGGCGTGCGCCGCCTCGCCCTCAGCGAGGAGGACCGGCAGGTGCGCGACTGGCTGCACGCGGCCTGCACGGCGCTCGGCTGCACGGTGACGGTCGACGAGCTCGGCAACATGTTCGCGCTCCGGCCCGGGAGCGACCCCGATGCGACGCCCGTCGCCATGGGCAGCCATCTCGACACCCAGCCGACGGGCGGCAAGTTCGACGGCGTGCTCGGCGTGCTGGCGGGGCTCGAAGTGCTGCGCACGCTCGACGCGGCCGGCTATGTCACCCGCCGCCCGCTCATGCTGGTCAACTGGACCAATGAGGAGGGCTCGCGCTTCGCGCCGGCGATGATGGCGGCGGGCGCGCATGCCGGGGTGTTCACCGCCGACTACATCAACAGCCGCACCGATGGCGAGGGCATCAGCTTCGGCGCGGCGCTGGAGGCCATCGGCTATCGCGGCACGGTGCCGCTCGGCGCGACCCGGCTCGGCGCCATGTTCGAGCTGCACATCGAGCAGGGGCCGGTGCTGGAGGCGGAGGACCGCACCATCGGCATCGTCACCGGCGTGCAGGGCATGCGCTGGTACGATCTCGTGGTCGAGGGCTGCGCCGCCCATGCCGGCACGACGCCGATGGCGCTGCGGCGCGACGCGCTGTGCGCGGCGGCCCGCGTGGTGCTCGAGGCCCGGCGCCTCGCCCTCGCCCATGGCGCGCTGGCCACGGTCGGCGAGATCGGCGTCGTCGCCGCCTCGCGCAATGTGGTGCCGGGCGAGGTGCGGCTGACGCTCGACGTGCGGCATCCGGAGGTGGCGGTGCTGGACGCGGTCGAGGCCGCCATGACGGACTACCTGTCGGGCGTGGACTTCCACGACACGCCGGCGCGGATGACGCGCATCTGGGACAGCCCGCCGGTGGTCTTCGACGCCGGCTGCATCGCGGCGGTCGCGGCCGGGGCGGCGGCGGAAGGCTTTGCCGCGCGCGAGATCGTCTCGGGCGCCGGTCATGATGCCGTCTATGCGGCGCGGGTCATGCCGACCGCGATGATCTTCATCCCCTGCAAGGACGGGCTGAGCCACAATCCGGCCGAAAGCGCGACCCCGGAGCACTGCGCCGCCGGCGCGCAGACCCTGCTCAACGCCGTCGTCGCCTACGCGGACCGGTAGCTACGCGGCCGCGGGACGGCGCGCGGGAGCGTGGCCCGAAACAAGGCAACTACGGCGTCGATCGCCTGCCCCGATCCGCTACTGTTCGCCCCGGCTGCCCGACATGCAGCCGGCCGGCGGAAGCGGGTTGCTCGCGGCGTGACCGGATCACGCGACCGGCAGGGATTCGCGGATCGCCCGGCATGACGCGGCTGCCACCCGCCGCAGCTCTGTTCCGGTCGCCGATCCTCGTCCAGCCCGCTTGGAGACCGTGCCATGAAGCCCGACTATTCCCCCCGCTCCGCCGAACTCTACGCCGACACCGCGACCCCCGTGCTGCCGACGGTCGACATGGTGCTCGACCTGACGCGCACCGCGCTGGTGGTGATCGATCCGCAGGTCGATGTGATGAGCCCGCAGGGCAAGGCCTGGCCGGCGGTCGGCGAGAGCGTCACCGAGAACAATCTGGTGCCCAATCTCGTCGAGCTGTTCGCGGCGGCGAAGAAGGCCGGCATCGTCGTGGCGGTGTCGCCGCACTATTATTACGGCTGGGATCATCACTGGCGCTGCCAGGCGCCGCTGGAGAAATTCCAGCATGATGTCGGCGCCTTCGACCGCCGGGGTCCGTATACGGTGGAAGGTTTCCGGGCGTCCGGCGCGGACTTCATGGAGGAGTTCAAGCCCTATATCGAGGACGGCAAGACCATCATCTGTTCGCCGCACAAGCTCTATGGGCCGCAGGCGAACGACCTGAAGCTGCAGCTCGGCAAGCAGGGCATCAACCAGGTGATCCTCGCCGGCATGCTGGCCAATATGTGCGTGGAATCGCACATGCGCGACCTGCTGGAAGCCGGCTTCGAGGTGGCCGTGGTGCGCGACGCGGTCGCCGCGCCGAAGCTGCCCGACGGCGACGGCTACCTCGCCGCGCTCATCAATTTCCGTTTCATGGCCAACGCCATCTGGACCACGGACGAGACCGTGCGGCGGCTGACGGGCGCGGGGTAAGGCCGGAACGTCGTCCCGCCACGTGCGTTCTCCGTCGACACGGCGGGCCGGTGCCCCGCTCGTCCGCCGATTGCCGGAGGAACGCCCCCATGAGCCATCCCAACGACATGAGCCATCCCAACGACATCCTGCCGTCCGCCGCCGACAGCCTGGGCGAGGATGCCCGCGCCCTCAGCCGCAAGGTGGAGGAAACAGCCGCGGCGGTCGAGAGCCTCGCCACGGCGCTCGCGGAGCGCGGCGCGCAGGCCTACCGCAGCGGCAACGAGACGGTTGCCACCCATGTGCCCGCGCTCCCGGGCCTCGCGGTCGCGGCCGCCGTGGGCTTCATGGCGGGCTGCATCTGGATGGCGCAGGACCGACCGTGAGGCGGCCCACCGGGCGCTGGCGGCCTCAGCGCCCGCGGCTGTTCAGCGAGACCGCGAGGATGATGATCACGCCCTTGATCACTTCCTGGATGCTGGTCGACAGGCCGAGCACGAGCAGGCCGAACCCCAATATGCCGATGAAGATGGCGCCGATCACCGAGCCGAGGATGGAGCCGTATCCGCCGAAAAGGCTGGTGCCGCCGATGATCACCGCCGCGATCACGTCGAGCTCCAGCCCGGAGCCGAGGCTCGGATTGCCGGCGGTGGAGCGGGCGGCCAGCATCATGCCGGCGAGCGCGGCGGTCATGCCCGAGATCATGAAGGCGGCGATCCGGGTCTCGTCGGTCCGCACCCCCGAGAAGCGGGCCGCCACCGGATTGCCGCCCGTGGCGAAGACCCGGCGCCCGAACGCCATGTGGTGCAGCACGTAATAGCCGATGAGCGTCAGCACGATGGTCCACACGATCGGCGCCTGGATCCCGGCCAGGCTGCCGTTCCACAGAAGGTCCGAATAGGTGTCGTCGATGATCGACACCGGCCGCGTGCCGGTGACGGTCAGGGCGAGGCCGGAGAAGATCGAGAGCATGCCGAGCGTCACCAGGAAGGACGGGATGCGCAGCTTGGTGACCAGCACGCCGGAGGTGGCGCCGATCAGCGCGCCCATGGCCAGCACCAGAGCGATGGCGAGATAGGTCGGCAGCTCGCGCTCCAGCAGCAGCGCCACCGCCATCCCCGAGAAGCTCGCGACCGACCCGACCGACAGGTCGATCTCGCCGCAGATGATCACGAAGGTCATGCCGATCGCCATGACCGACACGATGGCGGTGATGCGCAGGATCGCCTCGGCGGTGGTGAGCGAGGCGAAATTGGGCGCGAAGGCGATGAAGTAAAGGGTGATCAGCAGGAAGATCACATAGGTGATGCGCTCGCGCGCGATCTGCAGCAGGCGGCGGGGCAGGGGCAGGGCGGGTGTCGTCATGCGGAAAGCCTTTGTGCGGTGCCGGCCTGCGGCCGCCTGGCGGCATCGATCTGGAGCGCCGCGCGCAGGGCGGCCTCGTCCTCGACGCGGCTCATCTCGCGCGTGAGCCGGCCATTGGCCATCACCAGCACGCGGTCGGAAAGGTCGATCAGCTCCTCGAGCTCCGAGGAGATCAGCAGGACGCCGACGCCGGCCTGCCCGGCGGTGCGGCGCACCAATTCGCGCATGTCGCGCTTGGCGTTGATGTCGACGCCGGAGGTCGGCTCGTCGAGGATCAGCAGCGTCGGGCTCGTCGCCAGCCATTTGGCGAACACGATCTTCTGCTGGTTGCCGCCGGACAGCTCGCTGGCGGCCTGGGCGGGGCCCCGGCACAGCAGGCTGAGATCGCGGCGGTAATGCGCGAACAGGTCGAGGATGCGCCGGACCGCGACCGGGCCTAGCGGGCCGCCGGCGGTGAAGCGGGAGAGGCTGGGCAAAGCGAGGTTGTCCGCCAGCGACAGGCCGGTGACCAGTCCTTCGAGGCGCCGGTCCTCGGGCACCAAGCCGATGCCGGCGGCGACGGCGCGTGCCGGATCGCCGAGGGTCAGCGGCCGCCCGGCGACCCGCACCGTGCCGCGCGCATCGGGCAGCAGGCCGAACAGCGCCTTGGCGAGGGTCGACCGGCCGCTGCCGACGAGGCCGCCCAGCCCGACGATCTCGCCGGCGGCGACGGAGAAGGACAGGGCCTCCAGCTTGCGGCCGGTGGACAGGTTCTCGACGACCAGCGCCGGCGGCGCGGCCGGCCGTACGGGTGCCGGGGCGGCGGGGACCCGCGTCGCCGGAGCGTCCTCGCGCGGCTTGGACATCAGCTCGGCAATGGTCTCGATGGAGGTCGAGCGGGGATCGAGCGGGCCGACCAGACGGCCGTCCTTGATGATGGAGATGCGGTCGGAGAGGCGCAGCACATCCGCCATGCGGTGGCTGATATAGACGATGCCCATGCCCTCGGCGGTCAGGCGGCCGATGGTCTCGAACAGCGTGTCCTCCTCGCGGATGGTGAGCGAGGAGGTCGGCTCGTCCATGATCAGCAGCTTGGCGCCGCGGGAGATCGCCTTGAGGATCTCGACCATCTGGCGCTGGGCGAAGCCGAGGGTGCCGAGGCGCGCGGCGGGATCGAGGCCGAAGCCGAAGCGCTCGATCAGCGCTCCCGCCTCCCGGCGCATGCGGCGGTCGTCGATCCGCCGGCCGAAGCCGCGCGGCTCGCGCAGCACGAACAGGTTCTCGGCGACCGTCAGGTTCGGCAGCACGCTGAGTTCCTGGAACACCATGGCGATGCCGCGTTCCAGCCGCTCGCGCAGCGCCAGCGCCGTCACGTCCTCGCCGTCGAGCCGCACCCGGCCCTGGTCGGGCCGGTGCACGCCCATGAGGATCTTCATCAGGGTCGACTTGCCGGCGCCGTTCTCGCCGAGCAGCGCATGCACCTCGCCGGCGCGCACGTCGAAGGACACGTCCGTCAGCACCCGGTTGGCGCCGAACGACTTGCCGATCCCGTCCATGCCGACGACCTGCCGGGCCGTTCCGCCGGCCGCGGCGCTGTGGGTTGGTTCGCTCAACGCCTCGCCTCCGCAGGGCCCGACGGGTGCGAGACCCGCCGGGCGCGCCGGTCTCAGTAGCAGTTGCCGGCGCAGAGCTTGGTGACGGCGGGCGGCGTGTCCGCCTTGGTCACGTCCTTCAGCGCGCTGATCAGGTTCACCTTCTTCACGCGCAGCGTCGGCACCGAGATGTAGGGGGGAACCTCCTTGCCGAGCAGCGCATAGGCGGCGGCCTCCGCCTCCGCGACGCCCTGGTCGTAGGGACGCTGCGCGCCGACGGCGAGGAATTCCCCGCGGGCGACGTTGAGCGCGCTGTCCTGCGCGATGTCGTTGGTGGTGATGACGATGTTGCGGCCGAGCGTCTTGGCGGCCGCCAGCGTCTGCTGGGCGGGGGTGTCCCAGGCCACGAAGATGCCCTTGATGTTCGGGTGCGCGGTGAGCATGGCGGTGGCCACCTCATACGCCTTCTCTGGCGTGGTGAAGGTGCCGATGTCGGCGACCTTGATGTCGGGATGCTCGGCGAACGCCTTCTGCGCGCCGACCTTCCGCGCCGCGACCGAATAGTAATAGTCGTAGACCAGCGTGATGATGCCGACCTCGCCCTTTCCGCCGAGCGCGGAAACCAGTTCCTGCGCGGCGAAATAGGCGTTCTTCTCGTTGTCCGAGGCGACGACGGTGACGTAGTCCTTGCCCGGCGCCATGTCGACCGGCACGTTGTCCATGAACACCAGCTTGATGCCGGCGGCGGCGGCCTTCTTGTAGGCGGCGGCCTGCGACTTCGGGTCGATCGGGATCGAGAAGATCACGTCCGGCTTGCGGGCGATCATCTGTTCGAGGTCGCTGATCTGCTTGCCGGGTTCGAACTTGGCGTCGGTGGTGCCGATCACCTTGATGCCGAACTTGGTCAGCGTGTCGGTGATGCCCGCGACCTGGAGCGCGGGCCAGCCGGCGTCCATGGTGTGCATGACGAGGCCGGCGGTGAAGTTGCCCGCCTTCAGCTTGGCGATGTCGGCGTCGGTGAAGGTCAGCACGTCCGGCGGGGAGGCCGGCGGGCCTTCCGGGAAGCCCGGCACCGGCTGGCCGCGCGGCGACAGCGGCAGCGGCTGCATCAGCGCCTTGGCCTCGGCGGCGCCATCGGCGAGCGCCGGGCGCAGCGCGAGGACGGGAAGGCTGAGGGCCAGCACGGCGGCCATGGTGCCGCGCATGAGGGTGTGGCGAAGGCTCATAGCGATTTTCCTCCAGATATGTTTCTTCCGGGAAACGGATCCGCTCTTGGTGAGCGGTTGGTCTGGCCGGACGGTTCGGCGCCGGCCGGCCGGGCGCTCCGCGGACGGGGCGCCCGCTGCGTTCAGCGCCCGTAGGGCATCAGCGATGCCGTGGGGCCGCCCGAATAGTTCACGTAGACCGTCTTCTTGCGCAGGTAGGTCTCGAGGCCGTGCGCCCCGTCGTCGCCGCCGAGCCCGCTCTCGCGGAACCCGACATGGAAGCCCTGCAGCATCTCCGGGCCGATGCGGTTGACGTAGATCTCGCCGAAGGAGACCTCGTTCACCGCCGTCATCACGCGGGTGAGGTCGCGCGTGAAGAGATAGGCGGACAGCCCGTAGCGGCTGTCATTGGCGATGGCGACCGCCTCCTCGAAGGTGTCGAAGGGCACGATCGGCACCACCGGGCCGAAGATCTCGCGCGACATGATCGGCATGTCCGGCGTCACGCCGGTGAGCACGGCGGGCTTCATCCAGTAGCCGCCGGCGACCGGGGCGGTCTCCGGGCGCCCGCCGCCGAAGGCGAGCGTCGCGCCGCCGGCGATGGCGTCGGCGAGCACATCCTCGACCTTCTCGAGTTCCTCGCGGCTGACCTTCGGCCCGATATCGGTGGTCTCCAGCATCGGATCGCCGAGCACGAGGCTCTGCGACATCGCAACGAAGCGCTCGACGAACGCGTCGTAGACCGAGCGGTGGACCAGGGTGCGCTCGTTGCAGATGCAGACCTGCCCGCAATTCATGTAGCGCGAGGTGGCGGCGGAACGGACGGCGAGGTCGATGTCGGCGTCGGCCAGCACGATGAAGGGCGCCTTGCCGCCCAGCTCCAGCGACACCGGCGTCAGGTTCTGCGCCGCATTGGACATGATGCGCTTGCCGGTCGGCACGCTGCCGGTCATCGTGATCAGGTCGATGCCGGGCGCCGAGGTAATGGTCTCGCCGACGCTCTCGCCGGGACCGGTGACGATGTTCACCACGCCGGCCGGCACGCCGGCCTCGTCGAAGATGCGGGCCATTTCGAGCGCCGAGAGCGGCGTGTCCTCGTGCGGCTTCAGCACGACGGTGTCGCCGGCGATCATCGCCGGGGCGACCTTGCGGCTGACCAGGGCGCTCGGGTAGTTCCACGGGATGATGGCGCCGACGACGCCGATCGGCACGCGCTGGATCCACACCTGCTCGCCGGCGAAGTCGGAGGGCAGGATCTCGCCCTGGATGCGGCGGGCGAACTCGGCGTAGTAATCGAAGAACTCGGCGGTGCCGCCGACCTCGCCGCGCGCTTCGTTGATCGGCTTGCCCTGCTCCATCACCACGATGCGGGCCAGGCGCTCGGCGTCGCGGCGCACCAGGCCGGCGATCCGGCGCATGACGCGGGCGCGCTCCAGCGGCGCCTTCAGCCCCCAGGACTTCTGCGCGGCGCGGGCGGCGGCGATGGCCTGGCGGGTCTGTTCGGCGCTCGCCTCGGGCACCTCGACGAACGCCGCGCCGGTCGAGGGATTGACCACGGGGCGGGTGCCGGCGGCGCTGTCGACGAACTGGCCGTCGATCAGCATCCGGTATTTGGCGGGCAGGCTTACGGTCATGGCGTTTGTCCCTGCGTGATGGCGGTCGAGCGGTTCAGTCCGCGCGCCGGCCGGCGAGGTTGAGCGCGAAGTCGATCGCCTCGATCAGGCTGTCCTCGCTGGCGATGCCCTGGCCGGCGATGTCGAACGCCGTGCCGTGGTCGACCGAGGTGCGGATGATCGGCAGGCCGAGGGTGACGTTGACGCCCGACAGCGCCTTCCACTCGCCGGTCTGCGGGTCGACGTCGAAGCCCAGCAGCTTGACTGGGACGTGGCCCTGGTCGTGGTACATGGCGACCACCGCGTCGTAGCGGCGCCCGCGCAGCTTCACGAAGACGGTGTCGCCGGGTACCGGGCCGATCACCGTCACGTCCGACCCCTCGTAGGAGGCGACCACCGGCGTGGTGACGTCGATGTCCTCGCGCCCGAAGATGCCGCCCTCGCCGGCATGCGGGTTCAGTGCCGCCACGGCGATGCGCGGCCGGGCCACGCCGAGCGCGCGCAGCGCCTGCGCGGTGAGGTCGATGACGCGGCGCAGCCGCTGCGGGGTGAGGCGCGCGGGCGCCTCGGCGAGCGGGATATGGGTCGAGACGTGGCTGACGCGGAAGTCGCCATGGGCGAGCATCATCACCGAATCGCGCGCCGCGGTGAGGTCGGCCAGCATGTCGGTGTGGCCGGCATAGGCGTAGCCCGCGAGGTTCAGCGCTTCCTTGTTGAGCGGCGCGGTGACGATGCCGGCGACGGTGCCGTCCAGCGCGAGCCGCACGGCCGTCTCGATGGCGAGATAGGCGAGGCGCCCGCCTTCCGCGCTCATCACGCCGGGCGCGATCGGCGCGCGCTCGGGGCCGACCTCGAGGACAGCCTGCGCGAAGGGCGCGGCGGCGTCCCCGGTTTCGGGGAGCGGGGGCGTGCCGCACAGCGCCTCGGCCGCGCGCAGGGCCGCGACGCTGCCGAGGACGAGGAGGGAGAACTCGCCGGCGGCGAGCCGGGGCGAGAGGCGGGCGCAGGCCTTGGCGATGATCTCGGGGCCGATGCCGGCCGGATCCCCCATGGTGATCGCGAAGCGCGGGGCGAGCATGAGCGTCCTCTCGAATGGGAACGCTCATTCAGTACCAAAATATTTCATAAATGCGCAATATCAATCTTTAGAGATCAACGGCGATCATGCCGGACCGCCGCCGCAAGGCGCACCAGCAGATCCGGCCGCCCGAACGCGCCGGATTTCGAGATGACCGGCAGTCCGTCGAAGCGGCCGCCGCGCAGGCGCGAGCGCGGCAGCCCCGGCTCCAGCGCGCCGGTGACCGCCAGCCCTTCCGCACCGGTCGCCGCCGCCACGTCGCGCAGCGTCTCGCCGCCGGCGACGAACAGGCACCCCGGCCGCGGAATGTTCTCGAGCAGCCGCGCGAACCGCTCGGCGATGACCTGCGCGGCGTGGGCGCGGTCGCCGGTGACATCGACGGTGACGATCGCGGCCTGCCGTCGTTCCAGCCGGGCCCGCACCGCGTCAACGGCCTGTCCGTCGTGGCCGAGCCGGAGGTGGCAGCCGGGATCGGCCGTTTCGGCGCGGGCGATCTGGTCGAAGGTGACGGGGTGGTGCGAGCCGATGAGGGCGAGCAGAGGGCCGGGCGGATCGGTACGGGTTGGCTTATCGCCGGCGTGAGCCTCACCGAAGCCTCCGGCCCTTGCCAGCGCGGCGGCGAGGCCGCCGGTCCCGATCCACAGCACCGGCCGGCCATCGGCGCGGGAGGCCCGGGCGACCACGGTGTCGAGATCGGCGTCGGTTCCGGCATTGCCGACGCTGATGCGTGCCGGAGCGAGGCCGGCCTCGGCCAGTGCCTGCGCGATCGGCGGCCCGAGCGGTTCAAGGGAATCGGCGTGCCATTGGCATCCATCGCGCGTCACCCGTCCCTGGAACGGGAAGGCGGGCGCGACGATGAGGCGGTGATCCGGGCATGCCGCGGCGAGGGCCGCAACCTCGACGGCCCAGTGGCCGCGCATCAGGCTGTCGATCTTCTTGAAGGCCGGCCGTCCCTCGGCGAGCCAGCCCGCCAGCGCCCGATGCCGCGCCGCCGCCGCCTGCGCGCTGCCTTCGCGGGTGGCGGCATCCACCGCGCCGGCCGCCGGCAGCGGGCCCTGCGGCCGCCAGCAGATGTCGAGCGGACGTTCCGGCGTCGCGAAGGCGGCGGCGCTGTCGAGGGCGCCGGTGAGATCGTCGGCGAGGATGCGGGGAGCCGCCGTCTCAGGCACGCGCGCGCTCCTGACCGGCGCCGCCCACCGCGACGACCCGGACCACCAGATTGAGCGCCCGCAGCGCGACCAGCTGCGCCGGATCGATGCCGTCGTCGGTCACGATCTCGCTGACCTCCGAGGCGTCGCAAATGGTGCAGAAGCTCGGCGGCGTGAACTTCGAGCTGTCGGCGAGCACGAGCACGCGGCGCGCGGCGGTGATCATGGCGCGCTTCATCGCCGCGACCTCCAGCGAGGTCTCGGTGAGCGTGGTTCCGGTGATGGCGTGGGTGCCGAGCAGCGCGACATCGGCGTGGATGGTGCGCAGGAAATCCTCGCCTGGACGACCGACGAGAGTGAGCGAGCCGCGGCGCACGGTGCCGCCGGGCACCACGAGATGGACCTCCGGCACGTCGGCGAGGACCTGGGCGATGGCGAGGCTGTTGGTCACCGCCGTGAGCGGCAGGCGCCGGTTCGCCACCTCGCGCGCCACGGCGAGCACCGTGGTGCTCGCATCGAAGATCACGCTCTGGCCCGGCTGAAGCTCGGCGGCGACGGCGACGCCGATCGCCTCCTTCTCGGCGCGGGCGAACTGGGCGGCGATGGCGATCTCGGGCTCGAAGGTGGCGTGGTCGGTGCGCTGGAGCAGCGCGCCGCCATGGGTTCGCTCCAGCGCGCCCTGCTTCACGAGGTGCTCGAGGTCGCGCCTTATGGTGGAGGCCGAGGCGCCGACGGCGTCGGCCAGCTCCTGGATCGCCGCGGCGCCGTCGCGCTTGAGTCGTTCGAGGATGAGCGCGCGCCGCTTGGCGGGAATCATCTCGACGCGGCCGCGCCCCGCATCCTCGCTTCGATCATCGCGTGCCATGGCCCTTTTCCCCGTCGCAAGGTCAGCATTGCTGTCGAATGACACATTCTGGATCAATATGAAATCTTTTGACGTATTTCGAAATGCTGGTTATAGGCTTTGACAACAATTGGACGTTCCACGGCAACCCGTCAATCGCGGTGCCGGCAGGCCCGTCGGCGGAGAACGACCCGCACAGGAAACGCCCGGCCGCCCACGCCGGCTCGAAGGAGGAATGCATGTCCCTGCTTTCACGTCTGAAATCCGCCGTGTTCGGCGTTGCCCTCGCCGCCACCTCGGCGGCCGGCGCGCTCGCCGCCGATCCGCCGAAGATCGGCGTCGTGGTGCCGACGCTGGCTGCCCAGTTCTGGAACAACTACGTCGACTTCATGAAGAAGGGCGCCGGCGAGCTCGGCGTCGATCTGGTCGTGCTCAACGCCGACAACAAGCCCGACCAGATGGTGAAGGCGCTGGAGGATCTCGTCGCCCAGCACGTCGATGGCATTATCTTCACCCCCTACTGGGCGACCGCGACGCGCGGGCTGACCCTCGCCAAGGAAGCCGGCATCCCGGTGATCCTCACCGACACCTATGCCGATTTCCCGCCGCAGTCCTCGCGCTTCCCGAACTACATCGCCTTCATCGGGCCGAGCGACGAGGATGCCGGCTACCAGATGGCCAAGACCCTGTTCGCCAACATCAAGCCGGGACCGGACGGCAAGAAGGTGATCGGCGTCGTCAACGGCACCGCCGGCACCTCGGTCGCCATCGACCGCCGCAAGGGCCTGGCCAAGGCGCTGAAGGAGGCGCCGGACGTGCGCGTCGCCGGCGAGGTCGACGGCAATTTCGTGCGCGACACCTCGCAGACCGTGTTCGAATCGCTCTACCAGGGCAATCCCGACATCACCGGCGTGTGGGCGGCCAATGGCGGTACCGCCACCGGCGTGCTGGCGGCGCTGAAGAACCGCGGCAAGGTGCCGGGCAAGGATGTCATGGTCGTCGCCATGGACCTCAACCCCGAGAACGTGCAGGCGGTGAAGTCCGGCGATCTCCTGTTCGACATCGGCGGGCACTGGCTGCAGGGCGGCTTCGCGCTGGTCATGATGTACGACCAGATCAAGGGCAAGCCGGTGCCGGCGAGCGCCGCCAATGTGAAGCTCGGCCTGCTGCCGCTCACCAAGGACAAGGTCGCCCAGTTCGAGAAGGACTTCCCGGGCGGCGTCCCCCCCTACGACTTCAAGGAGCACTCGCAGGTCTATAATCCGGCGGCCAAGCCTGCGGCCTTCGAGATGACGTACAGCAACTGAGAACCCTGACGGCGGTCGCCGCCCCGCGCGGCGGCCGCGAGGCGGTGGCATGACGCTCGACGCACGCGATCTCGGCAGGAGTTTCGGACGGATCCGCGCGGTCGAGGGCGTATCGGTCACGCTCACCGCCGGGCGTGTCCACGCCTTCGTCGGCGAGAACGGCGCCGGCAAGTCGACGCTGCTGAAGATGCTGGCGGGCGCCGAGCGGCCGGACACCGGCGCCATGACGCTGGATGGCGCGCCTTACGCGCCTACGAGCCTCGCCGACGCGGCCGGCCACGGCGTGGCGCTGGTGTTCCAGGAAGTCACCGTCAACCCCGCGCTGGGCGTGGCCGAGAACATCTTCATCGACCGGCTGCGCCGGTTCGCGACGGGCGGCTTCCTCGACAGCCGCGCCATGGACCGCGCCGCCCAGGATGTGCTGGACCGGCTCGGCGCGCGCATCCGGGTCGACGCGGACCTGGCCCGTCTCGATCTCGGCCAATGGAAATGCATCGAGATCGCCCGCGCCCTGTCGCGCGATCCCAAGGTGCTCTTTCTCGACGAATCCACCGCCTATCTCGATCATCGCGAGGTCGACGCCGTGCTGGCGGCGATCCGGCGGCTGCGCGAGGAGGGGCTGACCATCGCCTTCGTCTCCCACCATCTCGCCGAGGTGCGCGCCGTCGCCGACGACCTCACCATCCTCAAGGATGGCCGCGAGGTCGGCCATTTCGCGGTCGGCGACATCGCGCCCGACGACATCCATCGGCGGATGGTCGGGCGCGACATTTCGGGCGGCATCTATCCGGCCCGGCCGCCGCGCCCGGTGCCGGCGCCCGCACCGGTGTTCCGCGCGAGCCGCGTCGAGCTGGCGTCCGGGCTGCGCGATGCCTCGCTCGACGTCGCGGCGGGCGAGATCCTCGGTGTCGCCGGGCTCAAGGGCGCCGGCGGCGAGGCGCTGTTCGCCGCCATCGCCGGCGACCGCCCGCTCGCGCGCGGGGCGATGGAACTCGACGGCGCGCCCTACCATCCCCGGGCGCCGGCCGATGCGTGGCGGCACGGCGTCGCGCACCTGCCCGGCGACCGCACCGGCGAAGGGCTGATCGTCGATTTCAGCGTGCTCGACAATCTCGTCATGGCCCGGCCGCCGCGGCGGGGGCCGTTCTTCGATCGCGCCCGCGCCCTCGACATGGCCGGCGCCCTCGTCCGCCGCATCGGCATCAAGGCGCCCGACGCCGACCTGCCGGTGCGCACGCTGTCCGGCGGCAACATGCAGAAGGTGGTGCTGGGCAAATGCCTCGCCACCCGCCCGAAGCTGCTGCTGCTGAACAACCCGACCCGCGGCGTCGACGTCGGCGCGCGGCTGGAGATCTACCGCATCATCCGCGAACTCGCGGCGGACGGCCTCGCGGTCATCCTGCTGTCGGAAGACCTGCCGGAGCTGCTCGGCCTCGCCGACCGGCTCGTGGTGATGCGCCATGGCGAGATCGCCCATCGCTGCGGGGCGGCCGGCGCGAGCGAGCACGACATCGTGCGTCACATGACCTGAACAGCGGAAGGCACCATGACCGATCGCGCCGACACCACGCAGGAACGCCGCACCGGCGACGCGACGCTTCCCCCCGCGCCCTGGCGCAGCGTGGCGCTGTGGCGGCGGCTGTTCCCCACCATCGTGCTCATCGCGCTCTGCCTCGTCTTCGCGGCGGCGTCGCCGCGCTTCCTCACCGTGTCCAATGCGCTGATCGTCCTCCAGCAGGCGACGGTGCTGCTGGTCGCCGCGGTGGGCATGACCTTCGTCGTCATGGCCGGCTCGATCGACCTGTCGGTCGGCGCCATCGTGGCGCTGGCGGCGCTCACCGCCGCCTCGTTGTCGGACCAGCTCGGCGCGGCGGCGATCATACCCGCCATCGGCGTCGGCCTGGTGGCCGGGCTGATCAGCGGCGTCATCGTGGCAAAGGGGAAGGTGCCGTCCTTCATCGCCACCATGGGCGCCATGGTGGTCTATCGCGGCATCGTGCTGATGTTCACCCGTGGCGCACCGGTATCGATCAACGACGAGGGCTTCCTCGACGCCTATTCCGGCCGCACCCTGGGCCTTCCCCACGCGGTGCTGATCGGCCTCGCGATCGCCGTTCTGGGGCTGGTGATCCTGCGCCGGACGGTGTTCGGCCGCGAGGTCCGGGCCATCGGCGGCGGCGAGCGCGTCGCCCTGCTGACCGGCATCCGCATCGCGCGGGTCAAGATCGCGATGTTCGCGCTGCTGGGACTGCTGTGCGGCGTCGCCGGGCTCCTGCAGAGCGCACGCGCCATGGCGGCGACGGCGCAACTCGGCGAGGGGCTGGAACTCGACGTCATCGCCGCCGTGGTGGTCGGCGGCACGCCGCTGACCGGCGGCATCGGCAGCATCGGGGGCACGGTGCTCGGGGTGCTGATCATCACCATCCTGTCGAACGGGATGAACATGATCGGCGTCGATCCCTATCTGCAGAACATCATCAAGGGGGCGGTGCTCATCGCCGCCGTCTTCATCACCATCGACCGCAACAAGATCGGCATCATCAAGTAAGCCGGCCGGCGGACCGGCCGTTCGGGGGCCGAGGCGCGCCGCGAAGGGGCCTGGCGAGGGAGCCTCGGCCGCCGCTACTGCGGCGGAACGGGGCGCACGCGGTCCGGCTTCCGGCGGTCTTGCCGATCTGAAGGACAGCCATGGCGACACGGCAGACCCTCGCCGATGCGCGCGCACGGGCGGGGCGGTGACGGCGTTTGCGGCACGCGAGCGGTCTCTGCTCAAAAGATCATTGGACCCGGGCGCCGGTTGGACCGATAGAAAAAGAAAAATGTCGGGTGAGGAGCCTCGTCGATGGAAGGTAGCGCGGCCCATCCTGCGGCCGGACCCCTGTCTGGGATTCGCGTCGTCGAACTCGGCAATCTCATCGCCGCGCCGTTCGCGACCCGGCTGATGGCCGATTTCGGCGCCGAGGTGATCAAGATCGAGGCGCCCGGGGAGGGCGATCCGCTGCGCAAATGGCGCAAGCTCCACAACGGCACCTCGCTCTGGTGGTACCTGCAGTCGCGCAACAAGAAGTCCGTCGCCGTCGATCTGCGGATGCCCGACGGGCAGGCGATCGTGCGCCGCCTCGCGCGGGAGGCCGACGTGCTGGTGGAGAATTTCCGCCCGGGCACGCTGGAGCGCTGGGGGCTCGGCTGGGAGGCGTTGCGCGCGGTCAATCCCAACCTCGTCATGGTCCGCATCTCCGGCTTCGGCCAGGACGGCCCCTATCGCGAGCGGCCCGGCTTCGGGGCCGTGGGCGAGGCGATGGGCGGCATGCGGTTCACCACCGGCGACCCGGATCGCCCGCCGGCCCGCACCGGCATCAGCATCGGCGACTCGCTCGCGGCCCTTCACGCGGTGATGGGCGCCCTGATGGCGCTGCTGCGGGTCAAGACCGGCGCGGGAGCGGGCCAGGTGATCGACGTCTCGCTCTATGAGAGCGTCTTCAACCTGATGGAAAGCCTGGTTCCGGAATACGACGTGTTCAACTTCGTGCGCGAGCGCTCGGGCGGTTCGCTGCCGGGCATCGCGCCGTCGAATTCCTATCCCACGGCCGAGGGCAGCTATGTCATCGTCGCCGGCAATGGCGACGCCATCTTCCGGCGGCTCATGGCGGCGATCGGCCGCGAGGACATGGCGCTCGATCCCCGCTTCGCCTCCAATGACGGCCGCGTCGCCCATGTCGGGCTGATCGACGCCACCATCGCCGAATGGACCCGCCGTCACTCGCTGGAAGAGGTCACGGCCGCGCTGGACCGCGCCGACGTTCCCAACGGGCGCATCTATTCGGTGGCCGACATCGTGTCCGATCCGCAGTATCTCGCGCGCAACATGATCCTGCCGGCGGCGCTGCCGGACGGCACGGAGGTCAAGATGCCGGGCATCGTGCCGCAGCTCTCGGCGACGCCGGGGGCGGTGAACTGGCTCGGGCCCCGCCTTGGCGAACACACGGTGCCGGTTCTCGAAGAGATCGGCTACAGCCCCGAGGAGATCGAGCGGCTCGTCCGGGGCGGGGCGGTCATGCGCAGCGAGGACGAATGAACTGGGACACCCTTCCGCCCCGCGTCCATGTGCAGGAAGTCGTCACCCGCGACGGCCTCCAGATCGAGCCGCGCTTCCTGCCCACCGCCGACAAGGTCGCCCTCATCGACGCCCTGTCGGCAACCGGGGTGTCGAAGATCGAGGTCACCTCCTTCGTTTCGCCCCGCGCCGTTCCGAACCTTGCCGATGCGCGCGAGGTCGCCCGGGCCATCACCCGCAAGCCCGGCGTGACCTATGTGGCGCTGGTCCCCAACCTGCGCGGCGCGCAGGAGGCGCTCGAGGCCGGGATGGACGAGCTCAACCTCGTCCTGTCGGTGAGCGAGACCCACAACCTCGCCAATATGCGGATGACCCCGGCTCAGTCGCTGGAGGGCTTCCGGGCCATCGTGGCGGCGGCACGCGGCACGGGGTCCGCCCTCAACGGCTCGATCGCCACCGCCTTCGGCTGCCCCTTCGAGGGCGCCCAGCCGGAGGCGAAGGTGCTGGGGCTGATCGAGCAACTCCTTACGCTGGGCGTCGGCTCGGTCACCCTGGCGGACACCACCGGCATGGCCAATCCGCGACAGGTGGCGAGGCTTGTCGATCGGGTGCGCCGCCAGTTCGGGGCGCTGCCGCTCACGCTGCATTTCCACGACACGCGGGGCATGGGGCTCGCCAACGTGCTGGCCGCGCTCGATGCCGGCGCCGACCGCTTCGATGCCTCGCTCGGCGGGTTGGGCGGCTGCCCCTTCGCGCCGGGCGCGACCGGCAACATCTCGACCGAGGACCTCGTCCACATGCTGGACGAGATGGGCGTGAACAGCGGCGTGGACCTCGACCGCCTGCTCGAACTGGCGCGCGCCCTGCCCACCCTCGTCGGGCACGACATACCCGGACAGGTGGCCAAGGCGGGTCGCAGCGGCGATCGGCATCCCGCGCCGGCCCGCCCCGCCGCTTCGTGACACGAGAGAGACAGGGAGGACATCACATGGAGGCCGCCCTCGGGGGCCCGATCGCGGACGGGGCGGCGCCCGCCCCGATGGCTGTCGCCCTCGACGATGTCAGCATCAGCTTTGCGATGAAGGGGCAGCCGGTCTTCAAGGCGGTCGCGCCGACCTCGCTGCATGTGCGCGACGGCGAGTTCGTCGCCATCGTCGGCCCCACCGGCTGCGGCAAGTCGACCCTGCTGAACGCCACCGCCGGGCTGCTCACGCCGGCCGGCGGCAGGGTGACGGTTTTGGGCACGCCGCTGGACGGGCTGAACCGGCATGCCGGCTACCTCTTCCAGCAGGATGCGCTGATGCCCTGGAAGACGGCGCTCGACAATGTCGCCATCGCGCTGGAGATCGGCGGCACGCGCCGCTCGGACGCTCTCGTGGAGGCGCGGGAATGGCTGAGAAAGGTCGGTCTCGCCCGTTTCGGCGACCGCTACCCGCACCAGCTCTCGGGTGGCCAGCGCAAGCGCGTCGGTCTCGCCCAGGTGCTGGTGCGCGATCCGAAGATCCTGCTGATGGACGAGCCGTTCGGGCCGCTCGATGCGCAGACGCGCCAGATCATGGGCACGCTGCTGCTGCGTCTGTGGGCGCAGGACCGCAAGGCGGTATTGTTCGTGACCCACGACCTGGAGGAGGCGATCGCCCTCTCGGATCGCGTCGTCATCATGTCGGCCGGCCCCGAGGCGCGGATCATCGGCGACTTCCCGATCGACCTCGCCCGCCCGCGCGACACCGCCGACATCCGGCTCGATCCGCGCTTTCACGCCCTGCATCGCCAGATCTGGAACCAGCTCAAGGCGGAAGTCGCCAAGACCTACGGGGAGGATTTCACGCCGTGAAGCTGCATCCCGCCAAGCTGCTGTTCCTCCAGATCCTCGTCGCCGTGATCGCGCTCGCGATCTGGCAGGTCGGCGCCACCGTGCCGATCGGCGGCAAATACCTGCTGCCGGAATTCTTCTTCTCCAAGCCGGGCGACGTGCTGACGCGTGTCTACACCCTCTTCGCCACCGGCGTGATCTGGAAGCATCTCTGGATCACCCTCACCGAGACCGTGCTGGCCTTCCTGATCGGCTCCATCGCCGGCGTGGTGTTCGGCTTCTGGTTCGCCCGCCAGCCGAACGTGGCCGCGGTGTTCGACCCTTACGTGAAGATGTTCAACGCCCTGCCGCGTGTGGTGCTGGCGCCGATCTTCATGCTCTGGCTCGGCCTCGGCATCTGGTCGAAAGTCGCGCTCGGCGTCACGCTGGTGTTCTTCATCGTGTTCTTCAACGTCTATCAGGGCGTCAAGGAAGTCAGCCCGGTGGTGCTCGCCAATGCGCGCATGATGGGGATGAACGAGCGCCAGCTGTTCCGCAACGTCTACTGGCCGTCGGCGCTGTCATGGATGTTCTCCTCGCTGCACACGGCGGTGGGGTTCGCGCTGGTGGGCGCGGTGGTGGGGGAATATCTCGGCTCCGCGGCGGGCCTCGGCTATCTCATCCACCAGGCCGAAGGCGTGTTCGACGTCACCGGGGTGTTCGCCGGCATGGTGATCCTCGCCGCCTTCGTGCTGATCATCGACTGGGGCGTGACCCGGATCGAGCGCCGGCTTCTCGTCTGGCGGCCGCAATCCGCCGGCGAGCAGAACTAGAGTGCCTTCGCGCAAGGAGCCGGGGGCTACCGCCGCCCGCACGCTCCGGGCCATCATTCGGAAAAGAAACGGGAGGAAACCAATGTCGATGCGTGCCCTGCTGGTCGCCGCCAGCCTTCTCATCCCCGCCTTCGGCGCCGCCGAGGCGAGCGGGATCGAAAAGCCCAACATCACGCTGGGCGTCGGCGGCAAGCCGCTGCTCTATTATCTCCCGCTGACGCTGGCCGAGCGGCTCGGCTACTTCAAGGCCGAGGGCCTGACCGTCGAGATCAATGATTTCGGCGGCGGCTCCAAGTCGCTCCAGGCGCTGATCGGCGGCTCGGTCGACGCCGTCACCGGCGCCTATGAGCACACCATCCGCATGCAGGAGAAGAACCAGGACGTGCGTGCGGTCATCGACCTCGGCCGCTATCCCGGCATCGTCGTCGCGGTGCGCAAGGCGAAGGCCGACACCATCAAGTCCGCCGCCGACCTCAAGGGGGCGAAGATCGGCGTCACCGCGCCGGGCTCGTCGACCTATATCCTCGTGCAGTACCTGATGAAGAAGGCCGGGTTGAACCCGGATGACGCCTCCTTCATCGGGGTGGGCAGCGGCCCCTCGGCCGTCGCCGCGATGCAGAACGGCGAGATCGACGCCATCTCCCATCTCGATCCCGTCATCTCGAAGCTGCAGGACCTCGACGCGATCCGGATACTGGTCGACACCCGCACCACCGAGGGCACCCAGCAGGTGTTCGGCGGCATGAACCCGGCGGCCGTGCTGTACCTGAAGGAAAGCTTCATCAAGGACAACCCGAACACCGTCCAGGCTCTCACCAACGCCTTCTACAAGACGCTGAAATGGCTGGAGACCGCGACGCCCGAGCAGGTCGCGGCGGCGGTGCCGGAGGAATACTGGCTGGGCGACAAGGACCTCTACATCAAGGCCTTCAACGCCTCCCGCCAGGCCTATTCGACCGATGGCGAGATCAACGAGGCGAGCATGAAGAGCGCGCTCAGCCTGCTCACCACGGCCGATCCGAACTTCGCCGCGGCGAAGATCGATCTGTCGAAGACCTTCGACGGCTCGTTCCTCGCCAAGGCCAGGGGCCGGTGACCGCCTGAGGCCGAGCCGAGGCCGGCATCCGCGCGCCTCCCTCCGCCGATGGGCGTCGCGTCGGCCGGGCGTTGGTCGCCATCGCCGACGGTGCGCCTGGATGCACGTAACCCCGACGAAATCGCGGCTGCCGCGCGCGAGGCCGGCGCTATCGTCGTCCCTGTCCGCGCCATCCGCAGGACAGTCAGCCCGCCAACTTACACGCGCGGACAGGGGGCGGACCTCAGCTGTAGCCAAACGCTGCGCCTCGTTTACATTCGTCCGCCGGGCGGGATCGGGTGATTCGGGGCGGACATGCGGATTGGGGCGGGTGTGAGACAAGCCGTCGAGGGTTTCTCCGATGGCCGGGCGGGCGTGCTCGCCCGACAGGCGGCGCGCGCGGGAATGGGGCCGGCCTTGCGACGGGCGCTGCGCGACCTGCCGCTGGCCACGGTGCTGGCGACGCTCCTCGCCTCTCCCGCCTTCGCCGATCCGCCGCCCCTGACCGAGGGGCCGATCGTCTATCCGCCGGGCCAGCCGGGCGGGGTGCAATCCACGCTGATCGCCTCGGAGCGCGGGCTCGACATCGCCTTCACCGATATCACCGACCTGACCCCTTCGGTCGGCAACGACGAGGTCATCGGTAACGCGAGCTATGCGCCCGGCTCGGGGACGATCATTGAGCCGGAAGGTGCCTTCACCACGACCGACAGCTTCGCCTACTCGCTGACGGAGACTGTCACGACCAACGTCACCATGGTCGGTGGCGGCATCACCGCCGTGGTCCGTTCCGGCGGCACGGTGCTGGGTTCGGCCACGGCGGCGACGGAAAGCGAAGCCCGGGCCGAGGCGCTGGCTTCCGTCGAGGTGCCGCAGCCGGGCGGGCGCATGCTGCTCAATCCCCTCGTCAGCAATGGCGGCATCACCGAGACAGTCACCGAAACCACCAGCAGCGTGCTGACCGGCCGCGACACCTATGTCGGGCCGGCCGTCGCCACCTTTGGGCCGGACACGTTCGTCTCCGGCAATCTGGGACGGTGCGACCGGCCCTATGGCAGCTGCGAGGGTGGGACCACCCTCGTCCTGGGTCGGGGCAACACGCTCGTCGATGTCCTGCTCTTCCAGGATCTCTACGCGACCACGACGATCGACCGGGTGATCACCTCCTCGGGCACCGAGTATCTCGACTTCGTCTTCGCCGCCGCCGGCTACGCCCATCCCGCAGTGCAGACGGTGGCGTTCGACCTCTCCGACCGCTTCCTGTCGCGCTTGCTCTCGCCGGGGCCTGCCGGCTACGGCACCGAGCTGCTGGTGGAGGGCCGGCCGAGCGGGATCACCGTGTTCGTCGAGGGCACCGGCACGGAGCTGCGCTACGACGCCGACGGGGCGATCGCCAAGTCCGACGCCTCCTTCGCCGGCCTGCGCGCCGGCCTCGCCGGGCGGGTGCGCGAGGATGTGCTGATCGGCCTCGCCGGCGAATTCGGCACTCTCGACTGGTCGCTCAAGGATCCGCTGTTCCCCGAGCAGGCGGAGGGCGACGCCTTCCGCATTGGCGGCTTCGCCAACTGGACGCCGGGCGCCTGGCGGGTGGCCGCCGCCGCCTTCGCCGGCCGCCAGCAGGTGGAGAGCACTGGTATCTCGACCTATGGCGCCGGCATCTCGCGCGCCGACTACGACGCCAATGTCTACGGCGCCGGGCTCGATATCGGCTACGCCATGGCCATTGCCGGCGTCACGGTGACGCCGAGCGCGAGCCTCGGCTGGTATGGCTGGGATGCGCCGGGCTTCACCGAGGTCGGCGGCCTCGCCCCGCTCACCGTGGCGGGGTCGACGCGCAGCCAGTGGCGCCCCGGCGTCGGGCTGGCGCTGGACGACACCGTCGATCTCGCCGGCCACGCCTTCAGCTTCGGCGCCACCGGCCGCTTCTTCGCCATTCTCGGCGACAACGAAGGTCTGGTGGTGGCGTCGGACGGCGGCATGACCGCGCTCGGCAGCTTCACGATCGAGGGGCCGGAGGTCGGCCGCTTCGGCGCCGAGCTCGGCGCCCGCGCCGCCTACGCGGCCGGCGAGAACGTGACGCTGACCGCCTCGGGCGGCGGCCTGTTCACCGACGCCTCGACCAGCTGGTCCGGGCAGGTGGGCTTCAAGGTCGCGTTCTGAGGCGGCGCGACTGTCCGGAGCCTGCGCGCGCAACGCGGGCGCCGGTTCGTCCGGCGATGCAGGGCAAGTCGGCTTCGGGGTGGTGCCAACGCGAGTACCGCCTCGCGGACGAGGGGTCGGCACGAAGGCTGAGCGGGGGCTCCCGCAAGCTCGCGATCGAACCGGCGCTACCCGGCTCTCGCGTCGGCCGCACGATCCGACGCCATCTCGATCCGCCCGCGGCAGGTCTTTCTCGAGGACCTCGCCGTCCCCTGTGAAAAAAGCTCACAGGCGGTGTGCCCGCCGGCCGGATAGGCGTCCGCCGCGCGCCTGACCATCATCCCCCTCGATCAGGAACGAGCCGCCATCGATGCGGTCGCCCGGAGGAACGCTCCGACGCCAACGCCCGCGCATCGCGGGCGCCGGGAGCGAACACATCAAGGGGAAACGACCATGCTCCATCGCGCTCGACGCCCGCTCCGCCCGCTGGCCGCGGCCGGCCTCCCGCCTTCCTAAGTGCCGGGCCCGCGCTCGCCGGCACCTATATGCCCGAGTGCTACAAGCCGGCACCGGGCAGCGCGGCGGTGCTGAAGTTCGAGCCGCGCACCGGCCCGTACCGTATCGCCGTCGCCAACGGCCATACCGGCATCCCCTGGCGGATTCAGATGATCCAGTCTGTGAAGGCGTGGGCGGCCCGGCCGGAGAATGCGAAGGACATCAAGGAGCTGAAGATCGTCTCCACCGGCCCGGACGTCGCCGCGCAGATCGCCGCGATCGACAATTTCACCCAGGCCGGCTTCGACGCGGTGGCCTTCATCGCCGTCAACCCGAAGGCGTTCGACGCCGTCATCAAGCGGGCCAGGAAGGCCGGCACCGTGCTGGTCTCGTTCGACAACCCGGTCGACAGCCCCGACGTGCTGCGCATCACCCCGGACTGGATCGAGTTCGAGGGCGCCATCAAGACGCGGGCGGTGATCGACCAGATGCCCGAGAAGAAGGGCACCATCCTCGAGGTGCGCGGCATCCCCGGCAATTCCACCGACCGCGACCGCCATCTCGGCTTCCGCCAGGTGGTCGAGAAATACCCCGATATCAAGGTGGTCGAGGTGGTCGGCAACTGGGACACCGGCACGGTGCAGAAGGTGGTATCCGACGCCATCGCCATGCACGGGTGCTTCGACGCCGTGGTCTGCCAGCATGGCTGCCGGGGCATTCACCAACGCGCTCGCCGCCGCCGGCCTTCCCAAGGTTCCCGTCGGCGGCGACGCCGAGAACGGCTTCGTGCGGGCGCTGGCCGACAATGCCATCCCCGGCATCTCCGTCTCTACCTCGCCCGGCCAGGGGCGGGTGGCGGTGCGCGCGGCCATCGCGCTCTTGAAGGGCGAGAGCCTGCCGAGCCTCGTCAACCTGCCGACCCCGAACGTGCGCACCGCCGACATGACGGCGGGCGTGAACTACTTCCCCAACATGCCGGACAGCTACGAGACCGTGTCCGGCTACGCCGTCTGCGGCAAGGACATGGTGTTCGCCCCCGAGGAGCTCACCCGCCAGACCCCGGACAACACCTGATCCTCCTGAACCTGGCGGCGGCCGGCAGCGGTCGCCGCCCTTTCGGATCGGCTGTTCACGGGAGACGACGCATGACCGACACCGCCATTGCCGACACCGCCTGCCTCGAACTCGTCGACGTTACCAAGCGCTATGGCGGCGTCACCGCGCTGGAGGGCGTGTGTTTCCGCGCCCGCGCCGGCTCCATCCACGCCATCCTCGGCGAGAACGGCGCCGGCAAGTCGACGCTGATGAAGATCCTCGCCGGCGTGGTGCGCGCCGACGAGGGGAGCGTGCGCCTCGACGGCCGCGCGCTGAACCTCGCGGCACCCGCCGACGCGCTCGATGAGGGCATCGTCTGCATCTTCCAGGAGCTCTCGCTGGTGCCCGACCTCTCCGTCGCCGCGAATATCTGCCTCGCCCGGCCCCCGCGCGGCCGGCTCGGGCTGATCGACCGCCGCGCCGAGCGGCGGGCAGCGCGGGCGGCGCTGGCCGAGATCGGCTGCGCCGAGGGCATCGACCTGCGCGCCCGCTGCGCCGAACTGCCGCTCTCCAAACGCCAGCTGGTGGAGATCGCCAAGGCAGTGATCCGCCGCCCGCGCGTGCTGATCCTCGACGAGGCGACCTCCGCGCTCACCGCCGAGGACGCGGCGAAGGTGATGGCGCTGCTGCGCCGGCTGCGGGACGAGGGCACGCTGGTGCTGTTCATCTCCCACCGCATGCACGAGGTCGACGCCGTCGCCGACACCTGCTCGGTGTTCCGCAACGGCGCGCATGTCGCGACCTTCGCCGCGGGCTCGAAATCGCACGAGGAGATCGTGCGGCTGATGATCGGCCGGCCGATCGCGCAGGTCTACCCGCCCAAACCCGCGCGGCCGCCGACCGGCGCGCCGTATCTCAACGTGCGCGACCTCTGCTGGCCGCCGGCGCTCGCCGATATCTCGCTGGAGGTGCGACCCGGCGAGATCGTCGGCCTCGGCGGCCTCGACGGGCAGGGCCAGCGCGAGCTGCTGCTGGCGCTCGCCGGCGTGCTCAAGGGCGTTGGCGGCGCGGTCCGCTACGGCGATGCTGAGGGCTGCCCGCCGGGGCCGCGCGTGGCCAAGGGCGGGCGCTTCCGCACCGCGCTCATCCCCGAGGACCGCAAGACCGAGGGCCTGTTCCTCAGCCTGCCCATCCGCGACAATCTCGGCATGGCGGCGCTGGGGCTGATCGCCCGCGCCGGCCGGCTGGATCGCGCTGCCGAGCAGGCGCTGGTCGAGCGGCTGGTGAAGAGCCTGCAGATCAAGGCGCCGGATATCGACGCGCCGGTCGGCACGCTCTCGGGCGGCAACCAGCAGAAGGTCGTGCTCGCCAAATGGCTGGCGATCGAGCCGCGCCTGCTGCTGCTGATGGACCCGACGCGCGGCATCGATGTCGGCACCAAGCAGGAGATCTACCGCCTGTTCCGCGAGCTGGCCGCCGCCGGCCTCGCCATCCTGCTCTACTCGACCGATTACGACGAACTGATCGGCCTCTGCGACCGGGTTCTGGTGCTCTATGGCGGGCGCGTCACCGCCCGGCTGGAGGGGGCGGGCCTGAACGAGGAGAACCTGCTCGCCGCCGCGCTGAACATCGGCGGCGCGCCCCGCCACGCGCCCGCGTCCTCGCCCCTCGCGCTGGAGGCGGTGGCATGAGCGCGCTCCTCTCCGCCTCCGTAGCCATCGCCGCAGCCCGCCACCATGCTCGCCCGCTCGCGGCGTTTGCCCTGCTGCTGGCGCTGCTCGTCCTGTTTCTCTCCCTCCACCCGCGCGGCGCCAGCGCGGCGGTGATGACCATCTGGGCCAATCAGGGCGTGGCGCTCGCTTTCGTCGCGGTCGGCCAGACCATCGTCGTGCTCACCCGCGGCATCGACCTGTCGATCGGCGCGATCATGGCGCTGGCCAATTGCGCCGCCTCGGCGCTGGTGCAGGGCACGCCGCTGGAGGTCGCCTTCGGGGTCGCGGCGGTGGTGCTGATCGGCGCCGCCTGCGGCCTCGCCAACGGGCTCGTCATCGTCGCCGGACGCATCCAGCCGATCGTCGCGACGCTCGCCACCGGCGCCATCATCTCCGGCCTCGCTTTGCTGGTGCGCCCGACCCCGGGCGGCAGCGTCGACGAGGCGCTGAGCGACCTCTTCACCGGCGACGTCTTCGGCGTGCCGACCTCGCTTGTGCTGCTCGGCGCGCTCACCGCGCTGGTCTGGGGGCCGGTGCGCGCCTCCCTCACCGGGCGTACCATCTTCGCCGCCGGCTCGGCGGAAGGCGCGGCCTACATGTCCGGCCTGCCGGTGAACCGCGCCAAGGTCGCCGCCTATGTCCTCGCCGGCATCTTCGCCGCGCTCGGCGGGCTGTTCCTCGGCTTCCAGACGCTGAGCGGCGATCCCGCCATCGGCAATGCCTACACGCTGAACTCGGTGGCGGCGGTGGTGCTGGGCGGCACCTCGCTGGCGGGCGGGGCGGGCAGCGTGCTCGGCAGCATCGCCGGGGCGCTGGTGCTGCGCACCATCGGCAGCGTGATGTTCTTCGCCGGCGTCAACCCGATGGCGCAGCCGCTGTTCGAGGGCGCCGTGCTGCTCGCCGCGGTCGGCGTCGGCGCTTTCCGCCTGCTCCGAATCCGCAACCGGCTGGAGATGTTCCGATGAGAGCCACCGCTCGCCAATTCGCGCGCCCGCTGGCGCCGGATGGACCCACCCGCGTGCTGCTGGTGGTGATCGCCGGCCTGCTCCTGGCCGGGGGCGCGGTCTACAACCAGTTCTTCTCGCCGGCCTATCTGCTGCAGCAGCTGCAGAACGGCGCCTTCCTCGGCATCGTCGCGATCGGCGCGATGACGGTGATCCTGACGGGGCATATCGACCTCTCGGTGCCGTGGACGCTCTCGGCCGCCGCCACCTTCTCCACCGCCTTCGTGACGCTGGCGGACGGGGCGTGGTGGGGCGAGTTCGGCCTCGTCGTCGGCCTCGCCATCGGCGCCGGCATCGGCCTCGTCAACGGCATCGGCGTCGCCTACCTGCGCATCCCCTCGATGATCTGGACGCTGGCGGTCAACACCATCGTGCTCGGCATCTGCGTGTTCCATGCCGGGCTCTATGCCGGCGGCAGCCGGCCCTCCGCGGCGATGGCGCTGCTCGGCGGCGGCCGCAGCCTCGGCGTGGTGCCGAACGCGGTGCTGGTCTGGCTGGCGCTCTCCCTCGCCGCGCTGTTCCTCTACCGGCGCACCTTGTTCGGCCGCTACCTCTACGCCGTCGGCACCCGCGAGGGCGCCGCCTATCTCTCCGGCATCGACACGCGGGCGGTGGTCGCGGGGGCCTTCGTGCTGTCGGGTGTTGCCAGCGCCACCGCCGGCATGCTGCTCGCCGGCTACGCCAACCAGGCCTACCAGAACATGGGCGATCCCTATCTGCTCCCCGGCATCGCCGCGGTGGTGCTGGGCGGCACCTCCATCCTCGGCGGGCGCGGCGCCTATGCCGGCACCGTCGCCGGCGTGCTGCTGATCACGCTCATCGGCAGCATGCTCTCCGTCATGCAGATCCCCGAAGCCTGGAAGCAGATCGCCTATGGCGCGGTGATCGTCGCCATGGTCGGCGCCTACAGCCGGCGCGCCGCGACGGGGCCGCACTGACCGCACCGACCGCACTGATCGTCCACCTCACTGCACTGATCGTACCGCCGGACCGATGGGGCCGGGGAGGGCGGTGCGTGCCTCGAAAGGAAGCTGAAATGCACGACAAACGCGCGCTGATCGTCGGGGTGACCGGCATCGTCGGCAACAACCTCGCCCGCCATCTGGCCGATTTAGGTGATTGGGACATATACGGAATTTCGCGGAACCCGCCGAGGGGGCTGTCGACCGTGAAGCCGGTCGCCGCGGATGTGCGGGATGGCGCCGCCACCCGCGCGGCGCTGAAGGACCTGGCGCCGACGCATGTGTTCTTCTGTACCTGGACCCGGATGCCGACCGAGACGGAAAACTGCCGCGTCAACGGAGCAATGGTCAGTAACGTTCTCGACGCGGTGACGGATGCGGGAAGTGTCCGGCATGTCGCCTTGGTGACGGGCACGAAGAATTACCTCGGCCCATTCGAGATGTACGCGCGCAACAAGCCGGAAACCCCGTTCCGGGAGGACCAGAAGCGCCTGCCGATCGAGAATTTCTACTACGTTCAGGAAGACATCGTCTTCGACAACGCGGCGCGCCACGGCTTCGGCTGGAGCGTGCACCGGCCGCACACCATCGTCGGCTACGCCGTCGGCAACGCCATGAACATCGGCGTCACCCTCGCCGTTTATGCCAGCATCTGCAAGGCGATAGGTCGGCCGTTCCTGTTCCCGGGCTCGCCCGTGCAGCACGGCGCCATCGCCGATGTCACCGACGCCCGCCTGCTCGCCCGCCACGTCGCCTGGGCCGCGACGACGCCGGCGGCGCGCAACGAGGCGTTCAACGTCGCCAATGGCGACATCTTCCGCTGGCAGCGCATGTGGGGCGTGATCGCCGACTATTTCGATTTGGAATCAGCGCCTTACCCCGGAGAGGCGGTGCCGCTGGCGCGGCAGATGGAGGGCGATGGCGCCCGCTGGGAGGCGCTCGTCGCCGCCCACGGCCTCCAGCCCAACCGGCTCGATCACCTTGCCTCCGCCTGGCACACCGACGCTGACCTCGGCCGCCCGATCGAATGCGTAAACGACATGAACAAGAGCCGCCGCCTCGGCTTCCTCGACTGGCAGGATACCGAGCGCTCCTTCACCGACCTGTTCGACCAGCTGCGCCAGGAACGGGTGATTCCATGAGCGCTGCCAACAAGTTGGATCTCGGCCTCGAGGGCCGGGTCGCGATCGTCACCGGCGCCGGGGCGGGCATCGGTTTCGAGACGGCGCGCCTTTTCGTCGCCGAGGGGGCGAGGGTGGTCGGCGCCGATCTCGACCCCGCCGCCTTCGCCGAACTGGCCCCGGCCGCCGACATCGCCGCCGTCGCCCTCGACATGCGCGATCCCGACGCCGGCGACCGGCTGGCCGAGGTCGCGCTGGAGCGGTTCGGCGCGATCGACATCCTGTTCAACAACGCCGGCGCCGCCGCCGCCCGCGACAGCTTCCTCGAAGCCTCCGACGCCGACTGGGCGCGCACCTTCGAGCTCAACGTGATGGGCTATGTGCGCGCCAGCCGCGCGGTTCTGCCGTCCATGGTGGCGCGCGGGCGCGGGGTGATCCTCCATTGCGGCTCGGAGGCCGGACGCATGCCGCATCCGCTGCTGCCGGACTACAGCGTTTCCAAGGCGGCGGTGCGCATGCTCTCCAAATGCCTCGCGCGCGAATTCACGCCCAGGGGTGTTCGTTCGAACGTCGTCTCGCCCGCTCATATCCGCACCGCGCTGTGGGATCGGCCCGGCGGCTTCCTCGATTCGCTCGCCGCCAGCTACGGCTCCGGCCGCGAGGAGGCGGTGGGCATCTTCCTCGAACGCTCGCGCCTGCCGGCCGGTCGGCTGGGGCGTCCGGACGAAGTGGCCGCCCTCGTCGCCTTCCTCGCCTCCGACCATGCCTCCTTCATCAGCGGCGAGGAGTTCGGCATCGACGGCGGCGTGATTCCGGTGGTCTGACAAGGAGATCATGATGAAAGCACGTATCGCGACCCCGCCGTCCGGATTGACCTCGGCGGAGCGCACGGTTCCTCCCCCCGCGGGCTGGGATGCGAGCCTGAAGGCGGAGTTCGAGATCAACCAGCTCAATGGCTGCGTCGGCCATGTGCTGGTCTCCGAGAGCGAGCGCGTGCGGGTGTGGTCGCTCCGCCTGCGCCCGGGCGAGCGCATCGGCTTCCACCGCCATGTGCTCGACTATTTCTGGACGGCGCTGACGCCGGGCCGCGCGGTCTCGCACTATGCCGACGGGCAGGTCGCGGAAAGCGCCTACGAGCCGGGCCTCACCCGGCATTTCACCTTCGGGCGCGGCGACTTCATGGTCCATGACCTCGCCAATGTCGGCGATACCGAGCTCGCCTTCACCACGGTCGAGTTCCTCGACAGCGCCAACCCGCCCCTCCCGGTGCCCGAGCATGTCCGCCGCGAGCGGCGGCTGCCCACCGACCCCGTCCGGCTGTGAGGTCCCCATGCCCGCCCATTCCCGCCTGTTCTCGCCCCTGAGCCTCGGCCCGCTCGTGCTGCCGAACCGGCTCGTCATGGCGCCGATGACGCGCTCGCGCACGGCGCAGCCCGGCGACATCCCGACCGCACTGAACGCCCGCTACTACGCCCAGCGTGCCAGCGCCGGCCTGATCGTCACCGAGGCGACGCAGATCTCCCGCGAGGGGCAGGGCTATGCCTGGACGCCGGGCATTTACACGCCCGCCCAGCGCGACGGCTGGCGGCTGGTCACCGACGCCGTCCACGCGGCCGGCGGGCGCATCTTCCTCCAGCTCTGGCATGTCGGCCGGGTGTCGCATCCGAGCCTGCAACCGGAGGGACAGCTCCCGGTCGCGCCCTCGGCGATCGCGCCGAAGGGGGTGAGGGTCTATGCGATCGATCCCGACGGCACGCCGCGCTTCCTCGACTGCGGCACGCCCCGCGCGCTGGAAACGGAGGAGATCGCCCGCGTCGTCGAGGATTATCGCCGCGCCGCTGCACTCGCCATGGAGGCAGGGTTCGACGGCGTCGAGCTGCACGGCGCGAATGGCTACCTGATCGACCAGTTCCTGCGCTCCACCACCAACCGGCGCACCGACGGCTATGGCGGCTCGCCGTCGAACCGCCTGCGCTTACTCGAGGAGGTCGTGGCGGCCGTGGCCGGCGAGACCGGGCCGGAGCGCCTCGGCGTCCGCCTCTCGCCGCATGTCACCCTGCAGGACATGGACGACCCGGAGATGGTCGCGACCAGCCTGCTCGCCGCCGAGGCGCTCCACCGTGCCGGCATCGCCTATCTCCACCTCGCCGAGGCCGACTGGGACGACGCCCCCCTCGTCCCGCGCGACTACCGGCAGGCGCTGCGCCAGCGTTTCCCCGGCACGATCATCGTCGCGGGGCGCTACACGCCCGAGCGCGGGGAAGCGCTGATCGAGCAGGGGCTGGCCGATCTCGTCACCTTCGGCCGTCCGTTCCTCGCCAATCCCGACCTGCCGCGGCGCATCGCCGAGGGGCTGCCGCTCAACACGCCCGATCCGAAGACCTTCTTCGGCGGTGGGGCGGCCGGCTATGACGACTATCCCGTCTACGGCGCCGCCGCGAAATAATCCGGCTCGGACCGGCGGGCGAGCTGGGCCGCGAGGAAATCGACGAAGACGCGGATGCGATTGGAGAGGTGCTCGTGGCCGATATAGACCGCGTGCACCGGCTCCACATCGCGCGCTGCTGCCGGCCGCTGCGTGGGTGGGGCTTTGCTTTACGTGACGACGATCGCGCCTGGACAATTTGTCCAGTGTCGGCGGCATGAAAGAACGCTAGCATCGGGTTGTCATGGCGGACCCTGCTCACACTCGTGCCGGCACGCCCTCGCGGGTCTCGAACCGGCGCGCGCGGGGGCCGATCCATACACTGTTGCACCTGCTGTGCGCTGTCGCCCTTTTGCTGGTCGGTTCCGTTCATCAGGTGCCCACGCGTGCCGCGAGCGTGCCCGCCAACGTCGACCTCAGCGACTACACGTTGCCGGACGGCACCGTGCCGGTGCTGTGCCTGTCGCCCTCGGATGACGGCTCCTCCTCCGGCATTCCGCATGGTCACGGCTGCGAGGCCTGCCGGCTGGCTGGGACGCCGGAACTGCTCACCCCCCAACACGACCTGTTCCAGCCAGCGGACTACGCGGTTCTAACGCAGCCGCGCCTTCCCGAAGCGGCACCCGCCCAGTCCGTCCTGCGCTTCCGTCTCGCCCAGCGCGGTCCCCCCGCCTCAGGTTTCCACGCCTGAATCGCGGCAGGCCACAGCCTGCCTTGGTCGCGTGTCCGTGCGCTCCGGCTCAAGCCGGACTTGCCGGACGATTGCCGGGGTCCAACCATGCTCATCTCCGCCGCCCTGCGGTCCGACGCCCTGCGCGCTTGGCCGCTCCCGCCCGTGCCGTCCGACGCGGGCGCGCCTGCGCTGGTCATCGCCGCCCGCGAGCCGGTCACGCCTCATACGCTGGCTGAGGCTCACCTCTACCGGGTCGAGACCGGGTGCGTGGCGCTCTGCCGGCAGATCGACGCCGAGCGGCGCCAGATCCTCGACATCATCGGTCCCGGTCGGTTGATGGATCCGGGCCTTGCCGGGCGCCTGCCGTGCGAGATCGTTGCCTTCGCGCCGACACGCCTCGTGCCGGTCGATGCGCCGGCCGCCGGCCTGGAGGCGGCGCATCAGCAGCTGATGCTGGACCGTGCGCTCGGCCATCTCACGCGGCTTGGGAAGCTGGGCGCCGGCGAGAGGGTGGCCGAGGCGCTGCTCGATCTCGCCGGGCAATACGCCGCCCAGGCCTGTTTCGAGGGTGAGCAGGGCGAGACTTTTCCGTTCCATCTCAGCCGTGGCGATCTCGCCGACTGGCTGGGTCTGACCCTGGAGACGGTCAGCCGTTGCATGAGCCGCCTCAAGCAGGACGGGGTGATCGACTTCGGCAAGGGGCCCACCCTGACCCTTCTCGACCGCCCCGCCCTGACCGAGATCGCGCGCGGCCGACGGAAGCTGCAGGCGCTCTACGCGCCCCGGCAGGCGGGATGAAGGCGTGGGATGGTGCGGATCGGGCTTTGCGGCGCGCCCCGCTGTCGTGATAATCGACGCATGATGCCCCTGGGGCATCGCAGGACACTGAGGTGCAGGTCGTTGACTGGCAGACGGCAGGGATGGAGCTTTCTGGTCGCGCTCGGCGCGGCCTATCTGCTCGTTCTCCAGATCCTGCTCACCGGCCTCGCTCTCGGCACGCACGCCACATCTTCCCTGGACGACGCCTCCCATGGCGTGATCTGCCTGGAGATGGGCACGGGAAGCTCCGCGCCGGACACGCCGACCGCCCCGCCGCACCTGCCCGACTGCTGCCAACTCGGCTGCCTGCTGGGCACGGTGCTGCCGCCCGCGGCGGTTGTCGCATCCGCCACGACCTTCCCTGCGGCGGCGACCCGCTCCCACTTTCCGCCCCTGACATCGGTCGCGCGGGGCGATCAGGGCTGGCGCACGCCACACAACAGTCGCGCGCCACCCGCCCGTGCCTGAGGCCGGCTCGCGCTGGCGGGCATGACGTCCCGTCGCGTGATCTGACGCCCGAGAGCGGCGGCTAAGCCGCTGCCTGTGCCACCGCGCCATTGGCCTGTCCATCACCCGGCGGGCGGCGGCTTGCGCGCGCTCCAACGGGCACGCGCAAGCGGGGCAAAGCGGCACCCCGGCACTCTTCGGCCTCTCGTCTCTCCCCCGACCGCATGGCCACGGGCCATGCGCGCTTCAGCACTCCTGCGCCCCCCGTGGCGGCGAGTGCCCGCGCGAGCGTCTGCGCCCGCGCCTTCCTTCCAACCGCCGGCAGCATGCCGGCTTCGACCCCAGGAGACCCAGGATGATCCGTTCGACCTCCATTGCCGTCGCACTGCTCGCGCTCGGCGCCGGCAGCGCGCTTGCCCATGTCAGTCTTGAAACCCAGCAGGCGCCGGTGCCCTCCACCTACAAGGCGATCTTCCGCGTGCCGCATGGCTGCGAGGGCAAGCCGACCCTCAAGGTTCGCGTGCAGATCCCCGAGGGCGTGATCTCGGTGAAGCCGCAGCCCAAGCCCGGCTGGACGCTGGAAAAGGTGAAGGGCAAATATGCGACGACCTATGACTATTACGGCACCCCCACCAGTGAGGGCGTGAAGGAAGTCATCTGGAGCGGCGGCAACCTGCCGGATGACGAGTATGACGAGTTCGTGCTGCGCGCCTTCCTCACCCCGGGCCTGAAGACCGGCACGACGCTCTACTTCCCCGTCGTGCAGGAATGCCCGGACGGCGCGACCGAGCGCTGGATCGAGATTCCCGCCGAGGGCAAGAGCGCGGACGACTACGAACTGCCCGCGCCCGGCGTGAAGCTGGTGCCGAAGAACTGAACCTGCCTGACCACCGGCGTGCCCCACGGGCACGCCGGTTCCCCCTTGCCGGACGAGATGCCGTGCCCGCTGCCCTGCTGCCGACGATCCCCGTGTTCCGCCTCTTCCTGCTCCTGCTTCTGGCGGGTCTGGGCTGGACCCTTCCCACCCGCCCGGCGCTGGCGCACGCCTCGCTGGTCGCGGCCAGCCCGGCGGATGGCGCAATGCTGGCGCAGGCACCGACGGGTTTTGCCCTCACCTTCAGCGAACCGACCTCGCCCCTGGTGTTGTCGCTGGTCACGCCGGACGGCACCCGCCTGCCGCTGGACCGCTTCACGCTGCGCGACCGGACGCTGGAGATCGACGCCCCGCCCGCCCTTTCCCAAGGCACCCATGTGCTGAGCTGGCGGGTGATCTCTGAGGATGGTCATCCCGTCGGCGGTTCCGTCGTGTTCTCGATCGGCAGCCCGAGCACGACCGCACCGGCCGCAGCCGAGGGCCCGGAGCCGGGCGTCGCCCGCATGATCTGGGTTCTGCGCGTGCTGCTCTATGCCGGCCTGTTCGCCGGCATCGGCGGCGCATTCTGCCTCGCCTGGCTCTCGGCACCCGCCCGCGCCGGTGCGACATGGATCGGCGCCGCGCTCCTACTGGCTGCCCTTTCCGCGCTCGCTTCCGTTGGTCTGCAAGGGGTGGACGCTCTGGAGGCGCCGCTGACCGGCCTTGGCCGGGCGATCGTCTGGAAAACCGGCTTGGCCACCAGCTTCGGCCAGACCGTCATGGGGGCATTGCTCGCGAGTATCCTCGCCGGGGCCAGCCTCGCCACCACGCGTCATCCCGCGCGCCTCCTGTCTCTGCTGTCCCTCCTCACGCTGGGTGTCGCGCTCGCGGCCAGCGGCCATGCCGGCGCGGCCCCGCCGCAATGGGCGACCCGTCCGGCGGTGTTCCTGCATGGTGTCGGCATCGCCTTGTGGGTCGGGGCGCTTCTCCCGCTCGCGCTGCTGTTCGCGCGCCGATCGCCCGAAGCGGGCCTGGCCTTGCGCCGCTTCTCGCTCTTCATTCCCTTGGCCGTAGTGCCGCTGCTGGCATCCGGACTGTTGCTGGCGGTCATCCAGCTCGGCGCCCCTGCCGCCTTGTGGGAGACCGCCTATGGCCGTGTGCTCACCGCGAAGCTGATCCTCGTGGCCGCGCTCCTGGCCCTCGCCGCCACGAATCGCCGGTGCCTCACCGAACCGGCGCTACGGGGCGAACCCGGCTCCGGGCGCCCGCTCGTGCGAATGATCCGTCTGGAGATCGCCCTCGTCCTCGCCATCTTCGCGCTCGCGGCGCTCTGGCGCTTCACGCCGCCGCCCCGCGCGCTGGCCCTCGCTGCCGCCCAGCCGGCACAGACGCATATCCACACGCTGAAGGCGATGGCGGATCTCACCGTGACGCCCGGCCGCGCGGGGCCGGTCGATGTCAGCCTCATGCTGATGACCGGCGAGTTCGGCCCGCTCGACGCCAAGGAGGTGGCGCTGTCGCTGGCCAATCCCGCCCTCGGCATCGAGCCGATCCGCCGCAAAGCCGAACGCCGGGACGGGCTCTGGCGCGTCGACGGCATGGTTATCCCCGCGGCCGGGGAATGGAGCGTGCGCATCGACATCCTGATCACCGATTTCGACATGACCCGCCTCGAAGGCACGCTGCACATCCGCAGCTGATCGGGGCGGCACATCTCACGGGCCGGCCGACTGCCTTCGTCGAAACGCGCCGTGGAGCTTCAACACCGCCGGCGGCGCTTGATGGCGATCCCTCCGCGCCGTGCCGTCCATCACCGTTGCTCGTTGCCGGACCATATTCATGGCCTCGGCCGATCGCGGCCTCCGCGGGAGCCCTTGGATAGTCGGTCCGAGCCCTGGAAAGCCACATGGCGCGACCGCCATTGCAGCACGTCGCGTTTGGATGGACTGAAAATCCACGGGTAGCCCGGATCGGGGTATTGCCTAGACAATAAAATGCGGCTAGCGTTTTATTGTCTAGTCAAAAGAGCCATGCCTTCCGGCCGCCAGACAAGGGGACCCATCGATGCAGACCACCCGGCGTACCATTCTCAAGGGAATGGCCGGACTTCCGGCCATGTTCGCGGGGCTTTCGCCCCTCGCCGTGCTTGCCCAGCAGGGCAGTGGCGAGACGTTGCGCGTCGCGGCCGGCAAGCCGGCGGGCGACCTCGATCCGCACAAGTACAAGGGGCTCTGGGCGATCCAGGATCTGATCTTCGAGCCGCTGATCCGCTACGGCCACGGCGGCAAGATGGAGCCGGCGCTCGCCACCGACTGGCAGGTCGAGAACGACGGCAAGCTGTTCCGCGTCCACCTGCGCAAGGGCGTCACTTTCCAGGACGGCACGCCGTGGGATGCGGCGGCGATGACCTGGAACCTCGACCGCTGGATCGGCAAGGATGCAGCCAGCTGGATGAACGCCTCGCGGCTGTTCGCCAACTACAAGGTGGTCGACGACCACACCGTCGAGATCAATTTCAAGGAGCCGGTGCTCGGCCTCCTCAACGAATTCGCCTATGTGCGCCCGGTGCGCTTCCTCAGCCCGAAATCCGTCGGCGCGGACGGTGCTTACCAGAAGCCGGTCGGCACCGGGGCGTGGATCGAGGCAAGCGCCGACAACAACGGCAGCACTTTCACCCGCTTCGACGGTTATTGGGGCGACAAGCCCGGTTTCAAGCGCATCGAGGTGAAGGTTCTGCCGGAATCGCGCAGCCGCATGGCGGCGCTGCGGGCCGGCGAGATCGACCTGACCGGCGGCGATTTCCTGGCCCCGATCAAGGCGACCGAAGCCAAGACGCTCGAAAAGGCCGGCATTCCGGTTGCGGTCGAGCTCGGTACCACGACGGTGGTGATCGGCTTCAACCCGGACCGCAATCCGGCGCTGAAGGATCTCGCCGTTCGCCAGGCGATCAATATCGGTTTCGATCGCAAGGCGATCGGGCAGGTGCTCTATCAAGGCCTCGCCGAGCCCGCCGGCAACCTTTTCCCCGCCAGCGTGCCTCTCGCCGGCGCGCGCTTCCCCGTCCCGGCGCGCGATCCGGAAGCGGCGAAGAAGCTGCTGGAGGACGCCGGCTGGAAGGGCGCCCCGATCCGCGAGAAGGACGGCAAGCCGCTCAAGCTGGAAATCGTCGTCAGCGAGGAGCAGATCGCCGGCTCGCGCTCGCTGGCGGAAATCCTGCAGGCCCAACTCGGCGAGATCGGCATCGGCATCACCATCCGCTCGGTCGACCATGCCTCGCGCCATTCCGACATCCCGGCGCGCACCTTCGACATGGCGCTGTTCACCACCTTCGGCGCGCCCTACGAGCCGTTCGGCACCATCGTCGGCCTGCTGCTGTCGACCTATGACAATGGCGTGGACGGCAAGCTGGTGATCGATCCGGCCAAGCTCGATCCGCTGGTGCTGGCCGCCACAAATGCGCCGGCGGACAAGGTCGAGGCCGCCCTGCAGGCGATCTATGACCAGATGCGCGCGGATGTCTCGATGCTTCCGCTGTTCTACAGCCCGGCGATCTGGGCGCACACCAAGCGCGTGAGCGGCTTCACGGTCCCCGCCACCGAATACGATCTGCCCTACCGCGGCATCCGCCTGGAATCCTGAGGGCCGACATGTCGACGCTGATCGCGATCCGCTTGCGCAACGCTTTGGTGCTGCTCGTCCTTGCCACGATGCTGTGCTTCACGCTGGTGGTCTCGGCGCCGGGCAATGTGGCGGTCCTCATCGCCGAACTGCGCACGCCGAAGGCGACCTTCGAGCAAATCCGCGTGGTGGAGGAGGAACTCGGCCTGAACCAGCCGCTGCTCCTGCGCTACGGCAGCTGGCTGAACGGCGCCCTGCACGGCAATCTGGGCGTTTCCTACAAGACGGGCGACGCGATTGGCCCTGCCCTGGCCAGCCGGCTGCCGATCACCTTCACGCTGGTGGTGGGCGGGGCCGTGTTCGCTCTGCTGCTGAGCTTCGCGCTGGGTTTTCTCGGCGCGCTGTGGCCGGGCCGCTTCGGCGATGCGCTCAGTCGCATCGTCGCTCTGCTCGGGGCCTCCATGCCCTCCTTCTTCGTCGGCGCGCTCCTGATCTACGCGCTGGCGGTGGAGCTCGGCCTGTTTCCCACCTTCGGCACGGCAGGGCTGTCGAGCTGGGTGCTGCCGTGGATGACCATCGGCCTCTTGCCGGCCGCCGTGCTCAGCCGTGTCGTCCGCGTGGGGCTCGAAGAGGCGATGGCGCGGCCCTTCGCGCTCACCGCTTCGGCCAAGGGATTGTCGCGCCGCGCCATCCTGTTCCGCCATGCGCTGCCCAACATCGCGCCGACCTACATCAACGCGCTCGGCGCGCAGGGCGGCGCGATGGTGGTCGGGGCTGTCGTGGTGGAACCGCTCTTCGCGCTGAAGGGCGTCGCCGACCTGTTCCTGCAGGGCGTGCTGTTCCGGGACTTCATGGTGGTGCAGGCCTGCCTGCTGGTCTTCCTCACATCCTTCATTCTCCTCAATCTGCTGGTCGACATCGGCATGATGTTCACCGATCCCAAGCTTCGCCGGCAGGGAGCGAACGCATGAGACAGCTCCGCGACCTCCTGCACGCCCTGGCCCAGTTGCCGCGCCTCGCCTTCATCGCGGTCGGGCTGTTCGTGCTGCTGGGAATCTTCGCGCCCTGGCTGGCGCCTTACGACCCGAACGCACAGGACCTGCTGGCCGCCCACGCCGACCCCTCCTGGCAGCATTGGCTGGGCACCGATCATCTCGGCCGGGATACGCTCTCGCGCCTCATCGTCTCGGCCCGCACCTCGCTGGTGGGCATGAGCCTCGTGCTGCTGATCGCGCTGTCGGTCGGCATCACCATCGGCACGGTCGCCGGCTATCGGCGGGGCTGGGTCGAGGAGGTGCTGATGCGCATCGTCGATGTCGGCCTCGCCATGCCGAGCCTGATCGTCGCCCTCGCGGTGATCGGCATCTTCGGCACCGGCTACTGGAACATGATCCTCGCCTTGGCGCTGGCCTGGTGGCCGGGCAGCGCCCGCATCAGCCGGGCGGTGGCGGTCGGGGTGATGAACCGCCCGCATATCGAATCGCTGCGCGTGCTCGGCGCCAGCCCGGCGCGGATCTATTTCCACCATCTCTTGCCCTCCACCATCGGCGCGGTGCTGGTCTACGCCACGGCGGATGCCGGTGCGGTGGCGCTTTCCATCGCCACGCTGAGCTTCCTCGGCCTCGGCATCCAGCCGCCGACGCCGGAATGGGGGCAGATGCTGGTCGACGCGCTGCCGTATCTGGAAAGCGCGCCGTGGCAGGTGATCCTGCCGGGCCTCGTGCTCACCCTGGTGGTGATCGGGTTCAACCTGCTCGGCGAGTCCATTGCGCTGAACCGGGTGCCGACGCCGCTGCCGCACCGCGTCCTGCTGAAACGCCGGGCGACCGCCGCCGGCTGGAGAAAGGCCACGCCATGACCCCGGCTCCCATTCTCCAGGTAAGCCATCTCTGCGTCGACCTCTACACCGCCCGCGCCGCGCTGCGCCCGGTGGACGATGTGAGCTACGACGTCGCCGCCGGCGAAACCCTGGCCATCGTCGGCGAGAGTGGCTCGGGAAAGACGGTGCTGAACTTCGCGCCGCTCGGCCTGATGCCGACCGGCGTCGTTACCGACCTATCGGGCTCGATCCTGTTCGATGGGCAGCAACTGGTCGGCCTGCCGGAGCCCGCGATGCGGCGCATTCGTGGCGGCAAGATCGGCACCATCTTCCAAGACCCCATGAGCGCGCTCAACCCGGCGCTGCGCATCGGCCGCCAGATCGCCGAGGTGGCGGAGCTGCATCTGGGCATGACCTCGTCGCAGGCCGAAGCCCGTGCGCTCGACCTGCTCAGGCTGGTGCGTATGTCCGACCCCGAGGCGCGGCTGCGGCAATACCCGCACGAGCTCTCCGGCGGCCTGCGGCAGCGGGCGATGATCGCCATTGCCATTGCCGCCGAGCCCAAGCTGCTGATCGCGGACGAGCCGACCACGGCGCTGGACGTGACGGTGCAGGCGCAGATCATCAGCCTGCTGAAGGACCTGCAGCGCCGGCTCAACACCGCGATCGTGCTGATCACCCACGACATGGGCGTGGTGGCCAGCATCGCCGCGCGCGTGGCGGTCATGTATGCCGGCCGCCTCGCCGAGTATGGCTCGGTCGAGCAGGTGCTGCTGAACCCGCGCCATCCCTATACGCGCGGGCTGATCGCCGCCCTGCCGAGCGCGGATGACATGCCGGGCTCGCTCTTCCGGGGACTGCCGGGCACGCCCCCCGTTCTCGGCGCGCCGCAAGCCGCCTGCGCCTTCGCACCACGCTGCCCGCAGGTGATCGATATCTGCCCGCGACAGGTTCCGCCGCTGCTTGCGGCCGATCATGCCAGTGCGGTCGCCTGCCATGTCGTCAATGCACGTCCGTCCCGGGAGCCGATCCATGCGTGAGGCCGGAGACCTGCTGCGGGTCGAGAACCTCGTCACCCGCTTCAAGAGTGTCGAGCGGGGCAAATGGGTCACGGCGGTCGACGATGTGTCGATCCGCCTCGCGCCCGGCGAGATGGTCGGGCTGGTCGGCGAATCCGGCTGCGGAAAGTCGACGCTGGGACGCTCGATCGTCGGGCTGGAGCGCCCGCAATCGGGTCGCATCCTGCTCGACGGCGCCGACCTCTCGAATTTGCGCGGACGCGAGCTGCGCGAGAAGCGGCGGGCGATCCAGTACGTGTTTCAGGATCCCTATGCTTCGCTCAACGACCGCCAGACCATCGGCGAAACGCTGTCGGAAGCGCTGATCATCATCGGCGTGAAGGACCGCGAGGAACAGCGCCGGCGCATCCGCAGGCTGCTGGACCAGGTGGGTTTGCCGGACGCGCTGGCCGAGCGCTACCCGCGCGAACTCTCCGGCGGGCAGCGCCAGCGGGTCGCCATCGCCCGGTCGCTGGCGGTCGAGCCGCGCGTGCTGATCTGCGACGAGCCGGTGAGCGCGCTCGACCTGTCGATCCGGGCGCAGGTGATGAACCTGTTCCTCACGCTGCACAAGGATCTCGGCGTCGCCTGCCTGTTCATCGCCCATGATCTCGCGCTGGTGCGGCAGGCCACCAGCCGCACCTATGTGATGTATCTCGGCAGGATCGTGGAGGAGGCCTCCTCGGCCGAACTCTACGCCCGTCCGAGCCATCCCTACACGCAGGCGCTGCTCGGCTCGATCCCGAGCGCCGATCCACGCGTCGAGGCGCATCGCGAGCCGCCGCCGATCTTCGGCGACATTCCCAGCCCGACCAATCCGCCGTCGGGCTGCCGGTTCCGCACCCGCTGCCCCCGCGCGACAGCCGTGTGCGCCAGTAGCCCGCCCGCGCCCGTCACGCTTGCGCCCGGCCATCACGCGAGCTGCGTGATCGCCGGCGAGCTTTACGCCCAAAGCCACACCGCATCGCCCCGCCTGCCGATGTCGGCCTGAGCCAGGAGCTCGCCGCATCCCGCGTACGGCCTTCAAGAAGGACGCTCCACGTGACAGCATCGATCACGCCCCAGCTCACCACCGCTCCCGACGACGAGGCTTACTGGCTCGCCGTGCGCGCGACCATGGAGCCGATGTACGTCAACACCCAGCTGGTCAACACCCGGCGGGGCGCGGCCCCGCGCGTGGTGCGCGACCGGGTGCGCGAGCTGGTCGATCTCTCGCTCTCCTATGAGCTCGACGAGTATGAGCCCATGCGCGAGCTGAAGGAGAGCGGCTCCTCGCTCGCCATCCGCCGCCTGCTCGGCGACTATTTCGGCGCCGACGCCGACGAGATGGCGCTCACCCGTAACGCGATGGAAGGTATCGCCACCGTGTTGAACGGCGTCGCCCTGCAGCCCGGCGACGAGGTGCTGGCGACGAAGTTCTGCTACGACACCAACCTCGCCATCATCCGCCAGCGCGCCCGCCGCGAGGGCGTCGTGCTGAAATTCGTCGACCTGCCGTTCGGCATCGCCAGCGAGGCGGAGATCCTTGCCGCCTTCGCCGCGGCCACCACCGAGCGCACGCGGCTGGTCAGCCTTCCCCATGTCGTCGCCAATACCGGGCTGGTGATGCCGGTGCGCGAGATCGCCGCTCTGGCTCGCGCGCGTGGTGCCTTCACGCTGGTCGACGGCGCTCATTCGGCCGGGCACATCGCGTTCCGGCTCGACGAACTCGGCTGCGATGCCTATGCGACCTGCCTGCACAAATGGATGTACGGCCCGCGCGGAACCGGCTTCCTGCATGTGCGGCGCGAGCGGATTGCCGATGTCTGGCCGCTCTTCGCCCCCTGGTCGGGCAAGCCGGCCGACTCGATCGAGAAGTTCGAGGAGGTCGGCACGGTGTTCAAGGCGCTGCCGGCCTCGATCCCCGAGGCCATCGCTTTCAATCGCGGCATCGGCCAGGCGGAGAAGTCGGCGCGCCTGCGCTACCTGCGCGACCGCTGGGCGCGGCGGCTTGGCGAGCATCCCCGCATCCGCCTGCTGACGGACCTCGATGCCGAGCCCGGCACCGGCTTTGGCGGCTTCGTCATCGATGGGCTGGAGGGCGAGGACTTCGCTCAGACGCTGCGCGCGGAATTCGCCATCAATGTGCGCGCTTTCACCATGGACGAGGACCCTTCGATGCGGGGCCTCCATCTCTCGCCCGGCCTGCCCAACACCGTTGAGGAGGTGGATCGCTTCGTGGAAGCGACCTTTGCCATCCTCGCGCGCAGCCATAATTCGCTCATGCGGGCAGGATGACCAGCCCGGGGGCGAGCCTTGTGAGGCGGTCGGCGCCGTCTTCGGTGACGACCAGCGTGTCCTCGTACATGAGCCCGCCCCAGCCGGGGCGGTAATAGGGCGCCTCGATATTGATCACCATGCCGGGCTCGAGCGTCACCGGGTTCGCCGGGCCGAGGGTCGGGTATTCGTGGGAATCGAGACCCAGCCCATGGCCGACATGGTGGCGGCGGTAGGCCGGCAGACCGGCCGCGCGCACGGCCTCGACCGTCGTATGGAAGAGCGCGTCGCTGGTGACGCCGGGCTCGACACGAGCGAGGCCCGCACGCTGGCCCGCGACGATGGCGGCATCGACGGCGGCCATCTCCGCCGACGGCTCGCCCACCACGGCGCTGCGGGCGGTATCCGACCAGTAGCCCTGGAACGAGCCGCCGATGTCGAGACGCAGCAGATCGCCCGGCGCGAGCCGGCGCGGGGAGGCATGCGCATCGGCAAAGGCCGCGCGCGGTCCCGACGTGACGACGACGAAGCCCGGCCGAACGCCGGCACGGATCATCCGTGTGGAAATCTCGGCGGCGACGTCGAGTTCGCTCATCCCGGCACGGGCTTGCGCCAGTGCCTGCGCAAGCGCCTCCTCCGTCACCCGCGTGGCGTATCGCAGGAGGACGATCTCCTCCGCGTCCTTGATCGCGCGGGCACGGCACAGCAGCCTCGCGGCATCCTTCACCCTCGTCCGGGCAAAGCCGGTGGCAAGCGCTGCGGGCGCCGCGCCCTCGATCAGCAGCGGGCGGTTTCCCGCAAGGGCATGGATGGCGGCCGAAAGGGCGTCCTCATAGGCGGTGAAGGTCTCGACATGCGTGGCCGTCGCGGTCCGCATGGCCGCGTCATCGAAGAAGAAGCTGCGGTAGCCGAAATAGCGCAGGTTCGGCCCCGCCACTTCCTGCGCGGCCCACAGATCGGCCGTTGGTCCTACGAGTATCCCTTCGCCGGCGTTGAACACCATTGCCATGCGCTGGGCGGGATCGGTGTCGTAGCCCATGCTGCGGTAACCACTGCAATAGACCACGTTGGGCCCTGAGGTGGCGACGACAAGGGCATCGTCCCCAGCGAGGGCAAGGACGCGGGCCCGGTGCCGCGCGGAGAGGGCGGCGATGTCGACGAGGGGGATGGGGTTCATGGCTGCAGCGGATTGAATTCGCCCACGAATTCGTTGCGATCGGCAGGATAGATCAGGCGCACCGAGGTGACGGGCATGTCGTCCGCCCAGGTCTGGCGCAGCGAGACGAGGAGCGGAGATCCCGGCGAGATGCCCAGCCGCTCGGCCTCGACAGCCCCCGCGGCCTCGGCGCGGATGGTGTGGCGCAACCGCGTGCAGGGCAGACGCGCCAGCAACCACGTGTTCGGCAGGTCGATTTCGAAGTTGGCCTCACGTGCGTCGGGCGCCGCCGCCAGATTGATGTAGCGCTCTTCCAGCACTTCCGGTTTGCCGAAGCCGCAATGGGCGGCCGTCAACATGACCAGCGGCGTACCCGCTTCAACCGCGGGCCAGAACGTGGTGCTCTTGCCGGCTGTCAGCTCGCGCTTGTTGAGAACCTTGTAGCTGTAGGCGCGCCCCTTGCTCTCGATCTCCTCCCGTATGTCGAGAAAGCCGATAACGGCATGGGTCTCGGTGGTGAGGGCGACCCGCGTGCCCTGCTTGCGGCGACGCTCCAGCAGGCCGGCCTCGGTGAGCTTGGAGAGCGCCTTGCTCACCGTCGCGCGGGTGGTGGAGAGGGTTTCCATCAAGCTGTGCTCGGAGGGGATGCGATGCCCGGCCGGCCAGCGGCCGCTCATGATTTCCGAGCGCACCGCGCGTTCGATCTGCTTGTAGAGAGGCCCCTGACCGTCGAGGACGATGGTTGGAACGCCCGCGTTCTCGGTATTGTCCATCGTGGCAGGTCACCTCGGGAGCCGGTGTGATCATTGCCACAGAGCATTGTTTTTTGTCTAGGCAATTGCGACCAGCGACGTTTCGGACATGCTGGCGAGGGCCGCGGCCATCTATGCGAGCAAGGTGGCGACTCTGACCCGTGCGCTGAATAGGCCAGCGGAGCTGCCTCTGGCCGCGAAAGCCTTGCGGATGCTGATCGAGCGGATCGTGCTCACGCCCGGTATGAACGGTGCGGAATGTTCGCGGCGCTGCACGGCGAACTGCGCACCATCCTCGAATGGTCCGAGCGCCAGGCAATCGGAAAGACCGGCAAAAGAACAAAACCCGCAGCCGAGGCTGCGGGTTTGTCGGTATCAGTGGTTGCGGGGGCAGGATTTGAACCTGCGGCCTTCAGGTTATGAGCCTGACGAGCTACCGGGCTGCTCCACCCCGCGTCAGAACCGGAAGACGGCGACGCCATCTGCCGGCGCCGGCTATCTAGCAATGCCCGCCCCGAATGGAAAGGGGGCGACGGCATTTTTCGTCATCGCGCTGTCGTTATCGATGGAAAGAGGCCTTCAGATACCGCTTATCTTATTAAAATACCTCTTTCTTCAGCGACCTAGGGCTTTGAGCCTGTCGTGCTCGCAGGCCGGCGTTCGCCGGTCGTCATCCGAAACAACGTCCGGTCGAAAGGTGGCCTTCGAGTTCACGGCCGGGCAGCCGGGCGCCTTGGCTCGCGCGCGAAAAGGTCGGACCCGGGGATGATCCCCTCCGGCCGGCGCTTACACCGCCCAGCAGGCGACCTCGCGGCCCTGCTTGGTCTCCAGCGGCGGGGATTCGCGCCGGCAGCGGTCGAAGGCCAGCGGGCAGCGGGGATTGAAGGCGCAGCCCGCCGGCGGATCGAAGGGGGAGGGGAGTTCGCCTTCGAGCACGATGCGCTCGCGCTTGGCGCCGGGGTCCGCCACCGGCGTCGCCGAGAGCAGCGCGCGCGTATAGGGGTGCAGCGGGTGATCGAACAGCGCGTCGCGCGGGCCGTGCTCCACCGCCCGGCCGAGATACATCACCATCACGTCGTCGGCCATGTGGCGCACCACGCCGAGATCGTGGGAGACGAACACATAGGCGACGCCGAGTCGGTCCTGCAGTTCGACCAGCAGGTTCAGCACCTGCGCGCGCACCGAGACGTCCAGCGCCGAGACCGGCTCGTCCAGCACCAGGATCTTGGGGCGCAGGATCACCGCGCGGGCGATGGCGATGCGCTGGCGCTGGCCGCCGGAGAACATGTGCGGGTAGCGGCCGTGATGCTCGGGCCTCAGCCCCACCTGCCGCATCATGTCGAGCGCCCGTTCCCGCCGCTCGGCCGCGGAGAGGTCGGTGTTGACGAGGAGCGGCTCCTCGATCGCGTAACCGACCGTCTGGCGCGGGTTCAGCGAGCCATAGGGGTTCTGGAACACCATCTGCACCTCGCCGCGCCGGCGGCGGCGGGTGGCGGCGTCCGCATCCGCGACATCGGTGCCGTCGAGCAGCAGGGCGCCGGCGCCGGGCTTCTCGATCATGGTCAGCATGCGCGCCAGCGTCGACTTGCCCGAGCCCGATTCGCCGACGATCGCCAGCGTCGAGCGGGCCGGCAGGCGGAAGCTGATGCCCGCCACCGCCTTCACCGTGGCCTGCTTCGCGAACATGCCGCGCGAGACCTCGTAGGTCTGGGCGAGATCGACCGCCTCCATCACATTCGCGCTCATGCCGGCACCTTCAGTTCCGTCGGCTGGCCCATGACCAGCGGCGTGTGACACAGGGCAAAGCCGAGATCCGCGGGCGCGCGGGGTGGCGGCACGGTGCGGCAATGGTCGGTGGCGAAGCGGCAGCGCGGGGAGAACAGGCAGCCGCGCGGCCGGTCGGCGAGGCCCGGCACGACGCCGGGGATGGAGGGCAGCAGCCGCTCCTTCGCGCGTTCGGGCAGGGCGGCGAGCAGGGCGGCGGTGTAGGGGTGGTGCGGATCGCGGAACAGCCCCGCGGTCGGCTGCATCTCCACCTGCTGGCCGGCATAGTGGACGCAGACGCGCTGCGCGGTCTCCGCCACCACGCCCATGTCATGGGTGATCAGCACGAGGCCGACGCCGTTCTCGCGCTGCAGCCGCAGCAGCAGGTCGAGGATCTGCGCCTGGATGGTGACGTCGAGGGCGGTGGTGGGCTCGTCGGCGATGATCAGCTTGGGATTGCAGGCGAGCGCCATGGCGATCATCACCCGCTGGCTCATGCCGCCGGAAAGCTGGTGCGGGAAGGCTTTCAGCCGTCGCTCCGGCTCCGGAATGCCGACCTGGCGGAGCAGTTCGACCGAGCGTGCCTTGCGCTCGGCACGGCCGAGGCCGAGATGGGTCTTCAGCGCCTCGCCGATCTGGAAGCCGACCGTGAAGCACGGGTTGAGGCTCGACATCGGCTCCTGGAAGATCATGGCGAGGTCGCGGCCGATGATGGCGCGCCGCTCGCGCGGAGTGAGTGCCAGCATGTCGCGCCCGTCGAAGGCGAGGCGGTCCGCCGTCACCGTCGCGGTCCAGGGCAGCAGGCCCATCACCGCCAGCATGGCGACCGACTTGCCCGACCCGGATTCGCCGACGATGGCGACGAGTTCGCCCGGCGCGACGTCGAGGTCGACGCCGTCGACCGCGCGGAACGGGCCGCGCGAGGTGGCGAAGGTGACGGAGAGGTTGCGGATGGAGAGGAGGGGGGAGGGGGCCATGGCTCAGCTCCTCCTGAGCTTCGGGTCGAGCGCGTCGCGCAGGCCGTCGCCCATCAGGTTGATCGCCACCACGGTGACGAGGATGGCAAGGCCCGGCAGGGTCACGATCCAGGGCGCCGAGCGGATGAATTCGCGGCTGTCGGCGAGCATCGCGCCCCATTCCGGGGTCGGCGGCTGGGCGCCGAGGCCGAGGAAGCCGAGCGCGGCCGCTTCCAGGATCGCGTCGGAGATGCCGAGCGCGGCCTGCACGATCAGCGGGGCGAGGCAGTTCGGCAGCACGGTGACGAACATCAGGCGGATCTTGCCGACGCCCGCCACCTGCGCGGCGACGACATACTCCTTCGACAGTTCCGCCAGCGCCGAGGCGCGCACGAGGCGCACATAGCGCGGCAGGTAGACCACGGTCACCGCGACGATGGTGTTGACGAGGCTGGGGCCGAGGATGGCGACGACGAGGATCGCCAGCACCAGGCTGGGGATGGCGGTGACGAGATCCATGATCCGCATCACCACGGTCTCGACGATGCCCCGCAGGAAGGCGCTGGCGAGGCCCAGCACGATGCCCACCGCCACCGAGACCAGCATCACCGACAGGCCGATGCCGAGCGAGATGCGCGCGCCGTAGATGAGGCGCGAGAGCACGTCGCGGCCCACCGCATCGGTGCCGAAGGGGAACTGCCAGGTGCCGCCGGCCCAGACCGGGGGCTGCTGGACATGGGCCCGGAACTGCTCGATCGGCGAGTGCGGCGCGATGAAGGGAGCAAACAGGGCGAGGATGGCGATGAACACCACCACCGCGAGGCCGAGCACGGCACCGCGGTTCTCGCTGAAGGCGGACCAGAAGGCCCGCAAGGCGCCCGGGTCGCGGCTAGGTAGCCCTTCGCCGTCGCCGGCGGTCACGTCAGCCATGCCGGATCCTCGGATTGATGGCGACATAGAGGATGTCGACGAACAGGTTGACCAGGATGACGATGCCCGAAATCAGCATGATGCCGCCCTGGAGGGCGGGGTAGTCGCGGCGCGAGATCGATTCGATCAGCCATTTGCCGACCCCCGGCCAGGCGAAGATGGTCTCGGTCAGCACCGCGCCGGCGAGCAGCGTGCCGGTCTGCAGGCCGATCACCGTCACCACGGGGATCAGGGCGTTGCGCAGCGCGTGCAGGCCGACCACGCGGAAGGGCGAGAGGCCCTTGGCACGCGCCGTGCGCACATAGTCCTCGCCGAGCACCTCCAGCATGGAGGAGCGGGTCATGCGGGCGATTACCGCGAGCGGGATGGTGCCGAGCACGATGGAGGGCAGGATGAGGTGGGCCACCGCCGCGCCGAAGGCGCCTTCCTGATCGGAGAGCAGGCTGTCGATCAGCATGAAGCCGGTCACCGGCTCGAAATAATAGTTGATCAGGTCCATGCGACCCGACACCGGCGTCAGCCCGAGATATTCGGACATGAACATGATCAGCAGCAGGCCCCACCAGAAGATCGGCATCGAGTAGCCGGTGAGCGCCACCGCCATCACCGTGTGATCGAACACGCTGCCGCGCCGCACCGCCGCGATCACCCCCATGGGGATGCCGACGACGACCGCAAAGATGAGCGCGCAGAGCGAGAGCTCCAGCGTCGCCGGGAACAGGATGGCGAACTCCTGCAGCACCGGCGTCTTGGTGACGATGGAGACGCCGAAATCGCCGTGGACGAGGCCGCTGGCGTAGTCGAGGAACTGCTTCCAGACCGGCTGGTCGAGGCCGAGTTCGTGGCGGAACTGGGCGAGGCGCTCGGGCGAGATGCCGCGCTCGCCGGTGCGCACCTCGATCGGGTCGCCCGGCACGAGGCGGACGGCGATGAAGGTGACGAACATCAGCGCAATGAAGGTCGGCACCGTCAGCGCGAAGCGGCGGAGGAGGAGTTTCAGCATGGGGGATTCGCTGGCATGAGGCGGGCCGTAGGGCTGGGCCATGGCTCGCGGGGCGCAAAGGCCGCGGACACACGGCGTGGCGGGTATGCGCCTTATGCGGAAGCCGCTCCCGGGCATGGCATGGCCATGTCCGGGAGGGCGTCGGTGCGGGCGGCGCGCAGGCGCCGGCCCCGGATCACTTCAGCGAGACGCCGTAGAAGTCGTGACGGCCGAGCGGGCTGACCTTGTAGTCGACGACTTCCTTGCGGGTGGGCTCGTACACCACCGAATGGGCGATGGTGAACCAGGGCGCCTCCTCCTTGGCGATGACCTGCGCCTGCTCGTAGAGCTTGGTGCGCTCGGCCTTGTCGGAGATGCCGCGGGCCTTGACGATGAGGTCGTCGAACTCCTTGTTGCACCACTTGGACAGGTTCTGCCCGCCCGGACGGGCAGCGGCGCAGCCGAGCAGGAAGAAGAAGTTGTCCGGATCGCCGTTGTCGCCGGTCCAGCCGAGCTGGCCGGTCATGTGCTCGCCCTGCTGCAGGCGCTTGCGGTACTCGCCCCACTCATAGGAGACCAGCTTCGCGTTCACGCCGATCTTGGCGAGATCCGACTGCATGATCTCGGCGATGCGCTTGGCGTTCGGGTTGTAGGGGCGCTGCACCGGCATCCACCACAGGTCGATGTCGAGCGGCGTCTTCACGCCGGCGTCGGCCAGCATCTTCTTGGCCTTCTCGGGATCGAACGGGTAGTCCTTCACGTCCTTGTTGTAGGACCAGATGGTCGGCGGGATCGGGTTGACCGCGCCGACGCCGGCGCCCTGGTAGACGTCCTTGATGATGGCGGCCTTGTCGATCGCCATGTTGAAGGCCTGGCGGACCTCCTTCTTGTCGAAGGGCGGCTTCTCGGTGTTGAAGGAGAGGTAGCCGATGTTGAGGCCCGGCTGCGAGAGCAGGTTGATGGCCGGGTCGGTCTTCATCGCGGCGATGTCGGCCGGGTTCGGCGCGATCATCACGTGGCACTCGCCCTTCTTGACCTTGGCGTAGCGCGCGGTGGGGTCGGGGGTGATGGCGAAGACGAGGTCGTCGATCTTGGCCTTGCCGCCCCAGTATTCCGGGAACGCCTTGTAGCGGATCACCGCGTCCTTCTGGTAGTTCACGAAGGTGAACGGGCCGGTGCCGACCGGGATCTGGTCGAACTGCTCGGGCGTGCCCTTCTTCAGCAGGTAGTCGGCGTATTCCTTGGACTGGATGGTCGCGAAATCCATCGCCAGATTGGCGAGGATCGGGGCGTTGGGCTCGGTCAGCGTCAGCTTGACGGTGTAGTCGTCGACCTTGTCGAGGCTCTTGATGAGCTTCGGCATGTCCATGTCGTTGAAGTAGTCATACGCCCCGCCGGAGATCTTGTGGTAGGGGTTCTTGTCGTTCGACTGGCGGTCGAAGGAAAACAGCACGTCGTCGGCGTTGAAGTCGCGGGTCGGCTTGAAATCCTTGGTCGCGTGGATCTTCACGCCCTTGCGCAGCTTGAAGGTGATCTCCAGCCCGTCGGGGCTCACGGTCCAGCTTTCGGCCAGCGCCGGCTCGACATCGGTGGTGCCGCGGGTGAACTCGACGAGCTGGTTGTAGACCGGGCGGGCGGCGTCGAAGCTGGTGCCCGTGGTGTTGAGCGCCGGGGTGAAGTTCTCGGGGCTGCCTTCCGAACAATAGACAAGCGTCTTGGCATAGGCGGGCGCGGCGAGCACCGCGAGGACGGTGGCCGCGGCAACGATCTTCGCCTTGAACAGCGACATGATGAGAATTTCCCTCTTTCGGTCCGCCCGGCGGACTCCCTCGAACGGGGAGATTGCGACCAAGCCGTCTCGGGCGGTTGTAGCTGGCGAAATCAAACACGCCATTTCACGCCGCGCAATCGGGTTTGATCGGTCGTTTGGCGGATTGACGCAGCGCCCCGTTGCGACCATCGCGCGAGAGCGCGCGAGGCGGGTGCCACGCCGATTTCTTGTTACCTAACGTAAGTTTGTGCCCGGGAGGAGCGCTCCCACGCGGCGGCGGAATTGGCGGCGGCGTCGTTTCCTGCGATGGTCAGGCGGGGAATCGCCCGGCTTCCGGGTGGGTAGGGACGCGATGGGCACCGTCTGGGCCACGTACTGGCCGCATGTCGTGCTGGTGGCGAGCATCGTCATCGGCATCGCCGCGGCCGTTCACGCGGCAATGACCAAGGACGACGTGCGGGCCGCGATCGGCTGGGTCGGCGTCATCCTGCTGTCGCCCTTCCTCGGCGCGGCGCTCTATCTCGTCGCCGGCATCAACCGGGTGCGCCAGTCGAGCGTCGGGCACCGCCGCGCGGGAGCCGAGCGTGGCACCGCGCGCGTGGCCGGCGAGGCCGAGCTCGCCATTCCCCCGCTTCCCGACCCCGCGCTCGCCTCGATGAAGAAGCTGGGCGACGCCATCTCCGCCTTCCCGCTCACCGCCGGCAACACGGTGCGCCTGCTGGCCGGCGGTGACGCGACCTACCCGGCGATGCTGGAGGCGATCCGCGGGGCGAAGCGCTTCATCGCGCTGTCGACCTACATCTTCGACAATGACGACATCGGGCGCGAAGTGGCCGATGCGCTGATCGCGGCCAAGGCGCGTGGCGTGCAAGTGCGGGTGCTGATCGATGCCGTGGGCGCGCGCTATTCGCGCCCGCCGATCACGCGGCGGCTGGAGGCGGGCGGCGTCACCACCGGGCTGTTCCTCGGCAATGTCATCGGCTTCCGGCTGCCCTACGCGAACCTGCGCAGCCACCGCAAGATGCTGGTGGTGGACGGCACGGTGGCGCTGACCGGGGGCATGAACATCCGCGCCCAGTTCCTCACCGCGCTGGCCGGCGAGAACGTCGCGCACGACACCCATTTCCGCGTCGTCGGGCCGGCGGTGGCGCAGGTGCTCACCGTGTTCCGCCACGACTGGCTGTTCGCCACCGGCGAGCGCCTGTCGCCGACCGAGTGGCAGGCCGATCCCGATGCGCCGTCGCCCGCGCCCGGGCCGACCGCGGCGCGTATCGTTCCCTCCGGTCCCGACCGCAACCTCGCCTGCACCCACAGCATGATCCTCGGTGCGCTGGCGGTGGCGCAGGAACGGGTGCGGATCGCCTCGCCCTATTTCCTGCCGGACCAGCAACTGATCGCGGCGCTGGCGACGGCGGCGCGGCGCGGGCTGGAAGTCGACATCGTGATTCCCTCCGCCAATAATCTGCGCCTCGTCGACTACGCGATGACGGCCCAGCTCAACCAGGTGGTGTCGGTGGGCTGCAGGGTGTGGCGGGCGGGCGGCGCCTTCGATCATTCCAAGCTGATGGCGGTGGACGGGGCGTGGGCCTATGTCGGCTCGTCCAATCTCGATCCGCGCAGCCTGCGGCTCAATTTCGAGCTCGATCTCGAGATCTATGACCGTGCGCTGGCAGGCGAGGTCGAGGCGCGGATCGGGCAGCAAATGGTCGGCGCGCGCGCCGAGACGATGGAGAGCCTGCGGGGCCGCCCGTTCTGGATGCGGCTGCGCAACCGCGCGATCTGGCTCGCCTCGCCCTATCTCTGAGCGGCCGGCGGCTCCGTGGCCGGTGTCGCCAGGACGTGGTGCTCGTGCGAGGCCGCGAAGAACAGGCCCAGCGCCCAGCCGATATAGAAGCGCAGGTCGACGAGCAGGTCCGACGAGGCATAGGGGCTGATGTCGTCGTGACCGCTTGCGGCCAGGACGATGTCGGCGATCGCGGCCAGGATCAGCCACAGCGCCGCGATGCCGGCGGTCAGTCGGGCGAGGCGGACGAAGACGGGCTGGTCCTGCCGGCGCGCCAACTCGCGATAGCCCGCGAACAGGATCACCAGGCACGGCAGCGCCGTCGTTGCCATCGATGCGGGGGCCCAGCCGAAACTCCAGCCGGCGATCAGCGGCGACAGCGCCGCCAGAATGCCCGTGGGGACCGCGAGCCAGCCTGCGTGCCGGGCCTGCCAGGCGAGGGCGACGAGGAAGGGCACCAGGGCCCAGCTCGCTGCGAGTTCGATCGCCTCGCGCAGGTTCTCCCCTTCCGCGGCGTGCTCGGGCGACACGAACCCGGCGATGGCCTCGTGAAGGCACACCGACACCAGCCCGAAGGCGAGGCCGAGGCTGAGGGTGAAGGCGGGGCCGTAGGCGCCGGCGTGGGCTCCGCGGCCGCCCGTCAGCAGGTTGCGCGCCTGCTCGATGAGGGGCTCGACGAAGGAGACGAAGACCAGCGCGATGAGCAGGGCCGAGATCAGGTTGAGCCATGTCGCATGGCCGAAGAAGCGTCCGAGCCCCTGCCAGATGAACTCCGGCGCCGCCGCGCATATCGCGATGCCGGTGGCGATGGCGACGGCCTCCGCTGCCACCCTGAGCGTCGGCGCACCGCCGGGACGCTGCGGGCGTGTGGTCGCACGGCTCGCCGCGACAACCGCCGCGTCGGAGGGCTCCCTCGCGTCTTCGGCCGCCATGGTGATCTCGCTCGTGCCCGGTTGGATCCGGCGGCATCGCCGGCCGCGCGGCCTCGTGTTGCCGGAAGATGGAGGGTTTCAGGACCGGCTCTCCGCCGACCTCAGTAGTGTGGCGGCGGCGGCTCGGGGGCGGCGGGGCCGCCGCGTTCCTCGGCGGCCTGCAGGCGCTCGACGACATGGGCGAGCTGGCGCGCCAGCCGGTCGATCTGCTCCCACTGGGAGGTGAGCGTCCGGTTGAGATCCTCGATGATCTCGTCCTGATAGGCGATGCGGATCTCGAGCGCGTCGATGCGCGCCTCGGCTGCGGTGTGCGGGTGGTTCATGGTGCCGGCCTCCGGCCTGCGCTCGCACCCAGAATGCAACGGGCGGCGCCGTTGCATTCTGGGTGCGAGTTCAGGACTTGGGAAGGGGGTGGATCATGCGGTCTCCTCCATCCGGGCGCTTGGGGGCGCCGCCGCGCTCACACGAGGGCGGCGCTGGCGGCACGGCGGTGGATCGAGGCGATCATGCGCTCGGCCGACTGCAGGGCTTCCGCATCGACCGGCGACGGCCGGCTGCGGGGGCGGCTGACCATCGGCGCGCCGGCCGCGGCGGTGTTGAACGTCCAGGCATCGTCGTCGAGCGTGCGGGCGACGGGGGCCTCCTCGGCCGTGCGGTGATCGAAGGCCGAGAACAGCCACGCGGCAGCCTGGCCGACGAAGGTGGTGCGGGTCGAATTCATCTGGACCGTGTTCATTTCAGCCTCCCCTGGCTTCGCCGCATCGATGTGCGGCACGCGTCTCAGTGAGGATGAAGCTACCCGGGAGGCTGATCGGGCGATGTGACGGGCGTCACAAGATGTCGGGTTCCGCGCGGGAGGGCGATCGGCGCCGGCTCGGGCGTTGATCCGCGGCCGCGGCGCACGATATCTATGCGGCGCCGCCCGATGCGGCGCGTTCTGGTCCGTCGCGGGCCGCCATCGTCGTCAGGAGCCGTCATGTCCCACAGCACCACCGCCGGCGCCTCGCCGCTCGCCCGCCCCGTCACGGCCGCCGACGGCGCCGTCGCCGCGGCTCCCGCGCTGGGCAAGCTGCCGCAGTGGAACCTCGACGACCTCTATGCGGGCATCGATTCACCCGAGCTCGAAGCCGACCTCGCCCGCGTGCTGAAGGAGTGCGCGGCGTTCGAGGCCGCCTACAAGGGCACGCTCGCGGCGCGGGTCGAGAGCCTGCCGGTGGGCGCGGAGATGGCGGCGGCGGTGGAGCGCTACGAGGCGATCCAGGACCTGCTCGGCAGGCTCTATTCCTATGCCGGCCTCGTCTATGCCGGCGATACCACCGATCCGGTGCGCGCGAAGTTCTATGGCGACGTGCAGGAGAAGCTCACCGACGCCTCCACCCACCTGCTGTTCTTCACGCTGGAACTCAACCGGCTGGACGACGCCAAGGTCGAGGCGGCGCTGGCGAACACCGCCTTCGGCCACTACCGGCCGTGGATCGAGGATGTGCGGCGCGAGAAGCCCTACCAGCTCGAGGACCGGGTCGAGCAGCTCTTCCACGAGAAGCATGTCAGCGGCCGCGGCGCCTTCAACCGGCTGTTCGACGAGACCATCGCGGCGCTGCGCTTCGAGGTGGCCGACCAGTCGCTCACCCTCGAGCAGACGCTGAACCTGCTGGCGGAGCCGGAGGAGGCGACCCGGCGCACGGCGGCGGAAGCGCTCGCCAAGGTGTTCGGTGAGAATGTCCGCCTGTTCACGCTGATCACCAACACGCTGGCCAAGGACAAGGAGATTTCCGACCGCTGGCGCGGCTTTCAGGACATCGCCGACTCACGCCACCTCGCCAACAGCGTCGAGCGCGAGGTGGTGGACGCTCTGGTCTCCGCCGTCCACGCCGCCTATCCGCGCCTCGCCCACCGTTACTACAAGCTGAAGGCGAAGTGGTTCGGCAAGGATCGGCTGGAGTTCTGGGACCGCAACGCGCCGCTGCCGAAGGTGGAGACGAAGCCGATCGCCTGGAACGAGGCGCGAGACACGGTGCTCGGCGCCTATTCGGCCTTCTCGCCGAAGATGGCCGACATCGCCCGCGACTTCTTCGACAAGGACTGGATCGATGCCGGCGCGCGGCCGGGCAAGGCGCCGGGCGCCTTCGCCCATCCCACCGTGCCGTCCGCGCACCCCTATGTACTGCTGAACTATCTCGGCAAGCCGCGCGACGTGATGACGCTCGCCCACGAACTCGGCCACGGCGTGCACCAGGTGCTGGCGGCGCCGAACGGCGCGCTGATGGCGCCGACGCCGCTGACGCTGGCGGAGACGGCCTCGGTGTTCGGCGAGATGCTCACCTTCCGCAAGCTGCTCGACGCCGCGCCCGACCGGAAGGCGCGCAAGGCGATGCTGGCCTCGAAGGTCGAGGACATGATCAACACGGTGGTCCGGCAGATCGCCTTCTACACCTTCGAGCGGCGGGTCCACACCGAGCGCAAGGCGGGCGAGCTGACCGCCGAGCGCATCTGCCAGCTGTGGATGGAGGTGCAGGCCGAGAGCCTCGGCGAGGGCATCCATCTCGGCGAGGGCTACGAGTATTTCTGGGTCTATATCGGCCACTTCATCCATTCGCCGTTCTATGTCTACGCCTATGCGTTCGGCGACTGCCTGGTGAACTCGCTCTATGCGGTCTACGAGCAGTCCTCGGCGGGCTTTGCGGAGCGCTATTTCGCCATGCTCTCGGCGGGCGGCACCAAGCATCACTCCGAGCTGCTGGCGCCCTTCGGTCTCGATGCCCGCGACCCGGCCTTCTGGCAGACCGGTCTCGGCCTGATCGAGCGGATGATCGGCGAGCTGGAGGCGATGGAAGAGGCGTGAACGCGGCCCGTCGGTTCGTATCGAGGGCGGCCATGGCGGCGGCCGCCCCGCGTCCGGCCCACCTCGCATCGCTCCACGACGGAACCCCCCATGAGCGAACTGCTCCACACGCCCTATGACGGCACGCGCAAGGCGTTCTCGGTCGCGCTCGCCCCGCTCGATCTCGCCGACTGGCTCGAGCCGGATGCGCGGCTGGCGCGCGACCTCGCCGAGCGTCGCGACCTGATCGCCTCCCGCCGCGACGTGGTCCTGCGGGAGCGGCCCGATACCCGCGCCGCGCAACGGGAGGTGCTCGACCTCGTGGTGGCGCATGTCACCGAGCGCTTCCCGCAGATCTACCGGCGCGAGGGACAGCGCCTGCGCATCCTGCCGGCGGAAGTATCGGTCGATCTCGACGAAGCCGGCGAGGCGCCGTTCGCCATTGCCGGCCGGCTGGTGCAGGAAGACCTGCTGCTGATGCGCAAGGAAGCCGGCGCCTATCACCTGGTCGCCGGCGTGCTGTGCTTTCCGTCCGCCTGGTCGCTGGCGGAGAAGTTCGGCCAGTCGCTCGACGGGCTGCACGCGGTGGTGCCGGGCTATCGCGAGAAGCTCGCCACGGTGATGAACCGCATCTTCGACAATCTGAAGGTCGAGATGCCGGTCTGGCGGCTGAACTGGTCGATCTACCCGGACGACCGCCGGCACCATCCCGAATCGAAGGAGCATCCGCGCGACTGGTTCGGCGACGAGGGCCACCTCGACACGCAAGCCTTCATCCGGGTGGAGCGGCAGACGCTGCGGCGGCTGCCGCTGAGCGGCGACATCCTGTTCACCGTGCGCATCCATGTCGATCCGTTCGCCGCCTTCCGCCGCCACCCTGAGGGGGCGCGCCTCGCCGCCGGACTGCGCGACCAGATCCTGGCGCTCGACGCGGACCAGCTCGCCTACAAGGCGCTGGCGGCGCATCGCGACGCGGTGGCGGGCGCCCTGGACAGGATCGCGGCCGGCCGCACTGGCTGATCGCGTCCGTGCGGGCGGCGATCCGGCAGGCGCGGTCCTGCGTATCTACGCCCGCCGGTGCGTCGTCGGCGGAATGCGGACCAACTGCCCCCGGTCCCCTTGCCCATGGCGTGCCGGCACCCAATGTCCAGTGGGTCCTGGCGGTCGATCGGCCGGTCTTCGGACGAGAGGAGCCCGCGTGAGCGATACCGATCCGCCCAGCCCCGATCCCGAGGCCAACCGCCTGGCCGCCCGTGCGGCCCGCTATGCGAAGGTGGGCGGGCGCGTCGGCGGTGTCGCCGCGCGCATCGCCGGCACCCGGCTGCTCGGCCTCGAGAGCCGGGGCGGAGGCAATGCGGCGGCGCTCGCGGGCGCGCTCGGCGGCCTCAAGGGACCGATCATGAAGGTCGCCCAGCTGATGGCGACCATTCCCGACGCGCTGCCGGCCGACTATGCCAGCGAACTCGCCAAGCTGCAGAGCGAGGCCCCGCCGATGGGCTGGGCCTTCGTCAAGCGGCGGATGATGGCCGAGCTCGGCCCGGACTGGATGGCCCGTTTTGCCAGCTTCGAGAAGGAGCCGGCGGCGGCGGCCTCGCTCGGGCAGGTGCACCGGGCGGTGGCGCTCGACGGTGAGACGCTCGCCTGCAAGCTCCAGTATCCCGACATGCAGTCGGCGGTGGAGGCGGATCTCGCCCAGCTCGAAATCCTGTTCGCCGTCCACCGGCGCATGGGCGCGGTGATCGACACGCGCGAGATCGCCCAGGAGATCGGCGACCGCGTGCGCGAGGAGCTCGACTACCGGCGCGAGGCGATGCACATCGCGCTCTATCGCGAGATCCTCGCCGACGAGCCGCTGGTGCGGGTGCCCTCGGTGCGGCCCGAGCTCTCCACCGGCCGGCTGCTGACGCTGTCCTGGCTCGCGGGCGGGCGCCTGCTCGACTACAAGGGCGAGAGCCTCGAGGTGCGCAACCGCATCGCGCGCGCCATGTTCGCGGCGTGGTGGCTGCCCTTCGCGCGCTTCGGCGTGATCCATGGCGACCCGCATCTGGGCAATTACACGGTGTTCGAGACGGACGGCGAGGCGGGCGGCATCAACCTGCTCGACTATGGCTGCATCCGCATCTTCCCGCCGTCCTTCGTCGCCGGCGTGATCGATCTCTACGAGGGGCTGAAGCGGGGCGAGGATGCGCGCATCGTCCACGCCTACGAGACGTGGGGGTTCAAGGGGCTGAAGCGCGAGCTGATCGACGTGCTGAACATCTGGGCGCGCTTCATCTACGGGCCGCTGCTCGACGACCGGGTGCGCACCATCGCCGACGGCGTCACGCCCGGCGAGTACGGCCGGCGCGAGGCGTTCCGCGTGCATCAGGCGCTGAAGGCGAAGGGGCCGGTCACCGTGCCGCGCGAATTCGTCTTCATGGACCGCGCCGCCATCGGCCTTGGCGGGGTGTTCCTGCACCTGGCGGCGGAACTCAATTTTCACCGCCTGTTCGAGGAGGCGATCGCCGACTTCGCGGTGGAGCGGGTGGCGGCGCGGCAAGGCGCCGCAATGGCGCGGGCGGGACTCTCCGGTTGAGATGGGGGTTCGGCGTTGCCGGACCGGGCTTCTTCCGCTAAAGCGGCAGGGGGTCGTATTATCCATTAGAAGGGGGGGATCGCCATGGCCGATCACGGAGCGCCGCAATACGTCACGGCGGACGGCAACGATTACGCCGAGCACGTCGGCACCTACAACTTCTTCACCAAGTTCACCCTGGTCGGCACGCTATCGCTGGTCGGCGTGATGATCTCGCTGGCGATCGGCGGCGCCCATGGCCATTGGGGCCTTGCCAGCCTCGGCACGATCGCGTCGCTGGTCGCCTGTGCCATCGGCCTCGCCTCCGACGACGGCAAGCCAAAGATCCTGTTCGGCCTGGTCGGCGTCCTGTTGTTCGTCCTGATCGTCACTTCGTGAGCACCGCCATGCGTATCTCGACCCTCAAGGAGCCGGCATTCGAGCCGCGCGTCGCCGCTTCCCCCGACACCGTGAAGCGTTTCGTCGGTCTCGGCGCGGAGGTCGTGGTGACCGCCGGTGCCGGCCTCGCCTCCGGCATCGTCGATGCCGACTACGAGGCGGCCGGGGCGACCATCGTCGCCACCAATGCCGACGCCGTCGCCGGTTCGGACGTGATCCTCGCCGTGCGCCGTCCCGAAGCGGATGCGCTTGCCGGCGTGAAGTCCGGCGCGCTGGTGATCGCCACCGCCGACCCCTATGGCCACGAGGCGGAACTCGCCGCGATCGCCGCCACCGGCGCCAATCTCTTCGCCATGGAATTCATGCCGCGCATCACCCGCGCGCAGGTGATGGACGTGCTGTCCAGCCAGGCGAACCTCGCCGGCTACCGCGCCGTGATCGATGCCGCCGCCGAGTTCGGCCGCGCCTTCCCGATGATGATGACGGCGGCCGGCACGGTGCCGGCAGCGCGCGTGTTCATCATGGGCGTGGGCGTGGCGGGCCTGCAGGCGATCGCCACGGCCCGCCGTCTCGGCGCGGTGGTGACCGCCACCGACGTGCGTCCGGCCACCAAGGAGCAGGTGGAGTCGCTCGGCGCGAAGTTCCTCGCGGTCGAGGACGACGAATTCAAGAACGCCCAGACGGCCGGCGGCTACGCCAAGCCGATGTCGGCGGAGTATCAGGCCAAGCAGGCCGTGCTCACCGCCGAGCACATCCGCAAGCAGGACATCGTCATCACCACCGCCCTCATTCCGGGCCGCGCCGCGCCGAAGCTGGTCTCGGCGGCGATGGTGGAATCGATGAAGCCGGGTTCGGTGATCATCGATCTCGCCGTCGAGCGCGGCGGCAATGTCGAGGGCGCGGTGGCCGGCGAGATCGTCACCACCGCCAACGGCGTCAAGATCGTCGGCCATCTCAACGTTGCCGGCCGGGTCGCGGCGAGCGCCTCGCAGCTCTACGCCAAGAACCTCTACGCCTTCGTCGAGACGCTGATCGACAAGGGCGCCAAGGCGCTGGCGGTCAAGTGGGACGACGAGCTGGTCAAGGCGACCCTGCTGACCAAGGACGGTGCGGTCGTGCATCCCTCCTTCAAGCCGCAGGACGCCGCTGCCGGCGCTGCCTGATACCTCGTTCGCGATCCCGGCGCGCCGCCGTTCGTGCGGCGGCGCGCCGGTCGAGCGACCGGCCGGTGCCGGAACGCGCGGCTTGCGACACAAGTCCTTGCCAATCAAGCGTCTGGGGCCTATTGCGCGTGCGGGGATGGGTGCGCGCCAATGGCGTCATCCCGGTTCGGCCTGACTCCGCGGCTCGTGCGGTGAGGACAGGTGCGCACCGGCGTCGCTGGGGGTCCCGGATTGCGGTCCGGTGCGGCGCGACGGCTGGTTGATCGTTTCCCGTGCTGGTATAATGTACACCAATCAAGCCTGAGGGCGGCGCGGGCAGCCCTGACAATGTGAAGGGGATGAAACATGGCCAATCCAGCGGGGGCCACTCCGGGAGCGGTTGAGGCTCTGGAAGGAGCCCGGGTAGCGGCGGAAGTCGCGCGGCAGGCGGCGGACGCTGCCCAGGCCTATGCCGACGCGGCGGCGGCCGCGGTGGGCGCCGCGGCGCACGGGATCACGGGCGGCGCGATCGACCCGTTCGTGTTCCGGCTCGCCATCTTCGTGCTGGCGGTGTTCGTCGGCTATTACGTGGTGTGGTCGGTGACGCCGGCGCTGCACACCCCGCTGATGAGCGTCACCAACGCCATCTCCTCGGTGATCGTCGTCGGCGCGCTTCTGGCGGTAGGCGTCGACACCGTCGCGCACGGCACCGGCTGGGCGCGCGGCTTCGGCTTCCTCGGGCTGATCCTGGCCTCGGTGAACATCTTCGGCGGCTTCCTGGTCACCAGCCGGATGCTCGCCATGTACCAGAAGAAGAAGTGAGGGGCCTGCACCGATGAACGCCAATCTGGTCGCAGTCCTGTACCTCGTTTCCGGGGTGCTCTTCATCCTCGCGCTGCGCGGGCTCTCCAGCCCCGTCACCTCGCGCCAGGGCAACATGTTCGGCATGGTCGGCATGACCATCGCCGTGCTCACCACGCTCGCGGCGAGCCCGCCGGCCGGCTTCGGCGGCTGGCTGCTGGTCATCGGCGGCATCGCCATCGGCGGCGGCATCGGCGCGGTGATCGCCAAGCGCATCGCCATGACGCAGATGCCGCAGCTGGTCGCGGCCTTCCACTCGCTGGTCGGCCTCGCGGCGGTGGCGGTGGCGGCGGCGGCGCTCTATGCGCCGGCGGCCTTCGGCATCGGCGATCCCGGCCACATCCATGCGCAGGCGCTGGTCGAGATGAGCATCGGCGTCGCCATCGGCGCCATCACCTTCACCGGCTCGGTCATCGCCTTCGCCAAGCTGAACGGCAACATGAGCGGCAAGCCGATCATGCTGCCCGGCCGCCACGTCATCAACGCGGCGCTGGCGATCCTGATCGTGGTGCTCATCGTCATCCTGACGCTGACCGAAAGCCACACGGTGTTCTGGCTGATCGTCATCGCCAGCCTGGTATTCGGCGGCCTGATCATCATCCCGATCGGCGGCGCGGACATGCCGGTCGTCGTCTCGATGCTGAACTCCTATTCCGGCTGGGCGGCGGCGGGCATCGGCTTCACCCTGGGCAACACGGCGCTGATCATCACCGGCGCGCTGGTCGGCTCCTCGGGCGCGATCCTGTCCTACATCATGTGCAAGGGCATGAACCGCTCCTTCATCTCGGTCATCCTCGGCGGCTTCGGCGGCGATACCGCCGCGGCGGGCAGCGGCGTGGTCGAGACGCGGCCGGTCAAGCAGGGCTCGGCGGAGGATGCCGCCTTCATCATGAAGAACGCGGCCAAGGTCATCATCGTGCCGGGCTACGGCATGGCGGTCGCGCAGGCCCAGCACGCGCTGCGCGAGATGGCCGACAAGCTGAAGGAGGAGGGCGTCGAGGTGAAGTACGCCATCCACCCGGTCGCCGGCCGCATGCCCGGCCACATGAACGTGCTCCTCGCCGAGGCGAACGTGCCCTATGACGAGGTGTTCGAACTGGAGGACATCAACTCCGAGTTCGGCCAGGCGGACGTTGCCTTCGTCATCGGCGCCAACGACGTGACCAACCCGGCCGCGAAGACCGACCCGACCTCGGCGATCTACGGCATGCCGATCCTCGACGTCGAGAAGGCCAAGACCGTGCTGTTCATCAAGCGCGGCATGGCCGCCGGCTATGCCGGCGTCGAGAACGAGCTGTTCTTCCGCGACAACACCATGATGCTCTTCGCCGACGCGAAGAAGATGGTGGAAGAGATCGTCAAGAACCTCGCCCACTGACCGGGCCGCCTTCGGGCCCGGCTACGGCTGATTTCGTACCGCCCGGCGGAAGGCTCGCGAGCCCTCCGCCGGGCGGTTGCGTTTGCGGGAAACTACGCTTCCCCCCGGCGCCGGATCGGCGATCATGCCGCTTTCGGGCCGGACGAGGGAGCGCGGCGTGGAGGCGGGCGGCGAGCGGACACAGGCGGCCGCGACGGGGGCGTTCTGGACGCTCGATCGCGCGACCCTGTTCGCGCAGCTCGGCTGCGACGGCAGCGGGCTCTCCGCCGCCGAGGCGGCGCGGCGGCGCGCGGAGCATGGGCCGAATGCCGACGCCGCCGGGCGCACCGACGGTCTCGCCGCCGCCGTGCTGCGCCGCCTGCTCGAACCGCTGTCGCTGATCCTGCTGGCCGCCGGCCTCGTCTCGGCGGCGACCGGCGACGGCGTCGGCGGGCTGATCATCGTCGCCATCCTCGCCATCTCGGTCGGCCTCGACACCGTGCAGGAGCGCGGCGCGGTGCGCGCGGCCGAGCTGCTGCGCCAGTCGGTCGCCTTGCGGGCGGAGGTCCGGCGCGACGGGGTGCTGGTCTCGCTCCCGGTGGAGGAGCTCGTGCCCGGCGACGTGGTGCGCGTGCGCGCCGGCGACATCGTCCCCGCCGACTGCCTGGTGCTGGAGGCGGCGGCCTTCACCGCCGGCGAGGCGATGCTCACCGGCGAGCCCTATCCGGTGGAGAAGCGCCCGGGCCGGGTCGCCGCGCTGAGCCCCGGCGAGGCGAGCAACGCGCTGTTCCGCGGTGCCGTCGCCCAGACCGGCGAGGCGACCGGGCTCGTCGTCGGCACCGGGCGCGACACGGTGTTCGGCGCGGCGGCGGCCGCGCTGGCGCAGACGCAGCCGCCTTCGCCCTTCCAGCGGGACCTGCGCGAACTCGGCCTCGTCATCGCCCGGCTGACGCTGGCGCTGGTGGTGGTGGTGCTGGCCGCGCATGTGATGTTCGGCCGGCCGGTGCTGGAATCGCTGATGTTCTCGGTGGCGCTGGCGGTCGGGCTGACGCCCGAACTGCTGCCGATGATCACCACGGTGACGCTGGCGCGCGGGGCGATCCGCATGGCCAAGCGCAAGGTGATCGTGAAGCGGCTGGCCGCGATCCACGATCTCGGCGCGATGACCGTGCTGTGCACCGACAAGACAGGCACGCTGACCGCCGCGCAGATCACGCTGGCGCAGAGCCTCGATCCGGCCGGCAACGCCGATCCGCGTGCGGCTCGACTCGGCGCCGTCGCGGCGGAACTCGGGGGCGACCGCGGCTCGCTCGACACCGCGCTCGCGGCGGCCGGGCAAGGCGCGGCGCAGGGCTGGCGACTCGAGGCGCGCCAGGCGTTCGACTTCACCCGCCGGCGGGGCTCGGTGCTGGCGAGCGGCCCCGAAGGGCGGCTGCTGATCGTCAAGGGCGCGCCGGAGGCGGTGCTGGCGACCTGCACGCTCCGGCGCGAAGGAGGCGCGTGTCTCCCCCTCGACGCGGCCGCCGGCCGCCGCATCGCCGACCACATCGCCGCGCTGGCGGGAGAGGGGCTGCGCACCGTCGCGGTCGCCTCGCGGATCATGCCGGAAGCGCGCGCGGCGATCGGCGTCGAGGACGAGAAGGGGCTCGTCTTCGAGGGGCTGTGCGCCTTCGCCGATCCGCCCAAGCCCGATGCGGCGGATGCCATCGCACGGCTGGCGCAGGCGGGCGTGCGGCTCAAGATCCTCTCGGGCGACGACCCGCTGGTGGTGCGGCGGCTCGCCGGGCTGGTCGGCCTGCCCGCGCCCGACGTGCTGACCGGCGCGGAGATCGCCGCGCTCGGCGACGAGGCGCTCGCCATCCGCGTGCGCGCGGCGGATGCGTTCGGCCGCCTCGCGCCCGACCAGAAATCGCGCATCGTGCGCGCGCTGCAGGCGGACGGGGCGGTGGTCGGCTTTCTCGGCGACGGCATCAACGACGCGCCCGCGCTCCGCGCCGCTGATATCGGCCTGTCGGTGGACGGCGCCACCGGTGTCGCGCAGGCCGCTGCCGACATGATCCTGCTCGCCCCCGACCTCGCCGTGGTCGCCGACGGGGTGGAGGAAGGCCGGCGGACCTTCGCCAACATCCTGAAATATGTGCGGATGGGCGCCAGCTCGAATGTCGGCAACATGCTGTCGATGGCGGTGGCCTCGCTGGTGCTGCCCTTCCTGCCGATGTTGCCGACGCAGATCCTGCTCAACAACCTGCTCTATGATCTCTCCGAGCTCGGCATTCCCTTCGATGGAGTGCGGGCGGAGGCGGTGCGGCGGCCGCAGGTCTGGGACATGGGCGCGCTGCTGCGCTTCGCCGGGGTGATGGGGCCGCTCTCCTCGCTGTTCGACCTGATCACCTTCGCCGCGCTGATCTTCCTGTTCGCGGCGAGCCCGGAGGAGTTTCGCACCGCCTGGTTCCTCGAATCCATCGCGACGCAGATCCTGGTGATCTTCATCATCCGCACCCGCGAGCGGCCCTGGCGCGATCCGCCGCGGGCGGCGCTGGTCGCTTCCTCGCTGGGGGCGCTGGCGCTGGCGCTCGCGCTGCCCTTCACGCCGGCGGGCGCGTGGCTCGGCTTCGTGACCCCGACGACGCCGACCCTGATCGGCATCGTCGCCATCGTGGTCGCGTATCTCGTGGCGGCGGAATGGGCGAAGGGACTGGCGGTGCGCGGCCGGTCTATTCCGGCGGCAGGGCGCGGGGGCGGCGGTCCTCGCCGATGGCGACGAAGGTGAAGGTCGCCTCGGTCACCTTGACCAGCACGTCGTCCTCGCGCTTGCGGCGCCAGGCCTCGATATGGATCTTCATCGAGGTGCGGCCGGTGGCGAGGACCTCGCCATAGAAGCTCACCTCGTCGCCGACCAGCACCGGGCTGAGGAAGGTCATCGCCTCGACGGCGATGGTAGCGGCGCGCCCGCGCGCGCGGCGGGTGGCGACGTTGCCGGCGGCGAGGTCCATATGGGCCATCAGCCAGCCGCCGAAGATGTCGCCGGCGGGATTGGTATCCGCCGGCATGGCGATGGTGCGGATCACCGGGTGGTGGGGCGGCGGGCCGTCCTGCGGCATCGGAAACCTCGTCGGTATCGCGGCGCGGGACGGCCCGTCGCCGGGGCTCACTTCAGCTTGCCGATGTTGAAGATCTGGACGCGGCGGTTGACGGCGGCGTCGGGATTCTTCGTGTCCTGCAGCGCTTCCTGGCCGAGACCAACCGATTCGAGGCTGGCCGGGTTGACGCCGAAGGTGGTGGTCAGCGCCTGGACGATGGCGTCGGCGCGCTCCTGGCTGAGCACCAGATTGCGCTCGCGCGTGCCGGTGGCGTCGGTGTTGCCGACCACGATGAAGCGGTAGCCCATCAGGATCGGGTGGTGCAGCGCGTCGGCGATCGAGCCGATGGTGCGGTAGGATTCCGGCTTGATCATCGCGGAATTCAGATCGAACTGAATCTGCACGTTGATCTGGGCGAGGTTGTCGAGCTGCACCGAGAGCGGGGGCGGGTTGGCGCCGGGGTACTGCACGATGTGGGCCTTGGCGAGGTCGCGCAGCGCCTGGGCGGACACCTGCGGGGCATCGCTCAGCGTGCTCTGCAGGCCCTGCAGGATCTCGGCATTGCTGTCGGCGGTCTGGGCGTACGCCGGCACGATCGGGCTGGCGACGATCGCCGCCACGAGGAGGGCGCGGATGGAGGTCTTCATGGCCTCAAATCTCCTGTCGGGCGGGGATCAGTTCCAGCCGGCGTCGGTGAGCGTCTGGCTGCAGGTGGCGTCGACGACCTTGACGGAGTCGAGCAGGCAGTTCAGCAGGTTGGCGTCGCCCGCCTTCACGCCCTTGCAGAATTCGGCGGCGTCGCGGCGGCAGACCTGGAACGCGGCGGCCTGCGCGGCGACGCGCTTCTGCACCGAGGCCACGGCGGCCTGGTAGTCGCTGATGCACTGCGGCGAGATCTTCGCCTGGTTCTGCGTCAGGCAGGTGGCGATGCGGCCGCCACCCAGGTTGAGCCCGCGGCAGAACTTCTCGATGTCGGCGCCGCAGCTCTTGGCGATGAGCGCGCCGGCCTGGGCGTAGCTCATGGTCTGCGCCTGCGCCCCGGCGCCGGACAGCGCGAAGATGCCGAATGCCAGTGCGATGATCGCCCGGTTCATTCCCCGTCCCCCTTGTCGTTGATGATCGCGTGGCTGTGATTCAGCCTGCCGTTCGCTAGCAGAAAGAGTGAAACAACCACAACGGCGATTGGTGCAAATTTTCACGAAATTCGTATGAAGACTTGCGTTTTCCCGACAGGTTGACCGAAAGGTCCGGAGACTGGCGCAAACTGTTGCGAGCGAACGTTTGTTCGCCTGCTCGCCATGGCCGATCAATACCGGATCAGCTTGCGCTTCTCGAGGATGGCGGTGACGCCCTTCATGCCTTCCGGATTGCCGGCGGCGGCGAGCGACTTGAAGATGCGGTCCGCCGAATTGTAGTCGTTCAGCTGGAAATAGGCCCAGCCGCGCAGCAGCATCAGGCCCTGGTCCTCGGGCATCAGGCGGTTGCGCTCGTCGAGCGCGATGATGGCCTCGACCCAGCGCCCGTCGTCATAGGCGGCGGTGGCGCGCTGGGTGATGATGTCGGCGCTGAGCTGGACGAGGCGGCGGCTGTCGTTAGGCGCCTGGGTGGCGGCGACGGCGGCGGCATTGGTCATGCCCTTGCGCAGATAGGCGAGCGACTTGCCGTAGGCGGCGTCCTCCAGCGTCTGGCCGGAGCCGTTCTTCAGGGCGAGGTCGAAGGCGGCGGCGGCTTCGAGCGGGCGCTCCAGTTCCATCAGGCACCAGCCGCGCGCCACCGCCTCGCCGCCCGACAGCGTGCCGCGGCGGAAGCCCTCGTCGGAGAGCGAGACGCAGCGCCCGAAGCGCTTCGACTGCAGCGCCGCGGCCGCGGCGCCGCGCGATCCGCCACCGCTTCCCGAACCGCCGTTCCAGCCGTCGTCGATGCCGTCCGCGACCCGGGTGGCGCGGCTGAGGCGCGCCGGCGCCGGCTCATAGGGCGCAGCGTCGAGCGGGAGCGGCTCGCGGGGTGCGAGGGGCGCGGGCTGGGCCGCGACCGGGGACAGAGAGGTGGTGGCGGGCTGGCCGGCACCGGCCTGCTGCTCCAGCCGGCGGCGGGCCTCGGGGGAGACGAGGGCGTAGATGCGTTCGGAGCGGTCCTTCCAGGCGGCGACGATGGCGTTGAGGCCGGCGCGGTCGCGCAGCCGCAGCCGCGTCACGGCGAGGCCATAGGCGGCCGGCTCCTCCTCCGGCGCCCATTCCAGCGCGGTGGCGAACCAGCTCGCGGCGGTCTTCAACTGCCCGGTATTGTAGGCGTACCAGCCGAGCGCCTGCGCGCCCGTGGCGTATTTCTCCTTGGTCACCACCGGGCTGAACCGGGCCAGCACCTCGGGCGCGAGCCGCGGGGGCGGGTCGGCGGTCAGCAGGCTCACCACCACATCGAGATAGGCCTTGGCGTTTTCGGGGCTGGAATCACGCCATTTCCAGGCGATCGGCTCGGCCTCCAGCGCTTGCTTGCCGGCCATCAGCGTCAGCACATAGCCTTCGGCGGCCTTGGCGCCGCCGTTGCGGTCGAGCGCGATCTTGAACCAGTCGAGCGCGCGCGCCGGCTCGCCGTGGCGGTAGAGATACCAGCCGAGCAGCAGCGCGTCGCCGGCCTGCGTGCCGTCGCGGGCGAGCTTTTCCACCGCCGCGATGTCGTCCGGCGAGACGGTCAGCGTCGGGTCCTGCGCGGCGAGGCCCAGCCGGCGACGCAGCAGATCGTCGCGCAGCGCGACGAACTCGCCCCGGCCGGAGGGGTCGCGCTTCTCCTGCTGCATCAGCTCGGCGAGGCGCTTGTCGTCGAGCGTCTGCATCGCCTTCTGCACGGTGGCGAGGCGTTCGCCGGAATCGGTGCAGTTCGCCAGCACATAGCCATAGGCGTCGCGGGCGCGATCGGGCTGGCTGGTCTTGGCGAAGGCCTCGGCGACCCGCCAGAGCACGTCGACATTGGTGCAGGTGAGCAGGGCGGGGGTGTCGGTGGCGATGCGCAGCACGCTCGCCCACTGGCTGGCGTCGGAGGCGTTGATCAGGCGGCGGCGCGCCTCGGCCTCGTCGAGGCGGGCGACGAGATCGGTCGGCACCACCCATTGCGGATCGGCGGCCTGGCGGGCGGCGATGGCGCTGCGCACGTCGGCATATTTGCCGTCGGCGTAGAGCCGCCACATCTTCTCGAGCTCGGGATCGGACTGGGCGACGGGGCCGAACAGGTCGGCGGGCGGGTTCCAGTCCGGGTAGAGGGCGCGCAGGCGGGCGGTCTCGGCCTCGAGGCGGCGGGTGTCGCCCTGCGCCGCGAAATAGCGCAGCGCGCTCTCGTCGACCTGCGGGCGCGGCGTGGTGCCGGGCCGGGCGGCGGTGGCGGGCGCCGTCGCCGGGAGCTCGATCTGCTGCCCGATCGCGGGGACCACCGCCCCCCCGAGCATGAGCAGCAGAACGGCTCTCTTTACAGACATCGCGGATATTTCTCGGCCACCATGGAATAACTGAGCAGGTAGAGGGTCGAGGGATAGTAGAGCGTCGGTTCGAAGCGGCGCAGATCCGCCGGAATGGGTGTTCCGCTGAGCGCGCACGCCAGGCTCGCGCCGAGCATGCGGTAGCCCGGTTCGGTCAATCTGGTCAGAACGTTCCCGGTCGGAATGTCGACGATGGCGGGCACGCCGCCATTCTCGACAATCCAACTGCGCCGAAAGATTTCGAGGGTCCCCGTGTCCTTGATACCTGCTCTCAAAAGGTAAAGAACTATCCTTAATGAATTGTAACCAAAGACCGGCTGGAACCCGGCGGCGGGGGTGACCGGCTTGCCGGGCGGGGCGGCGATCCAGTCGGGCGGGAGCCGTGCCGGGCCGAGCCGGGCCTCGGCGAGCAGCGACAGCCCGCTCTTCTGCAGGGCGGCCCAATCGGTCTCGGGGGCGAGCGCGGCGAGCACCGGGAAGGCCTCGAAGATCCAGTAGGAGAGGTTGAGGATCGGCCCGTCGCGCCGCTCGGCGGAGGAGAAGCCGGTGACGCCGGGCAGCAGCACCAGCCGGTTGCCGTCGCGCTTCACCACGCTGGCGCCGATGGCGCGGGCGAGCTTGCGGGCGCTGGCGAGATAGCCGGGCTCGTTCCAGGCCTGGCCGGCGCGGGCGAGGGCGAGCGCGATCAGGATGTCGCCGTCGCTCGCGGCGTTGATGTCGGTGATGTGCGGGGTGGCGCCCGGATCCCAGCGCCAGGCGGCGAGCCCGTCGTCGCGGATCATCAGTTCGGTGCGGGTGAAGCTCCAGATGCGTTCGAAGGTGGCGCGGTCGCCCGCCTCGAAGGCCAGCAGCATGCCGTAGCCCTGGCCCTCGGAATGGCTGATGCTGCCGTTGGCGTCGTCGATCACGCGCCCGGTGGGGTCGACGAAGCGGGTGCGGTAGGCCTGCCAGGCGTCGTCGGGGATCATGGCGGTCGCCACCGGTTGCGCGGCCGCCGCGCCGGCGAGGACGAGGCCGGCGAGGCCCGCGAGGAGCCGGCGCAGGATCGCGCGAATCACGGGGGGCTTCCTCATGACTTGCGCCCCAGCCGACGCAGCAGGAACGAGGTGGAGATGCCGAGCAGCGTGCCGCACACCACCAGCATCAGCGCATAGGGCAGGATGTTGATGGACAGCCAGTTCGCCGCGATGAGGCGGAAGTTCGAGAAGCCGAGCGGCGTCGTCACCACGAAGCGGTAGCTCGCGGGCGCGCGCTGCTCGATCCGGTCGGTCGAGATCTGGAAGGTGGTGATGGCGCCGCCGATGCGGTTCCAGGGCTGGTTCATGGTGAGCCGGCCGAGCCCTTCCGACAGCGCCTGCGCCGAGCGTCCGGCGACCAGCGTCCAGGCGCCGTTGCCGCTCGGGTTCGAGCCCTGCGCCATCATCACCGAGGTCCGCGTCGGCGGCTCGAACTGGGTCTCCACCGCCGCGCCGATGCGCAGCGAGGAATAGGAGATGTCGAAGGTGCGCTTCAGCCAGTTCTCGAAGCCGTCCATCAGCCCGGTGATGCCGCCCCCGCCCGAGAGGCTCTCGCGCCAGCGCTGGTAGACCTCGCCGGTATCGCCGCCTTCGCCGTCGCGGCCGGCGGCGGGCGCGTTCTTCTGGCGCTCGCGCAGGCGCTGGAGCACGTCGTCATAGGTGGCGGCGGCGCCGGGCGGGCGTGGCGCGCCTTCGTCCGCCGGGCCGGCCGGCCAGTTCACGCGCGTGTTCTCGGCGATGCCGAGCTGGCCGAGTACGCCGGGGGCGGTCTGCGAGATGGCGCCGACGAAGATCGCCGGGCGTTCGCCCAGCGTCGCCGAGGCGGGCGAGGAATCGATCGGGATCGCCGCTTCCGCCTGCAAGGCGAGGCGCGCCATCAGCGTCGCCGCGGCCGAGACGGTGGGGCCGTCGTGGCGGGCCAGCACCACGGCGAGCGGGTTGCGATCACGGGGATAGGGAAAGGCGCTCGCGGCGAGGGCGGCGAGATCGGGACGGCGGCCGATGCGGGCGAAGTCGTCGAGCGCGAACTCGGTCGAATCGAACAGCACGAAGCGGTCGGCGCCCGGCAGGGTGGCGCCGGGCAGGCAGCGCGAATCCGCCTCGGTGTCGAGCACCACCTCGAGCCACAGCTGGTTCACGCCGGGGCGGAAATTGCGCAGCGGGAAGGTGATGCGGTGGCGCTGCATCAGGCCGCCGCCGGAATTGGTGATGGCGGTGGTCGAGGCGATCTGGTCGTTGACGTAGAGGTCGACATGGCTGCCGGGGCGCACCGCCTCGGTATAGGCCGCATCGAGGAACAGCGAGCCCTCGCCGTAGTAATTGGCGTAGAAGTCGTCCGGCAGGGCGATGGCGAAGCGGGTGCGCAGCCGCCGGCCGGAAAACTCCTGCGTGGCGACGCCGACATTGGCGAGACGGATGCGGCGTGCGCCGGTGAAGAGCGGCGTATCGGGCGCCATCCAGCTCGCGGTGGCGACGGAATCGGCGGGCGGGCGGGCAAGGGCGCCGAGCCGCTCGATCGCCGCGTCGACATCGTTCGCCCCCGGCCCCGAGAGCACCAGCGTCGGCCCGCCGCTGCGCGCGTCGTCGATGAGCAGCGCGGCGGCGCGCAGGCCTGCCTCCGGCGGCGGCGCGGCCATCAGCCGGGGCAGCTCGCCCGCGGTGCCCAGCACGACGGTGAGGGTGCCCGGCGCCCGGCCCGCGGGCGCCGCCGCGGGATTCTCGACGAGGACGACGAGGGGATTGGCGTACTGGCCGCGCAAGGCGATGGCCTGCACCGCCCGCAGCACGCGGGCGCTGCCGCCGCCTTCCAGCGGCCCGGGGGTGATGACGCGCAGCACGGTCTGGCCCAGCGCGTCGACGCCGATGGCGGGCAGGTCGTCCAGCCCGCCGGCGAGCGGGGGGCGGCCGCCGGCGAAGGACAGGCCGGTGGCGGCGGTGTTGATCTCGGTCCACAGCTCATAGGTCGAGGAGACCGAGCAGTCGGTGCGGTGGCGCTGCAGCACCTCGAAGCGGATCAGGTTCGGTCCCGCGCGCAGCAGGCCGGCGCGCAGCGGGGCGGAGATGCGGGCGGGCGCCTGCGAGGAGGCGATCGGCGTCTCCAGCGCCGCCTGGCCGTTGATCATCACCCGCAGGCGCGAGACCTCGGGCATCACCACCACGGCGTTCAGGTAGCTGACCCACAGGGTCGCCTGGCGCGCGGCCTCCTCGCGGGTGAGGTGGATCGACCACGCGCGGGAATCGACCTCGCCTTCCAGCACCAGCCGGCGGTCGGGCACCAGCAGGCGGTCCGGCAGCGGCTCGCGACCCGGGCCGGACGCCGCCGCGGCGGCGGGTGCGGGCGTCGCGGCGGGCGGATTGGCGAGCGCCGGCGGCGTCCCGGGTGGCAGGGCGGGCCCCGGGGATGGCGCGCCCATGCCGAACGGGGCCGAGGGTGCCGCGGGCGAGGGGCTGGCAGGGGACGCCCCCATGCTGAACGGCGCCGGCCCCGATGCCGGCGGGGCGGGGTTCTGCGCGGCGGGTGCCGGCGCGCCCATGCCGAACGGGGCCGGGCTCGCGGCGCCGGGCGGATTGGCCAGCGCCGGCGGCGTGCCGGGCGGCAGGGCGGGGCCGGGCGCGGGCGCGCCCATGCCGAAGGGTTGTGCGGCGGCCGGCGGCGCCGGCGTCGCGCCGTTCGCCGGCGCGTTCATGTCGAAGGCGGGCGCCTGCGCCCATGCGGGCGAGGGGGCCGCGGCGGGCAGCAGCGCGAGGAGGGCGATGCCGGCCACCCATCGCCGAGGGTCGAGCGCCATGGTCACTTCCCCGAGATGGCGCTGCGGGCGGCGCGTTCGAGCTTGTGCAGGTGGACGAAATAGGCGAGGCCGCGCCCGGTCTGGTAGATCGCCGTGGCGAAGAAGCGGACCGTGCCGCGCAGCACGCCGGGATTGTTGCGCCGCGAATACTGGAATTTCTTCCAGTCGTCGGCATTGGCGAAGATCAGGTCGGCGATCAGCCGGTAGTGCAGCGGCACCTTGGCGTCGTACTGCACGCCCAGCGACTGGCCCTCGCCGTCGCGCGTGATGTTGCGCACGATGATGGGCAGCGTGTCGATGCCGGGGTCGGACTGCGGCTTGAAGCGGATCGCCGCGTCCGCGCCGCGCTCCAGCGCCGGCACGCCGGAAGCGGGCACGCGGATGCTGGCGCCGCCGATCGAGACGTCCTCGATAATGGCGGCATAGGAGCGCTCGCCGAGCAGCAGTTCGCAGCGGCGCTGCAGGTTGACGCGGTGGCTGCGGCGGCGGTTCTGGCGTTCCGACACGACGCCCAGCGCGCAGCCGGCGATGATCAGGTTCAGCAGGTTCCAGCCGCCGACCACCAGCGTGACGTCGGCGGTGTAGGGCTCGGTGATGACGCGCCAGAAGGTCAGCAGCACGGCGATGCACTGCAGCGCGAAGATGATGAAGAACGGCTTGCCGATCTCCGAGACGTGGCTCTCGTCCATGGTCTCGCCCTTGGCGGTGACCTTGAAGGTCGGCTTCTTCGGGTTGGCCATCACCGAGAGCAGGGCCGGGAACAGGTAGACCGACTGGATGAACTCGTAGAGCTCGGAGATCCACGGCCAGCGGTAGCGGCCGTAGAGATAGTTCTGCATCAGCAGGTTCACGATCATGTAGGTCGACGTATAGGCGAGGAATTCGGCGCCCGAGGCGTTGAAGATCTCCAGCGAGAACAGGAGATAGAACAGCGGCGAGATGAGGAAGATCATCCGCGAGATCGGGAAGAACCAGAACAGCGTCGAGGACATGTAGCACAGGCGCTGCGGCAGGCTGAGCCCGCGCTTGCCCGGCGGGAAGCGGAAGCGCAGGATCTGGTACATGCCCTGCGCCCAGCGCGAGCGCTGGCCGATGAAGCTGGCGAAGGTCTCCGGCTGCAGCCCGGCGATCAGCGGGGTGTCGACATAGACCGAGTGCCAGCCGCGCCCGTGCAGTTCGAGCGCCGTCTCGCAATCCTCGGTGATGGAGATGCCGGAGAATCCGCCGGTCTCGTCCAGCGCCTTGCGCCGCAGCAGCGCCGCCGAGCCGCAGAAGAAGGCGGCGTCCCATTTGTCGAGGCCGCGCTGGATGATGCCGTAGAACATCTCGTTCTCGGACGGCATGTGGTCGAAGGTGTCGAGGTTGCGCTCGAGCGGGTCGGGGTTGATGAAGAAATGCGGGGTCTGGACGAGGAACAGCTTCTCGTCCTGCCCGAAATAGCCGACCGTCTGCTTGAGGAAGCTGCGGGCGGGGGCGTGGTCGGCGTCGAACACGGCGATGATCTCGCCGGTCGAGTGCTGGAGGCCGTTGTTGAGGTTGCCGGCCTTGGCGTGCTCGTTGCGGCGGCGGGTGAGGTAGCGGCAGCCGAGCCCCTCGCAGAGCGCGGCGAGTTCGCGGCGGCGCTCCTGCGCCTCCTGCGCGCCGGCGGGGTCGTCCTGCTCGCATTTCTGGTCGGTGCCGCCGTCGTCGAGCAGCCAGACGGTGAACTTGTCGGCCGGGTAGTCCATCGCCTTGGCCGCCGCCAGCGTCGAGGCGAGCAGCGCGGGTTCCTCGTTGTAGGTCGGCACGAACACGTCGACGGTCGGGACCTTGTCCTCGGGGATCGGCGGGGCGACGCGCTGGGGCAGCGGCGAGGAGACCACGAACAGGCTGAGCCCGAGCATGAAGACGCTGTACATCTCGGCCATGTACAGCAGGAAGCCGGGGATGAAGTCCTCGATCTGGCCGATCGGCGGCAGCGTCGAGGTGGTGCGCCAGTAGACGTAGCGCAGCACGATCGCCGTGCCGAGCGCCAGCGCGACCATGCGGGCGGGGCCGACCGGCGCGAACATCTTCAGAAGAATAATCACCGCCACGACGATGCAGCCGGCGATCAGATGGGCCTGCAGGCTGATCGGCAGCGTGATGAGGAACACCACCGCAAGTGTTGCGATGGCCCACAGACAGGCGATCCAGACCCTGCGCATGTCGTTTTGCGTTCCCGGTTACCGTCAAGCCTGCCGGCGAGCGCCAGACGCGCCCATTGTGGTCGGGCAGTGGTTAGGGAAATCTATCCATCACCGCCATTCGTCGCCGATTCCCCGAGAGATGACGGCGGGTTAGGATTCCGCCGAGCCAAGCGATTCGGCGCGCCCGCGCCGTCGCGATCCTCTTTCGAACCCCGGGTGGACCAGCGACGTGGCGGTGACAGGAACGCGGCAGGGAACGGACCGACCGGCGCAGGCCCGGCGGTGGCGGTCCGACTGCCGGCGCGTGGGCCGCCCGGCGATCCCCGTTCTCGCGATGCCCGTCCTGGCGGTTCTCGGCCTCGCGGGCCTTGCGGGCGCCTGCGCGCCCTATCCGCTGCGCGGTGCCGATCCCACCATCGCCAGCCAGACCAACGAGGTGCCGATCACCCGTGCGCTGATCCTGCCCCCGCCCGGCGGGCCGAAGGTGCTGGCGGTGACCGAGATCCAGTTCCAGAACGCGGTGGAGCAGGAGGTGGTGCTGAGCACCCGCTCGGCGACGCCGGGGCAGAACGCGCTGCACATCGTCATGTTCGGCCCCGCCGCCGGCAATGTCGGGGCGGAGCGCACCCGTAAGGACGAGCGCCTCTCCGAGGAGGCGCTGGCCGAGGAGATGGAGAAGCGCCTGCCGGACGTGCCGATGCACGTCTCCACCTTCTTCGTGCAGAACCGCTACGGCCCGTTCGGCTACGCCATCGGCCGCACCGGCACCGACCTGTGCATCTATGGCTGGCAGCGCATCGAGGCGCAGGTGCCGCGTTCGCCGATCATCAAGGGGCGCGGCGTCGTCGCGGTGCGCCTCCGGCTGTGCCAGACCGGCGCGACCGAGGCGAAGCTGCTCAGCGTGATGTACGGCTACACCATCAACGCCTATTTCCTGCCGCCGGCCTGGGATCCCTATGGCCGCCCGTTGCCGGTGCCGCCCGAGACCGGGCGGGTCGGCGGGCCGATCACGCTGCCGGAAGGCCCGCTCGGCATGGGCACGGTGCTGGACGGCGGCCTCGGCCCCGAGCCGCGTGCGCCCGCCCCTGCGCGCCGCCGCGCGCCGGCGGCCGAGGCGGCGCCGACCGGCCCGCAGCCGCCCTCGACGCCGCTGGAGGGCTACCCCACCGTGCCGGCGCCCGGCGCCAACTGAGCGCAGCGTCCGGCATCCGGCCGCGGTCGAGCGCTGCGGCATCGGCCGTTCGGGCGTCGATCGCCTCGCCCTCCCGGGCCGCCGTCATCACCGGGCCCGTCCCGGGATCCACGCCTTTGCTGAAACGCGACGCTGACGGCGTGGATGGCCGGGACGAGCCCGGCCATGATGGCGGAGGTCGAGAGCGTCCCGGGAGCCCTTCGTCAGGGGTATCGAGCCGACCCGGCCATGACAGCGCGGGGGGTATGTGGTGCCCGGGCGCCTGCCTTCCGCCCGTCACCCGCGCGGGCGGTCGCCGGGCGGGGTGGGCAGGATGCGGGCGCGTTCGGCGGCCAGCATCGGCAGTTGCGCCGAGGTCGGGGGGGCGGCGAGCGCCGCCGGCTTCCAGCCGGCCGGGGTGTCGGCGGTGACGAGCGCGGGCAGGCGCGGCACCGCGGACTGCGCCACGCGCTCCTCGGACTTCGCCGGCCGGGATTGGTCGGGCATGGCGGAAGCCGCCTTCGCCGGGGCCGCAGGGCCTGCATCGGCGTCGCCGGCCCTTGCGGCGATGGTGCTGGTGGTGACCGGTTTCGCCGCGAGGGGCGCGGCGCCCTCGCCCTCGCGGGCGTCGATGGTCACGGAAGCGAGGCGCCAATTGCCGGCGATCGGGGCGAAGCCGAGGTCGAATTCGACCTTGAGCGGCTGCGTCGGGAAGAATCCGGCGATGCGCAGCATGCCCTCCGGCGTGATCTCGGGCGCGCGGGTCAGCTTGGCGTCGAGCAGCAGGGTGGCGGCGAAGTCGAGCTGGCGCTCGCGCAGGCCGCGGAAATGGTCGGCCAGCGTCGCGACGGTCTGGCGCTCGCGGAAGGCGGGCGCGCCGAGATCGCGCAGCACGGAATAATTGCCGGTGATGTTGGCCTGGTTGACCGCGGCGAGCGCGTTGCGCACCAGCGCCAGCAGCACCGGCGCGGGCGGCAGGTCGAGCTGCGGGGCGGCAGCTGCGCCGAGCGCAGGCGCAGGCGCGGGTGCGGCGATGGCCGCCGCGTCGGTCGCCGGGGCGGCGGCTTCGGCACCGACGACGCTGCGGGCAAGGCCCGCGCCGAGAGCCAGCATCAGCGGCACGCTGAGCAGGGCGGCGCGGCGGGCGGTGCGGCCGTCGGTCTCCATCGGCGTCACCACGCCACCATGATGCCGGCCTTGCCGCCGACCTGGCCCTCGTTGAGGCCGAGGCCGACGCCGCCGGTGAGGAACAGGCTGTCGTCCCACAGCCGGGCGATGCCGGAGAGGGCGAGCGCGTTCTGCCCGCCGAAGCTGCCCCACTGGGCGCTGACCGCGACGTTGCGCCCGGAGGGCAGGGTGGGCGTGTCCATCGCCATCGCCATGGCGACGCCTTCCTGCACCTTGGTGATCTCGGCGAAGACGGGCGAGAAGTCGACGAGGTCGTTGATGTTGGCGCTGGCGAGGTTGCCGCTGGCGTCCGTGGTGACGACCTGGATCGGGCCGGACTGGGCGTCGCGGCTCGCCTGCGAGGTGATGCCGGCGAAGGTATAGCTGCTGGACGCCGTGCCGACCGCGACCTGGTTGGCGCGGGTGGTGGTCGCGCCGGCGCCGAGCGCGGTCGAGCCGGCATATTCGGCGGTGGCGCCGTTGCCGATGGCGGTCGAATTGGCGGCGGAGGCCTTGCTGGCGTTGCCGAGCGCGGTCGCCCCCGCACCCGAGGCGATCGAGCCGTTGCCGAGCGCGGTCGCGTTGGCGGCCGAGGCGTTGGCGCCGTTGCCGAGCGCGGTCGAGCCGGCGGCGGCGGCGACCGAGCCCTGGCCGATGGCGGTGGAGCCGACACCGTTGGCGACCGCGTTCTGGCCGACGGCGGTGGCGTTCTTCTGGTTCGCGGCGGCGGAATTGCCCAGCGCCGTGCCGCCTTCGGCATTGGCGTTGGCGCTCTGGCCGAGCGCGGTCGACTTGACGCCGTTGGCGCTCGCCTGCTGGCCGATGGCGGTCGAGGCGGTGCCGGCGGCGCGCGATCCCTGTCCCACCGCGGTGGCGTTCACCTGGCTGGCGATGGCGTCCTGGCCGAGCGCGGTGGCGGCGGTGTTGTCGGCCTTGGCCGACTGGCCGAAGGCGGAGGCACCGAGGCCCTGCGCGCTCGAATCGGCGCCGACCGCGGTGGTGTTGTCGAGATTGGCGTTGGCATTGCGGCCGATGGCGGTCGAGGAGACGCCGTTGGCGACGGCGAGCTGGCCGAAGGCGCTGGCATTGTCGTTGAACGCCTTGGCGCCCTGGCCGACGGCCGTCGTGTTCGGCTGCGTCGCTTCGGCGTTGGCGCCGATGGCGGTGGAGAGCGTGCCGGTGGCTATCGCCGCGTTCGGCCCGGAACCGGCGCAGGCGAGCGCCTGGGCGGAGAGGTCGCACAGCACCGGATCGGCGGCGGCGCGCCCCGCCAGCGCCAGCGCCAGCACCGCGGCCGACACCGCGAGACCGGCGGCGCGTGCACCGCCCCTGCGTTCCGTTGCGCCTGTCGTCATGCGCCTTCACCCCGTCGCCGGAGCCGGACGATCCGATTCCGGTCTTTCCCCGAGGATCGGCGGTTATGGTTAACTGCCGGTTAATTTTGATCTGAGTATTTTCAAATAGTTAAGGGAATGTGCCGTGAGACGGGCCCCCTCCAGATAATCATTCGTCTCACGTCTTCCGCCAGAGTTTGCAGCAGGGCGAGGCGCGTGGCTGGATCGAGCTCGATCACCAGAGGCGGCACCAGACAATCGCCCTCCGGCGCCATCTCGATCACCAGCGTGACGCGCTCGCGGCTCAGCCGGATCATGGGCGGGATGCGGGGGTGTGGCGTCACGATTTCGCTGGTCCTCGGGCGCCGGCGCGCTTGTCGGAGAGCGCGACATCGATCCGCCCGTCGAGCCTATCCAACCGGCCGATGATTTCGTCGCGCATCTCGCGAAGGTCGTGCCGGCGCGCATAGGTTTCCGCCACCTGCACCTTGAATTCGGAGAGCTGCTGTTGGGCGAGCAAGGCTTGGGCTCCCGCAGCCGTGGCGGAGGTATGGGCCCCGCCAACGGCTTGCGTGATCCGGTTCTCGATGCGCCACCACACCCCGGCGATCGCACCGAGGATCAAGCACAGCGCGGTGGCCATCTCCCATGTGATCGGCCCCGTCACGTCTCACCTCCGCGCGATGGCTGCGGCGATGGCGTTCACGCCTTTGCCGACCGTGTAGATCCCGAAGAAGCTCAGCAGGATCGTGCCCTGCCACTGGTCGAAGGGTGCAGGGAAGGCGGGGATGCGCCAGCCGAGCCGGAAACAGGTGTCGAGCGTCACCAGCACCAGGTGCAGCGTGAAGCAGGCAGCGATCACCGCCGTGATGAGCCGCATCTCCCAGAAGCCGGCGGTAGAGAGCCGCACCTCGAGCGCCGCCTTGCGCGCCGCGATCTCCGCATCGATCTGCGCTTTCGCGATCTCGGCGCGGATGCGCTCGCTCTCGACGGCGCTGTCCTTCCCCTTGGCGTAGATCTCGGCGAGGGCCTTCAGTCCGCCGCCGGTGAGCCATCGCAGGATGATCGCCAGCATGGCCTCACCGCGCCAGGCGCTTGAGCTCGACACGGCCGGTGAGCAGCAGCCAGGCGCCGACACCGCCGGCGACGACCAGCAGCGCCAGCGCCGCCAGCGTCCACGGATTGTCGATCCCGGCGATGAGCGCGGCGCCGGCGCCGGCGGCCGAGGTCGCCACCGTGGCGATCGAGCCCGAGCGCGTCACCGGCACGTCGTCGGCCTTCGCCATCTCCGGCGCCACGTCGGCCGGCTGCGGCATCTTCGCATCGGCCGCCTCGAGCGCGCCGAGGAAGGCGGTGTAGTGGCTGGCGATCAGCTTCGCCTTGTCGGTGCCGTTGACGATGCGGCGGGCGCCAAGAGCGTCCGTCATGGCGCCGATGAAGTAGTCGCCGAGCTTCTTGCGGGTGAACCATCCCTCGATCATGCCGCGCACGAGGATCTCCGCGGCAATGTCGGGGCGCATGGCCAGGTCGTAATTGGCGATGAGCTTGCCGCCGAGCTTCAGCTCGCGGTCGGCGCGCTCGTAATTGTCGTCCCAGGTGAGCTGCACGAAGCCGCGGCCATAGGCGACCTGCCCGCGATTGCGCCCCGGCTTGCCATAGGGCTTGCCCTTGCCGCGGCCATATTCCCGGATCGGCTGCATGGTGGCGTCGGTCTCATGGAATGCGGTGGCAAGGATGTAGGCGAGCCAGTGCCGCGCCGGCGCCGAGCCCGGCAGGCGCGTGGCCTCCCACACCTTGAGGATCGCCTCCATGCCGTCGATCTGCGCTTGCCGAAGGCTCCCGCCGAACGGGGCGCGGCGCGCATAGGCGAAGAAGGTCGTGCGGTTGATCATGCGCCGGGCTCCCGTCTCGGATGGAGCCCGCAGCATCGCCCCTGCCGGGGAGTGTCAACCGAGGCGCCAGCACCAGCGCGCCGGCGCGGCCGAGCCCGTCGGGGCGCGGCGCCGAGAACGTCCACGGATCTTTCGAGGGATCATAGGGCATCAGCGGATCTCCTACAGCGCCAGGATCTTGGCGGCGGCGGTGTTGGCCAGCAGCGTGCCGGGGGCGAGCTTGAGATGGACGCCGGCGCCGTCCGAATTGTCGATACAGCTCGGCGGGCACCAGCCGCCCGCCACCGCCGCGGCGTCCGGCGCCGAGCCGTTGCTCAGGGCCGCGAACAGCTCATAGGTCTTGATGACGCGGCCGGTGCCGAGCTGGGCCACCAGACGGGTATAAAGGCTGTTGTGCCGGTCTCGCTCGGTGGCGTTGCGCGCGTTGGTCTGGCAGATGACGATCTTGCCCTCGCGATTGTCGGCGAGTTGCATGTAGAGGCCGTACGTCGTGTCCTCGTTGACCCAGCCGTTATCCGCGAGGTCGAAGTGGATGAGCGGCAGACCCTTCATAAAGCCGAGCGACTGCACGCGGGCGAGCTGCTGCGCGAGAGTGCTGGAGCCGACGCCAGCCCCGAAGGTGATGCGCCCGGCCGCCGCTTCCACGAGCACCGGGAAGTTGACGCCCAGCGTCCACGCCGAGCCGCTGTCGCCCGCGACCAGGATGCGGTTCAACCCTTGGGCCATCGAACTCGCGAAACGGCCGAACAGCCGGTCCTGCGCCGCGCCCCAGACTTGCACCTGTGTCTTGCTACGGTCGCCACCCCACGGGTTGACATTGCCCGTATTGACGTGGAGGCGAGCCCGCGTATAGCCGCGCCCCGACCAGTTGAGCTGGCCGTTCTTCAGGATGCCGTCGCGGTATACGAAGAAGGACTTCTCGTCGTTGGCGCTGTCGGCGCGGTTGCCAAAGAACAGCTCGAAGTCCTGACCCTCGGCCAGAGCGCCACAGTTGATCGTCGTGGTGTTGCCGGCGGTGTCGGTCTCGGCAAGGGTGAGGTCGCCCGCGGCCGAGCGAAACACCCGCAACCTCGGCATGAAGTTGAGGTTGCAGTCCTCGGCCCAGAGCGCCTCCGCGACGCCCGACGCGGGGCCACCCCGTCCGGCAACCCGGAACGAGTGTTCGCCGCGCACCTGACCCTTTATCGCCGCCGCCTTGTAGACGTGCACATTGTCGACGATGTGCTTTTTTCCGCCCTGGTCGCTGTTCAGGGTGGCACCGCCGACATAGAGGCTCTGGGTGACGCCGGGCAGCCACTCGATGGCGCCTTCGACCTGCACGGTGGCGTTGCCGGTGCCGGTGATCTGGCCTCCCGTATACGCCGTGCCGAGCCCTGCCTGCGCCGAGATGCGCGCCTCGAGCACACCGGTGACCGAGCCGTCCGCCTTGCGGCCGCTGTAGCTCATCACCACGGGTTGCGCGTACCAGGACGAGCCGGTGAGGGCGAACATCCGGAAGCCGGAGAGGTAGGTGTTGACGTGGGTGATCTCCAGCTCGCCCGCGACATTCGCCACCGCCGCCCCGTTCGCGCCGGTGAAGTTGGTCGTGCCGCTGGCGAAATCGCCGTTGGTTGCATAGTCGGTGCTGGTGTCGATATAGGGGCCGATGACATAGGCATTGCTGCCGAGGCTCGTGCCGCCCGGCGTGGCCGCGATCAGTCCGGCGAGGGTGTAATCATCGCCGTCATACCAGCCATAGCCCTGCCCGACGTCGATGGCCCAGATGGGCGCCACGTCGTTTGGCGCCTTGATCAGCCAGGGCACGCTGTCCACCGCCACGGTCCACGCATCGGATATCGGCATGCTGGCGATCTCCAGCAGATAGTCGAGGCCGGCAGTGAGCGCGGATTGCAGGGTGTAGGACCACTCGCCGGCGGCATTGGCGCGGGTGCTGCCGTCGACCACCGGCCCGGTGCCGCCGACCTCCGTGACGATCACGTCGACGCGGGAAGCCGGAAATGCCTTGCCCCGAAGAAGGGGCGTCGCGTCGCCGATCTTGCCGCCCACCGGGGTCGGCTCAATGGCTGTGATCTTGGGGGTTCCGAGCACCGCCGCGGCCGCAAGGGTCTCCGCCGCCTTGGAGGTGGCGACCGCAGCGGCCTGCTGCGCCTGGGTGTTCTTGGCGGTGACATCGGCCTGCACCGCGAGCGAAACTTGCGTGGCCGCCTCCGCGGCGGCGCCATCGATGTTGTCGATCCGGGTGTTGGTCTTGCCGATGTCGCGGCGCCGCTCGACATCCCGCAGGGCCGCGCGATCCAGCTCCGCCTCGAGCGCCGCCGGGTCGTAGTAGCCGCCGGCGGTGATGTTCGTCTGCCGCCCCGGCTCGGCGAGGCCGAGGGACCGGATGACCGTGCCGATCGCCACGCCTGCGGTCAGCACGGCCGTGCCGCCAGATGGAGCGCCGACGCCCTCGATGCTGTAGTCGGCGCCTAAAGCGAGTAGTGTCTCGGCACCACCCGCCAGCGTTCGGAAGACCGCGAGGTCTGCCGGGCGCTGGATCGGGAAGCCGAACGGGAAATGGGTTTGCCCGGCAACACTCGCAATCTGCGTGCTTTCCCGGGTATCGGCGGGGAGGATCGGAAATGAGGTGCTCATGCCGCCCATGCTGCGGGCGGCATGGGTCAGTCAACCGTCGCCGGCTGGCCCGGCACGGCGGGCTTGCTGCGGCGCTTGATGCGCTTCCCGCCGAGCTCGGTGCCGGCCGCCTTCGCCTCGCCCTCGAGGTCCTTGACGAAGGCATCGCTGCCGTCCTCGAGCAGGCGCTTGCGCAGCTCCGGCCAGCCGCGCTCCACCAGGCCGCGATCCCATACCTTGGCCGTCGCATAGCGGTCCGCGAGCAGGCCCAGCACGACGGGCGAGACCGCCTCGAGCTCACGCACATAGCCGTCCGTATCCATGGGCTTGCGCATCTGCCATCCTTTTTCGCCGATGGCGATCAGCGCGTTCCGCGCTTCCACCATGGCGAGATCCGCGAGGATGTCATCGACCGTCCCACGATCGGCCGAGGAAATGTCGATCGGGCTGCCCTCGCCGTCGATCAGCAGGTTGGAGGCGATGTCGCGTCGGATTTTGCCGATCGCCCGCACCGCCGACCGGGCGCGGATCAGCGGGTTGAGCCGCTGCACCGGCGCCGGCATCATCTCGGATACGAGATAGGCCCGTTTGTCTGCCGTCAGCGACGCCAGGTAGTCATCGGCCGCGGCAACGTCGCCGGCGTCCATCATCGCCCGCCAGCTTCGCGCCGCGCCCTCGAGCGACCCGCTGCGCTCGGATACGAGATCCCAGAACGCCTTGGACGATGCAGAGCCGCGCGAGGCGGATTTCACGAAGCGGCGCGTGAGGAAGACCTCATCCCACCCCTGCGTGGGCTTGTCGCCGCTCGCCATATCCGACAGCGCCATGGCCGTGCGCCCCACAGAACCGAACTGCGAGGTCACGAACTGGTCGATCATCACCGGCGGCTGATTGATCGCCTTGCCCACCACACGCCCGATCTGCGAGGTGGCGGCCGTGTATTGCAGCCAGGGCTCCATGCCCTCGAGCTCGGCGGGCACGATCGGCCGGCCGGTGAACATGTCCGTGTTGGTCTTGGCCTCGTAATAGAACTTCAGGATCGGGAGGCCCTCGAAGAGGTTAGGGGGGGCGATCACCGAGAACAGCCCATCGAGATAGCGGGAAGCCGCGAGCGGATCGTGCTCGGCGAAAGCATCCCAGGCCGCTTCCGCGGCATTCAGAACGACGGCTAGCTCGAAGGGCTTGGGGATCGCCGTCCAGTAATCGCCCGTCTTCACCATCCAGTGCGTGGCCCGGGTGGTCGGGCTTATCTCCGCATAGTCGTCGTGCCGGCTCATAAGCGCATGGATGCCGAGACCGGCCACGGTGAGCGCGGCAAGTCGACCCCACTTCTTCATGGCCTCGCCCTTGAGGCGGGCATCCTCCGCCGTCACCACGGCGCGGAAGGCCGGCTCGATCATCTCGCGCGACACCTTGTCGAACCCCTGAAGCGAGGCGTTCAGGAACGGCACCAGGCGGCTCATTGCCGCCATCTGCGAGCCGCGACGCCCGAAATCCATGTGATCGCGGGCGCGCCACGCGGCCTCGAGCGTCGCCTCCCAGTCGTTGAGGCCGCGCGCCTGCGCCTCCCGGTGAAATTCCTTGAAGAGGCCGAGCCGCATGCCGGTCTCCGATATCTCGGTCACTTCGGCAATACCCTTGATCCACTTGCGCGGATCGGCATGGCGAAAGCGCTGCGTGAGCCATCCCTTGTTCCGCAGGGCCGCGAGGTCGCGATCGACCGCGCCATCGCGCAGAGCTGCCACCTCCTGCCCGCCCATGATGCCGCCGGCCGCGTTGTACTTGCGTGCCGCCTCACGCCCCAGCACCTCATCGGCCATGCCGCGCACCGTGCCCGCGAGGCGGCGGAACGGGCTCCCGTAGAAGATGGAGGCCATTGCCTGGTCGCGGATCAGGTTGGCGAGAACAAACGCCGGGTCCGCGGTAATGCCCGTGCGGAGTGCCGAGGATGACAGCGACGCCATGTCCAGAAACAGGTTCTTTTCCGCCGGCCCCATCGCGCTGAGAGCGCGGTAGATGTCCAGTCCGAATTCCCGGTCGGCGAGGCGCAGGGCGCGCAGATCGCCGCCGTCGCGGAAAAACACGATGGTCTCGCCCTTGGTGTTGATCACCGCCGGCCGGAAGATCCGCGCCGGCTCATCGCCAACGAGGCTTTCCACCATGTCGCGCAGGGCAATCACGTCCGGGCCGCTCATGCCGGACTGGCGCGCGGCCGCCTCGATCACCTCGAGCGGGTCCGCGAGCATCATGCGCATCTCGCGCGCCGGGATGCGCTCGGCAATCGCCGCCCCGCCATGGCCGGCGATACGGGCGAGGCGATCGAGCGCCTTGACCACATCGTTGCGGGCAATGGCCGAAGCCGTCTCATAGGCGTCGGTCATCATGCTTTCGAGCGGGTTGATCACGTCCCGCGTCGATCCCTTGAAGCGTCGCACATAGCCGCCCTTCGCGTCGCCCCCGCGCGATCCCGAAACGGCGCCGGCCGGATCGCCGTCATAGTCAAAGGCGCGCAGGCCCGGCACGTAGTCGCGGATTTTCAGCCCGTCCGCATGCTGCTCGGGTGTGATCAGGCCGGCCGCCAGCTTCTTGTCCCAGAGGGCGAGCTGCCATTCATGAGCTTTCGCGGCCGCCGTCACGAACTGTGGGTTCGCCGCTTCAGCTTCCTGCACATGCAGCGCATGGTCGCCCTTGGTCAGCTTGTCCGGCTGGTTGGGGATGAGCCCCTTCTCGAAGCGTTCCCACTCGCCCAGCGCGCGGCGCGACCAGAGATAGGCGCCGAATTCGACCACCTTCGCGTCATCCCAGCGGCCGAGCGCATTAGGCGCGCCCACCGCCTCGATGATGGCATCGCGCAGCGAGGCCGTTGACGGGTTCGTCGCACGGTACGGCACGACGCCATGCATGATGTCCATGTGGCCGGCCGACTGTGCGTTGCGGGACAGGCGCGCCAGCTTGTAGGGATCATCGATCACATCGAGGTCGATAGGCTTGCCCTGCTGCTCGGCGGCAATCTTGGCCAGCGCCCGCACCGATCGCTGTAGTGGGTGCAGGTTGTCAAAGATCGCGGTATAGGCGCGCTGGATGTTCTCGGCGATGGTCTCGCCGAGCCCGTAGCGCTTCACGTTCGCCGCCTGCCGTCGCACCCAGCCGGGCCGCTTCGCCGTGGCGATGGTCGACTGCACCGCCCGGCCCGAAGGCTGGGCAATCCAGTCGCGATAGGCGCCGCGCACCTGCTCGAGCACCGGCGGCAGGTCCGGGGCCTCGCGCGCGAGGAAGTCGCGGAACTCGGCCGCGAACTTGGGGGCCGCGAGCTGCGCCTGGTCTGGCGTCGTCATGAACAGCCGGAACCACTCGGCGAAGCCCTCTTCCAGCTTGTGCGCCGGATTGGCGCCGACATAGGCCATGGGCTCGAGCTCGCCGGCGTGACGCTTCATCAGCGGCGCAAGGTCGCCCGCAGCGGTGCCGTCCAGCCCGCCGAAACGCGCCTGCACCGCATGGCCGATTTCATGGGTGAAGGTCTCCCAATCATCCTGCCGGCGCAGACGCAGGGCGCCATTGTCGAAATTGTAGGTGCCCCGCGCGCGCTTGATGGTCATGCGGCCCTGCCGCACGGCGGGCACGGCGATCGCGTCGCGCAAGGTTTCAGATAGTTCCTTCAGCCGGACGAAACTCGGCGGCTCGGCGCTTGCCGCTACGCCGCCGGCGGGGCGATTGACACCGGATCGCTCGGCGACACGGGGAAAGGCCTCCCCGCTGCCTTCGGCCGACATCGCACGGACGGAGGTGTCATCGAGCCCACGCGCGCGCCCCTCGGCGAGGCCCTGCAACTGCTCGCCCAATGTGGGCGATTGAGCGGTGGCGACCTCTTCGGGCAGCAGCAGACTGACGAGCTCGTCGCGCCGCGCCTCGAGCGAGGCGACCTGGTCGGCGGCACCCGCCGCGCGGGCATCGGGCAGGTCGCGCACCAGAATGTTCGACAGCTCTCCGACGTGGGAGTGCCGTGGATCGCGCGGATCGGTAGCGTCATCGATGCCCACCGCCCGGCGCAACTCACCGAAGAGGGCGCCCTCGCGCGAATGGAGATCGCGCGACCGGGCAACATCCGCCTGTCCCGCGGCCTCCTTTGCGGCGGGTAGCGCTTCGAGGTCGGAGACGATGGCGTCGATATTGCGGGCGGGCGGCACCTCTTCCGGCCGGATCGTGATGCGCAAGGGCGCGCCGGCCGTGACGGGCGGCGAAGGTTGAGCCTCCGGCGCGCGAGGTGCCGGGACGGCGCCACCCGGCAAAGGCTCCGCCGATATCGGCGCGGCGTCGGGTGGCGGCGCGGCCAAGGGCGCGGCCTCCGGGGGTGTGGGGGCGGCAGAGGGAATATCGGCGACGGGTTCAGGCGGACGCACTTCAGGCGCCGCGCGATCGGCAGCCGCCGCTGGCGCCCGATGCGTGAGAGGCCCGAAGGCGCCGCCGGCGACGGTGCCCAGCGCTGTCGACGCCAGGAGCTGCGTCACGCTGAAACTGTCGCGCCGATCGCTGGCGATTTCGATGCCCTGAATGGCGCTGTCGATGACGAGGTTCGATATGGCCGCGTCGGTTGCACCGGCGAATATCCGCGCGGCGATGCTGGTACCGGATCGGCCCGCTGCCTCGAGGAGCCGCACGCCGGCGCCGATCGGAATGTAGTTTTCAAGGCCGGTCATCGAGCCGCCGATCTGGCCGGCAAGCGCGGTCAGCCCTTCATCCCAGGTCGACCAGCCCGGCAACGCCTCGTAATAGGCATCGAAGCGGGCGCGGCCGGTTTCGATCTCCGGCAGTAGCGCATCGCGCGTCGCGCCGCCCAGCGTGCCGGTGCGCTGCGCCTGCTCGAAATTCGCCCAGAAGCGTTCGCTGACGGACGGCGCCGGCCCGGCGGAAAGCGTCGGCGCCGCGGCCTGTGTGGTGTCGAACGGATCGATATCGTCGCTCATTGCCCCGGCATCCAGCTTTCGCCCTGGTCGGGAGACGCCGCGGCCGGGGCGGGTTGCACCCGCGATTGATCCTTCTGCCGCTGGCGCAGATAGAAGGCAGCCCAGCCGTCCCCAAAGCGGGCATCGAACTGCGCCGCGAGCGCGGGATTGCCCAGCAGGAGTTCGATCGACTGATAGGTGGGCACCTCGCGGAAGGCCTGCGGCCGGTCCTGCTGCCCACCCATCGCCGCCTCGCCGCGCCCGGTGTCGCCACGCACCGCGCTGGTGGCCGGCGAGCGGGCGGCAGGCCCGGCCGGCGTACCGATCCGACGCAGAAGGTGGCCGGCCGTGGCCTCCGCATCGACGTCCGAGCCGACTTCCCGAAGCACCTGCACAAGCACCTCGTCGGAAAGATCCCCGTAGCGGTCGCTGACCGAGCGCGCGAGATCGAGCGTCGCCTTGCCGGGATTGCTGGCGCGCTTCACGTCGAGGGCGAGCGCCTGCGCCTCGCGCCGGGTGAGCGGCTGACGGGCCAGCTCGGCGATGCCGATTTCCTGCTGCGCGGCGAGGCGGGCTTGCGCGAGCCGCCGATAGGTCTCGGGAGCGTCGGGGTTCAAGCCCGCCTTGGCCTGCTGCACCGACGCGAACGTGCCATCGACCGCGCTCGCCGGGTCGGTGCGACGCAGATCGATGATGGAGCGCGCCTTTTTTGCCGCCGCCTCGTAGACCTGCTGACGCGCCGAGAACCCCTCCGCGCCAGGCTGCGGCGCCAGCGCCTCGAGGCGGGCCGTTATCGCCCCATCCGGCAGAGACGCGAAATCCGCCGTGGCGTTGAACAGGTTCAGCGCCGCCGACCGCCGATCGCTCCACTGCGCCGCCTCACGCGGTCCGAGAATGCGCGCCACGTCGACAGGGTCGATTTCCCGATCGCCGAGCAGGACCGGCTTTCCTGTCGCTCCAAGGCTGGCCACGTCGTCGTTCAGCGCGGCCTTGAGTTCGATCCGGCCCTCGAGGTTTTCCTGTTCGGCTGCCGCGCGCTCCGCCCGGGCCTGCCCGATGAGCTGCGATTGCAGCCCATAGACGGTGTTGTAATCGAGCTGCCCGAGCGGTCCCTCGCCGGTGCCCCACGCATCGATGAGGCCCGCGGCGAACTTCTCCTTGGCGGCAAGATCGGGGAGATTGTCATAGGTGCCGCGGATGCGCGCCCGCACACCGGCGAGCCGCATTTCATCCTTGCGCCGGCGCCCCTCCGCCGGAGTGATCGCGCCCGCCGCCATCTGGCCATCGATGATCGAGGCGTTGACGCGGTATTCCTTGTCGAGCTCCTCATCACCGCCGCGCGTGCCGCCCAGCACGAAGGATCGCCGCTCGAATTCGCCGCGCGCGGCGACGAACTGCTCATCGGCGGCCGCCTGCGCATCCGCCCGCTGCCGCGCCACCGCCTGCCGCTGCACCGCATTGCCATAGGTGCGGGAGCGCTCCGCGAAATTCCGCTCGAAAGCCTCGCGCACCTGAGGGTCGGAAAGGTTCGGGTCTTTCAGGAAGCGCTCGCGCTGCTGCGCCACGGCCGCGTTGAAGCCGTCCGGGTTGTCGGCATTCGCGTCGAATGCCTCGCCGAGCGCGTCATCGAGGTTGGCCGCCAGCCGCCAGCTATAGGCGCGCTCGGCCGCGGCGTCGTAGGCGTCGCCCCGGATGGTCCCATCGCGCCGCAAGTCGAGCGGCGCGCCCGTGGCCGCGGCGGCGCCGGCGGCGAGGCCCGCATCCTCGCCCTCGCGCGCGGCCGCTCGATCGGCGATCACGCCGAGCTGGTCGGCGAGGCCCCCGAACACCGATGCCGCGGCGCGGCCCGCCGCGCCATTGTCGAGCTCCGCGCCGGGCATGGCGGCGGATACCTGCCCCTGCGCATCGAGCGCGCGGAACCGGCCGGGAGAGGCGGCCCTGCGGTTCGCCATGGTTCAGCCCCTGACTGCCGACGAGACGGAGGATTGCAGCAGGCTGCCGCCGGCCGAGAGATAGCTCGCCATGCGTCGGGCCCGTGCTTGCGAGCGAAATCCAGCGGCACGCGCCCGATGCTGCGCCGCGCGATAGTCCTGGTCGGCGCGGTCGATGGACAGCTCTTGCGCCAGGCTGGTCTCGGCGGCCGCGTTCATGTCCTCCGCGATCCCCGTGGAGAGGTCGATGCCGGCGGCCGCAGCGTTCACGTCGTTCTCGCCGAGGACCGTCAGCAGCTCCCGCTTCATTGCCGTGCGGCGCTGAATGCCGAGGTTCTGCTCGCGCTTGGCGTCGAGATCCGCCTGTCCGGCTTGCATGGTCAGCGCCCGGCTGTCCGCCGCGCCCGAGGCCAGCGAGCCGAACGCGCCGAGCACGGATGCCGCGCCCGACAGGATCGAGGCCGCCGACAACCCTGCCGTCGTTGCGGCGGCGCCAATGCCGGTGGCGCCGGCGCCGGCGAGAAAGGTGGGCACCGCGGCGGCGCCGGCGGCGCCGACGACGGGCACGGCTGCGGCGGTTGCGGCGGTGGCGCCCAGGGCGCCGATGACGGGAGCCAGGAACGCCATCAGAGCGCCGCCTCTACCACGATGGATTTCAGGGTGAGGCGCCCGGGACGTACCTGCGTCACGGTCACGCGCGGATCGTCGCGGAAGCCCTTGAGGTTCCGCTTTGAGCGCAGGCCGGTGAAACCCATGGAGAGTTCGGACGCTCCGGCCGGAATGTCGGCCATGGCAAACAGCGGCAGGTCGATCGGCGGGCCACCGTTGACGGATATGGCTACCGATGTCGTGTCCTCGAGCTGCAGGTGCACCGAGTGAATGCGCCCCTTGCCGATCGCGACAATCTTCGGCCCCACCTCGCGCGAGAGGGGCAGCGTCGTGATCCGCGGCGGCGTCCAGCGACCGACCGTCACGGTCGCACAGGCGCGGGGCAGCGCGATCGTGCCATCGGCCACGGTGAACGGGCCGAACACGTTGCCGTCACCGATCGTCCACACCTCGCGCCCCTCGAAGCTCGCGAGACCGTTCACACCCGCGGCCGGCGGATCGAACGCGAATGCCACGGCGTCATCGAGCAGGAGCCCCTCCTCGAACACCTCGAGGGACCGGGCAAGTCCGGCGCCGGCGGGCCGCTCGCAGATCGTCGCGAGCTCGTTGCGTCCGTTGCACGATGCCGCGATGAAAGCGCCGTCGCTGGCCACGCGGCTGAAGGCGGTGACCTCCTGGTCGCGGAGCAGCGTGCCCAGCACCATCTGCCGATCGGCCCGCACCAGGGCGATACGGTTGCCCTGTTGCGATCCGGTCTTGCCACGCACGGCGAGATCGACCACGTCCCGCACCAGGTGCGGCGCGAGCAGGCCGAGATCGCCCGTCACATAGTTGCCGTTGGTGTCGAGCCAGCGGAATTCACCGATACCGCCACCCTCCGCCAGGGCGAACAGGATGGCGCCTTCGTTCTCGGCGACCGCGCGGCCGCCGGCGCCGTTCCGGCTGGCTTCCACATGCACCGGCGGGCTGGTCTTCGAGAGCGCCCGATCGGCGATCGAGTATTCCGCCTCGCTGGTGAGGATGATCAGGTCGCGCCCGGCGATGATGCGCATGATGGCTTCGCCGCCGGCGGTGTCCATGGGCACGAGGAACGGGCCGTTGGCGGTGTCGAGCCGCTGATCGAAATTGTAGTAGTAGCCGGCTCGCGACACGAGATAGGCGTTCGGCAAGCCCTTCAGTCCGCCGAGCAGCAGGCGCTGCTGGTAGAAGGCGGCAGTGCGCACATAGCCCTTGCCGGCCGAGATGATCGGCTCGCCCGGGGCAACACCTACCACCTTCTTCGAGCACACGACGGCGGCATCGGCCTTGTTGATGACGCGGCCGGAGACCGCCCAGCCGTCGCCCTCGTTGCCGGTGCCGGAAAAGATGATCTTGAACCGGTCGTCCGTGGCATCGACGACGACGACGGAGATCCCCGGCGCGATGTTCGGCAGGGCCCGCAGGGCGTCGCGCATGCGCGTGGCGCTCGCCGCCTGTTCCGGCCCCGAGACCGTCAGGCCGAGCCGCAGCGAGGCCGTCTCGATGTTGGAGACGGTGAGGGTGAACACCACCTCGTTGTTCCGCGGCGTGTCCCCTTCACGGAAGCCGATGAACTCGATTTCCCATTCGGCCGAGACGCCGTTCGTGTAGACCCCGCCGTAATCGTACAGCGGCAAGCCGGTGAGCGGCGCCGCGTCGAGCGTCCAGCTCGTCGGGCCAGCGTGTTTCAGCCGTTTCGGTTCGGTGTCGACATGGGTCAAGATGCCGGTGTCGAGCAGTTGCGCCATGTTGAGGTCGCCTAGCTGCGCCTCGGAATAGGGATGCGCAATGCCGGTGTGCTCGGTCGCCAGCTCGTAGACGGTGAACTCGGCGGCATCGGCCACGATGTCATAGGCCGCGCCATTCGAAGCGGTGAAGGGAAAGAGCCGCGCCGCGCTCGAGGAGAGCAGCGCGCGCCGCCGCAGCCCGGGGCGCAGGGTGAGCCCACCCTGCGGCGTCACGTCGACGTTCACAGCCTCCCGCAGGCCGGACCAGAAATACTTGTAATCGTCCTTCTCCCACAGCGAGCCCGCAATCTCGCCAGCGGTGAACGACGCTTGTTTGCGGCCCGCGCGCTTCATCCGCGCCAGCTCGCGCTGAGGGGATCGGTGCCCAAGGCGAGCCGCTTCGCCGGCGTGCGGAACGCCTGGTTTCGGATAGCTACGCCAATCGCGCCGCCGCGGAAATCCTGCGACGGCGTCCCGTAGGCGTTCACGCGCAGCTCGGCGCGCAATCCGTCATTCGAGGCCATGGAAAGGGCGAGCTCGGCGGCGATCGCCAGCACCACCGCCTCGCGGAACGTGCCGGGCCAGCGCGCCGGGGGAGGGCGCACATTCACGACCGCGTAGAGGGGCGAGGCGAGAGCGAGGATGCGCGCCCCGTGTAGGGTCCACCCATAGAAGGCCCGATCCGGCGTCGCGATGTCGTCGACGACGCGCAGCGGTTCGCCGATCGCGTCCGTCGGCAGTTCGAACACATAGGGATAACCGAGGACCGGGGAGGCGATGCCCGCAAGCTGCGGAAGCTGGCGGAGCTCGCGGGTGAAGTCCCAGGTGTGCAGGTCGAGGCAGAAGTCGGTGACCGACTGATAGACCAGCTCGAGGCTGTCATCGCCGGCGGCCTCCGCGAGCGAGGTCGGCGCCTCCTCGCCAATGCGGGCGGCAGCCATCTGGACGATGCGCAGGGGATCGAGCATGGGCGCGCCTCATAGGAGAAGGGTGGCGGCCGGGGGTCCGCCTCCCCGGCCGCCGTCAGACGTGACCTCGTCGTCAGGCCACGTTCTGAGCTCCGATGGTCACCACCCCCGCCGCGATAGCGGTGACCATGTAATCGCGACGACGGGGCGTGCCGCCGAGATCAAGCGAGCAGTCAATCTGGTCGCCAACGGTGAGCTGCGACGCCATGACGTTGAAATACCCCGTCGTTTCGACGGCAGCCGCCGTGTCGAGGCTGACATACATGTACTTGGATCGAACCGACCCCGGGCCGATACCAACGGAGGGGCCAGCGACGAGACGCGACCAGCCCTGAAGTGCGAAAGCCATGATTTGTCTCCGAGAGCTTGAGTAACCGCCGCGCGATCAGGTGAAGACGATGGTGCCGTCGTCGGGGTTCGGGAACCGGCCGCGCACCAGCGCGTCGGGCTGAAGCGCCGCGACCGCCGCCTCGTGTTCCATGCGGCAGGACCAGGCCCCGAGATCGTTCTCCCAGTCCCACATGGTCTGGAGCTGGAAGTTGAGGCAGTAGCCCATTGCCCAGCGCGGATAGAGGATGATGTCCACATTGCCGGCGGACGGCACAGGGAACAGCTCATCGGGCGCGAGGAACCAATGGACCCCGCTCCACGTCTTCGCGCTGGTCATCTTCGCGAGAGGCAGATCAGGCCCGGTGTACTCCGAACTCGATACCTGCTTGGCGGCGAGGAACTGGTTCCACAGGAGGCTCGGCAGAGGGCAGAAATTGTCACCCCGCCACACGCCCTTTGCCGCCCGCTGGGCCTTCTGCACCATGGTCAGAGCGTAGGCTGCGTTGAAGGCGTTGGCGCCGCCGTTGACATAACGGTAGCCGGCGGTCGGCGCCGCCGCATTGAGCTTGCCCATGATGTCTTCGTCGCTGGCGCGGCCGAGCGCTTGGGCACCGATCTTGGCGAGGTTGTCCCGCTCTTTCACGTTGGTGCGGGTCAGATCGTACTTGTAGACGTAGTCGAAAGCTTCCCAAGTCTCGAGCAGAGCCTCGGTCTGGCCGGCATCCGGGTTCATGGGCACCGCCCGCTGCGCCCGCTGCTTTTTGCGGGCCTTGCCGGCGCCGATTTTCGGCCAGATCGCCTTGGAGCCTTCGATCTTCTCTTCGCTCTGCATCGTGCCGGAGAGCAGGAAGCCCTCCGACTGGATTTCGAGGATTACCTTGTCCTTGTACTGCTGGATGAAGGTCGCATCGATCTTCTGCATCACGTCCCCCGTGTGAAACGACACGCGGGGTGTGGCGGTGATCCCCCGGCAGGGGCAAAGCTAGGCGCGCGGAGGAAGCGTCAACCGTAGTGCCTCTTGTAGCGGGCATCGACGCTCGCGCGGTATGTCTCGTCGTACTTGGGAGAGCTGCTGTCGTAGCGAGGGTCCTTCATCGCCGCCCGAAGGCTGGCGGGCGTGTCCCGCCCCGGGCTGGCTTGCGCTTCGGCCGACACGCCAATGCCGTCGCCATCGAGCAGGCCCCGCAGCTTGTCGATCACCTCGAGGCCCGCCGCGGTGTCGGTCAGCACATCGAGCTCCACCTGTCCGGCGTCGGAAAGGCCGAGCTGCTTGCCGAGACCGGACGCGAAGGCGACACGGTCGCCATGCTGCCGCGCGAGCTCGGTCTTGTCGGTGATACCAAGGCTCTGCCCCCACGCCTCCATCTGCTTCTGCGGGTTGAACGGCGGCGGCAGCACGCCGTTCGCCAGCGCGGGGCCGAACACGTCGGTGAGGAACGCGCCGAAGGCCTTCGGCGGAATGCCGTGCTTCAGCGCCGCGTCCCGGGCGGAGGCATAAAGCGGATCGTCCGCCGCGAAGGCGCCGGCGAGATGGTCCTTATGATCGCCGTCCCACTGCACCATGTAATCCGCCGCCTGGTGGGCCGGCGGCGCCGCTGGCGCGGCCGGAGCGGCGGGAGCGGCAGGCGCTGCCGGAGCCGCCGCAGGTGCGGGCGCCGTCGGTGCAGCCGGCGCTGCGGGAGCGGGCGCCGCCGGGGCGGCAGCGGCTGCCGCCGGCGCCGGGGCGGCTGGGGCGGGAGCGGGTGCCGCATCGCCCTCAGGCGCGCGGAAGATCGTGACGAAGAAGCGGAAGCCGAACATCGCGGAACCTCATCGGGTCAGGTGCGGATTTCGAGCGTCTCGCCGAGACCCTCGGCGACGAGACGCAGGATTTCAAAGGCGAGCTCGTTGGCGCCCTCGCGCTTCAGCCCCGCCATGCCGACCTCCTCGAGACTGAGGCCGGGCTGGTAGTGGAACGCGACCCGCCGCAACGTCCGGCGGAAGATCCATTCGAGCAGCAGCCGGCCGTCCGGCGTGCCGAAGAGCCGCGCGGCCGCGGCGGCCAGGCGCTCGCGCTCCTCGCGCCGGCGGCGGGCGGCCTTCTTGCCCTCCTCGAGGCGATCGGTTTGCAGCTTGTCGAAGCCGGAGAAATCGCCGCGCGCGACGGCGGCGATCATCTCCTCGAGGTTCACATCGAGGTTCATGCGAGCGTCTCCGGGGGAGGTTCGGTGGGGCCGGCATCCATCGCCGGCCCGCCATTGTGTCCGATGCCAGCCCGGGCGAGCTCGAGCGCCATGGCCTGCGCCTGGTCGGCCGCCTCGGCCTGCTTGCGCTCCTCTTCCTTCAGGATGAGGTTGCTGGGCACGTCCATGACGCGGCCGACTTCGGCTAGCGCATCGGCGAACTTGCCGACGTGGTGTTTCTTGTCGCCCATCAGCATCATGACCATCTCGAGCCACTGCACGATCTTCTGCACGCGGCTGGTTTCGCGGGCGATGGCGAGCGGCGAGGAGACGGCGACGCGGACCAGGAGCTGGTCGATCGGTGTCTGGTACTGGATGACACGCCGGTTGAAGCAGATTTCGATGAGGCGGCGCACCAGCGGAACGATGATTTCCGCGACCAGGCGCCCGAAGGCCCCGACATGGTCGGAGGCGAGCCGCTTCACCCGTTCGAGGATTTCCGTTGCCGACCGCACCGCCGCCCCGTCGGGCGGCAGGGACTGGTCCATCATCGCCGCCTGCACACCCATGCGCAGGTCGTTCAAGACAAGGTTCGAGAGATCGATGCGTGGATCGGGGAAGCGCTGGACGGACGGGCCGAGCGTCCCGCCATTGCGCGCCACCTTCCAGAAGGCACCGGGCATGATCGGCGAATTCTCGGGGTTGAACACGCCGTCATCGATCGCCGTGTAAATCCCGATCATGGCGATGGCGGCCGCCTGAAGCGTGTAGCGCTGGGCGGTGTTGAGGGTGCGGATCGTCGGCATGGCGAGCATGATCGTGCCGCGCCCATAGGTCTCGCCCGACACCTTGAAGTAGCGCGGCGTCAGCCAGGGCGAGGTTCGATAGTCGCGCGTCGAGAGCGGCGTTTCCTGCTCGTTGCACCAGACCGTGTGCCGCCAGCGCTTGCGCTTGGCGTCCCAAACCGTGTCCTGGTGCAGGTCGATTTCGGTTTCCGGCGCCTTCTGCTCATATTCCGCCAGCTTCTCTTCGAACTTGGCCTTCGGCCACGTCTCGCGGATCGAGCGCACCGCCCATTTCTTCTTCCAGAACACCCCGGAAATCTCGCCGTAGCCACCGCTTTCCAGCAGGATTTCGGAGAGCGGCACGGTGATGAACCGGGCGATCTTCTCGCCTTCGCCCTCCAGGATCAGCATGCAGCCTGTGCCGGCCGCGAGATCGAGCGCCATCTCGGCGAACGCATTGTCCCATTCGCCGTCGATCAGCGTCGCGGCGAGCACGTCGCGAATGCCCTCGAGATCGGTCGAGAGCTGCTCGCGCGCGTCCGGCTGGCGCACCAGCGGCCCCGGCTCGAGCTTGAAGAAGGTTTCGCCGGGCGGAGCGAGGTCCGATTGCAGCTTGCCGCCGAAGCGGAAGGCGGAGACGATCGCCGTGTGGTCGTAGACTTCATTGACCCGCTCGGCGCCGGGGCTTTCCGAGGCGTCCTTTCGGAAGGGGATGGCGAACTTGTAGGCGTCATCCAGCAGCGGCTGGAACTGGTCGCGCACGCCCTGCGCCCGGTCGCGGCGCTTCTTCAGGCCGGCCGTCACCGAGGCCGGCATCGCCACGGCGTCCGCCATCAGGAGCCACCGCCCATGGTGCTGGCGCCCTGCTGCGCACCGAGTGCGTCGAAGAATGTCAGGAGACGCCGGCCGCGCGTGCCGCCGCCGGTCGATTTTGCCTGGTCGACTTCGCCTTGCTGCCGGGCGAGATCGGCCAACTGCCGTCGCTGCGCCGCCGCCGCCTGCCGCTGCGCAAGCGCTGCCGCCTTTTCCGATCCGCCACCGAACATCGCGCCCATGGGAAGCCTCCTCAAGGAGGCCAACGCTAGGGCGGTAGAGGCTGGGTCAACCGTTACCGCGTCGCAATGGAGCTTGTGAAATAACCGAGCCGATTAATCTCTTATTCACTTGACGAAATTATATATATCAAACCTTATTTAAATAACACTTTGATACATAGTCACGATCTTTATCATATACATCAAATTTTATATTAATCGCAAATGTTTGATTTCTTTCCACTGAAAAACTTACGGTACAATTAGACCGAGCTCGTCTTCCTGACCTAGCTCGAACGTCTGTCTTATAAGTCAAAGTGTGAGTGCCTTTCTTTAAATATAAATTAAAACCATCAAAGCCCTCGTCCAAACTCATAGAATAATATTCTTCTCCATTAACAAGAAAGTCTATATTGCTCCTGCTTGCATAGACATCGCCAATTCCAGTATTATCAATCCACATTCCATTTGAAACAAACTCAATTCTATATTCCTTATTCTCTTCAATTTCTATTTGTGATAATCTTTTATTTACACAACCTACATATATTTCATAAACTTTTGCTCTTTCATTCTCAGGAACAAGTCTGATTATGTCGGTCATTATTTGCTGGTTTAATTTCCCTTCAACTCTGCCTTTCTCGTATGCGTCTTGAATTGATCCCTTCAGGTTCCCATCTATTTTTACGCTGGAGCCCATTCCGCATGACATGAGTATGTTCATGAACTCGGTGGTTGATGGAAGCGGTGCCGCGCTGGCGCGAAGGCTCAACGACATGTAAACCAGAACTAAGATAATGACTCTCATCATTTTTTTGCTCCCCCAAGTATAACTGACAACGCGCCAACCATGGCTCCAAGCACTGTCTTAAAGCCATCTCGTGATACTGACGCAACAGATTCCTGAGCAACTGGCCCAAGGAAATTGGATATTATCAAAAGTGCTACACATGTAGCCAGCAAAGAGCCAAATACAATAATCGCTATTCGTTGGCTGCTGGTCATTTTTTTTCCCCACGATTTGATATCTTAGGATGTCAAGCTGTCCAATCCCGGTGAGTCCTGGTTCCTTGCTGCTTATTCGAATTATGCTAGCACTGGTTGTAGGCGTTACAAGGGGGCCGGGGCGCCGACATGCGGATTCGGGACCTGTCGCTGCCAAAGGGTTTGCGATATCGGGATGAAGCCCATCAGACGGGCTAGGCGTTCGCCCTCGGGCGTCATGACGCTAACCCAAGCGCCACGCTCGGCGGCGAGCACGGAACGCATCAGCCGGGTGATCCGTAGCATGTAACCACTGGCGGCTGGTGCGGCAATGAACCATGCTCCCCCGTTGGGAAGGAGACCGCCGGCCGCCAGTACTTCCCCACCAGCATGCTGAACCACCCAGGTGCGTCCCGCTTCTGCTTGAGAACGGATTGCTGCCCACCGATACGCCGAGCCGTTGCCAGCGCAAGTCGCGAGATCGAGGATCGTCGCCGGCGATCGCAGCGTCACCATCGCGCGCGCCCGCCGTTCACACCCACCTTGTGCGGATCGAAATTCCCGGCCATCGGCGGCCCGCCATTGTGGCCCATCGGTGGGGCTGCACCGTCGCGGCCGGCACCGACCCGCCCCCCGCGGCCGGCTTCCGCAACGACGCCGGCCCGTCCGCGGAAGCCGAGCACCAGGTATTGCAGAGCGTCCATCGGATGCGACGCGGCGTTCTTCTCCGGCGTCGGCTCGAATTGCCCGTCGATCCTCTTCTTGTATCGATAGGCCGACGAGAGACCCCGGATAAGCGTCTTGCAATGCGGGGAGAGGACCAGGCGCGGGCGCCCATCGTCGAGCATGTGCCGCAGTTCTTGGCTCACGGCGCCGATGCGCAGCGATAGCTCATTCGAGATCGGCACACCGACCGCCAGGCCGAGCACGACGCCGATGCTCTCGATCCACGCCAGCTCGCCACCCTCGCGGTCGGCACCATACTGCGAAGCCGGATCGGCGAAGGCACGCACGTTCCGGCCGGTGCGCGGGGGATATCCGCGACGGTCCATCAGATCCAGCAGCGCTTCGCCGAAGCGATCAGCGCCGTAGCCATGCCCGAGGTAGAGCTCATCGGTGATGCGGATTTGGCCGCGCGGCGTGACCTGCCCGATCACGGCGGCGGGGTGCAGTCCCGCATCGAGGCCGATCAGCGTCAGCAGGTTCGGATCTACGGCAATCTCGCGCGCCTCGACGTGGCGCTGCCGGTCGAAGGCAGTGAACACCGGCTTGCCCTCGCGGGAGTAGCCGAACTGGTTGTCGACGAAGCGCCGCACGAACCAGTCTTCCTGGTTGGCTATCATGTCCTCGTAATAGCCCGCCTCGAGGTGCTTCAGGTTCTCGGCGTCGGGATGCCGCCCGGAGGGCTGGGCATAGAGCACGCGGCCGGGCTTGCCGTTCTCCATGAAGTTCGCGTGCACCCAATTGTCTTCATCGGGCGCATTGAGGTCGCCGATCACCTGTTTGTGCCGCGGCGCCCTTTCGTCGGCGAGCTCGGTCTTGTTCGGGTAGCGGCCCACGCGCTGCTCGACCGCCGCCAGCGCGTCGTCGCTCAACGTGTCCGCCTCATTGAGCCAGGCACCCGAGATTTCGAGGCCGCGCAGCACGTCGGCCACCTTGTGCTCGCCGAGGCCGATGAAGAGCGTTTCCGCTTCCACCGTCGTTCCGTCGAAGAGCCGCCAGCGCAGGATGTGCGTCACGGGCCGGTCATTGCCGCCCGTCCAGGTCGACCCGGGATAGGTTTTGGGAAACCAGAGCTGCCAGCTTTTCAGCACTGTGCGTTCGCTGTCGCGGAAGCTGGTCCGCAGTACGATCCAGCGCGAGCGCCGCACGCCCTTGCGATCCGGCGGCATCAGTGTCGCGGCCAGCACGCGCTTGAAGGCGCAGACCGTGGTCTTGCCACCGCCCACCGGCCCCATGAGGAATTGGGTGAGGTCGCGCTGGTTGTTCAGAAACGCCTGCGACACTGGACCCGGCGGGCGATATCTGAAAATATCGAATTCTTCATCCCGCTCTAGGTCCGCCACCAGTGAGCGCACGTCGGTTTCATCGAGCATCCCGCACCCCTGCGCTTGCGTAGGCCCATGCCGTCGCGGTGACGAAGCCGGAAACCCCGACCCCCTTTCGCCCCGGTTGATCGGCGCGCCCTCTCCGAACCGTCAGCCCATCATCGGGGATGCCGAAGGGCTGAAATCGACGACGGTGTGCGCACCGATGCCCCTGAGGGGGGGAGGGGGCGGCCCTCGGGGGAAGCCCCGGCGAGGCCCCCGGGGGGCTCGCGGCCGCGCCGCCGGCGCCGGCCACCGGCCCGGCGGATCGATCGAGGGGCGCCTCGCTCAAACGAGGCCGGACCCCGCCGGGAGCGCCGTGCCGTTGATTTTCAATCAACGCCATGGTCGCCCTCAACCCGTTGATCCGCCTCGCTTTCGCGCTCCCGTGAGACGGTTGCCCCGTGAGACGGTCGCGTCGCGCCATCGGTAACCCCTTGATTTTCCAGCATCGGCAGGCCGACCGACATGGGCTCGGCCGCGCGCCCGCCGTCGATCCGTCCGCGATCGATGTCGAGCTGGTTGGTGCCCACCTCGATGACCAGGACGGGCAGCGCTTCCTCCGGCTGGAGCTCGATCGTCGGCATTTTGCCGTGCACGAACGGCAGCAGCTCGGCCGCGGCCCGCAGTCGGATCGCATGCGCTTCCTTCCGCGAGCAGCGTTCCAGCGCCGGCACCGCCGTGCCGTCCTCGTTTCGGTTGAGGGCGTTCTGGATCGCGGCCTCGCTCATCGACATGGTCTCCGCGAGCACCACCGCCGGATCGCGATAGCCGAGCTGCGCCAGGTGCTCGCGGAGCTGGCGCTTCGAGCGCGCCTCCGCGCCCGCCGGCCGGCCCGGCTGGCGCAGCCGCATCGGGTCGGCGCCGATGCCCGGCAGGGCGCCCTGCGAATTTTTCCCGTCGTCGGCGCGCTCACCCACCCGCAAAACCCCCGCGATAAATTGCCTGCCGCAGCCGGGCGCCGGTAACACCAGACGCGCCGGTGTTACCGCTGGTGTTACCGAGATTTCCGTTGTTCTTCATATAGTTATATACCCCTCAACACTGATAACACCGACAACACCACCACCCTCCATACGCGCGCGCGTGCGTGTGCATATGTGAGGCGCATCCGGTGTTGCCGGTGTTACTGCCTCACGATTTTCGGTTGTTTCCGCTGCTATTTCAGCGGCTTACGCTGGTAACACCGGCGCCCGAGCGGTGTTACCGAGGTGTTGCCGGTGTTACCCGACCCGATGCCCAAGGCCCCGACCGCAAGTATTCCCTGATCCTGACGGCCGCGCGGACCCGTCAACCGCGAACGGGCGGGGGTTTGCAGATGGGGGCAGCACTGGCGCAGCGGGTGCGGGTTCATGGGCGCGACGGGGGCTGGGGTGATGATGGATCGGCGCCGGCCTGGTCGGCCGGCACGTTGATGCAAGAGGGCGCGCGGGGCGCGCCAATCGGCGCGGCCTGCGGCCGCTGGTCGATCGTGAGGGCGAAGCGCGCCCCCGGCCGGGTTCCAGCCGCCAGCGGCCCTAGAGGCCGCCGGCTAGGGCACTGTGGCGCCGGCGCGCTCCGCCGATCCACACGTTGAAGAGAAGCTGGCGCCGCCGCAGGGTGATATTCTCACTCTCATCTCGCCTCACCTCTCGCCTAGTCTGTCGAATTCGTGCAGGGCGATGAGCGTGCATCGAACGTTCATGCCGTTTATCTTCCGCAGGTTCTTGTGCTTGTCCGTGATGATGACGGCTGGCGGCCCCTGCCGCAGGGCGCCAGACCAGCCGCCTATTCCCGCCTGTCCCGCCCACACCGTGCCCTCGAAGAGCTCGGAGAGCAGGGGCGAGGTGTTCGGCACCGCGAGGATGAAGCCGTCCGCGATGGCGAGGTCGCGCACCAGGCCGAGCCCCGCCTGGGCGAGCTGGCGTTGCGCTTCCGTGAGGGTCAGGCTGTCCCGCCCTTCCTTCAGGTCCTCGATGAGCTGACCCACCGCCTGCCGGTTGCCCTGCTTCCAGGCGGGCACGCGGGCGCCGAGGATATGCGACACGCAGTTGCGCCAGTTCTTCTGGCGCTGCACATGCTCGGGCAGCGCGTCGACGCCGAGCATGACCGACCAGTTGTCGATCGCGTTCGTGCTCGCCTCCGCCATGGCCGCGTCGCCCAGCAGCAGGTGCGCGGCCGCGACCAGCGTGCCGTAGGTGTCCTGCCCCCGGCTGTCGTGGCCGCCCTTGAACAGCACCTTGCGGTAGCGCTCGAACAGCTCCGGCCACGCCTCCCAGCGGTCCATCAGGCGGCGCAGCATGCGCGGGCCGATCGTGTCGGCGAGCTTGAGCACTGGTGGCTCGGCGATCTTGGCCGGGTCGAGATCGCGCAGCGTCAGCACGCCGAGGCGCGAAAGATCCTGCGGCGGAAGCGGCGGCGCATTGATGGCGCTGAAAAGGAAGGTGGAGCGCGCCTGGAATTCGACGCCGGCATTGTCCTGTCCCCCGCGCAGCATCAGCCCGCCCGAGGCCGCGAGGCGCGCCAGCTTCACGACTGCGATGACCTTGCGGTTGTCGGCCTCCGCCTCGAGCTCGTCGACGCCCACCGGCAGCGCGTCGGTGCCGATGCGCTGATAGATACCGGCCGACGTGGTGTCGGTCGCCTGCACCAGCATGCCGCCCAGGACGGCCTTGATCAGCCGCTGCAGGTGGGACTTGCCGGTGCCGGCGTCGCCGACGAGAAAGATCGAGGGGCGCCAGTCCAGCGCGCCGCCGAGCATGGCGACCACCAGCCATCCGAGGATCAGGATCGGGTCGACGTCCGGCCGCTCCCACGACCAGGTGCGGAGCATCTCCAGCAGCTCGGGGCCGGGGTTGATGTCGTCGGTCACCGGCGCCGCCCATGGGTGCGGCAGGGTCGGCCGACGCGGGTAGAAGAATTCGCCGCGCTCGCCGGTGTCGACGACGGTATTGCCGATGTAGAGCACATCGCCGCAATGGATGATCAGTTCGCCGTCCTTGCCCTTCCACGCGCCGCGTCCGCGGATGCGCTCCACCTGGTTCCACACGCCCTTTTTCTTGGCGGCCGCGAACAGGTCCTGCCGCACCATCTCGGCTTTCCAGCCGGTCACGGTGAAGGGGTCGCCTTCCTTCTTCGGCGGGGTGATCTTGGGCCACGCCCAATAGAGGTAGAGCGGGCGCGCTCCGAACAGGCGCTGGATCACGTCCTGCCCGCACTGGCGGCCCTCGGGGATGACGAAGAGCTGGCCGATATCGTCGATGAAATAGAGCGTCTGCCCGTCCACCCCGAGCGGATGCACCGGGCAGCCGGGCGGCAGGCCCCACACATCGGCGAGGCCCTTCGCGCGCCATTGCCCCGGGTGAACGCCATCGCGATCCTGCCCGATCTCGGGATCGGCAATCTCGCGCTGGCGCTCGACCCGGCTCTGGACGCCGCGGACGGCTTTCCCGATGACGCCCGCGACAACGCCGGCGCCACGCCTGTTTTCGGCCATGTGATGCTCTCAGGCTCAGCCGGCCTTGGCGGACTTCTTGCCATTGGATTTGGCCTTGGCCGGCGGCTCCTCCGGCGGCAGTTCGGCGGCCGGCGGGTTGAAGGCCGAAAGCATGGCCGGTTCCGCTTCCGGCGCGGCCGGCTCCGGTGCGGGCTCGGCAACGGCCGGCGCCGTCATCATCTTCAGCGCTGCGGCGCGCACCTCGTCGATCGGCCCTTCCTTGTCCTCGTCGAAGATGGTCTCCGCCAGCGCCGGCACCCGGCCGATCCGCGTCACGCCCTCGCTCGCCCGCGCCTCCTCGATCAGCACGGAATAGACGCGGTTGGCGACCAGGGCGAAGAGCTCCCATGCCCGCCGGCGGGCCGGGGGCAGGTCGTTCCATTCCTCGCCGCGCGCGTCGATCGCCCCGCGCTCGGCGGCAAGGCGGAACATCACCTCGCCGCTGTCGACATTGTAGGCGAGCGCCAGCGTGGCGAGCTGCTCAAGGATGGCCTCGCCGATCAGCGAATTGGCGTCGGCATCGCCGATGGCGCGCGTGAAGTCGCCGGGCAGATACCAGAAATTCGCCAGCTCCTGCCCGTCGCCGTCGCCCGGCGTCGCCGCGGCCGCCAGCTCCCCCGCGTCCAGCGCCAGCATCACCGACATGGCGCTACCGTGCCCGCCGGTGAGCGCCGCCTGGATGAACTCGTCGCGCAACTCCGCCCGATGCATCGCCCGTCTCCCCTAAAGCGCGCCGGCGGAAATCGCCTGCGCCAGATCGTTGAAATCCTTGCCGTGCGGGGAAGCGATCCACTCGCACGGCTTGCCGAAGCCCTGAAGCCGGGCGAAAGCGTCATCGAATTGAGCGACTGCCTGCGGGCTGGCCCAGTCATTGTCCCGCAGCACGACGTAGCCGGAGGCCCATGGCATGTCGGAGAGATCGCCGAGATAGCCGAGGCTGATGAATGCGGCGACGCGCGCCTCCCGCTCCGCCATAGCGGCGGTGAGCGCATCTTCGATGCCCTCCGCGAGGATGACGATCGAGCTTTCCCCACGCCGGCCGGCCTCGATCGGCCCGTGCTTCGAGGCGCCGCGCGAGAGCCAGATCAGCCCGCCGGAGATCCCGCGCGGCCACACCTTGCGGGGCGATCGCACCGGCGCCTTGTCCAGCCCATCATGCCGCAGCCAGGTGCGATGCACGCCGATGATGTCGCCCTTCATGTCGACGATGCCGGCCGCGATGCACGGCCATTCGCGGCCGCTGTCGACATGCTTGTGCGACGGCAGCCAGCGCAGCAGCGAGGGCGCGCCGCCGATGCCCGGCAGGTCGATCGCGCGCGCCTCGGTCAGGTAGCGCCAGGCGGGCGAAGGTGCGCCACCCGGCGCCGGCGGGGCGATCGGCTTGCCCGAAAGCCAGAGCGCCTTGGCGCGGCGCCGCAGCTCGTCGAGTTCGCGCGCGTCCTCATGTGCGGTGCGTCGCTCCTCCTCGCGCCATTCGGCCTGCTTCGCCAGCAGCGCCGGGCCGGTGAGCTGGCGGATGCCCGTCCAGTTGGCCAGCCACTTGATGGCGTCGCCGCGCGAAAGCCGCAGCGCCAGGGCGACCAGGTCGATCACGTCGCCCTGCTCGCCGGAAGAGGTGTCGCGCCAGCCACCGGCGGCCGCGCCGGTGAGGAACACGAAGAAGGAGCCGACGCGACGATCAGGCTTACCCGTCCGGCCCGGGTTCCGGCAGAAGTAATAAGCGCCGGAGAAATAGCCCTGCGGGTCCGGCAATATGTGCTTCACCAGCGAGCGGATCGACGCCTTGCCGGCGTGGCGCACATCCTCGATATGGCCGCGATCGAAGCTCATCGCGCCACCTCGAAGGGCGCGGCGAGCATTTCGAGGCCGCGATCGGCGCGCTCGTCGTCGCGATCATCCTCGATCCCGCGCAGCGCCTTGCTCACCGCCTGCTTCGAGATGCCGGCGACACCGGCGGCCGCGGCCATCGACACGTCATGCACGGTGACGAGGAGATAGAGCGCCCGGTGCCGCACCTCCGCCGCCGCGCGCCATTGCGCATCGCCCTTAAGGTTCGCATGCGGATCGGCCGCCACGGCGATGGCCGGGGGCACGCCCATGTCGATCGCCACCATGGCGAGGATCGCCACCCACAGCTTCGGCAGCAGCTCGGCGGGATCGCGCCCCGCCTCGCGGCCGAGCTGCTCGATCGCCGTCTCAAGACGCCGCAGGGTGGAGGCCCGGGGCGCAACGATGCCGAGGCGGGCACGACGATAGGCACGCTCGGCGACCTGGGCGCGGGAGCAGACTTCCATCACCGTCGCGCCGGCCGCGATCCGCCGCGCCTCCAGCGCCGCGAATTTCGGGCAGATTTTTTTTCGTGAGGCCGAACCGACCCCACGCATTTCCGGGGAGACGGTTGACAAAAGACCGGTCTTTTCGAGCCGGCGCAGCGCGGACATGGAGCCCCTCATGGCCGCTGGGATTGGTTCGAGGGGTCGGCAGGCGCTGGCGTCGGGGGCAGGTTCGCCTCATGCCGCACCTCAAGCGCCAGCAGATAGGTGGCGAGCGCCAGCAGCGCGCCCGGCTGCGTGGCGGCGCGCTGCTCGCCCGCGCAGATCGCGATGGCGAGATCCACCACCACATCGCGGCGCACCGTGGCGAGCACGCGCCCGCCTTCCTTCAGCACCAGCGTGCCATCGGTCTTGCGGTGGAGCGTGCGTTGATACGCACCGGGCGTTCCCACCGCCGCCATCAGCGTCAGGCCATCGCTCATCGTGCGCCCCCGATCTTGTCGAGCTCGCCGGCGAGGCGCGCCATCTCCGCCTCGATCGCCCGGCGGCGTTCATCGCGCGCAGCGGCGGCCGCCCAGCCGGGGCAGGGTGAAACGCAGGCGACGATCAGTGCCGGCCCGTAGGCGGCGACCAGCCGCATGGCATGGGCGAAGGTGGGCGCGGCGCCCTCGATCAGCCATTTCTGGACGGTGCGCGAGGGCACGCCCGTCTCGGTGGCGACCTGCTTCGCGGTGTCGGACGGGTGCCGGCGGCGGAGGAACGCGCCCAGCGCGAGGGCGTCGACATGTAGCGCGGGGGCACGCGAGCTCCGCGGGCGGGACACGGACGACGCCGACAGGGACGCCCGAACATTGGAGAGTGACACAACGGAAGCGGTGGGGGCGGCGGTCATTCGGCGGCCTCAAGAGGTGAGGGATCGGCGTGTTCGGCGGCGAGGAAATCATTGGCGGTCACCGCGCCATCGGTGGCGCGGATGATGGCGGCAAGGATCGAGGGTCTCGGGAAGCGCCGTCCCAGCTCGTACTTGCCGAACGCGGTGCCGTGCACGCCGATCAGCGCGCCGGCCTGATCACAGGTCAGGCCGCGCTCAAGGCGCCAACGACGGAGAGAGTGATTTGCACAGTGATTTGCGGCCATACCCCATGATCAGCCATATTGGCTCTATTTCGTCAATCAGGGAAAGAGCCGTTCTCGCTCGGGACCGGCCCCGGGTGCCTTTCTACGATGCGTGCATGTCAAGCACGCCACCGAGCCCCGTCGCGCCGCCGAAAGTCTTCTTCCTCCGGGAGTGGCGAAAGGCGAAGAAACTCACCCAAGAGACGCTCGCGGAGCGCCTCGATCTTCACGTGACAGGCGTTGGAAAATATGAGCGCGGCGAGCGCGAGCCCGGCCCAACAATGATTGTTGCCATCGCATCCGCGCTCGGGGTTTCACCCGGAGATCTGTTTCGCGATCCCGCCGAGGCATCGCTTGATGGCCTGGTTCAGGGCCTGACAGACGAGCAGAGAGCCCACATAACGAAGGCGATCAGAGCCTTAGCGGACGCCTATCGCTGAATAAGCCAATTCGGCTCTTTTTCTTATTGACAGAAAAAGAGCCAAAATGTCCCATTGCTCCACGCAAATCACTGCGTGGAGGTCGTAACCCATGGAAATTCCCGGCGCCTTCCCGGCTCCGCCGCCGACTGTCGGCCGCGAGGAGCTGGCCCGCTGGCTCGGCGTCAGCAAGGCTCACCTCTATGACAAGCTTGCCGTTCTCACCCGCGAGCACGGTTTCCCCCAGCGCCTGCCGGGCTCGCTCGGCATGTGGTCGCGGGCGGCCGTGGTGGCGTGGATCGATGGCGCCGCCGGCCTCGTCGAGCGCGGCCCGGCGCCGCCAAGGCCCAGCCAGTCCGGCCCGACGCTGGAACAGCTCTATGGGGGCGCGGCATGACCCCGGAAAAGCTGACGGCCCCGCAGAAGCGCGCCCTGCTGCTCATCACCCGCCACACGCTGTGGCGCCGCTCCGGCGGCTGGGGCTGCCGGGGCGGCACCATCTCGATCCAGCAAACCACCGCCAACAAGCTGATCAAGCGCGGGCTGGCGACCACCTCCAATTTCGGCGGCCTGCACCTGATGCCGACCGAGCAGGGCGCCGCCTTGGCCACGGAGTGGCGCGCGAAGGCGAAGCAGGTGGCCGCCGCCCGGCGCGGCGTGCCAGCTCGCGACGCAGAGGCGCGGCCATGAGCGATTTCGCGCTACTCGCCTCGCTGGTCGCCCGCGAGATCTTCCGCCTCTTCGCCTGCCTCGGCTTCGGCCTGCTGATCACCGCCATAGGCTACGCCTTCGGGAGTGGCTGAAAGCGAACGACCCATCTGCACCGGCCCGGAAGCGCACCCTTCCGGGCCGTGTTCTTTCGGAGAGCGCACATGTCCATTGCCGCCCGCCCCGATCCGGCTTCATCATCGGCCTCACGCGCGTCCGCCCCGCGAGAGCCCATGAAGCCCGTCGTCCGAATTCCCTTCATCAATGTGCGCGACGGCCGCCCGCGCTATGTCGCGACGCCCTCGCACCGCGCGCTCGGCTTCCGGGGCGAGGACCTGCGGCACGCGGACGGCACATGGTTCACCCTCGCCGAGGCGCTGGCCTTCGCCGTGAAGCGCGCCGCCGAGGTGGAGGAGCGCCGCAAGGCGAAGGCGGAGGGCCGGAAGCTCCTGCCGCCGCGCAAGCCCGACACCTACACGGTCGGCGACCTGATCCGCGATTGGCAGCACCCGGAGAAGAACCCGCGTTTCGGCACGGCCGAGATCGTGAAGGGCAAGCGCCGCATCCGCCCGCTGGCGGCCGCCAGCCGCAGGTTCTTCGGCAGCATGAGCCGCACGCTCGAAGGCTTCGACGAGGGGCGGGTATGGGCCGCGCCGGCCGCGCAGCTCAACCGGCGCGCCGCGCTCGGCATCTATCACCGCCTCCTGGAGGAGAAGGGTCCGGCCATGGCGCGCGGCGTCATGGCCGCGCTTTCCTCCGCCTGGGCGTTCGGCCACGGCGCCGGCCGCGTCGGCGCCTCGCCCTTCAGCAAGCTCGAAATGGAGCAGCCGCCGCCGCGCCTGCGCATCGGCTCCGTCGACGAGATGCGCGCGCTGATCGCCGCCGCCGACCTGCTCGGCCGACCCGAGATCGGCGACGCCGTCGTCATGGGGCTGCTCACCGGCCAGCGGCAGAGCGATCGCCTCTTGCTGGTCGACGGGCGCGACCTGGATGGCCGCCTGCTGTTCCGCCAGAAGAAAACCGGCGCCGTGGTGCTGGTGCCGCCCTCGCCGGCGCTGATGGCCCGGCTGAAGGCCGCGCGGGAGCGCCGCAAGGCCCACCGCGTCCAGCATCCCGAGATCATCATCGACGAGAAGAGCGGCCGCCCTTTCGGCCAGAGCTGGTACGCCATCCTCTACCGCACCGTCCGCGCCGCCGCCGTCGCCGGCATAATGGACGAGGAAGCCACCGCCACGCTGCGCGCCGCCGCCCGCAAGGCCCGCCGCAACGAGCCCGAGCCGACCGTGTGGAAGCTGGAGCCGTGCCCCTCGCTGGCGGACTTCCGCGACCAGGACCTGCGCGATACCGCCGTGACGTGGATGGCACTGGCAGGGGCGACCATCCCCGAGATCATCAGCGTCACCGGCCACAGCGAGGCCAGCGCCACGCAGATCCTCAAGCACTACCTCGGCCGCCACCCCGAGATGGCCGCCAGCGCAGTCGGGAAGGCGGCCGCGTGGCTAGAGGGGAAGGGGGGATTGTGACGAGCTTCGACGGAAGGCGCCCGGATCAAATAGATGCTGGAGCTCTCTCGCTGCGCCTCGTTCTAAATTGAGATGTTTCAACAAGGCGTACTTTTCAACAAGTGGTTTAAATTTATCTTTCCCTTGTCGACTTAAGCATAAATAAAATATTCCTAAGTACACATCTTGCGTTAATTGGGCACGAACAATATTAGCATACATTTGTTTATTGTTGATCGAACTTTGATCGATGTATTTAATCGTATTATATAGAATAATATAATAACTTTAAAGACGGCTTGCTTTAGCCAACCATATGTCGGTTGTTATGCTTTCTATAAGCAATGGATCATCAGAAGCTCCAATATGTATTCGTTGTTCAATGCCGCGAATGATGTTTTCAATGGCGGCGTCTCCTGTCAAATTGTTTCCGTTATTATAGGATACAATATTTTTTGAGCGATCATCAAGTGAGCGCATCATCTGAAAAAACGTAGCTTCAAATGATTGAATTCGCATTCGCTCATTCTGAGCTTCTATGTGACGTGTTTGATCGTCTAGTATCTTCTTGGTTTCCGCGAGATCGCTCTTGGCCAACGCGATCTCCTCACGTTGCTGAAATATCGCGTATATCAAGCCAGCAAGGGCTAAACCCGAGAAGAGCGCATTCGAGGCGCCGAACATGTCGCCAAATATGCCGCGCTCCTCTTTGCCAAACAGGAGCGCAGCCCAGTTTAGTCCCCAGGCTGCAAGGATAGCCCCTACGATTGCGATTGCCACCCAACGAGGCAAAACCCACATCTGTCCGTTGCTGTTGTCCGTCATGGGTCCTCCCGCGCGCCAGCAGATTGCGGATGACGGTATCTGATTCCGAAGCCGATAAGTCGGTTACAATCCAGAAGCGAAGGGGATTGTAAGCCGCGGTCGCTTGGCGGGTGTCACTCAGACAAGCGCAGGGGATAATCAATCTTGTCGTGCGGCAGGCCCGCCAGGAACGCGGGGGACGCAGGAGACCATTCCAGCCGCTGCGTAACCCGCTTCAGGTCCGGAGCCGCATATACGAAGCGCTCATCGTATCGGAGATACAGGGTTTCAAAGAACTGCTCCAGCCGCAGAGGACTGTCGGCGGCCGGATAGGTGGGAAGCAGCGCGCCAAGATCGGCATCTGCCATTTCCACGAGCGCTAGCGAAACAGCCTCATATCGCGAGACATCATTGCGGATGCCGCGACGGCCGGTCAGCTCGCGCAGGGCAGAGTGAAAGCGCATGATGCTTTCAACGGGTTCGCCGCCCATCGCCATGGCAATGTCGTTGGCCTTGAGCTGCCTGGCTGGAGGCGCGTTCTCGGTCCCGGCGATCGCCGCGGCACTCTCGATCAGCCGGTTGGCGCGGATCACGAACAAATAGCCGAACACCATGGCCGGATAGGTGATGTGGAGGTTTGTACACTCCCCGATCGTCTCTTCCATCCGATTGGTCAGATTGCGGAAGGCCCCCGTCATGCCTTTACAGGAGATCGCGAGCACCGGGCCGAGTCCCGGCTTGTTGACCACCACGTCGACGTTCTTGGTTTTCAGCCCGCCGAGCACAGTCGCCTCGCCGCCCTCGGCGAGCGCGGGATCATAGGCCAGATGCCACTTTCCCTGTCGTTTCGTCACCCTGAAGGGTGGTCGAGGCGTGATCTCCTCGGGACGAAAGCCACCCTCGATCACCAGTCGGCAGGCAACGTACCAATGCAGAGGCTTGATATGCTGCTGGCTCTGCGTCGCGCCTTCATACGATGCAAAATGCGCGAGCGCGTCGCGCTGGCTGGTCCATTGGCACGTCTTGGGAAAGCTCGGATCCTCGGGAGGCTGGGCCCCCGCCAGATCCTCGTCGGGCAACTCGGGATCGGGAATACCGGGATCAGACATAGTGCCGCCAGCGCTGCATTGTCGTGACGGCTTCCGCCATCGCCTCGTCGTCGTGCTCGCGCGCCAGTTCCTCGGCAGGCACGAGGATCCGCGTTGCTTCGCGCGGTTCCAGCTTCAGCATGCCGCCGCCCAGCGGGTGGCCCTCGATCTCGCGGCTGAGCGCGACGAAATCATCCGTCCAGTGCTTCGCGACGCGCTGCATGGCCTTGGCATCGCGAACGCGAACGCAGTGCACGGAATTGGTGCAGGTAGCGCCGCCGGCATTGCGAACGAGGTTGGCCGAGACGCCCGACATGTAGCTCAGGAAATAATCGGGCTGCTGGACATCCGGCACCGAGAACCACGGCTCTCGCACGCGGCATTTGTAAGCCTCGCGCGCCTCATGCCCGGCGCTGCTGTCGAGATAGCGCCGGACTTCCTTGGGCAGTTCGCCAACCTTCACCTTTGGCAGGCGCAGCAGCATGAACGGCTCATCGGAAGCGTGCCATTGCTGGATCGTGCTCTTTGTCAGTTGCTTCGCCGGCAGGGCACGGCCGTTGCGCACGGCGGGCTGCAGAAGGGCCGCAGGAATGCCCAGCTTCGTCGCCAGGGACGGCTTCAAGTGGAAGAAGTCATTCGCGCCCGACACGTACCCGATGCCGATCTGCGCCGCCGTGCCGAACCGCAGCGATGCGGGATGGGCGGCGGCCCGGGCGTAGATCGCCCGGATCGACGCCGGCAGCACGAAGGGACGCAGCCGCCGGCCCCAGGTCTCGCGCCACTCGGTCACCGGCACATCTTCGCCCGCCGCGAGGGGCGCTATGGCCTTGGCCGGATCGAATCGATCGAGAGCGGTGAAGCGGATGCTGGAGGTTCGCCCGCCATGTCCATCCGCATAGAGCAGCCAGCAATCCTCCGAGAGGTCGGGGAACAGCTTCTCGCGAACCGCCACCACCTGCACGCGGGAGAAGTTCGCCACGAGATACTCAAGCAGCGGCGCGGAATAGGGCGCATGGCCGATCTCGGCCGGCACCACGAACGCCATGCGCCCGCCGGGCTTCAGCAGGCTCGCGGTCGCGACCAGGAACGGCGCCCAGGAGGAGGTGAGGCCGGTAAATTCCGCGCCGAGACCAAGGCAGAGGTTCAGCGCACGGGCGCGCACTGCGCCCTTGAAGGTCTGATAGCGGATGAAGGGCGGATTACCCGCCGCGCACTCGAAACGCTCCGCCGTCTCGCCCGCCCAGGTGAAGAAATCGCCTTCATGGACCAGTGCCCACGGAGCGCGTTCCACGGCGGTTGCGGCGGAGCGCGGGTCTTGCTCGATGCCGACACTGTTCCGGTGCCCCGCCAGGAAGCGCCCATCCCCGCACGAGGGGTCGAGCATCCGATCGGCCGGATCGCTTACCGCCCAGCGGACCAGCGCGGCGACAACCGGATCGGGCGTGAAATACGCGCCGCTATGCTTCTGGCTGAGGAGTGCCATCACCAGCGCCTCGGCAGACTATGGAACAGCCCAATCGACACACCCGCCTCCGCGCGCTGGAGCCCTCCGGCGCAATGAGTTGGATAATCGGCTCCGAGCATCGCGTCGAGTGTCACGATGACCAGCCATTCACGCGAGGAGGTATTTGTTCTTTATATGTTCTAGCCTGGTTAGGCAATGCGTCTTCCGGGTGGGTCCTGATGTCCTGCATTATATCCGACAATCCCAACCGCTGCGGTTCTGCACAGTGACCGTTAGCCTCCGGCCGTCACCCCGGCCGGTCCCCGGGAAATGGATTGCAACTCAGTCTATACGATCGATGATGTGCACTGCAGTTGCCGGACGAATTTAGTTGCTGTTGCGCTGAGCGCCGTCAGCGGAGCATTATGTGCCGATCGCCAAGCTTGGAAAGTGATATCTCCGCGGAGCCGCGTTTGTAGTATTGACAGGAACATGCGTCAAAATATGATCATGGGTTTGATATGAAGTCGATCGCGTTCTTCACTAATAAGGGCGGTGTTGGCAAAACAACACTTATGTGTAATTTGGCGGGGTACTTATCAAAAAAAAGTCATCGCAAGATACTTGTTGTCGATGCCGATCCGCAGACTAATGCAACTATGTATATGTTTAACGATAATGTAATCGATGACATTTATAGCCGACAGGCGTCCTACACAATTCATAGTGTGGCGCTTCCTCTGTCGAAAGGTAAGGGTTACTCTACATCGCACAAATTTAGTAGGTCTGACAGTTTTGGTGTTGATGTTCTTTTGGGCGATCCTCGTTTTGCTCTCATTGAGGATACGCTGGCGGCTGATTGGAATAGTGCCGGTGTTCGTGGTCTTCGAACGACATTTATGTTTAGGCAATTTTTGGAAAGCTGCAGTCAATACGACTATGTTTTCTTTGACATGGGTCCGTCTCTTGGCTCGATAAATAGGGCGGTCTTGCTTGCGTGTGATTTCTTTGTTGTTCCTATATCTATCGATATCTTCAGCTTGAGGGCGACCGAGAATATATCAACGTGGCTGTCGGATTGGAAGCGTAAGCTCCTTCGGGCCATGGATGGTATTGATGACTTGGCAGACCTTGAGGTTGCCCAAGTTGACTGGAAATTAAAGCTAGCTGGCTACGTCAGCCAGCAGTACACAGCAAAGAAGAATTCAAGCGGTGAAAGGCGGGCAGTCCGCGCCTACGAGAAAATAATGAAACAAATCCCTTTGACCATACAGAAGGGTATTATCGCTGATCATCAATCTGAGCCGACGTATGTTGATTATGAGCTTGGTACAATTCCGAATCTGCACAGTTTGATACCCATGAGTCAGTTTCATAGGAAGCCCTTGTTTGCACTTAAGAGTGCAGATGGAATAGTGGGATCCCATTTCACTCGTGTTGAGAGATCGGAACAGATTTTTTCTGAGATAGCTTTTAATTTCGAGCTTAACCTGGGGTTGCTATCTTGATTGACTGGCCGGCGGATCTCATTACCGCAATTGCTCGGCGGCGCGCGGTGCTGTTTCTAGGGGCGGGCGTGTCACGAAACGCTCTTTCTCCAAACGGATCACGGCCGCCTCTTTGGGTCGAATTCCTTCGTGAGGGCATAGGCAGGTGCCCCTCTCCGCGGAAGGAAATGCTGAGGCTGCTGAAGGATGGCGACCTGCTTACGTGCTGCCAGTTGATAAAACAGAGGCTTGACCACCATTGGATCGGATTCTTAGAGGAAAAATTTTTTTATCCGGGCTTTAAGCATAGTAAAATACACGAGCATATTTTTGATCTCGATGTCGGCATTATTGTTACGCCAAATTTTGATCGAATTTACGATAATTTTGCGACAGGAAAGTCTTCTAATAGTGTCAGAATTAAAAAATATCACGAGGATGATCTTGCTCGCTTCATTCGTTCGAATGAGCGTCAGAGACTGATACTTAAAATTCATGGATGTATAGACAGCCCTTCTCATCTTATATTTACGAGAGATGATTATGCCTCGATGCGTTCTCGGAATGCAAACTTTTATCACATAATAGAAGCTCTCGTGACTACAAATACGTTTATATTTATCGGCTGTGGCGGCTCTGATCCAGATATTAGTCTCATACTAGAGAATTACGCGAGATCTTTCCGAGATTCGCCTCCAAATTACTTTGTAACTTCTCATAAGTGGTCGAACGATTATAGAGAAATGATGAAGAGGAATTATAATCTAGTTCCGCTATTCTATTCTGGTAAGTCCGAGCACGCGGAACTCGTGGAATCCTTGGCGGCGCTGGGGCCGCAAGTTGAACTGGCAAGAGACAGGCTTTCCGACGAGCGTTTATGGTGATCGAACTCCTTGATTTTTCTCTGTCTTTTTGGCTCTCGATGCTATCGAGAACGCCGATTTCTCAGCTTCCGATGATGTTAGCTGCGAGCTAACATTTAACCTCACTCCTCAATCACCTCGCCCTGGTCATCCTCTTCCGCCCCGCGATAAGGCTCGTCCGTGTACACGCGGCAGCCTTCGAAGAAGGATGGCCCGCCGCGCCCGCACTCGTCCAGGCGGTGTGGATTTTCCGCGGCCCAGCGATAGCCGGCAGCGTGACCCGTGCAATCGTTGGTACATTCATAGCCGCCGAAGGTGCGCGTCTCTTCGAGGAAGCCGACAGGCACATATTTGGGCTGGGCCGGAACAAGGAAATACCACCCTGCGGATATGAGACCGATCACGCCTGCCGCTGCTGCCATAGCCTTCCATCCATTGATGCAGACGATCGCGATGAATGGCCACAAGGCGAGAGCGACGCCGATCCACTCTACCCAGCGAGGGACCATCCCCCTTGACCTTCCCCACAAACCGCCTCACGATTCCGCCTGGAGCCTGAGAAACTCCACACGAACCAGCTAGGCGGCGCCGCGCAACCCGACAGTTGCGTGATTCCGTTATCACATCTTCCGGGGTCCCCGCGCGCATGTCCAGAGCGCAAGCTTAAAGGCGTGGGGGCACGTCCTAGCCGTGTTTCTCAGCCCCGGGAGGCGTTTCGCCTGAGAAACGTGCGTCTCCCGCCACAAGGAGAGCTAGGGGTCAGCGCCATGGGCGGCTCGGCAAGGAATACCTCACATTCAAATCGTCCACCTCAGGGTGCAGCGGGTAGTCCCTACCCACCCGAGGTGATCATGAACGACGAGTATATCGGTGAGCTGCAGTCGGCCATCAACGAGGCTTCGCTCCTCCTCGAGTGCTGCGCCTTCCTCACCGAAGCCGAGCATCCGAACCCTGCCCGCTGGCGCGACGCCGTCGCCATCCTGCACGGCGTGATGGCCGATCGCTTGCGCGCTGCCTCGCGCGCCGTCGCCCGCATGGAGGGCACGGCGGAATGAATGCGGATCTCTCCCACATCGAATTTCACGGTGACCTGCTCTGGACGGCCGAGCTCGATGGCGCCGTCTTCGTCGTCATCAAGTCCATCTGCGAACGCCTAGGCATCGCGTGGAACAAGCAGCTTGAGAGGATGAAGCGCGACCCCATCATGGTCGAAGGTATGACCATGATGGTCATACCTTCCCCCGGCGGCGTGCAGGAAACGACCCTGCTGCGGCTCGATCTGCTGAATGGCTGGCTGTTCGGCATCGATGAAGGCCGCGTGAAGGACGAGGAAACCCGCCAGCGTGTGCTCACCTACAAGCGCGAGTGCTACCGCGTACTGTTCGAGCACTTCTTTGCCCGCCCGCGCGAGGCGCCGCCGGCGGTGCCGGTGGAGACCTACGAGGCCGAAAGCCTCGCCTCGCGCGTCAGTGCGGTGGAGGCCGCCCGCCGGCTCTATGGCCGTGCCGCCGCGCGCGAGCTTTGGGTGCGGCTGGGCCTTCCCGCGCTCGGCGGCGCTATCGGGGAGGCGTCACCAGGGATGGATGAGGCCGGCGGACGTGCCTGCCTCGCCCGGCTGCTGTCGGCCGAGCTGGTCGACGCCGATGGCCTCGTGCTGCCCGTGCGCGCCGCGCTGAAGGCACCCGGCTGGCGGCCGGTACTGGAAGCCGCCGGCATCCTGCCCGCCGCCGGCGGCGCATGGGTGGCAAACCGCAGCACGTTCCTCGATCAGCTCTTCGCCGGCACCGCCTGGTCGGCCGGTGCGTGGCGCCACGCGCTGCGCTGCCTGCCGGGCTCGCACGGCCTTCGCGGCACCAATGTCAGGCAGTTCGCGGGGCGGAAGGGCAGGGCGACTTGGGTGCCCACAAGCGCCCTCGAAACGTAGCAGGAACAGGCATCGTCTCACGTGAGACGTGAGACGGGCGAATTGCGTCTCACGCCCGTCTCACGGTTCCGTTTTGTTCACGCCCGAAACGCCCGAAAACCCTTACGGATCAACGCTTCTCGTTTCGGGCGCCGGTGAGCGTGAGATTGACTGCCGGTTAATCCCGCGCGAGCCTCATGGCGGCAGGGCCCGGAGGAAGGCGCGCATCACCGCGACCGAATTGTTCGCCGCCAGCTGCTCGAAGATGCGGATCTCGTTGGCGCCCGGGCCGCCGCCGGCCAGATCGGAGAGGGCGCGGAAGGCGATGAAGGGCACGGCGTTGGTCGCCGCGACATGGGCGACGGCGGCGGTCTCCATGTCCAGCACCTGCGCGCGGAAGGTGTCGAACACATAGGCGCGGAAGTCGGCATTGTCGACGAAGGCCTGCCCCGACACGCCGTTGCCGCCGACCACCACCTGCGGGGCTTTCACGAGGCACACCGTCGTCGGCGTGCAGCGCTCCAGCGCGACACCCTTGCCGGCGCTGCGGGCGACCTCCAGCATGGCGGCATCGACCGGGAACCAGAACTGGCGCGGGGCGCCGTCCTGTCCCTCGCGGAACACGCGGACGCCGCGCGGGAAGATCATGCCGAAATTCGGCAGGTCGGTCGTCGAGCCCGGCGGCAGCTCGAAGCCCTTCGCGGTCTCGCGGGCGAAGATGGCCTCCAGATACTGGCCCCAGCGGTCGGGCACCACGATGTCGCCGATGCTGAGCGCGGGGTCGACGCCGCCGGCGACGCCGGTGAACACTATGCGGGTGACGTTGTAGCGGTCGAGCGCCATCTGCGCGGTCATCGCCGCGTTGACCATGCTGATGCCGGTGAGCACCAGCACCACCTTCTTGCCCTCCAGCGTGCCGGTGACGAAGCTGACGCCCTTGTATTTCGTCAGCACCGCATCCGCGCTCAGCCCTTCCAGCGCCTTCCATTCCGGCTCGTAGGCGGAGAGCACGGCGATGCGCGGCGTCGCGTCGACGGGCTCGGCCCGCGCCGCCGGGGCGAGGGCGAGCAGCATGGCGAGCGCGGACAGAAGGACGGACGAAAACCTCATGCTGCGGCCTCGGCGGGGGGTGGTAGGAGTGGGGCACGGCCGGCCGCGGGCGCGCCGGCGCGGTACCATTATTGTTCTCATACGAAATCGCCGGCAACGGCTCCACTCTGCGCTTGCCGCCCGCGCGGGGGCGACGCATGCTCGCCCTCAGCCAAGGGAGGGCAGGGCATGAGCGACACCAAGCGCCGGCCAGGATCGGACGCCGCCATTCTCGCCGCGCTGGAACGCAAGGTGGCCTGGCTCTCGGCCTGGACTATCCACAACGCCAACCATCTCCGCCCCAGCCATGACGGGCTGAAGGTGGGCGGGCACCAGGCCTCCAGCGCCTCGCTCTCCACCATCCTCGCCGCGCTCTACTTCAAGGTGCTGCGGCCGCAGGACCGGGTGGCGGTGAAGCCGCACGCCTCGCCGATCTTCCACGCCATCCAGTACCTGCTCGGCAACCAGACGCGCGAGAAGCTGGAGGCCTATCGCGGCTTCAAGGGCGCGCAGTCCTATCCCTCCCGCACCAAGGACGTCGACGACGTCGACTTCTCCACCGGCTCGGTCGGGCTCGGCGTCGCGCAGACGCTGTTCGCCTCGCTGGTGCAGGACTATGTCCACGCCCACAAATTCGCCGACGGCGTGCCGGAGGGGCGGATGATCGCCCTCGTCGGCGACGCCGAGATGGACGAGGGAAACATCTACGAGGCGCTGCTCGAGGGCTGGAAGCAGGGCCTGCGCAATTGCTGGTGGATCCTCGACTACAACCGCCAGAGCCTCGACGCGGTGATCCGCGAGGGGCTGCCGGCGCGGCTGGAAGCGCTGTTCCGCGCCTTCGGCTGGGAGGTGGTGACGCTGAAATACGGCGCGCGGCTGATGGAGGCGTTCGCCGAGCCGGGCGGCGACAAGCTGCGCGACTGGATCGACCGGGCGCCGAACCAGCTCTATTCGGCGCTGACCTTCCAGGGTGGGGCGGCGTGGCGCAAGCGGCTGATCGACGAGATCGGCGACCAGGGCGAGGTGACCGCGCTGATCGAGCGCCGCTCGGACGACGATCTGGCGCGGATGATGACCAATCTCGGCGGCCACGACCTGCCCTCGCTGGTCGAGGCGTTCGCGGCCGTCGACCACGACCGCCCGGTGCTGTTCATCGCCTACACCATCAAGGGCTACGGCCTGCCGCTCGCCGGGCACAAGGACAACCATGCCGGGCTGATGACGCCGGCGCAGATGGAGAGCTTCCGCACCGCGATGAAGGTGCGGCCGGGCCATGAGTGGGACCGGCACGAGGGGCTCGACGTCGCGCCCGCCGAGATCGACCGCTTCCTCGCCAACGTGCCGTTCAACGCCCGCGGCCGGCGCCGCTATGCCGCGCCGACCGTCGAGGTGCCGGCGGAACTGCCGCGCCCCACCCAGGCCGAGCTCTCCACCCAGCAGGGCTTCGGCCTGATCATGGCGGAGGTGGCGCGCGCCGGCGGGCCGCTGGCGGACCGCATCGTCACCACCTCGCCTGATGTCACCGTCTCGACCAATCTCGGCGGCTGGGTGAACCGGCGCGGCCTGTTCGCGCGGCGGGAACTGGCCGACCTGTTCCGGGCCGAGCGCATCCCCTCCACCTTCGACTGGACCTTCTCGCCCAAGGGCCAGCACATGGAGCTCGGCATCGCCGAGATGAACCTGTTCATCCTGCTCGGCGCGCTCGGCCTGTCGCACTCGCTGTTCGGGGCGCGGCTGATCCCGGTCGGCACGCTGTACGATCCCTTCATCCAGCGCGGCCTCGATGCGCTGAACTATGCCTGCTACCAGGATGCCCGCTTCATCCTGGTCGCCACCCCCTCGGGGCTGACGCTGGCGCCGGAGGGCGGGGCGCACCAGTCGATCGGTACGCCGCTGATCGGCATGGCGCAGGACGGGCTGGCCTCGTTCGAGCCGGCCTATGTCGACGAACTCGCCGTCATCCTGCGCTGGGCGTTCGATTTCCTGCAGCGGGAGGATGCGGACGGAGCGGCGCCGGCCGCCCCGGCGGAGTCGAGCTGGCTCGGCGACGAGGCCGGCGGCTCGGTCTATCTCCGGCTGTCGACGCGCGCGCTGGCGCAGCCCGCCCGGGCGATCGAGGCGGAGACCGCGCGCCACATCATCGACGGCGCCTATTGGGTGCGCCGCCCCGGGCCGAACTGCCAGGTCGTCGTCGCCTATGCCGGCGTGGTGGCGCCCGAGGCGCTGGAGGCGATCGGGCTGATGGCGGAGGACCGCAAGGATGTCGGCCTGCTCGCCGTCACCTCCGCCGACCGGCTGCATGCCGGCTGGAACGCCTGTGCCCGCGCCCGCGAGCGCGGCCTCGTCCATGCGAAGAGCCATGTCGAGCGGCTGTTCGACGAGGTGCCGCGCGGCTGCGGGCTGGTCACCGTGCTCGACGGCCACCCGGCGACGCTGTCCTGGCTCGGCGCGGTGGCGGGGCACCGGGTGCGCGCGCTGGGCGTCGAGCATTTCGGCCAGACCGGCACCATCGCCGATCTCTACCGCCACTACGGCATCGACGCCAACGCCATCGTCGCCGCCGCCCAGTCGGTCTCGCCGGGCCGGCCGATCCGGCATCTGAAGGCGCTGTGAGGAGGTCACTGAGTTCGTTTCGGTAACCTACTCGGATGGACAATTTTTGCTAGACGATAGGGATAGCCTTTAGGAACCGGCTTAACCGCTCCGCTTCACCCTCAGTGAAGTCGGAGGGGAGTTCTATCTTTACTTCAAAATCTGACCGAAGTCTAAATGTATGAGTAACAAATCCAATCATAGAAGCCGTAGATTCTTCCGCTTCCAATGTGTCTTCGGGGGCAGCTGCAACCTCTTCAACCTTTAAGGTTTCCCCCTTTGCGGCAGATGCAATTCCACGAATACTTAATTTCCAAGCCATTCTGCTCTCGGCGTTCTCTCCTCGCCCTTTAATAAATCGGCCACATCCAATTTCTTCAAGCTTCTTAAATACTCGGCGAATTTCTCTCTCAGAAATATTGGTGCGATAAGCCGCAATTCGGACAGGCATTTCCCAAGAGTCTTTTTTCCTGTCATCGAACCACAAGAAAATTCTCTTGGCACTTTCATCTTTATTATAAAGTTCGCGCAAATCTCGTGACAGGGTAGAGCTGAAATTTGAGTTCATCGTCAATCCTCCAAATTTGATTTCAACAATATACAACACATAAACTGGTTTTTATCTGCTGTCAACAGATTATGAGTGTTCTATCTAAATTAGAGCAGTTTTTATGGCGAGCAGACGGTGAGGTGTTCGGGGTCTGGGTAAATTTGGTTCACGGATCGCTACTGCAAAAAGAAAGGGCCCTCTCAAAGAGAGGGCCTCATCTGTCAATTTTAGAAAACTTGTTTTTTATCAATAATTTAAAGTCTTCGATTTTCGACCTTCGCGCCACAGCGCCGTGTGCCGGCAGCGCGGCGTGCGCCGGGCTTCTCCGTCTCTTCCCTCTCCCCGCCGGGGAGAGGTGGCCCGCGAAGCGGGTCGGTGAGGGGGATGTCCCCGCTCCGGAAAGGGCGGTGCCGCTCGCCGTAGCCCTCACCCTTAACCCTCTTCCCGACGGGGAGAGGGCATCGGCGGCGTCGGCGGGCGGGGGCGTCATCCCCGGGCTTGACCCGGGGATGCAGGTCCTTCGCCTTCACCGCGCAAAAAGACGTGGATGGCCGGGACGAGCCCGGCCATGACGTCGGGCGATCGGCGTGCGCCTCAGCGCCGCGTCCCCGCCGCGCGGCGGGCGGCGGGCTTTTCGGCCGTGCGGGCGGCCTTCTCGTCCTTCTTGCCCTTGCCGGCGGCCTTGCCCGCTGACTTGGCCGGGGCGCGCTTGTGCGCCTTCACCTCGTCCTCGGTGGGCTTGGTCTTCTCCGCCTTCTTCTCGATGGTGACGAGGCGCAGCACGTTGGTGGTGCCGGGCTTGGCGAAGGGCACGCCGGCGGTGATGGCGAGGCGGTCGCCCGGCTGGGCGAAGCCCTCGTCCACCGCGACCTGCGTCGCCTTGGTCGCCATCTCGCCGAAGGTGTGGATGTCCTCCGGCGCGTGCACGACATGCACGCCGTAGCTCATCACCAGCCGGCGGGCGGTGGCGAGCTTGGCGGAGATGCCGAGGATCGGAATGCGCGGGCGCTCGCGGGCGGCGTGCAGCGTCGTGGTGCCCGAGAGCGTGTAGGTGACGATCGCCGCCGCATCGATGGCGTTCGCCGCCTGGTAGGCGGCCTGCGTCACCGCGTCGGCGATCGAGTGGCCGGGCTCGGGCCGCTGCGAATCGATGATGTTGCGGTAGCCCGGATCGCGCTCCACGTTCTTGATGATCTGGTCCATCATCGCCACCGCCTCGACCGGGAACTGGCCGGCGGCGCTCTCGGCGGAGAGCATCACCGCGTCGGCGCCGTCATAGACCGCGGTGGCGACGTCGGAGACCTCGGCGCGGGTCGGCACCGGGGCGGTGATCATCGATTCCAGCATCTGCGTCGCCACGATCACCGGCTTGCCCTGCCGGCGGGATTCGCGGATGACCTGCTTTTGCAGTGCGGGAACCTCGGGGAGCGACAATTCGACGCCGAGGTCGCCGCGCGCCACCATGATGCTGTCGGAGAGCTCGACCAGCCGGGTCAGGTGCTCGATCGCCGCCGGCTTCTCCAGCTTGAGGTTGATCGCCGCGCGGTCCTGGATCAGTTCGCGCGCCTCGATCACGTCCTCGGGGCGCTGCACGAAGGACAGCGCGATCCACTCCACCCCCTGGTCGAGGGCGAAGACGAGGTCGGCGCGATCCTTCTCGGTCAGCGGCGAGACCGGCAGGATCACGTCGGGGACGTTGAAGCCCTTGTTGTTGGAGAGCCGGAGGCCCGCCACCACCTCGGCCTCGATGTAGCCGCGGCCCTTCTTCACCACGCGCACGCGCACCTTGCCGTCGTCGAGCAGCACGGTGGAACCCTCGTGCAGCGCCTCGATGATCTCCGGGTGCGGGATCGGCACGCGCTTGGCGTCGCCGGGCGTGTCCTTGGTGTCGAAGCGGATCGTGGTGCCGGGGGTGAGGGTGATGGCGCCGTCGACCAGCTTGCCGATGCGCAGCTTCGGACCCTGCATGTCGGCGAGCACGCCGATCGGCCGCCGGGCTTCCGTTTCCAGCGCGCGCACGATGCCCAGTACCCGGCCGTGGTCGGCCTGGGTGCCGTGGCTGAAGTTCAGCCGGAACACGTCCACGCCCGCCTCGAACAGCGCCCGGATCTTCTCCGGGCTCGACGACGCCGGGCCGAGCGTCGCCACGATCTTGGTCGCGCGCTCACGCCTCATGTGCATTGCTCTTCTCCGCTTGTTCGCCGGCCGCGACGGCCGGCATCCGACTTCCCTATGAACCAAAAGTATAAGGTTGTCTCGTGACAGCCATCGTGCAGCGCAGCGCGGCGACAGTGCGCGGCCGGCTTACCCTGCGTTGCGCCGCCCGCGGAGATCGCGGCTAAGCCGCAGGCCGATCAGCCTTTTCGGAATTTCGCGCGACGGGCCGCCATGCTTAACCCGGCGTCAACGAACTGCGTCGCATTTTAGCGTCATGACGCGCGGCGTTTTCTGGTTTTGCGTAGCCCCGCTCGTCGTTATGGGGCTCTCCGGTTGCCAATTCTCGCTTTTCGAAAAGCGGGATCCCTGGCGCTCGGAGGCGGAAGAACGGTGCCTGGCGGAGGGGCTGGTCAAGCCCTCCGCCTACACCACGCCGGTGCGCGCCATCGACGGCGCCGGCACCTGCGGCATGGACCATCCCTTCAAGGTGTCCGGCCTCGTCTACGGCCAGGTGGCGATCGCCCCGACCGCGACCATGGCCTGTCCGGCCACCGCGGCGGTCGACCGCTGGCTGATCGAGGGCGTGCAGCCCGCCGCCATGGCCTGGTTCGGCCAGCCGGTGGTGCAGGTGCGGCAGATGTCCTCCTATTCCTGCCGCAACATGAACGGCGCCAAGACCGGCAAGATCTCCGAGCACGCCTTCGGCAATGCGCTCGACATCGGCGGCTTCGTGCTGGCCGACGGGCGCGAGGTGAGCGTCAAGACCGGCTGGAAGGGGCGGCCCGACGAGCAGGGTTTCCTGCGGACGGTGCAGGCGAGCGCCTGCGAGCGCTTCACCACCGTGCTGGCGCCGGGCTCGAACGCCTTTCACTACGACCACATCCATGTCGACCTGATGCGGCACAATGGCGGGCGTGCGATCTGCAACCCGGCCGCGCGCGTGCCGATCCCGCCCGCCATGCCGCCGACGCCGCTGCCGCCCGCGACCGGCGTTTCCTTCCCGGGCCGCCCCTCGGAGGTGCCGGCCGAGACCAACCCGCCCGAGGAGGCGGGCGCGGATGCGCCGCACGGCGTCGATCCCGGCTACCAGCCGCCGCAGCCGGCGGCGTATCCCGCGCCGGCGCAGCCGCCCTATTCTGGCCTCGACCCCTATGGCGCCGCCCAGCCGGCCTATCCCGCGCCCGCCTATCCGCCGCCGCCGGTGCAGCCGCCCCCGCGCGGGCTGGTGCCGCCGGCCGGCGTGCCGATGGTGCAGTGGAAGAAGGGCGCGGATCCCGTCGTCACCGGCTCGACGACGCGCGGCTATGCGCCCGAGCCGGACCGGCCGAAGCGCGCGACGCCGGCGCGGAACCCGTTCAATTTCCTCGCCCCGATCGAGCCGCCCGCCGCCATTCCCGGCGAGGACTGAGCCGCCTCACGCCGGCGGCTGGGCGGGGAGGACGCGGAACGGCTCGGCCGGCGCGAACCTGGCGCTCCCCTGGCCGGCATGGACCTCGCTATCGGCGAGGGTGCGCGTCCTCACCGGCGCGCCGGGGGAGAGGTCGAGCTTCTTCAGGTCGACCCGGAAGGCGTCCGGCGGCTCGTCTCGTTCATGCCGTCGCGGTGCGCGCCTCATCGCCCGCGCCGGCGCCACGGGAGCGCGCACGATGCCCGGCCGGCCCAGTCCCGCCCGCCGCAAGCCGGCGGAGGCTCACCTTACGTTCACGAAAAAGGGTGCCAGCCGGCCTGTAAGCCGGGTTCTGTAAGGCGGGATCGCTCCCGCGCGACGGCCATTCCTCTGGGACGCCGGTTACCCGGCGCCTCGAGCAGTCAACCCGGGCGGCTATCCGGAGACGGGATCGGGCGGTTCCTTGCGGAGACCGGCCCACGCCACCCCTATACGACTTTGCTCCCGGTGGGGTTTACCATGCCGCTTCCGTTGCCGGACGCGCGGTGGGCTCTTACCCCACCCTTTCACCCTTGCCGCGGGCGGACCCGAGGCGGTTTGCTTTCTGTGGCACTTTCCCTGGGGTCGCCCCCGCCGGACGTTATCCGGCACCGTGTCTCCGTGGAGCCCGGACTTTCCTCGGCGCCCGTGAAGGGCGACGCGGCCGTCCGGCCGGCTGGCGGGGCAGCACATGGGCCACATGGGTCGTGCCGTCAAGTCTTGCCGGGCGCCCGCGACACCATCCCCCGGACTTCCATGAGCGGCGTCATCCCCGGGCTTGTCCCGGGGATCCACGGCTTTGGCGAGGCGGAGCGAAGACGTGGATGGCCGGGACAAGCCCGGCCATGACGGTTCGACCGGAGGCCGCCCGTCGGGGATGCGCGCGCGGGCGACGGGGTCACGCGACACCGGGTCTGCCGGCGCCCGCGCGCGCAAGTGGGTCAGTTCGCCGCGAGACGGGCCGGGGCCATGCGGGCGGGCGCGGCGAAGGCCGGCACCCGGGCCGGTGCCGCGTTCGCGGCGAGCGTCGCCGGGGCGATGTGCGCGGACCGGTGCGGCGCCGCCTGAGGCTTCCGCCCGGCCCTCGGGGCGGCGCGATCGGCCACCGTGGCGACGACCACGGGAGCGCTGCCGGTCGAGGCGACGGCCCAGGTACTGCGTGTCGTGCTGCGTGTCGCGGTTGCCGCCGTCGCGACGGACGCGGCGGCGACCCGGACCGGCGTGGCGCCGGCGGCGACCTTCACCGGCGCGTCCGGCCTGCCGATCAGCGCCAGCGCCTTGCCGCAATAGACCCGGGCGGCCGGTGACATGCGCCTGGCGCCGTGGCCGCCCTGGTAGCGCATGACGGTGCCGCAGGTGTCGCCGCCGGCGAGGCGGTAGGCCCCGGCGAGGTAGCGCATGCCCCAGCGTATGTTGGTGGCGGGCTCGTAGAGTGCCTCGCGGGTGCCGGCATAGCCCATACCGCGGGCGGTGGGATGCTTGATCTGCATGAGCCCGACCTCGCCGGCGCGGCCGGTCATGGCGGGGTTCCAGTTGCTTTCGATGCGCACCACGGCGCGGGCGAGCGCCACCGGCACGCCGTTGGCGCGGGCTTCCGCCTCGACCAGCGCCGGAATGGTGGAGGAAGTGTCGGTATTTCCGGTGGTGTTCCTGCTCGCGGGAGCGTTGTTCGGGCTTGCCGAGGCGAAAGTGGCGATAAAGGCCGAGATGAAGCCTGCGGCAACGGCAGAACAGCCGATCTTCTTGAGCGTCATGCGGGAATTGACCTTCGTACTGTTTACGCGAAGGTGGCGCATTGGCCCGCGAAATCGGACCTCAATGAGGCTCTATTGCGATGGTTGCGGCGCGCGCCGGGCGGGTCGCGCCACAGTCGTGCGGGAGGGGTACGGCAACCCCAGGATTTATACTGCAGTGCGAAGAGGTTGCTGCGGGCTCTGCCGCATTGCGGCAAATCGACCGTCGCGGGCGATTTTTTACCCCTCGCCGGGCCGTGCGGCGATCAGGCGGTACAGGGTTGCCAGCGTCGAGACGTCGGCGATGCCGTCGACCCGGGCGCGGCGGAAATGGCGCTGGAAGGCCGTCACCACCTGTTCGGTGCGTCCGCAATAGGTGCCGGTGATCGGCACGCCATAGCCGTAGAGCGCCAGCATCGCCTGCAGCGCCTCGATCGGCTGGCCGTGCTCGCCGCGCATGAAGTAGCGCCCGTCGGTGGGCGGCTCCTCCGGCACCAGATGGCCGACGCCGAAGGCCGCGAGCTTTTCCCACGGGAATTTCTCGCCCGGATCGGCCTTGCGGTCGGGGGCGATGTCGGAATGGGCCAGCACGCGGTCGGGGCGGATGGCGCGGCGGGTCACGATGTCCTTGGCCAGCGCGGTCACCGCCTCGATCTGGCGGGCGGGGAAGTCCGGGTAGCCGTGGTCGTGGCCGGGATTGGCGATCTCGATGCCGATGGAGAGCGAGTTGATGTCGGTGGCCCCGGCCCAGGACGAGGCGCCGGCGTGCCAGGCGCGGCGGGCCTCGGCCACCATCTGCACGATGCGCCCGTCCTCCCGCACCACGTAATGGGCGGAAACCGCGCGCGCGGGATCGGCCAGCCACTCGATCGCCTCCTCGGTGGAGGCCATGCCGGTGTAGTGCAGCACCAGCATGTCGGGGGCGGCGACGCCGATCCGCTCGCCATGGTTCGGCGAGGCGATGAGGTCGGCGACGAGCGGCGAATCCGGGGCGAGGGCGTCGGGCGCGGGGTCCATGGCGCGAGAGCTAATCGCCCGGCGGGGGGTGATTCAACCGATTCTTAAGGTTCAGAGAGCGTTAATGGCGGCGAGTCATTCCGTCTCGCCAACCCCTCGTGCCCGTGCCCTCCGTTGAACGCCAGCTCCCATCGCCCATGTCTCCGCGCGCCCTTCGATCGCGTCCCGCCGGCCGGCCCGCGGCCGCGGGCTGTCGCGCGCCGCGCCGGGACCGGCGGACGGGGCGCCGACGCGAGGTGCGTGCGATGACCGGCGCCGGCCCGGAGGCGACCGCCCCGCATCTGCCGGTCCTGCTGGACGAGGTGGTCGCCCATCTCGCGCCTAGGGACGGCGGCGTCTATGTCGACGGCACCTTCGGGGCGGGCGGCTACAGCCGCGCCATTCTGAACGCCGCCGACTGCCGGGTAATCGGCATCGACCGCGACCCGAGCGCGGTGGCGGGCAGCGCCGCGCTGGTGCTGGCCCATCCCGGGCGCCTCGCGGTCTCGCAGGACCGCTTCTCGAATCTCGACAGCGTCGCCGCCATGCTGGGGGCGCCGCAGGTCGACGGGGTGGTGCTCGATATCGGCGTTTCCTCCATGCAGCTCGACGAGGGCGAGCGCGGCTTCTCCTTCCGCCGGGCGGGGCCGCTCGACATGCGGATGTCGGGGGAGGGCACCTCGGCGGCCGACCTCGTGGCGAAGCTGCCCGAGGGGGAGCTTGCCAACCTCATCTACCGCTTCGGCGAGGAGCGGCTGTCGCGCCCGATCGCACGCGCCATCGTGAAGGCGCGGGCCGAGGCGCCGATCGACACCACGCTGCGCCTCGCCGAGATCGTCGCCTCCGTGGTCTGGGCGAAGCCGCACGAGCCGCACCCGGCGACGCGCACCTTCCAGGCGCTGCGCATCGCCGTGAACGACGAGCTGGGCGAGCTCGCCCGCGCCCTGGTGGCGGCCGAGCGCATCCTGAAGCCCGGCGGGCGGCTGGTGGTGGTCACCTTCCATTCGCTCGAAGACCGCATCGTGAAGACGTTCCTGAACGGGCGGGCCAAGCCCGCCGCCGGCTCGCGGCACATGCCCGCCGTCGCCGCCAGCGCGCCGAGCTTCCGGCTGGTGGCGAAGGGCGCGGTGGAACCCTCCGCCGCCGAGATCGCCCGCAATCCGCGCGCGCGGTCAGCCAAGTTGCGGGCCGGGGAACGCACCGCCGCCCCGCCCCATCCCGGGGGCGACCTCGACGATCTGCTGCCGCCGCTGCCCGAACCCGATGCCCGTCCCGTCCGCCGCTGAGGTTCCCGATCATGTTCCGCGTTCTGAACCTCGTCTCGATCCTGGCGCTGCTGGCCGCCGCCGGGGCTGTGTACAACGTCAAATACGCCGCCACCTCCGAAGCGCAGCGCATCGCCAAGCTGCGCTCGGAGATCCGGCAGGAGCGCGACCGCATCGCCATGCTCAACGCCGAATGGGCCCGGCGCACCGCGCCCGACCGGGTGCAGGCGCTGGCGGAGCGGCATCTCGACATGCAGCCGCTGGGCGTCGACAGCATGGACACCCTCGCCAACCTGCCGGCGAAGCCCGCGGCCAATGACGACGTGCTCGGCGGGATGATCGAGGCGCTGGTCGACGGGCCGATGACCACCTCGTCGCTGCCGCGCGACAAGGCGCCGGCGAGGGCGACACCCGGCGCCGCCCCGGCCGCGGCGGCGCCGCGGCCCGCGCCGTCGGCGATGGCGCCGCCCGCCCCGCGCCGGGAGGCGCCGGTCGCCATCGCCAATCCGCTGCCGCCCGCGGCGGTGCCGGCCGCGCCGCCCGCCCCGCGCGGACCGCTGCCGCTCTACGCCATGCCGCCCGCCGGGGTGATGGGCGGGGCGCCCGCCGTTCCGGGCGCCGCCGTGCCCCAGGGGCGGGCGCTGATGACCGCGCCGGTGACCTCGACCGCGCCGATGCTGCCGCCGGGAGCGGTCGGACAATGATCCTGCGGAGATTTTCGATGAAGCTGCCCTCGCCCAAGGCGCTCGCCGGAGCGCTCCTCGCCCGCCTCAAGGCCGCGCCCGGGGTGCTCTGGCGCGCCTTTCTCGGCGTGCTGCGCAGCGCCGCAGGGCGCGGGCGGCCGGACCCGACCGTGGTGGCGCGCGCACGCATCCTGCTCGCCATCCTCGTCTTCGCCGGCGTCTATTCGGTGATCGCCGGCCGCCTCGCCATGCTGGCCTCGGCCTCCGACCTGCCGGGCTACCGCCGCAACCTCAATGCCGACGCGGTCGCCGCCGCGCGGCCCGACATCCTCGACCGCAACGGGCTGATCCTCGCCACCGACGTGAAAACCGCCTCGCTCTATGGCGAGCCCAAGCGCCTCATCGACGTCGACGAGGCGGTGGAGGCGCTGACCGCGGTGATGCCGGACGTCAATGGCGAGGAGCTGCGCAACCGCCTCTCCTCCAAGCGCGGCTTCGCCTGGCTGAAGCGCGAGATCACCCCGCAGCAGCAGCAGGAGATCCACCGGCTCGGCCTGCCGGGCATCGGCTTCTTTTCCGAGAACCGGCGCGTCTATCCCGGCGCGACGCTGGGCGCGCATGTGCTCGGCTCGGTGAACATCGACAATGAAGGCATCTCCGGCCTCGAGAAGTGGATCGATTCGCGCGGCCTGTCGGAACTCCACCTCGCGGGCTTCGCCACCGACCGCGAGCAGGAGCCGGTCAACCTCTCGATCGACCTGCGCGTGCAGCACGTGATGCGCGACGAACTGGTCGCCGCGAAGGAGCGCTTCAAGGCCATCGCCGCCGCCGGCACCATCGTCGACGTCAAGACCGGCGAGATCGTCGCCATGGTCTCGCTGCCCGATTTCGACGCCAACGATCCGGGCAAGGCGCTCGACCCGAAGAACCTCAACCGCCTCACCACCGGCGTGTTCGAGATGGGCTCGACCTTCAAGGCGCTGACCTTCGCCATGGCCTTCGACGCCGGCAAGATCAACGTCACCACGCCGATCGACGCGCGCGGGGCGCTGCATTTCGGCCGCTTCAAGATCGGCGACTACCACGCCCAGAACCGGGTGCTGTCGGCGGCCGAGGTGTTCACCTATTCCTCCAACATCGGCACCGCCAAGATGGCGCTGATGTGCGGGGTGGACGCGCACAAGGCGTTCCTGAAGAAGATGGGCCAGCTCGACCGGCTGCGCACCGAGCTGCCCGAAAGCGCCGCGCCGATCGTGCCGCGCCGCTGGGGCGAGCTGAACACCGCCACCATCGCCTTCGGCCACGGCCTCGCGGTGGCGCCGCTGCAGGCGGTGATGGCGGTCAACGCGCTGGTCAATGGCGGCTACCTGATCCCGCCGACCTTCATGAAGCGCACGCCCGAGCAGGTCGCCGAGCTGTCCCAGCGGGTGATCAGGCCCGAGACCAGCGCCAAGATGCGCTACCTGCTGCGCCTGAACGCCGAGAAGGGCTCGGCCACCAAGATGAACGAGCTGGCGGCCGGCTATTACGCCGGCGGCAAGACCGGCACGGCCGAGAAGGTGATCGGCGGGCGCTATTCCAAGACCAAGCTGCTGACCACCTTCACCGGCGTGTTCCCGATGGACGACCCGCGTTACCTGGTCCTCGTCATCCTCGACGAGCCGCAGGCCGCGCCGGGGACCTATGGATTCGCCACCGCCGGCTGGAACTCGGGGCCCACCACCGGCAAGATCATCGCCCGCATCGCGCCCCTCCTCGGCATCATGCCGCGCAAGGACGTGCCGCCGGTCGAGAGCCTGCTCAACAACTACAAGCTCGCGCAGAACCCCTGAGGCCGGCGCGTCCGGCCGGGTCTCGCCCGGGCAAGCGCGAATCTGCTATTGCCTAGCCGGGTTCTGATTCGGCTACCCCAGCGTGTGGCGCGGCGGAACCGGTGGAGCCGCGCTCGCCGCACGTGGGGATGGCAGATGAAGCCGACGCTGAGGCGGGTCCGAACCGGGGTGCTCCCTCACCGCGCCGCTGCGGCGCCCGCTCGCGGAGCCTGCCGCCATGACTGATCCCCGCTCCAGCCTGCGCGACCTCGTCGGCGCGGATGCCGACTATGCCGAGGCCGATCCCGCCCTCGCGGTCGGCCTGCCGGTGCTCGACAGCCGCAAGGCCAACCCCGGCGACGTGTTCTTCGCCCTCCACGGCACGAGGGCCGACGGCGCCCGCTACGCCGCCGACGCGGTGGCGCGCGGGGCGGTGGCGGTGGTCGGCGAGGGCGGGCGGCCGGAGGGGCTCGACCCGGCCGTCGCCTTCGTGCGCGTCGGCAATGCCCGGCGCGCTGTGGCGCTGGCGGCGGCGCGGGCCTTTCCGCGCCAGCCGGCGATCATCACCGCCGTCACCGGCACCTCCGGCAAGACCTCGGTCGCCGCCTTCACGCGGCAGATCTGGGCGCGGCAGGGGCACAAGGCGGCCAGCCTCGGCACGCTCGGCGTGGTGGCGCCCTCCGGCGCGGTCTATGGCTCGCTGACCACGCCCGACCCGATCGAACTGCACCGCACGCTCGACCAGCTCGCCGGGGAGGGGGTCGACCATCTCTGTCTGGAAGCCTCCTCGCACGGGCTCGACCAGCACCGGCTCGACGGCGTGCGGCTCGCGGCGGGTGGCTTCACCAATCTCTCGCGCGACCATCTCGACTACCACCCGACCATGGAGGCCTATCTCGAGGCCAAGCTGCGGCTGTTCGCCCACCTGCTGCCGAAGGGGTCGGGCGCGGCGGTGTGGATCGACACCGAGGAGGGCGGCAAGGTCGCCGACTGCGCCGCCGATCACGGGCTCGACGTGCTCGGCATCGGCACGAACGGCGCCGGCATTGCGCTGATCGAGCGGGAGGATTCGGGTCTCGGCCAGCGCCTCGTGGTCGAGGCGGCCAATGTCCGCCACGAGCTGCACCTGCCGCTGGTGGGCGCCTTCCAGGCCGCGAACGCGCTCGTGGCGGCCGGTCTCGCCATGCTGACCGGCACGCGGGCGGACGTCGCGCTCTCGGCGCTGCCCCACCTCGAAGGCGTGCCGGGCCGGCTGGAGCTGGTCGGCACCCGCGCCGGGGCGGGCATCTTCGTCGACTACGCCCACAAGCCGGACGCGCTGGCCAATGCGCTCGCCGCGCTGCGGCCCTATGCGAAGGGCCGGCTGATCGTGGTGTTCGGCTGCGGCGGCGACCGCGACCGCGGCAAGCGCCCGGTGATGGGCGCGATCGCGACCGCGGGCGCCGACATCGTCATCGTCACCGACGACAATCCGCGCAGCGAGGCGCCCGCCGCGATCCGCGCCGAGATCCTCGCCAGCGCCCCCGGCGCGCACGAGATCGGCGACCGTGCCGAGGCGATCGGCGCCGGCATCGCCCAGCTCAAACCGGGGGATGTCCTGCTGATCGCCGGCAAGGGTCACGAAACCGGCCAAATCATCGGCGACCGGACATTGCCGTTCTCCGATCGCGACAGCGTGATCGGGTGGCTGGGGGGAACTTCACATGGCTGATGCGAGCGCGCCCGCGCCGCTGTGGACGCCGGGCGAACTGGCCGACGCCACCGGCGGCACGATCACGGGACTGCCTTCCGCCGGGCTGACCGGCGTCTCGATCGACAGCCGCACCATCGCGCCCGACGAGGTGTTCTTCGCCATCAAGGGCGAGCGCGTCGACGGGCACGACTATGTCGCGGCGGCGCTGGAGCGGGGGGCGGGGCTCGCCGTCGTCGCCCGCGAGCGGCTGCTGGAAATGCCCGAGGCGGCGCCGCTGCTGACCGTCGACGACGTGCTCGGCGCGCTGGAGGAGGCCGGCCGCGCCGCCCGCGCCCGCTCATCCGCGACGATCGTCGCGGTCACCGGCTCGGTCGGCAAGACCACCACCAAGGAGGCGCTGCGCCTCGCGCTGGGCGCCGATGGCGAGACCCACGCCTCCGCCGCCTCCTTCAACAACCATTGGGGCGTGCCGCTCTCGCTCGCGCGCCTGCCGGTCTCGGCCCGCTACGGCGTGTTCGAGCTCGGCATGAACCATGCCGGCGAGATCACCCGGCTGGTCGATTTCGTGCGCCCGCACATCGCCATCATCACCGCCATCGAGGCGGCGCATTTCGCCGAGTTCGCCAGCCTCGCGGAAATCGCCGACGCCAAGGCGGAGATCTTCACCGGCGTCACGCCGGGCGGGGCGGCGGTGCTGAACGCCGACAACGCGCAGTTCGCGCGCCTCGCGGCTGCGGCCCGCGCCGCCGGCATCGCCACCATCGTCGGCTTCGGCGAGGCCGCCGACGCGCAGGTGCGCCTCGTCGAGGTCGATCTCGGGCCGGACGGCGCGATCGCCACCGCCGACGTGCTGGGCGAGGCGGTGCGCTTCACCACCCGTCTGCCCGGCCGCCACATCGTGCAGAACGCGCTCGCCGTGCTGGCGGCGGCGAAGCTCGCCGGCGCCGATCTCGGCCGGGCGGCAGAGGCTCTCGGTCACCTCGGCGCGCCGCCCGGGCGCGGCGTGCGGGTGCGGCTGGTGATCAATGGCGGCGAGGCGCTGCTGATCGACGAGAGCTACAACGCCAATCCCGCCTCGATGCGCGCGGCGCTGGCCGTGCTGGGCGGCGCCCGAGTCGAGGGGCGCGGCCGGCGCCTCGCGGTGCTCGGCGACATGCTGGAACTCGGCGCCACCGCAGCCGAGCTGCACCGCGACCTCGCCGGGCCGGTGACGGCGCAGGCCGATCTCGTCTTCTGCGCCGGGCCGCTGATGCGCGAATTGTGGGAGGCGCTGCCGGACGAGCGCCGCGGGAGCTGGGCGCCGGATGCGGCCGCGCTGCTGCCGGCGGTGGCGGGCGCGCTGCGCGCCGGCGACGCGGTGATGGTGAAGGGCTCCAACGGCAGCCGCATGGGCCCGCTCGCCCGGGCGCTCGCCGAGCAGTTCCCCGCGCGGGACGCCGCGGCGCGGGGCTAGAGCACGCGCCGGCCGGCGTGCGGCGCACGTCGATCGATCCGGCGTTATCGATCAATTTGTCAGAGGGCGATTTGCCGATCGGATCGGTTCAGGCCGATCGGATCGCGCTCCAGGGGCCGGGGTTCCGGCGGACGATCAGGGGCGGGTGCCCGCGGAAGGTTAGACGACATGCTGCAATGGCTGGCCGAATTCCATCAGGGCGTGCCCGCGCTCAACGTGTTCCGCTACATCACCTTCCGCACCGGCGGCGCGATCATCACGGCGCTGCTGTTCGTGTTCATGTTCGGCCCCTCGATCATCGCCACGCTGCGGCTGAAGCAGGGCAAGGGGCAGCCGATCCGCACCGACGGGCCGCAGTCCCACCTCATCACCAAGCGCGGCACGCCGACCATGGGCGGGCTGATGATCTTCTCCGGGCTGATGGCGGCGACCCTGCTCTGGGCGAACCTCTCCAACCCCTATGTCTGGGTGGTGCTGTGCGTCACCATCGGCTTCGGGCTGATCGGCTTCTATGACGACTACCTGAAGGTCACCAAGCAGACCCATGCCGGCCTCTCGGGCAAGACGCGGCTCGCCATCGAGTTCGTCATCGCCGGCACCGCGGCGGTGGTGATCATGCATGTCGGCCGGGTGCCGCTCTCCTCCTCACTGGCCTTCCCGCTGTTCAAGGATCTTCTGATCGACCTCGGCTGGTTCTTCGTCGCCTTCGGCGCGCTGGTCATCGTCGCCGCCGGCAATGCGGTGAACCTCACCGACGGGCTCGACGGGCTCGCCATCGTGCCGGTGATGGTGGCCGCCGCCTCGTTCGGGCTGATCGCCTATCTGTCGGGCAACGTGCTGTTCGCCGACTATCTGCAGATCCACTATGTCGCCGGCGTCGGCGAGCTGGCGGTGATCTGTGGCGCGCTGCTCGGCGCGGGCATCGGCTTCCTGTGGTTCAACGCCCCGCCGGCGCAGGTGTTCATGGGCGACACCGGCTCGCTGGCGCTGGGCGGGCTGCTCGGCACCATCGCGGTGGCCACCAAGCACGAGATCGTCCTGATCATCATCGGCGGCCTGTTCGTGCTGGAGGCGGTGTCGGTGATCGTGCAGGTCGCCTCGTTCAAGCTCACCGGCAAGCGCGTCTTCAAGATGGCGCCGATCCACCACCATTTCGAGCAGAAGGGCTGGACCGAGCCGCAGATCGTCATCCGCTTCTGGATCATCGCCGTGGTGCTGGCGCTGATCGGGCTGTCGACGCTGAAGCTGAGGTGAGGGCGGGGCGGCGGGGCGCCACGGGCTGACGCTTGAAGCGCAGTCGATACCGTTCTCCCTCATCCCCGGGCTTGACCCGGGGACCCACTTGGGCGTGCTGTGCCAGCTAAAGCTGGGTGCCCGGGTCAAGCCCGGGCATGAGGGACAGAGGTGGAGCCAACCGGCCCCTCACCCCAGCCCCCCAGCACCTTCTTCACATTGTTCGCGTGCACCTCCTCATGGGCGCGAAACAGGCGATGCAGCGCGCCTCCCCCTACAGGCAGCCGCATTGGTAGTTCTTGGCCGCGACCTCCTTGCCGCCATAGGGGATGTAACAGGCATTGCTCCAGCTCGGCCGGAGGTTGTAGCCCGGCCGGTAGCCGTTGTAGTTCGCCGAGCAGATGTAGAACGGGTCCTTGGTCTCGCGCCCGCCCGGCGCGTGGAATCCCGACTGCACCGGCTGCATGCCGAGGGCACGGCAGGCTACATCGCAGGACTGGCCGTTGCCCGGCTGCCATGTCAGATCGGCGGCAAGGGCGGAGGCGGTGCCGCCGAGCAGGGCGGCGAGGCTGAGCAAGGCGAGGCGGGCGTTTCCCATCGTTCTGTTCCGTAAGGTTGCGCTGAGAGCGATCGACGGTGTCTCGGTGCCGTCGGCGAGGTGATAGCGCGTTCGCTTCCGCCGTCCAACCATCCCGGGATTGCGGCGACTCACACCCCCAGCATCTTCTTCACATTGTTCGCGTGCACCTCCTCATAGGGCGCGAAATAGACGATGCCGGGCACAGTGAAGACCTCGGGCGCGAAATGGCGCAGATCGAGGCTGGCCAGCGCGGGGTCGTCCTTCAGCCGCAGCAGCTTCTCGACATAGAGGATCGTCGCCTCGATCAGGCCGGGGCCGTAGCCGCCCTCGTTGATCATCTCCTCGGAACCGTGGTTCGGCAGGATGCGCGTCATCCCCCAGCCGGCCATGCGCTTGAGCTCGGCGAGGTGGACGGCGAGGCGCCCGGGCTCGGCGACATAGGTGATCGGCTCCTCCAGCGTGTCGCCGGCGAAGAGCAGGCGCTGATCGGGCAGCACCAGCGTCAGCCCGTCGATGCTGTGGATGTCGGCGGGGCGGGCCTCGACCTTCAGCCGCCCCACGGTGAAGCTCTTCGCCCCCTCGAAGGTGTGGGTCGGCAGAATGAGCGGGCGGATCGGCGGATCGCCGTTCTCCAGTTCCTCGCGGTGCGCGCGCAGCAGGGAGTCGGTGAGGGCGAGGGCGTGGATCTCGCCATCGGCGAACACTTCGTTGCCGGCGACATGGTCGTCGTGCCAGTGGCTCAGCACCACGGTGAAGCGGCGGGCGCCGTCCTCCTCCAGCGTGCGGCGGATGTGGCGGGCGTGGGCGAGCGAGATGTTGGTGTCGTAGACGAGCGCCTCGCCGCCGTCGGCGATGGCGTAGGAGGCGCAGCCGAGCGCATAGGCGCCGTCGTCGAGCCAGTTCGGCGCCGCCGACCAGGCCCGCACGCCCGGCACCCGGCCGTCATAGAAGGCGTAGACGTTCGGGTGCGGGCGCAGCACGCGCAGGGTGGAGCCGAGTTCGATCATGCCGTCCGTTTCCTTCATCGCGCCGCGCGCCGTTGCCGGGCGGTACAGTAGAACAGGTTGCGCGCCGCCGGCGCGGCCGATTTCCCGACGCGCGAAAATAGGCTAGCCAAGGGGCGCCGGCGACAGCCGCTCCCGCCCGTGCCCGATCGGAACCCGACCATGATCCCCGTCACCACGTTCAAGGACCGCCGCGTCGCGCTGTTCGGCCTCGGCGGCTCCGGCCGCGCCACCGCCCGCGCGCTGATCGCCGGGGGCGCCGACGTGGTGGCGTGGGACGATTCGACCGCCTCGGTGGAGACGGCCGCCGCCGAGGGCATCCCGACCGGCGACCTGCGCGCGCTGGAATGGGGGGCGGTGTCGGCGCTCATCCTCGCCCCCGGCGTGCCGCTGACCCATCCCGCGCCGCACTGGAGCGTCGGCCTCGCCCGCAATGCCGGGGTCGAGGTGATCGGCGACATCGAACTGTTCTGCCGCGAGCGCCGCGCGCACGCGCCCCGCGCGCATTTCGCCGCCATCACCGGCACCAACGGCAAGTCGACCACCACGGCGCTGCTCGCCCACATCCTGAAGGTGGGCGGGCGCGACGTGCAGATCGGCGGTAATTTCGGCCCCGCCATCCTCGGCCTCGCGCCGCCGGCGCGCGGGCGGGTGCATGTGATCGAGTGCTCCTCCTACCAGATCGACCTCGCCCCGACGCTCGACCCCTCGGTCGGCATCCTGCTCAACGTGACGCCGGACCATCTCGACCGGCACGGCACGCTCGAACACTACGCCGCCGTGAAGGAGCGCCTCATCGCCGGCGTCGAGCCGGGCGGCACGGCGGTGGTCGGGGTCGACGACGATCTCAGCGCTGCCATCGCCGATCGGGCCGAGCGCGCCGGCACGAATGTCGTGCGCATCTCGGTGCGCCGGCCGCTCGCCGACGGCATTTACTTCGAGAACGGCCGCCTGATCGTGGCCGAGGGCGGCGCCACCCGCTTCACCCTGCCGCTGGCCGGCATCGGCTCGTTGCACGGGGCGCATAACGGCCAGAACGCCGCCGCCGCTTTCGCGGCCGCCCGCGCGCTCGGTCTCGCGCCGGAGGTGATCGCCACCGCGATGAAGAGCTTCCCCGGCCTCGCCCACCGCATGGAGCCGGTGCGGCGGATCGGCGACGTGCTGTTCGTCAACGATTCCAAGGCGACCAATGCGGATGCCGCGGAGCGCGCGCTGTCCTCGTTCGAGGAGGTGTTCTGGATCGCCGGCGGCAAGCCGAAGGAGGGCGGCATCGCCCCGCTCGCCCCCTATTTCCCGCGCATCCGCAAGGCCTATCTGATCGGCGTCGCCGCGCCGGACTTCGCTGCGACGCTGGGCGGGGCGGTGCCGCACGAGATCTCCGGCGATCTCGCCACGGCGGTCGCCGCCGCCGCACGCGATGCCGCCGCCTCGGGGCTCAAGCACCCGGTGGTGCTGCTCTCCCCCGCCTGCGCCAGCTTCGACCAGTTCCCCAATTTCGAGGTGCGCGGCGACCGGTTCCGGGAACTGGTGAAGGGGCTGCCCGCCGCGGCGGAGTAAGGTCACCGCGCCGTCCGGGCGAACGGCCTGCCTTTTACCCCTAGGCGGCTTCGCCGTCATGGCCGGGCTTGTCCCGGTCCTCCACGTCTTCCGTGATGATATCGCCGGGCGGAAAGGCGTGGATCGCCGGGACGAGCCCGGGGATGATGTTGGCGTGGTGCGAGGCGGCGGCGGCGTGGGCCTCCGGGATAAGCCCGGATGACGCGGCGGTGCGACGTTTCCTGTCAGGCCCGCGCCGACGCGGCGTATCTGCCATCCCGATGAGCGGCGCTGCCAAGATGACGTAACGTCATTTACTTCCCTAACGTCATCATTCCAAACCCATTTACTTCTCCGTCTTTCCCATTGACCAAGTTGAAATGCCCTGAAAACATGCATGCCTCTCCGTGCGGCAGGCGCGGGGAGGCGACATCACAAACGGGCGGTTCGACGCGGGGGCGATGCGCTGTCCCGCGCACGAGGCCGCGAATTCAGGGGATAGCGGCACATGTCGAACCAGCCGACCGGCGGCGTCACCTATACGAGCGTGGACGTCGCCTATTTCGAGGCGCGCGGGCTCAAGCGTTACGCCGGCGTCGCCTCGCTCTGGGCGCTCGGGGTGGGCGCGGTCATCTCCGGCCATTTCTCGGGCTGGAATCTCGGCCTCTCCACCGGCGGCTGGGGCGGCCTGTTCATCGCGGCGATCATCATCGCCATCATGTATCTGGGCCTCACCCTCTCCATCGCCGAGATGAGCGCGGCGCTGCCGCACACCGGCGCGGCCTATTCCTTCGCCCGCACCGCCATGGGCCCGTGGGGCGGCTTCATCACCGGCCTGTGCGAGAACGTCGAATATGTCGTCACCCCGGCGGTGGTGGTGTTCTTCATCGGCTCGTATCTCGGCTCGATCTTCGGCACGCCGCCGGAGTTCACGCCCGTCTACTGGGTGTTCGGCTATGTGGTGTTCGTCGGGCTGAACGTCGTCGGGGTCGAGCTCTCCTTCAAGGTGACGTTGGTGGTGACGTTGCTGGCGCTGGCCTGCCTCGTCGCCTTCTGGGTGTCGGCGATCCCGAATGTCGATTTCCACCGCTGGGCGCTGAACATCGCGGCCGACGGCACCGAGCTGCCCGCGGGCGGCGGGCCGTTCCTGCCCTTCGGCATCTATGGCGTGCTGGCCTCGCTGCCCTTCGCGGTGTGGCTGTTCCTCGCCATCGAGCAGCTGCCGCTGGCGGCGGAGGAATCGATCGATCCCAAGCGCGACCTGCCGCGCGGCATCATCCTCGGCATCTGCACGCTGATCGTCTCGGCCTTCATGATCCTGTGGCTGAACTCGTCCGTCGCCAACGGCGCCTTCGCGCTCGGCAAGTCCGGCGAGCCGCTGCTCGACGGCTTCCGCGCCATCTATGGGGACGGGCTCGCCAAGGTGCTGGCGCTGGTGGCGGTGATCGGGCTGATCGCGTCCTTCCACACCATCATCTATGCGCAGGGCCGGCAGATCTATTCGCTCTCCCGCGCCGGCTACTTCCCGCGCTGGATGTCGGTCACCCATGGCACCCGCAAGACGCCGCATGTCGCCATGTTCGTGGGCGCGATGGTGGCGCTCGCCATCATGCTCGCCATCTGGTTCGCGGTGGGGGCGGAGCAGGGGGCGCTGGTGATCGGCGGCACGCTGCTCAACATGGCGGTGTTCGGGGCGATGCTCTCCTATGTGATGCAGGCGCTGTCCTACATCCTGCTGAAGAGGAACGCCCCGCATATCGAGCGGCCCTACAGGAGCCCGTTCGGCGTGGTGGGGGCGGGCGCGACGGTGGTGATCGCCATCGTGACGCTGTTCTTCCAGCTCTCCGACCCGGTCTACCGCGCCGGCGTCATCGGCGTGGTGATCTGGTTCGCCGTGGGGGTCGCCTATTTCGCGGTGATCGGCCGGCACAAGCTGGTGCTCTCGCCGGAGGAGGAGTTCGCGCTCTCCAAGGGGCAGGCGGAATACCGCACGCATTGAGGGCTGCCGGCCGGGAGGCGCCTCCCGGCCGCGCGCCCTGTCGCCCGGTCCCGGTTTCGCCCGCGCCCTCCGTCATCCCGGACGCGCCGGAGGCGCGATCCGGGACCGCGTGACGGAGGGGGCGCCCATCGCGGCGGACGATGCCGGTCCGGCGCGGCGCTCCGGCCGGCATGACCCGCGCGCGGGAAGGCAGGATGGACGACGCCGTGCGCGCCGCCGTTCGGTCGCGTGAGGTTTCTGGATACCGTGACAGGATCCGGTTGCGAGCCGTCGCACCCATCGTACCGATCGCACCGACCATCCACCTCACCGCACTGACTGGTCACTCCTGTTTGCGGTCCTCAGATACCTGTGACGGGCGAATTCGACGAATCGCATTAAGGCCCCGTCAACCCTAATGGTCCGATAGTGCCGGCTCTGTTGGCCGGAGCCCTGAATCCATGATCTCGCGTGCCGAACGCACCGTCGTCGGTGAATGGTGGTGGACCGTCGACCGTCTGCTGCTGGGCGCGATCGGCGCCCTGATGGTCATCGGCATCGTCCTCGCTCTGGCGGCAAGTCCTTCCATCGCCGCGCGAATCGGGATTCCGGACCCGTTCCACTTCGTCAACCGGCAGGTCACCTTCCTGATCCCGGCGATCATCGTGCTGGTCGCGACCTCCTTCCTGTCGCCGCGGCAGATCCGGCGGGTGTCGCTGGTGCTGTTCATCGTCTTCCTCGCGCTGCTCTACGCCACGCTGGTGTTCGGCGCCGAGGTGAAGGGCTCGCGCCGCTGGCTGACGCTGGCGGGGATCACCATCCAGCCCTCCGAATTCCTGAAGCCGACCTTCGTCATCATCGCCGCCTGGCTGTTCTCGGAGAGCGTCCGGCGGCCGGAGATGCCGGCCCAGCTGCTCGCCTTCGGGCTGATCGGCGTGGTTGCTACACCCTTGGTATTGCAGCCGGATTTCGGTCAGACCATGCTGGTGTCGCTGGTCTGGAGCGGGCTGTTCTTCCTCGCCGGGCTGCGCATCGTATGGGTGATCAGCCTGTTCGGCATCGGCTCGTTCGGCATGGTGGTCGCCTATCTGACGGTGTCGCACGTGTCGAAACGCATCGACCGATTCCTCAACCCGGAATCGGGCGACACCTACCAGATCGACCTCGCCATCGATTCGTTCCTCAATGGCGGCTGGCTGGGGCAGGGGCCGGGCGAGGGCACGGTGAAGCGGGTCCTGCCGGACGGGCACACCGACTTCATCTTCGCGGTGGCGGCGGAGGAGTTCGGCGCGGTGCTGTGCCTGATGCTGGTCGGCCTGTTCGCCTTCATCGTGCTGCGCGCCCTCACCCACGCGATGAAAGACGAGGATCCCTTCGTGCGCTTCGCGGTGTCGGGCCTTGCCATTCTGTTCGGCCTGCAGTCCTGCATCAACATGATGGTCAACCTGCACCTGATGCCCGCCAAGGGCATGACGCTGCCCTTCGTGTCCTATGGCGGCTCCTCGCTGCTGTCGCTCGCCTATGGCATGGGGATGCTCGTCGCGCTCACCCGTCGCCGGCCGCGCAGCGCGACGCTGGCGGAGCTCGAGCGGCTGGGCACCCGGCTCGGCGCCAAGCCGGCATAACCGACTGGTCTTCATGGATAAAAGCGAAAAGACCCTCGTCCTGCTGGCCGCCGGCGGCACCGGCGGCCACCTGTTTCCCGCCGAGGCGCTGGCCGGCGTGCTGACGGCGCGCGGCGTTGTCGTCGACCTCGCCACCGATGCCCGCGCCGCCCGTTATGCCGGGCATTTCCCGGCCCGCGAGCTGCACGTGCTGCCGGCCGAGACCGTGCGCGGGCGCTCGCCGGTGGCGCTCGCCCGCACCGGGCTGACGCTCGCGACCGGCATCCTCAAGGGCTACCGCATGATGCGCCGGTTGAAGCCCGCCGTCGTGGTCGGCTTCGGCGGCTATCCCACCGTGCCGCCGATCCTCGCCGGCGTGCTGGCCGGCCGGCCGACGCTGATCCACGAGGCGAACGGGGTGATGGGGCGGGCCAACGCCATGCTGGCGCCACGCGTCACCGCCATCGCCACCGGCTATCCCGACATACTCGCCGCCACGCCCGCACTCGCCGCCAAGGCGCATCATACCGGCAATCCGGTGCGTCCCGCCGTGCGCGAGGCGGCCGCCATTCCCTTCGTTCCGCCCGTGCCCGGGGGCACGCTCGAGCTGCTGATCTTCGGCGGCAGCCAGGGCGCGCGGGTGATGAGCGAGGTGGTGCCGGCGGCGCTGGAGCGGCTCGATCCCATGCTTCGCGCGCGGCTGCGCCTCGTCCAGCAGAGCCGGCCGGAGGATATCGAGTCCGTGCGCGAGACCTATGCGCGGCTCGGTGTTACCGCCGAATTGGCGCCGTTTTTCAATGACCTGCCGGCCCGCATGGCCCGTTCCCAGCTGGTGATCGGCCGTTCTGGCGCCTCGACGGTGGCCGAGCTCAGCGTGATCGGCCGGCCCTCGATCCTGGTGCCGCTGCCGCATGCGCTCGACCAGGACCAGCTCGCCAATGCGAGTGCGCTGGCGGCGTCGGGTGGTGCGCTGCTGGTCGAGCAATCCATCTTCACGCCTGAACGCCTCGCCGCCGAACTCGTCCGCTTCGCCGCCGATCCGGCGCGGCTCACCGCCATGGCCGCCGCCGCGCGGGGCATGGGCCGGGCGGACGCGGCGGAGCGGCTCGCCGACCTCGTCCTGTCGCTCGCCGGGGCGGGTCGGTAATGGGCCGGGGTGACGCCGCGCGCGGCCTCGGCTAAAGCTCCGGGCCGATCAAGGAACCGAAACGATGAAGCTCCCGCTTTCCCTCGGACCCATCCATTTCGTCGGCATCGGCGGCATCGGCATGAGCGGCATCGCCGAGGTGCTGCACAATCTCGGCTACACGGTGCAAGGCTCCGACGTTGCCGAGAGTGCCAATGTGAAGCGCCTGGCCGAGAAAGGCATCAAGGTCTTCATCGGCCACGCCGCCGAGAACATCGAGGGCGCCGCGGTGCTGGTCGTCTCCTCGGCGATCCGGCGCGACAATCCCGAACTCGTCGCCGCGCGGGCCCGGCGCCTCCCGGTGGTGCGGCGGGCCGAGATGCTCGCCGAGCTGATGCGGCTGAAAAGCTGCGTCTCCATCGCCGGCACGCACGGCAAGACCACGACCACCTCGCTGGTGGCGACGCTGATCGATGCCGGCGGCTTCGACCCCACCGTGATCAATGGCGGCATCATCAACGCCTATGGCACCAACGCGCATCTGGGCGGCGGCAACTGGATGGTGGTGGAGGCGGACGAGAGCGACGGCACCTTCCTCAAGCTGCCGACCGAAGTCGCCATCGTCACCAATATCGATCCCGAGCATCTCGATCATTTCGGCACGTTCGACGCGGTGAAGGAGGCCTTCCGGGCCTTCGTCGAGAACGTTCCGTTCTACGGCTTCGCGGTGATGTGCACCGATCATCCGGTAGTGCAGGCGCTGGTGGGGCGGGTCGAAGACCGCCGCGTCATCACCTATGGCGCCAACCCGCAGGCGGATGCCCGCCTGGTCGATGTCGATCTGCGCGGCGGCAGGAGCCGCTTCGGCGTGCTGTTCCGCGATCGGGACGGCAATGTGGTGCACGAGCTGCGCGACCTCACCCTGCCCATGCCCGGGCTCCACAACGCGCTGAACGCCACCGCGGCGGTGGCGGTGGCGCATGAGCTCGGCGTGCCGGACGAGGCTATCCGCACCGCGCTCGCCAGCTTCGGCGGCGTCAAGCGGCGCTTCACCCGCACCGGCGAATGGAACGGCGTCGCCATCTACGACGATTACGGCCATCACCCGGTGGAGATCGCGGCGGTGCTCCGCGCGGCGCGGGCCTCCACCGAGGGGCAGGTGATCGCGGTGGTGCAGCCGCACCGCTACACGCGCCTGCAGTCGCTGTTCGACCCGTTCTCGACCTGCTTCAACGATGCCGACCATGTCATCGTGGCGGAGGTCTATGCGGCGGGCGAGCCGCCGATCGAGGGTATCGATCGCGACCATCTGGTGGATGCCCTCCGCGCCCGTGGCCACCGCTCGGTGACGGCGCTGCCGGGCCCGGACGCGCTGGCGGGTATCGTGCGGGAACTGGCGAAGCCCGGTGACTATGTCGTGTGCCTCGGTGCCGGCAATATCACGCAATGGGCCTACAACCTGCCGAAGGACCTCGAAGGGTGAGCTTTCCGGACATCACCGGCGATCTCGGCGCCCGCATGCCGGAGCTGCGCGGCCGGCTCGTGGCCAACCAGCCGCTCGCCGATCTCGTCTGGTTCCGCGTCGGCGGGCCGGCGCAGGCGCTGTTCACGCCCGCGGACGAGGCCGATCTTAGCTATTTCCTGTCTCATCTGCCGGTGGATGTGCCGGTGACGGTGATTGGTCTCGGCTCGAATCTCATCGTGCGCGACGGGGGCGTGCCGGGCGTGGTGATCCGGCTCGGGCGCGGTTTCTCAGGGGTCGCGGTGGAGGAGGGGCATCGCCTGCGGGTCGGGACGGCGGTGCCGGATGTGCGCCTCGCCAAGGCGGCGGCGGATGCCGGCATCGACGGGCTGGCCTTCTATCGCGGCATACCGGGGGGCATTGGCGGGGCGCTGAAGATGAACGCCGGGGCACATAATGGCGAGACGCGCGATGGCCTCGTCGAGGCGCGCGCCGTCGACCGTGCGGGAAATGTCCATGTGCTGACGAATGCCGATTTCGGCTTCAGCTACCGGCATTCCTCGGTGCCGGCCGATCTGATCTTCACCCAGGCGCTGTTCCAGGGCCGGCCCGGTGATCCGGTGGCGATCCTCGCCGAAATGGACCGCATCACTGCCGCACGCGAGGCTTCCCAGCCGATTCGCGAGAAGACCGGCGGCTCCACCTTCAAGAACCCGCCCGGGCAGAAGGCCTGGCAGCTGATCGACGCTGCCGGTTGCCGGGGCCTCACGCTCGGCGGGGCGCAAGTCTCGCCGATGCACTGCAACTTCCTCGTCAACACCGGCGGTGCCAGCGCGGCCGATGTCGAGGCGCTGGGCGAGGACGTGCGCCGCCGCGTGAAGGCGCATTCCGGCGTCGAGCTGGAGTGGGAGATCAAGCGCATCGGCGTCGCCGCCTAGCGCTAAATGCCGTGATGGAGAGCGCCATGGGCAAGCATGTCGCGGTGCTGATGGGGGGCTGGTCGTCGGAGCGCGAGGTGTCGCTGCGCTCGGGTGCGGCCTGCGCCAAGGCGCTGGAGAGCGTTGGCTACCGGGTGACGCGGGTCGACGTCGGCCGGGACATCGCGGAAGTGCTGGCCCGGCTCCGCCCCGATGTCGCATTCAACGTCCTGCACGGGCGTCCCGGCGAGGACGGGATGATGCAGAGCGTGCTGGAGATCCTGCAGATCCCCTACACCCATTCGGGCGTGCTGGCCTCGGCGCTGGCGATGGACAAGGCGCAGGCCAAGATCGTCCTCGCCGCCGCCGGCGTGCCGGTCGCGGAGGGGCGAATCATTTCGCGATTCGAGGCGGCCCGCGCGCACGCCCTGCCGCGGCCCTATGTGCTGAAGCCCAATGACGGGGGATCCTCGGTCGGTGTCTTCATCGTGACCGAGCAGCATGCCCATCCGCCGCAGGAGTTAACGCGGTCCGACTGGGACTTGGGCGAGAACCTGCTGGCGGAACGTTTCGTGCCGGGGCTGGAACTCACCTGCGCGGTGATGGGCGATGAGGCGCTCGGCGTGATCGAGATCGAATCCGACGTAAGCTTTTATAATTACGAGGCAAAATACGCCCCGGGCGGGTCTCGCCACATTCTTCCTGCTAAACTTTTACCTAATATTTACCAAAAGGTACGGATGCTCTCCCTTACGGCGCACCGCGCGCTCGGCTGCCGGGGGGTGAGCAGGGCTGATTTCCGATTCGACGACCGTTCCGGGGATGAAACCGGGCTCGTCTGTCTGGAAGTCAACACGCAACCCGGCATGACCGAGACGTCGCTCGTGCCCGAACTGGCGGCCCATGCGGGCTATTCGTTCGGCGAGCTTGTGAAATGGATGGTAGAGGACGCTTCGCTCGACCGCTGACGCCCCGGCAGAGTCCGGTCGGCGCCCGGCTGGGTGTGTCCCGAGTAGCCGCCCGGCGATCCGCCGACGGTCCCGCGCCGGTGGAGCCGGAAACCCGGGCTACCGATCGGCTGATGATCGGCGCCAGGCGGCTGATGGTTGGCCTCTGCTCCTCGCGCCTCGCCAATGGCGGCGGCGTCTGGCTGCTCGCTGCCTTCTACGCCGCGACCGCGGCCTACGGCATCCAGCGCGGCGGTCATGTCGAGAGCGTCATCGAGACCGGCCGCGACGTCGTCGACGCCGCCGCCAACGTCGCCGGATTCCGCATCCAGGTGGTGAACCTGTCGGGCCAGTCGCATGTCTCGCCGAACGAGATTCTCGCGACCGCCGGCGTGAAGCCGACCTCCTCGCTGCCCTTCCTCGATGCGGAAGGCGCACGCACCCGGCTGGAACAGCTCGCCTGGATCAAGCAGGCAACGGTGCAGAAGCTCTATCCCGACCGGCTGGACATCCTGGTGGTCGAGCGCGAGGGCTTCGCGCTCTGGCAGAAGGGCGGCAAGATCAACGTGATCGCCCGCGACGGCACGGTCATCGCGCCCTATTCCGACGATCCGCGCTTCGTCCGCCTGCCGATCGTGGTCGGCGATGGCGCCGAGAAGCATGTGGTCGAGGTCGTCGAGGCGCTCGATCGGGTGCCGGGCGTCCGCGACCAGGTGCGCGCCGCGATCCGTGTCGCCGACCGGCGCTGGACGCTGAAAATGCGCAACGGCATCGACGTCCGTCTGCCCGAGCAGGATATCGACGGCGCGCTGGCCGCGCTGGCCGTGCTCGACCGCGACAAGCAGCTGCTGACCCGGGATGTGACCGTCATCGATCTGCGCCTGTCCGATCGGGTGTCGGTCCGGCTCTCCGAAGCGGCCTACAACGACCGTCAGGACGCGCTCAAGGCGAAGTCCAAGGCGAAGAAGGGGGGCAACACGTGAGACCCCGCGCCCCCTTCGAGATCGCCCCCAAGATGCGCCCGCTGCCGCCGCGCCGGACCATGGTGGTCGGCGTGCTGGACGTCGGCACCTCCAAGATCGTCTGCCTGATCGCCAAACTGAAGCCGCGCGACGGCGGTGACGTGCTGCGCCGGCGCAGCCATTCGGTCGAGATCCTCGGCATCGGCCATACCCGCGCCCACGGCATGAAGGCCGGCGCCGTCGTGGACATGGAGCGGGCCGAGAACGCCATCCGCCATGCCGTCGACGCGGCCGAGCGCATGGCCGGCGTGCAGATCGCCTCCGTGATCGTCTCGATCGCCGGTGGCCGGCTTTCCTCCGAGCACTTCGCCGCCGAGGTGACGCTGCCCGAGCCGGCGGTCGCCGAGGGCGACATCCGGCGGGTGCTCGACGCCGCCTCGACCTTCGCGGTCGGCGACGGCCGGGCGGTGCTGCATGCGCTTCCCGTTGGCTATGCCCTCGACGGCGCCACCAGCATCAGCGATCCGCGCGGCATGCTGGGCCACCGGCTCGGCGTCGACCTTCACGTCGTGACGGCCGGCACCGCCACCGTGCGCAACCTGCTGCTGTGCATCGAGCGCTGCCATCTCGGCGTCGAGGCGATGGTGGCGGCGCCCTATGCGGCAGCGCTCTCCACGCTCGCGGACGACGAAGCGGAACTCGGGGTGACGCTGGTGGACTTTGGCGCCGGCACGACCACGGTTTCGGTCGTCTCGCACGGCCATTGCGTCTATGTCGACGGCATCGCGCTGGGTGGCCAGCACATCACCAACGATGTCGCTCGCGGCCTCTCCACCCGCGTGGCGGATGCCGAGCGGCTCAAGACGCTGCACGGCGGCGTGACGGCGATCGGCTCGGACGATCGCGAAATGCTGACCGTGCCGTCGATCGGCGATGACGAGCGCGACCTCCCGCAGGCCGTTCCGAAATCGCGCCTGCTGCAGATCATCCGCCCGCGGATCGAGGAGACGGTGGAACTCGTGCGTGAGCGCCTGGTCGCCTCCGGCCATGCCGGCGGAGCGGGGCAGCGCATCGTGCTCACCGGCGGCGCGGCGCAACTCACCGGTCTGCCGGAGATCGTCGGCCGCATCCTCGGGCCGCAGGTCCGGATCGGCCGTCCGCTCGGCATATCGCGTCTGCCGGAGGCGGCGCGTGGGGCCACCTTCGCGGTGGCGGCGGGCCTCCTCGTCTATCCGCAGGTCGCGGGCTTCGAGCATTTCGAGGCGAGGCGCCGACGCGCCCCCAATGCTCCGGCCGACGGCTACTTCTCGCGCGTCGGGCACTGGCTTCGGGAGGCCTTCTGACGTGATCGCCACTCCAATCCGCGCCGGCGGAACCGGCTCTACAGGGATCGTGACGGGGCTGGGACCCGCCGGCGTAAAGGGACGATAGACATGACCATCAATCTGCAAATGCCCGACATTCGTGAACTGCGTCCCCGCATCACCGTTTTCGGCGTGGGTGGCGCCGGCAGCAACGCCGTCAACAACATGATCACCGCCGGCCTGTCGGGCGTCGACTTCGTCGTCGCCAACACCGACGCGCAGGCGCTGACCCTGTCCAAGGCCGAACGCATCGTCCAGATGGGCGTCGCGGTCACCGAAGGGCTGGGCGCGGGCTCGCAGCCGGAAGTCGGCCGCGCCGCGGCGGAAGAGGCGCTCGACGAGATCCGGGATCACCTGGCCGGCGCGCACATGGTGTTCATCACCGCCGGCATGGGCGGCGGCACCGGCACTGGTGCGGCTCCCGTCATCGCCCGCGCAGCCCGCGAACTCGGCATCCTCACCGTCGGCGTCGTCACCAAGCCCTTCCACTTCGAGGGCCAGCGCCGCATGCGCATCGCCGAGATGGGCATCGGCGAGCTGCAGAAGGGTGTCGACACGCTCATCGTGATCCCGAACCAGAACCTGTTCCGGGTGGCCAACGAGAAGACCACCTTCGCCGACGCCTTCGCGATGGCCGACCAGGTGCTCTACTCGGGCGTCGCCTGCATCACCGACCTGATGGTCAAGGAAGGCCTGATCAACCTCGACTTCGCCGACGTCCGCGCCGTGATGCGCGAGATGGGCAAGGCGATGATGGGCACGGGCGAAGCCTCCGGCGAGAAGCGCGCCCTGCACGCCGCCGAGGCGGCGATCGCCAACCCGCTGCTGGATGAAGTGTCCATGCGCGGCGCCCGCGGCCTGCTGATCTCGATCACCGGCGGCAAGGATCTCACCCTGTTCGAGGTGGACGAGGCGGCGACCCGTATCCGCGAGGAAGTCGATCCGGACGCCAATATCATCCTCGGCGCCACCTTCGACCAGACGCTCGACGGCCTGATCCGTGTCTCCGTGGTCGCCACCGGCATCGATCCGGCTGTGATTCCCGAGCAGATCCCGCACGGTTTGTCGAACCTCGCGGATCTCGGCGGGCGTCGTGTCTCGAACGCCGGCCGCGCCGCGGTGGAAGCCCGCCGTGATGCGGCGCTGCGTTCGGTCGCCTCGGCGCTGGCGGACGAGGCGAGCTATGGCGAGCCGGCCTTCGCGACCCCCTCGCAGGGCGAGCATGTCTACGCCTCCGACCACGCCGAGCCGGTTTATGCCGCGCCGAGCTATGCCCAGGCCCAGCCGGCAGCCGCGATCGACGACGTCACCATCCGGCAGGTCACGCCGAAGCCTGCGCCGTATCTGACGCCGGCCGAGCCGACCGCCCATGCCGGCTATGAGGACGAGGTGATCGAGCCGTTCATCCCGCCGCAGGCCGAGCGCCCGGTGAACCGCGCGCCCCGCATGCCCCGCGTCGACGAACTGCCGGTGCCGGCGCAGAACGAGATCCGCGCCGCTCGCGGCGAGGCTCCCGATCACGCCCATCATCCGCACCACGCCGAGAAGAAGCGGATGACCCTGCTGCAGCGTCTCGCCAATGTCGGCCTCGGCCGTCGCGAGGAAGACGAGGAGCAGGAGCCGCCGGCGGAGATGCGTCCGATGGTCCGCCGCGCGCCGCAGCCGGCCGCTCCCGAGTCGCGCCCGCTCGCCGAGCGTCGTCCGGATGCTTCCGGTGACTACGCCAAGCGCGCGCCGGCCGGTCGCCCGCTGGACGCGCATGGCCGCCCGGTGGCGAGCCGCCCGAGCGAGGAGGAGCACCTCGACATTCCGGCCTTTCTGCGGCGCCAGGGATGATCACGGGACGCTGAAACATGGCGTAACAAAGACGCCTGCCGCACTGCACGCCCGGGGCATCGCTCCGGGCGCAAGCCGTTGAAGAGCCTGAGAAATAGTCTGTGACACGATGTGCTGCAGGACGGTAACATACGGTAAGCAAGCGTGATTTGGCACGCGGGAATCCGGTCGGTATCGTTCAGACAATAACAACGGGTCGCGATTGATTCGGCAGCACAAGCTGAACAGGGCGTCCCGACTGTGGTGGTTTTGGGGAAGTTTGGGGGAGAGATGAAGGAGCCGCAGATGCGGCAGGCCTTCGCTCTTTTTGGGTTGGGGATGAATGCTGTAAGGCAGACCACGATTGCCAACCGCATCGATCTGGCGGGCATCGGTGTTCACTCCGGCAAGGCTGCCCGGCTCAGCATTTCGCCGGCGAAGGCCGACCAGGGCATCGTCTTCCACCGTTCCGATTCCGGCCAGCGCGTGCGTGCCTCCCGCAACTCGGTGCGGGCCGGAGATCTCGCCACGGTGCTGGGCGATGACCGTGGCCCGGCGGTGTCGACCGTCGAGCACCTGCTGGCCACCTTCGCCGGCCTCGGCGTCGACAATGCCCGGGTCGATCTGGATGGCCCGGAAGTTCCGATCTTCGACGGCAGCGCCGACATTTTTGTGGCCGCGCTCGACAACGCCGGTATCGTCGAGACGGGTCGCAATCGCCGTTTCCTCCGTGTGCTGAAGACCGTGCGCGTCGAGACCGCCAACGGCTATGGCGAGCTTTCGCCCTATGATGCGGGTTTCCGCATCGAGATTGATATCGATTTCGACCACTCGCTGATCGGTCGCCAGCGTTATGCGGCGACGCTTTCGCCGGATGTCTTCCGTCGCGAACTGTCGCGGGCCCGCACCTTCGGCTTCGTGGGTGACGTGGAGCGCCTGTGGAAGGCCGGCTACGCGCTCGGCGCCTCGCTCGACAACACGATCTGCCTGGACCAGGACAGCGTCATGAACGCCGATGGTCTGCGCTACGCCGACGAATTCGTGCGCCACAAGGCGCTGGACGCGGTGGGCGATCTCGCGCTCGGCGGCATGCCGCTGATGGCGCGCTACCGCTCGTACCGGGGCGGGCACAAGCTCAACTTTGCAGTCGTCGACGCCCTGCTGGCGGATCGCTCCGCCTATGAGATCGTCGAGGCGCGCGCTCCGGCCCGCCGCCCCGTTCGCGGCAACATCGAGCTCGGTCTCGCCATTGCGCTGCCGGCCTACGCGCCGGAGCTTTGATCCGCTGGCGCTTGCCCCCGTCGAGGCAAAGGCTCTCTCCGCGATGGCGCGGCGGGAGCCTTCTTCGTTTCGGAGGCGGTCGCTGGTCGAATGCCGATATGTCGCTGTGGGCGCGAATATGCGTTGGATGTAACCAGTCGACGCCGCGTAGGCTTCAGTCGCCTTATTCCGGACGGAAAGCGTCTTTAGCCGCTTGTCTGGGGCAATTGGCCGGCATCGATGCGCTGGCCGTGCGGTGTGATGTGCGGGGAGCGTACTTGTCGATGACTCGCAATGGCGGCCCGAGGGCCCGTGGACTTATCCGGGCGGTTGGCCCGCGCACGCTGCGCATGGCGGGGCTGCTGGTGGCCGGGCTGTGGCTGGCGGGCTGTGCCGCCAAGGAGGACAATCTGGTCATCCCGGATGTTCCCGCCGAGACCCTCTACAATGAGGGCTTGACCCTCATGAAACGCGACGACTATGCGGGCGCCGCGGAACGCTTCGAGGACGTCGATCGCCAGCAGCCCTATTCGGACTGGGCGCGCAAGGCGCTGCTCATGATCGCCTATGTGAACTACGAACAGGGCAAATACGACGAGACCATCGCCGCCGCCCGCCGTTACATCTCGCTGCATCCAGGCACGCAGGACGCGGCCTATGCCCAGTATCTGATGGCGGCCTCCTATTACGACCAGATCCCCGACATCTCCCGCGACCAGGCCCGCACGCAGCGCGCCATCGACGCGTTGGAAGACGTGATACGCAAGTATCCTGATACGGAATATGCCGCCAGCGCCAAGAAGAAGATCGAGGTTGCGCGCGACCAGCTGGCCGGCAAGGAGATGATGATCGGCCGCTACTATCTCGACCAGCGCAACTACACCGGCGCGATCAATCGTTTCAAGGTGGTGGTGACGAAGTACCAGACGACCCGCCATGCCGAGGAGGCGCTCTACCGCCTTACCGAAGCCTATATGGCGCTGGGTATCGTCAACGAGGCGCAGACTTCCGCGGCCGTGCTCGGCTACAATTATCCTGATAGTTCGTGGTACAAGGACGCCTATCGTCTGGTTCAGTCGAAGGGCCTCGAGCCCGTCGAAAATCAGGGCTCCTGGATCAGCAAGGCATTCAAGAAGATCGGCCTCGGCTGATAGAAGGGTCCGGGCGTCCCGTCCGTCGCGGATTCGTTCTGGAGCGTTCATCGATGCTGGCGGCCTTGTCGATCCGGGACATCGTCCTCATCGAACGGCTTGATCTCGCCTTCAGGGCCGGCTTGACGGTGCTCACCGGCGAGACCGGTGCGGGCAAGTCGATCCTCCTGGACGCCTTCACCCTGGCGCTGGGCGGGCGTGGTGATGGCTCGCTGGTGCGGCAGGGCGCTGGCTTCGGACAGGTGACGGCCGAGTTCGATCTTGCGCTCGACCATCCGGCTCGGATCGCTCTCACGGATGCGGGCATCGAGGACGACGGCGCGCTGGTGCTGCGCCGCATCCAGCATCCCGACGGGCGCACGCGGGCTTTCGTGAACGACCAGCCGGTCAGCGCGCAGATGCTGCGCACGCTGGGCCGGGGGCTGGTCGAGATCCATGGCCAGCACGACGACCGCGCGCTGGTCGATCCCGCCACCCATCGCTCGCTGCTCGACGCCTTCGGTGGCCTAGCTGGTCGCGCGGAGGCGGTCGCCGCGCTGTGGCGGACCTACCGCTCAGCGGCGGCGGAAGCGGAGGCCGAGCGTGCCCGGCTCGATCAGGCGGCGAAGGATGCGGACTTTACCCGCCATGCCCTGGACGAGTTGACCACTCTTTCGCCCGAGGCCGGGGAGGAGACGCTGCTCGCCGACCGGCGCGCCCAGATGATGCGGTTCGAGAAGATCGCCGCCGATCTGGTCGATGCGCAGGAGGCCGTCGGTGGCGCCGCCTCGCCGGTTCCGGCGCTGGCGGCGGCGGTGCGCCGGCTGGAACGTCGCGCGGGCGAGGCGGAGGCGCTCATCCGGCCGGCGGTGCAGGCGCTCGATCAGGCGCTTGATTGCCTCGACCAGGCCCATCAGCATCTCGACGCGGCGCTGCGCGCCGCCGATTTCGACCCGCAGGAACTGGAGCGAACCGAGGCGCGGCTGTTTGCGTTGCGGGCGGCGGCGCGAAAATATGCGGTTGCGGTGGATGACCTTCCGGCGCTTGCGGGGCGGTTCGCGGCGGCGCTGGAGGCCCTCGACCAGGGTGCAGCGACGCTGAGGCGGCTCGACGCCCGTGCCGAGGAGGCGGCGAGCGCCTATCGCCAGGCGGCGATCGAGCTGTCGGATCTGCGCCGGAGCGCCGCCGGAGAACTCGACGTTGCCGTCGGCGAGGAACTCGCGCCGCTCAAGCTGGAGCGCGCGCAGTTCGTCACCGAGATCGAGACGGATCTTGCGGGCGGCGGCGCGGACGGGTTCGATCGCGTGGAGTTCTGGGTGCGCACCAATCCCGGCACCCGGCCTGGGCCAATGATGAAGGTGGCCTCGGGCGGCGAGCTGGCACGTTTCCTTCTGGCGCTGAAGGTGGTGCTGGCCGATCGCGGTTCGGCCCCGACGCTGGTGTTCGACGAGATCGATACGGGCGTCGGCGGGGCTGTGGCCGATGCCATCGGCGCGCGACTGGGCCGGCTCGGCGACCGGGTGCAGGTGATCGCAGTCACTCATGCCCCGCAGGTGGCGGCACGCGCCAGCAACCATTTCCGTATCGCCAAGGAGGCCAATGCGAGCCTCGACGCGGTCACGACCCGGGTGGCGCCTCTTGCCCCGGACCATCGCCGCGAGGAAATCGCGCGCATGCTCTCGGGCGCCGAGGTGACGAGCGAGGCGCGCGCGGCCGCGGAACGGCTGCTGAAGAGCGCGGAATCGGGGAGATAGTCGTTCATCATGGCCACCCGCCCGTCACCCCGCCGCGAACCCGAAATCGAGAAGCTGACGGCTGAGGAAGCGGCGGCGGAACATGAGCGTCTCGGCGCGGAGATCGCCGAGCACGACCAGCGCTACTACCGCGACGATGCGCCGACCGTCTCTGATGCCGAGTATGATGCGTTGCGCCGGCGGTACGAAGCGCTCGAGGCGGCGTTCACGGAACTCAGGACCGGCGACAGCCTCTCTAACCGTGTCGGAGCTACGCCCTCCGAGAAATTCGCCAAGGTCCGGCATGCGGTGCCGATGCTCTCACTCGGCAACGCCTTCGCGACCGAGGATGTCGAGGAATTCGTCGGCCGGGTGCGGCGCTTTCTGGGGCTCGCGAGTGACGCCGAGATCGTCTTCACAGCGGAGCCCAAGATCGACGGCTTGTCCTGCTCCCTGCGCTTCGAGCGCGGCAGGCTGAGCGTCGCCGCGACGCGCGGTGACGGCTTCGAGGGTGAGGACGTTACGGCCAATGTCCGCACCATCGACGACGTGCCGGAGCGCCTCACGGCTCCCGATGTACCCGAGGTGATCGAGGTGCGCGGCGAGGTCTATATGAGCCACGCCGATTTCGCCGCGCTGAACGAGCGGCAGCAGGCGGCGGGCAAGCCGCTCTTCATGAACCCCCGCAACGCCGCGGCCGGCAGCCTGCGCCAGCTCGACCCGAAGATCACCGCCAGCCGGCCGCTGCGCTTCTTCGCCTATGCCTGGGGCGAGGTGAGCGAAGGCGGGCTACCGGCTGACACGCAGTTCGGCGTGATCGAGGCATTCGAGTGCTGGGGGTTGCCGACGAACCCGCTGACCGTGCGCTGCCGCTCGGCCGAGGAACTGATCGCGCATTACCGGCTGATCGAGGCGCAACGGGCGACGCTCGGCTACGACATCGACGGGGTGGTCTACAAGGTGGACAGCCTCGAACTGCAGCGCCGGCTCGGCTTCGTATCGCGCTCGCCGCGCTGGGCGATCGCGCACAAGTTCGCCGCCGAACGGGCGACGACGAAGCTGGAGAAGATCGACATCCAGGTGGGGCGGACAGGTGCCCTGACGCCGGTCGCCAAGCTGACGCCGGTCACGGTGGGCGGCGTCGTGGTCTCCAACGCCTCGCTGCACAATGAAGACTATATTCGCGGGATCGGCGGGGGCGGCGAACCCATCCGCGGCGGCATCGACATCCGCGAGGGCGACTGGGTGGTCGTTCAGCGCGCCGGCGATGTTATCCCGCAGGTGGTCGATGTCGTGGTGGAGCGTCGGCCGTCCGAGGCGAAGCCGTACATCTTTCCAACCGTCTGCCCGGCCTGCGGCTCCCATGCGGTGCGGGAGGAGGGGGAGGCGGTCCGTCGCTGCACCGGCGGTCTCATCTGCCCCGCCCAGGCGGTCGAGCGCATCCGTCATTTTGTTTCGCGGGATGCGTTCGACATCGAGGGGCTGGGCGAGAAGCAGGTGCAGGCCTTCTACGACTGGGGCTTGGTGCGGGCACCTGCTGACATCTTCCGCCTCCAGCGCAGCGAGGAGGGCTCGCTCACACGTCTGGAGAACCGGGAAGGGTGGGGAAAGACGTCGGCCCGCAATCTTTTCGCCGCTATCGAAGCGCGGCGCCGGATAGCGGCCAATCGCTTCCTCTACGCGCTCGGCATCCGCCATGTCGGCGAGACCAACGCCAAGCGGTTGATGCGCCATTTCGGGGCGATCCAGCCGTTGCGCGATGCGGCGCAGGCCGCCATTCCACCCGGCACCGAATTTCCCAAGGGAAACGAGGCCTGGCATGAGATCGTGGGGATCGAGGGTATCGGCGGAATCGTTGCCGAAGCTGTGGTCGACTTCTTCACCGAGCCGAACAATGAGGAAGCGCTGGATGCGCTTCTCGCGGAAGTGACGGTCGAGCCGGTCGAGGCGATCGTCGCGACCGGTGCGGTCGCGGGAAAGACGGTGGTTTTCACCGGCGCGCTGACGCGCATGACGCGCGACGAAGCCAAGGCCATGGCCGAGCGGCTCGGCGCTAAGGTCTCTGGTTCGGTTTCCAAGAAGACGGATTATGTGGTCGCCGGCGAGGATGCCGGTTCCAAGCTCGCCAAGGCCCGGGAACTGGGGGTTTCCGTTCTGACGGAAGATGAGTGGCTGGCCCTGGCCGGCGGCTGACGGTCATTCAAGCCGCCGACCAAAGCCCCGCCGTTAAATGCGTCCCGTCAAGAGCAGCACGATCAGGACGACGAGAAGTATCGTGACGAGCCCGCTCGGCCCGTAGCCCCAGTTGCGGCTGTATCCCCAGTTCGGCAGAGCGCCAACGAGAATCAAAACCAAGATGATGATCAGAAGAGTTGTCATGCTGGCGCCTCCGAAGCGGATGTTTCCAAGATCCGCACCGGTAACGCGTCATTTCTACGATGGTTCCATAAGACCGGCAGCATCCCGTGCCGCCGTTACGGCCCTTCCGACAAGGGACGCGTCGCGGCGGCGAGCCAGCCTTGCGTGTCGTCGTCGAGCAGCGGGAGCAGTTCGTGCCGGACACGGGCGTGATAGCTATCGATCCAGTCGACCTCCTCGACGGTGAGCAGGGACCGCTCGATCAGGCGCCGGTCGAAGGGTGCGAGGGTAAGCGAGCTGAAGCCGAGAATCGGCTTTTCCGCCCCGGCCGGGGCTGGCCGCTCCACCACGAGTTCGAGATTTTCCAGCCGGATGCCATAGGCGCCGGTCTTGTAGTAGCCGGGCTCGTTGGAAAGGATCATGCCGGGCAGCAGCCCCACGGTGCCGAGCTTCGAAATCCGCGCGGGGCCTTCGTGGACGGAGAGATACGCGCCCACGCCGTGGCCGGTGCCGTGGTCGTAGTCGAGCCCGGCCGCCCAGAGGAACTGGCGGGCGAACGGATCGAGCTGGGCCCCGCTGGTGCCGGCCGGGAAGACCGCCCGGTCGATCGCCATGTGCCCCTTGAGGACACGGGTGTAACGGTCCCGTTCTTCCGCGCCGACATCGCCCACGGGAAGCGTGCGGGTGACGTCCGTCGTGCCGTCCTCGTACTGCGCGCCGGAATCGATGAGAAACAGTTCACCTGTGGCAATCCTGCGGTTGGTTGATCGGCTCACGCGGTAGTGGACAATGGCGCCATGGGGGCCGGCCCCGGCAATGGTGGGGAAGGAGACGTCCTTCAGCGCGCCGGTCTCGCGCCGGAAGGTCTCGAGGGCGCTGACGGCGTCGATCTCGGTCAGTTTGCCGGAGGGAGCCTCGCGGTCGAACCAGGCGAGGAAACGGGCCAGAGCCAGACCGTCGCGCCGGTGTGCCGTTCGGATTCCCGCGACTTCAGCGGGATTCTTCGTGGCCTGAAGAAGCGCGACGGGGCTCGGCCCCTTGCTCACCTTGCCGCCGGCCGATTCGACGAGCGCGGCGAGATGCGCGGGAGCCGTTGCCTGGTCGAGCCGGAAGGTCGCGCCGTTGCCCGCGAGCAGGCCGATGGCCTTGTCGAGGAAAACCGGCTCGACGATTTCAGCGTGGTTCGCCAACTCGGCGCGGGCGACGTTCGAGAGCTTGCGCCCATCGATGAGGAGGGTCGGACGGCCCTCCGCGGGTATCACCGCCCATGACAGCGGCAGCGGCGTGAAGGCGACATCGCCGCCGCGGATGTTGAAGGTCCAGGCGACGCCGTGCGGATCGGACAGGATGGTCGCGTCGACCTTGTCGGCGCGCAGGGCGCTCTGAATCCGAGCAAGCTTGTCCGCAACCGTCTCGCCGGCGAGCGCGGGCGCACGGATGACGATCGGTGCGACGGGGGCTGGCGGACGATCGTGCCACACCGCATCGATCGGGTTGCCGTCCACCGCGACGAGAACGCCGCCGGCGGCCGTCACCGCTCGCCGGAGCCGATCCACCCCATCCATCGTGGTCAGCCAGGGATCATAGCCGAGCCGGCCGCCGGCGGGCAGGTGAGCTTCGATCCACTGCTCTGCCGACGTGTCGGCCAGCGGCACCACGGCGAAGGAGGCCGGATCAACCTGATGACGCGCCTGCAGCGTATAGCGGCCGTCGACCACGATGGCCGCTTCGGTCGTCAGGATCACGGCGACCCCGGCCGACCCGCTGAAGCCCGTCAGCCAGGCGAGGCGTTCGTCGCACGGCGGCACATACTCGTTCTGGTGCGCATCGGCCCGGGGCACCACGAAGCCGTCGAGATCGCGGCGGGCGAGTTCCTTGCGGAGCAAGGCGAGGTGGATCGCGCCGCGGGCGGGATCGGCGGCATCGTCGAAGTTCTGGAAACGGGCCTCGAACATGGCGTGTACTCCCACAACCGGGCGCCCCGTGGCGGCGACGGGGTATCGACAAGGACAAAAGGAAGGCCGCGAGCCGCTCGCCACCGGGAGCCGCGGCGGGGCGCGCTAGTCTCGCGCGGCAACGGCGCGTGCCGCGTCGATCAGCGACTTGGCGCCGAATGCGATGAAGAGGACGCCGACCACCCGGGTGACGGCCAGGCCGTGGCGCAGGAAGAAGCGCCGCACGGGCGCAAGACCCGCTGCCCAGACGAGGATGATGTCCGCCGCGACGAACCCTGCAAAGGCCGCGGCCATTAGACTCGGTGCCGCGTCCCATGACATAGAAGCCGCATAGTGGGCGGTCAGTGCGGTGAACATGGCGACGGAGACGGGGTAGGCCTTCGGATTGGTGAGGCCGAACAATATGCCGGTGGTCAGGGGCCGGTTCGATCCGATCGGTGCCACCGATCCCGACTTCGCCAGAACTGATTTCGCGCCGAGATAGATGAGATAGAGGCCGCAGGCGACGCCGAGTATGTCGAACAGTGTCGGGCCGAGCTGATTGACGCCGATGATCGCTGCGAAGGCGAGTGTTCCCCAGAACACGTCACCGACCAGATGTCCGCTTACGAACCGCGCTCCGGCCATGCGGCCATGGGTGGCGGCGAGCGAAAACAGCGCGAGAAACGCCGGACCCGGTGAAAGGACATAGAGCGCGCCGGCGAGCGCTGTCATAGAGAGGAGGCCGATGGTCATGGGGGAGGTCCAACTGGACGGGAAACGGATAATGCAGGACCATCGGGCGGTTCACGATAGGCGTCAATGGCGGCGGCATACGGCGGGTTGCGCCGTAACGATCCGCCGGGCTGCGGGGTAGGCTCCATGAGGACGCTCGTTTGATACGTCGGCTCTTGCAGAAGCGTCGGCCATTGGTCGTTCTGGCGGCGTTGAATTTCACGGTCGCCCTGATGACGTCACCTCCCGCGGACAGTGCCTCTGCCCCCATCCTTCGGGTTGGCGGTGTTCTCGACACCAAGCCCTGGGAGTTCCGAAACGAGACGAATCAGGTTGTCGGCTTCGAGGTCGATCTCGCGAATCGGATCGGTGACCGCCTCGGAATGCGCGTCGAGTTCGTCGGCGTCACCAACCGCGATCTGTTCGAAGCCGTCGACCAGCAGCGCGTGGATATGGCGATGAACGCCATAGTCCTCACGGAACAGCGGGCCAGCCGCTACGAAGTCACGCAGCCTTATTACGATTTCAGCCGAGGCCTCGTCGTCCAGAAGAAATCGGGTCTTCGCGGGCTGGCCGACATGGCGCGCAAGGTCGTGGCGGTGGAGGCCGGCAGCGGCAACGAGGTCTGGCTGGATGCGAACAAGCTGCGCTATGGCTTCGCCGTGATTCAGAAGGTCTCGCGGCCGGACGAGGGGCTGGACCAGCTTTCGCGGGGTGCCGTCGACGGATTTGTCGCCGATATGCCGCTGCTCCTCCACGAGGCCGGGAAGCGTTCGGATCTCGCCATCGTGACCCGCATTCCGACGACCGACCGATTCGTCGGCGTGCTTCGGAAGAACTCGCCTCTCGTCGACAAGGTCGATGATGCCATCACGCAGATGAAGAAGGACGGTACGCTGGCACAAATCCATCGCGACTGGTTCGGCCTTCTGCCCGACAAGTCATCGGCGACGGTGAAGCCGCTGCCGCGCCCGTGATGGCGGAAGGCGCGCCGCGCCCTCGCCAAAGCGGGAGGGCGATGCCATTTTGTTCGCATCGGAATCACAGCTGAGGACAGTGTCGCATCTTGGCCGATCGGTTGAAACGCTCCCGCGAGGATGAGCCCCGCACCCCTGATCCGGCACCACCGGCGCCACGGCCCGGGGGAATAGCCGCGCGTGCCATGGCTGCGGCGGGCATGACGGGTAGTCGTGGCCCGCTGGCCGGCAGCTACCTCGCCGGCCTCAATCCGGAACAGCGCGAGGCGGTGGAGACGCTCGAGGGGCCGCTCCTCGTCCTTGCCGGCGCCGGCACCGGCAAGACCCGCGTTCTGACCACCCGCATCGCTCATATCCTCAGCCTCGGCCGCGCCTTTCCCTCGCAGATCCTCGCCGTGACTTTCACCAACAAGGCGGCGCGCGAGATGAAAGAGCGCATCGGCTCGATCGTCGGCGAGGCGGTCGAGGGGATGCCTTGGCTCGGCACGTTCCACTCCATCGGCGTGCGCATGCTGCGCCGGCATGCCGAACTCGTGGGCCTGCGCTCGGGCTTCACCATCCTCGACACCGACGACCAGATCCGGCTACTGAAGCAGTTGCTCCAGGCCGAGGGCATCGACGAGAAGCGCTGGCCGGCGCGGCTGCTGGCCAACACCATAGACGGCTGGAAGAATCGCGGCCTCACGTCCCAGCAGGTGCCGGCCGGCGAGGGGGCGACCTTCGCCAGTGGCCGCGGCCAGGCGCTCTACGCCGCCTATCAGGCGCGGCTGAAGACGCTGAACGCGGTCGATTTCGGCGACCTGCTGCTGGAGGGCATCCGCCTCCTGCGCGAGAATCCCGATGTTCTCGCCGAGTATCACCGCCGGTTCCGCTACATTCTGGTCGACGAGTATCAGGACACCAACGTCGCCCAGTATCTGTGGCTCCGCCTGCTGGCGCAGGGCTCCCACAACGTCTGCTGCGTCGGCGATGACGACCAGTCGATCTATGGCTGGCGCGGTGCCGAGGTGGACAACATCCTGCGCTTCGAGAGCGATTTCCCCGGCGCCAAGGTGATCCGGCTCGAGCGCAACTACCGCTCCACCGGCCATATCCTCGCCGCCGCCTCGCATCTCATCGCCCACAATGAGGAGCGGCTCGGCAAGACGCTGTTTTCCGAGGGCGAGGCGGGTGAGAAGGTGACGGTGACCGGTGCCTGGGACAGCCAGGAGGAAGCCCGCGCCATCGGCGAGGAGATCGAGGATCTGCAGCGCGCCGGGCACGGCTTGTCCGATGTCGCGATCCTGGTGCGGGCCTCGTTCCAGATGCGGGAATTCGAGGACCGCTTCGTCACGCTCGGCCTCAATTACCGCGTCATCGGCGGCCCACGCTTCTATGAGCGGGCCGAGATCCGCGATGCGCTGGCCTATCTGCGCGTCATCGTCTCGCCCATGGACGACCTGGCCTTCGAGCGGATCGTCAACGTTCCCAAGCGCGGTCTTGGCGACGCGGCGCTGCGCCAGGTGCACGATCAGGCGCGCGCGGCCGGCGTGCCGCTCCTGGAAGCCGCACGCCAGCTCGTGGCGGGTTCCGATCTCAAGCCTAAGGTGCGGATGGCGCTGCGTGATCTCGTCGCGAGCTTTGATCGCTGGCGCGAACAGATGGAGCGGCTGCCCCATACCGAGCTCACCGAGATCGTGCTCGAGGAGAGCGGCTATACCGACATGTGGCAGAAGGACCGCTCTGCCGATGCCGCGGGCCGACTGGACAACCTCAAGGAACTCGTCCGCTCCATGGAGAGCTTCGAGAATCTCGTCGGCTTCCTCGAGCATATCTCGCTGGTAATGGACGCCGAGCGGGAGGGGGGGATGGATGCCGTCAACATCATGACGCTGCATTCCGCCAAGGGGCTGGAGTTCAACACGGTGTTCCTGCCGGGCTGGGAGGAAGGCCTTTTCCCTCACCAGCGTGCGCTGGACGAGCAGGGGCGCGCGGGGCTGGAGGAGGAGCGCCGGCTGGCCTATGTCGGGCTGACGCGCGCGCGCCACCGGGCCAAGGTCTTCTTCGCCTCCAACCGGCGTATCCATGGCTCGTGGCAATCCAGCGTGCCGAGCCGTTTCCTCGATGAACTGCCGGACGCGCATGTCGAGGTTACCGAATCGAAGGGCGGCCAGGGCTGGGGCGGCGGCCAGGCGGGCCGCTATGGCTATGGCCCAAGCCGGTTCGACCAGGGCGGTGCCTTCGGATCGAGCTATTCGACGCCCGGCTGGCAGCGGGCTCAGAACGCGGCGGCCGGCCGCATGGGCGGCCTTGCCGAGCCCGCCGGGCGCTATTCGCCGACGCCGGGGCGCGGGGGCACGGTGATCGAGGGACAACTCATCGCCCGATCGACCGGGCCCGTTGCCGGTTTCACCATCGGTGCCCGCGTCTTCCACCAGAAGTTCGGCTATGGCGAGGTGATGGCGGTGGAGGGCAACAAGCTGCTCATCCAGTTCGACAAGGCCGGCGAGAAGCACGTGCTGGAGAATTTCGTGTCGGCGGCATGAGGCTGGCCATGCCGCTCGCCACTGGCGCTCGGTGAACGCCTCTGGCACTACAGCGGCGCCCGCCGTTCCATCGAGGTTCGCCATGCTTGAAGGTCTGCCGCCCAACGGGGCGTCGCATGTGATGCGCGTGGACGCGCCCGAGCGCGAGGCGCGCGCCATTGCGGAATTCCTGGGCGAGAGCTTTGACCCCGCCGAGGTGGCGACTTCGGCCTTCGAGGTCGAGGACAGCGCGGAAGGATCGGGTTGGGCGGTCGAGATCTATTTCGGCGAGGCGCCGGACGAGGACGCCGTCCGCGAACTGGTCGCCCTGGTGTCGCCCGAAGCGGCGGCGGCGGCGGTGTTCGCGACGCTCGACCGCAAGGACTGGGTGGCGGCCTCGCTTGAGGGGCTGGCGCCGGTCGCGATCGGGCGCTTCTTCGTCCACGGCTCGCATGATCGCCACCGGCTGGGTGAAGGCAGCCGCATTGGCATCGAGATCGAGGCGGCGCTCGCCTTTGGCACCGGACATCATGGCACCACCAAGGGGTGCCTCGGGGCGATCGTGTCCTATGGCAAGCGCCGCCGGCCGCGCCGTGTGCTCGATGTCGGCACCGGCACGGGCGTGCTGGCGATCGCCGCCGCCCGCCTGTTCCACGAGGCGGTGCTGGCCAGCGATATCGACAATGTCGCCGTTCGCACCGCTGCCGCCAATGCGCGGGCCAATCGCGCCGGCACCGAGATCACGTTCCTGCACGCGCCGGGACTGGGCGCGCGCGACTTCAAGGCCCGCGGACCCTACGATCTGATCCTGGCGAACATATTGCTGGCGCCGCTCAAGGGCATCGCACGGCCGCTGCGTCGGCTGCTGGCGCCGGGCGGAACGGTGGTGCTGTCCGGGCTGCTGCCCTCGCACGCCAATGCGGCGCTTGCGGCCTACCGTGCGCAGGGGCTCCACCTGGTACGTCGTCGCACGATCGAAGGCTGGGTGACGTTGGAGCTGGCGGCGAGCGGGCACCGGCCGGCGTGACGCCCGCGAGGGACGCCGATCGCCGGTCGATCGCCCGAGCGGGCCGGGCCGGGGTTACTTCGCCGCTTCGCGACCGGCAGGCGGCGACAGCACGGCGCCGTAACCCTGCTGGATCAGCATGTGGCGCACCTGCTGCATGCGCGCTTCCGTTATCCGGTCGAAAAGACGAGACCAGAACGAACCGGCGGCGCGGGGCGCAGTCCGGGTGTCACGCGCAGTATGTTCCGTCTGTCCGGCGGTAAAGGTTGCAACGGCCATGAGGCAACTCCTTCTGTTGGCACAGAGTGGTTACCTTCTTGGGTTCCTCCGACGACTTGCTGCGCAGCATACGCCGTCGGCCCTGCGGCGAAACTGCCGCAAGGGGAATGTCAGTCCTGCGTAGATCGCATGCGCAGCGGGGTCAGGCCAGATGCACCGGCATGCGGATCCGCCGGCCCAGCCCGTCGGGATCGGGCAGGGCACCATGTGCCGCCTTCATAAGCGCCAGCCGCTCGAGGATGTCGTCCGGAAACGACGTGACGCGACGTGATCCGATGTCGACATGCAGGGCGATCTGCTCGCAGGTTGCCGCCGTCCAGCCCTCGCGGGCATGGTGGAGTTCCTGGAAGATATGCATCCGCTTCTCATCGTAATCGATGAGCCGCAAGGTCACCCGCACCTCCTGGCCGCCGCGCAATTCGCGCAGGAAGCGCAGGTGGGACTCGGCGGTAAAGAACGAGGCGCTGCGATACTTGACGTAATGGGGGCCGAGACCGACCAGGAACACGGCCTCGTCGACGGCGCGATCGAACAGCAGCGAGTAATAGGCCGTGTTGAGATGGCCATTATAGTCGACCCAATCCGGCTCCACCATCATGACGGAGGAGACGAACGGAGCGAAAAACACGGGTTCGAAATCGATCCCGCCGAGCATGACGCCGATCCCTGTATGAGCGGTTCCGATACCCGCTATGCCTTATTGGGAAGCATTGTGCCGAGTTTTCCAGCAATCGTCACCTGCCGAGATGGCATTCGCGTAACTAAAATCGAGTCGAGCGTGGAGCGTGGTTAGCGCCAATTCCAGCGTCACGGGATTTGCGTTTGAGGAATTGTCGGCTATCGGAATGCCGGACGGCTGCGCATCCGCATGTGAGGTATCAAAATGGTTGAGATCGCTCAGGAAGCCACCGCCGCCCCGGCCATTTCGACCGTTGTCGCGACGTTGAGGGCGCAGTTCGGCGACCGTCTGACGACCGGGCGCGCGATCCGCGAGCAACACGGCAACTCAATCACCTGGCTGCCCAACGAGGCTCCCGACGCGGTCGTGTTCGTCGAGACGGCGGATGAGGTGCAGACGGTGGTTCGCATCTGCGCCGAGGCGCGTGTGCCGGTGATCCCCTATGGCGTGGGCAGTTCGCTCGAGGGGCAGGTAAACGCGCCGAAGGGCGGCATCTGCATCGATCTCTCGCGGATGAACCGCGTGCTGGCGGTGCATGCCGAGGACCTCGACTGTGTGGTCGAGCCCGGCGTGACGCGCAAGCAACTGAACGAGCATCTGCGGGATGTCGGCCTGTTCTTCCCCATCGACCCGGGCGCCGATGCCTCGTTGGGCGGCATGGCCTCGACCCGGGCGTCCGGCACCAACGCCGTGCGATACGGCACCATGAGGGACAATGTGATCGCGCTGACCGCCGTGCTGCCGAACGGCGAGGCGATCACCACCGCCCGCCGCGCGCGCAAGTCGGCAGCCGGCTATGACCTGACGCGCCTGCTGATCGGTGCGGAGGGCACGCTCGGTGTCATCACCAGCCTCACTCTCAAGCTGCAGGGCCTGCCCGAGGCGATTTCCGCCGGCGTGTGCGCCTTTCCCACCATCCGCGCCGCCTGTCATGCCGTCATCGTCACCATCCAGAGCGGTCTGCCGGTCGCTCGTATCGAACTGCTGGACGAGGTTCAGGTCCGGGCCTGCAACGCCTATTCCAAGCTCGACCTTGCCGAGAAGCCGACGCTCTTTGTCGAATTCCACGGCACCGAGGCGGGGGTGAAGGAGCAGGCGGAACGGTTCGGCGAGATTGCCGCCGAATTCGGCGGTGGCGCCTTCGACTGGGCGACCCGGCCCGAGGATCGCAGCCGCCTGTGGCAGGCCCGGCACGATGCCTACTGGGCCTGCCTGCCGTTGAAGCCGGGGGCTAAAGCGCTGGCGACCGATGTCTGCGTGCCGGTCTCGCGGCTGGCGGATTGCGTGGACGAGACCAAGCGCGACATCGAGGAGATGGGGATGATCGCACCGATCGTCGGCCATGTCGGCGACGGCAATTTCCACACGGTGACGCTGGTCGACATGGACGACGCTCAGGATGTCGCGAAGGCGAAGCTGTTCATCGGCCGGATGGTGACGCGTGCGCTCGCCATGGGCGGGACCGCGACCGGCGAGCATGGCGTCGGGCAGGGCAAGCGCAAATATATGGAAGCCGAGCACGGCCGTGCGACCATCGATGCCATGATCGCCATAAAGCAGGCGCTTGATCCCTATGGCATCATGAACCCCGGCAAGGTGCTGCCGGATTCCGGCGCGGCGGGATGAACGCCCCTCGCGCACAGGTGGCGCTTTTTCCGTCGGGCCTCGCGGGGCTCTGAGGGGGCGGCGAGACCGGCCGAAGTCCGTCCCATCGACCGGCCCGGAGGATCCAGGTGCAGACGCTTCTGCTGACGATCGCGAGTGCGATCATTCTGGCTGTCGCAGCGGCCTTCGCGGCGCCGTTCCTGGTGGATTGGACGCAATGGCGCTCGGCGTTCGAGGCCCAGGCCACGCGGGTCGTCGGGGCGCCGGTGCTGGTGCGCGGCGGCATTGATGCCGAACTGCTGCCCACTCCTCGTCTCGTGCTGCGCAAGGTCCTGATCGGCTCCGACGATGTCTCGACCGGGGGCTCGGTCGAGGAGGTGCGGGCCGCGCTTTCCCTCGGCGCGCTGATGCGTGGCGAGGTGGTGGCCGAGGGGCTGACACTCGTGGAGCCGCGCCTGCGGCTGGTTGTCGACGCGACCGGGCGCATCGCGCTGCCGACCGGGGCCACCCGACCCGCCGGCTTCAGCGTCGCCTCGCTCGACGTCGAGAACGGTACGCTGGATGTGCTTGACCGCGGCGCCGACCGCACGCTCCGTATCGACGATCTCGATCTGCGCGGCGACGTCGGCGGTACCAGCGGGCCTTTCAAGCTCGAGGGTGAGGTCCGTGTCGGGGCGCATCGCATGACGCTGCGCAGCGGACTCGGTGCGGTCGGTGCAGACGGTGCGGGCAAGCTCCGGCTGAACCTTCAGGGACTGGAGACGCCGCTCGGGCTCGACGTGGACGGCGTCCTGCGGCTTGCCGCAGGCGTGCCGGCCTTCGAAGGGCGGGTGAGCGTCGGCGGCAAGGCCGACCCCGCTGCGGTGCTGCCGCTGGCGAAGTCCGGCTGGAGTTTCGGCGGCACGGTCAAGGCCGGCCGCGAGGCGATCCAGGCCGATCAGTTCACCCTGAGCTTCGGTGGCAGCGACAGGCCGGTCGAGCTGACCGGATCGGGCCGGCTGGCGACAGGCCGCGACGCCCGGCTCGATCTCACGCTCGCCGCCCGCCAGATCGATCTCGGCGCTGCCGCCGGCATGTCTCCTACCGCGGCTCTCAACGCGATGGGCGCGGCGCTCGCGCCGGTGATCACCCTTGTCCCGACGGCGGCCGTCACGCTCTCGGCCGATACGCTGCTCCTCGGCGGCGCGCCGACGCGGGATCTGCGTGCCGCGTTCGGCTGGTCGGCGACGGGATGGCAGGTCAGTTCCATTGAAGCGAAGCTGCCCGGCCGTTCCGCGCTGAGGATCACCGGCGCCACCGCCTCGGCGGATGGCGGCGCTCTCGCCGGCACTCTCGCCTTCGAATCCGATGACCCGGTGGTGTTCGCCGGCTGGGCGGCACCCGGTGCCGTTTCCGTGCTGGCCGGCTTCCCCGCCGGGCCGCTCAAGCTCGGCGCCCGCTTCGCGGCGGGCCTCGATCGGCTTCGCCTCGCCGATCTCGATCTCGCCTTGGGGGCGGTAACGCGGGTCGGCGGGACGCTGACCTATGCCTACCCGGCGGCTCCCGCTACCGGTGGGCTCGAGGCCGCGCTGACCGCGGCCGGGCTGGAGCTCGATCCGCTGGTCGAGCCGGTCCGGCGCGCCTTCGCCGCGACGAGTGGGCTGCCGGTCGCCCTGGCCTTCACGGGCAGCGGAATCCGGCTCGCGGGTCTCGGCGCGGACAAGGCGGCCTTCCGCCTGAGCGCGGGACCGCGGGGGCTGGCCATCGACGACATCGACGTGGTCGGGCTCGGCGGCATCGACGTCACCGGCTCGGGACGGCTGGCGGCGCCCGATGCCCCGCCGGCCGCACAGTTCGACCTGCGTCTGGCGGGAAATGAAGCGGCCGGCCTGCCCGCATTGCTGCGCTTTGCCGGTGCCACTGCCGCGGCCGGCGTTGCCGACAGGCTGGGTGCCACGCTGGCACCGCTCGATCTCGCCGTGAAGCTCGATACGTCCGGCCGAGCCGTCACGCTGTCCGCCAGCGGTCGCCTCGGAGCCCTCTCGGGGACGGCCGAGGGCAGTGCCGACGGCGCCTGGAACACCCTCGGCGGGCGCCTCGGCCTCGACATCGCCGATGGCGCCGCGCTCCTGTCCCGGTTCGGTATCGGCGGCCTGCGGTCGGGGCTCGGCGTTGCCCGGATCGAGGCCACCATGACGCCGAAGGATGGCGCGCAAGCCCTCGATGCCAGCCTCGCCCTCGCGGGCGCCGCCTTGCGCGCGCGCGGCACGCTGCAGCCTGATGCGCAGCAGGGGGTGAAACCCCAGTTCGACGTTTCGCTCGAGGGTGCCGACCTCGTCCGCTTCTTCCCCAATCTCGCGATGGCCGTGCCGGCCGGTGGTACCATCGACGCCGCCTTTGCCGGGCGCTTCGCGCTCTCCGGCAACAGTTACAGGATCGAGAACCTGTCCGGCACGCTCGCCGGCACGCGGCTGAAAGGCACGCTCAGCTATTCGCCCGACCTCGCCGAGCCCTGGCAAGCCGATCTTGCGTCGGACCGACTGGCGCTGCTGCGCCTCGCCGCTCTCGTCACCGGGGCGGCGTCGGGAACGGGTGCCTGGTCGGACGGACGTTTCGCCGCCGCGCCTCTCGCGGGCTTTCCCTTCCGCGCCAATCTCGACATCGCCAATCTCGACCTGCCCGGCGCCCTGGTCATGACCGGCGCCCGGCTTCGCCTGCGCCACGACGGAACCACGGCTACGGTCGATGAGATCAGCGGTGCACTTGCCGATGGACGCCTTTCGGCCAACGGCAAGCTGCGCCGTCGCGGCGAGGTGCTGGAGGCCGATGGGCATATCAATGCCAGCGGTGTCGACATCGTGCCGCTGGTGGCGGCCGTAGGGGGGCGGCCGGTGGTCAAGGGGCGCGCCACACTGGTGCTCGACCTGACCGGTGCGGGCCGGACGCCGCTGGCGCTCGCGCAGGCGCTCGCCGGCCAGGGCAGCCTCGGCGTCGACGAATTCGATCTCGCCGGCGCGGATCCGCGCAGCCTGCAATATGTGATGCTCGGGACGGAACGCGGCGCGCCACCGGACAATCGCCGCCTCGTCCAGCTCTTCGACCAGGCACTGGCGCGCGGGCCGCTGCGGCTCGGGCGGATCGAGGCGCCGCTGAGCGTCATCGGCGGGACGGTGAAGACCGGCACGGCGCGCGTATCGGTCGGATCGATGCGCTTTGCCGCGACGGGAAGCCTCGATCTGCCACGCCTCAATCTCGACGCCTCCCTCGAAATGGAGGACGCCACCGACTCCCGCGCCAGCGCGACGCCGGGCGCGACCCTCTCCTGGCGCGGGCCTCTGTGGGCGCCCGAGCGACGGCTCGATGTCGCCGCGCTGGGCACCGCCATCAACATGCGGGCCGTCGAGCGCGAGACGAAGCGCCTCGAGGCCGTGTATGGCCGTTCCCCGGTGATGGATGCCGGCGCATCGACCGGCGATCCGGCCCCCTCGCCTGGCAGTGTTCCCGAAACACCGGCACCCCCGCCAGCGGTGGCGCCGTCGGCTCCCGAGCGGCCCTCCGCTCCGGATCGTCCGGCAGCTGCGCCCGATGCGCCGGCGCCGCGTGCCGCCGCCCCGCCGCGCCCCCGCCTGCCGGCTCCCGTGCGCCCGCGCGAGATCGAAACCCGGGTGTTGCCACCCCCGCCGGCACCGTTCCAGATGCCGGGCGCCGATGTGCTGCGCCCGCCGGCGCCCATTCCCGACGCGCCGCGCAACGCGCCCAGCTTCCCCTGAGGCGTTCCTTGCGCCGTCAGGCGGCGAATTCGTCGCGCGTATAGCCCTGCAGGTAGAGCAGGGCGGTGAGATCGCCGTGATCGATGCGGACGTGGGCAGCGGCGGCGACCTGAGGCTTGGCGTGATAGGCGACGCCCAGCCCCGCCGCGCCGAGCATGGCCAGATCGTTCGCCCCGTCACCGACCGCCATCGTGTCGGACGCGGCGAGGCCGAGCGTGGCGCGCTGCTGCTCGAGCGTGGCGAGCTTCGCCTCGCGCCCGAGGATGGGCTCGGCCACGCCGCCGGCGAAGCGGTCGTCCTCGACCAGCAGCGTGTTGGCGAAATGCGCATCGAAGCCGATGGCGGCGGCGACGCGGCCGGTGAACAGGGTGAAGCCGCCCGAGACCAGCACGGTGCGCGCGCCATTCGCCCGCATGGTCCGCACCAACTCGGTGCCGCCGGGCGTCAGCTTGATGCGATCGGCGATGACGTCGTCCACGACGGATACGGCGAGCCCGCGCAGCAGGGCGACACGTTCGCGCAAGGCGGGCTCGAAGGCGATCTCGCCGCGCATCGCCCGCTCGGTGATGGCGGCGACATGGGCCTTCATGCCGGCGTAGTCGGCCAACTCGTCGATGCATTCCTGGCCGATCATGGTGGAATCCATGTCGGCGAGGAACAGGCGCTTGCGGCGTCCTGCCGCCGGGACGATAGCGATGTCGACCGGCGCCGGCGCGAGCGCGGCGCGAAGCTGCCCCACATCGACGGCGCCCTCGAAGGCGATCTCGGCGGCGATGCCGGGCGCGAGGGTGCGGGGAGGGCCGGCCTGCGGCAGGACGGCCCGCGCGGCGGCGAGCACGGCCTCGGTCAGCGCCGGATCTTCCGGGTTGGCGACCAGCACGGCGACGCGGGAGCGGGTATCGGACATGAAAGGGCTCGACGGCTGGCCAATGGGCCTTGCCTGATGCGGCGCATCGGGGCAAGGAGCAGGCGGATCAAGGCATTATCGCCCGCGAGGGCGCCACGCGGCCGGAGTTGCGCCGCCGATCGGGATCAGGGAAATGCTCGCCGAAAGCCGGACGGACCGTCCACGCGCGGTGCTTATCGCAGGGCCGACGGCGAGCGGCAAGTCGGCGCTGGCGCTCGATCTGGCGTGGGCCGCCGGCGGGGTGGTGATCAACGCGGATTCGATGCAGGTCTATGCCGACCTGCGCATCATCACCGCGCGGCCGACGCCGGAAGAGGAGGCGCTTGCCCCGCACCGGCTCTACGGCCATGTCGACGGTGCCGCGGAGTACTCCGTTGCGGCGTGGCTGGCGGAGGCGGCGCAGGCCATCGCCGAGGCCGAGGCGGCCGGGCGGCTGCCCATCCTGATCGGGGGAACCGGCCTTTATTTCAAGGCCTTGACCCTGGGGCTGGCGGAGGTTCCGCCGATCCCCGAGGCGGTGCGGCTGCGCGTGCGCGGCGCGGCCGAGGGTGTGCCGGCGCCGGAACTTTATGCCCGGCTCGCCTACCTCGATCCGCTGACCGCCGCGCGGCTGCGGCCCTCCGATCCGCAGCGGATCATCCGGGCGCTGGAGGTGATCGAGGCGACCGGGCGGCCGCTCGCGGACTGGCAGGCGCGGCCGGGCACGCCGCCGGTCATCAACCCGCTGCAGTGCCTGAAGATTTTCCTCTCCGTCGATCGCGGCGCGCTGCGGGAGCGGATCGCCCGGCGGTTCGAGGCCATGCTGGCGGCGGGGGCGCTCGATGAGGTGCGCCGGCTCGACGCGCGCGGGCTCGACCCGGCCCGCCCGATCCTGAAAGCGCATGGTGTTCCAGGACTTAGGCGCCATCTCGCCGGCGAGATCACGCTGGACGAGGCTGCCGCCGGGGGCGTTCTGGATACGCGGCGCTATGCCAAGCGGCAGGAGACCTGGTTCCGTCACCAGTTCACGGGCTGGGAACACCTCGCGCCGGAGGCCGCGGCGGAGCGGCTGCGCGGGGCGTTCGCCTGACCGTCGATCAATTCATTGGAATATAACGGCAAACGCCCGCTTCATCCGGCTTCCGGTCGGATGCGCGTGACGTGGCCCATCTTCCGACCCGGTCGGGATTCGGCCTTGCCGTAGAGATGCAGGTGGGCGCCCGGCTCGGCGAGAATCGCAGGCCAATCAAGGGCTTCGTCGCCGATGAGGTTGACCATCTCGACCCGCCCGCGCCGGGCCGTCAGCCCCAGCGGCCAGCCGGCGATGGCGCGCACATGCTGCTCGAACTGGCTCGTCTCGGCGCCATCCAGCGTCCAGTGACCCGAATTATGGACGCGCGGGGCGATCTCGTTGACCACGATCCGCGTCGCGCCGTCGCTCTCCACGACGAACATTTCCACAGCGAAAACACCGACATAGCCGAGCGCATCGCCGATCCGGCGGGCGACTTCGCCGGCCTCTTCCCGCGCCGCCGGGGCGAGGTTGGCGGGGACGGTGGAGCGGTGGAGGATGTGGTGGCGGTGGACGTTCTCGGTGACCTCATAGGCGGCGAAGGCGCCCTCGGCATTGCGGGCGGCGACCACCGAGACTTCCGCCGAAAATGGCACAAACCCTTCCAGAACCGCGGGATTCTTCCCGATGGCGGCGAAGGCGGCGGCGGGATCGTCGCCCGGGCGCAGCATCACCTGGCCCTTGCCGTCATAGCCGAAACGGCGCGTCTTCAGCACGGCGGGGAGACCGATTTTCGCAATGGCGTCAATCAGTTGCGCCTCGTCGTCGACCGCGGCGAACGGTGCGACGGGGATGCCGAGGCCGGCGATGAAGCTCTTCTCAGCGAGCCGGTCCTGGGTGATGCCGAGCGCGCGCGGGCCCGGATGCACCGGCACGTGGCGGGCGAGGCGCTCGGCGGTGGCGACCGGCACGTTCTCGAATTCGTATGTCACCACAGAGACTTGCGACGCGAAGCGGTCCAGCGCCGCGCCGTCTTCGTACGGTGCCATGGTATGGGCGGCGGCGACGTCGAAGGCCGGGCTGCCGGCCTCGGGGGCGTAAATGTGTGCCTTGAGGCCAAGCGGGGCCGCGGCCAGCGCGATCATCCGCGCGAGCTGCCCCCCGCCGAGAATTCCGATGGTATCTCCGGGCTTTAGCTGGGTCATTCGGGCCGCTCCGCGACCGCGCCGGTGCGGGCGGCGCGCCAGGCGTCCAGTTTATCCGCAATATCCGCATCGTTCAGGGCCAGCACGGCGGCGGCCAGAAGCGCCGCGTTCACCGCCCCGGCCTTGCCGATGGCGAGCGTGCCGACCGGGATTCCGGCCGGCATCTGGACGATGGAATAGAGGCTGTCGAGGCCCGACAGCGCCTTGCTCTCGACCGGTACGCCGAAGACGGGGAGCGAGGTGAGGGAGGCCACCATGCCCGGCAGATGCGCCGCGCCGCCCGCGCCGGCGATGATGACCTTGAAGCCCAAGCCTTTGGCCGATTTGGCGAATTCGAACATGCGCTCGGGCGTGCGATGGGCCGAGACGATGCGCGCCTCATGGCCGATGCCGAGCGCCTCGAGCGTCTCGGCGGCCTGGCGCATGGTCTCCCAGTCCGACTGGCTGCCCATGATGATGGCGACCGGCCCCGCGGCCGCGGTCGTCACAGCATTCATCGCCCCGTTTCCCCAACCCCCGGAAAAGAAGGCGCGGGATTACAGGAATCAGCCCCCGTCCGGCAAGGAAAACCTTGCGGCGCCTGCGGATGACCGGGAGTGACCGATCAGTGCAGTGAGGTGGACGATGCGTGCGGCGAGCGACCGATCGATGCGATGCGACCGAGTTGGCGGGCTTCACTTAAGGGCACGTTTACCCGCGACCGGCAGAGTGCCCCGAAACGGGACAGTGATCGCCCATGACCGCCCGCATCCTCGTGGTCGACGACGACCCGGTGCAGCGCCGCCTGCTGGAGGCGAGCGTGCGCCGGCTCGGCCATGACGTGCTCGTCGCCGAAGGGGGCGAGGAGGCGGCGAAGCTGCTCGCCGATCCGGCCGAGCGGATCGACTGCGTCGTGCTCGACCTTATGATGCCGAAGCTCGACGGGCTCGGCCTGCTGGCGCGGCTGCGCGAGCTCGAGATCGAGGTGCCGGTGATCGTGCAGACCGCCAATGGCGGCATCGACACCGCGGTCTCGGCGATCCGCGCCGGGGCGAGCGACTTCGTGGTGAAGCCCGTCGGCGCCGAACGGCTGCAGGTCTCGCTCGCCAACGCCATGGCCCAGCAGGCGCTGAAGGGCGAGATCCGCCGGATGAAGCGCTCGGCGTCCGGCACGCTCTCCTTCCGCGACGTGCTGAGCCGCAGCCCGCGCATGCGGGCGGCGCTGAAGCTCGCGGAGAAGGCGGCGGCCTCGAACATCCCGGTGCTGCTGGAGGGCGAATCCGGCGTCGGCAAGGAATTGATCGCCCGCGCCATCCAGGGCTCGGGCGAGCGGCGGGAGAAGCCCTTCGTCGCGGTGAACTGCGGGGCGATCCCGGCCAATCTCGTCGAATCCATCCTGTTCGGCCATGAGCGCGGCGCCTTCACCGGTGCCGACACCCGCCAGACCGGCAAGTTCCTCGAGGCCAATGGCGGCACGCTGTTCCTCGATGAGGTGGGCGAACTGCCGGTCGAGACGCAGGTGAAGCTGCTGCGCGTGCTGCAGGAGGGCGAGATCGACCCGCTGGGCGCGCGCCGGCCGGTGAAGGTCGACGTGCGAATCATCTCGGCCACCAATCGCGATCTCGCGGCGCTGACCCGCGAGGGCCGCTTCCGCGAGGACCTGTTCTACCGGCTGCACGTCTTCCCGATCACCATTCCGCCCTTGCGCGAGCGGCCCGAGGACATTCCCGACCTGGTGCGCCATTTCATCGCGCGCTTCGGGGTGGAGGAGGGCAAGACCATCCGCTCGGTGAGCGCGGCGGCGATGCAGATGCTGGCGGAGTACCGCTGGCCGGGCAATGTGCGCCAGCTCGAGAACAGCGTGTTCCGCGCGGTGGTGCTGGCGGACGCCGACACCATCGACGTCGACGAATTCCCCCAGATCGCCGCGCAGGCCCCCGGTCGCGCGGTGCCGGAAGCGCCCGCGCCGGTTCCCGCCGCGGCGGCCGCGCTGGTGATCGGCGAAGGGGCGGCGCCCGGGGCGGGCGCACGCGCGCCCATCGTGCCCTCCGCGAGCCCGGAGGGCTTCGCCCCGGCACCGGTCGCGGGCGGGCTCGCCCTGCTCGACGGGGCGGGGCAGGTGCGGCCGATGGAGGAACTCGAAGCGGAGATCATCCGTTTCGCCATCGATCACTATCAGGGCCGCATGACCGAGATCGCGCGGCGGCTGAAGATCGGGCGCTCGACGCTCTACCGCAAGCTCACCGAACTCGGGCTCGGGGAGGGGGCGGAGGCGGCGGGCGAGGCGGGGGATGGGCCGGCATGAGCTGTGGCTTCGGCGCGACGGCATTGATTATTCGACGCTCTTTCGTGTTCGTGAATTGAAAGCGCCACGATGTGGTCCACAAAGGTTCGGCCTCGTTCAGAGAGAGTTCATGCGGTGCAGCCGATGAAGACGCCCGACGAATCACGGTGGGAACGGAGACGATCCATGGCTGGGCGCGCCACTTATTTCGCGGGGACCGGGCTTGCCGCCGTGCTGGCCCTGACCTCGCTGGCGCTGACCGTGCCGCAGTTCGGCGCGCTGCGTGCGGCCTCCCCGGCCGGGGCCAGCGATACCGAGTTCACCGACCACGCCGGGATGAGCACCGACGAGGCGGGCGCTCCGGCGCCGGCTGCCGTGGCCCCGGCTCCGGTTCCGGCGGAGACGCCCGCGCCGGCCGCGACGGCGGCTGTCGAGGCGCCCGTATCCGCGCCGGCGGCTGACACGGCGGCGCTGCCGGCGCCGGCCGAGGCCCCCGCGTCGGCGACAGAGGCGGCGCCCGCTCCCGCACCGGGAACCGCCGCCGTTCCCGCGCCGGCCCCCGAAACCGCGCCGGCGACTCAGCCTGCCGCCGCCGAGCCGGCACCGGCCGCACCCGCCACGGCGGCCGTCGAGCCGGTCGAGCCGGCTCCTGCCGTGCCGTCCGCTGCCGCGCCCTCCGCTGCCGTTCCCGCCGAGGTGACGCCGGCCCCCGCGAGCGATCCCGCTGCCGCGAGCACCGCCACGCCGGCGCCCGCGCCCGTGGCCGCCGTTCCCGCCGATCCGGTCGCCGGGGCGGTGCTGGCGCGGCTCGCCGACAAGGGCGCCGCCCGCTTCACCCCGCGCGAAGCCGAGCAGGCGGCGCTGGCCGCCTTCTACGGCGCCCGCAACGGCGCCCCGCTGTTCACCGCGACCGATGGGCCGACCGCGCTCGGCCGTGCCGCGACGGCGCGCTTCGCCGCCGCCGGCGAGGACGGGCTGTCGCCGGCCGACTATGTGGTCGCCTTCGCGCCGTCCGGCGCCGACGCGATCGATCTCGCCGACGCGGAGCTGCGCTTCGCCGCGACGGTGCTCACCTATGCCCGCCACGCCCAGAGCGGGCGTTTCGTGCCGAGCCGCATCTCCGCCAATGTCGACCCGACGCCGACCCCGCCCGATGCGCTGGCGGTGCTCTCGAACCTCGCCGCGAGCGGCGATCCCGCGCTCGTGCTCGCCTCGTTCGCTCCGCAATATCCCGGCTATGTCGCGCTCAAGGCCGAACTGTCGAAGCTGCGCGCGAGCGCGGAGGCGGTGACGCCGGATCCGATCCCCGCCGGCAAGCTGCTGCGGCCGGGCAAGGAAGATGCCCGCGTGCCGCTGCTGCGGGTGCGGCTGAAGGTGCCGGGCGATGCGACCAGCCTCGTCTACGCTCCCGACCTCGTCGAGGCGGTGAAGGCGTTCCAGAAGAGCGCCGGGCTCACCGCCAGCGGCGCGCTCGACCAGCCGACCGTCAACCGGCTGAACGACACCGGCGAGGCGCGCATCAACGACGTGATCGCCAACATGGAGCGCTGGCGCTGGCTGCCGCACGACGTGGCGCCGACCTATGTGTTCGTGAACATCCCCGAATTCATGGTGCGCATCGTCAAGGACGGGCAGCCGTTCCACGAGACCCGGGTGATCGTCGGCAAGCCGCAGAACCCGACGCCGCTGCTGACCCAGGACATGCAGTACATCGTCTTCAACCCGGCCTGGAACGTGCCGCCCGGCATTGCCCGCAAGGAGATGCTGCCCAAGCTCGCCGCCGATCCCTACGCGCTGGCGCGCCAGGGCATCGACGTGGTGCGCAACGGGCGCGTGGTCGATCCGGGCATGGTGGACTGGAGTCGGGGCACGCAGGGCTATTCGTTCCGCCAGCCGCCCGGGGAGCGCAACGCGCTGGGCAACATCAAGTTCATGTTCCCCAACAAGCACTCGGTCTACCTGCACGACACGCCGAGCCGCTCGCTCTTCGCCAATGCCCGGCGCGCCTACAGCCATGGCTGCGTGCGGGTGTTCGAGCCGCTGAAGTTCGGCGAGGCGATCTTCGCCGTGGGGATGCCGAACGACCCGTGGTCGCAGCAACGCATCGCCAAGATGAAGGGCGGGTCGGAGCGCTATGTGAACCTCAAGCAGCGCTTCCCGGTGCACCTCGCCTATTTCACCAGCTTCGTGAACGGGGCGGGCAATCTGGTCACGGTCGAGGATCTCTACGGCATCAACGCCCAGACCAAGCTGATGCTCGGCCTCGAGGGCACCCGCCGGGTCGCCGACCGCACGGTGCGGCCGCTGCCGCGTCCCTGACACCGGCGGGGCGCCCGCTCCCGCCACCGCATCGTCGCCTCTGCCCATCGCCCGCGGACGCGCCCCGTTCGCGGGCGATGGTATTTTCGGTGCCGTCGATGTGATGAAAATATCACGCGGAGTTGAAATCGGCGCTCATTGTGCGCTGCGAAGCGGTTTTTTAACCCAAGGCACGTTTTCGCCACACTCTCTTTCTAGGCAGACTCCCAGCAATAAGGGGGGTGGGCCGTAACGGGCCCTTAACCAAACCCGACAAGATACTGTTGACCATGTCCGCCGCGGTTCTCGAATCGCGTCGTCTCAAGGAAACGCCTTGGTTTCGGGTTCCGGGTTCGTGCATAGCAAACAGAAGTACCGTTCGTATTTCCTGCTCAAGGCAACCGCGCTGGCCGCGATTGCTACGCTGTGCGGCACGACGATGCTGCAGGATGCGATCGCCAACGGCGATACACGCACGATTTCCCTGCACCACGTGCATTCCGGCGAGAGCGGCACCATCACCTTCAAGCGCGACGGGCGCTACGATCCCGCCGCATTGCAGCGCCTCAACGTGCTGCTGCAGGACTGGCGGCGCAAAGAGCCGACCAAGATGGACCCCTACCTGTTCGACATCATCTGGGAGGTCTATCGCGACACCGGCGCCACCGCCCCGATCGAGGTGATCGGCGGTTACCGCTCGCCGGCGACCAACGCCATGCTGCGCGCCCGCTCGAAGGGGGTGGCGCAGACCAGCCAGCACATGCTTGGCAAGGCGATGGACTTCTACATTCCCGGCGTGCCGCTGGCGAAGATCCGCGAGGCGGGGCTCAGGCTCCAGCGCGGCGGCGTCGGCTTCTACCCGACCTCCGGCTCGCCCTTCGTGCATCTCGACACCGGCGGCATCCGCCACTGGCCGCGCATGACCCGCGACCAGCTCGCCCGCGTGTTCCCGGACGGCAAGACCGTGCACATCCCCGCCGACGGCAAGCCGATGCCCGGCTACCAGGCGGCGCTGGCCATGGTCGAGGAGCGCGGCAACCGGCCGGGCGGCGCCGGTGCGGCGTTCGCCTCGGCCTCGCCCGGCAAGCCGGCCAAGAACATCTTCGCCTCGCTGTTCGGCAAGAAGAACGAGGCGATGGCCGAGGACGAGGAGGATGCCGGCCCGGCGCCCGCCGCCGCCCCGGTCGTCGCCGCCGCGACCACGCCGGCGGCACCGCCCGCCGGCCCGGCCGCGGTCGCCGCGGCCTCCAGCGTCGTCGCCGCGGCCAGCGTGCCGCTGCCGGCGCCACGCGCCGGCTCCGGCGCCCCCGTCGCCGCTCCGGCGGCCCCGGTTCTCGCCGCCGCCGATGTGCCGCTGCCGCCCGTGCGGCCCGGCGCGGCGCCGGCTGCCGCGCCCGCGCTCCAGGTCGCGGCCGCCGCCGTGCCGCTGCCGCTTGCCCGTCCGGCAAGCGCCGCTCCCGCGCCGGCTGAGGTGGCGACGGCGGCCTTCGTCGAGCCGGAAGCCCCGCTCGCCGCCGCCCCGCTCGCGCCGGCGCCGGTGCCGCCGGCCCGGCCCGCCCTCGTTGCCGCGCTCAAGGCCGGCGACGACCCGACCATTCCCGCCACCGTGCCGCTGCCGCGCGCCAAGACCAATGCGACGGTCGGCGAGCAGGCCGAGACGCGGGGCAGTGCGATCGCCGATGCCGGCCCCTCGGCCGACCTGCCGCCGCTCATCCTGCACGGCTCCAACGAGCCTCAGCGGCCGATGCTCTCCTATGCCTCCGCCGGCGATTTCGTGGTCGCCCGCCCGGCCATCGGCAAGGCGCCGCAGCCGGCGGCCGTGCCGATCCCGGAGCGTCCGGCGACCGCGCGTCCGCCGCACCCGGCCGAGGTGCGCGAGGAAATCCGCCGCCTGTTCACGGGCCCCTCGGTCGCCGCCTCGCCGACCCTGCGCGCCCCGGAGATGCGCCGCCTCGCCGCCTTCGTCGCCCCGCCGAAGCAGGTCATCGACGGCGGCTTCGGCCGCGACGCCTCCGGCGGGCTCGACAGCACCCGCTTCTCGGGCGCCGCCGTCATCGCCGTGCCGGTGGTGACGCTGGCCAGCGCCGACGGCCCGGCGCCGAAGAAGCGGCTCTCCATGGTCCAGGAGTAGGGCGGCATCGTCCGCTGCCGTCCAACGTCAAAAGGCCCGGCTCGCGCCGGGCCTTTTTCGTGTTGGGGGCGTGACGAGGCGCCCTCCGCTTTGTTCGGCTCGGGGGGCGGCACATCCTCCAGGGATCGCCAGATCCGCTCCGGTCTGCCAGGTCCTCTCCGGTTTGTCAGGTCCTCTGCGGCGAACGATCCCGGCTCTCCGCCTCCGGCTGCGGCCGGGATGACGCTCGTCCAGGGGCGTTCGCCATCGGCCTTACAGATCCGGCCGGGTCGGCGCCTCGACCGGGGGCAGGCTGTCGGGCGGGAGTTCGTCCGGCCCGCGGCCGGGCTCGATCTCCGGCCGGTCGATGCCGGGCGCGATCTCGGGATCGGAGGGGCGCGCGGGCTCCTCCACCGGCGTCGGCGGGCTGTCCGGGCTCTGCTCGGGCGGGGGAATGTTCGGCTGGCCGGGTTCGGGCGTGCGGGGCGGGGTGGGCATCGGCGCTCCTCATCGTTGTCCTCACGGGATCAACGAGGAACGGGCGCCGGCGTTCCCGCGTCCCCGAACGCGGGCGCGGCGTTCAGCCGCCGACCATGCCCAGCGCCTGCATGTACAGGTCGACGATCGCCTCGTGCTCGGCCCGCTGGTCGGCGTCCTGCTTGCGGATCTTGAGGATCTCGCGCAGCGCCTTGACGTCGAAGCCGGTGCCCTTGGCCTCGGCGAAGACGTCCTTGATGTCCTCGGCGATGGTCTTTTTCTCCTCCTCGAGCCGCTCGATGCGCTCGATGAAGGATTTCAGCTGTTCCTTGGCGAAACCGGCGGCGGCATCGGACAAAGGCTGGTCGTTCGGGATGTCGGACATAAGCGGCGGAAGCCTTCCTGGTCGGACGTGATCGGGGGCATTCAGGGACAGGATCGGGCCGCGCGCGTCAAGCGGGCGCGCGGCGCGGGCCGCACTCGTCCACGCCTTATGCGGGCGGCCTGTGGATGGCGGGCCTCAGTGCTCCGGCCGGCGGGCGGCGAAGGCGGCCTGCTGCGCCGGGCGCGCCTCGTTCTGGTTGCGCGCCTTCCACTCCTCATAGGGCATGCCGTAGACGTGTTCGCGGCTCTCGTCCTTGGTCACCGGCAGGGCGCGTTCCTGCGCCGCGTCGAGATACCAGTTGGCGAGGCAGTTGCGGCAGAAGCCGGCGAGGTTCATCAGGTCGATGTTCTGCACGTCGGGGCGGGCGCGCAGATGGGCGAGGAGGCGGCGGAAGGCGGCGGCCTCCAGTTCGGTCTGGCTCTTTTCGTCGAGGGCGGACATGGGGCGTCTCCGGTTCGGCCGGCGGTTCAGGCCGGCGCGGTGCGCGAGCGGTAGAGCTTTACAGCGTGCAGCTCCGGCTCGGCCAGCAGGGGCGGCAGGATCGCCGCGAGGCGCTCCGCCCAGAGCGACTGGCCGGGCGCGTCGGCGATGAGATCCTGCCGGATCTCCAGCAATACATGGGGAATGCCGCGCGCGGTGCCATGGCGGTTGAGGCAGTCATTGCGCAGCGCGCCGTCATAGGGCTCGTTGTCCCCGACGATCAGATCGCCGGGCGCGCGCAGCGCATCGATGAGGCGGCGGGCGAAGCGGTCGTCGCTGTCCCACAGCACGGCGGCGTGCCAGGGCCGCGGGGTGCCGCGCCAGACCGGCGTGTAGCTGTGCATGGACAGGATCGCCGGCACGATGCCGGCGGCAAGGAAGCGGCCGATCGCCGCCTCGATCGCCTGATGGTAGGGGCGGTGATAGAGCGCGATGCGGCGCTCCACCTCGGCGGCATCGGCGTGGCGGTTGCCGGGCACGACGGCGCCGTCCGACAGGCGCATGACCAGCGTCGGGTCGTCCTCGCCGCGATTGGGATCGATCAGCAGCCGCGAGAAGCGCGACAGCACCGCCGGCGCCCCGAGGCGGGCGGCGAGGTCGCGGGTGACGGCGGCGGCGCCGATGTCGTAGCCGATATGGCGTTCCAGCTCCGCCTGCGGCAGGCCGAGCGTTCCATAGGCGGGCGGCAGCGCGTTGGAGGCGTGGTCGCAGAGCAGCAGCAGGCCGGAGGCGAGCGCGCCGGCGATGGTCTCGACGGCCTGGAAATCCTCTCGCCGTGGAGGCGGTACGGGCGCGGCGGACGCAGCGGCGTCGGGCTGTGACGTCTCGTCCGGAGTCTGGCGCAGCATCATGTCCCAGTGTGTGCGATAAGTGGCAGCAGCATAGTGACGTACGACTTTGGTTGCCATAGGAATACGCCCGTTTCGCGTCGCGCGGTGGCGGGTGGGGTGCCTGTGCCGCAGCCGGGCGATGGGGTCACGGGTTCTGCCAGGGGATGAGATGACGGATCGTTCGCCACGGGAATTCCTCCAGTACCTGTTCGACGGCGCCGTGGCGGCGGCGCATCCGGCGACCTTGCTGCCGGAAACGCTGCCGGCGCCGCCGGCGACGGGCCGACTGTTCCTGCTGGCCGCCGGCAAGGCGGCCGGCTCCATGCTGGAAGTCGCGGAAGCGCATTATCTCGACAAACTGGGGCTCGACCCCTCGCGCCTCGCGGGTGTGGGCGTCGCCCGGCACGGCTATGGCCGGCCGACGCGCATCCTCGAGATGATCGAGGCCGGCCACCCGGTGCCGGACGCGGCCGGTGTCGCCGGCACCGAGAAGGCGCTGGCGCTGGCGGCGCAGGCGGGCGAGGGCGACCTCGTCGTGGTGCTGCTCTCGGGCGGCGCCTCGGCCAACTGGATCGCGCCGGCGCATGGCGTCGAGCTCGACGACAAGCGGGCGCTGACGCGGGCGCTGCTGCGCTCGGGCGCGAACATCACCGAGATCAACACGGTGCGTAAGCACCTCTCGCGCATCAAGGGCGGGCGCCTCGCGGCGCTGGCGCGCCCGGCGCGGGTGGTGACGCTCGCCATTTCCGACGTGCCGGGCGACGATCCGGCGGTGATCGGCTCCGGCCCGACCGTTCCCGATCCGAGCACGCTGGCCGAGGCGCGCGACGTGCTCACCCGTTTCCGGCTCGATCCGCCGCCCTCGATTTCGGTGGCGCTGCGCGATCCCGCCAACGAATCGCCGAAGCCCGGCGACGCGGCCTTCGAGGGCACGCAGTACCGCCTCATCGCCAAGCCGTCGGATTCCTTCGTGGCGGCGGTGGAGATGGTGCGGCAGGCCGGCATCGAGCCGATCCTGCTCGGCGACAATCTCGAGGGCGAGGCGCGCGAGGTGGCCGCGGCGCAGGCGGCCAAGGCGCTGGAGCTGAAGGCGGCGGGCAAGCGCGCCGTGCTGCTCTCGGGTGGCGAGCTCACCGTGACCATGCGCGGGCAGGGCCGCGGCGGGCCGAACCAGGAATTCGCCCTCGCGCTCGCCGCCGCGCTCGGCGGGGCGCCGGGGATCTATGCGGTGGCCGGCGACACCGACGGCACCGATGGCGGCGGCGGCGACGCCTCCGACCCGGCCGGCGCCTTCGTCATGCCGGACACGCTGGCGCGGGCGCGGGCGCTCGGCCTCGATCCTGCCCGTTTCCTCGACAACAACGACTCCACCGCGTTTTTCGAGGCGCTGGGCGATCTTTTGACACCGGGACCCACCTGCACCAACGTCAATGACTTCCGAGCCGTCTTCATCGATGCGTGAGAGCCGGCGCCCGGCGCGGCCCGGGCGGGTTCTGCTGGCGGGGCTGGTTCTCGCCGGCCCGCTGCTCGGCGCGGTGGCGACCCCGGCCGCGGCCGATTTCCGCCTGTGCAACCGCACGCCGAGCCGGGTGGGCATCGCGGTCGGCTACAAGGACGGCGATTCCTGGTCGACGGAAGGCTGGTGGAACGTCGCCGCCAATTCCTGCGAGACGCTGCTGCGCGGCGACCTGGTGGCGCGCTTCTACTATGTCTATGCGCTCGACTACGACCTCGGCGGCGAATGGTCGGGCAAGGCCTATATGTGCTCGCGCGACAAGGAATTCACCATCCGCGGCATCGAGGACTGCCTGGCGCGCGGTTTCGACCGCACCGGCTTTTTCGAGGTCGACACGCGCGAGCAGAAGAGCTGGACGGTGCAGCTCACCGAGCAGGGCCAGACGGCGGCATCGCAGCCCATGGCCAACCCCACTCTGCCGCTGACCGCCCCGCTGCCGCCGCCCAAGGCGCCCTGAGGGCGAGGCGATCGGCAGGGCCGGCATGGCGACGCCGGCTATGTGCGTCCTCGCCCGTCGTGCCGTCATCCCGGCCGAAGTGAAGCGGAGAGCCGGGAGCGTCGGCCGGTCGTGGCGCGCGTTTCCGGCGGCCTCGCGGATCGGCCTGCGGCCATCCGGGATGACGAGGGGCGCGGCACTCATCTCCCGGCATAAGCCCACGATGTTGGCCGCCCCCGGAAGGCGTGGATGGCCGGGACGCGCCCGGCCATGACGACAGGGCGGAGGTTGCGCCGCGCTGGCTTCGCGCATCCGGTAACGACACCGTCATCCCCGGGCCTGTCCCGGGGATCCATGGCTTTGCCGGTGAGGGGAGGGGGCGACGGCGTCGATGGCCGGCAGGAGCCCGGTTATGACGGGGGATGACATCGGCAGGGAGACGGCCGGGCGGGCATGCGACCTTTCCGGCGGGCGATCCCGGATCGGCCTGCTGCCGTCCGGGATGACGGAAAGCGCCGGGGGGGCCTTCAGGCTCCCGCCACGCACGCGGAAGGCGCGGCCGGCGCGCTTGCGCCGGCCCGCGTTCGGCTCACTCGATCGGGACGGCGGTGAACTGGAACTGGCCGTCGGCGTCGGCGACCATCAGCAGCGCCGAGCGGCGGCCTTCCTTCTTCAGCGCGTCCACCCGCTTCTCGATGTCGGCCGGCATGGCGACCGCCTGCTGGTTGACCTCGACGATGACGATCCCCGGCTTCAGCCCCTTGCTGGCGGCGGCGGAGGCCTTGTCGACGTCGGTGACGACGACGCCCTTGACCTCGTCCTTGATCTTGAACTTCGAGCGCAGGTCCGCGGTGAGCTCGGCGAGTTCGAGGCCGAGCGCCTTGCGGGTGACGGGCTTGGGCTTGTCGGCCTCGGGCTTCGGGGTGGCGGCGGCGACCTCGGCCTTCTCGCTTTCCTCGAGGCGGCCGACCTTGAGCTTGAGGGTCTCTTCCTTGCCCTTGCGGATGACGACCACGTCGACTTCCTTGTCGACCGGCGTGTCGGCCACGATGATCGGCAGCGCGCGCATGTCGCGCACGTCCTTGCCGTCGAACTTCACGATCACGTCGCCGGCCTTGATGCCGCCCTTGGCGGCCGGGCCGTCGTCGCTGAGCCCGCCGACCAGCGCGCCGCGCGGCTTGCCGAGCGAAAGGCTCTCGGCGATGTCGTCGGTCACCGCCTGGATGCGCACGCCGATCCAGCCGCGCCGGGTCTCGCCGAATTCCTTGAGCTGGTTGACCACCGCCACCGCGGTGTTGGAGGGCACGGCGAAGCCGATGCCGATCGAGCCGCCGGAGGGCGAGATGATGGCGGTGTTGATGCCGATCACGTCGCCGTCCATGTTGAACAGCGGGCCGCCGGAATTGCCGCGGTTGATGGCGGCGTCGGTCTGCAGGAAGTTGTCGTAGGGGCCGGAATTGATGTCGCGGTTGCGGGCGGAGATGACGCCCACCGTCAGCGTGCCGCCGAGGCCGAACGGATTGCCGATCGCCATGACCCAGTCGCCGACGCGCAGCACGTCGGAATCGCCGAACTTCACCGCCTTGAGCGGCTTGGCGGGATCGGGCTTCACCCGCAGCACGGCGAGGTCGATCTTGGTGTCGCGGCCGACCAGCTCGGCCTTGAGCTTCGAGCCGTCGTTGAAGTTGGCGTAGATCTCGTCGGCGTCGGCGATGACGTGGTTGTTGGTGACGATGAGGCCCGAGGGATCGATCACGAAGCCGGAGCCGAGCGAGGAGACCCGGCGCGGGGTCTTGTCGCCGTCATCGCCCTGCTGCTGGCGCTTCTTGAAGAACTCGTCGAAGAACTCCTCGAAGGGCGAGCCCGGCGGCAGCTGCGGCGTGGGCACGCTGCGCGAGGGGGCGACGGTCTGCGAGGTGGAGATGTTCACCACCGCGTCCATCACGTTCGCCGCGGTGTCGGCGACGGTGTCGGGACCCTTGGTGGCGGCGGCGCGCAGCGGGTGCGGCGCCAGCGCGGCGGCGGCCACCGCGAGGGCGAGGAACATGCCGGCGCGGCGCGGCCGGGCGGGTGCGCCGGGGCGCCGGGCCGACCCGCCGGGCGTGAACGGGCGGCTGTCGCTGCGGTGGAACATGGTGCCTCCTTCGCAAGGCCGCGGCGCGGGCGACCTCGTCATCTCGGGGAACGCTGCGACGGGCGCGGGCGCGATGCAAGCCAAAAGCGTGCGAGCACTGCCGCAACGGATGGAAGGCGATTTCGGCGGGAACGCGGCGGGGGCCGGCGTCGCGCGCCGGCCGGGGCCGCAGGCGGCCGATGTCAGCCGCGCACGAGCCAGACGATGAGAAGCCCGGCGAGCGCGCCGCCGACGCCGGCGACGCGCATCTGGTAGTCCGAGAGTTCCAGCATGGCCTCCATCGCGCGCCGGGTGAGACCCGGCAGCGCGGCGAAGGTGAGGCCCTCGATGACCAGCATGAGGCCGAGCGCGACGATGAGATCCGACATCGTCGCGCCGGGTCAGTTCGCGGCCGGCGCGGCCGGAGCCGGGGCCGGTGGCGTCGTCGGGGCGGCGGCGGGCGCCGACATCAGCGACGGCCCCGCGCCGGCGGGATTGTTGAAGAAGCGGAAGAAGTTGGAGTCGGGCGCCAGCAGCATGCGCGTGTCGCCCGCCTTCAGGCTCGCCTCATAGGCCTGCATCGCCCGGTAGAAGGCGAAGAAGTCCTTATCCCGGCCATAGGCCTCGGCGAAGATGGCGTTGCGCTGGGCATCGCCTTCACCGCGGGTCTTGTCGGCGTTGGAGGAGGCGTCGGCGACGATGATGGTCGATTCACGCTCCGCCCGGGCGCGGATGCCCTGCGCCGCCTGCGCGCCCTGGGCGCGGATTTCCGCGGCCTCGCGCTGGCGTTCCGTCTGCATGCGCTGGAACACTGCCTGGCTGTTCGCCTCCGGCAGGTCGGCGCGGCGGATGCGCACGTCGAGGACGTCGATGCCGAAGCTCGCCGCCTCGCGGTTCACCTGCTCGCGGATGCGGCCCATCAGGTTTTCGCGCTGGTCGCGCACCACCTGGATGAAGGTCGATTCGCCGAGCACCCGGCGCAGCGCCGAGTTCAGGATGGTGGCGAGGCGGGAATTGGCGCCCTCGATGGTGCCGACCGACTGGTAGAAGCGCAGCGGATTGGTGATCCGGTAGCGCGCGAAGGCGTCGACGACGAGGCGCTTCTGGTCGGCCGCGATCACTTCCTGCGAGGGATTCTCGAGGTCGAGAATGCGCTTGTCGAGGAAGATCACGCTGTCGATCAGCGGCACCTTGGCGTTGAGGCCGGGCTGGGTGATGACGCGGATCGGCTCGCCGAGGCGGAGCACCAGCGCCTGCTGGGTCTGGTAGACCGTGAAGAGCGCCGAATAGAGGATGACCAGTGCGAGCGCGACGATCGCGGCCAGCACGAGACCGAAGGTACCCTTCATCGCGTCGCTCCCTGGGTGTTCTGCTGGGCCGGACCGGCCGGACGGCGCTGTTCGAGCGCGCCGAGCGGCAGATAGGGCACGACGCCCGAGCCGCCTTCCGCAGAGGGATCGATGATGACCTTGTCCATGCCGCCGAACACGCGCTCCATGGTTTCGAGATAGATGCGCTGGCGGGTCACGTCGGGTGCCTTCAGATATTCGTCGAGCACGCTGAGGAAGCGCGCCGCCTGGCCTCTCGCCTCGACCACGGTGCGTTCCTTGTAGGCTTCGGCCTGCTGGGTGACGCGCACCGCCTCGCCGCGCGCTTCCGGCACGACGCGATTGGCGTAGGACTGGGCCTCGTTCTGCAGGCGCTCGGCATCGGCGCGGGCGGCCTGCACGTCGCGGAAGGCGTCGATGACCTGCGAGGGCGGGTCGACCTTCTGCAGCTGGACCTGGGTGATGAGGATGCCGGAGCGGTAGCTGTCGAGCGTGCGCTGCATCAGCTCCTGCACGCCCTGCTCGATGGTCTGGCGGGCGCCGGTCAGGATGGGCTGGATGTTGGTGCGGCCGACCACCTCGCGCATGGCGCTCTCGGCCACCGCCTTGATGGTGCCCTCGGGGTTCTGGACGTTGAACAGGAAGTCCGCGGCGCCGACATCCTCGGTGGAACCGGGGGCGGCGGGCTTGACCATCCAGAACACCGCGAAGTCGACGTCGACGATGTTTTCGTCGCCGGTGAGCATCAGGCTCTCCTCCGGCACGTCGCGCAGCGCGTTGCCGCGGCGCGGGTCGTCGCCGGCGCGAATGCCGATGTCGATGCGGTTGACGCGGGTGACCTTAGGGGTCAGCACGGTCTCGATCGGGTAGGGCAGGTGGTAGTTCAGGCCGGGATTGGAGGTGGCCACGAACTTGCCGAAACGCAGCACCACGCCCTGCTCGTCGGGCTGGACGCGGTAGAAGCCGGAGGCGAGCCACACGACGAGGGCGAGAGCGACGATCGCGATGATGCCCTTGGAGCTGCCGAATCCGCCCGGCAGCACGTCGCGAAGCTTGTCCTGGCCGCGGCGGATGAGGTCCTCGATATCCGGCGGGGTCGGCCCCGTCGATTGCGGCCCGCTACCCCACGGACCGCGCGGACCGCCGCCCCATGGGCCGCCGCTCTGGTTCTTCCACGACATGCCTCGGCATCTCCCCTGTATCGCACCCGGACGATGCGCCCGCCCACGCGCGGTCGCAAACCCCGCGAGAGCGCAATCACCCGTTCGCGTGCGAGAAAACGTTCACGCTCCTGCGGACGGGAGCATGGCGAGCGCGGTTATAGGTGAGCAGGCACCCATATTCAACGCGCCGACGCGGGAGAAGATGTGGGGCAGGGGACGCCTTTACGCAACGGTAGAACGGGCCTGCGCACTCACGCTGGTGTGATCGGAGGCTTCGCGGCCGTTGCTCGGATTGCGGAAATGGGCGAGCACGAACAGGCGGATCGCCGAGGACAGATTGCCCTGGTTGCGGCCGGTATCAATGGCCGCGACGATATCCGACAGGGTGCTCCGGCGGCTGGCCGCAATCTCTTTCAGAGCGTCCCAGAATTGATCTTCCAGGCTGACACTCGTCTTGTGGCCAGCGATGACGATCGAGCGCTTCACCACAGGGCTCTTCATATGTCGTCCTCTCCTTGACGTCTATGTCCGTCGAGCGCGGCCTCGTGCTTGCGCTTCGCGGCAAGCTCGGCCTCACGCTCAGCCTTCGTCCGGCCGAACTGCAAACGTCGCGCGGTGGCATTTAGTTCCGCATCGACTCGCGCCTTCTGCTTCCGGGCGCGGCGCAGATTGATGATGTCGCCCATTGCCGATCCCATCCGCTCTGCCAAAGGTCCGTGCCTGCTGGACAGCGACTCGTCAACAAGAATGTCCCATTTCCTACGTATAGCGGTCGAAATCGGGCGAAATCGTGCCGGCCGTTCGGCGATGCGAGGCTTGAAGCGCGGCTCGCGAACAGCTTATCGCCCGATCAGGACGTCCTATTGCCGGAAATATTTCAATTTTATTATCATTTTTCACCGCACCGCTCCAACGACAGAGCGTCAACGGGGGTGAATGCGCTTTCTGATTGCGACGGGCGCGGGAGCGGCGGGGCTGCTACGCCGTTTGGGCGGATTTGATCGCCAAATCCGGCGTGATAGAAACCCGCCGGCTTCATTCCCGCACCGGCCAGGCACGTTTCGAGAGGCACCTTCGATGACGACGACCCGCACCGAAACCGACACGTTCGGCCCGATCGAGGTCGCGTCCGACCGCTACTGGGGCGCGCAGGCGCAGCGCTCGCTCGGCAACTTCAAGATCGGCTGGGAGAAGCAGCCGCTGCCGGTGGTGCGCGCGCTCGGCATCGTCAAGCGAGCGGCGGCCGAAGTGAACCGCGACCTCGGCCGGCTCGACCCGACGCTCGCCGACGCCATCGTCGCCGCCGCGCAGGAGGTGATCGAGGGCAAGCTCGACGCGCATTTCCCGCTCGCGGTGTGGCAGACCGGCTCGGGCACGCAGTCGAACATGAACGCCAACGAGGTGATCTCGAACCGCGCCATCGAGATGCTCGGCGGGGTGATGGGCTCGAAGAAGCCCGTGCACCCGAACGACCACGTCAATATGAGCCAGTCGTCGAACGACACCTACCCGACGGCGATGCACATCGCCTGCGCCGAGGAGATCGTCCACCGCCTGCTGCCCGCGCTCGCCAAGCTGCGCAACGCGCTCAACGACAAGGCGCAGGCGTGGAAGTCGATCATCAAGATCGGCCGCACCCACACCCAGGACGCGACCCCGCTGACCCTCGGGCAGGAATTCTCCGGCTACACCCAGCAGGTCGAGAACGGCATCAAGCGGATCGAGATGACGCTGCCGGCGCTGATGGAACTCGCCCAGGGCGGCACGGCCGTCGGCACCGGGCTCAACGCGCCGGTCGGTTTTGCCGAGGCGGTGGCGGACCGTATCGCCGCCATCACCGGGCTGGCCTTCACCTCCGCGCCGAACAAGTTCGAGGCGCTGGCCGCGCACGACGCCATGGTGTTCTCGCACGGGGCGATCAACACGGTGGCGGCCTCGCTGTTCAAGATCGCCAACGACATCCGCCTGCTCGGCTCCGGCCCGCGCTCGGGGCTCGGCGAGCTCTCGCTGCCGGAGAACGAGCCGGGCTCCTCGATCATGCCAGGCAAGGTGAACCCGACCCAGTGCGAGGCGCTGACGCAGGTCTGCGTGCAGGTGTTCGGCAACAACGCCACGCTCTCCTTCGCCGGCAGCCAGGGCCATTTCGAGCTGAACGTCTACAACCCGGTGATGGCCTACAACTTCCTGCAGTCGGTGCGGCTCATGGCCGACGCGGCGATCAGCTTCACCGACAATTGCGTGGTGGGCATCGAGGCGCGCGAGGACAACATCAAGGCGGCGCTGGAGCGCTCGCTGATGCTGGTCACCGCGCTCGCCCCGAAGATCGGCTACGACAACGCCGCCAAGATCGCCAAGACCGCGCACAAGAACGGCACCACGCTGCGCGACGAGGCGGTGGGCGGGGGCTATGTCACCAACGAGGAATTCGACGCGGTGGTGCGCCCCGAGAACATGATCTCGCCGGGCTGAGTGCCGATGTGCCGCGCGTGCTTGCGTGCAACTCATCCCGGAACGGTCGAAGGCCGTATCCGGGATCGGGCGGTTATACCGGCGAACGATCCCGGCTCTCCGGCTGCGCCTCCGGCCGGGACGGCGACCCGACGGAGGGCAGCTGCGGCACCGCCAAGGGGCGAACATAAACGGGCGATGAACGGGCGCCTCAGAGGGCGTTAAGGTTTGCCGGTCTAGTCTCGCCTCATGGGTTTGCGGCGGGGAGCTTCCCCAAGCGCCTCCGCCGCCTCCTACCGGACGTGACTTCTTCTTCTTCTTCTTTTTGGACCCCCGAGCATCCGCTCGTAACTTCAACCGCTGGCCGCGCGCCGGCGGTTTTTATTTGGGGGTGTCGCGGCCGGGGAGAGGGCGTGCGATCAGCGCGCCGCGAGGCGGGCCAGGGCCTCGCCGGCGAGGCGGCGGCCGAGCCATTCGCTCAACGGCACCGCGCCGATGCGGTCATAAAAGGCGATGGCCGGCGCGTTCCAGTCCAGCACCGCCCAGTCGAGCCGCCCGAGGCCCTCGTCGAGGCAGCGCCGCGCGAGATGGCCGAGCAGCGCGGTGGCGATGCCGTAGCGGCGGAAATCGGGGCGGACGAACAGGTCTTCGAGATAGATGCCGTGGCGGCCGTAGAAGGTCGAGTAATTGTAGAACCATAGCGCGAAGCCGGCCGGCGCGCCGTCCCAGTCGGCGATGTCGCAGAAGACCCGCGGGTTCGGCCCGAACAGCGAGGCCTCGAAGCCCGCGGCCGTGGCCTCGACCTTGTCCTCCAGCTTCTCGTAGGCGGCGAGTTCGCGCACGAAGTCGAGCACGAGCCCGCCCTCGCCGGGGCGGACGGGACGGATCGTGAGGCTCATACCGCCACCGGCGCCTTGATGGCCGGGTGCGGGTCGTAGCCCTCGACGGCGATATCCTCGAAGCGGAAGGCGAAGAGATCGTCCACCGCCGGGTTCAGCTGCAGCACCGGCAGGGCGCGGGGGCTGCGCGAGAGCTGCTCGTGCACCTGCTCGAGATGGTTCACATAGAGATGGGCGTCGCCCAGCGTGTGGACGAAGTCGCCCGGCTTCAGCCCGGTGACCTGCGCCACCATGTGGGTGAGCAGGGCGTAGCTGGCGATGTTGAAGGGCACGCCGAGGAAGCTGTCGGCCGAGCGCTGGTAGAGCTGGCAGGACAGCCGGCCTTCCAGCACGTAGAACTGGAACAGGCAGTGGCAGGGCGGCAGCGCCATGTCCGGCACGTCCGCCGGGTTCCAGGCGGAGACGATGAGGCGGCGCGAATCCGGGTTGCGGCGGATCTGCGCCACCACGTCGGCGATCTGGTCGATGACGCCGCCGCGCCCGTCCGGCCAGGAGCGCCACTGGTGGCCGTAGACCGGGCCGAGATCGCCATTGGCGTCCGCCCACTCGTCCCAGATGGAGACGCCGTTCCGCTTCAGGTAGGCGATGTTGGTGTCGCCGGCGAGGAACCAGAGCAGTTCGTGCACGATGGAGCGGATGTGCAGCCGCTTCGTGGTCACCAGCGGGAAGCCTTCGGCGAGATCGAAGCGCATCTGGTGGCCGAACAGCGACAGCGTGCCGGTGCCGGTGCGGTCGCTCTTGGCGACACCCTCGCGCAGGATGCGCTCCAGAAGCTCGTGATATTGCCGCATGGTTCCGTCCGATTCGGGGGCCGATCCGCCCTTGCGGGCAGATTAATACACATGGCGCCGATGCACACGCCCCGGCATCGGGAAGCGGGCCGCTTTGTGGATATGTCGGTTCCGCGCCGGGCAACGGAACGGGCGGCGGGGTGGCGCGTTGACCCCTTCGGATACCGCACATCGCGGTCACGTGGGGAGGACGACATGCGGCACGGCCACAGCCATCACGACGCCCTGAAACGGGCGCGCACCCACCTCAACCTGCTGGAGCAGGATCCGACGCATCCGCTGGACCTGCTGGTCGACGGCGCGGAGCGGGCGCCGGTGCTGATCCTGCGCGCGGAAGAGAAGCTGCGCAGCGCTCATTCGGGAGCGGTGATCGGCCACGCGGAACTGCGCGGGCTGTTCATTTCGGCGCTCAAGCGCACCATCGAGGAGCTCGAGGCGGACGGCGCCCATGCGGAGGGCCGCGATCTGAAAGAGCTGCAATATGGCGACCAGACCGAGGCGTGATCCGCACCGGTCGGGCGGGGGGCGATCATGCCGCGCCCCCTTTCGCGCGGCGGGAGATGCCCCTATATTCGTGTCGCCGGCGCAAGCCGGCTATGGCGATAAACGGCTATCGGAATAAACCCTTCGGACCCGGGGGCAGTACCCGGCGCCTCCACCCGAATCCGGACGAGCATCGGCTTCCGGCGGGGGCGAAACAGGATCGACGAGGGCGTAAAGGGTGGACTTTCGCTCGGCATGGTACCGCCGTCATCGGACCAAACATATAGTTGCCAACGACAACTATGCTCCGGTTGCTCAGGCCGCGTGAGCGGTTTGATCTCTGGGAAATAAGTCCTTGCGGGTAGCACTGTAAGGCGGGGTTCGGAGGCACCTGGCAACAGAAGCCTCCACTTCATTCCTGCGTGTTCGACGCCGGTCGTGGTTCGGCCGGGCTGGCGGTTTCGGCCGGAATCGGTTTCATTGGCGCCCATGAGTGTGGATCTGATCCGATACGACCTGCTGGTCCAGGATGCGTTGCGCGGTGTCGTGCGGCGCGTGCTGGCCGATGTCGCCCGCGACGGCCTGCCGGGCGACCATCACCTTTACATCTCCTTCGATACCGGCTCGCCGGGCGTGAAGCTGTCGCCGCGGCTCAAGGGCATGTATCCCGAGAAGATGACGATCGTGCTCCAGCACCAGTTCTGGGACCTCATCGTCACCGATCAGGCCTTCGAGGTCGGGCTGTGGTTCAAGGGCGTGCCCGAACGGCTGCACGTGGCGTTCGACGCGGTGGAGGATTTCGTCGACCCTTCCGTGAAGTTCCGCCTGCTGTTCCAGCCGGGCACGGGGGACAGCGACGAGGACGACGACGACGAGACGCCCGCGGTGCCGGGGCCGCGCGCCGTTCCCGACCGCCCGCGTGCCGCCCCGCGCGGGGCCGGCTCGGAGCCGGCCGAGACGCCGCCACCGGTCGAGCGCCCGCGCGCCGGGCCGACCTCGGTGCCCGCGACGCCCGCCAAAGCCGTGCCGGCCAAGCCCACGCCGGTGAAGCCCGCGCCGGTGAAGCCGGCGGCGGCCAAGGTGGAGCCGGAGCGTACCGCCACGGCCGCCAAGCCCGTGGTGAAGGAGCCGACCAAGCCCGCGCCCGCGCCGGCCGCCCCCGCGGGCGATGCGCCGGACGGCGAGGCGCCGGCCGCCGGCGGCGCGCAGGTCGTGCGGCTGGACACGTTCCGCAAGAAGTGATCTCTCCCGGAACGGGCCTCCTCCGGTATCGCCCCTCGCGCGCTGCGGGGCCGGGCGGTGGCTGCGGCTGGCGAGGCGGCGTTCAGGACGATCCGAGATGAAATCCGAAGTCGATGTCGTGGTGATCGGCGCCGGCGCGGCGGGTCTCGCCGCCGGCGCGAGCCTGCATGCGGCCGGCTCGGACGTGCTGGTGCTGGAAGCGGCGGCGCGCACCGGCGGGCGGGCCTTCACCGATACGGCGAGCCTCGACGCGACCTGGGACCGGGGCTGCCACTGGCTGCATTCGGCCTCGGTCAACCCGCTGCGGGCGGAAGCCGACCGGCTCGGCTTCGCCTATGCCAATCGCGGCTCGCGCCAGGCGCGCGGCACGCATCTGGGCACCCACTGGGCGAGCGAGGCGGAGCGGCAGGCGCTGTGGGAGGCGATCGACGGCGGCTTCACCCGGGTGAAGGCCGCCGGGCGCGCCGGGCGCGACATTCCCGCTACCGACGTGCTGGACGTGCCGGCGCCGTGGAACCGCATGGCCCGGCACTGGCTGACGCTGCTCTCGGCGGCGGAGCCGGAATTCATCTCGACGCTGGACTATGCCGCCTATTCCGACACCGGCGAGAACTACCCTGTCGCGCGCGGCTATGGCGCGCTGGTGCAGGCGGTGGCGCAGGACCGCGCGCCCGGCCTGCCGGTGGTGCTGTCCTGTCCGGTCACGCGGCTCGACTGGTCGGGCGCGGGGGTGGTCGCCGAGACCCCGCGCGGGAGCGTGCGCGCCCGCTGCGCCATCGTCTGCCTGCCGACCACGGTGATCGCCGAGGGTGGCCTCGCTTTCGCGCCGGCGTTGCCCGGGGGCCTCGCCGAGGCCTTTGCCGGCCTGCCGCTCGGCGCGGCGGAGAAGGTGGTGTTCCGCTTCGACCGCGAGGTGTTCGGCATGCCGGACACCAGCTACACCGACATGCTCGATCTCACCGATCCCACCCGCCCGCCGATCAACTTCGTGCTCAACCCGTTCGGCCAGCACCTCGCGGTGGGCCAGCTCGGCGGCGACAATGCCCGCTGGCTGGTGGCGGCCGGCCCGGAGGCGATGGCCGATTTCGGCATGGCGGCGCTGGTCGATGCCTTCGGCGCCGATATCCGCCGCCATCTCGTCGCGACCGCGGCGACCGACTGGGTCGCCGATCCGCTGATCCGCGGCGCCTATAGCTGCGCATTGCCAGGCCTCGCCCATCTGCGCGCGCGGCTGCGCGAGCCGCTGGGGGAGCGGGTGCTGTTCGCCGGCGAAGCGGTTTCCGAGCACGACTATTCCACCTGCCACGGCGCGCACCTCACCGGCCTCGCGGCGGCGCAGACCGCGCTCGGCTGGCTCGGCGCGAAGGCGGCGTGAGGATGGGTGAGGACGCGATCGCCATCGTCGTGCTGGCCGCCGTCGCCGAGAACGGCGTGATCGGGCGGGGCGAGGGGCTTCCCTGGCACATATCGGGCGACCTCAAGCGCTTCCGCGCCAATAGCTGGGGCAAGCCGATCGTCATGGGGCGGCGCACCTTCAGCTCCATCGGCCGGCCGCTGCCGGGACGCACCTCCATCGTGGTGACGCGCGATGCAAGTTTCGCGGTGCCCGAGGGGGTTTTGATCGCCCCCTCGCTCGGCGCGGCGCTGGAGCAGGCGAGCGCCATCGCGCGCCGGGACGGGGTCGACGAGGTCATGGTGATCGGCGGGGCGCAGATCTATGCGCAGGCGCTGCCGCTGGCCGACCGGGTGCGGCTGACCGAGGTGCATGCGCGCCCCGAGGGCGACGTGCATTTCCCCACGCTCGATCCGGCCGAGTGGCGCGAGGTGGCGCGTGAGGGGCCGTTCCAGGGCGAGCGGGACGAGTTTGCGTTCAGCTTCGTGGATTACGCGCGGGTGTGAGGCCGGCGCGACCGGTACTCTGGCCTTCGATGGTCTCGGGATCGTCGATCCCTTGCGGCCGGGCTCGACCGGGTTCCCCATCTCTGCGCTGTGCCACCGGTGTGGGGCAGGGCTGCTCGGATCAAGCCGGCGGATGCCGCAGCAGGCAGGGGGGCGCCGTAAATCCGGACGGCGGCCGACCCTCGCGGCAGCCTCAGATCGGCCGGCCCTCGACCTCGAGGGCGAGCGACTTCTCCATATCGTCGATCTGGTCGAGGAAGGGGTAGATGGCGAGCGCCTGCCGCGCCGCCTCCAAGGCCCGCTTGTTGTCGCCGATCTCCTTGCAGATCAGCGCGATACCGGCCCAGGCGCCGTAGTGCCGCGGCTCGCGGGCGAGAACCTGGCGCAGGTCGGCCAGCGCGTCGGCATAGTCGTCCTTCAGGTAGAAGACGGTGGCGCGCTTGTTCCACGCCTCGAGATGATCGGGGGCGATGACCAGCACCGAATCGAGCAGCTCGATGGCGAGGTCGTACTGCTTGGCCTCGGCCGCGATGGCGGCGCGGCTCATCAAGAGGTCGGCGGTGTCGCTGTCGGCGGGAATCAGCGCGACGTCGATGCGGTCGGCGATCGACTTGGCCGATTCCTTGGTCGGGGCGGCCTTGAGCGCGGCGAACAGCGCATCCATTCGCTTGGCGCGGTCCGGCTCGGCCTTGCCGGCGAGGCCGTTCTTCGCGGCCGGCTCCTTCGCGGGATCGGCGGCGCTGTCGCCCGGCTTCTGGCTGTCGCGCGGGTCGGGCACCTTGGCGTTCGGCGAAACCGGCACGCCCGGCAGCGGCACGGGCGCCTGCGCGTCGGCCTGCGGGCCGCTCATCGCCAAGCGCGGGCCGGCGAGCGAAGGGTCGGCCGGGCGCGATTCATCGGCGTGCAGCGCGGCGCCGCACGGGGCGAGGATCAGGAGCGAGGCAACAAAAAAGGCGCGCATGAACCCAGTGTACGGGCCATGGCGCCTTCGTCAATCGGCGGTCGCGCCCTTGTGAGGCGCGGCTCCCCCGGTGCGCGGCGGCGAACCGCCGGCAGCCCTCAGCCCTGGCGCGCCTTGAAGCGCTTCTGGGTCTTGTTGATGATGTAGACGCGGCCCTTGCGGCGGACCAGGCGGTTGTCGCGGTGGCGGCCGAGCAGCGTCTTCAGCGAGTTGCGGATCTTCATGACACTTCACCTTCGGATCGAGCGCTTGCGCATGAGGCGGCGCCGCTAGGCCGCGCCCCGATCCGCCAGCTTGAAATCGAGGCCCGGCTGATAGCGGAGGGGGAGGGGATTTGTCAATCCGCCGGCGGTCGATCCTGTGGAACCGTGTCGCGGCCGAGGCGGCCGAGATGGGTGTGCGCAAAACCCTCCGGGTACTTCAGCCCATAGCCGAGGGCACGGTCGAGGCCGATATGGGCGACCCAGATGGCGGCGATGGCGCCGCCGAGCGGCTCCGCCAGCAGATAGGCGCATGCGGCCAGCACGGCGGGCGCGACATAGGTGTGGAACGCATTGTAGAGGCGGGCGCCAACGGCGGGGCCGGCGAGATAGCCCAGCATGGACAGGTCCGGCGCGAGAATCAGCGCGGCGAACAGCCACCAGCCCTGCCCGAGCGCGGCATAGGCGAGAAGCGCGCCGCCGAACATGGCGAGCCCTTCCAGACGCAGCAGAACGGCAGGCGCGCGCGTGACCGCTCCCGCTGTCGTCGCCGGCATCACCTGCGGCATCGCTCAGCCCTCCATCCCGCCCCGGCCGGGCTTGAACGGCGCCATGCCGGCGCGGGCGAGGGCGTCGGCGCGCTCGTTCATCTCGTCGCCGGCATGGCCCTTGACCCAGTGCCAGCGTATGTCGTGGCGCCCCAGCGCGGCCTCGAGCCGCTCCCACAGATCCTGGTTCTTCACCGGCTTCTTGTCCGCCGTGCGCCAGCCATTGCGCTTCCAGCCCGCCAGCCACTTCATCACGCCGTTGCGCAGGTATTCGCTGTCGGTGTGGAGATCGACCGTGCAGGGCCGCTTCAGCGCCTCCAGCGCCGAGATGGCCGCCATCAGCTCCATGCGGTTGTTGGTGGTGGGCGCCTCGCCGCCGGAGAGTTCCTTTTCGGTGCCGGCATAGCGCAGGATGGCCCCCCAGCCGCCGGGGCCGGGATTGCCGGAACAGGCGCCGTCGGTCCAGACGGACACGGTGCCCTTCGCCGCGGTCGCCGGGCCGGCGTCGTCGCCGAAGATGCGGGCGGTGCCGGGTGCCGTCTTCACGCGGCCACCCCGTAGTCGCGCACGCTCTCCACCGCGCGGTGGAAGCGCAGCTTGCGCAGATATTCGAGCGGGTCGTGCGGGCGCACCAGCGCGCCGGGCGGCACGTTCAGCCAGTCGACCAGCCGGGTGAGCAGGAAGCGCAGCGCGGCGCCGCGGGCGAGCAGCGGCAGGGCGGCGACTTCGGCGGCCCCCAACGGGCGCACCGCCTGATAGGCCGCGAGCAGGGCGCGGCCCTTGGTCTGGTTGTAGGCGCCGTCGGTCTCGAAGCACCAGGCGTTCAGGCAGATGGCGACGTCATAGGCGAGGAAGTCGTTGCAGGCGAAATAGAAGTCGATCAGCCCGGAGAGCCGGTCATCGATGAAGAAGACGTTGTCGGGAAAGAGATCGGCATGAATGACACCCGCCGGCAGCCCGGCGGGCCAGTTCGCCTCCAGCGTCCCGAGTTCGTCCGCGATCAGGGCGGCGAGGCCGGGCGCGACGGTGTCGGCGCGATCTCGCGCGCGCTCGAACAGCGGGCGCCAGCCGGGCACCGAGAGCGCGTTGACGCGCGAGACGGCGGTGAAGTCGGCGCCCGCCTCGTGCAGGCTGGCGAGGGCGGCGCCGAGCGCGGCGCAGTTCGCGGTGGTCGGCCGGCGCACGGAGGTGCCGAGCAGGAAGGTGGCGATCAGCGCCGGGCGCCCGGCGAGCTGGCCGAGCGCGGCGCCGGCGCGGTTCTTCACCGGCTGCGGGCAGTGGATGCCGCGGGCGGCGAGGTGCTCCATCAGCCCGACGAAGAAGGGCAGGTCGGCCGGATTCACCCGCTTCTCGTAGAGCGTCAGGATGAAGCTGCCGGCCTCGGTCTGCAGCAGGAAATTCGAGTTCTCGACCCCCTCGGCGATGCCTTTGAAGGCGCGCAGGCGGCCGAGATCATAGGTTTCGAGGAAGCGTTCCAGCTCCTCCGGCGAGACATCGGTATAGACGGCCATGACGATCTTTCGCGGCTATTGGGCGGCATCCGGCCGCAACTGCCGGGGAAGCGGGAAGAACACGTCCTCATGCGCGGTGTAGACGGTCTCGACGGCGAGGGTGAAACGCTCCGCGAAGGCGTCCAGCACCTCCTCCACCAGCACTTCGGGCGCCGAGGCGCCGGCGGTGACAGCGAGCGAGGAAATCGAGCCGAACAGGCGCCAGTCGATATCGCCGGCCCGCTGCACCAGCGCCGAGACGCGGCAGCCCGCCCGCTCGGCGACCTCGCGCAGGCGCTGCGAGTTCGAGGAGTTCGGCGCGCCGACCACGATCATCGCGTCGACCTCCGGCGCCACCCTCTTCACCGCCTCCTGGCGGTTGGTGGTGGCGTAGCAAATGTCTTCCTTGTGCGGGGTGACGATGGCCGGGAAGCGCTCCTTCAGCACCGCGACGATGCCGGCGGTGTCGTCGAGCGAGAGCGTGGTCTGCGTGGTGTAGGCGAGGTTTTCCGGGTCGCGCGGGGTGAAGCGGCGGGCATCCTCGGCGGTCTCGACCAGCGTCACCGCGCCTTCGGGGAGCTGGCCGATGGTGCCGATCACCTCGGGGTGGCCGGCATGGCCGATCAGCACCACCTCGCGGCCGCGCCGGTGATGGACGGTCGCCTCGCGGTGCACCTTGGTGACCAACGGGCAGGTGGCGTCGATGGCGAAGAAGTTGCGCGTCTGGGCGTCGTCGACCACGGCGCGGGCGACGCCATGGGCGGAGAAGATGACCGGCGCATCGGTGCCGGCCGGCACTTCGGCGAGCTCGTTGACGAAGATCGCGCCCTTGGTCTTGAGCCCCTCGACGACGTATTTGTTATGGACGATCTCGCGGCGCACATAGACCGGCGCGCCATAGAGTTCCAGCGCCCGCTCCACCGCGTCGATCGCCCGCACGACGCCGGCGCAGAAGCCGCGCGGGGCGCAGAGCAGGACGCGCAGGGGCGGTCGGTCGGCTTCGGTCATGGATGGGTCCGCAATCGGTTCGCTCCCGTCATGGGTGGAGCGGCATCGGGTGTCAAGCGCGGCCGCGTCAGCGCGCACGGGCCAGCCAGACGGTGTGGCCGCCGCACGCCGGATCCTCGGCGGCATGGGCGACGACGTCGAAGCCGCCCGCATCGAGATGGGCGCGGTATTCGGCCGGATCAAGGCTGGCATGGAACAGTGGCTCGCCCTCGAAGGTGCCGATCGCCTCGCCCGCCGCCGGGCCGGAGGTGAACATCAGCGCCGCGCCGGGGCGGGCATGGGCGCGGAAGAGCGGGAACATCGCCCGCTGGTCGTCGGCGGCGAGGTGGAAAAAGCTGTCCCAGGCGATGAGCCCGTCGAAACGCCGGCCGAGCGACAGGGTGCGCATGTCGGCGACGTGCCAGTCGTGATCGGGGAAGCGGGCCCGGCACAGCGCGATCAGGGACGGCGCGCTGTCGATGCCGGTGACGGCGTGGCCCTTCTCGGCGAGATAGCGCGCGATCGGTTCCCCCGAGCCGCAGCCGATGTCGAGGATCGCCGCCGGCGCGGGCGGCAGAAGTGCCCGGAAGCGATCGAGCCAGCCGGCCTCGAACAGCGAGCGGCCGCGCAGGCGGTCGAACGCGGCGGCGTGGGTCTCGTAGAGAGCGACGATGGCCGCGGCGGCTTCCGACATGCTGCCTCTCCGTTGGTTGATTCCGCGCGCGACCAGGGCTCTCGCGGCGATTGCCTTGCGCCCGCGAGGCGCCTATATCTACGCGATCCCGGTCATCGCGAGACGGTCCGAGGCTCCGCCCCCGAGGGGTGGGTGGAGCGCGAGAGGCTTTGCGCGGGAAACCAACATTCGACCGCTAACGACCCCTCATAGGAGACGCGCCATGGCGAACGCACCCCTGATGCCGAAGGCAACCGCCGTGTGGCTGGTCGAGAACACCGCGCTGACCTTCGAGCAGATCGCCGATTTCTGCAAACTCCACCCGCTGGAGGTCAAGGGCATCGCCGACGGCGAGGTGGCGCAGGGCATCAAGGGGCTCGATCCGGTGGCCGGCGGCCAGCTCTCCCGCGAGGAGATCGACCGCGCCGAGAAGAATCCCGACCATCGCCTGCGCCTGCTGGAATCGAAGGTCCGCCTGCCGGAGGCCAAGAAGAAGCGCGGCCCGCGCTACACCCCGGTGTCGAAGCGCCAGGACCGGCCGAACGCCATCCTCTGGCTGCTGCGCAACCATCCCGAGCTCAAGGACAGCCAGATCATGCGGCTGGTTGGCACCACTAAGACCACGATCGAGGCGATCAAGGAGCGCACCCACTGGAACGCGGCGAGCCTGACGCCGATGGACCCGGTGACGCTCGGCCTGTGCTCGCAGATCGACCTCGACATCGAAGTGCAGCGCTCCTCCAAGGATCGCCCCGCCGCCCCGGTCGGCGAGCACGGCGCGACGCTGCTCCCGGCCGAGGTCACCACCGGCGAGGCGCCGGAGCCCTACTCGCCGCCGGCCCGCAAGCCGAAGGAAGAGGCGCTCGACCTCGAGACCGTGTTCGCCAAGCTCGGCGGCGCCAAGAAGGGCGAGTGAGCCACACCGGCGCTCGAATCCCGGCCGCGTCGTTCGGCCGGGCTTGACCTCGGAGAGGGTTCGGATACCGCTGTGCCGGGCGCTGTTCTCGCGCCCTGCATCCTCCGAAGGACCCTCCCCATGACTGGCCTTGCCCGTCTCCTCGCCGGCGCCGTCCTCGTCGCCGCAGCCGTTCCGGCCGTCGCCTCGGCCGACCCCCTCGGCGATTACATTGCCGCCCGCGACAAGGCCACCGCCGCCTCGATCGACGCCGCCAAGGCGGACAAGAGCGGCGACGAGGCCGTGATCAAGCGCGAGGAGGCCGACATGAAGGACCTCGCCAAGCGCCTCGGGGCCGTCCTCGGCCCGCTGAAGTTCAAGGGCCTCGGCGCGCCGACCTACACGCTCTACAGCTTCATCTACGACGTCAGCGGCCCGACGCACCAGCTCGACGGCCTCAACTTCACCAACAAGGACTTCACCAGCCGCATCGTGGTGACACCGGCCGCCGTGTTCGAGAACTGGCGCGCGGCCCGCGCCAAGGACGAGGGCGCGCCGGCCGCGCTGGGCGCCGGGGTGGCGGAGGCGGCCGCCACGGCCGAGTTCTACACCGACGCGATCGGCTTCGACGGTGGCTTCTTCCAGCCCTATGTCACCATTCCCGTCGCGGCGGTGCCGGGCGAGACGGCGGTCGCGGTGCTGGGCCTCCAGATCGACGAACCGCCGGGCAACGCCGCGCCGGACGATATCGCGATCGTGCGTGTCGCCGACGGCAAGGCGATGGTCGGCCTGACGCAGGCGAAGCTCAACATCAAGGGCGTGCCGGTCTGCGACGCGGTGTGGAAGCCCTACCAGGTCAAGGTCGAGGCGCTGACCAAGGTGGTCGAGGCGGAGAACAAGCCGGAAGATCCGCGCTGGGACGAGATCGTCAAGATCACCGACGAGGGGTCGGACGCCTATCGCGCGTGCTTCGTGAAGGAAGCGCCGAAGCAGCCCTTCTTCGCCAATGCCGTGAAGCGCGCCGAGGCCTTCCTGCAGACCGCCCGGGGCAAGTGAGCGGCGTCGCCGGGCGAGCTGGGTTGGACGATGCCGGCGGCTGGGCGCCGTTCGGTTTCCGCAAGGGTCGTCTCATGCCGGGCTGGTTCCAGAGAGCCATGACGTTTCCGGCGTGGCGCGGAAGACGTGGATGGCCGGGGCAAGCCCGGCCATGACGTCGAGACAGCGAGTCCGTCCGCGCCCGATCGGGCGGGACGGCGAACCGGGGCTCAGGCCGCCGCGCCGCCGACCGCGGCGAGGCCGCGGCCCTTCAGCGCCTCGGTGATCTCCTCGAGCACCTGCGGGTCGTCGATCGTCGCCGGCATGGTCCAGGGCTCGGCATCGGCGATCTTCTTCATCGTGCCGCGCAGAATCTTGCCGGAGCGCGTCTTCGGCAGGCGCGCGACGGTGATGGCCAGCTTGAACGCCGCGACCGGGCCGATGCGCTCGCGCACCAGGGCGATGATCTCTTTCTCGATCTCGTTGGGCGCACGCACGACGCCGGACTTCAGCACCACGAAGCCGCAGGGCGACTCGCCCTTGAGATCGTCGTGCACGCCGATGACGGCGCATTCGGCGACATCGGGGTGGGAGGCCAGCACCTCCTCCATGCCGCCGGTCGACAGGCGATGGCCGGCGACGTTGATGATGTCGTCGGTGCGGCCCATGATGAAGACATAGCCGTCATCGTCCTTGAAGCCGGCGTCGGCGGTCTTGTAGTAGCCGGGGAAGTCGACGAGGTAGCTCTCCCGGAAGCGGTCCGGCTGCTGCCACAGCGTCGGCAGGCAGCCGGGCGGCAGCGGCAGCTTGATGACGATCGAGCCCATCCGGTTCGGGCCGACCGGATGGCCGCCCTCGTCCACGATGTCGACCGCATAGCCGGGCATCGGCACGGTGGGCGAGCCGGCCTTCACCGGCATGGCGCCGAGGCCGAACGGGTTGCCGACGATGGCCCAGCCGGTCTCGGTCTGCCACCAATGGTCGATCACCGGCACGCCGAGCTTCTGTTCGGCCCAGTGCACCGTGTCGGGGTCGGCCCGCTCGCCGGCGAGGAACAGTGCGCGCAGCGACGCGATGTCGTGGCGCTTCAGCAGGAGCGCCTCCGGGTCTTCCTTCTTGATGGCGCGCAGCGCGGTGGGCGCGGTGAACAGGACCGAGACCTTGTACTCCTCGATCACCCGCCAAAAGGCGGCGGGGTCGGGCGTGCCGACCGGCTTGCCCTCGTACAGCACCGTCGTACAGCCGGCGAGCAGCGGGGCGTAGACGATGTAGGAATGGCCGACCACCCAGCCGATGTCGGAGGCCGACCAGAACACCTCGCCCGGCTTCACGCCGTAGAGCCCCTCCATGGTCCAGCGCAGCGCGACCATGTGGCCGCCGGTGTCGCGCACCACGCCCTTGGGCTTCCCGGTCGTGCCGGAGGTGTAGAGGATGTAGAGCGGATCGGTGGCCCCGACCGGGACGCAGTCGACCCCCCGCCCGCCGGCGGCCGCCTTGGCGCGGGCCTCGTGCCAGTCGAGATCGCGGCCCGGCTGGAGATTGGCGGCGAGCTCGGGGCGCTGCAGGATGACGCAGCGTTCCGGCTTGTGCGCGGACATGCTGATGGCGAGATCGAGCAGCGGCTTGTAGGCAACGACCCGGCTCGGCTCGATGCCGCAGGAGGCGGACAGCACCACCTTCGGCTTGGCGTCCTCGATGCGGGTGGCAAGTTCGGCCGCGGCGAAGCCGCCGAACACCACGGAATGCACGGCGCCGATGCGGGCGCAGGCGAGCATGGCGACGATCGCCTCGGGCACCATCGGCATGTAGATGACGACGCGGTCGCCCTTCTCGACGCCGAGATCGCGCAGCACGGCGCCGAGCGTGCGCACTTCCGCCAGCAGCTCCGAATAGGTCACGGTGCGCTTCGCGCCGGTCACCGGGCTGTCATAGTAGATCGCGGGCTGGGTGCCGCGCCCGGCGCCGACATGGCGGTCGACCGCGTTGTGGCAGGTGTTGCACAGCCCGCCGACGAACCAGCGGCCATAGGCGCCGAGGCCGGGATCGAACACCGCCCGCGGCTCGGCGATCCAGTCGACGGCCTTCGCCGCTTCGCGCCAAAAGCCTTCGGGGTCGGTTATGGAGCGCTCGTAGACTGCCGCATACCGGTTGCTCGTGGCGTCGTTCATGGGGCGTTCTCCCGCGCATGTTGTTCTTGTTGTGGGTACGCTTCACAAAAGTCCGACGCGCCGGGGAAAGGCAAGCGCGCTCAATTGCGTACGACGTTGGTCGAATCGTCGTGAAGGGCATGTGGCGCGCATAAAAAACCGCCGGTCGCGGGGACCGGCGGCTTGTCCTTCGCCGGCGCATCATGGCCGGTACCGTGCGCAGGGCGTGCCCCGCGCGGGGCGATCAATGCACCGTCTGGTTTTCGGTGAGACGGACGATTTCATCCTTGAGGAGCAGCTTGCGACGCTTGAGATCGGCGATCCGCGTTTCATCGGATCCCGGATGTGCCAGCTCTTCGCGAAGCTCCCGTTCGAGCGCCTGGTGGCGACGCTGCAACTCCGCGACATGCGCCTGCATGGACATGGGCCTTGTCTCCGTGTCTCGAAGTGACGTCATGAGTGTGTCACTTAAGCCCCCGCCTGTCGACGAAACGAGTCGCTGCGATGCAGCATCATCGTGCGGTGCAGAAGACATTGCGGCGGAGCGGCGGCGCGGCGATACTCGGGGCCGCCGCAGCCGCGGCCGGGGTGAATCGTGAGTGCGGGCGCAGGGCAGATGACGGACGAAGAGGAACGCGAGCTCAAGGCGCTCCTCGAACGCCTGCGGCAGGAGCATCGCGATCTCGATGCGGCAATATTGGCGCTGCAGTCGGTGCCGGGCAGCGACCAGCTTCAGCTCGCGCGGCTCAAGAAGCGCAAGCTGCAGCTCAAGGATCGCATCGGCATCATCGACGACCAGATCACGCCCGACATCATCGCGTGAGGGCCGGAAGGGCGGGCAGGGCCATTGGGGTGGGGATCGCCGCCAGAGTGCGGCCATCCCGGGGCCCGTCCCAATGCGTCGAGGCTCTGCGTCACGCCATCGGCGAGGCGTGGATGGCCGGGACGAGCCCGGCCATGACGGCGTGAGCGGAACGAGGCCGTAGCCGACGCCCTCCCACGGCGCCGGCCAACCGTTCTCAGAGCTGGCCGAGCAGCACGTCGGCGCTGGTCTTGTCGGCCTTGCTCGGCACGTCCTCGACGTTGAGCACCTTCACCACGCCGTCCTCGATCACCGAGGAGTAGCGCTTGGAGCGCAGGCCGAGACCGGCGCCGGAGGCATCGAGCTCGAGGCCGAGCGCCTTGGCAAAGTCGCCATTGCCGTCGGAGAGGAACAGGATCTTGCCGCCGGTGTTCGAGACGCCTTCCCAGGCGGCCAGCACGAAGGGATCGTTCACCGCGGTGACGGCGATGAGGTCGACACCCTTGCCGAGGATCTCGTCGGCGCGGGCGGCGTAGCCCGGCAGGTGGTTCTTGTGGCAGGTGGGGGTGAAGGCGCCGGGGACGGCGAACAGCACCACCTTCTTGCCCTTGAAGATCTCGTCCGTGCTCTTGGCCACCGGGCCATCGGCGGTGTTGACGCGGAAGGTCGCGTTGGGCAGCGTGTCGCCGACCTTGATGGTCATGGTCTGGTTCCTTTCATGCGCGGAAAAAGCGGGGGCGGCGGGTCGTGCCGGAGCGGCACGGCGCCGGCCAGCCGGCGCGGCAGCATAGCCACTTCCGACCGCGCGGAAAGCCCTTTCAGCGTCCCGAAAGCGGCGAGGTGACCTCGATCGCCCGGCCGGCATCGATGAGCGTCAGCCGCAGGGTTGCCGCCCGGATATCGGCCCCGCGCGGCACGCCGTCGACGGGCAACGTGAAGCGGGCGCGGCCATTGCCGAGATCCTCCCGGGAGGGCAGGGGCAGCGCCCAGTCCTCGTTCGGGCCCTCGACGAAGAGATCGGCCCGGGCGCCGTCGGCGACGCGGGCCTCGACCCGGATCGTCGGCGGGCCGCCGGCCGCATCCAGCGTCACGGCGTCGATGCCGGTGGCGCCCGGCGCGGCGATCGGGGCCGGGTCGGGCACCGCCGCCTCGGCGGCGACCACCGCCGGGTGCGGCGTGCCCCCGCCCGCCGGGAGTTCCAGCGCCAGCTGGGCGAAAGCGGGCTGGCAGATCTTCTCGCACACCGCGAAATCGAGCCCCAGCCGCAGCGCGACGGGCTGGTCCGCCACCTTCGGCACGACGCGGAAGGGCAGGATGACGTCGCGCTTGTAGCCGATCGAGAAGCTGCCGGAACCATCCTCGAAACGCATCGGCGCCGGCCATTCCACCTCGACCGAGGCGACATTGGTCGAGCCCGACCAGTCGAAGCGCGGCGGCACGCCGCTGTCGCCGGGATAGCGCCAATAGGTCTTCCAGCCCGGCGCAAGGCGGATTTCGATGCCGCCGGCGATCGCCTCGCCGCTGCCGCCGGCCATCAGCCGCACGCCGGTGCCGGAAGGGGACGACCATTCCGACTCGGCGCCCGCCCGGGCCGGGGAAACCGGAGCCGCGAGGCAGAGCGCGACCGCCAATGCCAGCCCGCCGCAAGGGAGGCGCAAGCCGCTCGGCGCGGCCGGCGGTGCCGGGAGAGGTGACGGAACAGGAAGAAGGGCACGCATCATGTCTTGGCGATACCGCCTGGGGGCCGTGGCGGGAAGCGGGGAATGCCGCACTTTCGTGTGAGCCATCGGTCGACGCGGGAGTGCGCCGGCCATGTGCCGTCTTGAAAATACGGCTTCAGGGTTTACCCTTCCCTTCATGAAGATCGGCTCGGATCGTGACGATGAGGCGGACGCCGCCGGGGAATTCCTCGACGGCAAGATGCTGGTGGCGATGCCCGGCATGCGCGACGAGCGCTTCGCCCGGAGCGTCATCTATCTGTGCGCCCATTCCACCGAGGGGGCGATGGGCATCATCGTGAACCAGCCCGCTCCCAACATCAGCTTCCCCGACCTGTTGGTGCAGCTCGATGTGATCCCGGACGAGGAACGCATCAGCCTGCCGGTGCGGGCGGGTGCGGTGAAGGTGCTCAAGGGCGGGCCGGTGGAGACCGGGCGCGGCTTCGTGCTGCATTCGGCGGATTTCTTCATCGAGAATTCGACGCTGCCAATCGACGAGGGCGTGTGCCTCACCGCGACGCTGGACATCCTCAAGGCGATCGCGCGCGGGCGGGGGCCGGAAAGCGCGGTGCTGGCGCTCGGCTACGCCGGCTGGGCGCCCGGGCAGCTCGAGAACGAGATCCAGCAGAATGGCTGGCTGCACTGCACGGCCGATGCGGCGCTGATCTTCGGAACGGACACCGGCGGCAAGTACGATCTCGCGCTGCGCAAGATCGGCATCCATCCGGGCATGCTCTCGAGCGACGCCGGCCACGCCTGAGGCGAGCCTTCTCCATCACGAACGGATGTCGATCCGCCCTCAGCCCTGCGACGCCGCCTTCGGCGGTGCCGGGGGCTCGCCTGCGGGCGGGGCGGCGGGAGGCGTGCGGGCATCCGCTGCCGCGCGCGGCGGGGCGGGGCGTACCGCGGGCTTGCCTTCCGCGGCGCGGGGCGGGGCAGGGCGGGGAGCGGCGTCGGCCGGCCGCGGCTCGGCGGGGCGCGAGCGGGCGAGGCGGGTGCGCTCCAGCAGCGAGGCGGCGGGGGCCTTCTCCGCCGGCTGGATCATGCGGCGGACATCCTCGGCCGACATCGGCTCGCCGAACAGGAAGCCCTGCGCATAGCGGCAGCCGAGCTTGGCGAGCGCCGCCGCCGCGGCCTCGGTCTCGGCGCCCTCCGCGACGACTTCCATGCCCAGTTCATGCGCCATGTTGATGACCGCGCGCAGGATCACCGGCCGCTGGCGGCCGCCGCCACGACCGAGACCCTTCACGAAATTCTGATCGATCTTGATGGTGTCGAAGGGAAAGCGCTGGAGATAGGCCAGCGAGGAATAGCCCGTGCCGAAATCGTCGAGCGAGAGGCCGGCGCCGAGTTCGCGCATGCGCAGCAGCATCTGCGCGGCGTATTCGGGATTCTCCATCACCAGCGATTCGGTGAGTTCCAGCTTCAGCGTGCCGGGCGCCACCACGTTGCGGGCGAGCACCGCCCGCAGGTCCTGGATCAGGTCGTGCCGCAGGATCTGGCGCGAGGAGACGTTGACGCTGACGAAGAGCGGCTCGCCGCGCAGGCTGCGCTGCCAGCTGCCGAGCTGGCGGGCCGCCTGGTCGAGCACGAACAGGCCGATGTCGACGATCAGCCCGGTCTCCTCGGCGATGCCGATGAAGTCATCCGGCGAGAGCGTGCCGAGCGTCGGGTGGTTCCAGCGCACCAGCGCCTCGAAGCCGGCGGGCTTGCGGGTGTCGAGGTGGACGATGGGCTGGTAGAGCACGTTCATCTCGCCGCGCTCCAGCGCCCGGCGCAGGTCGCTCTCCAGCGTCAGGCGGTCGAGCTTGTGCGTGCGCATGGCGGCGCGGAACACCTCGATGCGGTCGCCGCCGACGCGCTTGGCGAAGTACATGGCCAGCTCGGCGTCCTTCAGCACCTCCCCGGCGGGACGCTTCTGGCCGTCGGCGAGGATGAGGCCGATCGAGGCGGTGATGAAGATCTCGCGGTCGCCGAAGGTGATGGGCGCGCGCAGCGTGCGGCGCAGCGTGTCGGCGAAGGCGGTGATGCGCTCGGGATCGCGCTCGGACATCAGGATGATGCCGAAATGGTCGCCGCCGAGCCGGGCCAGCGTGTCCTGCTGCTTCATCAGCCGCATCAGCCGCCGGGCGACGGTGAGCAGGATCGAATCGCCCGCCGCCATGCCGAGACTGGCATTGACCTGCTTGAAGCGGTCGAGGTCGATCATCATCACGGTCGGCTTCAGCGTGTCGTCGACGCGGGTGAAGCCCATGGCCGAGGTGAGGCGGTCGAGGAAGAGTTCGCGGTTGGGCAGGCCGGTGAGGTTGTCGTGCACGGCGTCGTGCAGCATGCGCTCTTCGGCGGTGCGGGTCTCGGTCACGTCGGAGAGCGTGCCGATGCAGCGCACCACCTCGCCGTCGGTGCCCACGACCGGGCGGGCGCGCAGCGTGAACCAGAGATAGTGCCCGTCCTGCGCGCGCAGGCGGAAATCCTGGTCGATGCGCCCGCGCCGCTGGTCGAGCACGCCGTCCAGCGTGGCGCGGAAGCGGTCGCGGTCGCCGGGATGGATGACGTCGAGCCAGCCCGCCGCTTCCGCCTGTAGCGCGCCGCGCTTGAGGCCGAGCATCTGCTCGATCTCGGGGCTGACATGGATGCGGTCGGTGTCGACGTCCCAGTCCCACACGATGTCGCCGGCGCCGGCGATGGCGAGCGCGCGGCGCTCGAGGTCCTGTGTCGAGCCCTGAAGCGCGCCGAGGCCGGCGAAGGCGTGCTGCATGACCGTGAAGCCGATCAGCATCACGATGAGCACGAGGCCGCCGAGCAGGGCGGGAGCGACGAGATCGTTGCCGATGCGCCCGGTGACGGCGAGGCCGGCCGCCACCACCCACACCACCAGCAGGAACAGCGTCGGGATGATCAGCACCGCGCGATCGTAGTGGTGGATGGCGAGCCAGATCACCATGGCGAAGGAGAGGATCGACACGGTGAACAGCGACACGCGGGCAATGCCCGCCGCCACCGCGGGATCGAGCAGGGCGAGGCCGACCAGCGCGGCCAGAAACACCAGCCAGCCGAGCGCGATATGGGCGTAGCGCACGTGCCAGCGGTTGAGGTTGAGATAGGCGAACAGGAACACCACCAGCGTCGCCGCCAGGATCGCCTCGCCGGCCGCCCGCCAGAACTGCTGCGCCAGCGGGGAGATGCCGAACACCTTCGACCAGAAGCCGAAGTCGAGGCCGATATAGCCGAGCACCGCCCAGGCCAGCGCGGCGGCGGCCGGGAACATCACCGATCCCTTCACCACGAACAGGATGGTGAGGAACAGCGCCAGCAGGCCGGCGATGCCGATGACGATGCCGTTGTAGAGGGTGAAGGAGTTGACCTTGTCCTTGAACGCCTCCGGCTCCCACAGATAGAGCTGCGGCAGCTGCGGGCCGGTGAGCTCGGCGACCAGGGTGACGGTGGTGCCGGGGTCGAGCGTGACGAGGAAGACGTCCGCGTCCGGGGCGTTCTGGCGTTCGGGACGGAAGCCCTGGCTGGCGGTGATGTTGACGATGCGGCGGTTGCCGAGATCGGGCCAGAACACGCCCGAGCCGACCATGCGGTAGTGCGGCGCGACGATCAGCCGGTCGACCTGCTCGTCGGTGTTGTTGGCGAGCGCGAAGGCGGCCCACTGGCTGCCGCCGGTCGGCCCGGCGGCGATGGCGCGGACCTCGATGCGGCGGACGATGCCGTCGGCGCCGGGGGCGGTCGAAATCTGCAGCCGGTCGGTGTCGCTATGGAACTGCTCGATGGCGGGGGCGAGGTCGATGACCAGCGCATCGAGACGGATGGCGATCGCCTCGACGGCGCGCGCAGGGGTGGCCAGAACGCCGGTCGCCAGCACGAGAGCGGCAAGGATTAGTCGGACCACGCCCAATGAGTGCCACCTCGCAAACAACGCCGAACGCGACCTTCGAACGATCTCCGGCGGAATGAGTAGCGGTGCCGCGCGGCGGGAGCAAGGCGCGCCGCGGCACAAGCGTGCCGGATCGCACCGGCACGCGAACGATTTCGCGTATCAGGCGACGGTCAGCACGATCTTGCCGACATGCGCGCTCGACTCCATGCGGGCATGGGCGCCGGCGGCATCCGCCAGCGGGAAGGCGCGATCCATCACCGGCTTCACCGTGCCGGCGGCGAGGAGCGGCCACACCTTCGCCTCGAGCGAGGCGGCGATCGCCGCTTTCTCGGCGTTGGGCCGCGAGCGCAGGGTCGAGCCCATATGCGAGAGGCGCTTCAGCATCAGGCGCATATAGTCGATCTGCACCTTCGAGCCTTCCATGAAGGCGATCTGCACGATGCGGCCCTGCGGCGCGGCCGCCTCGTAGTTACGGGCGATGTAGGAGCCGCCGACCATGTCGAGGATGACGTTGACGCCCTTGCCGGAGGTCGCCTCCTTGATCACCGCGACGAAATCCTCGGTCTTGTAGTCGATGGCGACATCGGCGCCGAGATTGCGGCAGACGTCGCATTTTTCCGTGCTGCCGGCGGTGGCGAACACCCGGGCGCCGAAGGCCTTGGCGAGCTGGATCGCCGTGGTGCCGATGCCGGAGGTGCCGCCATGGACGAGGAAATTCTCCCCCGCCTTCAGCCCGGCGAGGTCGAACACGTTGGTCCACACAGTGAAGAAGGTCTCGGGGATCGCGGCGGCCTCGGCGAGCGACAGGCCGGCGGGCACGGGCAGGGTGCTGCCCACCTCGGCGAGGCAGTATTCCGCATAGCCGCCGCCGGAGACGAGGGCGCAGACCTCGTCGCCCGTCTTCCAGCGCGTTACCCCCTCGCCGAGCGCGACGACGGTGCCCGCGATCTCGAGGCCGGGAATGTCGGGCGCGCCGGGCGGGGGCGGGTAGAAGCCCTTGCGCTGCATCACGTCGGGGCGGTTCACGCCGGCGGCCGCGACCTTGACGAGGATCTGCCCCTTGCCGGCAACCGGCACAGGCCGCTGCTCCGGCACCAGAGCCTCCGGACCGCCCGGGGTCGGAATGGCGATGGCCGTCATATGGGCGGGCAGGTCGGTCACGGCAGGTCTCCTTCGGCGGCGGACGACGCGGTCGGTGGTGCAGGCTACTAGGCCAGCGGGCGCATGCTGGCAACCGCGGCCGGCTCGCCATAGTCTGCCGGCGGTCCGAACGAGGGAGGCCGGTAATGGCTGTGGATGACGAGGCGGCGCGGCCCGCGCGGGCGGCGCACGAGGTGGGGGGCGACCTCTCGACGCTGTCGGAAACCGAGATCGAGGAGCGCATCGCCGCGCTGGAGGCCGAGATCGTGCGGCTGCGCGCGGCGCTCGCCGCCAAGCGCGCGTCCCGCGTCGCGGCGGACGCCTTCTTCAAGCGATAGACCAAACGCCGGGGGCGCGCGGGCTTTTCGCGCCGTGAGCGGATCGGCTTAACCTCGGATTAAGCTTTCCGGTTCATTACTGCGGTTGTCCAGTTTCTGGACGCGAGTGGCTCCTGTCCACTCTGTTTGACGCCTCCCTGTCATACTTTTGAGCCGCCTTCGGGCGGCTCTTTTTTCATGTGCGGGTGGGTGAGCGTGCCGTTTCGGGACGCAAGCGCTGGTCTCCCGCTTGCTGGTCTGCCGCCTTGCCGCTGGACAGCGGCGGCGCGCTGGGCAACGCATGCGACGGGGGACGTGCCGTGAGATTCGCACGATCGGAACCGGTGGGCGGGACTGCCGCGCTCAGGGGTATCGTGGAAGCAGGAAGACGATGACAGAGGCGTTCAGGAATCCGCCGGCCGTGAGCCTCGGCCAGCGCATGGCCGTATCACAGGTATTTGATGCCCTGTTTCGCGAAGGCATGGGGCTGGTGGAGCGCACCGCGGCCTATCTCGACGGCTCCGGCCGCGAGGAGGCGCGCGCGCTGGCCCGCCCCGCCAGCCACGCCTATGCCATCGAGAGTATGCGGCTCACCACCCGGCTGATGCAGCTCGCCTCGTGGCTGTTGCTGCAGCGCGCGGTGAACGAGGGCGAACTGACGCCCGAGGACGCGGTGCGCGAGAAGAGCAAGGTCGATCTCGGCCGGCTCGAGCCGCTCGATCCCGATCACGCCCGGCTGCTGCCCGATTCGCTGATCGCCCTCATCGCCGATGTGCGCGATCTCCAGCGCCGCATCCTGCGGCTCGACGCCTCGATCTATCAGGACGGCGATCGCACCGAGGCCGACAATGCCGTGGTGCGGCAGATGGATCTGCTGAAGGCCGCCTTCGGCGCGCGGGGCTGAGACGCCCGCGCCTCGTATCGCGAGGCGAAAAGCCGCGAGAGGCGCTAAGAAACCGTCTCGGCGTCATGCCGGAGTGGCCGGCAGCGATATCCGGGAGCGTGCCCCGCAGCGCCACACGATTCCGGCTCGCTGGCTTTGCCGTCGTCCGGGATGATGGCGTTCGAGCCCGGCTCGGCGCCGTGCGGGGATCACGGCTTCCGGATCCGTGCCGCTTACCGCCGTTCGCGAGACGCGAAAAAGCGGCCCCCGCTTGCGCGGAGGCCGCTTTCGTGACGTTCGGACGTTCGCTTCGCCGGCCCGAATCAGGCCTTGAGGAAGCCCGCGAACTTCTTCTGGAACTTCGACACGCGGCCGCCGCGGTCGAGCAGCTGCTGCGAGCCGCCGGTCCAGGCCGGGTGGGAGGTCGGATCGATGTCGAGCTGGAGGGTGTCGCCCGCCTTGCCCCAGGTCGTCCGCGTCGTGTACTCGGTGCCGTCCGTCATCACCACCTTGACGAAGTGGTAATCGGGATGGATGTCGCTCTTCATGGGTCACATCCTCGCCGCCGCGTGGCCGGCCCCACCGGGGAGCCTCGCGGCGATCTTCAAAAACGATCCTGCCGGAAATCCGCGCGGGTCTATAGCCGAGACCGGACCGTGACACAAGCCGAGCCGACCGCGCGCCGCACCGCCGATGCGAAATCCGCCTCCTCGCGACGTTTCGGTCCGCTCAAGGCCTTGTGGCCGCACATCATCCGCTATCGCGGGCGGGCGCTCGCCGCGCTCGCCGCGCTGATCGTGGCGGCGCTGGCGACGCTCGCCGTGCCGATCGCGGTGCGGCGGATGATCGATTTCGGATTCGCGCTCGACCATGCCGGCTTCATCGACCGCTATTTCGGGGTGATGCTGCTGGTGGTCGGGGTGCTCGCGGGGGCCTCGGCGCTGCGCTACTACCTCGTGATGACGCTGGGCGAGCGCATCGTCGCCGACCTGCGCACCGGGGTATTCGCGCATCTGCTCGATCTCGACGGCGGGTTCTACGACACCGCGAAGTCGGGCGAACTCATCTCGCGGCTGACCGCCGACACCACCCAGATCAAGTCGGCGGTGGGCGCCTCCGCTTCCATCGCGCTGCGCAACATCGTGCTGTTCATCGGCGCGACGGTGATGATGATCATCACCAGCCCGTGGCTCTCGGCGCTGGTCATCGTCGCCATTCCGCTCATCGTCGTGGTGCTGCTCGGCTCCGGGCGCGGCGTGCGCAAGCGCTCGCGGGCGGCGCAGGATACGCTCGCCGAGGCCTCCGCCTATGCCGCGGAAGCGATCGGCGGGGTGCGCACGCTCCAGGCCAACACCGCCGAGCGGACCGCCGAGGGGCGTTTCTCCGGCGAGGTGGAAGGCGCCTTCGGCGCGGCCCGCGGGGCGATCCGGGCGCGGGCGCTGCTCACCGGGGTAGGCATTTTCCTCGTCTTCGCCAGCGTGGTCGCCATCCTCTGGGCCGGCGCCAACGCGGTTCTGGCCGGCACCATGACGGCGGGCACGCTGGGCCAGTTCGTGCTCTACGCGGTGCTGGCGGCGAGCGGGCTCGGCCAGCTCGGCGAGGTGTGGGGCGAGGTCTCGCAGGCGGCCGGGGCGACCGAGCGGATCGCCGAACTGCTCGAGGTGCAGCCGGCCGTGCGGGCACCGGCGTCGCCGCTCGCCCTGCCGGAGCCGGCGCGCGGGGCGGTGCGATTCGAGAATGTGAGCTTCGCCTATCCGACGCGCCTCTCGCAGCCGGCGTTGTCGGACGTCTCGTTCGAGGTGAGGCCGGGCGAACGGGTCGCGCTGGTCGGGCCTTCGGGCGGCGGCAAGAGCACGCTGTTCCAGCTGCTGCTGCGTTTCTACGACCCGACGGCGGGGCGCGTGACGCTCGACGGCGTCGATCTCGCGGCCATCGACCCGCGCGCGGCGCGCGCCCGCATCGCGCTGGTGCCGCAGGAGGTGGCGATCTTCGCCGCCTCGGTGCGCGACAACATCCGCCTCGGCCGGCCGGATGCCACCGACGCGGAGGTGGAGGCGGCCGGGCAGCTCGCGCTCGCCGACGAATTCGTCGAGCGCCTGCCGGAGCGCTGGGATACGCAGCTCGGCGAGCGTGGCATCACGCTTTCCGGCGGCCAGCGCCAGCGCATCGCCATCGCCCGCGCCATATTGCGCCGGGCGCCGCTGCTGCTGCTCGACGAGGCGACCTCGGCGCTCGACGCCGAGAGCGAGACGCTGGTGCAGAAGGCGCTGGACCGCTCGATGGAGGGGCGCACCACGCTGGTGATCGCGCATCGGCTCTCGACGGTGCTCTCCGCCGACCGCATCCTCGTCATCGAGCATGGGCGCGTGGTCGAGGAAGGCACGCATCAGAGCCTCGTCGCGCGCGGCGGGCTCTATGCGCGTCTCGCCGCCCTGCAGTTCGGCGAGGCGGCCTAGCGACGGGGAGCGCGATGCGAAAGCCGGGGAGCGTCAGGGGGCTGGAGGAGCTCGGCCGGGTGCGGTTATCCCCCAGCTTCTTCCTGCGCGATTTCCTGCATTCAGAGATCGCCAGCGTCCACGGCCTGCCGAACATCCCCGACGATCCGGACCTCGCCATCGCGGTGGGCACGCGGCTGTGCACCGAATTGCTCGAACCTCTGCAGGCCCGGTTCGGGCGGCTCAGTATCCGCTCGGCCTATCGCGCGCCGGAGGTGAATCGGCTCGGCAACGAGCGGAACTACAACTGCGCCTCCAACGAGGCTAGCGCCGCCGGCCACATCTGGGACCGGCGCGACCGCGACGGTCATATGGGCGCGACGGCCTGCGTCGTCGTTCCCGCCTTCGTCGCCCATTACGAGGCGACCGGCGACTGGGAGGCGATGGCGTGGTGGGTGCACGACCATCTGCCCTATGCGGCGATGGAGTTCTTCCCCAGGCTCGCCGCCTTCAACCTGACCTGGCACGAAGCGCCGAAGCGGACGATCTACAGCTACATCCCGCCCCGCCGCGGCTACCTGACGCGTCCCGGCATGCCGAACCACGAAGGCTCGCACGCGGGGGCGTACGCGGTGTTGGGTAGGTAGAGGAGCGCGAGGGGAGGGGCGGCAGATCCCGGTGGGTGCCGGAGCCGGCTTGACAGAGACGGCGCACCCCTACAGCCTGATGTGGTGCCAGGATAGGGTTGTTCATGTGGAACTTGGAGCTGGACGAGGCTGCCGCTACGGCCTTGATCGTGAACGCCTTTCTCGCCAAGCCTCTGAAGCCGGGGGAGGAGAAGGCGGTGCGAGCGATAGCCCGGAAACCCGTTGGTACCTGCGCCGAGATCGGTGCCGTGGTGGGGTGGCCGCCGATCTACTGGGACATGGCCTTCGGCAAGGCCTGCGGTGCCCGCCGGGAAATCCTCGCGCCTCTCGAGCCCGCGGTCGGTGCCGGCAAATTGAAGCCCATTCGCCTCCTTGCCAATTTCGAGCATTCCACTCGCAGATGGACCCTCAAACCCGCAGCGGTCGCCGCTTTCCAGCAGCTCGGATACATCTGACTGATCACCCCTTCGCCCTTCTAGCCTGTCTGGGATCACTCCTCGCAGTATCGTCATGCCGGACTGCCGCGCCGACGAAGAGCCGGGATCTGTCACCCGCATACCCACCGATCCCGGATACGGCCTCCGGCCGCTCCGGGATGACGCCCGTGGAGGGCTATCGAAGCGGGCTGTTAAGTCCCTACCTGCCACTCATAGCGCCAGATCGGCAAGCCCGAACGCGGGTTGGTGCTCTCGCCGGTGCGCTGGAAGCCCTCGCGCTCGTAGAAGCGGACGGCGCGGGGATTGTCGCGGTTGACGTCGAGCAGAAGCCCGGCGGGGGAGAGGCGGCGGGCCTCGGCCAACAGCGCAGCCGCGACGCCGCTGCCCCACCAGGTCGGGCTGACCGCGAGCTGGTCGAGATAGCCCGTGGCCGGGTCGACCACGACGAAGCCGGCGAGGGTGCCGTTGCCTGCGTCGAAGGCGAGGCGCGTCGCCGCGCCGGCCGCCTCCAGCGCGGCCAGATGATCGACGATGAAGCCGCGCCGCGCCTCGAAATCGATGGCCGGGAGCGTCGCGCTCCAGCCTGCCACCCACAGGTCGATCATCTCCGGCAGGTGCGCCGGAACCTTCGGGACGATGTGCAGGGCCGGTGTCGGTCGCTCGCTCACCGCCGTCGCCTCCGGATTCGAACGGGATCAGGCGCGTGCGTCATGGCCGGGCGTGTCCCGGCCATCCACGTCGTCGGGCGTGCCGGTGCGCACAAGTCGTGGATGCCCGGCTCGAGGCCGGGCATGACGTCGCGCGGCACGGGCGCGCGGGGTATCCCTTCACCCGCTTACCGACACGAGGTGCAGGCGCGCTCATCGCTCGGTGAGCTTGAGCTCGATGCGCCGGTTCTTGGCGCGGGCCTCGTCGGTATCGGCGCCGTCGATCGGCTGGTACTCGCCGAAGCCGGCGGCGACGAGCCGCGAGGGGCTGATGCCCTTCGAGACCAGATACTGCACGACGGCGATGGCGCGGGCCGCCGACAGCTCCCAGTTCGAGGGGAATTGCGGCGTCGCGATCGGCCGGTTGTCGGTGTGGCCGTCGACCCGCAGCACCCAGGCGATCTCGGGCGGGATCTCCTTTTCCAGCGCGGTGATCGCCTCGGCGATCTTGTCGAGCGCCGGCAGGGCGGAGGGGTTCAGCGCCGCCGCACCGGCATCGAAGAACACTTCGGACTGGAACACGAAGCGGTCGCCGACCACGCGCACATCGTCGCGATTGCCGAGGATGGCGTTGAGGCGGCCGAAGAACTCGGAGCGGAACCGCGTCAGTTCCTGGACGCGCTGGGCGAGGGCGACGTTGAGGCGGCGGCCGAGATCGGCGAGCTTGGACTGGCTCTCGCGGTCCTTCTTCTCGGAGATGTCGAGCGCCTCCTCCAGCGCCGCCATCTGCCGGCGGAGCGCCGCGATCTGCTGGTTGAGCAGGTCGATCTGGGCGAGGGCCTGCGCTGCGAGGTCCTTCTGCTGGGAGAGCTCCCGGCCCAGTTGGACCGCGCGGGCGTCGGCCTCCGAGGTGTCGGCAGGCGCCGGCAGACTGACGATCGCCTGCCGCAGCTTGTCGCGCTCGGCCTCCGCGGTGGCGAGGCTGGAGCGCAGCGCACCGAGCTCGCCATCGGCGGTGTCGTTGTTGGCGCGCTCCAGCGCCAGCAATTCGGTCAGCTCGCGGATCTGCGCCTGCAGGCGCTGCAGCGCGGTGTCCTTGCCGCTCATCTCCTGCGTCAGGAAGAACTGCGCGAGGACGAAGATGGAAAGCAGGAAAACGAAGACCAGCAGCAGCGTCGACAGCGCGTCGACGAAACCCGGCCAGTAGTCGATCCGGCGTTCGCTGTTGCGGGAGCGGCCGAGGCCCATGTCAGGACGTCCTCACCGGGGCGTCCTCACGCCCGCTCGCGATCGGTATCGCTGCGCGCAAGACGCTCCAGCAGCTTCTTGATCTCCTTCTGCTGCTCGGCCTGGGCCTCGACCCAGTCGCGCACCATCTGCTGCTCGCCGCGCATGTGCTGGACGAGGCCCTGCAGGCTCTCGGCCAGATGCGCCATGGAGGCGGTGACGCGGTGCGAACCGGCTTCGGTCATGGTGCGGTCGAGCTTCTCGATCGCCTGGACGAGGGCGACATAGCTCGGCGGGGGCAGGGCGGGGGCGGGCGTCGGCTGGGACGGTGCGGCCGCCGCGGCGGGGGGCGGCAGGGTCGGCCCGGCGAGAGGTGGCATCACCGGCCCGGCGACGGGGAGGGGAACCGGCACCGGGCGCGGCGGCAGGTCGGCGCCGAGATCGGCGACCGTGGTCGAGAGCCAATCCTCGAGGTCAGTGTAGAAGCGGGTCTGCGCCTGTCCCGCCTGAAGGTCGAGGAAGCCCAGCACCAGCGAGCCGGCGAGGCCGAACAGCGACGACGAGAAGGAGATGCCCATGCCGGCCAGCGGTGCGGCGAGGCCGGATTTCATCGCTTCCAGCACCGAGCCGGAATCGGGGCCGACATCGAGCGAGCCGATGACGCGGCCGATCGACGACACGGTTTCCAGAAGGCCCCAGAAGGTACCAAGCAGGCCGAGGAACACGAGGAGGCCGGTGAGGTAGCGCAGCAGGTCACGCGCCTCGTCGAGCCGGGTGCCGATGGAATCGAGGATGCCCCGCATCATCGACTGCGAGATGGCCATCCGGCCGATGCGATCACGCAGCAGCGCCGCCATCGGCGCCAGCAGGGTGGGCGCTCGCGACACGGCGAGGCCGGGATCGGCCATGCGGAAATCGTTGATCCACTGGACTTCCGGGAAGAGGCGCAGCACCTGCCGGAAGGCGAAGACGATGCCGATGAACAGCACGCCGAAGATGACGCCGTTCAGTCCGGGATTGGCGAGGAACGCGGCCCAGATCTGCCGGTAGAGCACCGCCGCCAGCGCGCCGCCGAGCAGCAGGAACACCACCATCCGCACCAGGAAGATGCGGGGCGAGGAGAGTTTATGGAATGGGTTCGCCGGTTGCGCCATGCCCGTCGCCTGCTCTCGCTCCCCCTGTTCCACCTCGGACCCGCCCCTCGGCGCGAGCCCCGTCATAGACGGATGGAATGGATCAGCCCGTCAAGCGCTGATTTGGCGACAAACCGATGAAGGTCTGATGATCCGGGCGGCGATTCAGGCCGCGCGCAGCACGGTGAGCAGGTTGCGGTGGATATTCTCGTTGCCGACGACGACGTGGCCCTTGTCGAGGATCTTGTCCCCTCCGTCCAGGTCGCTGGCATAGCCGCCCGCCTCGCGCACCAGGATGATCCCGGCGGCCATGTCCCACGGGGCGAGATTGCGTTCCCAGAAGCCGTCGAAGCGGCCCGCCGCCACCCAGGCGAGGTCGAGCGCGGCCGAGCCGGTGCGGCGCAGGCCCGCCACGCGCGGGGCGAGGGCGGCCATCTCCCGGCCGAACAGCGCGAGGTCGCCGCGGCCCATGTGCGGCAGGCCGCAGCAGATCACGGAATCAGCCAGCGCCTGGCGGCCGGCGACGCGGATGCGGCGGTCGTTCAGGAAGGCGCCGCGGCCCTTCTCGGCGATGAAGAGCTCGTCGGTGACGGGATTGAAGATCACCCCGGCGATCGGAACGCCATCCTTGGCCAGCGCCACCGAGATGGTGAAGAGCGGGATGCCGTGCAGGAAGTTGGTGGTGCCGTCGAGCGGGTCGATGATCCAGCGGTGTGCCGTGTCGGTGCCCTCGACCGCGCCGCTCTCCTCCATCAGGAAGCCGAAGCCGGGGCGGACCCGCGCGAGTTCCTCGTGCAGGATGCGCTCGGCCTTGCGGTCGGCATTCGAGACGAAGTCGCCAGGGCCCTTCACCGAGATCTGGAGGTTCTCCACCTCGCCGAAATCGCGGACGAGGGAGCGGCCGGCCTTGCGGACGGCCTGGACCATGACGGTCATGAGGGGCGTACGGATCATGGGAACACCAGGAAGGGGCGGCGTCCCGGGGACGCGCGAAAAGGTCAGGCGCCGGTTTCGCCCGCAGGAGGCAGCACGTCAAGGGCGCGGGCGCCGGTCAGGGATGCGCGCCACGCGCGGCGCAGGGCCGCGTCGGTCGGACGACGATCGGCGGGGCGGCGCCTGCTATCCCATCCCCACCGTCCCGGACGGGCCGGGACCGAGTTCGCGGGCGAGGTTCTCCAGCCGCTCGGCGGCAGTGAGCACGGCGTCGGCGATCGCATCCTCGGTCTGCTGGAGGCGCTCCATCGCGGCATCGCGGACGGCACGTTCGTTGGCGAGTTCCTGTTCGAGGGCGCGTCGCTGTCCGCGCGCCTCGCTCAGCTCGTCGGCGATGGTGATCGCCGCCATGATGGACAGGCGCTGGTCACCGATCTCGCCGAAGGCCCCGCGCAACTGGTCGATGCGCTGGTCGATGTCGGCGGCGAGGCGGGTGAGGTGATCCTCCTGCCCGTCGTCGCACGCCATGCGGTAGGCGCGGCCGGCGATGGAGACGGTGACATGAGCCATGGCGCGGGCCCTCAGCGTTCGTGGGCGGCGAGGACGGCGCGGATGGTCTCCATGGCGCTGCCGAGCCGGCGGGACACTTCCTCATTGGCGGCGGCGAGGCGCTCGGCGCGCCCTTCGGCGGTGTCGAGCGCGTCGGCGAGGCGCGAGCGATCCGTGCCGAGGGCGTGCAGCTGGGCGGCCATCGAGGCGTCCTGCCGCTCGCTTTCCAGGCGCCGCTCGACCGCCGCTTCCAGCGTGTCGATGGCGGCATACAGACGCCGGGTCGCGGTCTCGATGGAAGCGCGTTCGGCCATGCGGGGTCAGCTCCTGCTGGACACGCGAGTCACTCTTGCGAGCATCGATAGAGCCCGTGTCGGCATCGAGCGTCAACCGCGGGGTGTTTCGCGGCGCTCGCCCGGGGGGCTCACATCCGGGTTACAGACGGAACCCGCCCGCCCACGCATCGCGTTATCCGGCTTCCCGGCAGCTCCTCCTCCGTTAAGCTGCTTTGACAGCCTTGGGCGGGGTGATATCACTCCGCGCCCTTTCGCCGCGCCGCACCAAGCCCCCCGCCTGTGTCCGCGCATGACTTTCGGAGTTCCGTGACCCATGAACCGCGAAAAGCATGATCGCATGGCCAACGCCATACGGGCGCTCGCCATGGATGCCGTCGAAGCCGCCAAGTCCGGCCATCCCGGCCTGCCCATGGGCGCCGCCGACATCGCCGCGGTGCTGTTCGGCAAGGTGATGAAGTATGACCCCGCCGATCCGACGTGGCCGGATCGCGACCGCTTCATCCTTTCCGCCGGCCACGGCTCGATGCTGCTTTACTCGGCGCTGTATCTCACCGGCTACGAGGCGGTGACGATCGACGAGATCAAGCATTTCCGACAGCTCGGCTCGAAGACGCCCGGCCATCCCGAATACGGCCATACGCCCGGCGTCGAGACCACCACCGGCCCGCTCGGGCAGGGTCTCGCCAACGCGGTCGGCTTCGCGCTCGCCGAGCGTATGCTCGCCGCGCAGTTCGGAAGCGACCTGGTCGATCACTACACCTATGTGATCGCCGGCGACGGCTGCCTCATGGAGGGCATCAGCCAGGAGGCGATCGAGCTTGCCGGCCACCTGAAGCTCGGCAAGCTCATCGTGATGTGGGACGACAACCGCATCACCATCGACGGCGCGACGTCGCTTTCCACCTCGACCGACCAGATCGAGCGCTTCCAGGCCGCGGGCTGGGAGGCGACGCGGATCGACGGGCACGATCCGGAGGCGATCCTCGCCGCCATCGAGCGGGCGAAGAAGACCGGCGTGCCTTCGCTAATCGCCTGCCGCACCACGATCGGCTTCGGCGCGCCGACCAAGGCGGGCACGAACGGCGTCCATGGCGCCCCGCTCGGCGCCAAGGAGATCGAGGGCGCGCGTGAAAAGCTCGGCTGGCCCTATGCGCCCTTCGAGATTCCCTCCGACGTGCTCGACGCGTGGCGTCTCGCCGGCCTGCGCTCGAAGCCGGCGCACAAGGCATGGTCGCAGCGCCTCGCCGCCACCGAGCCGGGCCAGCGCTGCGAATTCGAGCGCCGCGTCCACGGGGAACTGCCCTCGACGCTGCAGAGCGTGATTTCCGGCGTGATCAGCAAGGCGATGGCCGATGGCGGTGCGGTGGCGACCCGCAAGTCGTCCGAAATCGTGCTGGAGGCGCTGACCGCCGCGATTCCGGAAATGGTGGGCGGCTCGGCCGATCTCACCCACTCCAACAACACCAAGACCAAGGCGACCTCGGTCTATGTCGAGCCGCCGAAATATGACGGCCGCTATGTCAACTGGGGCATCCGCGAGCACGGCATGGCGGCGGCGATGAATGGCATCGCGCTGCATGGCGGGTTTATTCCCTACGCCGGCACCTTCCTCGTCTTCTCCGACTATTGCCGTCCCTCGATCCGTCTTGCGGCGCTGATGGGCATCCGGGTGGTCTACGTCTTCACGCATGATTCCATTGGCGTCGGCGAGGACGGGCCGACCCACCAGCCGGTCGAGCAGATCGCGGCGCTCAGGGCGATCCCCAACCTGCTGGTGTTCCGCCCCTGCGACACGGTGGAGACGGCGGAGGCCTGGAAGCTCGCCCTCGAGCACACGAGCGGGCCGAGTGTGCTGGCGCTGACCCGGCAGAACCTGCCGCTGCTGCGGCACGAGGGCGGCGAGCGCTGCCTGACCGCGCGGGGAGCCTACGAGATCGCTCCGGCCGGCCGGGAGGCGGATGTCTCGCTCTTCGCCTCGGGGTCCGAGGTTTCGCTCGCGGTCGCGGCCAAGGCGCTGCTGGACGCGGACGGCATCGCGACGCGGGTCGTGTCGGTTCCGTCGTTCGAGCTTTTCCTCAACCAGCCGGAGGAGACGCGCCGGCAGGTGATCGGCAAGGCGCGGGTGAAGGTGGCGGTCGAAGCCGGCATCCGGCAGGGCTGGAGCGACATCGTCGGTTCCGACGCCGCCTTTGTCGGGATGACCGGCTTCGGCGCTTCCGGCCCGGCCGACCAGGTGTTCAAGCATTTCGGCATCACCGCCGAAGCGGTGGCGACCACGGCGCGCACGCGGCTCAAGGCGGCGGCCAAGTCCTGAGGCGCGGCCGGCGCACCGACAGGTCGGCGCGCCGGCATATGACCGGGATCGGCAAGTCTAGGCGAGGGCCGATCGAGAAACCGGACAGTCGAGGCGCCGAACAGGTCTGGCATACAGAACACCAGTTTCTCGCCATGCCATCTGCGCAATTGTGCCGCGCAGGGCACAAAGGCGGCTAGTCCTTGCGGCAATGCCACGCTATGACGCCTCTGCGCGGTAGGCACGGGATCGATACGGATCAATCGGGGATAGACGCATGACGCTCAAGGTTGCCATCAACGGGTTCGGACGCATCGGCCGCAACGTGCTGCGCGCCATCATCGAGTCCGGCCGCACCGATATCGAGGTGGTCGCCATCAACGACCTCGGGCCGGTCGAGACCAATGCGCACCTGTTCCGCTTCGACAGCGTCCACGGCCGGTTCCCCGGCGAGGTGAAGGTCGACGGCGACACCATCGATGTGGGTCGCGGGCCGATCAAGGTGACGGCGGTGCGCAATCCGGCCGAACTGCCGCACGCCGCGCTCGGCGTCGACATCGCCCTGGAGTGCACCGGCATCTTCACCGCCAAGGACAAGGCCTCCGCTCATCTGGCGGCCGGCGCGAAGCGCGTGCTGGTATCCGCCCCGGCGGAAGGCGCCGACCTCACCGTCGTATACGGCGTGAACCACGACAAGCTGACCAAGGATCACCTCGTCGTTTCCAATGCCTCGTGCACGACAAACTGCCTCGCGCCGGTCGCCAAGGTGCTGAACGATGCCATCGGCATCGACCATGGCTTCATGACGACGATCCACTCCTATACGGGCGACCAGCCGACGCTCGACACCATGCACAAGGATCTCTACCGCGCCCGCGCCGCGGCGCTGTCGATGATCCCGACCACCACGGGCGCGGCCAAGGCGGTCGGCCTCGTGCTGCCGGAACTCGCCGGCCGGCTCGACGGCACCTCGATCCGCGTGCCGACACCGAACGTGTCGGTGGTGGACTTCAAGTTCGTCGCCAAGAAGAAGGTGACCAAGGACGAGGTCAACGCGGCGATCAAGGCCGCCGCCGCCGGCCCGCTCAAGGGCATCCTCGGCACGACCGACCAGCAGAACGTCTCGTCCGACTTCAACCACGACCCGCACTCCTCGATCTTCCACCTCGACCAGACCAAGGTGCTGGAAGGCAATTTCGTGCGCGTGCTGTCGTGGTACGACAACGAGTGGGGCTTCTCCAACCGCATGTCCGACACGGCGGTGGCGCTGGGCAAGACCTTCTGACGCCCCTCTGAGCGGCCGGCTCGCCGCTGGCGGGCCGCGCCCTGCGGGGACGCTCCGGGCGTCCCTCGTGGCCATTCCCTCCGGACAGAAGAGGGGAGGCGGAACCGGCGCCCGACGGGCGCCGAGCAAGCTGCGCGGCAATCCTCCGGATCGGGCCTTCCCATGACCATATCCTCCGCCTTCCGCACGCTCGACGACGCCGATGTCGCGGGCAAGCGCGTGCTCGTTCGTGTCGACCTCAACGTTCCCGTCGACAATGGCCGCGTGACCGACGACACCCGCATCCAGGCGGTGCTGCCGACCATCCGGGAGATCGCGGAGAAGGGCGGCAAGGTTGTCCTGCTGGCGCATTTCGGCCGGCCCAAGGGTATCGATCCCAAGCTCTCGCTGGAGCCGATCGCCGGTGAGGTCGCCTCCCGTCTCGGCAAGCCGGTGGCGTTCGCCCCGGCCACCATCGGCGAAATCGCTGAGGCAGCGGTGGCGAAGCTCCAGCCGGGCGACGTGCTGCTGCTGGAGAACACCCGCTTCGACCCGCGCGAGGAGAAGAACGACCCGGACTTCACCGCCGCGCTGGCGAAGCTCGGCGACATCTATGTCAACGACGCTTTCGCCACGGCCCATCGCGCCCATGCCTCGACCGAGGGGCTGGCGCATCACCTGCCGGCCTATGCCGGGCGCTGCATGCAGGTCGAGATCGAAGCGCTGGCCAAGGCGCTGGAAGCGCCGGAGCGGCCGGTGATGGCGGTGGTCGGCGGCGCCAAGGTGTCGTCGAAGCTCGAACTGCTCGGCAATCTCGTCGCCAAGGTCGACCTCCTCGTCATCGGCGGCGGCATGGCCAACACCTTCCTGTTCGCGGAAGGCGTCGATGTGGGCAAGTCGCTGTGCGAGCGTGATCTTGCCGGCACCGCACGTGCGATCGTCGAGAAGGCCAAGGCGGCGGGCTGCACCATCGTGCTCCCGGTCGACGCGGTGGTGGCGAAAGAGTTCAAGGCGCATGCCGACAACCGCGTGGTGCCGGCCGAGGGCGTCGACCCGGACGAGATGATCCTCGATGCCGGCCCCGCTTCGGTCGCCAATGTCATCGCCAAGCTCGCGGATGTGAAGACGGTGGTGTGGAACGGGCCGTTCGGCGCGTTCGAACTGGTGCCGTTCGACGTCGCCACGGTCGAGGTGGCCAAGGCGGTCGCCGACCTGACCGATGCCGGCAAGGTGCTCTCGGTGGCCGGCGGCGGTGATACGGTCGCGGCGCTCAACCATGCCGGCGTCGCCGGGCGGTTCAGCTATGTCTCGACCGCCGGCGGCGCCTTTCTCGAATGGCTGGAAGGAAAGCCGCTACCCGGTGTCGAGGCGCTGCGGCGCTGAAGCCTCGGCGTCCCGTCGGCCTCCGGACCCCGCTCCCTCGAGCGGGGTTTTTCGTTTCGGGCTGGGACGATTTGTCCGCGACCGTCCCGCGCGGCGGGCTGGACAAAGCCGGCGGCCCCACCTCTTATGCTGCGCTGCGGCAAGATCGCGCAGGTGCGCGGGGAGCGGGCGCGGATGAGGGGCTGAGCGATGCGTCACCTCATTTCGTTGCGGCGACCTCAGGACATCGGCGCGTTCGGTGCTATAACGCGCCGCAGTGCTGCCCAAGCGGAAGAACGGGCCGTTCGGGCGTGCGGTTAATCATTTCGTGCGGGAGACGACGATGACGGCAAGCCTCGACGAGGTTGCATACAAGCTGGCGGCAGGTGGCAAGGGCATCCTGGCGGCGGATGAAAGCAGCAGCACCATCAAGAAGCGGTTCGATGCGATCGGGGTCGAGTCCACCTTCGAGAACCGCCGCGACTATCGCGAGATGCTGTTCCGCTCCGACGAGGCGATGAAGAAGTACATTTCCGGCGTCATCCTGTTCGACGAGACGATCCGGCAGAAGGCGAAGGACGGCACGCCGCTGACCGCGCTGATCGAGGCGACCGGCTCCATCCCCGGCATCAAGGTCGATGCCGGCGCCAAGGCGCAGCCGGGCTTTCCGGGCGAGACCATTACCGAGGGCCTCGACGGGCTTGGTGCCCGCTTCAAGGAATATTACGAGCTCGGCGCGCGCTTCGCGAAGTGGCGTGCGGTGATCGACATCGGCGCGGGGATCCCGACCTATGGCTCGATCATCGCCAATGCGCAGGCGCTGGCCCGCTACGCCGCGCTGGCGCAGGCGGCGAACATCGTGCCGATCGTCGAGCCGGAAGTCCTCATGGACGGCGATCACGACATCGAGCGCTGCTACCACGTCACCGAATGGGTGCTGAAGGAAGTGTTCCAGCAGCTCTTCTATGCCCGCGTGCGGCTCGAAGGCATGGTGCTCAAGCCGAACATGGTGATCGCCGGCATGAAGGCGGCGAAGCAGGCCTCGGTCGCCGAGGTGGCCGAGCAGACCGTGCGCTGCCTCAAGAACTGCGTGCCGTCGGCGGTGCCGAGCGTCGCCTTCCTCTCCGGCGGTCAGTCGGACGAGGACGCCACCGCCCACCTCGACGCGATGATCCGGGGCGGCGGCCTGCCGTGGAACCTCACCTTCTCCTATGGCCGCGCGCTGCAGGCGGCGCCGCAGAAGGCGTGGTCCGGCAAGGCGGAGAATGTCGCGGCCGGCCAGGCGGCCTTCACGCACCGCGCGAAGATGAACTACCTCGCCGCGCTCGGCCAGTGGACGCCCGAGGTCGAGCTCAAGAAGGCGGCCTGACGCCGAGCGCGGAACGGCTCGTTCCGCTGCCGGCTCCGCCAACGAAAAACGCCGCCCCGAGGGGCGGCGTTTCTGTTTCATCGGTGGGATCAGCGACGCCCGCCGAACCCGCCGCCGAACCCGCCGCCGCCGAAGCGGCCGCCACCAAACCCGCCGCCGAAGCCACCGCCGCCGAAACGGTCGCCGCCGAAGCCGCCACCGCCGAAGCGATCACCGCCGAAGCCGCCATCGCCGCCACCGAAGCCGCGATCGAAGCCGCCGCGCGCCCCGAAATCGTCGACGCGATCCTGTCCCATGCTCTGGAACTGGCGCTGGTCGTTCAACCGGCTGACCTGGCTGTTGTCCATGTCGCGGTCCCAGCCGCCCGCAGCGTTCTGGTGCTGCCAATTGTTCGAGCCGGCATCGTACTGGTGGATGGTGCCGTCGTGGTCGGTGTAGACGTTGCCGTTGTTCCAGGCGACGGCATTGCCGGTGCGCGCGTTACCCGCCACGCCACGGCTGTCGACCGAGACCTTGCCGTTATTGTCGGTGATGCCGGTTTCCGAGGCATGTCCGGTGCCGGTGGTCGGGTTGAACCCGGCCGACTGGCGGCCTGCCGCGAAGTTGCCGGTATAGGCATTGCCCTCGATGCCGGCCCGCGAGGCGCCCTGCGCGCCGGTGTAGGGGTTGAAGCGGGCATTGTCCCGGCCGGCGGCGTAGTTGCCGGTATAGGCGTTGAACGCGCCGGCCTGACGACCGGCGAAGTCGGTGCCGTTGGCGGTGGTGCCGGCCCAGCGGCTGCCGCCCCATTCATTGCCGGTGTAGGGGTTGTAGCCCCAGGCATGGCCAACCGTGGCATAACCGCCCCAGCGGCCGTAGATGTTGGTCTGGTTGACGTTCACGCCATACCAGGGCCCGTGCCACGGCCCCGGACCCCAATAGGGGCCCCAGTAGGGAGCCGGCGCGCCCCAGGCATAGCCGGACGCGAAGCCGAAGGCGAAGCCGGTCGCCCAGGAGAAGGCGGCGTTGTAGCCGTAGGTCGCCGGGCAGCCGAACCAGTAGGAGCCGACATAGCCGGTGCAGTTGTAGCCGGTGCCGTAGACGACGGTGCCGGTGGGATCGAGCACGACGCCGAAATAGCCGGGCGTGTAGCCGACCGTCACCGCATCCGCCGTCGAGGCGTAGATCCGGACATAGGTGACGTAGTGGAGCGGCGACGAGGGCGGAATCTTGTAGATCTCGGCCGGCACCACATCGGCGACGACCCACGGGCCGGCCGGGGTGCTGGCGACGAACCAGACGCCCTGGAGCACCGCATAATAGCGCTCGGCATCGAGGCGGATCACCGGATAGCGGGTGTTTTCCGCATAGGCCAGCGAGGTGCCCTGGATGGGGACGAATTTGGGCTGGCCGCCGTCATACTGGATGTCGAGCTGGGTCGAGCGGGAGACGGTGGCGGTCTGCGGGATCGAGGCGGCGATGCGCGCCTCCCGCGCCTGCGGCGTGCCGGGCACGGACACCAGCGCGCTCGCCGCCGGATCGGTCGGCGAGATCTTGGCGAAGGCGGGCGGCAGCTGATTGCCCGGGACGAAGGCCCAGGGACCGGCAAAGCCGGGACCCTTGAACCAGCGTCCGGAGATCAGGACGTAGTAGCTGTTGCTGTCGGGGTCCATCAGCACGGCGTGGTCGGCATTGCTCATGGAGAGCAACGAGGTGCCGACCACCGGCTGCATCTGCGGCTGGCCGTTGACGACGACGATTTCGGTCGGGACCGTAGACACCACGACGGCTGGCGGCTGGGCGGGCTTCTTGCCGTCCGAGGGAAGCATCGGGTCGGGGGCCTCGGCGGCGGTTGCCGCGGTGGCCGCGTCGAGCAGCGCGTGGGGGACGCTCGTCGTCACCACCCAGTTCCCGTTCAGCGCGTTCGCCTCGTACCACGATCCGGCGACTTGAAGGTGGAACAGGCCGGCACTGTCCTGGAGCAGCAGGGCGCGGGTGTTGATCACGCGCTGGAACCCCTGGACGTTGGGCACGGGCTGCAGCACGGGCTGGCCGGCGATCGGGACCAGAAGCGTCGGAATATAGGCAAAGACGATCTTGGGCGGCGCGTTGTCCACGGGCACCGCCAGAGCCTGAACCTCCTCCTTCGAGGCGGCGTAGCTGGTGACGAGATGGTCGAGCGCCACCGTCATCCCCTCCGGCGGTACGCGCGACTGGATGAGGCTCTGCAACTGGCTGTCGAGGCTCGGCGCGGTCGGGACGTCGACCTTGGTGATCTCGATCAGGCTCAGTTGGGCGAGCTTGGCCGGCTTGTCCACCGCGACGCGCGCGGTGAAATGCGCGATGCCATAGGTGGGGTTGCCCTTGGCCGGGCCGACGGCGATGGCGGCGCGGCCGCTGAGCTGATCACCGTTCCAGCTCTCGATGAGCGGCTGATACATCTCGACGTGCTGGCCCGCCGCGTCGAAGGTGCGGGGCCAGGCGAGCGCGCCCAGCGCTGCCTGTCCGGGAGCCGCCTGAGGCGCCGCCTGACCGGGCGCGGCGGCCGGCTGCTGGGCGAGCGCCGCCGCTGGCTGAAGCAGGCTGGCCGCGAGCAGGGCGGCGGGGAAGAAGACGGCGGGCCGGGCGACATGCGCCAGAGCGGTTCGATGGGAGGAGCGGTTGCCGAACATGGTGTCCCTCGGGCGGGCGGGTTCTGGGCGGTTGCCGGTATTCGCTAGCACTGCCGCCCACGGGCTGAAAGCGGTTTCCTCCTAATACGCGGCGCGTTAAGACCGGCTGCACGCCCGGTGGAATCGGGCAGCATGCTTATCGACTCGCGGCGTCATGGCCGGCGGCTCCCCATGTGGGACGTGGCCGTGCTTTCGCCGCCATCATGCGGAATCTCTCGTCCCATGGCACGCATCGATCCCGAACCTGCGCGCAGGGCCGCGCGTCTCTATCTGATGACGCCGCCGCTGGACGGCGCGACCGACGCCTGGGCCGAGGCGCTCGACGCCGTGCGGGCGGCGGGCGATGTCGCGGCCGTGCTGGTCCGGCTCTCGCTCGATGGCGCGCCGGGACGCGACGAGCGGCTGGCGGCCTTCGTGGGGGCTTGTCAGGTGCTGGGCGTCGCCTGCCTGGTCGCCGGCGACGCCGTGGCCGCGATCGCCGCGGCGGCCGACGGGGCCCATCTCGACGGTGTCGCGGCCTTGCGATCGGCGCTTCCCGCGCTGCGTCCCGACCGGATCGCCGGCGTCGGCGGCTTGCGCACCAAGCACGACGCGATGACGGCAGCGGAGGCCGGGGCGGATTATGTGATGATCGGCGAACCCGACGGCGACGATCGCCGGCCGCCCTTCGCGGCGACGCTGGAGCGGGTGGAGTGGTGGTCGCAACTGTTCGAGACGCCCTGCGTCGGCTATGCGGGGTCGCTCGAGGAGGTCGCGCAATTGTCGGCGGCCGGAGCGGATTTCGTGGCGATCGGCACACCGCTCGCGCTCGAGGCCGGCGCCGATCGCGTGGCCGCGCAGCTCGCCGCCGGAGTTGCCGGCTGATGCGGCGCATGCTCGCGGTGGCGCTGACCTCGCTGGTGCTCGGCGCGGTGCAAACCCCGCTCCGGGCGGCAGAGGGCGATGATCCGCCACCGCCTCCCGCGGCTCGTTCCGCCACGCCGAAGGCGTCATCCGGCCCCGACGAAGCCTATGCCGCCTATCAGGCGGGCCGCTATCGGACAGCCTTCGACCTCGCTTTGAAGCAGGCGAGGGAGCAGGATAATGCCGCCTCCATGACGCTGGTCGCCGAACTCTACGCGCAGGGCTACGGTGTTCCCTACGATCTCGGGAAAGCCGCCCAGTGGTACCAGGCGGCGGCCCTGCGCGGCGATCCCGACGCTCAGTTTGCGCTTGGCGTGATGAAGCTGCAGGGTCAGGGGCAGCCGCTCGACAAGAAGGCGGCCGCGGAGCTGTTCCGGCAGGCGGCGGAAAAAGGCAACGCCGTCGCGGCCTATAATTACGGGCTGCTCTATCTCGAAGGCGATGTCGTGCTGGAGAGCCCGTCTCTCGCAGCGCAATGGTTCGAGAAGGCGGCCGAACTCGACCAGCCGGATGCGATCTATGCGCTCTCCGCGCTCTACCGCGAAGGCAACGGCGTGCCGAAGGATCCCACACGCACGGCCGAGCTGCTCCAACGTGCCTCCGCGCTGGGCCATACTGTCGCGACGGTCGAGTATGGCATCGTCGTCTTCAACGGCATCGGCGTTCCCAAGGACGAGGCGAAGGCGGCCGCCTTGTTCCGCAAGGCGGCGCTGGCCGGCAATGCCATCGGGCAGAACCGCTATGCGCGGGTGCTCTCGGCCGGGCGTGGCGTACCCCAGGACAGGGTGATGGCCGCGGCCTGGAACAAGGCGGCGGCCGCCCAGGGCCTCAAGGACGAGATGCTGGACAAGATGACCAGCGAGATGAGCGCGCAGGATCAGGCGATGGCCGATGCCATGCTGCGCACCTGGGCGGGGGAAAGTGCCGTTGCGGCGCCGACGCTGCCGTGAGGGCGCTGCCCTCTTTTCGGTGGACGGGCTCTGGTTTTCGCGCGCACGGCGTCCTAGATTAGCGATGCGGGGCTGCGGGGTACGTCAGGAGAACATATTCCCCGGGGCCTTATCGATCTCAAAGGGAGCTGTCCCTGACCGGACCCGTGGGTCCGGACATACGGCGCCCACCTACGTTGTAGGTTCCCGGGATCGATCTACCAACGGCCATCGTGGCTCCGCACTCGTCTTTCCTCCCGGTTCAGGGGGCCTGTTCTGTCGCCCCAATCCGATAGTGGCTTTCCCGACGACAAGGGGGGATTGCGCGCCCTGGTGCTGAGGCGTCGTGCGGCGCTTGATGCGGAGGCCCGTCGCGGGGCCGCCGTTGCTGCGGCCGAGCATGCCGTCCAGTGGCTCGGAGCCGTCGCCGACGAGACCATCGCGCTCTTCGCACCGATCGGCAGCGAGATAGCAACCGCGCCGCTCGCCGAGCGGCTGCGAGCGGGTGGCGCCCGCCTTGCGCTTCCGGTGGTCGTCGGCATGGAGGATCCCCTGCAGTTCCGATTCTGGGATGCGGATGTTCCTCTCATCGCCTCGCGAGGGCCGGGCAAGATGGCCATCCCTGCACCTCCGGCCGATGCGCCCATCATGGAGCCCGACATCGTGTTTGTTCCGCTCGCCGCGTTCGATGCGCGCGGCCACCGGCTCGGCTACGGCGCCGGCCATTATGACCGCACGCTGGCGAAGCTGCGGGCGGCGAAGCGCATCGAGGCGATCGGCTACGCCTTCGCGGTGCAGGAACTGTCGCGTCTCCCGGACGAGCCCCATGACGAGCGGCTCGACGCCGTCATCACCGATGCGGGCGTGATCTGCCCGGAGGATGAGTGAGCATGCGCCTGCTGTTCCTCGGCGACGTGGTGGGCCGGCCCGGACGGCAGGTGGTCACGGAGAACCTGCCGCGGCTGAAGGAGTGGTGGTCGCTCGATTTCGTCGTGGTGAACGGCGAGAACGCCGCCGGCGGTTTCGGGATCACCGAAGCGATCTACGAGGAGATGCTGGAGGCCGGCGCCGACGCGGTGACTCTCGGCAACCACGCCTTCGACCAGCGCGAGGCGCTCGTCTTCATCGAGCGGGCCGACCGGCTGGTGCGCCCGGCCAACTATCCGGTGGGCACGCCCGGGCGCGGGGCGACGCTGGTCGATGCCGGCAACGGCGCCCGCGTGCTCGTGGTCAACATGATGGGCCGTGCCTTCATGGACCCGCTCGACGATCCCTTCGCGGCGGTCGATCGGGAGCTCGAGGCTTGCCCGCTGGGCTTCGCGGCGGACGCGATCGTCATCGATTTCCACGCCGAGGCGACCAGCGAGAAGCAGGCCTTCGGCCACTGGTGCGACGGCCGCGCCAGCCTCGTGGTCGGCACCCACACCCACGTGCCGACCGCCGATCATCGCGTGCTCGCGGGCGGCACCGCCTTCATGACCGATGTCGGCATGTGCGGCTGCTATGGCGGCGTGATCGGCATGGACAAGGAGGAGCCGCTACGCCGGTTCACCCGCAAGATCGGCTCGTCGCGCTTCGAGCCGGCGATGGGCCCGGCGACGCTGTCGGGCATCGCCGTCGAGATCGACGACGCCACGGGCCTCGCCGTCGAGGTGGCGCCGGTGCGCATCGGCGGGGATCTCTCGCCGGCGCTGCCGGATTTCTGGTGAGCGCGCTCCTGCATTTCCCGCGCCGCGGCCGGCTTTACGCGCGCCCGCGCTGTCGCCTATAAGCCGGCACCCAATCAGTCACGCAATCGAGGCGCAGGCGGGACCAGCCGCCGCGCGACGTGGAGGCGGCCATGGCCGGTCATTCGCAGTTCAAGAACATCATGCACCGCAAGGGCAAGCAGGATGCGGTGCGCTCCAAGCTGTTCTCCAAGCTGGCGCGCGAAATCACCGTCTCCGCCAAGCTCGGCATGCCGGATCCGAACATGAACCCGCGCCTGCGCGCCGCCGTGCTCGCCGCCCGCGCAGAGAACATGCCGAAGGACAATATCGACCGCGCTATCAAGAAGGCGCTGGGCGGGGACAGCGAGAACTATGACGAGATCCGCTACGAGGGCTACGGCCCCGGCGGCGTCGCCGTCATCGTCGAGGCGCTGACCGACAACCGCAACCGCACCGCTTCGGAAGTGCGCTCCTACTTCACCAAGTCCGGCGGCAACCTCGCCGAGACCGGCGCGGTGTCGTTCATGTTCGATCGCGTCGGCCAGATCGAGTTCGACGCGGCCAAGGCCTCCGCCGACGACATGCTGGAAGCGGCGATCGAGGCGGGCGCGGACGATGTGGTCTCCACCGAGGATGGCCATGTCGTGCAGACCACGGTGGAGAACCTGCACGAGGTCGCGCAGGCGCTCGAAGCGAAGTTCGGCGACCCGAAGAAATCCGGCCTGGTCTGGAAGCCGCAGAACACCACCGCCGTCGACGACGAGGCCGGCGAGAAGCTGCTGCGCCTCGTCGAGACGCTCGAGGACAATGACGACGTGCAGAACGTCTATGCCAATTTCGAGATTTCCGAGCAGCTGATGGCGAAGCTCAGCGCCTGATCGATCAGCGCAGCAGCCCGTCGAAGACCGGCAGGCTGGTCAGCGCGGCGAGCGCGATCACGAGATAGGCGGCGCGTCGGTAATGCGCGTCGCTGGCATAGGGAAACAGGCGGGCGCCGGCGACAAGGCCGAGCCCGTAGAGCGGTCCGAGGATCGCCGACATGACGCCGACCTCGGCGGTGAACAGGCCGGCATAGGCGTAAGCCGTCGCGCTCGACACCGTCGCCAGTGCGAAGAAGCCGAACAGGTTGGCGCGCACCTGCGCCGCCGGCGTCTTGCCGCCGAGCCAGTAGGCGACGACAGCCGGGCCCGACATCTGCGCCGCCCCGCCGCATACCCCGGCAATGAGGCCCACGAGCACCGTCGCCGGCAGGGTCGGCTTGCCATGGTAGCGCCAGCCCGAGACCAACAGGGCGAGCAGCGCGAGGGCGAGCACCGCCAGCGCCCAGCGCAGCACCACCGGATCGACGTGCCGGAGCAGATAGACGCCCGCCGGCACGGCCGCCATCGCCGCGAGCGCCAGCGGCGCCAGTTCGCGCCAGTGACACTGCCGGACGGCGCGCAGGACGATGGGCGCGGTCAGCACCGTGTCGACCAGCAGCAGCACTGGCGCCGCCACGGCCGGCCCGTAAGCGGCGCTCACCAGCGGCATGAAGATGAGCGCGCCGCCGAAACCCGAGAAGCCGCGCGTCAGCCCCGCCACCGCCGCGGCGAGCGCGGCCCAGATCAATGCGGCGTCGAGACTCATGGCACAAGGGGCCGGGCGGAGGGGAAGGCGAAGTGGCCGGGATTGGCGCGCGGGCGCGGATCCCGCCGATCGGGGTCGCCCGCCTCGCCGGTGCGGCGACCCGCTTTCTCCTAGCCCGCGGGCCGCTTCCCGCGCAAGGCGACCCGCGGCTCCTGCGCCAGGATCAACCCATGAAGATTCGTGAGGCGATCGATCGCCAAAAGGCGTTTGCCGGCGGGCGGGGCGGGGTGCATCGTACGTGCCCGCCGCGACGGAGACGTGCGCCATGAGCTCCCCCTCACCCGAACTCTGCGCGGGCGCCGCGACCTCGCGAAACGATACCGGTCGGCTGATGGGCATGGGGGCGGCCCTGCTCGCCATCGGCATATGGGGCTTCTGGATCGTCGGCACACGCCACGCGGTGGCCGGGGTGCTCAGCCCGGCGACGGTCGGCTTCCTGCGCTATGTGGTTCCGGCGGCGCTGCTGGCTCCGTTCTGGTGGCGGACCGGGCTGTGGCCGAAGCGACCCGTCCCCTTCCTGCTGTGCTTCGTCGGCTCCGGCGCGCCGTTCTTCCTCGTGGTCTCCAACGGCATGCGCTTCGCCCCGGCGGCCGATGTCGGCCCGCTTCTGCCCGGAACCATGCCGCTGATCGTGGCCATCGTCTCGACACTGGTGTTTCACGAGCGCCTCGGACGGATGCGGGTGATCGGCTTTGCCTGCATCGCGCTCGGCGTCGTGGTGCTGGGAGGGCGGGGCCTGTTCGAATCCGACGCGGGCGCCTGGCGGGGGCATCTGCTCTTCCTCACCGGCGCGGCGATGTGGGCGGGTTACACCTTCGGCTTCCGCCGGGCGGGGATGTCGGCGAGCGAGATCGTCGCCCTGATCGGCCTCTGGTCCGCGGTGCTGCTGGCGCCGGTCGGGCTGCCGGGAGCGATCGAGGCGGTGCGCCTCGGCCACGGCGGCGAGATCGTCCTGCAACTCCTGATCCAGGGCGCGCTCTCGGGCGTCGTGGCGCTGATCGCCTTCACCTGGGCGATCGAGCGCCTCGGTACCTCGCGCGCCGCCGCCTTCACCGCGCTGGTGCCGGCGCTGGCGGCGCTGCTTGCTGTGCCGCTGCTCGGCGAGCATCCCGATACGGCGGCCATCATCGGCGTGATCTGCTCCGGGGCCGGTGTCGCGCTGGCGAGCGGAGCCTTCGCACGGCGGAGGTGAGCTGTCACCGGGCGCGGGCAAAACGCCGCTTCGACAACGAATTGGTCCGGGTCGGGTCGGCAAGGCTCCGTCAACTTTTGCGCCGCATGCTCTAGCTGTTCGATCTTTGTTCGGCTACCCGGTTTGACATGCCGCACGGCGCGATTCGCATTCTCGGTCTCGATCCGGGCCTCCGCCGTACCGGCTGGGGGGTGATCGACGTCGTCGGCACGCGGCTTTCATTCGTCGGCTGTGGCACGGTGCTGCCGCCGGAGGAGGGGACTCTGGCGGAACGGCTTGCGGCCCTCCACCACGGCCTCGTGGCCGTGATCCGCGCGCATGATCCCGACGAGGCGGCGGTGGAGGAGACCTTCGTCAACGTCAATCCGGCCTCGACATTGAAGCTCGGCCAGGCGCGCGGCGTGGTGCTGCTCACGCCGGCGCTCGCCGGCGTGCCGGTCAGCGAATATGCGGCGCTGCTGGTCAAGAAGACCGTGGTCGGCGCCGGCCGCGCGGAGAAGGCGCAGATCCGTTTGATGATGAAGGTCCTGCTTCCCAAGGCGGATTTCGACAGCGACGATGCGGCCGATGCGCTTGCGGTCGCGGTCACCCACGCGCAGCATCGCGGCCATGCGGCGCTCGAGGCCGCCTATGCGCGGGGCGCCAGGGCATGATCGGCAAGCTGAAGGGCATCGTCGATTCCTACGCGGACGATCATGTCATCCTCGACGTGCAGGGCGTCGGCTACATCGCATTCTGTTCGGGGCGGACGCTGCAGGCGCTGCCCCCGGCCGGCGAGGCGGCGACGCTCCACATCGAGACCTTCGTGCGCGAGGACATGATCCGGCTCTACGGCTTTTCGAGCGCGGCCGAGAAGGCGTGGTTCGGCCTGCTGCAGAACGTGCAGGGCGTGGGCGCGAAGGTGGCTCTGTCGGTGCTCTCGGTGCTCTCGCCCTTCGAACTCGCCAATGCGGTGGCGCTGGGCGACAGGGCGATGGTGGCGCGGGCGAACGGGGTGGGTCCGAAGGTCGCCGCCCGCATCGTCGCCGAACTGAAGGACAAGGCGCCGGGCTATGCCGACGTCGATCCGGTCGTCGCCAAGCTCGCCGGCGATGTCGAGGCGCGGCAGGCGCCGGCGCCGGTCGCCGATGCAGTCTCTGCGCTGGTCAATCTCGGCTATGCGCAGATCCAGGCCAGCGCCGCGGTCGCCGCCGCCGTCCGCGAGGCCGGCGAGGGGGCTGATACGGCTCGGCTCATCCGGCTCGGGCTGAAGGAACTGGCGCGATGAGGCTGCGATGCACGAACATGCTCCGGTTCGCCTGTCGGTATGGCGCATTTCGTTATCTTACGCCGCGAGCGGTGGCGTCATTGCATGCCTGCTCATGACGTCCTCTTTAATCGATGCCACGTTGAACGAGACGAACGAGTTCAGCAGAGCCGGTCCGTGGTGGTTCATCATCGGGGGAGGGGCCATGTGTGGCGTGATCCTGACGTGGCCCGTCGGCATCGCCATCGGAGGAATTGCCAGGATGGGCGTGGGCGGGCGTATGTTGTTCTTTGCCTCAATGTTGATTTCTTCCGTTTGGGGAGCGCTCCTCCATCTCGGTTTTGACGTCGACGACGCAACGATGCCTTTTTGGATTGCGGTGTTCGCGATGGCGTTTCTCGGTGCTTGCGTCTTCTTCGTAGCGGTTATCCAACGGCTTCTTCCGGGTCGCGAAGTAGAGGACGCCGCCGGATGAACACCAAACGCCTCGTCACGCCGGACAAGCGCGAGGAGGACACGTCCGAGGCCTCGCTGCGGCCGCAGCGGCTCGCCGAATTCGTCGGCCAGCAGCAGGCGCGGGCCAATCTCGAAGTGTTCATCCAGGCCGCGAAGACGCGGGGCGAGGCGCTCGACCATGTGCTGTTCGTCGGCCCGCCGGGCCTTGGCAAGACCACGCTCGCCCAGATCGTCGCGCGCGAGCTCGGAGTCGGTTTCCGCGCCACCTCCGGCCCGGTGATCGCCAAGGCGGGCGATCTTGCCGCGCTGCTGACCAATCTCGAAGAACGCGACGTGCTGTTCATCGACGAGATCCATCGGCTGAACCCGGCGGTGGAAGAGATCCTCTACCCGGCGATGGAGGATTACGAGCTCGACCTGATCATCGGCGAGGGGCCGGCGGCGCGCTCGGTGAAGATCTCGCTGTCGAAATTCACGCTGGTCGGCGCGACCACCCGCTCCGGCCTGCTGACGACGCCGCTGCGCGACCGTTTCGGCATTCCGGTGCGGCTCAATTTCTACACGGTCGACGAACTCCAGCTCGTCGTCTCGCGCGGGGCACGGGTGCTCGGCATCCCGATCACGCCCGATGGCGCGCGTGAGATCGCGCGCCGCGCGCGCGGCACGCCGCGCATCGCGGGGCGGCTGCTCCGGCGCGTGCGCGACTTCGCCCTCGTCGGCGGGGCGGCGTCGATCGACCGCGCGGCGGCGGATTCGGCGCTGGGTCATCTGGAGGTCGACCAGCTCGGCCTCGACCAGATGGACCGGCGCTACCTCTCGGTGATCGCGCTGAACTATGGCGGCGGCCCGGTGGGGGTAGAGACCATCGCCGCCGCGCTCTCCGAGCCGCGCGATGCGATCGAGGAGATCATCGAGCCCTATCTGGTGCAGCAGGGCTTCCTGCAGCGCACGCCGCGCGGGCGCGTGCTCACCGCACATGCGTTCAGGCATCTGGGGCTGGCGGTACCGAGCGCGGCCAACCAGATGCCGCTGTTCGACGAGGGCGAGTGAGGGCGCGCGTCTTCGCGCGCCGCTAAGGCCGATCGAGCCAGGGAAAGGCCAGTACGCCGCTGGTGTAGGTCTCGACGAGAGCGCTGAAGGCGCGCCCGTCCGGCAGGGTCAGCACCGCGCGGTGTTCGAGCAGATAAGGCGGGACGGCGAGCGGAGCCGCGCCGCCGGGGGGCAGGGCGGCGCCCATTTCCCATTCCTGCGGCAGCGGCTGCCAGAGCAGGCGCGCGGCCAATGTCTGGCGCCGGAAGCCGAGCGGCTGAACGACGCGACCGAATGACGTGTCGGTGGTGTCGAGCTGCCGGTTCATGTCCTCGGTCAGCAAGGCGGGGACGTACCAGTTGTCGGCCTCCGAGAGCACGCGCTCGCCACAGCGGAGCTTCACGCGGCGGTATTTCACCGGCTCGTCCGGGCCGACGCCAAGCGCCTCGCGCACCTGCGGGCTCGCAGGCCGATCGTCATCCCTGATCCGGTCGGCGACGATCTTCGCGCCGTCCGACGCCAGCCGGTGGCTCGCGCACCAGCGGTCGAGCGTCAGCGTCGCGCTCGGATTGTTCAGGAGTTCCGCATTGAGCGTCTGGACCAGCGCCAGGGCTCCCAGCCGGGCGGTGAAGGTGTCGGGCCAGGCGGGTGCCTGCGGCGCCTCCAGCGCCCGGAGCGGGGTGGCGAGGCAGACGATCAGCAGGGTCGTTGCGGCGAGCACGGGGAAGGGGCGGAAGCGGGAGACGAGCACGCGATGGGGCCTCATAGGTGGCGGGCTGTAGGAGGCTGGAGGGCGCCGGGCCGGATCGAATCGATTCGATCTGCAAATCGCCCCCAATGAATCGGATGCACAAAGTGCGACCCGATCGAGCCGATCCGCAAGCGGATCGGCGTCAGATACGGTGCGGTGGCACGCCGATCTGGCGTGCGCCCCCGAGAGCGCCGCGGCGACAGGCCGTTTGGGGCATGATCGCTCGACGGCGCCCCCGCGCTGATGTAAATGCCCTTCACATGAGCTGGTCGAAAGATACGGGCCGCGGCTATCATCACGGCAACCTGCGGGAAGCCCTGATGCAGGCGGCGCTCGAACTCATCGCGGAGCGTGGCACGGCGGGGGCGACCTTTGCCGAGGCGGCCCGGCGCGCGGGGGTGAGCCCGGCGGCGCCCTACCGCCATTTCCGCGACCGTGACGAGCTCATCGCCGCGGTGGCGACCAGCGGCTTCGAGCGGTTCGCCGAGGCGCTAAAAGCGGGCTGGGGGGGCGGCAGGCCGAGTGCCGCGGCGGCCTTCGAGCGGATGGGTCGGGCCTATCTCGCCTTCGCGCATGACAATGCGGCCTATTACACCGCGATGTTCGAGAGCGGCCTGCCGTCCGATGCGACGCCGGACCTCGCCCGGGCGGGGCAGGACGCCTTCGCCGTACTGCGCGCAGCCGCCGAAGGGCTGGTTGCGGATATGCCGGCGGCAAGCCGTCCGCCGGCGATGATGATCGCCCTGCACATCTGGGCGCTGGCGCACGGCGTCGCCGCATTGTTCGGCCGCGCCGACAACGCCCGCCGCCGGGTGCCGATGCCCCCCGAGGACCTGCTGGAAGCCGGCTTCCTGATCTACCTCAAGGGGCTTGGCGGCGGAGGCTGAGGGTTCTTACCTGCCGACGTTGGCCGATCTAAGGATCGGCTCGCGGTGAATGTGCGACACGCCGTGAGCCGGGCGGGCAGATCAGGATCACATCTTCCCGTGAGTTCTCGGGCGTCAACACGACCGGTCGACCTGTGAGCTCCCCCAGCCAGAGCATGAATCGGGCAAGCGCTTCAAAATCGCCTTTACCCGTTATCTCGCGCGGGTCGATGTCGAACTCGATGTCGTCGTTCCAGAAGAAATGGCAATTGGCCAGCGCTGCGCCGACTTGTACCGATAGAAGGGCGGATGCCGTCTGCGCCAACGCAAAAACGTCCTCGATCCGGGCGGGCATGTCTGCAGGCTCGCCGTCGACCAGGAAACGGGGCGGCGGATTGCGCGCCCGTATGGCGTCCAGGACCACTTGCCATCCTGCGGGCCCGGCGTCGCGCACATAGATGTCGCGCCAGGAGCCGTTGAACTCGAACTCCTCGGCAACCTCATGCCATGCGGGAAAATGTGGGGTCATCTCAAGCTCCAGCCTGCGTTCGGTCTCCCAACCCGAGCCCATTGACAAGCCGGTCGCGCATTTCTATCTATGTAAATGTGATTAACATTCACGTTGGATCACGAACTGGGACGGAAGGCCATGCAGCTCGCAGACAAGCTGGACGAATACGGCAAACCCGCCTGGATTGCGCTCACGGTGCTCGGCTTCATGGCCTGGTGGCCGCTGGGACTTGGAATCCTGGCCTATTCAATCGGGAGTGGACGGATGGGATGCGGTTCCCGCCGCGGCGTCGGCCGCTGGAACATCGGCGACTACGTGCACGAGGCGCGCGGCTTCGGTGGACGCTGGGGGCAGCCTCGCTCCTCCGGCAATCGCGCTTTCGATGACTATCGCGAGGAGACGCTGCGCCGGCTCGAAGACGAGCAGCGCGAGTTCAAGGATTTCCTCGAGCGCCTGCGCGCCGCGAAGGACAAGGCGGAGTTCGATGCCTTCATGGCCGAACGCCGCAACCGCCCCGCGCCGCAGCCCGAGCAGCCGAGCGACAATCTCGGCTGAGCCGGTCGCGCGATCTGCGCTGACGACATGAGACCTGCGCCGCGCCCTTTGTTCACAAGGGGCGCGGCGTCCGTTATGAGGGCGGCATGACCGAGACCGTCGCCTCCGCGCCCTCCGCCACCCCCGATCCGTTCCTGCACCTCGCCGGCCGGCTCGTGCCGGGCGGGCATGTGCTGCCGATCCGCGTCTATTACGAGGACACGGACTTCTCGGGCATCGTCTACCACGCCAACTACCTGAAGTTCATGGAGCGGGCGCGCTCGGATCATCTGCGGCTGATCGGTGTGCATCAGGGCGCGCTGTTCGGCGAAGCGATGGCGGAGGCGCCGGGCTTCGCCTTCGTGGTGCGCTCGATGACGCTCGATTTCCAGCGTCCGGCCCGCATCGACGACGTGCTGGAGATCCACACCCGGCCGCTCGAGGTCGCGGGCGCCTCCATCACGCTCGGGCAGAGGGTGATGCGGGGCGCGGAACTGCTCGTCGAGGGCAAGGTGAAGGTGGCTTTCGTGGCCCAGGGCCGCGCACGACGCTTACCGGATGCGTTGCGGCAGGCGATGAGGGCCACCGCGGAGACGCCGCCCGCGGCCGGATGAGGGCGGGGACGCCGCAATGGCTTGCCTTTACTGGCGCTTGCGGTGTTGCAATGCGGCGACGCTAACCCGCCATTAACCCTAGCGCGCTTTAACTCAATCACGCGCGGACCGTGCGGCGCCCAAGTTTGGTCAGATTCCCCGCCGACACCCACACCTCGGGTGGAGGGGCTCCGGCAAAGCGGGCGCGCATGTCCGAATTCGGAGTTCAAGCGATACCGCACCTGATCACGGGCGTTGTCGAGTAAGGGCGTACCGGCGGGCGTGCCGGACGATGCCCCGGGTTTTGGTGCCGAGGTAGTTGTCTCATGAATCCTGCTGACGTGGCGCAGACGGCGATTGCGGCCCCGAGTGCCGATCTCTCGCTCATCGGTCTGTTCCTCCAGGCCCACTTCATCGTGAAGCTGGTGATGGCCGGCCTCATCATCGCGTCGGTGTGGGTCTGGGCGATCGTTATCGACAAGACGCTGCTCTATGCCCGCATGAAGCGGCAGATGGACCAGTTCGAGCAGGTTTTCTGGTCCGGGCAGAGCCTCGAGGAACTCTATCGCAACCTGTCGGGTCGCCCGAGCCATGCCATGGCGGCGATCTTCGTCGCGGCGATGCGGGAATGGAAGCGGACCTATGAAGGGGGCGCCCGCTCCTTCGCCGGACTGACGCAGCGCCTCGACAAGGTGATGGACGTCACCATCGCGCGCGAAGTGGAGCGGCTGGAAAGCCGGCTGCTGGTGCTGGCCACGGTCGGCTCGGCCGGCCCCTTCATCGGCCTGTTCGGCACGGTGTGGGGCATCATGACCTCGTTCCAGTCGATCGCCGCCTCGAAGAACACCAGCCTCGCCGTGGTGGCGCCCGGCATCGCGGAAGCGCTGTTCGCGACCGCGATCGGCCTCGTTGCCGCCATTCCGGCGACCATTTTCTACAACAAGTTCGTGTCACAGGTGAATCGTCAGGCGCTGCGGCTGGAGGGATTTGCGGACGAGTTCTCCGCCATCCTGTCGCGGCAGATCGACGAGCGGAGCTGACGCGCGATGGGGATGGCAGGGGGATCGGCAGGCGGCTACCAGTCGCGGCGTTCGCGCCGGCGCGGCGGCGGCGCCCCCATGTCCGAAATCAACGTGACGCCGATGGTCGACGTCATGCTCGTGCTGCTCATCATCTTCATGGTGGCGGCACCTCTGATGACGGTCGGCGTGCCGATCGATCTGCCCCAGACCGAAGCCAAGGCGGTCGAGCAGGATCGCGAGCCGCTGGTCATCTCGATCAACGACAAGGGCCAAATCTACCTTCAGGATACCGAAATCCAGGTCGACGAACTGGTGCCGAAGCTGCAGGCGATTGCCAAGGCCGGCTATGACGAGCGTATCTTCGTGCGCGGCGACAAGACCGTCGACTATGGCGCGGTGATGAAGGTCATGGGCCGTCTGTCCGGCGCCGGCTTCAAGCGCGTCGCACTCGTCTCCGAAGTCGAGCAGGGGAGCTGAGCATGCGCGCCGGGCTCGTCTCCTCCACGGCTCTTCATGCCGGCATCCTCGGCTTCATGCTGGTGTCGTTCGCGTCGCCGCGGCCGTTCGACGTGCAGCCGGCGGAATCGATGCCGATCGACATCGTCTCGGATTCCGAGCTGTCGGAGATGATGGCCGGCAAGAAGACAGCGCCCAAGGCCGAACAGCCCAAGCCGCTGGTGGAGAAGGTCGATACGCCCAAGCCGCTCGACAATCCCGACGCGAAGGTTTCCGACAAGCCCGAGGTGAAGGCCGCGAACGAGCCGCCGCCGCCTCCGCCGCCGACCCCCCAGGCCAAGCCCGAACCGAAGCCCGAGCCCAAGCCCGAGGTGCAGAAGGCGGAAGCCAAGCCGACGCCGCCCAAGGCCGACGCGAAGCCGGAGCCCAAGCCCGAGCCGCCGAAGGATGCCGAGGCGCTGAAGCCGAAGCCGCCCGAGCCCAAGAAGGACGAGCCCAAGCCCGAGCAGGTCGCCAAGATTCCGGCCAGCCCGCCGCCGGTGCCGCCGAAGAAGCCGCCGCCGCCCAAGCCGGTGGTGCCGGCGCCGCCGACCGCGCAGCAGACCGAGCGCTCGTTCAATCCGGACACGATCGCGGCACTGCTCGACAAGCGCACGCCGCAGCGGCAAGCGGCGACGGGTGCCAGCCTCAACAGCCAGGCCACGCTCGGTGCGCCGACCGGAACCGCTGCGCGCCTGTCGCAGAGCGAGATCGACGCGCTCCGCGCGCGGCTGATGCAGCTCTGGAGCCCGCCCGCCGGCGCCGCAAACCCGGAAGAGCTGATCGTGACGGTGCGCATCCGGCTGAACATCGACGGTTCGCTGGCCGGGCCGCCGCAGGTGCTCTCCTCGGGCCAGAGCGGCTTCTACATGACGGCCCGGGACAGCGCGATCCGCGCCATTTTCCGCGGCCAGCCCTTCGACATGCTTTCGCCGGCCAAATACGAGGCCTGGAAGGACATCGAGGTGACCTTCGATCCTCGCGACATGGTGCGCGGCTGACGCTTCATCGATTTCATGCCGCACCGCGGCCGGGTTTCTTCCGAGATTTTGGACATGACCGAGATTATCTCCCACCGCCTTCCCTCCGTTTCGCTGAACCGCCGGCACCTGCTGGCCGGTGCCGGCGCGGCCATGGGGCTGGGGCTGGTCGGCACGCGCCCGGCCCATGCCGTGCTCAAGCTCGACGTAACCCAGGGCACGGTGCAACCGCTGCCGATCGCCATCACCGAGTTCGTTGGCGGAGGCAGCCCGCAGGACGCCGAGGCAGGCAAGGGCGTGTCGACCATCATCACCGCCAATCTGCGCCGCTCGGGCCTGTTCGCGCCGCTCGATCCGGCGGCCTTCGTGGAGAAGATCACCAACCCGGATGCGTCGCCGCGCTTCCAGGACTGGCGTGTCATCAATGCGCAGGCGCTGGTGACCGGGCGCATGACCCGGCAGGGCGACGGCCGCGTCAAGGCCGAGTTCCGGCTGTGGGACGTGTTCGCCGGCCAGCAGCTGATCGGCCAGCAATATTTCACGCAGCCGGAGAACTGGCGCCGCGTCGCCCATATCATCTCGGACGCCATCTATGAGCGGCTGACGGGCGAGAAGGGCTATTTCGACACGCGCATCGTCTTCGTCGACGAGAGCGGGCCGAAGGACAAGCGCATCAAGCGCCTCGCCATCATGGACCAGGACGGCGCCAACGTGACCTATCTCACGCGCGGCGATGACCTGGTGTTGACGCCGCGCTTCTCGCCGACCAGCCAGGAAATCACCTATATGAGCTATGGCCGTGGCGAGCCGCGCGTCTATCTGCTCAACATCGAGACCGGCCAGCGCGAGATCGTCGGCAATTTCCCCGGCATGAGCTTCTCGCCGCGCTTCTCCCCCGATGGCCAGAAGGTCATCATGAGCATGCAGCAGGGCGGCAACTCCAACATCTTCGTGATGGACCTGCGTTCGAAGGCCACGACGCGCCTCACCGACACCGCGGCGATCGACACGGCACCCTCCTATTCGCCGGACGGCAGCCAGATCGTGTTCGAGAGCGATCGCGGTGGCACCTCCCAGATCTACGTGATGGGAGCTGATGGCTCCGGAGCGCGGCGCCTGTCCTTCGGCGACGGGCGCTATTCGACGCCGGTGTGGTCGCCGCGGGGCGACATCATCGCGTTCACCAAGCAGAGCCAGGGGCGTTTCGCCATCGGCGTCATGCGCACCGACGGGTCGGGCGAGCGCATCCTGACCGAGGGGTACCACAATGAAGGGCCTACCTTCGCCCCGAACGGCCGCGTGATCATGTTCTTCCGCGATCCCAGCGGCGCCGCCGGGCCGCAGCTCTATACGATCGACGTGACCGGCTACAACGAGCAGCGCGTGCCAACCCCGAGCTATGCGTCCGATCCGGCCTGGTCGCCGCTGCGTTCCTGATCGGGCCCGGGTGGGAACCCGCATTCCCATCCCGCGTTGGCCGTCGCCGGCCTATTAACCGGATGGAAACCATAATCAAAGGTTTCCCCGAAGGTTCAAATGCCGGGTTGTCCCGGCAAGGTTTCGTCAAGGTTGACGGAACCCTGAATTAACCAAAGCGCTGCTAGATCGGGGGACGTCCGGTCTGGGGAATAGGAGTCACCGGTATGAACCAGTTTCTGCGCATGCTCGGCGGGTCGCGCGCCGCCCTCATCGTCGGGCTCGCCCTTCTCGCCGCGGCCTGCGCCAAGAATCCGATGGACGGCAAGGGCGGCGGCATCAATGGCGCGCTCGGTTCGGCCCCTCCCGGCAGCACGCAGGAATTCGTCGTCTCGGTCGGCGACCGCGTCTTCTTCGAAAGCGATCAGACCGACCTCAGCTCCGAGGCGCGGGCAACGCTCGACCGTCAGGCGCAGTGGCTGAACCATTACAACCGCTACACCTTCACCATCGAAGGCCATGCCGACGAGCGCGGCACGCGCGAGTACAACATCGCGCTCGGCGCCCGCCGCGCCCAGAGCGTGCGCGACTATCTGGCCTCGCGGGGCGTGGACGGCAGCCGCATGCGCACCATCTCCTACGGCAAGGAGCGTCCGGTGGCAGTGTGTAACGATATCTCCTGCTGGTCGCAGAATCGCCGTGCGGTGACCGTCCTCAACGGGGCCGGCTCCTGAGCGCGCGCCTTCGATCCGCCCGTTGCTGACAGGTGACGGGCGGTGAGGTTCCCCGGCGTCCGGATTGCCTCCCGGGTTAAGCGGGCGACATACTTTGGACGCGATCCAACCGGTATCCTTGCCACTCTGGCGGCCCACGAGGCGCCACCGAGGTCAGAGATTTCCTGCCGCCCATGTCCGTTCATTTCCTGCGTACCGGCGCTCTCGTGCTTGCTGTGGCTCTGGCCGTTCCGGCGAGCGCGCATGCTCAGCAGAACAACAACTTCTTCGGAAACCTGTTCAAGCCGCCCGGATCGGTCGGCGGGGGCAATGCGCAGCCGGCGCAAGGCGGCCCTGATGCGGCCGAGCTGACGGTGCGGATCGACCAGCTCGAAGCCCGTATCCGGCAGATGACCGGCGAGATCGAGCAGCTCCAGTACCGCAACCAGCAGCTCGAGGCGCAGGTGCGCCGCTACGAGGAGCAGGCGGTCGCGGGTGTCACCGGAGCCCCGCCGACCGGTGGGGCAGCTCCCCGCGTGCCGTCGGGCGTGCCGGCCGGGAATGCTCCCGCCGTGTCGGGGGGCGCTGTCGCCGCGCAGCCGGGCCGTCGATCCGACGCCTTCGATCCCAATGCCCAGCCCAATGCGCCGGGCGTACCCCGCCCGCTCGGCACCACATCGCCCAGCGCACCGGAACCCGCGGGAGTCGCCCCGGGCGCGCCGATGGATCTCGGCAGCCTGTCGGGTGCAGTGGCCGGCACGCCCGCGCCGGGTGGCGCGCAGGTGGCGACATTGCCGCCTTCCAACAGTCCGAAGGATCTCTACGACCTCTCCTACGGCTATGTGCTGCGGCAGGATTATGTGTTGGCCGGCCAGAGCTTCCGCGCCTTCATCGAGCAGTACCCCAACGACCGGGCGGTGGCGGATGCCTATTACTGGCTGGGCGAGAGCGACTATCAGCGCCAGCAGTACAAGGAAGCGGCGGAGAGCTTCCTGAAGGTCTCGACGAGCTATCCCAACGCCGTCAAGGCGCCGGACGCACTATTGCGCCTTGGCCAGTCCCTGGCCGCGATGGGCGAGAACGAGGCGGCCTGCGCGACGCTGAGCGAGGTCGCCCGCAAGTTCCCGCGTGCGTCGGCGACGGTTCGCCAGCAGGTCGAGCGCGAGCAGAAGCGTGTGCGCTGCTGATCTGCGCGCATCAACGTCCGCCCTGTCGAGCCCATCCCGCCTCGAGCGAATCTTCGCCCCGTTTCGGGGCCATGCCGCGGTGCTCCTGGCCGTCTCCGGAGGGCCCGATTCCACGGCTCTGATGCTGTTGGCGCATCGCTGGCTCGAAGGGCGAGCGGACGGCCCCCGCCTGATCGCCGTCACGGTCGACCATGGCCTGAGGCCTGAGGCCGCGGCGGAGGCGGAATCGGTGGCGTCGCTCGCCCGAAACTGCGGCATCGCCCACGCCATACTCCGGTGGAGCGGCCCAAAGCCGGCCTCAGGCCTGCAGGAGGCGGCCCGAGAGGCGCGGTACGGTCTGCTTCGCGATCACGCCCTGTACGTCGGAGCGACGGCGATCGCGACCGCCCATACGCTCGACGATCAGGCCGAGACGGTGTTGTTCCGGCTGATGCGCGGCTCGGGCCTCTCGGGTCTCGCCGGCATGCGGACGGAGCGACTGCTGGACGGTGTTTCCCTGCTCCGCCCGCTCCTCGATGTGCTGAAATCCGAGCTGGTGGCGCTTTGCCGCAGCGAAGGCGTCGGCTTCGTGGAGGATCCCTCCAACCGTGATGTCCGCTTCACCCGATCGCGCCTGCGCGAAATCATGCCGTCACTGGCCGCGGAGGGGCTGGATGCGTACCGGCTCGCCCAGCTTGCCCGGCGTGCCGCCCGTGCCGACGCGGCATTGGAGACGCAGGCCGACACCGCCTTCGCGCAGGTCGGCGGCCAGATCGAGAAGGGCGCTCAGCACCTTGATGCGCGGGTGTTTTCGAGCCTTCCCGAAGAGATTTCCCTGCGGGTTCTGGCGCGCGCCATCCTCAGTGCCGCGACACCGGAACGGATCGAACTCGCCAAGCTCGAAGATCTCCATGCGCGGCTGCGCATCGCTGTCAACATGAGCGTGGACACACGGCCTGGCTTTGCCCGGACGCTGGCCGGTGCCGTCATCCGCCTGCGCGGGGGCGAAGTGCGGGTCACCGCTGCTCCGCCGCGCCGGGTACCGAATTCTTCACGCTGACGGGAAATTGCGCCGGGAGGCGGGGACGCGCCTGCGGGTTGCTCTTGGCAATTGTCAAGGCGGAACCTAAATTACGGAACGATAAGGGAGGGGTGCCCGGACGCCGCGGCGCCCAGGGCCGGTCGCTTCCGGCGCCGAAAGGACAGTGATGAACGCCAATATCCGCAACTTCGCCCTCTGGGTGATCATCGTCCTGCTGCTTCTGGCCTTGTTCTCGCTGTTCCAGAATCCGGCTCAGCGCCAGTCGAGCAACGATATCAGCTTCTCGCAGCTCCTCACGGAGGTCGATGCCGGCCGTGTGCGCGACGTGCTGATCCAGGGGCCCGAGATTTCCGGCTCGTTCACCGACGGCCGCAGCTTCCAGACCTATGCGCCGAACGATCCCTCGCTGATCCAGCGGCTTTACGGCAAGGGCGTCTCGATCACGGCCAAGCCTCTGACCGACAACGTGCCGTGGTTTGTCAGCCTGCTGATCTCCTGGCTGCCCTTCATCGCGCTCATCGGCGTCTGGATCTTCCTCTCCCGCCAGATGCAGGGGGCCGGCGGCAAGGCGATGGGCTTCGGCAAGAGCCGCGCCAAGCTGCTGACCGAGGCGCATGGGCGCGTCACTTTCGAGGACGTCGCCGGTATCGACGAGGCCAAGAGCGATCTCACCGAGATCGTCGAATTCCTGCGCGATCCGCAGAAGTTCCAGCGTCTCGGCGGGCGCATCCCGCGCGGCGTGCTGCTGGTCGGCCCGCCCGGCACCGGCAAGACGCTGCTCGCCCGGGCCATCGCGGGCGAGGCCAACGTGCCGTTCTTCACCATCTCCGGTTCGGACTTCGTCGAGATGTTCGTCGGCGTCGGTGCGAGCCGCGTGCGCGACATGTTCGAGCAGGCGAAGAAGAACGCGCCGTGCATCATCTTCATCGACGAAATCGACGCCGTCGGCCGTCATCGCGGCGCCGGTCTCGGCGGCGGCAATGACGAGCGCGAGCAGACCCTCAACCAGCTGCTGGTCGAGATGGACGGCTTCGAGGCGAACGAGGGCATCATCCTCATCGCCGCGACCAACCGCCCGGATGTGCTGGATCCGGCGCTGCTGCGCCCCGGCCGTTTCGACCGGCAGGTCGTCGTGCCGAACCCGGACGTCGTCGGCCGCGAGCAGATCCTGAAGGTGCACGCCCGCAAGATCCCCGTCGCGCCGGACGTGAACCTGAAGGTGATCGCGCGCGGCACGCCGGGATTCTCGGGCGCCGATCTCGCCAACCTGTGCAACGAAGCCGCCCTGATGGCCGCGCGCCGCAACAAGCGCATGGTCACGATGAGCGACTTCGAGGACGCCAAGGACAAGGTGATGATGGGCGCCGAGCGTCGCTCGCTGGTCATGACCGAGGACGAGAAGCTGCTGACCGCCTATCACGAGGGTGGCCACGCCATCGTCGCGCTGAAGGTGCCGGCCACCGATCCGGTGCACAAGGCCACCATTATCCCGCGCGGCCGTGCGCTCGGTATGGTCATGCAGCTTCCCGAGCGTGACAAGCTCAGCATGTCCTATGAGCAGATGACCTCGCGCCTCGCCATCATGATGGGCGGCCGCGTCGCCGAGGAACTCATCTTCGGCCACGACAAGGTGACCTCCGGCGCGTCATCCGACATCGAGCAGGCGACCCGTCTCGCCCGCATGATGGTCACCCGCTGGGGCTTCTCCGACAAGCTCGGCCAGGTCGCCTATGGCGAGAACAATGACGAGGTGTTCCTCGGCATGTCCATGGGCCGCCAGCAGAACGTCTCGGAGGCGACCGCGCAGACCATCGACAGCGAGGTCCGCCGTCTGGTCGACGAGGGCTATGCCGAGGCGACCCGCATCCTTACCGAGAACAAGGAGCAGCTCGAGGCGCTCGCCCGCGGACTGCTTGAATACGAGACGCTGTCGGGCGACGAGATCATCAAGCTGCTGGACGGCGAGCCGCCGGTGCGCGACACCACCATCGAGCCCGCCACGACGCGCGGTTCCGTGGTGCCGAGCGCGGGCAAGAACCGCCCGCCGCGCCCGGATGCCGGCATGGAGCCGCAGCCGCAGGCGTGATCAGCCCGGCAGCTGCTTTCAAACTCAAAACGCCCGCCGTTCTGGCGGGCGTTTTCATATGTGGCAACGGAAAGGTCGTGACCGACACCGGTGGCCTGGCCGTCGGAGGTTGGTTTCCGCACACCGGCGTCGTCGAGGTCGGTAGGCACCGGATAGGGGATCCGGCATGCACTGTTGGGTCGCCGGAGCGCTGTACCCCCGGCAATCCCACGCGGTCAGTCACCCGACTTGGGCGCCTCGCGATTGGTGAAGCGGGCATTGCCAAGCCCGGTGCCGATCGTCATCACGCCCCAGCGCTCGACGTCGCGCATGAACGGCGCCTCGCTCAGGCCCTGCACCACGGCGTCGTTGTGCATGACGACGGCCGTTTCCTCCCCCGCGATCTCGGGGATGGCCTCCCGCAGCGCGGCGGGGAGATTGAACCGCCGGCTCTGCCAGTTGCCCGGAAGGTTCTGCGCGCCGGTTTCGATCGAGCCGTCGGCCCCGATTTCGCCCGGGCAGCCGATGCCGATGAACGGTGCCAGTTTCAGGTCACTCTTCTCCGCGGTGCGGATCAGGGATTTCAGCATGCCGACGAGGCCGTCGATGGCGTCCTCGCGCTTCAGCCCCTCCTCGTCGCCGTGACGCCAAAGCTCGAAGGCGCTCACCGACGCTTTCGAGAGATCCTCCCGCTTCTTGAGGTTCAGTTCGACGATACCCGCCCGCATGTTGGTGCCGCCGATGTCCACGGCGACGATGCTGTCATGGCCGGCGAACATCCAGCGGGGGGCGAGGTGAGCCGCGCCGATCAGCCCGGCTTCATCGGGGTCGTTTCGGATCGGCACCAACTCGACGCTGATCTCGGCCTCACGCAGCAGCAGTTCCGCACGGGCGATCGCGATCTGGGCGGTTCGTGCCGCGCTCAGACCGCCACCGATGACGATGCGCTGGGTCTCGCGCCACTCCTTGGTTCGCATGAAACGGCGGACCACGCCGGCGAGCGCCTGGGCGTAATCCTCGACCGCACTCAGCGCCAGCGCCTGCCGGCGCGGCGCCTCATCGCCGAGCACGCGGTCGATCGTCTTCTTGGAGATGTCGGCGATGGAGGCCCCCTCGAAGGGATCATCCGCCTCGCCGGCGATGGAACGCCAGCGATCGAGCGCCTTGAAGAAGGCGCTGCGGCGCGCCCTGTCGCCGATAAAGCCGTCGTCGTCGCGCAACTGGCTGTTGCAGGCGTCGACGATCACCGATGGCAGTTTTGCCGCACCGTGGCCGGCGATGGGGGAATCCTCCGCGGCGGGGCGTCGGGAGGTCGCCGCTTTGGCGGCGGGGGAGGCTGGAACTGCTGCAGTCATGACGAACCCATCCGTTGTTTTCGGATCAACGGAAAGATCGTGCTTTGGTTTCAGAGACCGGGATGCGGGGGAGTATTCCGCAACGTCATATACGGCATCCTACAACCTTGCGGCGTGACGATCCGGTAATCTATACACATCATATTTGACATCGACTCGGCGCAAATCCGGCTAAAAGGATTCGCCACGACACCGGTCGGGGGGAGAGCATGTCGCGCAGATATTTCGGCACGGACGGCATTCGCGGCCGCGCCAATGCCACCATCACCCCCGCGTTGGCGCTTCGCGTCGGCATGGCGGCGGGGATCGTCTTCCAGCGGGGCGAGCACCGTCACCGGGTCGTCATCGGCAAGGATACGCGGCTCTCGGGCTACATGATCGAGAACGCGCTGGTCGCCGGTTTCACCTCCGTCGGCATGGACGTCCTGCTGCTGGGGCCGGTGCCGACGCCCGCCGTGGCCATGCTCACGCATTCGCTGCGCTGTGACATCGGCGTGATGATCTCCGCCTCGCACAATCCGTTCGACGACAACGGCATCAAGCTGTTCGGGCCCGATGGCTTCAAGCTCTCCGACGCGATCGAGAACGAGATCGAGGCGCTGATGGACGGCAATCTCGACGCGCATCTCGCCAAGCCGACCGCGATCGGCCGCGCCAAGCGCATCGAGAGCGTGCACGCGCGCTATATCGAGTTCGCCAAGCGGACTCTGCCGCGCAACCAGTCGTTCGAGGGGCTGCGGGTCGTGGTGGATTGCGCCAATGGCGCCGCCTATCGCGTCGCTCCCGAAGCCCTGTGGGAGCTCGGTTGCGAGGTGGTGGCGCTGGGCGTGGACCCGGATGGTTTCAACATCAATCGCGACGTCGGATCCACGGCGCCCGAGGCGCTCTGCGCCAAGGTGCGGGAGGTGCGCGCCGATATCGGTATCGCGCTCGATGGCGACGCCGACCGCGTGATCATGGTCGACGAAAAAGGTCACCTGATCGACGGCGACCAGTTGATGGCCGTCGTCGCCGAGAGCTTCAAGCATGACGGACGGCTAACCAAGGACGGCGTTGTGGCGACGGTCATGTCCAATCTCGGGCTGGAGCGGCACCTCGCCTCGCTCGGCCTCTCGCTCGCGCGCACGCCGGTGGGAGATCGCTACGTGCTCGAGCACATGCGCGCGCACGGCTATAATGTCGGCGGCGAGCAGTCCGGCCATCTGATCCTGTCCGACTATTCGACCACCGGGGACGGGCTGGTCGCCGCGCTTCAGGTGCTGGCGGTGGTGCAACGGCTGCAGCGCCCGGTCTCCGAGGTCTGCCACCGCTTCGACCCGCTGCCGCAGGTTCTGAAGAATGTGCGCTACAAGACCGGCCATCCGCTCGACAATGATGCTGTGCGCAAGGTGATCGCTGCGGGCGAGGAACGGCTGGAAAGCACCGGCCGCCTGCTGATCCGCCCCTCGGGTACCGAGCCGGTGATCCGGGTGATGGGCGAGGGCGAGGATCGTGCGCTGGTCGAGGAAGTGGTCGACGATATCGTCGCCGCGGTGGGACGGGCGGCGGCGTAGGCCGGCGGACCGATCCCGGGATCCAGGGCGCCGCGAGCCCGCCTCTATTGGTTGATCTCCGGCTCGACGAGACGGGCGAGATTGCGCAGCGATTGCTGCCAGCCCAGATAGCAGGCCTCGGCAGGAATGGCGTCGGGTATGCCGTCCTGCACGATGTCGATCTCGGTGCCCACCGAGACGTTCCGGAATGTCACCGTCACGTGCATCTCGCCCGGCAGGTTGATGTCGTCGAACACGTCCGTGTAGCGCAGGCGCTCACCCGCTACGAGTTCGAGATAGGTGCCGCCGAAGGCATGGCTGTGGCGGGTGGTGAAGTTGCGGAACGACATCCGGAACGTCCCGCCGACGGTCGGTTCGAGGTGATGCACGGTGCAGACGAAGCCGTTGGGTGGCAGCCATTGCGCCAGCGCATCCGCCTCGAGGAAGGCGCGGTAGACCTTCTCGGGAGCGGCCGTCAGGACGCGGTGCAGGCGTACGGTGCTGGGCATGGTTGTTTCTCCTCCAAGGCGGTCAGGCCTGCACCGAGGACGAACGCACAGATGCCGGTCCGACAAGCGAACCTGGATTGTCGCAATCGCCGATGCGTCGGCCTCTCCCCGGAAGGTGAGGCTGCTTACCCGTCCAGCCTGCGGAGCAGGCCGCGATAGATTTCGTCGTCGTCGCACAGGCCAGCGAGGCGGCCGAGATTGTCCACCAGCAGGATCGGCAGTTCGGTGTGGCGCTTGAGCTCGATCGCGGCCTTCAGCTTGAGGTCGACCGGGGCGACGATGAGGTCGCAATCCCGCGCCAGCTTGTCGTCGATCCGGCCCGCCTCGCCATCGGCGGTCGCCATCAGTCCCTCGCGGCCGTCGAGATCGAGCCCGACCGGGCGCCCTTCGCCGTCCACCTTCACCTTCACCCGCCCGGTCCGGTCGAGCAGAACCGCATCGCCCTCGCGCGGCAGCGAGGCGGCGGGCCGCATCACCGCCGTGCCGCGCAGCACGTTCAGCGGGTTCATATGCTTCACGAACTCGGCGACATAGGCGTTGGCCGGGCGTAGCAGGATATCTTCCGCCGTGCCCGCCTGGACGATGCGCCCGCCCTCCATGATGGCGATGGTGTTGCCGAGCTTCAGCGCCTCGTCGAGGTCGTGGCTCACGAAGACTATGGTCTTCTGGATGCGTTTCTGCAGGTCCAGCAATTCGTCCTGCAGCTTGTCACGGATCAGCGGGTCGAGTGCCGAAAACGGCTCGTCCATCAGCAGGATGTCGGCATCGGTGGCGAAGGCGCGGGCGAGCCCGACGCGCTGCTGCATGCCGCCGGAGAGCTCATGGGTGTACTTGTTCGCCCAGTTGGTGAGACCGACCATGGCGAGCTTCTCGTCGACGATGCGGTTCTTCTCGTCGGTCGGGGTTCCGCGCAGTTCGAGGCCGAAGCCGACATTGTCGCGCACGGTGCGCCAGGGCAGCAGGCCGAACTGCTGGAACACCATCGAGACCGTGTTCATGCGGATGTCGCGCAATGTCTCCTCGTCGCAATGGGCGACGTCGACGGGCTTGCCCTTGTGCTCGACGATGACCTCGCCGCGCGCCACCTCGTTGAGGCGGTTGATGGCGCGCAGGATCGTCGACTTGCCGGAGCCCGACAGGCCCATGAGGACGCAGATCTCGCCTCGCTCGATCGCCAGGCTGACGCCGGCGGCGCCCAGCACCGCGCCGGTCTTGTTGAGGATCTCCTCGCGGGTGCCGCCCTGGTCGATCAGGGCCAACGCGCCCTTCTGATCGGCGCCGAAGACGATGTCGATGTTACGGAACTCGACGACGGGCATGGCTCAGTTCCTCTTCGACGACCGCTCGGGGCGCTTGCACACGCGGTCCAGCACGATGGCGAGTACGACGATGGCGAGGCCCGCCTCAAAGCCCATGGCGATGTTCACCGAGTTCAGCGCCCGCACCACCGGCTTGCCGAGACCGTCGGCGCCGACCAGCGCCGCGATGACCACCATCGACAGGCTCAGCATGATGCACTGGGTGATGCCGGCCATGATGGTCGGCAGCGCATAGGGCAGCTCCACCTTGAACAGGAGTTGCGTCTTGGTTGCGCCGAAGGCCTTGCCGGCCTCGTAGAGGTTCGGCGGTACCGAGGAGATGCCAAGATGGGTGAGGCGGATGGGGGCGGGGATGGAGAAGATCACGGTCGAGATCAGCCCCGGCACCGCGCCAAGGCCGAACAACACCAGGGTCGGGATGAGGTAGACGAAGGTCGGGATCGTCTGCATCAGGTCGAGAACCGGCCGGATCGCGGTGTACAGCCACGGGCGATGGGCGGCGGCGATGCCGATGGGGACGCCGATGACGACGCAGACCAGCGTGGCGCAGATCACCAGCGACAGGGTTTCCACGGTCGCCTGCCAGTAGCCGAGATTGGTCACCAGCAGCAGCGACCCGACGATGAAGACGACCAGACCGACCGAGCGGTGCACCAGCCACGCGCAGACCGCGAAGATGGCGATCAGCAGCAGCGGCGGTATGAACAGCAGCCCGGCGGTGAGACCGTCGATGAGACCGCCCAGCACCATCGAGACGAAATCGAAGAAACCCTGCCCATGCTCGGTCAGAAGGTCGACGAAGTTCTTGAGCCAGAGGCCGAGAGGGATCTTGTGTGCGGTCAGCCAGTCATACATGGGCGACTTCCCCGGTGAGGCGGCAAGGAGCGGGATACGCACGCAACAGGATACCCGCTGACAGGCGGGTGAGTACGGTTCGGTGGCGCGGCGGCGGGTAGGGCTGCTGTTTCAGCCGGCGACAGGTGGCCGGCCGCGCGCGCGGTGACGCGGGTGCACCGACGCCAGAGGCCCCGCTCGCGGCGCGAGCGCTGCTGCCGGCCCTTTCCCAAGGTGGGAGAGGGCCGGCCGCGGCGAAGATCAGATCTTGAGCGCCTTCTTAACGGCTTCGACCGCCGGCTTGCCGTCAATGGTGGTGACGCCCGCCAGCCAGGGTGTCCACACGGCCGGATTGGCCTTCAGCCACTTCTCGGCGGCCTTGGACGGCTCCATGCTGTCGGTGAGAATGTACCCCATCACGACGTTTTCGGTGTCGAGCGAGAACTTCAGGTTCTTGATGAAGGTGCCGACGTTCGGGCACTCGGCGATGTAGCCGGTGCGCGCGTTGGTGTAGATCGTGGCGCCGCCATAGTTGGGGCCGAACACGTCGTCGCCACCGTCCAGATACTTCAGCTTGAAGTTGGTGTTCATCGGGTGCGGCTCCCAGCCCAGGAACACGATCGGCTCCTTGCGGCGGGTGGCGCGCTCGACCTGGGCCAGCATGCCCTGCTCGCTGGATTCGACGAGCTCGAAGCCCTTCAGCCCGAACTTGTCGTCCTTGATCATGTCGAGGATCAGCCGGTTGCCGTCGTTGCCGGGCTCGATGCCGTAGATCTTGCCGCCGAGCTTGTCCTTGAACTTGGCGATGTCGGCAAAGGATTTGAGACCCTCATCGTAGAGGGTGGCCGGCACGGCGAGGGTGTATTTGGCACCTTCGAGATTGACACCGACGACATCCACCGTCTTGTCGTTCACGTAGGGCCGCAGGTCGGCTTCCATGGTCGGCATCCAGTTGCCGAGGAAGACGTCGATGTCTTTGGTCTGCATCGACTTGTAGGTGACCGGAACCGAGAGCACCTGGGTCTTCGGCGTATAACCGAGCGCTTCGAGGATCGACGAGGCAATGGCCGTCGTGGCGGTGATGTCCGTCCAGCCGACATCGGCGAAGCGCACCGACTTGCAGGCGGCGGGCTCGGCGGCATGGGCGGTGTCGCGGAGGATCGGCGTGGCGCCCAAGGCAAGCCCGAGGGCCGCGGCGGCCAGAAGTTTGTAGCTGCGCATCGTTTCTGTTCCCGTTTGCATCCTGTCCGGATCATCAAACCGGGTCCGCGGTGCGGTAGGCCCGGCACGACCAATGTAGACAAGTCGGGATCGTCACGCTCGTGCGTCTGCTGCCCGATCGAGGCGGGCAGCGGCAACATCCCTGAACGCGATCGACCCTTTCGGCCGACATCGCCCTGAGAGCGTGTCGCCGCATGCCGGCCTCTGGAGGCTTCTCTTGAACGATTATTCAATACTCGATTTGACGTGTTGTCACGCGCAATTTTTACCCATCCGATACCGTCTGGTGCGCCCGACGAGGGCATTTTGGCGGATTGCGTCATCAGGGCATAAGCGTTGCGACGCCTTGGCCTTGAGCCGCGAGGGGGCTTCCCGCTGGCTTGCGATCCATGTATTGTACGATCATTCAATAATGGGCTGGGGAGGACGAGGCTGTGCCGAGAGCGAGCGCGCGTGCTGAACTCCCTGCCGACCGGCGGCGTGGAGCGGCGGTTGACGAGGAGGTGCGCCGGCGCGAGCCGGAGGACGTCCGGCGCCGACAGCTGATCGAGGCAACGATCGAATCGCTGGCCGAGATCGGCTTCAACGCCTCCACTCTCGCGCAGATCGCCCGGCGCGCCGGTGTATCGCCCGGTCTCGTCGCCCATTATTTCGGCGACAAGGACGGACTGCTGGAGGCGACGCTGCGGTTCCTCGCGCTGCGTCTCCACCGCAGCACCGCTGCGCGGCTGCGCGCGGCGCGAGGACCACGCGCCCGTGTCCAGGCGGTGATCGACGCCAACCTCGCCCCCGAGGAATTCGACCAGCGCACCTCCAGCGTCTGGCTCGCCTTCTGGGGACAGGTGCTGCATTCGGAGCGCCTGCGCCGTGTCCAGCGGATCTATCAGGCGCGCATGCTGGCCAATCTGCGCCACGATCTGCGCGGCCTCGTCGCTGCCGGCGAGGTGCGGCGCCTCTCGATCACCATTGCTGCCGTCATCGACGGCCTCTGGCTGCGCTCCAGCCTTTCCGCCGCCGGCGAGACGGATTCGGTCAGCGCCCGCCATGTCGCGAGCGCCTTCGTCGACGCCCAGATCGCCGCCGCCCTGCCGGCCCCAGCCTTGAACGGATCCACCAACGCCATGTCCTCCCGTCCCCTGATCCATGCCAACCACATCGGCGGCCATTATCGCCCGACCGGCGGCGCCACCTTCGAGACCATCAATCCGGCGACCGGCGAGGTACTGGCCGCGATCGAGATCGCCGGCGAGGCGGAAGTGGAGGCGGCGGTCGCGGCGGCGCGGGCGGGCCAGAAGACATGGGCCGCGATGGGTGGCGCCGCACGCGGGCGCATCCTCACCCGCGTCGCCCAGCTGCTGCGGGCGCGCAACGACGAGCTCGCCCGGCTGGAGACGCTCGACACCGGCAAGCCGATCCAGGAGACCAGTGTCGTCGACGTGCTCTCGGGTGCGGACTGCATCGAGTATTACGCCGGCCTTGCCGCCTCGCTGTCGGGCGAGTATGTCGACCTCGGCCCCACGGCGTTCGGCTATACGCGGCGCGAGCCGCTCGGCATCGTCGCCGGCATCGGGGCGTGGAACTACCCGCTCCAGATCGCCTGCTGGAAATCGGCGCCGGCGCTCGCCTGCGGTAATGCGATGATCTTCAAGCCGGCGGAGCTGACCCCGCTCACCGCCTTGAAGCTCGCCGAGATCATGGCCGAGGCCGGCGTGCCGGATGGTGTGTTCAACGTCGTGCAGGGCTTCGCTGACACGGGGCGCCTGCTCACCCGCCATCCGGCGATCGCCAAGGTGTCGCTCACCGGCGAGGTCGGCACGGGCAAGAAGGTGATGGCGGATGCCGCGGGCACGCTGAAATACGTGACGCTCGAACTCGGCGGCAAGTCGCCGCTGATCGTGTTTGACGACGCCAATCTCGACGATGCCGTCTCCGGCGCCATGCTCGGCAATTTCTACTCGGCCGGCGAGGTCTGCTCGAACGGCACGCGCGTCTTCGTCAATGCCAGCGTGCGCGAGGCGTTCCTCGACAAGCTGAAGGCGCGCGTCGCCAAGATGGTCGTGGGCGATCCGCTCGATCCGGCGACGCAGGTCGGCGCCCTGATCTCCGAAGCCCATATGAACAAGGTGCTGTCCTATATCGACAAGGGCATCGTCGAGGGGGCTCGCCCGCTGACCGGTGGTGCCCGTGTCACGGAAGGGGCGCTCGGGCGCGGTTTCTTCGTTGCGCCGACCGTGTTCGACGGCTGCGGCGATGCCATGAGCATCGTCCGCGAGGAGATCTTCGGGCCGGTGATGACCGTGCTCTCCTTCGAGGACGAGGACGAGGTAATCGCTCGCGCCAACGCCACCGAATTCGGCCTTGCCGCCGGCGTCTTCACCCGCGATCTCGCCCGCGGCCATCGGGTGATCGCCCGGCTCGAAGCCGGCACCTGCTGGATCAACCATTACAACGTCACGCCGATCGAGCTGCCCTTCGGCGGGGTCAAGCAGTCCGGCCTCGGCCGCGAGAACGGCAAGGCGGCGATCGAGCATTACACCCAGCTGAAGAGCGTTTACGTCAATCTCGGCCCGGTGGAGGCACCCTACTGATGGGCGCGACCATGACTGAGGCCTTCGACTACGTCATCATCGGCGCCGGCTCGGCCGGCTGCGTGCTGGCCGACCGGCTGAGCGCGGACGGCGGCAGCAGTGTGCTCGTGCTCGAGTTCGGCGGGTCGGACAATTCCATCTTCATCCAGATGCCGACCGCGCTGTCCATCCCGATGAACATGAAGAAATACAACTGGATGTACGAGACCGAGCCGGAGCCCGGTCTCGACGGGCGGCGCCTGCATACGCCGCGCGGCAAGGTGCTCGGCGGCTCGTCGTCCATCAACGGCCTCGTCTATATGCGCGGCAGCCCGGCCGATTTCGATCGCTGGCAGGAGGAGGGCGCGCAGGGCTGGTCCTATGCGGACGTGCTGCCCTATTTCCGCCGGGCCGAAAGCCGTCGCGACGGCGGCGACGCCTATCGCGGCAGCGAGGGGCCGCTCGCGACGCGCTATGGCAGGCTAAAGAATCCGCTCTACCACGCCTTCGTTGAGGCGGCGCAGCAGGCCGGCTACCCGGCCAGCGACGACGTCAACGGCTACCAGCAGGAAGGCTTCGGCCGGATGGACATGACCGTCAAGGACGGCGTGCGCTGGTCAGCCGCGAATGCCTATCTGAAGCCGGCCATGGGCCGCGCCAACCTCAAGGTCGAGACGCATGCCCGCGTCGAGCGCATCCTGTTCGAAGGCCGCCGCGCCGTCGGCGTGCGCTGGTCGCGCCGGGGCGAGCGGTTCGAGGTGCGGGCGCGGCGGGAGGTGATCCTCTCCGGCGGCCCGATCAACTCGCCGCAGTTGCTGAAACTGTCCGGCATCGGCCATGCCGACGAGCTGAAGTCGCACGGCATCGAGGTTATCGCCCATCGCCCCGGCGTCGGCGAAAACCTGCAGGATCACCTCGAGGTCTATTTCCAGCAGGCCTGCACCAAGCCGGTCAGCCTCTATTCATCGATGGGGCTGTTCGCGCGCGGCATGATCGGCGCGCGCTGGATGCTGACCAAGGATGGGCTGGGCGCGACCAATCATTTCGAGACCTGCGGCTTCATCCGTTCGCGTGCGGGGATTGCTTCGCCCGACATCCAGTTCCATTTCCTTCCCCTCGCCGTGACCTATGACGGCCGGGGGCTGGCCTCGGAGCACGGGTACCAGGCGCATGTCGGGCCGATGCGCTCGAAGAGCCGGGGCTGGGTGCGGCTGCGCTCAGGCGATCCGGCCGAGCCACCGCGTATCCAGTTCAACTATCTCACCCATCCCGACGACCTCGTCGAGTTCCGCGCGGCGGTGCGCCTGACGCGCGAAATCTTTGCGCAGAAGGCGTTCGAGCCGTATCGGGGCCGCGAGATCCAGCCGGGGGCCGACGTGACGAGCGACGTGGCGATCGATGCCTTCGTGCGCGGTGCGGTGGAGAGCGCCTATCACCCGTCCTGCTCCTGCAAGATGGGAGCGGTGAGCGATCCGATGGCGGTGGTCGATCCGCAGATGCGGGTGATCGGCGTCGAGGGGCTGCGGGTGGTGGATTCCTCGACCATGCCCTCGATCACCAACGCCAATCTCAACGCGCCGACCATCATGATGGCGGAGAAGGCGGCCGACCACATCCTCGGCAAGCCGCTGCTGGCGCCGTCGAACGCGCCTTACTACATCGCGCCGAACTGGCAGAGCGCGCAGCGCTGATGTCAAGTATCTGCAGATAAAGGAGTTTTCATCGCCGCAGCACGCCGATCGCGCGCAGATGGGCGAGGATCTCGCGGGCGGCTTCCTGCGGCGGTGGGTCGACCAGCAGCTTGCCGCCGCCGCTCGCCGCCTGCGTCGCCGCCTTCAGCCGTTCGGCGGCGCTGGCCCCGGCGGGGCCCTTGGCGATCAGCTTCGGGCGCGGCCGATAGGGGCGCTCCTCGACCGGGGAAACCTCCGGTGCCGATGCCGCAACTCCTTCATGACGCTCGATAATTCCCCGGCGCGCGGTGCCGAAGGCGAAGGGCAGCGGCGCCGGCGCGGCCGGATGCACCGTCACCACGGCGGGCAGGCGGACGACCACGCGCCGTCGCGCGCCCTTGGCGAGGGCCTGATCGATGGTCAGCGTGCCGTCGGCATTCCGCGCTATCGCCATGGCATCGGCGACGATGGGCCGGCCGAGCGCGGCCGCGAGGTTGTAGGGTAGCAGCCCGCTATCCTCCCCGCCCTGGCCGCGCCGGCCGGCGAGGACGAGGTCGGGAGCCGCCGATTTTACTTGATCCACAAGGCTTTGCAGCGGATCGGCGGCGGCCGGCAGCGCGACGTGAACGAGGTGGGACAGGCCGTGGCCGAGCGCCTGCGCCGCGGCTTCCACGTCGGGCCCGGCGTGCAGGCCGCTGAGCGTGCCGCCGAGCCCGGCCGCGAGGCGGATCGCCTGCAGTTCCACCGGAACCGAGGCGGGGCGGGCGGAGACGGGATGGAGGCCGGCGGAGAGAAGAACCACGATGTTCATGATTCGCCTCGCCTTTCTGTCTCGTCCCGCTCCCGTGCGAGCAAGTCCAGCAAGGCCGGCATGACCTTCTGGGCGTCGGCGACGATGGCGAGGCCGGCGCGCTCGATCATCGCCGCGTGCAGGTCGGTGTTCACCGCGACGACGTGCTCGCAGCGCGCAACCCCTTGAAGATGCTGGGGTGCGCCGGCGATGCCGAGGGCGACATAGCAGGTTGCCTCCAGCACCGTGCCGGAGGCGCCGACCTGCGCGGAGCGGGGCATCAGGCCGGCGTCGCAAACCACGCGGCTGGCGCCCGGGGCGGCGCCGAGCGCGCGGGCGAGTTCGCGGAAGCTGTTGAAATCGCTCACACCATTGCCGGCGGAGAGCACGAAGTCGGCCTGCGCCAACGGGATGCTGGCGGGGTCGGCGGGGATGAAGGCGGCGCTCAGGATCGCCGGCGCCAGTCCCGCAAGAGCCTGCTCCATCTGCGGAATTTCGATCGGAAGCGCCTCGTGGCGGCCGCCGCCATGGGGCGCGACCGCATCGGGGGCGAGCGTCAAAAGGCGCGGTGGGGCGCCGCGCTGCTCGATGCGGCGGCCGCGCGCGGCGCGCGTAACATATTGTTTCGACACACTTTCCGCGCCGGCGAACAGGGGCTCGCCGGTGAGCGCCGCGACCCGGCGGGCGAGGTCGCCGCCATCGGCGCTCTCGGGGAAGAGGAGGTGGCGCAGCGGCGCCCCGCGGAGCGCTCCCGCCAGTGCCGCCGCCCGCGCGGCCGGGTCGTCGCTGGCAGGGAGGGCGACGGCGCGGTCGATGCCGGCATCGCCCAGATCGTTGATTTCGCTCGTAATAAACGCCACCACCGCGCCGCCGGCGGCATCCGCCAGCAGGCGCGCGGCGCCGATCAGCTGGCGGTCGTGCGGGGTGAGGCGCCCGCCCGGCGCGTCGGGAACGACGCCGATCAGGCAGGCGGGATCGGCGATGATCACCGTCTTCGGCGCCGGTGCAGTGAGTGCGATTTCCGGTTCGATCAGGTGGACGATCAGTGCGGTCGGTGCGGTGAGTGCAGCCTCGCGCAGCGCGCGGTCGAGCCGGCGGCGAGCGGTGCCCGCCACCAGCTGCCGTTCGGCCTCGAGGCGCGGGTCACGGCGCAGCCGGCCGGTTGCCGACACCGCGGCGGGGCCGGCCCCAGGGGCGGCGGCGAGGTCGAAGCGGGGGCGGGTGCCGCCGTCGATGCGATGGGCGGCACGCTCAATGCGGGGGTCGCGGCGGAGCCGGGCAGGGCGTTCGGCGCTCATGCCACCGGCTCCGGCCGGCGGGCGGGGGTCGCCGACGCCGCCTCCACCGCCGCCAGCACCAGCTCGGCGATGTCGCGCACCTCCGGCCGATCGCCGGTGACGCCTTCGAGCATGGCGGTGCATTGCGGGCAGGCGACCGCGACGATGGCGGCGCCGGTCGCGCCCGCCTGCGCCATGCGGATATCGGGGATGCGGCGCTCGCCCTCAATGTCGCTCACCGGCGCGCCGCCGCCGCCGCCGCAGCACATGGATCGCGGGCCGGCGCGCTCCATCTCGACCCGCTCGATGCCGAGCCGGTCGAGCAGGCGGCGCGGGGCGTCGAACTCGCCATTGTAGCGGCCGAGATAGCAGGGGTCGTGATAGGTGACGCGCGCCGCGTCCCCCGCGCCGAGGGGCAGGCGGCCGGCGGCCACGAGTTCGTCGAGAAAGGCGGCGTGGTGCACCACCTCGTAACGCCCGCCGAAGGCCGGGTATTCGTTGCGCAGCACATGCAGCGCGTGCGGGTCGGCGGTGAGGATGCGGGCGAAGCGGTATTTCGCCAGTGTTTCGATGTTGGCGCGGGCGAGGCGCTGGAAGGTCGCCTCGTCGCCGAGCCGGCGGGCGAGGTCGCCGCAGTCGCGTTCCTCCGGCCCGAGCACGGCGAAATCGACGCCGGCCTTGTGGAGCAGGGCGACCAGCGCCCGCAGCGTACGGCCATAGCGCAGCTCATAGGCGCCTTCGCCGAGCCAGAGCAGCACCTCGGCTGCGCCCTTCGCGCCGATGAGCGGCAGCGGCAGGCCGGCGGCGAAATCGGTGCGGGCGGCAAGCGGGCGCCCACCCGGCTCGTCGGCGAGGCGCAGCTCGGCGAGCGGGGCGGCGGCTTTTTCCGGCACCTCGCCGAGTTCCATCGTCTGGAACCGGCGCAGATCGACGATGGCGTCGACATGCTCGATCATCATCGGGCATTCCTCGACGCAGGCGCGGCAGGTGGTGCAGGACCACAGCGTATCGGGATGAACGAGCGCGCCGGCGCCGACGATCGGCCGATCCGGCCCGCGCCGGCCGTCGACCGGGCGGGCGTTGGGATAGGGGCTGCCGGCATAGGCGGTGGCGCCCTCGCCGGGGGTCAGGGTGGCGACGAGGTCCTGGATCAGGCGCTTGGGGTTCAGCGGCTGTCCCGCGGCAAAGGCCGGGCAGGCGACCTCGCAGCGCCCGCACTGGATGCAGGCGTCGAAACCCAGCAGACGGTTCCAGGCGAAATCGGCCGGAGTCTCGGCGCCGAGCTTTTCGGCCTCGAGATCGAGCGGCCTGAGGGCGGTCTCGCGCACGCCCTCGAAGCGCTCGGGGCGTGGATGGGCGGCGAGATGGGCGGCGCCGGCAAAGGCATGGCGCATCGGGCCGCGATCGAGCTGGAGGGCGAGGCCGGCGCCCGCCCCGGTGGCGAGGGCGAGGCCGAGCCAGGCGAGCGGCGCGACGGCACCGGCCAGCATCGCGTCCAGTGCGACGAGGAAGGCGCCGAGGCCGTAGCCGATGAGCAGGAAAGGCAGGATCTGGAAGCGCCCGCCGGAGAGCCGCGCCGGCTTCACCGGATAGCGCCGCCGCCCGACCATGGCGCCGCCGGCCAGCATCGCCGCGAAGACCAGGGCGACCAGCGCCCACCACAGGCGGGAGCCGCCGAGCGGGGGAACGAGGGCGAGGGCGGCGAGCGCCGAGCCGGCCAGCAGGCCGCCGGCGACGAGGGCATGCATGCGCGCCGCGAAGGGGTCGCGGCCGACGACGTGGTGCACGTCCACCAGATAGCGCTTCGGCAGCGCGAGCAGCCCGCGCGCCCAGTCGACCCGCGCCGCCCGCCCGATCCGCCACAGCCGCGCGCGCCGCCCGGCCACCGCCACCGCGAGGGCGGCAAGAGCGGGCACCAGCAAAGCGAGGCCGAGCGCGGTGGGGGTCATGGCGGCGTTCATATCCTCGCGCGTTGGCTCCCCGGTGGGGGAGGGGTTGTGGACGCCCTCTACCCGGCGGGGAGAAGGTTGGGTGAGGGGGCCTCGCCACGTCCGGAAGAGGGGGCTCCCCCTCACCCGTCCGCTGCGCGGCCGACCTCTCCCCGGCGGGAAAGGTAATGACCGTGGCGCCGTGTGGCGCCTCTCGTTCCTCCGTCGTCGCCGTCATGGCCGGGCCTGTCCCGGCCATCCACGTCTGCCCCGGCCGGCGGAAAGGCGTGGATCCCCGGGACGAGCCCGGGGATGACGATTCGCTGCGAGCCGCCTGTCGTCGAAGCCCTCTTCCCGGTGGGGAGAGGGTAGGATGAAGGGCGCCTCAGCCGATCCGGGACTCGGCGTCGTTCCTCCTCACAGATCCTTGCACAGGCGCAGTGAATCGTAGAGCGCGGCGTGGATGTTGCGGCCGGTCCAGGCGTCGCCGACGCGGTAGAGGGCGAAGCCGGGCTGGCCGGTCCATTGCTGCGGGCGGCCGGCGATGAGCGCGTCGAGATCGGTCTCGCCGTCATTCACAGAGGCGGTGCGCAGCTCGTGGAACAGTTCTTCGACGGGCAGCGTGCCGCAATCGACCACGACGCGGTCGACCACGCGCTCCTCCTCGGCATCGGTCATGGTGTTGCGCAGCGCCGCCACGAGGCGGTTGCCCTCCGGATAGATCTCGATCAGCTCCAGGTTCGGCGAGAGCACGACCCCGTGCTTGTAGAGTTCGCGCAGGTGGATCGGCTTGTTGGTGGTGCCGACCTCCTGGGCGATCTGCACGTCGTGCGTCGCCAGCTCGACCAGGCAGCCCTTCTTCGCCAGCACCTCGGCGGTGGAGGCGGCATTGTGGCCGCCGATCTCGTCGAAGACCAGCACCGAGCCGGTCGGCTCGACCGCGCCGGTGAGCACGTCCCAGGTGGTGACGGCGTGCTCGGCGCCCTTGGCGTGGCCGCGGTTCGCCCGCCCGCCGGTCGCCATGATCACCACGTCCGGCTGCTCGGCGAGGATGGCGGCGGGGGTGGCGGGGGTGTTCAGGCGGATGTCGACGCCCTTCTTCTGAACTTGAGCGAACAGCCAGCGCGGGATGCCGGAGAGCGCCTCGCGCCAGGTCGCCTTCGCGGCGACGTTGACCTGGCCGCCGGCGATGGCGTCCTTCTCGAACAGCACCACCTTGTGGCCGCGCTCGGCGGACACGCGGGCCGCCTCGAGCCCGGCCGGGCCGGCGCCGACGACGACCACCTTGCGCGCCACCTCCGCCTTCGGGATGACGTGGGGCATGGTCGCCTCGCGCCCGGTGGCGGCGTTCTGCAGGCACAACGCGTCGCCGCCGACATAGATGCGGTCGATGCAGTAGCCGGCGCCGACGCACTGGCGGATGTCGTCGTCGCGGCCCTCGATCAGCTTCTTGACGAGATGGGGGTCGGCGATGTGGGCGCGGGTCATGGCGATCATGTCGACATGGCCCTCCGCCACCGCGCGGGCGCCGGTGGCGAGGTCGGTGACGCGCTGGGCGTGGAAGACGGGGATGTCGACCTCGCGCTTGATCGCGCTCGGCAGGAACAGGAACGGCGCGACCGGGAACGACATGTTGGGCAGCGAGACGGCGTGGCTCATCTCGTCGCGGGCCTGGCCGCCCATGATGTTGAGGAAATCGACGAGGCCGTCGCGGGCGTAGGTCGCGGCGATCTCGACGCAGTCCTCGTGGGAGAGACCGTCGGCGATCATCTCGTCGCCGGACATGCGGATGCCGATGACATAGTCCGGCCCCACCGCCTCGCGCATGGCTTCGAGCACCTCGCGGCCGAGGCGCATGCGGTTGGCGAGCGAGCCGCCATACTCGTCCGTGCGCTGGTTCACGCTCGGCGACCAGAACTGGTCGACGAGGTGGCCGTGGGCGGCGGAAATCTCGCAGCCGTCGAGCCCGCCCTCCTTGCAGCGGCGCGCCGCCTCGGCGAACGACTTCACCACGCGGCGGATGTCGTGGCGGTCCATCTCGCGCGGGATGGTGCGCGAGGTGGGCTCGCGGCGGGGCGAGGCGGAGAGGGTGGGCAGCCAGTGCTCGGTGTCCCACTTGGTGCGCCGGCCCATATGGGTGAGCTGGATCATCAGCTTGGCGCCGTGGGCGTGCACGCGCTCGGCGAACTGCCGGAAATAGGGGATGACGCTGTCGTCGGCGACGGAGATCTGGTTCCACGGCGCGGCCGGACTGTCGATGGCGACGGAGGAGGAGCCGCCGAACATGGTGAGCCCGATGCCGCCCTTCGCCTTCTCCATATGGTAGAGCTGGTAGCGTTCCTGCGGCTTTCCGTCCTTGCCGTAGCCGGGCGCGTGCGAGGTCGACATCACCCGGTTGCGGATGGTGAGACCCTTGATCGTCAATGGCTTGAGCAGTGCGTCGGCGTTGGCGATCATGCGGGCGGGTCGCTCATGGGCTCGGCGGCGGGGACGGCGCCCCGTCGCATGGCAGACAGGGTGCCACGATAGCGCGCGGGCAGGCCGGGGACAGAACGATTACGCCATCGACCCGGAATCTTTGCGACCGCGTGATCGGGGCCGGGTGAGCCCGGCCTAGCGCCGCCGCGCCAGCGCGCGCACGCCGAGCCGGAAGGCCTCTGGACCGGCCAGAAGCAGCACCAGCAGCGCCAGCGGCACGCAGAAGATGAAACCGGCATATTTGAAGCCGAGCGCGCCGGTGACGCCACCGAGGAAGAACAGCAGCAGGAACAGCGTCAGCAGCTTGAGCTTCTCGCGATCGGCCAGCACCAGCGGCGCGCCGCGGCGACGGCGCTGTCGGTTGGGGTAGACCAGCTTGCCCAGCTCGATGCCGATGTCGGTCACCACGCCGGTCATGTGCGTCGTGCGGATGCGCGCGCCGGACATCTTGGTCACCGTGGCGTTCTGCAGCCCCATGATGAAGCACAGCACGGCGATGGCCGCCAGCAGCGCCGGCTGGGAATGCTGCGCGTAGCCGCCCAGCGTGCCGAAGGCGAGAAGCAGCAGCGCTTCAAGGGTCAGCGGCAGCGCATACTGGCTTTCGACGTGATGCAGGCGGGCCCAGTTGACCAGCAGGGCCGACGTCGCCGCCCCGGCGACGAACGGCAGGAAGGCGACGAGCCCGGCCGCGACCAGGCCGCCGGCGCCGAGCACGAGGTTGTCGGCCATCGCCGAGACGATGCCCGACATGTGCGAGGTGTACTGGCCGACCGCGAGCAGCCCGCCGGCATTGGTGGCGCCGGCGACGAAGGTCATCGGCAGGCCGAGACGGGCGTCGGCGATCGGCGTCCGCTCCGCCGCGAGCATGTCGGCGGTGAAATCGGTGTAGCGGGCGGCGAGATCCTTGCGGCGCGCCGGTTGATGGGGAGCATCCATCGGTTCATCAGCGCGGCCTGCGGCCACGTCCATGGCAAGTGGCGGGACAGACGAACACCGCCGATCCCTCGCGCTTACGCCTTTCGGGGGCGGTGCACCAGAGGCAATGTCGCGGCGCGGCCGCCCGGTGCCGCTCCCCCGCGCGGGGTTTCGTCGGGCGGACGCGACCGCGCCGGCCCGTTGTCCGGCGAGGCCGCAGCCCTCGCGCAGCACGGCTGCCGGACGGGGTGTGACCAGCTCGGCGACGCGGCGCGTGGGCGGGGGACGCAGCGGCGGGAAGGGCCATTTTCATAGACAGTACAAATCGTACGAGAGCCATTCGATCATCAAATCTGCGCGCCTCGCCGCCGCGTCACAAGAGCGGATTTCTGCGGAGGGGTGTCAGGCAGTGGCAGGCAAAGGCGCGAGCGAGCGACGCTGCCGATTACCCCGGCCGCAGGCGCAGCCGAAGAGCCCGGATCGGCCGGGGTGTGCACCTCGCCGCGCGCCGTCTCCGGATCGGCGCGCCCCGCCGTCCGGGATGACGGGGCCGGCCGGGTGGCGGCGGGAGACGCCCGGCGCGGGGTCAGCCGCCCCGGCGCTCCTCGCTCGGGGTGCGGCCGAAGCGGCGGCCATAGGCGGTGGCGAAATGGGCGGCGGACTGGAAGCCGCAGGCGATGCCGACATCGGTGATCGGCAGCGGCGAGAGCCGCAGCAATTCGCGCGCCCGCTCCAGCCGCAGGCCGAGCTGGTAGGCGGCGGGGGCGACGCCGAGATGGCGGGCGAACAGCCGCTCCAGCTGCCGGGGCGAGATGTCGAGCCGGGTCGCGATTTCGGCGATGCGGCGGGGCTGCTCGATGCCGCGCTCCATCAGCCGCACCGCGCGGGCGAGGGTAGGATCGGCCAGCGCGGGACGGGGGCGCGCGGCGGCGGGGCGCTCGCCCGCTCCCGGCGCACCGGGCCGGCCTTCGCCAGAACGGCCCTCGCCGGGCCGGCGGCGGCGCTCGACGATGAACTGTTCGGAGACGCGGTCGGCGACGGCGCGGCCCTCGCCCGCCTCGACCAGGTCCAGCATCATCTCCAGCGGGGCGACGCCGCCGGTGCAGGTGAGGCGGTCGCGGTCGATCACGAAGGCGTCCTCGACAAAGCCGATCTGCGGGAATTCCTCGCGGATGGCGGAGAGGTTCTCCCAATGGATGGCGCAGCGGTAGAAATCGAGCAGCCCCGCCTCCGCCAGCACGAAGGTGCCGGTGCACAGCGCGCCGAGCGCGACGCCGCGCCGGCTGAGGCGGCGCAGCGCGTCCTCGACGCCGCGCCCGGCGGCGTGGCGCACGTCGATGCCGCCGCACACCAGCAGCAGGTCGAGCGGGCCGGCCTCGGCGAGCGGCACGGTGGGGCTGAGCGAGAGGCCGTTGCTGGCCATCGCCGGGGTGCCGTCGAGGGTGACGACGCGCCAGTGATAGGCCTCGCGCTCGCTGACGTAATTGGCCATGCGCAACGCTTCGAGCGCGTTGGCGCTCGCCACCATCGAGTGGTTCGGCAGGGTGAGGAAGCCGATGCGGCGCAGCTGCGCGAGGTCGGGCGTGGCCGGCATTATGGGGTCCCGTGGAGGCGGCGACGCTCATGTGGGGGCGCGCTGCCGCACATAAAATAGCGCGAACTCGTCACCGCGGCGTACCAGCTCCGCCGCAAAATCGCCCGGCCGCCTGCGCCAAATCCATACCGTCGCAACGGGGGAGAACGACATGCGCATGCTGATTCCGGCGCGGCCGGATTTCCGCTCGGTTCCGGTTCGCAAGGCCGGCCTCGCGCTCGCGGTCGCCGGCCTGCTGGCGGGTGGCGGTTATGTGGCCGGGCAGGGCAGCATGGCTCCGCCCGCCGCCAAGCCGGCCGAGCGGGTGGCGATGGAGCCGGCGGTGCCGGTCGTGGTGCTGGCCAAGGGCGATCGCACCTTCACGGTCGCCGAGCCGAGCCTGCACGACCTGCTCAATCCGCCCGCCGAGGCGCCGGCCCGCGCCGCGCCGCCCTTCGTGCGGGCCGCGACGCAGGCGACGGTGGCGCCGGCGCCGAAGCCCGCGCCCGGCCGGGTGGCGGGCGAGCGCAAGGTGGCGATGCCGGTGGGCGTGGAGCGCTTCGACAATTGCGGCAGCACCTGCGAATCGCGCGACCCGAAGCGGCTCGGCGCCGCGCCGGTCGCGGCGGCGCCGGCACCTGTCGCCGTCCCGCCCCCGGCTGTGGCCCAGGCATCGGCCGGCGAGGCCGAGAGCGGCTATGGCCTGCCGGACATCGTCGGTGCGAGTAAGAACCTGTACGAGCGCACCGCGGCCGCGACCAGCGCGACGGTCGATACGGTCAAGCAGGGCATGCAGAGCGTCATCGACGTCGTGTGGTGACGCGGCGCGTGACGCGCGCCCGATGAAAGGCCGCCGCCGGGCGGCCTTTTTCGCTCAGCGGTCGACCACGAGGTCGGCGGTCGGCTTCGAGCAGCACAGCAGCACCATGCCGGCGTCGATCTCGCGCTGGCGGATGCCGCCCTGGTGGGTCATCTCGACCGTGCCCGAGACCAGCTTCGACTTGCAGGTGCCGCACAGGCCCTTGGCGCAGGAGGACGGGAGGCGCACGCCGGCCCGGCGCGCGGCGTCCAGCACGAACATGTCGGAGGCGCACTCGATGGTGCGCTTCGACTTCGCGAACTCGACCTTGTAGACGGTGGCCGCGGGGGCCGGCTCGGCGGCGAGCTCCGCCTCGGCCGCGGCCACCTGCGCGGCGACCTCCGGCTCGGCCCCCGCCAGCTCCTCGAAATTGAAGCTCTCCTCATGGTGCCGGGCCATGTCGAAGCCGGCGTCCTTCAGCAGCGTGCGCACCGCCGCCATGAAGGGCGAGGGGCCGCAGACGAACACCTCGCGCTCGCGGAAATCCGGCGCGATCAGCTCCAGCAGCGCCCGCGAGATGCGCCCGCGATAGCCGGCCCACGGCTCGCCGGCGCCATCGGCCTCGCAGACGGGTGCGAAGCGGAAGCTGCCGGGCTGGTTCCGCGCCATCAGTTCCAGCTCGGCGCGGAAGATGATGTCGGCGGGGGATCGCGCGGCGTGGACGAAGACGAGGTCGCGCGCGGTGCCGAGGTCGTGGAAGGTGCGGGCCATCGACATCAGCGGGGTGATGCCCGAGCCGCCGGACAGGAACAGGTATTTCGGCGCCGCATGGCGGAAGCAGGTGAAGTCGCCCATCGGGCCGACCGCGCGGATGTGCGAGCCGGGCCTGAGGTTGTCGTGCAGCCAGTTCGAGACCGGCCCGCCGGGCACCCGCTTTACCGTGATCGCCAGCGTGTGCGGGCGGGTGGGGGCCGCCGCGATGGTGTAGCAGCGGTTGATGGTCTCGCCGCCGATCTCGAGATCGAGGGTGAGGAACTGGCCGGGCTCCCAATGGAAGCGGGCGGGCGTGCGCGGCGCCAGCACGAAGGTCTTGACGTCATGCGTCTCCGCCCGCACGGCGCGGACCTCGAGCACGTCGTCGACGTCCGGGTTCCACAGCGGCAGGCTGTCGGCGATGAGCGCGGCGGCGGGCTCGGTCGGGGTCGGCGTGGTCATGGGCAGTGTCCAATCGTTCCGTGGCGGCGAAACGTTCAATTCCCTCGTCCCGGCGGGGCGAGGGAGGGCGGGGTTGCGTACCCCTCTCCCCGAGGGGAGAGCGAAGGTTCAGACGTCATGGCCAGGCTTGTCCCGGCCATCCACACCTGATGCGGCGCCACGGGGCAGACGTGGATCCCCGGGTCGAGCCCGGGGATGACGACCGGCGGGCGGTGCCGTTTTGTCATCCCGGACGGCCCGCAGGGCCGAGCCGGGATCGTAGGGACATCATCCGGCCGGCGATCCCGGCTCTTCGCTTTGCTCCGCCCGTGAAGACGACATGACGGATAAAAACGGGATCGATCTACCCCCGCCTCAGCACCCGAGCGCGTCGCTCATGCGGCCGACATACCAGTTGCAGAACTTCTCCACGAGCATCTCGGTGTGCGGCGAGTAGGGGCCGGGCTCGTAGGCGGGGCTCTGCGCGCCGGTCTGGCAATAGCCGACCAGCTCGGAATCCTGGTCGTTGGTGGCGTCCCAGACGGCGGTCAGGTTCTCGACGTCGTAGTCGACGCCTTCCACCGCGTCCTTGTGCACCAGCCACTTGGTGCGCAGCAGCGAGCGCTCGGCGTCGAGCGGCAGCACCGAGAACACCACCGCATGGTCCGACATGAAATGGTGCCACGAGTTCGGCTGGGTCCAGAAATGCAGCGCGCCGTGGCGGGGATCGTTGATCTTGCCGAGCAGCTTCCTGCACGCCGCCCGGGTGTCGTTGGTGTGGCTCTCGCCGTCGCCGGCGAGCGGCAGGCGCTCGGTACGGTAGCCGGTGATCATGTCGTCGAGATGCTCGATGCACTCGGAGGGGAAGCCGCAGCTCTCCCACTCGCGGTGGCTGGAGGTGACCAGCTTCGCGTATTCCTCGGCCTCCTTGCGGCCGTGCTCGTCGAGTTCCTCGGGCGCGAAGCCGAAGCCATAGGCGAAGAGCGGCACGGTGAGCTCGGGATGGTTGCCCGCGCAGTGATAGCACTCGCGGTTGTTCTCCATGGTGAGCTTCCAGTTGCCCGGCTCGATGATGTCCTTCTCGAAGGCGACCTTGGCGTTCTTCAGGTCGTGCGGGGCGAGATAGGGCGCCATCTTCGCCGCCATCACGTCGAAATCGGCCGGCGGCTCGTCGGCGAGGCAGACGAAGATCAGCCCTTCCAGCGAGCGCACATGCACCGGCTTGAGACCATGGCAGGACGGATCGAAATCCGCGCCCATATGCTCGGCGAAGAGCAGCTTGCCGTCGAGGCCGTAGGTCCAGGAATGGTAGCGGCAGACGAGGTTGCCGACGGTGGTCTTGTAGTCGTGCACGATCGGCGCGCCGCGATGGCGGCAGACATTGTGGAAGGCGCGCACCTCGCCGTCGTCGTCGCGCACGACGAAGATCGAATACTTGCCGACGTTGAAGGTCATGGCGTCGCCGGGTTCCGGCACGTCCGGGTCGACGCCGACGAAGATCCAGTGCCGGCCGAAGATGATCTCCATGTCGGCGTCGTAGATCTCGGGGCTGGTGTAGAACGGGGCCTCGAGGCTGTAGCCGGGCTTGCGGCGGCGCAGCAGCGCGCGGAGCGCGGTATCGGTCTGGTCGAGCATGGCGGGATCTCCCGCGCGCCGTGTTCCCGTTGCCGGCGCGCCTCGTCTGGAATTGTTCGACGGAACCACCGGACAGACTTTCATGCAGGCGACAGATAGTTTCCCTCATGCGACATTCGGCGCTGCGGGGCCGCGCGCGGCGGCCCCTTCGGCTGCGGTGACGATCTACGGCGCCGGCAGGATGGCAATGTCGTGCACCATGCCGGAAATGCCGCCGATCTTGCCTGCCGCGGTCGCCTTGCCGCTGGCGAGATCGACCCGGTAGAGCGTGCCGTCGGCCATCAGCCAGCCCTCGTTCGCGCCGCCGGCCGGGATGTCGAAGGCGTAGCTGGCGGCGCTGACGCCGAGGCTGCCGACGGCGTTCAGCACGCCGTCATTGGGCGGGGCCTGCTTCACCAGCGTGCCGGTGGCGGCGTCGATGTCGTACAGCGCGGTTTCCTTGGCACCCTTCACGGAATTGGTGTAGGCGCCCGCGACGATCCGGGGTGTCACCGCCTTATTGGCGTCGCCCTCGGCAAATCGGAGCGCGCCGTCCTTGGTCACCTTCCCGTCGTCGACATTGGCCCGCAGATTGGTGCCGTCGCTGCCGATGACCCGCAGGCGATCGGCGACCGGGTTGAAATCGACGGTTGCCGTGGTGCCGGAGGGCAGCATGACCTCCAGCTTCGACTTGGCGGCGGTGGCGCCGGTCTTGGGGTCGATGGTCACGAGCGTGCCGTCATCGAACAGGCCGTAGAGCAGGCCGTCGGCCGGGCGCACATCGATGCCGACGAGCTTGCCCGCGCCGGCGACCTTTACGGGTGTGCCCGCTTTGGCGGCCTTGACGTCGACGATGGCGATGCTGTTGCCCTCGATGAGGGCCGCGACGGACTGGGCGCCGGCACCGGTGGCCGTCATCGCCAGTCCGGCGACGGCGAGAGAGATCATCGTGCGGTTCATGTGGCGTACTCCGTTGGGGCCGAGCGTGCCTCGGCCGACGGAGCGGCTACACGCGGCCCGCGGCGATGGACGCAGGCGACACGAAAAAAATCGTCCCGGCTGCATCCACGGACCCTGCCGCTGCGTAAACGTTAAAGACCCACTCTGCGGAAACGACCGGTGACGAGCCTTACCCTGAGCGCCCATGACGGCATCGAAGCCGAACTTGCCGAGGCGCTGCGCGGATGCGCGCGGGGAGAGCGCGCGAGCCTGCATCGGCTCTACGAGCATTTGGCGCCGAAGATGACGGGCGTCGCGCTGCGTATGCTGCGCCGGCGCGATCTCGCCGACGAGGTGGTGCACGACACCTTCCTGCGCATCTGGGAGAAGGCCGCCAGCTTCGACCCAGCGCGCGGCAAGGCCTCGACGTGGATCTTCACCGTGCTGCGCCACACGGCGCTCAACGTGCTGAGGGGCGAGCGGCGCATCGACTTGGTGGCCGACTACGACGCGATCGAGCCGGCCTCGGAAGCGGCGGACGCCGAGAGCCTGCTGGTGGCGCTGTCGGAGACGAGCGCGCTGAAGCGCTGCCTCGACCGTCTCGAGCCGCTTCGGCGGCGGGCCATCCTTCTCGCCTATCTGCGGGGGCTCACCCATGGCGAGCTGGCCGGCCGGCTCGGCGTGCCGCTGGGCACCGCCAAGGCGTGGATCCGGCGCAGCCTGCGTGCGCTGAAGGAGTGCCTGGCATGAGCCCGCAGGAGCGCGAGTGCCTCGCCAGCGAATATGTCCTCGGGCTGCTGGACGCCGAGGAGACGCGGCGCTGCGAGGCGCAACTGGCCGTCGACGCCGGCCTCGCCGCGCTGGTGGAGGAGTGGCGCGAGCGGGTGGCCGAGCTCGACGCGACCGCGCCCTCCGTCGTCCCTGATCCGGCGCTGTGGCCGCGCATCGGCGCCTCGCTTGCGGGCAGGCTCGAGACCGGCCCGGAGCCCGCAGGCGTCGCGACGACCCGCGCCCGCGCGCCGGGCGGCGAACCGGCCGCGCGCTGGTGGGAGAGCCTCGCCTTCTGGCGCGGTGTCGGCCTCGCCGCCTGCGCGGCAAGCCTGCTGATGGCGGTCGGCCTCGCCCAGCTCGCCCGGAAGGCGGCGCAGACGCCGGTGCTGGTCGCGGTGCTGCTGTCCGACCAGAACCAGCCGGCGGCGGTGGTCAACGCCTTCCGGGACGGGCGTACCGAACTGCTGGCGCTGAGGGAGCTGACAGCGCCCGAGGGCAAGTCGCTCCAGGTCTGGACGCTCTGGGATCGCGCCCGCGGGCCGGTCTCGGTCGGGCTTCTGGAGAACCTGCGGACCATCCCGCTCAATGTCGACGGCCTGCCGCTGCCCGCAGCCGAGCAACTCTATGAAGTGACGCTAGAGCCGGCAGGCGGCTCACCGACCGGCCGGCCGACCGGGCCGATCCTCATGAAGGGCAATGCCAGCCCCACCGGCGCCGGCATCTGAGCCCGCTCACTCGAACAGGCGCTGGGCGGCCTGGGTGCGCTGGGCGGCGGGATTGGGGCCGCTGGCGCGGGCGTCGGACGGGGTGAAGCCGTGCATCGCCTTGAACTGGCGCGAGAAGTGGGCGCAGTCCGAGAACCCCGATTCGAGCGCGATATCGGTCACCGACCGCCCGGTGGTGTCGAGCAGGAAGCGCGCGTAGCGCAGGCGCAGCCGGCGGTAGAACTCGCCCGGCTTCTGGCCCATCACGGTCTGGAACAGCCGCTCGATCTGCCGCGTCGACAGCTGCAGCCGGCGGGCGACATCGGCGATCGGCAGCGGATCGGCCATGTGCTGCTCCATCAGCAGCAGGGCGCGGCGCACGCGGTCGTCGGCGACGAGATTGGCGATCGGGGGATGGGGCTGCGCCTCGGCGCCGGAATGGGCGCGGTCCAGCAGCAGCACGTGGCGGCTCTTCTGCGCCACCGAGCGGCCGATGTGCTTTTCCACCAGCGCGGCGGCGAGATCGGCGGCGCCGCCGCCGCCGGCGCAGGTGATGCGGTCGCCGTCGATCACATAGAGCCGGTCGGCGACCGGGGTGTGGTGGGGAAACTCGTCGAGGAAGTCCTGGTAGTGGTACCAGCTTACGCAGCAGCGCCGGCCGACCATCAGCCCGGCGCGGGCGAGCACGAAGGAGCCGGTGCAGACGCCGACCAGCGGCGTGCCGGCGCGCGCGGCGCGCTTCAGCCAGGCGATGGTCTCGTCATCCACCTGCGGGCCGGTGTGCAGCAGGCCGCCGACGATGACGATGTAGTCGAACTGGGCGGGGTCGCCGAGCGGATCGGTGCGCGAGACGGCGACGCCGCAGCTCGCCCGGATCGGGTCCGCCCGGCTCGCCATGATCTGCCAGCGGGCCAGGATGGGGCGGGAGCGGTCGCCCTCGTCGGCGGCGAGGCGCAGATGATCGACGAAGAGCGAGAAGGCCGACAGGGTGAAGTTGTCGGCGAGGATGAAGCCGATGTTCAGCGCCGGGGCACCGGACGGGGCGGCGTGATATCCCATGTGGCGAGGCTCGTTGGTGCGTGGCTCCATTCTGGAACCATAGCAAATTCGCGCGGCGCTTGCCCAATGACAAGCGGGGCCCGGCCGGACGTTCCGGCGCGGGCCCCGAAGGTGTGGCCGAAGGCTCAGTGGGCGGGCTGGGAAACGCCGATCGGCTGGGTCTCGGTCGCCTCGCCGGCGACGTTGGAGCGGGCGATGAAGCGCGCGCGCACCGGCCGCAGGACGAACATGGCGAGCAGCGCGGCGCAGGCGTTCAGGCCGACCGCGATGGCGAACACCGCGTACCAGCCATAGGTCGCCGCGACGACGCTGGCGAGCGGCACGAGCAGCGCCGCGGTGCCCTTGGCGGTGTAGAGCATGCCGGCATTGGTGGCGGCGAACTTCGAGCCGAACGTATCGCCGCAGGTCGCCGGGAACAGCGAGTAGATCTCGCCGAACACGCCGAAGAAGGCGGCGGTGGCCAGCACGAAGACCAGCGGGTTGCTGCCGTGGAACACCAGCACCAGCAGCGCCGCGGCGGCGGTGCCGAAGGCGATGAACATGGTGTTCTCGCGGCCGATGCGGTCGGAGATGTAGCCGAACAGCGGGCGGCCGAAGCCGTCGAAGATGCGGTCGAGCGAGATGGCCAGCGTCAGCGCTGCCGCCTGCAGGCCGAACACGTTCACCGGGATGTCGGCGACGCCGAGGTCATGGGCGATCGGGCCGATCTGGGCCGCCGCCATCAGGCCGCCCGAGGCGACCATGACGAACATGGCGTAGAGCAGCCAGAACACCGGCTTCGAGACGGTCTGGGCCGGCTTGTAGTCGACCTTGCTCTGGGGAAGCGAGGAGACCTTCTTCGGCGGCGCGATCTTGTGCTTGGGCATGTAGAGGAACTGGGCGATGACCAGCACCACGATGCCCTGGCCGATGCCGAACCACAGGAAGGCCTGCTCGTAGCCGGAGGTCGCGATCATCGCGGCGATCGGCACCACGGTCAGCGCCGCGCCGGCACCGAAGCCGGCGGCGGTGGCGCCGGCGGCGAGGCCGCGGCGGTAGGGGAACCATTTCAGCGCGTTGCCGACGCAGGTGCCGTAGACCGAGCCCGCGCCGATGCCGCCGAGGATGGCGCCGGCATAGAGCATGGTGAGCGAGCTCGCCTGCGAATTCACGATCCAGGACAGGGCGATCATCACGCCGCCGAAGGTGATGACGACGCGCGGGCCGTAGCGGTCGACGAACCACGCCTCGACCGGCACCAGCCAGGTCTCGGTCAGCACGAACAGGGTGAAGGCGAGCTGGATGGCGGCGCGGCCCCAGTGATGCTTGGCATCGATGGGATCGACGAACAGGGTCCAGCCGTACTGGAGATTGGCGATCATCGCCATGCAGACGATGCCGCAGCCGAGCTGGAACCAGGGTTCCCAGGCGCGCACGGAAGGCTGAGTGGTTTGCATTGTGTCCTCGAACGTTTCCGTCCGTGCGGCTCTTGTGGAGAGGCGGCCGCTTCGGATGTGGTCGATCAGCGTGATGCGGTCACAAGATCTGCCGGAACGTCAGACATACGAGGCCCGTTGCTTGTATAGTTCAAGCATTGGTTCGATGACGTAGCGTTATGACCGTACGTCAACGAGTCTTTGTCTGCCGGAATTCTCTGGCATATCTTATTTAGTCGACCATTAGCATGAATCCTCCGGGGAGCAAGAGTAAATTATACGTAGGTGTTATTCCCCAACGTCAGGTATGGGTGACGCTGCGTTACTGTCGGTGTTGTGAAGGCGCGCCGCGGCCCGCCCGCGTCGACCGGGGACGTGCGTTCGCACCGGCTGCGCGACCGGTGGCAGGGCAGGGCAGGAATGGGCAGGAATGGGCAGGGCTGGGGGAGATCATCCGCCGCGGCGGGGGGCGCCTTCCGGCAACCTGCCGGACGGCGTGCGGCAGGAGAAGGGGCGCCCGGTCGGGGCGCCCGTCGCTCAGCACTCCGGCAGGTTGACCGCGAGGCCGCCGAGCGAGGTTTCCTTGTACTTCGAGGCCATGTCGCGGCCGGTCTCGCGCATGGTGACGATCACCTTGTCGAGCGGCACCACATGGGTGCCGTCGCCGTGCAAAGCGAGCGAGGCGGCGTTCACCGCGCTGATGGCCCCAAAAGCGTTGCGCTCGATGCAGGGCACCTGCACCAGCCCGCCGATGGGGTCGCAGGTCATGCCGAGGTGATGCTCCATGCCGATCTCGGCGGCGTTCTCGATCTGCGCGTTGCTGGCGCCGAGGGCGGCCGCAAGCCCCGCGGCGGCCATGGAGCAGGCGACGCCGACCTCGCCCTGGCAGCCGACCTCGGCGCCGGAGATCGAGGCGTTCATCTTGAACAGCGCGCCGATGGCGGTGGCGGTGAGCAGGAAGGTGTGGATGCCTTCGCGTCCCGCGCCGGGGCAATGGTCGCGGAAATAGCGCAGCGTCGCCGGCACCACGCCGGCCGCGCCGTTGGTGGGGGCGGTGACGACGCGCCCGCCCGCCGCGTTCTCCTCGTTCACGGCGATGGCGTAGAGGCTCACCCAGTCCATGATCTCGTGCGGGGTGGGCTCGTTGCGGGCGTAGAGCCGGTCGCGGATCGAGCGGGCGCGGCGCTTCACGCTGAGGCCGCCGGGCAGGATGCCGTCGGTGGAGATGCCGCGGTCGACGCAGGTCATCATCACCTCGTCGATGCGGTCGAGATGCGCTTCGATGGCGGCGCGCGGGCGCAGCGCCTCCTCGTTCGCCATCACCAGCGCGGCGATGGTGAGACCGGCTCGCTCGGCCAGCGCCAGCAGCTCGCGGGCGTTGCGGAACGGGTAGGGCACAGCCGTGGCGGCCGGCGGGGCGGGGCGCCCGACCTCCTCCTCCGGCACCACGAAGCCGCCGCCGATCGAGCACCAGCGCTCCTCGTAGAGCAGGGCACCGTCGGCCGCGAGCGCGCGGAAGGCGATGGTGTTGGGATGCTTGGGCGTGTCGGCAATGGTGTCGAAGACGATGTCGCGCGCGGGTTCGAAGGGGATGCGGGCGGCGCCGACCTCCAGCGCCAGCGTGCCGGCCTGCGCCGCCGCGATCACCGCGTCCGCCTCCGCCGGCACCAGCGTGTCGGGCCGCTGGCCGGCGAGGCCGAGCATCACCGCGCGGTCGGTGGCGTGGCCCTTGCCGGTCCAGGCGAGCGAGCCGTACAGCACCGCCTCGATCCGCGCGGGGCGGGCGGGCAGCGCCATCGCGCCGAGCCGCTCGACGAAGCTCGCCGCCGCCCGCATCGGCCCCACCGTGTGCGATGAGGACGGGCCGATGCCGATCTTGAACAGCTCGAACACGCTGATCATGGGCTCACACTGCTTTCCGGGTCATCCCGGCCGCAGCCCGCAGGGCGGAGAGCCGGGATCGTCGTCCTGAGGGCGCAATTCCGGCACGCGATCCCGGCGGCCTGCGGCCGTCCGGGATGACGGGCAGGTCGTCAGCCCAGCTCGCGCCGGGCGCCGTCGAGATATTGCCAGACATAGGCGGCGAAGGAGCGCCACACGTCGATGTGGAAGCTCTCCGGGCCGTGGCGCAGCAGCACGATCTCGGCCTTGCCGAGCAAAGTGCGGGTCGCCATGCCGACCGGGAAGGCGGCAAGCGAGAGGTCGAGCGGCACGCCCTGGTTCAGCGCATAAGCCGCCTTCGCACCCTCGACGGCGATGCCGACGCTGCGCGATGAGACGTCGACAAGGGAGTGCGGCAGCGCGCCGACGGCCTGCCCGATGGCGGCGACGATCGGCGCGGGGGCCGCCCCCGGCGCGACCAGCAGCCATTCGTCCGGCCCGAGCCAGAGCGCGAGCCGCCCGTCGGCGCCGGTGGCGAAGCGGTTGGCCTCGCGCGGCAAGGCGACGCCATAGGCCTCGCCGGCCGGGCCGATCGCTGCGTCGCGGCCGCGGAAGGCGAGGCGGGCGGCGGGGCCGAGCGCGGTGAGCTGCGCGGCGGGGATGGCGCGGGCGCCGGCGGCGAGCGCATCGAGCGGATAGGCGGGGGTCAGGGCGTGTGCGAGATCAGCCATTGAGGCGTTCCCCCTTGGGATCATAGAAGACCGGCTCGACCACCTCGACCTCGATCACCCGGTGCGGCATCGGCACGGAGAGCTTCTCGCCGATCCGCCCGCGCCCGCCCTTGATCACGGCCAGCGCGATGGAGCGGCCGAGCACGGCGCTGCGATAGGACGAGGTGACGTGGCCGAGCATCGGCACCGGCACCGGCGCCTTCGGGTCGGCGACGATCTGCGCGCCTTCCTCCAGCACGATGTTCGGATCGGTGGTCAGCAGGCCGACCAGCTGCTTGCGGTTCGGGTCCGACATCGAGGCGCGGGCGAGCGAGCGCTTGCCGACGAAATCCTTCTTCGCCTTGCCGACCGCCCAGCCGAGGCCGACATCATCCGGCGTCGCGGTGCCGTCCGTCTCCTGGCCGACGATGATGTAGCCCTTCTCGGCCCGCAGCACGTGCATGGTCTCGGTGCCGTAGGGGGTGATGCCGTAGGGCTGGCCGGCGGCGACGATCGCCTCCCACACGGCGCGCCCATATTCGGCGGGCACGTTCACCTCGAAGCCGAGCTCGCCGGTGAAGGAGACCGAGAACAGGCGGGTGGGCACGCCGGCGATGTGGCCCTCCTTCACGCTCATATGCGGGAAGGCGCCCTTGGAGATGTCGATGTCGTCGAGGAGGGGCTGCAGCACGTCGCGCGCCTTCGGGCCCTGCACGGCGATCACCGCCCATTGCTCGGTGGTGGAGGTGAGCCAGACGTCGAGGTCGGGCCATTCCGTCTGGAGGTAGTCCTCCATCATGTGCAGCACGCGGGGCGCGCCGCCGGTGGTGGTGGTGACGTGGAAGCGGTCCGGCGCCATGCGGCCGACCACGCCGTCATCGGTGACGAAGCCGTCCTCGCGCAGCATGACGCCGTAGCGCAGCCGGCCCGGCTCCAGCTTCAGCCAGGCGTTGGTGTACATGCGGTTCATGAACTCGGCGGCGTCCGGGCCGACGATCTCGATCTTGCCGAGCGTCGAGGCGTCGAAGATGCCGACGCTGTCGCGCACCGCCTTGCACTCGCGCGCCACCGCCGCGTGCATGTCCTCGCCCGCCTTGGGGAAGTAATGCGCGCGCTTCCACAGCGAGACATCCTCGAAGGCGGCGCCGTGCTCGGCCGCCCAGTTGTGGATCGGCGTGGTGCGGACGGGATCGAACAGGTCGCCGCGCGCGACGCCGGCGAAGATGCCGAAGGTGGTGGGGGTGAAGGGCGGGCGGAAGGTGGTGAGGCCGATCTTGGGCACCGCATCGCCGAGCGCCTCCGACACGATGCCGAGGGCGTTCATGTTGGAGGTCTTGCCCTGGTCGGTCGCCATGCCCGTCGTGGTGTAGCGCTTGATGTGCTCGATCGACTTGAAGCCCTCGCGCGTCGCCAGCTTCAGGTCCTTCGAGGTGACGTCGTTCTGCCAGTCGACGAAGGCCTTGGTGAAGGCCGGGTTGCGGTTGTGCGGGGTGGCGCCGATGAAGCCGTCGGTGCCGACATCCAGCGCCTCGACCGCGAAGCCGCGGGCGGGCACCGGTCCGGCGCCGGCGGAATGGGCGGCGGCCTCGCCCTTGGCGTAGCCGTCCTCCAGCGCTGCCTTGAGCGCGTAGACGCCGCGGCAGGCGCCGGCCGAGCGCTCGCGCTCCACCGAGGTGCCGGGGACGTAGACTTCGAGGCCGGCGTCCCAGGCGAGCTTGCCGCGCGACTGCGAGAACAGGTGCACGCTCGGGGTGAGCCCGCCCGACATCAGCACGAGGTCGCAGGGAACCGTCTCCGCCGGGCCGACACGCCCGCCGCTCACCTTGGCGAGCTTCGCCGAGGAGACGCGCAGGCGGCCCGACGTGCCGACCACGACGGTGGCGGGGCGCACATCGATGCCGGCGGCGAGCGCCCGGGCGGCGAATTCGCCCGAGGGCGCGGCGCGCAAATCGGCGATGGCGGCGATCTCGACGCCGCCGGCGGCGAGGTCCAGCGCCGCACGGTAGCCGGTGTCGCCGGCGGTGAAGATCACCGCGCGCTTGCCGGGCTGGACGGCGTAGCGGGTGAGATAGGTGCGGGCGGAATCGGCCAGCATCACGCCGGGGCGGTCATTGTCGGGGAACACCAGCGGGCGCTCCAGCGCGCCGGTGGCGAGCACCACTTCCTTGGCACGCACCTGCCAGAGCCGCTCGCGCGGCAGGTTCGGGTCGGGCATGCCGATATGGTCGGTGACGCGCTCGGCGAGCGCGATGAAATTATGCGGGAAATAGCCGAAGGCGGTGGTGCGCGGCATCAGCGTGACGTTGCCGCTCGCCTGGAGCGCGGCAAGGCTGGCCGTCAGCCAGTCGCCGGCCGGCTGGCCCTCGATGGTCGCGCCGGTGGCGGCGAGCAGCGAGCCGCCGAGTTCGGCCTGCTCGTCGACGAGGATCACCCGGGCGCCCGACGCACTCGCGGCCAGCGCCGCGGCGATGCCGGCCGGGCCGGAGCCGACGACGAGCACGTCGCAATGGGCGTAGTGCTGGGTGTAGCGGTCGGGGTCCCATTCGGTCGGAGCGCGCCCGAGCCCGGCCATGGCGCGGATCTTCGGCTCGTAGAACTTCTTCCACGCGCCGGCCGGCCACATGAAGGTCTTGTAGTAGAAGCCGGACGGCAGGAAGGGCGCGGCGAGGTCGTTCACCGCGCCGGCATCGAAGCCGAGCGAGGGCCAGCGGTTCTGGCTTTCGGCCTTCAGCCCGTCATAGAGCTCGACCTGCGTCGCGCGCAGGTTCGGCGTGTAGTGCGCCTCGTCGCGGCCGACGCCGACCAGCGCGTTCGGCTCGTCGGAACCGGCGGAGATGATGCCGCGCGGGCGGTGATACTTGAACGAGCGGCCGACCAGATGCACGCCGTTGGCGATCAGCGCCGAGGCCAGCGTGTCGCCGGCATAGCCGCGATAGGACTTGCCGTCGAAGGTGAAGGAGGCGGGGCGCTGGCGGTCGATGCGCCCGCCGGCAGGGAGGCGATAGCTCGTGGTCATCAGCCCTGCTCCCCGTTGGCGCCCGGGCGCGGCTCGCCGGCCTTGTAGGTGGTGACGAAGAAGTCGCTCACCGTGTCGCGCACGGCGTTGAAGAAGCGCCCGCAGCCATGGATGTGGCGCCAGCGCTCGGCGTGCAGGCCCTTGGGATTGGTGCGGTTGTAGAGGAACTCCGCCCATTCCGCGTCGGAGAGGGCGGACGGGTCGGCCGGACGGGCGATATGGGCCTCGCCGCCATAGCGGAACTCGATCTCGGGGCGGTCGCCGCACCAGGGGCAGTTGATGATCAGCATGGGGGTTGCCTCAGTGCGCGACGGCGGCGGCGGCCGCCTCGTCGATCAGGAAGCCGTCGCGGAAGCGCTCCAGCGTGAAGGCGGCGTTGATCGGGTGCGGCGCGTCCTTCGCGATGGTGTGGGCGAAGACGTGGCCCGAGCCCGGCGTCGCCTTGAAGCCGCCGGTGCCCCAGCCGCAGTTCACGTAAAGGCCCGGCACCGGGGTCTTGGCGATGATCGGCGAGCGGTCCGGCGTCACGTCGACGATGCCGCCCCAGTTGCGCAGCATGCGCAGGCGGCGGAACTGGGGGACCAGCTCGCAGATGGCGTCGAGCGTGTGGGTGGTGACGTGCAGCGCGCCGCGCTGGGAATAGGAGGTGTAGGCGTCGGTGCCGGCCCCGATCACCATCTCGCCCTTGTCGGACTGCGAGATATAGGCGTGGATGGTGTTGCTCATCACCACGGTGGGGAAGGCGGGCTTCACCGGCTCCGACACCAGAGCCTGCAGCGGGAAGCTCTCCAGCGGCATGCGCAGGCCCGCCATGGCCATCACCACCGAGGTGTGGCCGGCGGCGGAGACGCCGACCTTCTTCGCCCGGATGAAGCCCTTCGAGGTCTCGACGCCCTCGACCGCGCCGGCGGCGTTGCGGCGGATGCCCTTGACCTCGCAGTTCTGGATGATGTCGACGCCGCGCGCATCCGCGGCGCGGGCGAAGCCCCAGGCGACCGCGTCATGGCGGGCGGTGCCGCCACGCCGCTGCAGCGCGCCGCCGACGATCGGGTAGCGCATCGAGGCGATGTTCAGCGGCGGGCAGAAGGCCTTCACCTCCTCGGCGCTCAGCCACTCATTGTCGACGCCGTTGAGGCGGTTGGCGTGGATGTGGCGCTTGAAGCTGATCACGTCGTGATGGTTGTGCGCCAGCATCAGCACGCCGCGCGCGGAATACATGACGTTGTAGTTGATATCCTGGGAGAGGCCCTCCCACAGCTTCACCGAATGCTCGTAGAGGCCGGCGCTCTCGTCGAAGAGATAGTTGGAGCGCACGATGGTGGTGTTGCGCCCGGTATTGCCGCCGCCCAGCCAGCCGCGCTCGATCACCGCGACATTGGTGATGCCGTGCTCCTTGGCGAGGTAATAGGCGCAAGCGAGGCCATGGCCGCCGGCGCCGACGATGACGACGTCGTATTCCGTCTTCGGCTCGGGGCTGCGCCATTGCGGCTGCCAGCTCTTGTGGCCGCCCAGCGCGCGGCGGAACAGCTCGAAGCCTGAGAATTTCTGCACGGGACCGGCCTCCGTAGCCGCCGCGACGGAGAATGCCGCGACCTTGCCGCATGCTCGCTTGGGGCCCCATCGATGGCGAGCATTGTTTCGGCGCGCGAGTTGTACGGATGCGACATCGCCGGCCGGAGCGCGGGGCCTCAAACGACAATCCCGGAGACGGCCCTGCGACCGCTCCGGGATGGAGGATGAACGAGACTGCCGCCCGCAGGCCGCGCCCGGCCGGCGGCGCCGCTCAGAACACCAGCGGCTTGGCCTGCTTCACATGCGGCAGCGCCTGCACCTTGGCGAGGAGCTCGGCCGGCACCGTGCCGTCGACCTCGACGAGGGCGATGGCGTCGCCCCCCTGCCGGTCGCGGCCCAGCGCGAAGGTGGCGATGTTGATGCCCGCATCGCCCAGCAGGCTGGCGAAGCGGCCGACGAAGCCGGGCTTGTCCTCGTTGGTGACGTAGAGCATCGAGGGGGCGAACTCGGCGTCGACCTTGATGCCCTTGATGTCGACGATGCGCGGGCGCCCGTCGGCGAAGACGGTGCCGGCGACCGAGCGCTCCATCTTCTCGGTGATCACGGTCAGCGTCACGAGACTCTCGTAGTCGCCGGCCACCTCGCGGGTGACTTCCTCGACGACGATGCCGCGCTCCTTGGCGATGGAGGGGGCGGAGACGACGTTGATGTCCTGCAGGGCCGGGCGCAGCAGGCCGGCGACCGCCGCCGAGGTCAGCGCCTTGATCTTCAGCTCCGCCACCGCGCCCTCATAGGTGATGCGCACGGTCTTGATGTCGGTGTCGGTGAGCTGGCCGGCGAAGGAGCCGAGCTTCTCGGCGAGCTCGATGAAGGGCTTCAGCTTCGGGGCTTCCTCGGCGGTGATGGAGGGGAAGTTCACCGCGTTGGAGATGGCGCCGCGCAGCAGGTAGTCGCTCATCTGCTCGGCGACCTGCAGCGCCACGTTCTCCTGCGCCTCGGAGGTCGAGGCGCCGAGGTGCGGGGTGCAGATCACGTTGGGCAGGCCGAACAGCGGGTTCTCGGTGGCCGGCTCGGTGACGAACACGTCGAAGGCGGCGCCGGCGACATGGCCGGACTTCAGCGCGGCGGCGAGGGCCGCCTCGTCGACGAGGCCGCCGCGGGCGCAGTTGACGATGCGCACGCCCTTCTTCGTCTTGGCGATGTTCTCGGCCGAGAGCACGTTCTTGGTCTTCTCGGTCAGCGGCGTGTGCAGGGTGATGACGTCGGCGCGGGCGAGCAGGTCGTCGAGCTCGACCTTCTCGACGCCGATGTCGAGCGCGCGCTCGGGGCTGAGGAAGGGATCATAGGCGACCACCTTCATCTTCAGGCCCAGCGCCCGGTCGGCGACGATCGAGCCGATATTGCCGCAGCCGATGATGCCGAGCGTCTTGGCGGTGAGCTCGACGCCCATGAAGCGGTTCTTCTCCCACTTGCCGGCTTGGGTCGAGGCGTCGGCAGCGGGAATCTCGCGGGCCAGCGCGAACATCATGGCGATGGCGTGCTCGGCGGTGGTGATGGAGTTGCCGAACGGCGTGTTCATCACGATCACGCCCTTGGCGGTCGCGGCGGGGATGTCGACATTGTCGACGCCGATGCCGGCGCGGCCGACCACCTTCAGGCGGGTGGCATTGGCGAGGATCTTCGGGGTGACCTTGCTCGCCGAGCGGATGGCGAGGCCGTCATAATCGCCGATGATCTCGGCGAGCTTGTCCTTGTCCTTGCCGAGGTTCGGCTGGAAATCGACCTCGATGCCGCGATCCCTGAAGATCTGCACGGCGGCGGGGGAAAGGGCGTCGGAGATGAGGACGCGGGGAGCCATGGCTGTGGTCCGTGTGATGAGAATCGGGGTCCCGCCGCCGGCGGGAGGGGACGACGAAGCGTTCGTGGGCATCAGCGCGCCCCCGGGAGCGGGCGCGAACGGGCTCGGGCGGTGATACGCGGCCGGGAGAGAGGCCATTCCCCGCACGAGCCGGACCTGCGTTGGGAGCAGGCTGCCCATTCGCCGTCCCCTCGCGTCGGCGGCGAGGGGAGGGAACGGGTCAGGCGGCGCGCTTGAGGCCGGCCTTGGCTTCCGCGAAGGCCCAGTCGAGCCAGTGCGTCAGGGCGGCGAGATCGGCGGCCTCGACGGTGGCGCCGGCCCAGATGCGCAGGCCCGCGGGGGCGTCGCGATAGGCGCCGATGTCATAGGCGACGCCGGCCTTCTCGACCGCCGCGGCGATCGCCTTGGCGACGCCCGCCTGCTGGTCGGCCTGCAGCGCCTTCACGTCGGCATCGGCGACCACGAGGCAGACCGAGGTGTTCGAGCGGGTTTCCGGCACGGTGGCGAGGAAATCGACCCAGGCGGTCTTCGCCACCCAGTCCGCCAGCACCTTGAAATTGGCGTCGGAGCGGGCCTGCAGCGCCTTGCCGCCGCCGAGCGCCTTCGCCCATTCCAGCGCGTCGATATAGTCCTCGACGCAGAGCATGGAGGGGGTGTTGATGGTCTCGCCCTCGAACAGGCCCTCGGTGATCTTGCCGCCCTTGGTCATGCGGAACAGCTTGGGCAGCGGCCAGGCCGGGGTGTAGCTCTCAAGCCGCTCCACCGCGCGCGGCGACAGGATCAGCATGCCGTGCGCGGCCTCGCCGCCCAGCACCTTCTGCCAGGAGAAGGTGACGACATCGAGCTTCTGCCAGTCGAGGTCCTGCGCGAAGGCGGCGGAGGTGGCGTCGCAGATGGTGAGGCCGGCGCGATCGGCCTTGATCCAGTCGGCGTTCGGCACGCGCACGCCGGAGGTGGTGCCGTTCCAGGTGAAGACCACGTCGTGGTCGAAATCTACCTGGGCGAGATCGGGCAGCTCGCCATAGGGGGCTTTCAGGACGCGGGCGTCCTTGAGCTTGAGCTGCTTGACGACGTCCGTCACCCAGCCTTCGCCGAAGCTCTCCCAGGTGAGCATGTCGACCGGGCGGCCGCCGAGCAGCGACCACAGCGCCATCTCGACCGCGCCGGTGTCGGAGGCCGGGACGATGGCGATGCGGTAGTTCGCGGGGACGTCGAGGACTTCCCGGGTGAGGTCGATGGCGTGCTTCAGCTTCGCCTTGCCGACCTTGGCGCGGTGCGAGCGGCCGAGCGGCGCGTCACGCAGACCATCCAGCGTCCAGCCGGGACGCTTGGCGCAGGGGCCCGAGGAAAAATTGGGATTCGCCGGCTTCGCCGCCGGCAGAGCGTTCGTCGTCATGATGCCATCCTCTCAGATGGAAAGCCCCTCGTTGGGGAGGGGTGTCCCGCCGCGGGATATAGCCGAAGCCGGTGTCGCCCGCAATAGTCCGGGTGAACGTCGCGCGATTGAACCAAACGGGGCCAGCCGCGTTGGACGTTTCGCCAAGGTGGGCGTGACCGCCTGCCGGGAAAGCAGGACGGAGGAAACGATGGATCGCAGATCGTTCTTGCGGGGGTTATGGGGCGCAGGGGCCGCGGCGGCCGGCGTATCGCTGCTCGGCCCGTTGGCCGGGCTGGCCGGGCCGGCGGAAGCCACGCCGCTGGACGTGCTTCGCGGCATGGCGCAGCCGGACGAATCGACCGAGACGACCTATGGCGAGGCGCCGGACGGGACGGCGGTGGAGGACGTGCAGGCCCGCCGCCGGCAGGTCCGGCGCAGCAACCGCCGCTACTACCGCCGCCGCCGCTATGTGCGCCGCGGCCGCTACTGGAACAATGGCCGCTGGTGGGGCGGACGCCGCCGCGTCTGCTGGACCTCCTGGGACCGCTGGGGCCGTCCGTTCCGCCGCTGCGGCTGGCGCTACTGGTAAGCCTCTCCGGGGCGCCGGTTAGGCGCCCCCGACGTTCCCCATGAGAAACCCCCGGAAGCGGTGCCTCCGGGGGTCGTGATGTTTTTGCCGTGAAGGGCGACGGTCTCAGTCGATCAGGTAGCGCGCGCCGATGCGGATCTCGTTGGAGGAGAGATCGCGGATGCGCAGCGAATTGCCGACGGCGTCGTTGAAGTCGGCGTCGTCGACGGCCACGTAGCGATAGCCGAGATCGATGGACCAGTTCTGGTCGAGGGCATAGCTGACGCCGGCGCCGACCGACCAGGCGAAGCCCCAACTCGCATCGAAATCCGGGAACACCAGGCCGTCGGAGGTGTTCTTCGGCCCGATACTCGCCGCGCCGATGCCGCCGCTGAGATAGGGGGTGAAGCCGCTCCAGGTGCCGAGGTCGAGATAGGCGTTGGCGAGGATGGTCCAGCTGTCGAAGCTGCCGGAGATCACGTAAGGGTACACCGTGCCGTTGAAATCGGTGTCGGCGCGGTAGTCGGCGGTGACGTCGAAGCGCAGCCATTCGGTGACATGCACGCCGAAGCCGACGCCGATCGACCAGGTGTCGTCGACCGAGGGACCCGCGACCGGCACGCCGTACCAGTATTCGTTGCCGACCTCGAGCGAGGGGCGCTGGTAGCCGACATAGCCGACATCGCCGCGCAGATACCAGTTGGAGCCGAATTCCTGCACGCCGGGCGGGGGCGCATAGCCGATGTCGTCGGGCATGTCGGCGGCGAGGGCGGTGCCGAGCCCGGCGGCGAGCGGGGCGAGGAGACCGATCAGGGCGAGCGGCAGGGAACGCAGAGGCATCATGGTGGGGTCACTCCCGATCGAATCAGTGCCGCGGGGCGGTGAAGGTCGTGAGCGGGAGGATGGTCGTTCATGGTAAATAAACTGCTAATAGCAAATAATCGCTTCGAAATTCGTAATCATAAATGAAACGGCGCGCCGAGGCGCGCCGTGAATTGTTCGCGTCGATCCGGGATGGGCGCGATCAGTATTTGCGGACCGGCGGGTAATCGTCCGCATCGCTGCCGCCGCCGAACAACCAGCGGAAGCCGATCTTCACATCCTGGGAGGTGATGTCCTCGAAGGTGACCGGGTTGTAGTAGTTGTTGGTGCCGTCCGAGGCGACCACGTCGGCGGTGCGGCCATCGCCGAGGTCGATGTAGCGATAGGCGACTTCGACGCTGAAGGTCGGCGTGATCTGGTAGGCGAGGCCGGCGTACAGCGCCCAGGCGAAGTTCCACTTGGTATCAGAGCCGGCATAGGCCAGCGATTCATAGCCCGGCGTCGGGTCCCAGTCGCTGTAGTTGCTGACCTTGACCGAGGCGGCGCCGATGCCCGCGCCGACGAAGGGGGTGATCGAGTGCCAGGTGCCGAGATCGAGATAGGCGTTGGCGAGGAACACCCATTCCTGCTTGTCGGCCGTGTAGTGATTGGTGCGGGCGATGTATTCATCGCCGTTCCAGTAGTCGTAGGTGTCGACGCCCGAGAAGGACGACTTGGCGCGGTACTCGCCGGTGACGTCCGCCCGGAACCAGTCGTTGAACTTGTAGCCCACGCCGACGCCGAGGATGGCCGCCGCGTCGAAATTCTTGCCGAGCCAGATGAAATCGTTGGACTGGTTCTCGACGCTGACGAGGTTGTCGACGTCCTGCCAGCTCACGCCGATGTCGCCGCGCAGGTACCAGCCGCCGACCGCCACGGGGATCTCAGGGGCCTTGTAGACCGGTTCGGGCATGTCGGCGGCGAGGCCGGCACCGGTCTGGGCGGCGAGCGCCGCAAGGCCGGCGATTGCCGACATCATCAAACCACGCATGTCGCGTTCCTTCCATTCGGTCGGCGCGCCCTCACGCACGGCCGACGCTGTTCCACGGAAGCGACCTTGGCAGCGATTATTTAACGAGCGCTTAACCTTAACGCTTAACCACGATTGTTTACGAAGAGCGTGGCCGCCTTTGCTTCCCTTGCGGCAGAACCGTGGCCGGGGCGCAACAGTTACGCCCCGGGCGGGACGTCAGGCGGTGGCCCTGGCGGAGCGTGCCGCCGCTTCCAGATGCGGCGTGAGGGCCGGGTCGAGCCGCAAGGCGGTGGCGAGCCGGGCGAGGAAGGCGCGCTCGGCGATCGAATCGGGATCGATGGCGAGAAGAGCGGCGACGTAGACTTCCGCCGCCTCTTCGGGAGAGGTGACGGCGCCGGCGATATCCTCGACGCGGGCGGGGCTGGCGAGTTCCGCGGCCAGGAAGCGCTCGGCCTCGCCGAGACCGCCGGCGCCGACCTGCTCGCCCAGTTTCGCGCTGATGGCGGCCCGCTCGGCGGCGTCGACATGGCCGTCCGCCAACGCTGCGGCGATCATGGTCCGCACCAATGTCCGCGGGAGCTCGCCCGGCGCCTGCGCCGGATTGAAGGGCGATTCGGGCGGCGGTAGCTGCGCCGGAACGGGAGCGGGTGCCGCGTCCGAACCGGCGGGCTGGCGGTCCTGGTAGTTCTGGTAAGCCTTGTAGGCGAGGGTGCCGACCAGCGCGAGGCCGCCCAGCGCCACGGCGTTCTTGCCGAGCTTGCGGCCGGCCTTGGAGCCCAGCACCAGCGAGACCAGCGCACCTGCCGCGGCGCCGCCGGCGAGCGAGCCGCCATTGCCGGCCAGATAATCCTTGGCGCGGCCGACGAGATCGTCCTTGCCACTGGGGCCGGGCGGCGTCGCGCCCCAGGGTGCGGGCGTCCCGCCGCCCGTCTGCGGTGTCAGGAAGCTATCCAGCAGTTTCCTGGCGTCGAAATTGCGCGTGTCGAACATCATCCGATCCCGGTGAGAGCCGCCCCGCCGGGAGTTGGGGGTCGCGTGGCGCTTCCGCAAGGTGAAGCGGGCGCGCGCCGTCTCGTTCAGCCCGGGAAGGACGCCCGCGGCAGCTTCGCGGCGGCCCGCGAGAGCTCGACGATGCGCGCCCAGTCGCCGCTGGCGATGGCGTCGTTCGGCGCGACCCACGAGCCGCCGACCGCGAGGATGTTGGGGAGCGCGAGATAGGTGGCGACGTTGTTCGGGCCGATGCCCCCGGTCGGGCAGAAGCGCAGGTCCGGGAGCGGGCCGGCGAGCGACTTCAGCAGGTTGACGCCGCCCACCGCCTCGGCGGGAAACAGCTTCAGCACCGCAAAGCCCATGGCGTGCAGCGTCATCGCCTCGGAGGCGGTCGCGCAGCCGGGCAGCACCGGCACCGGCGCCTCGGCGAAGGCTTCCGCCAGCGCCGGGGTGATGCCGGGGCTCACCAGATAGCGCGCGCCGGCGGCGATCGACTTCTCGATCAGGTCGACGCGGGTGACCGTGCCGGCGCCGACGATGGCCTCCGGCACCTCGGCGGCGATGGCGGCGATGGCCTCCAGCGCGGCGGGGGTGCGCAGCGTGACCTCGATCAGCGGCAGGCCGCCCTCGACCAGCGCCTTCGCCATTTTCACGCCGGCCGAAACGCTCGGGACGGTGACGACGGGAACGACGGGAGCGCGGGCGAGGAGATAGCTGGGATCGGGGAGCGACATGAACGGGCCATCGGTCGACGGATTGGCGGGGCCGGCCGGAAGCCGGAGCGAGGCTAGACCCTATAGCCAGCGCCGCGCGGCCGGAAGGGCGCCGCGTGCATGCCTGACGCGACGTCGCGGGGCCGGGCCAGGGCCGGCGGGTGCTTCCCTCCGGCGCGGGCGCGCACTAGCCTTGCCGGCATGAGCACGCCGTTCCGCCTCGATTCCCCCTATCCCCGCGACCTCGTCGGCTATGGCCGCACCCCGCCCGACCCGAAATGGCCGGGCGGCGCGCGGATCGCGCTGCAGTTCGTGCTGAACTACGAGGAGGGCGGCGAGAACTGCATCCTGCACGGCGACGCCGCCTCGGAGGCGTTTCTCTCCGAGATCGTCGGCGCGCAGGCTTGGCCCGGCCAGCGCCACATGAACATGGAGTCGATCTACGAATACGGCTCGCGCGCCGGCTTCTGGCGGCTGTGGCGGCTGTTCACCCGGCGCAACCTGCCGGTGACGGTCTATGGCGTCGCCACGGCGCTGATGCGCAACCCGGAGGCGGTCGCGGCGATGCAGGAGGCGGACTGGGAGATCGCCAGCCACGGCCTCAAATGGATCGACAACCGCGACCTCGGCTATGCCGCCGAGAAGGCGCAGTTCGACGAGGCGATGCGCATCCACACCGAAGTGACCGGAGAGCGTCCGCTCGGCTGGTACTGGGGGCGCACCTCGGAGCATTCGCGCCGCATCGTGATGGAGGATGGCGGTTTCCTCTATGATTCGGACAGCTATGCCGACGATTTGCCCTATTGGGTGGAGGGGCCGCGCGGGCCGCATCTCACCATTCCCTACACGCTCGATTCCAACGACATGCGCTTCGCCATCGCGCAGGGCTTCAATTCCGGCGACCAGTTCTTCGCCTATCTGCGCGACAGCTTCGATGCGCTCTACGCGGAGGGGGCGGAGGCGCCGAAGATGCTCTCCATCGGCCTGCACTGCCGCCTCGTCGGCCGGCCGGGGCGGATCGTCGGGCTGATGCGCTTCCTCGACCACGTGGCGAAGCACGACCGGGTGTGGATCACCCGGCGCATCGACATCGCGCGGCACTGGCACGCCACCCACAAGCCGTAACGGGGAGTTCTCATGAGCGGGAAGCGGCGCGTCCGGCGCAGCGTCGGGATAGCCGTCATGCTGGCGGCCATGTGGACCGCCGCGGCACTGCCGGCGGTGGCGACGGAGGCTGCGCCGACCGGGAAATGGCTCGCCGAGGACCTGCGCGGGCGCGGCGTCATCGACAATGCGCAGACCACGCTGGAATTCCTGCCCGACGGGCAGGTGGCGGGCTCGGGCGGCTGCAACCGCTACCGCACGGCGGCGGCGATCGAAGGTGACACGGTGCGCTTCGATATCGTGGCCGGCACGCGGATGATGTGCCCGCCGGCGCTGATGACCCAGGAGCAGACCTTCTACGAGGTGCTCGCCGCCGCGCGGCGCTGGTCGGTGATCGACGGCAAGCTGCGCCTGCTCAACCAGCTCGGCGCCACGCTCGCCGTTTTCGGTACGGCGAACTGAGGCGCGAGGATCGGCGCGGCCGTCAGAAATTGTGCCGGGCGCCGCGCTGGAGCGAGGCGATGAGGATGGCGGTGGTCCAGCCGAACATGAGGATGCCGCTCACCGCCGTCATGGGCTCCAGCAGGCGCCATTCGTCGCGCTCGACCGCATGGCCGAGGCCGAGGGCGGTGTAGGTATTGAAGGCGGAATAATAGGCGTCATAGGCGTTCGGCACGATGCCGGTCGCCCAGTAGACGCCGCTCCACAGGCCGACCTCGGTCAGGTGGGCGCAGAGCATCACCGCCACCGAGATCATCATCAGCAGCACGTGGCGCTTGCGCGAGGGCAGGTGCGAGGGCGTCGGTATCAGCCAGTCGGTGATGTGCATCAGCGCCAGCGTGGCCGCGACATGGACCAGCATGACCAGGAGATTCATGGTGATGCCGGAGAGAAGCTCGCCGATCATGAGCGCTCCCTGTCTGGATGATTCGGCGTGGATGCCATGAGTGAAGCTGTTCGCATCCGTCCGCTTGCCGTCAATGAAATCCCGCTCGCGCTGGAATGGGCGGCGCGGGAGGGATGGAATCCGGGGCTGTCGGACGCCGCCTGCTTCGGCACCGTCGATCCGGAGGGTTTCCTTGTCGCGGAGCTTTCGGGCGAAGCCGCGGCAACGATCTCGGTGGTCAACTACGACCCGTCCTTCGCGTTCCTGGGCTTCTACATCGTGCGCCCGGATCTGCGCGGACGCGGCATCGGCTGGAGGCTGTGGCGGGCGGGGCTCGCGCATGCCGGGAGCCGCACCGTCGGGCTCGACGGCGTGCTGGCGCAGCAGGGGAACTACGCCAAGGCGGGATTTGCCCTTGCCTACCGCAATATCCGCTTTGCCGGCAGGGTCGCAGCAATCGGCGCGACGGGAGGCTGCGTGCCGCTTCCGGACGTGCCCTTCGCGGCGATCGAGGCGAGCGACGCCGCGATCTTCCCCGCCGCGCGCGCCGCGTTCCTGCGGGCCTGGATCGGCGCGCCGGGGCATGCCGGGCGCGCTCTGCTGCGGGACGGTCGGCTCGCCGGCTGGGGGGTCATCCGGCCGGCGCGGGCGGGGTTCAAGATCGGCCCGCTGGTCGCGGCAGACGACGCGGCGGCACAGGAGGTGTTCGCCGCGCTCGTCGCCGCCATCGGCGGGGGCGACATCGTGCTCGACGTGCCCGAGCCGAACGCGGCGGCGCTGGCGCTGGCGGCGCGGGCCGGCCTCGCGCCGGTGTTCGAGACGGCGCGGATGTATACCGGACCGGTCCGGCCGGTGGCGCTGGACCGCCTCTACGGCGTCACGAGCTTCGAGTTGGGGTGACCGGCGGGCGGCGCGCCATCAGCGTCGCGGTGGCGACGCCGGCGAGCACCAGCGCGTAGCCGACCGCGTGATAGAGGTGCGGCTTCTCGCCGAGGAACAGGATCGCCAGCACCGAGCCGAACACCGGCATCAGGTGGAAGAACGGCGCCGCGCGATTCGGGCCGACCAGTTCCACGCCGCGGTTGAAGAACAGATAGGCGAGCACCGAGGCGAAGACCGAGACATAGGCGAAGGAGGCCAGCGTCAGCGCATCGAAATGCAGCGGCGGGCCCGCGATCCGCTCCCAGACGAAGGCGGGCGTGAGCATCGCCGCTCCCCAGCCCAGCGAGAAGGCGAGGAAGCCGTAGCGGCTCATCTTCGGTCGCCGGGCCAGAAGCGCCGAATAGAAGGCGTAGAGCACCATGGCCGTGAAGAACAGCACGTCGCCGAGGTTGAAGTCGATGCCGGCGAGCACGGCGAGATCGCCGCGGCAGATGATGGTGACGACCCCGCACAGCGACAGGAGGATGCCGATCGCCTGGCCGAGCGCGAGCTTGTCGCCGAGCAGCACGAAGGACCAGGCGGCGATCAGCAGCGGTCCGGTCGAGGTCATCAGCAGCCCGTTGATCGCCGGGCTGAACTGCAGGCCGTAATAATAGATGGTGTTGTAGAGGGTGATGCCCGACAGCGAGAGCAGGGTGAGAACCCCCATGTTCCGCCGGATGATCGGCCAGTCCTGCCGCAGATAGCGATGCGTGAACGGCAGCAGGATCAGGAACGCGAGCGTCCAGCGGAACCACGCCAGCGCAATCGGCGGCACCTGTCCGGCGACATGGCGGCCGAGCACGATGTTGCCCGACCAGAACAGCGAGGTGAAGCTGAGCAGCACATAGGGGGCGTCAAGCAGGCGGCGGAACATCGGGCGCCCTTCACGGACCGGCGCGCGACGATCGTTCGCGCGCGAACGGTCTAGGCATCGCCGCGGCGGCGGTCAATGCGCCCTTGGCCGGGCCGCGGACCGACGGTGTCCGTCCGCCGCGCGGCCTCGGAATGGATCTGCTTCAGCCCTGCGCCACCACATGCGCGGTGGTTCCCCAGGGATCGCGGATGGCAAAGCCGCCCGGGATGGTGGCGGGCGCTTCGCCGACCTCGACGAGGCGGGCTCGCAGGGCCTCGACCGCGGCGGCGTCGGGGAGGTCGATCCGGTAGTGTACCAGGCCCGTGCGCCCCGCCGCGGCCGGCCCGCGCCCGCGGCTCTCCCAGACGTTCAGCCCGAGATGGTGGTGATAGCCCCCGGCGGCGACGAAGAGGGCGCCGGAATAGCGGTCGGTGGTCAGGGCGAAGCCGAGACGTTCCACATAGAAGCGGCGCGCGGTCTCGAGGTCGCCGACCTTGAGATGAACGTGACCGATCGTCGTGCCGGACGGCATCGGCGTCTCGACGGGCGTGCCGGGGGGCAGGTCCTTCAGAACCGAGCGCAGATCGAGCTGAAGCGTCTCCATGTGGATGCTGGTGCCCTGCCATTCCCATTCGTCGCGGGAGCGGTCGCGGTAGATTTCGAGGCCGTTGCCATCGGGGTCGTCGATATAGAGCGCCTCGCTGACAAGATGGTCGGAGGCGCCGAAGCGCGCGCCGAGCCGGACGAAGCGCTGGACGACGGCGGCGAGCGCCGCCCGGTCCGGCACCAATATGGCGACATGGAACAGGCCGGTGTCGCCGCGCCGGGCGGGCGGGGCATCGGGCGCCACCTCGAGTTCGATGAGCACCCGGCCGCCGGCGCCGAGGCGCAGGACACCGTCTGTGCCGCCGAGATCGGCGAGGCCGATCACGCCGGTGTAAAAGGCGAGGGAGCGTTCCCGGTCGCGCACGCGCAGCCGCACCGGACCCAGCGCGAGCCCATCCGGCAGCACCGCGGCGGAAGCGGCGAGGGGGGTGGCGAGTTGCGGCTGGGCGGTCATGGCGCAGTCTCCCGGAAACATCGGCAGGTTTCAATCTGCTGCAAGATACTCCCGTTCGATCGGCGATACATTTGCAATCGTGCAAAGTTCCATCGCCGTGCCGGCCGCCTGCGGCGATCCGCCTCCGGCGCGGGCGGGCCGGCGGGCAGGGGACAATTCCTTGCCTCGCCCGGATCGATCCCTTAAGACGGTTGCCGCCCCGGTCGACCTGCTTCGCCGGGGCTTGTTCTGTCGGGGCGGCGCTGATGCGGCCGGACCCGGAGCGGCAATTACGGAGCTTCTCGCGTGGCGAACGTGGTCGTCGTCGGTTCCCAGTGGGGCGACGAGGGTAAGGGCAAGATCGTCGACTGGCTCAGCGAGCAGGCCGACGTGGTGGTGCGATTCCAGGGTGGCCACAATGCCGGCCATACGCTGGTCGTGGGCAATGTCACCTACAAGCTTTCGCTCCTGCCCTCGGGCCTCGTGCGCGGTGCCCGCCTGTCGGTGATCGGCAACGGCGTGGTGCTGGACCCGCAGGCGCTGATCGACGAGATCGCGCGCATCCGCGGGCAGGGCATCGACGTTTCGCCCGAGCGTCTGCGCATCGCCGAGAACGTCACGCTGATCCTGCCGCTGCACCGCGAACTCGACGCGATCCGCGAGAATGCGGCGTCGAGCACCACGCGAATCGGCACGACCAAGCGCGGCATCGGGCCCGCATACGAGGACAAGGTGGGCCGCCGCGCGCTGCGGCTGGTCGATCTCGCCCATCCCGCCACGCTCGCCGACAAGATCGAGCGGCTGCTGACCCATCACAACGCGCTGCGGCGCGGGCTCGGCCTCGACGAGGTCGACGGCAAGGCGCTGCAATCCGAACTGCTCGGCCTTGCGCCGCAGGTGCTGCCCTATATGGACCGCGTCTGGGCGCTGCTCGACGACGAGCGCCGGGCGGGCTCGAAGATCCTGTTCGAGGGTGCGCAGGGCGCGCTGCTCGATGTCGACCACGGCACCTATCCGTTCGTGACCTCGTCCAACACGGTGGCGGCGCAGGCGGCTACGGGGTCGGGCCTTGGTCCCAGCGCGGTCGACTATGTGCTCGGCATCACCAAGGCCTATACGACGCGGGTCGGCGAGGGGCCGTTCCCGAGCGAGCTTTCGGATGCGGTCGGCCAGCGGCTCGGCGAGCGCGGCCGCGAGTTCGGCACGGTCACCGGCCGGGCGCGGCGCTGCGGCTGGTTCGACGCGGTGCTGGTGCGCCAGACGGTCCGCACCAGCGGCATCAACGGCATCGCGCTGACAAAGCTCGACGTGCTCGACGGGCTGGACGCGATCAAGGTGTGCACGCGCTACCGGCTCGACGGGCGCGAGATCGACTATTTCCCGGCCGGGCAGGATGCGCAGGCGCGCGTCGAGCCGATCTACGAGACGATCGAGGGCTGGTCGGGTTCGACGGCAGGCGCCCGTTCCTGGGTGGACCTGCCGGCGGAGGCCGTTAAATATGTCCGCCGGATCGAGGAGCTGATCGGCTGCCCGGTCGCGCTTCTCTCCACCAGCCCCGAGCGGGACGATACCATCCTCGTGCAGAACCCGTTCGAGCCCTGATCATTCCCGTCGGCGCCGATGCCGATCCCACGCCCCGATCCCGAGTGTAATGGCCGATTACTACCCGCTTCTGGCACGCGCCATCTCCTCGCTTCCCGGCAACAACCGGGAAACCCGCCGCGCCGTCTATGAGCGCGCCCGATCGGCCCTGATGGCGCAGCTGCGCAACGCCCAGCCGGCGCTGCCGGAGGCGGACATCGCCCGCGAGCGGCAGGCGCTCGACGACGCGGTGCGCCGGATCGAGGCGGAGCACGGCAACGAACTGCCGCCGGAGACGGCGCCCGCGCCGGTCGCCCCGCCGCCCCCGGCATCGCCGCCCGTTTCCAGCCGTCCGCCGGCGCCGCCGCCGCCTCCCGCGGCATCAAGCCGGCCTCCGGTTCCGGTTCCGCCTCCGGCCTCGCCGCCGCCTCCGCGCGCGCCGGCGCCTCCCGCGTCGCCCGCCGCGTCTCCGGCACCCGCGGCGTCTCCGGCACCCGCTGCCGCGCCTCCTCCGTCGCCGCCCGCGGCATCCGCCCCACCCGCGCCTGCGGCGAGTGCGCGGGTTGCCGTGCCGGGGTCCGAACGGCGCGAGGAGCGGGTGGCCCCGGCGCGGCCGTCCGACGATGCCGGGCTGTCCGAGCCGCTGGCGCCAGCATCTCCCCGCACCGACATCCGGGCGCGGCCGGAGAGCTATCCCGAGCCGCCCCGCGAGACCAGCAGCCGCTCCGAGCGGCAGCGCGCCGCGGCCGCGGCCCGGGCGGAGGGCGAGAACGGCGGGCGCCGCTGGGGTCGGCTGATCGTGCTGGCGCTCATCGCTCTCGCGATCGGCGGCGCGGCCGGCGTCGGCTATCTCCAGCGCGATGCCGTGGTCGCCATGATCCGCGACTTCCGCATGAGCACCTCCGCGCCGACATCGATGCCGGGTGTCGCGCATGCTCCCGCGCCCGACGTGCCCAAATCCACCGACCGCATCGCCCAGGTCCCCAGCGATCCGAGCCGGCGCGCGGAAGCTCCCAGCCCGCAGGCGGGCGGTCCGGTCGCTGCCGTCGCCCAGCGCGCCGTGCTGTTCGAGGAGAGCCCGGGCGGCCAGCAGGGTCTGCAGCAGTTCGTCGGCACGGTGCTGTGGAGCGCCGAGACGGTGCGTCCCGCCGACGGCCAGCCGGCCGATGTCGGCATCCGGGCGAGCGTCGAGATCCCCGACCGGGAGATGAAGGTCGTCATCAATATCCGGCGCAATCAGGACGCCAGCCTGCCGGCCTCGCACATCATCGAGCTGCAGTTCGACCTGCCCGCGAACTTCGCCCTCGGCAGCGTCGCCAGCATCCCCGGCATGCGTGCGAAGGCGTCCGAGGCGGCGCAGGGCGTGCCGCTTTCGGGCCTCGCGGTGCGGGTGGCGCCGACCTTCTTCCTGATCGGCCTGTCCGCGCTCGACGCCGAGCGCAACCGCAATCTCGGGCTGATGCTGACCCGCAACTGGCTCGACCTGCCGCTGGTATTCGGCAATGGCCGGCGCGGCATTCTCGTGGTCGAGAAGGGCGTGCCGGGCGACAAGGTGTTCCGCGACGCCTACGCCGCCTGGGGCCTGCCGCTGCCGCCCGAACCGCCGGCGCAGCCGCAATAGCCTCTGGATTCACCCCATAGAAAAAGGCGCAGCCCGCGAGCTGCGCCTTTTGCGTTCATAGACTACGCGCAGCGGCCCGGCCCGGAAGCGTTCAGGCCACCGGCAGGGCCTCCCGCTCGGGCGCCTCCATGGCGTTGACCCGGTCGATCACCGCCTTCTGCACCTTTTCGAAGGCGCGCACCTCGATCTGGCGAACACGCTCGCGGGACACGCCGAACTCGGCGGCGAGATCCTCCAGCGTCATCGGATCGTCGGTCAGGCGGCGCGCCTCGAAGATGCGGCGCTCACGGTCGTTCAGCACCGACAGCGCGCCGGAGAGGGCGCTGCGCCGGTTGTCCAGTTCCTCATGCTCGGCGAGCACGGATTCCTGATCGTCGCGGTCATCCGCCAGCCAGTCCTGCCACTCGCCGCTGCCCTCCGTGTCGCCGCGCAGCGGCGCGTTGAGGGAGGCGTCGCCCGACAGGCGGCGGTTCATGTCGATCACCTCCTGCTCGGCGACGCCGAGTTTGGTGGCGATCTGCTTGACCTGGTCGGGACGCAGGTCGCCGTCCTCCAGCGCGGAAATCTGGCTCTTGGCCTTGCGCAGGTTGAAGAACAGCTTCTTCTGCGCGGCCGTGGTGCCCATCTTCACGAGGCTCCACGAGCGCAGGATGTATTCCTGGATCGAGGCCTTGATCCACCACATGGCATAGGTGGCGAGGCGGAAGCCCTTGTCGGGCTCGAACCGCTTCACCGCCTGCATCAGGCCGACATTGCCCTCCGAGATCACCTCGGAGATCGGCAGGCCATAGCCGCGATAGCCCATGGCGATCTTGGCCACGAGCCGCAGATGGCTGGTGACGAGCTTTTCAGCGGCTTGCGGGTCATCATGCTCGCGCCAGCGCTTGGCGAGCATATATTCTTCCTGCGGCTCCAGCATGGGGAACCGGCGGATCTCGTCCAGATAGCGGCTGAGGCCGCCCTCGGCCGAGGGTATCGACATCACTGTTGAACGGGCCATGAAGCGCCCCTTTCTCTCCCATCGGTCCCCATCCGGGCGACCGTTGCGCGGCCGCGAGATGCCAACCGCGTCATTCAGTGTACAGCAACGGACATCGAACGCGAAAGCACAACAGCTATACGGTCACGTTTCGTTTACGGATTGCGTAAACGCCGCCTGGAGGCGGGCGAGGTCGGGCGGCAGGGCGCTTTCGAAACGCAGGGTTTCGCCGCTCACCGGGTGCTCGAAGCCGAGCACCGCGGCGTGCAGGGCCTGCCGCCCCAGCGCCGCGAGCGCCTCCCGCGGGGCGGGGGCGAGCCGGGCCGCCTTGGTGCGGTGGCCGGTGGCATAGACTTCGTCGCCCATCAGCGGATGGCCGATATGGGCCATGTGGACGCGGATCTGGTGGGTGCGGCCGGTCTCCAGCCGGCACTCGACGAGGCTGGCCACCGGGCGACCCTGCGCATCGGGAAAGGTTTCGAGCCGCTCCCAGTGGGTGATGGCGAAGCGCCCGCCCTTGCGCACCGCCATCCGCTCGCGCGAGACCGGGTGGCGGTCGAGAGGGGCGTCCACCGTGCCGCTCGGCAGGCCCGGCACATCCCAGACGAAGGCGCGATAGGCCCGCTCCAGCGGCCCGGTGCGGCCGTGGTCGGCGAACTGGGCGGCGAGCCCCTTATGCGCGCGGTCGTTCTTGGCGACGACGAGCAGGCCCGAGGTGTCCTTGTCGAGCCGATGGACGATGCCGGGGCGGCGCACGCCGCCGATCCCCGAGAGGCTCGCGCCGCAATGGTGCAGCAGCGCGTTGACCAGCGTTCCCTCCGGATTGCCGGGAGCGGGGTGAACCACCATGCCGGCCGGCTTGTCGACGACCAGCAGATGATCGTCCTCATATACGATGTCGAGCGGGATGGCCTGCGGCAACGGCTCGGCCGGCTCCGGCGGGGGCAGCCGCAGCCGGTAGGTCTCGCCGGAATTGACCCGCACCGAGCCGCTGCCTATGGTCCGCCCGTCGCCGGCCGGCTCCGCTGTTGCGCCCTCGAGGTGCACCAGGTGCCCGGTCGCGATCAGCGCCTGCAGCCGGGTGCGGCTGATTTGCGGCAGGTGTCGCGCCAGCACCCGGTCGAGGCGCTGGCCGCCGTCTGCCGCGTCCGTCCGGATCACGAGGGGCGTGCCGGCCAAGCCGTCATCGGGGAGGGCGTCGTCGTCCGCCTCGTCCATCCATTCGCCGGTGTCTTCCGCCATGCTCAATATTGCTCCTCCCGACGACGATCGAGCCGAGGAAAAACTGAATCCGGCCCAGGAGCGCGTGCTGCGCAAGCTGCGCGGCTTCGCGATGTTCTCCGGCCTGATCATGGCGCTCGGTTTTCTGGCCGTGTTCGGGGCCATCGGATACAAGATGACCGCCGGATCGAAAAGCGCGCCAGCGATGATCGACGGCACGCTGACGCTGCCCGCCGGCGCCCGGGTGATCTCGGCGGTGCCGAACGGCGACCTGCTCGCCGTCACCATCGAGCGCAACGGCGCGGTGGAAACCCGCCTGTTCGAGGCGGCCGGCTTCAAGCCGCGCGGTGTCATCCGCTACGCCAGCGAGCCCTGATCGCCGACGGCCGCGCCGGCTCAGCGCGGGCCGCTGCCGCTGCCGCCCGGTCGGCGGGGAGAGCGCGAGCATCGCGGTGACGGATTGCGGTGCCGGGCCGGCGGGAATGCCGCGCTTTGCCTGCCGTCCACGACCGGAATCAGCTGAAGGTGGGGGATTTCCAGCACGCGGCGCCGTTCGGCGACCGGCTGGGGTGATCGTGGACGCGCAGGTCGAGGCCGGGATACTCCTCGGCCCCGCGCGTCCGTCCTCGCGGCCGAGCGCTGTGGCGGGGCCGGAGCCCAAGCGAATCGGTACGGATCAGCCGGAGTGCGCGCTCGCGCGGTAGATGTCCTTGTAGCTGTCGCGCAGAACGTTCTTCTGCACCTTGCCCATCGTGTTGCGCGGTAGTTCATCGACGAAGAAGACCCGCTTGGGCTGCTTGAACTTCGCCAGCCGGCCTTCGAGCGCGTGGAGAATGGCCTGCTCGGTCAAGCCCGCGTCCTTATGGGCGACGACCACGGCGGTGACGCCCTCGCCGAAGTCGGGATGGGGCAGGCCGATGATGGCGCTTTCCACCACGCCGTCGATGGCGTCGATCTCGCCCTCGACCTCCTTCGGGTAGACGTTGAACCCGCCGGTGATGACGAGATCCTTGCCGCGGCCGACGATGCTGAGATAGCCGCGTGCGTCGATCCGGCCGAGATCGCCGGTGATGAAGTAGCCGTCGTGGAACTCGCTGACGGTTTTCTCCGGCATGCGCCAGTAGCCCTTGGTCACGTTCGGGCCCTTCACCTCCACCATGCCGATCTCGCCGGCCGCGTGTTCGGTGCCGGTGGTGGGATCGGTGATCCGGATCGACACACCGGGAAGGGGAAAGCCGACGGTGCCGGCGACCCGCTCGCCCTCATAGGGGTTCGAGGTGTTCATGCAGGTCTCGGTCATGCCGTAGCGTTCGAGGATGGCGTGCCCGGTGCGCTCGCGAAACGCGCGGTGCGTCTCCTCGAGCAGCGGCGCGGAGCCGGAGACGAACAGGCGCATGTGGCGTGTCGCCTCGCGGGTCAGCCCCGGCTGGTCGAGCAGGCGCGTGTAGAAGGTGGGCACGCCCATCAGGCAGGTTGCCCGGTCCATCAGGTCGATCGCCTCGCGCGGGTCGAACTTCGCGCGGAAGAACATCGACGCCCCGCTCAGCAGGACGATGTTGGCCGCCACGAACAGGCCGTGGGTGTGGAACAGCGGCAAGGCGTGGATCAGCACGTCGGCGTCGGTGAAGCGCCAGTAATCCTTGAGCACGCTGACGTTGGACAGCAGGTTGCCGTGGCTGAGCATGGCACCCTTGGCGCGGCCGGTGGTGCCGGAGGTGTAGAGGATGGCGGCCAGGTCGTCCGGCTCGCGCGGCACGTCGTCGAAGGCCGGCGGAAAGTTGGCGGCCGCGTCCATCAGCGAACCCGCGCCCTCGGCGTCCAGCGTCTCCACGGCCCTCACGCCGAACTCGCCCGCCAGCGCGCGGCTCTCCGTGGCATCCTCCGGCCGGCAGACGAACAGCGCCGGCTCGGCATCGCCGAGAAAGTAGCGCACCTCATTGGGGGTATAGGCCGTGTTGAGCGGCAGGTAGACGGCGCCGGCCCGCACCGCCGCGAGGTAGAGGGCGAGGGAGGGCCAGGATTTCTCGACCTGCACCGCCACCCGATCGCCCGGCTTGACGCCGCGCGCGACCAGCAGGCCCGCGAGGCGCGCGGAAAGGGCGAAGAAGTCGCCATAGGTCACGCTGGTCCCGTCCGCCAGCAGGGCGAGCGGCTTGTCGGGCGAGGGGGCGCCGCCGGTCAGGGCGGCGAAGAGGTGATTGTCGGACATGATGCTTTTCACGTGACGGGAACAGGGACGCGGGAGGCGGGATCGACCTTCAGCAACTTGCGCACGGGTGCGCTCGCGACGATCTCGCCCTTACCGGCAAAGGCTTCGTGGTTCTTCTCGATATCGGCAGGCGTGTAGCGGTAGTTCACCATCACGCCGGCGGCCTCAGCGAGGCCCTTGGCCGAGAGGTCGCCCATCGGGTTGATGCGCTCCAGCCGCGCGCCATTGCCGAGATGGAAGCGGGCGACCGGGTCGACCGGCGCTCCTTTCGCCGTGCGGGCGGCGAGGAAGTAATAGGCGGCGATGGGGGCGAGCACCGCCGCCAGTGCCTTGCGCGCCTCGGGGCTCTCCGCCCAGTCCGGCGTGTCCAGCGCCTCCAGTGCCTGGCGGTCGGCGGCGGACAGGACGAGGCTCTGCTCGGCCCGCCGCTCGGCCTCCAGCCAGCGGCGGAAGCCGGGCACCGGGGAGAGGGTGACGAAGGTGGTCAGAGAGGGCAGCTCGCGCGCAATTTCCTCCAGAACCTGCTTGATGAGGAAATGGCCGAAGGAAACGCCGGCAAGGCCCTTCTGGCAGTTGGAGATGGAATAGAAGACCGCCGTGGTGGCGTCCTGCGGCCGCAAGACCCGACGGGCCGGGTCGAGGATCGGGACGATGGCGCCGGGCGTCTCCTGCATCAGCGCCACTTCGACGAAGATCAGCGGCTCGTCCACCAGGGCCGGGTGAAAGAAGGCGTAGCAGCGCCGATCGGGCGAGTCCACGCGGGCGCGCAGGTCGTCCCAGTCGCGGATGGCGTGCACGGCCTCGTAGCGGATGATCTTCTCCAGCACATTGGCCGGCGTCGACCAGTCGATGCGCTTGAGCACCAGGAAGCCGCGGTTGAACCAGGAGGCGAACAGGTGCGCGAAATCGCGGTCGACCTCGGCGAGGTCGCGCCGGCGGACCATCGCCTCCATCAGCTGCTCGCGCATGCGCACCAGTGCGAGGGTGCCGCCCGGTGCAAGGTTGAAGCGCCGGAAGAGTTCCTGCCGTCGCGGCTCGCTGGCCCGGTGCAGGTCGGCGGCGGCCGTCGCGCCGTTCTTCCCGTAGGCCTCGATCGCCGCGGCCAGCCGTTCCGGATCGGGGCCGAATTTCTCGGCCAGCACCTCGAAGAACGCGATCGCCTCGCCGGTCTTCAGATGCGCGTAGCGATCGAGGATATCGGCGGCGAGGGCGACGCCGGAGGCTTCGCCCCGCCCGGACAGCAGTGTCTCGCACCGCGCCGCCAGCGTCTCCACCCGCGTCGCTCCGCTCACCCGGTGCGAGCGGTCGAGCAGGGTGCGTCCGCGCTCGGCGATGGAGCCCAGCAGATCTGCCACGAAGGACGTGTTGGATGCCATGGTGATTCCAGCGGTGGAGTTCTTCCCGGGCCACGCCGGAGCGCGCCCCTCTGCAATGAAGCCTCGTCTGCATTGAAAGTCAACGATCAAGTATACAAGACAGCCTCACTTGCATTGTAACACGGAAAGTGGCTTTCTTCGCTGGGAGGTATGCCGTGCGTGGTGACCAGACGCCGAGGCTTCGCGAAGCGCTCGAGGACGACATCGTCGCGGGCCGGCTGCGGCCGGGGCAACGGCTCGACGAGGCGGGTCTCGTCGAGCGTTTCCGTGTGTCGCGCACGCCGATCCGCGAGGCGCTCATCCAGCTGGCCGCCTCGGGGCTGGTGGAGATGCGCCCCCGGCGCGGGGCCTATGTGACGCTGCTCGGCCCGCGCGAACTCATCGAATCCTTCGAGTTGATGGCGGAGATCGAGGCGTCCTGCGCGCGCCTCGCGGCGCAGCGGATGGGTCCGGCCGACCGTGCCGCGATCAGCGAGGCGCATGTCGCCTGCCAGCAGGCGGTCGCCGCGGGCGATGACGACGCCTATTACCCCGCCAATGCGCAGTTCCACCGGGCGATCTATACGGCCACCGGCAACCGGGTGCTCCGCGCCGAGGCGGTGCGCCTGCAGACCGCGCTGCAACCCTATCGGCGCCTCCAGTTGAAGGTGCCGCGCCGCATGGCGGCGTCGCTTGCCGAGCATGAGGCCATCCTCGCGGCGCTGCTCGCCGGCGATGGCGCGGGGGCGGCGGAGCGGATCCGCGCCCATGTCCTGGTCCAGGGCGAGCGTTTCATGTCGCTGCTGGCTGCCCTCCAGGAAGAAGCCCTGACGGCGGATTAGGTCGACGCTGGCCCGTGCGGCCGCCGCTGCTCGATTCCCGATGCCCGGCGAGGGGGTGCGGAGATGGGCACCGGCCCCCCACACTGCGGGATGGAGAGCGCTCCTCGGGATCGCTATCGCGCCGCCGACCAGGGTTCCCGTCGCGCCGGGGCGGCCGCCGTCGAGCCCGTGGGGTGGAAAGTCCCGCTGGTCGGCCCGCACGGAAAGCGAGAGTTGGTCGGCCAGCGCGCCATATTCCCGCACCAGACCGACGCCGCTGCGGAAGCGGCCGGCACCGCCGGTATCGCCGGAGCTAGACGAACCGCCCGACAATCCAGTCGATGAACACACGCACGCGCGGAGAGAGCTGCCGATTGCGGGGGTACAGGACGGAGACCTGCCCGCTGGCGAGCGGGTGGTCGGGGAGTACCCGTTCCAGTCGCCCGGCATCAAGATGCCGCTCGACGTGGAAGAGCGGCATCTGGGCCAGGCCGAGCCCGAGAAGGACGCCATCGAGAAAGCTCTCCGTGCCGGTGACGGTCAGGGGGGCGGGAAGTTCGATCGCAGTCGTACCGTCCCGGCGCTCGAACTCGAACGGTGCCAGCATGCCGGTGGTGATGGAGCGGAGGCCGACCATCTGGTGGCCGGTCAGTTCATCGAGTGAGCCAGGCCGCCCGAAGCGGTCGAGATAGGATGGTGCCGCGCAGGTGATGCGGGGCAATTGCGCGATTGTTCGCGCGACCAGGTCGCTGTCGGGCAGCGCGCCATATCGCAACACGCAATCGACGCCTTCGCGCACGACGTCGACCCAGCGGTCGCTCTCGCTCATCGCGATCTCGATGCCGGGATAGCGGGCCATGAAGTCCGGGATTCCCGGCATCACGAAATGGCGGGCGAGCGTTCCCTGCACCTCGACGCGGAGCATCCCTCTGGGGATGGCACCGCTGAATGCACCCTCGGCGTCCTCGATGTCGTCGAGGATGGCGAGACAGCGCCGGTAGTAGGCCTCGCCGTCCAGCGTCGCCCCCACTGTCCGGGTCGTGCGCTGCAGGAGCCGGACACCCAGGCGCTCCTCGAGTTGGCGGATCACCTGCGTCGCGGTCGAGCGCGGGACACCGAGGTCATGCGCCGCATCGGTGAAGCTGCGGCGCTCGACGACACGGGTGAACAGACGCATGGCGTCCAGTCGATCCATTGTTCGTTCCAGTCAAACAGTGTTGCTGAATTCCAGCAGATTATCCTCATCCCTCCCGGTAGCAAATTGCACTCATCGCTCATCGACGAGCGGCAAAACGGAGACCGACATGGATACCGACAGCACCAGAGTCGCGATCGTCACCGGCGGTTCGCGTGGCATCGGCGCGGCGATCGCGACGCGTCTCGCCCGGGACGGCTTCACCGTCGTCATCAATTATGCCGGCAGCGCCGGCGAGGCCGACGCTCTGGTCGAGGCGATTGAGGCCGATGGGGGACGCGCCATCGCGGCGCAGGCCGATGTGAGCGATCCCGCCGCCGTGGCCCGCATGTTCGACGCCGCGCAGGCCGCCTTCGGCGGCATCGACGTGCTGGTGAACAACGCCGGCATCATGAAGCTCGCGACGCTGGCCGACAGTGACGACGCGCTGTTCGATCGGCAGGTCGCGATCAACCTGAAGGGCACCTTCAACACCCTGCGCGAGGCCGCAAGGCGCCTTCGCGAGGGCGGCCGGATCGTCAACCTGTCCTCCAGCGTCGTCGGTCTCTGCCTGCCGACCTATGCGGCCTATGCCGCGACGAAGGCGGGCGTCGAGGCCATGACGCATGTGCTCTCGAAGGAGCTGCGCGGCCGCAACATCACGGTCAACGCCGTCGCCCCGGGGCCGACCGCGACCGCGCTGTTCCTGGACGGCAAGCCGCAGGCCGTCATCGATCAGCTCACCAGGCTCGCGCCGTTGGAGCGTCTCGGTCAGCCCGATGACATCGCCGCGACGGTGTCGTTTCTTGCCGGCCCCGACGGCGGCTGGATCAACGGGCAGGTGCTGCGCGCCAATGGCGGGATCATCTGACCGAGGCTCCACGCCACCCGGATAAGGGAAGTCTTTCCGTTGTGACCCGGAAGTTCGTCCTGATCACGGGCGTGTCGACCGGCTTTGGTCCGCTGACCGCCGAGGCGCGCCAAGACCGGGCACATCGCCTACGTCTCGATGCGCCCGCCGGCCGGAATGCCGGGGACGCCGCCGAGATGGCGACCCTGCCGGGTGCCGCTATCCGCCCGCTCGATCACGATGTGCAGTCGGAGTCGGGCGACGGCCGCGGCCGCCAAGATCATCGCCGAAAGCGGCCGCATCGACGTCCTCGTCCACGATGCCGGCCATAGGAGGTGCGGCCCGGCCGAGAGCTTCACGGCCGAGAAGACCGCCCGGCCATCTGACGTCGACATCCTGGGCACCCAAGGCGTCGATGACGCCGCGCTGTTCGACCGCCGCCAGTTGATCCCCATACGGGCGCACCAACGTGTGCCGAGCCACTGGCGATGGCGCATGTCCGAAGGGGGCCAATCCATGCCGCGAGGCTGCCACCGGCAGCTCTCTTTAGGAGCTCAAAATCTTGAATCTAAAAGACTTTGGCGCGCCCACGGGGAATCGAACCCCGGTTTTCGCCGTGAGAGGGCGACGTCCTGACCGCTAGACGATGGGCGCATTGCTCGCGGCAGGCGTCCTCTTAGAGGGAAATAATCGAAGGATCAAGTCGTCCGTGCGGGCCGTGCCCGCATTTCGTGCCGGCGCCGGAATGGGCGCCGATAAAGTCTCTCCGGTTCGCTCCGGTACGGGCTCCCGGGTCCGCCCCATGCCTTGTCCGCCTCACGCCGCCAATGAATTGGCGCGCGCGAGCGAGGTCGGTCGCTAGATCGGCCGGGACATCGGCCGGATTGCCACCCAATGAACTGGCGCGCGCGAGTGGGATCGGTCGGGCGGACCAGCCTGCCGCGCCGCCCGACAGGTGTGCAGCGGCGTCAGCCCGCCGGCTTGTCCGCCTCATCCGGTGCCGGGCCGCGATCGGGGGCGTCGTCATTGTCTGAATCGATCTCGGCCATCGGCGGCCGGTTCGCGGGGGAGACCGGCGTCGGGCGGTCGTCCAGCACGGCATCCACGTCCGCGGGGTCGATGACGATGGGATTCTGATCCAGCAGTCGGGGGTCGCGCGCCATGATGTCCTCCATTGGAGCCTGTCAAACCGCGACGGGTCCCTCCCGGTTCCGCTCAGGCGGGTATCGCGAGAACCGGACAGGGCGCGTGGCGGATGATGCGCTCCGTCGTCGTGCCGCGCAGCACATCGATCACGCTGTCCCGCTTCTCGGTGAGCATGACCAGGAGATCGGCGTCGGCGGCGGCCGAGAGGATGGAGGCGATCACCTCGCCCTCGAGGAGGCGGACGGGCTGGGGGTGGGGGCTCGTGCCGAAATAGACCACCGGCGGCTGCGCGCCGACATGCACGAAGGCGACCCGATCGTCGGGCAGGGCGATCGCCGTGGTGAGCCGGGCGAGGGCGAGCAGGGCCGGTTCGGGGTCGGGTTGGCCCGCCACCGGCACGAGAACGCGATCGAGCGACGCCTCTCCCGTGGCAGCGTCGACGAAACCGCGACAGCCGGAGGGCACGAACAGCACCGGCACGTCGGTCGTCGCGGCGATATCCTCGGCGACCGATCCGTGGAGAATGCGATCCAGCCCTTCGCGGCCCTGCGTCGCGAGCACCACGAGATCGGCCTGATGCCGGGCGATGTACTGGCCGATGCCGGCCGCTGCGCTCCGGTCGCGGATGTCGATCTTGACGACATGGACACCCGCCGCCTGTGCCACGGCGGCACGCGGCGTATCCGCCGCGATGATCCCCCAGCGCGCCAGCGTCTCGCGAACCGCCGGCGGGTGGGCGTCGGGGTCCTCGTGCTCGCCCGGCGTGTGGACGTGGAGGATGTGGAATTCGGCCTTCAGCAGGGTGGCGAGGCGCAGGGCATGGGCGAATGCCGCCTCGCCGGCGGTCGACAGGTCGGTCGGGTGGATGATGCGGTAGCGATAGCCGGTCATGGATCCATTTCCTCGCGGGAGCCGCGACCTTATTGCCCTCGTCGGGTCGCGGGACGATCCGTGCTGCCACGTAGCCGTTACGGCGCGACGACGGCGCCGCGGCGCCGCCGTCCTGGTGGCGAGCCGTTCAGGCGCCGGTGCGGAAGCGCGCGGCCAGCGCCTCGGAGGTCCGCGCGAGCAATCCCATGTCGGAGCCGACGGCGGTGAACAGCGTGCCGGCGGCGATATAGCGGTGCGCCAGCTCCTCGTTGGCGGTGAGGATGCCCGCCGGCTTGCCGGTCGCCGTGATGCGGGCGACGACGCCCTCGATCGTGCCCACCACGTCGGGATGGTTCTGCTGGCCGAGGAAGCCGAGGCTGGTGGAGAGGTCGCCGGGCCCGACGAAGATGCCGTCGACGCCCTCCACCGCCGCGATGGCCTCGATGTTGTCGAGCGCCTTGCGCGATTCCACCTGCACGATGACGCAGATCTCGCCCGCCGCGCGGTTGTGGTAGTCCGGCACGCGGCCGAAGCGGGCGGCGCGCGGGGCCTGCGAGAAGCCGCGCATGCCATAGGGCGCGTAGCGGGTGGCCGCCACCACGCGGCGGGCCTGCTCGGCGTCGTCGATATTGGGGATCATCAGCGACTGCGCGCCGATGTCGAGCACGCGCTTGATGCCGACGGGATCGTCGCTCGGCACCCGCACCATGGCGCTGGCGGTGCCCTCGCTCATGGCGTGGAGCTGAAACAGGATGTCGCGCAGATCGTTGGCCGAGTGCTCCATGTCGAGCAGCAGCCAGTCGAAGCCGGAGCCGGCGACGACCTCGGTCGAGATCGGGCTGGCGAGGCTGCACCACAGGCCGATCTGCTGGCGCCCCTCGCGGATCGCGGCCTTGAAGCGGTTGGTGAGGACGTCCATCGCGTTTCTCCGTGAATGATTCAGCGCATGAGGCAGGGGCGCTTGTGGTCGAAGGTCCAGCCGGGGATCAGGAACTGCATCGCCTGCGCGTCGTCGCGGGCGCCGAGGCCGTGCGTGTTGTAGAGCGCGTGCGCCTCCTCGACCGCGTCCCAGTCGAGCTCGATGCCGAGGCCGGGGCGCTCGGGCAGCGCGACCTGTCCGCCGATGATGCGCAGCGGCTCGCGGGTGAGGTGCTGGCCGTCCTGCCAGATCCAGTGGGTGTCGATCGCCGTCACCCGGCCCGGCGCGGCGGCGGCGACATGGGTGAACATGGCGAGCGAGACGTCGAAATGATTGTTCGAGTGCGAGCCCCAGATCAGCCCATGGTCGCGGCACAGCTGGGCGACCCGCACCGAGCCGGCCAGGGTCCAGAAATGCGGGTCGGCGAGCGGGATATCGACCGCGCCGAGCTGGATGGCGTGGGTCATCTGGCGCCAGTCGGTGGCGATCATGTTGGTGGCGGTCGGCAGCCCGGTGGCGCGGCGGAACTCGGCCATGATCTCGCGACCGGAGAAGCCTTCTTCCGCACCGCAGGGGTCTTCGGCATAGGCGAGGATGTGGCCCTTGCCGGCGCAGAGCCGGATCGCCTCCGTCAGCGACCAGGCGCCGTTGGGATCGAGCGTCACGCGCGCATCCGGGAAGCGCTGCTTGATGGCGGTGACGGCCTCGATCTCGTCATCGCCCGCCAGCACGCCGCCCTTCAGCTTGAAGTCGTTGAAGCCGTAGGTCTCGTGCGCCGCCTCGGCGAGACGCACCACCGCGTCGGCGGTGAGCGCTTCCTCGTCGCGCAGCCGGAACCAGCCGTCCCCGGCTTCCGGCGCGCGATAGGGCAGGGGCGTGCGGCGGCGGTCGCCGATGTAGAACAGGTAGCCGAGCATCTCGACCGCGTCGCGCTGGCGGCCCTCGCCGATGAGGTCGGCGACGGGCACGCCGAGGAACTGGCCGAGCAGGTCGAGAAAGGCGGATTCCACCGCGGTGACCGCGTGGATGGTGACGCGCAGGTCGAAGGTCTGGAGCCCGCGCCCGCCGGCATCGCGATCGGCGAAGCGCGTGCGCATGGCGTTGAGCGCGGCGTTCCACGCGCCCAGCGGGCGGCCGACGACCAGGTCGCGCGCATCCTCGAGCGTTTGGCGGATCGCTTCGCCGCCGGGCACCTCGCCGAGGCCGGTGGCGCCCGTGCTGTCGGTCAGCACCAAGAGGTTGCGCGTGAAGAACGGCCCGTGCGCGCCGGACAGGTTCAGCAGCATGCTGTCGCGGCCGGCGACCGGGATCACCCGCATGGCGGTGATCACCGGCGTGCGCGAGAGGCCGCGGGGTTCGTCATCGGTCATGTCTGGCGGCACCGGCATTCCCCCGGGGATCGTGGTGATGTCGGCCGGTCCGGCGAGGCGGGTCGCGGTCCGGCGGGCGGCTTTCAGGTGATCGGCGCCGGGTTGAACAGGGTGAGGTCGTTGTAGAGGCCCCAGTGGTCGGACCAGGGCTTCTTCCGGCCGCTCGCCACGTCGAGGATCAGCTCGAACAATTCCTGCCCGACCTCCTCGATGCTGGCCTTGCCGGTGGCGATGCGGCCGGCGTCGAGGTCGATCAGGTCCGGCCAGCGCTCGGCGAGCTCGGTGCGGCTCGACACCTTGAGCACCGGCGCCTGCGCGAGGCCATAGGGCGTGCCGCGCCCGGTCGCGAACACCTGCAGCGTGATGCCGGAGGCGAGCTGGAGCGTGCCGCACACGAAGTCGCTGGCCGGGGTGGCGGCGAAGATCAGGCCGCGCGTCGTCGCCCGATCGCCCGGCGCCAGCACGCCGGAAATGGCGCTCGTGCCGGACTTGGCGACCGAGCCGAGCGCCTTCTCGACGATGTTGTTCAGCCCACCCTTCTTGTTGCCGGGGGTGGGGTTGGCCTTGCGGTCGGCGCCGCCGCGGGCGAGGTAGTCGTCGTACCAGGCCATCTCGTGGATCAGCGCGTCGGCCACCTCGGGCGTTGCCGCGCGCGGGGTGAGCAGGTGGATGGCGTCGCGCACCTCGGTGACTTCGGAGAACATCACCGTCGCGCCGCAGCGCACCAGCAGGTCGGCGGCATGGCCGATCGCCGGGTTGGCGGTGACGCCGGAGAAGGCGTCGCTGCCGCCGCATTGCAGGCCGATCACGAGTTCGGAGGCCGGCACCGTCTCGCGCCGCCGGCGGTCCAGCACGGCGAGGCGCTGCTCGGCCATCGCCATGATCGACTCCAGCATCATGCCGAAGCCGTGGTGGCGCTCGTCCTGAAGCCGGATCACGCCGTCGTTCTGGCCGTCCGGCAGCAGGCGTTCCGAGACCAGCTTCTCGCAGCCGAGCCCGACCACCATGACCTCGCCGCCGAAATTCGGGTTGCGCGCGAGGTTCTGCAGCGTGCGGATCGGGATCGGCGCCTCCGGCGCGTTGATGGCGACGCCGCAGCCATAGGCGTGGGTAAGGCCGACGACGCCGTCGACATTCGGATAGCGCGGCAGCAGGTCGCGGCGGATCTTGTCGATCGCGACGTTCAGCGTGCCGGTGACGCATTGCACGCTGGTGGAGATGGCGAGGATGTTGCGGGTGCCGACCGAGCCGTCCGGGTTGCGGTAGCCCTCGAAAGTGTATCCCGCGAGCGGGGGCAGGGCGGGGGACACGCGGGTGGCGCGTTCGAGCGTGCCGAGGTCGGGCGCCTCGGGGGTATCGACGCGCGATTCCTCGACCCAGCTCCCGGCCGGGATCGCCTCGCGCGCATAGCCGACGATTTCGCCATAGCGCCGGACGGCATCGCCCGTGGCGAGGTCGGCGAGGGCGACCTTGTGTCCCTGGGGGATGAATTCGCGCAGCACGAGGCCGTCCGGGAAACGAGTGCCGGGCGGCAGGCCGAAGGCGTTGACGACGATGGCGACGTTGTCGTCGGCGTGGAGGCGGATGGTGCGCGGCGGGTCGCCCGGCGACCCCGGTGCGGGGGGCGTCACGGGGGCGGCGGCGTCCCGCGCGGGGCTGTCGGCGTCGGCCGGCATCGCGTCGTCCTCCCGCGGCCGCCGTCGTTGCGCCTGCCGGTCACGGTGCCAGCGGGTCTTCGCGGCCGTCGGATGACAGAGCTAGGCCCAATCGGGCCAACGGTCCAACTCAATCGCTGGATGGATCGATGCGTCACGCGCATCGATCGCCGCCCCTGCACGGCTCGCGGCGTATCCGTACGCCTCAGAAATGGTAGGCGACGCTCATGAACACGCCGTGCTGGGTGACGTCGTAGACGAAGCCGCCGTCGGTGTAGTCGGTGTAGATCGCCCGATAGCCGATGGCGCTGGAGACCGACGGCGTCCACATGTAGCCGAGCGCGGCGAAGCCCTGCGCGGTGATCTTGGAGGACACGCCGAAGCCGCCGACATCGGCCAGCGCGTTGAGGAACCACTTGTCGTTGATGCTGTACTGCAGCAGCAGGCCGACGGTGGGATCGATCCAGTCCTTGGTGCCGCCGGTGCTGGCGCCGATCGGCAGTTCGGTGGAGGCGATGCCGAAATCGGCGTCGAGATGCTGGTAGCGGAAGCCGGCGGTCGCGCTGAGGGCGACATTGTCGGGCAGCCCGATCGGCAGGCGGTAGCCGGCGAGGCCCTGCACGAGGATCTGCTGGATGTCGAGGCTGGCGCGCAGCCCGCCCCGGGGGCCGAGCAGCATGTCGGCGCCGAGATCGGCGAAGATGAGGTCGCCCAGGAAGGTCCAGTCGCCCTTCTTGGCGAGGAAGGAGCCCATCAGCGCGCCATTGAGATTCTTGAGCGTGTCCGCGGGCGTGATGTCGACGTTGGCGGGCGGGAGGTCGCGCACGCCGACCTTGCCGTTCATGCCTGTCGCCCAGACATAGAACGTCGCCTGGTACTGCCAGTCCTCCTCGGCGGGCAGTACGGGGGCCTTCACGCTCATCGCCGGCGGGGCGGCGCCGAGATCGGCCGCGGCGGCCGGCAGGGCGGCCAGCGCGAGCAGCGCGGCGGCGATTGCGGTGCGCACGGCGCTCGTGCCGCTGGCGTGTGTCATGGTCGTGACGGGCCTCGTCTTCATGCTGCTTCCCCGTTCGGCCCGCCCCTTCGCAGGGTATCTCGCGAGCCGCTGCTTTTCGTTCCGCGCCCGTCCGGGCCGTATGCCGGTGGCGCGCTGCCCCGTGCCACCGGTCTGTTCTAGGGGGCGGGTCGACGGCGCGGCAATCGCCGCCATCGCTTGATCCGCCCGCGGGCGACGGATTCTCCCCGCCTGTGGCTTTGCGGTATCCGAGGGTTACGCTGCGCCACCTGGCGCCTTTCCGGACGCGTCACCCCCTGGCCGGAACCCGTCGGGAGCCGGCCGGGAGACCGTCTGCTGCCGATCAGTAGCAGGGCGGATAGGCCGGCGGGGGAGCGGGAGTATCATGGGGATGCTCATCGCGGGCATGCGAGACGGCGGGCGGCCGGCCGCGGATGGGTGGGAGTGGGCCTCGGGGGCTACTTGGGGATCGGAAATAGTCGTAGGTTCTATATTGCTATACAGGGCGAACCGCGGGGCCTTTTCCTTGACCGCGGTGCGCCGGATCCATCTGTTGTTCTTCGGTGCCTCTGCGTTATCCTGATCCTGTCACGATCCAGCCGGGTATTCGCGCGCCGCAGCCGGAATGGCGTGCGGGAATCCGGCGGCGTTATTTCAAATTTGCGCCTGTTCGTGCCGCCCGGCTTGACATTTGCGACCGACAACTTGACTTTTGTTTCCAGTCTCCGTGGCGCGCCGTCCCGGCTTTCGTCGGTGTGAGGAAGGCATATGTCGGTTGCATCGATCGCCGACGACACGCCGCTGGCGCGTCCGGTCGAGGTGTATCGGGCGGGGCTCGGGCGCCGGGTTCCTTTCGGCTGCATCCGCATCGGGCCGGCCATCACCATCCCCGACGTTCTGCGCGGCCTCGGCGTCGAGCCGCTGCGCCTGTTCGATGCGGCCGGCGTACCGGCGGAGCTGTTCGATCATCCCGACAACACCGTGGCGATGGAGCGCCTCGGCCGGCTGGTCGATCTCATCGAGGAAACCACCCGCCGCAACGATTTCGGCCTTCTGGTCGCCGACGGCTGCACCGCGTCGTCGCTCGGCCTCGTCGGCTTCCTGCTGAAGCAGGCGCCGGACGTGCGCACGGCACTGAACGACATCACCCGCTATCTGCACCACACGGATCACGCCGCGGTGCCGTCGTTCGAGGTGCGGGACAAGGTGGCGACGGTGGGTTACACGATCATCGCGCCGAACGTCGCCGCGACCGACATCATCTATGACGGCGCCATCGCCATCTACCGCAACGTGCTCGCCGGGCTGTGCGGGCCGCACTGGGCCCCGGCCCAGGTCACCATCTCGCGCCGCCAGCCCGCCTCGCCGCTGCGCTACGAGCGCCAGTTCGGCGGGCCGGTGACGTTCGACGCCGAGGCCACCACGATCAGCTTCGACGCGCACTGGCTCGACACGCCGCTGCCGCATGCCGACGGCGCGCTGCGGCGCATGCTGCAGGAGCAGATCGACCTCATCGAGGAGGAGGAGGCGGGTCATTTCGGCGAGCAGGTGCGACGCCTGCTGCGCACCGCGCTGCTGACGCGCACCGGCTCGGTGGAGGACGTCGCGGACCTGCTCGGCGTCACCCGGCGCACCCTCACCCGCCGGCTGGAGGCGGAAGGCACCAGCTTCCGCCAGCTGTCGGACGAGATCCAGTTCGAGATCGCCCGCCAGCTGCTCGAGAACACCACGATGAGCATGACGGAGATCGCGCTGGCGCTGAAATACTCGGAAACCAGCGCCTTCAGCCGCGCGTTCCGCCACTGGGCCGGCATCGCCCCCCGCGACTGGCGGGCGCGTCATCTCGATCGTCTGCGCCGCTAGGCGCCCGGCCGACCCGGTCCCGTCCGGCTTGACAAGCGCACCGCATCGGGCCGACGAGGCAGGCGCACAACCGGAGAGGTGAAGCCCGACATGAATCTGTCCCTGCCGCCGACCGCCGTGACCGATCCCGAACAGGCGGTGGAGCGGCTCGAGGAGCTCTATGAGGCCGCGGTGACGGCCGAGCGCGCGGCGCTGGACCGGTTCTTTGCCGAGCGCACGCCGCCCAGCCATGACGAACGTGCCCGCTTCCGCTATCCGGAGCTGCGCCTGCACTGGCACCCGACCGGCCCGCTGCCGAAGATGCGCCGGGCCTGGGCGAAGCTGCAGGTGCCCGGCGCCTATGCCACCACCGTCACCCATCCGCGCGCCTTCCGCGCCTATCTGCTCGCGCAGCTGCGCCCGCTGGTCGCCGATTTCGGGGTGGCGCTGGAGGTGCGCCAGAGCGGGCAGGAGATTCCCTATCCCTACGTGCTGGACGGCGGCGACGAGCTGGCGCGCGGCGGGGCGACGGCCGAGGAACTCGCGCGCTATTTCCCCATCCCGACGCTGTCGGCGGTGGGCGACGAGATCGCCGACGGGCTGTGGAACTACCATTCCGGCGAGCCGCGCCCGCTGGCGCTGTTCGACGGGGCGCGGGTCGATTATTCGCTGCGCCGGCTGGTGCACTACACCGGCTCGGACTGGCGGCACGTGCGCCCGTGGATCCTGCTCACCAACTACCAGCGCTATGTCGACCAGTTCGTCGGCTGGGCGCTCGGGCAGCTGGCGGAGGAGGGCGGCGCCTATACCCGCCTGGTGCTGCCGGGCGGGGTGGCCGTCGAGCGCGGCGACAGTCCCGAACAGGCGGCCGCGGCGGTTTCCGCCGCCCCCTGGCAGCGCTTCCAGATGCCGGCCTACCATCTCCAGCGCGGCGACGGGGCGGAGGGCATCAGCATCCTCAACATCGGCGTCGGGCCGGCCAATGCCAAGAACATCACCGACCATCTGGCGGTGCTGCGCCCGCATTGCTGGCTGATGATCGGCCATTGCGGCGGGCTGCGGCAGAGCCAGCAGATCGGCGACTACGTGCTGGCGCACGGCTATCTGCGCCGCGACCGCATCCTCGACGACATCCTGCCGCCGGAGATCCCGGTGCCGGCGCTGGCCGAGGTGCAGGTCGCGCTGCAGGAAGCGGCGGCGCGCATCACCGGCGAGCGCGGCGAGGCGCTGAAGCAGCGCCTGCGCACCGGCACCGTCGTCACCTATGACGACCGCAACTGGGAGCTGCGCTGGTCGCAGGAGCAGCGGCGCATCAACCTGTCCCGCGCCATCGCGGTGGACATGGAGAGCGGCACGCTGGCGGCGCAGGGCTATCGCCACCGCATTCCCTACGGCACGCTGCTGTGCGTCTCCGACAAGCCGCTGCACGGGGAGATCAAGCTGCCGGGCGCGGCGAGCGCTTTCTACCAGCGCGCGGTGAGCGAGCATCTCGCCATCGGCCTCGAGACCTTCGCGCTGCTGGAGCGCCAGCTCGACTCGCTGCACTCGCGCAAGCTGCGCGCCTTCGACGAGCCGCCGTTCCGCTGAGGGCTCAGTCCCTGCCGTCGGGGTCGACGGCGGCCGCCCGGTCGATCACCGCGCGCGGCACGTCACCGTCGGGCACGTCGGGGGCCGATTCCACCCGGTCGCGGTAGAGCGCGGCGCGGGCCAGCAGCATCAGCGTCACCGGGGTGGTCACGGTGAGGAAGACCGCGATCAGCGCCTCGTGCAGCACGGGCCGGCCCTGCACCACGCTGTTGGCGAGCATGGAGGCGAGCAGGACGCCGCCGGTGCCGAGCGTGGCGCCGAGCGTCGGCGCGTGGACGCGGGCGTAGAAGGTCGGCAGCCGCAGCAGCCCGAGCGAGCCGACCAGCGTGATCGCGGCGCCGGCCAGCACCAGCGCGGAGACGGCGAGGGCAGCCCAGAGCGGGAGATCGGGCGCGCTCATTCGATCACCTCGCCGCGCATCAGGAACTTGGCCGAGGCGACGGTGCCGACGAAGCCCAGCACGCCGATCAGCAGCGCCGCCTCGAAATAGAGCGTGACGCCCGTGCGCATGCCGAAGGTGAGCATCACCAGCATGGCGTTCACATAGAAGGTGTCGAGGCCGAGGATGCGGTCCTGCGCGCGCGGTCCGCGCAGCACGCGATAGGCGGCGCAGGCCATCGCCACGGCCAGCATGATCTGGGCGAGGGTGATCGACCAGGCGAGGATGGTGACGGCGAGGGATCCGCTCATTCGAATATCTCCCGCAGCAGTCCTTCGTAGCGCCCCTTGATCAGATCGATCCACTCGTCCTCCTCCTCGAGGTCGAGCACATGCAGCAGGAGCGTGCCGGAGACCGGATCGAAGTTCATCCAGAGCGTGCCGGGCGTCGCGGTCAGCACGATGGTGAGGGTGGCGAGGCCGTAGCGGTCGCGCAGCTCGAGAGGGAAGGTGATGAAGCCCGGGCGCCGGCCGGGCCGCTGGCCGAACAGGATGATGGTGCCGACCGCGATGTTGGAGCGGACGATATCGACCAGCACCCGGCCGGCGAGGGTGGCGATGGCGGCGGGCCGGCGCAGGCGGACGGGGGCCGGCTTCAGCGCCGCCATCGCCCAGGAGGCGCCGAAGGCGACGAGGGTGCCGAGCACGATCTGCCCCGCGGAGAGGCTCTGGTTCAGCAGCAGCCACATCGCCAGCAAAGCGAGGAACAGCTTGGGGAAGGGCAGCACCCGGCGGAGCCCGGCGATCATGGCACGTCTCCCGGGCTCGGCTGCGGCGGCCAGAAGGTGAGCACGTCGCGGGCATATTCGCCCGGCCAGAACAGCACCTGCGCGGTCGCTTCCATGTAGCGCATCGCCGGGCCGCCGAAGGCGGTCAGCGCGAGGCACAGCATCAGCAGGCAGACCACCGGCGCGCCCTCGATCACCCGCACGCGCGGGATCGGGTTCTCGCTCGGCGTCCACAGCGTGCGGATGCCGGTGCGGGTCATGGCGATGAGCGCCGACAGCCCCGAGATCATCAGCAGCGCGACCAGCGCCCAGTGATCGGCCGAGATCGGCCCCGCCTCGTTGACCAGCGCGGAGAGCATCGCGAACTTGGCGATGAAGCCGGCGAGCGGGGGCAGACCCGCCAGCAGCAGGGTGCAGCCGACGAAGGCGCCGCCCAGCACCGCGGTGGTGGCGGGGATGGCGACGCCGCTCTCGCCCTGCTCGTCCGGCTCCTCCTCCTCAATGTCGCCGAAGATCTCCATCGACACGGCGAGCACGTCGGCACCGGCCTCGCGGCCGCGCTCGATCAGCTCGATCAGCAGGAAGAAGGCGGCGATGGTGAGCGTGGAACTCACCAGATAGAACAGCCCGCCGGAGATCACCGCGCTGTTGTCGGTACCGATCGCCGCCAGCAGGGTGCCGGAGGAGACCAGCACGCTGTAGCCCGCGAGGCGCGGCATGGACTGCGAGGCGAGCACGCCGATGGCCCCGAAGGCGAGCGTCGCCATGCCGCCGAAATAGAGCCAGCCGCTGCCGAAGCCGGCCGAAGCGCCGGCATCCTCGCCGAACACCAGCAGCGACAGGCGCAGCACGACATAGATGCCGACCTTGCTCATGATCGCGAACATGGCGGCGATCGGGGCGCCGGCGGCGGCATAGGTGGTCGGCAGCCAGAAGCTCAGCGGCCACATGCCCGCCTTGGTCAGGAAGGCGACGCCGAGGATCGCCGCGCCCGCCTCCATCAGCGTGCGCTCGTGCGGGGCGAGGCCCGGCACCTTGGCGGCGAGGTCGGCCATGTTGAGCGTGCCGGTGACGCCGTAGATCAGGCTGACGCCGATGAGGAAGAGCGCCGAGGCGACGAGATTGATCGGGATGTAGTGCAGCCCCGCCTTCACCCGCGCGCTGCCCGAGCCGTGCAGGGCGAGGCCGTAGGAGGCGGCCAGCAGCAGCTCGAAGAAGACGAAGAGGTTGAACAGGTCCCCGGTCAGGAAGGCGCCGTTCAGCCCCGCCAGCAGCAGCAGGAACAGGGTGTGGAAGCGCGGCCCCGCCTTGGCCCAGCGCGCCAGCGAATAGACGAGGCAGGCACAGCCGAGCAGGGCGGTGAGCGTCAGCATCAGCGCCGAGAGCCGGTCGGCGACCAGCACGATGCCGAACGGCGCCGGCCAGTTGCCGAGCGCGTAGACGATGGGCGTGTCCGAGCCGCCGAAGCCGGACACGTGCACCCGCATCATCAGCACGATCGCGATCAGCAGCAGCGCGACGATGGTGACCAGGCTGACGCCCGCCTTCAGCCGGGTGCGCCGCTCGTCGAACAGCAGCATCAGCGCGCCCGCCGCCAGCGGCAGCAGGATCGGCAGGACGGCGAGGTGGTCGAGCACGCTGCGCATCATCCGTCCTCGCGCCCGTCGACATGGTCGGTGCCGGTCAGGCCGCGTGCGGCGAGCATCACGACGAGGAACAGCGCCGTCATGGCGAAGCCGATGACGATGGCGGTCAGCACCAGCGCCTGCGGCACCGGATCGGCGAAGGCGGCCGGATCGGCGACCGCGTTCTTGTCGAGCACCGGGGCGGCGGCGACCCGCAGCCGGCCCATGCCGAAGATGAAGAGGTTCACGGCATAGGAGAGCAGCGAGAGACCGATGATGACCTGATAGGTGCGCGGGCGCAGCACCAGCCACACGCCGCAGCCGGCGAAAACCCCGATCCCGATGGCGAGCACGAGTTCCATCAGCCGCCTCCCCCGCCGCGGGAGGGGCGCGCCCCGCGCAGCGACTGGTGCGCCAGCGCGATGAGGATCAGCACGGTGGCGCCGACCACCAGCAGGAACACGCCGAGGTCGAACATCAGCGCGCTCGCCGCCGGCACCTTGCCGACCAGCGGCAGGTCGAGATAGCGCGCGTGCGAGGTCAGGAACGGGTAGCCGAACAGCCAGGAGCCGAGGCCGGTGGCGACGGCGGTGAGCAGGCCGAGCCCCATCCAGCGCAGCGGCAGCACGCGCAGATGTTCCTCCACCCAGCGCGTGCCGCTGGCCATGTACTGGAGGACGAAGCCGATGGACAGCGTGATGCCGGCGACGAAGCCGCCGCCCGGCAGGTCGTGCCCGCGCATAAAGAGGTACACCGCCAGCACGATCACCACCGGGAACATCCACTGCATGATGAGGCGCGGGATCAGCAGGTAGTCAGTGACGGTGTCGCCCACCTTGCGGTCGGGCGCGGCGTCGTCATAGGCGTCCTGCATGCGCTGCTGCTCGGGCGTCCCCGCATTGTCGCTCGCCGGCCGGAAGCGGCGCAGCAGGGCGAAGACGGTGAGCGCGGCAAGGCACAGTACCGCGATCTCGCCCATCGTGTCGAAGCCGCGGAAGTCGACGAGGATGACGTTGACGATGTTGGTGCCGCCGCCCTGCGTGTAGGCACGCTCCACGAAGAAGCGCGAGACGCTCTCGGGGAGCGGGCGCGTCATCACCGCATAGGCGAGCAGCGACAGCCCCACCCCCACGGCGACGGCGAGCGAGAGGTCGCGGTAGCGGCGGAACAGCACGCTCGGCGTCGGGCCCGACGGGCGGGCGTCCTCGAGGCGCTTGGGCAGCCAGCGCAGGCCGAGCAGGATGAGCACGGTGGTGACGATCTCGACGAGGAGCTGCGTCGCGGCCAGGTCCGGCGCCGAGAGCCAGACGAAGCTGAGGCAGGAGACCAGCCCCGCCACGCCCATCAGCACAAGCGCGGCGAGGCGGTGGTACTTGGCCTGGTGCGCGGCACCGAGGGCGCAGCCGATGCCGATCGCCCAGATCAGCAGGAAGGCGGGGTCGATCGGGGTGAGCGGGCGCGGGCCGTTGCCGGCGATGCCGTTCACGCCGAACGGCGCCACCGCGGCGATGATCGCCACGCCCACCAGCAGACGCAGCTGCGGCTGCAGGTGGCGGGTGCCGAGCAGCCGCTCGAGCGCGCGCGCCCATTGCCAGGATACGGTGACGATGACGTTCTCGAAGATGCGCTGGCCCTTGAGGTCGCGCAGGAAGGGCGGCCCGTCCGGTCCGGTGGCGAGGTAGCCGCGCAGCGCGCCATAGAGCAGCGTGCCGGCGGAGAGCGCGATCAGGCTCATCAGCAGCGGCCAGTTGAAGCCGTGCCACACCGCGAGGCTGTAATAGGGCATGGTCGGCCCCATCACCGAGCGGGTGACGGTCTCCAGCAGCGGGCCGACCGTGCGGCCGGGGAAGATGCCGATGACGAGGCAGGTCAGCACCAGCAGTTCGATCGGGAAGCGCATCCAGTGCGCCGGCTCGTGCGGCTGGCGCGGCAGGTCCACCGGCGGCGGGCCGAAGAACACGCCGTGGATGAAGCGCAGCGAATAGGCGACCGAGAAGGCGCCCGCCAGCGTCGCCCAGTAGGGCAGGCTGTCGTCGAGCAGGGAGCCGGTGTGGTCGGCTACCGCCTCGGCGAAGAACATCTCCTTGGAGAGGAAGCCGTTCAGCAGCGGCACGCCGGCCATGGAGGCGGCGGCGACCATGGCCAGCGTGCCGGTGTAGGGCATGTAGCGGAACAGCCCGGACAGCCGGCGGATGTCGCGCGTGCCGGTCTCGTGGTCGATGATCCCCGCGGCCATGAACAGCGACGCCTTGAAGATGGCGTGGTTCATCGTGTGGAAGATCGCCGCCACCGCCGCCAGCGGGCTGCCGAGGCCGAGCAGCAGCGTGATCAGGCCGAGATGGCTGATGGTCGAATAGGCGAGAAGGCCCTTCATGTCCTGCTGGAAGATGGCGACATAGGCGCCGATCACCAGCGTCGCGAGCCCCGCCGGCACGACGATGTAGAACCAGGTGTCGGTGCCCGCCATCACCGGCCAGAGCCGGGTCAGCAGGAAGATGCCGGCCTTCACCATGGTCGCCGAGTGCAGATAGGCGGAGACCGGCGTCGGCGCCGCCATCGCGTGCGGCAGCCAGAAATGGAACGGGAACTGCGCGCTCTTGGTGAAGGCGCCGAGCAGGATCAGCACCAGCGCCGGCGTGTAGAGCGGGCTGTTGCGGATGAGCTCGCCCGACCGCAGCACCTCGTCGAGGTCGTAGCTGCCGACGATGCGCCCCACCAGCATGACCCCGACGAACAGGCACAGCCCGCCCGCCCCGGTGATGGTGAGCGCCATGCGCGCGCCGTCGCGGGCGGCCGCGGTCTGGTGGCGATAGCCGATCAGCAGGAAGGAGAAGAGGCTGGTAAGTTCCCAGAAGAAGACGATCTGGATCAGGTTGCCCGACAGCACCACGCCGAGCATCGCGCCCATGAAGGCGAGGAACAGCGAGAAGAAGCGCGGCAGCGGATCCTCGGCCGACAGGTAGTAGCGCGCATAGAGCACCACCAGCGCGCCGATGCCGAACACCAGCACGGCGAACATCCAGGCGAGGCCGTCGAGCCGGAGGGTGAAGTCGAGGCCGAGCGAGGGCAGCCAGTCGAGCTGGGCGCGTACCGCGCCACCCTCGTGGGTCAGCGGGTAGAGGTAGGCGGTGCCCGCTGTTCCCGCGACGGCGATCATCCCCGCCAGCAGCGCGAGACCGTTCCGCCCCAGGCGGGGCAGGAAGACGGCGAGGAGGCTGCCAGCGAAGGGCAGCGCCAGCAGGGTGAGGAGCAGCACGCCTTGCGGGGTCACGAAATGCGGGGCTCCTCCCGGCTCAAACGGACTGATGAGATGATTTGCGAAATCTCCGCCATTATGGTTGACTCTATGCGGCTCAATCAAGGCATCCGCCATGAATTTGTCGCCCGAACAATGCCGCGCCGCACGCGGACTGCTGGACTGGACGCAGGACCGGCTGGCCAGCGGCGCCGGGGTCTCGCGCAGCACCGTGCGCGACTTCGAAAGCTGCCGCCACGTGCTGCACCGGGCTACCGAAGCGCAGCTCGTGCGCGCGCTGGAGGATGCGGGCGTCGTGCTGCTGCCGGCGGACGGCAGCGGCCCGGGCGTCAGGCTGCGCGAGACGCCGCGCCGCGATCCCGACTCTTCACCATGCGACGCGGATTGATCCGCAGGACCGCCGCACCATCTTGCCTCGCGGCGGGATCGGGTGCCACATCAGCCGTTCCCACGTTCCACGCGCCGAGGTGAGACGATGCCCGCAAAGCCACGCCTGAAGACGCACCGTGGCCTGCGCCGGCCGCATTTCGAGCGGATCGCGCTGGTGCTGCAGGGCGGCGGGGCGCTCGGTTCCTATCAGGGCGGGGTCTACCAGGCGCTGGCGGAGGCGGGCATCGAGCCCGACTGGATCACCGGCATCTCCATCGGCGCGATCAACTCGGCGATCATCGCCGGCAACCCGCCCGGCAAGCGGGTCGAGAAGCTGCGCGAATTCTGGGAGACGGTCAGCCAGGCGCCGGCGATCTTCCCGAACCTGCCGTGGCTGCGCCTCGACGACGACTTCACCCACAAGCTCATGAACCAGTGGCGCGCGGCCGGCATCCTGCTGCGCGGCGCGCCCGGCTTCTTCACGCCGCGCCTGCCGCCGCCCTATCTGGTGCCGGCGGGCAATCCCGAGCAGGTCAGCTTCTACGACGTCGCCCCGCTGCGCGACACGCTGCTGCGCCTCGTCGACTTCAACCTGATCAATGCGGGCGAGATGCGCTTCGCCGTCGGCGCGGTGAACGTGCGCACCGGCAACTTCACCTATTTCGACAACGCCACCTACGAGATCGGCCCGGAGCACATCATGGCGAGCGGCTCGCTGCCGCCCGGCTTCCCGCCGACCCGGATCGACGGTGAGTATTACTGGGACGGCGGCCTCGTCTCCAACACGCCGCTGCAATACATGCTGGATTCCCGGCCGCGGCTCGACACCATCGCCTTCCAGGTCGATCTGTGGGCCTCGCAGGGCGAGGTGCCGCGCGACCTCGCCGGCGCCGACGTGCGGCAGAAGGAGATCCGCTTCTCCAGCCGCACCCGCGCCGGCACCGACCGCTTCCGGCAGGCGCAGCGCCTGCGCCGGCACGCGCACCGGCTGCTGGAGCAGCTTCCCCCGGCGCTGAAGCAGACGCCGGAGGCGCAGGCCCTCGCCGCCGAGGCCGACGAGAAGAACTACAACATCGTCGAGATCATCTACCACGCGCAGAGCTACGAAGGCTCGGCGAAGGACTACGAATTCTCGCGCCGGACCATGGAGGAGCACTGGTCGGCCGGCTATCACGACGCGGTGCGCACGCTGCGCCACGAGGACATCTTCCGCCCGCCGGAAGACGACAGCGGCGTGCGCACCTTCGACGTCGGCTTCGACGGCGGCGACTGACCTCTTCGCGCGCGGCCGGTCCGGGTCGCGCGGGCGGAACTGCCGGCTGCCGCCGACGCCGCGCGGTGCGCGGTGTCCGATCGCGACGAGCCGGCGCCTGCCGCGCCGCGCGCGGGCAAATCCCGACGACACCGCGCGCGACGGCACCGCGCTGTCGCGGTCGACCGGGCGGCACCCCGGTGCCGATGGCGCGGAGGTCGGATCGGCACCTTGATTATTGCGTTGCACAAAAACCGGGTCGCCTTATCCTGCGAGGCTGTCTTCGATGGTCCGGTGAGTGTTCGCGATGGATGCTGCTGCCCCAGGCGATCCGGCTGTTCGCTCCCGGCGTGACGCGCCGATGCCCGCGCTCGGCGGGGACATGCGGCCGGTGGGGTACATGCCGGGGGTCGACGGGCTGCGCACCCTCGCCGTCGTCTCCGTCATTCTCTTCCATCTCGGCCTGCCGTGGTTGCCGGGTGGTTTCGTCGGCGTCGACGTCTTCTTCGTCATCTCCGGCTTCGTGGTCGCCACCTCGGTGCTGGCGGCGCGGTTCGATCATTTCGGCGCGTTCCTCGCCTTCTTCTATGCGCGCCGGATCGTGCGCATCATGCCGGCGCTGATCCTGTGCGTGCTGGTCACGGCGCTGGCGGCCGCGATGTTCATTCCGCCGGCCTGGCTGAGCACCACCAACGACCGCACCGGGCTGATGGCCTTGCTGGGCGTCAGCAACATGTCGCTCGCCCTCAATACCGATACCTATTTCTCGCCCCGCGCCGAATATAATCCCTATACCCATACCTGGTCGCTCGGCGTCGAAGAGCAGTTCTACTTCATCTTTCCGATCATCTTTTTCTTCTGGGCGTGGCGCCGCAGCACCGAGGGGCGGCGGCGCGGCGTCGTCCTGACCTTCGCGTTTCTCTCGATCGCCTCGCTCGTCGTGGCGGCGATCCTGACCCATTACCGCCAGCAATGGGCCTTCTACCTGATCATCGCGCGCTTCTGGGAACTCGGGCTCGGGATCCTGCTGAGCACGACCCTGCCGATATGGCGCGCGCGCATGGGGCGCCTGTCGTCCGCGTCGGCGCAGGCACTGGGCGGGCTGGCCGTGGTTCTGCTCGCCGCCTCGCTGCTGCTTGCCGACGGTCTCGCCTTTCCGTTTCCCTGGGCCTTGCCGCCCGTGCTGGCAACGGCGCTGCTGATCGTCGTCGTGGTGGGCCGGCCGGAGACGTTGCTCGGGCGGACGATGGCGTCGGCGCCGATGGTCTATGTCGGGCGCCGGTCCTACTCGCTCTATCTCTGGCATTGGCCGGTCTTCGTTCTCATGCGCTGGACGGTCGGGCTGGAGACGCCGCTCCAGCTCGCCAGCGCTCTCGCGCTCACGATCGTCCTCGCGCTGGCGGCCTATCGCTTCGTCGAGGATCCGGTCCGGCATGCCCGGCCCGTTCGCGAGGCGAGCCGGCTGCGGGTGGTAGGGGTGGGGCTTGCCGGCATCCTCTCCGCGGTTCTCATAACCCGCGGGGTGATGCATTACCTCGCCCCGGAAATACTCCTCAGCGTGACCCGGGACGAGGCGACGTGGTTTCCCGACGAGCCGCTGCCGGTGGCCGGAGGGTGCCCCGTCACCCGCTCGGAGGGCGCGTTCGCGGGCGGCAGCATCGTCACCCTCTCGGCGCAGTGCGCCGCGCCGCGGCGAGCGGGGCGTCTCGCGGTGATCGGCGATTCCCACGCCACGGCCTATCTGCCGCTGCTCGGGGCGATGGCCGCCCGGTACGGATACGCGATCGACATCTACACCGACGGTGCCTGTCCTCTGTTCCGGCTGAACCGTCCCAACGGGCAGGTGTCCCCCGCCTGCCGCGCATTCGTGACCGCCGCGATCGACCGCGTGGTCGCCACGGCCGGAAAGGACGGCGCGCTGTTCCTCCCGGCGTTGCGCATGCCCCGCTACAGCGACCAGTGGGGCGGCGCCGACGAGGCGATCGACGGCGTGTCGAGCGATCAGGTCCGCGCCGATGCGCTGGCGGAAGCCTTGCGGCTGCTCCAGCCGGTGGCGAAGGCGCGCGTTCCCATCATCATCGAGTCGCCCCTGCCCCTGTTCCGCGCGCCCCCCTTCCGGTGTTCGGACTGGTTCAACGCGTCCAACCCGGTCTGCGCCGGGGGCGTGACCATCGCGCGGGGCGAGATCGAACAGCGCCGCAAACCCGCGTTGGCGCAGATCGATGCGCTGGAGGCGCGGCTGCCGGGCGTGACGGAGTGGGACCCGTTGCCGGCGGTATGCCCCGGCAGCGAATGCAGCGCGTTTCGCGACGGCAAGCCGCTGTTCTTCGACGGCGACCACTTGAGTGCCTATGGTAACATGGTGCTGCTGCCGCGCTTCGAGGCGAAGCTGGCCGCCGTGCTGTCATCCCCGCGCTGAACGGGCGAGGGTATCGGGGTCGAGCGTGTAGAGGTGCTGGGTGCGGCCGACGCCGCGCAGCGCGTAGCGGCCGACCGAGACGAGGCGGGCGCGCAGTGCCTCGGGCAGCGCGAGGGCGAATTCCGACGACACCACCGTGTCGTGGTCGACCGAGCGGCACATGGAGGCGATCCGGGCGACCTCGTTCACGGCCGGGCCGACCACGGTGAAGTCGAGCCGGTCGTCGCTGCCGATATTGCCGTAGAACACCTCGCCGATGTGCAGGCCGAGATAGATGTCGGTCACCGGCCGGCCTTCGCTGGTTCGCCGCGCGTTCACCTCGGCGAGGCGCGTGCGCAGGCTCGCCTCGGCTGCGAGCGCGGCGGCGCAGGCCTGCGCCGGTTCGCCATCGCGGAACAGCGCCAGCGCGCCGTCGCCGATCAGCTTCAGCACGGTGCCCCCGGCCTCGTGCACCGCGCCGATCACCGCCCCGGCATAGTCGTTGAGCAGCGGGATGATCTCCTCGGGCGCGGCGCTGTCGGAGATGCGGGTATAGCCGCGCAGGTCCGAGAACCAGAGCACGGCGGGAATGCGCTCGGCGACGCCGCGGGCGATGCGCCCGCTCATCACCAGGCGCCCGGCGTCGCGGCCGAGATAGATCTCGGCGACCGTGCCGGCGATGCCGGTCAACGTCTCGCATTTCAGCGCCAGCGCCAGCACCGGCACCAGCCGGCGCAGCGCGGCGATGTCGTCCTCCGTGAACCCCTCCGGCTCGGCCGAGGTCCATTGCGAGTAGAAGCCGTCCATCTCGCCGATCGAGCCTTCCGCCGAGAACTGGCGGATCAGCACGAAATAGTCGGTCTGGCCGGCCTCGCGCAGCTCGGTCAGGATCGAGAAGTCGAGCGGGTCGCCGAAGGCGATGCGGCGGCGCAACTCGGTGCCGCCGGTCTGCAGCAGGTGGTAGAAGGCGGTGCGCCGCCAGGTCTCGGCATGGGCGCCCTCGAAGGAGGAGCCGTATTCGATCACCGCGCGCTCGGCGGTGCCGTCCTGCCGCCAGACGAAGGCGCGGCCCTCATAGACCGGGTGCAGCGTGTCCATGATCAAGAGACCGCGGCTGACCATCAGGCCGGCCTCGCGGCAGAGCCGGCAGAACTGCTCGAGCAGCTTGTCTTCCTTGCCGCCGGCAAGGCCCCGGGCGATGAGCCACTGGGCGATGCGGGCGATGTCGGCGTCCTGCATCCGGCGGGTCCGTTGCCTATTGGCCGATGGCGTTGAGCGCGTGGCCGAGCGCCTGCCGGCACAGCGCGGTGTTCCCGCGCGCATCGGCGCGGCGGGCCTTGTCGAGGGCGGTGAGCGCCGCGTCGATGCTGCCGCCTTCGCCGAGCTGGACTTCGGCGGCTGCGATGCTGGCCGGCGTCGGCTGGTGGCTGAGTGTCGCGCTGACGCTCTCGGTGGCGGTGGGGCCGCTGGCGGCGATCTGGTCGATATAGGCGTCGACCTTGGCCTGCGCCTTCTCGATGTCGGGGCGGCAGGCGCCGGCCTCGGCGGTGCCGATGGCGGCGAGGACGAGGAGGGCGGCGGCGGGCAGGCGGATGGCGATCACGGCGGGAACCCTCGATGAGCGGGGCCAGTCCAGCACGCCGCGCTTAACATGTCGCGAACGGCGTCGGGATAAATCGGCCGATCGCCCGCGCGAGCCGGCTCAGCCGTTCAGCAGTCGCCGGTAGAGCGTCGAGCGGTTGATGCCGAGCGAGCGGGCGGCGCGGGAGACATTGCCGGCGCAGGCTTCGAGCGCGTGGCGCATGGCCTCGCGGGTGATGGCGTCGAGCTCCTGCCCGCCGTTCGCCGCCACGGCTGTCGCGCGGGGAAGCGCGGCTGGCGCGGGGCCGATCTCGGCCGGCAGCGCCTCCGGCGGCACCGGCTGGAACGGTTCGGCGAGCGCGGCCAGCGCCCTGAGCGTGCCGACCAGCTGGCGGAAATTGCCCGGCCAGTCGCAGGCGGCGAGCCGGGCCTCGGTTGCCGGCGCGAGCGTCAGGCGCGGATCGGCCGCGATCCGCCGCCAGCAGGCGCGCACGGCGTCCATTCGGTCGGGGAAATGCCGGAGCGCGGGGAGTTCGACCGTGTAATGGGCGATGCGGAAATAGAGGTCGGAGCGGAACTGCCCCGCCTCGATCGCCGCGCGCAGGTCGCGATGGGTGGCGCAGACGAGGGCGAAGTCGACCTTCACCGGCCGTCCGCCGCCGAGCGGGACGACCTCGCGCTCCTGCAGCACCCGCAAGAGCCGCGCCTGCAGGGTGAGCGGCATGTCGCCGATCTCGTCGAGGAACAGCACGCCGCCGTCCGCCTCGCGCAGCAGGCCCTTGCGGCCCTGCCGGCGGGCGCCGGTGAAGGCGCCTTCCTCATAGCCGAACAGCTCGGCCTCGATCAGGCTCTCGGGAATGGCCGCGCAGTTCACCGCCACGAAGGGGCGGTCGGCCCGGTCGCTGCGGCGGTGGATCTCGCGGGCCAGCATCTCCTTGCCGGTGCCGGTCTCGCCGCGCACCAGCACGGGCACGTCGGCGCCGACCAGCTTCACCGCGCGGATGAGCGCGGCGTGGCTGGCCTCGTCGAGCAGCGGGCCGGTTTCGGCCGCGGGGGTGGCGCGGGGGGCGGGGATGTGGCGCGCAGCGCCCGGCACGGCCGGAATGTCGAGCCGGCCGGTGAAGGGGCGGCCGCTCCGGTCGCGGAATCCGATCGGGCCCGCGGCCTCGCAGGGCAGGCGCTCGAACAGCGCCGGTGCCCGCTCGCGGCCGATGGCCGACCAGTCGAGCCCGAGGAAACCGAGGCCGTGCCGGTTGGCGGCGACGAGGCGGTCGTCCTCGAACACGAGGATGCCTTCGCGCGCGGTGCCGAGCAGGCCGGGATCGGACTGGAAGCGCAGAACGCGGCGGTTGCGGAAATCATCCTCGAAGAACCGATGCTCGATCTGCTCCACCGCGAGGCGCACGAGGCCGAGTGCGTGCCGATGGTCGACCGCCGCCGGGCCGGAGAGGTCGAGCAGGCCGGCGATCCGCCCATAGGGGTCGAAGATCGGCGCAGCCGAACAGCTGAGGATGCCGTGCGGCTCGAAGAAATGCTCGCCGCCATGCACGGCGATCGGCCGGCCCTCGACCAGCGCCGTGCCGACCGCGTTGGTGCCGGTGGAGCTTTCCGACCACGGCACGCCCGGCAGGAGGGCGACGCGGGCGGCGCGGGCGGCGAAATCGGCGCTGCCGAGCGAATCGAGGATGAGGCCGGTGTCGTCGGTGAGGATGATGACGCAGCCGGTGGAGTCGGCATCGGCATGCAGGCTCTCGATCTCGGGGCGGCAGATTCGGCGCAGCCGCTCATGGCGCTCGCCCGCCTCGCGCAATTCGCGCGCGGTGATCGGCTCCAGCCGGGGGAGGGCGGCATTGTCGAGCCCGCGCTCGGCGCAGCGCTGCCAGGAGCGCAGGATCGGCGCCGGCACGAGGCTCGCCGCCGTCTCCGGGCGGGTGATCAGGCGGCCCTGCTCGAAGAACTGCCGGCGCGCCAGCACCGTCTGCGACGCGACCTCGGTCCCCATGCGCACCTCCCGGGTGTTGCAAAAAGCCACATGTGTTGCTGGTCTTGTTGTTGTATCCGACAGTTTCTAGCAAGTTTTTCGGCCGCGTCCACCGCTGTAGCTTTGCGGATGTCCAAGGTGAGCGGCATATCCGTGTCGTTTCAATATTTTCCCGCGCTGCAATAACGATTTTGTGTGGCGCTGGACGGCGCTGGCACGGGCGCTGCAATTCTGTGGGCTCCACCCTGGGAGGAGACCACAATGAACAAGCCGGAACTTTCCATCACCCGCCAGTCGCCGTTCAAGGCCCGCTACGGCAACTTCATCGGCGGCCAGTTCGTCGAGCCCGTCAACGGACGCTATTTCGACAACACCTCGCCGGTCACCGGCGGCAAGATCTGCGAGGTCGCCCGTTCCGACGCGCAGGACATCGAGAAGGCGCTCGACGCCGCGCACAAGGCCAAGGACGCCTGGGGCAAGACCTCGGCGGCCGAGCGGGCGCTGATCCTCAACCGCATCGCCGACCGCATGGAGGAGAATCTCGACCTCATCGCGCTCGCCGAGACCTGGGACAACGGCAAGCCGATCCGCGAGACGACGGCGGCCGATATCCCGCTCGCCATCGACCATTTCCGCTACTTTGCCGCCTGCGTGCGTTCGCAGGAAGGCGCGCTCTCCGAGATCGACCACGACACCATCGCCTATCACTTCCATGAGCCGCTCGGCGTGGTCGGCCAGATCATCCCGTGGAACTTCCCGATCCTGATGGCGGTGTGGAAGCTCGCCCCGGCGCTGGCCGCCGGCAATTGCGTGGTGCTTAAGCCGGCCGAGCAGACCCCGGCCAGCATCCTGCTCGTGGCCGAGCTGATCGCCGACCTGCTGCCGCCGGGCGTGCTCAACATCGTCAACGGCTTCGGCCTGGAAGCTGGCAAGCCGCTCGCCTCCTCGCCGCGCATCGCCAAGATCGCCTTCACCGGCGAGACCACGACGGGCCGGCTGATCATGCAGTACGCCAGCCAGAACCTGATCCCGGTGACGCTGGAGCTCGGCGGCAAGTCGCCGAACATCTTCTTCAACGATGTCGCGGTCGAGGATGACGACTTCTTCGACAAGGCGATCGAGGGCTTCGTGATGTTCGCTCTCAACCAGGGTGAGGTCTGCACCTGCCCGAGCCGCGCGCTCATCCAGGAGAAGATCTACGACAAGTTCATGGAGAAGGCGCTCAAGCGCGTCGAGGCCATCGTGCAGGGCTCGCCGCTCGATCCGGCGACCATGATCGGCGCGCAGGCCTCCTCCGAGCAGCTGGAGAAGATCCTCTCCTATATCGACATCGGCAAGCAGGAGGGCGCGCAGGTGCTCACCGGCGGCGAGCGCAACAATCTCGGCGGCGACCTCGCCGGCGGCTATTACGTCAAGCCGACCGTGTTCAAGGGTCACAACAAGATGCGCATCTTCCAGGAGGAGATCTTCGGGCCGGTGGTGTCCGTGACCACCTTCAAGGACGAGGACGAGGCGCTCCATATCGCCAACGACACGCTGTACGGCCTCGGCTCGGGCGTGTGGACCCGCGACGGCAACCGCGCCTACCGCTTCGGCCGCGGCATCCAGGCGGGCCGGGTGTGGACCAATTGCTACCACGCCTATCCCGCCCATGCGGCGTTCGGCGGCTACAAGCAGTCCGGCATCGGGCGCGAGACCCACAAGATGATGCTCGACCACTACCAGCAGACCAAGAACCTGCTGGTCAGCTACTCGCCGAAGAAGCTCGGCTTCTTCTGACCGGAACTTCCCTGGCGGGGGCGCTTCGGCGCCCCTTCTTTTTGCGGCGCGCCGGCGGGGTGACGGATGCGCCCGGCCGGGCCATCATCCCCCTCGCGCCGGCCGCGGCGCCTGACGAAAGGGAGGTACCCATGGTCTCGCCCGTTCCGCGCGTGCTCGCCACCGAGGTGGCGCTGGAGCTGATCCGCACGCTCCAGAGCGACTACGGTCCGGTGATGTTCCACCAGTCCGGGGGCTGCTGCGACGGCTCCTCGCCGATGTGCTACCCGGCCGGCGACTTCCTGCTCGGCGACAGCGACGTGCGGATGGGCGTCATCGGTGGCGCCGCCTTCCATATGAGCCAGTCGCAGTTCGCCTACTGGAAGCACACCCAGCTCATCATCGACGTCGTGCCCGGGCGGGGCGGCATGTTCAGCCTGGAGAACGGGCGCGACGTGCGCTTCCTCACCCGGTCGCGGCTGTTTACCGATGCCGAGATCGAGATCCTCGAGCCGGTCCTGGTCGGCGCCGCCTGAGGGCAGGCTCAGTCGCGGGTGAGCTGTTCGAGCTCGGCCGGCTTTTCGAGGCAGTAATAGCCGGCGAGGCGGCTCACCAGCCCCTCGCGGATCCAGCCGTTGAGGATGCGGCTGACATTCTCCCGCGCGATGCCGGCGATCGCCGCGAGATCGGACTGGCTGAGCTTCTGGCGGATCAGCAGGCGCCCGGCGCCGTCCGGCGGCACCGGCTCGCCGAAGGCCTCGCCGAGGGTCAGCAGCGCGCGGGCGATGCGGCCCTGCAGCGGCAGGAAGCTGGAGGCGGCGAGCGATTCGTTGGCGTCGCGCAGCCGCGTCGCCAGCATCGCCGCCACGAGGCGCCACAGGTCCGGCTCGCGCGCCAGCACGGCGTCGAAGGCGTTGCGGCCGATGAAGGCGAGCGTGGAATCGCGCAGCGCCGCGACCGAGGCGGAGCGCGGCCGCCCGTCGAGCAAAGCGAGTTCGCCCACCAGCGCGCCGGGGCCGAGAATGGCGAGAATGCGCTCATTGCCGGCGGCCGAGAGCACCGAGACCTTCAGCAGCCCGCTTTCGATCCGGTAGCAGCCATCGGCGGGGTCGCCCGCCTCGAACAGCGAGCGCCCGGCCTCGAGGCTCACCGGCCGGCTGCCGGCGAAGAGATGCGCCTTGAGCGCCGCGGGCAGCGCCGCGAGCAGCGTCTGCGGCGCCTCGTCCGGGCCGGCCGGCGCTGCCACGGCGGCTTTGGAGCGTGCGGGAGCGGTCATCGCGTCAGGAGAGCGGCTCGGCGGAGGGCGGGCGCAGCCGCTCCTCCGGCAGCGGGATGAATTCGTGATCGTCGCCGGGCGGCAGGGCGATCCGGCCCGCCTTCCAGTCGGCCTTGGCCTGCTCGATGCGCTCCTTGCGGGAGGAGACGAAGTTCCACCAGATGAAGCGCTCACCCAGCGGCTCGCCGCCCAGCAGCATGACGGTCGAGGCCTCGCGTGCCACCATCACCGGGTCGTCGGCCGCGCCGAACACCAGCATCTGGCCGGCGCCGTAATCGCGTCCCCCGACCTCGATGCGGCCCTTGGCGACATAGGCGGCCCGCTCGGCATGGCCGCGCGGGGGGCCGAGCCGGGCGCCGGGCTGGAGCACGGCGTGGAGATAGAACAGCGGCGAATGCGTCTTCACCGCATTGGACAGGCCGTAGGCGCTGCCGGCGATCAGCCGCAGCCAGACGCCGCCCTCGGTGAACACGGGCAATTCTGCCGGCTGGTAATTGTCGAAGCTCGGCGCGCTCTCCTCGTCCGTCTCGGGCAGCGCCACCCAGGTCTGCATCATCTCCAGCGCGCCGCCGGCGAGCGCGGAAGGGTCCTCGAAGCGCTCGGAATGGGAGATGCCGCGGCCGGCGGTCATCCAGTTCACCTCGCCGGGACGGATGACCTGCTCGACGCCGAGGCTGTCGCGGTGGGTGATCTGGCCGTTGAACAGGTAGCTCACCGTCGAGAGGCCGATATGGGGGTGCGGGCGCACATCGGCGCTGCGCAGCTGGTCGGGCGGCAGGTTCACCGGCCCGGCATGGTCCATGAAGATGAACGGCCCGACCATGCGCCGGCGGCGGAACGGCAGGATGCGCCGGACCTCGAAGCCGTTGCCGAGATCGCCCTTGCGGGCATCGATCACCATGTCGAGCATGTGCGCCTCCCGCCGGACGGCCCGGGCCTCACGCGGCCGGCAGGCCCAGGGCCTCGCGGGCGGCGGGGTGCAGCAGGTCGTGCGTCTGCGGGCGCTTCTGCATGTAGCGCACGAACACCTCGCAGCGCGGCACGACGAGGAGGCCGCGGGCGCGCGCATCGGCGAGCCCCGCTTCCACCAGCTTGGTGGCGATGCCGCGCCCGCCGAGTTCCGCCGGCACTTCGGTGTGCGTGAAGATGATGCCGCCGTCGAAGGGCTCGTACTCCGCCAGCGCCAGATGCCCCTCGGCATGGACTTCGAAGCGATGCGCCTCGTCGTTCTTCACGACCACGATCGGATCACCTTCGCTCATCGCTACCGCCTTTCCCGTTCATATGAGGGCATATTAGCGTGAAACGCGGTGTTGTCGCGCCTTTGCGTCCGCGAACGGCGTTTTCCGGGGCCGCCCGATCGAGGGGCCCGCCGTCAGTCGTCGTTGGAGGCGTTGAGTTCGTCGGGGCGCAAACCCTCCTCGGCCGGGGCCTGTGCGGCGAAGGCGGCGAAGCGATCGCCATAGTCGGGGTGCCAGCGCGACAGCGGCGGGCGGTTCTCGACGATGTCGCCGGCGGCCCAGAGGATGCGCTTCTCGTCGAGCGCGCGCGGCACGTCGTTGTCGGGGCAGAGAATGTAGAAATCGCCCTCGGCGAGGCGCGTCAGCATGAAGTCGACCGTCTGCTCGGCCGTCCAGGCGCCTTCGGGTTTCTCGGGGCGTCCGCGCGCGGCGAGCGGGGTGAAGACGAAGCCGGGGATCAGCAGGTGGGCACTGATGCGGCAGCCCTCGCGCGAGCGCAATTCGTGCTGGAGCTGCTCGGTGAACACCTTCAGCGCCGCCTTGGAGACGTTGTAGGCGGGATCGCCGGGCGGCGTGGTGATGCCCTGCTTCGAGCCGGTGTTGATGACGAGGCCCGGATTGCCGCTCTCGATCATGGCCGGCACGAAGCTCTGGCAGCCATGGATGACGCCCCAGAGATTGACGTCGATGACGCGCGTCCAGTTGGCCTCCGGCCCGAAGATGCCGGAGCCCGGCTGTATCCCGGCATTGTTCATCAGCACGTCGACGCGGGCGAAGGTGTCGTAGGCGACCTGCCTGAGACGCTCGAGGTCGTCCGGCACGCTGACATCCACGCCGACGCCGACCGCGCTGCCGCCCACCGCTTCCACCGCCGCGTCGAGCCGCCTGCCGGCGAGATCGGCAATGACGACGTTCAGCCCGAGCGCGGCGAAGGCTTTCGCCGCCGCCAGCCCGATCCCCGAGGCGCCGCCCGTCACCACGGCGACGTTGCCGGGCCGCAGGGCGGGGTGAGGCGTGGTGGCGGATGTCGTTGCGGGCATGGCGGGCGCTCCTCGGGACTCGGCGGGACAATGGCATCCCGTCCCGGGGGAGGGAAGCCGCTCGCCGGCAACGCGGCACCGCCACCGCGCGTTCCCGCGCCCGCGCCGGGGCGCGACCGCTCCCCTCAGCCGAGGATGCCCGGCAGGTCGAGCTGGTGCTCCTTGGCGCATCGAAGCGCGATCTCGTAGCCGGCATCGGCGTGGCGCATCACGCCGGTGGCCGGGTCGTTCCACAGCACGCGGGCGATGCGGGCATCCGCGTCGGCGGTGCCGTCGCAGCAGATCACCATGCCGGAATGCTGCGAGAAGCCCATGCCGACGCCGCCGCCATGGTGCAGCGATACCCAGGTCGCGCCGGACGCCGTGTTGAGCAGCGCGTTGAGCAGCGGCCAGTCGGAGACGGCGTCGGAGCCGTCGGCCATCGCCTCGGTCTCCCGGTTCGGCGAGGCGACCGAGCCCGAGTCCAGATGGTCGCGGCCGATCACGATGGGCGCCTTCAGCTCGCCCTTGCGCACCATCTCGTTGAAGGCGAGGCCGAGCCGGTGGCGATCGCCGAGGCCGACCCAGCAGATGCGCGCCGGCAGGCCCTGGAAGTGGATGCGCTCGGCCGCCATGTCGAGCCAGTTGTGCAAATGCGGGTTGTCCGGGATCAGCTCCTTCACCTTGGCGTCGGTGGCGGCGATGTCGGCCGGATCGCCCGAGAGCGCCGCCCAGCGGAACGGGCCGATGCCGCGGCAGAACAGCGGGCGGATATAGGCCGGCACGAAGCCGGGGAAGTCGAAGGCGTTGGTGACGCCCTCTTCCAGCGCCATCTGGCGGATGTTGTTGCCGTAGTCGACGGTCGGGATGCCGGCGTGGTGGAAGTCGAGCATCGCCCGCACATGCACCGCCATCGAGGCCTTGGCCGCCTTGGCGACGCCCTTGGGATCGGAGGCCTTGCGGTCCTCCCACTGGTCGAGCGTCCAGCCGATCGGGAGATAGCCGTTGACCGGGTCGTGCGCCGAGGTCTGGTCGGTGACGGCATCGGGCTTGACGCCGCGCTTGACGAGTTCCGGCAGCACCTCGGCGGCATTGCCGAGCAGGGCGACGGAAAGCGCCTTGCCCTCGCTCGTCGCCTTCCCGATCAGCTCCAGCGCGTGGTCGAGATTGTCGGCCTTCACGTCGACATAGCCGGTGCGCAGGCGGAACTCGATCGAGGAGGGGCGGCACTCGATGGCGAGGCACGACGCCCCCGCCATGGTCGCGGCGAGCGGCTGCGCGCCGCCCATGCCGCCGAGACCGGCGGTGAGGATCCACTTGCCCTTCAGCGAGCCGCCGAAATGCTGGCGGCCCATCTCGACGAAGGTCTCGTAGGTGCCCTGCACGATGCCTTGGCTGCCGATATAGATCCACGATCCCGCGGTCATCTGGCCGTACATGGCCAGCCCCTTGCGATCCAGCTCGTTGAAGTGCTCCCAGGTCGCCCAGTGCGGCACCAGATTGGAGTTGGCGATCAGCACGCGCGGGGCGTCCTTGTGGGTGCGGAACACGCCCACCGGCTTGCCGGACTGCACCAGCAGCGTCTGGTCGGCCTCCAGTTCGCGCAAGGATGCGACGATGCGGTCGAAGCTCTCCCAGTCGCGCGCGGCGCGGCCGATGCCGCCATAGACGACGAGCTCGCCCGGCTTTTCGGCGACATCCGGGTCGAGATTGTTCATCAGCATGCGCAGCGGCGCCTCGGTCAGCCAGCTCTTGGCGGTGAGCGTGGTGCCGTGGGCGGCGCGGATGGTGCGGGAATTGTCGATACGGGTCATGGACGGGCTCCCTGCGAGCGGGCGAAGGCGATGCACGCCTCGAAGATGGCGATCAGCGCCGCGCGCAGCGGCGCGGCATAGGCGGGATCGTAGGGGGTGGGCCAGTTCCCGGGCCCGACCGGCCCGAGCGGCTCGGCGATGTAGGCGCGGCAGGCGAGCTCCATCTGCACGGCGTGGACGCCGCGTGACGGGTCGCCGTAATGGCGGGTGATCCAGCCGCCCTTGAAGCGGCCATTGCTCACCCAGTCGAGCCCGGTGCCGGCGCAGATCGCTTCCACCTGCGCCTGCAGCGCGGGGGCGCAGGCGGCGCCGGCATTGGTGCCGATGTTCATGTGCGGCAGCGTGCCGTCGAACAGGCGCGGGATCACCGAGCGGATCGAATGGCAGTCATAGAGCACGACGGTGCCATGCGTGGCGCGGGCGTGCTCGATCTCGCCGGCGAGCGCGGCGTGGTAGGGGGCGAACCAGCGCGCGCGGCGCTCCTCCACATCCGGGCCGTGGCCGGGCAGGTAGAGCGGCTCGCCGTCGAACGAGGTGGTCGGGCACAGTTCCGTGGTCGCCTGCCCCGGATAGAGCGAGGCGCCGGAGGGATCGCGGTTCACGTCAATGGCGGTGCGCGAGACGCTGGTGCGCACCACGCTGGCACCGAGACCGGCGGCGAAGTCGTAGAGCAGCTCGATCCACCAGTCGCAATCCTTGCGCGCCAGCCAGGGTGAGACGAGATCGACGGCGATGGATTCGGGGATGTCGGTGCCGGTGTGCGGCAGCGACACGACCAGCGGCGCGGTGCCGCGGTGGACGGTGAGGAAGGAAGGGTGATCCATCATCTCACTCCCCGGAGATCGTCGGCAGCATCCCGCCCGCCAGCCCGGCGAGGGCGCCGGAGCGCACGAAGGCGTTGGCGGCTTCCATATCCGGTGAAAAGTGGCGGTCGTCGTCGAGATGGGGGACGTCCGCCCGCAGCAGCGCGCGGGCCTTCTCCAGCACCGGCGAGGAGGCGAGCGGCGCATGGAAATCGCAGCCCTGCGCGCTGGCCAGATATTCGATGCCGACCACCGCCACGGCGTTCTCGACCATCGCCAGCAGCCGGCGGGCGCCGTGCGCGGCCATGGAGACGTGGTCCTCCTGATTGGCGGAGGTGGGGATGGAATCGACGCTGGCCGGATAGGCGCGTTGCTTGTTCTCCGAGACCAGCGCGGCGGCGGTGACCTGCGGGATCATGAAGCCGGAGTTCAGCCCGGGCTTCGGCGTCAGGAAGGCCGGCATGCCCGACAGCGCCGGGTCGACCAGCATGGCTATGCGGCGCTCGGCCAGCGAGCCGATCTCGCACACGGCCAAGGCGATCATGTCGGCGGCGAAGGCGACCGGCTCGGCGTGGAAATTGCCGCCGGAAAGGGCTTCGCCGGCCTCGGGGAAGATCAGCGGGTTGTCGGAGACGCCGTTGGCCTCGGTCTCCAGCGTGCTCGCGGCCTGGCGCAGCACGTCGAGCGCGGCGCCCATCACCTGCGGCTGGCAGCGCAGGCAATAGGGATCCTGCACCCGCTCGTCGCCGACGAGGTGCGAGGCGCGGATCGCCGAGCCGGCCATGAGTGCGCGCAGCGCATCCGCCGTCTCGATCTGGCCGCGATGCTTGCGCAAGCGGTGGATGCGCGGATCGAACGGGGTGTCGGAGCCGCGCGCGGCGTCGGTGGAGAGCGCGCCGGTGACGAGGGCGGATTTGTAGAGGTTCTCCGCCTCGAACAGGCCGGCCAGCGCGTTGGCGGTGGAGAACTGGGTGCCGTTGAGCAGCGCCAGCCCTTCCTTGGGGCCGAGCGTGACCGGCGCGAGCCCGGCATCGCGCAACGCCACCTCGGCGGGCAGGCGGGCGCCGCCGGCAAAGATCTCGCCGACGCCGATCATGGTCGCGGTCATGTGCGACAGGGGCGCGAGGTCGCCCGAGGCGCCCACCGAGCCCTGGCAGGGCACCACCGGCGTCAGCCCCTTCGCCAGCATGGCCTCCAGCAGCTTGAGCGTCGCCGGCGCGATGCCGGAGGCGCCCTGCGCGAGGCTGGCGAGCTTCAGCGCCATCATCAGCCGGGCGACCGGGACGGGCATCGGCTCGCCGACGCCGGCGGCGTGGGAGAGCACGATGTTGCGCTGGAGCGTGGCGAGGTCGGCATCGCCGATCCGCACCGTGGCGAGCTTCCCGAAGCCGGTATTGATGCCGTAGACGGGCTCCCCTTTCGCAAGGATGTCGGCCACCGCCTTGGCCGAGCGCTCCACGCCCGGCAGGCAGGCCGGATCGAGGCGGGCGCTGGCGCCGCGATAGATGGCGCGCCACTCGGCGAGCGAGACGGCGCCGGGCTCGAGGACGATATCGCTCATTTTCCCCTCCACACCCGCGCATGCAGCGGGTTGAATCCCATGCGGTAGACAAGCTCGGCCGGGCTCTCGATGTCCCAGATGGCGAGATCGCAGCTCTTGCCGACCTCCAGCGTGCCGATGTCGCCCTGGCGGCCAAGGGCCCGCGCGGCCTCGCGGGTGACGCCGGCGAGGCATTCCTCGACGGTCATGCGGAACAGGGTCGCGGCCATGTTCATGGTCAGCAGCAGCGAGGTCAGCGGCGAGGTGCCCGGATTATTGTCGGTAGCGAGCGCCATGGGAACGCCGTGGCGGCGGAACAGCGCGACCGGCGGCACCTTGGTCTCGCGGATGAAGTAGAACGCGCCCGGCAGCAGCACCGCCACCGTGCCGGCGCTCGCCATGGCGATGGCGCCTTCCTCGTCGGTGTGTTCGAGGTGGTCGGCTGAGAGCGCGCCGAAATCGGCGGCGAGGCGGGCGCCGTGCAGGTTCGAGAGCTGGTCGGCGTGCAGCTTCACCGGCAGGCCATAGGTGCGGGCGGCCTCGAACACGCGGGCGACCTGTTCGGGGGAGAAGGCGATCCCCTCGCAGAAGGCATCGACCGCGTCGGCGAGGCCCTCGGCCGCGATGGCGGGCAGCATCGCGCCGGCGACGGCGTCGATATAGGCGTCTTTGTCGCCGCCGAACTCCGGTGGCAGCGCGTGGGCGCCGAGGAAGGTGGTGAGGACGCCGACCTCGCGGTGGCGGGCCAGCGCCCGGGCGGCGGAAAGGCTCTTCATCTCCGCATCGAGGGCGAGGCCGTAGCCGGACTTGACCTCGACCGTGGTGACGCCCTCGGCGATGAGCGCGTCGAGGCGGGGAAGGGCGCTCGCGACCAGCTCGGCCTCGCTCGCCGCCCGCGTGGCCTTCATGGTGGAGACGATGCCGCCGCCCGCCCGGGCGATTTCCTCGTAGGAGGCGCCCTTCAGGCGCAGCTCGAATTCGGGCGCGCGGTTGCCGCCGTGGACGAGATGGGTGTGACAGTCGATCAGGCCGGGGGTGATCCAGCGCCCGTCGCACTCATCGGTCCGATCGGCCTGACAATCCACCTCATCGGCCTGACTACCCATTGCCACAATGCGCCCGTCGCGGGCGGCGATGAAGCCGTTCTCGATGATGCCGAGCCCCTCGCGCTCGGGCGAAAGCGTCGCAATCCTTGCGTTTCGCCAGATCCGGTCGCAGCGTTGCATGGCGTTATCCGAGGTGTGGGGGCCATTGGCAGGGGCGTGGATAATGTCTATACATAATGGACGTTGCTGTCCAGAGCCCCGAGGCGTGGGAGAGTGGGAATGACGCATATTTGGTTCGGCTCCGCCCTGCTCCCCGACGGCTGGGCGCATGGGGTGGGCATCGATGTCGAGGATGGGCGGATCGCCCGCATCGAGCGCGGCGCGGAGCCGTCCTGGGCGTTGGAGCGCCACGCTATCGCCTTGCCGGGACTGCCGAATCTGCACAGCCACGCGTTCCAGCGCGGCATGGCCGGGCTCGCCGAACGGCGCGGCCCGAGCGGTGACAGCTTCTGGACCTGGCGGGACATCATGTACCGTTTCGTCGACCGGATGGACCCGGAGGACGTCGAGGCGATCGCCGCGCAGGCCTATGTCGAGATGCTGGAGGCGGGCTTCACCCGCGTCGGCGAGTTCCACTACCTCCATCACGATCGCGACGGGCAAGCCTATGACAATATTGGCGAACTCGGCGCCCGCATCGCCTCCGCGGCGCAGGAGACCGGCATCGCCCTGACACTACTGCCGGTATTCTATGCCCATGGCGGCTTCGGCGGACAGGCACCCACCCACGGACAGCGGCGATTCATCAATGATGTGAGCGGTTTCGGCCGGCTCATGGAGGCCAGCCGCGCGGCCGTGGCGATCCTCCCGGACGCCGTGGTCGGCATCGCCCCGCATAGTCTGCGTGCCGCGACGGCGGAGGAGATCACCGCCATCCTGCCGCTCGCGGGCGATGGCCCGGTGCATATCCACGTCGCCGAGCAGGTGAAGGAGGTCGACGACTGCGTTGCCTTCAGCGGCACCCGTCCGGTCAGCTATCTCTATGACAGCGCTGAGGTAAATGAGCGTTGGTGCCTCATTCACGCCACCCATGTCACCGAAGCCGAGAGTGCGCGCATGGTGGCGAGCGGCGCGGTAGTGGGGCTCTGCCCGATCACCGAGGCCAATCTGGGTGATGGCATCTTTCCGGCCGAACGGTTCGCCCGGGATGGTGGACGCTACGGAATCGGCAGTGATTCCAACGTGCTGGTCCACGCGGCCGAGGAACTGCGCACGCTGGAATATTCCCAGCGCCTGTCCCTGCGCGCCCGCAACGTGATGGCCGCCGGCGAAGGCCGCTCGACCGGCCGCGAGCTGTTCGACGCGGCGCTGGCCGGCGGCGCGCAGGCGCTGGGGGCGCCGGCCGGGCTGGTCGAAGGGGCGCCCGCTGATATGCTGAGCCTCGATTCCAGCCACCCCGCACTGTTCTCCCGCACGGGCGACGCGGTGCTCGACAGCTGGATCTTCGCGGCGAGGGGAAATCTGGTGGATTGCGTCTGGCGCCGCGGCGTCAAGCTGGTGGAGGGCGGCCGCCACCGCGCACGCGGCATGGTGGCGGAGCGCTTCCGTGCGGCGGTGCGGAAAGTGCTGGCATGAGCCTCGAGGAGCGCGAGCCGGTCCAGACGCTCAACCAGCGCATTCGCGCCGATATCGAGGAGAAAATCCTCTCCGGAGCCTGGCCGCCCGGACACCGGGTGCCGTTCGAGCACGAATTGATGGCGCAGTATGGCTGCGCCCGCATGACCGTGAACAAGGTCATGTCGGCGCTGGTGGAGGCCGGACTGATCGAACGGCGCCGGCGGGCCGGCACCTTCGTCGCCCAGCCGCGGCTGCAATCGGCGGTGCTGGAAATCCCCGACATCCCGGCGGAAGTGCGGGCGCGGGGCGAGGAATATGCGCTCGAACTGCTGGCGCGCCGCGAGCGCCGGGCGACGCGGCAGGATGCGGCCGAGGCCGCCATGGTGACCGGCGAGAGGCTGCTCGACCTCACCTGCCGCCACATCGCCAATGGCCGCCCCTTCGCCCTGGAGGAGCGGGTGATCAGCCTGAAGACGGTGCCGGACGCGGCCGGGGTCGATTTCGGCGTGGTGCCGGCCGGCTCCTGGCTGCTCGGGCATGTGCCGTGGACCGAGGCAGAGCACCGGGTGACCGCGATCAACGCGGATGCCGGCCGGGCGGAACGGCTCGCCATCCAGCCGGGGGCGGCCTGTCTGATGGTCGAGCGCCGGACCTGGCGGTCGGGCTCGACCATCACCTTCGTGCGGCAGATCTTCCGCGGCGACGTCTACCACCTCGTCGCCCGGTTCTCGCCCTGACGTCAGCCCCTCGCGGCAATCCACTCGCGGGCGAGGGTGAGATCGGCCTGCGACAGTTGGTGCCCGACCGGCAGCGTCCGGTGATCCACTTGCGCGCCTGCTGCCGTCAATTGCGCGGCGAGGCGGGCGGCGTTCGAGGCCGGTACGATCGGGTCCGTCCCGCCCGAGAGCAGCAGCACCGGCGTGCCGGAAAGGTCGGCGACCGGCGGTTCCTGCAGCGGCACCATGGCCCGCAGCAGCACCGCGCCCGCCAGCACTCCAGGGTGGAGCATTAGCAAGGCCGCGGCGATGTTGGCGCCGTTCGAGAAGCCGACCGCGATCGGTGCCCCGAGCTGATGCGCCGCGCTTGCCTCCGCGACGAAATCGGCGAGTTCGGCCGCCCGGAAGCGGACATCGGCCTCGTCGAACACGCCTTCGCGCAGGCGGCGGAAGAAGCGCGGCATGCCGCCTTCGAGCACCTTGCCGCGCGGAGAGAGCAGCGGGGCGTGCGGCGCGATCCTGCGGCCCAGCGGCAGGAGATCGTTCTCGTCGCCGCCCGTGCCGTGCAGGAGGAGCAGCGGCCGGCCCTTCGCATCGGCGGGCCGCTCGAAGCGGTGGAGGAAGGAAAGCTCAGCAAGATCGGTCATGACCGGCCTCCGAGTTCATCGTTAAGGAAGGGGCCGCCCCCGGCCGCAGCGGCACGGGAGCGACGACGGGCCGTCGGGGCATCAGGCCACACTCGGCAGGATCGCCTCGACCTCGGCACGGCGCGCCTCGAGAAAGGACGGCAGCTTCAGCCCCTGGCCCAGGCTCTCGACCGGCTCGTCCACGGCAAAGCCGGGCTGGTCGGTCGCGATCTCGAACAGGATGCGTCCGGGCTCGCGGAAGTAGACGGAGCGGAAGTAGTTCCGGTCCCGCTGTTCCGTGGTTCGGATGCCGTGGTTCTCGACGAGCCGCGCCATCATGCGCTCCTGGTCGGCGTCGTCGCCGGCACGGAAGGCGATGTGGTGCACCGTGCCGGTGCCCGACCGGCCGGCGAGGAAATTGCCGGCGTCGCGCAGATCGATGATGCCGCCGATCGCCGTATCCGGTGCCGCATAGCGCACCAAGGTTCCCTCGCGGGCGATTTCGGCGAAACCGAAGATGTCTGTCAGGATCGCCCCGGTCGGTGCGGTATCGGCAACCAGCAGGCTGGCGCTGTGGAAGCCGCGGATGGCGTGCTCGACCGGAATCTCGCCATTATCCCACGCCGGCTCGCCGTCGATGCCGGGCACCGCGACGAGGGCGAGGCGCATGCCGTCGGGATCCTTGAGCGCGACCACGGTCTCGCCGAAGCGGTGGGCCACCGGCTCATGGGCGACACCCTTCTCGACGAGGCGGTGCAGCCAGTAGCCGATTGCGCCTTCCGGCACGCGGAAGACGGTCTCCTGCGTCTCGCCGACGCCGAGGCGGCCGGGGGCGGCATGTTCCCACGGGAAGAAGGTCAGTATCGTGCCGGGCGCACCGCCCTCGTTGCCGTAATAGAGATGATAAGTGCCGGGGTCGTCGAAGTTGACGGTCTTCTTGACGAGCCGAAGGCCGAGCGTCTTCGTGTAGAAGTCGACGTTGCGACGCGCGGGGCCCGCGATCGCGGTGATGTGGTGAATGCCATAGCTGCGCATTGTCTTGTCTCCCGGGCAGGGCGACCGCCCCGCGTTGCACCGAGAGATACGCCTCCTACCGGCGATTGCCAGCGCGGAGACAGTGCATCCATGCAAGCCTGACTTGCTTGTCTGTCTTAGTCTTTTGCGTGGGTGCGAAAGTGCAGCGGATCATGGCGGCCACATGCGGTGCAGAACCCCGTCGCGGAACACCAGCGCGTGGCCGATGGCGGCGCCCACATGCAGAAGGATCAGCGCGCCGAAGGCGAGACCGAGCGCGCGGTGGATGGCGAAGAGGACATCGGCGGTCGCCTCGTTCTTGGCGACGAGCACCGGCAGTTCGAACAGGCCGAACACGCTGATCGGTGCGCCATAGGCATTGGTCGCCAGCCAGCCGATGATCGGCGTGGCGAGCAGCAGCGCATACATCGTCGCATGCACGACGCCAGCGGCGACACGCAGGGGGGCCGGCACGGACGCGGGCAGCGGCGGTGGGGTGTGGCTGAGCCGATAGGCAAGACGCAGCGCCGCGAGGACCAGCACGGTGAAGCCGAAGGAGCGGTGCAGGTCGTACAGGCGATCCTGTAGCGGGCCGCCATCGAGATTGCCCATGGTGATGCCGACCGGGATGAGGCCGATGACGATGATCGCGATCAGCCAGTGCAACAGACGCGCCGGGCGTCGATAGCCGGCAGGGATATCCGGGGCTCGCGGCATGCTCCTCCCTCCGTGGCGCTCCGGACATGTCAAGAGCGGCGTCCAAACCGAGGTGAACTGGCTGGCACCGAGGATCGTATGGAACAAACAGGCAGTTCAACTGTTTGTCGGCATCTATTTTTCGTGATCGCTAAGGGTCAGGTTTTGCCTCGAATGCCCAGTCGCGAGAGTCTAGTGTCGTCGTGGACGGGGGCGGGCCAGCGCAGCTTGATACCATTCGATGAGGCGAGCGGAAGGGGGGATTCGAGCGCGCGGGAATGGCGTGCCATCCACGAAGCCCTTTGCTCCGGTGTCGCGCCCCGCTTGAAGGATGACGGGATATTCGGGCCGATCGTCGGGGCGTCGCGCGACCGGACGCTGGTGATCGGCCAGTTCGGCCAGTCGCTTGACGGGCGCATCGCGACGGCGACGGGCGAATCCAAGTATATCAACGGTTGCGAGGGGCTCGACCACCTGCACCGGCTGCGATCGGTGGTCGATGCCGTTCTGATCGGTGCCTCGACCGCGGTGACGGACGATCCCGGCCTCGACGTGCGGCGGGTGGAAGGAAGCAGCCCGGCTCGGGTCGTGATCGATCCCGGCGGGCGGGTTCCGGCCTCGCTGCGGCTGTTTCGCGACGACGGCGTCCGCAGGATCGTCGTGATCGGCGAGGATGCGGCGCCCTGCCTGCCGGACGGCGTGGAGGTGATCCGCCTTCCGCTCCCCGAGGCGGGCTTCGCCCCGCACGCCATCGTCGCCGCGCTGTCTGACGCCGGACTGAGGCGCATCCTGGTCGAAGGCGGGGCTCGCACGGTCTCGCGCTTCATCGACGCCGGCGCGCTGGATCGGTTGCACCTGATCGTCGCGCCCGTGCTGCTCGGCGACGGGCCGACGGGCATCTGCCTTACCCAGGAGCGCAGCCTCGCCGAACGGCTTCGCCCGGCGACCCGGTTGTTCCCGCTGGGCGGCGACGTGCTGTTCGACTGCGATTTCGGCGGGTCACGCCGGCATGGCGAGCAGGTCCAGATGGCCGACGTCGAGGCGTAGCTCGCCTGCGACGATCTCGACCTGCCGGCGGCGATGCCATTGCGCGAGCGCGGCGGGATCGAGGACGGCCATTTCCGCGACAGCGTCCACCCATCCGTCGACGAGGTCGGAGGCCAGCGCCCGGTGTGATGCGGAAGCGACCCGCCAGTCGGCGGCGGCGATTTCGACATGCCATCCCTGCGCCCGGAATATCGCCCCGGCGGCGGCGGCCGCACCCGGTCCCAGGGCCGGGCCGACTCCCTTGTCCCGTCGCATATGCGCGTTGAACGCTGCGAAGATCGCCTCGTCCATGGGGTCGGCGGGATGGCAACCGAGGCGGCCGTCGACGGTAAGGGCCGCGTAGAACGCTGCGTCATGCGTCCGGCAGGCGGCGGCAAGCCGCTCCAGAAAGGCTGTGTCGACGAGATCGAGCAGCGCCGAGGCCGTGACGAGGTCGGCGCCTTCCAGTTCGTCCTGCCAGAGGGGGCCCGATAAATCGACTGCTCGGGTGGCGACCCTCACCGGCCGGCCGTCGCGGTCGGAGATGTTTCCGGCGCAGGCGAGCGCATGCGCCAGGAGGTCGGGATCAAGATCGAGCAGCCGCCAGCTCTGCGGGCCTGGAAGGCACGGTGCCAGCGCGCGCAGGCTCGCACCGGTTCCGGCACCGAGATCGACAATGGTGATTCCCGTCCGGCCCTCCAGCCGTTCGGCAAGGTGCGCGACAATCGTTCCGTTGCGCGCGGCGCGGTCGGCGGGTTCGCGCAGAGCGAGCCAGCCTGCTGAAAAGCCGCTCATATCCGGCGCTCCGCAGCGCCGATCACGGCACCGGCGACAGCATCGGCGGTCGCCCGCCAGTTCGGGAGGCGGTGGGCGGCGGTGCGCGCGATTACCGACCGGTCGGTGCGGTGAGTGCGATCGCCGATCAGTCGGGCGAGGGTGGTGGCCAGGGCATCGACATCGCCGGGCGTGACCAGTTCGGCGGCGTCGCCCAGCGTATCGGCGATCGCTCCACCCGTGGTGCCGACCACGGGCAACCCGTGCGCGATCGCCTCCGCATAGGCCATGCCGTAGCCCTCGTAATGCGAGGCGAGGGCGAAGATATCGGCGGCGCGGTAGCGCGTTTCCAGCTGGTCCCGGGCGAGGGCGCCGACCAGCTCGATCCGCTCCGACAGGCCGGCCCCGGCGATCGCTTCGGCCACCGCCGTGGCGTGGCCGGGGTCAAGCGTCGGGTCGCCGATCAGTTCGAGCCGCCAATCGAGATGGCGCAGCGTCGAGAGCGCCGCGATCAGGTCCAGATGCCCCTTGCGCGGCACCAGCGAGCCGACCGTGACAAGGCGCACCGTCGGGCCTGTCGAGCCCGTCGCCTGGGCCACGGGGTCGGTTCCGGGCACCGCGACGGTGATCAGGCATTCCGGCACCGCGAACTCGGCGATCAGCGTCGTGGCGGTCGCCGGGCTGGTCACGACGACCGCATGGGCATGGGCCAGCGCCGCGCGCTCCGAGCGGCGAAACGCTTCGGCACGCGCGGGGCTGAGGCCGCGTTCGAGCGCGAGCGGATGATGGACCAGCGCGACAAGCGGGCGTTCGCGAGCCAGAATCGGGGCTTCCACCTCCATCACCGCAAAGGCCAGTGCATCGATCAGCAGCGGCTCGCCCTTGGGGCGCTGCCCGAGTGCGGCCAAGGAAGCGGCGCGATCCTGCGCTGTCGGCTCCGGAAATCGGTCCGGCAGCGGCACATGAGTGACGGTCCAGCCCGTCGCCCGCAACTCCGCGATGAGCCGGCGGTCGTAGCCATAGCCACCGGTCGGGCGCTCGATATCGCCGGGAATCGCGAAGGCGAGCGAGCGATCAGCCAAGGTCGGCCTCGTACCATGCCCGCGCGACATGGCTCTCGTGCAGGCTCACCTTGAGACGTTCCACCGCCAGGGCGCCGTCGCCCAGCCGGCCCTCGCGGATGGCGGCGGCGATGCGACCGTGAATGTGCCGCGCCAGGAATTCGGTGGTGGTGTTGCGGCCGGCGAACTCGGGAAGGTCGTCGAGGTTGCGATAATTCAGCGGGGCCAGCGTCGCCTTCAGGGCTTCGGTGGCGAGGCCGATATCGACAACGATGCCGTCTTCATCCAGATCCGCCCGGTAGAACGCCACATCCACCACGAAGGTCGCGCCGTGCAGCGCCTGTGCTGGACCGAACACCGCGCCCCGGAAGGAGTGGGCGATCATGATGTGATCGCGAACCTCGACGGCAAACATGGGCGGCTCCTGTCATCGATTGCAATACGCGCCGGGCCTGTGACGGATCAGTCATAGACGACGAGCGGACAGGGGGCGCGCGATTTCAGCAGCTCGTCCATGCGGTCGGGCAGGTCGGCAAACCGCACCGGCGGACCCAGCAGGGCATCGAGGCAATCCGAGGCCAGCAGGTCGACGGCCTTCGCCAGACGGCGACGGTGAGACCAGCGCAGCCGATGCCCGGGCGACACGCGGCCGACCTGGCTGGATGCGAGGGTCAGGCGCCCGGAATGAAACGCGCCGCCGAGCGCGAGGGTGACATCGCTGTCGCCATACCAGCTCAACTCGACGATGCGCGCCTCGTCGCCGGCGAGCGACAGAGCGGTGCGCAGGCCCTCGCCCCGGCCGCTGGCATGAAACACCACATCGGCGTCGCCGGGCGCGTCCGCCGGCAGGGCGAAGCCGACGCCGAGCTGCCGCGCGAGAGCGGCGCGGCCGGGATCGACATCGATCAGCGTGGTTTCCGCGCCCGGAAGGCGGCCGGCCAGGAAGGCCACCAGCGCCCCGACTGCGCCGGCGCCGACCACCGCGATGCGATCACCCGGCGCGGCCCCGGAATCCCACAGCGCGTTCAGCGCCGTCTCCATGTTGGCGGCGAGCACGCCGCGTGCCGGGGAGATGTGGTCGGGAAGCGGAAACACCGCCTCGCCGGGAAGGACGAAACGATCCTGATGGGGGTGGAGCGCAAATACCGTGCGGCCCTTGAGGTCGGAGGACCCTTCCAGGACCCGGCCCACGGCCGCATAGCCGTATTTGACCGGAAACGGGAACTCACCGCCTTGATGCGGCGCGCGCATGCGCGCCCATTCGCTTTGCGGTACCTCGCCCGCGAATACCATCCGCTCGGTGCCACGGCTGACGCCGCTATAGAGCGTTTCGACGAGGACCTGGCCGGCGGCGGGAACCTGCAGATCCTCCAGGCGGATCTCGCCCCGTCGGGGGGCGATGGTCCAGTAGGCGCGGGCGGAGGCGGGCGACGAGGGACTGGACGGCATCTCGGCTCCAGGGCTGGCATCCCACCATGCCACGGCTTCGGGCGATCGCGACATGGTGTTGCGGGGAGGGCCGGCTGGCGATTGAACCGGGTTCGCGTTTCCCCCGTAATGGAGACGTGCCGCTTACCGCCGGACCGGATGTGCTGTCCATGTCGCCGAACCCTTCGCCCGCGTCGTCCGCCAGCCTCGACCGGGTGGCGCGTCAGGTCCGGCGGCGGCGCATCGTCTTCGGTGCCGTGGTCACGGCAAGCTGGATCGTGCTGGTGGCGGTGATGGTCCACACCCTGCGGCCGGGAGGCCTCGGGCTGCTCGACGCGCTGCTGATCGTGCTGTTCGGGCTCTGGCTGCCGTGGCCGTTGATGGGATTCTGGAACGGGCTGATCGGCTTCGTGCTCATGCGGTTCGCCCGCGACCCGGTGGGGTTGGTGTGTCCGTCCGCGCGGCAGATCGCGGGAGACGAGGCCATCCGCGCGCGAACCGCCGTGCTCGTCTGCGTGCGCAACGAGGCACCGGAGCGGGTATTCGACAATGCCCGGGCGCTGCTTTCCGCGTTGGCCGCGACCCCCTGGGGCGATCGCTTCCGGCTGCATGTGCTTTCCGACACGGATCAGCCCGATATCGCAGCCGCCGAGGCGGCGGCCGTGCGGGATCTTCATATCGAAGGCACCGAGGCGCCGGTCTATCGCCGCCGGACGCGGAATGAGGGCTTCAAGGCGGGCAGCATCCGCCAGTTCGTCGAGCACGAGGCCGGCGACGCCGATTTCATGCTGGTGCTGGATGCCGACAGCCGCATGTCGGCGGCGCGGATCCTTCGCATGGTCCGCATCATGCAGGCCGATCCGCGGCTCGGCATTCTCCAGAGCCTGGCGGTGGGGCTGCCCTCGCTCAGCCCGCTGGCGCGCCTGTTCCAGTTCGGCATGCGCCTCGGCATGCGCTCCTACACCTTCGGCAGCGCCTGGTGGCACGGCGACTGCGGGCCCTATTGGGGCCACAACGCCCTGCTGCGGATCGAGCCGTTCCGGCGCCATTGCGAGTTGCCGGCCTTGCCGGGGCGCCCGCCTCTCGGTGGCGCCATCCTCTCGCACGATCAGGTCGAGGCGGTGCTGATGCGGCGGGCCGGCTTCGACGTGCGCGTGCTGCCGGAGGAGGGCGGCAGCTACGAAGAGAACCCGCCGACGCTGATCGAGCACATGCGGCGCGACATGCGCTGGTGTGTCGGCAACATGCAGTATCTGCGGCTGCTGAACCTGCCGGGCCTGCTGCCGACGAGCCGTGTCCAGCTGGGGTTGGCGATCCTGATGTTCCTGGCCTCGCCGGTCTTCCTGGCGATCTGGGCCTTGCTGCTGGTTCAGGCGTTGATCCATCGCGCCGGTGCCGAGCCCTGGCTGTCTCCGGATGCTGCCGCGTGGCTGCTGGCGGTGGTGGCCGCCATCATCTTCATGCCGAAGCTGGCATCCGCGGCGGACGTGCTGTCGCGCCGCGCGGCTTCGCGGGGGTTCGGCGGCGCGGGGCGCTTCGTGGCCGGCTTCTGCGCGGAAACGGTGTTCGCTCTGCTGGTGACGCCCATCGCCGCGATGAGCCACACGCTGACCATCGCCGGCCTGCTGCTGCGTCGTGGCGTCGGCTGGGGGGCGCAGGCGCGCGACACCCATCGGGTCGGCTGGGGCGAGGCGGCGCGGCGCTTTTGGCCGCATACGCTCGCCGGCGGCATCGCGGCCAGCGGCCTCGCCGGGCTGTCTCCCCTGGCCCCGCTCTATGCCGCTCCGATCTATCTGGGGCTGCTGCTGGCGGTGCCGTTGGCGGTGGTGACGGCGAGCCCGGCGCTCGGCCGGTGGATGGCGGCCATGGGCCTCTGCGCCATCCCGGAGGAGGTCACGCCGCCACCGACCGAGGGGGTGGGCGACAGTTCCGCACCCATCTGCGGCGCCGATCCCGCGCCGGCCGCGACCGGCGGATAGGGCGCCGCGCGATGCGCTAGGGCGTCGGCCAGTTGCGCATGGCGAGATCGACCACCTCGTGGAGCGCGGCGCGGCTGGCCCCGCTGGCGGCGTGCACCGACATGCCCTCGGTGACGATGAGGATGTAGCGGGCGAGGGCGGCCGGGTCGACACCCGCCGGCAGATCGCCTTCGTCACGGGCCCGCTCGAGGCGGTGGCGCACCGCTGCCTCGCTGGTCGATCGGCGCAAGGTGAGTTCCTGCCGGATCGGGTCGGAGGCCTCGCCGCACATCAGGGCGCCCTGGACCATCAGGCAGCCATTGGGCGTCTGCGGGTCGGCGAGGCGATCGGCCGTGCGCCGCAGCAGCCGCTCCACCGATTCCCGCGCGGTCGGGGCCTCCAGCGCCTCGCCCATGCAGGCGGTGATCTTCTCGCTGTAGCGGTCGAGCGCCTTGCGGAAGAGCTGTTCCTTGTTGCCGAACGCCGCATAGAGGCTCGGCGGGTTGATCTTCATCTCCCGCGTCAGGTCGGCGACGGAAACGCCCTCGTAACCCTTGCGCCAGAACAGCCGGAGGGCCTCGTCGAGGGCTTCGTCGATATCGAAGGCGCGCGGGCGTCCCACCGCCATCGGCTTGCTCCATAATTTACTGATCACTATATAATGGAGCGCCGGCCCAACGTCCAGTTCGGACGCTTACGAATGGCGCTCGCGCGGCGGTCACGAGAGGTTGTGTTATGCGCGTCGCAATCCGATTCTAGAATTCGCCGAGTCGCGTTGGAACCGATCGCGATCACGTGCGTTACGGCTAACGGTGGAGTCGGTCCTGGCCGACTTGCCGATCAAGGCCCACAGGCGAGAAACCGGCCCACTCGCCGCCGGGCGAACAAGCAACGGCCGCATCATATAGGGAGAGGTACGCCACATGAGCGATGATGCCATCGACTTCCGTGCCGATAATCCACTGCACCTGCGTATCGGAACCGAGATCATCGAGGTTCGTTCCCTCAAATGCGCCATCGACCTCATCCGCTCCCTGCGGGGCGATGGTCTCGGCGAATATGCCGGCATGCTGCTGGCCCAGATGCGGGCGGCGCGTACCGAGCCGCAACTGGCCGATGCCTGGGTTGCGTTTCTGACCTGGTCGCAGGCCTGCGGCCTCGATGCCCAGCATCCGCGCGTGCCGCAGCGTCGCGCGGCCTGATCATCCCCGCTTACGGCTCGTCGGCCTCGATGTCGCCCTTGCGTTGCAGATAGAGGGCGACGAGCCAGCACAGCAGCGCCCAGGCGCTGCCGACGCACCAGCCGGCGAGCACGTCCGTCGGCCAGTGGACGCCCAGATAGATGCGGCTCAACCCGATCGTCAGGGTCAGCAGGACCGCCACCGACAGAATGTAGATGCGGATCCGCCGGTTGGGCTGGCTGCGCGCCAGCAGCGCACCCAGCGTCAGATAGGTGACGGCGGAGAGCATGGCGTGACCGCTCGGGAAGCTCAGCGTGTGAACATCGACCAGATGCGCCACGAGGTCGGGTCTTGGCCGGTCGAAGCCTGATTTCAGGGCGAGGCTGAGCGCCGATCCTCCCGCTATGGAGACGACCACGAACAGTGCCGTGGCGCGCTTGCGCTCGATGACGAGAAAGCCGACCACCACCAGGCTGATCAGCGTCAGCACGGTCGTGCTGCCGAGGCTGGTGATGTCGACGAACATGATCTCGAGCCAGCGCGGCCCGAGCGGATCGGCGGGATCGGCCGGATTGCGGAACGCCCGCAGCACCGCTTCATCGATCCGATGTGTGCCGCCCTCCATGACCGCGTCGGCAATGGCCGCGAAAGCGAGGAGCGCCAGGCCCGCGCTCATCAGCGCCGCCAGCGTTCCGAACTCGGCGGTGATCCACGCGATCAGCGCAGGCTTGGGACGGCGTTCCTTGAAGCTCATAGCGTTGACGGCACCGAAACAGATGAGTGAGCGGGAACCTAAGTCATGCCCGCCGTGTTACCAGCGCGTCAATGACGGAGGTTAACATGCTCAAAGGCGGACTTCTTTGGCTCATCGGTATTCCCCTGCCGATCATTCTTGTCCTCTGGCTGCTGGGCTACCTGCACTAGGAGGTAGACATGCCGGCTCGGTCCAAGGCCCAGCAGAAGGCAGCAGGAGCCGCGCTTTCCGTCAAACGGGGCGAGACCCGGCGGAGCGAGCTCAAGGGCGCCTCGCGCGAAATGGCGGCGTCCATGAGCGAGAGCCAGCTCGAGGCGTTGGCGTCGACTTCGCGCAAGGGCAAGCCCCAGCATGTCTCGGACCGCAAACGCGGGTGATGCGTGCCCTGACGGCGGTCGCACGGACCGCTTACGCTGCTGCCTCGTCAGGGCCGCCATTGCCGCTCGGCAAAATTCCATGCAAAATCCTTGAGATGCGGCCGATCGGCAGATAGCCCCGATCGATCCGGGGACGGAGCTGCCTGATGCTCAACGGCCACCATGATCCGGTGCTGGTCGCGCTTTCCATCGTGATCGCCGTTTGCACGTCGTATACGGCGCTGGATCTCAGCGCCCGGGTCAGGCGGGCGCGCGGTCGTGCCCGTTTCGGCTGGACCTTGGCCGCCGCCATCGTGCTCGGCAGCGGCGTCTGGTCGATGCATTTCGTCGCCATGCTGGCCTTCAAGGTCGGGTTGGCGATGAGTTACGATGCCGCCACCACCGTGCTGTCGCTGCTTCTGGCGCTTGCGGTATCGGGCGCCGCTCTCGCACTGGCCGATCGCTATCGCGCCAACCCGTGGCTTCGGCTGGCCTGTGGCGCCTTGCTCGGCCTCGGCGTGGCCGGCATGCACTATATCGGCATGCGCGCGGTCGAGATCGACGCGGTCACGTCCTATCACCCGGGCGGCGTGGTGTTCTCCGTCATGCTTGCCGTTCTGGCCGGCATGGCGGCGATGTGGCTGGTGAACCGCGAGGGGCTGCGTTACCGCCGCGCACTCGCGGGCGGCGTGCTGGGGCTGGGGGTTGCCGGCACGCATTACGCCGCCATGGCGGCGCTGACGCTGACGGCGGCGCCCGGCGCTCATGAGGTACTGAGCGAGCCGGTCGCCCGGTTCGACCGGACCGAACTGGCGATCGCGGTCGCCGCGATGACGTTCATCATCCTGTTCGTGGCGACGGTCGCGGTCATGTATGACCGGCGCTTTGCGGTGCTGGCCGCCCGCGAGGCCTCGGCCCTGCGCGCGAGCGAGGAGCGCTATCGCAATCTTTATCGGCGCACGCCGCTTCCCCTGCACTCTCTGGATGCGGGCGGCCGGATCGAACAGGTGAGCGACAGCTGGCTTGCGCTGCTCGGCTATGGGCGGGACGAGGTGGTCGGGCGCCCGCTGACGGATTTCATGACGCGCGAGTCGGCGCGCATGCGGGACGAGGTCCATTGGCCGACCCTGATGGAGACCGGCGAACTCACCGATGCGGAATATCGCCTCGTGACCCGCGAGGGGGCGGTGCTGGACTGCATGCTGTCCGCCACGGTGGAGCGGGACGCGGCGGGCCGGGTCGTGAAGTCGCATTGCGGCCTGATCGACGTCACCGCCCGGCGGCGGGCCGAGGAGGCGCTGCGGCAGGGCCAGAAGCTCGAGGCCGTGGGCCAGCTCACGGGCGGTATAGCCCATGATTTCAACAATCTGCTGGCCGTCATCCTGGGTAACCTGGAACTCGCGCGCAAACGGGCGAACGAGGATTCGCGCCTGCTCCGCATGCTCGACAACACCATCCAGGCGGCGCAGCGCGGCGTTGCCCTGACGCAGCGCATGCTGGCCTTCGCGCGCCGCCAGGACCTGAAGCCCGAACCGGTCAACGTGCCGGATCTCGTGCTCGGCATGGCCGATCTGCTGAGGCGATCGATCGGTCCGACGGTTCGGATCGAGACGCGCTTCCCGCTCGGCCTGCCCCGCGCGAATGTCGACGCGAACCAGCTCGAACTCGCCCTGCTCAACCTCGCGGTGAACGCGCGCGACGCCATGCCGGAGGGGGGCACGATCATCATCGAGGCCCGCGAGGAGCAGGTCGTTCCGGCCGGCGCGGTGCCGCAGGATGGCAGCGACCTGCCGCCGGGCGACTATTTCTGCCTGCGTGTGCGCGATACCGGCAGCGGCATGGACGAGGAGACGCTGGCGCGGGCGACGGAGCCGTTCTTCACCACCAAGGGGGTGGGAAAGGGGACCGGGCTCGGCCTCGCCATGGTGCACGGCCTCGCCGCGCAGTCCGGCGGGCGGCTGGTGCTGGCCAGTCGCCGCGGCGAGGGGACCACCGCCGACATCTGGCTTCCGATCGCCGCCGCACCGCCCGCCGCGGCGGTCTCGACCGAGCCGGAAATGGCGTCTCAGGTCGGCGAGCCGGGGCGGCTGGGGGTGCTGGTGGTCGACGACGATCCGCTCGTTCTCGGCGCCACCGCTGCCATGCTGGAGGATATCGGTTTCGCGGTGAGCGAAGCGTCCTCCGGCCGCCAGGCGCTCGATATGCTTGAAACGAAACGCGATTTCGACGTCGTGCTGACCGACCAGGCGATGCCGGGGATGACCGGGGTGCAACTCGTCGCGGCGATCCGGCAGCGATGGCCGCATCTCGCCGTGGTGCTCGGGACCGGCTATGCGGAACTGCCGGAGGGGGCGGATCCCGATCTCATGCGGCTCGGAAAACCCTTTGGCCGCGACGCTTTGGAGCGGGCGGTGAGGACGGCGTGCCAGCGTCGCCGGCGCGGGGCGACCAATGTGGTCAACCTGCCGCCGCGGCTGGGGAGCGGATAAGCAGAACCACGGACGATATGTTGTCGACACGGCGGTGACAGCGGGCCCGGGAGCCACTATATCAACGGCATCCGGGGGAGCCTCGACAGGAGGCTGAGAGGCCATCGGCGCGACGCGATCGCGGCATGGCGACCCTTCGAACCTGATCCAGCTCGGACTGGCGGAGGGAGGAATGCATGTCAGATCAACAGCTTGACCGAACCGGCGCAACGCCGAACGCGATGCGCGTGCGCATCATCGGCGCCGGCGTCGCCGGTCTCACCTGCGCCCACGCCTTTGCCCGCCGCGGGGCGCACGTCACCGTAATCGAACGCAATTCCGGCTCCGGCCGGGGCTGCTCCTGGTATGCCGGGGGCATGCTGGCGCCCTGGTGCGAGCGCGAGAGCGCCGAGCCGCTCATCGTCGAGCTGGGTCTCGAATCGCTCGACTACTGGCGGGACAGCGTGCCGGATGTGCCGACGAATGGCAGCCTGGTGCTGGCGCCGGCCCGCGATCTACCTGATCTCAAACGCTTTTCCCGCCGCACCTCGCATTTCGAGGCGATCGACGGCGCGCGCCTCGCGGCGCTGGAGCCGGACCTCGAGGGGCGGTTCGAGCAGGGGTTGTTCTTCCCCACCGAGGCGCATCTCGAGCCCCGCAAGGCGCTGGCGGCGCTCACCGAGAAGCTCGTTTCCGAGTATCGCGTCGACCTGCGCTACCTCACCGAGGCGGTGGATGGTCAGTGCAGTGAGGTGGACGATCAGTGCGGTCAGACCGATGCGAACGACGATGACGCCGACGTCATCGTCGACTGCCGCGGCCTCGCCGCGCGCGACACGCTGGCCGACCTGCGCGGGGTGAAGGGCGAGATGCTCGTGCTCTATTCGCGCGACATCCGGCTCTCCCGCCCGGTGCGCATGCTGCACCCGCGCATCCCGGTCTACATCGTGCCGCGCGGCGACGGGCATTTCATGATCGGGGCGACCTCGATCGAGAATGACGAGCGCGGCCGGGTCACCGGGCGCTCGCTGATGGAGCTCCTGTCGGCGACCTATGCGCTGCACCCGGCCTTCGGCGAGGCGGAGGTGGTGGAGATCGGCGCCGATGTGCGCCCGGCCTTCCCGGACAACCTGCCGCGCATCCGCCGGCGCGGCCGGACCATCCATGTGAACGGGCTCTACCGCCACGGCTTCCTCGCGGCGCCGGCGCTCGCCCGCCGCGCGGCGGCCGTGGCGTTCGACGGGGCGCATTTCCCGGAGGTGATGGATGAAGATCGTCGTGAATGGTGAGGACGCGCAGACGCGGGCGCCCACTCTCGCCGACCTCCTCGCCGAGCTCGGCTTCGAGGGCGCGGTGGTGGCTACCGCATTGAACGGAACCATGGTCCGCGCCCCGCGCCGGGCGCAGACGCCGATCGGCGAGGGGGATCGCATCGAGATCCTCGCGCCGATGCAGGGCGGGTGAGATGGGTGGCGAACGCCGCGTCGCGCCGGAGGATGCCGCTCGGGCGATGCGGCGCGGCCATGCGTGCTTCGAGGCCGGCCCATGGCCGGCACCTCAGCATGACGAGGACGGTGCATGACGACGAATTTGCAGAGCTCAAACCGCGTCATCCTGAGGTGCCCGGACAGCGTCCGGGCCTCGAAGGACGCAGCCGGCGTCCGCCGTTCGCGACCATGTCGGCGAACCGGCGCTCGGAACAAGGGAGGCTGAGATGGATGCGTTGACGACCACATCCCCCGACCGGCTGGAGGTCTACGGCACCAGCGTCGGCTCGCGCCTGCTGCTGGGCACGGCGCAATATCCCTCGCCGGCGATCCTTGCCGACGCCATCCGCGCGTCGGCCGCGGAGATCGTCACCGTCTCGCTGCGGCGGGAGTCGGGCGCCTCCAAGGCCGGGCAGAGCTTCTGGCAGCTCATCCGCGACCTCGGCGTCAAGGTTCTGCCCAACACGGCGGGCTGCAAGAGCGTGAAGGAGGCGGTGACCACCGCCGAGATGGCGCGCGAGCTGTTCGATACGCCCTGGGTCAAGCTGGAGGTGATCGGCGAGGACGACACGCTGCAGCCGGACGTGTTCGGCCTGGTCGAGGCGGCGCGCATCCTGAACCGCGACGGTTTCCAGGTGTTTCCCTACACCACCGAGGATCTCGTCGTGGCCGAGAAGCTGGTGGCGGCCGGCTGCGAGGTGCTGATGCCGTGGGGGGCGCCGATCGGCTCCGGCCGGGGGCTGAACAACCCCTATGGCCTGCGCTCGATGCGGGCGCATTTCCCGGGCATTCCGCTGGTGGTGGATGCCGGCATCGGCCTGCCCTCGCACGCCGCGGCGGCGATGGAGATGGGCTATGACGCCATCCTGCTCAATACGGCGGTGGCCAAGGCGGGCGAGCCCGCCCGCATGGCCCGCGCCTTCGCCCGCGCCATCGAGGCTGGGCGCGAGGCGTTCCTCGCCGATCCGATGGAGAGCCGCGACATGGCGGCGCCCTCGACGCCGGTAATGGGCCGGGCCATGCTGGGTGAATGAGCGAAGCCGCGATGAAGCTTGATCCGTTCTACCTGATCGTCGACCGCACCTCGTGGCTGCCCCGCCTGCTGCCGCAGGGCGTGAAGCTGGTGCAGCTGCGCGCCAAGGACCTCGATGATGCCGTGCTGCGCGCCGAGATCCGTGCCGCGAAGGATGCCTGCGCGCGCTATGGCGCCCAGCTCGTCGTGAACGACTATTGGCGGCTGGCGATCGAGGAGGGCTGCGATTTCGTCCATCTCGGCCAGGAAGACCTCGTCGAGGCCGATCTCGATGCCATCCGCCGCGCCGGGGTCAAGCTCGGCATCAGCACCCATGACGAGGGCGAGCTCGATACGGCGCTGAAGGCCGATCCCGATTACATCGCGCTGGGGCCGATCTACCCGACCATCCTCAAGCAGATGCGGTTCGGGCCGCAGGGGCTGGAGCGGATCACCGCGTGGAAGCAGCGGATCGGCGACATCCCGCTGGTGGCGATCGGCGGCTTCACCGTGGAGCGGGCGGTGGGTGCCTTCGAGGCGGGGGCGGACAGCGTCGCCGTGGTCACCGACGTGCTGCTGAACCCGCGCCCCGAGCTGCGCGCGCGGCAGTGGCTGGACCTCACCCAGTCGCGGGCGTGAGGCGCTTTACTCGAAGACCCGTTGGGGAAACGCCTCCACCCGCGTCATCCCGCAACGGCCGGAGGCCGTATCCGGGATCGCGCCGGGATCCTGGTACGCGATCCCGGCTCGAAGCCTGCGGCTCCGCCGGGATGACAGTGCTCTAAAGGCGTTGCCGGACAGGCGGTGAGCAGGTCGCGGCCCGTACCCGCGACCCGGCGGCGGTTCAGCCCGCCGAGGCCGGCTCGGCGAAGAGCGACTCCATCTCGCGGCGCAGCGTCACCGCCTCCGCGCCCTCGTCCACCTCGACATCGTCCCAGCTCAGCGCCATGCCCTTCGCCACCGGCCGGAGCAGCTTCACCTTGTGGGCGAGGCCGAGCGGGAAGGCGCGCATGGCGAGGCTCGCCTGCGCCGGCATCAGCGTGCCGACGACGGTGTAGCCGCCTTCGCCGTCGAGCATCTCGCCGGGCTTGAGGTCACGCTTGGCCATGGCGATCGCGTCGGCGCGATGGCCGGTTGCCGTGCCGGTCGCCTCGCCGCGCAGGCCGACCGCGGCGACGGAGATGCCGAGCTCCAGCCCGATCAGGTGCCAGCGCTTGTAGAGCGCGCCGTAGCGGCCGGAGGGGTCGGTGATCATGCCGTATTCGCCGAAGCAGCGGCGGACATAGTCGGTATCGCCCTCGAACACGACGAAGACGCCCCAGCGGATGTTGTCGTCGATCGGGCGGCCGTCGCGCTCCAGCGAGGACAGCACCTCGACCTGCCCCTTGGCGTGGAGTTGGCCGCCCTCGCGGCGCGGGCGGCAGACATGGGGGATCGTCGTCAGCGAGCTCGGCGGGTATTCGAGGCCGTGCGGCGGGGGGATGAGGCCGGTGGCGTTGCACACCGCCGCGCTCTCGATGGCCGGCTTGGAGCCGTCGAGGAAGGAATTGAACATCTGCGGGTTGAGGCCGCCGAGGCGGGCCTGTTCGGCGCTCAGGCCGTAATGCTCCCAGACCGTGTCGGGGGTGGAATCGGCGAAGTGCGGCAGCCATTTGTGGCCGCGCCCGGCGCAGACCACGTCGAGCCCGGCGGTGCGGGCCCAGTCGACGAGGTCGCAGATCAGCGCCGGCTGGTCGCCATAGGCGAGGCTGTAGACGACGCCCGCCTCCGCCGCCCGGCGCGCCAGCAGCGGCCCGCAGAAGGCATCGGCCTCGACGGTGACGTTGACGACATGCTTGCCGGCGGCGAAGGCGCGCAGCATGTGCCGCACCGCCGCCGGCGGATTGCCGGTGACCTCGACGATGATGTCGACATGGGCGCTGTCGATCAGCGCGTCGGCGTCGTCACCGACGAAGGTGGCGCCGGTGCGGGCGGCTTCCGCGAGGCTCGGCGCGCCGTAGCGCTCGGCCGGCCAGCCGGTGGCGGCGAGTGCCTCGCGCGCCCTCGCGGGGGAGAGGTCGACCAGGCCGACCAGATGGATGCCCGGCGTCCTGCGCGCCTGCGACAGGTACATGGTGCCGAACTTGCCGGCGCCGATGACGCCGACGCGCAGCCGGTTGCCGCCCGCCTCGCGCTCGAGCAGCTTGCGGTGAAGGTTCATGCCGTCCTCCCGTTGCGGCGGACCGTTGGCGCGGCCGCCCGTCGTGCCGGCGCGGGGCCGGCGCGCCGCCTCCCGCAGGGGCAGCGCGGCGAGGCTAGCAAGCGGTACCGGCGGGCGGAACGGCAAAAGCGCGTGCGCGTTGCGGGAAGGGGCGGGTGCGATGAACGGGTGATGAACCTGGCATTGCGGCCGGGTTCAGCGGAAATCGCCAAGATTGTGGAAACCAAGTGGCGAAGTCGTGCGTTTCGTGTGGCGGCGACTGTGCCAGAGTGGTGGGGATCAGGGGACCGGGATGATGGGAACGCGTTCGCGTCTGGGACTGGCGGCGGTGATGCTCGCGGGAAGCGGCGCGCTCGCGACGCCGGCGCTGGCGGAGAACCCCTTCGTCAGCTTCCTGCGCGGCGACTGGCTGCGCCCGCGCATGGTGGCGCCGCCGCCGCAGATCCCGCGCTATCAGCCGCCGACCTACGATACCGGCCTGTCGATCACCGTGACGCCGCGCTTCGGCGGGGGCGGCACCGTCGCCTATTGCGTGCGCACCTGCGACGGGCGCTATTTCCCGCTGTCCGGCGTCGCGCCGAGCGACAACCGCACGGCGGTGGAGCGCTGCCAGAGCTTCTGCCCGGCGGCGGAAACGCGGGTCTATGTCTCGCATGACCGCTCGGCCGGGATCGACGCCGCCGTCAGCCGCGACGGGCAGGCCTACAAGGCGATGACCAACGCCTATGCCTACCGCACCAGCATCGACCCCTCCTGCCGCTGCAACGACGCGGCGACGCTCGGCATGGCGTCGCTCGACATCATGGACGACCCGACGCTGAAGCCGGGCGACATGGTGGTGACGGCGAGCGGCATCAAGGTGTTCCGCGGCGACAGCGTGCTGCCGCACCGCGAGCGCGACTTCACGCCCGCTCGTGCCGACGGCCGGCTGCCGGTCGCCACCCGCCGGCAGATCGAGGCGATCGAGGTCGCCTCGGGCGTCGCGCCGTAGCGCGAGCCGCGCACGGGTCAGCCGCAATCTTGCGGGGATAAGCGTTTAATATCAAATATATCGAGATCTTCCCGATCGCCGGGCCGGCGGTAACACGCCTTGGCGCGCGCCGACCCGTCGACCTTCGACGGCCGCCTATTCCGCCGCGTTGCCGTGCAGGGCGGCGGCGCCGCGCGACTGCAGCGCGCGGATGCGGTCGGCGAGCGAAGGCGCCCCCTCCCGCCAGTCGCCCGAGGGGGCGGTGGCATCATTGCCCGCCAGCAGGCCGTTGATCGGCGAGGCCGGGCCTTCCAGCGCGGCGGTGAGGCGGGCGACTTCGGCGGCGACATCGCTGATGCGCTCGCGCAGGAAGGCGTCATCGTCCACGGCGCCGCCGGCGGCGATCGCCTCGGCGCCGTCTGCGACGATGGCGGCGTGCAGCCGGCCGCGCTCGCCGCGCAGCTGCACGAGGGCGTCCTCCAGCATCGCCTTCTCGGCGCGGAACATCTCCAGCGTGTCGCTGAAGCGGCGCGTGTCGGTCTCGGAGGTCTGGCGCAGCTCCAACGTCTCGCCCAGCAGGCGGGAAATCTCGCTCTCGTTGGCGGCGAGGGTGGCGGCGTTGGCGGCCATCAGCACGTCCAGCCGGCCGAGCTCGGTCTCGCAGGTCACGAGGTCGCGGGCCAGCGTCTCGGCGCGGGTGCGGGTTTCGGCCAGCGCCGATTCGGTGGTGGCGAGGCTGGCGGCGAGGCTCTCGGCGCGCTCATGCGCGGCGGCATGGCGCGCCACCGTATCGGCGAGCTGGGTGCGGGTTTCTTCCAGCCTGGCGCGGGTGGCGTTGAGGTCGCGGTCGAGCTCGGTGCCACGGTCGCGCAGCATGTCGCGCTGGGTGGTGAGGGCGACGATGTCGATCTGCCGGCTCTGGGCGAGCGAGGTCTGCTCGTCGAGATGGGCGTGGGTCTCGCGCAGGGCGGCCTCGCGCTCGGCGAGGCGGGCGCGGGTTTCCTCCAGCGCCTGGGTGCGCTGGCCGAGGTCCGCGGCGGTGGCGCGCAGTTCGTCCAGCGCGGCGGCCTCGCTCGTCTCGAGCGCGGCGACGCGCTCGGCGCGGGCGCGGCTCTCGCTCTCCAGCCGGCCGATCGCCTCGGCGCGCACGGCGAGTTCGCCGGCCTGGCGGGCTGTCTGCTCGGTCAGGGTGTCGATGTTGAGTTCGAGGCGCCGGGCCTGCATGGCGAAATCGGCGCGGAACTGGTCCTTGTCGGCCTGGATCTCGGCCATTGAGACCGGAATCGCGCCCTCGATGCGCTTGGTGGTGAGCCGCACCGCCCGACGCCAGACGGCCGGCAGCACCAGCAGAGCCAGCAGGCTCGCCACCAGAAAGCCGATCAGGAAGAACATGATCGCTTCGATCATGCGACGCTCTCGCTTCGCCCGGTCATTCGCCCCGCCCCATGCCCGCGGACCCCAACAATAACCTTACCGCGGCCTCCGGCAATGCCGGGTTAACGGCGCGGCGCGGGCGGGCGGGAACCGGCCGGAGGGCCGGGCTCAGAAGGGGTTCCACGTCGCGGTGGGCGTGAACTTGAGGTAGCCGACATTGGCGCCGAGGCGAACGCCGACGCCGGAGCGGATCGGTACCACCACCATCGGGTCGTTGGCCAGCGCCGTCATGCCGAAGCCGGCGACGAAATAGGCCGAACCGGAAATGCCGCCGAAGCGGCGGAAGATGTCGTTTATCGAGCCGAGATTGTAGACGAGGATCATGGTGCGGGCGCCGTCGCCGCCGAAGTCCCAGCCGAGCGTCGGGCCCTGCCAGAACACCTTCATGTCGCCGGCGTTGCGGGTATAGAGCGTGCCCTCGCCGTAGCGCAGGCCGCCGACGAAGGCGCCGGAGCCCTCCTGGCCGAGGATGTAGCCGTTGGGCTGACCCCATTTCGACACGGCCTTCTCGATCGACAGCGCCAGACCGCGCGAGACCTCGCCGAAGAAGCCGTGGCCCTTGTTGACCAGTTCGTCCGTCGAATAGGCGCCGGGCTGCTGCTGGGCGCTGGCGGGCGCGGCGAGCAGGGGGGCGGCGATGAGGACGAGGCAGGCGAGGAAGGAGCGCAAGGTCGTCATGGGCGGTCTCGCGTTTGTTGTCGGGAAGGCGGCAGCGAACGGCCGGAACCGGCCGTGGGCGACATGATTAGCATGGAGTGTGCCCGGAGAAAGGCGCGCAAGACTACCTCCACCGCGGAATGCGGGACGGTGTGGCGATCGTGTCGGGGGGCGGGGGCGCTAGGGGCGGCGCCTAATGCAGGCGGCTGCCGTCCGCCGCGCCGCGCGGGTTGCCCGGCATCAGCGGCGGCGAGCCCGCCGTCGACGTCAGCCTGAAGTCGACGAGGTCGCGGAAGGTGGCAGCGACCTGCCGCAGGGCCGCGATGTCCATGTCCTGCTGCCACACGATCCCGTCGAAGCGAAGGAGATTCAGCGCCTCGGCCGAGAACGGCCGGTCGGCATGGGCGAGTGCGGTGGACAGAGAGTCGAGAGCCATTCGGACGATTTCAAAGCCGCTATCCGTCGCCGTGGCCTCCGCAAAGCCATGGGGCACGCAGCCGGGCATGGGCGCAGCCGAGGCGAGCAGCCACTGGTGCCGAATCAGGTCGGCCTCGCTGCCGCGCGTGTCCGCCCCCGGAACGTGCAGGGCGAGCAGCCGCAGCCACACCATGAGCCGAGCGTCGTCGATCCAGAAGCCGACCTGACGATCCGGATCCGACGTCGGGACGCCGCGCGCATCCCTCCCGAGCGTGACGAAGGTGGAGCTCATGTCACGCCGCCGCCGGCGCCCCGCGCGCGATGAAGGCGGGGACGCGGTAGGCGGCGTCGCGGCGGCCATAGGGCAGGGGCGTGCCGTCGGGGCGGGTGACCGAGCCGCCGGCGGCGACGATGAGCGCGTGACCGGCGGCGACGTCCCATTCGCAGACGGTGCCGAGGCGGGGGTAGAGGTCGGCGCGGCCTTCCGCCACCAGCCCGAACTTCAGCGCCGAGCCGCGGCTGATGCGCTCGGCGATTTCGAAATCGGCCAGGAAAGCCTCGGTGGCGGCGTCGAGATGCGAGCGGCTCACCGCCGCGACCAGCCCCCGTGCGGGGGCGGGCCGGCAGCGGATCGGCGTCCAGCCGGCGGGCTCGGCCGGGGCGCCCGGCGCGCGCTCGGCGCGGAAGGCACCTGCGCCTGGCCGGCCGGCATAGAGCCGCCCGACGGCGGGGGCGTAGACGATGCCGAGCGCCGGCCGGCCCTGCTCGATCAGCGCGATGTTCACGGTGAACTCGCCATTGTCGGAGAGGAATTCGCGGGTGCCGTCGAGCGGGTCGACCAGCACGAAGCTGTCGGCCGGGGCCTCGCCGCGGCCCTGCGCGACCGCCTCCTCGGCGATCACCGGCACGCCCGGCAGCAGGCGGTGGAGCGCGGCGCGCAGCAGTTCCTCGGCGGCGAGGTCGGCGGCGGTGACCGGGCTGAGATCGGCCTTGGCCTGCGCGGCGCAGCCCTCGGCGCGGATGCGCATGATCACCGTGCCGGCGGCGAGCGCGGCGTCGGCGAGGGCGGCGAGCAGGGCGCTGTCGGCGCGGGCGGAAGCGGCGGCAGGGGATGTCATGAGCGCTGTCGGCACGGGGGCGGCCGACAGGCGGCGCCGGTTGAAACGCACGGCGCGGTGCCGCGTCCGCCGTCCCTATTTGGCGCGCGGATGGGCGCGGTGTATCACATCGCGCCGTCCGGGGCCGAATGTTTCGCGGCGATTCGGCCTTGCGTTTTCAACATGACTTCCTTGCCTTCCGCCGCCAACAGGACCGCGATGACCGCCATCTCCCTCGACAGCCTCGACCTCGCCGCGCTGCTCTGCTCGCGCGTGTGCCACGACGTGATCAGCCCGGTGGGGGCGATCGTCAACGGGCTCGAGGTGCTGGAGGACGAGGACGATCCGGGCATGAAGGAATTCGCCCTCGACCTCATCGCCAAGAGCGCGCGGCAGGCCTCGGCGCGGCTGCAGTTCGCCCGGCTCGCCTTCGGCGCGGCGGGATCGGCCGGCGCCCAGATCGACACCGGCGATGCCGAGAGCGTGGCGCGCGGCTTCATCCAGGACGACCGCACCTCGCTCGACTGGCAGGTGCCGCGTGCGCTGCTGCCGAAGAACCGGGTGAAGCTGCTGCTGAACCTCCTGCTGGTCGCCGGGGCGACCATCCCGCGCGGCGGTTCGATCCGCGTCGAGGCGGTGGGCAGCGCGGAGGAGGGCGGCTTCAAGGTGACCACCGCCGGCAGCCACTCCCGCATCCCCCCCGACATCGTCGCGCTGCTGGCGGGCGACCTGCCCAAGAGCGGCAGCATCGACGCGCACGCGATCCAGCCGCACTATACCGGCCTGCTGGCGCGGGCGGTCGGCGTCTCGGTCGGCCTGAGCCCCGACGGCGAGAGCGGCGTCGTCATCCTCGCCGCGCCGGTGTGAGGCGCGCGGCCTGAGAGCCTGTCTGGACAATCTCCCGGTGCCTCGTCATCCCGGCCCCTCGGGCCTTGCCTCTGGCAAGCCCAAGGGCAGGCTCCGCCCGCGGCTTCGGGCCGGGATCGCTCAACGCGATACCGGCCCGATCCCGGATACGGCCGGCGGCCGTTCCCGGATGACGCCATGTGACGGGCGCCAAGGCGTTTCCCAGACGGGCTCTTAGCCATCGATTAAGGTTACGCTGGGATATTCGGCACTGCGCGCCCGGCCGGCCGGCGCGCCTGCGGTCCCGCCGGCTGTGTCGCGTAACCCATGGACCTCGCTCATCCCCAGACTTCCCCGCGCGAGGCGATCGCCGCCGCCGCGCGGCTCGCCACCGCGATGCGTCCCGCGACGCCGGTGCTGCTGGTCGAACAGGGCGGCGTGCGCATCGGCGTGCGCCGGCGCGACGTGTGCGCCAGCCTGCCGGTGACCGCCGCCGACTGGCCGCGCCTCGCCCGCATGGCGGAGGCCGGCACCTTCGGCCGCACCGGGCTGCCCTTCGCCCGTCTCGCCCGCCGCCTCGGCATCGCCGCCGACGCGGACGCCCCGCGCGAGGCGGTGCTGCTGCTGGTCGGCTCGGGCGGCAAGGCGCGCTGCGTGCTGCTGCTCGACGGCGTGCCGTTCACCGCGTCCGCCCGGATCGAGCCGCTGCAGGGCCATGTGCTCGCCGCCGCCCGCAAGCTGCCGGCCGGCAGCGGCCCGTTCGGCAGCATCCTGCCGGGCCTCGGCGTGCTGCCCGACGGCTCGCTGGCGCTGGTCGCCGACCCGCCGGCGCCACCCGCGCGCGCCGCGCGATCGCGCGCCACGCGGCACCTGCTGGTACAGGTCGGGGCCGAGACCACCTGCGCCATCGCGCTGTCGGCGGTGGCCGGGCTGGAGCGGACCGGCCCGCAGGCGCTGCGTATCGCCATCACCACCGACCTGGCCAGCCGCACCATCGCCGCGCAGGCGGTGATCGGCGTCGCCGGCGAGGGCCGCGTCGAGCGGCGCGAGGGGCGCGACTATCTCGCGGTCGGGGAGGGGCTGTTTCCGCTCCTCGCGCGCGACACGGACGCACGGCCCGCGCCGCGCGTGCTGCTGGTCGCCCCGGACGGGCCGGTTCGCGCGACGGTGCGCGATCTCGCCCACAGCCTCGGCTACCCGGTCTCGCTCTGCGACGATGCGCGGGCGCTGCACCTGGCGGCGGGCCGCTTCGACCTGGTGGTGCTCGACACCGACGCCCATGGCGCCCCGCCGGCCGGGGTCGCCGCGCCGGTGATCGGCATCGGCCGCGAAACGGAGCCGGGCGGCTGCGCGGTGCGGGTGGCGCCGGACGACCGGCCGGGCCTGCTCGCCGCCCTCATCGGCGCCGGGTGCGCGACGCGTGGAAACGCGGTAGCGCCGGTGTGGCGCGCCGAGGAGATGGACGCATGAGCACCTGCCTGATCGTCGACGACTCGCCGGTGATCCGCAAGGTCGCCCGCCACATCCTGGAATCCCACGGCTTCGCGGTGGTCGAGGCGTGGGACGGGCCGGAGGGGCTGGAGGCCGCGGCGCGGGCCATGCCCGATGCGGTGATCGTCGACAGCGCCATGCCGGGCATGAACGGCTTCGAGTTCCTGCGCAAGCTGCGCGGGATGGAGAGCGGGCGCAAGCCGAAGGTGCTGGTCTGCGCCGTCGACAACGATGTCGCCATCCTCGCCCGCGCCCGCCATTGCGGCGCCGACAGCCTGCTGCTGAAGCCGTTCGACGGCGAGGCGCTGGATGCGCGGCTGCGCGGCGTCGGCCTGATCTGAGGGCCGGCGCGCGGGTCACATCCGTGTGCCTACGGGTAGCGCCCGCGTCGGCCCGTGGTAGAACCACGCCATGATGGTGTGGCTCGTTCGCCTCTGCCGAGGCCTGCTGCGGCGGGCCGTGCTGCTGCTGGCGGTGATCGCCAGCCTCGGCGCGCCGGCCTTTGCCGCCTCCATGGCGGGCGGTGCCGCGGCGAGCGTCGTGCCGCCCTGCCACGAGGCGCGGATGGTGGCCACCGGCAGCGCCGGGATCGCGTCGCCGATGGCCGGCCATCACGACACCCGCGCCGATGCCGAGCGCGCGCCGCACGCCGGCGCCCATGCCCTGCCGCTGTGCTGCGCCACCGCCTGCGTCATCGCGCTGCCGCCGCCCGCCGTGCTGCCCCTGCCGGGGGCGGTCCTGCGCCCGCTCTGGGAGACCCTGCCGGGCCCGGCGCTCGACGGGCGCGCGCCGGGGATCCCGGTGCCGCCTCCCCGCGTTTCCTGACCGACCGGACCGACCTTTCCCCACGATGCCGGCGCCTGCGGGCCCGGCCGTGCGTCCTCGTTCTCAGGAGACTTCAATGATTTCCATTCGGCACACCCTGTTCGCCGCCGCCCTGATCCTCGCCCCGTCGCTGGCGCTCGCCCAGTCCACCACCATGCCCATGCAGCCGGGCACGATGCAGCCGGGGACCATGCCCGGCATGGACCACGGCGCGATGCCGGGAATGAGCGGGGGGACGATGGACCATGGCGCCATGCACGGCGCCCCGGCGGCCACCCCCGCCGATCCATCCTCCGCCGCCTTCGCCGCCGCCAATGAGCGCATGCACAAGGGCATGGCGATCCCCTTCACCGGCGACACCGATGTCGACTTCGCCCGCGGCATGATCCCCCACCACCAGGGGGCGATCGACATGGCGACGATCGAACTCCAATACGGCACGGATCCGGAGCTTCGGAAGCTTGCCGAGGCGATCATCAAGGCGCAGGAAAGCGAGATCGCCTTCCTGAAGGAGTGGCTCGCGAAGAAGGGCAAGTAAGGTCGGCGCGGGGAGGGGCGGCCGGCGCCGCCGCTCCCCTGCTGCCCGCACCGCGCGGGCGTGCCGCGGCGGCCGCACGATGGCACTGCCATCGGCTACGGCAGGGCGGCTGCGGCTTTCGGCGCGGGTGGCGCGGCGCGCGGCCGGGAAACGGAAAACCCCGCCTCGCGGCGGGGTCGGTGTCGTGTCGGCGCTGAAGCCCTGGGGGACCGGCGGCGCGGTGCGTCAGGCCGGGATGCGCTCTTCCATCGGGCCGGGCTCGCGCAGCACATAGCCGCGGCCCCACACCGTCTCGATGTAGTTGCGGCCGGAGGAGGCGTTGGCGAGCTTCTTGCGCAGCTTGCAGATGAAGACGTCGATGATCTTCAGCTCCGGCTCGTCCATGCCGCCGTAGAGATGGTTGAGGAACATCTCCTTGGTCAGGGTGGTGCCCTTGCGCAGGGAGAGGAGCTCCAGCATCTGGTACTCCTTGCCGGTCAGGTGCACGCGCGAGCCGGTGACCTCGACGGTCTTGGTGTCGAGATTGACGATCAGGTCGCCGGTCTGGATGACCGACTGGGCATGGCCCTTCGAGCGCCGCACGATGGCGTGGATGCGGGCGACCAGCTCGTCTTTGTGGAACGGCTTGGTGAGGTAGTCGTCGGCGCCGAAGCCGAGGCCCTTCACCTTGTCCTCAATGCCGGCGAGGCCGGAGAGGATCAGGATCGGCGTCTTCACCTTGGCGACGCGCAGACCCTTGAGGACGTCATAGCCGGACATGTCCGGCAGGTTGAGATCCAGCAGAATAATGTCGTAGTCGTAGAGCTTGCCGAGGTCGACGCCCTCTTCGCCGAGATCCGTCGTGTAGACGTTGAAATTCTCGGACTTCAGCATCAGTTCGATGCTCTGCGCGGTCGCGCGGTCGTCCTCGATGAGCAAGACGCGCATGCCAATCCCCTTCCTCGCCACGGCCCTGGGATGGAAGCGTGCATCGGAACGCATCCGCTCCGGACGTCACCCCGCATCCCGCGCCCGGCCTCGGCACACCCGATTCGATACTCGCTGCACTAGGGGTAACAAATGCCGATTCGGTCCGACAAGCGAAAAGACGATTCCTGTACGAGTCTCGTCGCAAACGCTTGTTTCAAAATCGGATTCGCTCTCCCAGAAAGCTGGAGCGGTTTCTCAGGAAATGGCCTTAAGTGAATCATTCGACTCCGCTTTTCCCGCGAGGCCGAACAGCTCAACCGGACGATGACCTGATCATTAACGGAGCCGGTAAACAAATCGTTTCGATCTCCTTGGGGAGTCGAAGAAAGGTTGAAGAAAGGTGGGCCGGCGGCACGCTTTGCCGTGCTCCAGTAAGGAACCGGCAATCTGTGGCGGCGATGATGGCTCCATTCCGCCGCGTCAGGGCGGGAGGGGCGGCACGGTTGGCGCGGATTCGACGGATCGCGGCAACCGGATGCTAACCTGTGTACCGGAGTATCACTGGCATGAAATCGCGTGACACCCTTATCCGCCTCAAGCGGTTCCAGGCCGAGGAGAAGCGCCGGCAACTGGCGCAGATCGAAACCATGATCGCCGATTTCGAGCGCATGGCGCAGGACCTGGAGCGCGAGATCAGCGCCGAGCAGCAGCGCGCCGGCATCACCGATCCCGGCCATTTCGCCTACCCGACCTATGCCCGCGCCGCCGCCCAGCGCCGCGACAACCTCAAGCGCTCGGCGGATGAGCTGAAGCAGCAGCTCGACGATGCCATGGCCGCCTTCGAGGCGGCGAGCGAGGAGCTGCGCAAGGTCGAGGCGCTCGGCGAACGCGAGCGCGGGCTCGAGGCGCCGCTCGAGGTCGTGCGCGGCAGCAGCCGCGGCCGCGCCATCTATCTGTAATAGCCGACGCCGCAGATCAGCGTGCCGATGCGGGTGAAGAAGGTCTCCTTCGGCAAGGGCTTGGTGCCGCCGAGCTCGGGGAACTCGTAATCCACCGTGGATATGCGGCCCTCCTGCGCCTCGCGCAGGATGATCCTGCCGAACTCCTTGCCGTTGGCGTCCTTCAGGGTGTTGAGATTGGTGCCGGCCATGGCGGGGTTGGGGTGCTCGATGGACGCGCCGTCGAGCCCGTTGCAGAACACATAGAGGTCGCCTTCCCCGAAGCCGTCCGCCCGCGCCTTGAACGCGGCGAGGGCGGCGGGCCGATCCGCCTTCAGCGCGGCGACGGCGCGTTCCAGCATCGCTTTCGCCTGCGCCGCCGTGCCCTTGCCGCCCTCGGCGAGGGCCGCGCCGCCCGCCGCGAGACCGAGTGCGAGCGCGAGGCCCGCCACGAGGTGCCGTTTCATCCGATCCTCCCGCTGATCCCACCCTTCCGGCGTTTGCGCGAGGATATCACCGTCCGGGGCGAGGTGAGGGCGGCGCTGCCGACACCGTTAACGCCGGCTCAGCGCTCGATGACGGGCACGCCCGGCGCCGCGCCGCGCGGCAGCACGCCCATGAGACGCGGGTCGTCGGCGATCTCGACCGAGCGGGCGAGCGCGCGGAAGCCGGCGCGCTGGTAGAAGCCGACGGCGGCGGGGTGATCCAGCGTGCAGGTGTGCACGGTGAGCCGGCGCGGCGCGCGCGCCCAGACCAGCTCCATCGCGCGGTTCATCAGGAAGCGGCCGGCGCCGCTGCCGGTGAGTTCGGCGACGATGCCGACGAAGGCGAGTTCGGCCTCCTCGGGCAGGCGGCGGAAATCGATCTCGACCAGCCCGACATCCGCGCCGTCGCGCCGCAGCGCGTGGAGTTCCACCGCCGGGTCGGCGAGGATCGCGCCGAGCGCGTCGTCGCCGAGCTGAAGGCGCGAGAACCACAGCCAGTTCTCGCCGATTTCCCGGAAGAGCGCGCGGTACCAGTCGAGCGCAGGGCGCGGGACATGCACGAGCGACAGCCCCGCCAGTGCCGGCTCGGGCATGGGCGCGGGGCGCGCGGTCATCTCCAGATGGGTGACGATGGCGGCGATCTTGCCGGCGGGCACGGGTGTGTAGCCGTCGAGATTCAGCAGAGGCGGCGGGGCGGCGGGAGGGGTCGGCTGGTCCATGGGGCTCGCGGGGCGACAGGGGAGGGGCGGGACGCTTAGAGCATGGGCGGGTGCGCTTGCACAGCGGGCCGGCCGTCTCCGGCCCGCGCGCGTCCCGGCTCGCGGTGCCATGGACGTCCCGCGCGAGAGGGCGACCGGTTGCCGATCCCGGGCGGGGGGCGGCGCAAGTGCGGCGGAGGCCCCGGCAGGGTCCGGCCGTCTCCTTTCGGCCGGGAGGGAGACATGCCGGCCGGGAGGGAGGCCTGCCGGGATGGAACGAGATAGGGCGCGGCTTCCCTTTCCGTCATTTTCAGGTATCTTCCGTATAAATCCACTAATTACATATACTGAAAGTGAATGGCATGACGGTCGCGGTGACCATCGATCAGGTCGGCAAGACATTCGGCGGGCAGGGCGCGCCGGCGCTGTCGGACGTGTCGCTCGATATCGCGCCGAGCGAGCTGGTGGCGCTGCTCGGCCCGTCCGGTTCGGGCAAGACCACCCTGCTGCGCATCGTCGCCGGGCTGGAGCAGCCGAGCCATGGCCGCATCCTGTTCGACGGGCACGACGCGCTCTCGGTGCCGGTGCGCCGGCGCGGCATCGGCTTCGTGTTCCAGCATTACGCGCTGTTCCGGCACATGAGCGTCGCCGAGAATGTCGCCTTCGGCCTGCGCTCGCGCCCGCGCGCGGAGCGGCCGTCCGAGGCCGAGATCAAGAAGCGCGTCGCGGACCTGCTCGACCTCGTCCAGCTCGGCTCGTTCGGCGGGCGCTTCCCGGCGCAGCTTTCGGGCGGCCAGCGCCAGCGCGTGGCTCTCGCCCGCGCGCTCGCCATCGAGCCGAAGGTGCTGCTGCTCGACGAGCCGTTCGGCGCGCTCGATGCGCTGGTGCGCAAGGAACTGCGCAAATGGCTGCGCGAGCTGCACGACCGCACCGGCCACACCACGTTGTTCGTGACCCACGACCAGGAGGAGGCGCTGGAACTTGCCGACCGGATCGTGGTGATGGGCAAGGGCCGGATCGAGCAGGTCGGCACGCCCGACGACGTCTATGACCGCCCCAGCACGGCGGCGGTGTTCGGCTTCATGGGCGAATCGAGCCGGATCGAGGTCGAGGTGCGCGACGGCGTGGCGGTGGCGGGCTCGACCCCGATCGCGGCGGCCACCGCGCCGGTGCCGGACGGGCCGGCGCTGCTTTATGTGCGCCCGCACGATGTCGGCGTCGGCCTGCCGGGCACGCCGGGCCTGCCGGGGGCGGTGAGCGGTTTCCGCCGGCACGGCGCCATCCGCCGGGTCGAGCTTTCGGTCGGCAACGCGCTGTTCGAGGCCGATGTCGCGCCCACCGTCACCGTGCCGATCGGCGCGCAGGTGGCGGTGCGGCTGGAGCGGGCGCGGCTGTTCCCCGCCTCCGGCCCCGGCGTCGATTGCCGCGCGCCCTCGGCGCAGCAGACCGGCGAATACGCGATCTGAGGCGGGGCCGGTTCATCCGCGCGGCGTGAGCCGCCACACCGCCTCGCGGGCGGGGCACACGCCCTTGAGCCCGCCGGGCACCTCCTGCGCCGTCACCAGCGCGAGGTCGTAGGCCCGCTCGTAGCGGCGGCGCACCTCGTCCGCATCGACCGAGAAGGGCGGGCCGGGCATCACCGCCTGGTCGTATTCGAAGGTGACGAGCAGCTGCGGCGCGGCGCCGGTCAGCGCGACGAGGTGGTCGGCATAGCGCGCGCGCAGGCCATCGGGCAGGGCGACCAGCGCGGCGCGGTCATAGACGGCGTCGACCGGGCCGAGGGTGGCGCGGTCGAGGTCGAAGATGTCGCCGACGAAGACGGTGAGCGGGCCGGCCTCGAAGCGCTCGAGCGGACCAGCCGCCGTAATCTGCGGCTCGACGCCGAGCTCGGCGAAGAGCTGCTCGATGGCGAGCCGGCTGAGTTCGGCGCCGGCGACGCGATGGCCCTGCGCCAGCAGCCAGCCGATGTCGAGGCTCTTGCCGCACAGCGGCAGGAACAGCCGGGCGCCGGGCGCGAGGCCGAGGGCGGGGAGGTTCTCGACGAGAAGCGGGTTGGGCTTGGCCTCATGGAAGCCGATCTGGTTGCTGTTCCATTTCTCGTGCCAGAAGTCCTGGTCCATCGGAATGTTCCTCGGCGGCGCGCCGGTCACGGGTTGCAGTCGTCGGGCGGCGCCTCGCCGCGGAAGCGCGCGTCGATCCAGGCCACCACCTCGGGCGCGGCATCGCGCGCGGCGAAGGCGTGGCCGATGCCGGGAAGCTGGGCGTAGCGTACCTTGCTGCCGCGCCGGCAGAGTGCGCCGACATAGGCGTTGGTCACCGCCGGGCGCACCAGTTCGTCCGCCGTGCCCTGCGCCACGAAGACCGGGATATCCGGCGGGAGCGCGCCCGGCGAGTTCTCGGCCAGCAGCTTCTTCCAGGGCTGGAGGTCGGCGAGGTCGTCGACCTTCAGGAAGCCCTTCTCCAGCGCCTCGGTCGGCGCGCGTCGGACGAAGACGTCGAACCAGCGCTCGAGGCATTCGCTCGCCAGTTCGTCCACCACCGGCAGGGCTTCGGGCAGCACGATGCTGGCGATCGGGGCGCCATAGACCCGCGACCACGACCACAGCGTCATCGCCGTGATGTTGTTGCCGCCGGCGGTGTTCTGGTCGTCCTTCATCAGGGTCGCGAGTTCGGTCGCCGGCGCGGCGGCGGCGACCGCCGCGAGCCGCAGCTCCGGCGCATAGCTCGCGGCCAGGAGGCCGGTGAATAGCGCGGCGTGGCCGCCCTGCGAATGGCCCCAGACGGCGAAGGCCGTGCCCGCGCCCGCCCCCTCGATCTGCCGGGCGGCGCGCACGGAATCGAGCACGGCGCGCGCCTCGCTCGTCCCGACCAGATAGGGGTGCACCTCCGGCGTGCCGAGGCCGGGATAATCGGTTGCCGCCACGACATAGCCGCGCGCCAGCATCGCCTCCAGCCCCTGCACCGAGCGGAAGAACACGCTGGCGAGGGAAGGGGCGCAGCGGCTGACGACGCCGGTGGTGGGGTGCGCCCAGGCGACGACCGGGCGGCCTTCCGGCGGCACCGGGCCGGGCGGCACGATGATGACGCCCGACACCGGAATGCTCTCGCCGGCGAGGCCCTGCGAGCGGTACACGACGCGATAGGCGGAGGCGCCGGCGGGCGCGCCGGCCATCGGCTCGGCGCTGACGAGATCGCCCGGCCGCCCGGCGGACTGGGCGGGGGCCGGGGCGGCGCCGAGCAGCAAGGCGCCCATCGCGAGGAGGGCGATGGCTCCGGCGCCGCGGCGCAGACGAGAAGCGATCCTTCGCGACAAGCCGGCCATTTCCATCCCCTCCATCATGATTGCGCGCCGCCGCGTTCCGCTTGCGCGCCTCGCGCCGGACGAGGCCCTCTCACGGCCCGGTCCGCCGGATGAATTCACCGAAGGCGCGGGGGCCGTCGGCGACGGCGATCTCGGCGACCACTTTCAGCGCCGTCGTGTCGATGACGCTCACCGTGTTCGCTTCCCAGCTCGCGACATAGACCTCGGCGCCGTCGCGGCTGGCGGCGATGCCCTCGGGATAGTCGCCGACCGGGATGGTCGCCTTCGGCTGAAGCGTGGCGAGATCGAACACGCTGACCGTGCCGGCATACTGGTCGGTCGAGAAGCCGAGGCCGCGGGCGAGCGCCACCGCATAGGGCCGCTCGCCGACCTTGACGGTGCCGACCAGCGTCCGGGCGGCGATGTCAACGACGCTGACGTCGTTCGAGGCGACATTGGCGGCGTAGGCGCGCTTACCCTCGGCGTCGATGGTGACGCCGAACGGGCGGGTGCCGACCTTCACCGCGCCGAGGCGGGTGAAGCTCTTCGTGTCAATGATCGAGATCTCGTCGGAATCGCGGTCGGCCGAAAGCAGCAGCGCGCCGTCCGGGGTCACCGCGAGGCCGGAGGGGCTCTCGCCCACCTTCACTTCGCCGATGACGCGGCCGGCATCGGGATCCACCGCGATGACGCGGGCCTGGTACCAGTCGGCGACATAGACCGGGGCGCCGGAGGGATGCACGGCGACGCCGAGCGGGCCGCCGCCGATCTCGATCCGCCGCTCGACGGCGCGGGTGGCGGCGTCGACGACGGTGAGCGCCTTGCCGTCCGGCGAGGTGACGAAGGCGCGCGCCCCGTCCGGGCTCACCGCGATGCCGGCCGGCTTGCCGGGGATCGGCAGGGTGGCGACGACCTTGCGGGTGGCGAGATCGACGATGTCGAGTTTTTCCGCCGGCTGGGCGGTGACGAAGGCTTCGTCGGCGATGGCGGGGGAGGCGAGGGTGAGCAGCAGCGCGGCCAGAACCATTGCGATGTCATCCCGGACACGCCGCAGGCGCGATCCGGGATCGCTGGACGGAAAAGCGCATGATCGGCGCGCGATCCCGGCTCTCGCTTGCGCTCGGCCGGGATGACGGCCCGGACGGACGTCGTCCACCCTCAGCTTCCGCTCTCGACCTTCTTCTTCAGGCCTTCGAGGCCCGCCTTGTAGACGCCGGTGACCGCCTTGATCGCCGCCTCGTCGCTCAGTTCCGGCGGCGGATCGTTGTTGGGATAGCCGCGGTAGAAGGCGCCGCGCCATTCGACCTGGGACTTGGCGCCGCCATCGAGCGGGGTGACGATCAGCCAGGACGAGTAGTTGGTGACGGGCAGCACCTTCACGTCGACCTTCTCGATCCGGTACATCAGCGTCATCTTCTCGGGCTCGAGCTTGGCCACCACCTCGTCGATGGTGCCGCCGCCCTGCAGGGTGAGCGTGCGGGTGGCGCCCTGCTCGCTGCCGCCCTTGCCCTCGGTCTTGATCACCGCCGGGTGCCAGCTCATGTCCTGGAAATTGCTCAGCACCGCCCAGACCTTGGCCGGCGGGGCGTTGATCTCGATGGTCTCGGAGATCTTCTGGCGGGTCGGGCCATGGGCCTCGGCTGCGCCGACAAAGGCGAAAGCGGCCGCGAGCGCGGCGAACAGCGTCTTCCTGATCATTTTTCCATCCCTAGGGTCGGGCTTTGGCCCGTTGCCGGCAGTCTAGGGGGCGGATCCGGCGGCGTGAACCCACCTTAAGGCGCATCGCCCTGCGGCATGGCGTGCAGGGCGCGCGGATCGACCAAACGCGGGGCGGCTTCAACGCCCCCTCGTCATGTCACCCAAGGGCCACCCTGAGGCCGTCGACTCTTATATAAGATATCTCTCATAGTGGCCGCTTGGGGCGGACAGCGCTGCCGGGCGCTCCAAAGACTGCGTGCCTCGCGTCGGTAGCGGCAACACCAACAGCCAGGAGTGTTCCAGTGCGTTCGACCATTCTCACGCTCGCCGTCCTTGTGGCCGCGACCCCGGCCCTCGCGCAGGAGTTCAAGAAGGAGAACTTCAACTACAGCGAATTCGCCAAGGGGGCCTTTTCCGAGGCCGTCGTCATCACCGGCCCGGCGAAGATGATCTATCTCGCGGGCATCGGCTCGGAAGACCCGAAAGATGGCAGCACCGCGCACAAGGACAATTTCCTTGAGCAGTGCCGCATGGCGTGGGGCAAGGCGAAGAAGGCGCTCGAGGCGAACGGCGCGTCGCTGGCCGACATCGTCAAGGCGACCTCCTACGTCACCGACGTGCGCTATCGCGAGGAGATGCGCGACTGCCGCAAGGAGGTCTTCGCCGGCCTGCCGCTGCCGCCGCACACCTTCCTGCAGGTGGTGGCGCTGGCCCGTCCGGGCATGATGTTCGAGATCGACGTGGTCGCCGCGGTCGCCGCGCCGAAGAGCTGACCGAACGGCCGCGCCTCGGCGTCGACGGGGCGCGGCATCGGAAGGCTCCGGATTCGTCGCGGATCCGGGCGAGCCGCTCGGGGACGCACCCTATCCCTTCAGCACCTTGAGGAAATCGTCGCCGAAGGCGGCCAGCTTGGCGGCGCCGACGCCGCGTATGGCGCCGAGTTCCGCGCGGGTGCGCGGGTGCTCCAGCGCCATCTCCTCCAGCGTCCGGTCGGGGAAGATGACATAGGCGGGGACGTTGCGGTCGGCGGCGAGCGTGCGGCGCAGCGCCTTCAGCCGCGCCAGCAGTTCCGCCTCGGCCGGGGCGAGCTCGGTCGCCGGCCCGCCCTGCGCGGGGCGGGTGCGCTTCGTCTTGGTCGGGGCGCGCAGGGTGAAGGCGCGGGTGCCGGCGAGCACGGCGCGGCCCATCTCGGTGAGATGCAGCCCGCCGAAGCGGGCGACGTCGGCCATCAGCGCGCCGGTGGCGACGAGCTGGCGCAGCAAGGCGCGCCATTCCGCGGCGGGCTTGTCGGCGCCGGCGCCGAACTCGGCGAGCCGGTCGTGGCCGCGCCCGGCGACCCCCTCGCCATGCTGGCCGGTGATGACGGAGGCGATGTGCGCCGCGCCGAAGCGCTCGCCGGTGGCGCGCACGATGCGCAGCGCGAGCCGCGCCTCCTTCGAGGCATCGATGACGCGGGGGGGATCGCGGCAGACGTCGCACTGGCCGCAGGCGTTGGCGCGCTCGCCGAAATAGCCGAGCAGCACGGCGCGCCGGCAGGTCACCGCCTCGCAGAAGCCGACCATGGCGTCGAGCCGGCGCACCTCCACCTGCTTGCGCTCGGGCTGGGACGCCTCCTCCTCGATGAAGCGGCGGCGGGTGCGGATGTCCTCGCCGCCATAGAGCAGCAGCGCCTCGGCCGGCTGGCCGTCGCGGCCGGCGCGGCCGATCTCCTGATAATACGCCTCGAGGCTGCCGGGCGCGTCGCCGTGCAGCACCCAGCGCACGTCGGACTTGTCGATGCCCATGCCGAAGGCGACGGTGGCGACCATGACGATGCCGCGCTCGGCGAGAAAGGCCTCCTGATTGGCGGCGCGGGCCTCCTGCGTCATGCCGGCATGATAGGGCAGGGCGCGGATGCCGCCGCCGGCCAGCTTCTCGGCGGTCTCGTCGACCTTCTTGCGGGAGATGCGGTAGACGATGCCCGAGGTGCCGGGCCGGGCCCGCACGAAGCGCTCGATCTGCTCGGCGGGGCTGCGCTTTTCCTCGACGCCGAGGAAGATGTTCGGCCGGTCGAAGCCGGCGACGAAGACGCGGGCGACGCCGCCGAACAGGCGCTCGACGATGTCGTCGCGGGTCGAGGTGTCGGCGGTGGCGGTGAGCGCGACCAGCGGTACGCCGGGGAAGGCCTCGCGCAGCCGGCCGAGGCCGAGATATTCGGAGCGGAAGGAATGGCCCCATTGCGAGATGCAATGCGCCTCGTCCACCGCGATCAGGCCGAGCGGCAGGCGGGAGAGCGCGCCGAGCATGCGCTCGGTCATCAGCCGCTCGGGGGCGAGGTAGAGCAGGCGCGCCTCGCCCGACGCCACCCGGCGCCAGGCGGCGACATTGTCCTCGCGCGACTTGCCGGAATGGATCGCCTCGGCGCCGACGCCTTCCAGCTTCAGCGCGGCGACCTGGTCGTCCATCAGCGCGATCAGCGGCGAGATGATGATGGCGAGGCCCCCGTGCACCAGCGCCGGGAGCTGGTAGCACAGCGACTTGCCGGCGCCGGTCGGCATCACCGCCAGCGTCGGCACGCCGGCCAGCACCGCGTCCACCACCTCCTGCTGGCCGGGGCGGAAGCGGTCGAAGCCGAACACCTCCTTCAGCACGCGGCGCTTCTCCGCCTCCACCGCCGGCGGCAGCACGGCGAGCGCGGGATCGGGATCGCGGGCGAGCACGTTCATGCCGGTGTTCCGATGACGCGCGGCATCCCCTTGCGAGGCGCGCCCGAGTCGGCTTCATCTGCGCGAGGGGCGAAGCGGGCGGGAGCGGGCATGATCTTCGGGCTGGTCACCTTTGGAATCACCGCGCTCGCCCTCCTGATCGAAGCCCTGTTCGGATACCCGGATCGGCTCGTGCGGTCCATCGGTCATCCGGTGATCTGGATCGGACGGCTGATCGGGTGGCTCGACCGCCGCTGGAACCGGGACGGCGAGGCGCCGGAAAAGCGCCGCCGCGCGGGCGTCGCCGCGCTCGCGGTGCTGCTGGCGGCCGCGGTAATGCCGGCACTGGTGGTGCAGCAGGCGCTGCTGCTCCTGCCCTATGGCCTGGTCTTCGTCGCCATCCTCGCCAGCTCCCTGCTGGCCCAGCGCGGGCTCCACGAGCATGTCGAGCGGGTGGCCACCGCGCTCGATACGGGCGGCGTGGCGGCGGGGCGCGCGGCGGTGTCGCACATCGTGGGGCGCGACCCGGAGGCGCTCGACGAGGCCGGCATCGCGCGGGCGGCGCTGGAGAGTCTCGCCGAGAATTTCTCGGACGCGGTGGTGGCGCCCGCCTTCTGGATGGTGGCGGCCGGCCTGCCGGGGGCGGCGGCCTACAAGGCGGTCAACACAGCGGACAGCATGATCGGCCATCGCTCGCCGCGCCATCTCGACTTCGGCCGGGCGGCGGCGCGGCTCGACGATTACGTCAACCTGCCGGCCTCGCGGCTCTCCGGCCTGCTCATCGTGCTGGCGGCGGCGCTGATACCGGGTACATCCTCGGGCGGCGCCTTTCGGGCGATGCAGCGCGATGCGCGGCTGCACCGCTCGCCCAATGCCGGCTGGCCGGAGGCGGCGCTGGCCGGGGCGCTCGGCATCGCGCTGGCCGGGCCGCGTTCCTATGGCGGCACGATGGGCGACTATGCCTTCATGGGCCGCGACGGGCGGCGGGAGGTGGACGCCGACGACATCCGCCGCGGGCTGAAGCTCTACGCTGTCGCGGATGCGCTGCTGGTCGGCATAGTCGTCGCGCTGGCGTTGGCGATGGCCTACGTGGCCGGGTGAGCGGCCGCGAGCGCGAGCAGCCGGTCGAGATCGATGTGGCGGGCGAAATGCGCGGCGAGCGCGTCGAGCGCCGCCTCGACGCCGGCCTCGTAGGCGATGTCGCTCGCCGGCGCGCCGAGCCGCGCGAGGAAGGCGCGGCGCTGGTCGTCATGGGCGAACAGGCCGTGCGCATAGGTGCCGGCGATGCGCCCGTCCGGCGAGGTGGCGCCCTCCGGCCCTTGCCCCTCGATGCGCGCGAAGGGGCGGGCGCGGTCCGGCCCCTCGGTCACGCCCATATGCATCTCGTAGCCGGTGAAGGGAACGCCGTCGGCGGTCGTGCCGGCGACGGCGACGAGGCGCTTCTCGCCGGCCAGCACCGTCTCGACGTCGAGCAGGCCGAGGCCGGGCGCGGTGCCGGGCGAGCCTTCGATGCCCTGCGGGTCGGCGATGCTGCGCCCCAGCATCTGGTAGCCGCCGCACAGGCCGAGCACCCGGCCGCCGCGGCGGGCATGGGCGAGGATGTCGATGTCCCAGCCGGCGGCGCGCAGGTCGGCGAGGTCGGCTAGCGTCGCCTTGGAGCCCGGCAGCAGCACGAGGTCGGCCTCCGCCGGGATCGGCGTGCCGGGGCGCAGGCGCAGCACCTCGACCGCGGGCTCGGCATCGAGCGGGTCGAGATCGTCGAAATTGGCGATGCGCGGCAGCAGCGGCACGGCGATGCGGATGCGCGCGCCGGGCTTGGCGGGGCGGGCATGGTCGAGGGCGAGCGCGTCCTCGGCGGGGAGCTTCGCGGCGTCGGGGAAGAACGGCACGAGGCCGAGCGGTGCCCAGCCGGTGCGCGCGGCGATCGTTTCCATGCCGCTCGCGAACAGCGCGGGATCGCCGCGGAAGCGGTTGACGAGGAAGCCGCGGATCATCGCCGCGTCGGCGCCATCCAGCACGGCCTGCGTGCCGACGAGGCTGGCGATGACGCCGCCGCGGTCGATGTCGCCGATCAGCACCACGGGCACGTCCGCGGCGCGGGCGAAGCCCATATTGGCGATGTCGCCGGCGCGCAGGTTGATCTCGCTGGCCGAGCCGGCGCCCTCTACCAGCACGAGGTCGGCCTCGGCCCGCAGCCGTGCGAAGCTGCCCAGCACGGCCGGCATCAGCGCGGGCTTCAGGGCCTGATAGGCCGCCGCCTTCGCGGTGCCGCGCACGCGCCCCTGCACGATGACCTGCGCGCCGGTCTCGCTCTGCGGTTTCAGCAGCACCGGGTTCATGTGGACGGAGGGCGGCACGCGCGCGGCGCGCGCCTGCAGCGCCTGCGCCCGGCCGATCTCGCCGCCGTCGGCCGTTACGGCGGCATTGTTCGACATGTTCTGCGGCTTGAACGGACGCACCCGCAGCCCGCGCAGGGTGAAGGCGCGGGCGAGGCCGGCGACGATCAGCGACTTGCCGACATCCGAGCCGGTGCCCTGGAACATCAGGGCGAGGCCCTTCGGGGGCGCGCTCACGCGGCGCCCCCGGGACGAAGCGCGATCAGCCGCGCTGGGTTTCCAGATAGTCGACGCGGCGCTCGAGATTGGCCTCGCGCACCATGCCGGGGATCAGGAACAGATCGATGATCTGGCCGATGCCGAGCAGGCCGAGCGTGAGCAGCCACAGCGCGCCGGTCCAGTAGCGGCCCGCATAGAAGCGGTGAATGCCGCAGAACCCGGCGAGGCCGAAGAACCAGAACAGATAGGCGAGGGCCGTCGATTTCATCGCCCCGCAAACCCCTTGCAGCATGGCACCGCCGGAACTGGCGGTGCACCGGATATGGGGAAGGACGTGAAAAAAGTGAAGAGAGAAAACAAAGCGCGCGCACGGGAGGTAATATATTGATCTTATGGCAGGAATATGCTATGCACCGGTCTCGTTGCTTGGGGGCTGCGCCCCCAAGCAACGAGACCGGTGCGAATAAAAGAGCACAAGTTATTAATTTTATTGAGAAAATTCCGGTATGTCAACTTTTTGAGTCGCTTCATCGGCCGCCTCCTTGATGCTCTCGTAATTGAACTGATAATAAGAGCATTATTCCCTTAAGTAAATGAAAAATAAGCTTTTTTAGTCAGAACTCGATGCCCTTCTGGGCCTTCACGCCGGCCTTGAAGTGGTGCTTGACCAGCGTCATCTCGGTGACGAGGTCGGCCGCCTCGATCAGCGCCGGCTTGGCGTTGCGGCCGGTCACCACGACATGCAGCCCCTCGCGCCGGGCGGCCAGCGTGTCCACCACCTGATCGAGCGGGAGATAGTCGTAGCGCAGCGCGATGTTGATCTCGTCGAGGATGACGAGGCCGATGGTGGGGTCGGCCATCAGCTCGCGCGCCTTCTCCCAGGCGCGGCCCGCGCTGGCGATGTCGCGGGAAAGATCCTGCGTCTCCCAGGTGAAGCCCTCGCCCATGCTGTGCCAGATCACACGCTCGCCGAAGGTCGCCAGCGCATCGCGTTCGGCCGAGTGCCAGGCGCCCTTGATGAACTGCACGACGCCCACCCGGCCGCCATGCCCCAGAATACGCAAGGCGAGGCCGAAGGCGGCGGTGGACTTGCCCTTGCCGGCGCCGGTGTGGACGATCAGCAGCCCCTTCTCGATCGTCTTCTCCGCCACCTCGGCATCCTGCACCGCCTTGCGCTTCTCCATCTTGGCGCGGTGGCGGGCGGCATCCTCGGGCGAGACGGGATGGGGCGGCGTTCCGGTGTCGGTCATGGCTTCACCTGCAGGGGCAGCCCGGCGACCATGAACAGCACGCGGCCGGCGCGCGCGGCGATGCGCTGGTTCAGCCGGCCCTGCGCGTCGCGGAAGCGGCGGGCGAGGGCGTTGTCGGGAACGATGCCGAGGCCGACCTCGGTCGAGACCACGGCGAGGGGGCCTTCGCGCCGGGCGACCGCCTGTTCCAGCGCGGCGCTCTCGGTGTCGAGATCGGCGTCGGCGAGGAGGCGGTTGCTCAGCCAGAGCGTGAGGCAGTCGATGAGCACCGGCCGGCCGGCGGGCTGCCGGGCGAGGGCGTCGGGCAGGTCGTGCGGGGCGTCGATGGTCTGCCATCCCGCTCCGCGCCGCGCCCGATGCAGGGCGATGCGCTCGGCCATCTCGCCGTCCCAGACCTCGGCGGTGGCGATGTAGGTCCAGGGCGGCGGCAGCGCCTCGACCAGCGCCTCGGCCTGCGCGCTCTTGCCCGAGCGGGCGCCGCCGAGGACGAAGGTGAGGCCCATCACGCCGTCTCAGGCCGCGCGGGCGGCCGGCACCGCATCGGCCTCCGCCGCGAAGCGCGGGCGCAGCGCGCCGGCGAGCGCGCCGAGCAGCACCCAGAACACGAAGCTCGACGCCACCGAGGCGACCACGAAGCTGTGGTACAGCCCTTCCGGGATCGGGCTTTCGAAGCTGTCCGGCTGCGGCGCGCCGATCACATGCGGCACCAGGATCAGCACGACGCCAAGCGCGGCGAACAGCGCCGAGCGCGGCAACACCATCAGCGCGATGCCGGCGGCGGTGGCGGCGGCCGTTCCCGCCCACCAGAGCTGGCGCGCCGCGAGATCGGCCGCCGGCATGGCCGGCAGTTCCGGCGGCAGGCCGAGATTGGGCGCCAGCGTGAAGGCGGCGAAGCCGGCGAGGCCCCAGAACAGGCCGTGGCGCCAGTCCCTGAGGCCGCCGGCGAGTTCGCTCGCGGCGACCAGCAGCAGCGCATAGCCGAAGCCGGTGAGTACCATGAAGATCACGGTGAGGCCGTTGCGCTCCAGCCCGTCGGCCGGGCTCCAGCCTTCGTCGCCATGGTCATGGGCGGGCGCGGCGGTGTCGTGGGTGGGGGCGGGCGCAGCGTCGTGCGTGTGCGGCGCGGCTTCCCCGGCGGCCTCGTAGGTTTCGGCCTGGAGGATCAGAGGCACCGCGGCGACGAGGTGGATGCCGGCGACGACGACGCCCGAGCCAATACCGGCCAGCGCCGCCACGAACAGGATCGTGCGGAACAGAGACATCGATCTTCCCCGCGGCTCAGTGGCAGGGGAAGGCGGTGGCGTGGCGCACGTCGTGCGAGGCGTTGTGCACGGCCTCGATGTGGGAGAAGCCGACGCCGCCGAGCACGACGACGCCCAGCAGGGCGGCGAAGGTGACGGGCAGGACGCGGGCGGCGAGGCTCGCCGTCGCGGCGGCGGTGCCGAGCGGGCGGTGCGAATCGTGGGTCGTCATCGTCATCTCTCCCGGCCCTCCACCCGAGGGCCGCTGGGGTTACGTCGCCGGCCGGTCTCCTGGCTCGCGGGTCGCGGCCGTCCTTCCGCCTTCCCGGCCCGGGGGCCAGTGGCATTGCCGGAAGAAAGGCTCGCCGCTCACAGTTGCGGGGGCAGCCGTGGATTGGCGAGGATCGCCCTCGCCCACCACGTTCCCGTCTTGCGTCCCGTGCGCATCACGGGAACCGACGACTGCGCCGACTATAGACGCGGGCCGGCCCGGCGCAATGGCCCCGCCCTGCGCCGACATCCTCCTTTCAGACGGGGAGGGCGCGCGATGCCGGCTTGCCGGGCGGGCCGATCCGCATTTCAGTGAGCGCATGACCCAGCCGCGCCGCCTGCCCGATGCCGATGCCCTCGCCGCCCTGTTGCTCGGGCGACCGCCGGCGTCGCGCACCCTCGTCGCCATCGCCGGTGCGCCGGGCTCGGGCAAGTCGACGCTGGCCGAGGCGCTCGCCGCGCGCCTGCCCGACGCCGCCGTGCTGCCGATGGACGGCTACCATCTCGACGACGGCGTGCTGGCGGGGCGGGGCCTGCTGGCGCGCAAGGGCGCGCCGGAGACCTTCGACGTCGGCGGCCTCGCGCACATGATCGCGCGGCTCCGGGCGAATGAGGAGGCCGAGATCGCCGTGCCGGTGTTCGACCGGGAGATCGAGATCGCCCGCGCCGGGGCACGGCTGATCCCGCGTTCGGTGCGCACCCTCGTGGTCGAGGGCAACTACCTGCTGCTCGACGAGGCGCCGTGGGCGGAGCTGCGCGCGCGGTTCGACCTGACGGTGATGGTCGAGGTCGCCGAGCCCGAGCTGCGGCGCCGGCTCATCGCCCGCTGGCGCGGCCTCGCCCTGCCGGAGGACGAGGTGGTCCGCAAGGTCGAGGGCAACGACCTGCCGAACGGCCGCCGCCTGCGCGAGCGCAGCGCGCCGGCCGATGTCGTGATCGCGGGGTGAGGGCGCCCCCCGCTGCCTCGTCCGCCCGTCGCATTGACATCGCGCGCCGGCGCGTCCTTAAGTGCGGGCGACCGGCGGTCCCGTCCTCGCGAGGGGAGGGGCCAAGAGGGAATGCGGTGCGGGCTGGCCTTCGTCATGAAGGACGCCCAATTCCGCGGCTGCCCCCGCAACTGTAAGCGGCGAGCCTTTCTCCCGAAAAGCCACTGGCGATGATGCCGGGAAGGCGGGAGGCAGGCGGCGACCCGCGAGCCAGGAGACCTGCCGTCGGTCCGGTCGCGCGTCGGGCGGGGTGCCCTTGATGCGCGCATGGGACCGGCGGACAGCGATGTCGCGCCGCTCTCGCGCGGGCCTGTCCCGCGACCGCCGTGCCCCGTCCGGATGCGATGAGCGGAGCGCGGTGTTGAGCGAAGGTCCAGCCGACACGACCCTGCCGGAGGCGGACAGCGAGGGTGCGAGCGCGCCGGCTATGCCGTGCGGCCTCGCCAGCCCGACCGTGCTGATGGTCTGCACCAGCTGCCGGCGCCCAGGCGACGACGACGCCCTGCCGCGCCCGGGCGAGGACTTCACCCGCGCCGTCCGCACGGCGGCGGAAGGCTCGACCGTCACGGTCAAGGGCATACGCTGCCTCGGCAATTGCTCGCGCGGCCTCTCCGCCGCGCTGACCCGCGAGGGCGGCTGGACCTATGTGTTCGGCGGGCTCGATCCCGACCGCGATGCGCGCGCCCTCGTCACCGGCGCGGAACTCTACGCCGCCGCCGGCGACGGCTTCATGCCCTGGCGCGGCCGCCCCGACATCCTCAAGCGCGGCGTCGTCGCCCGCATTCCCCCGCTCGATTTCCCCGGAGAACCCGAATGAGCGCCGATCTCTCGCGCGTGGAACTTGCACGCGTGCCCTGCACCATCGTCACCGGCTTCCTCGGCTCGGGCAAGACGACGCTGATCCGCCACGCGCTCGCCAACGCCAAGGGCAAGCGCCTCGCGGTGATCGTCAACGAGTTCGGCGATGTCGGCATCGACGGCGACATCCTGAAGGGCTGCGGCATCGAGACCTGCCCGGAGGAGAACATCGTCGAATTGGCCAATGGCTGCATCTGCTGCACCGTGGCCGACGATTTCGTGCCGGCGCTCGACGCCATCCTGTCGCGCACGCCGAAGGTCGACCACATCCTGATCGAGACCTCCGGCCTCGCGCTGCCGAAGCCGCTGGTGCAGGCGTTCCACTGGCCGGCGATCCGAAGCCGCGTCACGGTGGACGGCGTCGTCGCGGTGGTGGACGGCGAGGCGTTGGCCTCGGGCCGCGTCGCGCACGACCACGACGCGCTGGCCGCGCAGCGGGCCGGGGATGCCTCGCTCGACCATGACGACCCGATCGAGGAGGTGTTCGACGACCAGATCGCCTGCGCCGACCTCGTCGTTCTCACCAAGGCCGACCTGATCGACGCCGCCGGCGCCGCGCGCGCCCGGGCCGCGCTCGATGCCGAGCTGCCGAAGGGCGTGCGCGTGGTCAGCGCGACCGGGGGAGAGCTCGATCCGGCGGTGCTGCTGGGGCTCGGGGTCGGCACCGAGGACGACATCGCCAACCGCCGCACCCATCACGACGACGAGGCCGAGCACGACCATGACGATTTCGACAGCGTCGTGCTCGACGTGCCGGAGATCGCCGATCCGGCCGAGCTCGCGGTGCGCATCGCCCGCGCGGCGGAGGCGGTGAATGTGCTGCGGGTGAAGGGCTTCGTGCCGGTCGCCGGCAAGGCGCTGCGGCTGCTGGTGCAGGCGGTGGGGCCGCGGGTGACGCACCAGTATGACCGCGCGTGGGGTGCCGAGCCGCGCGCCGGGCGGCTGGTGGTGATCGGGCTGAAGGGATTCGACCGGGCGCGGGTCGAGCGGGAGCTGGCGGGCGCGCGCGCGGCGGCGTGAGGGGCTGGCGAACTCGCGGAGGTCCCGCGTCCTTCTCGCGGTCATCCCGGACGGCCGAAGCGCCGATCCGGGATCGTCGGGGAGGTTCGCCTTGCGGACGATCCCGGCTGTTCGTTCGGCTTCAGCCGGGATGACCGCGGCGGGCGCCGCCGCCGGGATGCCCGCGCGGGGCGCGTCGACTGGCGGTGTCCCGGCCGGTGTCATATCGACCGGCGTCAGGGCCGGGCAGGTTTCGACGGAGACCGGCAGAGGTCGGTTGTCCGTCATAGCCGGCCTTGTCCCGGCCATCCACGTCTCCTCTAATCGCATGTCACGTCTCTACTCTTCGCCTGTGACGCGGCGCGGGGGCCCGGCACCGAGCCGGTCATGACGAACACGGAACGGATCACCGGGCGCGATGCACCTGCTGACAACCACATCCGCCAGCCTCGACGACCTCGTCGAGCCGGTCGATCTCGGCCAGACGCCGGGCGAGATGGTGGTCGCCTCCTTCACCGACAGCGACCTCGCCGCGCTGGCGGCCGCGTGGGAGGCCGGCGACCGGGAGGCGAGGGTGCCCGATCCGAGGGTGGCGGAAGCCGGAGCCGGCGCGGCACCGAGCCTCCGGCTCGCCCATCTGCGCGACTTGCGCCACCCGATGTCGGCGGATCTGTGGATCGACAAGGTCGCGGTGCGGGCGCGCATCGTCGTCCTGCGCCTGCTCGGCGGGCTCGACTGGTGGCGCTACGGCGCCGAGCGGCTGGCGGGCGAGGCGCGCGCGCGCGGCATCGCGCTGGCGCTGCTGCCGGGCGAGGACCGCGACGACCCGCGCCTTGCCGCGCTCTCGACGCTGCCGGCTGACGAGCTGGATGCGCTGCTCGGCTATTTCCGCGCCGGCGGCCCGGCCAACATGCGCGCGCTGCTCGCGCGGATGGCGGGGCATACGGGCCGTGAGGTCGCGGTGGCGGCGCCACTGCCGGTGCCGCTCGCGGGCTTCTACGAGTGGCGAGCGAGCGGAGCGGTGGCGCCGTCCCCCTCGCCCCCCCGGGGAGAGGGAACTGTCTGTACCGGAGAGGCTCGCGCATCGTCGGCCCATGGCGAGCCGGGGGAAGCCCTTGCCCCGCCGGTGAGAGGGGTGGATGAGGCGGCGCGCCATCCGGAAGACGGTGGCTCGGGGCCGGGTGAACGTCGCGCCTCCGCTCCCGGACAGGCGATGCCTGCTGTCGGCGCCCGATCTGAAGCGGCATCGACCCTTGCAAGCTCTTCCTCACCCCAACTCTCTCCCCGCCGGGAAGAGGGAGCCGCCTGTGCCGGAGAGGCTTGCGCATCGTCGGCCGATGGCGAGCCGGCGGAAGCCCTCGCCCCGCCGGGGAGAGGGCTGGGTGAGGGGCGCGCCCCGTTCGACGACGGCATGGACAGCAGCGGCGGCACGCCCGTCCACGGGTCCCACGCCGCCGCCTCCCCGGTGATCCCCGTCATCTTCTACCGCTCGATGTGGCTGGCCGGGGACACGGCGCCGGTCGAGGCGCTCTGCGCGGCGCTGGCGGCGCGCGGCCTCGATCCGCGGCCGATCTTCGTGGCCAGCCTGCGCGAGCCGGCATCGATCGCCTTCCTCGCCGCGGCGCTGGACGAGCTCCGGCCGGCCGTCATCGTCACCCTCACCGCCTTCGCCGCCGGCGAGCCCGGCGAGGCGACCGTGCTCGACGCGCCGGGCGTGCCGGTGCTGCAGGCGGTGGTGGCGACCACGCGGCGCGAGGCCTGGGCGGAGGGCGCGCGCGGCCTCGTCGCTGCGGACCTCGCCATGCATGTCGTGCTGCCCGAGCTCGACGGGCGTGTCCTCGCCGGCGCGGTCTCGTTCAAGGTCGCCGCGGCGCGGCACGAGGAACTCGGCTTCGCCAGCCTCGTCAACGACGCCGCGCTCGATCGCGTCGCGCAGGTGGCGGAGCGGGTGGTCTTGCTGGCGCGGTTGCAGGCGACACCGCCCGCCGCCCGCCGGATCGCCGTGCTGATGCCGGACTATGCCGGCGCGCCCGGGCGCACCGGCTGGGCGGTGGGCCTCGACGTGCCGGCGAGCGTGCGCGCGCTGCTCGGCGATCTCGCGGAGGCGGGCTACGGGGTGGAGGATATCCCGGCCGATGAGCGGGAATTGCTGGCGCGGCTGAGCGGCGAGCCGCGTGTCACGGAAGACGTGGATGGCCGGGACGGGACCGGCCATGACGGCATGGAGCGAGGCGAGCCGGGCACCCTCCCTCTCCCCGACGGCGTGAGGGGGCGGGGCGATGCGAGGCCGGCGCCCGACGTGGGTACGGTTGAGCGAGGGGAAGCCGGTGCGGACGCCGCCGCTGGATCGCCGGGGCGTTGCAGCGGGGCCGGCGACGAATCGGGCCGCGCTGCTCCGGGGGCGATTCGTCTCCCCGCCGCTTGGCCCCTCACCCCACCCTCTCGCCGCCGGGGGGAGGGCTTGTCCGCGGCGCCGGTGCCGCGGGATGAGGCCGCTGCGTCGCTGGTGCTCCCCCTCGACCGCTACCGCGCGCATCTCGCCGCCCTGCCGCCGGAGGCCGTCGCCGCCGTCACCGCCGCCTGGGGCGATCCGGCGGCGGATCCGGATGTCGTCGACGGCGCCTTCCGCTTCCGCGCGAGCGCTTTCGGCAATGTCACCGTCGCCATCGCGCCGGACCGGGGGCGGCGGGCGCAGCGGCGGGCCGACTATCACGACCCCGCCCTGCCGCCGCGCCATGCGCTGCTCGCCTTCGGGCTGTGGCTGCGGCATGGCCTGAAAGTGGATGCGCTGGTGCATATGGGCGCGCATGGCACGCTGGAATGGCTGCCCGGCAAGCATGTGGCGCTGACCGGCGCCTGCTTTCCCGAGCTGGTTCTCGGCGCGCTCCCCGTCGTCTATCCCTTCATCGTGTCCAATCCCGGCGAGGCGGCGCAGGCCAAGCGGCGCATCGCGGCGGTGACGCTCGGCCACCTGCCGCCGCCCCTCGTCGAGGATGATCTGGCCGGGGACGCGCGCGAGCTGGAGCGCCTCGTCGACGAATATGCGCAGGCGGACGGGCTCGACCGCCGCCGGCGCGAGCGGCTGGCCGGGCTCATCCTCGCGGAGGCCGAGCGTACGGGCCTCGCGCTGGAGGCCGGCGCGCGCGGGGCGGCGCCGGACGAGGCGCTGAAGCGGCTCGATGCCTGGCTGTGCGATCTCAAGGAGATGCGGCTGAAGGACGGGCTGCATGTCTATGGGCGCGGCGCCTGCGGCGAGGCCGAGCGCGCCGGCCTTCTCGCCGCGCTCGACGGGCATCGCGTCGCGGCGGGGCCGGCGGGTGCGCCGGGGCGCGGGCGCACCGACGTGCTGCCGACCGGGCGCAATCTGTTCACCGCCGATCCGCGCACGCTGCCGACCCCGACCGCGCTCGACCTCGGCCGGCTGGCGGCGGATGAGGTTCTGCGCGGCTATCTGCAGGCGCACGGCGAATGGCCGCGCGCGCTGGTGCTCGACCTCTGGGGCAGCGCGAGCCTGCGCACCGGCGGCGAGGAGATCGCGCAGGGCCTCGCGCTGATGGGCTGCCGGCCGGTGTGGGACAACGCCACCGGGCGCGTCACCGGTATCGAGGTGCTGCCCACCGCGGCGATGGGGCGCCCGCGCGTCGATGTGACGTTCCGCATCTCCGGCCTGTTCCGCGACCTGTTCCCGGCGCAGATCGCGCTGCTCGACGCCGCCATCCGGGCGGTGGCCGCCCGCGAGGAGGGGGTGGAGGAGAACCCGCTCGCCGCCGCGCGGGACGGGGGCGCGCGCATCTTCGGCACCGCGCCGGGGGCCTATGGCGCGGGCTATGACGGCGAGGCCGATCCCGCCGCGCTGGGCGACGCCTATCTCGCCAGCGCCTCGCATGCCTATGGCGGGCCGGAGGGGGAGGGCGCGGCGACCGCGGATTTCGCGGCGCGCGTCGCTTCGGCGGACCTGCTGGTCCATATCGCCGACGATCCCGGCCGTGATCTGCTCGAAGGGTCGGCCGATCTCGATTTCATCGGCGGCTTCGCGGCGGCGGCGCAGCGGTTCGGCCGCACGCCCGACCTCGTGGTGCTCGACAGCGCCGATCCGGCTCGGCCCCGCGCTCGCCCGCTGGCCGAGGCGCTGGCGCGGATCGTGCGCGGGCGGGTGCATCCACGCTTCGTCACCGGGCTGATGCGGCACGGGCCGCGCGGGGCGTCGGAGATGGCCGAGACGGTCGACCGGCTGGTCGGTTTCGCCGAAGTGACCGGCGTCGTGCCCGGCCATCTCGTCGGCCTGCTGCACGAGGCCTATGTGCAGGATCCGGCGGTGCGCGCCTTCCTAGCAGTGGAGAACCCGGCGGCGGCGCGGGTGGTGGCGGCGCGGCTCGCCGACGCGCGGGCAAAGGGGCTGTGGCACCCCCGCCGCAACGATGTCGACGCCGATCTGGCGCGGCTCTCGGGGGAGGCGGCGGAATGAGCCCCGCGCAGGTCATTCCCGCCCGGCGCCGCGGCGCCTGCCCGAGCCTGCCGGAACCGATGGCGACCGGCGACGGTCTGCTCGCCCGGCTGGTGCCGGCGGAACCGCTGACGCCGGCCCAGCTCGCGGGGCTGGCGCGGGCGTCGCGCGAACATGGCAACGGGCTGATCGAGGTGACCGCGCGCGGCAGCCTGCAGGTGCGCGGCCTGTCGGCCGCCAGCGCGCCGGACTTCGCCGCCGCCGTGGCCGACCTCGGGATCATCGTGCGCGAGGGGCCGGTGCAGGCGAACCCGCTGGCCGGCCGGCTCGACGGCATGGCGTTCGATCCGCGCCCGCTGGCGGCTGCGATCGCCCGCCTCGCCGCGCCGCTGGCGGGTCGGCTGGCGCCGAAGCTGTCGGTGATCGTCGACGGCGGCGGGCGGCTCGGCCTCGACGGTCTGGCGGCGGACATAAGGGTGACGGCGGCTGCTGGGACGGCGACAGAGCGGGGAGCGCGGGAGGCGCCGGCACTCGCCCGGGGACCTCACCTCGCGGAGGAGCTGGCGCTGGCCGCAGGGGATGCGGATGAGGCGGGCACGCGGCTCCTGCTGGTTTCGCTGGCGGCGACGCCGCTCGGCTGCGTCCGGGCGGTGGACGCGGCCGAGGCGGTGGGGCGACTTCTCGACCTGCTTGCCGCGCGCGGCCGGGAGGCGCGGGGCCGCGATGTTCCGGCCGTCGAGGCGTTGGCGGCGCTGGTGGGCGTTGTCGCGCCGCTGGCCGAGGCCCGCCCGCCTGCGTTCGCCATCGCCGGAGCCGGGAATGGCGCGGCGCCGGTAGCGATGGGAGAAGCTGGCGGAGGGCGCGAGGCCGATCGCGCGGACAGGCGGGGCGGCGCGGATCGCCCCGCGACGGGGGATATCGCGGCGAGGTCTCCGGCGGTCGCCGCCGGCCATGCTGGCGCCGGCCCCGCGCCCGCCGCCTGCGAGCCCCTCGCCATCCACCCGCTCCGCGATGGCCGCGTCGCGCTCGGCATCGGCCTCGCCTTCGGCCAGAGCGATTCGGCGGCGCTGGAATCGCTTGCCGATGCCGCCCGCCGCGCCGGCGCGGACGCGATCGAGCCGGCGCCGGGGCGGGCGCTGCTGGTCGCGGGGCTGGCGCCCGAGGCGGGCGAAGCCTTGCGGGCCGCGGCCGCCGCGCTCGGCTTCATCACCGATGCCGCCGATCCGCGCCGGCGGGTCTTTGCCTGCCCGGGCAGCCCCGCCTGCGCCTCGGCCCTGCTGCCGGCGCGGGCGATCGCGGCCGAACTCGCAGCGTTCGCGGCGGCCGGCACGGTGCACGTTTCCGGCTGCGCCAAGGGCTGCGCCCATCCATCGGCGGCGGACGTGACGATAGTGGGTCTGGACGCCGGGGCCGGTCTCGTGGTCGAAGGCAGCGCGCGCGCCATCCCCGCGCGCATCGTGCCGCGCGCGCAGATCGTCGCGGCGGCGCGGCAGGTGCTGGAGACCCCCCGTGGCTGAGACGCGGCCGAGATACGAGTATGAGCGTGACGGCGGCGCCATCTATGAGCGCTCCTTCGCCATCATCCGCGCGGAGGCCGATCTCGCGCGCTTCGCGCCGGACGAGGCGGAGGTGGCGGTGCGGATGATCCATGCCTGCGGCCTCGTCGAGGCGGCGGCGGCGATCGACTTCGCGCCCGGTCTGGTGGCCGCGGCCCGTGGGGCGCTGAACGCCGGCGCGCCGATCCTGTGCGACGCGGCGATGGTCGCGCACGGGGTGACGCGGGCGCGGCTGCCGGCGGAGAACGAGGTGATCTGCACCCTGCGGGACCCTGCCGTGCCGGAACTGGCCGCCAAGCTCGGCACGACGCGTTCGGCGGCGGCGCTGGAACTGTGGCGCCCGCATCTCGCCGGCGCGGTGGTCGCCATCGGCAATGCGCCGACCGCGCTGTTTCACCTGCTCGAAATGCTGGCTTCCGGCGCGCCGCGCCCGGCGGCGATCCTCGGCATTCCCGTCGGCTTCGTCGGCGCGGCGGAATCGAAGGACGCGCTGGCGGAGGGCCATCACGGCATACCCTGGCTCGTCGTGCGCGGGCGGCTCGGCGGCAGCGCCATGACCGCGGCGGCCGTCAACGCGCTGGCGAGGCCGGGCCTGTGAGCGCGGTTCCCCGCAGCGGTCCCGGCCGCCTGATCGGCGTCGGCGTCGGCCCCGGCGATCCCGAACTGATGACGCTGAAGGCGGTGCGCGCGCTCGGGCGCGCCGATGTCGTCGCCTATTTCGCCAAGCGCGGCAATGCCAGCCATGCCCGCGCCATCGCCGCCACGCATTTCCCCCCCGGCATCGCGGAGCTGGAGCTCGGCTATCCGGTGACGACGGAGATGCCGCATACGAGCTGCGGCTATCGCGCGGCGATCGACGGCTTCTACGACGCGTCGGCCGAGGCGGTGGCGGCGCATCTGGAGCAGGGCCGCACCGTCGCGGTGCTCTCGGAAGGCGATCCGCTGTTCTACGGTTCCTACATGCACCTGCATGTGCGCCTGTCGCCGCGCTTTCCGGCCGAGGTGATCGCCGGCGTCACCGGCATGTCGGGCTGCTGGTCGCTCGCCGGCGCGCCGATCGCGCAGGGCGACGACGTGCTCGCCGTGCTGCCCGGCACGCTCGGCGAGGCCGATCTCGCCGCGCGGCTGAAGGGGGCGGACGCGGCGGTCATCATGAAGGTCGGCCGCAACCTGCCGAAGATCCGCCGCGCCCTCGCCGCCGCCGGCCGGCTGGAGCGGGCGGTCTATGTCGAGCGCGGCACCATGGAGGGCGCGCGCTGCGAGCCGCTCGCCGGGCGCGGCGAGGAGCCGGCACCCTATTTCGCCATCGTGCTGGTGCCGGGCTGGAGCGCGCGCGGATGAGCGGCACGCTCACGGTCGTCGGCCTCGGGCCGGGGGAGGCGCATCTGCTGACGCCGCAGGCCGGCGCGGCGCTGGCGCAGGCCGAGGCGCTCTACGGCTACGGTCCCTATCTCGACCGCGTGCCGGTGCGCGCCGGCCAGAGCCGCCACCCGTCCGATAACCGCGAGGAGCTGGCCCGGGCCGGTGCGGCGCTGGCCCATGCCGCGGCGGGCGCGCGGGTGGCGATGGTGACGGGCGGCGATCCCGGCGTCTTCGCCATGGCGGCGGCGGTGATCGAGGCGATCGAGCGCGGTCCGGCGGCGTGGCGGGAGCTCGAGGTCGAGATCGTGCCGGGGCTGACCGCGATGCTGGCGGTGGCGGCGCGGGCGGGCGCGCCGCTCGGGCATGATTTCTGCGCCATCTCGCTCTCCGACAATCTGAAGCCGTGGGACCTGGTCGAGCGCCGGCTGGAACTGGCGGCGCAGGCCGGCTTCGTCATCGCGCTCTACAACCCGATCTCGAAGGCGCGGCCCTGGCAGCTCGGCCGCGCCTTCGAGGTGTTGCGCGCGCACCTGCCCGCAACCGTGCCGGTGATCTTCGGCCGCGCCGCGGGGCGCCGCGACGAACGGCTCGACATCGTGCCGCTGGCCGACGCGCAGGCGGAGCGCGCGGACATGGCGACCTGCCTCATCATCGGTTCGGCGCAGACGCGGATCGTGGAGCGGCCGGGGCGGGCGCCGCTGGTCTATGCACCGCGTTCGGCTCCCGATCCGGCGCGGGATGGCGCCGCGTGAGGGCGGGCGCCTCAGCCGAGCGTGTAGCGCGCCTCGATCCAGGCCAGCGCCTCCTCGACCGTGCCGACGGTGTCGACCGCCGGGTGCGGCGGGCGGGCGATCAGGATCACCTCGATGCGCAGCGCCCGTGCGGCGGCGATCTTGCCGTAGCTGGCCTCGCCGCCGCTGTTCTTGGCGATGATGGCGTCGATGCGATGATGGACGAGGAGGTCGCGCTCCTGCGCCTCCTCGAACGGGCCCCGCGCCTCGATGTAGCCTGCATCCGGGACGGCGAGCGGCGGCTCGATCGGGTCGATGCTGCGCACGAGGTAGCGGTGGCGCGGCGCCGCCTCCAGCGCCCTTACCTCGTTGCGCCCGAGCGTGACCAGCACGCGGCGCGGGCGGGCGCCCAGCGCCTCCAGGGCGTCCTCCACGGTCTCGGCGGTGACCCAGAGATCGTCCTCGCGCGCCTCCCAGGGCGGGCGGTGCAGGGCGACGAGATCGATGCCGGTATCGGCCACCGCCTCCGCGGCATTGTGCGAGATGGCGGCGGCATAGGGATGCGTGGCATCGACGACGAGATCGATGGCATGCTCCTCGATATAGGCGGCGAGACCCGCGGCGCCGCCGAAGCCGCCGCTGCGCATCGGCACGGGCTGGTCCAGCGGCGCGCGGGTGCGGCCGGCGAGCGAGACGGTGACGGCGGCCTGCGGGCGGGTCGCGAGGAGCGCGGCGAGTTCGCGGGCTTGCGTCGTGCCGCCGAGCAGGAGGATACGGGTCGTCATGCTGAAGCCTGATCCATCGCCGTCGCCGTCGCCCCCGCGCGACGATGCCTCCGAAGCGACGCCTTTGTCCATGGCGCCGCGGCCCTGGCTTACCATCGTCGGCATCGGCGAGGACGGGGCGGCGGGGCTCTCGCCCGCGGCGCGCGAGGCGGTGGCGGCCGCCTCGATCGTGTTCGGCGGCCGGCGGCATCTCGATCGCGCGGGCGACCTGCTGCGCGGCGACGCGCGGGCCTGGCCGAGCCCGTTCGAGGCCGGCGTGCGCGAGGTGCTGGCGCGCCGTGGGTCGCCGGTCTGCGTGCTGGCGTCGGGCGATCCGTTCCTGTTCGGCGTCGGGGCGACGCTGGCGCGCCAGGTGCCGGCCGGGGAAATGCGCGCCTTGCCGGCGCCCTCCGCCTTCAGCCTCGCCGCGGCCCGGCTCGGCTGGGCGTTGCAGGAGGTCGAGTGCGTTTCGCTGCACGGGCGGGCGCTCGATCTGGTGCGGCCCTGCCTCCAGCCCGGACGGCGGGTGCTGGCGCTCACCTCCGACGCGGCGGGGCCGGCGGCGCTCGCCGCGCTGCTGGCCGCGACCGGGTTCGGTGCGTCACGGCTGCATGTGCTCGAAGCCCTCGGCGGGCCGCGCGAGCGGGTGCGCACGGCGCGCGCCGCGGCGTTCGATCTCGCCGATGTCGATACGCTCAACCTCGTCGCCCTCGAGGTTGTCGCGGATGCCGAGGCGCGGGTGCTGGCGCTGGCGCCGGGGCGGCCCGATGCGCTCTACGAGCATGACGGGCAGATCACCAAGCGCGAGATCCGGGCGATGACGCTCGCCGCGCTGGCCCCGCGCCGGGGCGAATTGCTGTGGGACATCGGTGCCGGCTCGGGCTCGATCGGCATCGAATGGATGCTGGCCGATCCCTCGCTCCGGGCCATCGCCATCGAGGCACGGGCGGACCGGGCGGCGCGCATCGCCCGCAACGCCGCGAGTTTCGGCGTGCCGGGGCTTACCATCGTCGAGGGCGAGGCGCCCGCCGCGCTGACGGGCCTGCCGACGCCGGACGCGATCTTCATCGGCGGCGGGGCGAGCGACGCGGGCGTGATCGACGCCGCTCTCGGGGCGCTCGCGACCGGCGGACGGCTGGTCGCCAATGCGGTGACGCTGGAGACCGAGGCGCTGCTGCTCGCCCGCCATGCGGCGCTGGGCGGCGAACTCACCCGCATCGCCATCGCCCGCGCCGCGCCGGTGGCCGGGATGACCGGCTGGCGCCCGGCGATGCCGGTCACGCAATGGAGCGTCGTGAAGCCATGATCGTCGCGGGGGTGGGCAGCCGCCGGGGCGTCTCGGCGGAGGAGGTGCGGGCGGCGATCGAGGGGGCGCTGGAGCGCTTCGGCGCCTCGCTCGACGATGTCTCGATGCTGGCCACGCCGGCGATCAAGGGCGGCGAGGCCGGTATCGCCCGCGCCGCGGCGGAGCTGGTGCTGCCGCTGATCCTGGTGCCGCAGGCCCAGCTCGAGGCGGCGGGCGCGCGCGCCATCAGCCGGTCGGAGCGGGTGGTGGCGCTGCTCGGCGTGCCCTCCGCCGCCGAGACGGCCGCGCTCGCCGCCGCCGGCGCGGGCGGGCGCCTGCTCGGGCCGCGCTTCGTGCTCGGCCCGGTGACCTGTGCGCTGGCGCGGCGGGGGGGAAGCGAGGAGGCGGCGCCGTGACGGTTCACTTCATCGGCGCCGGGCCGGGGGCGGCGGACCTGATCACGCTGCGCGGGCGCGACCTCCTCGCGCGCTGCCCGGTGTGCCTCTATGCCGGCTCGATCGTGCCGCGCGAGATGCTGGACTGGTGCCCGCCGGGCGCCCGGCTGGTCGATACTGCGCCGCTCTCGCTCGACGAGATCGAGGCGGAATACGTTGCCGCGCAGGCGGCCGGGCAGGATGTGGCCCGGCTGCAATCGGGCGACCTGTCGATCTATTCGGCGGTGGCCGAGCAGATCCGCCGGCTGGAGCGCCGCGGAATCCCCTATACGCTCACCCCCGGCGTGCCGGCCTTCGCCGCCGCCAGCGCGCTGATCGGGCGCGAACTCACCGTGCCGGAAGTGGCGCAGAGCGTGGTGCTGACCCGCGTCTCGGGCCGCGCCTCGGCAATGCCGGCGGGCGAGACGCTGGCGGCGTTCGGGGCGACGGGCGCGACCCTCGCGATCCATCTCGCCATCCACGCGCTCGACCGGGTCGCGGCGGAACTGGCGCCGCTCTACGGCGCCGACTGCCCCGTCGCGGTGGTGGTGGAGGCGAGCCGGCCGGAAGAGCGGGTGATCGCCGGTACGCTGGCGGATATCGTCGGCCGGGTCGCGGCCGAGCCGGTGGAGCGCACGGCACTGATCCTCGTCGGCCGCGCGCTCGGGGCGGCGGGCTTTCGCGAGAGCGCGCTCTACGATGCCGGCTATCAGCGCCGCTTCCGGGGGCGCGCATGAGAGGGCTAGCCCACCGCCACGGCAGACTGCCCCATAAGGTTGCCCTCGCGGTCGAACACCACGGCGTCGAGGGCTATGCCGCTGCCCCGGACCACGCCGAGCGCGGTCGCCTGCGCCCGTCGCGCCACGGCGTCGGCCAGCGGTACGCCCTCGGCGAGGGCGAGCGCATGGGCCTGCGCTACCGTGTTGGCGGCGCGGATGCGGGCGGCGAGATCTTCACCGGCGCCGACCTCGACCGCCAGCGCCGCCAGTGCGCCCTGATCGGCGCTGCCGCGCTTCGAGTGCAGGTCGAGGAAGCCCTGCGCGAGCTTGGTCATCTTGGCGAGGCCGCCGGCCACGGTGACCCGCGGCACCGGATGGGCGCGCAGATATTTCAGCATGCCGCCGGCGAAGTCGCCCATGTCGATCAGCGCCACCTCGGGCAGGCCGAACAGCTTCGCGACGGCGCGCTCGGAGGCATCGCCGGTCGCGCCGGCGACGTGATCGACGCCCATGGCGCGGGCGACGTCGATGCCGCGGTGGATCGAGTGGATCCAGGCCGCGCAGGAGAACGGCACGACGATGCCCGTGGTGCCGAGCACGGACAGGCCGCCGACGATGCCGAGCCGGCCGTTGAGCGTCTTCTCCGCCAGTTTCCCGCCGCCGGGGATCGATATCTCGACCTCGACATCGCCGCGCGCGCCGGTCTCGCGGGCGACCTCGGCGACGGCCTGCGCGATCATGCGGCGCGGCACGGGGTTGATCGCCGGCTCGCCGGGCGGCAGCGGCAGGCCGGGGCGGGTGATCGTGCCGACACCCTCGCCGGCGCGGAAGGCAACGCCGCTCCCCGGTGCACCCGCGCGCACCGTGGCGACGACGAGCGCGCCATGGGTCACGTCGGGATCATCGCCCGCATCCTTGATGACGCCGGCCATGGCGTCGCCCGCGCGCAGATCGTGCGTGGCGAGGGCGAAGGCGGGGGTCTCGCCGCCGGGCAGGGTGATGGTCACCGGATCCGGGAAGATGCCGGTGACGAGCGCGTGGAAGGCGGCCTTCGCGGCGGCCGTGGCGCAGGCGCCCGTGGTCCAGCCGCGCCGCAGCGGGCGGGCGGGCTCCTCGGGCAGCATGTCCTCGGGCGCGTCGGTCATGACGGCCGGTATAGGCCGGGCCGGGCGGGACGTCACCGATGAGCGCGCGCGGATTCATCATCGGGGCGCCGCGCTCGGGCTCGGGCAAGACCACGGCGACGCTCGGCATCGTTGCCGCGCTGGCGCGCCGGGGCGTGCGGGTGCGGGCGGTGAAATCGGGGCCGGACTATATCGACCCCGCCTTCCACGCCGCCGCGAGCGGCCGGCCGGGGCTGAACCTCGACAGCTTCGCCATGCCGCCGGCGTTGATCGGGGCGCTGCTGGCGGAGGCGGCGGAGGACGCCGACCTCGTCATCGTCGAGGCCTCGATGGGGCTGTTCGACGGGATTTCCGGCGAGCCGGGGCGCAGCGGCGCGGCGGCGGACCTCGCCGCGCGGTTCGGCCTGCCGGTGCTGCTGGTTGCGGACATCTCCGGCCAGTCGCAATCGGCCGCCGCCGTGGTGCGGGGTTTCGCGCTGCACGACCCGCAGGTGCGGATCGGCGGGGTGATCCTCAACAAGGTGGCGAGCGAGCGGCACCGTTCGCAGGCCATGGAGGCGATCGCGGCGACCGGCGTTGCCGTGCTCGGGAGCTTGCCGCGCGACGCGACGTTGACCCTGCCCGAGCGGCATCTCGGCCTCGTCCAGGCGCAGGAACATGCCGAACTCGACCGGCATTTCGCGCGCCTCGCCGATGCGGCGGAGGCGCATGTCGACCTCGACGCGCTGATGGCGTTCGGCGCGCCGCTTCGACCTGCCGGCGACATCGCGGGTGTCGCTCTGCCGCCGCCCGGCCGGCGCATCGCGCTCGCCAGCGACGCCGCCTTCAGCTTCGTCTACGAGCACGTGCTGGCCGGCTGGCGCCGGGCGGGCGCGACCCTCGCGCCGTTCTCGCCGCTTGCGGACGAGGCGCCGGCGGACGATTGCGATGCCTGCTGGCTGCCGGGGGGGTATCCGGAACTGCATGCCGCGCGGCTGGCGGGCGCGGCCACCTTCAAGGCGGGCATGCGGCATTTCGCCGAGACGCGGCCGGTCCATGGCGAGTGCGGCGGCTATATGGTGCTGGGGACGGCACTTGAGGATGCCGAGGGCACGGTGCATCCCCTGCTCGGCCTGCTCGGCCACGCCACCAGCTTCGCCCGGCGCCGGCTCAATCTCGGCTACCGCAAGGCGCGGCCGATCGCCGCCTCGCCGATCGGGGCGGCCGGCATGGCCCTGCGCGGACACGAATTCCATTACGCCAGCGTCACGGTGCGCGGCGACGATGAGCCGCTGGTGATGCTGGCCGACGGGCAGGGCCGCGATCTCGGGCCGGCGGGGAGCCGGCGCGGCCTCGTCAGCGGGACGTTCTTCCACGCGATAGCGCTCGAATGAGCGACGGGGCTGAAACCGCGTCACGCACTGAATCCGGAAACGGCTGCAACATCCGGATGGAAATGATCTTATCGCCGCTGTCCGATTCCGGGCCGGCGCGGCTTGCTGATGTGACGGGTGAACTGACATGACCGCCTTCCGCCGCTTCCTCGTCCTCGTCGCGGGACTTTTCGGTGCCGCCGGTGTCGCGCTCGCCGCGGCTGGCGCGCATGTCGATGCCAATCCCAGCCTCGCCACGGCCGCCCAGTTCGCGATGATCGGGGCGGCGGCGATCGCGGCCACGGTGGCGCTGGGGGCGGCGAGCGGCCGCGCCTGGTCGTTCGCCGACGCCGCCGGCGGCCTGCTCGCGCTCGGGACGGCGCTGTTCGCCGGGGCGCTGGCCAGCCGGGTGCTGCTCGGCGTCCCGCTTTTTCCGATGGCGGCACCGAGCGGTGGGATTATGCTGATCGCGGGTTGGCTGGTTCTCGGGCTGGTCGCGTTCGAGCGGGCGCGGCCCGGCTGAACTGGCCGAAAGGTTGCATGAGGGGATGAGCCATCCGCGTCGCGGGCGCCGGTCGGGGCGGCGCCGCGCTGCAGGACGCGCGAGGGGCTAGTAGGAGCAGAACTGCACATGACAGTCGATGTCGAGGACAAGACGCTCGAAAAGCCGGCGGCCATCGTGGCGCCGGGCGACGACGTGGCAAAATTCCGGGCCGCCGTCATTGCCAAGCTCACCTATGCGGTGGGCAAGAATCCGGCGGCGGCGAGCGACCGTGACTGGTTCCTCGCCACCGCCTTCGCGACCCGCGACCGCATCGTCGACCGCTGGATCACCTCGACCCGGCAGACCTATTCGGAAGGCCGCAAGCGCGTCTATTACCTCTCGCTCGAATTCCTCATCGGCCGGCTGCTGTTCGACGCGCTGACCAATCTGGAGTTGCTCGACACGGTGCGCGCCGCGCTCGGCGATCTCGGCGTCGATCTCGACCGGCTCAGGCAGGTGGAGCCGGACGCGGCGCTGGGCAATGGCGGCCTCGGGCGCCTTGCGGCCTGCTTCATGGAGAGCATGGCGACGCTCTCCATCGCCGCCTATGGCTACGGCATCCGCTACGACCACGGCCTGTTCCGGCAGGTGGTCAAGAACGGCTGGCAGCAGGAATATCCCGAGGACTGGCTCTCCTTCGGCAACCCGTGGGAGTTCGAGCGGCCCGAGGTGATCTACGACGTCGGCTTCGGCGGCTCGGTCGAGGCGGTGTCGATGGGCAGCCGCAAGAAGCAGGTCTGGCATCCCGGCGAGACGGTGGAGGCGGTCGCCTACGACACGCCCATCGTCGGCTGGCGCGGCCGGCATGTGAACACGCTGCGGCTGTGGTCCGCCCGCGCCGCCGATCCGCTGCGGCTCGAGGCGTTCAACCAGGGCGACCATGTCGGGGCGCTGGTCGAGCAGGTCAAGGCGGAGGCGATCTCCAAGATCCTCTACCCGAGCGACGCCACCCCGGCGGGGCAGGAACTGCGGCTGCGGCAGGAGTATTTCTTCACCGCCGCCTCCCTGCACGACCTGATGCGCCGGCACATCGACAGCTTCGGGGACGTGCGCTCGCTGCCCGACAAGGTGGCGATCCAGCTCAACGACACCCACCCGGCGATCGCGGTGGCGGAGCTGATGCGGCTGCTGGTGGACGAGCACGACCTCGACTGGGACGAGGCGTGGGACATCACCAACCGCACCATCTCCTACACCAACCACACGCTGCTGCCGGAGGCGCTGGAGACCTGGCCGGTGCCGCTGATGGAGCGGCTGCTGCCGCGCCACATGCAGATCATCTACATGATCAACGCGCTGCACCTCGCCCGGGTGAAGGAGGAATTCCCCAATGACGACGCGCTGCTCTCCTCGGTCTCGCTGATCCAGGAGGACCATGGCCGGCGCGTGCGGATGGGCAATCTCGCCTTCCTCGGCTCGCACTCGATCAACGGCGTCGCGGCGCTGCACAGCGAGCTGATGAAGAACACGGTGTTCAAGGATTTCTACCGCATCTTCCCGGAGCGGATGAACAACAAGACCAACGGCATCACCTTCCGCCGCTGGCTGAACCAGTCCAATCCCGGCCTCACCCGCCTGCTGGTCCAGGTGTGCGGGCCGGAGGTGCTGGACGATCCCTCGGCGCTGAAGAAGCTGGAGCCGCTGGCCGGCGACCCGGCGCTGCACGAGAAGTTCGCGGCGGTGCGCCGGCAGAACAAGGTGAACCTCGCCCGCCTCATCCGCGACCGGCTCGACATCAAGGTGAATCCGGGCGCGCTGTTCGATGTGCAGATCAAGCGCATCCACGAATACAAGCGCCAGCTGCTCAACGTGCTGGAGACCATCGCGCTGTATGAATCGATGCGCGCCAATCCGGCCAAGGACTGGGCGCCGCGGGTGAAGATCTTCGCCGGCAAGGCGGCGGCGAGCTACCATCAGGCCAAGCTCATCATCAAGCTCGCCAACGACGTGGCCAAGGTCGTCAATGACGACCCGGTCGTGCGCGACCTGCTGAAGGTGGTGTTCCTGCCGAACTACAACGTCTCGCTGGCCGAGGCGATCATCCCGGCCGCGGACCTTTCCGAGCAGATCTCGACCGCCGGCATGGAGGCCTCGGGCACCGGCAACATGAAGATGGCGCTCAACGGCGCGCTGACCATCGGCACGCTCGACGGCGCCAATGTCGAGATCAAGGAGCATGTCGGCGCGGAGAACATCTTCATCTTCGGGCTGACCGCCGAGGAGGTGGAGCAGCGCCGTGCCGCCGGCATCGACGAGTTCGGCGCCATCTCCGCCTCGCCGCACCTGTCCGAGGTGCTGGACGCGGTCGAATCGGGCGTGTTCTCGCCGGACGAGCCGGATCGCTTCAAGCCGCTGACCAATGCGCTGCGCCACCACGACTATTTCCTGGTGACGTCGGACTTCGATTCCTACTGGGAGGCGCAGCGCCGGGTCGATGCGCTGTGGCGGGACAAGAAGGCGTGGTGGACCGCCTCGCTGATCAACACCGCCAATATGGGTTGGTTCTCCTCGGACCGGACCATTTCCGAATATGCGGCGGACATCTGGAACGTGCCGGTCCGGCAGCCCCGCTGATCGATTCGGCTCCGCCGGCGGCTTATACGTAGTCGCCGGCGTGGACTTTTCCGAAGCGCTGACGGAACTTTACGTGGTGCCCGGCGTGTATATCGCGGCGGCAACGAGAGGTGTGGATGATGGCGTGGCAGGCCCCCGACCGAGAGGTCGACGAACTGGTGGGGGCGCGTCATGCCGATCCGTTCGCCTTGCTCGGGCCGCACGAGACGGCGGACGGCCTCGTCATCCGCGCCTTCGTGCCCCATGCGCTGGAGGTGGAGGCGATCGACGACGCCGGTGCCACCATCGTCGCGCTGGCACGGCGGCACGATTCCGGTTTCTTCGAGGGGCTGGCGAAGGATCGCCCCGCCTGGGCGCGCTACCGGCTGAAGGCGCGCAATGCGGGCGGGCAATGGGTGCTCCGCGACCCCTACGCCTTCGGCCCGGTGCTCGGCCCGCTCGACGATCATCTCCTGCTCGAAGGCACCCACAAGCTGCTCTATGAGCGCCTCGGCGCGCATGCCTGTGCGCATGAGGGCGTCGAGGGCGTGCGCTTCGCGGTCTGGGCGCCGAATGCCGCGCGCGTCTCGGTGGTGGGCGACTTCAACCGCTGGGACGGGCGCACCCACCAGATGCGCAAGCGCATCGACAGCGGGCTGTGGGAGATCTTCGCGCCCGGTGTCGGCGAGGGCACCATCTACAAATACGAGATCGTCGCCGCCGACGGCCGTCTGCTGCCGCTGAAGGCCGATCCGGTCGGCTTCCGCGGCGAGTTCCGGCCGGATACCGGCTCGGTGGTCGCCCGCATCGACGACATCGCGATCGACGACGCTCCCCACCGCGCCGCGCGCGAGGCGGGCGAGGCGCGGCGCAAGCCGATGTCGATCTACGAGGTGCATCTCGGCTCCTGGCGGCGCGGGGAGGGCAACCGGTTCCTCAGCTATGACGAACTGGCCGACCAGCTGATCGAATATGCCGGCTGGATGGGCTTCACCCATATCGAGCTGCTGCCGGTCTCCGAGCACCCGCTCGACGCCTCCTGGGGCTACCAGCCGATCGGCCTGTTCGCGCCCACGAGCCGCTTCGGCGATCCGGCGGGCTTCGCGCGCTTCGTCGAGAAGGCGCACAAGGCCGGCATCTCGATCATCCTCGACTGGGTGCCGGCGCATTTCCCGACCGACATCCACGGCCTCGCCCACTTCGACGGCGGCCCGCTCTACGAGCATGCCGACCCGCGGCGCGGCTTCCATCCCGACTGGAACACGGCGATCTATGATTTCGGCCGGCGCGAGGTGGCGAATTTCCTGGCCGCCAACGCGCTCTACTGGCTCGACGTGTTCCACATCGACGGGCTGCGCGTCGATGCGGTGGCCTCGATGCTCTACCTCAACTATTCGCGCAAGGACGGCGAGTGGGCGCCCAATCCCGACGGCTCCAACGACAACAAGGACGCCGTCGCCTTCCTCCAGAGCGTCAACCAGCTGGCCTATGCCGGGCATCCGGGCACGGTGACCATTGCCGAGGAATCGACCTCGTGGTCGGGCGTGTCGCGCCCGGTCCATGACGGCGGGCTCGGCTTCGGATTCAAGTGGAACATGGGCTGGATGCACGATACGCTTGACTACGTGTCGCTCGATCCCGTGTATCGGCGCTGGCACCACGACAAGATCACCTTCGGTCTTGTCTATGCGTTTTCGGAGAACTTCGTGCTACCGCTCTCGCATGACGAGGTCGTTCACGGCAAGGGCACGATCATCGGCCGGATGAAGGGCGACGACTGGCAGAAGTTCGCCACCGCCCGGGCCTATTACGCGCTGATGTGGGCCTATCCCGGCAAGAAGCTGCTGTTCATGGGCCAGGAATTCGGCCAGCGCGCGGAGTGGAGCGAGGCGCGCAGCCTCGACTGGCACCTGATGGTGATGGGCCCCTATCACGCCGGCCTGCAGCATTTCGTGCGCGACCTCAACCATCTCTACCGCGACCTGCCGGCGCTGCACGCGCGGGACTGCGAGCCGGAGGGATTCCGCTGGATCGTCGTCGACGATTCGGAGAACTCGGTCTTCGCCTGGGCGCGCTTCGGCGCCGAGGGCGATGCGCCGGTGGTGATGGTCGCAAATTTCACGCCCGTGCCGCGTTCCGGCTACCGCATCGGCCTGCCGCGGGCGGGCCGCTGGCGGGAGGTGCTGAACTCGGACGGACAGGCCTATGGCGGTTCGGGCGCGGGCAATCTCGGCGGGGTCATCGCCCGCGACGAGCCTTCGCACGGCCTGCCGGCGAGCGCGGATCTGGTGCTGCCGCCGCTCGGGACGCTCTATCTGCACTGGACGCCGGACTGAGCGAAAGCCGCCGGCCGAGGGAAAAACGCCAAGGGGAGACGACGCCTGATGACCCGACCGCCGGTTTCGAACGCGCCCATTGCCCGCTCGGCCATGGCCTATGTGCTGGCGGGCGGACGCGGCAGCCGCCTGTTCGAACTGACCGACCGGCGCGCCAAGCCGGCGGTCTATTTCGGCGGCAAGTCGCGCATCATCGATTTCGCGCTGTCCAACGCGCTCAATTCCGGCATCCGCCGCATCTCCGTGGCGACCCAGTATCAGGCGCACAGCCTGATCCGCCACATGCAGCGCGGCTGGAACTTCTTCCGCCCGGAGCGCAACGAGAGCTTCGACGTGCTGCCGGCGAGCCAGCGCGTGTCCGAGACGATGTGGTATCTGGGAACGGCGGATGCCGTGTACCAGAACCTCGACATCATCGCCGATTACGGCCCCAAATACATCATCATCCTGGCGGGCGACCACGTCTACAAGCAGGATTACGAGGTGATGCTGCAGCAGCACGTCGACCAGGGCGCCGACGTGACGGTGGGGTGCCTCGAGGTGCCGCGCGAGGAGGCGAGCGCCTTCGGCGTGATGCATGTCGACGAGGAGGACCGCATCCTGTCCTTCCTCGAGAAGCCGAAGGACCCGCCGCCCATGCCCGGCCATCCGGACAAGGCGCTGGCGAGCATGGGCATCTATGTCTTCGAGACGAGCTTCCTGATGGAGCTCCTGAAGCGCGACGCCGCCGACCCGACCTCCTCGCACGACTTCGGCAAGGACATCATCCCCTATGTGGTGAAGCACGGCTCGGCGCGGGCGCACCATTTCTCGCGCTCCTGCGTGCGCTCCAACGCCGAGGTGACGCCCTACTGGCGCGATGTCGGGACGGTGGACGCCTATTGGGAGGCCAATGTCGACCTCACCGAGGTGGTGCCGGAACTCGACCTCTACGACCGCGACTGGCCGATCTGGACCTATGGCGAGATCACGCCGCCGGCGAAGTTCGTCCACGACGTCGACGGGCGGCGCGGCGAGGCCAACCAGTCGCTGGTCTCGGGCGGCTGCATCATCTCCGGCTCCTCCGTGCGCCGCTCGCTGCTGTTCACCGGGGTGCGGGTGCATTCCTTCGGCTCGATCGAGGGCGGGGTGATCCTGCCCTATGCGCGGATCGGCCGCTCGGTGCGGCTGAAGAACGTGATCATCGACGCCAATGTGCGCATCCCCGACGGGCTCGTCGTCGGCGACGATCCCGAACTCGACGCCAAGCGCTTCCGGCGCACCGAGAAGGGGGTCTGCCTGATCACCCAGCCGATGATCGACCGGCTGGAGGGGTGAGCCGGGCATGAGCGAACTCAAGCTGCTCTCGGTCGTCTCCGAGGTCTTCCCGCTGGTGAAGACGGGCGGCCTCGCCGATGTGGCGGGCGCCCTGCCGGGCGCGCTGGCGGCGGAGGGGATCGGCGTGCGCACGCTGGTGCCGGGCTATCCGGCCGTGCTGCTGGCGCTGGAGCATGCCGGGGTGGTCCACCATTTCGACAACCTGTTCGGCGGCCCGGCCCGGCTGCTCGACGCGCGCGCGGCCGGGCTCGACCTGTTCGTGATCGACGCGCCTCATCTCTACGACCGGCCGGGTGGGCCCTATGCCGGCCCGGACGGCGAGGACTGGCGCGACAACGCCATCCGCTTCGCCGCGCTCGGGGCGGTGGCGTCGGGCATCGGCTACGGCCTCGTTCCCGGTTTCGTGCCGGACGTGGTGCACGCCCATGACTGGCAGGCGGGCCTCGCGCCGGCCTATCTGCACTATGCCGGCGGTCGGCGGCCGGCGAGCGTGATGACCATCCACAACATCGCCTTCCAGGGGAAGTTCGCCCACCATGTTCTGGGCGAACTCGGCCTGCCGCCGCATGCCTTCGCCATCGACGGCGTCGAATATTACGGGATGATCGGCTTCCTGAAGGCCGGGCTTCAGCTTGCCGACCACATCACCACCGTTTCCCCCACCTATGCCGGCGAGATCCTGCTGCCCGAGGGCGGCATGGGGCTCGACGGGCTGCTGGCGGTGCGCACCGCGCATCTCAGCGGCATACTGAACGGGCTCGACGACGGCGTATGGGACCCGGCGCGGGACCCGCTGATCGCCGCGCCGTTCGAGCCCGGGGCGCTCAAGGGCAAGGGCGTGAACAAGGCGGCGCTCGCCGCGCGGCTCGGCCTCGACGGCGACCATGCGGCGCTCACCTATGGCGTGGTGAGCCGCCTGTCCTGGCAGAAGGGGCTGGACCTTCTGGCGGACAGCCTGCCGCTGCTGGTGGGGCTGGGCGCCCGCCTCGTCATGCTCGGATCGGGCGACGCGCACATCGCCGAGCGCTTTGCCGCCGCGGCGCGGACCTGGCCGGGCCGGGTGGGCGTGCAGTTCGGTTATGACGAGGAACTGGCGCACCTGATCCAGGCGGGGTCCGACGCGCTGCTGGTGCCCTCGCGCTTCGAGCCGTGCGGGCTCACCCAGCTCGCCGCGCTGCGCTACGGGGCGCTGCCCGTCGTGGCGCGTGTCGGCGGTCTCGCGGACACGGTGATCGACATCAACGAGATGGCGCGGGCCGGCGGGGTGGGCACCGGCATCCAGTTCGCGCCGGCGACCGCCTCCGCGCTGCAGGGCGCGCTGCGACGCACGCAGGCGCTGTGGGCCGACACGCCGGCCTGGAAGCGGGCCCAGCGCAACGCCATGAAGACGGATGTCTCCTGGCGCGGGCCGGCCGCCCGCTATGCCGCTCTCTACCGCCGGCTGAAGGCGGAGCGGGCGGCTTGAGCGCCTTCGCCGTCTCGTCCGGCGATCCGGAACCGCTCGGCCTGCGCCTCGACGGGCGCGGTGCCAATGTCGCGGTGTTCTCGGCCCATGCCACCCGCATCGAGTTCTGCCTGTTCGACGCGGCGGGCGCGACCGAGATCGCCCGCATCGCGCTGCCCGAGCGCACCGGCGACGTGTTCCACGGCCATGTCGCCGGCATCGTGCCGGGGATGCGCTACGGCCTGCGCGCCTTCGGGCCGTGGGCGCCGGGGGAGGGGCATCGGTTCAATCCGGAAAAGCTGCTGGTCGATCCCTATGCGGTGGCGCTCGACCGACCGTTCGTGCTGCATGAGGCGCTGTTCGACCGGCGCGCCAGCGGCGCCGCGCAGGACGATACCGACAGCGCTCCCTTCGTGCCCAAGGCGATCATCGGTGCCGCGGAGCCGGAGGGGCTGGCCGCTCCGGTCCGGCCCTCCTTCGGCTGGGGCGAGCAGTTCATCTACGAACTGCATGTGCGCGGCTTCACCCTGCGTCATCCGGGCCTCGCGCAGGCCTCGCGCGGCACCTTCGCCGCGCTCGCCGATCCGGCGGTGCTCGACTATCTGGTCGGGCTCGGCGTCTCGACCGTCGAACTGATGCCGGCGATGGCGTGGATCGACGAGCGGCACCTGCCTCCGCTCGGCCTCTCCAACTATTGGGGCTACAACCCGGTGGTGTTCGGCGCCCCCGATCCCCGGCTCGCGCCGGGCGGCTTCGCCGAGGTGGGCGCCGCGATCGAGGCGCTGCACGGGGCGGGCATCAAGGTGCTGCTCGACGTGGTGCTGAACCACACCGGCGAGAGCGACGTGTTCGGGCCGACCGTGTCGCTTCGCGGGCTCGACAACGCGACCTATTACCGCCACGCGGCGGGCGATCCGGGCCTGCTGCTCAACGATGCCGGCACCGGCAACACGCTGGCGCTGGAACGCGCGCCGGTGCTGCGGCTCGGCCTCGACAGCCTCAGGCGCTGGGCGGCGACCGGCCTCGACGGCTTCCGCTTCGATCTCGCCGCGACGCTGGGGCGGCGCGCCGACGGGTTCGATCCGCAGGCGCCGTTCTTCGCCGCCATCGAGCAGGACCCGGTGCTGCGCGATCTCGCGATGATCGCCGAGCCCTGGGACATCGGCCCGGGCGGCTATCAGGTCGGCAATTTCCCCGCCCGCTGGGGCGAGTGGAACGATCATTACCGCGACGATGTCAGGCGCTTCTGGCGCGGCGAGCCGGGGCGGGTGGGGGCGTTGGCCAGCCGGCTGGCGGGATCGGCCGACCTGTTCACCCCCCGCCGGCGCCCGCTCTCGCGCGGGATCAACTTCGTCGCCGCCCATGACGGCTTCACCCTCGCCGATCTCGTCGCCTATGCCGGCAAGCACAACGAGGCGAATGGCGAGGGCAATCGCGACGGCACCGACGCCAACCACTCGTGGAACAACGGCGTCGAGGGGCCGAGCGACGACCCCGCCATCCGCGCCCGCCGGCGTGGCGACATCGCCGCGCTGCTGGCGACGCTCGCCGCCTCGCGCGGCACGCCGATGCTCACCATGGGCGACGAAGGCGGGCGCACGCAGGAGGGCAACAACAACGCCTATGCGCAGGACAACGCCTCGACCTGGTTCGACTGGGAGGGGATGGACCGCGGCCTCGCCGCCTTTGCCGGCCGGCTGATCGCGCTGCGCCGCGCGCACCCGGTGCTGCGCGGCGAGGCCGCGCTCACCGGCCTGCCGCCGGACGACAGCGGCCTTCCCGATGTCGTCTGGCGGATGCCGGATGGCGGTGAGGTGCGCTGGGAGGACGGGGAGACCCGCGCGCTGGTCGCCGTGTTCCACGCGCCGGCACGCGGCGAGGCGCCGGCCGATGGCGCCATCGTGGCGCTGAACGCGGGCGAGGCCGAACTGCCGCTGCAACTGCCGCCGCCGCGCGACGGCTTCCGCTGGCGGCTGGCGGCGGACAGCGCGGCGCTCGACGGCGCGTCCGATCCGTCCGAGCCTCCCGCGGTGCTCGGCCCGCGTCGCGTGCTCATCCTCGTCGAAGAGGTGGATGAGGACGCGCCGAGCCGCGCCGCCGATCCCGCGCTGCTCGATCGCCTCGCCCAGGCGGCCGGCATCGCGCCGGAGTGGTGGGACGTGGGCGGCACCTACCATCTGGTCGGCGACGACACCAAGCGGGCGATCCTCACGGGCCTGGGCCTTCCCGCCGGCACGGGCGGCGAGGTGCGCGACAGCCTGGTGAGGCTTTCGGAGGAGAAGTGGGGGCGGGCGATGCCGCCGGCGCTGGTGCTGCGCGAGGGCGGGCCGCTGCGGGTTCCCCTCGGCGGTGCGGCGGCGCTCGCGGCGCGCCGCCTCGATCTCGCGATCACGCTGGAGGACGGTACGCAGATGGCGCTGGCCATCGGTGCCGCGGACGGGCTGCGCGAGGAGGTCACCCGCGCCGACGGGCGCCGCGCGGTGCTCCGCCATGTCGACCTGCCGCCGCTGCCGGTCGGTCGGCACCGGCTGACGCTCGCCGACGCTGTCTGCCGCCTCACGCTCGCGCCGCGCTCCTGCTACCTCCCCCCGACGCTTGCGGAGGGTGGGCGGGTCTTCGGCGTGGCGACGCATCTCTACGCCCTGCGTCCCGACGCGCAGGACCAGGGCATCGGCGATTTCACCGCGCTCGGCGCGCTGGGGGCGGCGGTGGCGGCGCGGGGCGGGGCGAGCGTCGGGCTGAACCCGCTGCACGCGCTGTTTCCCACCGATCGCGAGCGGGCGAGCCCCTACCACCCCTCCGACCGGCGCTTCCTCGACCCGATCTACATCGATGTCGCCGCGCTCGGCGGCTTCGAGGCGCGCCGCGCGGTGTTCGGGCGATTGTCGGCGCACGGCGCGGTCGATTATCCCGCCGTCTGGGCGGCGAAGCGCGCGGCGCTGGCGGAGGCTTACGCAGCGCAGGGCGAGGATCCGGCCTTCGCGGCCTTCATCGCCGAAGGCGGGGAGGGCCTGCACCGCTTCGCCGTCTTCCAGGCGATCTGCGAGCATCACGGCGTCGGCGACTGGCGCGCCTTCCCGCCCGGCCTCGCCCGGCCGGATGCGCCGGAAGTAGCCGCCTTCGCGGCGGCGAACGCGTCGGCGGTGCGTTTCGCGCAATGGCTGCAATGGATCGCCGACCGGCAACTGGCGGCAGCGGCGGCCCGCTCGGCCGAGGCGGGGTTGTCGCTCGGCCTCTACCGCGATCTCGCCGTCGGCATGGCACCCGGCGGCGCCGAGGAATGGGCCGGGGCCGACGTGGTCATGGCCGGCCTCGCCATCGGCGCGCCGCCCGATCCGCTGGGGCCGGAGGGGCAGAACTGGAACCTGCCGCCGCCCGATCCGATGGCGCTCGCCCGCGACGGCTATGAGGGCTTCGCCCGCCTCGTCGCCGCCAATATGCGCCATGCCGGTGCGCTGCGCATCGATCACGTGATGGGCCTCAGGCGGCTCTTTCTCCTGCCGGAAGGAGCGGGTGCCGGCGAGGGCACCTATCTCGCCTATCCCTTCGCCGATCTCGCCGGTCAGGTGGCGCTGGAGAGCCACAGGGCGCGCTGCCTCGTGGTCGGCGAGGATCTCGGCACGGTGCCCGCCGGCATGCGCGAGCAGCTCGAGGCGGACCGGATGCTGTCCTATCGGGTGCTGTGGTTCGAGCGCGAGGGCGCCGATTTCCTGCCGCCGGACCGTTATCCGGCGCTGGCGGCCGCCTGCGTGTCGACCCATGACCTGCCCACCCTGCGGGGCTGGTGGGCGGGCGCCGACATTGCCGAACGGGAGCAACTGGGGCTGGACGATGCCGCCGCGACGGCTGCGGCCCGGCTGGCGCGCGCAACCGAAAAGCGGCGCCTTGCGGCGGCGCTCGTCGCCGAGGGGCTGCTCGATCCGGCGCAGGAGAGCGCCGGCGATGCCGAGGCGCCGATGAGCAACGCGTTCTTCGTCGCGGTCCACGCCTATGTGGCGCGTAGCCCGTCGATCCTCGCCCTGGCGCAGCTGGACGATCTCGCCGGCGAGCGTGTCGCCGTCAACCTGCCCGGCACCGACCGGGAGCGGCCGAACTGGCGCCGGCGCCTCTCCCGGCCGATCGGGGCCGTGCTGGGAGAGGCGCCGGCGGCCGCGGCGCTCGACGCCATGGCGCGGGAGCGGGGAGCGCGCTGAGCGCTCCCCGGCCGCCGCATCACGGATTGTTCGGCTGCGGCGGGGGCTGGGGCGGGGCTTCGCCACCGGCCGGCGGATCGGTCGGGCGCGGCGGTTCCGGATCGACCGGCGGGGCGGGCTGAACCGGCTCGGGCTGCGGCTGCGGCGTCGCGGCCGGCGGTTCCGGTGCGGGCGGGGTCGCGGTCGGGGCCGGTGTCGCGGGCGTCGCGGGTGGCTCGGGCGCGATGACCGGCGGCGGCGTCTGCGCGGTTTCCGGGGTCATGCGGCCGGAGAAGTGGATCGCCGCGGCGATGGCCGCGATGAGAACGATCGCGGCGAGGACCAGGGTGGTGTTGCGGTTCATGAGCCCCTCCGATGGACGCCCCGGGACGCGCGGGGCGCGGTTCCCGGGCGCCGGGATGTTGAGTGACGATGTTCGGGCAAGTTGCCATCAGTATAGGTAATATAAGACCTCGTTCTGCTGTGATCCCACGATCTATAAGAAGAATCGCCAAGAATTGTTTCGACGAACTGGTCAAATGATTGTGCTCATTTTGGGACCCATAGCTTAGTGGTGCGGGTTGAATGGTTCGAAATTTGAAATAGACGGGATATGCTGCGTTGCAGCAACATATTACTGTCGCCGTACGGCGCACGGCGCTTCCCGTTTCGGTGGAATTCGCTTAACCTTCCAATCGGGGATGGATCGGACGGTGGGGCGCCGCCCGGTCAACTGCCGACAGCGTTGACGGGTTCCGTATCAGGGGAAGGGTGTTCTTCCGCGTGAAGGGCGCCACTTTCGGCCGCGTTCATGGGCCGCACGGAGGGGAGGACACAGATGCCGGAGACCGAGTTCGACATTCTCACCCTGTCGCCGTCGATCGTGCGGCTGATGCACCGCAACGAGCACCATATTTTCGAGTTCGCGCTGGTCGACAATGGCGATGGTCAGCGCGTGGTGAACCGCGGGCCGGCCATCCAGTTCGGCCGCGACGGCACGACCGCGGCGTGGAATTACCTCGACGCGGCACAGATCGCCGCCGTCAAAGCGGCGCGGGACTGCGGCCTGATCGACTGAACATCGGGCCATCCGACCTCAAATCCGCGCGAATCCGGCGCCCGAAGTCGATCGGGCGCTTTCTTCGCGTGCCGTATCATGTATATGGACGGATATATGATAACGGGAGGTAAGCCATGTCCCTCACTCGTCGGCGCACGGTCGCGGCGCTTGCCCTGAGCCTTCTTCTGGCGCCCGCCGGTCTCGGCCCGCTGCGCGCGCAGGACGCCGCACCGGTCACCGTCTTCGCCGCGGCGAGCCTGACCAACGCCTTCCAGGACATCGCCAAGGCGTATCAGGCCAAGGGCGGGGCGGAGGTGAAGTTCTCCTTCGCCGCCTCCTCGGCGCTCGCCAAGCAGCTCGAGCAGGGCGCGCCGGCCGGCATCTTCGCCTCCGCCGACCTGAAATGGATGGACTACACCGACGGCAAGGAGCTGACGCTCAAGGCGAGCCGCATCACCCCGATCGGCAATACCCTCGTTCTGATCATGCCGGCGGACAAGGCGAAGCCGGTCACCCTCGACAAGGGCTTCGACTGGCTCGCCTTCCTCGGCGCCGACGGCAAGATCGCCACCGGCCTCACCGACAGCGTGCCGATCGGCGTCTACGCCAAGACGGCGCTGACCCATCTCGGCCAATGGGACAAGGTGCGCGAGCGCATCGTCGGCGCCGAGAGCGTGCGCGCGGCCCTCGCCCTGGTCGAGCGCGGCGAGGCGGCGGCCGGCATCGTCTACGCCACCGACGCTGCTATCGCCAAGAATGTGAAGGTCGTCGCCACCTTCCCGGCCGACAGCCACCCGCCGGTGGAATATCCGATGGCGCTGGTGAAGGGGCAGGATACGCCGGCGGCCAAGGCCTTCCTCGCCTTCCTCGGCGGGCCCGAGGCGAAGGACATCTATGTAAAGTACGGCTTCACGGTGAAGTAGAGCCCCTCATCATCATCCCGGGACGGCCTCTACTCCCTTGATGGAGAACGCGTTATCCGATCGACCTGCTGCGCGGGCCGATCGGCGCGTGCTCTAGGCCGGCTCCGGGATCGCGTGCAGAATGATGGTCGTGCGATCCCGGCTCTCCGGCTTCGCCTGCGGCCGGGATGACGATTTTTCAATGGATGCGTGGCTCACCCCCCATGAACTTCTCACGCCCGAGGAGTGGACGGCGGTCTATCTCAGCCTGAAGGTGGCGTTCTGGGCGACGGTGTGGAGCCTGCCCATCGCCATCCTCGTCGCCTGGACGTTGGCGCGGGTGTCGTTCCCGGGCAAGGGGCTGGTGGACGGCATCGTTTACCTGCCGCTGGTGCTGCCGAAGGTGGTGGTCGGCTATCTGCTGCTGGTCGCGCTCGGCGCGCGCGGCTTCATCGGCCAGTATCTCGACGCCTGGTTCGGCATCAAGCTCATCTTCACCACGGCGGGCGCCACGGTGGCGGCGGCGGTGGTGAGCTTCCCGCTGACCGTGAACGCCATCCGCCTGTCGCTGGAGGCGGTGGACCGGGGGCTGGAGACGGCGGCGCGCACGCTGGGGGCGAGCCGGATCGACGTGTTCTTCTCCATCACCTTCCCGCTGATGCTGCCGGGCATCCTGTCCGGCGCGCTGATGGCGATCGCCTCGGCGCTGGGCGAGTTCGGCGCCACCATCACCTTCGTGTCGAATGTCGAGGGGCAGACGCGCACCATCCCGCTCGCCATCTACAGCGCCACCCACATGCCGGACGGCGACGCCATGGCGCTCCGGCTGACCGTGGTCTCGGTCATCCTGGCGCTCGGCTCGCTGCTGATGGCGAGCTTCGTCGACCGGCGCATCCGCACCATGATCGGGCGCGCATGATCGAGATCGAGGTCGAACTCGCCCGCCCGGGCTTTTCGCTCGCCGCCCGCGTCGAGGCGCCCGGGGTCGGCGTCACCGCGCTGTTCGGGCGCTCCGGCGCGGGCAAGACCACCATCATCCAGATGGTCGCCGGGGTGGTGCGGCCCGATCGCGGCCGCATCGTGGTGGACGGCGAGAGCTTTTTCGATTCCGCGCGCGGCATCGACGTGGCCGTCGAGGCGCGGCGGGTCGGCTACGTGTTTCAGGACGCGCGCCTCTTCCCGCACATGTCGGTGGAGAAGAACCTGCGCTATGGCGAGAGGCGCTCGCGGGCGGCGCACCGGCCGATCGGCTTTGCGGCGGTGGTCGAGCTGCTCGGCATCGGCCATCTGCTGGCGCGGCGCCCGCACACGCTGTCGGGCGGCGAGCGCCAGCGCGTCGCGATCGGGCGCGCTTTGCTGGCGCAGCCGCGCATCCTGCTGATGGACGAGCCGCTGGCCGCGCTCGACGAGGCGCGCAAGCTCGAAATCCTGCCTTATCTGGAGCGCCTGCGCGACGAGATGAGGCTGCCCATCCTCTATGTCAGCCATTCGATCGACGAGGTGATGCGCCTGTCCGACATGGTGGTGGCGCTGAGCGCCGGGCAGGTGGTGGCGGCGGGTCCGGTGGCGGCGGTGATGTCGCGGCCGGAGATCCTGCCGGTGGTCGGGCGTTTCGACCTCGGCACGGTGATCGAGTGCACGGTGGCGCGGCACGACGAGGCGCTCGGCCTGTCGACGCTCGCTTTCGTGGACGGCGAATTGCGCGTGCCGCTGGTCGAATCGCCGGCGGGCGCGCCGGTGCGCGCCCGCATCCGCTCCCGCGACGTCGCGCTCGCGCTGTCGCGGCCGATCGACGTGTCGGTGACCAACCGGCTGCCGGGCACCATCCGCGCCATCACGCCGATGGAGGGGCCGTTCGCCGATGTCGCGCTCGATCTCGGCTCGAGCACGCTGCACGCCTCGGTCACCCGCGAGAGCGTCGAGCGTCTGGCGCTGGAGCCGGGCATGCCGGCCTGGGCGATGATCAAGGCGGTGGCGGTGGACAGCCGCAGCACGCTGTTTCCGCCGGCGGTTTCTGCACCGACGCCGACCGGGCCGGCTACGCCGTCTCCGACGCCGGGGCTTCGGCTCGTCGCGCCGACCAGTCGCGGGCGAGACACGCCGTGAGTTCGGCGGTGGCGGCCTTCGCGGCCCGTGAGCCCTGCCGCTCGATCGCCCGGTAGAGCGCGATCAGCCGCTCGCCGAACGCCGTCAATTCGGTGCCGTGGCCGCGCCGGCCCGGGAAGGTGGCGACGACGCGCTCCTCGAACATGTGGTCGAGCTCATCCACCAGCAGCCAGGCCCGGCGGTAGCTCATGCCGAGGCTGCGGGCGGCGCTGAGGATGGAGCGCTCGGTGCGGATCGCCTCCAGCAGCGCGATCTTGCCGGGCCCGAGCCGGCGGCCATCGCCGAAATCGATGCGGATGAAGATGCGGGCCTGCGGCAGTGCCGCAGGCGAGGGGGCGGGATGGTCCGGCATGGCGCGCTTCCTGCTGTATCCGCGATGATACGGGAAGCGCGCCACCGGCGGAAGCCGCCTTAGAGCACGCGCCGATCGGCTCGCGTGGCAAGCCGATCGGATCACGCGTTCTCTATCAATATCCTAGAGGGCGATTTGCCGATCAGATTGATTCCATCAGATCGGATCGCCCTCTAGCCGGCGGCCGTCGCGCGCCGGCGCGGGCGCCAGGCGAAGGCGAGGTCGAGCAGCACCATGACCAGCAGCGAGGCGCCGACCAGCGGGAAGATCAGCCCGACCACCGCCATCACCGCGATCAGCCCGCGCATCACCGACCGGTCCGCCGGCGCCGGCGGGATGCCGAGCGAGCCGGCCGGCCGGCGCTTCCACCACATCACCGCCGCCGACACCGCCATCAGGATGATGGCGAGGCAGATGGTGAGCAGGAACAGCTGGTTGGCGAGGCCGTATTCCTGGCCCATGTGGAAGTTGATGCCCCATTCCATCGCCTTGGCGCCCGGCCCGTAATCGGCATAGCTCATGTCGATCAGCGGCTTGCCGGTATACTGGTCGAGATGGACGATACGCTGGAGGGAGAGGTCGTCCGGGTAGACGGTGGCGCTGTAGACACCGGTCTCGCCCTTCGGCAGGCTCAGCGTGTAGCCGGGACTGACACCCATCCTCTCGACGATGGCGCTCGCCGCGTCGACGCCGATCGGCCTGGCCGGCGAGGGGGTCGATTCCGGCATCCGCGCCTGTTCGAGCGACCAGGTCGTCGGCCCGTTCACCGCGGCGAGCTTGGCATCCGACATCGGCACGCCGACATAGACGCCCGAGGGGTAGCCGTAATTGCTGCCATTGGCCCATTCGTTGACGTGGTCGCCCCAGAACACCGACCACGGCATGCCCGATACCGCCATCACCGCGATGACGATGCCGGCGAAGGCGCCGGTGACGGCGTGCAGGTCGCGCCAGAACACGCGCCGGCCCGGCCGCCCGCGCACGGTGACGATGCCGCCGGTCTGTTTGCGCGGCCACCACAGATAGAAGCCGGTGCCGACCAGCAAGAGGCTCCAGCCGCCGACGATCTCGATCACGCCGTTGGCGATGGTGCCGAACTCGGCGAGGCTGTGCAGCCGGCGAATGAGCCACATGATGGTGCCGCGGTCGGGCAGGTCGCCGAGCACGCGCCCATCATAGGGATCGACATAGACCGCGAGGCGCGCGCCGCTGTCGGCGGCGACGGTCACCTCGGCGGAGGTCGTGGGCGTCGCCGGCGGCTGGATCTTCAGCGCGCGGCCTGGATGGGCGGCGAGCGCGGCGTCGATCAGCCGGCTCGCCGGCAGGGTCGCGCTCTCGCGCGCCACCACCTGCTTCAGGTCGGCATGCCAGGCGCGGTCGATCTCGTCGCGGAAGAGATACAGCCCGCCGGTGACGGCGAGCAGCACGAGGAAGGGCAGCACCAGCAGCCCGGCATAGAAATGCCAGCGCCAGACGGCGCGGTAGAGGTTGGTGTTGAGCCCTGAGGGCTCGTCCGCCGCAGCGGCAAGGGGGGTGGCCATGGGGGTTCCATCGACAGGGGACAGGCGCGCGCCATCGCACGCCGCCGGGAGGCGGCGCGGGCGCATGCGCGGATGATGCGGAAGGGGCCGGAGGGCCCCCGGCTCAATGGGTGCTGTGCTGGGCGTGCGGGTCGGCGGCGCCCGGCGCGGCAGCGCCCTTGGGCCCGGCCATGCCCTCGACCTTGAACGACACCTCGACCGTGCCGGCCTTCTCGAAGGTGAGCGAGCCCTTGAAGCTTTCGCCTTCCTTCAGCGGCGCCTTGATGCCGAGGAACATCAGGTGATAGCCGCCCGGCGCGAAGGCGACCTTAGCCCCGGCCGGCACGGCGACGCCGTCCGGCAGCGGGCGCATGGTCATCACGCCGTCCTTGACCGACATCTCGTGGATTTCGGTCTTGCCGGCGATCTCGGCGGCGGCACCGAGGAGGCGATCGTCGACCTTGCCCTCGTTCTCGAGGGTGAAATAGCCGCCGGCGACGCTGGCGCCGGCCGGGGTGACGCGCGACCAGGGATGGGCGACCTCGATCTCGCCGGCCTTGAACTCGTGCGCGGTGACGGCGGAGAAGCTGAAGGCGAGCAGGGCGGAGGCGACGAGGCCGGCGCCGAGCCGGTCGACGGCGTGCGGCAGCAGGCGGGTCTTGAAAAGCGACAACATGGATAGGTCTCCGGGCCCGGTGCGTCTGCACGACGGGCATTGCGTTCCGACGATGGGGAGGTGCCCGCGCGAGGGCGGGCCGGGATCGTCAGGACGCCGGAGGCGCGCGCGCCTGCGCCGGTGAGCGCGTGGCATCGGCGACGAGCCCGGCACGGGGGAGCGGTTCGCTCCGGGCGGCGGGCGCGTCGGGCACGGGAAGCGCGGCGGCTAGCGGCGCCGGCAGGGCGCCCGCCGCCATCAGGCAGCCGAGGGTGCAGCAATCCGGCGTGTGACGGGCCGGTGCGCCGTCCGGTCCGGCCGGCATGACCATGTCGCCGGAGCAGAGCAGGGGGGCACCGCCGAGGCGGGCCGCCTCGAAGCGATCGGCGGCATGGGCGCCGTGGCCGAGACCGCCGAGGATCGCCTGCACGACGAGCAGATAGGCGAGGGCGAGTGCCGCCGCCGCGCATCTGCGCGTCATGTCTGCCGATCGTGTCATGATGTCAGGCGTAGCACGCGCGGCGCAGCGGTGAAACAGCCGTGCCTGCGGCGATGTGGCGTGGGGGAGCGCACCGTCATCCGGCCCGCGCGTCCGGGCGAACGCGGCGGCCGGACGCCGGACGCCTGCCGGGGCGGGTGCGCGGCGGCGCCGGGTTTTTACCCGACGGGCCGCGAACCGCAGTGGCGCGGCGCTACTGCATCGCGCCGGGACCGGGGACGGCGCCGGGCGGGCACTTGCCGAGGATGATCATGCCCAGCACCTCGTCCTTGGTGACGTCGGTGGTCTTCGCGGAGCCGACCAGCTTGCCGTTCTTCATCACGCTGACGCGGTCGGCGAGGTCGAACACGTCGTGGATGTCGTGGCTGATCAGGAAGATGCCGATGCCCTCGGCCTTGAGCTGCTTGATCAGTTCGCCCACCTGCGCGGTCTCCTGCGGCCCGAGCGCGGCGGTCGGCTCGTCCATGATCAGGATCTTGGCGTTGAAGTGGATGGCGCGGGCGATGGCCACCGATTGCCGCTGGCCGCCGGAGAGGCCGCGCACCGGCTCCTTGAACTTGCGGAAGTTCGGGTTCAGCCGGCCCATCACCTCGCGCGCCGCCGCCTCCATGGCGACGTCGTCGAGCGTGCCCCACGGCGTCATCAGCTCGCGGCCGAGGAACAGGTTGGCGGCGGCGTCGACATTGTCGGCCAGCGCCAGCGTCTGGTAGATCGTCTCGATGCCGTGCTTCTTGGCCTCGCGCGGGTTGTCGATGGTTACCGGCGCGCCGTTGATGCGGATCTCGCCGCCGTCGGGGCGATAGGCGCCGGAGAGGATCTTGATCAGCGTCGACTTGCCGGCGCCGTTGTGGCCGAGCAGGCCGACCACCTCGCCGGGATAGAGATCGACATCGACGCCGTCGACGGCGCGGATGCCGCCGAAGGCGATGGAGATGTCGCGCATGTCGACGAGGGGCGTTCCCCGGGGCGCGGCGTTGGGAGCGTTCATGGCCCTGTCCCCTCTCACTTGAAGCGCTTGCGGTAGACGGTGTCGATCCACACCGCGAAGACCAGCACGATGCCGACGACGATGTTCTGGTAGGGCGTATCCACCCGCATCAGCACCATGCCCGACTGCAGGCTCTGCATGACCAGCGCGCCGAGCATGGCGCCCGCCACGGTGCCGGCGCCGCCGGCGAGCGAGGTGCCGCCGATCACCGCCGCGGCGATCACGTAGAGCTCGTCGAGCGTGCCCTGGGCATTGGTCGCCGAGGTGAGGCGGGCGGTGGAGATGGCGGCGCCGATGGCGGCGAGCAGCCCCATCAGCGCGAACACCATCATGGTGACGCGCTTGGTGTTGATGCCGGCGAGCTCGGCCGCTTCCGGATTGCCGCCGATGGCGAAGACGTAGCGGCCGAAGCGGGTGCGGGTGGTGACGAAGGTCATGATGACGCCCACCGCGAGGGCGATCAGCACGGGAATGGCGAAGCCGAAGGAAATCACCAGCCCCTCGGGCGGCACCTCCATGCCCCGGGCGGCGGCGTATTGGCGGGCGAGCGCCGCCGGCAGCGTGTAGGCGTTGACCATCAGCGTCGCGCCGATCACCGCGAGGCAGCCGAGCCCTGCCGTGACGAATTCGGCCCAGAGCGGCTTCAGCGGAAAGCGGAAGCGCTGGCGCTGGCGGCGCGCCTGCACGGTCGCGGCGACGATGGCGAGGCAGGCGAGCGCGGCGACGATCCAGCTCCAGCTCGCGCCGATCGAGCCGGTGGCGCCGCCGCCCATCAGCTTGAAATTGTCGTCGACGAGGGGAATGGTCTTGCCCTGCGCCACCGCCCAGGCCGCGCCGCGCCACACCAGCAGGCCGCCCAGCGTGACGATGAAGGACGGCACCGCCAGATAGGCGATGATGAAGCCGTGCAGCGCGCCGATGGCGGCGCCGAGCGCCATGCCGACGGCGAGGGTGATGATCCACACCATCGGGTGGTTGAAGCCGAAGGCGGGCAGCAGGTAGCTCACCTGGAACACCGCCATCACCATGCCGGTGACGCCGAGGATGGAGCCGACCGAGAGGTCGATGTTGCGGGTGACGATCACCAGCACCATGCCGGTCGACATCACCGCGATGGAGGAGGTCTGGACCGAGAGGTTCCAGAGATTGCGCGGCGTGAGGAAGGCGCCGCCGGCGAGGATGTCGAACACCACCCAGATGATGGCCAGCGCGCCGACCATGCCGAGGAAGCGGATGTCGACTTCCAGCGCCCCCAGGAAGGAGGTCGGCGCGGTCTGTGGCGGCGATGCCGGACGCGCAGGGGCGCCGGCGGTGGTGGTCTCGCTCATCTGCGTTTCCTCAACGTGCCCCTTTGGGGCGGGCGCGGTCTTGTCCGGCCGCTGCGATAGGTGGGTCGCGGAGTTCGTGCGGCGCGCTGGCCGGAACGCATGCGGGACGCGGGGTCCCGCATGCGCGCCGCGGCTGGCGTCGGGCGATCATAACCGCAGACGCGAGGGTCGACGACGGGCGGTCCCGGTGGCCGGGCGTGGCCGCCGTCACCGCCCCGCCGGCCTCAGCCGCAGGCCTTCACGGTGCCGGGCTTGACGCCCTGGCAGACGGTTGCCTTGGGGACCCAGCCGGCCTCGATGATCACGTCGAGATTGTCCTTGGTGATCGGCACGGGCTTCAGCAGGGTGGAGTTCATCGCCGCGCCCTTCGGGCCGCCGGAGAAGGTGGCGGTGCCGGGGATCGCCTTGGCGTCGGTGCCCTTGGCCAGCGCGAGGGCGATCTCGGCCGCCTTCTGGCCGAGCACGCGGCTGTCCTTCCACACCGAGACGGTCTGGGTGCCGAGCGCGATGCGGTTCAGCGCCGCGAAGTCGGCGTCCTGGCCGGATACCGGCACCGAGCCGGCGAGGCCCTGCGCGCCCAGCGCCGCCACCGCGCCGCCGGCGGTGCCGTCGTTCGAGGCGACGACGGCGTCGACCTTGTTGTTGTTCGCGGTCAGGAACTGCTCGGTGTTCTTCTGGGCGTTGGCGGGCAGCCACGAGTCGGTATAGGCCTCGCCGACATTCTTGATGTCGCCCTTGTCGATCGAAGGCTTCAGCACTTCCATCTGGCCGGAGAACAGGAAGTCGGCATTCGGGTCGGAGGCCGAGCCCTTGATGAAGAGGTAGTTGCCCTTCGGCTTCAGCTTGAGCACCTCGGACGCCTGGAGGCGGCCGACCTCCTTGTTGTCGAAGGTGATGTAGTAGGCATAGGGGATCTCGATGAGGCGGTCATAGCCCACCACCGGGATGCCCTCGGCCTGCGCCTTGGCGATGGCCGGGGCGATGGCGTCGGAGTCCTGGGCCAGGATGATCAGCGCGTTGGCGCCCTGGGCGATCAGCGCCTCGACATCCGAGAGCTGCTTGGCGGCGGAGGACTGCGCGTCCGCCGAGATGTATTTCGCGCCGGCGGCGGCGAGCGCCTTCTTGATGGCGGCCTCGTCGGTCTTCCAGCGCTCTTCCTGGAAGTTCGACCAGCTCACGCCGACGACGGTGTCCGCCGCGCGCGCCACGCCCATGCTCACCATGAGCGCGATTGCCGCGACCGAGGCGGCGAAGGTCCGTTTCATGCATTCCTCCCACGTTGCGTCGACCCAGCCTGTGCTCACTGCACTGACTGGTCTGATCGTCCACCGGATCGTTCCGATCGTCCGGCGCGTCACTTCCCGTCCGCCATCCTCCCCCGTTGTGTGGAGAAGGCAGACGATGAGTTGCGTGCCTCAGATTTTGAGGGCAACATCTCGTCATGTCCAGACCCCTTTCGCGCATCACTTTGCAGGACGTCGCCCGGGAGGCGGGGGTGTCGCTCGCCACCGCCGACCGTGTGCTCAACGGGCGCACCGGCGTGCGCGGGCGCACGGTGGAGCGGGTTCAGGCGGCGATCGCCAAGCTCGGCTACCGGCCGAACCTCGCCGCCGCCCGTCTCGCCCGCGGCGCCACCTTCCGCTTCTGCTTCGTGCTGCCGATCGGCGCCAATGTGTTCATGCGCCAGCTCGCCGAGCAGGTCGCCAATACCGCCGACTGGCTCACCTCCCAGCATGCCTATATCGACACGCTGCGGGTCGATGTCTTCGCGCCCGAGACGCTGGCCGCCGCCCTTGAGGGGCTGGTGGGGCGCTATGACGGCGCGGCGGTGGTTGCGCTCGATCACCCGCGGGTGCGGGCGGCGATCGACGACCTGGTCGCCTCCGGCATGGCGGTGGTGACGCTGGTTTCCGACGTGCCGTCCTCGCAACGCATTCATTATGTTGGCATCGACAACATCGCCGCCGGCCGCACGGCCGCCTCGCTGCTCGGCCGTTTCGTCGGCGGGCGGCCGGGCAGCGTCGGGCTGATCGTGGGAACGCCTTCGCTGCGCGACCATGCCGAGCGGCAGTTCGGCTTCACCCAGGTGATGACCGGCGACTTCCCCGCGCTGACCGTGCTGCCGGTGCGCGAGGGGCGCGACGACGACGAGCGCACGCGCCAGGCGGCAGGGGACATCCTCGCGCAGAACCCGGACCTCGTCGGCATCTACAATGTCGGGGCCGGCGTGCGCGGCTTCGCGGCGGCGATCGAGGAGGCGCGGCGGGAGCGGGATTTCGTCGCCATCTGCCACGATCTCACCGAGGATTCCCGCCGGCTGCTGCTGCGCGGCACGGTGGATGCGGTCATCAACCAGGATGCCGGCCACCAGGCGCGCTCGGCCGCGCGGGTGCTGCTGGCGCATTGCTCCGGCGAGCCGCTGATGGTGGAGCAGGAGCGCATCCGCATCGATATCTTCATCCGGGACAACCTTCCGTGATGTGCGTACCTCAAATTTGCATCGGGGTCTGAGTGGTGATGTTCCTGGGTCTCGATATCGGCACCTCGGCGATCAAGGCCGTCCTTGTCGACGGCGCACAAGTCGTTGTGGCTACAGCGGAAAAATCGCTCGACGTGCAGCGCCCGCGTCCCGGCTTCTCCGAGCAGCACCCGCAGGACTGGTGGGCGGCGACGCTGGACCGCGTCGACGAGCTCAAGGCGAAGGCGCCGCAAGCCCTTGCCGCCGTTGAGGGAATCGGGCTGTCCGGGCAGATGCACGGCGCCGTGCTGCTCGACCGGGACGGCGAGGTGCTGCGGCCCGCCATCCTGTGGAACGACGGCCGCTCCGCCGCCGAATGCATTGAACTGGAAGAGATTTTTCCCGCCCTGCGCGCGGTCACCGGCAACCGCGCCATGCCCGGCTTCACGGCGCCGAAACTGCTGTGGGTGCGGCGCCACGAGCCGGAGATTTTCACCCGCGTTTCCAAGGTGTTGCTGCCCAAGGCCTATATCGGCTTCAAGATGAGCGGCGAGATGGTCGAGGAGATGTCCGATGCCTCCGGCTCGCTCTGGCTCGACGTCGGCGCGCGCGACTGGTCGGACGGGGCGCTTGAAGCCACGGGTCTTTCCCGCGCGAACATGCCGCGCCTCGTCGAGGGAAGCGCCGCGGCCGGCCGGCTGAGATCCGACCTCGTCGGCCGCTGGGGCATGGCGAAGGCGCCGGTGATCGCCGGCGGTGCGGGGGACAACGCGGCCGGCGCCATCGGCCTCGGCGCCATTCACGCCGGCGACGCCTTCGTCTCGCTCGGCACCTCGGGCGTGCTCTGGGCAACGACGGACCGCTTCGCGCCAAACCCGGAATCGGCGGTCCACGCCTTTTGCCACGCCATTCCAAAGACATGGCACCAGATGGGGGTGATCCTCTCGGCGGCTTCCGCGCTCGGATGGTGGTCGAAGGTCGCGGGTGCCGAACCGGGTGAACTGCTCAAGTCCCTCGGTGATGCGCCGGAGGCTCCGGCCCGCCCGCTGTTCCTGCCCTATCTGTCGGGCGAACGCACGCCCCATGACGATGCGGTCATCCGCGGCGGCTTCCTCGGCCTTGACCATGACGCCTCGCGCGCGGCGATGACGCAGGCGGTGCTGGAGGGCGTCGCCTTCGCCTTCCGCGACTGCCTCGATGCGCTCACCGCCGCCGGCACCCGGATCGAGACCGCCGACGTGATCGGCGGCGGCTCGCGCTCGCGCTTCTGGATCGCGGTGCTGGCAAGCGTGCTCGGCATCCCGCTCAATCGCATTGCCGACGGCGAGACCGGCGGGGCGTTCGGCGCCGCGCGCCTCGCCCGCATGGCCACCACCGGCGAGGCACCGGCCGACGTCTGCCGCCCGCCGCATCGCTTTGAGACCATCGCGCCGATACCGGCGCTCACCGACGCCTATGCCGAGAAGCACGCGGCCTATCGTGGCCTGTATCCGGCATTGAAGGGAGCCAAGGGAGCCTCAACATGACCGCCGCCGCCCGTTTCTTTGAGCCGACAGAGCCGCTCGCCTATAAGGGGCCGGACAGCCGCGACCCTTACGCCTTCCGTTGGTACGACAAGGACCGGGTCGTGCTCGGTAAGCGCATGGAGGATCACCTGCGCTTCGCGGTCGCCTACTGGCACAGCTTCACCTGGCCGGGTGGCGATCCGTTCGGCGGCGAGACCTTCCTGCGGCCGTGGATGCATGGTGGCGACGAGATGGCGCTGGCGCGCGCCAAGGCCGACGTCGCCTTCGAGCTGTTCCGCGTGCTGGACGTGCCGTTCTTCGCCTTCCACGACCGCGACATCGCCCCCGAGGGCCGGTCGCTGCGCGAATCCAACGCCAATGTGCGGGCGATCGCCGACATCTTCGCGCGCAAGATGGAGACCTCGAAGGTCAAGCTGCTCTGGGGCACGGCCAATCTGTTCTCGAACCGCCGCTTCATGGCCGGGGCGGCGACCAATCCCGATCCGGACGTGTTCGCCTATTCGGCCGCGCAGGTGAAGAACGTGCTGGACGTCACCCACGAGCTGGGCGGCGCGAACTACGTGCTGTGGGGCGGCCGCGAGGGCTACGAGACGCTGCTCAACACCGACCTCAAGCGCGAACTCGACCAGATGGGCCGTTTCCTCAACCTCGTCGTCGAGCACAAGTACAAGATCGGCTTCAAGGGCACGATCCTGATCGAGCCCAAGCCGCAGGAGCCGACCAAGCACCAGTATGATTTCGATGTCGGCACCGTCTACGGCCTGCTCTGCCGCGCCGGGCTGGAGAAGGAGGTGAAGGTCAATATCGAGGCGAATCATGCGACGCTCGCCGGCCATTCCTTCGAGCACGAGATTGCGATGGCGGCGGCGCTGGGCATTTTCGGCTCGATCGACATGAACAAGGGCGATGCCCAGTCCGGCTGGGATACCGACCAGTTCCCCACCAATATCGAGGACACCGCGCTCGCCTTCCGCGAGATCCTCAAGGCCGGCGGCTACACTACCGGCGGCACCAATTTCGACGCCAAGATCCGGCGCCAGTCGCTCGATCCCGAAGATCTGCTGCTCGCCCATTCCGGCGCGATGGACGTGTGTGCGCGCGCCCTGCTGATCGCAGCGAAGATGGTCGAGGACGGCGCGCTGCAAAAGGCGGTCGACGATCGCTATGCCGGCTGGAGCGGCGGCGAGGCGAAGGCCATGCTGGAGGGCGGGCGCTCGCTCGCCGATATCGCCGCCCGCGTCGAGGCGGAAGGGCTCGACCCGCAGCCGCGTTCGGGTCGGCAGGAGCGGCTGGAGAATCTCGTCGCCTCCTATTTCTGAGGACGTTCCGAGGCCGCGAAGGCCGGGGCACCCGCCGCACGCGGGCGCCCCGGCCCGACACTGGAACGCGGCGCCCAGTTCCGGGACGGGCGGTGCAGGGCCGGGGGCCTCCGCGTCATGGATGACGCGGAGGTTATGTTGCACCGGATTGACTTCGCGCCGTTTCACCCGTTCGATGCGCCGCAATCGACATGGTGATGCTTCGTGCGTCGGGAGCACGAGGCGCAAGACTTGGGAATACGGCAATGCGGCTCTCCCTGCTGGCTCTCGCTTTCACCCTCGCCGCCGTTACGGCTCAGGCGCAGACGCGGCCGCCGTCGAATGTCGGCCAGAAGCAGCTCGATATCGGCGATCAGCCCGGCTACGTGCCCTCGCCGGACGAGGAGCAACTGGACCCGGCGTTCCGCCGCCAGCCGGTCTATTTCCGTACCACCGAGCCGGCGGGAACCATCATCGTCCACACCGACGAGCGTTTCCTCTACCTCGTGCAGGGCAACAACCGCGCGCTGCGCTACGGCATCGGCGTCGGCCGCGAGGGCTTCCAGTGGTCGGGGCTCAAGACCATCGTGCGCAAGGCGGAGTGGCCGGACTGGACGCCGCCGCCGGAGATGATCCAGCGCCAGCCCTATCTGCCGCGCTTCATGGCCGGTGGCCCGGGCAACCCGATGGGCGCGGCGGCGCTGTATATCGGTGGCACGGTCTACCGCATCCACGGCACCAATCAGCCGCAGACCATCGGTTACGCGGTGTCGTCGGGCTGCTTCCGGCTGGTGAACAGCGACGTGCAGGATCTCTTTAGCCGCGTCCCGGTCGGCACGCGCGTCGTGGTCCGGCAGACGCCGACGCTCTGAGGCCGCAGCTTCTCTTCGCGCCGATGTCGGGGAACGTCGGCGCGCCGTCATGAACAGTCTTTAGCGGCGCCGAGGGGATCGGCACGCATTGGGGGAAACATGAATCGGCTCGGCAACTGGCTGGCGGCCGCCGGCATCGCTCTCGCGGGCAGCGCCCTGACCCTCGCGGCGGCGCAGGCCGACACGCTCTCCGACGTCAAGTCGCGCGGTTCGCTGAAGTGCGGCGTCAACCAGGGGCTCATCGGCTTCGCGACGCCCGACGACAAGGGCAACTGGTCCGGATTCGATGTCGATCTGTGCCGGGCGGTGGCCGCCGCGATCTTCGACGATCCGGCAAAGGTCACCTTCGTGCCGCTCAGCGCCGACCAGCGTTTTCCGGCCCTGCAGAAGGGTGAGGTCGACGTCCTCTCGCGCAACTCGACCTGGACGCTCGGCCGCGAGGCCGATCTCAAACTGATGTTCGCCGCGGTTTCCTACTATGACGGGCAGGGTTTCCTGGTTCGCGACGCCCAGAAGAAGACGTCGGCGCTGGAACTCGGCGGCAGCAAGGTCTGCGTACAGCGCGGCACGACCACGGCCCTGAACGTCGTCGACTATTTCAAGGCCAACGGCATGGAGCTGCAGCTGATCGAGCTGCCGGGCGTCCCGGAAGTGCTGAAGGCCTATGACGAGGGCGGCTGCGACGTGATCACCGCCGATGTCTCGCAGCTCTATGCGCTGCGCCTGCGGCTCGGCAAGCCGGGCGACCACATCGTGCTGCCGGACGTCATCTCCAAGGAACCGCTCGGGCCGGTGGTGCGGCAGGGCGACGATCCCTGGCTGAACGTCGTCAAGTGGACCTATTACGCCCTGCTGAACGCCGAGGAACTGGGCGTAAGCACGGCGACGCTGGATCAGGCGCTGAAATCGGATAAGCCGGACGTCAAGCGTCTGGTCGGCACGGACGGCAATTACGGCGAGCAGCTTGGCCTGACCAAGGACTGGGCGGTGCGGGCGGTGCGAGCCGTCGGCAATTATGGCGAGGTGTTCGAGCGTAATATCGGCAGCGGTTCGAAGCTCGGCATACCGCGGGGCGTGAACCAGCTGTGGAGTGCCGGCGGCATCCAGTACGCGCCGCCGATCCGCTGAGCGGAAGGGCGTGCGGGGGGTGATCCTCCGCAACGCCTTTTTCGTCCGGCCGCCCCATTCAACGACACGGCGCGGGAATGGGCGGCGTGAGATGGAGTGAGGCGTTATGGACGAGACGCGGGTTCCGGATGGCGACGAGCCGCTCGGTTCGGAAGGTTCTCGGTCCATCGACCGGATGCTCAATGCGTTGACCGCGCGGGCCACCGGCGGGCTCTCGCCGGCATCGCTGTGGCTCGCCTATATGGACTGGGCGATCCATCTCGCGGCGGCCCCCGGCAAGCGGGCCGAGCTTGCCCGCAAGGCGGGGCGGAAGACGCAGCGCTTCCTCGGCCATCTCTCCCACGTTGCCGTCAATCCCTCGGCGTCCTGCTGCATCGACCCGCTGCCCGGCGATTCCCGGTTTACCGGCCCCGCCTGGCAGAAGATGCCCTACAAGCTCTGGTATCAGGGCTTCCTGCTGACGCAGCAATGGTGGCACAACGCGACGCATGAGGTGCCGGGCGTGTCGCCGCACCACGAGGATGTCGTCTCCTTCGCCACCCGGCAGATGCTCGACATTTTCTCGCCGTCCAACCTGCCCTGGACCAATCCGGAGGTGGCGCAGGCGACGATCGAGACCGGCGGCGCCAATCTGGTCGCCGGCTGGCGGAACTTCGCCGAGGATTTCAGTCTCTGGATGGCCGGCCAGCCGGCGGCGGGGCGCGAGGCCTTTCGGGTCGGGCGCGATGTCGCCGCCACACCCGGCAAGGTCGTTTACCGCAATCGCCTCATCGAGCTCATCCAGTATGCGCCGACGACCGACACCGTGCTGGCCGAGCCGGTGCTGATCGTGCCGGCCTGGATCATGAAGTACTACATCCTCGACCTCTCGCCGGAGAATTCGCTGATCCGCTATCTGGTCGGCCAGGGGCATACGGTGTTCTGCATCTCCTGGCGAAACGTCGGGAGCGAGGACCGCGATCTGGGCCTCGAAGACTATCGGCGGATGGGGGTGATGGAGGCGCTCGACCTCATCGGCACCCTCGTGCCCGGGGCGAAGACGCACGCGGTCGGCTACTGTCTCGGCGGCACCCTGCTGGCGCTGGCGGCGGCCGCGATGGCCCGCGCCGGCGACGAGCGGCTCGCCTCGCTCACGCTGCTCGCCGCGCAGGTCGACTTCACCGAGCCGGGCGAACTGGAGCTGTTCATCGACGACAGCCAGGTGTCGTTTCTCGACAGCGTGATGTGGGAGCGCGGTTATCTCGACTCCGCCCAGATGGCCGGCGCGTTCCAGCTTCTGCGTTCCAACGACCTGATCTGGTCGCGGCTCGTGCGCGACTATCTGATGGGCGAGCGCGCGGCGCTGACCGATCTCATGGCGTGGAACGCGGACGCGACTCGCATGCCCTATCGCATGCATTCAGAGTATCTGCGCAAGCTGTTCCTGCACAATGACCTGGCGTCCGGGCGCTACCTGGTCGACGGCCGCCCCGTCGCGATCCAGAACATCCGCGTGCCGATCTTCGCGGTGGGCACCGAGCGCGACCACGTGGCGCCGTGGCGCTCGGTCTACAAGATCCATTACCTGTCCGACACGGATGTCACCTTCGCGCTCACCAGCGGGGGGCACAATGCCGGCATCGTCAGCGAGCCCGGCCACCGGGGGCGGCGCTTCCACATCGCGGAGAAGGCGCTGGATGCGCCCTGCGTCAGCCCGGACGAATGGGTCGCCGCGGCGGAAACGCGCGAGGGCTCGTGGTGGCTGGCATGGCAGGAATGGCTGGTCGCGCATTCGGCGCCCGCGCGCGTGGCGCCGCCGGCGATGGGCAAGGCGCTGGCCGATGCGCCCGGCCGCTATGTGATGCAGGGGTGAGGGCGGCGTTCACTCTCCGCGCCATTGCGGCGGACGGCGCGCGAGGAAGGCCTCGATTCCCTCGCGGAAATCGGCACTGCCATAGGCGGCGCGGACGAGATCGGAGCCGTCCGGGCGCGGCTCCAGCGCGACCCGCCTCAGCGCTTCCTTGGTTACGCGCAGGGTGATCGGCGCGTGATCGAGCAGGCGCCGGCAGGTCGCCTCGACCCTGGCGTCCAACTCTGCGGGGTCAACCACCTCGACATACCGCGCCGGCATCTCCTCGGCGGTCGGGGTCTCGGCCAGCATCAGCATGCGCTTGACCATGGCGGGACCAAGCGTTGCCGCAAGCCGCTGCAGGTTGGCGGTGGAGAGGGCGTTGCCGAGCGTCCGGGCGATGGGAACGCCGAAACGGGCGCCGGCGGCGGCGATGCGCAGGTCGCAGGCATTGGCGATGGCCATGCCGCCGCCCACCGCCCAGCCTTCGATCACCGCGAGTGTCGGGACGGGAAGCGCTTCGAGCCCGCCGATGTAGGATTCGATCCTGCGCTCATAGGCGACGGCGTCATCACCGGACCGGAAGGCGCGGAACTGCTCGATGTCCGTTCCCGCCACGAACGCCTTGCCGCCGGCACCGCGCAGGACGGCGAGGCGTATCGAAGGCTCGGCCGCGATCGTCGCGCAGGCCGCCGCGAGTTGTTCGTACATCGGAAAGGTCATCGCGTTGCGCGCGGCGGGCCGATCGAAGGTGATGCGCGCGATGGCGCCTTCGATGGTCAGCCGCACGGCGCCGGCGGCCGCTTCGGACGTCGAGGGTGACATTTGCGGGCCTCCATCGGTCGGGTTGCCCGCACCCTAGCGTGTGACGGCCCATGTGCCATCCGCGACGATCGGCCCGTATCGATCGCGCGCGAGCGTGCGTGCTATAGCTCGCCTCCATTCCAGCTTGGGGGATTGCGCATGACCGCGCTGACACTCGCCGCCGCCCAGACCATTCTCGCGACCGCGCTCGAGCATTGCCGCAAGGGTGACTTCAAGCCGATGGCCGTCGCGGTGCTCGATGCGCGCGGCGCGCTGAAGGCGTTCGCGGCGGAGGACAGCTCAAGCCTCAAGCGTGGGGAAATCGCCCATGCGAAGGCCTATGGCGCGCTGTCCCTCGGCATGGGGTCGCGTTCCCTGTTCAAGCGGGCGAAGGAGCAGGCGTTCTTCATCTCCGCCGCGACCCATGCGATCGGCGGTGCGATGGTTCCGGTGCCGGGCGGCGTGCTGATCCGCGATGCGGCGGGGGAGGTGATCGGCGCGGTGGGCATTTCCGGCGACACGTCGGATAATGACGAGGCGGCGGCGCTCGCGGGCATCGCGGCAGCGGGTTTTGCCGGCGATCCCGGCGCGGACTGACCGCGCTCGGGCGGCCGATCGAGCCTCTCCGGCTTTCGGCCGTGCCGGTGTCCGTTCAGGGATCGTCGGAATAGCGCTGCTCCTTCCAGGGATCGCCGCGGTCGTGATAGCCGCGCACCTCCCAGAAGCCGGGCGCGTTCGCGTCGACGAACTCGACGCGCTTCAGCCACTTGGCGCTCTTCCAGAAATAGAGATGGGGCACGACGAGGCGCACCGGTCCGCCGTGCTCGCGCGTCAGCGGCTTGCCCTGCCAGCTATGGACGAGAAGAGCATCCGGTGCCGCGAAGTCCTCCAGCGTCAGGTTGGTGGTGTAGCCGTCATAGCTGTGCAGCACGACATGGCTCGCCTCGGGCCTCGGCTCGACGATGGCGAGAAGATCGCGCGTGGACAGGCCTTCCCACTCGTTGTCGTAGCGCGACCAGGTGGTCACGCAATGGATATCCGTTACTTCGCGGGTCTGCGGCTGGGCGATGAAGGCGCTCCAATCCCAGTGCACCGGGGCTTCGACGGCACCGTCGACATCGAGCCGCCAGCGATGGGGCGGCAGCATCGGCTGGAGACCGAGATCGAGCACCGGCCAGTCGTTCACCAGATGCTGTCCCGGCGGCAGGCGGTCAGCCTCAGGCCGGGCAATCCGGCCGGTCAGGAACTTGCCGTCCCGCGCCCAGGCCTGCTTGGTGCGGGTCAGCTTGCTGTCGGGCGGAAGTTCGTCGTCCATGGCGTGTCGTCGCTGCCGTTCAGTTGAGGGCGGAGGAGAGCGCCGCGCCCGGCGAGGGGAGCGACGCTTTGATCTCGGCCACTATCTCATAAGAGCGCAGCCGGGCGGAATGGTCGTGGATCGCCGCCGCGACCATCAGTTCGTCCGCGCCGGTGCGGGTAACGAAGCGGGCGAGCTCGCGCCGGACGGTATCGGGCGAGCCCACGATGGAGCAGGCCAGCATGGCCGAGGCGTGCGCCTTCTCGGCCGGTGACCAGTAGGTCTCGATGTCGTCGATCGGTGCGGGAAGCAGGCCGCGGGTGCCGCGCAGCATGTTGGTGAAGGCCTGCTGGATGGACGTGAAGAGCCGCCGCGCCTCCGCGTCGGTATCGGCGGCGATGATGTTCAGCCCCGCCATGGCGTAGGAACGCGCGAGCTGGGCGGAGGGCTCGAAGCGGTCGCGATACAGCGCGAGCGCGTCGTCCAGCGCATCGGGAGCGAAATGCGACGCGAATGCATAGGGCAGCCCGAGCATGGCCGCGAGCTGGGCGCCGAACAGGCTCGACCCCAGTATCCACAGCGGCACATTGGTCCCCATGCCGGGCACCGCGCGCACGCGCTGGCCCGGCTGCGCGTCCGCGAGCAGCGCCTGCAGTTCCTGGACGTCCTGCGGGAAGCTGTCGGCGCTCGCCGGATTGCGACGCAGGGCCCGCAGTGTCAGTTGGTCGGTTCCCGGCGCCCGGCCGAGACCGAGATCGATCCGCCCGGGAAAGAGCGTCTCCAGCGTGCCGAACTGCTCGGCGATGACCAGCGGCGAATGGTTGGGCAGCATGATGCCGCCGGCCCCGACGCGGATCGTGTTGGTCGCCGCCGCCACATGGCCGATGACCACCGCGGTCGCGGCGCTGGCAATGCCGATCATGTTGTGATGCTCGGCCAGCCAGAAGCGCCGATAGCCCCATCGTTCGGCATGGCGCGCGAGATCACGCGACTGATCGAGCGCTACGCGCGGGGTGGCGCCTTCCGGCACCGGGGCGAGATCGAGCACGGAAAGGGCGACCATCGGCATTCTCGGCGCAGTGAGCAGGGAAGCTTTCAGATCGGGGCTGCGCACGGCGCGTTCAAGGTCGCGCCTGTCGCATACGCCGCAGGGCTTTTCGCAGTCGCATGCGCCGCGTGCATGTGATCGGGTGGAGCCGGGGCGGACGCCGTCCTAGAGTCGGACCGGGATTCGTCACGGTGCGTGCGGGGTCTGGACGTCGATGAGCGAAACGATCTCGCTGAAGCTTGCCCGACGCATCGCACTGGCGGCGCAGGGGTTCGCGGAACCGCGCCCGGTCGGGATGATCGGGCGTCGGCACATGCGGCGCGTGCTGGACCGTATCGGGCTGTTCCAGATCGACTCCGTCAGCGTGGTCGCCCGCGCGCATTATCTGCCGCTGTTCTCGCGCCTCGGCGGCTATCCGCGCGAGCTCATCGACGTCTCCGCCTGGGCCACGCCGTGCAGCCTGTTCGAATACTGGGCGCACGAAGCCTCGCTCTTGCCCGTGGAGACGCAGCCGCTGTGGCGTTGGCGGATGGCGCGCGCGGAGCAGGGGATCGGCATCTATGGCGGGCTGGCCCGCTTCGGCCGCGAGCGGCGGACCTATATCGACGAAGTGCTGGCGCAGGTGCGCGCCCGCGGCCCGCTCGCGGCGTCGGATTTCGACTGCGCGCGTGGCGAGGGCGGCTGGTGGGGGTGGAGCGAGGCCAAGCGGGCGCTCGAGTGGCTGTTCTGGGCAGGGCTGGTGACGACGGCCACCCGACGGGGATTCGAACGGCTCTACGATATACCGGAGCGCGTCCTCCCCGCTGCCGTCCTCGCCCTGCCGACGCCGGAACCGGCGGAGGCGCAGAGGCAGCTGCTGTGCATCGCGGCGCGGGCTCTCGGCGTGGCGACCGCCGGCGACCTGCGCGACTATTTCCGGCTTGCGCCCGATGATGTGAAGGCTCGCCTGCCCGAACTGGTCGAAGCCGGCGAGATCATCCCGGCCCGCGTCGAGGGTTGGTCGCAGCCGGCCTATCTGCATGCGGGCGCGCGTCGACCGCGACGCGTCGAGGCGCGGGCCCTGCTGGCCCCGTTCGATCCGCTGATCTGGGAGCGGGCGCGCACCGAGCGCCTGTTCGGGTTCCGCTACCGGATCGAAATCTACACCCCGGCCGAGAAGCGGGCCCACGGCTATTACGTGCTGCCGTTCCTGCTGGGAGACCGGCTGGTGACGCGCGTCGACCTCAAGTCGAACCGCGCCGGGAACGTGCTCCAGGTACAATCGAGCCACGCGGAGGAGGATGCACCGCCGGAAACCGGCGAAGCGCTCATCGCGGAGCTGCGACACCTCGCTGCCTGGCTGGGTCTCGAGCGGGTGGAGGTAAGCGAGGCCGGCGATTTCGCGGCGGCGCTGCGGCGGGCCTGTGCCGCGCCCGCCGCCTAGCGTCGCGCGGAGGCGCGGGGCTGCATCCAGCCGGCGATCAGGCGGGCGACAAAGAACGGCACCCAGATGGGAACATGGGCATAAGGGTTGTCGCTCGACACCGGACGCCGGAGAAAATGGGCTCTACTGACGTCGCGCCGCGCCTTCTGCGCGTCCATCGGTACGGCAGGCTTTCGTGTCTTGCTCATCGACGGACCGGGTGCAAAGGTTGAAGTCGAAGGATAGTAGCATTTTGTCTACGACAGAAAAACGAACGGGGACGGGTGTGGCGCAGCGTAAGTTCTACCTGTTGGTGCTGATGACCACTGACCGTGGGCAAGCGAGTGGTCGTGCCAGACCGTCACTATGCGGGCGGGGTCACCGCAGTGTCACCGAGGCCGGCAGGCCATGCGCAGGCTTCTGACGGCGGTGGCGATCGCGGCCGTGGCGCTGCCTGCGCTCGCCCAGGAGCGGCCGAATTCGATGAGCATCAATTGCGCCGTTCTGACCGATCTGGTCAGTGAACGCGGATCGGTGGTCATCGCGACGGGCTCCAACCTTTTCGACCGATATGTCGCCAACCGTCGGTTCTGCGACGCTTCCCAGACCATCCAGCCGGCCCGCCTGCCGACGCTGGACCAGCCGCACTGCTTCCTCGGTTATCGCTGCATTCCGCTTGATAATTCTGATCGCTGAGCGGAAGGGCTCACCCCGGCAAGGCCACGGGGAGGGTGTCTCATTTGTTCGGCGCCTACATGCCAGGGGCAGCGTAATCGAAATCGCCTCGATCGCCGGGCGCTCGCCGGCCTCGATCTTCGGGTGCTGAAGCACTATCCGGCGGGGCACCCGGAGATGGGTCGCTTTGCTAACTGAAATGTCTTGGGTTTGTTTGGTAGCGGAGGAGGGACTTGAACCCCCGACCCCAGGATTATGATTCCCGTGCTCTAACCAGCTGAGCTACTCCGCCGCCCGCGGGCGCGGGTGTCGCCGCGCCGTCGCAGGAGGCGGGATATAAGGAAGGGCGCGGAGAGGTGTCAAGGCGCCTCGGCATTTTGCGTGCACGATGTCGCGCCGCGGTGAGGCGAGCGCCCGCCGCGCGGTGTCCGTGGCGGCGATCTCCGGTTTCCCTTTCGCCATCCGGGCTGATATTGAGGCGGTCGTGTTCGTTCTCGCCCATATCACCGATCCCCATCTCGGCCCGCTCCCGCGTGCGCGTTTCTCGGAACTCGTCAGCAAGCGCATGCTGGGCGTGATGAACTGGCGGCGCGGCCGGCGGCGCCGTTTCGTCGCCGGCACCATCGAGGCGCTCGTTGCGGACATGCGGGCGCAGTCGCCCGACCACATCGCGGTGACCGGCGACCTGGTCAATGTCGGCCTGCCGGCGGAGTACCACACCGCGCTGGCTTTCCTCGGGACGCTCGGGGAGGGGCACGATGTCAGTGTCGTGCCCGGCAACCACGACGCCTATGTGCGCTCGACCGCCCATCACGCCCTGCTCAACTGGGGCGACTACATGCGTGGCGACGACCGTACGGGAGACGTGACGGCGCAGGAGGCGTTCCCCTATGTCCGCCGCCGCGCCGATGTCGCACTGGTCGGGGTTTCGAGTGCTGTGCCGACGCAGCCCTTCATGGCGACGGGGCGCGTGGGGGCGGGGCAACTCGTCCGGCTGGGCGGCATGCTCGACGATCTGCGCGCCGAGGGCCGTTTCCGTGTGGTGATGATCCATCACCCGCCCTGCGGGTTCCGATCGGCGCACAAGCGGCTGATCGACGCGCAGGCGGTGCGGGACTGCCTCGCACGGCACGGGGCGGAGCTGGTCATCTGCGGCCATGACCATCGCCCGATGGTCGAGCAGATCCTCGGGCGGGACGGCCTCATCCCGGTGGTCGAGGCGCCCTCCGCGGCGGCGGGCCCGGAGGATAGTCACTGGCCCGGCGGCTATCATCTCTACCGGATCGAGCGTGGCGGCGACGCCTGGCGCTGCACGCTGGAAGCCCGTGGCTTTGCGCCGGGAGACCTCGGTATCGCGACGCGCACCACGCGGCTTCTCACCGCGCCGCCGGTCAGCGACCGGTGAGAATGCCGCCGGCGAGGAAAAGCGCGCCGGCGCCCGCCACAAGGCCGATCAGGAAGGCGACGACGACGGGGCCGCGGCGCAGGCGAGGGGCCGCCGACACGGCAATGTCGCGGTCCCCGGCGCCCTTGGGGAGCGGACGGGGCGTCAGCGCGGGATCCTCCGGCGCATAGGCGGTCATCGCCTGCTCGCGCGCGACGAGGCGACGCGCCACGTAGCGCGTCACGGCATCGACGATGTCGTTGGCATTGGCGCTCTCGGCCAGCGCGTGCCGGCCGGCCCGGGTGTCCTGCAGGAGCCGATAGGTGCGCCGATCGCGGGCCATGGCGATATGCGCGACCATGTCGATGAACAGGCGCGGCGTCTCCCCGGGCATCAGCCCGCGATCGAACAGATCGGCATGTTCGAGGGGAATCTCGGCGAACACCGGCTCCAGCAACTCGTTCAGCATGGCGAGCCGGGCGAGTTCGGCGTCGCGCAGTTCGACAACGACACCGGCGCGCTCGGCGGATTCGAGCCGGGCCGCGCGCATCGCGTCGCGCAGCGAAGGGGCCGATGCCCCGCCTTGCGGGCGGCCGGTCTCGTCCATTGCCGCTGAATCCTCGTCTGTGAGCGGCGATAGTAGCGGCTCGCCTCCAGCTTCGCCAGAGCCGGGGCCGGCTGCGTCCGGCTCAGTAGAGCGTCTCGCGGTAGCGTCGGACCATCTCGGCCTGGCTCTCCGCCGTCTCGAGCGACAGTTGATCGCGCATTATCTCGCCCAGGCTCGGCAGGAGCGCGCGCTCGGTCTGCGCGGACGGCTCCCACAGGCGCGAGCGCATCATCGCCTTGCCGCAGTGGATATAGGCTTCGCTCACGCCGACGCGGAGCACGGTGGCGGGGCGGCGCTCGTTCACGGCGAAGAGATCGAGCAGATCGGCATCGTCGTGGATGGCGGCGGTGCCGTTCACCCGCAGCGTCTCGTCGAAGCCGGGGATGACGAAGAGCAGGCCGACGGCCGGGTTGGCGAGAAGATTGGTGAGATTGTCCAACCGGTTGTTGCCGGGACGGTCCGGAATCAGCAGCGCACCCTCGTCCGTGATGCGCACGAAGCCCGGGGCATCGCCGCGCGGGGAAACGTCCGCGTGGCCATCGGCGCCGAAGGTCGCGAGCGCGAGAAAGGGGCTCAGCTCGATGAAGCGGCGACAGTGCCGGTCGAGCGCGGGAAGGACCTTGCGGCGCGAGCGCTCGCGCGGTTCGCCATAGATGCGGCGCAGCTCGTCGAGGTGGGTGATGCGGGCCATTTGTGGCCTCCTTTTGCGAGAGTCAGGAGCGGACGACGATCTGGACCCGATCGGCGGCGAAGCAGGCGCGCGTGAACTGGATCGGCTGGCCGCGATCGCTGTTCACGCTTTCGACGATCATTACGGGCCGACCGGCCGGCAGGGCAAGGTGGCGCCGTTCCGTCTCGTCGGCCATGCGGGCGGTGATGCGGGTCTCGCGGCGGCGGTAGTCGCCGAGGCCGAGCGCTTCCAGCGCCCGCGTCACCGAGCCCGTCGTGGCGATGAGGAGGTCGAGGTCGCGGCAGCGATCGGCGATATACCAATGCGAGCCGTAGGTTAGCGGCACATCGTCGGCCTCGCGCACCATGTCGACGCGCAGCACCTGCGTGCCCGTCGCGATCGCGAGTGCGGCGGCAATCTCGCTGTCGGCCGGTTCCAGCCGCGAGCCCAGCACCCTGCCGCCGGGCGCGCGCCCGACCGCGGTGATGATCTCCGAAAAGCGGGTGCGCGCGGTGATCGGGTAGCGGATCGGCGCATGCCGCACGAAGGTGCCGCGGCCGGGGGTGGCCTCGATAAGTCCTTGATCCGTCAGGACGGAAAGGGCGCGCCGGAGCGTGTGGCGGTTGACCGCGAAGCGCTCGGCGAGCTCCGCTTCGGTCGGCAGGCGGCTGCCCGGGGTGAGCGTACCGGCGGCGATCTCGGCCTCGATGCGCTCGGCGATCTGCTTCCAGAGCGCCACCCCGGTGCCGCGCGCGACGTCGCCCGCAAGTGCGGGCGTGGCGTCGGCCGGGGCGGCCGGATGCGTCACGGCGTCGTCGTCGATCGAGGGCATGTTGCGGTGCAGTCCAGAGACGTATTGCATGTTTGTATCGATCAATATACAAATCGTGCCATTCTGTCCATCGGGTCTCCGCGATGAGCGATCACACCTGCCAAGGCATTGAAGACAAAGGCGCCTCTGCTGCCGTCGCGGCCCGTCGCGCGGTGATGTCGACGCTTGCGCGAGCCGACGGCGGCGAACTCGACGCCATGCTGGCGACGCTGGCCCCGCTGCCGGAGGTTCGGGATCTGCGCCCGCCCGAGATCGGGCTGGTGATGCTGCGCGGGCGCACCGGGGGGGATGGCGCGGCGTTCAATCTGGGCGAGGCGACGGTCAGCCGCGCGGCGGTGCGGCTCGCCGACGGGCGGAGCGGCTTCGCCTACCGGCTCGGCCGCGCGCCCGCCGCGGCGCGGGCGGCGGCGATCCTCGACGCGCTCTGGCAGGGCGGGGAGAGGGCGGCGGTGGAGCGTGTGATCGTGCCCGTCGCCGCACGGCTGAGGGCCGAGACCGCCGCGGTGAAGGCGGAGGTGGCGACCACCAAAGTCGACTTCTTCACGCTCGTGCGCGGGGAAGATTAGCATGCCGGATCAATCGCTTGCGCTCGGCTTTGCCGAGCCGGTGCGAGACGCGCAGGCCGCCTTCCGGGCGGCGATGTGGGCGCTCGCGCGGCCCGGGCGTTCGCGCCCTGTCGCCGCCGATCTCCAGCCGCCGGCGCCGCTCTCGCCGGTCGCGGCGGCGCTGGTGCTGGCGCTGGCCGATTTCGAGACGCCGCTCTGGCTGGATCCCATGCTTGCCGGGGTGCCGGAGGTGGCGCGGTTCCTGCGTTTCCATACCGGCGCGCCGATCGTCGCCGAGCCGGAACTGGCCGCCTTCGCGGTGATCGCCGATGCCGCTAAGCTACCGGACTTCAACATCTTTTCGCGTGGCACCCCGGATTATCCCGACCGCTCGGCGACGCTGATCGTGCAGGTGGAGCGCTTCACCGGGCAGGGAATGGTGCTCGAAGGGCCGGGTATACAGGGCGCCATCGCCTTCGGCGCGACCCCGCTTCCAGCCGATTTCATCAATCGAATCAAGGCGAATCGTGCCTCGTTCCCGCTCGGTGTCGATCTCCTGCTGGCGGGGCCGGATGCCGTCGCCGGGTTGCCGCGCTCGGTGCGGGCGAGGGAGGGCTAGGCCATGTATGTCGCGGCCAAGGGTGGCGAAAAGGCCATCCGCAACGCCCACCGTCTTCTCGCCAAGTATCGGCGCGGAAAGAGGAATCTTCCATCGATCGGGCTCGATCAGATCGCGCAGCAACTGTCTCTCGCGGTGGCGCGGGTGATGGTGGAGGGCTCGCTCTATGACCCCGGCCTCGCCGCGCTGGCGGTGAAGCAGGCGCGTGGCGACCTGATCGAGGCGATCTTCCTGATCCGCGCCTTCCGCACCACCCTGCCGCGCTTCGGTGCCTCGCAACCCCTTGATACATCAGCGATGTTGGTGCGCCGCCGCGTATCGGCGACGTTCAAGGACCTGCCCGGCGGGCAGGTGCTCGGCCCCACCTTCGACTACACCCACAGGTTGCTCGATCCGGCGCTGGCGGGTGTGGATGATCAGTGCGGTCAGGTGGACGATCAGTGCGGTCAGGCCGATGCGAACGATGCCGTTTATCCGCAGCCGGACGCCGATGACGCGATGCCCCGCGTCACCGATCTTCTCGACGCCGAGGGGCTGATCGAGGCCGCGCCGCCGGACGATGGCGCGGAGCCCTTCGACATCACCCGCGCGCCGATGAGCTTCCCCACCGACCGCGCCACCCGCCTCCAGACGCTGGCGCGGGGCGACGAGGGCTTCCTGCTCGCGCTCGGCTATTCCACCCAGCGCGGCTATGCCCGCACCCACCCCTTCGTCGGCGAGATCCGCTTCGGCGATGTCGAGGTCGAGTTCGTCGCCGAGGAGCTCGGGTTCGCCATCAGCCTCGGCACCATCGAGGTCACCGAGTGCCAGACGGTGAACCAGTTCCACGGCAGCGCGACCCGCCCGCCGCAGTTCACGCGCGGCTATGGCCTCGTGTTCGGCCAGTGCGAGCGCAAGGCGATGTCGATGGCCCTCGTCGAGCGGGCGCTGCGCTGGAAGGAACTCGGCGAGGAGTTCACCGCCCCGGCGCAGGACGAGGAGTTCGTGCTGGCCCATTCCGACAATGTGCAGGCGACCGGCTTCGTCGAGCATCTGAAGCTGCCGCATTACGTCGACTTCCAGGCCGAGCTCGACCTGGTGCGCCGCATGCGGGCGGAGAGGGCGGCAACCTCCCAGGCAGAGGATGCCCGGGAGGCGGCGGAGTGATTAGGCGAATTTTAGAAGCCGTTGGTGCGAAGGAAGGCGTCGATTGCTGCAACAGTCGTTTCGCGGGGGTCATGATTCCCGTTTATGAAATTACACAAAGTTGCTGCTGCAAGACCGCATTGCATTGCAATGCTGGAATAAGTGCCATTGGTCACAACCTTAAAATGAGCAAGCCGAATTCGCAGTCTGTTGATCATATATAATTCTCCTTTTTAAAAAAATAAAAAATGGACTTTGCAAATCAATTGAGGTCGCAAAATGCCGATAATTCTTGACCTCAAGAAAAATATATCAAAATATGATTGTGCTGTCAATTAAAAACTTCATCTTCTAGTGGAAGTCTCTTTCATAGAAAATGGTGATGTACATGTCATTTTGTCTTACCGGGCTTGCTGTTGTGTGCAGCCCTCCACTGCTGAGTGATATCGAATGACTTCGATGCCCGCCATCACCTACAACTTCGCCTATCTCGACGAGCAGACCAAAAGGATGATCCGCCGGGCGATCCTGAAGGCGATCGCCATTCCCGGCTATCAGGTGCCGTTCGCCGCGCGCGAGATGCCGATGCCCTATGGCTGGGGCACCGGCGGCGTGCAGGTGACCGCCGCCGTGCTCGGCGAGGGCGACGTGCTGAAGGTGATCGACCAGGGCGCCGACGACACCACCAATGCCGTGGCGATCCGCGGCTTCTTCGAGAAGACCGCCGGGGTGGCGACCACGACCTCGACGAGCGCGGCGACCATCATCCAGACCCGCCACCGCATCCCCGAGGCGCCGCTCACCGAGGAGCAGATCCTCGTCTACCAGGTGCCGATCCCCGAACCCCTGCGCTTCCTCGAACCGCGCGAGAGCGAGACGCGTGAGCTTCACGCATTGGCCGAATACGGACTGATGCATGTGAAGCTCTATGAGGACATCGCCCGCCACGGCCATATCGCCACCACCTATGCCTATCCGGTCGAGGTCGCGGGGCGCTATGTGATGGATCCCTCGCCGATCCCGAAATTCGACAACCCGAAGATGGACGACTGCCCGGCGCTGCAATTGTTCGGGGCGGGGCGGGAGAAGCGCATCTATGCGGTGCCGCCCTATACGCGCGTGCGCCCGCTCGACTTCGAGGATCACCCCTTCGCCGTGCAGCGTTTCGCCAAGCCCTGCGCCCTGTGCGCGGCGGAAGGCGTCTATCTCGACGAGGTGATCCTCGACGATCGCGGCGGGCGGATGTTCGTGTGCTCGGATACGGACTATTGCGCGAGCCGGCGGGCGGCGGGGCATGTGGGGGAGATGGGCGCGGCGGAGGGCTCGTCATCCCGGCCGGAGCCGCGCAGCGGCGCAGAGCCGGGATCGCGTTCCGGTGGGCCGCTTCCTTCGACGGACGATCCCGGCTCTCCGGCTCCGCCTCCGGCCGGGATGACGAACGAAGACGTGCCCGGCGCGACGCGTGCCGCGCCGTCCGGGATGACGGGGTTGGGAGCTTCGCCTGTGGCCGGGATGGCGGGGGAGGGGGCGAGATGAGCGCAACACCTGACCAGCCGCTCCTCGTCGCCGAACATCTCGGCAAGGACTATGGCGCCCGCATCGGCTGCCGCGACGTCGGCCTCGCCGTCTATCCGGGCGAGGTGCTGGCGGTGGTGGGCGAGTCGGGCTCGGGCAAATCGACCCTGCTCGGCCTGCTCTCGACCGAACTCGCGCCCACCGCTGGCCGGGTGCTGTACCGGCGGCAGGGCGAACTCGTCGACCTCGCCGGCCTCGGCGCGGCCGAGCGGCGGGCGCTGATGCGCACCGACTGGGGATTCGTGCGGCAGAACCCGGCGGACGGCCTGCGCATGGCGGTCTCGGCCGGCGGCAATGTCGGCGAGCGGCTGATGGCGGTGGGCAATCGCCACTATGGCGACATCCGCGCGAGCGCGCTCGACTGGCTCGGCCGCGTCGAGATCGCGCCCGACCGGATCGACGACGATCCGCGCGCCTTCTCCGGCGGCATGCGCCAGCGCCTGCAGATCGCGCGCAACCTCGTGACGCGCCCGCGCCTCGTCTTCATGGACGAGCCGACCGGCGGGCTCGACGTCTCGGTGCAGGCGCGGCTGCTCGATCTTATCCGCACGCTGGTGGCGGAGATGGGGCTCGCCGTGGTGATCGTCACCCACGACCTCGCGGTGGCGCGGCTCTTGTCGCACCGCATGGTGGTGATGCGCCATGGCCGGGTGATCGAGAGCGGGCTCACCGACCAGGTGCTGGACGATCCGCGCGAGGCCTATACGCAGCTGCTGGTGTCCTCGGTGCTGGCGGCGTGATGATGGAGCGACAAAGAGAATATGGCGGGGAGGTTTCTCCTGGGTCCCGGATCGGCGCTGCACGTCGTGCAGCTTGTCCGGGAAGCAAGCGTGGGGCCTTGCCTGATACCGCGTGTCCCGGACAAGTGATGCCGCAGGCGGAACGACGATCCGGGACCCAGCAGAGAGACTTTGGCAACGTTCCTTCAGGCCCTCTGCTCGCGCTCGAGGATCAACAGCCATGACGGACACGACCCCCCTCCTTTCCGTCTCCAACCTCTCCAAGACCTTCGTGCTGCACCTGCGTGAGGGGGCGCGGCTGCCGGTGGTGGCGGGCGCCGGGTTCGAGCTGTTTGCGGGCGAATGCGTCGCGCTCGGCGGGCCGTCGGGAGCGGGCAAGAGCTCGGTGCTGAAGATGGTGTACGGCAATTACCGGGTCGATGCCGGCGCCATCCGCGTGCGCGACGGCGCCGAGACGGTCGACGTCGCAAGCTGCGATCCGCGCCGGCTGATGCGGCTGCGCGCGACGACGATGGGCTATGTGAGCCAGTTCCTGCGGGTGATCCCGCGCGTCGCCGCGCTCGACGTGGTGGCCGAGCCCCTGCTCGGGGAGGGCGTGTCGCGGGAGGCGGCGCGCGAGAAGGCGGGGGCGCTGCTCGCCCGGCTGAACCTGCCGGAGCGGCTGTGGGGCCTGCCGCCGGCGACCTTTTCGGGCGGCGAGCAGCAGCGCGTCAACATCGCCCGCGGGCTGATCGCGCACCGCCCGCTGCTGCTGATGGACGAGCCGACCGCCTCGCTCGACGCCGCCAACCGGGCGGTGGTGATCGCGCTGATCGCCGAGAAGAAGGCGGCCGGGGTGGGCATGCTCGGCATCTTCCACGATGGCGACGTGCGCGCGGCGGTGTGCGACCGGGTGATCGACGTCACCCGTTTCGCGGGCCCTGCCGATGGGCTTGCCGGCGGCAAGGCCCGAGGGGCGGCGTGAGGGGAAAGACGATGAAAGAGACCGTCTACGCCAATGCGCGGCTCGTGCTGCCGGACCGGGTGGCGCACGGCCACCTCGTCGTGCGCGACGGCGTGATCGCCGAGATCGGCGCGGGGGCGGTGCCGGCGGGGGCGATCGACCTCGCGGGCGACTATTTGCTGCCGGGCCTCGTCGAACTGCACACCGACCATGTCGAGAGCCACCTGTTCCCGCGCCCGCGCGTGCGCTGGAACCCGCTCGCCGCGGTGATGGCCTATGACGCGCAGATTGCCGCCTCCGGCATCACCACCGTGTTCGATTCGCTCAGGGTGTGGCCCGAGACGCGGGCGGTCGGCGTCGAGGGCGATGCCGGGCCGCTGGCGCAGACGCTGAAGGCGGCGGGCGCGGCCGGCATGCTCCGCGCCGAGCATCACGTGCACCTGCGCTGCGAGGTGGCGGCCGACGGCGTGGTCGCGGATGCGCAGGCGCTGATGGAGATGGCCGACGTGCGGCTGATCTCGCTGATGGACCACACCCCCGGCCAGCGACAGTTCCTCACCGAAGCGCATTTCCGCAGCTACTACCAGAAGAAGGCCGGCATCACCGACGCCGAGATGGACATCATCGTCGCCGCGCGGCTGGAGGCGCATCACCGCCATGCCCGGCCGAACCGGGCGCGTCTGGTCGAGATCGCCCGCGCGCGCGGCATCAAGCTGGCGAGCCATGACGATGCGAGCGCGGCGCATGTGGCCGAGGCGGTGGCGGACGGCATCGCCATCGCCGAGTTCCCGACCACCGAGGAAGCCGCGGGTGCCTCGCACAAGGCCGGCATCCGCGTGCTGATGGGCGCGCCGAACCTGGTGCGCGGCGGTTCCCACGCCGGCAACATCGCCGCCGCGGCGCTGGCGCGGGCCGGCACGCTCGACATCCTCTCCTCCGACTATGTGCCCGCCAGCCTGCTGCTCGCCGCCTTCGCGCTGCCGCGCCTTGTGCCGGGCATCGCGCTTTCCGAAGCGGTGGCGCTGGTGAGCGCCAATCCCGCCCGCGCCGTCGGCATGGACGACCGCGGCGCCCTTGCGCCGGGGCTCCGGGCGGATTTCATTCAGGTGGCGGTGGCCGGCGAGGGAGCCGAGTCCGTGCCGGTGGTGCGCAGGGTGTGGCGTGAAGGGGAGCGCGTGGCGTGAGTCTGGCCGATATCGTCCCCTCGCCCGTGCCGCTCGGCCCGGGGGTGCTGGTGCTGGTGGTCGGCCCGTCCGGCTCGGGCAAGGACACGCTGCTCAACTATGCGCGCGGCCGGCTGGCCGGGCGTGGGGGGATCGTGTTCGCCCGCCGCCGCATTACCCGGCCGGTGGACGGCACCGAGGATCACGAGCCGCTCGCCGTCGCCGCCTTCGAGGCGGGGGTGGCGGCGGGGCGCTTTCCGCTCGCCTGGCGGGCGAACGGGCTCGGCTATGCGCTCGGCCCGGAGGTGGCGGAGGCGATCACGGCGGGGCGCTGCGTGGTGGCCAACGGCTCGCGCGCCGCGGTGGCCGAGGCGCGCGGGCGCTTCGCCCATGTGAAGGTGGTGCATGTCTCCGCGCCCGCCGAGCTGCGCGCTCTACGCCTCGCCGCGCGCGGGCGCGAGGCCGGCGAACAGGTCGCCCAGCGCCTCACCCGCCAGCCGGTGCTCGACGAGGCGCCGGACCTCTCCATCGTCAATGACGGCGCGGTCGAACAGGCCGGCGCGCGGCTGGTGGCGTATCTGGAGGGGGTGTGAGGGGCTCACAGTCCGCTCGCCGGGTCTTCCGCCTTTTCGCTTCGTCGGGACCTACGGTATCATTGGCGATGATCCGGTCATCGCTCATTGATTTCCTGAATACCGGGTGCTTTGGCCCGCTGCGGCCTGGCGCGACCATGGACGAGGTTGTCGCTCTGCTGGGGGAGCCTGGAGAACGGATGGGCGATCCTCCATCGCACTCGCCGCACCGTCCGTATTGGCTCTATGGCAATCTCGAACTCCAGTTCGATCTGCCAGAAGACGCGGCGCCTTACGTCGAGTTCCTGCAGATCGACATGCCGGAGCGATTGCGGAAGAAGGCACGCAGACTGGCAAAGAACCTGATGCTGGAGCTGCACGGCCTGAACTGCCGCTCACGCCCGTCGCAATTCATCCGTGCGATAGACGACATCGACCGGGTCGAACTCTCTCTCATCAACTCGGGATATCCCTACGTGACGATGTATGTCGATGATTTCCTCGAGATCAATTTCGACCATTGGTCGCTGGACCCAATCGAGGCGCCGCCGCCGCTTCGTGGATACATAAGAAGGCTCGACACGGAAACGTCGGTGGTCGACCTCTATTCCTTTGATGCCCGATTTCCCAGCACCCGGAGCAGGAAGGCGAAAAACTGGCCGGAGCGCTACGCGCCGTTCACGGTAACGGGGCGCGACTACCTCAAGGCGCTGGAACGTTGACACGCCGCCGCCCGTGTGGCGCGGTCGTCGTTCACCGATAATGGTCTGGAAGGGTCGAGGCGGAGGGCGGGTTCGAGCGCGCGGATACACGCCCGGCCTGTCTATTGCCGGTATTGCTGGATGCGCGTGGTGCGCAGGCCGGCGAGGCCGTGGCGGTCGATCGACGCCTGCCACGACAGGAATTCCTCGGTGGTCAACGTATACCGCTTGCAGGCCTCCTCGAGACTGAGGAGACCGCCGCGCACGGCCGCGACAACTTCCGCTTTCCGCCGGATCACCCACCGCTTCGTGTTCGGCGGCGGGAGATCGGCAATGGTCAGCGGACTGCCATCCGGCCCGATTACGTATTTGACCCTCGGGCGGTAGGGTTCAGTCATTGGTACGCTCACTAAACACACCCAATCAGCTGAGGACGGTAGTCGCGAGCGATGAATATTTCCCTAAGCGTTTCACGTGATTTTGAGACGGCTTGCCGGCGTGTTTTATTAATAGTTGATCAATCTTTCGTTTACTTCTGCGCTGCAGCAGAAATGGTTAACAACGCGGCGGGCACCGCAAGGGAAGCGGGGCGGCGGCGCAGCAACGCCGCGAAAAGGCGGGGCTTCGGCGCCGCCGGGGGCGGCATCGCGCGGCGTCGTGTTGGCCGGTTCGGTTCCCCGCGCGCGCCCCGGCCGGCCGGTTCGGCTTGCGTCGGGTGCCCGTGCTCCTTAGATACCCAGCATGTCCCCGGCGTCGTTTCCGGCGAGGGGCGGCCACGCCGGAACGCCTGATGATCCGTCTCGACGACACCAACCGCGATCCTGCCTCCACCCGCGTCGTCGTGGCGATGTCGGGCGGGGTGGATTCCTCGGTGGTGGCCGCGCTCTACGCGCAGGCGGGCTATGACGTGCTCGGCGTCACGCTGCAGCTCTACGACCATGGCGAGGCGATGCACCACCGCCCCGGCGCGTGCTGCGCGGGGCAGGACATCTACGACGCGCGCATGGTGGCCGAGCGGCTGGGCATCGCCCATTACGTGCTCGATTACGAGAGCCGCTTCCGGCAGGAGGTGATCGAGAACTTCGCCGCCGCCTATGCGGCCGGGCAGACGCCGATCCCCTGCGTCGAGTGCAACCGCACCATCAAGTTCCGCGACCTCCTGGAGACCGCGCGCGACCTCGGCGCCGATATCCTCGCCACCGGCCATTACGTCACCAGCCGGGCGCTGCCGGGCGGCGGGCGGGCGCTCTACCGCCCCGCCGACGAGAGCCGCGACCAGAGCTATTTCCTCTACGCCACCACGCCGGCGCAGATCGACATGCTGCGCTTTCCGCTCGGCGAGACCAGCAAGCCGGAGGTGCGCGCGCTGGCGGAGAGCTTCGGCCTCGCCATCGCCGACAAGCCGGACAGCCAGGACATCTGCTTCGTGCCGACGGGCCGCTACACCGACATCGTCGAGAAGCTGCGCCCCGAAGCGGCGGAGCCGGGCGACATCGTGCATCTCGACGGGCGGGTGCTCGGCCGGCACGGCGGGGTGATGCGCTACACCATCGGCCAGCGCAAGGGCCTCGGCATCGCCGCCCGCGAGCCGCTCTACGTGGTCGGCATCGATGCGGCCGCGCGGCAGGTGGTGGTGGGGCCGCGCGAGGCGCTGGGCGTCTCGGTGGTCGCGGTCGACGACGTCAACTGGCTGGGCGACGAGCCGCTCGCCGCCGCCATCGCCGCCGGGCGCGACATCCATGTGAAGGTGCGCTCGACCCGCCCGCCGGTGCCGGCCCATCTCGCCCGCGGCGCGGACGGGGCGCTCGCCGTTCACCTGCACGCGGCGGAGGAGGGCGTGGCGCCGGGGCAGGCCTGCGTGTTCTACGCCGATGGCGAGCCGCATGCGCGCCTGCTCGGCGGCGGGGTGATCCGTCGCGGGGCGCCGCCCTTCACGCGGGCGACACAGGCCGCCACGATGATGGCCGCGGCGGCGCGCTAGAGCACGCGCCGATAGGCTTGCGGAGCAGGCCGATCGGATGACGCGCGCTCTGTTGCGATTTTAGAGGGCGATTTGCCGATCGGATTGATCCACTCTGATCGGATCGCGCGCCGGAGGGATTCGCGCCGCGCCGGCAACCGCGGGCCGTGTCCCGCGTTGGTGTAGGCCGCCGTCCGGCGGGGAGGACGGGGTGTCGCGTTCGCGTCGCCCTCGGGGTAGCAGGGGGACGCATGACCACCGATCTCGATCGCGCCACCGTCGAGGAGGCCTATGCCCGCTGGGCGCCGATCTACGACGTCGTGTTCGGCGCGGTGTTCGATCCCGGCCGCAAGGCGGCGATCGCGGCGGCCGAGCGGATCGGCGGGCGCATCCTCGAATTCGGCGTCGGCACCGGCATGGCGCTGCCCGCCTACAAGCGCTCGAACCGGATGGTCGGCGTCGATATCTCCGAGCCGATGCTGCAGAAGGCGCGCGAGCGGGTCGCGAAGGAACGGCTCGACCATGTCGAGGGGCTGTGCCTGATGGACGGCGCGCATCTCGGCTTCGACGATGCCAGCTTCGACGTCGTCGTCGCCCAGTTCGTCATCACCGTGGTGCCGCATCCCGAAACGACGCTCGACGAGATGGCCCGCGTGCTGCGGCCGGGCGGGGAGATCATCCTGGTCAACCATCTCGGCGCCGAGGAGGGCCTGCGCGCCTCGTTCGAGCGCTGGTTCGCCCGCCGCGCCCGCAAGCTCGGCTGGCGCCCCGAATTCCAGTTCGCCCGCCTGAAAGACTGGGCCGCGCGCAACGGCACGGTGGAACTGGTCTCGGCGAAGAATGTCGGGCTGGGGGTGTATACGCTGGTGCGGTTCCGGAAGGTGGCGGGTGCCGGCGAGGGGGATGCGGAGGGGTCAGCGGAGCGGATGGCGGGGTGAGAATATTCAAATTCTAATCGAGTTATTTATCCTGAGATTCTCCTCTAGTCTCTTCTTCTCTTCGGCTAACCGTGCCACTTGTCTATGTTTTTCTTCTGCATTTTTTCGTTTCAAGTCATGACTTAATTCGGATGTTGCTTTAGGCAGCCATTGTTTAAAATAATTTATCACGTCCTGTATGGTGTGGTTTGGCACGTGAACGTATACATCTCTGTCTTTAAAATTGAATGCTGCTGGCGGTATTCCTGAAACGCTGGTGTAATTCCCTAAATTTTTCAGGGAAACTATCCAGTCCTTGCTTGGTGCCTCATCGAGAGAAAGGCGGAGGACGCCGTCTTCATAATATGCTCCCACCAATGTTGGCGGGGTGTAGGCAAACTTATCAATAATCGCATCTCCGGAGACCACGGTTCGATCTATTTTGTCGATTTTTTGCCGTTGAAAGAATGTTGCTTCGTATCGCCGGATATTCTCTTTGATACTGGCGATGTTTGCCGGTCTTTCTGAGGGACTGTGACGTAACATGTGCGCGATTATTGGATCGAGAAATGCATATGATGGGAATTTCGCAGATATTGGTTCATATGCAGTTCCGTGCGGCACGATTCCCGTAAATAATTCATGGAATATGAGGCCGAGTGCATATATGTCTGCCGCTATACCAGCAGGGTCTCTTGGAACTCGCTGCTCCGGGGCGGCATACGCGAAGTTAGCGAGGCGCGATGCGGGTTTGGTTTCAATCGAGGTTCTCAATTCCTCTTCACTGAAGTGAGCCACCCCAAAATCAGAAATGACCACTTCCGTGTAGGATTGATCAATGAGGATATTTTCTGGCTTTAGGTCTCGATGAATTATTCCTTGCAAATGAGCGGCTTCCACTCCATCCAGAATATTGGAAATAATGCGGATAGCCACCTCCGGTGGGATTCCCGCATTAAGTGCCTTTCTCAGGCTTCCCCAATATATCGGCATCACATAAAATGGGCCGTCTAATGATTTATGTGATGAATATCCGGAATCGATAACCTTTATGATATGAATATGCTTATTTCTCATCAAGAAATGAGTTTCGTTTTTAAATCTCTTTCTCTTCTCGGTAGAAGTTCCCGTCAAAATCTTTATTGCGACTTGATCGCCGCCAGAATTTTTCGCCGCATACACGCGACCCGCGCCACCCTCGCCGATCGTTTCCAAAAGTTGATATGTATCAAAGGTCGTCTGAAGGATGGTCTGCATGGCGCTGGTCGCGAATCATTGAGCTAACTTTATTCACGAAAGATATTTTCCTTGCTTGCTTTCGTCACCACCCCAACACTGGCCCCACCGGCACGATCCCCGTCGGGTTGATGGTCTTGTGGCTGCCGTAGTAGTGCCGCTTGATGTGGGTGAGGTTCACCGTCTCGCGCACCCCGGGAACGGCCAGGAGTTCAAGGAAGTAGCGCGACAGGTTCGGGTAATCGGCGATGCGGCGGATGTTGCACTTGAAGTGGCCGACATAGACGGCGTCGAAGCGCGCCAGCGTGGTGAAGAGCCGCCAGTCGGCCTCGGTCGGGCGCGCGCCGAGCAGAAAGCGGCTGCCGGCGAGGCGGTCGTCGAGCTCGTCCAGCATGGCGAACAGCGCGCTCACGGCTTCCTCGTAAGCCTCCTGCGCGGTGGCGAAGCCCGCCTTGTAGACGCCGTTGTTCACCGCATCGTAGATGCGCGTATTCAGCGCGTCGATCTCGGCGCGCAGCTCCGGCGGGTAGTAATCCTCGCGCGCCTCGGTGAAAGCGTCGAAGGCGGAATTGAACATGCGGATGATCTCCGCCGATTCATTGCTGACGATGGTGCCGTGCGCCTTGTCCCACAGCACCGGCACGGTAACGCGGCCCGAATAATGCGGGTCGGCTTCCAGATACACCTCGTAGAGCCGGGCCTTGCCGAGCACGGTGTCGCCGGTCGCGCCCGGCGTGAGGCCGCCCGCGCCATCGCCGAACACCCAGCCCTCCGACCCCATCAGCGGATCGACCACGTCGACGCTGATGAGGCTGTCGAGCCGCTTCAGCGCGCGGAAGATCAGCGTGCGGTGCGCCCAGGGGCAGGCGAGCGAGACGTAGAGGTGATAGCGCCCCGGCTCGGCCTTGAAGCCGCCCGTGCCGGTGGGGCCGGCGCTGCCATCGGCGGTGATCCAGTTGCGGAAGGTGGTGGTGGTGCGCTGGAAGCGGCCGCCGGTGGACTTGGTGTCGTACCACTGGTCGGTCCATTTGCCGTCGACGAGAAGGCCCATCGCTCACTCCTGCGCTCTGCCTACCGGGCCGGCAGGATGGGGGAGAGCGGGCACGGATGCCAGTGGGGGCTCTCACGCCGGGGCGAGGCGCTTGAAATAGAGCCGCGTGCCGGTGAGCCCGCCATGCGGCTTCAGCGCGAAACCGGGGATCTCGCCGGCGAAGACGAAGCCGTGTTGCTCGTAGAGCCCGGATGCGCCCTCCTCGCTGGCGGTGTCGAGCACCAGCAGGGTGCGCCCCCGCGCGATGGCCAGGCGCTCGGCCTCTGCGAGCAAGGCGGAAGCGATGCCGCGGCCGCGGAAGGGCGGGCGGGTCATCATCTTGGCGATCTCGGCGCGGTGCGGCTGGTTCTCGGGCAGCGCGAGCTGCAGCGTCACCGTGCCGGCGAGCGTCTCCCCGCGAAAGGCGCCGAGGATGATGCGCTCGCCGCGTGCGGCGCCCTCCAGCGCCGCGCGGCAGAAGGCAGCGGCCTTTCCGGCGTCGAGCGGGTGCATGAAGCCGACCGAGCCGCCGCCCGCGACCGTCTCGATGAGCAGGCTCGATAGCGCGGCGATGGTCGGCTCGTCCGGGGCGAGGGGGCGGATGGTGGCGGCGTCGGGCATGGCGGGGCTCGGGGTGCGCTACAGGCGGGTGAGGGCGACGAGATAGCGGCAGGGCGCGTCGGTCTCGTTGGCGAAGACGATGTCGGCGGGCGGGCCGAAGCCGAGGCAGTCGCCGGGGCGCAGCGCGTGGCGGGTCTCGCCCTCGACGATGACGAGTTCGCCGGCGCGCAGCTGCACGATCTGGCGGATGCGGGCGAGGGACGAGGCCGGCAGCGCGACCCGTGCGCCGGGCGGCAGTTCGACCTCGACCAGCTCGACCGGATGATCGGGGCGGGCGAAGATCTGCCGGCGGACATAGCCGCTTGCGGGATCGCGCCACAGCGGCTGCTCCGCCGCGCGCACCAGCCGATCGCCGCCCTCGGCGCGCAGCAGCAGGCCGGCGAGGGTGAGGTCGAAGGCGGTGGCGAGGCGCACCAGTGTCACCGCCGTGGGGCTGATCTCCCCGCGCTCGATCTTGCTGATGGTCGCCTTGGCGAGGCCGGCGCGCGCGGCGAGATCGGCCAGCGACCAGCCGCGCGCCTCGCGCTCGAGGCGCAGGCGGGCGGCGAGGCGGGTGCCGGTATCGTCAATTATGATGGACATATGTTTCTTATAGTAGTCAGGCTTGGGGCGTGGCAAGGGCGTCCGGCCCGCGCCCCGGCGCCCGCGCGGGTGTCGCTTCAGGTTGGCGGCGAGGCGCTGGCGCGCATGCCGCGGGGGGGCATCCGGCGCCATGGTCTCGCCCGGCCGTGGAGACCGGGTGCCGCGCCCGCCAAGGTCCCGGGACGGGGACGCCTCCCGCCTCCGGCGACGCTCCGGCTCCGCTGTCGCCGCCTCGTCTTGGCGGAGGCCGGGATCGGATCGGCCTGATCGGCCTCGCGCGCCGGCGGACGGGACGGGGATCCGGCGCCGGTCCATCGCCCGCGACGAGCCCGGGTGGCCCGCGTGGCGCGGCTGGGCGGGCGGTGATCCCGAGGACCACCGCGTCGGTCTGGTCCGATGCGGGCGGCGGTGCGTCAGGCGGCCCGCACCGGCGCGGGGCGTGTGCGTCACCTTCATTGACAGATGAGGATGAGAGCCGAAACTGTGTCGTTCCAGTACGATACGGGCGTTTGCGGGCAGATCGATTCACGTCCCTCACCCGTTGCGAATGCCGGGCGGTGGCCGTCCGCGCGGATCCACCCCGGGGCCGCTCGCGTCCGCCGCCCGGCGCCGCTGCGGCGGCGGCGATGGGGGCGGGCTCTCGACCTCGCCGGCCGGCTGTGCTATCGGGCCGGACCTTCGGGAACGAGACCCATGATGCGGCTGCCGGTACAGCGACGACGAGACGAGCCCGCCCGCGCCTTCGGGCGCGCGCCGTCGTCTGCCGTCCTGCCGCCCCGCCCGTGAGCTCTCGCGGGTCGGCGCGCGGCCCCGCCGCATCGCATCGAGCCCGCTGATCCCATGACCGACCTTTCCATCACCCTGCTGCCCGAGAAGCCCTCCGACGATGCCGCCATCGAGCGGCTGGTCGCCCGCACCTTCGGGCCGGGGCGCTTCGCGCGCACCGCCTTCCGGCTGCGCGAGGGCAATCCGCACCGGCGCGACCTCTCCTTCACCGCCCATATCGGCACCATGCTGGTGGGCTCGGTGCGCCTCACGCCGATCCTGATCGGCGCGGCGCCGGCGCTGCTGCTCGGTCCGCTCACGGTGGAGCCGCCGTTCCGCTCGCACGGCATCGGCCGGCGGCTCTGCGAGCGGGCGCTGGCGGCGGCGAAGGAGGCGGGCGCGACGCGGGTGCTGCTGGTGGGCGACGAGCCCTATTACGGCCGGCTCGGCTTCGTGCGCGTGCCCAAGGGGCAGATCGTGCTGCCGGGGCCGGTGGATCCGGCGCGGCTGCTGCTGGCGACGCTGGACGGTGCGGCCATCGATAGCGTGGCCGGCGCGGTGCGCCGCGACCCGCCGCGCGTGGCGGCGGAGTAGGGGCGGCCCGGCCGCGCTTCCGGACCTATCACGATAACCCGTTTCGGGAGTCGGCGCATGGACTTCGCGGACGAACTGAAGGTGATCGAGCAGCAATTGCTCGATCCGTCGATGCGCGCCGACGCCGGTTTTGTCGGCCGGACGCTAGCCGACGATTTCCGCGAGATCGGGCAGTCGGGCCGGATCTATGACAAGCCGGCGGTCATGCGCGAGCTGCGACGCGCCCCCGGCTTCGAGGGCGCCCGCACGCTGGCGGATTTCGAGGCGCGGGAGGTGCAGGCGGGGCTCGTTCTCGTCACCTACCGGATCGCCGAAACCGGAACGATCCGCAGTTCGCTCTGGCGACAGGCCGCAGCGGGTTGGGAGCTGCTGTTCCACCAGGGCACCCGGCCCGCCGCCGGCGCGCGACGGCGGGAGGCAACCATCCGCTACCTGCGCATGGGGCGCCTCACCGCCCCTCCCGTGCCCACGCCGCCGCGATGCCGGCGAGCAGGATGAGCAGGCCGGAGAGGCCGGCGAAGAGCGGGAACAGGCCGAGGCCGCGCACCACCGAGACCTCGCGCATGGCGAGGCCCATCCAGTCCTCGCCGGCGAAGCGCTCGCCGGAGCGCACCGCCACGACGCGCGGCACGCCGCCCGCCAGATCGGCCATGCGCCAGACGCCGCCGCGGGTCGCCTCGACGATCGGGCGCAGCGTTTCCGTGGTCGAGGTCACCTCGGCGAATTCGCGCGGGTTCAGCGGGCCGACATTGACCAGCGCGGTGAAGGTGCCGTCGCTGGCGCGCCACAGGCCGAGCGTGTCGGCTGGGAAGGTGGCGCGGAACAGGCCGGGTCCGGCGGGGGAGAGGGTGACGGTGCGGTTCTGGCCGGTGGGCGTGGTCACCGTCACCGGCTGCACGCTCTCGCCCATGGTCTGGCGCTCGATGACGAGATCGCCGCCGCGCGCGACCATGGTCAGGCGCTCCTCCTCCAGCTCGGGCTCCTTCATCAGCCAGTGCGAGAGGCGGCGCAGCAGGTCGATATAGGGCCCGCCGCCCTCATAGCCGCGCGCCCACAGCCAGATATGGTCGGTGAGCAGCAGCGCGACGCGCCCCTCGCCGACGCGGTCGAGCAGCAGCACCGGGCGCCCGTCCGGGCCGTCGATCACGTTGGTGCCCTTGGCGCCGGTGGTCTCGATCACCCGGAAGAAGCGGCTCCAATGCGGGGGATCGCTCTCCGAGCCGGGCAGGGCGCGGGTCACCGGGTGGCGGGCGCCGTCCTTCGACAGGCGCGGGAAATAAGGCGCTTCGGCCATCTCGCCGGTCGGCTCGGCGGGCAGGATCGCCTCCAGCGGGGTCTGGAAGATCGAGCCGTCGGAGATGTAGTCGGCGCCGGCGGCGACCAGCACGGCGCCACCCTCGCGGACATAGCGTACGATGTTGTCGAAATAGATCATCGGCAGCACGCCCTGCTGGGCGTAGCGATCGAAGATGATCAGGTCGAAATCCTTGATCTTCTGCTGGAACAGCTCGCGGGTCGGGAAGGCGATCAGCGAGAGCTCGTTGATCGGCGTGCCGTCCTGCTTCTCCGGCGGGCGCAGGATGGTGAAGTGGACCAGATCGACGTTCGCGTCGGACTTCAGCAGGTTGCGCCAGGTGCGCTCGCCGACATGCGGCTCGCCGGAGACCAGCAGCACGCGCAGCTTGTCGCGCACGCCGTCGATGGAGAGCGCCGCGCGGTTGTTGACCGGGGTCAGCTCGCCCTCCAGCGGGGCGGCCTCGATCTCGACGATGTTCGGCCCGGCATGGGTGATCTCGACATCGACCTCGGCGGGCTCGCCGGCGGTGACGATGGGGCGGGCGATGACCTCGCCGTCGCGGCGCACGGTGACGCCGACCCGCGCGCCCGGGCGGGCGCCCTCGTCCTCGACGCGGAAGCCGACGGTCTGGTTCTGGCCGACGATGCCGAAGCGCGGCGTCGAGGTGAGCGCCACGCGGCGGTCGCGTTCCCCGGGCCGGCCGGAGACGATGGCGTGCACCGGCGCGCGGAAGCCGAGCGCGGCCATGCTGGCGGGGATGTCGTGGACCCGCCCGTCGGTGAGGAAGATGGCGCCGGCGACGCGCTCGGGCGGGACGTCGGCAAGGCCGGCGGAGAGGGCGGTGAAGAGGCGGGTGCCGTCGACCTCGCCGGCGCCGGAGCCGGCATCGATCCAGCGCACCTCGGCGCCGGCCAGCTTGTCGAGCCGCTCCTTCAGCTCGGCGCGGGCGGCCTCGGTCATCTGGGCACGGTCGCCGAATTCCTGGCTGGCGCTCTTGTCCACCACCACGGCGACCACGGTGGAGAGCGGCTCGCGCTCCTCGCGGGTGAGCGAGGGATTGGCCAGCGCCAGCACGGCGAGCACCAGCGCCAGCGCGCGGAAGATGGCGCCGCGGGTGCGGGCGAGCAGCACCAGCAGCGCGACGGCGCCGGCGATCGCCGCCGCGGCGATCAGCCAGGGCAGCGGGATGAGCGGATCGAAGCCGAGGCCGAGATTCATGCGGCGGCTCCTTCAGAACGGTGCGGCTGCCGGTGTCCCGGACCAGCGCAGGCGAAGCCGGAGCGCCGATCCGGGACCCAGGAGAGAGTCCGCCGAAGGCGCTTCACATGAGCATTTCGTGGCTTCGCCGATTCTCTCCCGGGCCCCGGATCGGTGCTGCGCTGCGCGCCGCTTGTCCGGGGAGCCGATGAGAGCGTGGAGGAAAGGATGCTCACTGCCCCAGCCTTTCGAGCAGCGCCGGGACGTGGACCTGGTCGGCCTTGTAGTTGCCGGTCAGCACGTACATCACGAGGTTGACGCCGGCGCGGTAGGCGAATTCGCGCTGGCGCGGCTCGCCGGGGGAGAGCGGCAGCATCGGCTGGCCGTCCTCGCGCACCGCCCAGGCGCCGGCGAGATCGTTCGAGGTGATGATCACCGGCGAGACACCGTCGCCGGCGCGGGCGGGGCGCTCCTCGCCCTCTGCGGGTTCCGGCAGGGCCTCGACCCAGGTGGTGCCGCCGGTGTAGCGGCCGGGGAAGTCGCGCAGCAGGTAGAACGCCTTGGTCAGCACGTGGTCGCGCGGCACCGGCTCCAGCTCGGGGATGTCGAGCCCCTCGAGGATGCGGCGCAGCGCCGGGTTCACGGCGGCGGCGCCGCCATCGGCGCCGGGCAGGCTGGTGCCGGCGTCGCGGGTGTCGAACAGCACGGTGCCGCCCTGCTTCATGAAGGTGTCGATGCGGGCCAGGGTCTCGGCGGAGGGGGCGGGGGCGCCGGGCACGATCGGCCAGTAGAGCAGCGGGAAGAAGGCGAGCTCGTCGCGGGCGGGGTCGACGCCCATCGGCTCGCCCGCCTCCAGCGCGGTGCGCTGGCCGAGGAAGGCGGTGAGGCCGGTGAGGCCGGCACGGCTGATCTCGTCGGTCTCGGCGTCGCCGGTGACGACATAGGCGATGCGGGTCGCCCCGGTCGCCTTCATCGCGAAATCGCGCTCGGCCGGGGAGAGCGTGGCGGAGGGCGAGGCGGCGGGGGCGGCCGGCTGCGCCTGCGCCCGTTCGCCGCCGAGCGGCAGGCCGGACAGGCCAAGGCCGATCAGCAGCGCGGCGGTGGCGGCGGGGCGGCGGAAGATGCGGGCGAAGCCGCCGGCGAGCAGGAAGACGATCATCGCATCCACCAGCAGGAGCGCGAGCAGGGCGAGCAGCACGGGCCCGCGCAGATCACGCGGGGCGGTGTCGCGATAGGGCTCCAGCGTGCCGAGGCCGGAGAGGTCGAGCCGGGCGAGGCGGTCGCGCGGCAGCAGCGTGTTGACCGCGACGAGGCCTTCCGGCGGGCCGTAGAAGCCGGGCGGGTGGTCGGCGGTGGCGCGCCCCGCATAGCCGACCGGGATCGCCTTGGCGGTCGGCGTCACCGGGCGGAAGGCGCCGAAGCCGTCGAGCAGGCGGCTCGGCGCGACGGTCTCGCCGCCGGCGGCGACGTCGGAGCCGGTCTCGTCGGTCGCGCTCGCCCCGCCCAGCGCCACGGTGCGGCGGAGCATGTCGACGAAGGCGCCCGACAGCGGCAGGTCCGACCAGGTGCTGTCGGCGGTGACATGGAACAGCACCAGCACGCCGCTGCCGCGCCGCTCGCCGGTGACCAGCGGGGTGCCGTCGGTCAGCGTCGCCCAGGTGCGGGAGGCGAGCAGCCCGTCCGGCTCGGCCAGAACCTGGCGCTGGACGGTGACGTCGCCGGGCACGGGGATGTCGCGGAACGGGCCTTCGGGCGCGAAGGCACCGAGCTTCTGCGGCTGCTCCCAGGAGAGCGAGCCGCCGAGCACGCGGCCGCCGCGCCGCAGGCTCACCGGCACGAGGTCGTCGGAGCCGTTGGCGAGGCGCGGGCCGGCGAAGCGGATCAGCACGCCGCCGCCCTCGATCCAGCGCTCGAGCCGCTCGCGTGCCTCGGGCGTGATGGTGCCGATGTCGGAGAGCACGATCACCGGCAGCTTGGCATCGATGAAGCGCTCGATGCTCTCCGACGTCGCGCGGCCCTCGGCGAGGCGCAGGTCGGCGAAGGGGGCGAGCGCGCGGGTGAGGTAATAGGTCGGCGCCAGCAGGGGCTGGCGCTGGTCGGCGGTGGCGCCGGAGACGAGGCCGACGGTGCGGCGGCGCCAGCGCTTGTCGAGCAGCTGCACCGCGCCGGCGGAGGCCTCGCCGGTGATCTCGATGCGCGCCACCTCGTTGCGGATCTCGACCGGCAGGTCGAAGCGCGCCTCGGTCTCGGCCGCGCCGGGCTCGAACGAGAAGGGCGCCTCGCCGAGCCCGAGCCCGCGCATGTCCAGCGCACGCACCGTGCCCTCGCGGGCGGAGGTGTCGAGGTCGGCGCGCAGCACCTTCACGGTGAGCGCGTCGATGCCGTTGTCGGCGCCCGCGAGCGCCAGCGGCTCGGTGACGCCGCCGGCCAGCGTGACGATCGGGCGGTCGCCGAGGGCGGCGCGCAGATCGGCGGGGAAGCTCTCGCCGCCGCCGGTGTCGACGCTGTCGGCGAGGTAGACCAGCGAGGCCTCGGGGGCCGCCTCGACCGCGCGGCGCACCGCCTCGACCACGGCGGCACGCTCGGGGGCGTGCGGCACCGGGGCGAGGGTGCGCAGCCGGTCGCGCGCCTCGCTCGGGCGCAGCACGCGCGGCTCCAGCGGGGGATCGCCGGTGGGGATGAGGATGATGCCGCGATTGTCGAGGTCGGCGTCGGCGACCACGCCCTCGGCGCTGCGGCGGCGGGCCTCCCAGGTGGAGGCGGCCGGCCAGCCGCTGTCGATCAGCAGCACTACCGGGCCGCTGGCGGCCGGGCCGGCGACGGGCGGATTCCAGATCGGGCCGGCGGCGGCGAGGATGACGAGGGCGGCGAGCAGCAGCCGCAGCACGGTGAGCCACCAGGGCGTGCGGGCCGGTGTTTCTTCCTTGGGCGGGATATCGAAGAGGAGCCGCGTCGGCGCGAAGGAGACCGCGCGCGGGCGCGGCGGCACCAGGCGCAGCAGGAACCACAGCAGCGGCAGGCCGGCGAGCGCGGTCAGCAGCAGCGGCGAGGCGAAGGCGATCGGCAGACCCAGCATCTCAGCCCTCCGCCCCGGCCGCGCGCCCGGCGACGATGTCCGTGCTCATCCTCATGCGGCGGCTCCCCCCTCGGGCGCGGGCGCGGCCAGCGCCGTCATCGGCGCGCCGCCGCTCATCCGCGCGTGCAGGGCGAGAAGCAATTCGCTTGCCGGCCGGTCGGTGCGGTGGACGAGGAAGCTCCAGGTGTGGCGCTCGGCCTCGTGCCGGATGGCGGCGCGGTGATGGGCGACGCGGGCGACATATTCGTCGCGCCACATCTCGGCCCGGCCGACGGTCAGGCGCGAGCCGCTCTCGGGCTCCCGGAACTCGATGCGGCCGGAGAAGGGGAAGGTCTCCTCGGCGGGATCGCACACCTGCACGACATGGCCGTGGGCGCCGGTGGCGGAGAGATCGCCGAGCCGCGCGACCACCTCGCCGGTCGGGCTCCAGAAATCGCCGAGCAGGACGATCTCCGCGAGGCGCGAGGGCGCGAAGGCGGGCGGCAGGCTCTCCGGCAGGCGGGTGGCGTGGACCAGCGCCTCGGCCATCTTCTCGACGATGTTGCGGCTGGCGGAGGGGCGCATGACACCGGGAATGCCGACGCGCTCGCCGCCCTTCACGAGAAGCTCGGCCAGCGCGAAGGCGACCACCAGCGCCCGGTCGCGCTTGGTCTCCCACACCAGCGGCGAGGCGAAGACCATGGATTGCGACAGGTCCGGCCAGATCCACACCGTGTGGGCGGCTTCCCATTCGCGCTCGCGGACGTAGAGATGGTCGTCGCGGGCGGAGCGGCGCCAGTCGACGCGGTTGGAGGGTTCGCCGTCCATGAAGCGGCGGTACTGCCAGAAATTCTCGCCGGTGCCGGCGCGGCGGCGGCCGTGCAGGCCGTGATGCACGCTCGCGGCGATCTTGCGCGCCTCCAGCACGAGGCGCGGCATGGCGGCGATGAGCCCGGCCGCATCCTGCGCGGCGTTGCGGACGGCACTGTCGGCGTCGATCTCCACCCGATGCGGCCTCCCCGTCAGCCGATGCGCGCGGCGAGCTTGGCGATGATGCCGGGCACGCTCTCGCCATCGGCGCGGGCGGCGAAGGTGAGCGCCATGCGGTGCTTCAGCACCGGCTCGGCCAACGCCACCACGTCGTCGACCGAAGGCGCATAGCGCCCGTCCAGCAGCGCGCGGGCGCGGACCGCCAGCATCAGCGACTGCGAGGCGCGCGGGCCGGGGCCCCAGGCGATGAACTTGCCCATGGCGCCGGCCTCGGGGCCGGGACGGGCCGAGCGCACCAGCGTCAGGATCGCCTCGACCACGGATTCGCCGACCGGCAGGCGGCGCACCAGCCGCTGCGCGGCGGCGAGATCCTCGGCGGTCATCACCGCGCGGGGCTTGGTCTCCTCGGCGCTGGTGGTGTCGAACAGGATCTTCCGCTCGGCGTCGCGGTCGGGATAATCGACGTCGATCTCCATCAGGAAGCGGTCGAGCTGGGCTTCGGGCAGCGGATAGGTGCCCTCCTGCTCCAGCGGGTTCTGGGTGGCGAGCACGTGGAACGGCTTGGGCAGGTCGTGGCGCGCGCCGGCGACGGTGACGTGGCCTTCCTGCATCGACTGCAGCAGCGCCGACTGGGTGCGCGGCGAGGCGCGGTTGATCTCGTCGGCCATCAGCAACTGCGCGAAGACCGGGCCGGGGATGAAGCGGAAGGAGCGCCGCCCGCCCGCGCTTTCCTCCAGCACCTCGGCGCCGAGAATGTCGGAGGGCATCAGGTCCGGGGTGAACTGCACGCGGCGGGCGTCGAGGCCCAGCACGGTGCCGAGCGTCTCGACCAGCTTGGTCTTGGCGAGGCCGGGCACGCCGACGAGGAGGCCGTGGCCGCCGGAGAGGATGGTGATCAGCGCCCGCTCGACCACCGCCTCCTGGCCGAAGATCACCGCGCCGATGCCGCTGCGGGCGGCGCGCACATTGGCGGCCGTGGTCTCGGCGTTGCGGATGATCATGGCGTCCAGAGATTCGAAGTTACCGCCCGGCGTCGAGGTCATCGCTCTCTCCTGAACCTTCGCCGGCAATGTTGCGCTGCAAAATCAGTTATTGCAATGCACGGTACTTCCGCCCGGCGGCTGTCTCATCCGCAAGCTTACGCTATCTTGGCCTTGCGTCGACCATCGGGCAGGGGATCACGACTGCGCGAGGATGGGCGGAGATACGTGGAAAGCGACATGAATTCAGCAGGTTCCGGGCAGATCGAGGCGCTTCTGGCCGCCGCGAAGGCGGCCGGCGCGCGCGGCGCGGCGCCGATCGAGCGCTGGAATCCGCCCGATTGTGGCGAAATCGACATCAGAATCGCGACGGACGGGACCTGGTTCCACGAGGGCTCGCCGATCGGCCGGATGGCGCTGGTGCGCCTGTTCGCCTCGGTGCTGGGCCGCGAAAACGGGCGCTACGTGCTGGTGACGCCGGCCGAGAAGCTGGGCATCCGGGTCGATGACGCGCCGTTCCTCGCGGTCGAGATGGCGGTCGAGAGCGGCGAGGGGGGCGAGCGGCTCGTCTTCCGCACCAATCTCGACGATGTGATCGCCTGCGACGCCGCCCACCCGCTGCGCTTCGAGCCGGAGCCCGGCACCGGCGGGCTGCGCCCCTATCTCCATGTGCGCCGCGACCTTTGGGCGCGCCTGACGCGGCCGGTCTATCTCGACCTCGTCGAGCGGGCGCAAGAGCGCGAGGTGGCCGGCGAGCGGGTGATCGGCGTCGCCTCGGGCGGCTCGTTCTTCCCCATGGCTCCCGCCGCCGTGCTGGATGCGGCCTCGTGACGGGTTCCGAGCGGATGGCCAGTGGCGGCGAGGATGCGGTGTCTCCCGCGCTCGCCGATTTCCTCGCCCGGGCGCGGCAGCGGCTCGCCCGCGCGCCGGCGGTGGAAGTGGCGGATGAGCGGGGCGACCATGATCTCACCCCGCAGTTCCGGCCGGCGCCGGGCAAGCCGGCGCGCGCGGCGGCGGTGCTGGTGCCGGTGATTGCGCGCCCCGCGCCGACGCTGCTGTTCACCCAGCGCGCCGCGCATCTGCCGCACCATCCCGGCCAGATCTCCTTTCCCGGCGGCAAGGTGGAGCCGTTCGACGACGGCCCGCTCGCCACCGCGCTGCGCGAGGCGGAGGAGGAGGTGGGGCTCGACGCCGGCCTTGTCCGGCCGCTCGGCTATCTCGACGCCTATCTCTCGCGCACGGGCTTCCGTATCGTGCCGGTGGTGGGTCTGGTGGAACCGCGCTTCGGCCTGACCCTCAACCCGGACGAGGTGGACGAGGCTTTCGAGGTGCCGCTCGACTTCCTCATGTCGCCGGCCAACCATGAGCGGCATCAACGCGAGGCGGAGGGAACGATGCGCATCTTCCACGCCATGACCTGGCAGAACCGGCATATCTGGGGCGTCACGGGGGGCATCCTGCGCAATCTGCATGAGCGGGTGTACGGCTGATGCTGCGCGTGGTCCTGACCGAACTGGCGCTGTTCCTCGCGCCCTTCATCGTGTTCGCGCTGTATCTGCGCTTCGGGCGGGGCCTCGATTCCGCGCTGTCGGGCTGGTCGACCACCGCCTTCCTGCTGTGCTCGCTCGCGGCCGTGCTGCTGGTGGCCGGCGGGCTGGTGCTGTTCGAGATGGAGGGTCGGCAGCCGACCGCCGGCAGCTACGTGCCGCCGACCTGGAAGGACGGCGTGCTGGTGCCGGGCCACATCGAATGAGCATGCCCGACCCGGCCGGACTGCTGGAGGGACATCCGGGCCTTGCCACCGTGCTCGCCGTGCTCGACCGCGACGGCGAGGAGGCCCGCATCGTCGGCGGCGCCGTGCGCGACTGGCTGCTGGAACGTGGCACGCGCTCGGATGTCGACATCGCCACCACGGCTCGGCCCGAGGTGGTGACGGCGCGGGCCGGGGCAGCGGGGCTGAAATGCGTGCCGACCGGCATCGAGCACGGCACGGTGACGGTGATCGCCGAGGGCGTGCCCTATGAGGTGACGACGCTGCGCGAGGACGTCGAGACCGACGGGCGGCGCGCCGTGGTCGCCTTCGGCCGCGACTGGAGCCACGACGCGCACCGGCGCGACTTCACCATGAACGCGCTGTACCTGACGCGCGGGGGCGATCTGGTCGACCTCGTCGGCGGCGTCGCGGACGCACGGGCGGGGCGGGTGCGTTTCATCGGCGATGCCGATACCCGCATCCGCGAAGACTATCTGCGCATCCTCCGGCTGTTCCGCTTCCACGCCGCCTATGGCCGCGGGCCGCTGGACGAGGCGGCGCTGGCGGCGGCGGTGCGGGGCCGTGCCGGGCTGGAGGGGCTCTCGCGGGAGCGGGTGCGGGCGGAACTGGTCAAGCTGCTGGTGGCGCCGCGCGCCGGCGAGACGCTGGCCGAGATGCAGGCCGCCGGCCTGCTGGCGCCGGTGCTGGGGCGCGGCGAGGGCGCGCCCGTCGAGGTCGCCGCGCTGGCGCGGCTCGCCGAGGTCGAGGCGATACTCGGCATCGCGCCGGACGCGATGCGCCGGCTCGGTGCGTTGGCGGTGCGCTCGAGCGCGGATGCGGCGGCGCTGAAGGAGGTGCTGCGGCTCTCCAAGGCCGAGGCGACGCGGCTCGAGGACATGGCCGGCCCCGCCGCGACGCCGGGCATGTGCGAGAAGGGCCAGAAGGCGGCGCTGTACCGCTTCGGCCGGACGATGTTCGAGGACCGCGCGCTGATCGCCTTCGCCCGTTCCGGCGCGCCGCTCGCGGATGCCGGCTGGCGGGCGCTGGCCGGCCTGCCGGCGCGATGGGCGCCGCCGGTGTTTCCGCTGAAGGCGGCGGATTTCCTCGCCCGCGGCCTCGCCCCCGGCCCGGCGCTGGGCGAGGCGCTGGCGCGGGCGGAGGCGATGTGGGTCGAGGCGGGGTTCCCGGCGGATGCGGCGGCGCTGGAGGGAATCGTCAACGCGCTGGTATAGTGTTAGGGGAGTGTGTCGCCGCTGATTCCCAGCCGATTGCGGGGGCGCAACCCCAAGCCTGCATGCCGAGATGTGGTCCGCATTCCTGAAGAGCTTCGCCCGGATCGAGGTGAAGTACCCCTCGGCGGGCGATGCCCCGGTGATCCTGGTGATCGGGCGGCGGAACGTCGGCAGGAACTCGGCGCTGATCAATCGGGTTCTGGCCGACCTGCACGGCGCCGGCGCGGCGATTTACGAGCTCGAATGGCGCAAGACGCGGGTTGTCCGGCAGATGGACGCCGATGTCGGGCGCCTGTCGGCCGCCGAGCTGTTTCGCCGCTGCCCGGCGGGCACCCGTTCGGGCCGGCTGCTGCGCAGGCTGCTCACGCTCGGCCTGCTGGCCCGCCACCCGTCCTGGTGGCCTTACTATCTGCATGAGCGCAGCAGTTCCAACGCCCTGACGGCGCGGATGCTCACGGCGCTGCTGAGGGATTTTCCGCCGGGCCGGGTCTGCCTGCTGTCGCATTCGCTTGGAGGGATCGTCGCCTCGATGGCGCAGTCCGCGCCGGCGGTCTCGCGCCTGATCTGCTTCGGCTACCCGTTCCGCCACCCCGCGCGCGGCGAGGAGCCGGTCCGCACGCGCCATCTTGCCGGTGTGACCAAGCCGTTCCTCATCCTTCAGGGCGAGCGGGATCCCTATGGCAACGCCGCGGCGGCCGGGCGTTACGCGCTGTCGAGCACGATCCGTGTCCTGCCGGTCGACGCGGACCACGATTACGGCATGCCGGAAGCCGAGGCTTACGACCGGGTTTTCCGTGCGATATCCGCGGTGATGCAGACGGCACCCGCGGCGGCGGAATGAATGTTACGGCCGGTTGTCGGAACCGGACGGATGCGGCCGTCCTTGCAGAGCGGCGACGGTGGGATGGCCGCGCCGATCGGTTCACGGGAAAGGACGTTCCATGGCGAGCACCACGATCAAGCAGATCTTCGTCAACCTGCCGGTGAAGGACCTCAGGCGCTCGATGGACTTCTTCGGCGCGCTCGGCTTCGCCTTCAACCCGCAGTTCACCAACGAGAAGGCCGCCTGCCTCATCCTCGGCGAGAACATCTTCGCCATGCTGCTGGTGGAGGCGTTCTTCCAGGGCTTCAGCCAGCGCGCCATTCCCGACACGGCGCGGACGGCGCAGGTGCTGCTGGCGGTGCCGGCCGGCAGCCGCGCGGAGGTCGACGCCATGGTGGCGAAGGCGGTGGCGGCCGGGGGCACGGCGCCGCGCCCGCCGCAGGATCACGGCGTCATGTACAGCCACGACTTCGACGACCCGGACGGGCACATCTGGGAGGTGTTCCATATGGACGAAGCGCCGGCGCAGGGGTGAGCGGGCCGGCGCGCGGTCTTACTGTTCGTCCTCCGGCCGCAGCGGTGTCCGGCGCCATGCGAAGGCGTCGAGCAGAGCGGCGGCGTCGGCATCGTATGTCGCCTCGTAGCGGTGCATATGGGGCGAGGGAATCGCGGGCGTGCCGGCCGCGAAGCCGCGGGCCCGCAACGTGTCCGCCGCCTTGTCCGTGTCGCCGTAGATATGGAGGAGATCGTGCCGGTCCCACACCAGGGTCGCGGCGTCGGCGGGGGAATGGATCCAGAGATCGCAGCGGGAATCGTCGGCGAGGAAGCTGCCGAAGCGCTTCAGGAAGGCGGTCACGTCGCCGACGGCGAGGGGCGGGCTCTGGTAGCGGCCGGCCTCGCCTTCGCCGCGCGGCGTGTGCAGGACGTAGAGCATGAACAGGGGAGCCGTCATGTCGCCGGCAAGCGTCTCAAGCAGCGATGGAAAGCCCTCAGGGGCCGCAGCGACGATGCGCGATCCGGCCGGTTCCAGCGCTTCCATCGCGAACACCGGCGGGCGCACATAGGCGGCCCATTCCCCGTTCACGAGATGCGACAGCTTCGCCACGCACGTCTCCCCGATCAGATCACGGCCACTTCACCACCGGCGGCATCGACGAAAGGATGGAATCGACGTTGCCGCCGGTCTTCAGGCCGAACACGGTGCCGCGGTCGTAGAGCAGGTTGAACTCGACATAGCGCCCGCGCCGCACGAGCTGTTCCTCGCGCTCGGCGTCGGTCCAGCGGGTGCCGAGGTTGAAGCGCACCAGACGCGGATAGATCTCGAGGAAGGCGAGGCCGACGTCGCGGGTGAAGGCGAAGTCGGCGGCGCGGTCGCCCGTATCCAGCCAGTCGTAGAAGATACCGCCGATGCCGCGGGCCTCCTTGCGGTGGGCCAGCCAGAAATACTCGTCGCACCACTTCTTCAGCCGCTCATGGTCGGCGACGGCCGGATGTGCGTCGCAGGCGGCCTTCATGGCGGCGTGGAAGGCGCGGGTATCGGGATCGTCCTGCGTGCGGCGCCGGTCCAGCACCGGGGTGAGGTCGGCGCCGCCGCCGAACCACGCCTTCGACGTCACCACGAAGCGGGTGTTCATGTGCACGGCCGGCACGTGCGGGTTGGTCATGTGGGCGATCAGCGAGATGCCGGTGGCGTGGAAATTCGGGTTTTCCTCGGCCCCGGGGATCTGCTTGCGGAATTCCGGGGCGAACTCGCCGTGGACGGTCGAGCAGTGCACGCCGACCTTCTCGAACAGCCGCCCGCGCATCATCGCCATGACGCCGCCCCCGCCCGGGGCGCCGGTGTGGTCGGTGCGGTTCCAGGGCGTGCGTTTGAACCGGCCGGGCGCGCCCGGATAGAGGTTTGCCGGGGCGACGTCCTCCAGTTCCTCGAAGGCGGCGCAGATGCGGCCCTGCAATTCCTCGAACCAGGCGCGAGCGGCGGCCTTCATCGGCTCGACGGCGGGTGGGGTGGCGGGCGTGGCGGTCATGCGGCGGATCCCCTGGCTGGCGACTGCTTCTAGCCGTTCCCGCCCGCCGGAGGGAAGGGCGGGGGTGCCGCGCAACCATCCGGTGCTGGCCTCGACCGTGCGACTCGTATCTGTTCCTTCTCCGTTCCAAATCCGTGCTTCGACATACGACCGCCGTATCGCGGGTCGACAAGGTCAGCCATGTTCGCGCGCCTGCTCCACTGGTTCGAAACCCGCCTCGATCCCTTTCGCCCGACGCCGGTCGTCCAGCCGCCGGAGGGCCTGCTGGCGTTCTACTGGCACTTCGTGCGGCAGGGGCGGGGGCTGTTCGTGGCGGCGCTGGTGGCCGCCTTCTGCGTCGCCATCGTCGAGGTGTCGCTGTTCCGCTATGTCGGGCAGATCGTCAACCTGCTGGAATCCTCCTCGCCGGCGACGATCTTCGCCGAGCACAGCGGACTGCTGCTGTGGATGGCCTTCGTGGTGATGATCGCCCGCCCGGTGGCGCAGGCGATGCACGATTTCCTCATCCGCCAGTCCATCACCGCCAACATCTCGAGCCTGGTGCGCTGGCAGTCCTATCGCTGGGTGGTGCGGCAGAGCCTGGGCTTCTTCCAGGGCGACTTCGCCGGGCGCATCGCCACGCGCGTGCAGCAGTCGGGCTCGGCGCTGCGCGGCTCGGTGGTCGAGGTGATCGACGCGCTCTGGTACGTTACCGTCTATGCGGTGAGCGCGGTGATCCTGTTCGCGGAGGCCGACTGGCGGCTCGCCCTGCCGATGATCGCCTGGATCGCGCTCTACATCCTGGCGCTCAGCCATTTCATCCCGCGGGTGCGCCGGCTCTCCAAGGAACTCTCGGAGACCAATTCGGCGCTGACCGGGCGGATCGTCGACAGCTACACCAACATCATGACGGTAAAGCTGTTCGCCCATTCCGACCGCGAGGACGCCTATGTGCGCGGGGCGATGACGCGGCACAACGATACGTTCCGGGCGCAGCAGCGCCAAATCACCACCATGGCGTTCACGGTCAGCGTGCTGAACAGCCTGATGCTGGGTTCCATCGGCGGGCTGGGGGTGTGGCTGTGGTCGCAGGGGGCCGTCAATCTCGGCGCCATCGCGCTCTCCACCGGCCTCGCCATCCGCATCACCAACATGTCCGGCTGGATCATGTGGGTGGTGACCGGCGTGTTCGAGAATGTCGGCACGGTGCAGGAGGCGATCCAGTCGATCGCCCGTCCGCACAGCGTGCTGGACACGCCGGCGGCGCCGGCGCTCACGGTGCCGAGGGGCGAGATCCGCTTCGAACGGGTCGGCTTCCATTACGGGCGCGGCTCGGGGGTGATCGACGACCTCTCGCTGGTGCTGAAGCCGGGCGAGCGGGTGGGGCTGGTCGGTCCCTCGGGGGCGGGCAAGTCGACGCTCGTCGGGCTGCTGCTGCGCTTCTACGACCTCGAGGGCGGGCGCATCCTGATCGACGGGCAGGATATCTGCGCCGTCGACCAGGAATCGCTGCGCGCCCATGTCGGCGTCGTCACGCAGGATACCTCGCTGATGCACCGCTCGGTGCGCGACAACATCCGCTATGGCCAACCCGAAGCGGGCGACGCCGCCATCGCGCTCGCCGCCGAGCGCGCCCATGCCGTCGATTTCATCGACACGCTGGTCGACCCGAACGGGCGGCGCGGGCTCGACGCGCATGTCGGCGAGCGCGGCGTCAAGCTCTCCGGCGGCCAGCGCCAGCGCATCGCCATCGCCCGCGTGCTCTTGAAGGACGCGCCGATCCTGGTGCTGGACGAGGCCACCTCGGCGCTCGATTCGGAGGTGGAGGCGGCGATCCAGTCGAACCTCGACGAACTGATGGCCGGCAAGACGGTGATCGCCATCGCCCACCGGCTCTCGACCATCGCCAAGATGGACCGCCTCGTGGTGATGGATGGTGGGCACATCGTCGAGACCGGCACCCACGCCGAACTGGTGGCCAAGGGCGGCCTCTATGCGCGGCTGTGGCAGCGCCAGTCCGGCGGGTTCATCGACGCGGAGGCGATGGAGGCGAACGAGACGGGCGACCTGGCCGCGGAGTGAGGTCACGCCGCGTGCGGTGTGATGCGTTCCAGGTCGGGGATGCGCGCGGCGGTGGCGAGGTCGAAGGCTGTCTGCAGGTTCATCCAGAACTCAGGCCCGGTGCCGAAATAGCGGCCGAGGCGCAACGCCGTATCCGCCGTCACCGGCGTTTCCTCGCGGGCCAGCCGCTCGATCCGGGTGCGCGGCACATGCAGAGCCTTGGCGAGGGCATAGGCCGTCAGGGAGAGCGGGCGGAGGAACTCCTCGCGCAGGATTTCGCCGGGGTGGACTGCGGGGTGCGGGCCGATCATCTCGAATGTTCCTCAGTGATAATCCACGATCTCGACATCGGTGGCGTGGCCGTCGCGCCAGACGAAGCAGATGCGGAACTGATCGTTGATGCGGATCGAGTGTTGCCCATCACGGTCGCCCTTCAACGCTTCCAGACGGTTCGCCGGCGGCGCGCGCAGCGCATCGAGTGTCACCGCCGCAGCCAGCATCGCGAGCTTGCGCTGCGCCACGCGCACCAGATCGGACGGGAAGCCCTTTCCGACGGCGCCATTCCACACCGCTTCGGTACGCTTGTCCTTGAAGCTCAGGATCATCGGTGCCTCGAACCGGGCCATAGATGTATCATGCGATGATACGCCGAGCAACGGCAGCGTATCGACCTATGATACGTTCGTGCCAAATCCCCCCACCTGCCGCAGCGCTTCGCCGGTCACCATCGCGGCGGCTACGGCGACGTTGAGCGAGCGGGTGCCGGGGGCGAGGGGGATGAGCAGGCGGGCGTCGGCGGCGGCGTGGATCGCGTCGGGCACGCCGGCGCTCTCGCGGCCCATCAGCAGCACGTCCGAATCGGCGAAGGCGAAACGGGTGTAGGGCGTCGCCGCGCGCGTCGTTATCAGCACGAGCCGGCGTGCCTCCGCCCGCCGCCAGTCGTCGAAGGCGTTGAAGCTGGCATGGCGACGGATCGCCGCGCGGTCGAGATAATCCATGCCGGCGCGGCGGAAGCCGGCATCGCCCACGGGAAAGCCGGCCGGCTCGATGATGTGCAGCGCGAGGTCGAGACAGGCGCAGAGCCGGGCCAGCGTGCCCGCATTCTGGGCGATGTCCGGCTGGTAGAGGGCGAGGGCGGGGCGCTGCGGCATTGGGGTAGGCTTCCACGGGCTGGAGGGTTTCGTGCCGGCGGCGCGCGCGGGCGGGGGAGAGGACGCACTGCCGCACTGCGTTCATCTGGACAAGGGCGGGCGACGATGCAATTAGAGGCTCTCGAAGGTACGTCGGCCTTTGCGGGCCGGCGTACTGCGTGCGTGACGTGCGCAGCTTCTGGACGCAGCGGCGGGCGGGGGCCCGCTCCGTTCGCAGGCTTCGCATCCGGCTTCGGCGGTGCCGCTGCGGGCGCCGCAGGACCGGCCCGCGCCGGCCGCGCGGGGACAGGTCGAGGGGAAAGGGATCGAACGTGGCAGCTACCGAGACGGCGGAACCCACTCGCCGCGACTTCCTCTACATTGCGACCGGCGCCATGGGCGCGGTCGGGGCGGCGGCGCTGGTCTGGCCGTTCGTCTCCCAGCTGCAGCCCGATGCCTCGGTGCTGGCGCTGTCCTCGACCGAGGTCGACCTCACCCAGATCCAGGAAGGCCAGATCGTCACGGTGAAGTGGCGCGGCAAGCCGGTCTTCGTGTGGAACCGCACGCCGAAGGACATCGAGGAAGCCAAGGCCGTCCAGATTTCCGCGCTGATGGACCCGGTGGCCCGCAACGCCAACCTGCCCGCCGATGCGCCCGCGACCGATGCCAACCGCGCCGCTCCCGACCAGGAGAAGTGGCTGGTGGTGATCGGCATCTGCACGCATCTGGGCTGCGTGCCGATCGGCCATATGGGCGAGTATGACGGCTGGTTCTGCCCGTGCCACGGTTCCGAGTACGACTCGGCCGGGCGCGTGCGCCGCGGACCGGCGCCGGAAAACCTCGCCATCCCGCCCTATCGCTTCGTGTCCGACACGAAGATCTCCATCGGCTGACCGGCGCGCAGGGACATCCATCCAATGAGCGGACACGCGACATTCGAGCCGAAGAACCCGGCGCTGAAGTGGTTCGAGAGCCGGCTTCCCCTGTTCGGCCTGATGCACTCCTCGTTCATCGCCTACCCGACCCCGAAGAACCTCAATTACTGGTGGACCTTCGGCGGCATCCTCTCCTTCATGCTGGTGTGCCAGATCGTCTCGGGCGTCGTGCTGGTGATGCACTACACGCCGCATGTGACGCTGGCCTTCGACTCGGTCGAGCACATCATGCGCGACGTCAGCTATGGCTGGCTGATCCGCTACATCCACGCCAACGGCGCCTCGATGTTCTTCATCGCGGTCTACATCCACATGTTCCGCGGCCTCTATTACGGGTCCTACAAGGCCCCGCGCGAAGTGCTGTGGATGCTCGGCGTGGTGATCTACCTGCTGATGATGGCCACCGGCTTCATGGGCTACGTGCTGCCGTGGGGGCAGATGAGCTTCTGGGGCGCCACCGTCATCACCAACCTGTTCTCGGCCTTCCCGGTGGTCGGCCCGACCATCGTCGAGTGGCTGTGGGGCGGCTTCGCGGTCGACAACCCGACGCTGAACCGCTTCTTCTCGCTGCACTACCTGCTGCCCTTCATGATCGCGGGCGTCGTCGTCCTGCACGTGTGGGCGCTGCACGTGGTCGGCCAGAACAACCCGACCGGCGTCGAGCCGAAGTCCGACAAGGACACGGTGCCGTTCACGCCCTACGCGACCATCAAGGACTCGTTCGGCATCGCCTGCTTCCTGCTGTTCTTCGCCTGGTTCGTGTTCTACATCCCGAACTATCTGGGCCATGCCGACAACTACATCCCGGCCAACCCGCTGGTGACGCCCGCGCACATCGTGCCGGAATGGTACTACCTGCCGTTCTACGCCATGCTGCGCTCGGTGCCGGACAAGCTCGGCGGCGTGCTCACCATGTTCGGCGCGATCATCGTGCTGTTCTTCGTGCCGTGGCTCGACACCTCCAAGGTGCGCTCGGGCGTCTACCGGCCGCTGTTCAAGCAGTTCTTCTGGATCTGGATCGCGGTGTGCATCGGCCTGGGCTGGCTCGGCTCGAAGCCGGCGGAAGGCGGCTACGTGATCGCCGGTCGCATCCTGACCGTGTGGTACTTCGCGCACTTCCTGATCATCCTGCCGCTGCTCGGCCTGTTCGAGAAGCCGAAGGCGGTGCCGGCCTCGATCTCGGAAGCCGTGCTCGCGAAGCACAAGGGCGCCGGCGCCCAGGCCAAAGCGTGAGCGGGACGGGTAACATGATGAAGCGTATGTCTCTCCGCCCGCTGGCCGCCGGCCTCGCCGTCGCCGGTGCGCTCCTCGCCCTCGCGCCCGCCGCGCAGGCGGCCGAGGGGGCGCCGAAGCCGCACCGCGAATCCTGGACCTTCGCCGGGCCGTTCGGAAAATACGACCGGGCGCAGCTCCAGCGCGGCTTCCAGGTGTTCAAGGAAGTGTGCGCCTCCTGCCACTCCGCCCATCTCTTCGCCTTCCGCAACCTCGCCCAGCCGGGCGGGCCGGAATTCAGCGAGGCGCAGGCGAAGACGGTGGCCGAGGAATACAAGGTCCAGGACGGCCCGAACGATGCCGGCGACATGTTCGAGCGGCCGGGCCGGCTGTCCGACCACTGGCCCTCGCCTTTCCCGAACGAGCAGGCCGCCCGCGCCTCGAACGGCGGCGCCTATCCGCCGGACTTCTCGGTGCTGGCCAAGGCGCGCACCTATGAGGTGGGCTTCCCCGGCTTCGTGATCGACGTCTTCACCCAGTACCAGGAACAGGGCCCGGACTACATCCACGCCCTGCTCAACGGCTACAAGGATCCGCCGGCGGGCTTCCAGGTGCCGGAGGGGGCGCACTACAACGAGTTCTTCCCCGGCCACGCCATCAAGATGCCGCAGCCGATCTCGGCCGACCAGGTGACCTACACGGACGGCACGCCGCAGACGCTCGACCAGTACTCACGCGACGTCACCGCGTTCATGATGTGGATGGCGGAGCCGCATCTCGAGGCCCGCAAGCGCCTCGGCTTCCAGGTGATGATCTTCCTGCTGGTGTTCTGCGGGCTGCTCTACTTCACCAAGAAGAAGGTGTGGCGCAACGTCGAGCACTGACCGGCTCGGTGGGATGACGATCCGGAAGGGCCCCTCGCGGGGCCCTTTTGCGTTTACGATGGGGCACCGCCCGTCCGTTCAAGCGGAGTTCAGGGCGGCGGCGTTAGGCGATCGGGCCATTGAGGCCGGTCGAGGGGAGGCGAGGGACGCATGTCGACGACATCTGGTGAAACGGGGACGGTGCGGGGCCGTTCCGGCCGCGGGGCGGGATCCGTCCTGACCGCAGCGGCGGTCCTCGCTCTTGCCGCCTGCGCGGTCACGCCGGCACGGGCCGATGACTGCGCGGTGATCTACAAGGCGTTCGAGGCGCTGGCCGGCGCACCGTCCTACAGCCAGGACGTGACGGTGCAGGGCAACCGCCTGCGATCGGTGGTGATCGGCGACGTCATGTACGTCAACAGCGGCAGCGACTGGCAGAAGATCCCGCTGACGGCCGAGGGGCGGCGCGGCATCCTCAAGCAGTTCCTGCCGGACGGTACGTATCTCAAGGAGTGCGCCAAGGTCGGCTCGGAGACGATCGGCGGCAAGGCGATGACCGTCTACAGCTACGTGCCGCCGGTGCCCAAGGGGATGGAGGCGTTCGCGGACGCCGCCGGGCCGCAGAAGCTGTGGGTGGGGGTGGCGGACGGGCTGCCCTACCGCATGACCGCCTCGTCGGTGGACATGTCCATCAGCTTCGACGGCGTCACCGCGCCGATCCCGTGAGGCGTGCGGATCGGGCGTGGCGGCTGAGCGGCCGGCGCCCGGTCTCCTCGCGGAGGGTTGCCGCGGGCGATGCGTTGCCCGTGCGCCCGCCACCGTTCAAGCGGAGTTCATGGGGGATGCGCCACAACGGCGGCGGCTGCTGATGGGGCGGGCCGGTGGAGACGAGGGGCGGCATGTCGAGTTCAAGTTGCGAGATCAGCAGGGATGGGGAGCGGAACGCCCGGTCGGGCCGGAGCCGGTGGATCGGCGCCGCGATCGGGTTGGGGGCTGTGTTCGCGAGCGTCCCGGCCCGGGCCGATGACTGCCCGGCCATCTTCAAGGCCTTCGAAACGCTGATGAAGACCTCGACCTACAGCCAGAACATCGCGATGAAGGAGATGTCGCTGCGGTCCATCGTGATGGGCGACGTCATCTACATGAACAGCGACGGCACCTGGACCAAGGTCGCCCTGAAGCCGGGCGGACGGCAGGAGATGCTGAAGCAGTTCGTGCCCGACGGCTCCCACCTGAAGGAATGCGCGAAGGTCGGCACGGAATCGATCGGCGGCAAGGCCATGACGATCTACCGGTACGTGCCGCCGGTGCCCAAGGGCATGGAAGGCCTGCCGGGCGCCGGGGTGCCCCAGAAGCTGTGGGTCGGCGACAGCGACGGCCTACCCCACCGGCTGACCACGGATGCGATGGAGATGACCATCAGCTTCGAGCCGGTGACGGCGCCGATTCCCTGAACGGCTGCCGCGGGCGGGCGCCCGCACCGCCGGTCTCTTCGGAGGTCGGCTGGCGCTCGGTGAATTCCAGTCGCATGCCGACATGGTCGGAGATCCGCCGGCCGTCGCCGGTCGCGTTGGAGAGGGGGGCCAGCCGCGTGCAGGTCAGGTCCGGGCTGTGGGCGAGGTGGTCGATCACCGCGAGCGGGAAGCCCGGCTGCGGGCCGGCCGTGGGGAGGATGAAGCGCTCCCCGATGACGGACATCAGCTGCTCGTAGACGGGACGCGGCGCGCGCCGGCGCGGGATGGCCTGGTTGAAATCACCGAGCAGGAGTTCGCGCGGGCGCGCGGGCCGGTTCGACAGGATGGCTCCGAGCGCCTCGAGATAGAGCCCGTGTTCCTCCCACCGGCGGCGGTCGCGCCGTCCGGTCGCGACATGGGCGTCCGCCCAGGGAATGCACACGCCGGTCGCCTCGACCGCGCCGAGCGGCGTCTGCGTCGTCGCGCGCACGAAGCGCGCCTGGGGCAGAGCGGGGTGCCCGACGGGATCGACCTCCTGCCAGGGCGATCGGCTCCACAGCAGTACCTTGTGATCATCCGGCCTCCTGCGGGGGCCGGGAAAAGCGGGGGCGGCGGCGATGTGCCCCGGCGGCAGCAGACCTCGACTGGCTTCGGTCAGGCAGATCAGGTCGGCATCCGCGGCGGCGATGATGGCGCGTGCCGCCTCGCCTGCCGGGCTGCCTGCGCGGCGCCAGGCCAGATTCCAGAGGACGACCGTCAGCATCGCGCGCTCAGCCCGGCGCCAGCCGCTCGACGAAGACGCAGTTGGTGAATTCGAAGGCGAGCTTGCCCCTCTGGTCGGTGCCGGTCTCGTGCGTGAAGACGAGGCCCCATTGCGGGCGGCTGGCGCTCGGTTTCTTCGCCTTGACCTCGCTCATGAAGGTGAGGGTGTCGCCGGCGAGCACCGGCTTCAGCCATTTCATGTCCTTGAAGCCGGGCGAGGGGCCGATATGGGGGATGCGCTCGCCATGGGCGAGGCGTTCTTCGCGCAGCCGCGCGAGGGCGTCGGCGCGCAGCCGCGCCCAGATCGCCGCGGTGTGCCAGCCGGAGGCGGTGAGGCCGCCGAAATGGCTGCGGGCGGCGGCCACCGGGTCGAGATGGAAGGGCTGCGGATCCCAGCTGCGGGCAAAGGCCTGGATCTCGGGGGCGAGAAAGGTGTGGCTGCCCAGTTCGAGCTTCTGGCCGACGGCGATATCCTCGAAGAACCGCATGGATCGCCTCACCAGGCCGGGCGGGCGCCGGGATTGCGCCGCCCGAACATCAGGACACCGACCAGATCGAACACGACGCTGTCGGTCGCGTCGATCAGTTCGAAGCGGAACTTCACCAGCCCCATTTCCGGGCGGCTCTTCGAATCGCGGGTCTCCAGCACCGCCCGGCGGAGCTTGAGCACGGCGCCGGGATGCACCGGCTTCAGGAAGCGCGCCTCCTCGACGCCGGGCGAGCCCATGCCGTCGCATTTCGACAGCAGGCCGTCCGCCAGCAGGCGCATGAAGATGGCGCAGACATGCCACCCCGAGGCCGACAATCCGCCGAGCGCGGTGGCTTCGGCGGCGGCGTCGTCGAGATGGATGGGCTCGGGATCGAATTCCCGGGCGAAGGCGACGATCTCCTCGCGCCCGACCACATAGCGCCCGCAGGTCGCCACATGACCTTCCTGGAAATCCTCCCAGAACAGCATCGCCGCTCCCCGCCTCCGCTCCCGGCGCCCTCATGACACGGGAGGCCGGCCGGCAGGTCAAGCGCGCGGGTGCCCGGGCGGCGGATTCGATGGGGACAGGTCGCACCCGTGTGGCCGCGGCGCCCGGCCGGAACCCACCGGAAGCGCTCCGGCGCCTGCTTCAGTTGGCGAAGCGGAAATGCAGCACGTCGCCGTCGGCGACGACGTAATCCTTGCCCTCCAGCCGGAAGCGGCCGGCCTCGCGGGCGCCGGCCTCGCCATTGCCCTTGACGTAGTCGTCATAGGCGACGGTCTCGGCGCGGATGAAGCCCTTCTCGAAATCGGTGTGGATCACGCCCGCCGCGCCGGGCGCCTTGGTGCCGGCGACGATGGTCCAGGCGCGGGCTTCCTTGGGGCCGACGGTGAAATAGGTGACCAGCTTCAGCAATTCGTAGCCGGTGCGGATGATGCGGTTGAGGCCCGGCTCCTCGAGGTCGATCGCCTCGAGATAGTCCTTCTGCTCCTCGGCCGGCAGCACGGCGATCTCGCTCTCGATCTTGGCGGAGACCACCACCGCCTTGGCGCCTTCCTCCGCCGCGCGGGTGAAGACCTGCGCCGAGAGGGCGTTGCCGTTCTTGGCGGAGGCTTCCTCGACGTTGCAGACATAGAGAACCGGCTTGGAGGAGAGCAGGCCGAGCATGCGGAAGGCCTTCTCCTCCTCGGGCTTCACCTCGACGAGGCGGGCGGGCTTGCCCTCGCGCAGCAGGACGAGCGCGCGGTTCATCAGGTCGAGCAGTTCCTTCGATTCCTTGTCGCCGCCCTTGGCCTTCTTCTCCAGCGCCGCCGCGCGCTTCTCGAGGCTTTCGAGATCGGCCAGCATCAGCTCGGTCTCGATGGTGTCGATGTCGGAAATCGGCGCCAGCTTGCCCTCGACATGGGTGACGTCGGAATCCTCGAAGCAGCGCACCACATGGGCGATGGCGTCGCATTCGCGGATATTGGCGAGGAACTGGTTGCCGAGGCCCTCGCCCTTTGAGGCCCCGCGCACCAGACCGGCGATGTCGACGAAGGTGAGGCGGGTGGGAATGATCTGCTGCGATCCCGCGATCTTCGCCAGCGTCTCCAGGCGCGCATCGGGCACGGCGACGTCGCCGACATTCGGCTCGATGGTGCAGAAGGGATAGTTCGCCGCCTGTGCCGCCGCCGTCTGGGTCAGCGCGTTGAAGAGGGTCGACTTGCCGACGTTCGGCAGGCCGACGATGCCGCATTTGAAGCCCATGGGAGAGGACCGTCCGATCGAGTGAAAAGGGTTGGCGCCGTCCTAGAGCATTTCCCGATCAGATGAAATCACCCGATCGAAGAGGAATTGCTCCAGCTATTTGAAAACAGAGCACTTCCTGATCGTTCGGTTATTCCATCCGAACGGGAAGGGCTCTCAGCGGGCGCGGCGCCGGGTGCAATCCCCGCCGGGCCGGCCACGGCCATCAGGCCTTGTGCGGGGCCGCCGGATTGATGCCGCGCGCCTCGATGAGCAGATGCAGGCGGCTCTGGAATTCGTCGGGCTTGCCCTTGACCAGAAGCTCGGCGAGCTCGGCGCAGCCATCGCAGACGGCGTCGACCCACGCCCTCTCGGCCTTGGCGAAATCGTTCAACACATAGGGCATGACCAGGGCGCGGTCGCCGGGATGGCCGATGCCGAGGCGCACGCGGGCGTAGTCGTTGCCGCAATGGGCGGTGATGGAGCGCAGGCCGTTATGGCCGGCATTGCCGCCGCCGGTCTTCACGCGGACCTTGGCGGGCGGCAGGTCGAGCTCGTCATGGAACACGACGATGTCGGCGAGCTCGATCTTGTAGAAGCGCTGCGCCTCGGCGACGGCGCGGCCGCTGTCGTTCATGAAGGTCTCGGGCAGTAGCGCCAGAACCTTCTCGCCGGCGATCTCACCCTCGCAGGCGGCGCCGAGGAAACGCCGGCGCCAGGGCGAGAAGCGATGGCGGCGGACCAGCGCGTCCACCGCCATGAAGCCGATATTGTGCCGGTTGCCGGCGTATTTCGGCCCGGGATTACCGAGCCCCGTGAACAGGAACACGGTAAGTCTCCCGGGCCGGTAGGGCGTCAGTTCTTCTTCGCGGCGGGCTTGGCAGCCGGCGCCGGCGCGGCGGCGGCCGCAGCGGCGGCATCCGCCTCGGCATCGGCCTTGCCCGACGGCGGGACCACGGTCGCGATGGTGTCGTCGCCATGGGCTGCCGAGGTCACGCCCGCCGGCAGGGTGACGTCCGACAGGTGGATCGAATCGCCGATCTCGCGGCCGGTGAGATCGACCGTGATGGATTCGGGGATCGCTTCCGCCGGGACGTTCAGCGCCAGCGTGTGGGCGACGATGTTCAGCGTGCCGCCACCCTTGATGCCCGGCGCGGCGTCGTGGTTCACGAAGTGCACCGGCACGTCCACCTCGATGGTGGCGCCGGCGGCGACGCGCAGGAAGTCGACATGCACCGGCAGATCCTTGATCGGATCGAGCTGGTAGTCGCGGGGGATCACGCGGTGCTTCTCGCCGTCCACGTCCACGTTGAACAGCGTGGTCAGGAAGTGGCCGGCATAGATGGTGCGGGTGATGGTGGTGTAGTCGAGCGTGATGCCGAGGGGGGCTTTGCCGTCCCCGTAGATCACGGCGGGCACGCGTCCGGCGCGGCGTTCGGCACGAGCGGCCCCCTTGCCGACCTTCGTGCGCGCGCTCGCCTTCAGTTCCTTGATGGCGGTCATGGCTTCGTCCTTGGTTCGGGGCGCCGAAATGGAGAAGGCCGCTCGCGCGGCCTCGACATCGGCGCCGGTTCGGGTCATGTCGCCGCGGCGCGCCTCCAGGGGTGCGGATAGGCCACGGGACGCGGCTCCATACCAGCAAAGGGCCGGCGGGGCAATCGGCGCCGGCTGCGGCCGCGCGGGGAGGCGTCAGAATTTGCGGGCGATGCCGGCCTTCAGCGTGCCGGTGCCGCCGCCGGACGCGGCGGCGTGTTCCAGCGACAGGAAGCTTTCGCCGCCGTCTTCCCGGATGCGGTACTCGATCGCGGTCGAGACGGCGTTGGTGTCGGCGACTTCGAGGCGGGCGCCGAGGCGCTCGCCCTCCGCGGTGCCGAGCGGGACGCTGTAGGCGCCGCCGACGATCAGCCCCTCATAGACCGACACCGTTCCCGTCGCCTCGCGGGCGCCGAGCTTGCCGACGCCGTAGAGGTTGAAGGCATCGTCGCCATAGGCGACCCTGCCCTTGATCTCGCCGGAGCCGCCGCCGTTGCGGGCGTCGAGCGCGGACGAGACGGGGGCGGTGGTGGAGACGCTGCTGGCGATGCCGAGGCGGGCGAGGCCCGCATCGAGATCGACCTTGGTCGGCATCGCCGCCTGCGCCGTGACCGGCCGCGGCGTGATCACCTTCTTCGGCGCGGGCGCGCCATGCATCTCCTCGAGCGAGCCGAGGCCGAGATCGAGCACGGCAAAGAGCGAGGGGGGCTCCTGCGCGCTGCCGTCATCGACGACCACGACGAGGCCCGCCTGCGTGTCCTCGGCCGCGGGCGCGGCGGTGTCAGCCTCCTGCGCCTCGGCCTCCGCGATGGCCATCTCATAGGCGGATTCGCCTTCCGGCACGGCGGCGGGACGCACGACAAGGACGATGCCGCTCCACGGATCGGCCGCTTCCTGCGCCTGGGCGGGCGCGCAGAGGGCGGCGAGCAGGATAAGGGGCAGCGCGCTTTTCGGCATCCGGGACGGCTCCGTTCGTCGACAGAGGAGCGTCCAGACTGGCCGGCGATCGTGGAACGATCATGGCGCGGCGCACAAAAAAGGCGCGCCGGTCGCCGGCGCGCCGCGGTCGTGCGGGCAAAAGCGTTCAGTTGAACAGGCTGGAGACGCTTTCCTCATGCGCAGTGCGCCCGATCGCCTCGCCGATCAGCGTGGCGATGGAGACGACGCGGATGTTGCGCGCCACCCGCACCGCCTCGGTCGGCTGGATCGAATCGGTGATCACCAGCTCCTTGAGGTTGGAGGCGGTGACGCGGGCGACCGCGCCGCCCGACAGCACGCCATGGGTGATGTAGGCGTGGACCTCGGTGGCGCCGCGCTCCAGCAGCGCATCGGCGGCATTCACCAGCGTGCCGCCGGAATCGATGATGTCGTCGACGAGGATGCAGCGCTTGCCCTCCACATCGCCGATGACGTTCATCACCTCGCTCTCGCCCGGCCGCTCGCGGCGCTTGTCGACGATGGCGAGCTGGGCGTCGATGCGCTTGGCGAGCGCGCGGGCGCGCACCACGCCGCCGACGTCCGGCGAGACGACGGTGATGTTCGACAGGTCGAAGCGCGACTTGATGTCGCTCACCATCACCGGGGCGGCGAACAGGTTGTCCGTCGGGATGTCGAAGAAGCCCTGGATCTGGCCGGCATGCAGGTCGCAGGTCAGCACGCGGTCGGCGCCGGCGTGGGTGATCAGGTTCGAGACCAGCTTGGCGGAGATCGGCGTGCGGCCGGAGGAGCGGCGGTCCTGCCGGGCATAGCCGAAATAGGGCAGCACGGCGGTGATGCGCCGGGCGGAGGAGCGGCGCAGCGCATCGATGATGATGAGCAGCTCCATCAGGTGGTCATTGGTCGGGAAGGAGGTGGACTGCAGGACGAACACGTCCTTGCCGCGCACGTTTTCCTGGATCTCGACGAAGATTTCCATGTCCGCGAAGCGCCGCACCACGGCCCTGGTCAGCGGCGTGGCGAGATAGGCGCCGATCGCCTCGGCGAGCGGGCGATTGGAGTTGCCGGCCACCAGCTTGATGGACCCGTTATTGCTCGACATTACGGCGCGCTCCCAGCCGTCCCACCTCAGCCTCAGCCGTCGCATGGCTGTCGCGCAGCCCTGATAGGCGGGCGGCCCCGCGCTGTAAAGCATACTGATGGGCGGTTTCCCGCGTGCCGTTCGGTTCGGATACCGAAACCTTTCACGGCGCCGCGAAAGCGAGGGGCGGCGCGGTGCTGTCGGCGGCGGCGACGGGCGTGCCGTCCTCGGCCGGCGGCTCCGGCTCGGGCGCCGCGGCGGGGGGAGAGGGCGAGGCCGCGGCAGGGAGCGTCGAGGCCCCGTCGAGCCGGCTGGCGATCTCGTCGAGGCTCTGGGTCGCGATGCGGTCCAGCGCCGGCTGGTCGAGCCGGTCCCACACATCCGCCCCCTTGCCGACCGCTTCCGTGCCGGAAACGCGCAGGATGCGGGTGCGGTTGCCGTCGAACACGTCCCACGCCCAGTCGACGCTACCGTTGCCGCCTTCGACATGGGCGGCGAGATAGCCGCGCACCCGGTAGGTGGCGTTGCTGTCGCGGGAGACGATCTTGAGCTGGTGGCCTTCGGCCTGCGCCGACAGGCTGGAGACGAGACGCTCGAACACCGGCTGGGGCGGGCCGTCGATGGATTCGAAAGCAAGGGCGCGACTGCCGCCGGACTTGGCGGCGCTCGGGCTGCGTGTCCCGTCCGTCTGGCATCCGGCAAGCGCCAGCGCGACCCCGGAAAGGGCCACCCCCAGCACTTCCCGGCGGAGATATCCGTCGGTCATCGCGCGCCGTCCCTGAGCGCCGGACGCGTCCGCGTGTCGCCTGCGGGAAGCAGGGCCGCGACGTCGCCAGCCACGGGGACAAATCGTTAAGGCGTATTAACAATTGGGTCAAGCAACCCGCCTGCCGCGTGCCGCCTGCCACCTGCCGCCAACCGCGGCAGGGCATCCGGATATTCACCCCGGCGGGCGTTCAGACGCCGAGCGCGGCGAGCGTCTCGGCGGTCACGAGGCCGTTCTTCGGCAGGCCGTGCTCGGCCTGGACGATCTTCAGCCCCTTGCGCGTGTTGGTGCCGATGACGCCGTCGATGGAGCCGGCATAGACGCCGAGGTCCTTCAGCGCCGTCTGCAGTGATTTTCGCCGGGCGAGCGGCAGGGCGACCTCCGCGCTCTCCGGCACCGGCACGCCGCCGAGCGGCCAGGTCACGATCGACTGCACCTTGTCGAGCCATTCGAACCGGTCGCGCAGCCCCACGGTGCCGCCATTGATCAGCTTCGTCGCCTTGGTGAAGTCGCCGGCGTCGGCGGCCGGATTGACCTTCTTCCAGTCCCAGACCGCGCAGGCGACGAGCAGCGCCTGCATGGGGTCGGCCGCGAGATCGGGCTTGGCGACGAGGTCCAACCCGGCGCGCCCGCCCACCTCGCGATAGCCGTCGCGGCCGGTGATCTGGATGTAGCCGCGCCCGCGATAGTTCCACCCGTCGTCGCTGCCGGCCCGGTTGCCCATGCGGCCGTTGTAGACCTTGTTGGCCAGCGCCTTCGGATTGTTGGCGAACCCGTTGGTGGAGGCGAGCGTGGGAAAGCGCGAGGGCCAGACCTGGCGCAGCCGGGCGGCGGAGTAGTTGAGATTCTCGGTGCGCACCTTCAGCCCGCCGGATTCGTGGCCGAGTTGGGCGAGGAAGAAGTGCAGCCGATTGCGCTGATCCGAGATGCCGAACCGGGGAAGCAACGTTCCCGACTGGTCGGCGAAGGCGGCGATGTTGGCGTCATCGGCGTTGGGATAAAGGCGCTTCAGCACGGTTGCGTTCAGCATGGCTAGCCCCTCCGCATGATCCGTCTCATGCGAAACGCAAGCCTAGTGGCACCAGCCTGTCTGCAGAATGAATGCAGTTCCGAACTAATTCCCGGTCACCGCACCACCAGCTCCTGCGGCGCCAGGGTGAGTTCCTCGTTCCCCGTCTCGGTCACCAGATAGGTGCGGCCGAGGCACATGGCGGTGTCGGTGTCGCTGTCCATCAGGATCATATGCGCGAACATCACCATGCCGGGCTCCAGCACCCAGTCGTGGTCGGCGTAGAACATCGGCGGGTCCATCCAGGACGGCGTGAACTTGGCGCCGAGCGAATAGCCGCAGGCGGCGAGCCGGTGCTTGGCGAGGCCGTGGCCGTCCATGACATGGGCGTGGGCGGCGAAAACGTCGCCGGCGGTCCGGCCCGGCACGATGGCGTCGACGCAGGCCTCCAGCGCCTGCTTCGCGGCGGCGAAGAGCTCGAGATGCCGGTCGCGCGGCGGGCCGACGACGATGGTCGCCATCATCGCGGCATGGTAGCGGCGATAGGCGCCGGCCCATTCCAGCGTGATCTGGTCCTCGTCGTCGAGGCGCCGGCGCCCGGCCTTGTAGCGGCAGAGCAGCGCGTCTGTACCCGAGCCGATGATGAACTCGTTGGCGGGATAGTCGCCGCCGCCCTTGAACACCGCGCCCTGCATGGCGGCGAGGATGTCGCCCTCGTCCATGCCCGCCTGCACGAGGCCGGTGGCGGCGTTCCAGGCGTCGACGGCGAGCTGGCCGGCCTTGCGGGCATAGATGATCTCGGCCGCCGACTTGACGGCCCGCAGCCGGTCTACCAGCTGCGAAGCGTCGACGAGCGTGGCGAAGCCCTCGAAGGCGGCATCGAGCTTGCGGCCATTGGCGGCGGTGAGGCCGTAGCTGTCATATTCGACGCCGATGCGCGCACCCGCGCCGCCGAGGTCGGCGACCATGTCGCGGAGCTGGCGCTGCGGCGTCGAGCCCTTCTGGTCGGTCCAGATGCGGATGTCGGGGATCAGCGAGGTGTGCTGTGCCTGTCGCAGATCCGCCGAGCGGGTCAGCAGGGCGACGCGCCCGTCGGCGCCGAGCCACAGCGACTGGAAGAAGCAGAAGCCGAAGGTGTCGTAGCCGGTCAGCCAGTACATCGATTCCTGCTGGAACATCAGCAGGCCGTCCAGCTTGCGCTCGGCCATCACGGCGAGGAGGCGGGCCTTGCGGCGCTCGAATTCGGCAGGCGTGAAGTGCAGCGCCATGATGTCGCAACCTTCGGTCAGACCAGCGTGATGGCGGCGATGAGCCGGCCGTAATCGGGCTCGCCGCGATGGGTGGAGCGACGATAGCTGTAGAATCGTTCCTCGTCGGCATAGGTGTCGAGGCACAGATCCTCGACCGTGCCGACGCCGAGGCGGCGCAGCCGGTCGGCGATGTAGCCGGGCAGGTCGAACATGGCGTGGTGCGGCCGGTCGGCCGGCGCGAAATAGCGCATGTTGCCGTGGTCGAGCGCGGTCACCGCCGAGACGAAGTCCGGGCCCACCTCGTAGCTGTGCTGGCGGATGAGCGGGCCGATGGCGGCGACGATGCGGCCGGGGCGGGCGCCGAGCTCGGCCATCTGCGCGACAGTCGAATCGAGCACGCCGCCGACCGCCCCGCGCCAGCCGGCATGGGCGGCGCCGACGACGCGCGCCTGCGGGTCGGCGAACAGCACCGGGCCGCAATCGGCCATGGTGGCGGCGACGGCGAGGCCGGGCGTCGCGGTCACCGCCGCATCCGCCTTGGGCCGCTCGTCCCACGGGCCCGTGGCGATGACGCAATCGGGCGAATGCACCTGCCACATGGACAGGAAATGATCGGGGGTGACGCCGAGTGCGGCGGCCATGCGGGCGCGGTTCTCCTTCACCGCGGCGGGATCGTCCTTCGAGCCGGTGCCGCCGTTCAGGCTGGCGTAGATGCCCTGGGAAACGCCGCCCTGCCGGGTGAAGAAGGCGTGGCGAATGCCGGGGATCGCCGCGAGCGCGGGGGATTCGACTTTCATGATCTCTGTTTCCGCCGAGGTTCGCTGCTGGCCGCGCTCATCGTCTGAATTCCTCGCCGGACGCGAATCCCGGCACCGCCTCGACGGCAGGATGCACCATGGCGAGGACTTTGAAGAGTTCCCCCATGCCGTCCGGTCCGGGGCCGGTCAGGCGCGCGAGCGCCGCGTCGATGGCGGCCGGATCGGCGCCCGGTGCCTGCTTCAGCCGCGCCGCGCGCGCTTCGATACCGAGGCGGGTCAGGAAGTCGCCCTGGGTCATGGGTCCGAAGGCACGGGCGCCCGCCGCGAGCGCGGCGCGGGCGAGGGCGGCGAAATCGACATGGGCGGTGAGATCGGCCTCGCCGGGATCGGCGAGGGGATCGACCGGCTTGTGCTCGCGCAGCGCCTGCAGCGTCTCGCCGAGGCCGCTCTGCGCGTGGCCGTAGTCGATCACCAGCGCGGCGCCGCCCTGCGCGGCGAGGCGGGCGGGGAGGGCGTGCAGCAGCGGGTGGTCGAGCCGCTCGAGGATGTCGCCGGGGCGGGCGGGCAGCGAGGTCATGACGCCGCGTGCCGGGTGCGGATCGAGGCCGAAGACCAGCCGGCCGGCAGCGTCCAGCCCGATGCGCCGCTCGTGCCAGCCATCGCCCGCGCGGACGAAATGCGCGACGGGCAGGGCGTCGAAGAACTCGTTGGCGATGACGATGGCGGGGCCGTCCGGCACGTCGCCGAGATCGGCGTGCCAGCTCACCGGCACGCCGGCATCCGCCAGCCGCGCCTGCTGGCGCGCGCGCAGCACCGGGCTCATCTCGACCATGTGGACGTCGAGGCTCGCGCGAAAGGTGGGGACCGCGCGGGCGGCGCGCAGCGCGTCCGCCATCAGCGTGCCGCGCCCCGGGCCGAGCTCGACGAGGCGGACAGGGGAGGGCGAGCCCATGTCGAGCCAGGCCTGCGCACACCACAGGCCGACGAGCTCGCCGAACATCTGGCTGATCTCCGGCGCGGTGATGAAGTCGCCACCCGCGCCGAAGGGATCGCGCGTCATGTAGTAGCCATGGCGGGGATGGCCGAGGCACAGGCCCATGTAGCGGGCGACGCTGATGGGACCCTCGGCGGCGATCAGCGCCGCGAGTTCCCGTGCGAGCGGCGTCATGCCGGCGCGCCGAGGGCCGGCCGGCGCAGCGCGCGGACGATCAGCGCGACGCCGACGAGGATCATCGGCACGGAGAGCAGCATGCCCATGGTCAGCCAGCCGCCGGCGAGATAGCCGAGCTGCGCGTCCGGTTCGCGCACGAACTCGACCAGGATGCGGGCGAGCGCATAGAGGATGACGAACAGCCCCGCCACGAAGCCCGGCCGGGCCAGCGCGCCGCGCCGGATCACCAATTGCAGGATGGCGAAGATCAGCAGTCCTTCGAGCGCGGCCTCATAGAGCTGGCTCGGATGGCGCGGCAGGTCGCCGCCGGTGGGGAACACGAAGGCCCAGGGAACATCGGTGACGCGCCCCCACAGCTCGCCATTGATGAAATTGGCGAGGCGGCCGAGGAAAAGCCCGATCGGGACCACCGCAGCGGCGATGTCCAGCATCGAATCGAGCGGCAATGCCCGGCGCCGGCAGAACAGCGCCATGGCGAGAATGGAGCCGAGGAAGCCGCCATGGAACGACATGCCGCCATGCCAGACGGTGAGCGCCTCCAGCGGGTGCGCCGCGTAATAGGGCAGGTTGTAGAACAGCACATAGCCGATCCGCCCGCCAAGGATGACGCCGAAGGCGATCCACACGACCGCGTCGTCGAAGGCGAGCGGGGGAATGGCCGCCTTGCCCCGCCACAGCCGGTCGTCCGAGCACAGGCGTTTGGCCAGCCACCAGCCGAGCAGCAGGCCGGCGACATAGGCGAGCGCGTACCAGCGGATCGCGAAGGGGCCGAGCTCGATCAGGATGGGATCGATCTGGGGGAAGGGCAAAGCGAGGAGCGGCGGTGCGGCGAGCAGCATGGCAGCGTCTTGCCCGCGTGCCATGACAGGGTCAAGGCGTTTCCCCGTGAGCGGTTCCGGCCGTCGCCCGCCCCCGCCCCCCTTGCAGATCGGCCAGTGGCAACCCATTGTCCAGACACGCAAGGGGCAAACCGAGAGACGACGATGACCCAGACCACAGGCCGCATTTTCGACCAGTTCGCGCGGCTTATGAACGATGCGGCGGGTGTTGCCACCGGCGTGCGGCGCGAGGCGGAGACGGTGATGCGTTCGCAGGCCGAGCGCGTGCTGCGCGAACTCGACGTGGTGACGCGCGAGGAGTTCGAGACGGTGCGTGATCTCGCCAGCGCGGCGCGCGAGGAGAATGAGCGCTTGCTCGCCCGCATCAACGATCTCGAGGCGCGCCTCGCCAAACTCGAAGCCGGAGCCTGAGCATCGACGTCCGTTCCGCCTATCCGTGCCGCGCGCGTTTGCGCCTCGCCTTCTGTGGACGCCGCCGCCGCGCGCTTGCCGGGCGGCGGCGAATCCGTGACACGAGGTGTCAGGCCGTCCGGCCAATCATGCGTGGCGATGCGGGGAGCGGGCGCGATATAGTGGGCATGAGGGCGATTCGTCTGATTCCTCATGATGTTCGCCGATCCGTTTCGGCAACCGTATCGCGTGCGTTCGATCCTTTCCGCGCTCCCACTTCGCGAGGTCGAGCATGACCTATACCGATTTCGAGGCCGAAGCCCGCGCCAATCCGCTCGACCTCGTCGAGCGGATGGCATCCCTCAACGAGTGGTCGTTCGAGCGTTCGGGCGAGGACGAGATCACGCTGTCGCTCGAGGGGCGCGGGTCGGACTGCCACGTCTCGTTCCAGTGGATGGACGAGGTGGAGGCGCTCCATGTCGCCTGCGCGTTCGATCTCAAGGTGCCCGAGAAGCGGAAGACCGAGATCCTGCGCCTGCTGGCGCTGGTGAACGAGCAGATGTGGGTCGGCCATTTCGACCTCTGGTCGAAGGAAGGCGTGATCATGTTCCGCCACTCGCTGCTGCTGGCAGGGGCGGAGGCGACGGACCGGCAGTGCGAGGCGCTGCTGGAGGTGGCGGTCGCGGCGGTGGAGCGCTATTTTCCGGCGTTCCAGTTCGTCGTCTGGGCGGGCAAGTCGGCCCGCGAGTCGATGGACGCCGCGCTGTTCGAGACCGTCGGCGAAGCCTGACGGCCTCATCCGCCGCCAGACCGGGAAACCGCCCATGTCCGAACTCTCCGATATTCCCGGCCGCGTCATGCTGGTCGGCGCCGGCAAGATGGGGGGCGCCATGCTGGAGGGCTGGCTGGCGCTCGGGCTCGATCCGGCGCGCATCGCGGTTATCGATCCGACGCCCTCGCCCGAGACCGCCGCGCTGGTGGCGCGGCTCGGCATCGACCTCAATCCGCTCAATGGCGGCCCGCCGGCGGTGCTGCTGCTGGCGGTGAAGCCGCAGGTGGCGGCCGAGGTGATGGGCATCATCGGCCCGCGCGTCGCGCCCTCGACACTGGTCGTCTCGGTGATGGCGGGGCGCACGCTCGCCTTCCTCGAATCGGGCTTCCCGCCGGGGACGGCGGTGGTGCGCTCGATCCCCAATACGCCGGCGGCGATCGGGCGGGGCATCACGGTGGCGGTGCCGAATGCCGCCGTCTCGCCCGCCCAGCATGCCATCGCCGACGCGCTGCTCAGGGCGACAGGGGCGGTGGAATGGATCGAGGACGAGGCGCTGATCGATGCGGCTACCGCCGTCTCCGGCTCGGGTCCCGCCTATGTGTTCTTGCTGGCGGAGGCGCTGGCGGAAGCGGGCGCGCAGGCCGGCCTGCCCGAGGATCTTGCCGACCGGCTGGCGCGGGCCACGGTGGCAGGCGCGGGCGAGCTGATCGCGCGCTCGGGCACCGAGCCGGCGACGCTGCGCAAGAATGTGACCTCGCCGGCCGGGACCACGGCGGCGGCGCTCGACGTGCTGATGGACCCGGATACGGGCTTCGGGCCGCTGCTGCGCAGGGCGGTGGCGGCGGCGACGCGGCGCTCGCGCGAACTCGCCGGCTGACGGCAGCGAATCGGGCGACGCCCCTTCTCCCGGGGCCGCCGGCATCCTACCTTGAGGAAGGGCGCATTTCGCGGAGGAGTTTCAGATGGCACGCACTCCCGGTTCCGCCAAAGCCGATGCCGGTTCGCGCGACCGCATCATCGATGCCTTTCTCGCGCTGCTGGGCGAGCGGCCGTTCGATCAGATCGCGCTGGGCGATGTGGCCGCGCGCGCCGGCGTTTCGCTCGGCGAGCTCAGGGCCGGCTTCGGTTCGACCTTCGACATGATCGCGGGCTTCGTGCGCCGCACCGACGAGGCCGTTCTGGCCGGCGGCGCGGAGGGGGTGACCGGCGACGACATGGCCGACCAGCCGGCGCGCGACCGGCTGTTCGATGTGCTGATGCGGCGGCTCGACGTGCTGGGGCCGCACCGCGCGGCGGTGCGCTCGCTGGCCCGCTCGGCCCGGCGCGATCCGCTGCTGGCCTTGGGGCTCAACAAGCTTGCCGTGCGCTCGCAGCAATGGATGATGGCGGCCGCGAGCATCGAGACGGCCGGGTTCCGGGGGCGCGTGCGGGCGCAGGGGCTGGCCCTGCTGTTCGCGCGGGTGCTGAATACGTGGCTCTCCGACGAGGATCCCGGGCTGGCGCGCAGCATGGCCGAGCTCGATCGCGAACTTGCCCGCGGCGAGCAGGCGCTCGGATTGCTCGACCGGGTGTGCCGCATCGCGGCCTGCAGCCGGCGCCCGCGGCGGCGCTACGAGCAGCCCGAGCCGGAGACCCCGATCGCCGCCTAGGCGGGGTTCGGCGGAACGACATGTGAGGAGACACCACGCGTGAGCCTGGCACCGCTCGACACCATCGGCTTCGGCGACTTCCTGAAGGTCGACATCCGCGTCGGCACGATCATCCAGGCCGAGCCCTTCCCGGAGGCGCGCAAGCCGGCGATCAAGCTGATGATCGACTTCGGGCCGCATGTCGGCGTCAAGAAATCCTCGGCCCAGATCACCGCGCATTATGCGCCGGAGGATCTGGTCGGGCGGCAGGTGGCGGCGGTGGTGAACTTCCCGCCGCGCCAGATCGGCCCGATCATGTCCGAGGTGCTCACGCTCGGCTTCCCGGACGGGGACGGCGAGGTCGTGCTGTTCGCCCCCGATCGCGAGGTGCCGAACGGCGCGCGGCTGTTCTGAGCGAGCCCGGCTAGACCGGGATGCGTACGGTGGCCCTGAGGCCGCCGAGCGGAGCCTCGCCCAGCGTGATGTCGCCGCCATGGGCGCGCGCGGCGTCGCGGGCGATGGTGAGGCCGAGGCCGGAACCGCCGGCATCCTGATTGCGGGCATCGTCCAGCCGCAGGAACGGCCGGAACACGTCGTCGCGCCGGTCGGCCGGGATGCCCGGTCCGTCGTCGTCGACGGTCACGATCAGCCAGCGGGCGTCGCGCGTGCCGTTCACGTCGACATGCTTGCCGTGGCGGCCGGCATTGTTGACGAGATTGGTGATGCAGCGCCGCAGCGCGTCGGCGCGGGCCATCACCAGCGGCGGTCCGGTGAAGCGCGCCGTGCAGGCTGTGCCGTGCCGCTCGGCGTTGACGCGGATCTCGTCGAGCATCTGGGCGAGGTCGACCTGCACCGGCTGCTCGCCGCTGTCGTCGCGGGCGAAGGCGAGATAGGCCTCAAGCATGCTCTGGAGTTCGTCGACATCCTTTCGCAGCGCTTCGAATTCCGGCCCGTCGCCGAGAAAGGCGAGCTCCAGCTTGAAGCGGGTCAGGATGGTGCGCATGTCGTGCGACACGCCCGCGAGCATGGTGGTGCGCTGCTCGATCTGCCGCTCGATGCGGCGCTTCATCTCCATGAAGGCGCGGGCGGCACCGCGCACCTCGCGCGCGCCGCGCGGGCGGAAGTCGCCCACCTCCCGGCCCTTGCCGAAGGCTTCGGCCGCCTCCGCCAGGGCTTCGATGGGCTTGATCTGGTTGCGCAGGAACAGGATCGCGACCGCCAGCAGCACCAGCGAGGTACCGACCATCCAGACGAGGAAGATGTGCGAGTTCGACAGATAGGCCTGGCTGCGCCGGGCGAAGACCCGCATCACCGTGCCGGCGTCGATCTGGATTCGGATCTCCATCAGGTTGGAGTTGCCGACCGTATCGGTCCAGAACGGCTTCTTCAGCCGCCGGGCGAGTTCGGTGGTCATCGCCGAATCGAGGATGGAGAAGAACGGCTTCGGCCCCGGCGGCGGCAGGGTCTCGCCGGGCCGGAACTCGACGATGAGGCCAAGCCGCTGCTGGGCGACCTTCTTGATCAGGTCGTGGTCGGCGGCGGTGGGGAAACTCGCCGAGAGGTCGACCAGCGCGGCGACATCCTGCGACACGGCGGCGGAGAGGCGCTGGGTGACGGCGTTGTAGTGGCGCTCCATGAACACGAAGGCGAGCACCGACTGCAGCACCACCATCGGCGTGACGATGATGAGCAGCGAGCGGGCATAGAGGCCCTTCGGCATGACCCGGTTGAACCAGGCGCCGAAGCGGGTGCCGCCGGCGTTGAGCCAGGCGAGGGCCGCGCGCAGCCGGGTGCGGGCCGAGGCGACGGCGTCCTCGGCGGCGAGGCGTCCGCCCGGGTTGTGACTCAAGGCGCGACCACCAGCCGATAGCCGTAGCCGCGGACGGTCTGCACATAGGAGGGATTGGCGGGATCACGCTCGATCTTGCGCCGCAGCCGGTTCACCTGCACGTCGACCGCGCGGTCGCCGGCGGCCTGCGCGCCCGGCGCGGCCAATGCCTGCCGCGGCACGGTCTCGCCGGGGCGCTCGGCGAGGATGCGGAGCATGTCGCGCTCGCGGTCGGTGAGGCGCACCGGCTCACCGTCGCGGGTGAGTTCGCCGCGGGCGAGATGGAACAGGAAGGCGCCGAAGCGCACGTTCTCGATCGCCTGCGGCGCCGGCACGGTGGCGCGCTTCAGGATGTTGCCGATGCGCAGCAGCAGTTCGCGCGGCTCGAAGGGTTTGCCGAGATAGTCGTCGGCGCCGATCTCCAGACCCTGGATGCGGTCGCCCGGCTCGGATCGGGCGGTGAGCATGAGGATCGGCACGCTGGAGGTGGTCCGCACGAAGCGGGCAAGGTCGAAGCCCGATTCGCCCGGCATCATCACGTCGAGGATCAGCAGGTCGAAGGTGAGGCCGCCGAGACTGACGCGGGCATCGGCCGCGGAGGCGGCGGTCGTCACGCGGAAGCCGTGCTCGCCGAGGAAGCGCGAGAGCAGATCGCGGATGCGGCGATCGTCATCCACCAGCAACAGGTGGGGGGCGTCGTCGGCGGGTGTGGCCGCCGTCTTGGCGGGAGCCGGGTCGACGGAATTCAACATGGACTAGATCCGTGGTTCGGTGCGCCGCCGTCAGCCGGCGGCGCGGATGCGCCCCGTCCGCTCGTTCGCGCGGTCGGCCCGGGTGATGAGTTTCTCGATACCCGCCCGATCATCGGGATCGATCATGGCGACAAGGAAGCGGCGGGCGCCGGCCCGTGCGTCCGGCCCGCATTCGGCGAGTGCTCGCTCGATGCGCGCCGATTGCAGGGCGATGAAGTCGCGCGCCAGCGCCTCGCCCTTCGGGGTGAGGTAGAGCAGGCGCTGGCGCCGGTCCGAGGCGCCGGCGCGGCTATCGACGAAGCCCTGATCCACCAGTTCGCGCAGCACCCGGCCGAGGCTCTGCTTGGTGATGCGCAGGATGTCGAGCAGGTCCGTCACGCGCATGCCGGGGTGGCGGTTGACGAAATGCAGCACGCGGTGGTGCGCCCGGCCGAAGCCGAAGCGCTGCAGCACCTCGTCCGGGTCGCTGACGAAGTTCTTGTAGGCGAAGAACAGCAGTTCGATCAGATCGACCAGCGGCTCGGCGCCGCCGGCCTCGTTGGTGCGAGGAGCGGCGCCGGCTCCGGCGTCGGCGGTTCGTTCGGGCACAGGGATATTTATGTCAGCCATGTTGACTTTTTTCGTTATGATCGTTACCCAGATGACCGTCGCAACGAAAGGATCGTTCGGCACAGGCGGCCGGAAACGCTCCATGTTGCGTCGGACTGAACCCTTGTTCAATTTCAGCGCTGGACGATACCGGAGTTCGGCGCCAAGGCAAAATTGAACCGGAACGCAAATCGGGCCGAAGGCCCGGCAACCGGGCGCGAGCCCGGAGGATGAGCGGGCGGCGGGCGCGAGGCCCGGAACACCCGCGTGAGGAGAGATCGAGATGTCGGCGGAGCCCTTCGACAAACGCGACGGCTGGATGTGGTATGACGGCGTCATCGTGCCGTGGCAGGATGCCAAGGTGCATGTGCTGACCCACGGGCTGCACTATGGCAGCTGCGTGTTCGAGGGCGAGCGCGCCTATGGCGGCGAGATCTTCAAGCTCGAGGAGCACACCACCCGCCTCAAGCACAGCGCCGAACTGCTCGATTTCGAGATTCCCTACAGCGAAGCGGAGATCAATGCCGCCTGCCGCGAGATCCTCGCCCGGCAGAAGCTCACCAATGCCTATCTGCGCCCGGTGGCGTGGCGCGGCTCCGACATGATGGGGGTGTCGGCGCAGAACAACCAGATCCACCTCGCCATCGCCGCCTGGGAGTGGCCGAGCTATTTCGATCCCGCGCAGCGGCTGAAGGGCATCCGCATCGGCATGGCGAAGTATCGCCGTCCCGATCCGCAGACCGCGCCCTCGACCTCGAAGGCGGCCGGGCTCTACATGATCTGCACCATCTCGAAGCACGCGGCCGAGCGCGCCGGCTTCGCCGATGCGCTGATGCTCGACTGGCGCGGCCGCGTCGCCGAATGCACCGGCGCCAACATCTTCTTCGTGAAGGACGGCGTCATCCACACGCCGGAGGCGGATGCGTTCCTCAACGGCATCACCCGCCAGACGGTGATCGAGCTCGCCACGCGGCGCGGCTACACCGTGAATGAGCGCGCTATCATGCCCGAGGAGCTGGACAGCTTCGACGAGTGCTTCATCACCGGCACCGCCGCCGAGGTGACGCCGGTTTCCGAGATCGACGGCCGGCATTACCAGCCGGGCCCCGTCACGCGGACGCTGATGGACGACTACACGGCGGAAGTGCAGCCGAAGAAGAAAGCGGCGTGAGGCCGCCCGGCGCCGGCTCTTCAAGCCGGCGTCCCTGATATCGTCGCGTGGGCCGGGCGTGTTTCGGCCCTCACTCGGCTCCCGGTTCAGGGGCCGTCCTCGTCCGGAACCTCCCAGCGTGGCGTGGGAGGTTTAGGTGTCGCTTCGTCATCCGGAAGCTCCCACCGGGAGGAGGAGCGCGCGGCCCAGCGCTCGGCGGCATCGTCATCACTGACCTTTGCCGCGACCCAGCCGGACCCGTCGGCACGTTCCTCGCGCTTCCAGAACGGCGCGCTGGTCTTGAGCCAGTCCATCAGGAATTCCGCTGCCGCGAAGGCGGCGCCGCGATGGGCTGAGGCGGTGACCACCAGAACGATGTTGTCGCCCGGCACCATGCGCCCGTGCCGGTGGATGACCGTCGCTCCCGTCAGCGGCCAGCGCCGCCGTGCCTCGTCTAGCAGGCGGCCGATCTCGTCTTCGGCCATGCCGGGATAGTGCTCCAGCGTCAGCGCGGCGAGCGGTGCGCCCTTGTCGTCCGGGTCGGCCCGGCAAAGACCCGTGAAGGTGACGACGGCACCGATATCGGTCCGGCCTGATGCGAGGCGGGCCGATTCGGCGGCGGCGTCGAAATCCTCGTGCTGGATGCGGACGGTGAACACGGCTCGGTCCTCACGCTTGGGCGGAACGGCAGGTGCCATGGTCCCGCGGACGCCGCCCGGTCCCGGATTCCTCGGGAGGCGCCGTCACCCGCCGGTCATGGGGGGGAAGAAGGCGATCTCGCGCGCGCCAGCGATGGGGCTTCCGGGGCGGGCATGGACACGATCGACGGCGGCGCGCACCACCTTCGGATCGGCGAAGGCGCTCGCATATTCCTCGCCGCGTCCGGCGAGCCAGGCGGCGAGATCGCCGACCGTGCGCACCTCGGGTGGCGGATCGATCTCGTCGGCGTCGCGGCCGATGCGCTCGCGCACCCAGGCGAAATAGACGATCCGCACGGTCAGTCCTCGATCAGGTGACGGGCGCCGGCACGGAAATAGTCCCAGCCGGTGTAGAGGGTGAGGATGGCCGAGATCCACAACAGCACGATGCCGGCCAGCGTGGTGCCCGGCAGCAGCTTGTCGGCCGCGGGGCCGGCGATGAGCACGCCGACGGCGACGAGCTGGGCGGTGGTCTTCCACTTGGCGAGTTGGGTCACCGGCACGCTGACCCGCAGTTCGGCGAGGAATTCGCGCAGGCCCGAGACGAGAATCTCGCGGCACAGGATCACCACCGCCGCCCACAGCGACCAGCCGCGGATGGTGCCGTCCGAAGCCAGCATCAGGAGCGAGGTGGAGACCAGAAGCTTGTCGGCGATGGGATCGAGCATGCGCCCGATGGCCGATTGCTGGGACCAGGCGCGGGCGAGATAGCCGTCGAAGAAATCGGTGATGGCGGCTGCGGCATAAATGACGAGCGCCGCCCAGCGCAGCCAGAGGCCTCCGGCGAGGATATCCGACCAGAACAGGCAGGCGGCCAGCAGCGGTACGGCCACGCAGCGGCCATAGGTGAGCATGTTCGGCAGGCCGAGGGCATGACTGCGCCGCGGCACCGTCGGTTCCGGTGCGCCTTTACGGCTCGTCGTGGCGTCCACCATGCTCGTCCCCACTCCGCTCCCCCGCAGGTAGCTATCCGATGGCGCGCCGTCAATGTTGACGCGCCGCGGAAGACGCTTTCCGCCCGCGGAAAAGCTCAGCCGGGACGGGCGTGGAAGAAGTCGTGCACGGCGCGGGCGGTGGCCTGATTGATGCCGGGCACGTTTTCGAGATCGGCCAGCGAGGCGCGCTCGATCGCCTTCAGCGTTCCGAAATGGCGCAGCAGCGCCCGCTTGCGGGTGGGCCCGACGCCCGGGATCTCCTGCAGGCCGGCCTGAGTAATGTCCTTCTTCCGCCGCGCGCGATGCGAGCCGATGGCGAATCGGTGGGCCTCGTCGCGCAGGCGCTGAACGAAATAGAGCACCGGATCGCGGGGCTCGAGCCGGAACGGTGTCTCGCCCGGCCGGTAGAAGGTCTCGCGGCCGGCATCGCGGTCCGGCCCCTTGGCGACGCCGACGAGCGGCACGTCGGCGATGCCGAGCTCGGCCAGCGTCTCCATCGCCGATTTGAGCTGCCCGGGACCGCCGTCGATCAGCACGAGGTCGGGCCAGGCGGAATCGGCGACTTCCGGCGAAGTCGCTTCCGGCACGGGCTGCGCACCGGGTTCCGCGGTCGCGTCGGCTTGCGCCGATGCGCGCGGCGCTTCGCGCAGCAGGCGCGAGAAGCGGCGGGTGAGCACCTCGCGCATCATGCCGTAATCGTCGCCGGGGACGAGATCGGCCGAGCGGATGTTGAACTTGCGGTATTGGCTTTTGGCGAAGCCTTCCGGCCCCGCCACGATCATCCCGCCGACGGCATTGGTGCCCATGATGTGGGAATTGTCGTAAACCTCGATGCGGCGCGGCGCGCGCGGCAGCTTGAAGCTCGTTGCCAGCGCCTCCAGCAACCGGGTTTGGCTCGCGCTCTCGGCGAGCTTGCGGCCCAGCGCTTCGCGGGCGTTCTGCAGGGCGTGCTCGACAAGTTCCCGCTTCTCGCCGCGCTGGGGAACCGCGATCTCCACCCGATGGCCGGTGCGGGTGGCGAGCGCCTCGGCGAGCAGGTCCTGGTCCTCGACCGTGTGGCTGAGCAGGATGAGGCGCGGACAGGGCTTGTCCTCGTAGAACTGGGCGAGGAAGGCGTCGAGCACCTCCGCCGGCCCGAGCGACCGGTCGGCGCGCGGGTAGAAGGCGTGGTTGCCCCAGTTCTGCCCGGTGCGGAAGAAGAACACCTGCACGCAGGTCGCCCCGCCCTCCTGATGAACGGCGAACACGTCGGCTTCCTCGACCCCGCGCGGGTTGATGCCCTGGGTACCCTGCACGGCGGATAGCGCGGCAAGGCGATCACGCAGCGCGGCGGCACGCTCGAATTCGAGCTCCTCGGCCGCCTGCTCCATCTCGCGGGCGAGATGCTCCTTCACCGCACGGCTCTTGCCGGATAGGAAGCCGCGGGCTTCCTCGACCAGTTCCGCGTAATCGGTGTGCGAAATCTCGCCGGTGCAGGGGCCGGCGCAGCGCTTGATCTGGAACAGCAGGCAGGGGCGGGTGCGCCCGTCATAGAAGCTGTCGGTGCAGGAGCGGATCAGGAAGGCTTTCTGCAGCGCGTTGATGGTGCGGTTCACCGCCCAGACCGAGGCGAAGGGGCCGTAATAGTCGCCGGGGCGGGAGCGGGCGCCGCGGTGCTTGGTGATCTGCGGCGCGCCGTGGTCGCGGGTGATGAGAATATAGGGAAACGACTTGTCGTCGCGCAGCAGCACGTTGAATCGCGGCTTCAGCTGCTTGATGAGGTTGGCCTCGAGCAGCAGCGCCTCGGTCTCGGTGCCGGTGGAGACGAATTCCATCTCGGCGGTGGCTGCCACCATACGCATGATGCGCGAGGTGAGGCCGGTCGGGCGGGTATAGGCGATGATGCGCCGCTTGATGCTCTTCGCCTTGCCGACATAGAGCACGTCGCCGCCCGATCCGATCATGCGATAGACGCCCGGCCCGTTCGGGGCATGCCTGCTGGCGCGCAGGATGGCGGCGCGGCCGAGCGCAACGGTGCCTTCCGCCGGGATCGCCTCCTCGCCCTCGTTCGCGAGAGGCAGCAGCGCCTCGTCCTCGGTGTCGGCGATATCGGGTTCGTCGGCTTCGAGATCGGGCGGCGAATGGGGCGGGCGCGGGTTCATCGCCGCCAAAATAGGGATTCGTGCGCGCCGGGAACAGGGGAGGATTGCGCCGGCCCACAGGTGCGGACGGGCCGGCGCGGGTGTAAGAGGCGATCTCATGTCCACGGCCTCCCCGATATCCTCCGATCGTCCCGTGCCGCTGGCCGGCTATGGTCTCGCCGTCTGCGGGGCGATCCTGTTCGCCTCGAAGGCGGTAGCGGTGAAGCTCGCCTATGCCGCCGGTGCCGATGCCGAACTCCTGCTGGCGCTGCGCATGGGGTTGTCGCTGCCGGTCTACCTCGCCATCGGGCTGTTCGCTGTGCAGCGCCAGCGCGGGAATGGCGTGGCGCTGCCGCGCCTCGGGCTGGTGACGAAGGCGGCGCTGGTCGGGCTGCTGGGCTACTGGTTCTCGAGCTACACCGATTTCCTCGGCCTGCAATACATCTCGGCGGCGTTCGAGCGGCTGATCCTGTTCACCTATCCGTTGTTCGTCGTGCTGTTCGGAGCGCTGTTCTTCGGCCTGCCGATCAAGCGGCGGGCCCTGGTGGCGTTTCTGCTCAGCTATGGGGGGCTGGCGATCATCTTCGCGCAGAACTTCTCCGCCGGCGGCGCCGATGTCGCGCGGGGCGCCGGCTGGGTGCTGCTCGCGGCGATCGCCTTCGCGCTCTATCAGCTGATCGCGAAAGGGCTGATCGGCAAGATCGGCGCGAGCCTGTTCACCTGCATCGCGATGACGGCCGCGTCCATCGCCGCGCTCGCGCAGTTCATTGCGCTGCGGCCCCTGTCGTCGCTGATGGTGTCCTCGCACCTGTTTGCGATCGCGGTGTTCCTGGCGATCTTCGCAACCGTCGTGCCGACCTTCCTGATGAACGCGGCGTTACAGCGCATTTCCGCGCAGGCGAATGCGACGATCGGCACGGTGAGCCCGGTCGCCACCATGCTGCTCGGCTTCTTTTTCCTGGGCGAGGCGGTGACGCCGATGGAGTTCGCGGGCGGCATCCTTGTGATGGCCAGCATCGGCTGGTTCACGCTGGCCGACGCGCGCCGGCGCTGACTTATTCAGGTCCGGTCGCGTCCGGCGTGCGCCAGGCGAGGTGCTGCCCGCCGTCGACGGCGAGGATCTGGCCGGTGATGCTGCGCGCCTCGGCGAGATAGAGGACCGCCTCGGCGATCTCCTCGGGCGTCGGTCCGCGCCCCAGCAGGACGGCGGCGCTCTGCTGCGCGAAATGCTCGGCGCTCTGGCGCAGGTTGGCGAGCGTCGGCCCGGGCGCGACCGCGTTCAACCGCACGCGCGGGGCGAGCGCCTGCGCCAGCGTGAGCGTCGCCGTGGCGAGCGCGGATTTGGTGAGGCCGTAGGAGAAGAAGCGCGGCGTGGGCTTCAGCACGCGCTGATCGACGAGATTGACGACGGCACCGCCTGTGTCTTCCGCCAGCCCGGCCGCGAGCGCTTGGGCGAGAAAGACCGGCGCCCGCAGGTTGACGGCGAAGTGCCGGTCCCACTGCTCGATGTCGAGGTGGCCGACCTCGTCGTCGTGAAATTCCGAGGCGTTGTTGACCAGCAGCGTCACCGGCCCGAGGGCGGCGCGGGCCGCGGGGATCAGCGCAGCCACCGCATCCGCCTCGGCCAGTTCGGCGAACAGGGCGATCGCCTGTCCGCCGGCGGCGGAAATCTCAGCTGCCAGCGCCTGCGGCTCCGGACGCCCCGGCCGGCCGTGGATCGCGATCGCGTAGCCGGCGGCCGCGAGGCGCATCGTGATGGCCCGGCCGATGCGGACGGCGCCGCCGGTGACGAGCGCGACGCCGCGGCATCCCGTTTCCGATCGCATCATGCTTCCTCGCGCGGTTCGTGGGGCCAGTGTCCGGACCGTTCTAGCCAATCCGGGTCGGGAGCGGGTGTCCTTTCATGGCCTGACGGGCCATACGGGCGCCGTGCCGGTTCGGATCGCGCCGGGCGCTCATCGATTTGCGGGAGTCTTCCGGATATCGGGAGGATGTCGGCCAGATCGGCGCGTCCGAACCTGCAAAGTGGCATGATTCCGCTCTCTCACGCGCGTTCACGCAAGGTAATCGCCGCCCGTCCGTCGTCGGAAAACCACGCGAATGCAGCCGGATCGCGCCGCGTCCTCACGGCAGCGTGAAATATCGGCGTCCCATTATATGTCATTTTCTGCCGCATTCCGGCCCTTCACCGGACAAGCTGGGGAACTATCCAATCGATGACTGCGTTGTGTCGTTTTCGGTCGGAGTTAGCTCGCATGTACAAGATCATCGGTTCGGGCATTGCTGCGGCGGGCCTCATGTTCGCCGCGCCCGCTTTCGCGGCGGATATCGCGCCCGCGCCCTATCCCACCAAGGCCCCGCCCGCGATCATCGCGGCTCCGTCCTACGATTGGAGCGGCTTCTATATCGGTGGCAATGCCGGCTATGCGTGGGGGGACAGCTCGAACCCGACGGGGTATGCCTCACTCTCGCCCGACGGGTGGCTCGGCGGTGGCCAGATCGGCGTGAACTACCAGTTCGGCAACAATGTCGTCATCGGCGCCGAGGCTGACCTGCAGGGCTCGGACATCAACGACAATGTCGGCAGCTACGGCACGAAGATGGACTATTTCGGCACCGTGCGGGGGCGTGTCGGCTACGCCTTCGACAATGTGCTGCCCTATCTGACCGGCGGTTTCGCCTGGGGCCACAACGAGGTCTCGTTCGATGGCGCGACCAGCGACAACACCCATGTCGGCTGGACGGTTGGCGCGGGCCTCGAATACGGCATCTCGCCGAACTGGACGGTCAAGGCCGAATATCTCTATCTCGACCTCGGCGACGAATATTACCAGAGCATCGGTGCGAACACCGACGTGAAGGCGAATGTCGGCCGCGTGGGCGTGAACTACAAGTTCTGAGTCGAGCCGGGAAGGCCCCTGCCTTCCCCACGGTCGCTGCGCGGGGCTCCGGACGGAAACGTCCGGGGCCCCTTCGCTTTTTTCGATGAACAACTATCGGGTTAAGGCATGTTTAACCATGTTTTGATGCGCAATATGCCCTGAATGCCGACGCGTCAAAACAAGAACATTATTTTATCGAAATATTAATTACGATATACATAAATGAATCTTAGATCATTTCCAGCGATGTCTTGCGTTGTATTTTTGCAATAGCGGAGTGTTCTGCGAGGGTCTATGAAAGGTTCAATCGAACTCAAGGAGAACCATCATGCTTCGCAAGCTCCTGTGCGGTACCGCTCTCGCGGCTTTGGCGGCGGCCCCGGCGCTCGCGGCCGATATGTCCTATCCGGTCAAGGCGGCGCCCGTCGCTTATGCGCCGGTGCCGGTGTTCAGCTGGACGGGCTTCTATATCGGCGCGAATGCCGGCTATGGCTGGACCGATGTCGGCGGCACCAACGCCTTCATCGCCGCGGCGGACGACTATTACTTCGACTTCCTCCGCTCGGGCAGCCTGCAGCCCGAGGGCTGGTTCGGCGGTCTTCAGGCCGGCTACAACTACCAGTTCGACAATAATGTCGTGCTCGGCGTCGAGGCGGACGTCCAGTTCGCCGACATGAACGAGAACTTCAACTACTCCGGCTATTCGCAGTTCGTCGACATCGACAACAACATTTTCCAGGCCGGCACGATCAGCTCGAAGGTCGAGACCTTCGGCACGATCCGCGCCCGTCTCGGTTATGCCGTCGACCGCTTCCTGCCCTACATCACGGGTGGCGTGGCCTGGGCCGATATCAAGCGGACGGAAGTGGTGGTCAGCAATGCCGAAGTCGGCGGCGTGATCGGTCCGGACGTGGTCACCGCGGCCTCCTACAGCGACACGTCGTGGGGCTGGACGCTGGGCGCGGGTGGTGAATACGCCATCACCGACAACTGGACCGTCAAGGCCGAATACCTCTACGCCGATGTGGGTTCCTCGAGCTTCAGCGGCGTGTTCAACCACCGCGACCTCGACTACGCGATCCAGACCGTGAAGGCGGGTGTGAACTACAAGTTCTGAGGCGGCCAAACCGCTTCGACAGGGTGGCGCATGCGATGGCCCGGACCGCAAGGTCCGGGCCTTTTTCGTGCCGTCCCGACCGCATCCCATATCGTCGCATGCCGGCCGTGCTGCTAGCATCAGGCGAGGCTGCCGCGTGTGCAGGCAGTCACGGAGGGCATGATGGGCATTTACGACTTCATCAAGGGTGTCGGCGAGAAGCTGTTCGGGGGGAGCGCCGAGGCGGCGCCGTCGGCCGACACGCTCAAGAAGGAAGTGGAGAAGCTGGGCTTCGACACGTCCGGTCTCGACATCAGGGTCGATGGCGACAAGGTCTCGCTCGGCGGTGCCGCCAAGAGCACGGAGGAAGCCGAGAAGATCATTCTCGCCCTCGGCAACAATATCGGTATCGCGCAGGTCGACGAGCAACTGGTCGTTCAGGCGGAAGCGCCCAAGGCGGTGTTCTACACCGTCAAGAAGGGCGATACGCTCTGGAAGATCGCGGAGGAGAATTACGGGAAGGGCAAGGGTGCCAAGCACACCGTGATCTTCGAGGCCAACCGGCCGATGCTGACGCACCCGGACAAGATCTATCCCGGCCAGGTGCTTCGCATTCCCCCGCTCAACTGAGCGGGCGACCGCTCAACTCGTGGCGCGGGTTGCCTCGAAAGCAGGCACGCGCGCACTGAAACCGTCCAGCCATGCGGTCAATGCCGGGTGGCTGGCACGCCATTCGCCCGCGAAACGCAGGTCGAGATAGCCGAGCGCGCAGGCGACCGCGATCTCGCCGATATGAGCGGGTGCTGTCACGCCGCCCGCTTCCGGCGGTTGCCTTTCGAGCGCGACCATGGCGCGCGAGACCTTGCCGGCCTGTGTGGCGACCCAGTCGCCGCTGCGCCGTTCCTCCGGCCGAAAACGCTTTTCGTAGACCTGGAGCAGGGCCGCATCCATCAGCCCGTCGGCAAGCGCCTGAAGGGTGAGCGCGGCGATGCGCGCCTCGCCCGCGGCGGGGATGATCCGCCCGCCGCCGGCCGTGATGTCGAGAAACTCGACGATCACACGGGAATCGAAGACTGGTGGAGCATTCTCGCGCAGCAGCACCGGAATCTTGCCGAGCGGGTTCTGCGTGCGCAGCACCTCCGTCGGGTCGGTGGTGTCCGCCGGGACGACGTCGAGATGGACGCCGCACAGGGCGGCAACGATCTTGACCTTGCGCCCGAAGGGCGAGGCGGGAGACGAGCGCAACTTCATCATGGCACGCGAAACCTATCGGCCGCCGGAATTGCGCGACGAGGAGCGCCGCGCCATCCTCCGGCGAGCCACGTCTCGTATCAGTCGACGGGCTGGAGGTCGATGGCCTTCGGTCCCTTGCCGCGCTTGTCGGGTTCCACCTCGAAGCTGACGCGCTGTCCCTCCGCCAGCGCCCCGAGCCCTGAGCGCGTCACGGCCGACACGTGAACGAAGACGTCGCGGCCGCCGTCATCCGGACGAATGAAGCCGTAGCCCTTTTCGGTGTTGAAGAATTTGACGGTACCCGTCATCGCCATCGCACCCTGCTCCTCACCCCACGATCCGGCGCCAGCCCCCGACGCCGGTCGTTTCCTGTCCGTCAGTCAAGCAAAACCGGTGCCGTTCGCTGCCGAATGGCGCGTTCGCGTCCCGGCGCAGGCGAACGGCAGCGCTTTCGCCCGCCGCGGTTGTTCGGGGCCATTGCCCGGATGCTGCCGACACGAATGGCCTGGATATGCGGCGAGCGGCGAAAATCCCTGGCGGCGCCCCTGCGCTCGGGGTGCCGAACTTGCCCGCGCCCGTGCTCCGCGCGGCGACTCAGGCGTCGGGTATCAGCCAGCCGATGCGCACCCGCCCTTCGCCGTCCAGCGCCAGATGCGGCGCCAGCGCGCCGAAGATCGCACGGGCCTCGTCGACGAGGGTGAAAGGCGGGTTCACGACGACCAGCCCGCAGCCGGAAAGGCGATCGACCTGCCGTACCGTGCGCAGGTCGAATTCGATCCGCAGCGTCTTGGGGATGCGCGCCCTGGTCACGCTACGCCGGAAGGCGTCCACCGCGCGGACATCCTTGATCGGGTACCAGGCGATGAGCACGCCGCCGGCCCAGCGCCGATGCGCTTCGATGATACCGTCCGCGAGGCGATCGAACTCCCCCGGCGCCTCGAAGGGTGGGTCGATCAGCACGACGCCGCGCCGCTCCCGGGGCGGCACCTGGCCGCGCAGGGCCTGCCAGCCGTCCAAGGCCAGCACCTTCGCACGCCGGTCGTCCTCAAGAGCCTCGACCAGCGAGTCGCGCACCCCGGCCACGGTCTCGCAGCACAGCAGCGTGTCCTGGCGGCGGGCGAGGGCTCGCGCGACCAGCGGCGAGCCGGGATAGAAGCGCAGGCCGCCCGCGGGGTTGACCGCCGCGACGGCCTCCCGCCACGGGGCGAGAAGTGCCTCCACCTCCGGCGCGAAGGTGAGGCCGTGAATCGCGCCAACGCCCTCGACCCACTCGCCGGTGCGCTCGGCCTCGTCGCCGCGCAGGTCGTACAGCCCGGCGCCGGCGTGGGTGTCGATGTAGCGGTAGCCGCTATCCTTGCGCGCGAGATAGGTGAGGACGCGCGCCAGGACGATATGCTTGACGACATCCGCGAAATTGCCGGCGTGGAAGGCGTGGCGATAATTCATGGCGGGGCCATAGCCGTCGCCGCCGCGGCTTTCAACCGCCGCGCATCGGCGGCATGACGATCCGCCCGGCCCGGCAGGCGCGGCGATCGACATCGGGGCAGGGGGTGAACTTGAGGCCGCGATCCATGCAGATGCGCACCTCGGTGAGGCGGCGGCCGTCGCACCCGACCGCGATCATATCGGGCTGCAGCCGGGGATTGGCCGCGAGGAACGCCGTCTCGACCTCGCCGGGCGACACCATCTTATAGGCGTCGATGCGGCGATACGGTTCGGGGATCGCCACGGCCGCACGCGCGCGGCGGATCGTCTCGAAATAGGCGTCGGCGCCGAGGCCGGAGCAGGTGCCGTGGGTGCGCCATTCATGAATGACCAGCCGGCGGCTCGGCATCAGGTCCAGCATGCCGAGCACGATCGCTTCCGGCACGCGCGGCGCCGGTTTCAGGCAGTCCTGCGGCCAGCCGCGCTCATATTGCGGCCAGAGGCCGTGCACCACGAAGGCGAAAGGGCGACCACGACGGCATTGCGAGGGTTCGGCATCCGCGCCGGCGGTCTCGCAATAGGTGGGCGACCACGACAATGACAGGACGTAGTGATCGAACTGGCCGGGCGTTCCCGGCTGCTGGGCTGCGGCGGATCCGCCACTGACAAGAGCCAGGAGCAGCGCCGCCAGCCACTTCATGGACGCGCCATCTTGCAGTTGGGCGTGTAGCCCCAGCCCTTGTCGAGCCCGACCACGCACCATTCGACACCCCAGGAGAAGCCGATATAGCCGCCATCCTCGATGATCGAATAGTAGACGGTGTGCGGCATCGGCTTGCTCTGCGGGCCGTTGGCCACGAAAACCCGCGCCGAGCAGTAGCGGCGGGGCTGGTATTCCTCACCCCAGGGGCGGAATGCGATCTGGTGCACGCGGTCGAAGCTGTCCAGGGTGAGATTCGCGTTCCAGAAACGGGTCATCGTCTCGTGGAAGCGGTCGGCGATGCGGCTCAGCGCCTGCGGCGTGTCGCAGGCCGGAACGTCGCCGCTGTAGTTCGGGCCCGACAGCCAGAAATTCTTCTCCAGAAAGCTGGCCGCTTGGCCGCTTCCGGACGAGGCGGCAAGCGTCACGATCGCCAGCGCCGCCCCCACGGCACGCCGTACCCCGCTCCGCCGAGCCTCATTGTTCCTGCCGCGCATCCCCAGACTCCCAAACCTTCTGCGGGACGATGCGTCCGGCCTGTGCGAGGGTCAAGGACGGCGCGGCAACACCTCCCAGAAATTCATCGGATATCCGGTCGATGCGGGGCCGGCGGCCGCCGATGCGAGGCGGCGCAGGGGTGGTGCTCCGGTCAGGGCACAGGGTTCGTCGCTGAAAATCCAGCTGGCGACATTCTGGTCCATGCCGCAGATGGCGAATCGGGGCCCCTTCGGCGTGGAGAGGCAGAGGCGTTCGCCATGATGCATGTCCCGCCCTTGTGCCCGGCAGGTGCAGTCCGTTTGGGCGTCCGATTCGGCGGCAATGAGGAGAGTGCCGGCCAGCGCCAGAGTGGCGGCTGCGCCCCGGTGCGCCCAATGATGTCGAGCCGGTGTCCCCATGGCAGCCACCCTCTGCCGCGACTTTAGCACGGTGCGGCCCGTCCGCGGGAGGGGCTGCCCGGATCAGGTCAGCCGAATGACGTAGAGCTTGCGGGTGGTCTCGACGACCTCCCACACGCCTTTGAAGCCCGGTCGCAGGGTAAAGCTGTCGCCGGCCTCCAGCCGGACCGGAGGCTTTCCGTCCTCGTGCAGGACGGAGACGCCTTCCAGAAGGCTGCAGAATTCCCATTCCTCATAGTCGACCCGCCAGGCCCCCGGGGTCGACTGCCAGATGCCGGCAAAGAGCGTGTCGTCGAACAGGGATTCCACATTCCACGTCAGATGCCGGGGATCGCCTGCGACGATCTTTTCCGGCGCGGGCGCGCTTTCGTCCGGCACGCCGAGGGTGTCGGCATCGAAGCGCAGAAGGTGAGACGGAGGTGTGGACGACATGGAGGCTCCTGAACGGCGATGGCGCGGCCATCCTGGGGGATGGGCCGCGCCGCCTCAAGGCTCTCCAAGGGCCGTTGGGCAGCAGGAAGCCGCCCTTCTGCATCACTCCGCCGGCGCCGCGTGGGCGTCCGGCATCATCGCCTCCGGCAGGACTTCCACAGCCGAGTACTTGGCGCAGCCGAACAGGAAGCCGGCGACGATGACATAGGCGGCCGCGACCGTCGGCGTCACCGCGATGCCGACCGCCTCGCCATGCATGAAGCCGAAGAAGGTCAGCACCGCGCCGGCCAGCGCGAAGGCTGCCGCGTGGGTGAACTTGCGGTCGATGACGAAGACGCCGATGGCGCCGAGCACGAGGCCGACCAGGATGGCGCCGCCGCCCATCACCTCCAGCCCGTGATAGAGCACGCCGACCGCGCCCATGGTCTCCACGCCGATCTTGTGCGCGGAGGTGCCGGCGAGGTTCAGCGAGTTGTCGATGAGCAGCTTGGCCCAGGCGGCGAGATGCGGGGTGAGCGCCAGCACGACGGCCGGGGCGTGGCGGGAGGGCGTGGTCTGGAACGCCTGCGCGCCGATCAGCATGCCGATGTAGAGCAGGATCGGCGAGATCGCGACCACCGGGATCAGCGCCAGCAGCACGGCGATGATGCCGAACCAGGCCAGCAGCAGCACCATCACGCCGGTGGCGGCGGAATAGCCGATGCGCCCGCCCATCGACTTCCAGCCGGGATGGCCGATGTAGACGGCGTTGATGAAGGGGTTGCCCATCAGGCAGCCGATCAGGCTGACGACGCCGTCGGCGGAGAGCACGCGGGTGGTGGGGAAGTGGTCGCCGGCGGCTTCGGCGCTCTCGACGTTGTCCATCGCCTCGACGAGATCGTAGATGCCGAAGGGGATGGCGGTGACGAGGATCACGCCGAGATACTTGAAGCCGTGGAAGACGTGGTCGAAGGCCGGCAGCGGGATCGAGAAGCCGAAATTGGCGAAGGAGGCGCCGAGCTTCTCGACGCTCATGCCGCCGTAGTTGAGCCCGAACAGGTTCGAGCCCCAGGCGATGGCCATGCCAACGGCGATGGCGATGAGGCCGGCCGGAATGCCCTTCGGATACCGGACCCCTCCGAACCAGCTCACCATGATGATGGCGAAGCAGGTAAGGCCGATCACCGGCGTCGTGAAGATCTCGAAGGCCGGGCGCATCGAGATGAAGGCGATGGAGACGCCCGCCAGCGTGCCGAGCAGGGCGGCGCGCGGGGTGATCTTGCGGATGTAGGGGGCGACGAAGCCGCCGATCATCAGGATGAAGCTCTGGAAGAACACCCAGACGAGGCCGGCTTCCCAGCCCTGGATCGGATCGCCGGTGGCCGCGCCGATCGGCAGCATGATGACGAACACCACGACGAACATGTGCGGCACGGAGATGCCCGAGGGCAGGGCGCAGACATCGTCGCGGCCGGTCTTCTTCGCCAGCTGGTAGGCGAGGAAAGCGTAATAGGCGGTCGACAGGAACATCATCAGACCGACCGCCGGAAGGATGCGGCCGAACACGATCTCCGGCGGCATCTTCAGCACAAACTGCAGCAGCCCGGTCAGCACCAGCATGTTGACCAGGATGTTGGTGCCGAAGCCGAACAGCGCATTCCAGTCGCCCCGGGTCCAGATCACCGGCCGCATGCCGATCCTGGAGGGCGATATCGGGCTCATCTCATTCGCTGACATGCTTTCATCCCCTCGATATCGAGTGTCGGTCCAGACGATGGGTAGTGCGGCGCCGGCAGGCGTGCGTTGGTGCGGGCCGGGTGCCGCGGGGTGGCGCGCTCAGGCCGCCCTGGCCTTGGCGTGGAGAGCGGCGATGAGCGCCGCCGAATCTGAGACCCAGCCGAAGATGCCGCCCTGCGCCTTGATCATCTCGAGGCCGACGCGGTGAAACTCCGGGAAGTAGGAGGCGCAGCAATCGGCCAGCGCCACGCAGTGGTAGCCGCGGTCGTTGCCCTCGCGGATGGTGGTGTGGACGCAGACCTCGGTGGTGACGCCGCAAATGAGCAGCGTGTCGACATGCCGGTTGCGGAGGATCAGTTCGAGGTCGGTCTGGTAGAACGCGCCCTTGCCGGGCTTGTCGAGCACCACCTCGCCCGCGGCGGGGTAGAGTTCGGGAATGATGTCGTGGCCGTCCTCGCCGCGGATGAGGATGCGACCCATCGGCCCGGCGCAGCCGATCCGCGCCGCCGGCTCGCCGCGGTTGACCTTGGCGGGCGGGGCGTCGTGCATGTCGGGGCGGTGGCCCTCGCGGGTGTGGATGACCAGCATGCCAGCGGCACGGGCGGCGTTCAGCGCCGCCTTGCAGGGGCCGACGGCGGCCTGGAGCAGAGAGACGTCATTGCCCAGCGTCTCGCCGAAGCCGCCCGGCTCCAGGAAGTCGCGCTGCATGTCGATGATCACCAGCGCCGTGCGGGCGGGGTCGAAGGCAAGCGGCGAGGGTTCGGCGGCAAGGCTGAGCTGAGGCATCGGCGTCTCCCGGCACGACGTGAACGAAAATGCGTTCGATGCAGGGATCGCCTCCGCGATGTGCATACAATGATGTATGCATCTCGCGTGCCAGATTTTTATCTAGAAATATCCTTTTTTATCAATTGTTTAATTCTAGTGACACTTCCTGTGTGCTGGTGTTTCAGCGTCTTTATCTGCGTCACTTGCACAAATTTTCGTCATGACCATGACGGGTCTGTCGGGGTACGCATGGTGGGTGGCCTCCCGGCGCCTCGACCTCCATAACGACAAGGTGCGCCGATGCTCATCGCCCAGATCTCCGACCCGCACCTGCGGCCGAAGGGGGAGCTTTATCAGGGCCTGGTCGATTCCAACGCGATGTTCGCCGCCGCGCTCGACCATCTGGCCGGTCTCGATCCCGCGCCCGATCTCGTGCTGCTGACGGGCGACGTGGTCGACGACGGCAGCGACGCGGAGTACGCCGTCGCCCGCGAGATGCTCAGTGCGATCTGGGCGCCGCTGCTGATCATTCCCGGCAACCACGACGATCGCGAACGATTCCGTGTCGCTTTCGCCGATCACATACCGATGCCGGCCTCGGGCCCGATCCATTTCGTTCGGGATCATGGCGACCTGCGCATCGTCGCGCTGGATGTCACTGTGCCGGGCGAGCATCACGGCTCGTTCGACGAGGCTGCGGAATGCTGGCTGGAGGGCGTTCTTTCGGCAGGAGGTGAGCGGCCGACACTGGTCATGATGCACCAGCCGCCGATCCGCTCGGGCATGGACTGCATCGACGCCTATAATTGCCGGGGCGGCGACCGGCTTGCCACTCTCATCGCCCGCCATCCTCAGGTCGAGCGTATTCTCTGCGGTCATGTCCACCGGCTGATGCAGGCCCGGTTCGGCGGCACCGTGCTGGTGGCCGCGCCCAGCACGACGACGGCCATCGCCCTGCGGCTCCACCCCGCGGCCGAGCCGGCCTCGTTCGTCGAGCCGCCGGCGATGCTGCTGCACCAGTGGATACCGGGGCAGGGCTTGGTGACGCATCACGTTCCGATCGGCCGGTTTCGAGGTCCGCTACCCTTCTTCTGATCGGGGGCGACCTCTTTCCCCGACGGGTCGGACGTCCCATATTCGCGCCATGGCCAAAGCTTCACGTCCCGGCGGATTCGGCGAGCGCTCCCAGCGCGCCTTCGAGCCCGCGCCCACCGCCACGCTCGATCCCAAGCTCGCCGAGAAACTCGGCGTGGCGCCGACCTCCGGCGCCTCCGCGACCGTCGCCGCGCTTTCCGCGCTGATCGAGAGCGGCCGGCCGGAAGTGGACGGGCAGGTCTGGGCACCGCATCGGCCGATGCGGCCCGAGAAATCCGAGGGCGGCGTCGAGTTCGTCCTGAAGTCCGACTACACGCCGAACGGCGACCAGCCCCAGGCGATCGAGGAACTCTGCGCCGCCGCCAATGAGGGCGAGCGCGATCAGGTGCTGCTCGGCGTCACTGGCTCGGGCAAGACCTTCACCATGGCCAATGTCATCCAGCGCCTGCAGCGGCCGGCGCTGGTCTTGGCGCCGAACAAGACGCTGGCGGCGCAGCTCTATGGCGAGTTCAAGAGCTTCTTCCCCGACAACGCGGTCGAGTATTTCGTCTCCTACTACGACTATTACCAGCCAGAGGCCTACGTCCCGCGCACCGACACCTATATCGAGAAGGAATCCTCGATCAACGAGCAGATCGACCGCATGCGCCACTCGGCGACGCGCGCGCTGCTGGAGCGCGATGACGTCATCATCGTCGCCTCGGTGTCCTGCATCTACGGTATCGGTTCGGTCGAGACCTATGCGTCGATGACCTTCAAGGTCGAGGTGGGCGAGCGCATCGACCAGCGCCAGCTGCTCGCCGACCTGGTGGCGCTCCAGTACAAGCGCATCCAGGGCGATTTCGGCCGCGGCACGTTCCGCGTGCGCGGCGACGTGATCGAGGTGTTCCCGGCCCATTACGAGGACCGCGCCTGGCGTATCTCGCTGTTCGGCGACGAGGTCGAGAGCATCCAGGAATTTGACCCGCTGACGGGTCAGAAGTCGCAGGACCTGAAATTCGTCAAGCTCTACGCCAATTCGCACTATGTGACGCCGCGCCCGACGCTGATACAGGCGATTTCCGGCATCAAGGCGGAGCTGAAGCACCGCCTCGACGAGCTTAACGGCATGGGCCGCTTCCTCGAGGCGCAGCGGCTGGAGCAGCGCTGCACCTTCGATATCGAGATGATGGAGGCGACGGGAAGCTGCGCCGGCATCGAGAACTATTCGCGCTGGCTGACCGGACGCCGTCCCGGCGAGCCGCCGCCGACGCTGTTCGAGTATGTGCCCGACAACGCGCTGATCTTCTGCGACGAGAGCCACGTGACCGTCCCGCAGATCGGCGCGATGTATCGCGGCGACTTCCGCCGCAAGGCGACGCTGGCCGAATACGGCTTCCGCTTGCCGAGCTGCATGGACAACCGCCCGCTGCGCTTCGAAGAATGGGAGGCGATGCGCCCGCAGACCGTGCATGTCTCGGCAACTCCCGGGAAATGGGAGATGGAGCAGACCGGCGGCGTGTTCGTCGAGCAGGTGATCCGTCCGACCGGACTGGTCGATCCGCCGGTGGAGGTGCGCCCCGCCCGCACCCAGGTCGACGACCTGCTCGGCGAGGTGCGGCAGGTTGCGGCGAAGGGCTATCGCACGCTGGTGACGACGCTCACCAAGCGCATGGCCGAGGACCTCACCGAATATCTGCACGAGAACGGCATCCGGGTGCGCTACATGCACTCGGACATCGACACCATCGAGCGCATCGAGATCATCCGCGACCTGCGCCTCGGCGCCTTCGACGTGCTGATCGGCATCAATCTGCTGCGCGAGGGGCTCGACATTCCCGAATGCGGCCTCGTCGCCATCCTCGACGCCGACAAGGAGGGCTTCCTGCGCTCGGAGACCTCGCTGGTCCAGACCATCGGCCGCGCCGCGCGAAACGTCGACGGGCGCGTGCTGCTCTATGCCGACCACATCACCGGCTCGATGGAGCGGGCGATGGCGGAGACGGAGCGCCGCCGCACCAAGCAGCTCGCCTGGAACGCCGAGCACGGCATCACGCCGGAAAGCGTGAAGAAGGCGATCGGCGACATCCTCAACAGCGTCTATGAGCGCGACCACGTGACCGTCGACTCGGGCCTCGCCGAGGCGCCTGCCGCCTATGGGCACAATCTCGCGGCGGTGATCGCCGATCTCGAGAAGCGCATGCGCAAGGCGGCGGCCGATCTCGATTTCGAGCAGGCGGCGCGGCTGCGCGACGAGATCAAGCGTTTGCAGGCGACCGAGCTCGCTGTCTCCGACGATCCGCTGGCGCGGCAGGAGAGCATCGACGACCGCACCGGCGGCTATCGCGGGCCCCGCAGCTACGGCACGGCGGCCAACCTGCCGGCCGGCGAGGCGGGCAAGGGCGCAAGCGGCAAGGCGGGGCGCGGGAAAGGTGGCGCGCGCGGCGGTCCGCGCTCATCGCCCGGGCATGTCTCCTCCGGGCATCAGGCGCGGGCGGACGAGGTGCAGGCGGCCTATGAGGCCGATGATGGCCTGCCGCTGCCCCGCTCGCGCGTCATGAAGCCCTCGCTCGACGACATGGGTCCGGGCACGGACCGCGCCGAGCCGCTTGGCGCCGATGGCTGGACGCGCCCGGAACGGCCCGATCCGATGACCAAGGGCTACCGGAAAGGCGGGCGCCGGCCGCCGAAGCGGTGAGGGTGGCGCCTTCGTTGAAGGAGAGATGCGAGCTTGCCGGGGTATCTCGGTGACGTTGATGCCGGGTTGGTCGGCGTGGACGAATTCGAGTGAAAGGCGCTCAGCGATCTTCTACGGGGACGGATCTCCATTCCTCGAAACTTGCGTAAATTTGGGTGTCCGGCCAATGGGGAGTTGTCTCTGCGCGCCAAGTGAGGTGGACTTGGGCGAACCGTCCGTCGCGCAGCAAGAATAGTACGTCATCGCGGTGCCGTCTTCGGCTGATGGCGGCAGCTCCGATGCCGTATATGATATGGGACGAGCATAGTTCACGCTGAAGCTCCTTCTCCAAGCTTTCGCGCTCGCTCATGCTCACGATTGCCGACCAGTCGCCGTCCCACTCATATGCTTCTGTCATGTTCGAATTTTATTCTACGACACGTTGTTTGCAACTCACGGCGTTCAAGATTGACCCCGGGTGCTTTGGTTATTTCAAGTCTCCTTCTGAAGGCAGATTTGAGCCGGCGTGATCTCACACAAACGGAGCGGTGCTTTCTGAAGGCCTTTCTGCCGATAGAGCGCGAAAATCGAGGTCCGGAGGAGGCGCGAGAGCAAAAGCGTTCGATCGTCAATGTCCGTGGTCTGTCTGACGCGATTGCCAGGGTGGATGGCCGTACGGCAAGCTGCTGGGCGCCCCTTCATATCCCTTCCGTCGAATTGACAGCGCTCGCGGCTGCGCCTCCACTCGCCATCCATTGGGCAAGGGCCGAATCCGATGAACATCCTGCAAGCCGTCGCCAGCGTCCTCGGCCAGTACGCCAGCTTCGAGGGCCGGGCGACGCGGTCGGAATATTGGTGGTGGGTGGTCTTCAGCGTCGCCGTAAACTGGATCACGGGCCTGATTGATGTCGTGATGTTCGGGCCGTTCTCGCTGCTGGTCTATGGCGAACTGCGCATGTTCACGCCGATCAGCACGCTGGTCGGCCTTGCCCTCATCATCCCGTCGCTCGCGGTCGGCGCGCGCCGCTTCCATGACATGGATCGCAGCGGCTGGTGGCTGCTGATCGGGTTCAGCGGTATCGGCGCCGTGGTCATCTTCTTCTGGTTCATGATGAAGGGCACCGACGGTCCGAACCGTTTCGGCCCTGATCCGCTAAGCCGTTAAGCAGCCGCCGCGTGCGTGATTGACTTCGCCAGGGCGATGCCTTCCCCTCGTCAAGATACAATGGGGGGTGCCATGAACTTCACCGATGCCATCAAGACCGGCTTTCAGAAATACGCGACGTTCGAAGGGCGCGCGGCGCGCTCGGAATACTGGTTCTGGGTGCTGTTCACGGTGCTGGCGAGCTGGGCGGCGGGGTTCGTCGACTACGCCCTGTTCGGGTACAGCATGGCCGACGGCGTCTCGCCGATCGGCGGCATCGTCAATCTTGCGCTGCTGGTGCCCTCGCTCGCGGTCGGGGCGCGGCGGTTCCACGACATGGACCGCACCGGTTGGTGGCAGCTCATCGCGCTGACCGGCATCGGCGCGCTGGTTCTCTTCGTCTGGTTCTGCTTCCGCGGCACCGATGGCCCGAACCGTTTCGGTCCGGACCCTCTCGATTGAGCGCTCGACGCATCAGCCCTGCTGAATGGCGCTGACCTGCCAGGGACTGCCCGGGCGGCGCACGAACGTCCAGAACTCGGTCGCCTGGGTGAGCCGATCGGGATCGCCCTGGACGAGGCGGCCGCTGGCGCGCTCGACGATGCTGTCCTTGAGTTCGAAGCGCATGGCGACGGTGGCGTAGTCCTCGCCTTCCTCGCTCCAGGCTTCCGACAGGTCGCCCTGCAGCAGCTTGACGTCGGAGAGGTTGTTGACGAGCCCGTCGCGCGCCAGCTCGTCGAGCTGCTCGCCCATGTAGCCGGCGAGTTCCGGCGTCACGAGCTGCGCCAACGCGGCGCGGTCGTCGCGGCCATAGGCGAGCTGGACCTCGCCGAGCGTCTTCTCGAAGGTGTCGAAATCGGCGCCGTCGAGCTTCAGCGGACGCCCGCGCGCGATGCCGAAGCCGGAGCGGCCGGATCCGCCGCCGAGGTTCGTGCCGGGGGTGGTCTGCGGCTCCATCGCGTCTCGTGACATGGCGCCGGGGGGGCCGCCGGCATAGGACGGTTCATTGCGCCGCCGCAGCCAGCCCATGACGAGGCGGACGACGATGAAGATCAGCACGATCTGAAGCACGAAGCCCAGAATACCGGCAAGGCTGCCGAGGCCGGAGAAGAAGCCGCCGCCCATCAGCAGGCCGAACAGCCCCGCGCCGAGAAGCCCTCCCATGATGCCGCCCATCAGCCCGGGCCGATTCAGGAAGCCGCCGGGACGGGCGGCATTCGCCGCCGGATTCGCGACGCCCGGCTGCGTCGCCTGGCCGGGCTGGGTCGCGGATCGCTGCATCGACTGGGCCGTGGGGGCCGTCGGCGTGGGCGCGGGTGTGGACCAGGTGCGACTGCCGCGGCTGCCCATGCTGCCACCGCGCATGGCGCGGGCTTCGGCGTAGTCGGCGCCAACCACCGCCAGGCCGGCAAGCAATGCCAGGGCCGCCACGGTCGGACGAAGGCGGAACGAACGGGACATGCAACTCTCTCGATTTGTCGCGGCCCACCTGCCGCTACGTCACATATGGGGATGAACGGTCCGTTTGTCACGTCTCTCAATATCGGGCGGTCGCGGCAATACTTGTGCAACCACGTCCGCAACGCGTCACGAATGCGTGTGTTCCGGCAAGAAGCTGGAAACTTCCGGAGGGCATCGTGGTTGGCGTGACGCGGTGGACGGATGTCGCAGTTCAGCGATCAGCGCATCGACCGCGCAGACAGGGAAACGCCCGCAAGGCGTAATCGTCTCATGGCCCGTTTGTGCATCAATCTCGTGCTGGGGCTCTCACCGGTGCTGCTGCCCGGCGCCTTGCTGCTGCTCGGCATTTCCTGAGCCGCGGCAACGCCTGCCATCGTCGCTTACGGTGATGCCGCCCACAGCGGCATTCCGCGCGAACCTCTGGAGCGCCGTCCGGTCAGGCCGGCGCTCTTTTCGCGGCCTCAGCAGCCGAGACTGAATTCGATCGCCGCGATCGAGCCCGTCGGGGCGATCGCAGGGCCGACGGGCGGTCGCCGATCATTATTGTTGCCGGCCTCGCTGCGACCGAAGCTGCCGCGCTGCGCCGAGGGGGAAGGCCGTTCGCCACCTGGCAGCGACTTCGTCTCGCTGCGGTTGGAAACGCTGGCCATAACGCACTCTCCTTGATTTACGTCACGCATCGACTTACCGACGCCGGGCTGCCCGGCGATCTCCGTTATCCCACACGGCTTCATCCCTGACCGTGACGAGCGTCACACTGAGGGCGAAGAGCGCCGTGGGGCCGCTCCCATGTCACGTCCGAGCCGGCGACGCCATTATCCTTGCGTCAAATGCGACCGGTCGAAGGGCGCGAGAAAGGCCAATTCAGGGCGCGGGAGGTAACGGGCGGCGTCGATTATGGCGCCCGCGCGGGTTAATCAGCGTCACCTCCTCGTCGTGAGGCGGCATGCTAATTGCTAAGTTGACCGGGTCATCGGAGCGCGTTCCACCATGTCCATCGCCCTTTCAATCGCCCATGCCGCCCCCGAGCCCGAAGCCGATGGCGAGCTCGAGCTGTCGTTGCGCAACGACATCCGGATGCTGGGTCGCGTCCTCGGTGACACCCTGCGCGGGCAGGAGGGGGATGCCATCTTCGATCTGGTCGAGGGCATCCGCCGCTTCTCCACGCGCTTCCACCGCGAGGAGGACGAGGGCGCGCGACACGAACTCGAGCATCTGCTGGGCGGCCTTGACCCCGACCAGGTGGTCACCATCGTGCGCGCCTTCAGCTATTTCTCCCACCTTGCCAATATCGCCGAGGACCAGAACGTTCTGCGGCGTGCCCGGGTCAATGCCACGAGCGGCGCGCCTCCGCTTCCGGGTACGCTCGCCAACGCACTTTTGCGCGCACGGGAGGCCGGCATCACTACGGACGAGCTGCGCGCCTTCTTCCGATCCGCGCTTGCCAGCCCCGTCTTGACCGCCCATCCCACCGAGGTGCGCCGGCGCAGCACCATGACGCACGAGATGCGGATCGCGGAGCTGCTGGCGGAGCGGTCGCGCAGCCAGCCGACGCCGGAGGAGATGACCGCCGCCGACGAGGAATTGCGCCGTTGCGTGGTGACGCTGTGGCAGACCAACCTGCTGCGCAAGACCAAGCTGACCGTGCTGGACGAGGTCGCCAACGGCCTGTCCTATTATGACGCGACGTTCCTGCGGGAACTGCCCCGGCTGTACGCTGCTCTGGAGGATCGTCTCGCTGTCATCGAGGCGGGGGCCGGCGAGGAGATCGGCTCGTTCGTGCGGATGGGAAGCTGGATCGGCGGCGATCGCGACGGCAACCCCTTCGTGGTGGCCGACGTCACCCGCCAGACCATGCGCATGCAGAGCGCGACGGCGCTGCGTTTCTATCTCGCGGAGCTGAACGCGTTGGGTGCGGAGCTGTCGATCAGCACGATCCGCGTAGCGGTATCGCCCGAGCTGCTCGCGCTGGTCGATCGTTCGCCCGAGACGTCGCCGCATCGCCGCCACGAGCCGTACCGTCTCGCCGCCAGTGCCATTGCCGCCCGGCTGAAGGCGACGGCATACCGGCTGGAGGTCGCCGAACTGGTCGGCGTCACCGATCGCCCGACCATGGCGCCGTACATGTCGGCCGGCGAATTGCGCGCCGACCTCGATGTCATCGCGCAGTCGCTCAAGTTGCACAAGTCAGAGGCCATCGAGCGGGGACGGCTGCGCCTGCTGCGTCGTGCGGTCGACTGTTTCGGCTTCCACCTCGCCATTCTGGATTCGCGGCAGAACTCGGACGTTCACGAACGCTGCGTCGCCGAACTCTTCGAGGTCGCGGCGCCCGGTACCGGCTATCGCTCGCTGCCGGAAGGCACGCGCGTGGCGTTGCTGCTGCGCGAGATCGCGACCGCCCGCCCGCTCACCTCGCCCTTCGCGACCTATTCCGAAGAAACGCTCGGCGAGATGGAGGTGCTGCGCACCGCGGCCCGGATCCACAAGATCTACGGCGCCGAATCGATGCCGAACTTCATCATCTCCAAGGCAGAGGGCGTCTCGGACATGCTGGAGGTGGCGCTTCTGCTCAAGGAGGTCGGGCTGGTCGACCCGGCCGGGACCAGCGCGGTCAACATCATCCCGCTGTTCGAGACGATCGAGGACCTGCGCAATTCGGCGAAGGTGATGGAGCAGATGTTCCGCCTGCCGGAATATCGGCGCCTCGTCGACAGCCGCGGCGGGCTGCAGGAGGTGATGCTCGGCTATTCGGATTCCAACAAGGACGGCGGATTCGTCACCTCCGGCTGGGAGCTCTACAAGGCCGAGATCGAGCTGATCGAGGTGTTCAAGCGCCACGGCGTGCGGCTGCGGTTGTTCCATGGCCGCGGCGGGTCGGTGGGGCGCGGCGGTGGGCCGAGCTATGACGCCATCCTCGCCCAGCCGGGCGGGGCGGTGCAGGGGGCGATCCGCATCACCGAGCAGGGCGAGATCATCTCCTCGAAATACGCCAATCCGAGCGTCGGGCGCGGCAATCTCGAAATCCTCGCCGCGGCGACCTTGGAGGCGACGCTGCTCTCCGGCGATGCCAAGGCGCCCCGCGATGAATACCTCACGGTGATGGAGGAACTCTCCAACGCGGCCTTCCGCGCCTATCGATCGCTGGTCTATGAGACTCCGCGCTTCGAGGACTATTTCTGGGAATCGACCGTCATCAACGAGATCGCGACGCTGAACATCGGCTCGCGTCCCGCCTCGCGCAAGAAAACGCGGCGCATCGAGGATCTGCGTGCCATTCCCTGGGTGTTCTCCTGGGCGCAGTGCCGGCTGATGCTGCCGGGCTGGTACGGCTTCGGCACGGCGATCCGGCAATGGCTTGAGAAGAACCCTGACGGGCTCGGCCTGCTGCAGGAGATGTACCGCGAGTGGCCTTTCTTCCGCACGCAACTCTCCAACATGGACATGGTGCTGGCCAAGAGCTCCATCGCCATCGCTTCGCGCTATGCCGAGCTAGTGGAGGACGTCGAACTGCGCGAGAGCATCTTCGGCCGCATCCGCGCCGAGTACCATGAATCGATCGACTGGCTTCTGAAGATCTCGCAGCAGGAGAAGCTGCTCGGCGGCAACCGCATGCTCGACCGTTCGATCCGGGCGCGATTCCCCTATATCGACCCGCTGAACCATCTGCAGGTCGGCCTGTTGCGCAAGTACCGCGCGAACGACACCGAGGAGAAGGTGCTGCAGGGCATCCAGCTCACCATCAACGGCATCTCGGCGGGACTGCGCAATTCGGGCTGATGATTCAGCCCACGCCGTAACCCTGCCGCTTCAGGCGGGAGACGGTCCGTTCGAGCGTCTGGAGAAATTCCGAGCGGTCGCGCGGCGAGAAGGGGCGCGGGCCGCCGGTGATCTGGCCGGCATCACGCAGATCCTGCATCAGGTTGCGGGTGGCGAGCTGCATGCCGATCGAGGCGGTGGTGAAGGGTTTGCCGCTCGGGGCGATGGCCTCCGCCCCGCGCGCCACGACGCGCGCGGCGAGGGGCACATCGGCGGTGATGACCACATCGCCCGCTTCGGCCCGTTCGGCAATCCAGTCGTCGGCGACGTCCAGACCGCTGCCGACCACCACCCGCTCGATATTCGCGTCGCGGGGAAGGTTGATCCAGCTGTTGGAGACGACGATGACGCGGACGCCGTGCCGCAGCGCGACCCGATAGGTCTCGTCCTTCACCGGGCAGGCGTCAGCATCCACATAGATGAGGATTGACTTCACACGCTTCTCCCAAGCAAGAGGGGCTGCCCTTGCGAGCAGCCCCTCCCATGTCAGACCGAGATCCGGCCCGGTAACCGCCTAAAGGGGCGGCGCGAACGATCGCGTCACGAAGCGAGGACCTCGCAGGAAGCAAAAGTCCAGGTCATGATTACCGACGACCTCGGGTCAAGACGATCAGACACTGGATCACCTCCTTTCAGTTGTTAGAGACGCTTAGGAGCTTAGGACGAATTTGCGATTCGTCACCCCCTATGTTGTGCTGCATCGCGCAATTGCCAGGGTGGTGTGGCATCCGTGTCGCGGTGCCGCCCGAGCGGGAGGAGCCGATGCGCCGTTTTGCCATTCTGCTGGTGCTGGGACTGCTGGCCACGCCCGCCACTGCGCAGCAGGCGGCCGACGCGCTGGCGCCCGAAGGCGCGACCGGCATCCTCGCCAACCCGCCGGTCACCGCGCGGCACTGGATGGTCGCGGCGGCGAATCCGCTCGCGGCGGAGGCGGGAGCGGAGATGCTCCGCGCCGGCGGCAACGCCATCGACGCGATGGTCGCCGTGCAGCTGGTTCTCGGGCTGGTGGAGCCACAGTCCTCCGGTCTGGGCGGGGGTGGCTTCCTGGTCTACTGGGATGCCGCGGCGCGGCGATTGACCACTTTCGACGGCCGTGAGACCGCGCCGATGGCGGCCACGCCCACCCTCTTTCAGGACGCAAACGGCGAGCCGCTGAAGTTCCTCGACGCGGTGATCGGTGGGCGGTCGGTTGGAACGCCGGCGACGCCGCGCCTCTTGGAGACGGTTCACCGCCGCTTCGGGCGGCTCGCCTGGGGACGGGCGTTCGCACCGGCGATACGGTTGGCGGACGAGGGCTTTGACGTCTCCCCCCGGCTCGCCGGGCTGATCGCGGCGGAAGCGGCGTCGCTGGCCCGTTTCCCGCCGACCCGCGCCTATTTTCTCGATGCGGAGGGCAAGCCGCGGTCGGCCGGCAGCCGGCTCGCCAATCCGGCCTATGCGGCGACGCTGCGGCTGCTGGCGGAACAGGGCGCCGATGCGTTCTATTCCGGCCCGCTCGCCGGCGACATCGTGCGCACGGTGCGGGAGGCGCCCGGCAATCCGGGCGTGCTCGCACTGGAGGATCTCGCCGCCTATCGGGTGAAGGAGCGCGAGCCGGTCTGCGCGCCCTATCGCGGGCTGGATGTCTGCGGCATGGGGCCGCCGAGTTCCGGCGCGCTCACGGTGGGCCAGATCCTCGGGCTGCTGCAACCTTATGATCTCAAGGCGCTCGGGGCCTCATCCGTCGAATCCTGGCGGCTGATCGCCGATGCCTCGCGCCTCGCCTTCGCCGACCGCGAGCGCTACATGGCCGACAGCGATTTCGTGCCGATGCCGACGCGCGGCCTGCTGGCGCCCGACTATCTCGCCGCCCGCGCCGCCCTGCTGCGCGGCGACGACGCGCTGCCGGAAGTCGCACCGGGCACGCCGAAATGGGACCACGCGCAACGTCAGGCGGATGATGAATCACTCGAACTGCCGTCGACGAGCCACATCTCCATCGTCGACGCGGAAGGTAATGTCGTTTCGATGACCACCACCATCGAGGCCGGCTTCGGGTCGCGGCTTATGGTGGGAGGCTTCCTGCTGAACAATGAGCTCACCGACTTCTCCTTCCGTACCCAGAAGGACGGCGTTCCGATCGCCAACCGCGTTGAGCCGGGCAAAAGGCCTCGCTCGTCCATGGCGCCGACCCTCGTGATGAAGGACGGGCGGCCGCTTCTGGCGCTGGGCTCGCCCGGGGGCAGCCAGATCATCGGCTATGTCGCGAAGACGCTCATCGCCCATTTCGACTGGGGCATGGACATCGGCGCCGCCATCGCCGCGCCCAATATTCTCGCGCGGTTCGGGCCGGTCGAAATCGAGCAGGGTACGCCGGCCGAGGGGCTGGCGCCGGGGCTGAAGGCGCTCGGATTCGACGTTCGCAGCGGGCCGATGACCTCGGGCGTTCAGGCCATCCTGATCGGCGACGGCGTGCTGACCGGCGCCGCCGACCCGCGACGCGAAGGCGCCGTTATCGGCGACTAGCCTCCGGGCCGGTCTCGTCGAGTGGGATCAGTCGGCCTTCCTCAGCCTTGTAGAAAAACTGGCTGGCCACCAGCCATCCCTTCAGCGGGCGCAACGGCGGCACGCAGGTCAGGAAGATCAGCGGCAGCGTCGTGACGATATGCACCCAGTAGGGAACTTGGTAGGCGATTTCCAGCCAGAAGCCGAACAGCACCGCGGGTATGCAGACGAACATCATCACGAAAAAGGCGGGGCCATCGGCCGGGTCCGCGAAGCTGTAATCCAGGCCGCACACCTCGCAGCGGGGCGCGAGCTTGATCAGCCCGCTGAACAGATGGCCCTGTCCGCACCGCGGACAGCGGCCGCGCAGGCCCGTGCTCATCGGCGACAAAGCGGGCCATTCCTCCTGCTGCATCGCAGCCTCCCTTCGTCATCTCACCCGGACTGCATCATTGAATGCATTCATTCGGGCGACGAGAAAGCGTCCATCTGAACGCTCCTGCGCTATATAGGCTGTTAATCTCAGTCATTCCAGAGTAATTGAATGCGTATTGAATGCATTCAATGTCGCAGGTGTTGCGCAGGTCGCTCCCGCGGCCGCAGTCGGTTTCGTCGGCGAGTGGCCCGCGTGGGGCCTTCTCGATCGTCACGAAAATCCGGCAGGCGGGCGGAGGTCCGATGAAAATCCGGCGCTGCAACAGGTGTCGCGGAGGGGCTTCGGTCAGACGATGGTCTAATGCCCGCAGCGACGGGTCGACTGTCCCGGCGCTCCAACCGGTACACCCGCCGGAATAAGGCCGCTTCCGCGCTTCCGCCCACCCGCGTGGAAGCGGCCAGGGTGCCCGTTTTTCCCGGTCATCCGGCGCCGGGCCGATGGCCGGACGCACGGTGCCTGATGGAGCCCCGAGAGGCTTTGTCGGGCAGTTTCAGCGGATCGGGGCGGCGGTCACCGAGACATCCACATGCATGCCGATGGCGTCGCTCGCGTCGCCATAATAGCCGCCGGAGATCGGCACCGCCTGGGCCGCCTCGCGCGTCACGCCGACCCGGATCAGGTTGGCGCCGGCGACGAGACCGTTGGTCGGGTCGTATTCCACCCATCCCGCGCCGGGCAGGTAGACGCTGCACCAGGCGTGCGTGGCGCCGCCGCCGCGTGTGGCGCCGGAGGTGTCGTCGTAGAGATAGCCGGTGACGAAGCGGGCCGCGAGGCCGAAGCTGCGCACCGCCTCCATCATCAGCACCGCGAAGTCGCGGCAGGTCCCCGAGCCCAGCGCCAGCGTCTGCGCGGCCGTCTGCGTGCCTTCCTCGTGGCGTGCCCCGTAGGTGAACTCGGACCTGATGGCATGCGTCATCGCTTCGAGAACATCGAGCGTATGGCTGTCGCCCGGGCCGGCGATGAAGCGGCGCGCCCAGCTGTCGACGGTGCCATTGGGGTCGGGCATATGCCGCTCGGCGAGGCGGGCGAGGTCCGGGATCTCCTGCGCCGCATAGGAGAAGGGGAAGCGTTCCGCTGCGGGATCAAGGGCATAGTCGGGCAGGGGCTGGCCGTCCGGATGGTGGGTCAGATCGAGCGTCGAGACCATCTTCAGCCGTGTCGTGCGCAGCTCCGCCGGCCATTCGAGATAGCAGATCGAATTGTTGAAGACGTCGTGTTTCCAGATGACCGCCGACGGTTCCGGATCCACCTTGAGGATCGCGCGGTGCAGGCGCAGGTCGTGGCTGTCGTCGGGGCGCACCATCAGCCGGTGGCGGGTGAGGCCGACCGGGTTGCGATAGGCATACTCGGTGGTGTGGACGACCTTGATGCGCGCCATGCGACCCTCGTGCGGCGGGGTGTTTGCGCCTGTCTACACGAAAACACCGCCCGCGGCGGTCATGCCGCGCCGACGATTTCGGTGGACGAGGCCCGCGCCGGCGTAGAAAACCCGCATTCCGCCTCCGCCGGAGCTGCGCCCGATGACCCTCGACCTTGCCCTCGTACTCGCTCTGCTCGCGGCGGCGATCGCGATGTTCGTGATCAACCGCCCGCGCATGGATGCGGTGGCGCTGCTCGTCATCGTCGTCCTGCCGCTGACCGGCATCGTCACCATGAACGAGGCGCTGGCCGGATTTTCCGATTCCTCCATCGTGCTGATCGCCGCGCTGTTCGTGATCGGCGAGGGGCTGGTGCGGACCGGCGTCGCGCGGCGCCTGGGCGACTGGCTGGACGCCAAGGCGGGGGCCAGCGAGAGCCGCCTGCTGATGCTGCTGATGGCGGCGGTCGGCGGGCTCGGCTCGCTGATGAGTTCGACGGCGGTGGTCGCCATCTTCATCCCGGTGATCCTGCGCATCTCGCAGAACCGCGGCGCCTCGCCGAGCCGGCTGATGATGCCGCTCAGCGTCGCGGCGCTGATCAGCGGCATGCTCACCCTGGTGGCGACCGCGCCGAACCTCGTGGTGAATGCCGAGCTGGTGCGGCAGGGCGCCGAGGGCTTCAGTTTCTTCAGCTTCACGCCCTTCGGCCTGCCGCTGCTGGTGCTGGGCATCCTCTACATGCTGTTCGCCCGCCGCCTGCTGGTCTCGCGCGTGCAGCCGGCGGCGGCGGCCGGGCGGCGCCCGAGCCTGCGGCGGTGGGCGGCGCAATACCGGCTCGCGGAACGGGCGCAGCGCGTGAGGGTGGGGGAGGGCTCGCCGCTGGTCGGCCGGCGGCTCGACGAACTGCCGCTGCGATCCGGCGGCATCAACGTGCTGGCGGTGGAGCGGCACGAGCGCTTCGGGGTCGAGGTGATCCGGCCGAGCGCGCGCACCGAGCTTCGGGCCGGTGATGTCCTGCTGGTCGACGTGCTCGCCGATGCGGGCGAGGTCGCCGCCCTGCGCGAGCGGCTGGTGCTCGAACTGCTGCCCTTCGGCGAGGGAAGCGACTATTTCATCGACCATTCGCAGGATCTCGGCATGGTCGAGGTGATGATCCCCGCGGATTCGACGCTGATCGGCCAGAGCGTGCTCGACGCGCAGGTGCGTTCCGAATACGGGCTCACCGTGATCGGCCTGCGCCACGGCGCTCAGGTAGTGGAGCGCGACCTGCTGACCGAGAAGCTGAAGATCGGCGACATCCTGCTGATGGTCGGGTTCTGGTCGGACATACGCCATGTCCAGAACCACAATGACGATCTCGTGGTGCTCAACATGCCCACCGAGTTCGAGGAGGTGCTGCCGGCCGCCGACAAGGCGCCGCACGCGCTGGGCGTGCTCGCGCTGGTGGTGGCGCTGATGGTGAGCGGCGTCATCCCCAACGTGCAGGCGGCGCTGATCGGCTGCCTGCTGATGGGGCTGTTCAAATGCATCGATTTCACAAGCGCTTATCGCTCGATCAGCTGGAAGACGCTGATCCTGATCGTCGGCATGCTGCCGTTCTCGATCGCGCTGCAGCGGACCGGGGGCGTCGATCTCGCGGCGGACGGGGTCATCGCGCTGGTGGGCGGCGCGGCGCCGCGGCTGGTGCTGGCGACGCTGTTCGCCATCACCGCGCTGCTCGGCCTGTTCATCTCCAACACCGCGACGGCGGTGCTGATGGCCCCCGTGGCGCTCGCCATCGCCAAGGATCTCGGCGCCTCGCCCTATCCCTTCGCCATGGTGGTGGCCCTGGCGGCCTCCTCCGCCTTCATGACGCCGATCTCCTCGCCGGTGAACACGCTGGTGGTGGGGCCGGGCGGCTACACCTTCGGCGACTTCATGCGTGTCGGCGTGCCGTTCACGCTCATCGCCCTCGTCGTGACGGTGCTGCTGGTGCCGATCGTGCTGCCGCTCTAACGTATTGACGGAGAAGGCAGGATCCGATCCGCCGGCGGCCGCTGAGCGGGGTGTGATCGATCCGGCCGTTGAAGTGTGCGGCGCAGCGATCCATAAAGGGCGGCGTGCTGTTGCGGCGCGGCGAGGGAGGTCGACGATGGCTCGAAACAGCGGTCCGATCCGCAGTGTCGTCAGCGCGGGGCTTGCCGGCCTCGCGCATCTCCTCACCGATGCGCGCAAGCAGCCGGCGCTGGCGGAAGAGGCGGGCTACGGCGCCAATCCGGACCTGCCGAAGCCGAAGCCGACGCTGATCCCGATCCTCAAGATCGCGCCCGCCGTCGGCTGGGCGCCGGGCGTCAAACCCAGGCCCGCCAAGGGTTTCGAGGTGACGTCCTTCGCCGCCGGGCTGGAGCATCCGCGCTGGGTCTACGAGCTGCCGAACGGCGACATACTGGTCGCCGAGGCCGCCGGCCCGCCCTCGCCACAGGGGGTGTTCTCCTGGCGCTGGTGGGCGCAGGGGCTTATCATGACGCAGGCGGGCGCGCGCGTGACCAGCGCGAACCGCATCACGCTGCTGCGCGATCTCGACGGCGATGGGGTGGCCGAGCAGCGCTTCGCCTTTCTCGAGAACCTGTTCTCGCCCTTCGGCATGGCGCTGGTCGGCGACCAGCTCTTCGTCGCCAATGCCGATGCCCTCGTGCGCTTTCCCTACACGCCCGGCGCCACCCGGATCGACGCCGCGCCGGTGAAGGTCTGCGACCTGCCGGCGGGCCGAAATCACCATTGGACCAAGAGCCTGGTCGCCAACAAGGCGGGCACCAAGCTCTATGTCGGCGTCGGCTCGAACTCCAATGTCGCCGAGTTCGGCATGGAGGAGGAGGAGAACCGGGCGGCGATCCTCGAGGTCGACATCGCCTCCGGGGCGGTGCGGGTGTTCGCCTCCGGGCTGCGAAACCCGGTCGGCATGGACTGGAACCCGGTCACCGGGGAGCTGTGGACCAGCGTCAACGAGCGCGACGAGATCGGCGACGACCTCGTGCCGGACTACATGACCTCGGTGAAGGACGGCGCCTTCTATGGCTGGCCCTATTGCTATTTCGGGCAGGTGGTCGACGCCCGGGTGAAGCCGCAACGTCCTGATCTCGTTGCGAAATCCATCAAGCCGGACTATGCGCTGGGATCCCATACCGCTTCGCTCGGCTTCTGCTTCGCCGATGACGGGCGCCTCGACGAGCGGTTCCGGGGCGGCGCCTTCATCGGCCAGCACGGCTCATGGAACCGCAACCCGCCGTCCGGCTACCGCGTCATCTTCATCCCCTTCACCAATGGACAACCCTCTGGTCCGCCAGAGGAAATTCTCGGCGACTTCCGGGTGGACGGCAAGGCGCTGGGCCGGCCGGTGGGCGTGATCATCGACCGCAAGGGCGGCCTGCTGGTCGCCGATGACGTCGGCGACTGCATCTGGCGGGTGCGCAAAAGCGGCGGACAAAATAGGTATTAAGATGCCTCTGTTGGACTGACCGGTCAGTGCGGTCGGGTGGACGATGAGTCCGACTGCCGACCGATCGGTGCGGTGAGTCCGATCGACAGGTGCCCGCCGCTTGGAAGCCGCCCGCCGCTTCGACGCCGCGCGGCCCGCGCGCCGCTACCGCACCCGGTTGCCGGACACGGCGAGGTTGAGCGGCAGCGGTCCCGGATTGGGGCCGGCGAGGTCGCCGGTGGCGGGCTTGTTCCACTCAAGGCCGACCACTGCGCCGAGCTTGGCGCCGGTGACGAGATTGTCGGCGATGAGCACATCGCCGGCGCCGTCGACGATGGCGGCGCCGATGCCGACCCCGGCGTTGCGCACCACGTTGCCGACCACCGCGACGTTGCGGGCGAAGGCGCCGAAGCCGACGCGGATGCCGATCTTCGGCGCGTTCTCGACGACGTTGCCGGTGACGGCGGTGTCGGCCTCGACGCTGATGCCAATGCCGTCGGAGATCGGCGAGTCGTAGTCGGGCGGCGCCTTCACCAGCATGTTGCGCACGATGTTGCCCTCGACCACGGCGAGCCGGCCGCCCTGGTCGAAATTGGTGACGGCGATGCCGTTCACGGCGTTCTCGACCACATTGGCGCTGATGATGGCGCCGTGGAAGCCGAACTCGGCATAGAGCCCGGTCTCGCCGAGGGTCGAGCAGTTGTTGCCGCGGATCATGAGGTTCGAGGCGGCGTTGCCGCGCACGGCGGAGAAGGCGCAGTCGGCGATGCGGTTGTCGGCGACGATGACGTTACCGGCGCGGAACACGTTGACGCCGTTGCCGTTCTGGCCGTCGCCGCTGTCGTTCGCCGCGACGCGGGAGATGCGGTTGCCGAGCACCAGCGTGCCGTCGTCGCCGATCTGCGAGCGCCAGACCTGCACGGCGTTGTTGCCGATGTCGCGGAACTCGTTGGCGCGGATGGCGAGGCCGGTGGAATCGATGGCGAACAGGCCGGTCTTCGCCGCGGTCGCGATCCGGCAGTTCGCCACCTCGCCGCCGCAGCCCGCCAGCGCGATGCCGTGCCCGGCGGAGGCGGTCAGCACGCAGTCGCGGATGCGGATGCCGGCGCAGCGGGCGAGGGCGATGAGGCCGCTGCCGTCGGGAATGGAGAAGCCGCTGCCGTCGAGGGTCAAACCCTCGAGGCGCAGGCCCTCGCCGCCCTGCGCGGCGATCAGCGGGCCGGTGCCCGACAGCAGGAGGCGCGTCGCGCCGGGCACGCCGACGAGGCCGGCGCCGGCGGAAAGGTCGAGCCCGGTGGCGCGGTAGCTGCCCGGCGGCAGATAGAGCGGCAGCCGCGCCTTTACGGCGGCGGCGATGGCGCGCTGCAGCGCGGCGCTCTGGTCGCCCGGCGCATCCGGCTTCACCCCCTGCGCGGCGGCGCTGAGCGCGCCGGTGACCGACTGTGCGGCAGCGGGGAGGGCGGCGAAGGCCAGCGCGGCCGCACCCGCACCGAGCGCCGCGCGGCGGGAGAGGGCGGATGGCGATCCCGTCATGGCTGGCCTCCTCGATCGGCGGTGGGCGTGGCCGAAGTCGGCCGGACACGGCGCCGCAAGGTGAGCATGCCGTGCTCTCCTTTCGATCCGGTATCACGGCGCGAGGCGCGGATGGCGGGCACGACCCCGCTAGGATCGCAGGGAGAGAAGATAGTCCTGCTTGAAACTCCACTGCACAACGCGACGAGAAGCTTACGTAAATCAATTCCGCATCACGTCACGGCGGCCATGATCGACAAGACACCGGAGAAGCTCGAGAAAACAACAATCACCACATCATATCGGTTCGGCCCTTGCATTTGTTTAAGAGCATGGTTGACGCCTGCGCTTCCCGCGCCCGCGAATTGTTTCGTCGGGACGCGCGGAGCCGGCCGGCTCCATCTTAAAACAGTGGCGAAGACGGCTCCCATAGCCAACACGGCAGCCACGAGCCCAAACGACATCATCGCAATTCCCTCTCGTGAAGCACGTTGACAGCTTAGAACAAATAATGAACATTTCAATTCACAATATGGACGTCACGACAAAAATCGTACTGCGGGGATCCGGACCACCGCGCTCCACCGATGGCGGGGATGACTGGAATAGGGATGACTGGCACGGGCCCGCTGAGCCGCCGAGCCTTCCCGCCGACGGCCCGCTCAGGCACAGACGTCGACCCAGCGGCCGTCCACGAGGTCGCGCCCGCGATCGGGGGGGATGCGCACGGCGGCATTGGTGGCGCCTGCCGCCGGTCCACCTCGCCGAAGGCCCGCAGCGAGACGTCGCGGAAGACGGGCAGCACGGAAGGTGGCTGGCTCCGTCCTGGAGCAGGGGCGACGACGGCTCCCACAGCCAGCACGGCCGCGCCGACCCCGAAGACACCCACGTCGTTCTCCGTCGCGAGACGCGCTTGACAAAGTCAGAACATAAAGCGAACATTCAATTCGCGGTTTCGGAATCACAGGGGGGATCGGCCGGAGGAGGGTTCTTCGAATGAAGATGCCGACGCGCCTTGTGTCGTCGGAGGCGGGGTGGCCGGGATGTGCCCCGGGCCATGACGGCGCGGGCCGAGGGTTGGCGCCCGGTCGGCGCGGGAGGTGATCGCCGGGCCGTCCCGCCGGCGGCTCTTTCAGGCGCAGACGTCGACCCAGCGGGCGTCCACCAGATCGCGCAGGCGATCGGGGGCGATGCGCACCGCGGCATTGGTGGCGCCGGCGGCCGGCACCACCTCGTCGAAGGCCCGTAGCGAGACGTCGCAGAAGACGGGCAGGGCGGAGGGCAGCCCGAACGGGCAGACGCCGCCGACCGGGTGGCTGGTGGCGGCGAGCACCTCCTCGGGGCCGAGCATGCGCGGCTTGCCGCCCAGCGCCTCGCGGGCCTTGCGGTTGTCGAGCCGGGTGGTGCCGCTGGTGACGACCAGCATCACGGCATCGCCGACGCGCAGGCAGATGGTCTTGGCGATCTGGGCGGGCGCGACCCCGTGCGCGGCGGCGGCGAGATCGACCGTCGCCGAACTCTGCTCGGTCTCGATGACGGCGATGTCGGGAGCGTTGGCGGCGAGGAAGGCCCGGACGGATTCGAGGCTCATGAGGGCGTGCAGCGCTGGTCGGGAATGGGAGGAGGCAGGCGTGCGGTGGTATCGGCCGATTCAGCCGGGCGCTCAAGCCCCGCCCGCGCTCACCCCTATCGCGCGCATCCCCTATCGCGCGCATCCCCTATCGCGCATACCCGATTGCGCGCGCACCCTTGATCTCATGCCCCGATCGCGCGCTCCATTGCGCGCGCCGCGACGTCCGACCGCCGCGTTCCCGGCGGCGGCCGGGGCGGGGCCGCCGTCAGCCCCGCTCGATCTCCTGGCGCAGCCGCTCTTCCTGCTCCACCAGTTCGGGGGTCATCTCGGCGCCGAAATCGGCCATCTCGTAGAGCGGGCGGATCTCGATCTCGCTCGGGCCCGGCATGGGGTTGGGGCAGCGCTTCACCCACTCCACCGCCTCGGCCATGTCCTTGACCTGCCACAGCCAGAAGCCGGCGATGAGCTCCTTGGTCTCGGCGAAGGGGCCGTCCATCACCGTGCGAGTCGGGCCGGCGAAGGCGACGCGCTTGCCGGCGGAAGAGGGCTTCAGGCCTTCGCCGGTCAGCAGGATGCCGGCCTTCACCAGTTCCTCGTTGAAGCGGCCCATCGCCTCGAGCAGGTCGGTGCCGGGCATACGGCCCGCCTCGCTGTCAGCGGTGGCCTTCACCAGAACCATCACGCGCATCATCGTCTCCCTTTGCGTGGCGCCGCGCCTGCCGGCCCGGCCTGTTGCCCGAGGACGCACGAGGCGGGGGCGGGCCGACATCGCCTCGTGCGATTTCGGGCGCGCTGTCGGGGGCATCTTCGCCCCGCGTGACCGCGAGCGCCAGAAGCGGCTATGTTGGCCGCCGACGGGAGGACGCCATGGCATTGGTCGAGACGGTGGGCGCGGAGGCGCAGGAGGCGACGCTGGCCGACCGGATGTTCGCCGTCATCAGCGAGGCGATCGTGCGCGGCGAGCTGAAGCCCGGTGCCAAGATCAGCGAGCCGGAGCTGGCGCGGCGCTACGGCATCAGCCGCGGGCCGCTGCGCGAGGCGATGCACCGGCTGCAGGAACGCCGGCTGGTCACCCGCACCCCGCATTTCGGCGCGCGGGTGGTGGAGCTCTCGCCGGCGACGCTGGCGGAGATCTTCACCGTGCGCGAGGCGCTGGAGGGGATGGCGGCGCGCGAGGCGGCCCGGCGCATCACCGACCCCGAGATCGAGCATCTGCGCGGGCTGCTGCGCGCGCACGAAGCGCAATTCGCCGACGCCGGCACGGATTCCTATGCGCAGGGCGCCTCCGACGAGGATTTCCACTTCGCCATCGCCCGCTTCAGCCGCAACGAGCTGCTCATCTCGCTGCTGTGCGGCGAATATTACCAGCTCATCCGGCTGTACCGCTCGCAGCACAAGAGCGTCGCCGGGCGGGCGCGGCGCGCCTTCATCGAGCACGGGCGGATCGTCGAGGCACTGGCCGACCGCGATCCCGACCTCGCGGAGATGCTGATGCGCCGGCACGTGGTCGCCGCGCGGCAGGGCATGGAGGAGGCGATGGCGCGCTCGGCGCAGGCCGCGCCGGCGCGGGGCGCGCGCGGCGCCCGCGGGCGGGTGCGGCCGGCGGACTGACGCGCCGGCGCCGGAAAAAGGCCGCCCCGGAATCCGGGACGGCCAGTCGGGGCTCGCATGCCTCAAGCGGACGGCGCGCGATGCGCGTCAGCGCTGGCCGCCCTTCTTCCCGGCCTCGCTCGCGCGGTCGCGGTCATTGGCGAAATTGCCGGGATTGTCGTTCTGGCCGCCCTGCTGGCGGTGATCGCCGCCGGACTGGCTGTGCTGGCCGCCCGGCGACGGCTGGCCGCCGTGGGAATGCTCGCCGCCCTTCTTGCCGGCCTCGCGGGCACGCTGCGGATCGTCCGCAAAGTTACCGCTGCCGTGCTGCTTGTTGTCAGCCATGGGAAACTCTCCTTGTGTTGACTTCCCTACACGGCAACAACCGGTGAAAACGGCGTCCGTTCCACGGTAAAACTGGCGGGATGCGCGATATCCGGGGCCGAATACCTTTGTTTTTCGCTCAACCCTTCTGCATCAATTGCCGCGAGTGCGCCTCGATGGCGTCGAGCGCGCGGCCGACCTCGTCGAACCAGCCGGCCTCGGTCAGATGGCCGCGCCCGCGCCAGTTGAGCCCGCCCGGCGTCTCGTGATGGGCGGGATCGACATCCTCGCCCTGCGCCAGCGCGTCGAGGCCGATGGCGGCGAGGCCGTCGAACATGGAGCGGACATAGGCGCGGGCGGCGTCGGGGGCCATGTCGCGGGAGACCAGCCAGCCGATGATGCGGTTCTGCATCGCGTAGTGCGAGGACATCATCGCGCTGGCGATGCCGATATTGGCGAGGTCGCTCTCCTTCGGCGCGACGATGACCTCGCCGAGGCCCGCCAGCAGCGCCTCGACCTGCGGGTCGGCCGGATAGAGCACGACCGGCCCCTTGCGCAGGCGGATCGGCGGCAGCGGATTGACCCGCACCACCCGGCTCGCCGGGGCGACCGCCTCCAGCACCTTCGCGCGCGGCACGCCGGCGAGGAAGCTGACCACGGTCTGGTCGGCGCGGAAGGGCAGGCCGGCGGTGGCCTCGCCGAGCTGGGAGGGGCGCACGCCGATGAGCACGATGTCGCTGCCCGCGACCACCTCGGCATTCGAGGCGGCGCGGGTCACGTTGGCATGGCGCCCGGCCAGCGCGCGGGAGGTGGCCTCGGCGCGGGGCGAGACGAGGATGGAGATCGAGGCGCCGTGCACGGCGACGAAGCCGTCGATGACGGCGGCCGCGAGCGTGCCGGTGCCGAGGAAGCCGAGGCGCAGCATGGGGGTGATCCTGTGGGTGGGCGAGAGGGGTCAGCCGCTGCTGCGGCCCTCGAAGCCGATCCAGCTGCGGAATTCCGCGACCGCCGGCTTCTCGGAGAAATCGGGGCTGGTGAGCAGGTAGAAGGCGCTTCCCGTCTCGATCTCGATGTCGAACGGGCGGATCAGGCGGCCCGAGCGCAGATCGCTCTCGACCAGCAGCGGGCTCGCCAGCGCGACGCCCTGGCCCTGCACGGCGGCGTCGAGCATCAGGCCGGAATCGTTGAAGTAGAGCGTTTCCTCGAAAGCGAGGCCGCTGGCGCCGGCCGCCGCCAGCCAGGCGCCCCAGAAATTGCCGTTCACCACCTGCAGCAGGGTGTGGCCGACGATATCGCCGGGGACGAGGAGCGGCGGCCCTTCGCGCAGCAGGCTCGGGCTGCACACCGGGAACAGCCGGTCGGGCGCCAGCATCTCGACGCGGGCGTTCGGCCACACGCCCGAGCCCCAGCGGATGGCGACGTCGATGTCCTGCCGGTCGAAATCGACCGGGTCGCTGGAGGCGAGCAGGGTGACCTTGACGGTGGGGTTCAGCTGCATGAAGCGCTTGAGCCGGGGCACCAGCCAGCGCGAGGCGATCGAGGGCGGGGCGTTCACGCACAGCACCACGGGCGCCTTGGGATCGACCAGGCGCTCGCAGGCGCGCATCAGCAGCGCCATGGATTCGCCGACCGCGCTCGCCAGCGCCGTGCCCTCGCGGGTGAGTTCCACCCGGCGCGGCATGCGGCGGAACAGGCGCACCTCGAGGAGTTCCTCGAGCTGGCGGATCTGCTGGCTGACGGCGGACTGGGTGACGCAGAGCTCTTCGGCCGCCGTGGTGAAATTGCCGTGGCGGGCGGCGGCATCGAAGACGCGGAACAGGTTGAGCGGGGGCAGGCGGGTCGCGCGGCGCAGCGCCGGGGCCGCCGGCGGGGTGGGCCCCGAGGCCGGCATCGGGGTGAAGCTGCCGTCGCCGGGGCGCTTGCTGCTCATGCCGCGTCCTGCAACCCGTCGTCGCGCAGCTCGACCAGGCCCTCGAGCTGGGGAATGACGTCGCAGCCGAAGCGCTCCAGCGAGGCGAGGGTCTCGCGCCGGCCGATGCCGGCGAAGCCCATGAAGCAGGACAGGTGCGTCGGCCGCAGCGCCTCGATCTCCTGCGCCAGCTTCTGGGCGCAGTAATCGGCCGGGCCGATGACCGCGCTCTCGAGGAAATTGTCGAGCGGGGGCTCGTCGTTGAGCGGCATCAGCCGCAGGAACGGGCCGTCCTTGGAGGGGTGGACGGTGGAGAGCGGCACGGCGGCGCGGGCGAGGTCGCGCACGCATTGCGCGGCGTGGCGGGCATCGTCGGGATCGTCGGTCACGTAGATGTAGCGCTGCACGGCGAGCGGCATGGTGGCGGGGTTGCCGCCGCCTTGCGCCCAGCGCTCGGCGATGAGCGAGCGGAAGGCGAGCGCCGCCCCGAGCCCGCGATGGCCGAAGCTCATGAACGGCGTGTCGCCGCTGCGCGCCATGCGGGCGATGATGTCGGGGTGCGAACTCGCCACGAAGACCTCGGGCATGGCGAGGCCGAAGGGGCGCATCGACAGCTCGGTGCGCGGGATGGAATGGAACTCGCCGGCATACTCGACGATGCCGGAGGTGAGGCCCTGCTGGAGAATGTCCCAGGTCTCCAGCATCTTCAGGTGGCGGTAGGAGGGATCGACGCGGAAGCGGTCGAACTCATAGGGCTGGTAGCCGCAGCCGAGCCCCAGCACCAGCCGGCCCCGCGTCAGCAGGTCGACGAAGGCGGCTTCCTGCACCACGCGCAGCGGCTCGTAGAAGGGCAGCGCCAGCACCGCCGGCCCGAGCCGGATGCGGGTGGTCTCCGCCGCCATGTGCGAGACCATGACCAGCGAGGAGGGGCAGATCGAATGGTTGGTGAAGTGATGCTCGGCGAACCAGGCGATCTCGAAGCCGAAATCCTCCGCCATGCGCACCGTGTCGACCGTCGTGCGCAGCACCGAGGCGGGCGAGGTGTTGCGGTCGTAGAGGCCCATCAGGCTGAAAAGGCCGAGCTTTGTCATCCATCCCTCATGCTCGCCTTCCGCACGCCGCGGGGCGAGGTTCACGGCCCGCGTCCGGCGCCGCGGGCATTTGGAGCGGCAGGATGGCGCCTGCGCGCAGGCGGCGCAAATTAGCTGTTCTTATCGCTGGGCCAGCCGGGCTTGCGGTGGGGGGTAGCCGGAAACCCAGCTTATCGGTCCAGTAGAATTGATCGTTTGCGGGGGAGGGCGGCGCGCTGAACACTCGCTCTCACGCGATGCCCGACGGTTGGTGCGGGTGGCGTGCCAGCGACAGCGGAGCCCCCATGAAGGATCACACCATCATCGTCACCGGCGGGGGCAGCGGCCTCGGCCGCGCGATCTGCCACGGCCTCGCCGATGCCGGCGCGCAGGTCGCCATCGTCGAGATCGACAAGGCCGGCGCCGAGACGGTGGTGGGCGAGATCACGGCGAAGGGCGGCAAGGCCTTCGCGGTGATCGGCGACATCACCACCCGCGCCAGCGCCAAGGCGCTGGTCGACGAGGTCGCCGCCACGGCGGGGCGCATCCACGGCCTGTGCAACTGCGCGGGCGTCTATCCGCGCAAGCCGATCCTCGAGATCAGCGACGCCGACTGGGACTTCAGCTTCTCGGTGAACGTGCGCGGGCTCTACGACGTCACCGTCGCGGTGGTGCCGCACATGCAGGCGGCGGGCGGGGGACGCATCGTCAACATCGCCTCGATCGACGCGCTGAAGGCGCATCCCAAGAACGCCCATTACGCGGCGATGAAGGCCGCGGTGGTGAGCCTCACCAAGAGCATGGCGCTGGCGCTGGCGCCCGACAACATCCTGATCAACGGCGTCGCCCCCGCCGGCATCGCCACCGAGAAGGCCAAGGCGGCCGGCTTCCTGCCCGAGCTCGCGGCGCAGACCGCGCTGGGGCGCGCCGCCGAGCCGGACGACGTCGCCGATGTCGTCGTGTTCCTGCTCTCGGAAAAGAACCGCTACATGGTCGGCGAGACGGTCGCGATCAGCGGCGGATACTTCATCGCCTGAAGCACAGCGCCGCGAGCGCCCACCTCTTTACATCAGCAGAGCTGCACATGCATTTCGGTATTTTCAACCTCATGGGCCTGCGCGACAACCCCGGCGGCATCGCCGGGGTGATCGACGACACCCGCACCATGGTCACGCTGGCCGAAGAGGTCGGCTTCGAGATCGCCTGGTTCGCCGAGCACCATTTCACCAACTACTCGGTCAGCGTGTCGCCGCTGATGATGGCCGCGCACATGGCGAGCCTGACGAGCCGCATCAAGCTCGGCGCGGGCGTGGTCGTGCTGCCGCTCTACCATCCGATGCGGGTGGCGCAGGAGATCGCGCTGCTCGACCAGATGAGCGGGGGCCGGGCGGTGCTCGGGGTCGGCACCGGCTACCAGGCCTACGAGTTCGAGCGCTACGGCGCCTCGGTCGCCAAGAAGACCGAGACCTTCCTCGAGTACTGGGCGGTGGTCGAGCAGGCGCTGAGCGAGGGCCGCGCCGAGTACAAGGGCGAGTTCGTCGAGGTGCCGCCGAGCGTGTTCACGGTGCGCCCGGTGCAGAAGCCGATGCCGCCGGTCTACTGCACCTCGCCGCACCCCCCGATCCTGAAGGCGCTGGCGAAATGGGGCGGCGCGCCGTTCATCACCGCCGGCTGGCGCGGCACGGAAGCGCTGTTCGGCATCGCCGAGCAGGTGCGTGCGGCCTGGGTGAAGGGCGGGCTCGACGGGCCCAGCATGCCGGTGGCGCTGCAGCAGTACATCCACGTCACCGACAGCGCCGGCGAGGCGCTGGAGGCGGCCGAGCGCGCCCGCTATGTCGGGCGCATGGTGCACGGGCTGCGCTCCAACGTGCTGACGCTGGACGGCTCCTTCGTGGTGCCCGACCCGATCCCCGACGAGCCGCCGCTGGAGACCTTCCGCGACAACCTGCTGATCGGCGACCCCCACCTCGTCGCGCAGAAGCTGGTGGCCGAGATCCGCCGGCTCAACCCCTTCCATTACAACTGCTTCTTCCAGTTCGGCGACATGCCGGTGGCGCGGGCCCGCCGCTCGCTGGAACGCTTCGCCGCCGAGGTGCTGCCGCTCGTCGAGCGCGAGGTCGGCCCGCTCGCGGCGATCGGCGCGCGGGTGCCGGCGGCGGCCGAGTGAGCGCGGCGCCGGGAGCCCCCGATCCCGGCGCCGTGCAGCGTCCTGTTTATGCGTGAAGCCAAGAAACGACCGCGGCCAACGCGCCGCATCCAACCAGAACAGAGGACGGAACCCAGATGAAGACGAAGTTGCTTTCCGCGGCGAGCCTCGCGGCGGTTCTCATCCTGAACCCGGCGGCGCGCGCCGAGACGCTCGGCCCGGTGACCGACCCGCTCGGCGTGGTCAAGATCGCCAAGGGCCAGCCGGTGGTGATCGGCGGCTACTCGTCGCAGTCGGGCGGCGACACCAACCAGGGCATCGACGAGCTGCGCGGCGCGGAAGTCGCGATCAAGGACTTCGGCGGCTCGGTGCTGGGCTTCCCGGTGAAGCTGGTCGGCGAGGACGCCCAGTGCACCGCCGAGGGCGGCCAGACCGCCGCGACCAAGCTCGCCGGCAACAAGCAGGTGCTGGTCGTGCTCGGCCCGAGCTGCTCGTCCGGCGCCCGCGTCGGCGCCCCGATCCTGTGGCGCGCGGGCATTCCGAGCGTCGCCATCGGCGCCACCGCCCCGGCGCTCACCGCCGCCGACCGGCCCGACGGCTTCAAGGGCTTCCAGCGCGTGGTGCCGAACGACCTGAAGAGCGCGGCCTTCACCGTGCAGTATGTCGTCGACAAGCTCGGCGTGAAGAACGTCGCCACCATCCATGACGGCAGCCCCTATACCGAGCAGCTGGTGCGGGCCTTCGAGAAGGACTTCACGGCGCGCGGCGGCACCATCGTCGCCAGCGAAGCCATCTCGCCGAGCGACACCGACCTGCGCCCGGTGCTGACCCGCATCGCCACCAAGAAGCCGGAGCTGATCTTCACCCCCGTGTTCACCTCCTCGGTCGGCTTCCTGCTGCGCCAGAAGGGCGAGGTGTCGGGTCTTGCCAACGTGCCGGTGATCGGCGGCGAGGGCGTGTTCAGCGCCAACGTCATCGAGGCGTCCGGCCCCGCCATCGTCGGCTTCCGCATCGTGGCGCCCTCGACCGACCTGTTCTCCTCGAAGTTCCCGGACTTCCAGAAGGCCTTCGCCGCCGAATATGGCGAGGCGCCGATCGGCGGCTTCTCGGCCTATGGGTATGACGCGGCGCTGCTCGCGCTCACCGCGATCAAGGCGGTCGGCAAGACCGATGCCGAGGGCAACCTCTATATCGGCCGGCAGGCGCTGCACGACGCGCTGATGGCGACCAAGGGCCTCGGCGGCCTCACCGGCACGCTGACCTGCGACGCCAACGGCGATTGCGGCGCGGCGACCTATGCCATGTGGGAGTTCAACAACGCCGACCAGGCGACCTTCGCTCCCGGCACCAACCCGAAGCGGATCTTTCCGTGAGCGATCTGGCACACCCTGCCACGGAGCCCGGCGCGTTCGCGGAATGGCGGCGGCGGTCGACCTGGGTCGACCACATCCTGCTCGCCATCCGCATCGGCGTCGCGGCGCTCGTGCTGGTGGGTCTCGCCGGCGGTCTCACCGCCGGCACCTACTCCGCCGCCGACTTCGCCTCCTTCACGATGTTCGGCCTCACCATCGGCAGCGTCTACGCCCTGATCGCGCTCGGCTACACCATGGTCTACGGCATCCTGCGCATGATCAACTTCGCCCATGGCGACGTGATGATGGTGGGCTCCTTCGCCGGCCTGTTCGCGGCGGGCGCTCTCAACGACGCGGGCGTGCTCGGCGCCTTCCCGCTGATCGCGCTGCCGCTGGTGCTGGCGGCGGGCATGGCGGCGGGCGGCCTCGTCTCGATCGCCATCGAGCGGATCGCCTACCGCCCGTTCCTGCATGTGCGCTCGCTGGCGCCGCTGATCTGCGCCATCGGCATGTCGTTCATCCTGCAATATGCGGCGCGCGGCCTGTTCGGCACCCGCAACCGCGCCTATCCGGGCTTCGGCTGGATGGAGGGCACGGTGAGCCTGCTCGGCATCACCGTGCCGATCCCGCAGATCGTCGCCTTCGCGGCGGCGCTGATCGTGCTCGCCGGCCTGCTCGCCGTGGTGCGGCTGACCAAGCTCGGCAAGGCGATGCGGGCGGTGGCCGAGGATCGCGACGCGGCGGCGCTGGTGGGCATCAACGTTTCCGCCACCATCGTCGCCACCTTCGCCATCGGCGGTGCCATGGCTGGCGTCGCGGGCGTGCTCTACGCCCTCGTCTTCAAGCAGATCACCGTGTTCATGGGCTTCTTCCTCGGCGTGAAGGGCTTCGCCGCGGCGATCCTGGGCGGCATCGGCAATCTCGGCGGCGCGCTGATCGGCGGGCTGGTGCTGGGCCTCGCCGAGGCGCTGGGGCCGGCGCTGATCCTCGAGGGCTACGGCCTGCCCGCGCCCTACCAGCTCAAGGACGTGATCGGCTACGGCATGCTGGTGATGATCCTCATCTTCCGGCCGCAGGGGCTGCTCGGCGAGCGGCTCTCCGCCAAGCGCGCGTGAGGGGGCGATGTCGTTCAACACCGTCACCTCCTCGTTCAAGGTCACCCGCCGGCGCGCCGGCCCGCTCATGGAGGCGGCCCGGCTCGGGCTGATCGCCGGGGGCGCGCTGATCGCCTTCGCGCTGATCGGCGCCTATCTGGCGATGGACAAGCGCGAGGTGATCGAGGGCGCGATCACGCTGTCGCAGCTCGCCTGCGCGCTCATCGTCTTCGCCGCTGGCCACGCCGCGGCGCGTGATGCGCGCTCGAGCCTCGCCGCCGCGCTGGGCCACGGCCTCGTCGCCGGCCTGATCGCCGGGGCGTGCCTGTCGCTGCTCGTCTGGCTGATCGCCACCGTCAACCTGCGCGCGACCCTCGTCGCGGCCAGCCCGATGCTGGCGCGCGCGCTCAGCCTCGGCGCGCCGGTCGCCTCGGCGCAGGCGCTGGCGCAACTGCCGCTGCTCGGCGCGGCGGGGGCGCTGGCGGGCGCGCTGATCGGCCGGCTGCCGGCCGGCGCGGGGCGGGCGGCGCTGACCGGGCTCGGCGTGGTGCTGGTCGCCGGCCTGTTCCGCGACGTCTTCGCCAGCATGCTGGAGCACCTGCCGGATGTGAGCGGGCCCGATTACGAGGTGTTCGGCGCCGCCGGCCTCAATCCGGGCGCGGCGGTGGGGCTGTTCTTCCTCGTCGCGGCGCTGGCGCTGGTGCGGGACCGGCTGGTGGCGCGCCGCCGCGTGCCGCGCTCGGGGATTTCCAGGCCCGGCCTCGCGCTGCTGCTCGCGGGCGTCATCCTGCTGCCGCTGGTGACCAACGACTTCGTCGCGCAGGTCGCCATGCTGGTGGCGCTCTACATGCTGATGGGCATGGGGCTGAACATCGAGCTCGGCCTTGCCGGGCTGGTCGATCTCGGCTTCGTCGCCTTCTTCGCGGTCGGCGCCTACACGGTGGCGCTGCTGTGCTCCTCGGGGCCGCTGGCGGTGGCCGACGTCTCCTTCTGGGTGGCGCTGCCGGTGGCGATCGTGCTCGCCGCGCTCGCCGGCATGCTGTTCGGCCTGCCGGTGCTGCGGGTGAGGGGCGACTACCTCGCCATGGCTACGCTCGGGCTCGGCGAGATCATCCGCGTGCTGGTGCTGTCCGACTGGCTGGCGCCGCATCTGGGGGGATCGCAGGGGATCATCGAGATCGATCACCCGCGCCTGTTCGGCTACGAGCTGAAGACGCCGGCGGCGCTCTATTATCTCGCGCTGGCGCTGGCGGGCGTGGTCGCCTTCGTCTCGCTGCGGCTGCAGAACGCGCGGATCGGCCGGGCCTGGCTCGCCATCCGCGAGGACGAGGACGTGGCGCAGGCGCTGGGCATCGACCCCGTCGCCTCGAAGCTACTCGCCTACACCATCGGCGCCGCCTTCGCCGGGGCGGCGGGGGCGGTGTTCGCGGCGCTGATCGGCTCGGTCTATCCGCACTCCTTCCAGCTGCTGGTCTCGATCAACGTGCTGGCCATTCTCGTCATCGGCGGGCTCGGCTCGCTGCCGGGCGTGCTGGTGGGGGCGATCGTGCTGATCGGCCTGCCGGAACTGCTGCGCGAGTTCGGCGAGTTCCGCTACCTGTTCTACGGCATCGCGCTGGTCGCCATGATGCATGTGCGCGCCGAGGGCCTGTGGCCGGCGGCCTATGCGAAGGAGGGCACGCATGCCGGCTGAGACCTCGGCCCCCGCCCGTCCGCCGCTGCTGGAGGTGCGCGGCCTGCGCAAGGCCTTCGGCGGGCTGATCGCCATCCAGGACGTCGACCTCACCGTGGCGGAAGGCACGGTTCACGCCATCATCGGCCCGAACGGGGCGGGCAAGACCACGGCCTTCAACTGCATCACCGCCTTCGTGAAGCCGACGGGCGGGCGGATCACGCTCGGCGGCGCGCGCATCGACGGGTTGCCGGCGCATGTCGTCGCCCGCCACGGCGTGGCGCGGACCTACCAGAACGTCCGCCTGTTCGCGAACATGACGGCGGTGGAGAACGCCCTGGTCGGCCAGCACCAGCGGCTGCGCGCCACCTTCTGGGAGGCGATCGTCGGCTCGGGCCGCTTCCGCCGCGAGGAGAAGGAAGCGCGCGAGCGGGCGCTGCACTATCTCGACTTCGTCGGCATCCCGCACCGGGCGGGCCATCTCGCCCGCAACATGCCTTATGGCGACCAGCGCCGGCTGGAGATCGCCCGCGCGCTGGTCGGCAGCCCGCGCATCCTCATGCTGGACGAGCCGGCTGCCGGCATGAACCCGACCGAGGGGCGGGCGCTGGTCGAGCTGATCGAGCGGGTGCGCGGCGAACTCGGCGTCACCGTGGTGCTGATCGAGCACCATATGCGCGTCGTCATGGCGGTGGCCGAGCGCATCACCGTGTTCGACCGCGGCGCCGTGCTGACCGAGGGCACGCCGGCGCAGATCCAGGCGGACGAGCGCGTCATCGCCGCCTATCTCGGCCGCCGCTCGGGGCAGGTGGGGCCGGCGCCCGCGCCGCTGCACGCGCTCGACCCCGACGCCGCGGCCGAACCGCTGGAAGCGAGGATCGCATGAGCAACGCCCTCGACGTCCGCGACCTCACCGTCGTCTACGGCCAGATCGCCGCCGTGCGCGCGGTCAGCTTCACGGTGGAAGCCGGGGAGATTGCCACCATCATCGGCGCCAACGGCGCCGGCAAGACCACCATCCTCAACGCGCTGTGCGGCCTGCGCGAGGTGCGCGGCGGCACGGTGAGTCTCGGCGCCGAGGACATCACCCACCTGCCGCCGCACGAGCGGGTGCAGCAGGGCCTCGCCCAGGTGCCCGAGGGCCGGCGCCTGTTCGGGCGGATGAGCGTCGCCGAGAATCTCGAGATCGGCGCCTATACCCGCGCCGACCGCGCCGGGCTGAAACGCGATCTCGACCATGTGCTCGACCTCTTCCCGCGCCTCGCCGAGCGCTACCGCCAGCTCGCCGGCACGCTTTCGGGCGGCGAGCAGCAGATGGTGGCGATGGGCCGGGCGCTGATGGCGCGCCCGCGCGTGCTGCTGCTCGACGAGCCGACCATGGGGCTCGCCCCGCAGATCGTCGACCTCGTGCTTGACGCCATCCGGCGCGTGAACGGGGAGGGGGTCACGGTGCTGCTGGTCGAGCAGAATGCCTATGGCGCGCTGGAGATCGCCGACCGCGCCTTCGTGCTGGAAAGCGGCGAGATCACGCTCAGCGGCCACGGCCTCGATCTGATCAACCACGAGCGCGTGCGCAGCGCCTATCTGGGACATGACGCATGATGATGACCGCCATCCCCGCGACGGGTGCGCCCGCCGCCCTCGAGGTCGATGCCGGGGCCTTCCGTACGGCGATGCGCGAGCTCGCCGCCGGCGTCACCGTGGTGACCGCGTCCGGGGCGGACGGCCCGCGCGGGCTCACCGCCACCGCGGTCTGCTCGGTCTCGGCCGACCCGCCGACGCTGCTCGTCTGCGTCAACCGCGCCACCGAGGGCCATGCCGCCATCCGCGCCGCCGGCTTCTTCTGCGTGAACGTGATGGCGCACGAGCATCGCGGCCTCGCCGAGCATTTCGCCGGGCGCAGCGGGCTGCACGGCGCCGAGCGCTTCGCCCACGGCGCCTGGGGCCGGCTCGTGACCGGCGCGCCGGTGCTGGAGGACGCGCTGGTGGCGTTCGACTGCCGCGTGGTCGAGACGCTGGAGCGCGGCACCCACACCGTCTTCCTCGGCGCGGTGGTGGCCACGCGCGCGGCGGCGCCCGAGCGGCCGGCGCTGGTCTGGCGCGGCGGCGCCTTCCACCTCGCGGGCTGAGGCCGGGAATTCGTGCCATGAGCAGCCTCGACGGCTCCGTGACCCTCATTACCGGCGGCGGCTCCGGTATCGGGCTCGCCCTGGTCGACGCCTTCCTCGCCGCCGGGGCGCGGGTGGTCGCGGTCGATGCCTCGGCGGAGCGGCTCGCGGCGCTGGCGGACCGGATCGGCGCACCGGAGGCGCTGGCCACGATCGCCACCGACATCACCGATCCCGACGCGCCGCAGGCGATGCTGGCGGGAGCCGCGGCGCGGTTCGGGCCGGCCGACATCATCTGCAACAATGCCGGCATACTCGACCGCATGGCGCCGCTCGACGAGACCGACGACGGGCTGTGGGAGCACGTGCTGGCGGTGAACCTCACCGCGCCGCTGCGGCTCACCCGCGCCGCGCTGCCGGCCATGCTGGCGCGCGGGCAGGGCATTTTCGTCAACACCGCCTCGATCGCCAGCTTTCAGGGCGGGCGGGCCGGGCTCAGCTACACCGTGACCAAGCACGGCCTGCTCGGCCTCACCCGCTCGGTCGCGGCGGCCTATGGCGCGCGGGGGATACGCTGCAATGCCGTGGCGCCGGGCTCGGTGAAGACCGCGATCGCCGCGGGGGTGGAGCCTTCCGCCGCCGGCTGGGAGCTGCGGGGCAAGGGTCTGGCCACCCGACCGCCGCAGGCCGACCCGGGCGACATCGCGCCGGTCGCGGTGTTCCTCGCCTCGGAGGGCGCGCGCTATCTCAACGGCGCGCTGATCGTCGCCGATGCGGGGTGGACGGTCTACTAGGGGCGCGCCCGTTCGGGTGGCTTTGCTCGATCGCGGGGCGGGCTCTCGATCGGGCAGGCCGGGGCAGCCGGCTGGCGCAGGAGCGGTTCAATTCCTGCAGAGCGGATGCCGGCGCAGAGTGAGCAGGGAGGGCGGGTCTTGACCGTCAAGCGATTGCAGAACGTCTATGTCCGCAGTGCGGAACTCGCCGAAAGCCGGCGCTTCTACGAGGCGGTGCTGGGCCTCACGCCGAAATTCGTCGATGGCGAGCGCTGGGTGCAGTATGACGCCGGCGGCGCCAATTTCGCGGTCGGCGCGCCGGAGGAGTTTCCCGACGGCGCCAGCGGGGCGGTGGCGGTGTTCGAGGTGGCCGATCTCGACGCGCACCGGAGCGCCATCGCCGCGGCCGGCCTCGCGGTGGTCGGCAACCGCGACATGGGCCCGCACGGCCGCACCCTGACGCTCATCGACCCCTCCGGCAATTACGTGCAGCTCTACGAGCGGGCCGGGCGGTGAGGGGATCGAGCCAAGCGACCGCTAGCTGCCGCCAGCAATCTCCCTATTGAAGAAGCCATCGAAATCGTCAATCGCCTCCATGATGTAGCCGATCCCGGAACTGTTGCTCTCCGAGCCGTGGGTGGACGCGACCGACAGTTCGCGGCGACAGCGGGTCTCGAATTCGTCGATGCGACGAAGGCCCTGCATCGCGACCAGCCGCTGCCTCGCCCCCAGAAGCGGAAGGATCGGCTGCACCTCCCGCAGTTCCTTCAGGGCGGAGTTGTGGTTGCCAATGCGAAGCTCCGATTCCGCGTCTCTGATGGTGTTCCTTCGCCGATGCCAGGCAAGACAAGCACGAAGCGTCTTCATCTGATCGTGCGCGTGCTTGAAGCGGATTGCGGTTTCTTTCCACGCTTCGCTTTCGTGGCGACGCGCCTCTTCATTTGCATTCCGGATCGAGAGCTTGGTTGAATGCAGCGCGAGTGCACCCGCGATGATCGTGGCGATGGCGCCGAGCAGGCTTCCGAAGTTACTTCCCAAGAAGCTCATCACGCAGCCCGTATCGACTTTCGTCCCCGAGGAAAGGACGAGAGCGCACAGCGTTACGACGGCCGTGCTGACGGCCAGGAGGCCGATCACGATCGCATCGATGGCGGCAAACGGTTTCATGCCGCGAGGGTGTCGCCTCCCGCTCTGGTTGTCGATGGGGTGATGAACATCCTCCCCAGCAATCGCTAACCGGCCCACCCCTGCGCCGCGGCGATTGCCCGATGCGACGCGGAGCGCGGTGCGATTGCGCAAACGGGCGGCCGAAGCCGACAGAAGCGATGGCGTGCCGGCGGCATAGTCGGGTTCGGCAGTCGATGCGCTCCTGCCCCCCCGCGCATCGCTCCCCTCCCTGCCTTGAGGTGGCGACGGCCTCCGTCGCCACCTTTCTTTTGCCGGGAGGGCCGCGGGCGGGTCGAGTGCGGGTTCCGGAGCGCGTTCATGGGCGAGACGGGGATGATCCTGATCCTGCTGGCCGGCGTCATCGCCACCCACTGGATCGGCCGGGCGCTCGGCGGACGGATCGCGCTGCCGCTGATCCAAATCGCCGCCGGCGCCGCCATCGGCCTCGCCACGCGTTTCGGCATCGCGCTGGAACCGGAGACGTTCTTCGTGATCTTCCTGCCGCCGCTGCTGTTCCTCGACGGCTGGCGCGTGCCGAAGCAGGACCTGCAGGACAATGCCGCCCTGATCGCCTCGCTGGCCTTCGGCCTCGTCTTCGTCACCGTGCTCGGCGTCGGGCTGTTGCTGCGGGCCCTCATCCCGGCCATGCCGCCCGCCATCTGCTTCGCGCTGGCGGCGGTGCTGTCGCCGACCGACGTGGTCGCCGCGACGGCCATGGTGACCCGTGTGAGCGTGCCGCGCCGCATGCTGCGCCTGCTCGAGGGCGAGGCGCTGTTCAACGATGCCTCCGCCCTGCTGTGCCTGCGGCTGGCGGTGACGGTGGCGATGACCGGATCGGTGCCGATCTGGTCCTCGCTCGGCGGGCTGGCCTGGACCGCGCTCGGCGGCATCGCGCTGGGGGCGGGGCTGAGCCAGCTGGTCACCTGGCTGAAATTCCGCATCGTCGCGCGGTTCGGCGAGGACACCTCCTCCTCGATCCTGATCAGCCTGCTGACGCCCTATGGCGCCTATCTGCTCGCCGACGCGCTGGGCAGTTCCGGCGTGCTGGCGGCGGTGGCGGCGGGGATGGTGATGAGCCGGGTGGAGGTCAGCGGCCGGGCGCTGGCCGTCACCCGCATCCGCCGCAACGCGGTGTGGGAGACGCTGGCCTTCGCCCTCAACGGATCGATCTTCCTGCTGCTCGGCGAGCAGCTGCCCGACCTGCTGGCCCGCGTGCATCCGGGCACGGCGGAAAGCGGCCACGGCGGCCTGTGGTGGCTCGGCGCCTATGTGCTCGCCATCAGCCTCGCCATGGCGGTGCTGCGCTTCGTCTGGGTGTGGGCGATGGTCGGGATCTGGCTCGGGCGCGACGCCGGCAGCGCCTCGCCCCGCCGCCGCCCGAACCTGCGGCTGGTCGCCGCCATGTCGAGCGCGGGGGTGCGCGGGGCGGTGACGCTGGCCGCCGCGCTGAGCCTGCCGCTGGCGTTGCCCGACGGCACGCCGTTCCCCTTCCGCGATCTGGTGATCCTGCTGGCGGCCGGGGTGATCCTGGTCTCGCTCGTGCTCGCGAACATCGCTCTGCCGGCCCTGATCCGGGGCGTGGCGCTGCCACCGGAGCCGCTCGACGACCGGCAGGAGCGCGCCGCGCGCATCGAGGCGGCCAAGGCCGCCATCGCCGCGCTGTCCACGGCCGGGGAGGCGCCCGGCGGCAAGGTGCGCACCGTCGCCGAGGCCGATGCGCAGGGCGGGCGGCTCGCCGCCGTCGCCCTGGTCGCCGATTACTACCAGCACCGGCTGGCCCAGCTGCAGCCGGAGGCGCCGGATACGCCGCCGGCGGGAACGCTGCAGGACGAGGATCGCCTGCACGTGCTGGCGCTGCGCGCCGAGCGGGCCGCCATCGTCGGCATGGCGCGCGGGCATCGCATCTCCACCGACCTCGCGCACAAGCTGCTGCGCGAGACCGACCTCGCCGAGGCCGCCTTCGAGAACGCCGCCGATGCCTTCCGCGGCGAGGGACGCCCGACGCCCTGACCGCGCCCGCCAAGCCGGCGCCCATGGCGATCGCTGGCGGGATCCGGTATCCTGGTGTGATCCGACCTGGACGTGAACGCCATGGCCGACATCTACGCGCATTCGCTGCCCGGCGAGCCCCGGGACCGATGGGAGACGCTCCCCCGCCACAGCCTGGCCGTGGCGACGCTGGCCGCGCAGCTGGCCGAGGCGATCGGATACAAGGAGGTTCTGCGGCTGGCCGGGCGTCTTCACGACATCGGCAAGCTCTCGCCGGAGTTCCAGGCCTATATCGCCGGCGACCGCAACTCCGGCGGCGACCACTCCTCCGCCGGGGCGCGCATCGCGCTGGACCGCTACGGAACGGGGCTCGGCGCCATCCTCGCCGCCATCATCGCCGCCCACCATGCCGGCCTCGCCGACGGCGTCGACCTCGCGCGCCGGATGGAGGGGGCCGCCCGGCTGCTGCCGTCCGGCTGGCAGGCACAGCTCGGCCCGCTGCCGGAACCGGCGGCGGTGATGGCCGGCGTGCGGCTGCCCCAGGCCGGCCCGAAGGGCTTCGCGGCGAGCTTCCTTATCCGCATGCTGTTCTCCTGCCTCGTCGACGCCGATTTCCTGGCCACCGAGCAGTTCTATGCCGAGGCGGCGCGCCAGCCGGTCGAGCGCGGCAACCACACGGGAATTGCCGAGCTGCGCGAGCGCCTGCGCGTTTTCATGGCGGAGAAGCGTGCGACGGCTCCCGCCACGCCGCTCAACACGCTGCGTGCCGAAATCCTCGACCATGCGGGCGCCCGGGCGGGTCTGGCGCCCGGCCTGTTCAGCCTCACCGTGCCGACCGGCGGCGGCAAGACACTGGCCTCGCTCTCCTTCGCGCTCGACCATGCGGTCCGTCACGGCCTGCGGCGGGTCATCTACGTCATTCCCTACACCTCCATCATCGAGCAGACTGCCGACGTGTTCCGCGAGGCGCTGGGGAGCGAGGGCGATATTCTCGAGCACCACGCCAGCTTCGACTGGGAGGCGGCCCGCACGGAATGGTTGGCGGACGACGAGGCGCCCAGCGCTGTCGCCAAGCTCCAACGGGCGGCGGAGAACTGGGACGTGCCCATCGTCGTCACCACGGCGGTGCAGTTCTTCGAGAGCCTGTTCGCCAACCGCACCTCGCGCTGCCGCAAGCTGCACAACATCGCCGGCAGCGTGGTGGTGCTGGACGAGGTGCAGACCCTGCCTCTGCCGCTGCTGCTGCCGAGCCTGGCGGCGATCGAGCAGCTGGCGCTGAACTACCGCACCAGCGTGGTGCTGTGCACCGCCACGCAGCCGGCCCTGCGGAAGATCGACGAGGCCCTTCGCGACGGCACCGGTGCGGCGCGGGGTCTCGACCTGCCGGCGGAGCGGGAGCTGGCGCCCGATCCGGCCGGGCTCTATGCGCGCCTGCGGCGCGTCGCGGTCGAACGGCGGGCGCAGCCGGTGCCGGACGAGGCCGTCGCCGCGCGCTTCGCCGAGCAGCCGCAGATGCTGTGCATCGTCAACACGCGCCGTCACGCGCGGGCGCTGTTCGATGCCATCCGCCCGCTGCCGGGCGCCGTGCATCTCTCCACCCAGATGTGCGCCCGCCATCGCCGGCTGGTGCTGGCCGATCTGCGGGCGAAGCTGGAGGCGCGCCTGCCGGTGCGGCTGGTCGCCACGAGCCTTATAGAAGCCGGCGTCGACATTGATTTTCCAGAGGTCTGGCGCGCAGCCACCGGGATCGACGCCGTTGCGCAGGCGGCAGGACGCTGCAATCGCGAGGGTAAACTGTCCGATGCCGAGGAGCGGCCGAAGCTGGGGCGCGTCGTCGTGTTCGAGCCGGCGGCCGGGCATATCCAGCACGACATCAAGCTGCGCTGGCAGGCGGCGCAGCCGGCGCTGGAACAGCATGCCGATCCGCTCGGCCTCGAGGCGGTCAGGCACTATTTCGCCGAGCTTTACTGGCGAAAGGGCGACGCGACCCAAGTGTTCGATACGGCAACGGTGGGCGCCTATCCGGGCATTCTCCGCGCCATCGGCGAGACCGACGGGCTGGACTTTCCGTTCCGGTCCATCGCCGAAGCCTACCGGATGATCGACGAGATCATGGAGCCGGTGGTCGTGCCGTGGCAGGCCGATGCGGACGACCACGACGCCGAGCGGCTGCTGGCGAGCATCGCCGCGCAGGACAGGCCGCGCGCGGCCGATCTGCGGCGGCTCCAGCAGTACACGGTGTCTATCCCCAATGCGGCCCGCGACGAATGGCTGGCGCGCGGCGTCCTGAGGCCGGTTCATCCCGCGCTCGGCGAGGCGATGCTGCGGTTTGTGGACCTGTCGCTCTACCGGCCGGAGACCGGGGTGGATCTGGCGGATCCGACGTATCGGGACGTCACGCTGAATGTCATTTGACGGTCAATCCCATGACGGCATCGCCCCCGGCAGGAGAGGTCCGCGGCGACCGTCGCGCGGCGGGAGCGGCGTTCGTGTCGTTCCGTCATGCAATCATCGGTGGAGAACTTCGCCGCCTCGCCCGATAGCCATTGCCCCGTTGCGGTATCCGGATTGAGGTTTCCGGGTACGGCTGATTCCGCATCATTGCCGAGGTTGCGAGATGTCCTACGGTGTTCGTCTGCACGTCTGGGGCGAGCGGGCGTGCTTCACGCGGCCGGAAATGAAGGTCGAGCGCGTCTCCTATGACGTGATGACCCCGTCGGCGGCGCGCGGCATTCTGGAGTCGATCCACTGGAAGCCGGCGATCCGCTGGGTCGTCGACCGCATCCATGTGCTGAGGCCGATCCGGTTCCAGTCGTTCCGGCGCAACGAGGTCGGCGCCAAGGCCAGCGCGGCCTCGGCCGACACGGCGATGCGCGCCGGCTCGACGGCGGGCCTCGGCCTCGTGGTGGAGGACAACCGCCAGCAGCGCGCGACCCTGTTCCTGCAGGATGTCGCCTATGTCATCGAGGCGCATTTCGAGCTGACGGCGAAGGCCGGCCCCGATGACGGCGAGGCCAAGCCCTCAGCATGTTCAACCGCCGGGCCGCGGCCGGGCAGTGCTTTCACCGCCCCTGCCTCGGCACCCGCGAATGCGTGGCGGATTTCGCGCTCGTCGCGCCCGGCGATCCGCTGCCGGAAAGCCGGCTGCCCGGCGACCAGCGCGACCGCGATCTCGGCTGGATGCTGCACGACATCGACTTCGCGGACGGCAATACCTCGCGCTTCTTCCAGGCCCGGCTGTCGGACGGCGTGCTGGACGTCAAGGCCTGCCTCGCCGGGGGCACGGTGTCATGACCATCCTGCAATCGCTCGACGGCTATTATGAACGGATGGCCGCGCGGGGCGAGGCCGAGCCACCGGGGTTCTCGCGCGAGAAGATCAGCTTCGCCATCGAGATCACCGAGGACGGCACGCCGGTCGCGGTGCTCGACCTGCGCGCCCCGAGCGGCAAGAAGCTGGTGCCGCAGCTGCTGTCGGTGCCGGCGGCGGTGAAGCGGACGGCGGGCATCCTGCCCAACCTGTTCTGGGACAAGAGCGCCTATGTGCTGGGGCGCACCGCGGGCGAGGGCAGGCGGACCGCCCAGGAGCACGACGCCTTCAAGGCCGGCCATCGGGAGGTTCTGGCCGGAGCGCAGGATCCCGGCCTTGTCGCCCTCTCCCGTTTTCTGGAGGGATGGACGCCGGAGCGCTTTGATGCGGCGCCTTTCACCCCCGAGATGCTGGATGCCAACATCGTCTTCCGCCTGCGGGGCGACATGCGGTTCATCCATCAGCGCGATGCGGCGCGGGCCGTGCTGTCAGCACGGGCCGGCGGCGACGGCGCGCGCGTCGCCTGCCTCGTCACCGGAAACACCGCCGTCGCGCAGCGGCTGCATCCCACCATCAAGGGCGTCAACGGGGCACAATCCTCGGGGGCCGCGCTGGTCTCGTTCAATCTCGACGCCTTCACCTCCTACGGCAAGGAGCAGGGCGACAACGCCCCCACCTCCGAGGAGGCCGCCTTCCGCTACGGCGCCGCGCTCAACGGCATGCTGGAACGCTCCAGCCGCAACCGCCTCGCCCGCGGCATCGGCGATGCGACGGTGGTGTTCTGGGCCGACACGTCGGGAACCGTCGACGAGGACGCGGCGCGGGCGGCGGAGGATATCTTCGCCGCTCTGGCCGAGCCGCCGGACGACGCGAGCGAGGCGAAGAAGCTCCGCGACCGGCTCGACGACGTGATGAACGGCCGGCCGGTCGAGGCGCTCGACGCGAAGCTCCGCGCCGCTACCCGCTTCCACGTGCTCGGCCTCGCCCCCAACGCCGCGCGGCTGTCGGTGCGCTACTGGCTGTCGGATGATTTCGGCGCGTTCGTGCAGCGTCTCGCGGCGCATTACCGCGATCTCGCGATCGAGCCGCGTCCGTGGGGCGAGCGGCCGCCCTCCATCGCCTGGCTGCTGCTGAAGACGACGGCGATGCTGGAGAAATACGAGAACATCCCGCCGCTGCTGGCGGGCGAGGTGACCCGCGCCGTGCTGGAAGGCACGCGCTACCCGCGCTCGCTGCTGGCGGCGGCGATCATGCGGCTGCGCGCGGGCGACGACCCCGCCAGCGGCTGGCACGCCGCGGTGATCCGCGCGGTGCTCGCCCGCGAGCTCCGCCTGAACATGCCCGACCCGCACGCCCCCGCAAGCCATGACCGCGCCAGGGAGGAACTGCCCGTGAGTCTCCAGAAGGAGAGTTCCAATTCTGCCTATCAGCTCGGCCGCCTGTTCGCCGCCTATGAGACCGCACAGCGGATGGCGCTCGGCAAGGTCAACGCCACCATCCGCGACCGCTATTTCGGCGCGGCCTCGGCCACGCCCGCCAGCGTCTTCCCGATCCTGATGCGCGGCGTGCAGAACCATCTCGGCAAGCTGCGCAAGAGCGGCAAGGGCGTGTGGCTGGAGCGCGAGATCGAGGAGATCACCAACCGCCTCGACGACCACCTGCCGCGCTCGCTGCCGCTCGAGGCACAGGGACGGTTCGTGCTCGGCTACTACCACCAGCGCAAGGGGCAGTTCGCCAGCCGCGAAGCCGAGGCCGAACTCGCCAGCATCGATGCGGAGGACCACGACAATGACGAATGAAACGAACGGCCTCACGCGCCGGCATGAATTCGTGCTGTACTTCGACGTGGTGAACGGCAACCCGAACGGCGATCCCGACGCCGGCAACATGCCCCGCCTCGACCCGGAGACCAATCAGGGGCTGGTTTCCGACGTCGCGCTCAAGCGCAAGATCCGCAACTATGTCGCCCTGGCCCGGCCCGATGCGCCCGGCCACGAGATCTACATGCGCGACGGCGCCACGCTCAATAACGAGCACAAGCGCGCCTGGGCGGCGGTGCTGCCGGATGTCACCAAAGCGGACGAGCTCAAGAAGCTTCCGAAGGACGAGGCCAAGTCCCGCGAGCTGACCGCCTGGATGTGCGCCAATTTCTTCGATATCCGCAGCTTCGGGGCGGTGATGACCACCGGCGTCAATGCCGGGCAGGTGCGCGGGCCGGTGCAGATCAACTTCGCCCGCTCGGTCGAGCCGATCCTGCCGCTGGAAATCTCCATCACCCGCCTCGCCGCGACCACGGAAGCCGATGCCGACGCCAAGGGCGGGCGCACCATGGGCCGCAAGCATATCGTGCCCTACGGGCTCTACCGCGCCCATGGCTATGTCTCGGCCCCGCTCGCCTCGCACCCGACCAAGGGCACCGGCTTCTCGCAGGCCGATCTCGAGCTGCTGTTCGAGGCGCTCGCCAACCTGTTCGAGCACGATCGTTCCGCCGCGCGCGGCGAGATGGCGACGCGCAAGCTGATCGTCTTCCGGCACGCCTCGGCGCTGGGCAACGCCAGGGCGAACGAGCTGTTCGACCGCGTGAAGACCTGGCGGGTGTTCAAGGGCGAGAGGCACACGCCCGGCGACGACAAGCTCGACAACGCGCCCCCGGCCCGCAGCTTCGAGGATTACGCCATCTCCATCGACCGCGACGGCCTGCCCGACGGCATCGAGATCATCGAGCGGTAGGGGCGGCCCGTGCCGGTCGCGCCCATCGCCCCCGAGACGGAGGAGGCGCTGATCCCGCTCTCGGCGCTGCAGCACTATCTGTTCTGCCCGCGCCAGTGCGCGCTGATCCATGTCGAGCAACTGTGGGCCGAGGATGCCGCGACGGCCGAAGGGCGGCTGCTGCACGAGAAGGCGGATTCCGGCCGGGCGGAGACCCGGCCGGGCGTGCGCACGGCCCGCGGCGTGACGCTGCGCTCGACCGTGCTGAGCGTCGCCGGCAAGGCCGATGTGGTCGAGTTCCACGGCGGCGGGCGCGGCGAGCCCGGCGTGCCCTTTCCGGTCGAATACAAGCGCGGCAAGCCCAAGGCGCACCGCGCCGACGAGGTGCAGCTCTGCGCGCAGGCGATCTGCCTCGAGGAGGCGTTCGGCGTGCCGGTTCCCGAGGGTGCGCTGTTCTACGGCGAGACGCGCCGCCGGCTGAACGTCGCCTTCGACGACGCGCTGCGGGCGCTGACCGCCCGCACCGCCGAGGCCACGCGCACGACGATCGCCGCGCAGCTCACGCCCGCGCCGGTCCACATGCCGGCCTGCCGCCGCTGCTCGCTCGAAGCCCTGTGCCAGCCGGCGCGGCTGGACAAGCCGCCTTCGGTGGCCCGCTGGCTCGCCACCCAGATCGGAGCGTGAGGTGGCCATGCGGCGCATGCTCAACACCATCTATGTCAACAGCGAGGACGCCTGGCTGCGCAAGGACGGCGCCAACCTGGTCGTCGAGGTGGAGGGCACGGAGCGCGGCCGCGCGCCGCTGCACATGCTCGACGGCGTGGTCAGCTTCGGCCGGCCGGGCGCTTCGCCGGCGCTGCTGGCGGCCTGCGCGGAAGCCGGCATCACCGTGTCGCATCTCGATCCCAACGGGCGTTTCCTCGCCCGCGTCGAGGGATCGCGCACCGGCAACGTGCTGCTGCGCCGCGCGCAGTTCCGCGCCGCCGACGATGCCGCGCGCGGCGTGCCCATCGTGCGCGGCATCGTCGCCGCCAAGGCCGCGAACCAGCGCACCGTCATCCGCCGGGCCCTGCGCGACCATGGCGCCGCGCTGCCGGCCGAGGGACGCGAGGCGCTGGAGGCCGCCGAGCGGCGCCTCACCGATGTGGCGCGCCGTACCCTCGTCGCGGCCAGCGTCGAGCTGCTGCGCGGGCTGGAGGGGGAGGCGGCGCAGGTCTATTTCGGCGGCTTCAACCATCTGCTGCGGGCCGACGATCCGGCCTTCGTGTTCGGCGGGCGCTCGCGCCGCCCCCCGCTCGACCGGGTGAACGCGCTGCTGTCGTTCTTCTATGCCCTGCTCGGTCACGACTGCCGGTCCGCCCTCGAGGCGCACGGCCTCGACCCGCAGGTGGGCTTCCTCCACGCCGACCGGCCCGGCCGCGCCAGCCTCGCGCTGGACCTGATGGAGGAACTGCGTCCCGTCCTCGCCGACCGGCTCGCGCTCAGCCTGATCAACCGCCGGCAGCTCGCGCCGGAGGATTTCACGCTGGAGGATGCCGGCGGCGTGCGGCTGACCGAGGCCGCGCGCAAGCGGGTTCTCGTCGCCTGGCAGGAACGCAAGCGCGATGAGCTCACCCACCCCTTCCTCGGCGAGACGCTGCCGCTCGGCCTCGTCGCGCATGTGCAGGCGCAGCTTCTGGCGCGTCATCTGCGGGGCGATCTCGACGGCTACCCCGGCTTCATCTGGAAGTGACGCATGCTGATGCTTGTCGCCTATGAGGTGCGGACCGAGACGCCGGCGGGCCGCCGCCGGCTCCGCCGCGTCGCGCGGGCCTGCCTCGACTATGGCCAGCGCGTGCAGAATTCGGTGTTCGAATGCGAGGTCGATCCCTCGCAATGGGTGGCGCTGCGCGCGCGCCTCATTGCCGAGATCGACGGGGCGAGCGACAGCCTCCGCTTCTATCGGCTGGGCGCGGATGGCAAACGGCGGGTCGAGCATGTGGGGGCGAAGCCGAGCCTCGATCTCGATGGCCCGCTGCTGTTCTGACCGCCCGCGCGAACCCTTGGCGCGAACCTCGGGCGCGAACCGCCGGCGCGAACCTGAGGCGTGACCCCCCGGCGCGAACCCCAGGGCGCGAACCTCACGCGCGAACCCCAAGCGCGCACGCTACGCCGGCGAGGTTCGCGCGCCCGGCAGCTATCTGTATTGCCTTTCCTTTTTCGTCGAGCGCAGCCGCACCGGCCGCTGATCGGCACGGCACGCCACACGGTTCGCGCGCACAGCCCTATTTCGTGTGAAGATCCAGTATGTTACTGGACGGCAGTCGCCCCCTTCGCGGGGGCGTGGATCGAAACACCGTTGTGAGGGGGGGGTTTCTCCCGATCGCCGGTCGCCCCCTTCGCGGGGGCGTGGATCGAAACATCTCGAACGGGGTAGCGCTCGGATTCATCCGCATGTCGCCCCCTTCGCGGGGGCGTGGATCGAAACCTGCACCCCGAACGCGAGCCGGGCGGCATGCTCGTCGCCCCCTTCGCGGGGGCGTGGATCGAAACGCCAATCAGCTTGGCCTTGAGGTGCGGATCGCGACGTCGCCCCCTTCGCGGGGGCGTGGATCGAAACCGGTCGATGTCTGCATGCTCGGCGGCGTCGGCTAGTCGCCCCCTTCGCGGGGGCGTGGATCGAAACTACGTGGGGCAGAAAGTGGTCTGCGTGGATGGCGCGTCGCCCCCTTCGCGGGGGCGTGGATCGAAACTGGGCGAATTTCGAGCAGGCGCAGCGCACGGGAGTCGCCCCCTTCGCGGGGGCGTGGCTCGAAACAGCGAGGCACCATAGGCGGGCATGGCCGATCAGCATGTGCGCCGAATTCGGGCGCGTTTATCGGCCGATGGAAATCCGAACAGATCATGGTTCGGTTTGCTGACAGAATAGTGGAGTGGCCGCGAGCAGGTTGGGCGGAATGATCTTGGTCATTCCTCGCCTGGTCGCGATCAACACATTGCAGCGGCCAGCGACATCTGGGTCGAGGCAACAAAAAAAGGCGACGCCGGAGCGTCGCCCTTATCTGGTGCAGACATGACTGCTTGTTAACAGCCAGACCACGATCTCTGAAGACGTTACGGTAGCACCTCGCGGATCGCGATCAAGCACCGTTTCAGAGACCGCAGGTCCAGCGGCACCTCGGCGATCTTGGGGGTGAGTGAAGATGGCTCTTCCCCACGAGAACCCAAGAGAGAGTCCGAGCGCTCGGACGATGTCGGGCTTGAATCCGCCGTCAGTTGGGTTGGAACCACCATTCGCTCTCACGTACACCCGAACATGGCAGCCTCATACCGGCTCCTAAGCCACCATGGGCAATCGCGAATTTCTGGCGCTCGCTCCCTTCGAGTGCGGCGAAGACACATTGTGGCCGGATTCGACTACCCGCTGCGATTCGACATTCATACACTCGAAGGTAGTATTCCGGTGGCGTATATCGGGGTGGCATATGCCCTATCGGGTCGGGTTTGATCTCGGGACAAATTCTCTCGGCTGGGCCGCCATCGAGGTGGTGAAGGTCGGTGAGATCTGGACGCCCAAGCGCATCATCACCGCCGGCTCGCGCATCTTCTCCGATGGGCGGGAGCCGAAATCGGGCGCCTCGCTCGCCGGGGCGCGGCGCGATGCCCGGGCCATGCGCCGCCGGCGCGATCGCTTCAAGCAGCGGCAGGCGGCGCTGATCAAATATCTGACGCTGGCCGGCCTGTTCCCCTCCGACGCGGCCGGGCAGGCGGCACTGGTCGGGCGCGATCCCTACGAACTGCGCGCCCGTGCGCTGCGGGAAAAGCTGCCGCTCGCCCATATCGGCCGCGCGCTGTTCCACCTGAACCAGCGTCGCGGTTTCAAGTCGAACCGCAAGACCGACCGGGGCGCGGATGACGATGCCGGCAAGATCCGCATCGGCGTCGGCCGGCTGCACGCGCAGATGGAGGAGGCCGGGGCGGAGACGCTCGGCGAATTCCTGCACCTGCGCCGCGCCGGATCGACCGATCCCAATGCCGTCGCGCATGTTCGCACGCGCATTCTCGCGCCCGATGCCGAGGAGGGGCGGGCGAGCGAGGCCTATGATTTCTACCCCGATCGCCAGACGCTGGAGGACGAGTTCAACTTGATCTGGGAGCGGCAGGCGCCGCATCACCCGGACGTGCTGACCGACGCGCGGCGGGAGCAGTTCTACGAGATCATCTTTCACCAGCGCCCGCTGAAAGACCCGAAGATCGGCTTCTGCACGCTGTTGCCCCCCGAGCCGCGCCTGGCCAAGGCACACCCGCTGTTCCAGCGCCGGCGGCTGCTGGAGGAGGTGAACGCGCTGCGTATCGTGGCACCCGGCGTCGAGGCGCGCCTCCTCACCCGGCAGGAGCGCGATGCGTTGCTCTCCAAGCTCGGATCGAAGAAAGCGGTCGCCTATGAAAGCCTGCGCAAGGGTTTGAAGCTCGACCCTGACGCGCGCTTCAACAAGGAGAGCGAGAACCGCCGCGACATGAAGGGCGACGAGGTCGCCGCCGAGATGACGAGCCGGAACCGCTTCGGCAAGGCGTGGCTCTCCATGGCGCCGGAGCTGCAATGCGAGGTGATCGCGCGGCTGGAGACGCTGGAAAGCGACGAGCAGGTCGCGGGGTTCGAAGCATGGCTCGGCGAGCGCTTCGCGCTGTCCGCCGAGGCGGCACGGGCCGTGACCGGCGCGCGCCTGCCCGAGGGTTATGGCCGCTTCGGCGAGAGCGCCACCCGCCGCCTGATCGCCGAGCTGGCGAAGGATGTCGTCGTCTACAGCGAGGCGGTCGCGCGCGCCGGGCTCGGCCACCATTCCGATTTCCGCGACGGGCAGGTCTGGCAGGACGGAAAGGGCAACGCCGCGCTGCCCTATTACGGCGAGATACTGGAGCGCCACATCCTGCCGGGAACCGCCGATCCGGCCGAGCGGGACGAGGCGCTGCGCATCGGCCGCCTCACCAACCCCACCGTTCATATCGGCCTCAACCAGCTTCGCCGCGTGCTCAACACGCTGATCCGCCGCTATGGGCCGCCGGAGGAGATCGCCATCGAGCTGGCGCGCGAGCTGAAGCTGAACGAGGAGGAGAAGCAGAAGCGCAACCGCGAGAACCGCGAAAACCGGACGGCAGCCGAGGGGCGTTCAAGGAAGCTCATCGAGATCGGCCAGGCCGACAAGGGCGGCAACCGGGCGATGCTGAAGCTGTGGGAGGAGCTGAACCACGAGAACGTGCTGGACCGGCGCTGTGTCTATACCGGCCGCCAGATCTCGGTAGACATGCTGTTCTCCGGCGCCGTCGACGTCGACCACATCCTCCCCTTCAGCTCGACGCTCGACGATTCCGGCGGCAACCGCATCCTCGCCCTGCGCGAGGCCAACCGCGTCAAGGGCAAGCGCTCGCCGTTCGAGGCAAAGGACGATCTGCGCGCCCGCTTCGGGCCGGAAGCGAGCTGGGACAACATCGCGGCGCGCGCGGCGCGGCTGGCGAAGGGCAAGCGCTGGCGCTTCGAGCCGGATGCGCTGAAGCAGTTCACCGACAAGGGCGGCTTTCTCGCCCGCCATCTCACCGACACGCAGTACCTCTCGCGCCTCGCGCGGGAGTATCTCTCCGCGCTTTATCCCGACCGGGGCGAAGGCTCGAGCCATGTCTGGGTGTCGCCCGGCCGGTTGACCGAGATGCTGCGGCGGAGCTGGCAGCTGAACCACCATCTGCCCGACCACAATCTCGCCGGCGGCGCCAGCCAGCCGAAGAACCGGCGCGATCACCGCCATCACGCCATCGACGCCATCGTCATCGCGGTGACCGATCGCGGCATGCTCAACCGCATCGCGCGCGAAGCCGGCAGCAGCGGCTACGAGGCGGCGGACCGCATCGCCGCGCTGATTCCCGACCCGTGGGAGGGGTTCGCCGATGAGGTCGGGCGGGTGGTGCGGAACATCACCGTCAGCCACCGGCCGGACCATGGCAGCGCCGCCAAGGCCGGCCTGCGCAAGGAAAGGGACACCACCGCGGCCCGTCTTCACAACGAAACCGCCTATGGCCTCACCGGCGAGAAGGACGCGCGCGGGCTCGACATCGTCGTCACCCGCAAGCCGCTCGCCGCGTTCAAGAAGGCCGCCGATCTCGCCGCCATCCGCGACGACGATCTCCGGCGCAAGCTGGCGGACTGGACCGCCGGCAAGGAAGGCGCGGCCTTCGAGCAGGCGCTGCGCAGCTTCGGCCATCCCGAGCGCGGGCCGCGCTTCTTTCCCGGCATCCGCCGCATCCGCGTGGTGGAGCCGCTCTCGGTCATCCCGATCCGCGACCGGCATGGGCGCCCCTACAAGGCCTACAAGGGCGACTCCAATTACCGCTTCGATGTGTGGGAGCTGAAGACGGGAAAATGGAGGGATGAGGTCGTCTCCATGTTCGACGCGCACCAGCCGGGGTGGACGTCGAGCATCCGCGCCGCCAACCCGACAGCCCGCAAGGTGCTGTCACTGCAGCAGAACGATGTCATCGCCGTCGAGCGCGAGGGCGAAGAGCGCGAACTGATGCGGGTGGTGAAGTTCTCGGGTGGCACACTGGTCCTTGCCCCGCCGCAGGAGGCCGGCAGCCTGAAGGCGCGCGACGCCGACAAGGAAGACCCCTTCCGCTACGTCTATGGCTCGCCGCGTTCGCTGCAGCGCTGGAAGGCGCGGCAGGTGCGCATCGACGAGCTCGGCCGCGTGCTCGACCCCGGCTTCCCGGCGCGCCGGAAGCCGCGACGGCGAAGGGCGGCCACGCCGGACGCCGCGTTACCCGCACCTCCGGGCTGAGGCATGGAGCAGGTCGTCGATATCGCCACGGACGGCCGGCACCTTTCCGCCTATCGCGGCTTCCTGGTCGTTTCCGAAGACAGGCGGGAGATCGGCCGGGTGCCGCTCGACGATATCGCGGCGGTGATCGTCCATGCTCACGGCATTACCTGGAGCACCAACCTCGCCGTGGCGTTGGCGGAACGCGGCGCGCCGCTGGTGTTGTGCGGCCCCAACCATGCCCCGGTCGGCGTGTTCCTCCCCCTCGATGGTCATCATGGCCAGAACGCGCGCATGCGCGCCCAATGGGAAGCGGGGCGCCCGCTCGCCAAGCAGCTGTGGAGCCGGCTCGTGGTGGCCAAGCTGCGCTGGCAGGGGGCTGTTCTCGACGCGCATGGCAAGGAGCGCGCCGCGCTCGACATGCTCGCCCGCAAGGTGCGATCGGGGGATCCCGACAATATCGAGGCGCAGGCGGCGCGGCGCTACTGGCCGCTGCTCATGGGACCCGACTTCCGCCGCGACCGTGACGCCGCCGATATCAATGGACCGCTGAACTACGGCTACACCATCCTGCGCGCGCTGGTGGCGCGCTCGGTCGTCGCGGCCGGGCTGCATCCCTCCATCGGCATCCACCATGCCAACCGCGGCAACGCGTTCGCTCTCGCCGACGATCTGATCGAGCCGTTTCGCCCTCTCGTCGATTCACTCGCGGTGCGTCTCGCCGCGAAGGGGTTCGAGGCGGTTGACCCCGCGACCAAGCGCGCCTTTGCCGGGCTGATCGCGGTCGACCTGCCCGGTCCGGACGGCGTGACCACGGTGGCGGTGGCGGCGCAGCGGCTCGCCCAGTCGCTCGCCCGGGCGTTCGAGAGCGGGGATGCCGGTGCCCTTGCCCTGCCGCCCCCGCCGACACCGCTCGAACTCGTCGGGCTCGACCATCTCGTAGCGATTGAGGAGGGGGTGCTGTGCCAACCATGGCGGAGGGGACGCCGCCGTGACCCTCACCCAGCTCAGCGGCTACAGGCTCATGTGAATTTTCGTGATGTTCGACCTGCCGGTGACCAGCAAGGCCGAAAGCCGGGCCGCGACCAGGTTCCGGCACTATCTGCTCGACGAAGGCTTCGAGAAGAGCCAGTTTTCGGTCTATGCTCGCTTCTGCAACGGCAAGGAGCAGTTTGAGGCCCATATGCGCCGCCTCGAGGCGCATCTGCCCGAACGCGGCGATGTCCACGTCCTCACCTTCACGGACCGACAATATGAAAACATCGTCCGCTTCTCCGGCCAGCGCCGCCGTCGCCCGCGAAAAAATCCCGATCAACTGGCGTTATTCTAAACGCCTCGGTCGTTCTCGCGCAGCCCAGACCGCCCGGATTCTCTGTCTTTTCAGAGAGTTCCGGGCGGATCCAGATTAGCCGTTCAGAGATCGAGGTCCAGCGGCAACCTGGTCCTATGACCTCGACATGACCAGCCTAGATTAGCCGTTCAGAGATCGAGGTCCAGCGGCAACGGCGGACAATGCCTCCGTCGCCTCCATCAAAGATTAGCCGTTCAGAGATCGAGGTCCAGCGGCAACACGCCCGCCGGCTGCCGCCGAGGGAGCCTCGCGCGGCCGGTGCATCAGTCGCTGTCGCCGCGGCGGCATGCGCCGGCCGAGTGCCTTGCTCACGGCATCAGCCCGGCGGCGCGAAGAGCGTCCTCGATGATCTTCCGCACGCCGGAGGCGCGGTGGCCGGCCAAGATCGGGGACGGCCCATCATCCGGCCCCCTCTGCCCGGGGCGGGACGTCATCGGTCCGTCCGGACCTGCCGCGGGAGGCATGGATATCGCGGGGGCGTCCCGAGCGGCCGGGTATGGCTGGGGCGCAGCGGCGACGTCGCGGGGATCGGCGATGCCCCAGAAGCGCACGATCTCCCGAGTGGAGGATATGCCGACATCGAGCATGTAGGGGCCGGGAACGCCGAGCTCATCGCCGATCGGCGTGCCGTGGCCGAGCCCTGCCACGGTGTTGAGCTCGATCACGGCGTCACCCGTGGCATTGCACCAGGTGCGTATCGTGCGGCTGCCGCGGACTTCCGAGACCGTCGGCGCGGCGTCGACCTGATGGACGCTGCGCCATTGCGTGACGATGTCGTCCGCATTGGACGGCACCACCGTCTGGTCCGCCGTGCCCTGCCAGATCGTCACCCGCGGCCACCGGCCGGAATGGTGGGAGGCGGCGCGCAGAAGCTGCCAGAGCGCCGTGTCGGGCACCCTGCCGCGGCCGCTCATGCATTCGAAGGCCTCCGGCACCGTGGCCGCGCGGCCATAGGCGAGGCCGGCGATGATGGCGCCGCCGGCGAACACCTCCGGGTAGGTGGCGAGCATGACCGAGGTCATGGCCCCGCCCGCCGAAAGGCCGGTGATGAAGATTCTGTTTCGGTCGAGACCGTGCGCCACGACCATCGCCTCGATCATCTGCCGGATGGAGAGCGCTTCGCCGGAATCCCGGCGGATGTCGCCGGGCTGGAACCAGTTGAAGCAGAGATGCGAATTGTTGCCGTGATGCTGCTCCGGGTAGAGCAGCGCGAAACCGGCCTCGTCGGCCAGCCTCGACCAGCCGGCGTGACGATCGTATCCGGCCGCGGCCTGGGTGCAGCCGTGCAGCACGACGACCAGCGGGGCGCCGTCCGGCAGATCGGATGGACGGTAGCAGCGGGCCTTCAGATTGCCCGGGTTCGTGCCGAAATCGGCGAGCGTGGAGAGGCGACCGGGAGAGACGGAACCGGGACCTTGGTCGCCCTGCCGGGTGCGCAGCGCGGCGAGGCGGGCCATCGTGTCGGGCATTTTCCGCAACGGAGATATCCTTGCAAAGGCGGCCCGGCGGGTGGGCGGGACAGGCTAACGCGCCAACCTCCCAATTGTTGCTGCGCTGCACAATGACACGGTGCCGCCCGTTCGATCCAGGCCGGCGCGTGGTGGCGTGCCTTCTCCCAACGGCGCTCGTCGCGGCCGGCGTCGACCGCGACGATGCAAGGTGCCGAACACGGGTCAGGGGGCGGGTGAGGTGGTGCGCTCGTTCCATCGCAATCCAGCGCATCCGGGCGCCATTCGGCTGGGGCGTTCGGGCGTTACTCGACGAACACGTCCTCGCGCCCGCGCCGGAAGCTGGGGAGCATCACCACCAGCAGCATGACCGCGGCGAGGGCGAGCAGGCCGGCCGAGATCGGGCTGTCGATGAAGGTGGCCATGTCCCCGCGCGAGACCAGCAGGGCGCGGCGGAAATTCTCCTCCATCAGCCGGCCGAGCACGAAGCCGAGCAGCATGGGCGCCGGCTCGAAACCGAACTTCGCAAGAATATAGCCCGCGAACCCGAACAGCCCGATCAGCAACACCTGCACCGGCTCCGAATTGATCGAGAAGATGCCGATGGAGCAGAACATCAGGATTGCCGGGAACATGAGGTGGTAGGGCACCTTCAGCAGCTTCACCCACAGGCCGATCATCGGCAGGTTGATGATGAGCAGCATCAGATTGCCGATCCACATCGAGGCGATCATGCCCCAGAACAGCTCGGGCGAATTGGTCATCACCAGCGGACCCGGCACGATGCCGTGGATGGTCATGGCGCCCACCATCAGCGCCATCACCGCATTCGGCGGGATGCCGAGGGTGAGCAGCGGGATGAAGGAGGTCTGCGCCCCGGCGTTGTTGGCGCTCTCCGGTCCGGCGACGCCCTCGATGGCGCCACGGCCGAAGCGGCGCGGGTCCTTGGCGATCTTCTTCTCCAGCGAATAGGCGGCGAAGGGGCCGAGCACGGCGCCGTTGCCGGGCAGGATGCCGAGGATGGCGCCGATGATGGTGCCGCGCGCGATCGGCGCCGCGGACTGGCGCAGTTCCTTCCGGCCCGGCAGCAGCCGGCCGATCGCCTGGTTCACCACGTCGCGGGTCTCGACATTGTCGAGGTTGCGCAGGATCTCGGCGACGCCGAACACGCCCATGGCCAGCACGGCGAAGTCGATGCCGTCGGCGAGGAAGTCCATGCCGAAGGTCATGCGCGATTCGCCGGTCTCGATGTCGATGCCGACCGTCGAGAGCAGGATGCCGAACAGGATCATGGCGATGGCCTTGACGATCGAGCCATGCGCCAGGACCACGGCGAAGACGAGGCCCATCACCATCAGCGAGAAATACTCGGCCGGGCCGAAGATGAGCGCGAGGCTGGTGAGCGGCTTCGCCAGCGCGGCGATCAGCAGCGTGGCGAAAGTGCCGGCGATGAAGGAGCCGATGGCGGCGATGCCGAGCGCGATGCCGGCGCGGCCCTGGCGGGCCATCTGGTGACCGTCCAGCGTGGTCACAACGGCCGTCGCCTCGCCGGGGATGTTGACGAGGATCGCCGTAGTCGAGCCGCCATACTGGGCGCCGTAATAGATGCCGGCGAGCATGATCAGCGCGCCGACCGGATCGAGGCCGAAGGTGATCGGCAGCAGCATCGATATGGTCGCGATCGGGCCGACGCCCGGCAGGATGCCCACCAGCGTGCCGACGAGGCAGCCGGTGAGGCAGAGCACGAGGTTCTTGAGCGAGAAGGCGACGGCGAGGCCGAGGCCGAGATTGCCGATGAGGTCAAGCATGGCTCACACGCCCCCTTCGCTGGAAGCGGCCCGGCCACGCCGGCCGGCCAAGAGGAGGATCAGGCCGGCCACCAGCATCGCGCCCGCGGCGAGCCGCAGCGCGCCGCGATAGCCCCAGCCGGCGAGCAGATGGTCCTGCAGGAAGCGCGGCATGATGGGTATCGGCAGATTGAGCGCATCGCCGAACAGCAGCAGGCTGAACGGGGTGAGGAACAGCGCCAGCAGCAGCAGCGGCCGCAGGCGCGCTTCCGGCGTGGCATAGCCGCCGACGAGGATGGCCAGCGGGCCGGCGATGACGAGGCCGAACTCGGGCGTGTTCCACGCGCCGAAATGCGAGGTCTTGATCGTCGCCGCGAACAGCGCGGTCGCCGATATCACCAGCAGAGGACCGCGCAGCGACACGCCGATCCCGTCGGTATTGGCGCCGCGCCGCCAGGCGGCCACGAAGAGGGGGATGGCGCACAGCCCCAGCAATACCGACAGCGCCCTCGGCAGCATGCCCGGCCCGACCGAGCGGAGCGTGCCCATCGGCAGGTCCGAGGAGAACCAGAAGCCGAGCACGGCGATGACGAGGATGATCGCGGCGGCGCCCGCCTCGCGGTGCGAAAGCGCCCGCTCCGATCGGGTACGCGGGACGGCACTGCCGGCCAGTTGTGTCATGTTCCTCTCCCGGATTGTGGTGCGGCCCCGTCTGCGTGGCGCGGGGCTCGTCATGCCTGCACGGCCGCCGTGGCGGCGGGTCACGAATGCCTCCCGGGTCAACGAGGCCGCTGTGGCGCGGCAGCCTCGTCGCCAGGGCGAGGACGTCTTCGGCGTATCAGTCGATGGAGATGCCGGCCTGGCCGAGGAAGGTCGACCAGCGATCGCTCTCCGACTTCATCATGGCCGCGAACTCCTGCGGCGTGTCGCCGACGATTGTGGTGCCCTCGGCCGTCAGGCGTTCCTTGACCGCCGGCAGCTTGAGCGCCTCGAGCGTTGCGGCGCGCAGCTTCTCGACCGCCGGCTGCGGCGTGCCCTTCGGCACCACGAAGCCGTACCAGGCGGCGGATTCATAGTCGGGATAGCCGCTCTCGGCGATGGAGGGCACGTTGCCCAGCTTCGCCACGCGCTCCTTGGTGGTCACGGCGAGCGGGATCATGTCGCCGCTGTCGACGAGGCCGAGGACGGAGGGGAGCGTCGTCACCATGAAGTCGCCGCGCCCGCCCAGCATGTCGTTCAGCGCCGGGCCGGCGCCCTTGTAGGGCACATGCACGGCGGTGATGCCGGCCTGCGAGAGCAGCAGGGCGGTGGCGAGATGGCTCGCCGAGCCGTTGCCGGCCGAGCCGTAGGTCAGCGCGCCGGGGTTCGCCTTGCCGAAGGCGATAATGTCCGCGAAGCTCTTGAACTTCGAGTTCTTGGAGACGACCACGACCAGCGGCGTGCGCGCGATGAGGGTGACCGGATCGAACGCGGTGAGCGGGTCGAGTTTCAGATTCTTGAACAAATGCGGGTTGACGACCATCGGGCCCTGGTTGGCCATCAGCACGGTGTAGCCGTCCGGATCGGCCGAGGCGGCCACGCGCGAGGCGACATTGCCCCCCGCCGTGCCGTTGTTCTCCACCACCATGGCCTGGCCGAGCTTCTCGCCGACTCCATTGGCGACGAGGCGGGCGATGGCGTCGGTGCCGCCGCCGGCGGCATAGGGGACGACGAGCTTCACCGGCCGCACCGGATAGGAATCCTGGGCATGGGCGGGAAGGGCGGCGGCGAGACAGCCGGCGGCGAACAGAAGGCCGAGGTGGCGGCGGTTCAGCATGGTTTTCCTCCGTGAGCTTCTTGTATCGTTGGGTGGATCAGGCGTGGAGCGCGGGCTGCGCCGCGGCTTCCGGTTCTTCCGGCAGGGGCACGATCACCGTTCCCTCGAAGATGCGACGGGCGGTGCGGATCAGGCTGGCGCGACGGACGTCTCCGGCCGCATCGATCTCGAGGTCGACCTCGATCTTGCCGCTGGGATGCTCGATGACAATGGGCGCGCCGGCCCCGGGGCGGCGCGCGACGTCTTGGGCGATGGTTCCCGGCGTCGCGGCGGCGACGGCGACGCACAGTGCCCCGGTGACGGCATGGGCGCGATGCGTGCGGTGCGGCACCAGATAGCGCGAGGTGATCGTTCCGTTCGGCAGGGTCGGCGGCGACAGCAGGCCGATCTTGGGCACCACCGCGTTCGACACGTCGCCGAGCCCCATGCGCTGCCCGGCCTCGCGGCGGAGCTGCTCCAGCTGACGGAACAGGGAGCGGTGGGCGTCGAGTTCGTCCGGCGTCTCGGTTCCGGAAAGGCCGAACGCGGCGGCGCGGATGAGCATCATCGGCATGGCATAGTCGATCAGCGTCACCTCGACATCGTCGATCCTCTCGGCGGCATGCCCGGTGGGAAACAGGGCGCCGGTCTTCGAGCCGTTGGCGTCGAGGAAGGTGAGCTTGATCGGCGCCGCGCGGCCCGGCACCCCGTCGATGACCGTATCGCCGCCATAGGTCACGCTGCCTTCCGGCGTCTGTACGATCGCCTCGATCGTCTTGCGTGTGTTGCGGTTGAAGATCCGGACGGTGGTCTGGCCGCTCTCGGCGGGCAGCAGCCCGCTCTCGATGGCGAAGGGGCCGACCGCGGAGAGCATGTTGCCGCAGTTGGGCGTCATGTCGACGATCGGCTGGTCCACGCCGACCTGGGCGAAAAGATACTCGACATCCACGCCCGGCTGCCGTGACGGGGCGACGATCGCCACCTTGCTGGTCAGCGGGTTGCCGCCGCCGATGCCGTTCACCTGCAGCGCATCGGGCGAGCCCATGATGGCGAGCAGCACGCGGTCGCGCAGCGCGGGATCGGCGGGCAGGTCACTTTCGAGAATGAACGGACCGCGGGAGGTTCCACCCCGCATCATCACCGCCGGGATGCGCATCTCGAAACTCTTGTGCATCTGATCCGATCCTAGCATGAATAGGTGTCATTCATGCTTGTAGCCGCAAGCGAAACGTTCATTAAATGCAAATATCGTGGAGATTGATGCGCATTGAATATCAATTGTGACATTCTCGATTTGCGCGCGTTTCTGGCGGTGGTCGAGCTGGAAGGCTTCCACAAGGCCGCGGAGGCGCTCAATCTCTCGCAGCCGGCGCTGACGCGGCGCATCCAGAAGCTCGAGGGCGCGGTCGGTGCCGCGCTGCTGGAGCGAACGACGCGCCATGTGGCGCCGACCGCTCTGGGCCGGGAGATGGTGCCCCTCGTCAAACGCATGCTGGACGAGTTCGAGAGCTCGCTGTTCTCGGTGCGCGAACTGGGCCAGCGTCAGAGTGCGGTGGTCACCATGGCGTGCCTGCCGACGGCGGCGTTCTATTTCCTGCCGCGCGTCATCAAGCGCTTCAACGAGATCTACCCGCAGATCCGCTTTCGCATCCTCGACCTGAGCGCCAATGACGGCCTTCAGAGCGTGGCGCGCGGCGAGGTCGAGTTCGGCATCAGCCTCACGGCATCCTCCGACCCGCAGCTCCAGTTCACCCCGCTGATGGACGACCCGTTCGTTCTCGCCTGCCGGCGGGACCACCCGCTGGCGGTCGAGGGCCCCCTGCGCTGGTCGGAGCTGGAGCCGCACCGCCTCATCACGGTGGGGCGCACCAGCGGCAACCGCACCTTGCTGGATGCGGCGCTGGCGCGCTCAAATCTCAGGTTGCAATGGTTCTACGAGGTGACCCATCTGTCGACCTCGCTCGGTCTTGTGGAGGCCGGACTCGGCGTTTCGGTTCTGCCCAGCCTGGCCACGCCGAAGGCCGATCACCCGATCATCATGACCCGGCCGCTGATCGAGCCCGAGGTCTCCCGCTCGATCGGCGTGGTGCAGCGCCGCAATGGCCGGCTCTCGCCGGCGGCGCAGCGCTTCCTCGACATGCTCCTGCGCGAATGGCGAGAAGACGCCTGAACCCTTCGATCGTGTGCCCTTGGATCGGGCGAGTCGACAGACCCTCGGAGCAGCCGCCGCGCACGTCCGGCGGCGGGCGCGCCGAGCTGCTCCTCCGGACCGCGTTGCTCCTCCGGTTCGCGGGTCGGTCCGTCGCCGCCCCGAAGACGGTATGGGACGCGGGCCGCGCCGCGAGGGCAACGACGGCATCGAGCGTGAAGATCATGCCGTGGCATGCCGGTCTCTCTCGGTCGCTGTCATCGCCATCTGAGATAGAAAATGCCGTGCCGAGACATCTGTAGATAGGTCGGATTGAACATCGGATGTCCCGCCGAAACGTTAAATCCGCCCTAGTTGTAGACTAAGTTGTTGATTTATAAGGAGATGGTGGGCGCGGCAGGCCTGTCAAGCGCAAGTAATTTCAACATCTTCGGCGATTTTGGGACGTATCGGAAAGTCAACAAACTACGAGGTGATGCAACCGACTGTGTCCCACTTTCTCGGTTGCGGGTTCGTGTCCCGATTACGCAACGGGTGTTTGCACTTGGGGGTGTGCGATGAGCAACGTCATCCCCTTCCGGCGGCGTCCCTCGCGCTTCGTCTACGTGCAGTCCTACGAAGGGCGGGAGGGTGATCGATTCCTCGTTGTCCTGGTCGAGAGTGACGGCACCTGGGCTCCGTGGTCGGCCTATCTCGAGGATCCTGCAAAGGCCGCGGCACTCGGCGAGTTTCTTGCTGAGGCTTTCGACATTCGGTTCGACCCGCAGATCATCTGCGTCGGAACCTGGTCGGCGGGAGGGGCACGATGAGCGCGCCTCATGCCTTGACCAGCGTCGCGCCTGCCATGCAGGCCGTGATTGCGCGTGCCGGCGCTGCGCAGCTCGACAGCATGGCCAAGGCCATCTGTGCTGAGAATGCGGACGGTCGCCTCTCTGATGACAATGCGCAAGCCTTGCTCGAGGCCATTGCGGCGTCACGACAGCGGGGACGTCACAACGCGCCGTCGCCGATTCGCTCACGCCTGCGTGCGTTCCTGCCTCGCCGACGCCCACGGTCCCCCGATCGCGAGGCCTCCCTGCGCCGCAAGCGAACGCTTGGCAGCTCGGGAAGCATGCCGCCTGCCTTGCGAGCTCACTTCACAGAAGGCCAGCGAGCGGCCCTCACCGTCATCGCCGGCGAGGTCAAGCATCACGGCCAGTGTGATCTGGCCATCGACCGGATCGCCGCGCTGGCAGGTGTTGGACGCACGACCGTGCAGGACGCCGTGCATGAGGCGGCGCGGCTGGGTTTGATCGCCGTGCAGCGCCGTCCCCGGCGCGGGGCCAAGAACCTCACCAATGTGGTGCGGATCGTCGCTGCCGAGTGGCTGGCGTGGATCAAACGCGGCTTGGCGGCACATCGGCCGATAGGGTCCGAAATGCCATCATCCGCCAAAAAAACGAACGCCACGAAGATCACAGGGAAGAAGAAGGAAGAGGCCTTCGAGAAGAAGATGGGCAATCTACGGGTGCCAGTGGAGATGGCCTCGACCGTCGAGCATGCCTTCGGGTTGAGACAGCGCTTAGGACGCCAGCAGATCCGGCATCCACAGCGATGAGACTGTGCGGCAGGCGGTAACCTGCTGCGGCACGTGCCGAAGTTTGCCGAAGTATGCCGAAGTGGCCGGCTAGCGCAGTGCCGCACCGCGAGCCGATACAATAGGGATGCACGCGACTGCGACCATATCCCCCGAAAGGAACGCGACGCCCGACGAAGCGCTGGCCCGCGCCGCCGTCTTCGGTGCGCCCGCTGCCGGATGGGTGTTCGTCGAGGTCGACACTCTGGCTTGGCAGCAGTGGCGGGACTTCTGCCGCGCACGGATCGGACGCTCGCCGATCGCCGCCCGCATCCTCACATCGCGGCCCGATGGTCACCTTGGGTGGCGCCTTGGCCGTTCGCTGCCGAGTGCGCGTCCGCCAGGTGCGCCGATCCTCGATCGCAAGCGCATCGCTGCCGGCGAGCGCGATGAGGAGACGCTGGCATGAGCCCGGGGGTGGATGCCGATTTCGCCGTAGGGGCGCGGGACCGTCTGGGGTCAATCGCGCGTGATCTGGTCGAAATAGGGTTTTTGATCAACGGGTTGATACATGCGGGGGAGGTTTTCGCATGCTGAACCGGATCACGCGGCGTCTGTTCGGCAGCGAGGCGAAGTCGCTGGCGGAGCCGTCGCCCGAGCTGATGGCGCTGTTCGGCGCGCCGACCGGCGAGTTCGGCGTGTCGGCGGCGCAGGCGCTTTCGGTGCCGACGGTGCAGTCCTGCATCCGGCTCATCAGCGAGGCCGCTGCCGCGCTCGAGGTGAAGGTCATGCGGCGGATGGACGGCGCCGAGGTCGAGGCGCCCGAGCACCCTGCGGCGAAGCTGCTGGCGGACGGGCCGAACGAGTGGACGGACCGCTTCAGCTTCGTGCGCGACATGGTCGCCGGCGCTCTCACCAGCGACAAGGGTTCGCTCGCCTTCGTCAACCGCCCGGGTGGCCGCCTCGTCGAGGTGGCGCGCTACGAGCCGGGGCACTTCTCGGTCGACTACAGCACCGATGGCCGCGCCGAGCCGCGCTACCGCATCAACAATGTGTCCGTCGACGCGCACGACGTGGTGCACCTGCGGGGTCTCTTCGCGCGCTGCCCGCTGTCGCTGGCGGCCGATGCCATCGGCGTCGCCAAGCTGATGGAGGGCCATGCCGGCCGCCTGTTCCAGAACGGCGCGCGCCCCTCCGGCGTACTGTCGCTTAAGGAGCGGACGACGCCCGAGGCGCTGAAGCGGATCAAGGAAGCCTGGCAGCTCGCCCATGGCGCGGGCAAGTCCGGCGGCACGGCGATCGTCGAGGGCGGCGCCGAGTATGCGGCGCTCACCTTCAACTCAGTGGATGCGCAGTTCCTGGAGCTGCGCACGTTCCAGATCGTCGAGATCTGCCGCGCCTTCCGCGTGCCGCCCTCGATGGTGTTCGAGCTGAGCCGGGCGACCTGGTCCAACACCGAGCAGATGGGCGAGGAGTTCCTCGTCTACAGCCTGGAGCCCTGGCTGATCGCCTTTGAGGGCGCGCTGCGCCGGGCGCTGTTCACGCCGGAGGAGCGGCCGGAATACCGCATCGTCTTCGATCGCGACGACCTCACCCGGGCGAGTCTCACCGAGCGGGCGACCGCCATCAACTCGCTGATCGCCTCGCGGGTGCTCAACCCTAACGAGGGCCGGTCCTGGCTGGATCTTGCGCCCTATGCCGGCGGCGAGATCTTCGCGAACCCGAACACCGGCAGCAACCAGCCCGGAGCGGCGGCGCCGCAGCCGGCGCCGGAAGAAAGGCAGCCCGCCTGATGGACCACGTCTATTTCGAGACCAAGGTTGCGACCGATGCCGCCGGGGCCATTTCCGGGCTGGCGTGGAAGTTCGGGGCGCCCGATCGCGTCGGCGACTGGATCGAGCCGGGCGCCTTCAGGGGCGCGAAGCTCCCGACGCCGATGTTGTTCGCCCATGACATGCGCGATCCCGTCGGCATCTGGGACCGCATCGAGGAGCGGGCGGACGGGCTGCACGTCTCCGGCCGGCTGCTGGTCGACGATGTCGCCCGCGCCCGCGAGGTGCGCGCCTTCGTCCAGTCCGGCGCCGTGCGCGGTCTCTCCATCGGCTTCATCGCCAAGAACGCCGCCGCCCGCACCGGCGGTGGCCGGACCATCCGCAGCCTCGAGCTGCTCGAGGTCTCGCTGGTGACCTTGCCCATGCATCCCGGCGCCCGGGTGACCGGCGCCAAATCCGTCGCGGCGGCGCTGACGCTCGCCGACGCCATCCGCCGCACGAGCGCGGCCATTCGAGGGAAGTGACCATGAAGAACGTCAAGGCCAGCGCGCTCCTGCCCGGCGCCATCGAGATCAAGGGCGACAATGACGATCCGAACGCCGCCGTCGGCTCGGCGCTGGCCGAGCTGCAGAAGACCGTCACCGATGGCCAGAAGGCGCTCGGCGATCGGATCGCCGCGCTGGAGACCAAGGGCGTGAAGCCCGAGGAGAAGAAGGACGATCCGTCCACGAAGATCGTCGAGCGGCTCGACAAGATCGAGGCGAAGATGAACCGGCCCGCCGGCGGCAAGGATGACCGCGCCGAGCCGTCCGTCGAGGCGAAGGCGTTCGGCGCGTACCTGCGCCACGGCAAGGAGGCCGGCGCCGAGGAGCTGAAGACCCTCACCGTGTCGAGCGATCCGCAGGGCGGCTATCTGGCGCCGAAGGAGACCTCCGCCGAGTTCATCCGCAACCTCGTCGAGTTCTCGCCGATCCGCACGATCGCATCCGTGCGCACCACCGGCGCGCCGGCCGTCTCCTATCCGAAGCGCACCGGCGTCACGAACGCCAAGTGGAAGGGCGAGACGCAGGCGAGCGAGGCCAGCGAGCCCGCCTTCGGGCAGGCGGAGATCGTCATCCGCGAGGTGAACACCTATGTCGACGTGAGCAACCAGCTCCTCGCCGACAGCGGCGGGCAGGCCGAGGCGGAGGTGCGCTTGGCGCTGGCCGAGGACTTCGCGCAGAAGGAGGGCCTTGCCTTCGTGAAGGGCGACGGCGTGCTGGCGCCGATGGGCCTCCTCACCGATCCTGCCATCGCCTTCACCGCCAATGGCCACGCCACCAACCTCTCGGCGGATGCGCTCATCAGCCTGATGTACGCACTGCCGGCGATGTACCGGGCGCGCGGCTCCTGGCTGATGTCCGGCCCCACGCTCGCCACCGTGCGCAAGCTGAAGGACGGTCAGGGCAACTTTCTGTGGCAGCCCTCCTATCAGGCCGGCCAGCCGGAGACGCTGCTGGGCAAGCCGATCGTGGAAGCCATCGACATGCCGGACGTGGCGGACGGCACGTTCCCGATCGTCTTCGGTGACTTTGCCTCCGGCTACCGCATCGTCGACCGGCTCGACCTGTCCGTGCTGGTCAATCCCTACCTGCTGGCCACCAACGGCATCACCCGCATCCACGCCACCCGCCGTACCGGCGCCGGCGTCATTCAGGCGAGCGCGCTGCGCAAGCTGAAGATGGCGGTGTCGTGATGGCCGCCCGCGTCAACGATATCGCGTCGACGCTGGAGTCGTTCGGTCGCAAGTCGTCGGCGATCACGCCGAGCGACTCCACCGACCTGCCGTCGGCGCCGGTCAAGGCCGTGATCCTCATTACGGCGGGCGACATCTCCATCATCCCCGCCGACAACGCCAACAACGACCCGGTGAGCTTCACGGGCCAAGCCGCCGGCTTCATCCCGCCGTTCATCGTGCGCCGCGTCATGGCGACCGGGACGACGGCCACCGTCCGCACCATCGAGAATTGAGGGAGCGCCACCATGCGCGACATCTACAGCAATATCGGCACCGTGCTCGCCCTGGCGCCCGCGGTGCAGTCGGCAGCGACCGAGGGGCCGGCGATCGATACGCTCGGCTTCAACGCGGTGGCGATCCTCGTCAACACCGGCGCCATCGTCTCCTCCGGCGACTTCGGGGTGAAGCTGCAGGAGTCCGACACGACCACGTCGGGCGACTTCACCGACGTGGCGGCGGCGTCCGTCTCCTCGAATGCCCCGGCGACGCTGGCGGCGTCGAGCACCTACAAACTCGGCTATCGCGGCTTCAAGCGCTACGTGCGCCTCGCCCTCACCAAGGCGGGCGGCACCTCGATCGCGCTCGGCGCCGTCGCCGTGAAGGGCGAGGCGGCCAGCCGGCCCGTGACCTGATCCGATGTGGGCGCCTTTCCATGAGGGCACGTAGCGGCCTGTCCAACAACGAGAACCCAGCCTCCCCGGCGCCCGCTGCAAAGCTCATGAAGGGGTCAAGGCAGGGAAGGCCGCGAGCACCAGCCGTTCTCTGGCGGCCAAGGGCTCGGAACGCAGGCGCACGCCTGTCGGGGGAGGCGGCGACAGGCTGGCCTCCCCCATTGTCCGAAGAGAGATGAACCATGCTCACCGTCATCGAACCGGCCACCAATAGGAACCTCACGACGCTTCTCGCCGTGAAGGCGGAGCTCGACCTGCAGCACGAGAAAGACGATGTGTACCTGCTCGAGATGATCGGACAGGCGAGCGCGGCCATCGAGGCCTGGTGCATGCGGGCCCTTGTGGCGGAGACGGTGCGCGAGGTGATCCACCTGGTCGAGCCATCCGCAACGCTCCTCCTCGAGCGGTGTCCCGTCATCAGCATCGCGTCGGTGACCATCGAGGGCGGTGCGCTTCCTGCCGACCAGTATGAGGCCGACGCGGGCGCGGGCATCGTCTACCGCCTCTCATCGGGCGGATCGCGCACCCGCTGGTCCGCCGGCCGCGTCGTCATCGACTATGCTGCCGGGTTTGCCGTCCCCGCCGGCATACCGCCCGATCTGAATCGCGCCGCCGTCCTTGCGGTTCGCGGTGCCTATCTCAACCGGGCCCGGGACACGGCCATCAAGAGCGAGGAGATCCCCGGCATCATCACGGCGTCCTATTGGTCGCCCTCCTCGCTTCCCCTCGAGGTCATCCAGCTGATCGAGCGTTACCGCGCTCCCGGCATTGCCTGAGGAGGACGACATGGCCGACCGAGCGCCGCGCATCTGTGGATGTGGCTACCGGATCGCGCCGGGTGCGCGGTGCCCCTGTGAGACGCGGCGCAAGGCGGAGGCCGACAAGACGCGCCCGTCGGCCCGGGAGCGCGGCTATGACACCGAGTACCAGCGCGCGGCGGCGACCTTTCTCCTCTCGCATCCCGTCTGCACCTGCGGCCGTCCGGCCGTGCTGGTGCGCCACAAGATCAGCATTCGCCAGCGGCCGGACCTGCGGCTCGAGCCCTCGAACTGGCTGCCGGGTTGCCGCTCCTGCAATGCCCGTGACGTTCAACGCGAGCGCCGGGACAAGAAGAGGGCGTCGGCGACGTCATGGGCGAGGTGATTGCCATGCGGGGTGTGAAACCTTCCGAGATCCTGCCGGGCGTCGCGCCGCCGGCCGATGCCCTCGATCCGCCCGACTGGCTTTCAGCCGACGCGCGCGGCGAATGGGAGCGGGTCGCGCCGATCCTGATCAAGGAACGGCAGACCCTGACTGTCGCCGATATCGCGACCTTCACCAGCTATTGCGTCGCTGCCGGCCAGGTGGCCGAGGCGAGCCGCATCATTGCCGCACGCGGCATGACCTTCCAGTCGAAGACCGGGCCGAAGAAGCACCCGGCCGTCTCCATTCGCTCCGATGCCATGACGCAGATGCGGCTTCTCGCCGGCGAGCTCGGCCTCACGCCGGTGAGCCGTTCGCGCCCGGCGCTGAAGGAGAGCGGGGGCGCCGACGGCCCTTCCCTCTTCGATATGTGAGGCGGGGATGAGCTTGGCATGGATATTCGACGACAGCCCGATCGAGGATCCGCTCGGCCGCGGCGAGAAAGCCGTGCAATGGCTGCGCCGCCTCCGCCATCCGAAGTCGCGGGCGCCGGGCCACGCGTTCCAGCTCGATCGCTGGCAGGAACGCATCGTGCGCCGGATATACGGGCCGCGGCACCCTGACGGCACGCGGATCGTCAAGACCGTGGTGCTGCTGCTGCCGCGCGGCAACCGAAAGACCAGCCTCGCCGCCGCGCTCGCCCTGCTGCATACGATCGGCCCGGAGCGGATCCGCGGGGGCGAGGTCATCTCGGCGGCTGCGGACCGGAAGCAGGCGCGGCTGGCCTATTCGGAGGCGCTCGGCATCGTCAATGAGCTGCCCGAGGCGGCGCGCAACACCCGCGTGCTCGATTATCGCAACCGGCTGAGCTTTCCGCGTGACGGCAGCTTCTATGAAGCCATCTCGGCCGATGCGGGCACGCAGCACGGGCGCACGCCGGTGTTCGCCCTTGCCGACGAGTTGCACGCCTGGAAGAAGCGCGACCTGTGGGACGTCATCCGCTCCGGCCTGGTCAAGACGGCGGGCTCGCTCCTGGTCGTCGCCACCACGGCAGGGCGCGGTCAGGAAAATGTCGCCTGGGACATCGTCGAGGATGCCCGCAAGGTCGCTCGCGGCGAGGTCACCGACCCCTCGATCCTGCCGATCCTGTTCGAAGCCGATCGCGATTGCGACTGGCGCGACGAGGGCGTGTGGCGGGCCGTGAACCCTGGCTTGTCCTGCGTCCCGCCCTATCCCGATATCGAGGGACTGCGCCAGCTTGCCCGGGAAGGCGAGCGGCGGGTCGGTGACCGGGAATCGTTCCGGCAGCTCAACCTCAATATCTGGCTCGACCATTCGGCCGATCCCTTTGTCGACATGCTGGTCTATGACGACGGCAATGAGCCGGTCGACCTCGAGGCGCTTGAGGGAGAGCCCTGCTGGCTCGGCGTTGACCTCTCCAGCAACCACGACCTCACCGCCGTGGTCGCCGCCTGGCGCGATGGCGAGGGCGGATATCTCGTGCATCCGTGGTTCTTCTGTCCCGAGGCGAACCTGCGGCTTCGGGCCGATCGTGACGGCGTGCCCTATCCGACCTGGGCCGATGCGGGACACATCATCGCTACGCCGGGCAATGTCGTCGACTTCCGCATGGTGGAGGACACCATCCGTGGCCTGTGCGAGCGCTTCCGCGTGGAGGAGATCGCCTTCGATCCCCACCTCGCCCGGAACATGCTCAACAACCTCCTCGATGACGGGCTGCCGGCCGTCGAGATGCGGCAGGGCTGGGTGACCATGGCGCCGGCGGTGAAGGAGCTGGAGCGCGCCATTGTCGGCCGGCAGCTCCGGCATGGCGGGCACCCGGTGCTGCGCTGGTGCTTCGACAACATCGCGGTCCACACCGACAGCGCCGGAAACCGCATGTTCCACAAAGGCAAATCCAAGGACCGCATCGACGGCGCGGTGGCCTGCGCCATGGCGGTGGCCCGGGCCTCCGCCGGAGGCGGCGCGAGCATCTATGACGACCCGGCCTGGACGCCGGACCTGATGGTGGTTTGAGGTGGAGATCCAGATGTCAGCAGACAGTTTTTCGGTCGCCTATCGGCCGCCGTTCCAGTTCGGCTCGCTGGCCGTGTCGCATCACGAATACGGCGCGACCATTGCGGAGCTGATAGCCGCGACGCCGGACCTGCCGGACGACTTCGGGAGGCGCGGCGTTGTGATGATCAACGGCGAGGAAATGGAGCGCCGGCACTGGCACCGAATTCGCCCGCGATCCGGCACCAACGACCGCCCGATCATGGTGACGCTGCACTACCCGCCTCGCGGCGGTGGTGGGCAGAGCTCGGGGAAACAAGCCGCCTCGATCATCGGCGCGTTGGCGTTGACGATTGCGACGGCCGGCATTGCATCCGGCGCTCTCGGAACCGCAATCGGTGGCGCTGCCCTTGGCCTGATCGGGCCGGGCACGGCCGGCGCGACGATTCTTGCGGCCGGCGTGCCACTCGATGGCTCGATTGCAGCGGGCATGCTCACGGAGCTAACCGCATGACCGCCGTGATCGTGATTCGCCAGTCGCGCCGGATCCACCTCATCACCGATGGCCTCCTCGATACGCCCGTCGGGCCGAAGGTTGCCGCCAAGGCGTTCATGCTGCCACACCTCCCGGCGTTGGTAGCGCTACGTGGTCCGGCTTTCGTCACGGCGTTCCTGCCGTTCCTGTCGGCGGCCCCGACACTGGACGATATCGCGATCGGCTTGCCCGGCCTGCTTCGGGAGTTCCGATCCGGGTTCGCATCCATCTTTTCGAAGACCGATCCGCTGGGCGCTGAAATGGACATTATCATCGCTGGCCCATCTGCGAAGCACGGACCGGTGACGATGTTCGCAACGACCAGCGAGACGCACGGTGCTCCGACCTATGCGACGCACTACGTCAGCAGCCCGGTTGTCGCACTGCCGGGCGACCATGGGGCGCAGGAGGCCATTGCCGAGATGGTGGGAGATCCCGACGCCTGCGACCTACGAGCGGTTGCAGGGTCGCTGATGCGGCGGCAGGCGGAGGTGACAGGGGCGCGCATTGGTGGGTTCGTGCAGCTTTCGACGGTGGAACTTGGCAATAGCTCGATGCGAACCGAGGTGGTCGAGCGGTGGGAGATGTGAAGACAAGGCGGCGGGCCCGGCGCGGCTCGAGCTGACGATAATCGGCGAAATCGTCTCATCATCGTTCAGCATGCCAAGGCGACCGGACCGATGGTAACGATCGCGTATGGCTCGCCTGCCACATCGCGGCCCTCGGCCGGACGAAGAATTTGCCCAGATCCAGGAGCCGCTATCTCACGAAGCGCGCCACCATGGCGCGCCGGCAGACGGCCGAAGAGCCACTCGCGATTGCGCGGCAGTGGAGAGGTGGCGCAATGGGTGCGCCATTTCGCAAGAATAAGGAAAATCGCAGAAATCGCGGAAAATCAGACCCTATCGGAAAGGTACCATACATGCCATGTTGCCAAGGGCTAATAGGTTGATGTGAGATGGCTGAGCTGCCAACGCCGCTGAATGACACCGTCACGGTGGTCGTGGTAGGCTCGTTTATCCCTCGATCGTGGAGCACGCGTAGGCTGTACGCCCAATCTATGATTACTCTTGCCGAGAAGCAAGAAATTGAAGAGAAGATCAATAGTAACTCAGTCAACACCCCGACAGCCTTGGATGTGGTATTTTCGGATACTTTAACTCAATTTCCATTGTCAAATACGGTAATTCAAATTCACCCAAATCGACTTAATATTCATGCTGCGACGCCTCCCGTCTTGGCTGCTTTTGACATTGCGGTAATCGCTCTGAGGGAGATTGCCTGGAGTCCAGTCAATGCATTCGGACTGAATCGGTCGGTGAGAGTAAAGCTTGAAAGCGTAAAAGCATGGCACGATTTAGGGTACACGCTTTCGCCTCCAGCAAATTGGCCATCGATATACTCTGATCTTCCCGATGACCCTCTCGCGCGCCGGGCCGGCCTCCGATCATTGACAATGAGACACAACCGCCCGTCTGAGGATGGTTATGCGGACATCACCCTACAACCTATTATTGATCGAAACTTCCCAAGTACTGTAGAAATTGCAATGAATGATCATTATGAAGATGCTGAAGGCAGTCAGCCTTTGACTGCTGACGATGTGGCCACGCTAATTCAAAGTCGCATCGCGGATAATCAGCAACTTTGGGATGGTGTTCTGAGTGATGTTATGAGGCTCGTTGCCGAATCCAACAGTCGGTTTCCGCGTGGAGACAGGTCATGATGATGCCCGAGCGCAGCAGGACAAAAACGGCGGGTCCGATCAATGACTTTCCGGACGTGGTGCCCATCGCAGCGAATGGATCCTCCAGCGCTGTTGCGAGCAACGTTGGCGCCAACTTTATCGTTCCAGCCACAGCAAAGGAACGACAGCAGCCCAGCAATGAAACGTCCAGCTTTCCATCTGGCACTGCCGAAGTTCGTGAGCTTCGACAGATGTTTGAAGGAGTGGTTGTTGAGATTCAACCTCAAAGCTTTACGGCATCTCTATTCGATCTCACTGCTCGAGACAGCAGGCGATATGTCTATACGGACATTGTAAATACATTCGATTTTGAAGAAGTCCCTCGGCGGGAGCGGGAGTTAATCCGTCCTGGTGCTCGATTTAATTGGGTTATTGAGCGTGTTACCCGCGCTCACGGCCAAGAAGAACTCTCTTTGCGAATCCAGTTCAAAAGAACCTCGAAATCTCAAGCATCTATCAGTCGTAAAAATGCGGGTGAAATCGTACGAGGTTTCATTGAGGCGTCTGTTTACGATGAATCTGACTGAGAGCGATATTTCCGCTCCAAGTTCTGACGAATTGGAGGTCGTCCTGTTCGGTCCAGGATATGGCGAGGCTATAGTGTGCCACGTCGGTGCCGGCAACTGGATTATTGTGGATAGCTGCCTAGACCCCTCGACGGGAGAGCCGGCCACTATATCATATCTCAAGCGCATCGGCGTCGATGTTGAGAGGCAAGTAAAAAGAATAATAATAACTCATTTTGACGAGGATCATATAAAGGGAATTGCGTCGACGGTTCAATACTGCAAGATTGCCAAAGTTGTTGTATCTCAGGCCTTCAAAAAAGAAGAGTTTTGGATTTACGTAACAGATGGCTCCGGGGAGCCATTGATCGGTGGGCGCGGCGAATTCAGCCGCCTTGCTAAAGCAGAGGCGCGATGGATTTTTGCTGGCGACAATAAGCGAGTGTTTGGTCTGGAGTCGCCCGATTCGGGGCACGGCCAAAGCGTTCAAATCTGGACAAAATCTCCCAGTAGTGGACAAATATTAGAGAGCATGGCCGCGCTGGCTAGTGGCATGCGTGCAGCCAGATCTGATGTAATTTCAGCTCGCAAGCGCATTCTAAGAAATGATTTGTCTGTTGTATCGTGGATTGATTGTGGATTTTTTAGAATTTTGCTCGGCGCCGACCTGCAAGTTAGCTCGAATCCGGCAATGGGTTGGGGAGCTGTAGTCTCTGATCATTTAAGCTCCGATGGTAAGGCAGGCATGTTCAAAGTGCCACACCATGGATCGCAAACAGGACACTCCGAAGCCGTTTGGGACGCGCTTCTTCACCCGATGCCTGTGACCTTTATCTCGCCTTGGAGGCTGGCGAGGCAATCGCTGCCGACCGCGGCCGACGTTCAACGGATATTATTGAAGGCGCCAGATGCTCATATCACGGTTACGGCACCTCCAAGACGTCGCGGTTTTTCGAGAGACGTTGACCGTCTTCTGAGGCGTCTGCCGGGATTTGCTGCTGCTGAGATTCCAATGGGCGCACTTCGTTTTCGCTGCAAGCCTACCGATGCAGCAGTTTCTGTTGCCCCAATTGGCGGCAGCGCGGGGCGATTAGACAAATTTAACGCTCAAGAATTCGGGAAGCGATGGACGGCATAAGCTATACGCAAATAGGGAATTAGTACGCATCAAGGGCGTTACCGCGCTTTGGGTGGTGCTCCAACTTGACGAAACTTCGATCATCATTCGATGCGTTGAGGTCTTCGACTGATGTGCGGCCGTCGGCAAGGCGCTGCTTCCTCAGCCCCAGGTAGCGTTGGAGTGATGAGCCATCAGAGAAACGATATCGGAGACTCGCTCAGTTCCGGCGCACCTTTGCCGCCCGCGATCACCGCGTCGATGGCTTCGATAGCGAGATGGACCTGAACGGCCTTCGCAATCCGCCCATCGTCATGCGCGCCGCCAATGAGATAGACTTCACTTCGCCGACGCTCCACGAGCTCCTCGCGCAGCGCCTTCAACTCCTCAATGGTCTGGGCCATTGCCCGCTCCCGCCATCCTCTGCCGCCCGCTCGGCACTGTCGTCATCCTTGGTGAAAAACCGGAAGCCTGCAACCGCCGGCATTACCCGTCATTCGACGCATGGACATCCTCGCCGGGCGTGCCGTCGTCGGCCGGGCGGCACTTCTTCAGGCTCACCCATCGAGTAGCAAACTGCACGCCGTGGTGGTAACGGTCACCCCCAAGGAGATCAAACGTGCACAAATTGATTTCAGCCATTACCACAGCCGCGCTATTGGTCGGTTGCGTGGACGCCGCCACACTCCAAAAGGCAAATCAATCTTGGGAAGAGGCTGAGCGGAAGGGGAGCGCCCTTATGAATCCCCAGCTCACCGAAGACTGCAAAGCACAGATTGCCAAAGTTGGAGCAAAGGAGCAGTTGGCTCCACTTGCAAGTAACGTCAAGATCACCCAGTTTTCCATGGACTTGTTTGCGCTGCATCATCCCTTCGAGCCTATGGCTAGCGCCTTTATCATTTCAGCTCCGTTTAACTATACTGCGTGGGGCACTCCGAAGGTGGGGCGTTATGGTTGCATGTATATAAATAGGGGCGACCATTTGGAATTTGTGCGGGTCATGACGCCAAACTCATTCACCCGCTATAGGTAGCTGCGACCTTAGAAGGCACCGTGCACAACCCGCCTCAGATCATCAGTCGGGGCGCAAGAGTCGAGTCGCGGGGGTATGCGACCGCGCTCTCGCGGAGATCACTAGAGGCCCTTCTTCAGCCGCACGCCCGGACCTTCGCCGTCCTCGTCGACGAAGATGACGCCGGCGGCTTCGAGCGCACGCTGGATGGCCTCGACGGTGCGCGGCAGGAGGGTCTCGCCTCGCTCCAAGCGCGAGACGGTATCAACTGAGACGCCGGCAGCCTTGGCGAGATCGCGCACTCCCCAGTTCACCGCAACACGCGCCATGCGGCACTGAACAGCCAACATCGTGACAGTGTCCTGATTTCTTGTTGACGTACTGACGACGCACCGTTATCAGTACGATGCACTGAAATCAGTTCTACCACAGGAGCACGCGAATGGGCACCCATGTTCGCGAACGGGAGAGTTCTGTCCGCACTTTCACGATGATCGAGGAGACCTCGCTGCGCCGCCGCATGGAAGCGGCGATCGAAAGTATGCTGGAACTGCTGGACCAGCTCGAGGGCGATCCGGATCTCGAACCCGATAGTGACGAGCACGACGCCAGTTGGCCGGAAGCGGCGCCCGGGCGGGCCGAGTGGATGGCTGGAGCCTACTACGAGGATGCCGAGGAAGATGATCCGCCGGAGATGGACGATTTCCGGGAGGACGATGATCCTGCCGAGGACAACGACGACGGCGAAGAGGACCGGTCGGATTGGGAGCCGGACGTCGACGCGGAACCGCTCGATGATAGCGGTATCGGAGACGCCGGAGGCCTCGCCGAGCAGTGTGGCGGCTGGAAGGTTCCGGGCCACGGCGGCGAGTTGCAGGGGGTGCTGTGATGAACCGGCGCACCCTCGTGCTCGGCGCCGCTCCCGCGCTCGTCGCGGCACCGGCATCTGCCCTTTGCGTCCCGCCGGAGACGCTGGCGGAGAACCCACAAGATCAGGCATTTCGCCTCTGGGATGAATTCCATGCTGCGATGGACCGGCTGGCACTGGAAGCTGGCGCGGACGGCTGGACCGTCTATGGCGGGCACATTCGGAAGGCGGCAGGCCGCGAAGATCAGGCTTGGTTCCAGCCCGGCATCACGACCTACGTGCGCAACGGCAGAGGTGCTGTGAGCAAAAGACGCTCTGGCGTTCGCGACTGACGCCTCACGGGAGCGCTTTGGCTAGAGCTGCCAGGCGGCATGGCCGTGTGGATGTATAATCAGCACAGCATTGTTGCCCTTCTGTGCTGTGGAAAAACGGGGATAACGGCCTAAATGGTCGCAACGGCAACCACTTGTGCTGTGGATATCCGACAGCCGGATCCCGTGTGCTCCGGCGAGCCAAACGGAGCCGAGGCAATCCGATCCGTTTATCGCGTACACCTACCGTATCTTATTGACACGGTAGGTGTGCGCGTATTAGCTCACGATAGTGATACCTATCGCGAGGAAGGAAACTCTCGTGCTCGACCTACAGGCCCTCAAAAACCATCCGCTCGCCCCGCTTTTCCGCGCACGCTTCGACAATAATGACGTGGCGTTCGCGTTGGACCTTCCGACTTTCCCGGAGTGGCGGAAGAACTGGGAGCGAGGCCAGACCGCGTTCCATCTGCCTCGAAACGACGCAAATCCTATTCGGCCCAAATACTGCTATGCGCATGTCATCGAATATGCGCTGAGCCTAGCCTTCTCGAAGATTACGACGAAGGCTGTGGCGTCCCACATCACATGGCGGGTACTCAGCTTCAACCGAGATACCGCAGACGACCGCTTCAATAAATACGACGCTGCAACCAAAGGCATCATTGTAAGCAATAACAGCTTCCAGGACATGGGCAAATCTCTGGATCTCGAGATCTATGAGCGGTCCAAATATTGGCCGCTGGTTGATTTTCCAGCGGTCGGTTTCGATCCGCTGTATCTCGATCGCTCTCCGGAGCGGTTGGCGAATCCATTGATCTGGGTTCTCGCGCCCGACATTACCGAGGCAAGCGATTTCAGTCTGTCTTCGCATGCAATCTGGCTGACCGAGTGCCTTCCGGTCGACGGTGTACTGCAGAAGCTCAGCGCTCGCCGCTGGCATGGCTCAACCGACTACGACGGGCCCGGCCCACGATACCACTCGGCGCACATCGTCAACGTCACGAGATTGCTTTGGGAGACAGAGGCCCGGCTTCGCACTCGCCTGGAGGGCAAGGGCATCCGAGGCGAGGACGAATGAAGCAGCAGCCCCCCTTCATTCGCGGCTCAAAAGCCATCGCGGCCGAACTCGGCTGCAGCGTCAGGACCGTCCGAAAACTTGTCTCGGCGGGGAAAATCCCTGCCCGGCATGGGTTCTCCGGCGGGCGGACCAGCCCCATCATCGTCCAGCGAAAGGCGCTCGACGAGTTCAAGCTCGGACAGAAGGACTGATCCGATGACCGCCCGCTCGCTCCGGGAAAGCTCGCTGCCCCGCTTCGCGCTCCGTCGCGAAGAGGCGGCTGCGTCCCTGAGCGTCTCGCCGGGCACCTTCGACAAGTGGGTTTCGGACGGGCGGATGCCGAAGGGGCGGCGGGTCGACGGGCTAGTGCTGTGGGACGTCGACGAGATCCGCGAGCACTGGCTGGCGCTGCGCGATGGCGTGATCACACGCAATCCGCTGGATGGCATGGTGCTGTGATGGCGCGGATCGATCTGCGCTACCTCGTCGAGGAAAAGTATGGCGCCCACGGCAAGGTTCGGCGTCGCGTCCGCGTGAAGGTCGGCGGCAGGTGGAAGCGGGTCACCATCAAGGCGCGCCTGAATCTCGACGGCACGGCCTCAGCCGCATTCCTTGCCGAGTATCACGCGGCTGTCGCCAAGCTGATCAGCGGGGAGAATGACAAGCCGCGAATCGAGCGTGTTCCCGAGGGAAGCTTCCGATGGGCGCTGACGCTCTACTATGGCAGCCCTGTTTTCCGGAACTATGCCGCTGACACGCAGCGCGACAAGCGCCATGTGCTCGACCGCTACGCCGAGACGGCCGGCGGCTTCCCGCTGAAAGCCTTCCGCCGCACAGACATCGAGAACAGTCGTGACAAGCGGGCTGAGACGCCGGCCATGGCCGACAAACTGGTGAAGTACCTTGGCCCCTTCTTCGCATGGTGCGTGAAGGAGAAGCTGATCGATGCGAACCCGACCATCGGCATCGCCCGGATAAATACGGGCTCGGAGGGGCATCACACCTGGACGCTCGATGAGGTCCAGCGCTACCGGCGACGCCATCCTGTCGGCACGCAGGCGCGGCTCGCCTTCGAGTTGCTGCTGCACACCGGTGGCCGGCGCGGCGATGTCTATGCCTTGGGGCCTCGCCATCAAGTCGAGGGGCACCTGTCCTTCGTTCAGGAGAAGAACCGCCAGCGTAAGCCCGTCCGCGTGGAAATCCCGATCCGTAGCGAATTGCGGACGGCTCTCGATGCGACGGTGACGGGCGAGCACACCTTCGTCATTTCCGCATACGGGCGGCCGTATACGAAGGAGAGCTTCGGCAACAAGTTCCGCGACTGGTGCAACGAGGCGGGCTTGCCGCATTGCTCCGCCCATGGCGTGCGGAAGGCGGCGGCAACGATCCTCGCCGAGAGCGGCGCAACCGCGCCGGAGCTGTGCGCCATCTTCGGATGGTCGAAGCTGGAGACGGCGCAGATCTACATCGTGAAGGCGCAGCGGAAGGTGATGGCGGGCAATGCCTATGCCCGTCTCGACGCCAAGTCAGCCCCGCCGAGTGTCCCACTTCGGACGCCCAAAACAGGCGATGGGACAAAAAGGACGAAAAGAGATGAAAAATCAACGCCAAAACGCGGTGTTGGTGGGCCCGGCAGGACTCGAACCTGCAACCAGACCGTTATGAGCGGCCGGCTCTAACCATTGAGCTACAGGCCCCCGCGACGTCCCTCGCGGGGACGGGTCGGCGGCGCGCGGAAGCTAGCAAAAGCGAAGCGAGGCGCCAACCGCCCGGTGCGGGATATCTGCCCTCGACCGGCCTCGATCGTGCGGGTGATGCTCGTTGATATCCCTGTATGTGGTGTAGGAGCGCGGATCCTCGACCTGGGACGAGGACAGTCGAGCCGGGATTGCCGACAGGCTGACAAGGCCAGCATCGTCGATCGGGTTGAGGGTTTCCAGTGTCATGTATCGTCTGCGCGCCCATGATGGCACTGGAAAGGTCCGGCGAGGCCCCGATGTCGTGGTGCGCGGATGCCTGATGATCTCCCGGGCGTTCACGCCGCGCGGGTAGATGACGATGCTGTCGTCGACGTCGGGAAAGTGGCGCGAGGGCTTGGCGATCAGCTGCGGAGCGACTGTCACCTGTCGGTCGCGCGGGATGTCCCGTTCGCTCCGGCCCGTCTCGGTCGTTACCGCCTTGCCGCCATAGCCGCGGCGCCCCGCCGCGTCGAACCGCGGCTATGGGCGGGCGGGCGCGGCTGCCGGTGGGATCGGGCGGGGGGCGATGCCATCGTGACCACAGGAAACGGGGTGGAAAGCGCGGCGGGGCGTGGCTCAATTTGAAATCTGGCTCATCGTCTTTGTGTAAGGGCCGCGCTTCCGGGCCTTCCAGCGCAGGGGATTTCAAACTGAGACACTACCGGGCGGCGCCTCATCGCAACCGCCCATCTTCGAACGACGGGAAGGCCGCGATCAGCGGCGACTGAAGCCTATCCGCGCGCGCCGCCCCATTGCCGCCCCGATCGCACAGTGCTGTGCGCGCGACTGCCGCTTCGTCATTCGCGGGGCGGCCAAGCGCAGAGGATTCCGCCGATGAAGCTCAGTTCCGCCGCCCTGCTGGCCGCCTTCGCCGTGGCGGGGGCCGCTCCCGCCGCCGCGCAGGAGGCGATGCGTACGCCGCGTATCCCGACGCTCTCGGTGAGCGGGGAGGGCATCGCGACGGCTGCCCCCGATCTCGCCCGCTTCTCGACCGGCGTGGTCAGCGCCGCCAAGACGGCGCGCGAGGCCCTCGACGCCAACAGCAAGCAGGTGGCGGACGTGATCGCGGCGATCAAGGCGGCGGGGGTAGAGCCGCGCGATATCGCGACCTCGGGCTTCACGGTGCAGCCGCAATACAGTCAGCCCAAGCCGAATTCGACCGAACCGCCGCGCATCTCCGGCTACGAGGTGCGCAACACCGTCTCGGTGCGGCTGCGCAATCTCGCGCTGCTCGGCGGGCTGCTCGACAGCATGATTACCGAGGGCGCCAACCAGGTCGGCGGCATCGAGTTCGACATCGCCGAGCCGGGCAAGCTGGAGGACGAGGCGCGCACGGCGGCGGTGAAGGATGCGCGCCGTCAGGCCGAGATCATCGCCGAGGCGGCCGGCCAGCGCATCGTGCGCGTCGTCTCCATCGCCGAGGATGGCGGCGGCATGCCGCCCATGCCGCGGATGATGGCGGCGCCGATGATGGCGAAGCAGGATTCCGTGCCGGTCGAGGCGGGCGAGAGCGAGGTGCGCGCCCGCGTCAGCATCGTCTACGAGATCGAACCGCGCTGAGGCGTGGCGGCGTTGTCCGGGCGCGCGGCGGGCACCAGCACCGTCAGCGCGTCCGGCTGCACGGTGTAGCGCAGCGGCACGCGCTCGCGGTTGAGCTCGCCATCCGTCGAGACCCAGATTCGTGAGCGCCGGCGGCGGGTCAGCACGATCTCGCGGCCCTCGAAGCTGAGGATGCCGGGATTGTCGCGCCAAGTGTCGGTGACCATGTCGGCCCCCGCCTTCAGCTTGGCCATGGCACCGCGATCCTCGGCGATGTGAACCTCCAAGAGCCCCTCGTCGAGACGCGCGCGGCGCCAGCCGGGGCCGGCGAAGCGGTTCACCGTGACCAGAGCGGCGAAGGCCTCGACGGTGCGCGCCTCGCCGTCGACCGTCACGTCGAGGGTGAAGCGTCCCGCCCGGCGCAGCGCCAGCACGGCGGCGATGGCGACCGCCAGGAAGCGCCACAGCTTCCAGCGCCGCGCCATTTCCCGCGCCCGCGCCATCTGGCTGAAGAAGCCGGTGCCGGAGATGGTGTGGAACAGGTCGCCATTCAGCGTGGCGAGGTCGATCCGGCTCTCGCGCGCGGAACCGAGGGCGGCGACGGCCTCGTCGAGCTCCAGCGGCATGCCGAGGTCGCGGGCGAGCAGGTTCAGCGTGCCGAGCGGCAGGATGCCGAAGGTCTTGCCGGAATGGGCGAGGCTGCGTGCAGCAATGGAGACGCTGCCGTCGCCGCCGCCGATGATGACGGTGTCGTGCTCGCTGCGGCCGGCGGCACGGATCGCCTTGCCGAGTTCGTCGCCGGCGAGGAGACGGACCTCGACGGTTCGGCCGGGGGCGGCGAGGCCACTTTCCACGGCCTTTCGTACCTCGGCCTGGTCACGATCGAGGATCGTCCCGGCCTTGGCGTTCAGAAGCACGAGTACATTCTGCATGGAGGGCTCGCGGCCGCGCCCGGACGGGTTTGCCGCGGCGCCTCACGCGTTTGTAATCGTTCCGCCCGGGCGGAACTATGGCGCCGCGGACACAGCCGGCCGCGGCGCCATGAACGAGTCGCAGGTCAACAGACCCGCGGGATCGCCGCGCCCATTTCCGGGCCGGTCAGGCGGCGCGTGCCGCCGCGACCACCGCCTCGGCCTGCCGTCCGCCAAGCTCGGCGAGATGGTCGAAGCGGTGGGTGAAGTGCCCGGCCCCGGCGCTGGCCGAGCGCAGCTCGACGATGAGGTCGCCGATCTCGGCTTCCGGCATCAGCGCGCGGACGATGTCCCAGCCCGGCCAGCCCTGTCGCGGCTCGAAGCCCAGGATCTGGGCGCGGCGGGCGGAGAGGATGGCGTTCACCTTGGCCATCGCTTCCGAGGGGATCGCCACGCTGACCTCCTCGATCGGCTCCAGCAGCACCGGTGTGCAGGCCGGCAGTGCGTCCTGGATGGCGACGCGGGCCGCGGCGCGGAACGCCATGTCGGAGGAATCGACGGTGTGATAGGAGCCGTCGGTGAGGGTCACCGCGACGTCCACCACGGGGAAGCCCAGCGGCCCGTGCTCCAGCGCCTCGCGGACCCCGGCCTCTACCGAGCCGATATACTGGCGGGGGATGGCGCCGCCGGTGATGGCCTCGGCGAAGCGTATGCCCTCGCCGCGTTCCAGCGGGCGGATGTCGAGCAGCACGTCGCCGAACTGGCCGTGCCCGCCGGACTGCTTTTTGTGCCGGCCGCGCTGGACGATGCCGCGCCGGATGGTCTCCGCATAGCCGATGCGCGGGGGGCGGGTGACGACGCCGACGCCGAAGCGGCCGGCGAGGCGCTCGGTGGCGACGCGCAAATGCATCTCGCCCTGGCCGCCGAGCACCACCTCGCCCTTGCCGGCGTCATGGCGGACACGGAGCGAGGTATCCTCCTCCGCGAGTTTCGACAGCGCGAGGCCGAGCTTGACGTCGTCCTTGCGCTCGCGCGCCGCGACCGCCAGCGAGAGCACTGGCTCGGGTACGGCGAGCGCGGGCGAGGCCAGGGCGCGGGTGGCGATGATCTCGCCGGTGGCGGCGTGGTCGAGCTTGGCGAGGCCGACCAATTCGCCCACCTGCGCGGCGCCGCGTTTCTCGGTGACGCCGGGCTTCATCTCGACGACGCCGGAGACGCGGTCGGCGACGCCCTCGCGGCCGACGACCGGCAGGCCCTCCGCGATCTCGCCGGCCAGCACGCGGGCCAAAGACAACTTGCCGCCGTGGCCGGCATGGAGCGTCTTCATCACATAGGCGGCGGGCGTGTCGGTGCCGACACCGAGCCGGGCGCGGGTGGCGGCGATGCCGGGCGCCTCGTGGCGGAGTGCCTTGAGCAGTCGCGTGACACCGTGGCCGCGCAGCGCCGAGCCGATCAGCACCGGGCAGATGTCGCCGGCGCGCAGCTCGCGGGCGAGATCGTCGAACACACGGTCGCGCGGGGGCTCTATGTCCTCCAGCAATTGTTCCATCAACTCGTCGTCGTGGTCGGCGAGGCGCTCCAACATGGAGAAGCGGGCGTCGCGCTCGCGCGGCAGCTCATCGCCCTCGATGGGGACGACCTCGGAGGCGGCGTGCTCGCGGTAGACGAAGGCGCGCTCCAGCGCGAGGTCGACGAAGCCGACGATGATGCCCTCCTTCCAGATCGGAATCTGGCGCAGCAGCAGCGGCACCTTCGAGGCCGGCTGCAGCAGGGCGAGCGATTCGTGCAGGCGCTTGTCGGCCTTGTCGATCTTGTTGAGGAACAGGAAATGGGGAACGCCGGCTTCCTCGAGCTGCTGCAGGATGAGCTGGAGCTGGATCAGCTTGCGCTCGTCCGCCTCGCAGACCACGACGGCGGCGTCGCAGGCGCCGAGGACGGGGCGCATCTCCTGCGCGAACTCGACCGAACCGGGGCAGTCGATGAAGCTGAAGGTGTCGCCCAGATAGCGGGTGGTCGCGACATTCAGTTCGACGCCCATGCGGTGGGCGCGCGCTTCCGGCGAGGCATCGCCGACCGAGGTGCCGACATCGACCGCGCCGGTCCGTCCGATGGCGCCGGTATGGGCGAGAATCGCCTCGAACAGGGTGGTCTTGCCGCTCTGGAACGGGCCGACGAGCGCGATGGCGCGGGCGCCGGCCCCGGCTCTGCTCCGGGGGGTGGTGTCCGACGCCGGGGAGGGCCCGGCGGGCGGGGTGCGGTTCTCCATGGTCGCCTCCTTGAACGCACCGCGACGGGGACGGCGGGGTGCCGGCTCCACGGTGCGGATCGTTTCGGCCGGCGATGTGTCGACCACCTTCGATGCTCTGCCTCTGCGCGGGCGGGTGCAAGGGCGCTGTCGTGCAGTGCCGCACGCGACGGTGCGGCGCAAAAGAAACGGCCCCGCGGCGGGTGCCGCAGGGCCGTGGTGGCAAGGCGCAGGCTCGTGGCGCGATCAGCGCGAGCGCAGGCGGAAGCTCGACACGCCGACGGCGAGGTTGACGCCGGTCTGCGCTTCGACGCTGAGCGGCTGCAGCGCGATGGTGTTGTTGGAGCCGCCGACCAGCGCATTGCCGGCAACGCCGAGGCCGAGCGCCACCGAGCCGGAGACGCCGGCATAGGAGCCGGTGAGGTCGCGGCGGCCGTCGATCTTCTTGGTCGGGGCGAGCACCGACCACAGCAGCACGTTGGCGCCGGTGACGCCGACGTCGAGGCCCCAGCGATTGATCGTGCCCTCATAGGGGAAGCGGCCGTTCGGGGTGCGGAAGGTGCAGTTGAAGGTGCGCCGCGAGCCGATGATGAAGCTCACCGACGGGCTGCCCAGGCACTCCAGCGTGCCGACCTGAACGCGGCGGGTCGACTGGGCGGAGGCGGGCGAGGTGGCGAGGGCGGCGGTGCCGGCCACGACAAGAGCGGCGAGCGCCGTGCGGGCCGAAAGCTTGGCGAACATGATGGTTTCTCCTTGGGGTCGTTGCCCCTGGTGCGCACCAGCCGCAAAAGCGGCCGGCTGGTAAATCGGTAGAACCGCGGATCGCCAAAGAAAAGGGCGCCTCCGGGGCGCCCTTCGCTATTTTTCGGCTCAGACCAGCGAGCCTGCGAAGCGCTGGATACGCAGGCAGGATTCCTCGAGGTCTTTCGTCGCGGTGGCGTAGGAGATGCGGAAGGCCGGGCCGAGGCCGAAGGCCGAACCATGCACGACCGCCACGCCTTCGGCCTCGAGCAGTTCGCCGGCGAAGTCCTCGTCGGTCGCGATGACCTTGCCGGCCGGGGTCTTCTTGCCGATCAGGCCCGCGCAGGACGGGTAGACGTAGAATGCGCCCTCGGGCTTGGGGCAGGTGAGCCCCCGCGCCTGGTTGAGCATCGAGACGACGAGGTCGCGTCGCTCCTTGAACACCTTGTTGTTGGCCGGAATGAAGTCCTGCGGCCCGTTCAGCGCCTCGACCGCCGCCCATTGAGCGATGGAGGAGGGGTTCGAGGTGGACTGCGACTGCAGCGTGCCCATGGCCTTGATCAGCTCGGCCGGGCCTGCGGCGTAGCCGATGCGCCAGCCGGTCATGCAGTAGGCTTTCGAGACGCCGTTCATGGTCAGCGTGCGGTCGTAGAGCGAGGGCTCGACCTGCGCCGGGGTGACGAACTCGAAATCGTCATAGACGAGGTGCTCGTACATGTCGTCGGTGAGGATCCACACATGCGGATGCTTCACCAGCACGTCGGTGAGCGCCTTCAGCTCGGCGCGGGTATAGGCGGCGCCGGTCGGGTTCGACGGCGAGTTGAAGATCAGCCATTTGGTCTTCGGCGTGATCGCCTTCTCCAGCGCCTCGGGGCGGAGCTTGAAATTATCCTCCAGCCGCGTCGCCACCGGCACCACGGTGCCGCCGGCGAACTGCACGATGTCGGGATAGCTCACCCAGTAGGGCGCGGGGATGACGACCTCGTCGCCGGGATCGACGGTGGCGACCAGCGCGTTGAACAGCACCTGCTTGCCGCCGGTGCCGACGCTGACCTGGTTCGGCTTGTAGTCGAGCCCGTTCTCGCGCTTGAACTTGGCGACGATGGCCGCCTTGAGTTCCGGGATGCCGTCGACGGCGGTGTAGCGCGTCTCGCCGCGGCGGATGGCGGCGATGGCGGCTTCCTTGATGTTCTCCGGCGTCTCGAAATCCGGCTCGCCCGCCGACAGCGCGATGATGTCGCGCCCGGCCGCTTTCAGTTCCCGCGCCTTGTTGGAAATCGCGATGGTCTGCGAGGGATTGATGCGCTTGATGGCAGCGGACAGCAGGCTCATGGCCGGGCTCCTTGCGGATGTTTTGCGCGCGACAACTAGTCGAGGCCTTGCGAGGGAGCAAGCATTTCCCCACCTGCGGGCAGCCGCGGCGGTGCGACAGACCGCCCGGTACGGCGGGGGCTGTCGGAGGGGTCGGGGTGCTGAAGCTCCATTCCATGCAGAAATCGGGCAACAGCTACAAGGTACGGCTGCTGCTCGCGCGACTTGGCCGACCTTTCCAGCTGGTCGATGTCGACCTGCTGAAGGGCGAGAACCGCACGCCCGAATTCCTGATGAAGAGCCCGGAAGGCCGGGTGCCGCTGCTCGAACTGCCCGGTACCCGTTTCCTGCCCGAATCGAACGCCATCCTCGTCTATCTCGCCGAGGGCACGCGCTTCCTCCCCGAGGACCGGCTGTCGCGCGCCGAGGTGCTGCGGTGGATGTTCTTCGAGCAGCACAGCCACGAGCCGGCGATCGGCGTCGCCCGGTTCTGGCTGACGCTGGTGAAGGGCGGGCGCGACCTGCGGACCCACGATGTCGACCGCTGGATGGAGGATGGCTACGCCGCGCTCGGCGTGATGGAACGCCATCTCGCCCGCCGCCGCTTCTTCGTGGACGACGCCTTTTCCGTTGCCGACATCGCGCTTTATGCCAACACCCATGTGGCCGGCGAGGTCGATTTCGACCTCGCTCCGTTTCCGGCCGTACGCGGCTGGCTCGACCGGGTCGCGGCGGAGCCCGGGCATGTGACGATGGACTGGCGTCCGCAGCCGGCCCTTGTCACGGCCGCGCGTTAACCACGCGCGGCATTCCGCCATCGGCTCCCGCGGTATCGCTGCCCCGGCATCGTTAACGGAATGCCTCCGAATTGCCTTGAAATCGCAAGGGTTCGCCCAAGTAGGGTCGAAGCGGAGCCGCGTTCGGCCGCGAACCTCTTCCGCATCGGGACTATCGATTCGGGTGAGCGGGGATCACGCCATGTCGCACAAGCAGGTCGTCATTGCCGGCGAACTCCGGGGTTCGGAGGGGCGGCGCGCCCGCCGTGCCCTCATGGAAGCCGCTGTGGTCGGGGTGCTGACCTGCGCCATCGTTGCGGTGCTGTTCCTGCTCGGGCTCGACCGCGCCAGCGCCGCCCCGATCGACGCGGCGACGATGGGGACGGATGGGCGCGTCGCCGTGGGCGCCGTGCTGCTGGCGGTGTTCGCCGGGCTTTGCGTGCTGAGCAGCTTCATGTTGCGCGATACGCTCAAGCCCTCCGCGCGTCGGCGCCGGGTGACGGGCCGCGGCGGCCGGATGGGCTGATCGAATTCAGTCTCGCGCCCCTCTTGCCATCCATGCCGGATCGGTCCTAATCCCACCTCGTGTGGGCTCGGGATGGGAGATAGTCGCGTGTCGGTCGCGGCGTGGGCCTGCTATGTCATCAACCTCGCGCGCCAGCCGGAGCGCTGGCGGGTTTTTCGCAAGCTGAACGGCGATGTCGGCCTGCGCCTCGAACGCTTCGACGCGGTCGAGGGCAAGGACGTCGATCTTGCCGCGTTGGTCGCGAGCGGCCAGCTGTCGCCGGCGGCGCGGATCGCGCCGGGCATGCTGGGCGCGGCGCTGTCGCATCGCGCGCTCTGGCTGCGCTGCATCGAGAGTGGCGCGCCGATCATCGTGTTCGAGGACGATGTGCGGCTGCGGCGGGATTTTGTGGAAAAGCTGGATGCCGTTCTGGCGCGGGTGCCGGGCTTCGACATCGTCTCGCTCGGCTTCAACACCGACCATCCGGTCAACATCCGCATCGTCGCCGATGCCGACACGATGTGCAGCTTCTCGGTGAAATATCCGAGCCCCGCGCAGATGGACGCCTTTGCCGCCCAGACCGACTGGCCGGCCGCGGTGCGGCTGCGCGGCCAGTTCGGCAGTTGCGCCTATGTCATGTCGCCCGCGGGGGCGGCCCGCTATCTCGCCCGCTGTTTTCCGCTGGAGAACCGCATGTTCGAGTTCGCCACCGGCATGCGGCCCTATCGCGCCTTCAGCCTCGACGGGGTGAAGAACACCGTCTACCGCCACACGGAAGCTTTCGTCTGCTGGCCGCCGCTGGCGCTCTCGCCCAACGACCAGCGGATGAGCGCCACGAGCGGGGCGGCGGCCGCACGGTACTAGCCGGTCGAAGGCCGCGGCTCACGAGCTTGTCACGCGTACGTGGCGGAACGCGCGAACCTTGCAGGCTGACCTTGCGTTAAGAGGGCGATGCATCACGGAGCGCCCTCTTGAGCCACCTCTTTCGCCTGCCGGCCGCCGGTCTTGCGCTGTTCCTGCTTGCCGGCGATCCAGCGTCCGCGCAGCCGGATGTGCGCGTGTCCTCGTCCAGCGGGCCGCTCGTCGTTCAGACGGTCGCGACCGGGCTGGAGCATCCCTGGGGCCTCGCGTTCATGCCGGATGGCCGGCTTCTGGTGACCGAGCGTCCCGGTCGGCTGCGCATTGTCAGCCCCGGCGGCGAGCTTTCATCTCCCGTCGCCGGCGCGCCGGAGGTTTCTGCGCGCGGGCAGGGCGGGCTGCTCGACGTGGCCCTGGCGCCCGATTTCGGGGAAAGCGGCTTCGTCTATCTGAGCTATGCCGAGCCGCGCGAGGGCGGGGCCGGTACCAGCGTCGCGCGCGGCCGGCTGACCGAGAGCGACGGCATGGCGCGGCTCGAGGATCTGGAGGTCATCTTCCGGCAGCAACCAGCGGCAGGCGGGGGCACTCATTTCGGCTCCCGCCTCGCCTTCGGGCGCGACGGCGGGCTGTTCGTGACCCTGGGTGACCGCGGCTCGCTGCGCTCGCAGGTGCAGCAGCTCTCGACCCATATCGGCAAGGTGGTGCGGATCAACGCCGATGGCTCGGTGCCGGGCGACAATCCCTTTCGCGAGCGGGAAGGAGCGCGGCCGGAGATATGGAGCCTCGGCCACCGCAACATGCAGGGCGCGGCGATCGATCCCGCCACCGGCCAGCTCTGGACCGTGGAGCACGGGGCGCGCGGCGGCGATGAACTCAATCGCCCCGAGGCCGGGAAGAACTATGGCTGGCCGATCGTCTCCTATGGCCGCGAATATGGCGGCGGCCGCATCGGCGAGGGGACGGCCAAGCCGGGGATGGAGCCGCCGGTGCACGTCTGGGACCCCTCGATCTCGCCGTCCGGCCTCGCCTTCTATACCGGCGATCTCTTGCCCGGATGGAAAGGTGATCTGTTCACCGGTGGGCTCTCGGGCCTGCGGCTGACGCGACTGAGGCTCGACCCGGCGCGCACCCAGGTGATCGAGACGGAAGCGCTGCTGGAAGACCTCAGGGCACGTATCCGGGATGTGCGACAAGGCCCCGATGGCGCGCTGTGGCTCCTGACCGACGATGCCCGCAACGGGCGCGTGCTGAGGGTCGGGCCGGCCGACTGACGGTCACCACTTCTGGAAGATGAACCAGGCGCCCAATGCGATGAAGGCGAAGCCGATGGCGTGGTTCCAGCCGAGCGGCTCCTTCAGCCAGAACACCGAGAAGCCGGCGAACACCACCAGCGTGATCACTTCCTGAATGGTCTTGAGTTCGGCGGTGGCGTAGGTCGCCGATCCGATCCGGTTGGCGGGCACGGCGAGGCAGTATTCGAAGAAGGCGATGGCCCAGCTCGCCAGGATGGCGATCAGGATCGGCGACGATTTGTGCTTCAGATGGCCGTACCAGGCGAAGGTCATGAAGACGTTCGAGGCGAACAGCATCACGATCGGGGCGACGGCAGGCGGCAGCAGGTTCGACAGGAAGGTCATGGCGGGGACATCCAGCGCGGAGCGGAAGGGCGATGGACCATGGCCCGGCGCCAGGGTCAACGCTCACGAAAGGTCAAGCTGCGCCCAGCGGCGCAGCTCGCCGACCAGCCGCCGGAAGTCCCAGAAGGCGGCGCCCAGCAGGAGGGCCGGCAGCAGCGCGAAGGCCGCCGCCCAGCCCTGCGACCAGTCGACCGGGCCGCGCGCGAAATCATACGCCGTGTACATGGCGAGCAGCGTGACCAGCACGGCCACCGCCACATAGCTGCGTGTCCCCAGACCCGCCAGCAGTGCGCCGGCGAGCAGGGAGACGGCAAGGCCGAGCAGCGCCGCCCATCCGGCACCGAGATGAAACAGGGTGGCGATCCAGCGCCCGGCCATGGCGGAAACAATGCCCAGCGCCAGCAGCACGAGAAACCCCGTGCGCAGCCGCAGGATCGAAACGCGGGGTGGGGGAGAGGCTTCGTTCATCGCCCTTATCCGTTCGCCGACCGTATCGGAGCTCGACGCATCGGCATTCTCTTCCGTCGACCCGCCAGTGCAAGGGTGGCGGGCGACGCAGGCCCCAAAAAGAAAAAGCCGGGCTTCGAGGAGAAGCCCGGCAAGTATCGCCACCGAAGTGACGAACCTTCCAGAGGGGAACAGCTGAGAGCACCGAGGTGCCTACAGCGCATATGCAATATGCCTAGCGACTCGGCATAACTCAATGGATTTTGCCTGCATGGCAGGCATGCACTGCCGTATTGGCCGTGTTTATGAGCAAAATTGCTTCGAATTTAGCTGCTGCCAAGGCCGTGGCGGGGGGGCGCGGCCGTGTCATTCTCCAGCCTGCCGGGCCGCCTGCCGCGCCGCACGCGTGACCCGCTTCCGGGGGGCGGTTATCATGTCGCGGATATTGCTCGCTTTTATCGTCACTGCGGTGCTTTGCTGCGCAGCGACCGCAGGGCGGGCGGCCGGAACCACGGTCGCCATCGCAGGCATCGATTTTTCCGATTCATCGGGCGAGGCGCGCGATCAGACGCCCGAGCATAACGCCCGGCTGCGCGCCCTTGCCGCAGCGCTGCGCGAGCGGCTCGCTGATTCGGGCGGCATCCGGGTCGTTGCGCTCGCCTGCGCCGAATCAGGCTGCGGCAATGACGGGCCGGCGATGGAGCGGCTGCGCGCGGCGGCGCGGGAGGAGGGCGCCTCGCTTCTGCTGGTCGGCGGCGTGCACAAGATGAGCACGCTGGTGATGTCGATGAAGCTCGCCCTGATCGAGGTGGGATCGGGGCGCGTGGTGCTGCAGCGGCTGTTCAGCTTCCGCAGCGACAATGACGAAGGCTGGCGTCGCGCCGGCCTCTTTGCGGCGCGCGAGGTCGTGGAGGGGCTCGGCGCGGCACCGCGCTGAGCGCTTCAGAAATTCCAGCGCTGGGCCTTGGCGACGAGGAAGTCGCGGAACACCTGGATGCGCGCGACCGACCGCATTTCCTGCGGGTAGACGAAATAGGCTTCGAGCGTCGGCGTGGGGCGCTCGGCGAAAAGCTGAACCAGCGAGCCGGAATCCTCCAGCAGATAGTCCGGTATGATGCCGATGCCGACGCCGCGTTCCACCGCCCGCTTGAGGCCGAGAACGTTGTTCACCGACAGCGCCGGCACGCGGGCCTCCTGCGCGTCCTCGAGGCCGGCGCGCTCCAGCCAGTTCAGCGCCTGGAAATAGCTCGGGATCGGTCCGCCCAGCAGGATGATGCGGTGTTTGTCGAGTTCATCGAGCGTGCGCGGATGGCCGTTGCGCTTGAGATAGTCGGCCGAGGCGAAGGCGTGGAAATGGACGGTGAACAGCTTGCGCTGGATCAGGTCCGGCTGCACCGGCTGGCGCAGGCGGATGGCGACGTCCGCCTCGCGCATGGCGAGGTCGAGTTCCTCGTCGGTGAGGATGAGCGTGATGCGGATGTCCGGGTAAAGCTCGAGGAACTCGCCGATACGGGCGGTGAGCCAGTGCGTGCCGAGACCGACCGTGGTGGTCACCCGCAATTCGCCGTTCGGCTTCTCGCGGCTGTCAGTGAGCTTGGCGCGCGCCGCCTCCAGCTTCATGAAGACGTCGTGCGCCGTCCGGTAGAGCAGATCGCCCTGCTCGGTCAGGATGAGGCCGCGGGCGTGGCGGTGGAACAGGGGAACCTTCAGTTCCTGCTCCAGCGCCGAGACCTGCCGGCTGACCGCCGACTGCGACAGACCGAGGGCCTCGCCCGCATGGGTGAAGGAGCCCGCTTCCGCCGCGACGTGGAACACCTTCAGCTTGTCCCAGTCCATGCCCCGTCCGCGTTCCCGGTCCATGGTCACTCCGCGGCGTCGGCGAGGGAATGGTGGGCGGCGAGGAAGCGCTCGGCCTCCAGCGCCGCCATGCAGCCCATGCCGGCGGCGGTGACCGCCTGCCGGAACACGTCGTCGGCCACGTCGCCGGCCGCGAACACGCCCTCGACCGAGGTGGCGGTCGAGTCCGGTGCGGTCCAGACATAGCCCGAGGGCTTCAGCCGGAGCTGGCCGGCGATGAGTTCGATCGCCGGGGCGTGGCCGATGGCGATGAAGACGCCGTCGACGTTGCGCTCTTCCAGCGTGCCGGAGTTCAGATGCTTCAGCACCACGCCGGTGACCTTGTGCGGGTCGTGCTGGCCCTTCACCTCATGCAGCGCCGCGTTCCATACCACCTCGACCTTGGGGTGGGCGAACAGGCGCTCCTGCAGGATGCGCTCGGCCCGGAAGCTGTCGCGCCGGTGCACGACCGTGACCTTGGCGGCGAAATTGGTGAGGAAGAGCGCCTCCTCGACGGCCGTATTGCCGCCGCCGACGACGATGACTTCTTTGCCGCGATAGAAGAAGCCATCGCAGGTCGCGCAGGCCGAAACACCGTGGCCGCGATAGGCCTGCTCGGAATCGAGGTCGAGCCAGCGGGCCTGCGCGCCGGTGGCCAGGATGAGCGCGTCGACGAGCCAGACGGCGCCGCTGTCGGTCTCCAGCCGGAAGGGGCGACGCGAGAGGTCCGCCTTCGTCACGATGTCGGTGACGATGCGGGTGCCAACATTCTCGGCCTGCGCCTGCATCTGCTCCATCAGCCAGGGACCCTGGATCGGGTCGGCGAAGCCGGGGTAGTTCTCGACGTCGGTGGTGATGGTGAGCTGGCCGCCGGGCTGCAGGCCCTGGATCAGCACCGGCTCGAGCATGGCGCGGGCGGCATAGATCGCGGCGGTGTAGCCGGCGGGGCCGGAGCCGATGATGAGCAGCTTGACGCGGGTCGGCGAAGCCGACGGTGAGGCCGACATGGAAGGGTCGCTTTCAATCACCGGGCGCCGGCGGCAGGCGCCCGAAGGTATGAGCCATTCGCAATCCCCGCGCGCGGGAGAGTGCGAGCCATGCGAAAATGTAGGATCTGACGGTGCATCCTGCAAGGAGCCCTGCTCTTATCCGAAAGTTGTCCAGAGAAGATTGACGCGAAATAATATTGCGCTGTGGCGGGTAGCGACTATGTTGCGGCGCACGCGGGCGGCGATCGCCCGAGCGGAGGCTGCGCGTGGTACGCCGCATCGACGACATCGACCGCAACATCCTGCGCGAGCTGCAGGCGGACGGTCGGATCACCAATGTCGAATTGTCGACCCGGGTCGGCATCTCGGCGCCGCCGTGCCTCAGGCGGGTGCGCACGCTCGAGGAAGAGGGCCTCATCAAGGGCTACCGGGCGCTGCTCGACGAGAAGCTGCTCGGCTACGACCTGATGGCCTTCGCCATGGTGCATCTCGTCAGCCAGGCGGAAGCGGACCTTGCCGCCTTCTCCGAGCAGGTGGAGCGCTGGCCGCTGGTGCGGTCGTGCTGGATGCTCTCGGGCGAGACCGACTTCCTGCTGCTGTGCGTGGCGCCGGACCTGCGCACCTTCCAGAACTTCGTGCTGGAGCTGACCGGGGCGCCGAATGTGCGCAACGTCAAGACGGCGCTGACGCTCACCCAGACCAAGGACGCGCCGATCGTGCCGCTGGATCCGGCGGGCTGATAGCTCAGGCCCGTGCCGCGGGCGCGGGGCCGCAGTCCGGTTGGCGGTCAGAACTTCAGGTATTTCGAGGCGTATAGCTTCACCTTCTGGGCGATGCGGGCGCGCGCGGCGCGGCGGCGGCGGGCGGCGATGCCGGCGGCGACGTGTGCCTCCAGCCCCGGCAGGCGGTCGAGGAAGCCGCGCTCGCGGGCGACCTCGAGGATCTCGGCGTAGTGCTTGAAGGCGACGTTGGAGGCGACGTCCAGCTTGCGAATGCGGGCCTCTGTGACGCCCGGCTTCAGGAAGATATCAGGGCAGTCGCCGGAGAGCGCGACGAACATCGTCTTGTTGCGCATGCATTTGGCGCACTCGCCGCAATTGTGCGGGCGCATCGCCTTCACGCCGCAGAAGCTGATCGCCTTCAGCGCCACCGGGTCGTCGCGCAGCAGGTCGAGCTTGTGGATGCGGCTGACGTCGAGCGACAGCGTCTCCAGCCGGAAATGGCTGCCGGCGAAGAGCGGGTTGGTGATGTGGTTGGTGCCCCAGGGAAAGGCGAGGAAGTCCTGTTCCGGCGTGATATCGGCGGCGATGTGGCCGCGCCCGAAGCTCGAGCTGAGCAGGAACAGGCAGCTGGAGAGCACGAAGGCGTGGGTGAGGCCGAGCTGGCGGGCCTGCCGGCCGAGATCGGTGCGCACCACGAAACGCGGCAGGGTGTAGCGATCGAGCAGCGGCTGGGTCTTCTCCAGCAGCGCGGCGATGGCCGCCTCGTCGCGGTGGCCGTAATCCATGCCGTGAACGGTGAGGACGCCCGCGAGCCCCTCGCCCTGCATCGCCCGCACCAGCGCATAGGTGGAATCGACGCCGCCGGAGTAGAGCAGCACGCCGCCATCGCTCGCGGGCGGCGGGGGCACGGCCTCGGCATCGGCGCTGATGGTCACCGGCGAATAGGTTTCCGGCAGCCACATCGACCAGATGCGGGCGAGCTTGCGGGCGTTTTCCAGCACCGCGGGGTCGACCGTGCCCTTGATGTGCAGCCGCCCGCCGCGGCGCATGGCGAAGGGCAGACTCGCCCAGACGGCGAAGTCGCGTGGGGCGGGGTCGGGCACGTCGAAGCCGGACACCTCGAAATAGATCGAGCGGCCGTCGAACTCGACGTCGAAACGATTGCCGCTCTGCCGGACGTCGACGTCCATGGCCGACGCCTCCCTCGCCGCGTGATCAACCGGCGTGGGGACTAGCGATTTTCAGGTGGCAAGTCCAGTCGGGAGGCGCCCGGAGGCGGCGCCTCAGAACGGCAGCAGCTTCGAGCCGATGTGCCGGATGCGCTTCATCACGCGCGCGGTCGCCGCACGCCGGCGGGTGGCTCGGATCCCGCGCTGCATGTGCTGTTCGAGCGCGCCGAGCTTGTCGAGATGACCGCGCTCGCGCGCGGTCTGCAGGATCTCGAAGCGGAACGACTTGTTGGAGTGGGCGTCGATCTGCCGGATCTGCTTGTCGGTGATCTTCGTGTCCAGGAAGATGTCCGGGCAGCTCCCCGTCAGCGCGATCATCATCAGCTTGGTGCGCACGCATTTCGAGCAGACGCCGCAATTGTGCGGGCGCATCTTGCGCGCGGCGCAGAAGCTGATCGCCGACATCGCCACCGCGTCCTCGCGCAGGGCGTCCAGCTTGCGGATGCGGCTCGTCTTCTGGCCGAGCGTACGCATGCCGTAGTGGCTGGCGGCGAACAGGTCGTTGGTGATGTGGTTGGTGCCCCAGGGAAAGGTCAGGAAGTCCTGCGGCGGGGTGATGTCGGCGGCGATATGGCCCTGCCGGAAGCCGCCATTGAACAGGAACAGGCAGGTGGCGAGCATGAATCCGTGCGTCAGCCCCGGTTGGCGCATGGTCGGCCCGATATTGGTGCGCACGACGATGCGGTTCAGCCCGTGGCGGTCGAGCAAAGGCTGGGTCTTGCCGAGCAGCGCATTGATCGCGTCGGTGTCGTCATGGCTGTAGTCGAGGCCGTGGACGGTGAGCACCGAGGTGAGGCGCGCCGCTTCCAGGTTCTCAAGGAGCGCGAAGGTGGAATCGACGCCGCCCGAAAAGAGCAGCACGCCGTCCTCGCTCGGCGCCGCCGGCGTCACCGCGACCTCGTCGGCGGTCACCTCGATCGGGGTATAGGCTTCCGGCACCCACATCGACCAGATGCGCGAGAGTTCGTGCGCATTGGCGAGTGAGACGGGATCGACCCGGCCGCGCACGTGCAGCTTCTCGCCGCGGCGCATGGCGAAGGGCAGCGCCGCCCAGACCGCGAAATCGGCGGAGACGTCCGGCGGGCAGTCGTGATTGGCGACTTCAAAGAAGATATCGGCGCCGGCGACCTTCAGGTCGAACCGGTTACCCTTCTGCCGGACGTCAACGTCCATCGACGCCCCCCGTTGTCGACCTGACGTCGCGCATATCGGGTTTCCCGGAACGTGTCCAGACAAGGCACGGCGCCCGCTATCGGGCCTACGGCGTCCTGCCGAGCCGGGCGCGGATCGCGGCGGCGATCTCGGTGGTGGAGTCGAGCGGCTCGTAGCTCCAGTCCTCCAGCCGGTCCTCGAACCAGCGCATGGCGCCGTGCGCGACCATGCCGCTATGGAAGCTGTCGAACTTGCCGGCCCGGCCGGGCAGGCGCACCGCATAGACGGGGCGGCCGGTGAAGGCGGCTTCGCCCAGCATGTTGACGCTGTCGCAGGTGACGACGAGGTGCGTCGCCAGATGCAGCAGGCCCGGATAGGGGTTGTCGCCGCCGCCGTCGAAGACCCGGGCGCGCTCGGGATCGAGATAATCGGCCAACGCCGCCAGCGCCTCCGGCGGGGTGCGGCGCGAGGCGGTGACGATGATGCGCGCGCCGTCGCGGCGCTGGAGATGGGCGAGGGTCTCGCCGAGCGCCACCGCCTCGTCGACGCCGAAGTGGTAGGCCTTCGAGGGACCGCCGAGCATGACGCCGACCAGCGGCGCATCGGCCGTGTAGGCGAGGTCGCCGAGGCGGGCCTTCAGCGCCCGGCCTTCCTGCACGATGCGCTCGGCGGTCAGCCGGTGCGGCGCGGTCAGCGTCTTCAGCACGTTCGGGCCGGTCACCGGATCGTGCCGGCTGGCCCAGACGAAATCGAAGCGGTCGGGCGGGATGCCGGGATCGTCCAGCGCCACGATGAGGCTGGCGCCGCCGACCCTCCGCCGCATCGCCTGCGCGAAGGGGATGGTGCGTCGACCCGAGGCGAAGACCACCGCCGGCCAGGGCGGACCGGCGAGCGCCGGCGCGCGTGGGGCCGGGCCGCGCGGGGCAAGCAGCGACCAGGGGAAGCCCAGCGTCACCTGCTTCACCACCGGCTCCAGCCCCAGCGCTTCGGCGAGGCCGATGCCCTTCACCTCGTGGCCGCGCTTGCCGGTGGAGATGATCCAGGCGACGGAGGGATCGACCTCGGGATTGGGTGTGGAGATTGGGGCTCCCGCGTTCATGGCTCAGGCCGCCCGGCGGCGCAGCGCCAGCCAGTCGGTCAGCACTTGTTCGAGGTGGCGGCGGTGGCTGACGGGAGGTACGACGAGCCGCGCCAGCGTCGGCGCGAGCGCGGCGGGATCGAGGTCGGCGATGGACAGCCGCTCCAGCTGGCCGGTCTCGGCGAAGACATTGGCGACATCGGCGGCGCCGGCAGGCTGGGTGGAGGCGGGATCGAGCGCCAGGACGGGACGCATGGCGTTGCAGGCGTCGCCGATCATGCTCACCGAATCGGAGGTGACGAGGATGACGTCGGCGGCGAGCAGACGGTCGATGGAGCCGACACCGGCGGTGCGCCAGTCGATGAAGGTCACGTCGTCCCGCCGCGCGGCCATCACCGTCCACATGTCGCTGACGGCATCGGGGGTGCGGCGGGAATTGGTGATCGACCAGCGGATCCCGTACGTATCCGCGCTCGCCTCGACGAAGGCGGCGAGGCGGTTCCAGTCCGCCTCGACGAAGCGGTGGGTGGTCGAATCGCCGCCGACGAGCAGGCTCGTGCTGGCCCCACGCAGGTCGGCGGAATCCGCGATGCGGCGGGGCGGGGGCAATGTGTCCGGATCGATCGGGGCCGGGACGGGGACGTAGATACGGTTGGCGTTTCCGGCCGCGCGGGGGCTCGCCACCAGCACGAGGTCCTGCGGGCCGAAGCTGTAGCCGGTGCCGATGCCGCGATAGACGAAGCGCCCGCCCCACAGCCGCGCGAGCAGGAGCCCGGCGAGGATGGTCGGGCGGCCCGAACCGACCACGATGTCAGCGCGGGTCAAATCGGCGGCACGCAGGCCGTAGAAGGCGCGCAGCAGGTGATCGGGCCGTGTCGACCACCGCGAGGACGACCGGCGCAGCGCTTCGTGCGCGTACCAGCGGGGCTCGATGTCGATGGCCTCGATGCGGGCGGGCTCGATCGACGACAGCCTTTCGGCGATCGCCTCCGCCTGCCGGTAGTGACCGGGCTTGCGGTCCTTGAGCACCAGTATCTGCACGGTATGAAACTGCCCTGGCTGGACGCTGCCGCCCCCCGGCGGCGACATATAGCGCATGGATGGCGGCGCGCACAGCTTGCCGCTATAAGGGCGCCCCGCGGCAACGGAACCTGCATATGGCGCCCATCAAGGCCGTGCTGGCCAATACCACGACCCAGATCGGCCATCACGGCTGCACGCTGGTCAACCGGCAGATCGAGGCGCTGGCCGCCGAGGCCGGCATCGAGATCGTCGCGCATTTTCCTGCGCGTGTCAGCGCCAAGATGCTGGCCGGGGTGCCGCACGAGGCGATCATCATCAATGGCGAGGGCTCGGTCCACCACGACAAGCACGAGGCGCGCGGCATCGCCGATCTCGCCGAGATGGCGCGCGATTCGGGGACGCCGGCCTATCTGATCAATTCGGTCTACGAGGCGAACACGCCGGAGCTTGGCCGGCGCATCGCGATGTTCCGGCGGGTTTATGTGCGCGACACGACCAGCCAGAAGGCGGCCATCGCCCATGGCATCGACGCGAAGGTGGTGCCCGACCTCACGCTGAGCTGGCAGCACGCGGCGCAGCCGCCGGGCACGCGCGGGCTGGTGGTGAATGATTCGACCCGCGGGGCCGTGCGCACGCGGCTTTTCGCGCTGGCGCAGCATCTCGGGGCGCCGTTCATCTCGATGCGCGATGAGCCGCCGATCCTGCCGGACTATCCGGACAAGAATCTGCAGCGCCGGGCCATATTCGCCTTCAAGCGGGCGATATCGCTCGTCGCGCCGTCAAACCAGTGGCGCGGCTCCTATCGGAACGTGATCTTCGGCTTCGACGCCTTCATCGACTGGCTCAGTGCCAATACCGGCCTGCTCGTCACCGGCCGCTTCCACGGGCTGTGCATTTCGCTCGACCTCGAAATCCCGGTGCTCGCGGTCGCCTCCAATACCTCGAAGGTGCAGGCGCTCCTTGCCGATATCGGGCTCGAAGGACGACTTCTCGCCGACTACGACGCCTTCGCCGAGCGCTTCAAGGCGGAGGGGGTGGAGGGATTCCGCTTCAGTGCGGAGGACATCGAGCGCATCCGTGCCTTCAAAGTTTCGGCGCGGGAACGGGCGCGGGCGATGTTCGCCGATATCGTTGCGGATATCCGCAACGGCTGAGGACGGCTCAGCCGGGAAGTCCGTCGAGCCTCGAGACATTCTCGAGGCGGTCGTCCCAATCCGCCCGGCTCGCCCAGCAGATATGCGCGTCGGGCGTCATATTGACCGGGGTGTCGAGGCTGCCAGCGGGGACGACGAGCCATGCGCCGTCCGCTTCGACGCGGGGCAGCGCCGCGCCGCAGGTGGCGCAGAAGCTCTTCGCGTGCCGCGTGCCCGCTATGGCGTAACTGCGCAGGTTCTCCTCACCGGACAGCCAGTCGAGCGTGGCGCCGGCCGTGAAGAGGTTGGCGGCGTGCGCCGATCCGGTGTCCTTCCGGCAGCGGCGGCAGTGGCACAGGAAGAAGTGGGCGAAACTCCCCGCGATGCGGAAGCGGACGGTGCCGCACTGACAGCTTCCGGTGCTGATCCCGCTCATACCGCCCTCACCGGTCCCATAATTGCGCATAGACGGCGTTGATCGCTTCGGCCTCGCGCTCGATCGAGTGATGCGCGACGACGTGTTCCCGCGCCACGCGGCCCATGGCGAGCGTGCCCTCGATATCGGCGAGGCGGGCGTCGATGGCGTCCGTCAGCGCGTCGATGTCCTTCGCCGGCACCAGCGTGCCGGTGACGCCGTCGCGGATCAGGTGGTGCGCGGCGCCGGTGCGGGTGGAGACGACCGCCGTGCCGCTCGCCATCGCCTCCAGCGGGGTGAGGCCGAAGCCTTCCCAGCGCATCGGTGCGACATAGAGCGAGATGCGGCGGTACCAGAGCGGGATCTCGTCGATCGGCAGATCGCCGAGGAAGACGATGCGTTCGGCAAGGCCCGCCTCGTTGATGCGGGCGCGGATTTCACCCTCGTAGCCGGTGTGCTCGGCGCCGATATGGCCGGAGAGTACGGCGGTGGCGTCGGGATAGCGCGGCAGCAGCCGGCACATCGCCTCGACGAACAGGTCAGTGCCCTTCTGCGGGCGGATGCGGCCGAACACGCCGATGCCGTAGCGGCCCGGCAGGCCGGTCGCGCGCCACGCTGCCTCGCGGTCGGGCGCCGGCTGGAAGCGGGTGGTGTCGACACCGTGCATGATGACCGTCGAGGGGCCGTCGATGTAGTCGGCCACCTCCGGCATGGTGGCGATCATGGCGTCCATCTGCCGGAACAGGAAACGGGTGAAGCCCTTCTTCGGCCGGGCGGCGGCGGCGGTGAAAACGAGCTTCCAGCGCTGCCGCAGCAGGCTGCGCAGGAGGATGCCGACGATCGCCTCGTCTTTGCGACGGGCGTGCCAGATGCGTTGCCTGTGGCCGGGCGGGCGGCTCCAGCCGCTCATGAGCGCCCTCCAGGGCAGCTGCGGCACCTCGTCCGGCAGGTTTGGGCCCATCGCCACCATGCCGATCGCCCGTGCCTGCACCGGCACAAGGTTGCAGATGGTGGCGGTGACGCCGGTGTAGTTCCGGTTGATGTTCGGCGCGACGGCGATGACGTCGCGCAGCGAGGTCGGGGCGGAAGCGGAGGTCATGGATTCATTCGTCCCGGCGGTGAGGCCGCCGCCCGCACCCATACCCACAACGCGGGGCCGGCGCCACTGGCGTCAGAACGGAATGGCCAGCCCGACCGTGAAGGTGTGCGCCTGCGCTTCCTCGGCGAGGTCGCCGAGATATTTCGCCGAACCGCGTATGCCGTAGGCGAAGGTGGCGTCGAGGCCGAGGCCGAGCACGAGGCTGTCTTCGGCGATGGGAATGCCGGAGATGGCGAAATTGGTGTCGCCGATGCTGTAGATCGTGTCGGGATTGACGTCGCCGAACACGTGCCGCCAGCCGAGATCGAGGCTCGGCGCCACGATGGTGTTGCCGAACAGGAAGGGGCTGGAGAAGCGGGCGCCGATCAGCGTGTAGGGCCAGGTCTGGGTCTGCCCCTCCACATTCAGCGCTGTGCCGCGCGGCAGGCGCCCGGCTTCGGTGAAGCTGCCGGTGTCGAGCCAGGACAGGCCGAGGGCGATATAGGGTTCGGCGGTGACGCTGCCGAGGCTGGTGACGTAGGAGACCTCTCCCAGCGCCTCGACATTGTCGGCGGCGTAGGAGCCGGCAGCGGTGTAGTCGAGCCCCTTGAAGAAGAACGTGCGGGTACTGTCGAGGTCGTAATAGGAATAGCTGGCGATGGCCCGCATCCGCCAGGGACCGTCGGCATGGGTGGCATAGGCGGAGACATGGTAGCCGGAGGCATCCAGCTGATCGCGGTCATCGGCCGATTCGAGCTTCGATGAACTGACGCCGAGCGCGATGCCGTAGCGGGTATTGGCGTCATAGCCGAGATCGAGGCCGCCGAAGAGCGCGCCGCCATGCATGTCGACGGCGGGCGTGGTGTCGGTCGCGCTGGAATTGCCGAAGCGACCGACCAGCCGGAACCAGGCGAGCGAGGGATCGGGTGAGGCGTCCAGAGCCGCCTCGAAGGCGGCCGGCGCGGCCTTGCCGACGGGCGCGCCATAGCCGACCGCGGCATCGAGCGCATCGGCAGCCGGGGCGCCGGTGGGGTCGGGGGCAAAGGCGCGCGGGGCGGGGCTGCCGTCCTCGCGCCGGCGCTGCTCGTTGAGCCGGTCATAGACGGTCGCGAGCAGCGGCGAATTCGGCGTGCCGAAGCTCATGAGGCCGCCGATGATGGGGCCGATCGGACCGATGCAGGTATTGGGACGGTCGCCGCACGGACTGGGGTCGGGGTCGCGGGCCACGGCAGGCGTCGCGCCCGCCAAAACGAGTGTGGTGACGACGGCGCACGCCGTCGGTCCTGTTGTCCTGCCTCGCCTGCTCACCGGCTGCCCCCAGTCGTGTTCGCGCCTCCCCTTGATCCCGCCGATCTGTCAAATTTGCGGCAAGGCGCGGCAAAAAGGTTCCGCAACGGTATTTCGCACCGTTGCGGAACCCGCATGTCACACGAAGCGGATGCCGAGAATCTCGTAGGAGCGGGCGCCCTTGGGCGTCACCACCTCGACGGAGGTTCCGGTCTTCTTGCCGATGAGCGCGCGCGCCAAAGGCGAGGACAGCGAGATGCGGCCGGCCTTGGCGTCAGCTTCCATGTCGCCGACGATCTGCCAGACCTTCTCCTCCTCGGTGTCCTCGTCCACCAGCGTGACGGTCGCGCCGAACTTCACCGTATCACCGGTCAGCTTGGCGATATCGATGATCTCGGCGCGGGACAGCTTGTCCTCGAGCTCGGCGATACGGCCCTCGTTCAGCGACTGCTGCTCCTTCGCCGCGTGATACTCGGCGTTCTCGGAGAGGTCGCCATGGGCGCGCGCCTCGGCGATCGCACTGATGATGCGGGGCCGCTCCACCTGCTGGCGTTCACGCAACTCGCGCTCGAGGGCGGCGTGACCCGCCACCGTCATCGGAACCTTGTCCATCGGCCTTCTCAGACCTCCTGCAAATCTTACACGGATCATCCGGGGAGTGGACCCGCCGGGATGATTCGCGCCGCCCGCGGTGCGGGCGAAGCCTCCAGATCGTTGCTCGGGATATCGAGCGACGGGCGCGCATCCTCCCGGACGCTGCCGCCGGGTCTTGTTGGACCCGCGCGGCTCAGGCGCCGGTCGTCAGATGCTTTTGCCGCCGAAATAGTCCTGCAGCGCGCGCACTTCCAGATCGCCGCCGATATAGGCCTTGATCCCCTGCGCTGCTGCGACGGCACCTGACAGCGTGGTGTAATACGGCACTTTGTGCAAGAGGGCGGCCCGGCGGAGCGAGCGCGAGTCGGTGAGCGCCTGCGCCCCCTCGGTGGTGTTGAACACCAGTTGCACGTCGCCGTTCTTGATCGCATCGACGATGTGCGGACGGCCTTCCAGCACCTTGTTGACCGTCGCGCTCGCCACGCCGTTGGCGGCGAGATAGCGCTGCGTGCCGGAGGTGGCGATCACCTTGAAGCCGAGCGAGGTCAGCAGCCGGATGGTGTCGAGGATGCGCGGCTTGTCGTCATCGCGCACGGACACGAACACCGTGCCGGACTTCGGCACCTTGGTGCCGCCGCCGAGCTGACTCTTGGCGAAGGCGACCGCGAACGAGCCGTCGAGGCCAATCACCTCGCCGGTCGAGCGCATCTCCGGGCCGAGCACGGTGTCGACGCCGGGGAAGCGGGCGAAGGGGAACACCGATTCCTTCACCGCGACATGTGCCAGCTTCGGCGCTTCCAGCGCGAAGGAAGCGAGGCGCTCGCCCGCCATCACCCGCGCCGCGATCTTGGCTACGGAGATACCGATCACCTTGGCGACGAAGGGCACCGTGCGCGAGGCGCGCGGATTGACCTCGAGCACATAGATGTCGCCGTCCTTGATGGCGTACTGCACGTTCATCAGGCCGCCCACGCCGAGCGCCAGCGCCATCTGGCGGGTCTGGCGCTCCAGTTCGGCGATCAGCGTCGGGGAGAGCGAGTGAGGCGGCAGCGAGCAGGCCGAATCACCCGAATGGATGCCGGCCTCCTCGATGTGCTCCATGATCCCGCAGATGAAGGTGTCCTTGCCATCGGCGAGGCAGTCGACATCGACCTCGGTGGCGTCCGACAGATAGCGGTCGAACAGCAGCGGGTTCTTGCCGAGCACGGTGTTGATCTGCCCGGTCTTGTCGTTCGGGTAGCGCGCCTTGACGTCGTTCGGCACCAGCTCGGGCAGCGTGCCGAGCAAATAGTCGCCGAGCTGGCTCTCCTCGCGGATGATCTGCATGGCGCGGCCGCCCAGCACGTAGGACGGGCGCACCACCAGCGGAAAGCCGAGGTCGCCGGCGATGAGCCGGGCCTGCTCCACCGAATAGGCGATGCCGTTGGCCGGCTGGCGCAGGCGGAGCTTGTCCAGCAGCGTCTTGAAGCGGTCGCGGTCCTCAGCGAGGTCGATGGCGTCGGGCGAGGTGCCGAGGATGGGGATGTCGGCCTCTTCCAGCGCGCGGGCGAGCTTCAGCGGCGTCTGGCCGCCGAACTGGACGATGACACCGTGCAGCGTGCCGGCCGAGCGCTCGCGGTCGAGGATCTCGATCACGTCCTCGGCGGTCAGCGGCTCGAAATAGAGCCGGTCGGAGGTGTCGTAGTCGGTCGAGACGGTCTCCGGGTTGCAGTTGACCATGATGGTCTCGAACCCGGCGTCCTTCAGCGCGAAGGCCGCGTGGCAGCAGCAATAGTCGAACTCGATGCCCTGGCCGATGCGGTTCGGACCGCCGCCGAGGATGGCGACCTTCTTGCGGTCGGACGGGCGCGATTCATCCGCCGGGCTGCCGGCGAAGGGGGCCTCGTAGGTCGAGTACATATAGGCGGTGGGCGAGGCGAACTCGGCGGCGCAGGTGTCGATGCGCTTGAACACCGGGCGCACGCCGAGCGCGCGGCGGCGGGCGGTCACCTCGTGCTCGGAGAGGCGCGCGAGGCCGGCGAGGCGCGAGTCGGAGAAGCCCATCGCCTTCAGCCGGCGGAACGCCCCGGCCGTGGTCGGCAGCCCGTGCGCGCGGACCTTGGCTTCCATGTCGACGATGCCGCGGATCTGCTCGAGGAACCACGGGTCGATCTTGCAGCCATTGTGGATCTGCGTGTCGTCCAGCCCGAGCCGCATGGCCTGCGCGACCTGCAGCAGGCGGTTCGGCGTCGGCGTGCCGATGGCGGCGCGGATAGCGTTCTTGTCGTCGCCCTGGCCGAGACCCTCGATCTCGATCTCGTCGAGGCCGGTGAGGCCGGTCTCCAGCGAGCGCAGCGCCTTCTGCAGGCTTTCCTGGAAGGTGCGGCCGATCGCCATCGCCTCGCCGACCGACTTCATCGAGGTGGTCAGCACCGGGTCGGCGCCGGGGAACTTCTCGAACGCGAAGCGGGGGATCTTGGTGACGACGTAGTCGATGGTCGGCTCGAACGAGGCCGGGGTGGCGCCGCCGGTGATGTCGTTGGCGATCTCGTCGAGCGTGTAGCCGACCGCGAGGCGCGCGGCGACCTTGGCGATCGGGAAGCCGGTCGCCTTCGAGGCGAGCGCCGAAGAGCGCGACACGCGCGGGTTCATCTCGATCACGATCATGCGGCCCGTCTCCGGGTCGATCGCGAACTGCACGTTCGAGCCGCCGGTCTCGACGCCGATCTCGCGCAGCACCGCGAGCGAGGCGTCGCGCATGCGCTGATATTCCTTGTCGGTCAGCGTCAGCGCCGGAGCAACGGTGATGGAATCGCCGGTATGGACGCCCATCGGGTCGAGATTCTCGATGGAGCAGACGATGATGCAGTTGTCCGCGCGGTCGCGGACCACCTCCATCTCGTATTCCTTCCAGCCCAGCACGCTCTCTTCCACCAGCACCTCGTTGGTGGGGGAGGCGTCGATGCCGCGCTCGATGATCTCGATATATTCGCTCTTGTTATAGGCGATGCCGCCGCCCTGGCCGCCCATGGTGAAGGAGGGGCGGATGATCGCCGGCAGGCCGATCTCGTCGAGCGCCTCCAGCGCCTGCGGCAGGGTCTTGATCTGGCGCGAGCGCGGCGTGTCGAGGCCGATCTTGGTCATGGCGTCGCGGAACAGCTCACGATCCTCGGCCTTGTCGATGGCTTCCGCCGTGGCGCCGATCATCTCGACGTCATATTCGTCGAGCACCCCCATCTTGCGCAGCGACAGCGCGCAGTTGAGCGCGGTCTGGCCGCCCATGGTCGGCAGCAGGGCGAAGCCGCCCGGGATGGCGTGGCGTTCCTTGGCGATGATCTTGGCGACGATCTCCGGGGTGATCGGCTCGACATAGGTGGCGTCGGCGAGATCGGGATCGGTCATGATCGTCGCCGGGTTCGAATTCACCAGGACGATGCGGTAGCCCTCGGCCTTCAGCGTCTTGCACGCCTGGGTGCCGGAATAGTCGAACTCGCAGGCCTGGCCGATGACGATGGGGCCGGCGCCCACGATGAGGATGGTGGAGATATCTGTGCGTTTCGGCATCGGATCCCGTGCGGCTCGCGCATTGACCCGGGCGCACGAAAAAGGACGCGTGGGTGACGCGTCCTTGGGCGGACCCGGATTGGACTTTCTGGGCGGGCGGTTCCCGCAATTGGGCGCACCCCATAAACCAGATTCCCTCGATGGGGAAGGGCAGGGCGCCCGGCTCCGGCGCATGGCTCCCGCGCCCAAGGCCGCGGGCCGTGGATTTCAGCGCGTCCAGAGCTGCGGCAGAGCCCCCGAATAGCCGGTCACCGGATCGCCTGCCGGGGTTTCGACGCGGGCGATGGTCGAAAAAGCGGCCGTGAGGCGCTGCAGATCGGGCCGCTCGATCGCATAGTCCTGTCCCGGCGGATAGGCGCCGACGACGAGGAAATCCTCGCTCGCGGAGAGCCGCCGGTGGCCGGTGCCGGCCGGCAGCACCACCGCGTCGCCGGCTGCGATCGCCAGCACCACGCCGTCGGGCCCGCCGAGCTGCACGCGGGCGTAGCCCTTCGCGACCATGAGCGCCTCGTGCGCGGTGGAGTGGAAGTGGTGGTAATCGAAGATGCCGTCGCGCCAGCGGCATTCCCAGCCATTCGCGTTCACCCGACGCTCGATATTGCCCGCCTCGGCCGGAAAGGCGGCGCGGTAGATCAGGACAGGGAAGGCGGGGTGGTTCGGCACACCCCCGGAGGGAGCGAACCGGAGGGTGTGCGGTTCGATCATCGGCTCGTCTCTGTCTGTTCCCGACGGGGAAATACAGAGACGGCGTGGCGGTTCCGCGCTCGCTCCCGATCAGCTCGCGACCATCTCCCGCGCCTGCCGCAGGTCCGACACAAATGCCTTGAAGCCTTCCTCCCGGGCCGCAGGGTCCGGCAGCCGCAACAGGAACGAGGGATGCACCGTGACGAAGCCGGCATGACGGCCGAGGGGCCGCGGGCCGCGTTCCCGCGTCACCGCCAGCGCCTCGCCGGAGAGCGCCAGCGCCGCCGTGCCGCCGAGGGCGACGACGAGGCGCGGGCGCACAAAGCCGAGTTCGGCCTCCAGCCACCAGCGATAATGCTTCACCTCGCCGGTGGTCGGCTTCTGGTGCAGGCGGCGCTTGCCGCGCTGGACGAACTTGAAGTGCTTGACGGCATTGGTGAGGTAGAGCCGGTCGCGCTCCAGCCCGGCTTCCGCCAGCGCCTTCATCAAGAGTTGCCCGGCCGGGCCGACGAAGGGGCGGCCCTCGATGTCCTCCTGATCACCGGGCTGCTCGCCCACCAGCGCCAGATCGGCGCCCATCGGCCCCTCGCCGAGCACCGCACGGGTGCCGCCGGGCACGAAGGAGGGCGTGTCGCGGATCAGCCGGTTCAGGTCGTCCAGCGATGCGGGGGCCTGCTCGCTCATCGCTTCCACCGCCTTTCTCGGATCGCGCTTGCGCGGAACGCTCGCCTCGCGGGCGATCATGTCCTCAACGCGCGCGGCTGCCGATCGGACGAGGCCGGGGATAAGCTGCGCCTCCGGCAGGTTCGGCCAGTATTTCTTCGGCATTTCGGTACGCATCATCACTGGGTTGGTGCGCGCCGGGTTGAAGGCGCTGGCATAGTAGGCGAGCCAGCCCTCCTCGAAGCCGTCGCCCTCCGGCAGACGAGGGCGTCCGGCGGGCGGGCCGAACATCAGCGTCTGCCCATCCCAGCCGACCGTGCCGACCGGGGTAAGGATGGCCCAGTCCATGCCGGGAAAGCGGGTGCGGAAGAAGGGTGCGGCCGCCTCGACGATGAAATGCTCCGGCTCGAACCAGGCGAGGAAGCGCTCGCGCCCGCTCTCGCTCCCCAGCGCGCGAAAGCGCACGAACGCGTGCATCTTGTGGATGTCGCGCCGGACCGACTTCGCCATGAGCGAGAGCCGATGCACCAGCGGGTCGGCGGGATTGTCGATGAGCCGCCGCTCGCCGTTCAGTACCCGCCAGACCAGCGTATAGAGCCTGCCGAAACGCTCGGGATCGCGATGGCAGAGCACGAGATCGACCAGTTCGCCCACCGCGCGCGGCAAGGCGAGGGCAGGGGCATCGGACGGTACGCCGGGGCGGTCCGTCGCCGCCCCGACATCGGTGCGGGGCGGGAGCCCGGCGAAGAGGTCGCCGGCCGTGGCGTCCGCCCGCTCGGCCGTTTCCCGCATGCGCCAGCCGATATCGGCTGGCGGCACACCGTCGGCGACGAGGCGGCGCACGGCGCGCCGAAAGCCCGCGTGGTCCGCACCGTAGCCCAGCGCGATGATTTCGCTCCCCGACCGCTGGCCGCTCGCTCCCGGCTCAGCCCGGGGTGCCGCGCTCACGCGAACAGTTCCAGCTGCCGCGCCGGTGGCGCGAGGCGTTCGCGCAGGTCCGCCCGGTCGGTCAGCTTGAGCGGATGGTGGTCGGCGGTGATGAGGAAGGCCTGGGCACGCCTCACGCCGGTGCTGAGGCGGCCGATATCGTCCAGCGTCAGCCGGGTCTGGCGGCGCGCGCGCAGGATACGATCCACCGCCCGGGCGCCGAGGCCCGGGACGCGCAGCAGGATTTCGCGGTCGGCGGCGTTGACGTCCACCGGGAAGCGTTCGCGATGCTTCAGCGCCCAGGCGAGCTTGGGGTCGATGTCGAGGTCGAGCATGCCCCCCGCGCCTCCGGCGGCGATCTCGTCGACGCGGAAGCCGTAATAGCGCAGCAGCCAGTCGGCCTGGTACAGCCGGTTCTCGCGGCGCAGCGGTGCTGCCTTGACGGGGAGCACGCGGCTCGCTTCGGGGATGGGGCTGAACGCGGAATAGTAGACGCGCTTCAACCCGAATCCGCCATACAGCCCCTCACTGGTCCGCAGCACCGCCTCGTCGGTGGTGTCGTCGGCGCCGATGATCATCTGCGTCGACTGCCCGGCAGGGGCGAAGCGGCGCTTTTCCGCGCGCGCCTCGACGATGCGTTCCTGCATCTGGCCCATGGCGGCCTTGATGCCGAGGGCGTCCTTCTCCGGCGCCAGCGATTTCAGGCTGATGTCGGAGGCGAGTTCGATATTGACGGAGAGCCGATCCGCCCACAGCCCGGCCTGCTCGATCAGCCAGGGGCTGGCCTCGGGGATGGCCTTGAGGTGGATGTAGCCGGCGAAGCCATGATCCCGGCGCAGCGTGCGCGCGACCCGCATCATCTGCTCCATGGTGTGGTCGGGCGAGCGGATGATGCCGGAGGAGAGGAACAGACCCTCGATATAGTTGCGCTTGTAGAAACCGAGGGTGATGCGCACGACCTCGTCGACCGAGAGGCGCGCGCGCGCCACGTTCGAGGAGCGGCGGTTGATGCAATAGGCGCAGTCGAACAGGCAGTAGTTCGTCAGCAGGATCTTGAGGAGCGACACGCAGCGCCCGTCCGGCGTGTAGGAATGGCAGATGCCCGCTCCCGTGGTCGAGCCGATGCCGTTGCTCGCAGCCTTGCGCCCGCGCGCTCCGGACGAGGCGCAGGAGGCGTCGTATTTCGCGGCGTCGGCGAGGATGCCGAGTTTGGCACGCAGGGCGTCATCCATCGGGAGGCTCCTTCTGCGTTCACTTTATGTTCTAAGTCAAATCGGTCAACCCCCGCCGGGTAAGGTGCCCGGCCGCGAGGGCCGGGCAGGAGAGACGATGTTCAGGCCGCCTGCTTGGTCCGGGCGATGAGTTCGACGAAGCGATCGAACAGGTAGTGGCTGTCCTGCGGTCCGGGGCTGGCCTCAGGATGATACTGCACCGAGAACACCGGCTTGTCGGTCAGCTGGATGCCCGCGTTGGAGCCGTCGAACAGCGAGACATGCGTCTCCTGGGCCGTCGCCGGCAGGCTGTCGCGATCGACCGCGAAGCCGTGGTTCATCGAGGTGATCTCGACCTTGCCGGTGGTCTTGTCCTGCACCGGATGGTTCGCGCCGTGGTGGCCCTGGTGCATCTTCATCGTGCGCCCGCCGACCGCGAGGCCGATCATCTGGTGGCCGAGGCAGATGCCGAAGGTCGGCACGCCCTTGTCGATGATCTCGCGGATCACCGGTACGGCATATTCACCGGTAGCGGCCGGATCCCCCGGGCCGTTGGAGAGGAACACGCCGTCGGGCTGGAGCGCGAGGATCTCCTCGGCCGAGGTGGTGGCGGGCACGACGGTGACCTTGCAGCCGGCGCGGGCGAGCAGGCGTAGGATGTTGCGCTTGATGCCGTAGTCGACGGCGACCACGTTCCAGGCGGGCGCGACCTGCCGGCCATAGCCCTCTGGCCAGCTCCACGGCGTCTCGTCCCAGGTGAAGCGCTGGGCGCTGGTCACCATCGGCACGAGGTCCATGCCGACGAGGCCGGGCCACCGGGCGGCTTCCTGCTTCAGCGCCTCGATGTCGAACGTGCCGTCCGGGGCATGGGCGATCACCGCGTTGGGCATGCCCTTGTCGCGGATCAGCGCGGTGAGCGCGCGGGTGTCGATGCCGGAGATGGCGATGATGCCGCGCGCCTTCAGCCAGGCGTCGAGATGACGGGTGGCGCGGTAGTTCGAGGGATCGGTGATCGCCGAGTGCAGCACCATGCCGCGCACGCCGGAGGCGCCGGCCATCGAGACGGTCTCGACGTCCTCCTCGTTGGTGCCGACATTGCCGATGTGGGGGAAGGTGAAGGTGATGATCTGCCCGGCATAGGAGGGATCGGTGAGGATCTCCTGGTAGCCGGTCATCGCCGTGTTGAAGCACACCTCGCCGACCGCATGGCCGACGGCGCCGAGGCCGAAGCCTTCGAAGACGGTGCCGTCCGCCAGTACGAGGAGCGCGGTGGGGGCGGGCTCGGCCCACACATTGTCCGATGCGTTGCCGCTCATGGTCCTCAATATCCCTCTTCGCTCGCGCCGAAGCCGCGCGCCGACCGGCCCGCCCGTTGCCGGACCGACCCTCGCCACGCCGCTTGTTCCCGAGCCGCTGGTGCCCTAATTAGTCGTTCGCCGTGCCGGACGCCAGCGCTTAAGCCGCGCAGGAGGGCTGCATCGAACGCCGGAGCCCCGGGATCGGGCGCGCCGGCCGGATGCGGCAGGGCCCCGGGATCGGGTGGCCGGACACGGGCGATCGGGGAATCATCGCGGGAAGGCCGCCGGGCAGGGTGCCGGGCCCTGCCGCCGACATGTATGAAGAGGCTGACGTGCTCCGCGACGTGATCAATACCTCCCTCAAGGAATCGATGAAGGCGCAGGACAAGGTGCGCCTCGGGACGCTGCGCCTCATCAATGCCGCCATCAAGGATCGCGACATCGACGCGCGCGGCCATGGCCGCGACCCGCTCTCGGACGACGAGGTGCTGGGGCTGCTGACCAAGATGATCAAGCAGCGCGACGAATCGGCCCGCATCTACGAGGAAGCCGGCCGCGCCGACCTCGCGGCGCAGGAGCGCGACGAGATTGCGGTGATCAGCGGCTTCCTGCCCAAGCAGATGACCGAGGCGGAAGCGCATGCGGCGGTGGCGGCGGTGATCGCGGAGATCGGCGCGCACGGGCTGAAGGACATGGGCCGCACCATGGCCGTGCTCAAGGAGCGCTATACCGGCGTGATGGACTTCGCCAGGGCGAGCGGTGCCGTCAAGGCGCTGCTGACGGCCGGCTGAGGGCGGGCGGCGGGCAGGATCACGCGCGTGGACCATCCGTCGACGCCAGCGCCCGCCGGCTCCGGGGCGCCGCTGGCCGCCAATGTCTTCACCCGCGCCGGCGTCGCCCGCGGCATGCGCGCCATGTTGCCGGTGGTGGTGCCGGTCTTCATCTTCGGCGTGGCCTTCACCATTACCGCCCGCACCGCCGGCATGCAGGGCTGGGAAGTGCTGGCGATGAGCGCCTCGGTGTTTGCCGGCGCCTCGCAATTCGCCGTGCTCGACCTGTGGCACTCGCCGGTGCCCTGGGTGCCGCTACTGCTCGCGACCTTCGCGGTGAATGCGCGGCACCTGCTGCTCGGCGCCTCGCTCTATCCCTGGTGCCGCTCGCTGCCGCCCGGCCAGCTCTACGGCGCCATGACGGTGCTGAGCGATCCGAACTGGGCGGCGACGGTGGTCGCGCAGGCGCGCGGCGAGCGCGACCTCGGCCATCTCTTCGGCGGCGGCGTGATGCTGTGGCTGGTCTGGATGGCGGGCACTACGGCCGGGCTCGCCGCCGGTCATCTCGACCTCGCCGACGTCAAGCGTTTCGGCCTCGATGCCGTGTTCATCTGCTTCTTCGCCTGCACGCTGGTCGGCCTGCGGCGCGGGCGTGTCGATGACCTGCCCTGGCTGGTCGCGGGCGGGGCGGCGCTCGCGGCGATGTGGTGGCTGCCGGCGAACTGGCACGTTCTGGTCGGCGGTCTCGCCGGTGGGGTCGCGGGTCTCGTTCAGTGGGAACTCAAGCGGTGAATCCGACCGACGCGGTTCTCGCCATCGTCGCCATGGCCCTCGTCACCTATCTCACCCGCGCCGGCGGGATCTGGGTGATGGGGTTCATGCCGATGTCGAGCCGGGTGGAGGCGTTCCTGCGCTACCTCGCCGGGTCGGTTCTGGTGGCGCTGGTGGTGCCGGCGGCGGTGCGCGGGGGAACGGCGGCGATGCTCGCGGTCGGCACGGCGGCAGTCGCGATGGCGGTGACGCGCAAGACGCTGCTGTCGATCGCCCTCGGGGTCGCCGCCGCCGCCCTGCTGCGGGCGGGCGGCGGCGACTTCTAGAAATCAGGGCGCTGGTGCCGCTTCCGGCGGCAGGCGGGCGTCATACTCGCCGTGCAGGCGATCGATGTTCGCCCAGAAGGGTCGGCCGTCCCGGCCGTTCAGCCAATCCTCCAGCAGGCCGAGATGGGCGTGCCAGCCGCTCGCCACCAGCAGCATGCCGCTGCGTTCGGCGAGCCGCTCATGGGTGATCGTGAGGAGCACAGCGGTACCCTTGGAGGCGAGATCGAACGTCACCTCCGAATGGGGCTTGCCGGCATCGCCCCAGGTGAAGGCCAGCCTCTTCGGCGGGTCGCAGGCGGTGACGGTTCCGTTCAGGCGCATCTCGCCGTCGAACTGGCGGAGCCGCTCGGGGACGGGATCGTGGCCGGCGCAAAGTTGGCCATTGCGGAAGACGAGTTCGACCTTGCCGCCGACCTTCAGCTCCATCGGGCCGGCGGCGAGCCACAGGGCGCGCTTTTCCGGATCGGTGAGATAGGCCCAGACCCGATCGATGGGTCCGGGCAGGGTGCGCTCGAGGCGCAGCGTGCCCGGGCTCTGGACGGTCGCGTAGTCATCCATTTCATTTTCCTCCCTGTTCGTTGCCGGACTGCGGGTCGGTGCCGGCATTGTCGCCAGCCTCCTGCGATTGCGCGTCTTCCCGGCGCAGCAGCGCCTCGAGGGCATCGAGGCGGCCGCTCCAGAAGCGCTCGTAGTCGGCCAGCCAGCCATGCGCCTGCCCCAGCGGGGCGGCTTCGAGCCGGCAGATATGGGTGCGCCCGCGTATGGTGCGGCTCACCAGCCCGGCGCGCTCCAGCGCCTTGAGATGCTTCGAGGCGGCGGCGAGCGACATGCGGAAGGGCTCCGCGAGTTCGCTCACCGTGCGCTCGCGGGCCGCGAGCCGGCCGAGCATGGCCCGGCGGGTCGGGTCGGCGAGGGCGTGGAAGACGTCGTCGAGCGGGGATGCGATATGCTCAACCATGTGGTTTAATATGATCGCCTCGGCAAGAAGAGTCAACCGATCGGTTGAATGTTTTCGCGCGCTTCCCGCGCCGCGCCCCGGCGGGACTTGTCCACATCGCGTGCCGGTGGATTGCGGGGATTGCGGTCGGCGTGCGGGGGCGCCACCTCTGCAGCGAGGGGGAGGGCGGACAGGAACCCCCGCCCCTCCGCCCGCCTGCTAGGATCGCCTGCCGCCCCGATTCCGGATATCACGCCCGCCATGCGCTTTCCGCCGTCCTTCCTTGACGAGATCCGCGCCCGCCTGCCGGTGTCGGCGGTGGTGGGAAAGCGCGTCACGCTGAAGAAGCAGGGGCGGGAATGGCGGGGCCTGTCGCCGTTCAATGCCGAGAAGACGCCGTCCTTCTATGTGAACGACCAGAAGGGCTTCTACCACTGCTTCTCCTCGGGCAAGCACGGCGACCAGTTCGATTTCCTGATGGAGACCGAGGGCCTGCCCTTCGGCGAGGCGGTGGCGCGGCTCGCCGATATGGCCGGGCTGGCTCTCCCCGCGATGTCGCGGGAGGAGGAGGCGAAGGAGAGCCGGCGGCGTACGCTGCACGAGGTCGTCGAACTGGCGGCGAAGTTCTTCGAGGCCACGCTCCAGAGCCGGGACGGTGCGCGCGGGCGTGGCTATCTCGCCGATCGCGGCCTGCTCGCGCCGACGCAGGCGCGCTTCCGCCTCGGCTACGCCACCGCCGACCGCTACGCTCTCAAGGAAGCGCTGGGCAAGCAGGGCGTTCCGGTCGAGGACATGGTCGAAGCGGGCCTCCTCATCGCGCCGGAGGATCGCGGCCTGCCCTATGACCGCTTCCGCGACCGGGTGATGTTCCCCATCACCGATCTGCGCGGGCGGGTGGTGGCCTTCGGCGGCCGTGCGCTGGAGAAGGACGTCTCCGCCAAGTACCTGAACTCGCCCGAGACGCCGCTCTTCCACAAGGGCGCGCTGCTCTACAACGGCTTCAAGGCACGGGCGGCGGCCCACGCCGGCGCGCCGGTGATCGTCGCCGAGGGCTATGTCGACGTCATCGCGCTGGTCGAGGCCGGCTTCGAGGGCGCGGTCGCCCCGCTCGGTACGGCGCTGACAGAGGAACAGCTCGCGCTGCTGTGGCGGATGGCGCCCGAGCCCGTGCTGCTGTTCGACGGCGACAAGGCCGGGCGCAAGGCGGCGTTCCGGGCGATCGACCTTGCGTTGCCGCATCTCAAGCCCGGCATGAGCCTCGGCTTCGGGCTATTGCCGGAGGGGCAGGATCCCGACGATCTCGCGCGCTCCGGCGGACGCGAGGCGATCGCGGCGGTGCTCGCTGCCGCGCGACCGCTCGCCGACATGCTGTGGGCGCGTGAAACCGAGGGTGGCGCCTTCGACACGCCCGAGCGCCGCGCGGCGCTGGAAGCACGGGCGAATGAGATCGCCAACGGCATCGGCGACGAGACGGTGCGCAAGCATTACCGCGCCGAGCTGATGAGCCGCCTGCGGGCGATGTTCGCTCCGGCCGGCGGCGGCACCGGCTTCCGCCGCGAGGGCTGGGGCACGGGGCAGGGCGGGGGGCGGTTCGCCGGAAAGGGCGGCAAGGGGGCGGCCGGGCGGGGCGGGCGCGGCTTTGCGCCGGTCGAGCTGTTGGTGCCGCGCGGGGAGGCGATGCGGCAGTCGGCGCTGGTGCGCGGGGCGGCGGCCGGCCTCACCCGCAACGAGGCGCTGCTGTTGCTCGCCGCCATCAACCACCCCTGGCTGCTCGACACCCATTGCGAGGACCTTGCCGACATGGTGTTCGCCAACCGGGACGCGGCCGAAGCGCGGCGCGTGCTGCTCGAGGCGCATATGGAGGGGGAGGCCGACGAGCCCGACCGACTCAGGGCCCGCCTTGCGGCCGCCAAGCTCGAGCCGCTGCTGGCCCGCATGGCCGATCTCGCGGTGATGCGGCACGACTGGCCGGCTTTCGCCGATGCGGGGAGGGCGGACGTCGAGCTGTGGTGGCGCCAGCGCACGGCCTTGCAGCGGCGGTCTCACGCTCTATCTAAGGAAATGAAAGAGGCGGAACAGGCACTGGCCGACGAGCCGACCGACCTCAACTGGGCTCGTTTCCTCGACGTACAAAAGCGGTTGGCGGCACTTGACGGGACCGAAGCTTTGGTAGAGGGGTTCGGCGCCGCGTCGGGTCGCCCGGCACGGTCGATGTAGGGAGATTTGGGTCGCCGCCCCGCGCGTGTCATCGACGCCGTGGAGCGCGTGGCCCTGTTTGCGTCGCAATGCCGTGCCATGGCCCGGCCGCGGCGGATCGATGCGGGTCTGGCGGGTTTAACGGGCGTTTAAGGCAAGAGCTGAATCACTCGTCGGAATGATTCGTGGGGACGGCGGCCGCCATCGGTCACCGTCGTGCGTCGGAAGCGGTCACGCTCCGGCGGGCAAGGAGCAAGCGCATGGCGAAGCAGGCGGCCGAGACGGCGGAAGCACCGGAGAAGGATGGCGAAACCCCGGACAGCCCGTTGCTCGATCTCTCGGATGCCGCCGTCCGCAAGATGATCAAGCAGGCCAAGAAGCGCGGCTACGTCACCCATGACGAGCTGAACGAGGTCCTGCCCTCCGACCAGACCGATCCGGACCGGATCGAGGACATCATGGCGATGCTCAACGAGATGGGCATCAATGTGGTGGACGCCGAGGAGGCCGAGGCCGAGGAAGCCGAGGAGGGCGCCGCGGAGGCGGCCGACGACGAGGAGGAGTCCGGCGGCGAGATCGCCGAATCTGCCCCGCGCGCCGTGGTGCGTTCCGAGACCAAGTCCGAGCCGGGCGAGCGTACCGACGATCCGGTGCGCATGTATCTGCGCGAGATGGGCTCGGTGGAGCTGCTGTCGCGCGAGGGCGAGATCGCCATCGCCAAGCGCATCGAGGCCGGCCGCGAGGCGATGATCGCCGGGCTCTGCGAGAGCCCGCTGACCTTCCAGGCGATCATCATCTGGCGCGACGAACTGGTCGAGGGCAAGGTCCTCCTGCGCGACATCATCGACCTCGAGGCGACCTATGCCGGGCCCGAGGGCAAGAACGCGCCGATCGTCGAGGGCGGTGCGCTGGCGCCGGACGGCGAGGAGGAGCGCGAGCCGACCATCGGCGAGACCATCGCCGACGACGATGACGACATGGAGAACTCCCTGTCGCTCGCCGCGATGGAAGCCGAGATCAAGCCGAAGGTGCTGGAGACGTTCGACCGCGTCGCCGACGCCTACAAGAAGCTGCGCCGCCTGCAGGACCAGAACGTCGAGTCGAAGCTCAAGAACGAGAGCCTGTCGCCCTCGCAGGACCGCAAGTACAAGAAGCTGAAGGACGATCTGATCCTCGACGTGAAGTCGCTGTCGCTCAACCAGGCGCGCATCGACAACCTCGTCGAGCAGCTCTACGACATCAACAAGCGCCTCGTCTCGCTCGAAGGCCGGCTGATGCGCCTCGCCGAGAGCTTCGGCGTCGCCCGCGAGGACTTCCTCAAGCAGTACCAGGGTTCTGAGCTCGATCCCAAGTGGATCATGCGGGTGAAGAACCTCGCCACGCGCGGCTGGAAGAACTTCGTCGGGCAGGAGCTCGACGGCATCCACAATCTGCGCTCGGAGATCCACTCGCTCGCCACCGAGACGGGGCTCGAGATCTTCGAGTTCCGCAAGATCGTGCAGATGGTGCAGAAGGGCGAGAAGGAAGCCCGGCAGGCGAAGAAGGAAATGGTCGAGGCGAACCTGCGCCTCGTCATCTCCATCGCCAAGAAGTACACGAACCGCGGCCTGCAGTTCCTTGATCTCATTCAGGAAGGCAATATCGGCCTGATGAAGGCGGTCGATAAGTTCGAGTACCGCCGCGGCTACAAGTTCTCGACCTACGCGACGTGGTGGATCCGGCAGGCGATCACCCGCTCGATCGCCGACCAGGCCCGCACCATCCGCATCCCCGTGCACATGATCGAGACGATCAACAAGATCGTGCGCACCTCGCGCCAGATGCTGCACGAGATCGGCCGCGAGCCGACCCCGGAGGAACTGGCCGAGAAGCTCGGCATGCCGCTGGAAAAGGTGCGCAAGGTCCTCAAGATCGCCAAGGAGCCGATCTCGCTCGAAACGCCGATCGGCGACGAGGAAGACAGCCATCTCGGTGACTTCATCGAGGACAAGAACGCGATCCTGCCGATCGACGCGGCGATCCAGTCGAACCTGCGCGAGACCACCACGCGCGTGCTCGCCTCGCTCACCCCGCGCGAGGAGCGTGTGCTGCGCATGCGCTTCGGCATCGGCATGAACACCGACCACACGCTGGAAGAGGTCGGCCAGCAGTTTTCGGTGACCCGCGAGCGCATCCGCCAGATCGAGGCGAAGGCGCTGCGCAAGCTCAAGCATCCCTCGCGGAGCCGCAAGCTGCGGAGCTTCCTCGACAATTGAGCGCGCCGCGCTTCCGGCGACCGAAAAGGCGGCCTCGGGCCGCCTTTTCTTTTGTCAGCGGCCGGGCGAGGGCGGCTCCACCAGCAGCGCCACGATGCGCCGCACAAGCGGCAGCACGGCCAGCAGGGTCGGAAACGCCACCAGCCAGGAGAGGCCCCAGGCCATCGGCCAGGTGGCGAAGAACAGCGGCGAGAAGCCGAGGCTCTTCAGGGTCGAGATCGCCGAGACCACGAAGGTCATGACGATCGACAGCACCAGCGGCATCAGGATGGCGCCATAGTGCGCGGGGAGCCGCGCCGGGCGGCGCGGGGAAGGAAAGGTCGGCATCGTCTCAGGTCTTTCGGAGGGGCCCGCGATCCGTCGGCAGCATGGTCAGCATCCCGCCGGCATCGGAGGCCGGGTTGGATGCGTTGCCTGACGTGAGACGCTTACGGCGCGGTGTATCGATCACCGGCACGCGCTATATAGCGGAGCGGCTTCCTGCTGCCAAGGCTCGTGTGATGGCGCGAAACGTGCAACCGAAGTCCAGCCCTGTCCCTCGACGCGCCGTGGGCGAAGGGGACGGCGGTCGCCGCTCCTTCTTCTCCTTCGAGCGCCTTCGCGAGCCGATCGCCACGCGTCGGGTGTTCATCCGGCGCATGGGCGTTTCGATCGCCGTCTGGTTCGGGCTGATGTTCGGCGGGCTCGCCGTGGGCATGGCGGGCTACGCCCATTTCGAGGGCATGAGCGCTACCGACGCGTTCGTCAACGCGGCGATGATCCTCTCCGGCATGGGGCCGGTGGACACGCTGCACACCGACGCCGGCAAGCTGTTCGCCGGCTCCTATGCGATCTTCTCGGGCCTTGTCATCGTCATCGCGACCGGCGTCGTATTGTCACCGATCATCCATCACGTGCTGCACGTGTTCCACGCCGATCCGGACGAGACGAACTGAGCCCTTCACTCGCCGGGAAGCGGGTGGTTCTTGTGGCGCACGTCGCGGGTGCTGTAGTCGACCCAGGCGAGGGTTGCGGCGAAGCCGGTAAAGGCAATCACCACCAGAGCCAGGAAGGCAACGGTCTCAACGGGCATGGCGTCCTCCATCGTTTCGGCCATGCTAGCGGGGGCGGCGCGGGTGGCTTTGCGCTGGATCAAGCGGTCGCTGACGACATCCCGTCCGGTCAATTCGGCTTGAGGCGTTCCCCGCTGCCGAACGGGGCGTGGCATGATGCGTTGGCCTTCCGCGCCGCCCGCGGTGCGCCCCGTCGGCTACGTCCGGAGAAGCGTGATGATCGATCGCCGTACCCTGCTCGCCGCCTCGGGCGGCCTCCTTGCCGCCTCACTGATCGCGCGTCCGCATGTGGCACGCGCCGCCGCGCCGTTCCAGCAGCCGGCTCTGCCCTATGACGAGGCCGCACTGGCGCCGACCATCTCGGCGCGCACGGTGGGGCTGCACTACGGCAAGCACCACAAGGGCTATTTCGACACGCTGAACAAGCTCGCCGCGGGCACGCCCTATGCCGACCTGACACTGGAACAGGTCATCGTCCGGGCGAAGGACGAGAACGCGACGGCGATCTTCAACAATGCCGGGCAGGCGTGGAACCACAATTTCTACTGGCAGCAATTCGCCGGCGGGCCTGCCGCGCCCACGCCTGCGCTGGTCGAGGCCGCCACGCGCGATTTCGGCGGCATGGATGCGCTGAAGGCGAAGATGGTCGAGGTGGGCGGCGGGGTGTTCGGCACCGGCTGGGTCTGGCTGGTCGAGGACAATGGCAAACTCGCTTTGCTCGGCCTGCAGGATGCCGGCAACCCGATCGCCGAAGGGAAGAAGCCGCTGCTCGGTATCGACGTGTGGGAACACGCCTATTACCTCGACTGGGAGAACCGCCGCACCGCCCATATCAAGGCGGTGCTGGACGAGCGGGTGAACTGGGCCTTCGTGGGCGAGCGCCTCGGCGCGTGATGGGCCCTCGCGTCAGGCCTCGCGCGGCTCGGCGATGGGCCGGAATTCCGGCTCCGGCACGCTGACCATGCCGACCGGCGAAGCCGGCACCATCGGCTCCGACGGCGTCCGCCGCGCTGCCCGGCGCTCGCGCATCAGCTGCCACAGGGTGAAGCCGAGCAGGGCGCCATGGCAGGCCGCGGTGAACAGGAACAGCGCCCCGGGGCCCACCTTCGCCATACCGATCGAGGCGACCGACGGGCCGATGATCGAGCCGAGACCATAGACGAGCAGCACGCCCGCGGCGGTCTCCACCGCTTCGTGCGGCGCGGTCCGGTCATAGGCATGCGCGGCGGCGAGCGAATAGGCCGGCAAGGCGAGAGCGCCGAAGAGGAAGCCGACGAGCAGCAGCCCGGTCATCCCGGCCTGCAGCAGGCCGAGGGTGAGGCCCGCGATCACCGCACCGACCATCAGCACCGCCAGGATGCGGCGCCGGTCCATCCGATCGGAAAAGCGCCCGATCGGCCATTGCGCCAGCGCGGCGGCCACGACGATCACGCTCATCAGCGTCGCAGCGCCGTTCTCGCCCAGCCCGCGGCCGACGCCGAAGACCGGCCCGAGACTCCACAGCGAGCCATTGGTGAGGCCGATGACGAAGCAGCCCACCATGGCGACCGGCGCCGCCTTCAGCAGGCGCAGCGGGCGCACCCGCGCTGCCTCGATCGGCGCGGGCTGGCCGGTGCGGGTCATAGTGACCGGCAGGGTCGAGAGCGCGAACAGCATGGTCGCGACAAGAAACAGCTCGAAGCCGCGGATCGGGAAGGTGGTCACCAGCAGCTGGCCGGCGGTCAGCGCCACATAGTCGACCATGACATAGGCCGACATGACGAGGCCGCGCGTCTGGTTGGTGGCGCGGTCGTTCAGCCAGCTCTCGATGACGAGGTAGAGCCCGGCGAAGCAGAACCCGGTGATGCCGCGCAGCACGTACCACGGAACCGGATGGATGAGCAGCGGATGCGCCAGCATCGCCACCACCGCCGCCGCCGTCAGCGCGGCGAAGGCGCGGGTGTGGCCGGCCCGGCGCACGAGGCGCGGCACGATCAGGCAGCCGAGCACGAAGCCGAGATAGTAGAACGATCCCATGACGCCGAGGCTGACCGCGCCGAAGCCCTCCGCGGCACCGCGCAGCGGCAGCAATGTGCCCTGGAGGCCGGCGCCGGCGACGAGGAAGAACACGCCGAACAGGAGCGCGGCGACGGGGCCAAGAGTTTGGGCCATGATGGGAACCGGGGATCACGCAAGCTGGCGCGGGTGCGCCGAAGGACGCGATCGGTTAGACCGGAACCAAGGCGAAGTCGAGACGGTGAAACAGCATGACTGAGTTGTCGGTGACGTTGATGTCCGAGGGTCTCTCGGCCGAGGTTTCGGCGCAGGGGGCGGAGCTGGTACGGCTGCGCGATCGCGAGGGTCGCGACCTGCTCTGGAACGGCGATCCGGCGTTCTGGAACCGGCGGGCGCCGCTGCTCTTTCCCATTGTCGGCCGGCTGCCCGGCGATGCGCTGCTGCATGAGGGCGGGACTTACCCGATGACGCAGCACGGCTTCGCGCGGGACAGCGTGTTCGAGGTGTTCAGCACGGCGGAGGACCGCGCCACCTTCGTGCTGCGTGCGTCCGAGGCGAGCCGGCGGCAGTATCCGTTCGACTTCGAGCTCTCCGTCACCTATGCGCTGGCCGGCACCACGTTGACCATCACCGCCGATGTGCGCAATCCGGGGACGAGGGTGCTGCCCGCGAGTTTCGGGTTCCATCCGGCGTTTCTCTGGCCGCTGCCCTATGGCGGCACGCGCGCGGACCATCGCATCGTGTTCGAGAAGGCGGAGGTCGCTCCGGTGCATCGGCCGGTCGGGGGGCTGCTCTCCGCCGCGACCGAGCCGAACCCGGCGATGGAGGGCTCGATCGCGCTCACCGACGCGCTTTTCGCCGCCGATGCGCTGATCTTCACCGAGCTGCGCTCGCACCATCTCTTCTATGGCGTTCCCGGCGAGCCGGGGCTGGAGGTCGCGTTCCCCGGCATGCCCCATCTCGGCCTGTGGTCGAAGCGTGGGGCGCCCTTCGTGTGCATCGAGCCGTGGTTCGGCTATGCGACGCCCGAGGGCGACACGGCTGCCTTCGTGGACAAGCCCGGCCTCGCCCATATCGCTCCCGGCGCCGAGCAGCGTTTTGCGATGTCGGTGCGCTGGCTTCCCGACGTGGGGCGCTGAACGAGGACCCTGCGGGAAGCGCGGATCAGGCCCCCCGCGCGCCCATCAGGCGGTTCCGTCCGGCGCGTTTGGCGCGGTAGAGAGCGGCATCCGCCTGCGCGACGAGTTCCACCGGGCCCACCGCATCGCCCGCGAGCGTGGCGCAGCCCAGACTGACGGTCACCTCGACCGGCGCGGGATGCGCCAGTGCTGCCGCGGCGACCGCCATGCGCAGCGTCTCGCCGATATGGCTCGCGCCGTCGGCGTCGGTATCCGGGAGGATCACGGCGAACTCCTCGCCGCCATAGCGGGCAACCGTGTCATAGGGGCGGTGGACGATCTCCCGCAGGACGACCCCCATCCGGCGCAGCGCCGCATCCCCGGCGGGATGGCCGAGAGTGTCGTTCAGTCCCTTGAAGTGGTCGATGTCGACCAGCAGCAGCGACAGGGGCTCTCCGGTCCGGCGCGCCCGGCGCACCGCACGGTCGAGCGCGTCGTCGAAGCCGCGTCGGTTGGCGATGCCGGTGAGCCCGTCGATCTGGCTCAGGCGCTCCAGTTCGCTGTTGCGCTGGCGCAGGTCGATGGCGTCGATGGCGATGGCGGCGAGTTCGGTGAGCGGCTGGATGTCGAAATCCTGCGTCGCGCCGGCCTCCTCGCGCAGGACGCACAAGGAGCCGATCACCTCGCGATTCCCGGCGACCAGCGGCACGCCGGCATAGAAGCGCCAGGCGAGGTGCGCCACTGCCGGATGGCCGTCCAGTCGCGCGTCGCTCCTCAGGTCGCCGATGACCAGCGGGACACCCGTTCCCACCATCATGTTGCAGATGCTCATCCGGCGCGGGAAGCTCGTCGGCACGGCGTCCGAGCTGATCGCCTTCATCCACTGGTGCTCGGCGTCGATGAAACTGATGAAGGAGACGTCGGCCCGGTAAAACTGTTTGGCGAGGCGGGCCAGACGATCGAACCGCTCTTCGGGCGGCGTGTCCATGATGCCGCACGCGGCGAGGATTTCGAGCCGTTCTGCTTCGTTGGCCGGTGGCGGCGGCGGCGTCCACACGATGATCGGGTCCCCGATTGTCTCCTGACGGGCAACCTAATCCGGGCATGCGACGGCGATAAGGTATTTCGCCGCAGCTTCGCAGCGTGGTTAGCGCGCGATTGCGAGGGCAGCACCGGGCTATTCAGCCGGCGGCGCTCCGCGAGGTGTGGAGGTCGGCGATCATGTCGACGTCGCGGGCGAGATCGGCGAGGAAGCTGTCGCACCAGCCATGGATGGTGTTCGCCTCGACGTTCGCCATATTGGCGAGCCAGCGTTCGCGGCGTTCCTCGACCGGCATACGGAGCGCAGCATCGAACATCTCGGCCATGCCTTCGACGTCATAAGGGTTGACCAGCAGGGCGCCCGGCAGTTCGTCGGCGGCGCCGGCGAAGCGCGAGAGCACCAGCACGCCGGGATCCTCGGGATCCTGCGCCGCGACATATTCCTTGGCGACGAGGTTCATCCCGTCGCGCAGCGGCGTCACCAGCCCGAGCTGGGAGGCGCGGTAGATGGCGGCGAGCGTCGCGCGCGGGAAGGGCTTGTTGAGGTAGCGCAGCGGGACCCAGTCGAACTCCGCGTAGCGCCCGTTGATGCCGCCCGCCTGGGCTTCCAGCTCCTGCCGCAGCAGCTGGTATTCGGCGACCTCGCCGCGGCTGACGGGGGCGATCTGCATCATCGTCACCTGCGAGCGGTGCTCGGGAAAGGCGTCGAGCAGGCGATCGAACGCGGCGAACTTGTTCGGGAGCCCCTTCGAATAGTCGAGCCGGTCCACACCGATGGCGAGCTTGCGGCCCGCAAGGCTCATGTGCAGGCGCTCCATGTCGGCGCTTCCCGCCGCCTCCTGAGCGTCCGTGACGAAGGCGGCGGCGTCGATTCCGATCGGAAAGGCGGCAACGCGGAAGCGCCGGCTCTTCAGTCCCACCACCCCTCCGGGGGCGATCCAGCCCTTGGCCTCGGAGGAGATGTAGGTGAGCAGCGCCCGCACGTCGTGCTGGGTCTGCAGGCCGACGAGGTCGTATTGCGCGAGATCCTGCACCAGCCCGGCATGGGACGGCAGCGAATAGAACACTTCCGGCGTCGGCCAGGGGATGTGGTGGAAATAGCCGATCCGCCCCTCGAAGCCGAGCGCGCGCAGTTCCGCGGCCAGCGGGATGAGGTGGTAATCATGCACCCAAACGAGGTCGTCGGGCTTCAGCAGTGGGGCGAGCCCGCGCGCGAAGGCCTGGTTGACGCGCTTATAGCCCTCCCAGTCGGTACGCCGGAAGGAAAGCTGCCCGAGCCGGTAGTGGCAGAGCGGCCAGAGCGTGCCGTTGGCATAGCCGGCATAATGCGCGCGCTGGTCCTGCGGATCGAGCGTCTGCAGGGCGAAGGTGATCGGGCCGGCCTTGACCAGTTTCGGCTTTTCCGGCGGGTTGACCTGGGTTTCCCCGCTCCAGCCGAACCACAGGCCGCCGCGCTTGCCGAGTGCTTCCCTAAGGGCAACTGCGAGACCCCCGGCCTTGGCTCCGCTTTCACGGGGGGACGCCACCCGGTTCGATACGACTACGAGCCGCGCCAGAACGCTTCCTCCCATGTCTTCGACAGATGCATGGCGGTGTCGATGAGCCCCACCATCGAATAGGTCTGCGGAATGTTGCCCCACAGCTCCAGCGTGGTGTTGTCGATGTCCTCGGAGAGCAGGCCCGCCTCGTTGCGCCGCGCCAGCAGGCTCTCGAACATCTCGCGGGCCTCGTCGCGCCGGCCGATCAGGTTCAGCGCGTTGGCGTACCAGAAGGAGCAGATGGTGAAGGAGGTCTCGGGCAGGCCGAAATCATCCTCGCCGGCATAGCGCATCAGGTAGCCGTTGCGCTTCAGCTCGCGGCCGACCAGTTCCACCGTCGATATGTAGCGCGGGTCATCCGGCCGCACGAAGCCGAGATCGGCCAGCAGCAGCAGGCTGGCGTCGATCTGGCCGTCGACATCGGCGTCGAGGAACGACTTGTGCGCCTCGCTCCAGGCGAAGGAGAGGATGCGGGCGCGGATGGTCTGGGCATGGCCCTTCCAGAAGGCGGCGCGCTCGGGAAGCTCCAGCACGCGGGCGATGCGGGCGAGGCGGTCGCAGGCCGCCCAGCTCATCACCGACGAGAAGGTGTGCACCCGTCGCTTGCCGCGCAGCTCCCACAGCCCGGCATCCGGCTCGAACGCATATTCCACCGCGCGGGCGCCGACGCCCTCCAGCAGTTCGAACAGCGCCCGGTCGCCGCGCTGGGGCAGGCGCTGGTCGAAGAACATCTGCGCGGCGGCGAGGACGACGTGGCCGTAGCCGTCGTTCTGGATCTGCTCGGCGGCCTGATTGCCGACCCGCACCGGACCCATGCCGCGATAGCCGGGCAGGGAGGGGGCGAAACGCTCGTCGAGCGGCGTGCCCGGCACGATGGAGTAGACCGGGGCGAGGCGTCCCGTCGGCTCCGAGGCGATCACCGTCGTCAGATAGCGGATGTAATCCTCCATCGTGCGGGTGGCGCCGAGCAGGTTCAGCGCGCGGACGGTGAAGTAGGAATCGCGCAGCCAGCAGTGCCGGTAATCCCAGTTGCGGATGGAGTGGGGCGCTTCGGGCACCGACGTGGTGAGCGCGGCGACGATGCCGCCGGTCTCCTCATAGGCGCACAGCTTCAGCGAGATGGCGGCGCGGATCACCGCATCCTGCCATTCGAACGGGATCGAGAGGTAGCGCACCCATTCGTGCCAGTAGTCCCTCGTCTTCTCCTCGAAGCTGCGGGCGGTCTCGGTGAGGCCGGAGGCGAAGGGCTCGTCCGGCCCCAGCACGATCGTCGCCGGCCGGCTCAGCACGAAGGGGCGCTGCTCGGCGACATAGACGATCGGCAGGTCGGTGGTCGCCCGCAGCGCGAAGTCATCGCCGGCAAAGCGCATGTGGTTCGAGCCGCGCACGGGACGCGGGGTCTGCGCGCCCCAGCCGAAATGCGGCTGCAGGCGGACGGTGACGCGGCAGGTACCGGCCAGCGGCTCGATCTTCCGCACCAGCATGGAGGGGCGGTAGATACGGTCGAACAGCTTGAAGCGCGGGGCGAAATCGGTGATCCGCAGCTTCGCGCCCTGGTCGTTCTCGAGGATGGTCTCGACGATGGCGGTATTGGGCACGTAGCGGCGGGTGGAGGTGACGGTGCCCTCGAGCACCACCTCGAAATAACCGCCTTCCGGCGTCTCGCCGCCGAGCAGGGCGGAGAAGACCGGGTCGCCGTCGATGCGCGGCCAGCAGCACCAGGCGATACGGCCCTTGCGGTCGATGAGGGCGGCGATGGTTCCGTTGCCGATGGCGGCGAGATCAAGCGTCCCCATCAGGCTGCGCGCTCCGCGAGCGCCGCCACCGAGCCGAGCCAGTCGCGCACCTCGGCAGGACCCGCGAGGTGGAAATCGGCCTGCAGGGTCGCGCGCGGGCCAACGGCAACCGCCAGTCCCCCGGCGGCGCGAACGGCACGGAAGCCGTCTTCGTCGGTCACGTCGTCGCCGAGGAAGATAGGCCGGCGGCCCTTGAACAGGCCCGAACGCATGAAGGCGTCGACGGCGCCGCCCTTGTCGTAGCCGCCCTGGCGAACCTCGATCACGAAACGCCCCTTGAGGAATTCGACCTGGCTGTCGAGCCCGATGCCGAGCTCCGTCACCTTGGCCATGATGGCGTCGCCATGTTCGGGCACGGCGCGGAAATGCACCGCCAGCGACAGCGGCTTATGTTCGACATAGACGCCCGGCCAGAGCGCCAGTTCCCGCTCCAGCAGCCGTTCGAGCGGCGCCCGCCATTTCGGCGTCGGGATCGGCACGGCCGGCGCGTCCGGCGCGATGCGGATCTCGGCGCCGTGCTGGCCGGAGGCCGCGAGCCGCGCGGGCGTGAACTTGTCGTCCATCCAGGCGATGGTGCGGCCGGAGACCAGCGCGACCGCGCCCTTGAGCGCGCCCTGCAGCGAGGTCAGCAGGCCGGGCAGCGCCGGGGGGATGAACACGCCTTCCGGATGGGCCACGTGCTCGATGAGCGTTCCGTCGACATCGAGGAAAAGCGCCCAATCGGGCTCGGGAGAAGGGATCATGCCAGTTCCTGGTCCATTCCGCGCCGCCTGTCGTCAAGCCTATAGCCGCCGGAGGTCCCGCTCCGGAGGTATCAAGGGATGAAAGGCGTCGTGGTGCGCCGCAGCAACGAAACGCGCGGGATGGTGATATGTTCCCGTCGGGAACGCTCTTGTTTAGCGCAGCCCGTGTGCAGACGGCGCCTTCTGCCGGTCACGGGAGCCAGCGGAAGCCGGGACAGTCAGATGAGCCGAGCATTATCGTCCGACGACGTCATCGCCCTGCTCGGCCTCGAACCGGGCGCGACCTGCGGCTTCGTCCGCCTCACCTATGTCGCCCGCGACCGGATCGCGCCGGGCGGCCTCCCGGCGCCGTTCGAGGGCGGCCGGCCGATGGGCTCCGCGCTCTATTTCCTCGTCACGCCGCAGGCGCCGGTGCAACTCCACCGCATCCGCAACGACCAGCTCTATCATTATTATCTCGGCGATCCGCTGGAGGTGCTGCTGCTGCACGAGGACGGGTCCAGCGCGAAGGTCGTGGTGGGGCCGGACATCGCCGCTGGCCAGCGTGTGCAGCTCCTCATCCCCGGCGGCACCTTCCACACGGCGCGGCTGGTGGCGGGCGGGCGCTGGTTCCTCGGCGCCTCGACCGAATGGCCCGGCGTCGAGCCGCAGGATGTCGAGATCGCGACGGCGGACGCCCTCGCGGCGCGTTTCCGGGCGGTGGCGGAGGAGATCCGGACCTATCCGGTTCCGGCGTAGCTTGCCGTCGTCATCCCGGACGGCAGTAGGCCGATCCGGGATCGCCAGGTGCGTGTCGCCTTTTTCGCGATCCCGGCTCTGCGCTGCGCTGCGGCCGGGATGACGCAGGCCGGCTCGGGAAAGGCGCTCTACCCTTGCCGCCACAGGGTGCGAAGGCTACATAGCGGCCAATCCGTTTCACCATCTTCGATGGCTTCGCCGAGGAGCGCGACCGCGCATGGCTTCCTACCAGTACGTCTATCACATGCACGGCATGTCCAAGGCCTATCCGGGCGGCAAGAAGGTGCTCGACAACGTGCACCTGTCTTTCTACCCGAGCGCCAAGATCGGCGTGCTCGGCCCCAACGGCTCGGGCAAGTCGACCCTGCTCAAGATCATGGCCGGCATCGACAAGGATTTCACCGGCGAGGCCTGGGTCGCCGAGGGCGCGCGCGTCGGCTACCTGCCGCAGGAGCCGCAGCTCGACCCCAAGCTGTCGGTGCGCGAGAACGTCATGCTCGGCGTCGCCAAGCAGAAGGCGATCCTCGACCGCTACAACGAGCTCGCCATGAACTACTCGGACGAGACGGCGGACGAGATGACCCGCCTGCAGGACGAGATCGAGGGGCAGGGCCTGTGGGATCTCGATTCCAAGATCGACCAGGCGATGGATGCGCTCGGCTGCCCGGAGGAGGGCTCCGACGTCACCCGGCTGTCGGGCGGCGAGCGCCGCCGCGTCGCCCTGTGCCAGCTGCTGCTCTCGCAGCCGGAACTGCTGCTGCTCGACGAGCCGACCAACCATCTCGACGCCGAGACCACCAACTGGCTGGAAGGCCATCTGCGCAACTATCCGGGCGCGATCCTGATCGTCACCCATGACCGCTACTTCCTTGACAATGTGACGGGCTGGATCCTCGAGCTCGATCGCGGCCGCGGCATTCCCTATGAGGGCAACTATTCCTCCTGGCTGGCGCAGAAGACCAAGCGGATGCAGCAGGAATCGCGCGAGGACGAGGCCCGCCAGCGGGCGCTCGCCGCCGAGCAGGAGTGGATCGCGGCCTCGCCCAAGGCCCGCCAGGCCAAGAACAAGGCCCGTATCCAGCGCTATGACGAACTGGTGCGCAAGGCGTCCGAGAAGGCGCCGACCACCGCGCAGATCGTCATTCCGGTGGCCGAGCGGCTCGGTAACAACGTCATCAACTTCGAGGGGCTCTCGAAGTCGTTCGGCGACAAGGTGCTGATCGACAACCTGTCGTTCAAGCTGCCGCCGGGCGGCATCGTCGGCGTCATCGGGCCGAACGGCGCGGGCAAGACCACGCTGTTCCGCATGATCACCGGGCTGGAGAAGCCCGATGCCGGCACGATCACCATCGGCGACTCGGTGAAGCTCGGCTATGTCGACCAGAACCGCGACGCGCTCGACGACAAGAAGACCGTCTGGGAAGAAGTTTCCGGCGGCAACGAGGTGCTCTATCTCGGCAAGCGCGAGATCAATTCGCGCGCCTATTGCGGCGCCTTCAACTTCAAGGGGCCGGACCAGCAGAAGAAGGTCGGCATGCTCTCGGGCGGCGAGCGCAACCGCGTGCACCTCGCCCGCATCCTGCAGCAGGGCGCCAACGTCCTCCTGCTCGACGAGCCGACCAACGACCTCGACGTCGAGACGCTGCGCGCGCTGGAAGAGGCGCTGGAGGACTACGCCGGCTGCGCGGTCATCATCTCGCATGACCGCTTCTTCCTCGACCGCATCGCCACCCACATGCTGGCCTTCGAGGACGACAGCCATGTCGAGTGGTTCGAGGGCAACTTCCACGACTACGAGGAAGACAAGAAGCGCCGCCTCGGCGTCGACAGCATCATCCCGCACCGGATGAAGCACAAGAAGCTGACGCGCTGACCATCTGCGGCCGGCCCCTGCGGGCCGGCCTCTCCCTCATTGCGGCCCCGCGCCCGGATCGAACGGGCGTGACAGTTCGCGCCGACCCTGCCAGTTCGCGCCGTACCAGCCCGCGACTTCCGGGCTGGTGATGAAGGTGACGTTCTCGACGTTCTTGTGGTCCGAGGTGCGGGTGTAGTTGTACGAGCCGCCGATCACCTCGCGATCGTCGATGATGATCAGCTTGTTGTGGGCGGTGTGCGGCCGGTCGTCGATCCATACGGGTATGCCGGCCTTCTGCATCGCGAGGGCGGCGGCGAAGCGGGGCTTGCGCTCCCGGTCGGCGTCGCTCTTGTCGAGCACGATCTCCACATCGACGCCCCGCTGCCGCGCCGCCGCCAGCGCCTTGAGGATCGGCGGCGCCGAGAACCCGTAGGCCTGCACCCGGATCGTTTTCTGCGCACCATCGATGGCCGCCACGATATCGTCCGAACATTCCTGTTCGGGCACGAAGCAGACCGCCACCTGCGCCTGTGTCGGGCCATGCAGCGGCGCCGCCGCCGCGCTCCCGGCGACAATGGCCGCGCCGAGCGCCGCCAGCCACAATCTCGAAGCCATCCAATCCTCCTCTGTCCGGACGGGGGCTGTGCCACAGGGGCGCCGCGCCGGCTCGGCCGTGATGGCGCGCCGCAAGCAAGGCATTCTCTTGACCCGCATGCGCGCAGAGCGCACGCGGTTGGTCCGCTCGCGGAGATTTGCGATGCTTCGCGCCCCTCAAGGAGAGTCCTCACGCATGCGATCCTCGTCCGCCGACTGGAACCCCTCGCTCTATCTCGAATTCGCCGACGAGCGCACGCGCCCCTCGCGCGACCTGCTGGCGGCGGTGCCGCTGGTGGCGCCGCGCCGGGTGGTGGACGTCGGCTGCGGGCCGGGCAATTCGACGGAACTCCTCGCGGCGCGCTGGCCGCATGCCGCCGTCACCGGCATCGACTCGTCCCCGGCGATGGTGAAGCAGGCGGCCGAGCGACTCCCCGCCGCCCGGTTCGAGGTGGCGGATATCTCGATCTGGACACCCGAGCCGGGCACCGATCTCATCTTCGGCAACGCCGTGTTCCAGTGGGTGCCCGACCACCCGGCGGTGCTGCGCCGGCTGATGGCGTGCCTGCCGGAAGGCGGCGCGCTCGCCGTGCAGATGCCGGATAATGTCGGGGAGCCCTCCCACCTCTTGATGGCGCAGACGGCGGCCGAGGGGCCGTGGGCGCCCAAGATCGCCGGCGCGGCGCGCGAGGTGCTGCCGTCGGTCGGGGCCTATTACGACCTGCTGCGGCCGCTGGCCCGCAAGGTCGAGATCTGGCACACGCATTACCACCACGCGCTCGCCGGTCCCGACGCCATCGTCGACTGGTTCCGCTCGACGGCGCTGCGGCCCTATCTCGACCGGCTCGACGAGGCCGAGCGCGCCGCCTTCCTCGCCGATTACCGCGCGCGCATCGCGCAGGCCTATCCGGCCCGGGTCGACGGCAAGGTGCTGCTGCGGTTCCCGCGCCTGTTCATCCTCGCGGTGCGCTGAGGCTCAGCCTTCGACCGCGCGGCGGAGTATGGCGAGATCGATCTTCTCCATCTGCAGGATGGCGGTCATGATGCGGGCGGAGGCGGCGGGATCGGAATGGCCCTTTTCGACCACTTCACTGTTGTTGACCTGCCAGGAGAGGCCGAAGCGATCCTTCAGCCAGCCGCAGGACTGGTACGAACCGCCCGCGCCGAGCTTCTCCCAGTAATAGTCGATCTCCTCCTGCGTGGCGCAGTCGATCATGAAGGACGTCGCCTCGCTGAGCTTGAAGGTCGGGCCGCCATTGATGGCGCCGAAGCTCACGCCGTCGAGTTCGAACAGCACGGCGAGCACGCTGCCCGCCGGCCCGGCACCGCCCTCGGCGTTGTGCGCCACGGTGAGGATGCGCGAATTCGGGAATACCGAGACATAGAAGCGGGCCGCCTCCTCGGCGGTGCCGTCGAACCAGAGCCAGGGGGTGATCTTCTGCTTCAATCCCATGCGTCGCTCCTGCATCTGGGGGCACCGACCGCGTCGGCCTTCCCAAGGACGGTTCGTGTCGGCGGGATCCGACACGCGAAGCTGTGATGGCGCGGCGATTTTCGCATCGGCAGCGGCTGGGCTAAGGAAGGGGCATGCGCATGATGATCCGCCTCCTTGCCTGCCTCGCCCCCCTGCTGGTTGCCGGCAGCCCCGTCACCGCCCGTGCCGACGCGGCCTTCGACCGCTGGATCGCCGCGCAATGGCCGGCGGCGCAGGCGATGGGCATCTCGCGCGCCACCTTCGAGCGCGAGACGCGCGGGCTGGAGCCTGACTATACGCTGCCCGAACTCGCCATTCCCGGCAAGCCGCAGAAGCCCGGCGTGCAGGCGGAGTTCGTGCAGACGCCGGCCGCCTATCTCTCCGACAAGGCGATCGGCAATTATGCCGCGCGCGGGCGCAAGCTGGCGGCGCAGTACCGGGCCGAACTCGCCGCCATCGAGCGGCAGTTCGGCGTGCCGGGCTCCATCCTGCTCGCCATCTGGGCGCGCGAGACCGCCTATGGCGGGGCGAAACTGAATTACGACGCCCTGCGCGTGGTGGCGACGCAGGCCTATGTCGGCCGCCGCAAGGAGGTGTTCCAGGCCGAATTCCTCGCCGCACTGAAGATCCTCGACGAGGGCCACGTGACGCGCGCCGAGATGAAGAGCTCCTGGGCCGGGGCGATGGGGCTCACCCAGTTCATGCCCACCGGCTATCTGAAATACGGCGTCGACCTCGATGGCGACGGCACCGCCAATATCTGGACGTCGGTGCCGGAAGCGCTGGCGGCGACCGCGAACCTGCTGCGCGCCGAGGGTTGGCAGGGCGGCAAGCGCTGGGCCTACGAGATCACCGTGCCGGCCGGCTTCGACTGCACGCTGGCCGAGCCCGACGCCGCACTGCCCATCGGCGACTGGCTGAAACGCGGGGTGAAGGTGGCGGACGGGCGCCGCATCCCGCCGGCAGCGATGAAGGACAGCGCCTCCATCATCATGCCGGCCGGCCCCTACGGCCCGGCCTTCCTCACCCCGGCGAACTATTTCGTGCTGAAGGCCTACAACTTCGCCGATCTCTACGTGCTCTATGTCGGCCATCTCGCCGACCGGATCGAGGACGACCGCCCCTTCGCGAGAGGGTGGCAGGACATTGCGCTGGTGAAGACCGCCGACCTCGAATTCATGCAGAAGGTGATGACGCAGAAGGGCTTTTACGCCGAGAAGATCGACGGCAAGGCCGGCATGAAGACCCGCGCCGCTCTCGGCGCCTACCAGAAGGCCAACGGCCTGCCGCTGGACTGCTGGCCGGACGCGCAGGTGCTGGCGCACATGAAGCGGGGCGGGTGAGGGGTATCCGGCGGGGCGACACGGTCCGCGATCCACCGTCCCGCCTGTCACCGGCCACGCCCGCCCGTTTGGGTGCCGGAGAATGGTAACCTCTTGCGCCTGTGCGGTATCCGAGCCAGAGTTCGGTGCTGGAACCACAGGTTGCCGAATATGCGCCTTGCGTCTCGTTTCGTTCTTGCCGGCGCGGTCATCCTGCTGCCTGCGTCCGCCCTGGCCGATGCGGCCGGCGATTGCCGCAGCAATTTCTCGGGAAAGCGGATCAAGGGCTGCACGGCTCTTATAAACGCCGCGAAACCCGGCGCGTCCATCGCCTGGGCCTACGACAACCGCGGCGAGGCGCACCTCGCGGACGGCCGCTTCGAGGCGGCCCTGCGGGATTTCGACCACGCCATCACCCGCGATCCCCGCAGCGCCGAGTTTTATGTGAATCGTGCGGCGGTGCAGATCGAACGCGACGCGCTCGATCTTGCCCTGCAGGACCTCGACCGCGCGGCGGCGCTCAAGGGCAAGGACGCCGAAATCCGTTATGTACGCGGCCGCGTGCTGTCGGCATTGGGCGAGACCCAGAAGGCGAAGGCCGAGTATGACGAGGCGATCGCGCTCGATCCCTCGCTGGCGCGCGCCTATTCTGCCCGCGCCCGCCTGTTCGTGCGCGAAAAGGAGCTGGAGCGGGCACTGAAGGATTTCGACTACGCCATCGCGCTCGATCCGAAGCTTGCGGGCGCCCATTACGGGCGCGGCGATGTGCTCGATCGTCAGGACAAGCTGGACCTCGCGCTGCGCAGCTACAGCAAGGCGATCGCCCTCGATCCGACGGTGGCGCTCTACTATGTCGACCGCGGCAATCTCTACCGTCGCCAGAAGGACTATGTGCGCGCGCTTGCCGACTTCGAGAAGGCTATCAAGCTCGATGAGGGGTCGGTGGATGCCTATGTCGGGAAGGGCCGCACGCTTAGCCTGCTGCGGCGCTACCGTGACGCGGCGGGAGCATTCAGCGTGGCGTTGGCGTTCGATCCGAAGCGGGCCAACGTCTTCAGCCGGCGGGCGTTCGCGCTGCTGCAACTGCGCGACTATGCAGGGGCGCTGCGCGATTACGACATGGCGATCCTCATCGCGCCGGATGACCCAGACTATGTGATCAGCCGGGGCAACGTGTATGTCGATGCCAAGGACTATCCGAAGGCCATCGTCGAATATGAAAAGGCGATGAAGCTCAAGCCGGCCTATGCGCGACCCTATGGCAGCCGTGGCCGCGCCTATGTGCGACTTGGCAGCTTCGATCTCGCCTTTGCCGATTTCGAGAAGGCCCTCCAGCTCGATCCCAAGGACGAGGTCATCTATTTCCGTCGTGCCTACGCACATCAACGCAAAGGCGATCTGGCCAAGGCCATCGCCGACTACGACCGCGCAATCGAACTCGATCCCGACTATGCCGGCGCCTATAACGGCCGTGCCGAGGCGCATTTCCTTGCCGGTGACAGGGGCAAGGCCCGGGCGGATTTCGACAAGGCGATCAAGCTCGATCCAACTCACACGGACGCCTTCAACGATCGCGCGGATTTTCTCATGAAGACGGGCGACCTGAAGCAGGCGCTGCGCGATGTCGAGCAGGCGATCAAGCTCGATCCCGATGACGCCGTCGCTTATGTCACACGCGGGGAAATCCTGCAGCGGCAGCGCAAGTTCGACCAGGCGCTGGAGAATTATGACCGGGCGATCAGCCTGGATGCCCGGTTGCCCGACGCGTTCCGCCACCGGGGCAACCTGCATCGCGACATCGGCGATACCGAGCAGGCGATCCGCGACTACACCCGCGCCGCCGAACTCGAGGCGCCCGCGACGGCGGAGGCTCCGAAACTGCGGCAGGACGATCTTTAGCCGGTCCGCCGCGCGGCGCCGTGTGTCGGCCCGACTTCAACCGGCCGCTTTCAGCGCCGTCGCCGTGTCGCTGGCGGAGCCTCGAAATCCCTCGCATTGACCCAGAACACCTCGCCCTCGCTGTCCTCGGTGTCGAGCCAGAGGAAGGGAAGGTGCGGATATTCCTCTTCCAGTATCTCCTTGCCGGTGCCGATCTCGCAGATGAGGCCGCCGCCGGCGTTGAGATGATCTGGGGCGCCGGCGAGGATGCGGCGGACGATGTCGAGCCCGTCCGGCCCGCCGGCCAGGGCCATCTCCGGCTCATGGCGGTATTCGGGCGGCAGCGCTGCCATCACCTGCGCATCGACATAGGGTGGGTTGGTGATGATGAGGTCGTAGCGGCGCCCGCCGAGCGGGGCGAAGAGGTCGCCCTGGTGCAGCGTGATGCGCCCGACGAGGTCGTGCTGCGCGACATTCTCGCGCGCGAGCGACAGCGCCTCCGGCGAGAGATCGACGGCGTCGATGCCCGCATTGGGAAAGGTGAGCGCGGCGAGGACGGCGAGGCTGCCGCCGCCGGTGCAGAGGTCCAGCACGCTCTCCACCTCCTCGGGCGGGCCGGCGAGGCTGAAGCCTTCCTCGCCCGCGACGAGATCGCCGGCGAGCAGTTCGCCGATGAAGGAACGCGGCACGATGGCCCGGGCATCGCTGCGGAACGGCACGCCGCGGATATAGGTCCGCCCCAGCAGATAGGCGACCGGCTGGCGCGTTTCGCAGCGACGACTGATCAGACTATCCACCTCACTGCACTCACTGGTCGTCAGCCGGGCGTCGAGCCAGGGGGCGAGATCGTCGACGGGGAGGTGCAGCGCCTCCAGCACCAGGAAGGCCGCCTCGTCCACCGCGTTGGTGGTGCCGTGGCCGAAATGGATCCCGGCGGCGTTGAAGCGGGTGACGGCGTAGCGCACGAAGTCGCGTACGGTCTTCAGTTCATCGGCCGCCGACATCCGGACCTCCCATTGGCTCGCCGTGCCTGCGACAGCACGCCAACGCGCCGAATGCAAACGCAAAATCGCCTGCGCACAGAAGCTGTTGCGCGGGCGGCTTGATTGCGGCGCGGAAGGCGCGTCTATGGAGCGGCACGCGCATGCGTGGCGAAGCGAGGGGGCGCAGATGGCGGAGGCACCGGCGGACGAGATCACGCTGCACATCGACCGGGCGGTCGCGCTCGTGCTGTTCGAGTTTCTGTCCCGGACCGTCGACGACGAGGACGGCGAGGCGGTGGCCGATTTCGTCGATGACGAGGCGGAACTGCCGGCGCTGTGGGCGCTGCTCGCCTCGCTCGAGGCGATCCTCAACGAGCCCTTCGACGACCATTACGAAAAGCGCCTGCGGATCGCGCGGCGCGTGGTCACCGAGCGCTTCGGCGGCGCGTTTTCGGACGACGACGGCTGAGGCGCCGGCCACCCCTTACAGATCGGCCGGCGGGGCCACCTGCGGAGGGGCGGCGGCGGGCGCCGCGGGAGCTGCCGTCACCGCCGCGGACTTCGCCACCGTCGCCGCCCGGACGGCGGGAGGCTGGGCATCGGCGGTGCGCTGCTGCGCATTGACGCTGGCCATGATCGACTGCGCCAGATCGCGTGCAAGGCAATCGTAGCTCCAGTCGTTCATATGGAAATTGTCTTTCGCGAGAAAGGCTTCGAAGGCCATTCCGGCGCGCTCGTGCCAGTTCTGCATCAGCGCGAAGCGGTGGAACACCGGCACGCCCTCGGCGTGGGCGACGGAATTCTGCAGCGCGACCATGGCGGCCGTGTCGCTGTCGGCCAGAACGCGGGGAGCGTATTGCGGGTCGATCAGCAGGAAATCGGCGCCGAGCGTGCGGGTGCGGGCAATGGCCTGGCGCAGGATCGTCTCTGCCGTGGACAGCCCGTTGTCGCGGAAGAGCGCGTTGACGCCGCCCTGCCAGATTACCAGCGTCGGTTGCAGCGCCGCCACGTCCGTGTCGAAGCGGGCGAGCATCTCCGGCCCGTCCTGGCCGTTGATGCCGCGGTTCACCACGGTAATGGAACGGCCGGGAAAGCGCTCGCGCAGCGCGGCTTCGAGCCGGCTCGGATAGGCGGTCTCTCGCGAGGTGGCGCCGGCGCCGGCCGTCGACGACGAGCCGATGGCGACGATGCGCACCGGCTCGCTGCCGGCGAGGCGCGCGGCGAGCCGGGGCAGGGGGGCGTCCAGCCGGGTGAGCACGCCACCCGCGGGACAGGCGATGGCAGCGGGGCCGGCAGCCATCGACGGCAGGCCGAGCGCGAGAAGGGCGGCTGCGGCGGCTGCCGGCAGGAAGATCTTCATGTTCAGCGGGATCCAACCGTCTTGGGGGTCACGCCATTGACGATCATCGTCGTCACCAGGCGGCCGATGCAGCGATGCACGTTATCGAACAGCGCCGGGTCGGGGCGCCATTCGTCGAGATCGAAAATATCCTCATCCGCCCAGTAGCGCATCAGGGCGTAGCGATCAAAAAACAGTGCGTCGTTGGTGCGGCTCACCCAGCGCAGGGTGGAATTGTAGGGGGAAGCGTCGAAGGCGAATTCGGTCCGCGGGCTGTATTGCGGGCTCATCACGAGAACGTCGGCATTCGCCGCCTGCGCCTGGGCGATGCCGTTACCGACGGCGCGGGCGAAGCTGTCGAGATCGACGCCTCGGATGGCGTCATGCGTTCCGGTCTGCCAGATCACCAGCGCCGGACGGGTCTCGGCGAGGATGCCGGGGAGAGCCGCCGCAAGGTCCGGAGCCGTAAAACCGGGTTCGTTTCGGGTCAGCACGCGCACGCCGCCATTGGGGTAGCGGATGCGAAGGCCTTCCTCGACATAGCTGGAGAAGCGACGGGGCGCCGCATCGGTGCCGGTGGCGGCCTTGGGCTTGGCGGAGCTGTTCACCACCAGGATCGTCGTGGGTGTCTTGTCGCGCAGCGCCCGTGCGAGGTGGGGAAGCTCGAATTCGGCGCGCGTCAGCTCGGAAGGGGCAGTGCAGGCCGGTTCGCCCTCGGCGCGCGCGAAGACCGGCGCCAGAGCCAGCGCCGCTGTCAGCAAGAGGCCGAGAATCCTCGCTCCCATCCGACCCGTGTCTTTCATCCGCCCTTGCGCGCGGCGTTCTCGCGTTCGATGCGGCCGTACCATCCCAGCAGCGCCGACAACCCTATCATAAGCAGGATGCCGACAAAACTGAGCCATATCTGCATCATGATCGAACCGTTGACGTCGCTCAGCAGAAAGTGCGCGGCGAAGGATAGGAATACCCCGAAGCAGAACACTTCCAGCGAGTGCTGGCCGCACAGGATCATCGGCCGGGCGAGGCGCGAGCGCAGGCCGGACCAGTCTTCGGGCAGGATGCGCACGATGACCAGCGCGAGGGCGAGGAAGTGCAGCAGGCGCAGCGGGGCGAGATCGGTCTTGCTGATCGGGTAGATCAGATTGCCGATCGACTCGGGCACGATCCCGTCGAGCGCGGGCAGCCACCAGCTCATCACCACGACCAGCGACACCAGCAGATAGGCGACGGCGGCGATCAGCGCGAGCGGCGAGCGAACCAGCCCGCCCAGCCGCTCGTTGCCGCCGAGGCCGCACCAGCCGCCGAAGAAGAACAGGAACTGCCAGGCGAACGGGTTGAAGAACCAGGTGCGGTCCTCGGGGTAGGCGGGCAGGTTCCAGCCGAACCAGCCGGCGGCGAGATACAGCGCGAAGGAGCCGGCGAGCGTCGCGTCCGGCCAGCGCCGCAGCAGCCAGAGCACGGGCGGCAGCGCCGCCATCAGCACGATGTAGAGCGGCAGCACGTCCATATTGGCGGGGCGGAACTTCAGCAGCAGCGCCTCGATGAGCGCGACGTCCGGCTCGCTGAGGAACTGGAGCGCCCCCATCTCCTCCGCATAGAGCGGGTTGGCCGAGCGCCCGACCACATAGGAGATTTCGGCCAGATAGACCACGAACAGGAAGATGAACGCGACATAGAGCTGCCAGGCGCGCCGCCAGATGCGCGCCGAGGCGACGATGACGCCGCTGCGGTCCATCTGGCGGCCATAGACCATGGCGGCCGTGTAGCCCGAGATGAAGACGAAGATCTCGGTGGCGTCGCTGAAGCCGAAATTGCGGGTGGTGACCCAGTTCAGGACGTTGGTGGGAATATGGTTGAGGAAGATCAGCCAGAGCGCGAGACCACGGAACAGATCGAGCCGCAGGTCCCGGCCGCTGGCCGGCAGTTCCCGGGGCTCGCCGTCGGTGAGCCCGCTGCGCGCGAGGGCGTCGATGGGCGTGCGCGCGTCCATCGCCCCCGCACTCACTTCTTCAGGCGCAGGCCGAGCAGCAGCACGGCGACACCGTTGAAAATGAGGTCGATGCCCAGGAAGAGGCCGAGCACCCAGACCGAGTTCACCGGCCATCCCACCGAAATCTCGATGCCGAGCAGCAGAGTGATGGCACCGCCGAAGGCGAGCCAGCCCCAGCCCGCATGCGGCCGCGCCTGGAAGGCGGCGATCAGGCGGAAAATGCCCGCGACGATCAGCGACAGGCCGAGGACGAGCGTCAGCACGCCGGCGGCAAGGGCGGGGTTGTTGAAGGCGATCAGGCCCGACCACACGTAGAGCAGGCCGCACAGCAGCCAGAAGGCGAACGAGCCCCAGTTCTTCACCTGGAAGGCATGGAAGATCTGCGCGACGCCGGCCACGGCCATCATCAGGCCGACATAGAATACCGACGCCACCGTGCTGAGCACGAGATTGCCGAGCGCGATCGTGCCGGCGAAGATGAGAACGACGCCGAGAGCGACGAACCAGCCCCACTTGGCCTTGATCTCGCTGAGACGACCGGCGAGCATTCCCCCGGGCGTGGGGGTCATCGAATCCGTTGGAAGCGACATTGGTCAAATCCCGTTTGGCGGAACGGCCGATGGTCGTCGCTGCACAACGTAGCAGACGACAACTCGGTTCCGGCCGACTCGTCCCATGACAAGCCCTATCACGTTATCGTGGCTGCACGGCGGACCCCATACGCTAAGTTCCGGTCGCCATGCGGCGGGGACGGTACGACAGGAAATGAGACGGATGGACAAGGAGCGGCGCGACCATGGGTGACCTGTTCACGGCGCTCGACGAGGCGATTCCGGCGCAGCGGCTCGACGCCCGGGCGGCTCGGCTGCTTCTGGCGGACGGATCGGGCTTTGGCACCCGCGACGTCGACAGGCTTCGGCTCGAACTGGACGGCATTCCGGGCGACCGGCATTTCGGGTCCGCGCGGGGAGCGGATTCGCGGGTGCCGTGGTATCCGCGCGGCACGCCAATCCGCAATTCGCGGCAGGTCTCGCTGGTGGCCGCCGACGAACTGGCCGAAATCGCGGCACGGCTCGGCATCGCCGAGGTTCGCCCCGAGTGGATCGGCGCCAATATGGTGATCGAGGGTATCGGGAGGCTGACACGCCTGCCGCCCGGCTCGCGCCTGCATTTCGGCCAAGGCGCGACCCTGGCGGTGGAAGGGGAAAACGCGCCCTGCCGCCACGCCGGCGGCGCGGTGGCCGCTCATTTTCCCGGGCGGGAGGGGCTGGAACTCGATTTCGTCCGGGCCGCGACGGGACTGCGGGGGCTTGTGGCCTGGGTCGAGCGCGCCGGCGACGTGGCCGTCGGCGCGGACATCTCCGTCAAGGTCCCCGTCCAGCGCTTCTGGCGCAGCTAGAGGGGACGCCGGATCAGCGCGGGACGGGCGTGAAGCCCGGCCCCGGATCGGGCTGCATCGCCGCCTGCGGGTTCGCGGCGGGGGCGCTCGACGCGGTCTTGGCGCTGCCGCCCGGCAGCACCACCACCTTGGTGCCGACCTTTACGCGCTCGAACAGGTTCTCGACATCCTCGTTCAGCATGCGGATGCAGCCGGAGGACATGAACTGGCCGATCGTCGAGGGCTGGTTGGTGCCATGGATGCGATAGATGGTGCCGCCCAGATACATGGCGCGCGCGCCCATCGGGTTGCCGGGCCCGCCGGCCATGAAGCGCGGCAGGTAGGGCTGGCGCTCGATCATCTCCGCCGGCGGACGCCAATCGGGCCATTCCGCCTTGCGCGAGATCTTCTCGGTGCCGGCCCAGGTGAAGCCTTCGCGACCGACGCCGATGCCGTAGCGCTCAGCCTTGCCGCCGGGCAGAACGTAATAGAGGTAGGTGTTCGGCGTATCGATGATGATCGTGCCCGGCGCTTCCTTGGTCGGATAGTCGACGATCTGCCGCTTCAGGTTCGGCGGCAGTTCCTTGGTCGGGCCCGTCTCGGGCTGGTCTTCCGGCGGCAGCATGGCGACCGTCGAGCCGTTGGCGCCCATCGCCTGCGAGGATCCGACCGCGCCCGGAGGAACGGTGCCGGTCGCCGCCGGGTCAGGCTGCGCCGAATAAGGCTGCTGCGCGGGATAGGCGGCCTGCTGCTGCGGCTGAGGCTGGGCATTGCCATAGGGCGACGCCATGCCCGCCGGGGGCTGCCCGGAATAGGCTCCCGGGGGATAGCCGGGGTGCACCGGCGAGGGCGGCGGGACGGCATAGCCGGTCTGCGGCTGAGGCTGCCCGTATTGGGGCTGGCCGTACTGAGGCGCCTGCGCTGCCGGCACCGCGCCGTGAGCGGGCTGCTGCGCGTAAGGGTCGCGCACGCCCGGCGGCGGCGCGGCGGCGCCCGGCTGCCCGGAGGCGCCATAGGGATCGTAGGCCGCAGGAACCTCGCCCGAATCCGGCTGGCCGTAGGCGGAGGGCTGGTTGGTCGCGCCCTGGGGGTAATATTGCGCTGCAGCCGTGCCAGCCGACGCGAGAAGACCCAGCATGATCGAGGAGGCGAGGGTAAGGCGACCAGCCATCATTGTTCCTGCATTGCTTTTCTTGACGAACATGACGGCAGGAGATGACGCAGGAAGAAGGCGGGTTCAAGACCAGATCGGGCCTTGAATCGTCACGCTTACGTCAGAGATGCGATGGTTTCCGATGCGATGCAGCAGCGCCACAGTATCGCTACGTCAGGACCGCTCCCGGCGCCAGCCGACGACGGCCTCCGGAATCGAATCGGTCGAGGCGAAATACGGCTTGATGTCGAGGAGCGGCGTGCCGTCCAGGCAGTCGAGCCCCACGACCGAAAGCCGGTTTCCCTCGATGCCGAGCAGGCGCACGGCGCTGAGCGCGATGGGGTTCGGCCGTGCCGGGCTGCGCAGCGCGAAGGTGCCGCGCCCCTTCGCCGCGCCGCGCGGCACCTGGACGAGGAGGTTTCGCGGCGCGCGGTCCATCCAGTACAGCAGCCAGAGGTGCGTCGTTCCGGCGAGATCGGCGAGCGCTGGCGCGAAGGCCGGATCGAGCTCGACCGTGCAGACCGCATCCGATTCGCGTCCGTTCTTCGGGCAGTCGCGGCGCTCGCGCCACGGCGTCCGCAGGCGGCCGATGAAGTGGAGCCCGGCGTCCGTTGCCGCGGGCAGCGGCGTCGTGATCTCGCCGGGCCGGACGCCGAAGTCGCCTTCGGCACCGGACGGAACGTGGCTCTGCAGGGTGTCGCTCATCGTGGGTCGCTCGTTCGGGAGGGCTGGTTCGCCCTTGACCCATGCTGGCCCCTCGCATTGCGTCTGTCGATGCGGTGGATCAGCCGGCGAGAAAGCCCCCGTCAACGCACAGATTATGGCCGATGACAAACGCCGCGTCGGCGCCGGCGATCCAGACGATGGCTTCGGCGACCTCAGCCGCCTCGCCGAGGCGGCGCGAGGGCAGGGCGGCGGCGACGGCATCGAGGGGCACGCCATTGCCGGCCATCATCGGGGTGTGGATGCGGCCCGGCGAGACGGCGTTGATGCGGATGCCGCTCGGCGCAAATTCGGCTGCGGCGGCACGCGTAAGGTGGAGCAGCGCGGCTTTCGAGGCTCCGTAAAGTGCAAAGCCGGGATAGGGATTGCGAACGCCGCTGACGGAGGCGACGTTGACGATGCTCCCGCCGCCGCCCGCCAGCATGGCCGCTATCTGCGCCCGCATGCCGGCCAGCACCGCGCGGACATTGGTGTCGAACACCTGCGCATAGATGGCGTCGTCCTGCTCCAGAAGGCTGGCGCTGCGTTCCTGGAAGCCGGCGTTGTTGACCGCGACGTCAAGCCGCCCGAACCTGTCTAGCGTCCGGGCGATCGCGCCTTCCACGGCGCCTGACACGGTGACGTCGCAGGCCAGGAAGAGAGCGTCGGCGCCGACCCGACGACAGGCGGCCTCGATGCTGGCGCCGCGTCCGCGGTCGCGGCCGGTGACGATGACGCGATCGCCGCGCCGGGCGAAAGCCAGCGCGGTTGCCGCGCCGATTCCCGATGTCGCGCCGGTGACGAAGATGACGCGCGGGGAGTGGCCGGCGGCAGGCGGGGGTGGCATCAGGGTGCTCCGTTGTCGGCGGTGCCTGCAAGATAGAGCAGGTGTCCGGCGGCGCCACCCGTTTCCGGGAGGAACCCGCTTGTGCTCACCGGCTACTTCGATATAAAGATATCTTTATATCTTTCTGGACGGCGCGTTTGACCCCTCACCCTCATCTCGATTTCGGTGCCCTGCTCGATGGCCTGAAGGCTGCGGGGGAGGATACGCGCCTGCGTCTGCTCGCGCTGCTGGAAGAGGGCGAGCTCACCGTCTCCGAACTGACCGACATTCTGGGGCAGTCGCAGCCGCGCATCTCACGCCATCTGAAGCTTCTCGCCGAGGCCGGCCTGATCGAGCGCTTCCGCGAGGCGAGCTGGGCGTTTTACCGCCGCGCGGGGGAAACCCCGGGTGCCGCGCTGACCGGCGCGCTCATCGCGCTGCTCGATCCCGCTGATCCGATCCTGCTGCGCGACCGGGAACGGCTCGACGCGGTGCGTGCCGCCCGTGCGGAAAGCGCGCAGGCCTATTTCCGGGCGCATGCGCATGAATGGGACGCCATCCGCCGCCTGCATGTGCCGGATGCGGCGGTCGAGGAGATGATCCGGGCCGCGTTGGCCGGCGAGGCGGTGGGAAGCCTGCTCGATCTCGGCACCGGCACCGGGCGCATCCTCGAATTGTTCGCACCGGATATCCAGCGCGGTGTCGGTATCGACCTGTCGCCCGACATGCTGAGCGTTGCCCGTGCCAATCTCGAGCGCGCCGGGGCGCGCAACTGCACGGTCCGCCAGGGTGACATCTACAATCTCGCCCTGCCGCGCGATGCCTTCGACGTCGTCGTCATGCATCAGGTACTCCATTTTCTGGAGGACGCCCCGCGCGCGATCCGCGAGGCCGCCCGCGTGCTCAAGCCCGGCGGGCGGCTGCTGGTGGTGGATTTCGCACCGCATGATCTCGAATTCCTGCGCGAGGCGCATGCCCATCGCCGTCTGGGTTTCCCGATCGAGATGATGCAGGGCTGGCTGGCGCAGGCGGGCCTGACGCCGCTGTCACATCGCTCGCTGGCGCCGGAGCCCGGCTCCGACGGCAAGCTTACTGTCTCGTTATGGCTGGCGCGCGACGGGCGCGCCGCCGTTCCCCGTCGCATGCCCGACCAGCAGGAGATTGCCTGATGTCCGCGGAAATCGAGCGCCGCAGCCGCCGTCCGGGCGGACGGCCGATCTCGGTCTCGTTTGAATTCTTTCCGCCGAAGACGCCGGAAATGGAGGCCACACTGTGGAACTCCGTCACCCGGCTGGCGCCGCTGGCACCGAAATTCGTCTCGGTGACCTATGGCGCGGGCGGCTCCACCCGCGAGCGGACGCACGCCACGGTCGAGCGGATCGTGAAGGAGACCCGTCTCGCGCCGGCGGCTCACCTCACCTGCGTCGCCGCGGCGAAAGCGGAGGTCGACGAGGTGGTGCGCGGCTACTGGGATGCCGGCGTGCGCCACATCGTGGCCCTGCGCGGCGATCCGCCGGCCGGTGTGGGGCAGGCCTATGAACCGCACCCGCAAGGCTACGCCTCGTCCGCTGACCTCGTCGCCGGCGTGCGGCGCATCGCCAATTTCGAGGTTTCGGTGTCCGCCTATCCCGAGAAACATCCCGAGAGCCCATCCTTCGAGGTCGATCTCGACATTCTGGAAGCCAAGGTCGATGCCGGGGCGAGCCGGGCGATCACCCAGTGCTTCTTCGATAACGACCTCTATTTCCGCTATCTCGACAAGGTGCGGGCGCGTGGCATCGATGTGCCCGTGGTGCCAGGGATCCTTCCCGTCTCGAACTTCAGGCAGGCGCGGAGTTTTGCCGAGAAGACCGGCACCTTCATGCCGGCCTGGCTCGCCGGGCGCTTCGAGGGGCTCGACAACGACCCCGAGACCCGCAAGCTGATCGCCGCGGCGGTGGCGGCGGAGCAGGTGTTCGATCTCGTCGATCGCGGTGTCACCGAGTTCCACTTCTACACGCTGAACCGGGCCGACCTCGTCTACGCCATCTGCCATCTGCTCGGCATCCGGCCGCCGCAGGCGAACGCCGAGGGACAAGCGGCGGCGTAGGTAAAAGCGCCCGCTTGCCCATATAATAGGGGCCTCCTGGAGATGTGCGCATGAGCGAGCCTGACAACTTCATCCTGAAGCTGCTGCGGGAAATACGCGCGGAAATGAACCAACGCTTCGACGCCAACGACAAGCGCTTCGATGCTGTCGACGCCAAGCTCGAAAGCCTGAAGCAGGCGATGCACGGTGAATCCGTGCTCGGCCGCTATGCCACGGCCGAGTTCGAGGATCGCATCGAGGCGATCGAGAAGCGTCTCGATCGCCTGGAAAAGCGCTCCTGACCCCGAACCTCCAGATCGTCATGGTCGGGCTCGATCCGGCCATCCATGCTTTCCGGTGCCGGGCCATGCTGCCCGGATCACGTCCGGGCCTGACCAGTGCGAGTTCCCGATGACCACGCCGCCGTCTGACACCCTCGAAGCCCTCCGCGCTGCCGCCGCGCAGCGCATCCTCGTGCTCGACGGTGCCATGGGGACGATGATCCAGCAGCTGAAGCTGGATGAGGCCGGTTATCGCGGCGAGCGGTTCAAGTCATGGAACCGCGACCTCAAGGGCAATAACGACCTGCTCAATCTCACCGCCCCGGCGGCGGTGCGGGACATCCACCTCGCTTATTTCCTCGCCGGTGCCGACATCGTCGAGACCAACACCTTTTCCGGCACCACCATCGCCATGGCCGATTACGGCATGGAGAGCCTGGTCTACGAACTGAATTTCGAGGGCGCGAAGCTGGCCCGCGAGGCCGCGCAGCTGGCGCAGGCGAAGGACGGGCGCCGCCGCTTCGTCGCCGGTGCGATCGGCCCGACCAACCGCACCGCCTCGATCTCGCCGGATGTCAACGACCCCGGTTTCCGCGCCACCTCGTTCGATGAACTCGCCACCGCCTATGGCGAGCAGGCCGGCGCGCTTCTGGACGGCGGGGCGGACCTGCTGCTGATCGAAACCATCTTCGACACGCTGAACGCCAAGGCGGCAGTGTTCGCCATCGAGAAGCTGTTCGCCGAGCGCTCGATACGCGTGCCGGTGATGATTTCGGGCACCATCACCGACCTTTCCGGCCGGACCCTGTCGGGCCAGACGCCGGGCGCGTTCTGGAATTCGCTGAACCATGCGCAGCCCTTCTCCATCGGGCTCAACTGCGCGCTCGGTGCCAAGGAGATGCGCGCCCATATCGACGAGCTCTCGCGCATCGCCGACACGCTCGTCTGCGCCTATCCCAATGCCGGCCTGCCCAACGAGTTCGGCCTCTATGACGAGAGCCCGGAGGCGATGGCGAAGCTGGTCGGCGAGTTTGCCGCCTCGGGCCTCGTCAACATCGTCGGCGGCTGCTGCGGTACGACGCCCGATCACATCCGCGCGCTGGCGCAGGCGGTCGCCCCGCATCGCCCCCGCGAAATCCCCGAGATCGAGCCGCGGCTGCGGCTGTCGGGGCTGGAGGCGTTCGAGCTGACGCCGCAGATCCCGTTCGTCAATGTCGGCGAGCGCACCAACGTCACCGGCTCGGCCCGCTTCCGCAAGCTGATCACCAATGGCGACTACACCGCCGCGCTCGCGGTGGCGCGCGACCAGGTGGAGAATGGCGCGCAGGTCATCGACATCAACATGGACGAAGGCCTGCTCGATTCCGAGAAGGCCATGGTGACCTTCCTCAACCTGCTCGCCGCCGAGCCGGACATCGCCCGCGTGCCGGTGATGGTGGATTCATCCAAGTGGTCGGTCATCGAGGCCGGCCTGAAGTGCATCCAGGGCAAGGGCATCGTCAATTCCATCTCGATGAAGGAGGGCGTGGAGGCGTTCAAGCACCATGCCCGCCTGGTGCGCGCCTATGGCGCGGCGGTCGTCGTCATGGCCTTCGACGAGCAGGGCCAGGCCGATACCTATGAGCGCAAGGTCGAGATCTGCGCGCGCGCCTACCGCATCCTCGTCGACGAGGTCGGCTTCCCGCCCGAGGACATCATCTTCGACCCGAACATCTTCGCGGTCGCCACCGGCATCGAGGAGCATGCCGGCTACGGTGTCGCCTTCATCGAGGCGACGCGGGCGATCCGCCAGCAACTGCCGCACGCCCACATCTCCGGCGGCGTGTCGAACCTGTCCTTCTCGTTCCGCGGCAACGAGCCGGTGCGCGAGGCAATGCACGCCGTGTTCCTCTACCACGCCATCGGCGCGGGCATGGACATGGGCATCGTCAATGCCGGCCAGCTCGCCGTCTATGACGAGATCGAGCCGGAGCTGCGCGAGGCCTGCGAGGACGTCGTCCTCAACCGCCGCGAGGATTCGACCGAGCGCCTGCTCGCCATCGCCGAGCGCTTCAAGGGCGGCGGACGCGAGAAGAAGGAGGCCGACCTCGCCTGGCGCTCCTGGCCGGTGGCGAAGCGGCTGGAGCACGCGCTGATCAACGGCATCACCGAGTTCGTCGAGGCCGACACCGAGGAGGCGCGCCAGTCCGTCGAGCGGCCGCTCCACGTCATCGAAGGACCGCTGATGGCGGGCATGAACGTGGTGGGCGACCTGTTCGGTGCCGGCAAGATGTTCCTGCCGCAGGTGGTGAAGTCGGCCCGCGTGATGAAGCAGGCCGTGGCCTATCTCATGCCCTTCATGGAGCAGGAGAAGCGCGAGCTCGGGCTCACCGATGCCCCCGCCGCCGGCAAGATCCTGATGGCGACGGTGAAGGGCGACGTGCACGACATCGGCAAGAACATCGTCGGCGTCGTGCTCCAGTGCAACAATTACGAGGTGATCGACCTCGGCGTGATGGTGCCGACGGCGAAGATCCTCGATGTCGCGCGCACCGAGAAGGTGGACATCATCGGCCTGTCGGGCCTCATCACGCCCTCGCTGGACGAGATGGTGCATGTCGCTGCCGAGATGGAGCGCGAGGGTTTCGAATTGCCGCTCCTCATCGGCGGGGCGACGACCTCGCGCGTCCACACGGCGGTGAAGATCGCGCCGCAATATGTACGCGGGCCGGCGGTCTACGTCACCGATGCGAGCCGCGCCGTGGGCGTGGTGTCGAGCCTGCTCAACGACAATGTGCGGCCCGACTACGTCGCCAATATCCGCGCCGAATACGAGAAGCTGGCGGAGGCGCATGCGCGCAGCGACCGCAACAAGGTGCGCGTCAGCCTCGCGGATGCGCGGGCGCAGGCGCTGAAGGCCGATTTCGCCGGCTATGTGCCGCCGAAGCCGAGCTTCCTCGGCACGCGGGTGTTCGAGGATTACGACCTCGCCGAGCTGGTGCCCTATATCGACTGGTCGCCCTTCTTCCATTCCTGGGAGCTGATCGGGACCTATCCGGCCATCCTCGATGATCCCAAGGTGGGCATCGCGGCGCGCGCGCTTTACGACGACGCCCGCCGGATGCTCGAGCGGATCGTCGCCGATAAGTGGCTCACCGCGCGGGCGGTGGTCGGCTTCTGGCCGGCGAATGCGGTCGGCGACGACATCGCGCTCTATACCGGCGAGGACCGGGGCGAGCGGCTCGCCACGCTCCACACGCTGCGCCAGCAGATCGCCAAGAGCGCCGGCCGGCCCGATCTCGCTTTGTCCGATTTCGTGGCGCCGCAAGGCGTGGCGGCGGACTATGTCGGCGGCTTCTGCGTCGCGACCGGCTTCGGCGAGCATGATCGCTCCGAGGCGTTCAAGGCGGCGCACGACGACTATTCCGCGATTCTTCTCAAGGCGTTGGCGGACCGTCTTGCGGAAGCGCTTGCGGAGCGCATGCACGAGCGGGTGCGCAAGGAATTCTGGGCCTACGCCCCGGACGAGGCGCTCGACAATGCCGATCTGATCCGCGAGAGCTATCGCGGCATCCGCCCGGCGCCGGGCTATCCGGCGCAGCCCGACCACACGGAAAAGGCGACTCTTTTCAACCTGCTGGACGCCACGGCGAAGATCGGAGCCGAGCTGACCGAGAGCTATGCGATGTGGCCGGGCGCGGCGGTATCGGGGCTCTATTTCGCCCACCCGGAAGCGGCCTATTTCGGCGTCGGCCGCATCGAGCGCGACCAGGTCGAGGACTATGCGCGGCGCAAGGGGTGGAGCGTCGAGGAGGCCGAGCGCTGGCTGGCGCCGGTGCTGAATTACGATCCTTCGCGTCTCAAGTCGGTAGCGGCGGAGTAGGCCCATGGCGGTCGGCGGCGCGGACGGCGGAAGCGGGCGGCACCGCCGCCGTCGTCGCCTGCTGGCGTGGATCGCCGGCGGGCTTCTGATCTGGGCGGCGGCGGCCTACATCCTGCTGCCGATCGCCTGGACCCATCACGAGCGCCAGCCCGGCCTCGCCGACAAGCCGATGGTGACCCGTACCAAGCAGGGCATTCCGGGCGACGCCATCAATGTCGGCCTCGTCGGCTCGAAGGAGGACATCATCCGGGCGATGGCGGCGGCGGGCTGGCGCCCGGCAGATCCGGTGACCCTGCGCTCCAGCATCGACATCATCGGCTCGGTCGTGCTCGACCGGCCCGATCCGCAGGCGCCGGTGAGCCCGCTCTATTATGACGGCCGGGTCGAGGATCTCGCCTTCGAGAAGGAACTCGGCCGCAGCGCCGACCGGCGCGACCATGTGCGCTTCTGGAAGGTGCTGAACGACGGCATCGAGGGCCGCCCGGTCTGGCTCGGCGCGGCGACCTTCGATCGCGGCGTCGGGCTCAGCCACTATACCGGCCAGGTGACGCACCATATCGGCCCCGACATCGACGCGGTGCGCGACCTGCTGGTCGGCGATCTCGAAAAGGCGGCGATGGTGACGGCGGTCTACCAGGTGACCGGCGTCGGGCCGACCGTCGACGGTCGCAACGGCGGCGGCGACCGCTACTACACCGATGGCGAGGTGTGGATCGCCCGGCTGACCGTCGACGGCGCGCGCGACCCGAACCCGCCCGAGCGCATCCCGGCGCCGCCGCTGGTCGCCGCCAAGGATGCCGTCTGGCGCGGCGTCGCCGATCTCGTCGCCCCCTGACCGGGGATCAGCGCTCCGCGATCGCCCGTTCGACGAAGCGGGCGGCGGTGAGGGCGCCCTTGTCGCGGCCGAACCGTCCCACCACCTGCACGCCGATCGGCAGGCCGGTCTCGCCCGAGAGGCCGGGCACGTTCACGCACGGGGCGCCGAGCAGCGTCCACAGCCGGTTGAAGACGGGGGAGCCGGTCGTGGCGTGGCCCTCGGGCGCCGCGCCGGGGGCCGAGAAGGTCAGCACCGCGTCGAAGCCCTGAAGCAGGTCGGCCAGCGCATTGCGGGCGCGGCGGGCGGTGCGCCGTGCGCCGTCATACTGGTCGGGGGAGATGGTGCCGGCCTGAGCGAGATAGTCCGCGAGCATCGGGGAGAGACCCGGGCGGTGCCGGTCCCACTCATCGGCCATGGCGAGCGCGGCCTCGAAGGACTGTATCGTCATCTGCGCGGCGTCGCCGGCCTCCACCTCGGGCGGCAGGTCCAGCCGCTCGACCCGCGCGCCGCGCCGTTCGGCGGCACGCGCGGCGGTGTCCAGCGCGTGATGCGCGGCCGCGGTGGCATCGCCGGCGCGGGCCGTCGCCACCACGGCGATGCGGGGGGCGGCGGCGGTTTCGTCGAGGGCGAGGTCGCGGCCGGTGATGGCGCTGGCCGCGAAGGCGATGTCCGCGACGCCCGTGGCGAACAGCCCGACCGTGTCCAGCGACCAGGCGAAGGTCTTCATCCCGACGGTGGGCAGCAGCTTGTAGGACGGCTTGAAGCTGGCGACGCCGCAGAAGGAGGCCGGGCGGATCACCGAGCCGGCGGTCTGCGTGCCGAAGGCGAGGGGAAGCATTCCGGCCGCCACCGCCGCCGCCGATCCGGCCGACGAGCCTCCCGGCGTGTGCGAGGGCCGGCGCGGGTTGCGGGTCGCCGTCGGCTGCAGGAAGGCGAATTCGGTGGTCGTGGTCTTGCCGGCCACGAGCCCGCCGGCGCGGGTCGCCATGCGCACGATGGCCGCATCGGCGGCAGGGCGCCATCCGGCATGGATCGGCGAGCCGTAGGCGGTGGCGAACGCCGCCGTGTCGATGATGTCCTTCACGCCGATCGGCAGGCCGGCGAGCGGGGTGGCCGCAAGGGCGGGATCGCGGGCGGCGGCGCGCAGCCCCTCGGCGTCGAAGGTGGCGAAGGCGCCGATCTCGCCTTCGCGCGCGGCGATGACGTCGAGGCAGCGTTCGGCGACGTCGAGCGGCGAAAGCCGTCCGTTGCGGACGGCGGTGGCGAGTGCCAGGGCGGAAAGGGGCTCGGTCATCGCTCCGCTCTCGCATGCGCGCCGCCCGCTGGCAAGGCGCGCCGCACCGACGGCGGCCGGACCCGCACGTCCATCGCCGGCGGGAATGAATCGCCGCACCGGAATTCGTTTGAATGCTTGCGTTCGGCGCGCTAAGCGCGGACCTTCGCCGTGCAGCCGGAACCGCGTGCCATGAACATCCTGTCGATCCAGTCCTGGGTGGCTTACGGCCATGTGGGCAACGCCTCGGCCATGTTCCCGATCCAGCGCCTCGGTCACGAGGTGTGGGCGATCCATACCGTGCAGTTCTCCAACCACACCGGCTACGGCGCCTGGCGCGGCGAGGTGTTCGACGGGCGGCTGATCCGCGAACTGGTCGGGGGCATGGAGGATCGCAACGTCCTGCCGAACTGCGACGGCGTGCTCTCGGGCTACATGGGCTCCGCCGATATCGGCGAGGCGATCCTCGATACGGCGGCGCGGGTGAAGGCGGCCAACGGAGCCGCGCATTATTGCTGCGATCCGGTGATCGGCGATGTCGGGCGCGGCATCTTCGTGCGGCCCGGCGTGCCCGAGTTCATGCGCGACCGCGCCGTGCCGGCGGCCGACATCATCACCCCGAACCAGTTCGAGCTCGACTACCTCGCCGGCCGGGAGACGCCGACCCTCGCCGCCGCGGCGCAGGCCTGCGACGCGGTGCATGCGCGGGGACCGAAGGTGATCATGGTCACCAGCCTCCAGACCGAGGAGACGCCGGCCGACGCGATCGACCTTCTCGCCTCCGGGCCGGAGGGCCGGTTCCGCGTGCGTACGCCGCGGCTCGATCTGTCCGTGAACGGCGCCGGGGACGCCATCGCGGCGCTGTTCTTCGTCCATTGGAAGACGACGGGCAGCGTCGCCGAAGCCCTCTCGCGCGCGGCGTCCTCGGCTTATGGCCTGTTGGCCCGCACGGCGGCGGCCGGTTCCCGCGAGATCCTGACGGTCGCCGCGCAGGACGAATTCGTCACGCCTTCGCACATGTTCATCCCGGAGAAGATTTGAGCGCCATGTCCCGCCGTTTCGTGACCCTCGACGTCTTCACCGACCGTCCGCTCGCCGGCAACCAGCTCGCCGTGGTGCTGGATGCCGACGACCTCGACACCAACCAGATGCAGGCCATCACCCGCGAGTTCAACGTCTCCGAGACGGTGTTCGTGCTGCCGGCCGACGAGGCATCGAACCGGGCGAAGCTCCGGATCTTCACGATCAACCACGAACTGCCCTTCGCCGGGCACCCGACGGTGGGAACGGCGGTGGCGCTCGCCATCCGCGACGGCGTGCAGACCAGCACCGACCTCGTGCTGGAAGAAGGGGTCGGCGACGTCCACTGCCATATCGCCGTGCGCGGTGCCCGTCAGGGCAGCGCGACCTTCGACGTGCCGCGGCTGCCGGAGATCATCGAGGAAGAGCCCTTCGACGCCGATGCCTGCGCGCAGGCGCTGGGGCTCGACCGGTCCGACATCGGTTTCGACGACTACCGCCCGGTGGTGGCCTCGGCCGGCGTGCCGTTCGTCTGCATTCCCCTCGGCTCGCGCGCGGCGCTGGCGCGGATCAGCCCGAGCGCGGGGCGCCTGATCGGCGCCTTCGGCGGCGAGGCGGATTCCGTCTATGTGTTCTGCCGCGACGAGGATGGCGACGGGGATTTCCGCGCCCGCATGTTCGCCGCGAACATGGGCATCAACGAGGATCCCGCGACCGGCTCCGCCGCGGCCTCGCTCGCCGCCGTGCTGATGCGGGGCGAGCGGCCCTCCGACGGCTTCCACGCCTATGACATCCTGCAGGGCGTGGAGATGGGACGCCCGAGCCTGGTGCGGCTCGGCCTCCATGTCGCCGGCGGCACGCTCGGCAAGGTCACCATCGGCGGCGGCGCGGTGATCGTGTCGGAAGGCACGCTGTACCTGTGAGCGAGGCGAGCGCGCCGCCCGTCATCCTGCCGTTCGCCCGGCTCGATCTCGTCCGCGATCCCGCGCCATGGGCTTTCGCCGAGGCGCGGCGCCCCGCGATCGATGCGCATTTCGACGGCATGCGGGCGGCCAATCCGGCGCTGTGGAACGGGCGCGTGCTGCTGCTCGCCCGCCATGCCGTTTCGGACGGCGCCTTGAGCGGCGCGTATTGCGAGACCGACTTCGCCTCCTTCATGTGGTGGCGCGACACCGGATTTCCCGATCCCGCCATCCGCAACGCCTTCGCCATGGGGGCACTGAGCGGGAGCGACGGGGGCTTCGTTCTCGGCCGCATGGCGGCGTGGACGGCGAATCCCGGCCGGATCTACTTCGCGGCCGGCACGCCCGAGCCCGGCGACGTGCTGCCGGACGGGACGGTCGACCTCGGCGGCAGCGTCATGCGCGAACTCGCCGAGGAGACCGGGCTGGGGCCGGACGACGTCGAGGCCGCCGACGCGTGGCACGGCGTCTTCGATGGGCCGCGGATCGCGCTGATGCGCCGGCTGGTTGCGCCCGAGCCGGCCGAACGCGTTGCCGCGCGCATCCGCGAACACATCGCCCGCGAAGATCGGCCCGAACTCGCTGATGTCGTCATCGCGCGCGGGCCGGCCGACATCAGCGATGCGATGCCGCGCTTCATCCGGGCCTATCTGGCTTCGGTATGGCAAACATCGTGAGATAGCACCCGTCCCGGTTCCCGATGCGGAGCGGTCAGGCGTGAGACGAAAGAAGTTCTGGACAGGACTCCGAGCATTTGTTTGTCCTGTCATCGATAGTCGGAACACCCACCTGCGCAGCCAGAGACGGCTTTGAGCCTCAGCGGATCGCGTCGCCCGAGCATGGAACAGCGTCCACTCCCGCCGGCCCGCCGCCCCCTGCCGCGCTTCAGGGCCGACGGACTTGACCAGCTTCGACGCCCGATCTGGGTGCTGGACACCGCCCGCAAGCGGAAGGTGTTCGCCAATGCGGCGGCGCTCGAGCTGTGGTCGGCGGAATCCGAGGCGGAGCTGTTCGCCCGCGACTTCAATCCGCATTCGCCGGCGATCCGCAAGCGGTTGCAGGACACGATCGACCGCATTTCCGCGGGCGAGGTGTTCGACGAGCGCTGGACCTTCTATCCGAAGGGGCGGCCCTTCACGGTCGATTCGCTCGTCAGCGGCGTCATCCTGCACGACGGCACGATCGGCATGCTGGTGGAGGCGGCGCCGCTCCAGATCATGCCCGAGGAGTTGCGGGCGGTCGAAGCCCTGCGCCATACGCTGGTGAAGGTGTCGCTCTACGACCGCGACGGGCGTATCCTGTTTCGCAATCCAGCCGCGGCGCGGTGCTACCCCGCGCCCGACCATGCTTTCGTGAACAGCTTCTCCGATCCGGCGCTGGGGCGGCAGCTCTGGTCGGACGCGCTGGCGAAGCTGAGCGAGGGCGGCAACGCCTTCATGGGCCAAGCGGTCTCCGGCATCTTCCGCATGCGCACCGACGCGGGCGAGCGCTGGCACGGCATCGATGCGCGCAGCACGTCCGACCCCGTCACCGGGCAGGCGTGCCTTCTCGTCAACGAACGCGACGTGACCGAGCAGACCGAGGCGCGCGAGCGCATCGAGTACCTCGCCCTGCACGATACGGTGACGGGGCTGGCCAACCGCGCCAGCTTCGCCGAACGCCTCGCCGGCGCCATGACGCGGCCCGACGCCGGAAGCGGCGCGCTGCTGCTGATTGATCTCGACGATTTCAAGGAGATCAACGACACCTTCGGTCATGGCGCGGGCGATGCGGTGCTGCGCGAGATCGGCGCGCGGCTGCGCTCGATCGCGCGTCCGCAGGATGTCGGCGCGCGGCTGGGCGGCGACGAATTCGCGCTCATCCTGCCGGGGGTGTCCGAGCCGGAGGCTGTCGCCCGCCGTGCCGAGGAGCTCAATCTGCGGCTGGCGCACCCGATCGAGGACGAGGCCTTCGGCGACACCCGGCGCATCGGCATCCGTGCCAGCGTGGGAACGGCCGTCTGGCCACATGACGGGGCGAGCCCGGACAGCCTGCTGCGCAATGCCGACCTCGCCCTCTACGCCGCCAAGGCCGAGGGCGGGCACGGCTGCCGCCACTTCAACCGCACGATGCGGCAGGCGGCGGATGCGCAGCGCGAACTCGTCGAGGACCTGCGGCGCGCCATCGCGCGTGACGAGATCGAGGTGCATTTCCAGCCGCTGGTGACGCTGAGCGAGGTGCGGGTCGCCGGCTTCGAGGCGCTGGTGCGCTGGCGTCACCCGGTGCAGGGGCTGTTGGCGCCCGACCGCTTCCTGCCCGTCGCCGAGGCTTTCGGAATCGCCGGGGCGATCGGGCGCATCGTCATCGAGACGGCGGCCCGGCAGATGCGCCACTGGATCGAGGCGGGGCTCGATCCGGGCCGCATGGCGATCAATCTCGGCGCCAACCAGCTCCAGCACCCCGATCTCGCCGCGCAGATCACCCGGATGGTGGCCGAAACCGGCGTCGCGCCGGAACGCTTCGAATATGAGGTGCCGGAAACGGTGACGCTCGGGCGCGGCGGCGACGAGGTCATCGGTGTGCTGAGCGCGCTGCGCGAGCGCGGTTTCGGCATCGCCCTCGACGATTTCGGTACGGGGCATGCCTCGCTCACCCATCTGCGGCGGCTGCCGATCGACAAGATCAAGATCGATCGTTCCTTCATCGTCGAGATGAACCGCAGTCCTGCCGACCTTGCCATCGTGCGGGCGGTCATCAATCTCGGCCATGATCTCGGAATGACCGTGCTGGCGGAGGGTGTGGAAACGCAGGCCCAGGCGGACCTGCTGCTGGGGCTCGGCTGCGACCAGGCGCAAGGCTACCTGTTCGGCCGCCCCATGGCCGCCGCTGCCGCCGGCGCGTGGCTGCGCTCACGTCCCGCGCTCGCCGCCGAGCGCGGCATCCTCGTCAATTTCCCGGCAGGACGATGAGCGTCGGGCGCACCGGGAGCGTGCCGCGCGAGACGACGAGGCTCGGCGTATCGGACCGCTCCACCGCGTAATGCGTGCCGAGCCGGGCCAGGAAGCGCTCCAGAGTGCCGCGGTTGAAATAGTGCATCGGGATGACGAGCGGCGCCTCGAGCTGCTTCAGCACCTCCAGCATGCCGTCGACATCGAGCGTGTAGCTGCCGTCGACCGGCGCCAGCACCACGTCGATGCGGCCGAGCACGGCGATGTCGTCGTCGGTGAGCGTGTGGTGGAGATGGCCGAGATGGGCGATGCACAGCCCCGCCGCGCGGAAGATGAAGATGGAATTGCCGTTCAGCTGCGTGCCGTTGCCGTAGGAGCGGATGTTGGTCGGCAGGTTGCCGACCCAGAGGTCGCCGACATCGAGATCGTAGCGGGCGGGCTTGCCGTCCTCGCCCCAGCCCTTCAGCACATGCTCGATGCCGGGGTCCGGCGCGACCGAGAAATGCGTCGAGTGGGCGCGGTTCATGGTGGCGATGCGCGGGACGACGTCGGCGCGGACATAGTCGTTGTAGTCGGTGGCGGCGGTGACGCCCTGCGGCGTCTCGATCAGGAAGGTGGAATGGCCGATGAAGGTCAGCTTCACCTCCCCCTCGCCCAGCGCCGCGAGACGGAACGCGGCCGGCATCACGCGCGGGGCGATCTCCGCCACCAGCTTCGGACACCGCTCGCCCGCGGCATGCGCCGGCAGGCTCGCGAGAAAACTGACGGCAAGGGCGCAGAGGACGCGGACCATGCAGACGCTCCGGTGACGTTGGGTGCGTTGCGATGATTGCCGATGCGGCAGGGGGGCGCCATTCACATGCGGGCGAGAACGGCGGGAAACGCGGTTCAGCGCGCCGAGGCCGGCAGGCCGAACAGCTTGTCGAAGGCGAGGTTGAACAGGAACGTGTAGACGAGGAAGAAGAAGATCAGCGCGAAATCGTAGAGGAACGCCTCGACCAGCGTCACGTCCAGCCACCAGGCGAACAGCGGCACGATCAGCAGGGTCAGCCCGAACTCGAAGCCGAGGGCGTGGCCGATCCGCCGCGCGAGGCTGCGCCCGCGCACGGCCTGACGGGATTCCCAGTGCTCGAAGGCGCTGTTGAAGAGGAAGTTCCAGGCCACCGCGATGGTGGAGACGATCAATACGACCGGCCCGGTGTGCGCGACCTCCTGGCCGGAGAGGAGCGTGAGCCCGTAGGTCGCGATGATGATCGCGATCGCCTCGTAGGCCGCAACATAGAACACGCGCCGCAGGATCGGGTGCGTGGCGGGGCGGGCAGGGGAAGGACAGGACATCGGATGCAGGCCGGTGATAGGCGCGGGCGACGACGCGCTCAGCGCAGGAAGGGATTGGCGGCGCGCTCGGCGCCGATGGTCGAGGCGCTGCCATGGCCCGGCAGGATCGTCACCTCGTCGCCGAGCGGGAGCAGCTTGCCCTTGATGCCGGCGATCAGCAGGTCGGAATCGCCATAGGGGAAGTCCGTGCGGCCGACCGAGCGCTGGAACAGGGTGTCGCCGACGATGGCGAAGGCGTTGTCGCGGTTCACGAACACGACATGGCCGGGCGTGTGGCCGGGCACGTGCAGCACGTCGAAGACGATGCCGCCGATATCGACGCTGTCGCCCTCCACCAGCCAGCGGTCCGGCGTGAACGCCGTGCCGGGGATGCCGGTGCGCTGGCCGGCCGCGGGGAGGTCGTCGAGCAGGAACCTGTCGGCCTCGTGCGGTCCCTCGATCGGCACGTTCAGCGTCTTCGCGAGTTCCGCGGCGCCGGCGGCGTGATCGACATGGCCGTGGGTGAGGACGATCTTCTCCGCCGTCACCTCGAGTTCCTCCAGCGCCGCGAGGATGCGCGGCAGGTCGCCGCCCGGATCGATCACCGCGCCGCGCTTGGTCGTCTCGTCCCACACGATCGAGCAGTTCTGCTGGAAGGGTGTCACGGGGACGACGGCGATCTTCAGTTCCGGCATGGACGCCTCGATTGTCGCGGGAAGACGCGCGGCGGCCGCGCGGGGAGGCGGACTTTCTACGATCAGGGTCGTTCCCGCAAGGCGGCAATGGTTGCGCCGCAACGCCCCGCGCTTGTGGCGGTCCCGTGCCGATGCTATCTGCGCCGGCCATGAGCACCTCGCCGATCGACAACATCCGCAACTTCTCCATCGTCGCGCATATCGACCATGGGAAGTCGACCCTCGCCGACCGCCTGATCCAGATCACCGGCGGGTTGTCGGAGCGCGAGATGTCCGACCAGGTGCTCGACAACATGGATATCGAGCGCGAGCGCGGCATCACCATCAAGGCGCAGACGGTGCGCCTCTCCTACAAGGCGAATGACGGCAAGGACTACGTCCTCAATCTCATCGACACGCCCGGCCATGTCGACTTCGCCTATGAGGTAAACCGCTCGCTCGCCGCCGTGGAGGGCTCGCTGCTGGTGGTCGACGCCTCGCAGGGCGTCGAGGCGCAGACGCTGGCGAACGTCTACCAGGCGATCGACAACAACCACGAGATCGTGCCGGTCCTCAACAAGGTCGACCTGCCGGCCGCCGAGCCGGACAAGGTGAAGCAGCAGATCGAGGACGTGATCGGTCTCGACGCCTCCGACGCCGTTCTCATCTCCGCCAAGACCGGGCTCGGCATTCCCGACGTGCTGGAAGCCATCGTCACCCGCCTGCCGCCGCCGAAGGGCGACCGCGAGGCCCCGCTGAAGGCGCTGCTGGTCGATAGTTGGTACGACGTCTATCTCGGCGTCGTGGTGCTGGTGCGCGTGGTCGACGGCGTCCTGAAGAAGAGCCAGCGCATCAAGCTGATGGGCACGGGCGCGGTCTATGACGTCGACCGCGTCGGCGTGTTCACGCCGAAGATGGTGGCGATGGCCGAGCTCGGTCCCGGCGAGATCGGCTTCCTCACCGGCTCGATCAAGGAAGTGGCGGACACCCGCGTCGGCGACACCATCACCGAGGAGAAGCGCCCCGCGAGTGCGGCGCTGCCGGGCTTCAAACCGGCGCAGCCGGTGGTGTTCTGCGGCCTGTTCCCGGTCGATGCCGCCGATTTCGAGGATCTGCGCGCGGCGATGGGCAAGCTGCGGCTCAACGATGCCAGCTTCTCCTTCGAGATGGAGACCTCCGCCGCGCTCGGCTTCGGCTTCCGCTGCGGCTTCCTCGGCCTGCTGCATCTGGAGATCATCCAGGAGCGGCTGGAGCGCGAGTTCAACCTCGACCTGATCGCCACCGCGCCGTCGGTGATCTACGAGATCGAGCTGAACAATGGCGAGGTGCTGGAGCTGCACAACCCGGCCGACATGCCGGACGTGGTGCGCATCAAGGAAATCCGCGAGCCGTGGATCCGGGCGACCATTCTCACCCCGGACGAGTATCTCGGTGCGGTGCTGAAGCTCTGCCAGGACCGGCGCGGCAACCAGATCGAGCTCACCTATGTCGGCGCGCGCGCCATGGTCACCTACGACCTGCCGCTCAACGAGGTGGTGTTCGATTTCTACGACCGGCTCAAGTCGATCTCGAAGGGCTATGCCTCGTTCGACTACCAGATCACCGATTACCGCGTCGGCGACCTGGTGAAGATGTCGATCCTCGTCAATGCCGAGCCGGTCGACGCGCTGTCCATGCTGGTGCACCGCACCCGCGCCGAATATCGCGGCCGCGCCATGTGCGAGAAGCTGAAGGACCTCATCCCGCAGCACTTGTTCCAGATCCCGATCCAGGCGGCGATCGGCGCCAAGATCATCGCCCGCGAGACCATCCGCGCGCTGCGCAAGGACGTCACCGCCAAGTGCTATGGCGGCGACATCACCCGCAAGCGCAAGCTTCTGGAGAAGCAGAAGGAAGGCAAGAAGAAGATGCGCCAGTTCGGCAAGGTGGAGATTCCGCAGGAAGCCTTCATCGCCGCACTGAAGGTCGACGACTGACGCCGCCTTCCGAATCGACGGTATTTGTGCTCCCATCCCGGCCGCCGGCGGGCTGTTCGCGGCCTGCGACAAGGCGTTAATGGCCCGTGGGAGGCAAACGATGGCGTACAAGTTCGAAGTCTACAAGGACAAGGCCGGCGAGTTTCGTTTCCGTTTCAGGGCCTCGAACGGCGAGGCGATGTTTTCGTCCGAGGGCTACAAGGCCAAGGCCTCGGCGATGAGCGCGATCGAATCGATCAAGAAGAACGCGCCGGGCGCCACGACCGACGATCAGACGGTCGAAGCCAAGGCCTGACACCAGCGTCACCGGGCGACATGAAAAAGGCCGGGCGCGAGGCCCGGCCTTGACGGCTCCTGCTGTGCCGCGCGTCAAATCACGTAAGGCGGCACGTGGTAGTAGTCGTTGACCTTGCGGTCCCAGTCGCGATCGGTCCAGGCGGCCTCGTCGGCGCTCTGGTGATGGGGGGCGCCGCGCAGCTGCTCGTCGGTGACGTCGACGACATAGCCGTCGAGGGCCTCGTCGTATTTCAGCAGCGACCACGGCAGCGGATAGTAATCCTCGCCGAAGCCGAGGAAGCCGCCGAAGCCCATCACCGCATAGGCGGTCTGGCCGGTCAGCTTGTCGATCATCACCCGGGAAATCGTGCCGATGCGCTCGCCGTTCGGGCGATAGACGGCGGTGCCCTCGACCTTGTCGCTGCCGATCAGCGTCATGGTCTCGCGGGTTTCGAGGTTCTGCTGGGTGGTGTGCATCTGGACCTCCGGTTTGTCGTTACGGGTCATGCCCTGCCGTTGGAACGTGCGGCGGGCGCAACTTGTTCCCCGCTTCGGCCGGTGTGCGGGCACATCGCCACGCAAAAGGCCTTATATGGTCACACGTTACCCAACGGGCCGCGATTCGGCCCGACGCGGCGTCGTGGAACGGCTCGCCGCCATGGAGGAAGGGCCCCGCCATGCCGAACCGCTTCACGCCATCCCCGCTCGCCCGACGCGATGTGGTCCGCCTGCTCGGCGCGGCCGGCCTTGTCGCCGGGCTCGGCGGCCTCGCGCGCGCCGCCGGCGATCCGGATCTCGTCGACATCGCGTCGATGAAGCCGGGCGACTATGTCTGGTACCCCGAGCGCGCGCCGGACGGCTTCGTCGCGATCGTGGTCTCGCTGCCCGAGCAGCGCGCCTTCGTCTATCGCAACGGTATCCGCATCGGCGTTTCGACCGTGTCGACCGGCAAGGAGGGGCACGAGACGCCGGTGGGCATCTTCACCATCCTGCAGAAGGACAAGGTGCATCACTCCTCGATCTATGACGACGCCTCCATGCCCTATACGGAACGGCTGACCTGGTCGGGCGTCGCGCTGCATGCCGGGGTGCTGCCGGGCTATCCCTCCTCGCATGGCTGCGTGCACCTGCCGCTCGCCTTCTCGAAGCTGCTGTTCACTGTCACCCAGACGGGCACGCCGGTCATCATCGCCGATGCCCATTCCGCGCCGGTGGACGTGCTGCATCCGGGGCTGATCATCCCCGCCGACGTGGAGGCGGCGACCCGGGCGGCGGTGGCGAAGGAAACGGCGGCGGAAGGCGCGCCCGCCGCGGCACCCGAGGTCGCCGACGCGGGCGGCGATCCCGTCTCGATGGTGATCAGCCGCGCCGATGCCGCGCTGACGCTGCTGGAAGGCGGCGAGGTGTCGCTGCAGGCGCCCGTGACCATCCGCAATCCCGACGAGCCCTTCGGCAATGTCGTCTATGCGTTGAAGTCGGTCGCCGGCGGCCCGGTCTGGACGGCGATCTCGTTCGAGGGCGGTGGCGCCGCTCAGGGCAAGCCGGCCAGCCCGATCGAGCGCATCAGCGTCGAGCCCGACATCAATGCCCGCCTGTCCAAGGCGCTGGTGCCCGGCTCGGTGCTGTTCCTGACCGACCTGCCGGCCCATCCCGGCACGCGCTCGGCGCCCGATTTCGTCATCATGGCGCAGCAGCAGGCCTCGTGAGGCGCCGGCGATTTCGGGTTAGGATAGGCGCATGAGATCGGGATTTCGGATCGCGGCCGGCCTTGCTCTCCTCGCCGCCCTGACGGGCAGCGCCGGGGCGCAGGACAAACTGGCCACCACGCCGGCCAAGCAGCTGTTCGGCGCCGCCAAGGCGCCGGCGCCGCTCGCGGCCCGCTCGATCGGCTTCTATTCCAAGGGCTGTCTCGCCGGCGCGGTGGCGCTGCCCGTGAACGGGCCGACCTGGCAGGTGATGCGGCTGTCGCGCAACCGCAACTGGGCGCACCCCGAGCTGCTGGATTTCCTCGAGCGCTTCGCGGCACGGGTGCCGCAGGTGTCCAACTGGCCGGGCATCCTGGTCGGCGATATCGCCCAGCCGCGCGGCGGGCCGATGCTCACCGGCCATGCCTCGCACCAGCTCGGCCTCGACGCCGACATCTGGCTGACGCCGATGCCCACCCGCGAACTCACCCGGCAGGAGCGCGAGGAGATCTCCGCGACCATGATCGTGCGCCCCGACCGGCTCGACGTCGATGCCAAGGTGTGGACGCCCGCCCTGGTCAGCGTGATCAAGGCCGCCGCGCAGGACCCGGAAGTCGAGCGGGTGCTGGTCAATGCCGCCATCAAGAAGGCGCTGTGCCGCGATGCCGGCCGCGAGCGCGCCTGGCTGCAGAAGGTGCGGCCCTATTGGGGCCACGACTACCACATGCATATCCGCATCGGCTGCCCGGCCGGCAGCCCCGAATGCCGCGCGCAGGATGCGGTCGTCGCGGGCGAGGGCTGCGGCAAGGAGCTCGACTGGTGGTTCTCCGACGCGGTGCTGCATCCCAAGCCCGCGCCCCCGCCGAAGGAACCGGTAAAGCCGAAGCCGCCGATGACGCTGGCCGAGCTTCCGCCCGACTGCCGCACGGTGCTGCTGGCGAAGTGAGGAGGGGGCGGGCGAACCGGCTCAGCCCCGCATGTCCTCCAGGATCATCGCCGCGGCCTTCTCGGCGATCATGATGGTGGGCGAATTGGTGTTGCCGGACACGATGGTCGGCATCACCGAGGCATCGGCGATGCGCAGGCCCTCGATGCCGAACACCTTCAGCCGCGCGTCGACCACCGCCATCGGGTCGGTGGCGAGGCCCATCTTCGCCGTGCCGACGGGGTGGAAGATGGTGGTGCCGATATCGCCGGCCGCGCGCACCAGCTCATCCTCGCCGTCGCCCACCTGCGAGCCGGGCAGCATCTCGTCGGGGCGGTAGGGCGCGAGCGCCGGCCGGCCGATGATGCGCCGGGCGACGCGGATGGAATCGGCGGCGACGCGGCGGTCCTCGTCGGTGGCGAGATAGTTCGGCGCGATGCGCGGCGCCGCCGCCGGATCGACGCTGGCCAGCGTCAGCGTGCCCCGGCTGGTGGGGCGAAGGTTGCACACGCTCATGGTGAAGGCGGGGAAGGGGTGCAGCGGCTCGCCGAATTTCGGCAGCGACAGCGGCTGCACGTGGAATTCGAGATCGGCCCGCTCGATGCCGGGGCGCGAGCGGGTAAAGAGGCCGAGCTGCGAGGGCGCCATGGTCAGCGGCCCGCGCTGGAACAGGGCGAATTCCAGCCCCATGCCGGCCCGGCCGATCAGCGACCGGTAGCGCTCGTTCAGCGTCGGCAGGCCGTGAATCTTGTAGATCAGGCGGAGCTGCAGGTGATCCTGCAGGTTGGCGCCGACGCCCGGCCGGTCGAGCGCGACGTCGATGCCGTGCCCGGCGAGCTCGGCGCCCGGCCCGATGCCCGAGAGCTTCAGGATCTGCGGCGAGCCGATCGCGCCGGCGGCGAGCACGACCTCGCCGCGCGCCTTCGCGATCCGCGGCATGCCGTTCCGGCGGTAGACGACGCCGGTGGCCCGTCCGTTCTCGATGAGAAGGCGCTCGGCGAGGCAACCGGTTTCGACCCGCAGGTTCGGCCGGTTCATCACCGGTTTCAGAAAGCCGCGCGCCGCGCTCCAGCGGAAGCCGCGCTTCTGGTTCACCTGGAAATAGGAGCTGCCCTCGTTGTCGCCGGTGTTGAAGTCGTCGATCGGGGCGATGCCGTCCTGCGCGGCGGCCGCGCGCACGGTGTCGAGCAGCTTCCAGGTCAGACGCGGGAACTCGACGCGCCATTCGCCGCCGGCCCCGTGCGCCTCCGAGGCGCCACGGTAGTGGTCCTCGTGCCGCTTGAAGATCGGCAAGACGTCGTCCCAGCCCCAGCCGGGCAGGCCGAGCTGGCGCCAGTGGTCGTAGTCGGCGGCCTGCCCGCGCATGTAGATCATGGCGTTGATGGCGGAGGAGCCGCCGAGCGTGCGGCCGCGCGGATAGGCGAGCGCCCGCCGGTTCAGACCCGGCTCCGGCTCGGTCCGGAAGCACCAGTCGGCGCGGGGATTGCCGATGGCGAATAGATAGCCGACCGGGATGTGAAACCAGATCCAGTTGTCGCGCCCGCCCGCCTCCAGCAGCAGCACGCGGTGGCGCGGGTCGGCCGAGAGCCGGTTGGCCAGCACGCAGCCGGCCGAGCCGGCGCCCAAGATCACGAAATCATAGTCGTCGGCGGCGAGGTCGGGCACGGGCATCGGCATTCACGAGAGCAGTGGATGCGGCGGGCAGGGGACGCGGCGGGCAGGGGTGGAGCCTGCCTCCCCCCGCACCGCACGGGACGCGCCCGCATTGGTCACGCCCGCATGCGGGGGGATCGACGGCGCAGGGGCCTATTGCTGCAGCTTGTTGGCGAAATAGGCGATGGCCTTCTGGTAGACGCCCGCTTTGTTCCAGCCGGCGAGCGCGCCCATGTTCGCGTCCGGCGAGGAGCCGCGCCAGCCATAGCCCTTGAGGTAGTTGGCGGTGGAAGCCAGCACGTCCGGCACGGAGCGGACCAGGTCGCGCCGGCCGTTGCCGTCGAAGTCGACCGCGAAACGGATGTAGGAACTGGGCAGGAACTGGGTCTGGCCGAGTTCGCCGGCCCAGGCGCCCTTCATCTCGCCGAGCGAGAGGTCGCCGCGCTGGTAGATGCGCAGCGCGTCGAGCAACTGGCCGGTGAAGAAAGCCGAGCGCCGGCAGTCATAGGCGAGGGTGGCGAGCGAGCCGAAGATCGGCTTGTTGCCCTGGTTGGCGCCGAAATCGGTCTCCATCCCCCAGATCGCCACCAGCACCGGGCCGGGGACGCCGAATTGCTGCTCGATGCGGGCGAGCAGGGCGGCGTGCTGCTTCAGCATCGCCTTGCCCTTGCTGATGCGCCCGCTGCCGACGCGGTTGGCGATGAACTGCTCGAAGCTGACGCTGAAATGCTTCTGGTTTCGGTCGAGCCGGATGACGCCGGTGTCGTAGGTGACCCCGTTCAGGGCGCCGAGCGCGCTGGCGGAGATGCCCTGCGCCGCCGCCTCCTGCTTGAACACCGGCAGCCATGCGGCGAAGCCGCTGCCGTCATTGCCGCAGGGGGCCGCCCCGGCCGCGGAGGCGGCGAGCGTCAGCCCGACGCCGCAGGCCATTGCCGAAACCACACGTGCCAGACGTCGGACGCGAGACATGAAGCCCTCCCTTGGTTGCGTGCAACTATGCCCGCGATTAAGCCCCGCGCAAGCGAGCTTCGCGGCAAGCCCGCGGCGTGGTTAGCGCGGGATGCCGGGCGGGCACCGGGCCGGCACCGGGCGTGCGAGTCGTGAAAAATCGACGATCCTGATCGTGTCATGTCGGAGGAAGCGGATAACATCCTCCCCGCCTCGACGTTCTTGCTGCGGAGGGCCGCTTGGCACTTTACATACCGTTGCCTCTGGACGTGCCGATTAAAAGCAGCGTCAGCGATATCATCAGCCTACGCTCTGATGGCAACGCGATTTTCGCCATGTTTATCGTCCCCCACGATGAGACCAAGGCGCTGCGTGTTCACTTCCGTCACAGCTACGTCTTGCGGATGTGCGACGAGCACGTCCTGAATCGCGAAGATCTCCACACACAAGGTCTGGTTTCGGAGCATTTCCTCTATCAGGTGGAAGGCGCTGACTTTCTGCTGTGTCAACCCGCGATCAGAGACAGCTATCGGGGAGCGAAGCACTTTCGCTGTGTGTCTGGACGTCATCGCCGATGACCCGCCGACCGTGACGTTGGTGCCGCGGGACAGCACGGACTGAGCGCTCCGTTCCGCTTCGCGCTGCCGTGCCCCGCTCTGCTAAATCCCCACGCGGCCGAAGCCGGGGATCTTGAGGCCGGGGCGGCGCAGGTCGAGACCGGCCACGGCGCCGAGCAGGTTGAACTCGATGCCTTCCACCCAGGCCAGCGTCAGCCCGGCATAGCCGCCGAGCGTGAGCTTCACGCCGGTGCGCGAGGGGGCGAGACCGAACCAGGAACCGTCGAGCGGGTAGTCCTTGCCGATGGCGTTGGGCGGCATGGCGACCGCCATTTCCGGCACCTGCGCCACCACCGAGGCGACGAAGGTGTTGGAGTTCGGCCCCGGCCACACGGTGTAGTCGCCCGGCCGCGCATAGCGATAGGCATCGACCGCCTGACGGATCTTCGGGATCAGCGCTTTCGCCGCCTCGCCGTCGGCGGCGAAGACCAGCTCCGGCGCGTGGCCGTACCAGCGGGCGTCCGGCGGGTAGCCGTTGCGGCGGATGGGCGAGCCCCAGCCGACCTTGTCGAAGCGCTCGAAGGCACCGCCCTGGTCCTTGACGACGATCCAGCTGTGGACCGCGAAGATACCGCGCCAGCGGCCGACGCGCGCCGCGTAGATGCGCACCATCGCGTCGGGATGGGTCTGCGCGGTCGGCAGGATGCCGGAACTCGACCAGTCGCTCTGGCTCCAGTGGCCGGTGAGGTCCTCGCGTGTCCACAGGAACACGGCATGGGCGCCGAGCGGCAGGGCGAAGACGAGCAGGAAACCGATGACCAGCATGCGGAGGGCACGGAGCATGCAGCCACCAAGCCGCAGCTTTCGGCTCGAGCATAGCCGCGATGGTGCGATGCACGCAAATTTGATGCATCGCGGGCGCCGTCCGGCGGCCGTCGTGCGGTTCACATGCAAATCGTTCGCAATCGCATTGACAGGAGAGCTGACCTTCCGCACATTAGTTGCAATTCAATCTCAACTGCATGAGCGGGAAGCCGATGCTGGATCGGGCGGCGGGGCAATCGGACGGCTGGCGGCGGGCGCGGGGCGAACCGCCGCTCTCGGAGGTGCACGGCTCCATCGCCGTGCCGAAGCGGCCGGGCATGGCGCGCCTGTTCGCCTTCCTCGGGCCCGGCTATCTCGTCGCCACCGGCTATATGGACCCCGGCAACTGGGCGACCTCGCTCGCCGGCGGCTCGCGCTTCGGCTACAGCCTGCTGGTCGTCGCGCTGCTCTCCAACATGATCGCGATCCTGTTGCAGGCGCTGTGCTCGCGGCTCGGCGTCGCCTCGGGCCGCGACCTCGCCCAGGCCTGCCGCGACGCCTTCCCGCGCCCGGTCGCCTTCGTGCTGTGGATCCTCGCCGAGGCGGCGATCTGCGCGACCGACCTCGCCGAGGTGATCGGCACGGCGATCGGCCTCAACCTGCTGTTCGGCATTCCGCTCGAGATCGGCGTGATCCTCACCGCGCTCGACGTCTTCCTGATCCTGTGGCTGCAGAATCTCGGCTTCCGCTGGGTGGAGGCATTGATCGTCGCGCTGCTCGGCATCATCGCCGCCTGTTTCGGCATCCAGATCGCGCTCGCCGATCCGAACTGGGGCGACGTGATCCGGGGCTTTGCGCCCACCACCGAGATCGTCACCAATCCCGACATGCTCTATCTCGCGCTCGGCATTCTCGGCGCGACGGTGATGCCGCACAATCTCTACCTGCACTCGGCGATCGTGCAGACGCGGCGGCACGACGACACGGAGGAGGGCAAGCGCACGGCGATCCGGCTCGCCACCTTCGATTCCACCTTCGCGCTGATGTTCGCGCTCACCATCAACGCCTCGATCCTGATCCTCGCGGCGTCCGCCTTCCATCACGGCGGCACCGGCGAGGTGGCCGATCTCGGCAAGGCGCACGAACTGCTCAATCCGCTGCTCGGCAGTTCCCTGGCGCCGACCCTGTTCGCGGTGGCGCTGCTGTGCTGCGGCCTCAGCTCGACGGTGACAGCGACCATCGCCGGGCAGGCGGTGATGGAGGGCTTCATCGAGATGAAGCTCGCCCCCTGGCTGCGCCGGCTCATCACCCGCGGCATCGCCATCGTGCCGGCGGGTGCCGTCACCATCGCCTATGGCGAGGAGGGGGCCGGCTCGCTGCTGATCCTCAGCCAGGTGATCCTCAGCCTGCAACTGCCCTTCGCCATCGTGCCGCTGATCATGTTCACCGCCGACAAGCGCAAGATGGGCGTGTTCACCGCGCCGCGCTGGCAGACCGTGCTCGCCGCGCTGGCGGCGACGATGATCATCGCACTGAACATCAAGCTGCTGGTCGATCTCGCCTTCGGCTGACCCTCGCCGGGGTGGCGGCCGGACGAAGGTCCGGCTTGCGCCGGCCTGCGCTTCGCGTTCCGATGGGGGCGCGACGGCGGAAGGGACCGGCATGGCAGCCAGCAATGCGAGCTTCTTCGGCGATCTCCTCGGCACCATCGCCGAGCGCGGGCGCTCGCTGCTCGATCTCGGGCGCGAGCGGCGGCCGGCGGGTGCCGCGCGCGCGGCCAGCATCGTGGCGCTGTGCGAGCAATTGCTCTCGGGGCGGGGCGAAGCCTCCGGCGTGGCGCTGGCCCGCGAAATCCTCAGCGAGTACCGGCGGCTGAAGACGGGGGAGCGATTCGCCTTCTTCGAGGCCTTGGTCGAGACCTTCGGGCCCGACAAGGGCAGGCTGTCCCGCGCCGTCGCGGCCTATGCGGAATCTCCTTCCGACGCATCGGCCGCCGAGTTGCACAAAGCGAGCGAACCCCGCCGTCAGGAGCTGATCCGCCGGCTCAACCTCGCCCCCGGCGCCACCGCGGAACTCGTCGCCATGCGGGCGACCCTGCTGGAGGCGCTGGCCCGTCGCGCGGATTTCACTGTACTCGACCACGATTTCACCCACCTGTTCTCATCGTGGTTCAATCGGGGGTTCCTCGTGCTGCGCCGGATCGACTGGTCGACGCCCGCCAACGTGCTGGAGACGATCATCCGCTACGAGGCGGTGCATGCCATCCGCGACTGGAACGACCTGCGTGCGCGCGTCGACAGTCCGGACCGGCGTTGCTACGCCTTCTTCCATCCCGCCCTCGTGGACGAGCCGCTGATCTTCGTCGAGGTGGCGCTGACCCGCGAGGTGCCCGGCGCCATCGGCCCCATCCTCGCCGAGAAGCGCGCGCCGCTGGACCCGGCCAAGGCGACGACGGCGGTGTTCTATTCCATCTCCAACTGCCAGCGCGGACTCGGCGGCATCAGCTTCGGCAACTTCCTCATCAAGCAGGTGGTCGAGGAGATTTCGCGGGAACTGCCGACGCTGGCTACCTTCGTGACGCTGTCGCCGGTGCCGGGCTTCGGCGCGTGGCTGGAGGGCGAGCGGAAGCGCGAGGCTTCCGTGGTGCTCACGCCGGCGGACCGGCAGGCGCTGGAGGCGCTCGACGCGGCGGGGCTGGCGGAGGACGCCGCGGCGCAGAAGGCGCTGGCGCCGCTGCTGGCCTCGCTCGCGGCGCATTATTTGCTCGTCGCCCGCACGCCCAAGGGGCGCCCGATCGACCCGGTCGCGCGGTTCCATCTCGGCAATGGCGCGCGCCTGGAGCGCATCAATCCGTTCGGCGATCCCTCGCCCAAGGGCCTGAAGCAGGCGGCCGGGCTGATGGTCAATTACCGCTACCTGCTCGACGACATCGAGAAGAACCACGAGGCCTTCTTCGATCACGGCGAGGTGGTGGCGAGCGGGCCGGTCAAGAAGCTGCTGCGGCCGGAGCACCAGCAGAAGGCGCTGGCGCTGCCCGAGGCGAACTGAGGCGCCGCGCGGCGCCTCAGGCGCGGTTCCACGGCATGCGCTGGAGCAGGAGCGCGAGGCCGCACCAGCCGGTGATGCCGGAGATCATCAGCGCCGTGCCGAACAGGCCGGCCATCATGAATCCGGCGCTCCAACCGGCGAAGCCGCCGAGCACAGAGGCCAGCACGAGGAAGCCGACGCCGATCTGCACCTGCCGGAAGATCGAGGGCGGGGCGTTGTCGCGCTTGCTCTCGCTGCCGAGCACGGGAAGACCGGCCGCCTTCCAGGCGCCGATGCCGCCCGCGAGATTATAGGCGTCATAGCCGAGTGCGCTGGCGCTCTGGCGCGCCTGCTCGCCGCGCCCGCCCTTGAGGCACTGGAACACGAGGCGGCGGCCTTGGGCCGGCGGCAGCGCGGCCAGCGCCTTCGCCAGCCCGCCGAGCGGCACGGAGGCGGCGGCGGCAATGTGCTCGGCGGCGAACTCGTCGGGTTCGCGCACGTCGATCAGCGTCGCCTCACCCTTCGCGAGCCATTCGGCCAGCTGGGCGGGGTTGATGCTGGTGCGGTTGATCATGTTCACGGCGGTCATTCCTTGCGGCAGAAGTGGTTGTACAGCGCATCCATGATGTCGGCGACGGCCGGATGCGCGATCCGGTAGCTGAGCGTGCGGTGCCGGCGCTCGAAGTCGACGATGCCCTCGTCCTTCAGCCGGGCGAGATGCTGCGACATCGAGGTCTGGCCGATGCCGGTGGCCTCGATCAGCTCGCCGACGCTGCGCGGCCCGGCGGCCAGCAGGCACAGGATCTGGAGCCGATGCGGGTTCGCCAGCCCCTTGAGGAAGCTCGCGACCTGCTCCGACTTCGCCGCGATGTCCTCGATCGTGGGTACGGACTGTTGCGGAGGCGGTTTACAATTCATATTTTCATGATATCAGAAAAATACGAAATGACAAGCGCCGTGCTGACGGCAGGAGCCAAGGCCATGAAGAACTATACCGACATCACCCGTTCGATCTCCGCCAACGCCGCCGAGCTGCGCAAGCTGGCGCCGGAGGCGATGCAGGGGTTCTACGCGCTCGCCAAGGGCGCCTCCGCCGACGGCGCGCTGGACAAGAAGGCGAAGGAGCTGATCGCCCTCGCCATCGGCGTCACCCAGCGCTGCGACGGCTGCATCGGCTTCCACATGAAGGCGCTGAAGGGGCTGGGCGCCACCCGCGAGGAGGTGGCCGAGACGCTCGCCATGTGCGTCTACATGGGCGGCGGGCCGGCGCTGATGTATGCCGCCGACGCGCTCGGCGCCTATGACGAGTTCAGCGCCGCCTGAGCAGCGCCTTGCCTTGACAGGGGGACGCCGGCTGTGCCCGATGCCGGCGTCAACCGGAAGGAAACGGCGTCCCGATGCGTCTGCTGGCCAATCTGCTGAACCGCTTCGTCGAAAAGGGGCGGTTGAACGTCATCGCCGCGGACGGAAGCCGCTCGAGCTTCGGTTCGGGGCGCGACGGGCCCGACGTCACGGTGCGGTTCACGGATGCCAAGCTCGAGCGCGAGCTGTTCTTCAATCCGGAGCTGATCTCGGCCGAGGCCTATATGGACGGGCGGCTCGTCTTCGAGAACGGCAGCACGGTCTATGACTTCCTGCTGCTGTTCTCGGTGAACCGGAAGGGGCTCGCCGCCCATCCGGTGCAGCGGGCGCTGCGCCGGGGCTGGCGGGCGCTGAAGCGCTGGCACCAGTCGAACCCGCTGGGGCGGGCGGCGAAGAACGCGCAGAGCCATTACGACCACCCGCCCGAATTCTACCGGCTGTGGCTCGATTCGCAGATGATCTATTCCTGCGCCTATTTCCCGACGCCGGAATCGAGCCTCGAGGAAGCGCAGGAGGCGAAGCTGCGCCATATCGCGGCCAAGCTGAAGCTTCAGCCCGGCATGACCGTCGCCGAGATCGGCTCGGGCTGGGGGGCGCTCGCCATCCACCTCGCCAAGCTCGGCGTGCACGTCACCGCCATCAACGTCGCCACCGAGCAGCTCGCCGAATCGAAGAAGCGCGCGGAGGCGGCCGGCGTGCTGGAGCGCATCACCTTCTTCGAGCGCGACTACCGCGAGCTCACCGGCACCTTCGACCGGGTGGTCTCGGTCGGCATGATGGAGCATGTCGGCGTCACCCATTTCGACGCCTATTTCGACAAGGTGAAGAGCCTCCTGAAGCCCGGTGGTTTCGCCATGATCCACGCCATCGGTCGCATGTCGCCGCCCGGCTCGACCGCGCCGTTCATCCGCAAATACATCTTCCCCGGCGGCTATGTGCCGGCGATGTCGGAAGTGTTCGCCTCGCTGGAGCGGGTGGGGCTGTGGGCGGCGGACTGCGAGATCCTGCGCCTGCACTATTACTGGACCATCCGCCACTGGCGCCTGAACTTCGAGGCGAAGCGCCCCGAGGTGGTGGCGATGATGGGCGAGCGCTTCGCCCGCATGTGGGAGTTCTACCTCGCCGCGGTCGAGCTCGGCTTCCTCAACGGCTCGAACATGGTGTTCCAGCTCCTGCTCGCCAACGAGCGCGACGCCGTTCCGGTGATCCGCGACTACATCGTGGATGAAGAGCGGGCGATGGCGGGGGGCGCGGGAGCCTGAAGGAGCGGAGCGCGGGCAGCATGTTCCAGTATCACATGTGGCTCGTCTCGGGGCTCGGCGAGAAGTTGGGCCATGAGCCCTGCACCGACGATGAATATGCGCCTTTCGAGGAGCGCGAGGAGGAATTGCTCGCCGAACTCGCCGTGAAGATCGAGGACTGCATCTTCCGCGAACTCACGCACAACCAGATACGCACCGCACCTGCGGGCTTTGCCGATGCCGATACGTCGATCGTCCGGCGAGGGCTTCGCTTCCAGCGCACGTACGAGCTCGTCACCTGCCTGAACTTCGAACGAAACCACGTGCCGACGAACATTCTCGGCCGGCAGCGGCGCCTCATGGAAGAAATCTACCGGCTGGCCCCCGCGACCTTTGGCGTGGCCTACCTGTTCAGTGAAGACGAGCCGCCGTTCAATGGGCGGTTCCACGTCTTCAAGATGGTCAAGGACAAGATATTCGAGGGATCGGATCCGTTCTTCGACGCGTGTTTTCCCGTTGTGCCGCCGGGCGCCTGAGCGCGACGCCGTGCCGGTGCTCCGCGACTACATTGTGGATGAGGAGCGGGCAATGGCGTATGGTGTATGACAATGTCATGCGCTAAGCTGTCAGTATGAGAACGAGCCGCCCCATCACGGTCACTCTCGGTGAACAGCAAAAGAGTGTCGACGCGAGGCTCGAATCCGGCGCCTACGCCTCGGCCAGCGAGGTGATGCGCGCCGCGTTGCGGGCACTCGACCGCGAGGACGCCGCGCTCGACGAAATCGTCCGCCGCAAGGTGGCGGAAGCGCTGGACGACCCGCGCCCCTCAATTCCGGCGGACGAGGTGTTCGCGAAACTTCGACGGCGCGTCGCGCAGGCTTCGAGGTCCGACGAAGGCGATGCCTAATGTCGTGTTCCGTCCGCTTGCGGAAGACGATCTGCTTGGGTTGTATGAATATATTACCCGAATGGCCGGGCACGGCGTCGCCGCCGGTTACATCGACCGGCTCGAGGCCGCGTGCCTGTCGCTTGTGACCTTTCCGGAGCGGGGAAGGGCACGAGACGATATCGTCCTCGGCGTGCGTACGCTCGCCGTGAAACGGCGGGTTCTGATCGTCTATCGCGAGTGGGCGGGGCAGGTGGAAATTCTGCGTGTGCTTTACGGAGGTCGCGATACGGGTGGAGCGTTCCTCTGATGAAAACTTCCCGTCTCCGGCAACCCCCTTGCCACGCCCCCCGCGTCTCCGCTAATACCCGTTCCAGAGAGCAACCGCGCGAAAGCCGAGCCGTGACGCATCCGTCGTCGAGCCGCACCGCTGCGAACCCGGCCGCCACGCGGTTCCGGGACGGCGCTCTCCTGTTCTCGGGTCTCCTTCTTCTTAGCCGCCCCTGAGAGCCGGCCGGGCGTGACGCCTGGGCGCTCAGGGGAGACGAACAACCGAGACCGCTCCATGCCGACGTCCGGTCGAGGCCCTGTGCGGGTGCCCGGACCCTGAGAAGAAGGAAAGATCCCGATGTCCATCGCCCATGACCGCGTCGTCATCTTCGACACCACGCTGCGCGACGGCGAGCAGTGCCCCGGCGCCTCGATGACGCTGGAGGAGAAGCTGCAGGTCGCCGACCTGCTCGACGCCATGGGCGTCGACATCATCGAGGCGGGCTTTCCGATCGCTTCCAACGGCGATTTCGAGGCGGTGGCCGAGATCGCCCGGCGCACGAAGAACGCGGTGGTGGCCGGCCTCGCCCGCGCCATTCCCGCCGACATCGCCCGCGCCGGCGAGGCGGTGAAGCATGCCGCGCGCCCGCGCATCCACACCTTCGTGTCGACCTCGCCGATCCATCTGGAACACCAGATGCGCAAGTCGCAGGAGCAGGTGCTCGACATCATCACCGCCACGGTGACGCAGGCGCGCAACCTGATCGACAACATCGAGTGGTCGGCGATGGACGCCACTCGCACGCCGATCGACTATCTGGCGCGCTGCGTCGTCACCGCCATCAAGGCGGGCGCCACCACCATCAACCTGCCCGACACGGTCGGCTATGCGACGCCCTCCGAATATGAGGCGATGTTCCGCGAGGTCCGCGCCTATGTCGCCGACCGCGTGCCGAATGCGGACGAGATCGTCTATTCCGCCCATTGCCACGACGATCTGGGCCTCGCGGTCGCCAATTCGCTGGCGGCGCTGGCCGGCGGCGCGCGGCAGATCGAGTGCACGGTCAACGGCCTCGGCGAGCGCGCCGGCAATGCGGCGCTGGAAGAGGTGGTGATGGCCATCCGCACCCGCGGCGACGTGCTGCCCTTCGCCACCGGCATCGACGCGGGCATGCTGACCCGCGCCTCCAAGCTGGTCTCGGCGGTGACCTCGTTCCCGGTGCAGTACAACAAGGCGATCGTCGGCCGGAACGCCTTCGCCCATGAGAGCGGCATCCACCAGGACGGCATGCTGAAGAACAACACCACCTACGAGATCATGACGCCGGAAAGCGTCGGCGTCTCCAAGACCTCGCTGGTGATGGGCAAGCATTCCGGCCGCGCCGCCTTCCGCGACAAGCTGAAGGCGCTCGGCTACGAATTGGGCGAGAACGCGCTGAACGATGCCTTCACCCGCTTCAAGGACCTCGCCGACCGCAAGAAGGTGGTCTATGACGAGGACATCGAGGCGCTGGTGGACCAGGAGATCGCCGCCGCGCATGACCGCATGAAGCTGGTCTCGCTCTCGGTCATCGCCGGCAGCCACGGGCCCCAGCGCGCCACCATGAAGCTGGCGGTGGACGGCGTCGTCATCACCGAGGAGTGCGAGGGCAACGGGCCGGTGGACGCGGTGTTCAACTGCATCCAGGCGATCGTCCCCCATGCCGCCAAGCTCGCGCTCTACCAGGTCCATGCGGTGACCGAGGGCACCGACGCGCAGGCCGAGGTGTCGGTGCGGCTGGAGGAGGGCGACAAGGCGGTGACCGGGCGCGGCTCCGATCCCGATACGCTGGTCGCCTCGGCGCAGGCCTACATCATCGCGCTGAACAAGCTGCAGATGAAGCGCCAGAGCCTCAACGCGCAGGCACAGCCGGCGGCGGAGTGAGGCGGGCGGCGGCGCCATGGCCGGGTCCCGCCACGCCGCCGCCGCGATGAACGGCACGATCAGCCGCCGCGCCGTGCTCGGTGCGGCGCTGTCGTTTCCCTTCGGCACGGCGCGGGCCGGGGTCGCCGAGCTTTCGGCGGCGCTGGACGAGGCCGGGGCGCTCGGGGTCACCGCTATGTCGGTGCTGAAGGACGGCGAACCGATCGGCGAGCGCGGCGTGCTCGCGGAGAAGATCGACGTTGCCTCGGTGCGCAAGAGCCTGATCGGCGCGCTGATCGGCATCGCGGTCGCGGAGGGCAAGCTCGATCTTTCCGCCACCCTCGCCGATCTCGGCATCGACGACGTGCCGCCCTCGCTGACGCCACAGGAGAAGCAGGCGAGCCTGCGCGACCTGCTGATGGCGCGCTCCGGCGTCTATCACCCTGCCGCGCACGAGACGGCGCCGATGAAGCGGGACCGGCCGGCGCGGGGCAGCCATCCGCCGGGCCGCTTCTGGTACTACAACAACTGGGATTTCAACGCGCTCGGCACGATCTACCGTCGTGCGACCGGCGAGGACATCTTCACCGCCTTCGAGGCCCGCATCGCCCGGCCGATCGGGATGCGCGATTTTTCGGCGGCGGACGGGCGCTATGTGCGCGAGGCCGTCTCCGAGCATCCGGCCTATCCGTTCCGTCTCTCCACCCGCGATGCCGCCCGCTTCGGGCAGCTCTATCTGCAGCGCGGCCGGTGGGACGGCCGGGCGATCGTGCCGGAGGACTGGGTCGCCGCCTCGACGACGCCGCTGTCGGAAACCGGGCGGGGCGGGCAGGGCTATGGCTATCTCTGGTGGATCCCGCGCCGCCGCGTATTCGGGCCGGGCGCCGCCTATGCCGCCGGCTTCGGCGGGCAGATGATCATGATCGTGCCGGCGAGCGGGCTCGTCATCGCCGCGACCACCGACTGGCGCCGCACCGGCCGCAAGGTGAGCGGCGCCGACCTCGTCCGGCTGGCCGGGCAGATCCGGTCAGCGGCCGCGCCCTGACCGCCCCCTCCTGCGGCCGGCGGCCACAATGATGCCGGCTCGATCGGCGATGCATGGCGCCACCAGCACCGCCGGGACCGCGCGCCGCGCATGAGGTTCGAGACCGCCACACCGCTGCCGATAGCGCTGCCGATCGCACCGCTGCCGGCGGAGCGCTGGCCGCTGCCGGCCGGGCCGGGGCGCCCGGTCGAGGCGCTGCTGCGCGCGGCGGGGTCGGTTGGCCTGCATCTCCTGTTGCTCGCCGCCGCGCTCTGGCTGGCGGTGGCGCGTCCGCTGGAGAATGCCGGCGGGCCGGCGATGGATGTCGAGATGGTCAGCGGGCAGGAACTCGCCGCGCTCGCGGCGAAGCTGCCGCCGCTGGAGGCCGCCGCGCCGCCCGCCGCGCCATCGATACCGCTGCCGGCCGCGACCGATCGGGTGCCGCAGGCCGCGCCCCTCGCGCCGTCGCAAAGCCGGCCGGCCGGCCGCTCCACCCCCTCCGTGCCGGACATGGTCGAGGCGACGCGCCTCTACGCCGAGAAGGTGCTGGACGATCCGAAGAGCCGCTCGACCCGCCGCCAGCTCGCCAGCCTCGGCGACGACGACCGCATCGCCCAGCTCTGCAATCTCGAGGCGATGGAGCAGATCCACGCCTGGCAGGGCACCTACCAGCCGGACCGTCTGGTCGACTACGCCATGTCGGAATCGCGCATGAAGGGCGACATACTGGTGGTCGATGGCGGCGCTTTCCGGAGCCATCTGAACTGGTACGAGGTGAGCTATCACTGCGAGCTGGATGCCGCGCGCCACAAGGTGGTGGCCTTTGCCTTCCGGGTCGGCGAGAGCATCCCGAAGGCCGACTGGTCGCACTTCAACCTGCCGGCGCGGTTCTGAGTAGCCCTTTCGGATCAAAAGGTTCCGGCAGCTTCCGCGCAGATTGATTCAGCTGTTCGGGGTGCTATCCCGCCGGATCGATCCCGCACTCGGCGGCGGCCCGCGCCCGCAGCGCCGCGAGCAATCCGTCGAGCGGGGCGGTGCCGAGGGGGGCGCCGTCGAGCGCCGCCACCGGGCGGATGAAACGCAGGCTGTTGGTCAGGAACACCGCATCGGCGCTCGCGAGATCGGCCGGCGCCAGCGGCGCTTCCACGGCGTCGAGGCCGAGCGCGGGGGCGACCTCGATCACCTGCGCGCGCATGATGCCCGGCAGGCAGCCCTCATCGAGCGGGGGCGTGATCAACCTGCCGTCCTTCAGGGCAAACACATTGGCGATGGTCGAGCAGGCGACGCGGCCCTGCGTGTTGAGGATCAGCGCGTCGTCGGCGCCCGCTTCCGCCGCCTGCCGGGCGGCGAGGATATGGTCGAGATAGCCGAGGGCTTTCAGGTTCGCGCTCGGTGAGCGCTCGTTGCGCGATGCGGAGGCGGTGACGAGGCGCGCCGGCTGGCCGAGCATGGCCGGTGACCACGGGGCGGTGGTGACGACCAGCGTCGGCTCCCCGGCGCTCAGCGGCCACAGCCCGCGCGCCGCGCTGCCCCGCGTCAGCGTGGTGCGGACGATCATCGGGGAGGGGCCGAGCGCGGCATCGAGCGCCGCCGCGATCCGCGCAGGATCGATGGCGATGCCGATGGTTGCCGCCGAGGCGAGGAGGCGCGCCACATGGCGGTCGCGGGCCAGCATCACGCCGCCCAAGGCGAGCGCGGTGTCGAACACGCCGTCGCCCAGCGTGAAGCCGCGATCCTCGATCGACACCGTCGCGCTCACCGCCGCGTCTCCCAGCCGGCGGGCCACACCTTCGCCCATTCCGGGGTGGGCAGCGCCGCCGGCGTCAGCAGCGGCGGGTAGGCGCCTGCCGCCGTCGGCGCCACCTCGTCGGGCGCGGCCGGCGCCGCCCCGGCGATGCCCGCGAGGCGCAGGAAGTTGCCGAGGATGCGGTAGCCGTGCTCGGTGAGCACCGATTCCGGGTGGAACTGGACGCCGAAGGTCGGGTGCTCGCGATGGGCGAGGCCCATGATCTCGCCATCCGCGCTCCAGGCGGTGGCGACGAGCGGTTCGCTTCCCGAAAGCTCCACCGCCAGCGAATGATAGCGTCCGGCCTTGAACGGCGAGGGCAGGCCGGCGAAGACGTCGGTGCCGTGATGGCGGATGGCGGAGGCGCGCCCGTGCATCGGCTCCTTTGCCCGTACCACCTGCCCACCGAAGACCTGGCCGATGCACTGGTGGCCGAGGCACACGCCGAGGATCGGCAGCCGGCCGGAGAGTTCGCGGATGGCCGCGAGCGAGACGCCCGCCTCGTCCGGCGCGCAGGGGCCGGGCGAGACGATCAGCGCCTTGGCCCCGCTGGCGGCGATGGCCGCGACGTCGAGCGCGTCGTTGCGGACCACCTGCGCCTCGACGCCGAGTTCGGCGAGGTAGCGGGCGATGTTGAAGACGAAGCTGTCGTAATTGTCGATGACGAGGATCACGGCGCCGTCTCCCGCAGCGGGGCGCGGAAGGCGCGGAACAGCCGCTCGGCCTTGGTCAGGCTCTCGGCATGCTCCTGCGCCGGGTCGGAGAGCACGGTGATGCCGCCGCCGACGCCGAAGCTGGCAATGCCGTTCTCGACCATCAGCGTGCGGATGGCGATGTTGAGGTCGATGCTGCCGTCGAAGCCGATATAGCCGATCGAGCCGCAATAGATGCCGCGCGGCCCGCCTTCCAGTTCGCGGATGATCTCCATGGCGCGGATCTTCGGGGCGCCGGTGATGGAGCCGCCGGGGAAGGCGGCGCCGATCAGGTCCAGCCCGTCGCGGCCCTCGCGCAGCCGCCCGGTCACCACCGAGACGAGGTGGTGCACATTGGCGTAGGTCTCCAGTCCGCACAGGCGGGGCACCTTCACCGTGCCGGCCTCGCAGACGCGCGAGAGATCGTTGCGCAGCAGGTCGACGATCATCACGTTCTCGGCGCGGTCCTTCTCGCTCGCGGCGAGCTCGCGGCCGCGATGGGCATCCAGCGAGGGCTCGACCGAGCGGGGCGTGGTGCCCTTGATCGGCCGCGTCTCGACCTCGCGGCCGTTGAGCGCGAAGAAGCGCTCGGGCGAGGAGGAGGCGATGGTGCGATCCGCATTCACCAGCAGCGCGGCGAAGGTGGCGGGATTGGCGCGGCGCAGCCGGTCGTACAGCGCCAGCGGGTCGATGGCGCCGACCTCGGCGCGGAACTGCTGGGTGAAATTGGCCTGGAAGATGTCGCCGGCGCGGATGTAATCGACCACGCGGGCGACGGCGGCGCGGTAGGTCTCCGCCGTGAAGCGGGAGGCCCAGGCGGGTTCCGGCGGCGGCGCCTCGCCGGGCGCGGCGGGCGGCGTGTCGAGCGCGGCGCGCATCATCGCGAGCCGGTCGCCCGCCCGCGCGCGGCGGCGGGTCGGCTCCGCCTCGGGCCAGCCGGTGGAGATGGCGAAGGCGCGCCGGGCCACCGCGTCGAAGGCGAACACCACGTCGTAGAAGCCGAGATCGATCTCGGGCCCTTCGCCCGGCTCGGCCGCCGGGGTCGGGAAGCGGTCGAACAGCCGGCCGGCCTCATAGGCGAGATAGCCGATCGCCCCGCCCTGGAAGCCGGCCTCCAGCTCCAGGCGCGGCTGGGCGTAGCGGGCGAGCCGGGCGCGCAGCGCGGGCAGCGGCGCGGCCTCCTCGGCAACGCCGTTCCAGACCGCGCGGCCGCCCTCGACGCGGAAGCGCCCGAACGGATCGGCGGCGACATAGGACCAGCGCCCGAGCCGGGGATGCATCATCGCGCTGTCGAGGAAGGCGAGACCGGGCATTGCCGCGAGACGGCGGGCGGCGTCCCACGGGTCGCGATGGTCGATCTCGACGACGAGCGGCGGCGGCTCCTGAATCATGGTGCGCAATATGGCGTGCCGTCGGCCCGCTTCCTAGGTGCCGCGGAACCGCCGGCGGGGCGAGTTTGCGGCCCGACGTTTTGGTGCACGGGACGACTTGACGGCGCGGCAGGCGGATGGTCGCTTAAGTCACTGGGAAGCGCGGCCGTTTGAACGGATCGCCGTGCATCTTTCAAAACGTTCGGATCGACCTTTCCGGGAGGAACAGATGAGAAAGCTGATCAAGGCAGCCGTCGTGATGGCCGCCGCGCTGGCGGTGTCGCCCCTCGGCGGCGCGCAGGCGCAGGACTATCCCACCCGGCCCATCACCATGGTCGTGCCCTTCACCGCCGGCGGCCCCACCGACACGGTGGCCCGCCTGATCGCGGAATCGATGTCGAAGACCCTCGGCCAGCAGGTCGTGATCGAGAATGTCGGCGGCGCCGGCGGCACCCGCGGCGCGGGCCAGGTGGCCAAGGCCGCGCCGGACGGCTACACGCTGCTGCTGCACCATATCGGCCAGGCGACCGCGGCGACGCTCTACCGCAAGCTGCCCTACAACGTGCTGACCGATTTCGAGCCGGTGGGCCTCGTCACCGACGTGCCGATGACGGTGATCGCCAAGACTGGGCTGCCGCCCAAGGACGTGCCCGAGCTCATCGCCTACATCAAGGAGAACAAGGACAAGGTCATCTACGGCAATGCCGGCGTCGGCTCCGCCTCGCACCTGTGCGGCATGCTGCTGATGTCCTCGCTCGGCACGCAGGTCACCACCGTTCCCTATCAGGGCACGGGCCCGGCCATGAACGACCTCGTCGGCGGCCAGATCGACCTGCTCTGCGACCAGACCACCAACACCACCGGGCAGATCAAGGCCGGCAAGGTGAAGGTCTATGCCGTCACCACCAAGGACCGGGTGAAGTCGCTCGCCGACGTGCCGACCCTGCAGGAAGGCGGCGTGAAGGACTTCGAGGTCGCGGTGTGGCACGGCATCTACGCGCCCAAGGGCACCCCGCCGGCGGTGATCGCCAAGATCAACGCCGCGCTCAAGACCGCGCTGCAGGATCCCAAGGTGATCGCCCGCTTCGCCGACCTCGGCACCGAGCCGGTGGCGCAGGAGCGGGCCACGCCGGAGGTCCACAAGGCCTTCCTCGCCGCCGAGGTGGCGAAGTGGAAGCCGGTGATCGAGCAGGCCGGCGTCTACGCCGACTGATCGGACGGCTCTCGCGGCGTGCCGCCGGGCGCGCCGCGATCGCTGGCAGACCCCGCCCGCGCGACCCGCCGGGCGGCCCTTCTTCCGGCGGCGGCGACCATCCCCTCCGCTGCCGCATGCTCCCGGCATCCGGCGCCGCGACGGCCGCACGACGCGGTCGCGGTCGCCGCCGATCCGGCCCCTTGTCCGCCCGCGTGGAGAATGCCGTGAGCCGATTCGTACGAAATCCGAAGGACATCGTCGCCGGGCTGCTCCTGATCGGGCTGGCCGCATGGTTCGCCCTGATGACCACCGACCTGCCGATGGGCACGGCGATGCGCATGGGACCGGGCTATTTCCCGCTGCTGCTGTCCGGCGTGCTCGGCGTGCTGGGGATCATCGTGCTGGTCACCGGCCTGCGCTTCCCCGATGAGGGCGCGCCGGTGCAGCTGTCGGAACTGCCGTGGCGGGCGCTCGCGGCGGTCACGATCGCGGTGGTGGTGTTCGGCCTCGGCGTGCGCACGCTGGGCCTCGGGCCGGCGATCGGGCTGTCGGTGTTCATCTCCGCGCTCGGCAGCCGCAAGTTCCACATCGTCACGGCGCTGATCCTGACCGCGATCATGGTGCTTTTCGCCTGGGGCGTCTTCGTGAAGGCGCTCGGCCTGCCGCTGCCCATGCTCGGGCCGCTGCTCGGCGGCTATTGAGGGGGCGGACCGATGGAAATCTTCGACAATCTGGCGCTCGGCTTCTCCGTCGCGCTGTCCTTCCAGAACATCTTCTACTGCTTCATCGGCGTGCTGCTCGGCACGCTGATCGGCGTGCTGCCCGGCCTCGGGCCGGTGGCGACCATCGCCATGCTGCTGCCGATCACCTTCGGCCTGCCGCCGGTCTCGGCGCTGATCATGCTCGCGGGGATCTATTACGGCGCGCAGTATGGCGGCTCGACCACGGCGATCCTGATCAACCTGCCGGGCGAGAGCTCGTCCGTGGTTACCGCGCTCGACGGCTACCAGATGGCGCGGCAGGGGCGGGCGGGCGTGGCGCTGGCCACGGCGGCGCTCGGCTCGTTCTTCGCCGGTACGGTGGCGACCTTCCTGCTGGCGCTGTTCGCGCCGCCGCTCGCCGATCTCGCGCTCAAATTCGGCGCGCCGGAATATTTCGCGCTGATGGTGCTCGGCCTCGTCGCCTCGGTGACGCTGGCCTCGGGTTCGGTGGTGAAGGCGCTGGCGATGGTGGTGCTGGGCATCCTGCTCGGCCTCGCCGGCCAGGACGTCTATACCGGCATCCCCCGCTTCACCATGGACATTCCCGACCTCGCCGACGGCATCGAATTCGTCGCGCTGGCCATGGGCGTGTTCGGGCTCGGCGAGATCATCCGCAACCTCGAGGACGAGCACACCCGCACGGTGGGCGTCCAGAAGGTGAAGGGGCTGATGCTCTCGCTCGCCGAGTTCAAGCAGATCGCCCTGCCGGTGATCCGCGGCACCACGCTCGGCTCCTTCCTCGGCATCCTGCCGGGCGGCGGGGCGATGCTGTCCTCCTTCGCGGCCTATTCCATCGAGAAGAAGGTGTCGAAGCATCCCGAGCAGTTCGGCAAGGGCGCGATCGAGGGCGTGGCGGGACCGGAGGCGGCGAACAATGCCGGCGCCCAGACCTCCTTCATCCCGATGCTGACGCTCGGCATTCCCTCCAACCCGGTGATGGCGCTGATGATCGGCGCGCTGATCATCCAGGGCATCGTGCCGGGGCCGAACGTGGTCAACGAGAAGCCGGACCTGTTCTGGGGCATCATCGCCTCGATGTGGATCGGCAACCTGATGCTGGTGCTGCTGAACCTGCCGCTGATCGGCATCTGGGTGCGCCTGCTCACCGTGCCCTATCACGTGCTGTTCCCGATGATCGTCGCCTTCTGCTGCATCGGCGTCTACAGCGTGAACAACAACACGCTCGACGTGTTCGCCATGGCCGCGTTTGGGCTGGTCGGCTACGTGCTGGTCAAGCTCGACTGCGAGCCGGCGCCGCTGCTGCTGGGCTTCATCATCGGGCCGATGCTGGAAGAATATCTGCGCCGGGCGCTGCTGATCTCGCGCGGCGATCCCACGGTGTTCGTCACCCGCCCGCTCTCGGCCTCGCTGCTGGCCATCGCCGTGCTGGCGCTGGTGGTGGTGCTGCTGCCCTCGGTGCGCAAGAAGCGCGAGGAGGCCTTCCAGGAGTGAGGCGCGGGCGCGCGGGCTTGTCCACAGGCCCCGCGCCGCTCGCATCACAATTCGCGCATCCGGGCTATGGACAAGGCCGGATGCCTTTGCTACACGACCGCGGCTCGCGGGATTTCTTGCCGCGACTGGTCCGGGCGCATAGCTCAGTTGGTAGAGCAGCTGACTCTTAATCAGCGGGTCCTAGGTTCGAGCCCTAGTGCGCCCACCATCCCCGCCTCAGGGCGGGTTCGGTTCTCCCGGACGATCCCTCACGCAGAGATGATGACACGGCGCGGCGGCGTCGATCGCCGGCATCGGCGCGTGGTCATGAAGTCGAGCGTCGGCTCCCTTCCGTTGAGGGAGATTGCCAAGGCTGCCTGCCTGTCGCCGCGCCCGCAGTGATCTCCGGCGCCGTTCGTACCGGCGGCGCTCTCATCCGATCCTGTACTTTCCGGTCTATCCGCAATCCGGTCTCACGCGCCCCGGCGCCGTCCGTTTGGCGCGCGTGGTCCACGCGAATAGCTGGTATTACGGGGCCCTCAGTAATCATCTTCTCGCGGTCGCGTAGAATTCGACGCGTTTTCCGCGCTGTGGCGCGCGCGGTGCCGTTGCGTCCCGACCTCGCATGTCTTCTGGCCGGCCTTTGCGCCCCCGGTGCCGGATCGGCGTGCGCGGTATTCCGCAACGGTCGGTACCGGCGGTGTCGCGCCCGGATATCGCACGAAGATCCGGGATGTTTGCCGGCGATCATCCGGCCGCACCGCGCGGTCGCGGCGCATTTGCGGGCCTATGACTGGCGGGCTATTTAAGGCATTCTCACATGAATACTTGTTGACGTTCGCGATTCTCGTGCCTAGAGACATTCCCCGTTCATGGAGAAAACAAATGTCTGAGCAGGATAAATCCTCGGCAGCGTATCTGACGCTGACGGCAGATGTCGTGGCCGCGTTCGTCGGCAACAACTCGGTTCCCGCGACGGAACTTCCCGATCTGATCGCCAAGGTGCATGCGGCGCTGGCGGGTCTGGGCAATCCGGCCCCGGTCGTGGAAGCAGAGACGCTGAAGCCGGCCGTCCCGGTGAAGAAGTCCGTCACCCCGGATTACATCATCTGCCTCGACGACGGGAAGAAGTTCAAGTCGCTGAAGCGGCATCTGCGCACGCAGTATAACCTCACCCCGGACGAGTACCGCGCCAAGTGGGGCTTGCCGAGCGATTATCCGATGGTCGCGCCGAACTACGCCGCCACCCGCTCCAACCTCGCCAAGAAGATGGGCCTCGGCCAGCAGCGCAAGAAGCCCGAGCCGCCGCCGGCCCCGGCCAAGAAGACCCGCGCCCGCAAGGCGCCCGCGGCCTGAGGCCGTCCTTTCCGGTGCCTGCCGCCGCGGCTGCCGCGGCGGACCGGCGCTCCAGGGTGGCCGATGAGGAGGCGAGCGCCCATCTAGGGACGTGACCCCCGGGAGACCGCCATGCTCTGCGCCGAATGCCTTCGCTGCGGCCGACGTTCGATCATCGGCCGCGGCACCGATGCCGGCGCCCTCGCGCTGCCGGATCCCGCCGCCCCGGGCAAGGCCGCCCGGCTGCGCTGCGACATGTGCGGGGGGCGCCGCGTGCGGATCGTGAAGACCGCCGGCCCGGCCGAAATGGTGGCCTTCATCGCCGGCCGCATCTGATTTTCCCCACGCCCCGCAATCCCCCGCCCGAACCAAATCCCGTGCGCGGCGTTGTCCTGCGTCCAGGTTCAGGCGGAGGAGTGTCGACATGAACGCGCAGGCGAGGGGAAACATCACCGACATGGTGCGCAAGGAAGCCGAGGAACTCGGCACCAAGGCGAAGGAAGCCGTCGACACCGTGCTGCCGGACGACCGTCGGGCCTATTCATTCAACGCGCTGATCGCGGCTGGCGTGCTCGGCTTCATCGTCGGGCGCGTCTTCGCGCGCTGAGCCTATGCGGCGGGGTGCGTCCGCGCGCGGAGCGCGGCGGGCGATGGCCGCGGGGAGACCAACGAGATGCAGACCCTGACCGTGCGTCATCTGACGCACTATTCCTATGCCAACCCGGTGGTGTTCCAGCCGCACCGGCTGATGCTGCGCCCGCGGGACAGCCACGACCTGCGGCTCGTGGGCGCCGAACTCATCCTCTCGCCGCATGGCGACGTGCGCTGGCTGCACGACGTGTTCGGCAATTCCGTCGCCATCGTCGACTTTCTCGAGCCGGCCACCGAGCTGCGCATCGAGAGCCTGCTGACGCTGGAGCGCTACGGCACTGGCAGCCTCGATTTCGAGCTGGAGGAGTCGGCGCGCACCTATCCGTTCGTCTATTCGACCGACGACCGCACCGATCTCGGCCGCATGCTGGAATGTCACTACCCCGATCCCAACGGCGAGCTCGCCGCCTGGGCGCAGGGCTTCGTGGCCGCCCGGCCGACCGACACGATGGCGCTGCTGATGGACATCAACAGCGGCATCCGCAACGGCTTCCTCTATCAGGTGCGCAACGAGCAGGGCACGCAGTCGCCGCTCGAGACGCTGCGGCTTGGTTCCGGTTCCTGCCGCGACTTCGCCCTGCTGCTGATCGAGGCGGTGCGCTCGCTCGGTTTCGGCGCGCGCTTCGTCACCGGCTATCTCTACGATCCCGCGCTGGACGGCGACGGGGCCGGGGTGATCGGTGCCGGGGCGACGCATGCCTGGGCCGACATCTACCTGCCGGGCGCCGGCTGGGTGGAGTTCGACCCGACCAACGGGCTGATCGCCGCCGACAATCTCATCCGCGTCGCGGTGACGCGCGACCCGAGCCAGGCGGTGCCGGTGGCCGGCGGCTTCACCGGGCTGATCGGCGATTATCTCGGCATGACGGTGGACGTGTCCGTCCGCACGCAGCGTCCGGCCGAACTCGCGGCGGCCTGACGGCGCGGATGCACACTTGCCGGACGGGAGGCGCGCGCTAGTCTCGGCGCATGAGCCTCCCGTCCGATTCCCTTCTGCCGCTGTTCCTGAAGATCGAGGGCGCGCCGACGCCGGTCGGGCCGTTCAGCCATGCCGTGCGCGTCGGCCCCTGGCTGTTCGTGACCGGCCAGATGCCGACCGATCCGACGGACGATGCCGCGCCGCTGCCCGAGGGCATCGAGGCGCAGACGCGCCGCGTCATGGACAATCTGATCCTGGTGCTCGAAGGCGCCGGCTTTTCGCTCGCCGATGTCGTGCAGACGCGCATCTACCTGACCGCGTTCGAGCGGGACTTCGCGCCGATGAACGCGGTCTATCGCAGCTATTTCCCGCCGGACCGGCTGCCGGCGCGCACCTGCATCGGCGTGACCGGGCTGGCGTGCGGCGCCATCGTCGAGATCGATTTCGTCGCCTGGAAGGGCTGACCGCCCGACGCCGAGCGCCGGGCGATCGGTCTCGTCACGCGGGAACGGCGTCCAGCGTGGGATAATCGACATAGCCCTTGGCGCCGCCGCCATAGAGATGGTCGCGGTCGACCTCGTTGAACGGCGCGCCGCGGCGCAGGCGTTCCACTACGTCGGGGCTCGATACGAACGGCTTGCCGAAGGCGACGAGGTCGGCGGCGTGGGAGGCGACGGCCTTCTCGGCCAGCGTCTTGTCGTAGCCGTTATTGACCATCCAGGTGCCGCTGTAGCGCTTGTGCAGCGCCTCGAAGTCGAAGTCCGGCGCGATGTCGCGCGGGCCGCCGGTCGCGCCCTCGATGACGTGGATATAGACCACGCCGAGCTCGTTGAGCACGTCGACGACATGGTTGAACAGCGCCTGCGGGTTCGAGTCCGACAGGCCGTTCGCCGGCGTCACCGGCGAGATGCGGATGCCGGTGCGCTTGGCGCCGATCTCGTCGATGATCGCGCGGGTGACTTCCTTCAGGAAGCGGGTGCGGTTCTCGATCGAGCCGCCATAGGCGTCGGTGCGCTTGTTGGCGCCGTCGCGCAGGAACTGGTCGACCAGGTAGCCGTTGGCGCCGTGGATCTCGACGCCGTCGAAGCCGGCGCGGATGGCGTTGGCCGCCGCCTTGCGGAAATCATCGACGATGCCGGGAATCTCGGCGAGTTCGAGGGCGCGCGGCGCATCCACATCGGCGAACTGGTTGTTCACATAGGTCTTGGTCTCCGCCCGGATGGCGGAGGGAGCGAGCGGGGCGGCGCCGCCCGGCTGCAGCGAGCGGTGCGAGACGCGCCCGACATGCCAGAGCTGGGTGAAGATCTTGCCGCCCTTGGCGTGCACCGCCGCGGTGATGGGGCGCCAGCCCTCCACCTGCGCGTCGGTGAACAGGCCGGGCGTGTCCTGGTAGCCCTGCGCGGTGTCGGAGACCTGCGTCGCCTCGGTGATGATCAGGCCGGCGGAGGCGCGCTGGCCGTAATACTCGACGGCGAGCGGGGAGGGCACGAGGCCGGCGCCGGCGCGGTTGCGCGTCAGCGGGGCCATGACAATGCGGTTGGAAAGCGTGATGTCGCCGAGCGTGTAGGGCTCGAACAGGGACCGTGCGGTCATCGGGTGTCTGCCTTTTGAAAGGGGCACAAGTGAAGGGCACATAGGTATCCCTCGGCGGTCCGCCAGAGCCCCCTATCCCATACGCACGCGCAGAACTGCATTGCGCTTGTTGCATGGCTTAGCATATCGCGGCAGATCATAACGTGGCTTATGTTATGCTGCGTGAGGAACTGAGATGTCCGAGACCCGACTTCATGAGAGGCGCGACACCAAGCCGGCGCGTCCCATCCTGCCCACCGACGACTTCATGACCCTGCTGCACGAGCTGGCGCATCTGATCCGCATCCGCTTCGACCAGCGGGCGCGGGCGCATGACATGAGCCGGGCGCAGTGGGTCATCCTGATCAAGCTGGAACGCACGCCGGGGCTGACCCAGAACGAGCTCGCCCAGATGGTCGAGGTCGAGCCGATCACCGTCGCACGGCTGATCGACCGGCTGGAGGCGCGCGGCTTCGTCGAGCGCCGGCACGATCCGAGCGACCGGCGGGTCTGGCGCCTGCACCTCGCCCCCGCTGCCGATCCCATCCTCGCCGAGATCGCCGTCGCGCGCCGCGAGATGGTGGCGACGCTGCTCGGCGACGACGTGTCCGCCGAGGACGTCGCGCAGTTCGAGGCGGTGCTGCGCCGCTTCAAGATCAACCTGTGTACCGACCTGCGGGCGCCCGCCAGCGCCGCCGTCGCGTCCTGAGGGGAGAGCCCGATGCTCGACCGCACCAAGAACATTCCGCCCGATGACGACCTTGCCGACGACGATCTCGCCGATGTCGAGGCGCCGGCGGCGGCCCTCGCGCCGGCCGTCGTCGCGGCGGATCCGGCGGGGAGCGCGGGCGCGCCGGCCGCCGCCCCGACGCGCAAGCGGCGGCTGCGCACGCTGCTGATGGCCGGCGGCATCCTCGTCGTCGCGCTCGGCTCCGGCTATGCCTGGCTGTCGGGCGGGCGCTACGTCTCGACCGACGACGCCTATGTGCGCGCGCCCAAGCTGATGGTCTCGACCGACGTCTCCGGCCTCGTCGCCGATGTCGACGTCAAGGAAGGCCAGCAGGTGAAGGCCGGCGACGTGCTGTTCCGCGTCGATCCGCGCCAGTACGAGATCGCGCTGGAGAATGCGCGCGCGACGATGGCCGAGACCGCGCTGGCGGTGAAGGCGATGAAGGTCGATTACGGCCGCATGCAGAGCGACATCGCCGCGCAGCAGGCGAGCGTGCAGAACGACCAGGCCACCTTCGACCGCTACAACGTGCTGGTGAAGGACAACTCCATCTCCAAGGCGAATTTCGACCAGGCGCGCTTCGCGCTGGAGGCCGACCAGCGCAAGCTGGAATCGCTGAAGCAGCAGGCCGAGGTGCAACTCGCCCGGCTCGGCGGCACGCCCGACCTGCCGGTCGAGCAGCACCCGCAATATCTCCAGGCCAAGGCGGCGGTGGACGAGGCGCAGCGCCAGCTCGACCACGCCACCGTGCGCGCGCCCTTCGACGGCACGGTGACGGCGGTCGACAGCCTGCAGCCGGGCCTCTACCTCGTCGCGCAGACCGCGGCGCTGACCAATCAGGGCGCGGTGGCGCTGGTCTCCTCCGACGATCTGTGGATCGACGCGCATCTGAAGGAGACCGACCTCACCTTCGTGAAGCCGGGCGATCCGGTCGATGTCAGCGTCGATTCCTATCCGGGCCATGTCTGGCACGGGACGGTGGAGAGCCTCTCGCCGGCCAGCGGCTCCGAATTCTCCATCCTCCCCGCCCAGAACGCCTCCGGCAACTGGGTGAAGGTGGTGCAGCGCGTCACCGCCCGCGTGCGGCTCGACCACGGCTCCGACGATCCGGTGCTGCGCGCGGGCATGAGCGTCGTGGTCGACATCGATACCGGCCACCGGCGCAGCCTCGCCGAAATGTTCTGATCCGTCCGCCGTTCCATCCCGCCCCCGCTTGGAACGGACCGGATGGCGGGCGGTGGTGCCGCCGGGTCTCATGACCACCCGGCACGCCGCCGCCCGCACCCACCATCGCCCCTGCCGCCGCCCCGGCCGCGGAGGGGCTCGAGGGACACCGCCATGTCCGCCGCCACGGCTTCCGCTACCGCCGCTGCCACCCCCGCCCTCGCGCCGCCCGCCGGCGCGGCGCGCACGCTCATCACCGTCTGTGCGATGATGGCGACGCTGATGCAGGCGCTCGATTCCACCATCGCCAATGTCGCGCTGCCCTATATGCAGGGCTCGCTCTCGGCGACCTCCGACCAGATCACCTGGGTGCTGACCTCCTACATCGTCGCCGCCGCGATCATGACCGCGCCGGTCGGCTGGCTGTCGGCCCGGTTCGGGCGGAAAAACATCTTCATCGTCAGCCTGGTCGGCTTCACCGTCGCCTCGATGCTGTGCGGCGTCGCCCAGTCGCTGACGCAGATGGTGGTGTTCCGCCTCGCCCAGGGCGTGTTCGGCGCGGCGCTGGTGCCGCTGTCGCAGGCCACCATGCTCGACCTCTACCCGGCCGAGCAGCGCGGCCAGGCCATGGCGATCTGGGGCATGGGCGTCATGCTCGGGCCCATCCTCGGGCCGACGCTCGGCGGCTGGCTGACCGATGCCTATAACTGGCGCTTCGTGTTCTACGTGAACCTGCCCTTCGGCATCCTCGCCACCGCCGGCCTCGTCCTCTTCATGAAGGGCGGCGAGCGCAATGACGGGCTGAAATTCGACTGGACCGGCTTCGGCGTGCTCGCGCTCGGCATCGGCGCCCTGCAGATGATGCTGGACCGGGGCGAGCAGAAGGACTGGTTCGGCTCGACCGAAATCATCGCCGAGACGGTGCTGGCCGGCCTCGGGCTCTATCTCTTCGTCGTCCACATGATGACGGCGGAAAAGCCCTTCCTCAGCCCGCGCCTGTTCCGCGATCGCAACTTCGTCGCCTCGCTGGTGGTCATGTTCGCGGTCGGCATGGTGCTGCTCGCCACCTCGGCGCTGCTGGCGCCCTACCTGCAGAATCTCGGCGGCTATCCGGTCGCCACCGCCGGCCTGTTGCTGGCGCCGCGCGGCTTCGGCACCATCCTCGCCATGATGATCAGCGGGCGCATCGTCGCGCGGATGGACCCGCGCTACGTCATGCTGCTGGGGATCGGGCTGATCGCCTGGTCGCTCTCGCAGATGACCGGCTGGACGCCGCTGGTCTCGGGCGCCGAGATCATCTCGAACAGCATCGTGCAGGGGGCGGGGCTCGGCTTCGTCTTCACGCCGCTCACCGTCGTCGCCTTCGCGACGCTGACGCCGGAGCTGCGCACGGACGCGACCTCGCTGTTCAGCCTGGTGCGCAATGTCGGCTCGGCGATCGGCGTCTCGGTCACCTCGTTCCTGCTGGCGCAGAACACCCAGATCGTGCACGCCGCGCTGGTCGAGGGCGTCAACCCGTTCAACCGCATGCTGCAATCGGGCGCCGCCTACCAGTACTGGAACACGGCCAATCCGGCGACGCTCGGCGCGCTCAACGCCGAGATCACCCGGCAGGCCGCCAACGTCGCCTATATCGACGACTTCCAGTTCATGATGTTCATCACGCTGGCACCGGCCCTCCTGCTGCTGCTGATGCGCCGGCCCGGCGCCGCGCCCGCGGGCGGGGGGCACGCCGAGGTGCTCGATTAGCGCGGACGGCTGACGCAACGGCCTGCGATGCGATAGGAAGGGGGAGCAACCGGCAGGCTCCCCCGCATGATCGACATCGCCACGCGCGTCTACAACCACACCTGGAAGATCGATCCGATCGTGCGCTCCGTGCTCGACACGGATTTCTACAAGCTCTTGATGGCGCAGACCATCTTCCGGCGCCATTTCGACACGCAGGTCACCTTCGGCATCATCAACCGCACTCGCCGCATCCGCATCGCCGACATCGTCGACGAGCGGCTCTTGCGCGAGCAGCTCGACCATGTGCGCACGCTGGCGCTCACGCGCGGGGAATCGACCTGGCTGCGCGGCAACATGTTCTACGGCAAGCGGCAGATGTTCGCGCCGGACTTCATCGGCTGGCTGGAGGGCTTCCGCTTCCCGGCCTATCACCTCGAAAAGCATGACGGCCAGTACGAGCTGACCTTCGAGGGGCCGTGGATCGAGACCACCATGTGGGAAGTGCCGGCCCTCGCCATCATCAACGAATTGCGCTCGCGGGCCGTGCTGAAGGGCATGGGCCGGTTCGAACTCCAGGTGCTCTATGCCCGCGCCATGACCCGGGTGTGGGAGAAGGTGGAGCGGCTGAAGGCGCTGGGCGGCGCCAATGTCGCCGATTTCGGCACCCGGCGCCGGCATGGCTTCCTGTGGCAGGACTGGTGCGTGCAGGCGATGATGGAGGGGCTGGGGCCGAGCTTCCTCGGCACCTCCAACTGCCTGATCGCGCTGCGCCGCGAGGTCGAGGCGACCGGCACCAACGCGCATGAGCTGCCGATGGTCTATGCCGCGCTGGCGCAGGGCGATGCGGCGCTCGCCGAGGCACCCTATGCGGTGCTGGAGGACTGGCAGGAGGATTACGAGGGCAATCTGCGCGTCATCCTGCCCGACACCTACGGCACCAGCGGCTTCCTCGCCCATGCCCCGGACTGGGTGGCGCGGTGGACCGGCATCCGCATCGACAGCAAGGACCCGATCGAGGGCGGCGAGGAGGCGATCCGCTGGTGGCAGGCGCGCGGGCAGGACCCGATGGGCAAGCTCGCCATCTTCTCGGACGGGCTCGACATCGAGGATATCGAGCGCATCTACCGCCATTTCACCGGCCGCGTGCGGCTCGGCTTCGGCTGGGGTACGCTGCTGACCAATGATTTCCGCGGCTTCGTGCCGGACGGGGCGCTCGACCCGATCTCGATCGTCTGCAAGGTGATCTCGGCCAATGGCCGCCCGGCGGTGAAGCTCTCCGACAACCCGACCAAGGCGATGGGCCCGCCCGACGAGGTCGCGCGCTACAAGCGCGTGTTCGAGGTCGGCGTGCAGGAACGGCGCGAGGCGCTGGTATGAGCGGGCCGGCGCCGCGGGAGGCGGCCATGGCCGGGCCGGCCTCGGCGGCGGCCGAGCAGCGCCTGCTGCGCATCTCGATCGCGGTGACCATCGGCATATCGGCGCTCGGCGTCGCCTTCGGCCTGCTGTCGGGCTCGCTGTCGATCGTGTTCGACGGCGTGTTCAGCGCGGTCGATGCGGCGATGTCGGCGGTGGCGCTGTTCGTCGCGCGGCTGCTGATGCAGGAGGGCGACCGCCGCTTCCAGTACGGCTACTGGCATATCGAGCCGCTGGTGCTGGCCTTCAACGGCTCGGTGCTGATGCTGCTGTGCTTCTACGCCTTCATCAACGCCGTCGGCGGCATCTTGAAGGGCGGGCGGGAGCTCAGCTTCGACTGGGCGATCGTCTACGCCGTGGTGGTGGCGGCGATCGCGTTCGGCATGTTCGTCTATGTCCGCCTCGCCAACCGGCGGGTGAACTCGGAATTCGTGCGGCTCGACACGCAGAGCTGGCTGATGTCGGCGCTGATCACCTCGGCGCTGCTGGCCGCGTTCCTCATCGCCCATGCGATGCAGGGCACGGCCTATGAGCACCTCACCCCCTATGCCGATCCGGTGGTGCTGGCGGTGCTGACCTTCGTGCTGATCCCGGTGCCGATCCGCACGGTGCGGCAGGCGGTGCGCGAGATCCTGATCATCACCCCGGCGGCGCTCGACCGGCAGGTGCGGGCGGTGATGGACGCGGTGGTCGCCCGCCACGGCTTCACCAGCTATGCGAGCTATGTCTCGAAGGTCGGGCGCGCCCGCTTCATCGAGATCCACATCGTGGTGCCGCCGGAATTTCCGCGGGTCGGGATCGCCGCCCTCGACGCGGTGCGCGCCGAGATCGGCGAGGCGCTGGGCGGGGAGGGGCCGCAGCGCTGGCTGACCATCGCCTTCACCGGCGACACGCGCTTCATCTGAGCGCGCGCCGCCGGTGTCGATGCGATCGCTCTCATCGTCCTGATCGGCCTGATCGTCCACCTCACCGCACCGACTGGTCAGTGCCGATGAGGTATCATGATGGGTCGTCGATCAGCCCCAGCGCCTGCCGCTCGAACAGGCGGCGATAGGTGCCGTCCGGCTGCGCGACGAGGCTGTCGTGATCGCCGTCCTCGATGATGCGGCCGCGCTCGAACACGAGAATCCGATCGAGCGCGCGCACGGTGGAGAGCCGGTGGGCGATCACGATCGCCGTGCGGCCGGCGATAAGCCGTTCCATCGCCTCCTGAATCAGCGCCTCCGATTCCGAGTCGAGGCTGGACGTCGCCTCGTCGAGGATCAGGATCGGCGCGTCCGCGAGGAAGGCGCGGGCCAGCGCCACGCGCTGGCGTTCGCCGCCCGAGAGCTTCACGCCGCGCTCGCCGACGAGCGTGCCGTAGCCGCGCGGCAGGCGGGCGATGAAGTCGTGCGCATTGGCGAGCCGCGCCGCCCGCTCGATCTCCCCCGCCGACGCCCCCGGCCGCCCATAACCGATGTTTTCGGCAATAGAGCGGTGGAACAGGATCGGCTCCTGCTGGACGATGGCGATCTGCGCGCGCAGGGATACTTGTGTCGTCTGCGCGATATCCTGTCCGTCGATGAGGATGCGGCCTCCCGTAACATCGTGCAAACGCTGTATCAACTTGACGAACGTCGTCTTGCCCGAGCCCGAATGCCCCACCAGCCCGACCTTCTGGCCGGCGGGTATGACCAGCGAGAAGTCATCGTAGAGCGGGCTCGCATGGTTGCCGTAGTGGAACCCGACCTGCTCGAACTCCACCCGCCCGCGCGTGATGCGCAGCGGCGCGGCGCCGGGCCGGTCGACCACGCCGAGCGGGGCGTCGTGCAGCGCGACAAGCTCCTCCATCTCGTTGACCGAGCGCTGGAGGTTGCTGATGTGGTGGCCCACCTCGCGCAGATAGCCCTGCAGCACGAACAGCATGGTCAGCACGTAGGCGACGTCGCCGGGACTCGCGCGCCCGGCCCACCAGAGCCAGAGCGCGGCGCCGATGACGCCGGCGCGCAGCACCAGGATGCTCGCGGTCTGGAGCCCTTCGCTCGCCGTGCCGCGCTGCCAGGTGCGGCGGGTGCGGCCCTGCCACTTGGCGACGATGCGCGCGAGCCGGACGTCCTCGCGCGCCTCCGCGCCGAAGGTCTTCACCACCGCGTTGGCGCCGATGGTGTCGGCGAGCGCGCCGCCGAGCCGCGTATCCCAGGCGTTCGACAGGCGCGCCGCCGGGGCGACGAAGCCGAGCGACAGAGCGATGGTGAGCGCGACATAGCCGAGCGCCGCGACACCGACGAACAGCCCCATCAGCGGCCAGCGCAGCGCCAGCATCACCGTCGAGCCGATGAGCACCAGCGCCGAGGGGATGAGCGCCAGCAGCAGCGTGTCGTGGATCAGGTCCACCGCCCACATGCCGCGCGTCACCTTGCGGACGGTCGAGCCGGAGAAGGTGTTGGCGTGCCAGTCGGCGGAGAAGCGCTGCACCCGCGCGAAGGCGTCGCGGGCGATGGTGCCCATCACCTCGATGGTCAGCCGCACGATGCCGAAGATCGCCAGCGAGCGGGCGACCAGCATGAGCAGGCCGAGCGCGACGATGGCGGCGAAGGCGCGCAACGCCGCGTCGAGCGCCGCTTCCCGCGGGGCGTTCGCGGCGACCGCGTCGACCAGGCGGCCGGCGAAGATGGGCAGGGCGACATCGGCGAGCGTCATGGCCAGCAGCGCCACCACCATGCCGGCGATCAGCGCGCGGTGGGGCCGCCAGTGGCGCAGCACGAAGCCGAGCACGGAGCGGAACGCGGATGCGCCCCGCAGGTCGAGAAATGCCGACATGGGTTTCACACGGGCCGCCGGATGCGGCCGTCCTCGAAAGCGATCGGTTGGGTTTCGCGGGTGCGGTGCACCGCGGGAGAAACGCGGGTCAGGCCTCGGGGAGGCGGACCGCGCGACGCGCCGGAGGTCGGATGGACCTAGCGGTCGCGATGGACGGGAGAGGCGCAGAACGGCATTGGCTGCATGCGTATCCCTCCCTGTTCGAGGCGCGAAACGGGCCGGACCATAGGGAAAGCCGCAGCGTCTGGCAAGTGCCGGCGCGATCGGCAGCGTGTTCGCGCCTATCGGATGCGTAACAGTGCGATGCAATTCTTGAAGCGCGAGCCGGGACTTCCCGAATCGCGGAGTCTCGCGCCCCCCGCCGGCCCATGCTAGACCGCGCCTGTTCGAGCGGGGGCAGCTTAGGGATTCGCGAATGACTGAGACTCTTGTGCCGGCCGCCACGGCGCCGATCCGCGTCGGTGTCGTGGGCGTCGGCGTCATGGGCGCCAACCATGCCCGGGTGCTCACCGATCTTCCCGGCGCCACGCTCGTCGGCATCGCCGATCCCGATCTGGCGCAGGGCCGCAAGGTTTCCGAGGTGCTGGGCTGCAAGGCGGTCGCCGACGTCGAGGCGCTGCTCGGGCTGGGGGTCGACGCGGTGGTGATCGCCGCTCCCACGCACCTGCATCATCCCGTCGCCCTCAAGGCTATCGCCGCCGGCGCGCATGTGCTGGTCGAGAAGCCGATCGCCCCCAGCGTCGAGGAAGGCGAGGCCATCGTCGCCGCCGCGCGCGACAAGGGCGTGGCGCTGATGATCGGCCATGTCGAGCGCTTCAACCCGGCGGTCGAGGCGATCAAGAAGGCGATCCAGGGCGAGGAGATCCTCTCCATCGGCATCACCCGCGTCGGCCCGTTCCCGCCGCGCATGTCGAATGTCGGCGTCGTGATCGACCTCGCCGTGCACGACATCGACCTGATCTGCCACTTCACCGGCTCGCAGATCGCCGAGGTGCAGCCGCAGGTGAAGAGCGCGGTCGCGGACCGCGAGGACATCGCGCTGCTGCAGTTCCGCACCGAAAGCGGTGTGCTGGCGCACATCAACACGAACTGGCTCACCCCGTTCAAGGCGCGCACCGTGCACGTCGCGACGCGGCGCAAATACATCATCGGCGACCTGCTCACCCGGCAGGTCACCGAGTGCTCGGACTACAAGCCCGACGGCTCCTATTCGATGCGGCACCTCTCGGTCGCCTATGCCGAGCCGCTGCGGGTCGAGCTCACCCGCTTCATCGACGCGATCCGCTCCGGCGCGCGTCCCGACGTCTCGGGCGAGGATGGCGTCGCCAGCCTCGCCGTCGCGATCAGCTGCCTGCCGAGCGCCGCCGACAAGGCGGATGTGGCGCCGCTGATCCGCGCCGCCAGTTGAAAGGAAACGGCATGAACTCGCACGTGAAGGCCGAGGCTCCCGTCGCGGCGGCGCCGGCCCCGATCCCCTTCATCGACGTCGCCGCCCAGCGGGCGCGCCTCGGCACGCGGATCGACGAGGCGGTCGGGCGGGTGCTGACGCATTGCCGCTTCCTCAACGGCCCCGAGGTGACGGATTTCGAGGCGCAGCTCGCCGCCTTCGCCGGCGCGCGTCATGCGGTCTCCTGCGCCAGCGGCACCGACGCGCTCGCCCTCATCCTCATGGCGTGGGGCGTGAAGGCCGGGGATGCGGTATTCTGCCCCTCCTTCACCTTCTGCGCCACCGCCGAGGTGGCGCCGTGGGTGGGCGCGACGCCGGTCTTCGTCGACGTGCTGCCCGACACCTTCAACATGGACCCGGCCAGCCTCGAAGCGGCGATCAAGGTCGCCGTGCGCGAGGGGCTCACGCCGAAGGTGGTGATCCCGGTCGACCTGTTCGGCCAGCCGGCCGATCTCGACGCCATCCTCGCCATCGCCAAGGCGCACGGGTTGAAGGTGCTGTGCGATACCGCGCAGGGCTTCGGCGCGACCTGGAACGGCAAGCGCACCGGCTCCTTCGGCGACGCCACCGCCACCAGCTTCTTCCCGGCCAAGCCGCTCGGCTGCTTCGGCGACGGCGGTGCCATCCTCACCGATGACGACGAGCTCGTGCCGGTGCTGAAGAGTGTGCGCGAGCACGGGCAGGGCACCGACAAATACGAGAACGTGCGCATCGGCATGACCGGCCGGCTCGACACCATCCAGGCGGCGATCCTCTTGGAAAAGCTGGCGATTTTTGAGGACGAGATCGCCGCGCGCGAAGCGGCGGCGAAGCGCTATTCCGAGGCGCTGGCGGATGTCTGCACGGTGCCGGTGGTCGATCCGCGCGCCACCTCGGTGTGGGCGCAGTACACCATCCGCCTGCCGGCGGGCACGCGCGAGGCCTTTGCGGCGGCGCTGCAGGAGGAGGGCGTGCCGACGGCGGTTTATTACCGCATCCCGATGCACCGGCAGCCCGCCTACAAGCATTATCCGGCTGCCGGCAACGGCCTGCCGGTGTGCGAGCAGCTCTCGGCCGAGGTGATCAGCCTGCCGATCCACGCCTATCTCGACGCGGCGACACAGGATCGCGTGATCGCCGCCGTGCGCCGGGCGCTGGCGGCCTGAGCGCGGCGCTTCGGCCTGCCTCATGACATCATGCCCGGGCGTGTCCCGGGCATTGTCTTTTCCGAAACGGTGCCCAACGGAAAATCAGCCATCGCCGGGACCGTCCCGGCCATGACGGGACGGGACGGCGCCTGTACACTGGGGCGGTTCTCGACCTGGAGCTGATCCCGTGGCGCCGCCTGCCCTGAAGCGCATGACAGCCGAGGAGTTCTATCGCTGGCCCGGCGAGGAGGGCGTGCGCTACGAACTCGTCGACGGCGTGCCGGTCAAGGCGATGACCGGGGCGAGTCAGCGGCATGATACAATCACACTCAACGCTCTGGGGACGCTGCGCGATCGATTGCGTGGCTCTCCCTGTCGAGCGCGCACCGCGGACGTTGCCGTCGCCACCATGACGGGCAGCATCCGCCGCCCGGATGCGATGGTCGATTGCGGACCGCGGATCGACACTTCCTACGAAGCCTCGTCGCCCCGCCTCGTGCTCGAAGTGCTCTCCCGGTCCACCCGCCAGACCGATCTCGTGCGCAAGCTGGAGGAATACAAGGCGCTGCCGTCGCTCACCTATATCCTGCTGGTCGAGCCGGATTTGCCGCGTGCTCTGCTCTGGTGGCGAGCGCCGGGAGATGCGTGGGAACTCGCCCAGTTCGACGGGCTCGGCGAGGTCATCGGCCTACCCGAGATCGGCACCAGCCTCGCCATGGCGGAACTCTACGAGGACGTCGACTTCCCCGATCCGCTGGCGGGCGAGGGCGCGCTTGGCTAGAGCCCGTCCCGTCCGGATGTTCCATCCTAGCGGGAAGGGCTCTAGCGTGCGGCAGCGATTCGCACGGGCCGGGCGTTCATGATCAGGCACATCTTCTCGGTCGGCGGCTGGACGCTGCTCTCGCGGCTGACCGGGTTCATCCGCGACATCGTCATGGCGGCGGTGCTCGGGGCGGGGCCGGTGGCGGATGCCTTCCTCATCGCCTTTCGCCTGCCCAACCATTTCCGCGCCATCTTCGCGGAAGGCGCGTTCAACGCCGCCTTCGTGCCGTCCTATACGCGGGTGATGACGCAGGAGGGGCCGGAGCGGGCCCGTCTCTTCGCGAACGGCATCCTCACCGCCGTGGTGGTGGTGCAGCTCGTGCTTCTCGGCTTCGCCCTGGCCGGGACGGCGCAGGTGGTCAGCCTGCTGGCGCCGGGCCTTGCGGAGGATCCCGAGCGGTTCGCGCTGGCCGTCACGCTGACGCAGATCACCTTTCCCTATCTCGGGCTGATCGCGCTGGTGACGCTCTATGGCGGCGTGCTGAACGCCAATGAGCGGTTCTGGGCGGCGGCGGCGGCCTCGATCCTGCTCAACGTCGCCATGGTCGGCACGCTCTCCGTCGCCGGCTGGTTCCCCACCGCCGGCCATGCGGCGGCATGGGGCGTGCTGATCTCCGGCTTCCTGCAACTGTTCCTGCTGATGGGCGATGCCGGCACGCACGGCCTCGCGCTGCGGCCCGGCCGGCCGCGCCTCGATCCCGACACGCGCCGCTTCCTGAAGGCGCTGGGGCCGGCGGTGCTCGGCTCGGCGGGGGTGCAGCTCGCCCTGTTCGCCGACACGCTGATCGCCTCCTTCCTGCCGCAGGGGGCGCTGGCGGCGCTCTACTACGCCGACCGCATCAACCAGCTGCCGATCGGGGTGGTGGGCATCGCGGTGGGCGTGGTCCTGCTGCCGCAGATGTCGCGCCAGCTCGCCGCCGGCGACGAGAACGGCGCCCGGCATTCGCAGGCGCGGGCGATCGAATTCACGCTGCTGCTGACGCTGCCTTTCATGGCGATAGCGCTCACCATCCCCGACCTGCTGATGCGGGCGCTGTTCGCGCGCGGCGCCTTCACCGCCGAGGATGCGCACGCCGCCGGGATGACGCTCGCCGCCTATGCGGTCGGGTTGATCCCCTTCGTGGTGATGCGGGCCTTCATCGCGCCGTTCCACGCCCGTTCCGACACCACCACGCCGGTGATCGCGACATTGTGCGGGGCGGGGGTGAACATCGCGCTGAAGATCCTGCTGATGGACCGCCTCGCGCAGGTGGGCCTCGCGCTCGGCACGGCGACGGGCGGGTGGGTGTCGCTGCTGCTGCTGATGTGGTTCGCGCGGCGGCAGGGCTTCATGGCCGGCGACGCGACGCTGCGCCATGCCGCCCCCCGGCTGATCGGCGCCGCGCTGGTGCTGGCCGGCGTGCTCGCCGGCGCGGTCTATCTGCTGGCCCCGGTGGTGGAGCATCTGCCGGCGTTCCGCGACGAGACGCGGCTGTTCCTGGCGCTGATGGCCGGCGGGCTGGTCTATCTCGTTCTGGTCTGGCGGCTGGTCGGCACCGCCCGGCTGCGGAGTCTGTTCGGGCGCAAGAAGGCGGGAGTCGCCGAATAAAGGTGTCCTGGTGCGGCTTACGCAGTGCAGCAAAATCATGCTACTGCGTTGCCGCACCAGCTTGCCGATGCGGGACGGCGGGCGGCACGCGGAACCGGTATGGCCCGGCCGCAAACCCTGTTCTGGATTATTGCCGTCATGAGTCTCGCCCACTCGCGCCCTGCGTTCCGATTCGCGCCCGTGATTATCCTCGGTCTCCTCGCCGCGGGCTGCGGGCAGGAGCAGCCCAAGCAGGCGCAGCCGGCGCCCCCGCCGCCGCCGGTCACCGTGGCCCTGCCGATCAAGAAGACGGTGACGGATTACGACGAGTATGTCGGGCGCTTCGTGGCGATCGACACCGTGAACGTCTATGCGCGCGTGTCGGGCTATCTCGACAGCATCAATTTCCGCGACGGCCAGACGGTGAAGCAGGGCGACCTGCTCTTCACCATCGACAAGCGCCCGTTCCAGGTGGCGCTCGAGCAGGCGCAGGCGAATCTCGCCAAGGCGCAGGCCGATCTCGATTTCGCCACCTCGGACCTCCAGCGCGCGCAGACGCTGCTGCAGGACCGCACCTCGACGGCGATCTCCAAGCAGGCCTTCGACCAGCGCCAGCAGACCGAGCGCTCGGCCCGCGCCTCGGTCGCGGCGGCGGATGCGCAGATGCGCGCCGCCCAGCTCGACCTCGATTTCACCCAGCTCCATTCCCCGGTGAACGGGCGCATCGGCGACCGCCGGGCGTCGGTGGGCAATCTCGTCACCGGCGGCGCCGGCGGCGCCAACACCAATACGCTGCTGGCGACGATCGTCTCGATCGATCCGATCTATTTCGAGTTCACCGTCGATGAGGCGGCCTATATCCGCTACCAGAAGCTCGGCATCGCGCGGAAGCCGAGCCAGGTGGTGGGTTCCTCGATCGATCCGATCCCGGTGCGCCTGCGGCTGCTGGGCGAGACCAGCTTCGACCATAACGGCGTGATGGACTTCGTCGACAACGCGCTGCAGCTCACCACCGGGACGATCCGCGCCCGCGCCAAGTTCGACAATCCCAACGGCCTGTTCACGCCGGGCATGTTCGGCCGCGTCGAGGTTCCCGCGTCCCCGCCGCACGAGGCGCTGCTGGTGCCGGACGTCGCCATCGGCACGGAGCAGACCCGCAAGTTCGTCTATGTGATGGGCCCGGGCAGCGAGCCGCAGGCGCCGCAGATCAAATATGTGACGCTCGGCCGCCTGCAGGGCGACCTGCGCATCATCACCGACGGCATCGGCCCGGACGACCGGGTGGTCGTCAACGGCATGGTGCGCATCCGCCCCGGCGCCAAGGTGGTCGCGCAGGAAGCGGCGCCCCCCGCGGCCGCCCCCGCCAGCGGCGCGCCCGCACCGGCTCCGGCCGGCGGGGCTCCCGCCAATGGCGCGCCCGCACCGGCTCCCGCCAATAGCGCACCCGCATCCACGCCGGCGGGCGGTGCTGCGCCAGCCGCTCCGGCAAGCGGTTCGCCGGCCGCCGCGCCGGCGGGTGGGGCGGGGTCGGGCGGATCGGCCCCGGCCAAGACCAACTGACGCGGGGAGCCGTCACATGCGCTTCTCGCACTTCTTCATCGACCGGCCGATCTTCGCGGCGGTCGTCTCGATCTTCGTGATGATCCTCGGCGGCGTGGCCTTCGTCTCGCTGCCGATCGCGCAATATCCCGACATCGCCCCGCCGGTGGTGAACGTCACCGGCCAGTTCCCCGGCGCCAGCGCCGAGACGGTGGCCGATACCGTGGTCTCGCCGATCGAGCAGCAGATCAACGGCGTCGAGAATATGATCTACATATCCTCGAACTCGACGGCGGATGGGCGCTTCTCCATCGCCGTCACGTTCGAGGTCGGCACCGATCTCGATATCGCGCAGGTTCAGGTGCAGAACCGCGTCGCCGTCGCCACCCCGCGCCTGCCGCAGGAGGTGCAGCAGATCGGCGTGACCGTGGCCAAGGCCTCGCCCGACATCCTGATGGTGGTGAGCCTGTTCTCGCCGGATGACTCGCGCAGCGACCTGTTCATCTCGAACTACGCCAACCTGCAGATCAAGGACCAGCTCCAGCGCGTGAAGGGCGTCGGCTCGATCACCGTGTTCGGCTCGCGCGACTACGCCATGCAGGTGTGGCTCGACCCGACCCGGCTGCAGTCGCTGAACCTGACCTCGGCCGATGTGACGGCGGCGCTCCGGGCGCAGAACGTGCAGGTCGCCTCGGGCGTGCTGAACGCGCCGCCGGTGCCGGATCAGCTCGCCTTCCAGGTGGCGGTGCGCACGCTGGGGCGCCTGTCGACGCCCGAGGAATTCGGCAACATCGTCATCCGCCAGACCAGCACGGCGGTGGTGCGGCTGCGCGACGTCGCGCGCATCGAGATCGCGGCGCAAGACAGCTCCTCGATCTCCTATTTCGATTCGAAGCCGTCCGTCGCGCTCGGCATCTTCCAGCTGCCGGGCTCGAACGCGCTCGCCACCGGGCAGGCGATCGAGGCGCAGATGCGCGAGATCGCCAAGAGCTTCCCGGCGGGCATGACCTATTCGACCGCCTACAACCCGACGCAGTTCATCGCGCAGTCGGTGGAGGCGGTGGAGCACACCATCATCGAGGCGGTGATCCTCGTCGTCATCGTGGTGGTGCTGTTCCTGCAGACCTGGCGGGCGGCGATCATCCCGATCCTCGCCATCCCGGTCTCGCTGATCGGCACCTTCTTCATCATGAACCTGTTCGGCTTCTCGCTGAACAACCTGTCGCTGTTCGGGCTCGTGCTGGCCATCGGCATCGTGGTCGACGACGCCATCGTCGTGGTGGAGAGCGTCGAGCACAACATCTCGACCGGCCTGTCGCCGCGCGATGCCGCCTACAAGACCATGGACGAGGTGGGCGGGGCGCTGGTGGCGATCTCGCTGGTGCTGGCCTCGGTGTTCATCCCCTCGGCCTTCATCACCGGCATCTCCGGCGAGTTCTACCGCCAGTTCGCGCTGACCATCGCCGGTTCGACGCTGATCTCGCTGCTGGTCTCGCTGACGCTGTCGCCCGCCATGTGCGCGCTGCTGCTGAAGCCGCACGCGAAGGAGCGCCGGGTGCGCTGGTACGCCTGGCCGGTGGTCGGCTTCTTCCGGCTGTTCAACAAGGGCTTCGACGGACTCTCCAACGGCTATGGCTGGCTGACCGGGCGCCTCGTGCGCATCTCCTTCGTGGTGCTGCTGGTCTATGCCGGCGTGCTGTTCTACGGCTTCGAGCTGTTCCGCTCGACGCCGCAGGGCTTCATCCCGGCGCAGGACCGCGGCTATCTGATCGTCGCCTCGCAGCTGCCGGGCGGTTCCTCGCTCCAGCGCACCAACGAGGTGATGACCCGGGCGGCCAAGCTCGCCCTCGACACGCCGGGCGTGCAGCATGTCGTGAACATCGTCGGCTTCTCGGGCGCGACCTTCACCAACGCCCCCAATGCCGGCGCCATGTTCGTCATCCTCGGCCCCGCCGAGGAGCGGGCCAAGGACCCGCGCGAATCCGCGGGTGCGATCCAGGGCGCGCTGTTCGGCAAGCTGGCGTCGATCCAGGAAGCCTTCATGATCGTCGTGCAGCCGCCGCCCGTGCAGGGCATCGGCAATGCCGGCGGCTTCCGCATGATGATCGAGGATCGCGGCGGGCGCGGCTCGGCGGCGCTGCAGGGCGCGGTCTACGCGATGATGGGCCGGGCCAACCAGACGCCGGGCCTCACCCAGGTGTTCTCGCTGTTCGAGACCTCGACGCCGCAGCTCTTCCTCGACATCGACCGCACCAAGGCGCAGCTCCTCGGCGTCAACATGGCCGACGCCTTCGCCGCGCTGCAGGTCTATATCGGCTCGTCCTACGTCAACGACTTCAACCTGTTCGGCCGCACCTACCGGGTGCAGGCGCAGGCGGACGCGCCCTATCGCCTGACGCCCGATGACCTCTTGCGCCTCAGGGTGCGGAACGCCACCGGCGAGACCGTGCCGTTCGGCTCCTTCGCCACGGTGAAGGACATCTCCGGCCCCTACCGCGTGCCGCGCTACAACCTCTATCCGGCGGCGGAGCTCGACGGCAACACCACCGCCGGCACCTCGCAGGGGCAGGCGATCCAGATGATGCAGCAGATCGCCGCGGAGACGCTGCCGGACGGCTTCGCCTTCGAGTGGACGGCGCTGGCCTACCAGCAGGTGAACGCCGGCAACACCGCGATCTTCGCCTTCGCGCTCGGCGTGGTGTTCGTGTTCCTCGTGCTGGCGGCACAGTATGAGAGCCTGACCATGCCGCTGGCGGTCATCATGATCGTGCCGATGTGCCTGATCGCGGCGGTGGTCGGCATCCAGTACCGCGGGCAGGACAACAACATCCTGTCCCAGGTCGGCTTCATCGTGCTGATCGGCCTCGCGGCGAAGAACGCCATCCTGATCGTCGAGTTCGCCAAGCAGCTCGAGGACCGCGGCGAAAACCGCTTCGAAGCGGCGAGGCACGCCGCTCAGCTGCGCCTGCGGCCCATCATCATGACCTCGCTCGCCTTCATCCTCGGCGTGGTGCCGCTGGTGCGCGCGACGGGGGCGGGCGCCGAGCTGCGGCAGGCGCTGGGCACGGCGGTGTTCTCGGGGATGATCGGCGTGACGGTGTTCGGCCTGCTGTTCACGCCGAGCTTCTACGTCTTCACCCGCTGGCTGGCCAATCTCGGCCGGCGCAAGCCGAAGGAGCCGGAGCCGTCCGCGCCGGCACCGGCGGAGTAGGGGCGTGTCCCGGACAAGCGAGGCCGAAGGCCGAGCGTAGATCCGGGACCCAGGGAAGAATCCGCCGTGGCGCTTCCCTGGTCCGGTCGCTGCGCGCCGTCTCTCCTGGGTCCCGGATCGGCGCCGCGCTGCGCGCCGCTTGTCCGGGAAACCAGCGTTTCCGCCTTCAGTCCAGCACCGCCGCCTTGAGCAGACACACCATGGTCGCATGCGCCGGCTCCGGGCCGGGATTGCGGATGACGTGGCGGCGGTCGCAGCGGTAGCGCAGCGTCTCGCCGGCGACCGCCCGCTCGACGACGTCACCGCACTCCACCTCCAGCGTGCCGGCCAGCACGGAGAGGCATTCGACCGAGCCGCGCTGGTGGCCGTCGGAGACGAGTTCGCCGCCGGGATCGGCGACGAAATCGAACCATTGCAGCCATTCCACCGTCTTGATCCAGCCGGTGATGGTGAGCCGGCACTTGCCGTCCTCCGACAGCAGCATGGGCGTGTCGGCGCGCGTCAGGTGCTCGACGAAGGGCTCGTCGTCGCTCGCCGCCAGAAAGCGCTCGATCGACATGTCGAGCGCCTGCGAGAGCCGCCAGACGGTGGCCAGCGTCGGGTTGGTCTCGTTGCGCTCGATCTGGCTGATGATCGACTTCGCGACGCCGGACTGCTCGGAGAGCTCGGAGAGCGAGAGGTTGTAGGCCTTGCGCAGGCGCTGGACGGTGCGGCCGAGCTGGCCGGTGATGGCCTGCGCGCCGGCATCCATGCCGACCCGGTCGAGACTTCGCGTGCGGCCGGACATGGATACTCCAGGCGATGAACGTTCCGGACATTAGGTCGCGGCTTCCGCGCGGTGCAAGCCCCGCACGGCGCGCCACGCACCGCTTGCGCGGGAATGGGCGAGGCGTAGGCTCACGCCGGGCGGCCGCAGAGCCGTCCGTGCAAAAATGTTCGAGGAAACGCCATGTCCGTCCGTCGTAGCCTGCTGCTCGCGGGCCTGTTCGCCGTTGCCGCCACTCCCGCCCTCGCGATCGAGGTGACCCGCTCGGTCGAGGTGGCCGCGCCGCCCGCCAAGACGTGGGCAACCATCGGTGCCTTCTGCCAGATCGGATCGTGGCATCCGGCGCTGGAGAAATGCGACCTGTCGCAGAAGGGCGGCGCCACCATCCGCACGCTGCACCTCAAGGGCGGCGGCACCATCGTCGAGGAGCAGACCGCCCGCGACGACAAGACCATGAGCTATGGCTACAAGATCCTCGAAAGCCCGCTCCCGGTCGCCGACTACATGTCGACCATCAGCGTGAAGCCGCACGGCACCGGCTCGACCATCACCTGGACCGGCCATTTCAAGGCCAAGGGCGCCCCGGATGCCAAGGCGGCCGAGGTGATCACCGGCATCTACGATTCCGGCCTCGCCTCGCTGAGGGACGCCGCCAAGTAGCCTCGCGCGCGGAGCGGCATGCGCGGGGTGCATGCGGCGATCGGATGATTTCGGTCGCCGGGTGCTCTAGACTGCGGGCATGAGCGAAACCCCGCATCCCGACCTGCCGTCCGCCGCCGACGTCGCCGCCGCCGCCGAGCGGCTGCGCTCCGTCGCGATCCGCACCCCGCTGCTGTCGAGCGCGCGGCTCGACGAGATCACCGGCGGGCGCATCTTCATCAAGGCCGAGCCGCTGCAGCGCACCGGCTCGTTCAAGTTCCGCGGCGCCTATAACCGCATCTCGCGGATCGATCCGGCGGCGCGGGCCGGCGGCGTGGTCGCCTGTTCCTCCGGCAACCATGCGCAGGGCGTGGCGGCGGCGGCGAGCCTGCTCGGCATGGCCTCGGTCATCGTCATGCCGAAGGACGCCCCCGCCGTGAAGCGGGCGCGGACCATCGCCTTCGGCGGCGAGGTGGTCGAGTATGACCGCGACATTGATGATCGCGACGCCATCGCCGCGGAGATCGCGCAGGCGCGCAGGGCGACTTTCGTGCCGCCCTATGACGATTTCCACATCATCGCCGGGCAGGGCACGGTCGGGCTCGAGATCGCCGAGGATCTCGCCGCGCGCGACCTCGCCCCGGACTATGTGATCGCCAACGCTTCGGGCGGCGGGCTGATCTCGGGCATCGCGCTGGCGGTGAAGGAGCGCTTCCCCGACGCCCGCATCATGACCGCCGAGCCGGCCGATTTCGACGACCACGCCCGCTCGTTCGCGGCCGGAACGCGCGCCCGCAATGCCCGCTCGTCGGGCTCGATATGCGACGCGCTGCTGGCGGCGACGCCGGGGCGGCTGACCTTCGAGATCAGCTCGAAGCTGGTCGGTGCGGGTGTCAGCGCGAGCGACGAGGAGGTGGCGCGCGCCGTCGCCTTCGCCTTCGAGGAGCTCAAGATCGTGGTGGAGCCGGGCGGGGCGGTCGGGCTCGCCGCCGTGCTGGCCGGCCGGCTCGATCTCAAGGGCAGGACGGCGGCGATCGTGCTGTCGGGCGGCAATGTCGATCCCGCCACCTTCGCCGAATGCCTGCGGGTGGCCGGGCGCGCCTGAGGCTATCTGGATCAACCGTTCCCGATGCCGTCATCCCGGCCGAGCCGCAGGCGACAGCCGGGATCGGCCTCCGAGCCAGCGTCCCGCGCGATCCCGGATACAGCCTGACGGCCGGTCCGGCATGACGAAGCCCTGCCGAAGGCAGCCAGTCCCCCTCAGCCCGCCGTCGTCCCGCACACGGCGCGGATATTGCCGAGGAACTGCTCGGTGCACGCCCGCCAGCTGTGGCGCAGCGCAAAGGCGCGCGCCGCGGCGCGGTCGATGTCGAGCGCGGCCAGCGCCGCCTTGCGCAGGTCGGGGTCGAGCACGCCCACCGGCGCGTCGCCGATCACGTCGGCCGGCCCCGCCACCGGGAAGGCGGCGACGGGGAGCCCGCTCGCCAGCGCCTCCAGCAGCACGATGCCGAAGGTGTCGGTGAGGCTCGGGAACACGAACACGTCGGAGCCGGCATAGACCCGCGCGAGATCCTCGCCCTGGCGCATGCCGAGGAAATGCGCCGCCGGATAGCGTGCCGTCAGCTCGGTGAGCGCCGGGCCCTCGCCGACCACGACCTTGCTGCCCGGCAGGTCGAGCGCGAGGAACGCCTCGATGTTCTTCTCCACCGCGACCCGGCCGACATACAGGAAGATCGGCCGCGGCAGGCCGAGATCGACCTCGGGACGCGGGCGGAACAGCTCGGCATTCACCCCGCGCGACCAGCGCAGCAGGTTGCGGAAGCCGTGCGCGCGCAGCTCCTGCTCCAGCGTGCCGGTGGAGACCATGGTGCCGGCGCCGGCATTGTGGAAGCGCCGCAGCCACGCATAGGTGAGGCGCAGCGGGATCGGCAGGCGGGCGGCGAGATATTCGGGAAAGCGGGTGTGGTAGCTGGTGGTGAAGCTGCGCCCGCGCTTCAGGCAGGCCCGGCGCACCAGCAGGCCGATCGGCCCCTCGGTGGCGATGTGGATGAAGTCGGGGGCGAGCGTCTCGATCTGCCGGGCGATCATGCCCGGCGTCGCCAGCGCCAGCCGGATTTCGGGATAGGTCGGCAGCGGCACGGTGCGGAAGGCGGCGGGGGTAAGGAAATCGATCGCAACGCCGAGCGCCTGCGCCTCGCGCGCGGTGTGCTCCAGCGAGCGGACCACGCCGTTGACCTGCGGGCGCCAGGCATCGGTGGCGATGAGCACGCGCATCAGGCGGCCATCAGGCGGCAACGCGGGGCGGCGGCAGCAGGGCGGAATCGGGCGTTTCGTCGGCGGCCGGGCGCCGGCGGCCCCAGTCGATGATCTCGAAATGCCCGTCTTCGTGCTCGACGAGGGCGGTGCAGCTTTCCACCCAGTCGCCGCAATTCATGTAGGCGACCCCGAACTCATCGTGCATCACCGCGTGGTGGATGTGGCCGCAGACGACGCCGTCGACCTTGTGCCGGCGCGCCTCGGTGGCCACCGCCTCCTCGAAGCGGCCGATGAAGTTGACCGCGTTCTTCACCCGCAGCTTAGCCCACTGGCTCAGCGACCAATAGGGAAAGCCGAGCTTGCGGCGGGCCCAGTTGAGATAGGTGTTGATGCCCAGCGCGGTGGTGTAGGCGCCGTCGCCGAGGAAGGCGAGCCACTTGGCGTGGCGCACGACGACGTCGAATACATCGCCGTGGATAACGAGGTGGCGGCGCCCGTCGGCGCCCTCGTGGATGGCGGTTTCCACCACTTCGATGCCGCCGAAATGCGTGCCGTAATAGTCACGGAGGAACTCGTCATGGTTGCCGGGGAGGTAGACGATGCGGGTGCCCTTGCGCCCCTTGCGCAGCAGCTTCTGCACCACGTCATTGTGCGTCTGCGGCCAGTACCAGCCGGAGCGCAGGCGCCAGCCATCGACGATGTCGCCGACGAGATAGATGGTGTCGGCGTCGTGGAACTTCAGGAAATCGAGCAGCAGCTCGGCCTGGCAACCCTTGGTGCCGAGGTGGATGTCGGAGAGGAACAGGGCGCGGAAGCGTCGCTGGCCCGGCTCCTCCGGCACCAGTTCGGGAGCCTCGTCGTCGCGGAGGACGATGTTCGCGATCTGATTCATGACCCGGAGATAACCCCGAGTCGGGCAACGCTTTTATGACGCTGTTACAGCATCGATTCACAGGAACAGGGTGAAGACGCTGAGCGCCACCAGCGCCGCCATCACGCCGTTCACCAGCCGCCGCTGGCGCGGGTTCGACAGGATGCGGGCGAGCGCCACGCCGAACCCCGCCCAGGCGGAGAGCGCGGGCAGGGTGACGGCGCCCATCACCGCCGCGATCACCAGCACTTCCGCCAGAAGATCCAGGCCCGAGGCGCCGAGCGTGGTGAAGGCCGGCACGACGCTGAGGGCGAATGTCCAGGCCTTGGGGTTGACCCACTGGAACAGCGCGGACTGCCAGAGCGTCAGCGGGCTGGCGAGGCCGGCGGCGGCGCCGAGTTCGCCGGCGCGGGCGATTTTCCACGCGAGGTAAAGGAGATAGGCGGATCCGCTGAGCTTCAGAATCAGGTGAAGCTGCGGCGCCGCGGCGAACAGGCCGCCGAGCCCCATGCCGACGGCCAGCACCATGACCGGAAAGCCGATCACGACGCCGAAGATCTGCGGCAGCGTACGGCCGAAGCCGAAGGTGGCGCCGGAGGCGGCGGAGATCAGGTTGTTCGGGCCGGGCGTGAAGGCGCCCGCCACCGCGAACAGGAACAGCGAGACGGCATGCGGGGTCACGGCGGCGTTTCCTCAGGGGTACGATTTTTATGTCAGCTATACTGACATAAATGGGCGCCTCCCGGCAACCTCCGCGAGTCCCGCCTCCGCCCCGGACGGCACCCGGGGAGCGGGAGGCAAATCGCCCGCAGCCGCGTCGCGGCAGGGTGCCGTTCGCGGCCGGCATCGACTAAGGTGGCGCGCCGCCCGTCGGCCCCATCGCGCAGGATTGAAGCATGAAACTCGTACGACATGGCACCGCAGGGCAGGAGAAGCCCGGCATCCTCGATTCCAGCGGCGCGATCCGCGACCTGTCCGGCGTCGTCGCCGACATCGGCGGCGAGGCGCTCTCGCCGGCCGGCCTTGCCCGGCTCGCTGCGCTCGACCTCGCCAGCCTGCCGGTGGTTCCGGCCGGCACCCGGATCGGGCCGTGCGTCGCGCGGCCGGGCCATTTCGTGGCGGTGGGGCTGAACTACGCCGACCACGCCCTCGAGGCGGGCATGCCGATTCCGAGCGAGCCGGTGCTGTTCTCCAAGGCGCCGAACTGCATCGTCGGGCCGAATGACGACGTCATCGTGCCGCGCGGCTCCACCAAGCTCGACTGGGAAGTGGAGCTCGGCATCGTCATCGGCACGAAGGCCCGCTATGTCGACGAGGCGGATGCGCTGTCCCATATCGCCGGCTACTGCCTCGCCAACGACGTGTCCGAGCGCGCCTTCCAGGGCGAGCGCGGCGGGCAGTGGATCAAGGGCAAGAGCGCCGAGACGTTCGGCCCGCTCGGGCCGTGGCTGGTCACGCCGGACGAGATCGCCGACGTGCAGGCGCTCGACCTGTGGTGCGACGTCAATGGCGAGAAGCGCCAGCGCGGCTCGACCACGACGATGATCTTCCCCGTCGCGACGCTGGTGTCCTACATCAGCCAGTTCATGGTGCTGGACGTCGGCGACGTGATCATCACCGGCACCCCGCCGGGCGTCGGCCTCGGCATGAAGCCGCAGGTCTTCCTGAAGGCCGGCGACGTCGTCACGCTCGGCATCACCGGGCTCGGGGAACAGCGCCAGACCGTGGTGCCGTTCCCCGGCTGAGCCGCCTCAGTGCGCCAGCAGCACGACGCCGGGCGGGTGCTCGGTGAAGGAGCGGGTCACCCCGCCCAGCACCAGCTCGGCGAAGCGCGAGCGGCTGTAGGCGCCGAGCACGAGGAGATCGGCGCGGAAGCGGTCGAACTCGGCGCGGATCAGGTCGGCGGCCTCGGCGTCGGCAGCCTCCCGGTGCAGGTGTTCGACCTTGACGCCGTGCGCCGCCAGATGGGACGTCAGGGCGGCGCCCGAGCGCGCTCCGGCGGCGTCGCCGATCGTCAGCACCTCGACCGCCTCGGCGAGGGCGAGCAGCGGCAGGGCGAGGCGCACCGCGTGGCCGGCCTCGCGCGAGGGCTTCCACGCGATCAGCACGCGGCCGATCTTCGCCGGCACGGGCTTGCCGGTGGGGACGATGATCACCGGCCCGTCCGAGCCCAGCGCCAGGTGCTGCGGCAGTTCCACCGCGAGGTAGTCGTCCTGCGAGCCGTCCTCGGTCTCGCTGACCACGACGAGGTCGGCGGCGAAGGCCGCGTCGCGCAGCACGCTCGCCACCTCGCCGTCGATCACCTCCCAGGTGCCGGGCAGGCCGGCGGCGGACATCGCCTTGTCGAAGATGCCGGCGATCTCGGCCTGCTTGGCGCTGGCCTCGCGGCGCAGTTCGTTGATGTAGATCGAGAGCGCGCGGCCGACGGCGGGCACGCCGGCGGGATAGAGCGTGTAGATCGCGCGGATGCGGGCGCCGGTCTGGCGGGCGAGGCCGATCGAGAAGTCGAGCCGGCTCTGGAAGCCGCTGTCGGGGGCAGCGTGGAGCAGGATGGTGCGGATGGCCATGGCGAAATCCTCGGGTAGGGTCGGGGGTGGCTTTGTCTTGTCTCCGGGACCCGGGCGTAACCTAACGTCACTGCGACGATGCACGAAATTGGGGGAAACACCTGCCGTTGCGCGGTCAAGTTCGATCGATCGCTTTCATAAATGCAAGCGCTTCCGTGCACCCGCGCCGATCACGAGCCCGCGAGAGTGACGTTGCGCGAATTGCCGGCCAGTCCGGAGCCTCTCTAAGGTGCGAAAGCCGCACGGGCGGCATTCTCGACGAATCATGAGGGGCATTGTTGATGCGTGGGCGTTTTCTGGCGGTGTGTGCCACTGTGGCGTTGGTCGCGACCTCGGTCGCGGCGCAGAGTGATCCGATCAAGGAGCGGCAGGCGCTGCTGAAGCAGTTCGGCGAGGCCACCAAGCCGGTCGGCGGCATGCTGAAGGGCGAGAAATTCGATCTCGCCACGGTGCAGGCGGCGCTCGACACCTACGCCAAGAACGCCAAGGTGCTGCCGGGCCTGTTCCCGGCCGGTTCCGACAAGGGCGATACCGCCGCGGCGCCGGCGATCTGGCAGAAGAACGACGAGTTCAAGGCGCTGTTCGCCAAGCTCGAGGCGGACGCCACCGCGGCGCGCGCGGCGATCACCGACGAGGCCAGCTTCAAGGCCAATTTCCCCGGCGTGATCCGCAATTGCGGCACCTGCCACGACACGTTCCGCCTCAAGAAGTGAGCGTGGAGGTGTCGGAGCGTACGCTGTCCCCCGGAGCCATCGCCGATGGCGGGCGCTCCGACACCGTGCTGGCGTGGGACCTGCCGACCCGGCTCGCCAAATGGGCGCTGGTCGTGCTGGTCGGCTGCGCCTTCCTCAGCAAGTATTACGGCGATGTCGGCCTCGTCTGGCACATGTGGAACGGGCTCGCCATCCTCGTGGTGGTGGTGTTCCGCCTGTTGTGGGGCCTCGTCGGCGGTTCGACCGCGCGCTTCGCCGGCTTCCTGCGCGGACCGGGTGCGATCCTCGCCTATGTCCGCGGGCTGGCGTCGGGGCGGGCGCCGCGCTTCCTCGGCCACAACCCGGCGGGCGGCTGGGTGGTGGTGGCGCTGCTCGTCCTCGTCGGCGCGCAGGCGACCAGCGGGCTGTTCCTGACCGACGACATCATCGTCGAGGCGCCGCTCTCCACCGTCGTCTCCGGCGCCGTGGTGCGCTGGGCCGGCTGGCTGCATCACAACATCTACCGGGTGCTGCTCGCGCTGATCGCGGTGCATGTGGCGGCCAATCTCGCCTATTCCGCATTCGGCAAGGACAATCTCATCCTCGCCATGCTGTCGGGCCGCAAGCGCGGCGGGGGCTATGTCGACCATGGCGCCGCACGGCCCGGCCCGGTCCTGCTGGCGCTGGCCTGCCTCGCCGTCGCCGCCGGGGTGGTGTTCGGCGGTATCGCGCTGGCGGGCGGCGATCCGTTTCCCTGACGGGGTGCTGATCGCCCTTGCGGGCGGGGGTGCAATCATGCTCCTTGCCGCGCCATGAACGCGCTCAAGGGGATCGCGCTGCAGCTGTGCGCGACGTTCCTGTTCACCATCATGGCCGCCCTGGTCCGGGTCGTCTCGGTCGATGTCCCGACCGGGCAGGTGATGTTCGCGCGCTCCTTCTTCGCGCTGTTCCCGCTGATCGCGCTGCTGGCCTTCCGCGGCGAGATCAGCGCGGCGGTGCGCACGGCCAATCCGGTCGGCCACATCATCCGCGGGCTGGTCGGCGTCATCGGCATGGCCTGCAACTTCGTCGCGCTCGCCCGCATCCCCTTGGTCGACGCCACCGCGATCAGCTTCACCACGCCGCTGATCACCGTGGTGATGGCGGCGCTGCTGCTGCGCGAGGTGGTGCGGCCCTATCGGTGGATCGCGGTGATGCTCGGCCTCGCCGGCGTCGTCATCATGCTGTGGCCGCATCTGGCGCTCGGCTTCGGCGCGGATGTCGCCTCGACCTGGGGCGCGATCTACGGCCTGTGCGCGGCGATCTGCACGGCGGGCGCCATCGTGCAGGTGCGCCATCTGACCGCGACCGAGACCACGGCGGCGATCGTGTTCTATTTCCAGGCGCTGGCCTCGGTGGCGGCGCTGGGCACGGCGGCCTGGGGCTGGGTGGTGCCGGGGCCGGGCGCCTCGGCGCTGCTGCTCACCATCGGCTTTCTCGGCGGCGTCGGCCAGATCCTGCTCACGGAGAGCTACCGTTACGCGCCCGCCTCGGTGATCGCGCCCTTCACCTATTCGGCGATGCTTTGGTCGCTGGTGCTGGGCTTCGCGCTGTTCTCGGAGGTGCCCTCGCTCATCGTGCTGGTCGGCGCGGCCATCGTCATCGGCGCCGGCCTCTACATGATCTGGCACGAGCGCCACGAGGACGAGCAGCGTCGCCGCGAAGCCGAAGCGTCGGGCCCGCCGCCGGTGGCGTGAGCGTTCAGAACGCCTTGAAGGTGATCAGCGTCTGGGTGTCCTTGATGCCGGGCACGATCTGCACCTGCTGGTTCACGAAATGGCCGATATCGGTGCCTTCGGGCACGTAGAACTTGATCAGCAGGTCGAATTCCCCGGCGGTGGAGTAGATTTCCGAGGCGATCTCGGCATCGGCGATGGCGTTGGCGACCTCGTAGGAGCGGCCGAGTTCGCATTTGATCTGGACGAAGAAGGGAACCATTGCGCGACTTTCAAGGCTGGCTGACAGCGCAACAGGACCAGAATGAGGGTGACTACGCAAGGCGGCGGGATCCAGCGCGAGGATAGAAGGTGTGTGATTGACGAATTGCAATTTAAAGTTATATTTTACCTCCATCACGCCGGAGACGAGTGGCATGCCGCCGAAAATCGAGATAACGGGTAGTTCGTTCAAAGACGTTGGTACTGTCATCAAGTCGGCGGCACCAATAGATGTCCGGATAGACAACAGTGTTTTTGAGAGAATAGGTAAGTTCGTTCACATTCAGTCATCCGATCATTCCAATGTTCCACCGGATCTCTTGCAGGCGTTCTTTAGATCAGTCGAGCAGCAAAGAGCGAAATCTCAAGCGGATGTTAACCCAACTCATCTTGATAAGGCGGCGGAAGCTAGCGGCCTCAAAGCTTGGTTGATTGAGCATGGCGTCGATTTGGCGTCGTTTTTCGTAACTGTGCTGCAAGCTCTGTCGAAGTAGGGCTTTCACGCGATAACCCGCGGCTTGTCAGCGCCTTCCCCTTCCCCTATCAGCGAGCGCGACGAAACGTTGGGGTGCCCCGTAAAGGGGCTGAGAGGCGGCGTGTCCGTGAGGGCCGGGCCAACCCATCGAACCTGATCCGGATCATGCCGGCGGAGGGAACGAATCGTGCGGCGGCCGATGCGGGGACAGCCCCCGGCCGCACGGCGCGGCCCGTCCGTCGGCGAGGGAGAAGCCGATGACGACGCCGAATGCCGCGCCGACGCCGATTGCCGTCACCATCGCGGGGTCCGATTCCGGCGGCGGGGCGGGCATACAGGCCGACCTCAAGACCTTCTCGGCGCTCGGCGTCTATGGCGCCAGCGTCATCACCGCGCTGACCGCGCAGAACACGCTCGGCGTCAGCGGCATCCACGACGTGCCGGCGGACTTCATCGCCGCGCAGATGGACGCGGTATTCTCCGATCTCGCCGTCGGCGCGGTGAAGATCGGCATGCTCTCGCGCCCACAGGCGATCGAGACGGTCGCGGCCGGGCTTGTCCGCCACGGCCTGTCGACCATTGTGCTCGACCCGGTGATGGTCGCCGCCTCGGGCGACCGGCTGCTGGTGCCGGAGGCGATCGCGACGCTGCGCGAGGCGTTGCTGCCGCGCGCGCTGCTCATCACGCCGAACCTGCCGGAGGCGGCGGCGCTGCTCGACGAACCGGTGGCGCAGACGCCGGCCGAGGCGCGGGCGCAGGCCGAGCGGCTGATGGGCTTCGGCCCGCGCGCGGTGCTGGTCAAGGGCGGCCATGGCGAGGGGCCGGACAGTGTCGACGTGCTGGTCGACGCCGAGGGGGTCGTCGAACTCACGGCGCCGCGCATCGCCACGCGGAACACGCACGGCACCGGCTGCACGCTCTCCTCCGCCATCGCCGCGGGGCTGGCGCGCGGCATGGCCCTGCGCGCGGCGGTGGCGGCGGCGAAGGACTATCTCACCCGCGCCATCGGTGCCTCGGACCAGCTGACCATCGGGCGCGGCCACGGGCCGGTGCACCATTTCCACGCGCTGTGGAGCGCCGAACCGCGTTTCTGCCAGAGCGCGCGCTGATCAGCTAGCACGGAATGCCGACCGGATTACGCTCCGAGAGACTGCTTGGAAACTCGGTCCGTCATCCTGAGGAGCGCCGCAGGCGCGTCTCGAAGGAGGCTCCAGAGGGCTCCCGATCCTCCTGGACCATCCTTCGAGACGCCATTCCTGAACGGAATGGCTCCTCAGGATGACGGGAGCATTGTTTTCGATGCGCACTTTCGAGGGGCTGCTCAGCCCCACAGCTCCGGCCCGCCCGGCAGCACGGTCGAGCCCTGATAGGCGAGGCCGGGATCGCGGTCGCGGGCGAGCAGCAGCGGCCCGTCGAGATCGACCCAGCGCGCCTGCGGCGCCAGCAGCAGCGCCGGCGCCATCGACAGCGAGGTCGCGACCATGCAGCCGACCATGACGTCGAGCCCGGCCTCGCGTGCGGCGGCGACCAGCGCCAGCGCCTCGGTGAGCCCGCCGGTCTTGTCGAGCTTGACGTTGATGGCGTCGTAGCGGTCGACGAGGGCGGGTAGGCCGGCGCGGTCATGGGCGCTCTCGTCGGCGCAGACCGGCACCGGGCGCACGATATGGGCGAGCGCGCCGTCGTCCGCCGCCGGCAGCGGCTGCTCGACGAGCCTCACCCCGGCATGGGCGCAGGCGGCGAGGTTGGCGGCGAGGGTCTCCGCGGTCCAGCCCTCATTGGCGTCGACGACCAGTTCGGCGTCGGGCACGGCGGCACGGATGGCGAGGAGCCGCTCGGCATCGCCCGCCGCGCCGAGCTTGAGCTTGAGCAGGGGGCGGCCGGCCTGCGCGGCCGCCTGCGCCATCGCCTCCGGCGTGCCCAGGCTGATCGTGTAGGCGGTGGTGACCGGCGTCGGCGCGGGGATGCCGGCGAGGTCGTGCACGCGCACGCCGCGGCGCTTCGCCTCGAGGTCCCACAGCGCGCAGTCGAGCGCGTTGCGCGCCGCGCCCGCCGGCAGGCGCTGCTGGAGGCCTTCGCGGTCGAGGCCGGCGGCGATGTCGGCGGCGAGCGATTCGGCAAGCCCCGCGACGCCCTCCACGCTCTCGCCGTAGCGGGCATAGGGCACGCATTCGCCGCGCCCGACATGGGCGCCGTCGCGGATCTGCGCCACCACCACCACCGCCTCGGTCTTGGAGCCACGGGCGATGGTGAAGGTGCCGGCGAGGGGAAAGCGCTCGATGGTCACGGTGAGCGTCGGCATGGGCACCTCGGAGGGGTTGAGTCGGGCTGCGGGCGCGAGCATAGCGCAGGCGGGGCCCGGCTCGGGCAGCGTTACTGCCAGAGCACAAAGGCCGCCGGATCGTCATATGACGGTTTCTGGATACCTATATCGCCGGGGCCGCTCTCGACACGGGCGAAGCCGGGCGGCTATGACTAAGCGTCATTCGCGCCTGCGCAATTTCGACGTCCGGCGGCCGATTCGGCCGGAAAGCCGGGCGCAGCACCGGGGAGCAGGATTTGGGAGCCGCGGAAGCCCCGCTTCTGGCGTCGGCACGACACGGGCGTGAGCTCGTGCTCGTGGGCAATGGCCTGTGGGTGTCGACCAATGGCCGGGCTCTCGAGGACCTGGTCGAGAGCAGTCTCGCCGAGAGCGCCTCCGCCGAGGCGGTGCGGCTCGACATGTCCGGCGTGCGCCGGCTCGACACGCTCGGCGCGGTGCTGCTGGACCGGCTGCTGCGCGGCATCGAGGAAGCGGGCCGCCGGCCGGTGCTGGTCGGGCTGGAGCGCACCTTCCAGCCGCTGCTCGACGACGTCGCCAAGGGCTGCCACGCCGTGCCCCCGCCGCGGGTGCTGATGAACCCGATCGTCAGCGGGCTGCACGTCATCGGCCGCGCGGTGGTGGGGGCCGCCCATGACGGGCGCGAGTTCCTCGCCTTCCTCGGCCGCGTCGCCGCCTCGCTGGCCGCGCTCGCGGTGCGCCCGCATCACTTCCGCCTGACCTCGATGGTCTATCATCTGGAACGGGTGGGCCTGCGGGCGGTGCCGATCGTCGCGCTGATCACCTTCCTGATCGGCGCCATCATCGCGCAGCAGGGCACGTTCCATTTCCGCAAGTTCGGCGCCACCACCTATGTCGTCGACATGGTCGGCATCCTCACCCTGCGCGAACTCGGCGTGCTGATCGTCTCGATCATGGTGGCCGGCCGCTCGGGCAGCGCCTTCACCGCCGAGCTCGGCTCGATGCGGATGCGCGAGGAGGTCGATGCGCTGCGGGTGATGGGCTTCGACCCGATCGAGGTGCTGGTGCTGCCGCGCCTCGCCGCGCTGATCATCGCCGTGCCGCTGCTCACCTTCCTCGGCAGCATGTGCGCGCTGTTCGGCGGCGGGCTGGTGTCGTGGCTCTATGGCGGCATATCCCCGCCGATTTTCCTCGCCCGGCTGCAGGAGGCGATCTCGCTCAGCACCTTCGAGGTGGGCATGATCAAGGCGCCGTTCATGGCGGCGATCATCGGCATCGTCGCCTGCATGGAAGGCATGCGGGTCGGCGGCAGCGCCGAATCGCTCGGCGCCCACACCACCGCCGCCGTGGTGAAGGCGATCTTCCTGGTGATCGTGGTCGACGGACTGTTCGCCATGTTCTTCGCCGCGATCGACATGTGAGGCGATAGGTGGCTGCGACCGGCATCGAGACGACCCAGCGGCGCGCCCGGCGCCCGGCTCCCGAGCCGGAGCCGATCATCCGTGTGCGCGATCTGGTGGTCGGGTTCGACGATCGAATCGTCCTCAAGGGCCTGTCGCTCGACGTGCGGCGCGGCGAGATTCTCGGCTTCGTCGGCGCCTCGGGCGGCGGCAAGTCGGTGCTCACCCGCACCATTCTCGGCCTGGTGCCGAAGCGTTCGGGCACCATCGAGGTGTTCGGCCGAGACCTCGACACGCTCGACGCCGCCGAGGAAAAGGCCATGGAGCGGCGCTGGGGCGTCTTGTTCCAGCACGGCGCGCTGTTCTCCTCGCTCACGGTGAAGCAGAACATCCAGTTCCCGATGCGCGAATATCTCGACCTGTCGCAGCGGCTGATGGACGAACTCGCCATCACCAAGCTGGAGATGGTCGGGCTGGCGCCGGAAGTGGCGGAGAAGGCGCCGTCAGAGCTCTCCGGCGGCATGATCAAGCGCGCCGCGCTCGCCCGGGCGCTGGCGCTCGATCCCGACATCGTGTTCCTCGACGAGCCGACCTCGGGCCTCGACCCGATCGGCGCCGGCGAGTTCGACGAGTTGATCGCCACGCTGCAGGCGACTTTGGGGGTCACCGTGTTCATGGTAACCCACGATCTGGACAGTCTGCACACGGTCTGCGACCGGGTGGCGGCGCTGGCCGACGGCAAGGTGGTGGCGGTCGGCCCGATCGAGGACATGCTGGCCTGCGATCATCCGTGGGTGTCCGCCTATTTCCACGGCAAGCGCGCCCGCGCCGCCGGGATCGGCGGCAAGTGATGCGTCGGCGGCAAGTGATGCGATGGTGAGAGCTTAGGGATGGAAACACGCGCCAACTACGCGGTCATCGGGCTGTTCACCATTGCGGTGGTGGCGGCGGCGTTCGCCTTCGTCTGGTGGTTCAACGGTTCGGCGAACCGGGGGCCGCGCACGAGCTACGACGTCGTGTTCAACGGTCCGGTCAGCGGCCTGCAGACCGGCTCGCGGGTGACCTTCAACGGCATCCCGGTCGGCGAGGTCACCGGCCTGCGCCTCGACACCAAGGATCCCCGGCAGGTGGTGGCGACCATCGCCGTGCAGCCGAACACGCCGGTGCGCACCGACACCCGTGCCGGGCTGGACATGCAGGTGCTGACCGGCCTCGCCTCGGTGGGCCTCGTCGGCGGCAGCCTCGGCGCCGCGCCGCTGCCGGAGCCGTCGGACGGGGGACTGCCGCGCATCGAGGCGGACGCCTCCGCGGTGCAGGATCTGATGCAGGGCGCCAAGGCGGTGCTCGGCCAGGTCGACGACATCACCCGCCGGGTGGACCGGCTGCTGGCGGACAACGAGACCAAGATCGCCTCGGTCATCGACAATGTCGACAAGTTCGCCAAGGCGCTGGGCGACAACGCCGCCAATGTCGACGGCTTCCTCGCCGACGTCAGCGGCGCGGCCAAGCGCATCGACGCGCTCGCCCAGTCGCTCGACAAGGTGGTGGCGGCGGTCGACCCGGCGAAGGTGAACTCGACCATCGACAATGTGCAGAAGTTCACCCAGGAACTGGGCGATTCCAGCGGCAAGGTGAAGTCGTTCATCGACGACGCCAGCGCGATCGCCTCCACCTTCCGCGGCTTCTCGGCCCAGCTCGAGACCACCTTCAACCGGCTCGACCAGCTCACCCAGGCGATCGACCCGAAGAAGGTCGGCAACGCCGTCACCAATATCGAGACCTTCTCGCAGACGCTGGCGAATCGCTCGGGCGATACCGATTCGCTGATCAAGAATGCCTCCGAGCTGTCCGCCAAGCTGAACGGCATGGCCAACAAGCTCGACCAGATCCTCGACAACGTGAACGGGCTCACCGCCAGCGACGAGGGCAAGGGCATGTTCGCGCAGGTCGGCGCGGCCGCGGAGGAGGTGCGCAAGCTGGCCGTGAACCTCGACGCGCGCACCGCGGAATTGTCGCGCAATCTCAACCAGTTCACCGGCCCGGGCCTGCGCCAGTACGAGGCGCTGGCGGCGGACGGGCGGCGCACGCTGAGCGAGATCGAGCGCGTCTTCAAGAATCTGGAGCGCAATCCGCGCCAGTTCATCTTTGGCGGCTCTTCCGTTCCCAGCTACAGTGGCAGATAGGATTGGGCGTGCCTGAAAAGTCGACACGGCAGGGGGTTGGGGCTTTGGTTCCGGTGAGGCGTTGGCGCAGGGCGGCGGGGGCCGCCATGGTGCGGGTGGTGCTGCTCGGCTCGGCGGTGACGCTGGGCGGCTGCGCCGCGCTGCTCGGCGGCGGCGACAAGGCGGTGCCGACCTTCGATCTCACCGCGCCGTCGGGCTTCACCGCGCCGCGCACCGGCACCGGCCAGATCGTGATCGGCAACCCGACCGCGCTCGCGGTGCTCGACACCGAGAAGATCGTCATCGAGCCGGCGCCCGGCCAGATCACCTATCTCGGCGGCGCGCAATGGGCGGACCGGCTGCCGGCGCTGTTCCAGGCGCGGCTGATCCAGTCCTTCGAGAACGGCAGCCGCTCGCGTTCGGTGGCGCGGCCGGGCGAGCAGGTGGTGGCGGACTACGTGCTGCTGACCGATATCCGCCAGTTCGGCATCCAGACCTCCGGCGGCGGCGCCGAGGCGGTGGTCTCGGTCTCGGCCAAGGTGGTGGCCGACCGCGCCGGCCGCATCGTCGCCGCGCAGGTGTTCACCGCCCGCGCGCCGGCGGCCAACACCAAGGGGCCGGAAGTGGCCCGCGCGCTGGACGAGGCCTCCGACCAGGTCTTCGTCGAGATCGTGAAGTGGGCGTCGGCGCGGTTCTGAGAGCCCGTCTGGAAAATCCTCCGCGAACGTCATCCCGGAATGGCCGGCAGGCCCTATCCGGAGCGCGCGGGTATCCTGGCGCGTGATCCCGGCTGTTCGCTTGCCTCTCCGGCCGGGATGACAATGCTGCGAGGGATTTTTCAACGAGGCTCCGCGGCCGCCCGCGACCCCTCGCGGCGACGTGACGTGCCCTTACGTAAACTTCCGCTAGGCTGACGCCTCCTTCGCCCCGCCCGGGAGGCCGCGATGCTTCGCCTGTTCGCCTGCCTGACGCTGCTCGCCGGCTCCGCCGCCGGCGCGCTCGCCCATCACGGCTGGGGCAGCTACGACGCCAACACCGTCGTCACGCTGGACGGGCCGATCCTCGAAGCGGCCTATGAATACCCGCATGGCCTGGTCATCCTCGAAGGCGAGGGCAAGCGCTGGGAGGTGGTGCTGGCGCCGCCTTCGCGGATGAACGCGCGGGGCCTGCCGCGCGAGGACCTCGTGGTCGGCCGCGTCGTGCGGGTCGAGGGCTATCCGAGCCGGGTCGCGCCCGCCGAGATCCGCGCCGAGCGGATATCGCTCGACGGGCGCACCATCGAGCTGCGCTGAGGGGCGCGGCGATGGAGCATGGCGGGGCTGCGGCGGCGGGCTGGGCGCTGGCGCTCCAGCAATCGGCGCTGGGCGCCTTCGTGCGCGATTCCCTCTGGATCTATCCCGCCGCCAACCTTGTCCATCTGCTCGGGCTGACGCTGCTGATCGGGCCGATCATCGTGCTCGACCTGCGCCTGCTCGGCGTCGGGCGCGGCATCGTCTCCGCGGCAGCCGCCTCGCGCCTGCTGACGCCGTTCGCGCTCGCGGGCATCGTCCTGCTGCTGCCGAGCGGCGTGCTGCTGTTCGCGGCCGATGCCGCCTCGCTGGCGTCGAGCCCGCTGTTCCAGATCAAGCTGGCGCTGGTCGGGCTGGCGCTGTTCAACGCGCTGGCCTTCCGGCGGGCGTGGAACGGGCGGCTTGCGGACTGGGACCGCGATCCGCCGCTGGCGGGGCGATGGCAGGCCGGCTGCTCGATCGGGCTCTGGCTGGCGGCGGGCTTCTGCGGCCGGATGATCGCCTATCTCTGAGCGCGGCCGTCTCCCCGCGCGCCCCGCCGCGTCGCCGGTTGCGGGCGTTCACTCGTCATAGGCGAGATAGCGCACGATGCGCCACGCGCCGTCGGGCTGGCGGCGGAACACGTCGAGGCCGCGATCGGTGGAGACGATGTCCGGTTTTCCGGGCTGCGCGATGGTCAGGGTCCAGACCAGCCGGACGATGGCGATATCGCCCTCGACGATCACCTCGCGGATGTCGGCCGCGTAGCGCATCCGGCGCTCCGGATCGGCCGTCGCCCGCTTCAGCTGGGCGCACATCTCCGCATAGCCGCGCTCGGGCGCGCCGCGATAGTCGAAACGCAGCTCCGGCGCGAACAGCGTGCAGGCCTCGGCGCCGCGGCCGGCGTTGAAGTTCTCCGCCCAGCGCGCCAGCGCCTCGCGGATCGCCTGTTCGTCGGAGGCCGCCGCGGGGCCGGCGCCGAGCAGGATGCCGAGAGCGGCGAGCCCGGCGAGGGCCATGCCGCGAAGGGTAAGCGGATGCGCGGCCGTCCGCCCCCCGGTCGGTTCGCGCCGGCGAGGCCGCACAGGGTCTGCCTCCGAACGGGGTGCCCGCGGCGGTTCCGGTCTGGCGCGTCCGGCGGGTCGCTCAGTCATGCGAGACCTCCTGCGATAGCGGGGTCGGGTGGCCCGATACGTGGCCCGGCGCCGGCGCATCGGCGCTGGCCTATCCCCGAGGCTCGCGGGCCCGCGCCGCGAGCGCACCGGCTCCGGCCGGGGGCGCGGTACCGGCGGACGGCCCAGCATAGCCGAACGCCGCTCATGAAAAAGGGCCCGCGCGGGGCCCTTTTCCGTATCGTCCGGCCGTGCCGTCCGTCAGTCGAAGCGACCGGCGGCGTGGGCGAGCAGCGTGTAGACCTTGCCGGTATCGGAGGTCAGGTAGGTCTTGGTCAGCGCCTGGCCGCGCTCGTCGCGCGAGACCTGGTCGAGCAGGCGCTCGAACTCGGCGATGTAGCGGTCCACCGTCTCGCGGAATTCCGCGTCGCGGCGGTACTTGCGCCGGATCTCCTCGAAGGTCTGCTGACCCTGCATGGTGTAGAGCCGGCGGGTGAAGACGTTGCGCTCGCCGCGCTTGTAGCGCGCCCAGAGCTCCACCGCCGCCTCATGGTCGATCATGCGGGCGATGTCCACCGAGAGCGAGTCGAGCGACTCGATCGTGTGGTGCACCGGCCGTTCCGGCTGGCGGGCATTCGCCGCCGGGGCCGGGGAGGGCGCCTCGTTCCGCGCCGGGGCGGGGGCGGGGCGCTGCGGCGCGGCCGGGGTTTCCGGGGCCTCGCCCGAGGCGCGGGCGAGGAGCTCGGAGAGCCAGCCGCCACGCCCGTCCGCGTCGTCGGTCGGGGTCGGGGCCGGCGCCGCGGTGTGCGCGGCGGCGCGGCGGGCGAAGGGATCGGGCTGCGCGGGCGGCTGCGGCGCCGGGGCCGGCGGCTGCGTGCGGGCGGTCTCGCGCGGGGCCGTCTCACGCGGAGAGGGCTCGCGCGGGGCGGGCTCGCGGGCCGCCGGCGCCTCGCGCGGCGGGAAGGGCTCGACCCGCGGCAGGGGCGATTCCGAGCGGGGCGCGCTCTCCGCCCGCGACGGGGTCTCCGCGCGCAGGTAGGAGGGGCGCGGCGCGAGATGGGCGGCGGGCGCGTCCGGGCCGTGGAAGGGCGCGGGCGGGCCGTAGGAGGTCGCCGCGCGGCCGCGCGGGGCGCTCTCCACCACGTCGAGCGAGCGGCCCTGGCGGGCGACGATCTCGTTGAGCTCGGCGAGCGCCTTGATCTGCTCGGCGACGGCGCGGCGCATATTGGCGGCGCTGGCCTCCGTCTCGGTGGGCAGTTCGAGCACGCCGCGCTTCAGCTCCTGGCGCGTCGTCTCCAGCATGCGCTGGACATCGGCGGCCGAGGACTTGAACTCGCGCGCCACCTCGGCAAAGCCCTGGCTGGCCTGGCCCATCAGCGACTTCACCTCGCCGATCGCCTTCTCATAGGTGGTCTGCAGCGCGGCGGTGGTGCGCTGGCGCTCGCTTTCGGCGGTGGAGCGCACCTGCTCCTGCTGGCTGGCGATCGCGGCGGTGGAACGGCTCGCCGATTCGGCGACCACCTGGGCGATCTCCTGCGCCCGCTTCTCGGCATCCTGCAGGGTCGACTGCAGCACGCTGGTGAAGCGGTTGAGGCGGTTGTCCAGTTCGCCGGCCTTGAGGGCGAGGGCGTCCGACAGCTCGACGATGGCGCCGCGGCGCTCGCCGAGGGTGCGGTCGATCTGGCCGTGGGTGTCGCGCAGCGCGGTGGCGACGCCGGAGATGACGCCGGCCTGCTCGGTGAAGCGCTGGGTGAGCTGGGCGACATCCTGCAGCACGTCGGTGGAGACGGTGCGCAGTTCGCCGATCTGCGCGCCCATCCGGTCCGAGGTGAGGCGGGTGGCGTCCTCGACATTGGCCACGGTGGAGCGGAACAGGTCGAGCCGCTCGGTGATGGCGCCCTCGATGGAGGCGAGGTTGCCGACCGCGCCGGAGAGCACGTTCTGCATCAGGCCGTTCAGCTCGCCGAGGCGCTGGAGCACGGCGGTGATGTCGCCCTTCACCATCTCGTTGGTGGCGGCGATCTCGGAGATGGCGGCGCGGCCGCTTTCGCTGATCGCCTGCACCACGCCGGCGCCGCGGCCGTCGAGCGCGGCGATGAGGTCGTCGCCGGCCCGCAGGATCTGCGCCGAGGTGGTGTCGGTCGACTGGCGCAGCGTGTCGACGAGGCGGGTGGTGCGCAGCTCGATCGCCGAGACCAGATCGTCGCTGGTGCGGGTGATCTCGCCGGTCGCCTCGCCCGCCGTGCGCTGCACGGCGGCCAGCAGGTGGCCGGTATGGGTGTCGAGATGCTCGGCGAGCTGCTCGCTGATGCGGGCGATCTCGCCGCCGGCGCCGGCGGTGCTCTGCTGGATCGACTCGATCAGGCGGTTGGAGCGCGCCTCGAGGTCGCCGAGCAGGTTCTGGCCGCTGCGCGCGACCGCGCCGGTGAAGTCGCCGGTGGTCTGCTGCAGCGTCGAGACGAGGGTGCCGGTGCGCTGGTCGAGGTCGCCGACGAGGCCCTCGCCGATGCGGCCGAGTTCTTCGGAGAGGCCGCCGGCCACCTGGCGGAGATTGCCGACCAGCGCGGTGGCGCGCCCGTCGATCTCGCCGGCGAGGCTCTGGGTGAGCGTCGCGACATTGCCGGAGAAGGCGCCGACGGTGCGCTCCAGATTGGCGAGCAGGCTGCCGGTGCGCCCGTCGATGTCGGTGACGAGGTTCTGGCTGACCCGGCCGAAATCGCCGGAGAACTCGCCGGCGGTCTGCTGCAGGCCGGTGATCAGCGTGCCGGCATGGGCGTCGATGTCGGCGACGACGCCGGAGCCGATGCGGGCGAGTTCGCCCGACAGGTCGCCGGCGGTCTGCTGCAGGCCGGTCAGAAGGCCGGTGCTGCGGTTGTCGAGATCGGTGACGAGGCCGCGGCTGATGCGGTCGAACTCGCCGGTGAAGGCGCCGGTGGTGCGCTCGAGGCTGCCGAGCAGGGTGGTCGAGCGCGCCTCGATGTCGGCGGAGACGCCCTGGCCGATGCGGCCGAACTCCCCGGCGAAGGCGCCGACGGTGTTCTGCAGCCCGGTGAGCAGGCTCGCGGCGCGGCCGTCGATCTCGCCGGCGAGGCCCTGGCCGATGCGGCCGACCTCGCTGGAGAGCGTGCCCGCGGTGGTCTGCAGGTTGGCGATGAGGCCGGCGGCACGGTCGTCGATGTCGGTGACGAGGCCCTGGCTGACGCGGCCGAGCTCGTCCGAGAAGCCTTCCGTGGTCTGGCGCAGATTGGCCAGCAGGTTGCCGGCGCGGGCGTCGATGTCGGCGATGAAGCCCTGGCTGACGCGGCCGAAGTCGCCGGTCAGGTCGCCCGCGGTCTGCTGCAGGGCGCCGATCAGGTTGCCGGCGCGGCTGTCGATCTCGGCGACGAGGGTGTCGCTGACGCGGGCGAAGTCGCCGCTGAAGGCGCCGGTGGTCCGCTCAAGGCTGGTCAGCAGGTTGCTGGTGCGGGCGTCGAGCGCGCCGACCAGGCTGTCGCCGACGCGGCCGACCTCGCCGGCGAGGTCGCCGGTGGTCTGCTGGACCGCGTTCAGCAGGGCGCCGGTGCGGGTCTCGAAGCCGAGCAGGGCGTCGTCGTTGATGCGGGCGATGGCGCCGGTGACGTCGCCGCTGGCGCGCTGCAGGTCGGTGACGAGCTGCACGGCGCGCGATTCGAGGCTGGCGACGAGATCCTGGTTGATCCGCGCCACCTGGCCGGTGGTGTCGAGCGCCGACTGCTGGAAGGCGCCGACCAGCGCGCCGGTGCGGGTCTCGAGGTTGACCAGCACGTTCTCGCTGGCGCGGGTGATGTCCTCGGCCGCCACCTCGACCGTGCGCTGCACGGCGGTGACGAGGCCGCCGGTGCGGTCGGACAGGCTGTCGAGCAGCGTGTCGCCGAGCCGGATGATCTCGCCGGCGCTGGCGCCGGTGCGCTCCTGGAACGCCTCGAGGATGACGGCGGTGCGGCCCTCGATGGTGTCGAGCAGCTCGTTGCTGAGCCGCATCATGTCGCGGGTGCGGTTGCCGGTGGTGTTCTCGAAGGTCTGCAGGATGCTGCCGGAGCGGGTTTCCAGCGCGTGCAGCAGCTGGTCGCCGGCGCGGGTGATGTCGTCGACGGCGGAGCCGCGCGTCGCCTCGATCGCCTGCACGAAGTTGCTGCGGTGGGTGTCGAGGGCGGCGATGGCGTCGCTCGAGGAGCGGGCGATCTCGGCGGAGAGGATGCCGCCGCGCTCGCCGAGGGCGGCGAGGAAGCCGTTGCCCTGGGTGTCGACGATGTCGGCGATCTCGCGGGTGCGGGCCTCGAAGATGGTCGAGACCTCGCCGGCGCGCTCGACCAGCGTGCGGGCGACGGAGTCGGCGAGGGCGTGGAGCGAGCGCTCCACCATGCCGGCTTCGCTGCGCATCTGGTCGGTGACCGCCTCGATGCGGGTGGTGAGCTGCTCGGCGACGCCGGCGCCGCGCTTCTCGACGGTCTCGGCGACCGTCTCCAGACGGCCGACCACGAGCTCCTCGAAGCGGCCGATGCGGGTGTCGAGCGTGCCGGCCACTTCCTGGGCGCGGGCGCCGAGCGTGCGGTCGGCGCTCTCCATGCGCTCGGTGAGCGCCTGCGTGACGGTGCGGGCGCGTTCCTCGAAGAAGCCGTCGAGGGCGCCGAGCGAGCGGTCCATGGTCTCGGTGGCGAGCTTGGAGCCGTCGGCGACGGCGCGGGCAAACTCGATGGTGCGGCTCGCCAGCGTTTCGTTGAGGCTGTGGGCGCGGCGGTCGAGCGCCTCCTCGATGGCGGCGATGCGCTCGTCGAGGGTGGAGCCGAGATTGCCGACGCGGGTGTCCAGCGTGCCGCCGAGATGGGCGACGCGGCTGTCGAGCGCCTGCTCGACGCCGGAGAGGCGCTCGTCGAGGGCGGCGGCGACTTCGGCGCTGCGGGCCGAGACGCGCTCGTCGAAGCCGACGAGGTTCAGCTCGATGCTGCGGGTGAGCTCGTCGACGCGGTCGCGGATCTGGGTCAGCAGGGTCGAGCCCTGGCCCTTCACGGTCTCGTCGAAGCTGCGCAGGCCGTCATTGATCTGGCGGCCCAGCACGCCGGCATCGCGGCCGAGGCGGTCGGCGAGTTCGCCGCCGCGCACCGAGATGGTCTCCTCGAAGGCGCGCAGCCGTGCGGCGAGCGTCTCCTTGACGGCGTCGCCCTTGGTGCCGAGCGTGTTGATGAGGGTTTCGGCGCTGACGCGGAATTCCTCGGTCGCCTTGGTGCCGCGCAGGCTGATGTTCTCGGTGACCTCCTCGCCGATCTGCGACATCTGCAGGCCGATCTGGTCGCCGCGGGCGCCGAGTTCGGCGGTCCAGCGCTCGGCCACCTGGCTGAGCTGGTCGGCGACGCCGGCGCCGGCGCTGGAGAGCTGGTCGGTGACGCGCTGGCCGGTGTCGGCGATCAGGCGCTCCAGCTCGACGCCGCGCACGGCGACGGTGTCGTAGATGCGGTTGCCGGTGTCGGCGATGCGGTCGGCGAGGTCGCCGCCGCGCACGGTGATGGTCTCGGCGACGCGGGTGCCGGTCTCCTCGAGCTTGCGCACCACCTCGCCGCCGCGCTGCGACAGGTCGAGCACCAGCGAATCGCCCGTGCTCTTGAGGGTGTGGTTCATCTCGTTGGCGCGCACCGCGATCTCGTCGGCGAGGCGGGTGCCGGTGTCGACCAGGGCGTTGGTGATCTCGTCCGAGCGCGAGGACAGCGTCTCGGTGAGGGTGAGGGTGGTGGCGGTGAGCTTGGCGCCCATCTCGTCGGTGCGGCGGGTGACGACGTCGGCCAGTTCGCTGGCGGTGCGCAGCAGGCTGTCGCCGATCTCGTCGGTGCGCGCGCCGAGCGTCTCGGAGAGCGTGGTGGTGGCGTTGGACAGGCGCGAGCTGATCTCGTCGGTCTGCACGGTCAGCGTGCTGATCAGGTTCTCGCTGGCGCCGGTGAGGTTCTCGTTCACCTCGGTGCCGGTGGCCTGCAGGCGGGTGATCAGGTCGGCGCCCTTGGTGGTCAGCGCGTCGATGATGGTGTCGCCGACGCTGCCGAGCGCGAGGGTGACTTCCTCGCCCTTCTCGGACAGATTCCGGGTGGCGCGGTCGGCCGCCTCGATCACCGTGGAATCAATGCGGTCGGCGACTTCCTTCACTTCCTGCGAGAAGGCGAGGCGGGCGCCGCTGATCACTTCGCGCATGCGGTCGGCATGCTGGAGGATGGTCTCGCGCTCGGCGTGCAGCTCCTCGACGAGGGCGCGGATGCGCAATTCGTTCTCGTCATAGGCGCGTTCGAGGATGGAGACCTCGCTGCGCACCATGGTCTCGAGTTCGCTGGCGCGCGAGATGGTGCGCTCGACGCCGTCGCCCATAGCGGCGACCTCGCGGCGCACGGCCTGGCCGATGGTGACGATGGAATCGGTGGAGGCGGCCTCGGGCTCGGCGAGGCGGATGGCCACATGCGCCATGGAGCGGGCGACGAGGCGCATCTCCTGGGTGCGGCTCACCATCACCGCGAGCACGAAGAAGAAGATCGGCGGCACGGCGAGGCCGGCGACGATGAGCAGCAGGCCGGGCGTGGCGAGCGCGCCGCCCGCCTCGATCTCGGCGCCGCGGAACTGGGTGGCGGCCAGAAGGCCACCGATCACCAGCCAGACCAGCGAGGCGGCGGTGGCGGCGATATAGGGCGCGGGCGAGGGGCGGCGCTGGAGCGCGGCGAGAAGCTGGCCGATGGTCTGGCGGTCGTCATTGGCGGCGCGGCGCACCGGCGGGCCGTGCTCGGGCTCGCGGTGGGCAGCGGCGGGCCGGCGCTCGGCGCGCGGGGCCGGGCGGGTCTCGGCCGCCGGCGGGGCGGGCGCGGGTGCCGGAGCGGCCGGCGGCAAAGCGGGCTCGTCGACGAAGGCGAAGTCGTCGTCGAGCGGCTCGTCGTCCGCCGTCTCCTCAAGGTCATCGGTGCGGTCGACGAAGCCGTCCTCGGGCCGGGCGCGGATCTCGATGCGCGGAGCCCGGGGCTCCTGCGCGGGCGGGAGATCGAACGCATCATCCGGCAGGCCCCCCGGCTGTCGGGGGTCGCCCGTCGATCCGAGGCTCAACGCCTCCTGGATCGCCGACAGGGCGGCCTCGGTGGGGTCCTGCTGCACTTTCTTGGTCGTCGTCGACATCGGCCGTCGCCTCCGGTCCGTACGCTACTCCGATCGGCTCACGCCGTCGGGCCGGGGTTTGCGGAAGCCCGACAATCCAGCTAGGGGTGCTCCCCGAAAAGAAGAGTCACATCAGAGGATTGGGATATCTGCCGGCCCACCGCATCTCTATCCTACCCTCGCGCGGTTTCAAAATGGAACCGGCCATTCGTAAACGTCTGTCGATATCGTTAACGAGCCATCAACCATGTCCCGAAAGGACACGTTAACCATTGATTTTGCTCAGGTGGTGCTCGGGTGTGCCGATCCGGGGGCGCCGGTGACGCTGGACCGTTCGCAACTGGAACGTTCGACCGGTGGCGATGTGCAGCTTTCGCGCGAGGTCCTCGGCATCTTCCTGGCCCACGCCGACCGGGTAGTCGGCGAGATGGGCACCGCCCGGACGGCGGACGATGCCCGGATCGCCGTGCACGGCCTCAGGGGGGCGGCGCTGGCGGTGGGAGCGGTCGAGGTGGCCTGCACCGCGGCGGCGCTCGAGAGCGCGCTGGCGGGCGGCACGGCCGATGCGCGGCTCGCCGCCGATTTCACCGCGGCGGTGGCGGCGGCGAAGAGCGCCATGGCCGCCTGGCTCGCCGAGCCGTGGTGAGCGGTGCTGGCCTTCCCCGGCCGGCCGGTCTATCAAGACGGCATCCCCGCCATTTCAAGACACGTTCCCCATGCCCAAGATCACCTATATCGACGCTTCCGGCACCTCGCGCGTGGTCGAGGCGCAGATCGGCGCGACCGTCATGGAGACGGCGATCCGCAACGGCGTTCCCGGAATCGATGCCGAATGCGGCGGCGCCTGCGCCTGCGCGACCTGCCACGTCTATGTCGACCCCGGCTGGACCGATGCGGTCGGCACGCCCGGCCCGATGGAAGAGGACATGCTCGACTTCGCCAGCGAGGTGAAGCCGAACTCGCGGCTGTCCTGCCAGATCAAGGTGACGGCGGCGCTCGACGGGCTGGTCGTGCGCACGCCCGCGCATCAGGGCTGATCGGACCGCACCGATCGTCCCGATCGGCCCGAAATCGGTCTCATCGTCCACCTGACTGCACTGACTGGTCACTGGTTTCGGCACGTGTCACCACGCCCGCCGCGACCTCCTTCAGGGCGGGCGGCGGCAGGGCCGCGAAGGGCAGGGGCCGGGTCACCTCGATCGCCGCGAGCCCGAGCCGGGCGGTGAGCAGGCCGTTCACCACCCCCTCGCCGAGCCGGGCGGAGAGCTTGGCGGCGATGCCCTGGCCGACGAACTGCTGCAGTATGGTGTCGCCCGCGGCCATGCCGCCGGTCACCGCGAGATGCGCAACCGTCTGGCGGAACAGGCGAAACATGCCGAGCGCGCCCGGCCGGCCGCCATAGAGCACGGCGAGCTGGCGCACCATGGTCACGGCGCTGACGAGCACGAAGATCAGGTCCACCGCCGCGCGCGGGCTGACGGCGGTCACCACCGAGACGCGCCGTGCCGCGTTGGCGACGATGCGGGTCGCCTCGGCGTCGAGCGGTGCCATCAGGTGGCGCTCGGTCAGGCGCACGAGGTCGGCGCCGTCGATGATCGCGTCGAGATGGCCCGAGAGTTCCGCACGGGCGCGATAGAGCCGCGGCGATGTCTTTGAAATCGCAAGAAGTTCACGCGTCACCTCGTCGGCGGCGCGGCGGTCGTCGCGGGCGATGGCCTCGGCGGCCTTCTCGCGCAGCTTGTTCAGCGCATTGAGCCGGGCCAGCCCGAACAGCTCCCGCCCGACTATCGCCAGAGCGGCGATGCCGAGCGCGGCGGCGAAACCGACCGCGGTCCAGCCGAGCCAGTCGTTGCGCGCGAACAGGTCCTCGATCAGCCGCCAGACCGCGAGCCCCGTCGCCATGCTGACGAGGCCGCCGAGGCCGGTCCAGAATAGCGCGCCCCAGCGCGAGGTCCGCGGCGGTGGCGCCGGCAGCACGATCTCCTGCCCCGGATCGGTGCCGGCGGGGGCTTCCGTGACCACCACCGCGCCGCGCGGGGCGCTCTGTCCGGGTTCGGCCAGCACCACGTCGGGATCGTCGAGGCGGAAGGCCTGCGGGCGGCGGGAACGCTCGGTCATGTCACCTCAGTCGGTCGCCGAGCAGGAACTGCAGGGCGCGGTCGAGCCGGATATGGGGAAGCGGGAGCGGATTGCCATCGGCGTCGCGCCCCACCAGCGGCGGCCGGAAGCGCAGGAAGCGGAAGTCGCCGCCCTGGGCATCGGCCAAACCCTTGAAACCCTTGGCCGGATCGAACAGGGCGCCGGGGTCCTCGGGCAGGTCCCCGGGGAAGACGGCGGCCTCGGCGAGCCCGTCGAACGCGCTCTCCTGGCCTTCTTCGGGTACGCCGATGATGGCCGGCAGGTTGAACCGCCCGCGCTTCACGCTCGCCTCGCGCGTCGCCCGGACGGCGGCGAGGGCGACGACGTCGATCGCCGCGCCGGTGCCTTCCGCTCGCCCGACGGCACGCTCGACGAGGCGCCGCAGGATCGCCTCCAGCCGGTCGTGGCTGGTGTGGTGGAGATGGTCGGCCTTGGTGGCGGCGAACAGCACCTTGTCGATGCGGTGCCGGAACAGCGCCGTCAGCCACGAGTTCCGCCCGGTGCGGAAGGCGGCGAGGATGCCGTCGAGCGCGGCTTCGAGGTCGGCCAGGGCCGCCGGACCGGCATTGAGCGCGGCGAGAGCGTCGATCAGCACGATCTGCCGGTCGAGACGGGCGAAATGATCGCGGAAGAAGGGCCGGACGATGCGATCCTTATAGGCCTCGTAGCGCCGCTCCATCATGGCGTGCAGCGACCCCGCGGGGGCCGGCGCCCCGTCCGGCAGGTCGAGCGGGGCGAAGGTGAGCGCGGGCGAGCCCTCGAGGTCGCCCGGCAGCAGGAAACGGCCCGGCGGCAGCAGGCTCATCGCCACCTGCTCGGACCGGCAGGCGGCGAGATACTCGGTGAAGAGACCGGCGAGCCGCCGCGCATCGCTCTCCTCGGCGGGCGCGGCCGGGTCGATCTCGGCGAGCGCCGCGAGGAAGGGCGCCGCCAGCGCCCGGCGGGCGGGCGCGCGGGCGAGATTCAGGCTCTCGGCCGCGAAGATTGCGAAGCTCTTCTCCAGCAGCGGCAGGTCGAGCAGCCATTCGCCGGGGTAATCGACGATGTCGAGCGTGAGGGTGCGGTGGCCGCCGCGGGCCGGGGCGTAGTCGATGGCGAGGCGTAACTCGCTGATGCGGCGCGTCGATTCCGGCCAGCGCCGATCATCGGTCAGCGTGCGCAGGTGGCCTTCGTAGTCGAAGCGCGGCACCGCGTCGTCCGGCTGCGGTTCGAGCGAGGCGCGGGCGATGCGCCCCTCGTTCATCGCCTCGAACACCGGCAGCCGTCCGCCGCGGGACAGGGCGTGCACGAGCGCCGTGGTGAAGACCGTCTTGCCGGCGCGCGACAGGCCGGTGATACCGAGGCGCAGCGTCGGCGCGGCGATGTCCTCCGCCCGGTCGATCACTGTGCGGGCGGCCAGACGCGCCTCGTCGATCAGCTCCGCATACCAGGCAGCGTCGAGCCAGGAGGCCATGCGCGCTCAGTCCTCCGCCGAGCCGAGCGATTTCGGGGTCACGAACCGGTCGAGCCGGCCGGTATGCCGTCTCGCGTCGGACCAGTCGTCGACCGGCAGCTCGATCACCGCAAGGCCGGAGGTCGGGAACTTGTGCGCGAGCCGCTTCAGCGCTGGCTCGGCGCCATAGTCCACGATGCTGGCGGCGAGCTGTTCGAGACCGGGGTTATGACCGACGATCAGCAGCGAGCGGACCGCTGCCGGCGTGGTGCGGATCACCGCCAGGATGTCGTCCTCATGGGCTTCGTACAGCGCCGGCACGAATTCGGCCTCGACGGTCACGGGAAGCGCCGGCTGTATGAGCTCCCAGGTCTGGACGGTGCGTTTCGCCGGGGAGACCAGCACGCGGTCCGGGATCAGCGCGGCACGGGCCAGATAATCGCCCATCAGCGGCGCCGCCAGCCGGCCTCTCGCGGCGAGCGGCCGGTCCTCGTCGGCCACCCCCGGCGGCCAGTCGGACTTGGCGTGACGCAGAAGCAGCAGGCGACGCATGGCAATATCCATCGGGAGAGGTTTGGCGGTGGCCGCCGGAGGCGTGTCACGGTTCACATATGGTCGAGGCCGGCTCGGTGTGCGAGAGGCGCTGCCGGGAAAGTGGCAGGATGGCGCGGGAAAGCGTTGATTTGGCTGCGCAAGACGGGCGAGACTTGATCTCCCGGGCTCCGTCAGGGGAAGTGTGATGAGTGCTGCCGAGCCGGCGCCCGCCGGACAGCCGACGTTATATGAGGCCCGTCTCGGCCGCATGCCGCCCCGCCGGGTGCAGGGGCAGGATATCGATTGCGACGTTCTGGTGATCGGCGGCGGCTTCGCCGGGCTGTGGGCGGCCCATGCTCTGCTGGCGCGCGGTCACGATGTGGTGGTGGTCGAGAGCGGGCGGATCGGCGCGGGGGCCTCGGGCCGCAATGCCGGCTTCGTCGGGCCGGGCTATGCGGAGCGCCCGGAGCGGATCGTCCGGCGGGTCGGCCTCGCCGATGCCCGGGAGTTGTGGCGCCTTTCGGCGGAGGGGGGCGAGATCGTCCGCCGGCTGTTGCCGCAGGTGCCCGACGCGCAGGCGATTGGCGGCCGGCTGACGGTGCGCCGCACCGATCATCTGGAGGCGACACGCCGGCGGGCGGCCTGGCTGCAGGAGGCCTTCGACGTGCGCGTGGACGTTCTCAGGACGCGGCAGGTGCGCGCCAGCCTGCGCTCGCCGCTCTATTTCCAGGGGCTCTATTATCCCGATGCCTTCCATCTCGACCCGCTGGCCTTGCTGCACGGGCTCGCGGCGCAGGTCGAAGCGGCGGGCGGGCGCATCTTCGAGGGGACGGAGGCCCGGTCGGCCGATCTGGCGGGCTTGCGCAAGCATGTGACGACGACCGGCGGGCGGATCCGCGCGGAGCATGTCGTCCTCGCCGGTGGCGTATCCGTCGGCGCGATCCTGCCCGAGGTCTCGCGTTCCATCATGCCGGTCACCACCTTCATCGGCGTCACGGAACCGCTGGGGACGCAGCTCGACGAGGCGATCGGATTCCGCGGGGCCGTCGCCGATACGCGGCGGGCCGGCAATTATTTCCGCCGGATCGACGACAGGCTGCTGTGGGGGGCCGGCTTTGCCATCGGGACGGTGTCGCCCGGCGACATGGGCGAACGCCTCGCCCGCGATCTCGGCCGGGTTTTTCCTTCGCTCGCCGGGGCCCGGATGGACTACGCCTGGGCCGGAACCATGGCCTATGCCGTGCACCGTATGCCGCAGATCGGACCGTTGCTGCCGGGCGTCTGGATTGCCGGCGCGATCGGCGGCCACGGCCTCAACACCGCGGCGATAGCGGGCGAACTGGTGGCCGCCGGCATCGGCGAGGGCGACGATCGCTGGAAGCTTTTCGCCCCGTTCGGCGTCGTGCCGGCCGGGGGCGCTGCGGGCCGCGTGGCGGCGCGGATGACGATGGCGGTACAGGGGTGGCGCGAGCGGATGCTGGAGGCGCGCTCACGCGAGCGAGCGGCGCGGATGTGACTTTTCCGCAACCAATCGCAACGTAATGTGGGGTAAGAAGTGTTCGGCTCGGTGCAGGGTGACGAGATGAATCTGGTTGGGTTGGCGTGCGTTTGTCTTCTTTCGGGCCTTACGGCCCTGCCGTTTGCCGCCAACGCCGCGGATTTCGGGACCGCCGTGACCGCCGATGCCCCGCCGAGCCGTGAGTGGACGCTGACGGTCGGCGGTTATGTCATGTCGCGGCCGGAGTTTCTGGGCTCCGCGGACAATGACTGGGGCTTCATGCCGCTGATCTCCATCACGCGCGCCGACCGCCTCAGCCGTTTCACCAGCTTCAACGACAGCCCGAGCATCGCCCTGTATGATTCCGGCACGTTCGAGGCGGGCGTCGCGGCCAACATGGTGTGGAAGCGCGAGCGCAGCGACAATTGGGTGGCGCTGCAGGGCCTCAGGAATATCGATTACGCCTACGAACTGGGCGGCTACGCGCAGGTCTTCCCGGTGGACTGGCTGCGGGTTCGCGGCGAAGTGTTCTACGGTTTCGGCGGTTATGAAGGGGTGTTCGCCAATTTTGCCGCCGACGCGATCGCCTTCACGGATTTCTGGGGCGGCATGACGTTTTCGGCCGGCCCCCGGCTTGAGCTCGCCAGCTCCGGTTTCGTGGACACCTATTACGGTATCACGGTTGGCGAATCGATCGCGACCGGTGGCGAACTCGCACCTTACGACGCCAAGGGCGGTCTCTACTCGGTCGGCCTCGGCGGCCAGATCCAGAAGAATTTCGGCAACGGCTTCAATGCCTCGATCTTCGGCGAGTACCGCTATCTGCTCGGCGACGCGCAGGACAGCCCGCTTGTCGTTCAGCGCGGCGATCCGAATCAGTTCACCGCCGGCGTTTCGCTGTCCTACACCTTCTTCCTCGGGTTCGAGTGAGCCTGCCTTTCGCCATTCAATCCTGACGGGCCAACGGCCATCCGGTGACGGGTGGCCGTTGTCGTTTCCGGAGGCCTTGTCCCGGCCCAGCCAGGCGAGGCGAGCGGCCTTTTGCACGCAAAGGTGAGCCCGGTTGCCCGCCTCTTTCCCACAACATGCTGAAAAATCCGGCATTTTGTGGCGGGGAGATGACATTCAGAACAGTTGTACGAGTGATTTCGCGAGGCTATAAGCAGGCCCCGAAGAGGGGATACCCCCGAAGGACGAGGACGTAGCCGATGTCGGTCGAGATCGACGAGGAGTATCGCCCCCGCGAGGACGAACCCTTCATGAACGAGCGGCAGCGGGAATATTTCCGCCAGAAGCTGCTCCGCTGGAAGGACGACATCCTGCGCGAGGCAAAGGAAACGCTTCAGCATCTTCAGGACGAGAATCAGAACCACCCCGATCTGGCGGACCGGGCCTCCTCCGAAACCGACCGCGCGATCGAGCTGCGGGCGCGGGACCGGCAGCGCAAGCTGATCGCCAAGATCGAGGCGGCGATCGACCGTATCGACGATGGCAGCTACGGCTATTGCGAGGAGACCGGCGAGCCGATCGCTCTGAAGCGGCTGGAAGCCCGGCCGATCGCGACGCTGTCGATCGAGGCGCAGGAGCGGCACGAGCGACGCGAACGGGTCTACCGCGACGATTGACGAACTGTCGGGCCGCTGCGAAGCGGCCCGATTGCTTTTGGCTCCCGTTCCCGTGCCCAGAGCGTCCTCGAGCGAATCGGGTCGCTGTTCCCGTAACGAAAACGGGTCGGACAATGGAACTCGAGCCTTTCCGGTGAACCGGTGTTTGCCGCAAAGGCTTTAGCGGCTTGAGTCGTCGCGCTCCGCCTTGCCGCGACTCAGCGCGCCGGGGCGCGGCCGAGCAGGTCCGCCATTTCGGCCTCGAGATTCGGCAGGACCGATTCGTCCGCCGACCGCTCGCTCGGCCCGGCTGGCGGGCTTGCAGACGACGATGCCGGCAACGCTTCCGTTGCCCGGCCGGTCGGCTCGATCGGGGGCGGGGAGGCGGTTGGCTTCGAGGCTCCCGCACGTGCGGAAGAGGGCTCGGGGACGACATCCGGCACCGACGAAAGTGGCCGCCGCAGCGATTCCTCGATGAGCCCTGCCATGCCCGCGAATTCGGGGTCGACCTTGACCGCGATGCGTGGCTCGGGAACGGCGTCGGGCGCCGGTGTCGCCCGCGCCGGATCTATGGCGCGCAGTTCGGGTGCGGTCGGGGCTCCTGCCACCGGCGTATTGCGGGCGATGGCGGGTGCCGCCACCGTATCCTGCGGCTCCAGCCGCACCGCGGGCGCCGGGGTGGCATGGGCCGCTCCCGATGGCGCAGCCGCTGCGCGACCGGCCAGGCCGGCGAAAAGTCGGCCGACGCCGCGGGGGGAAGGCGTCGTCGTGGCCGCCGCTGCGAGCGGAGCCGGCGGTGACGGAGCGAGAGCCGCGCGCGTGGCGCCGGCCCGTTCCTGTTCGAGATCCCGCCTCACGCGCTCGGGGTCGGGCGCTGCAACCCGCTCGCGGGCCACCACGTCGAGCGATGGCGCCGCGGCGAGAACGGGTGCCGCGGCGGCCGGAGCCGGCGTCCCGGCGCGCGCGGCCTGAGCGGGTCGGGTATCGGTCCGCTCCGGCATCGGAACGGTGGGTGCCGCGACCGCGGGATAGCCGATGCGGCTCTCCACCACGACCGGGCTGGCACCGCCGATGATCAGCAGATGCTCGACATCGTCGCGTCGGATCAGAACGAGCCGCTGACGTTCGTCGATCGCCACCTGGTCGAGCACGGCGAGCCGTCTTTCGTTTCCATGCCGCCCGCCGGGCTGGGAGTGGGAGCGTCGCCGCGCGGTGAGACGCAACAGGCTGATCACGCCGACCAGGACGACGAGGCCCAACAGCGCCTTGAGACCCCAATCCCAGGTGAGGAAGGCGAAAACGGAATCCGGCATCGAAGGCCTCCCGGTCCAGATCGCGGGCCACTCCGCGCAAGCGCGGGACAGGTCACCGCCCGTCTATTTGGCGCGGCGGCCGGCGGCCGGCAAGCCCGCGGCGCGACGTCCAACCGTACAACCTTCGCTTCCGCGTGGGGGAAGGCTTGGGGAAGCACTTGCCGCGCGGCTCGCGCTCGGGCACCAAGGTAGGCAGGACGCACTGACTCGCGCCACGCGCGCGGCGCATCGCCGTCGCTCGGGCGGGCGTGGAAGGGCGGCGATCGACGGGGGCGGCAGGCTTCGGGCATGGGAATGGCGGAGACGAGACCCGAGGAACCCGCGGTTGATCGCGCCGAGGCGGGCGGCAGCATCCGCCTCGTGCTGGTGGTTGCGCTGGCGCTGGTCGGGGCCGTGCTCTCGCTGCTCCTGCTCGGCCGCGACAACGCCGATCCCTGGATCATCGGCCTGCTCACGGTTCTCGCCGTGGCGGGCGTTTTCGCGTTGTTCGCCGGCGCGGCCGGGCTCTTGCGGTTCGGTGTGCCCGATACGCGCGACGAACTTGCCCGGCGGATCGCCGACACCGCGCTCGACGGCGTCACCGTCGTCGACGGTCTCGGGCGCGTGCTCTACGCCAATGCACGCTATCGGGAGATCACCCGCGCAGACGGAGCCGACGATGTCCGGCCCGTCGAGCGCCTGTTCACCAGCGATCCCGATGCCTCCGAGGCGGTCTACCGGCTGGCGCAGGGCGTGCGCGAGGGGCGGGCGCTCACCGAGGAGGTGCGGGTGCCGGCGACGGGGGGCGATCCCGCTCGCTGGCTCCGGCTGGGAGCGCGCCCGGCCGCAGGGACCGGCCGGCTCGCCAAGGCGACGATCTGGACGGTGAGCGATCTCACCCGGGAGCGGGAGCGGCAGGAGAACGCCTTCCTCGAGCTCCAGCATGCGATCGACTATCTCGACCACGCGCCCGCAGGCTTCTTCTCGGTCGGGCCGGGCGGGGTGATTCACTACATCAACGCGACGCTGGTCGGCTGGCTCGGCTATGATCTCGCCGAATTCGGACCCGGCGGCATGACCATTGGCGAACTGGTTCCGGGTCCTTCCGCCGCCCTGCTCACCGGTCTGACGCCGGCGCCGGGCAGCGTGCGCACCGAGGTGGTCGATCTCGATCTCAAGCGCAAGAACGGTCAGAACCTGCCGGTGCGCCTATGGCATCGCGTGGCCTTCGCCTCGGACGGGACGCCCGGTGCCTCGCGGACGCTGGTGGTCAACCGGTCGGGCGAGGGCAGCAAGGCCGATCCGCTGCGCGCCGCGGAAGTGCGCTTCGCCCGTTTCTTCCACAATTCGCCCATCGCGATCGCCACCGTGGATGCGAAAGGCCGGGCGGTGCAATCGAACGCGATGTTCGCGCGGCTGTTCGGCACGGGGGAAGGCGACCAGCCGCGGCGCATCCTCGACCTCATCGCCGAGCCGGCGCGCGGCACGCTTGAGGCGGCGCTGTCCGCCACGCTCGGCGGCAAGGCGCTGACCGGATCGGTCGAGGTGACGCTGGCCCGGGACACGTCCCGGTCGGCCCGATTCTATGTCGCTCCGGCCGAGGATGGCGAGGCGGCGGGGGGCGAGGCGGCGATCCTCTACGCCATCGAGACCACCGACCAGAGGGCGCTCGAGGCGCAGTTCACCCAGTCCCAGAAGATGCAGGCCGTGGGGCAACTGGCCGGCGGCGTGGCGCACGACTTCAACAATGTGCTGACCGCCATCATCGGCTATTCGGATCTGTTGCTCGCCAACAGCCGGCCGACCGACCCGTCCTTCCAGGACGTCATGCAGATCAAGCAGAACGCCAATCGCGCCGCCGGGCTGGTGCGGCAACTGCTCGCCTTCTCCCGGCGCCAGACGATGCGCCCGCAGGTGCTGAAGCTCGGCGACGTGATGAGCGACCTGTCGATGCTGCTGCGTCGCCTGCTCGGCGAGACGATCAAGCTGGAGCTGAAGGAGGGGCGCGATCTCTGGCCGGTGAAGGCCGATCTCAACCAGTTCGAGCAGGTCGTCGTCAATCTCGCGGTCAATGCCCGCGATGCCATGCCGGATGGCGGCACTCTTACCATCCGCCTTGCGAATGTGACGGCGGGCGAGGCCGACCGCTATGCCGATTCGGGGCTGCCGCCCGCCGACCACGTCCTGATCGAGGTACAGGATACCGGGACCGGGATTCCGCCCGACATTATCGACAAGATCTTCGAGCCGTTCTTCTCCACCAAGGAGGTCGGCAAGGGCACCGGTCTCGGGCTTTCGACGGTCTACGGCATCGTCAAGCAAACCGGCGGCACGCTTCAGGTGGAGAGCCAGCCGGGGACGGGCACGCTGTTCCGCGTGTTCCTGCCCCGCCATGCCGCCGAGCCGGAGGAGGCGCCGGTGAAGGCGCCGGAGGCGCCGACCAAGCCCGCCGACATGACCGGGCGCGGCACGGTGCTTCTGGTCGAGGACGAGGAGGCGGTGCGGGCCTTTGCCGCCCGGGCGCTCGCCTCGCGCGGCTACCAGGTGCTGGAGGCCGGCTCGGGCGTCGAGGCGCTGGAGGTGATGGCCGAGCGGGGCGCGGAGGTGGAACTCGTCGTCTCGGACGTGGTGATGCCGGAGATGGACGGCCCCTCGCTGCTCAAGGAGCTGCGGGCCGCCAACCCGGACATCAAGGTCATCTTCATGTCCGGTTATGCCGAGGAGGCGTTTGCCCGCAACCTTCCCGAAGGGGCCGCCTTCGGGTTCCTGCCCAAGCCGTTCACGCTGAAGCAGCTTATCGGCGCGGTGAAGGAAGCGTTCGGGCGCGAGGGGTGACGCTGCGACCGTCGCGGATGTCGCTCGCTCGGTGCTTGCCTTGATCGTCCACCCTGCGTCAGATTGACCGGGATGGTGTCCGGGGCGTCTTCAACCCGCCCTCCAGGGATTTCGCATGACCGCCATGATTGACGCCCATTTCGCCAGCCTCACCGCTGATCGCGACGCCCGTGCCGGTGAGCGGGTCGCGGACCTCTTCCAGGCCGACGGTGACCGGTTCGCGCGTTTCTCGGCGCGGCTGGACGATTTGCTGCTCGATTTTTCCAAGTGCTCGCTGACCACCGCCACGCTGTCGCGTCTGAGCGACCTCGCCCGCGCGGCACAGGTCGAGGCCAAGCGGGACGCTATGTTTGCCGGCATCCATATCAACAGCACGGAAGACCGCGCCGTCCTGCACACCGCGCTGCGTGCTGGCGACGATGCCGCTATCGGCCCCGACGGGCAGAACGTGTCGGCCGATGTCGCGGCGGTTCTGGCAGCGCTCGGCGCCTTCGCCGACGGTGTCCGTTCCGGCACGATCGCGACTGCGTCCGGGACGCGCTTCACCGATGTCGTCAATATCGGCATCGGCGGCTCGGACCTCGGTCCCGCCATGGCGACGCTGGCGCTGGCGCCCTATCATGACGGGCCGCGGCTGCATTTCGTCTCGAATGTCGACGGTGCCCATCTCCACGACACGCTCGGGTGGCTCGATCCGGCCACGACGCTGTTCATCGTAGCGTCCAAGACCTTCACGACGCAGGAGACGATGGCGAACGCCGCCTCGGCGCGAGCCTGGCTGGTGGCCGGCCTCAGTGAGGCGGCGGTGGGTGCGCATTTCGCGGCCGTTTCGACGGCACTCGACCGGGTCGCCGCCTTCGGCATCGCCGCCGATCGCGTCTTCGGCTTCTGGGACTGGGTCGGCGGCCGCTATTCGGTGTGGTCGGCGGTCGGGCTGCCGCTGATGATCGCCATCGGTCCGGCGAACTTCGGGCGCTTTCTGGAAGGCGCCCGGGTTATGGACCGCCATTTCCGAGAGGCGCCGCTGGAGCGGAACCTGCCGATCCTGCTGGGCCTCGTCGGCATCTGGCACCGCGACGTCTGCGGGTACCCGACCCGCGCCATCATTCCCTATGACCAGCATCTCTCACGCCTGCCGGCTTATCTCCAGCAACTCGACATGGAGAGCAACGGCAAGAGCGTGACCCGCGAGGGCAAGCCGGTCGGGCGTCCGACCGGCCCGGTCGTCTGGGGCGAGCCGGGCACGAACGGCCAGCACGCCTTCTTCCAGCTGCTCCACCAAGGCACCGATCCGGTTCCAGTGGAGTTCCTCATAGCCGCCCGCGGACATGAGGCGGGCTTCCTGCCGGGGTTCGAGCGTCACCAGTCCATGCTGATCGCCAATTGCCTCGCCCAGTCGGAGGCGCTGATGCGCGGTCGTACCCGCGAGCAGGCGAGGGCTCAGCTCCTTGCCAAGGGCATGTCTGCGGCCGATGCCGACCGGCTGGCGCCACACCGGGTCTTTCCCGGCAACCGCCCATCGGTAACGATCGCCTACGACATCCTCGACCCGTTTACGCTTGGCCGGATCATCGCGCTGTACGAGCACCGCGTCTTCGTTGAGGGGGCGATCTGGGACATCAACAGCTTCGACCAGTGGGGCGTCGAACTGGGCAAGGAACTTGCCGATACTCTGCTGCCGGCGGTCGAAAGCGGCATACCCTCGCCCGGCCTCAGCGGTTCCGCGGCAGGGCTCCTGCATCATCTGCTCTCCGATACCCCGGGACATCCATGATCCGCACCATTGCAACGACGCCGTTCGAGGGACAGAAGCCCGGCACGTCGGGCCTGCGCAAGAAGGTCCCGGTCTTCCAGCAGCCGCACTATGTCGAGAACTTCGTGCAGTCGGTGTTCGACGCGCTCGAGGATTTCGAGGGCGAGACGCTGGTGGTGGGGGGCGACGGACGCTTCTACAATCGCGAGGCGATCCAGAAAGTGATCAAGATGGCCGCCGCCGCCGGCTTCGGCCGGGTCATGGTGGGGCGGGGCGGTATTCTGTCCACACCCGCTGCGTCCTGCGTCATCCGCAAGCACGAGGCGTTCGGCGGAATCATCCTGTCCGCCAGCCACAATCCCGGCGGGCCACACGGCGATTTCGGCATCAAGTACAATATCGGGAATGGCGGCCCGGCGCCCGAGAAGATCACCGATGACGTGTTTGCCCGGACGAAGACGATCAGCGAATACCGGGTCGTCGATGCACCCGATGTGGATATCGACCGCGTGGGCATCAGCCGCATCGCCGACATGGTGGTCGATGTCATCGATCCGGTCGAGGACTACGCGGAGCTGATGGCGACGCTGTTCGACTTCGAGGCGATCCGCGCGTTGTTCGCGTCAGGTTTCGCCATGCGCTTCGATGCCATGAGCGCGGTCACGGGTCCCTATGCGAGGGCGATCCTCGAGGGCGAACTGGGCGCGCCGGCGGGCACGGTGATCAATGCCGAGCCGCTGCCGGATTTCGGCGGCCATCACCCGGATCCCAACCTCGTCCATGCCAAGGACCTGTTCGACCTGATGATGTCAACGGCGGCCCCGGATCTCGGCGCGGCGTCGGACGGCGATGGCGACCGCAACCTGATCATCGGGCGCGGGCAGTTCGTCACACCCTCCGATTCGCTGGCGATGATCGCCGCCAACATGCATCTCGCCCCGGGGTACAAGGGGGGCATCGCCGGTATCGCCCGCTCCATGCCGACCAGCGGGGCGGCGGACCGGGTGGCAGAGAAGCTCGGGGTCACCTGCTACGAGACACCGACGGGATGGAAGTTCTTCGGCAACCTGCTCGATGCCGGCCTTGCCACCGTCTGCGGCGAGGAGAGCGCCGGCACCGGCTCGAACCATGTGCGCGAGAAAGACGGGCTTTGGGCGGTGCTGATGTGGCTCAACATCATCGCCGCCCGCAAGCAATCCGTGCGCGACATCGTGCGCGGCCACTGGGCGGAATACGGCCGAAACTACTATACGCGGCACGATTACGAGGAGGTCGACGCCGCAGCGGCCGAGGCGCTGGTCGCCGACCTGCGCGCGCGGCTCGGCGAGCTGCCGGGCCAGGTTTTCGGAGGGCTCACGGTCGAGAGGGCCGACGACTTCGCCTATCATGACCCGGTCGACGGCTCGGTGACGACGAAGCAGGGGGTGCGTGTGTTCTTCACCAATGGCTCGCGCATCGTCTACCGGCTGTCGGGCACCGGCACGGCGGGCGCGACGCTGCGGGTCTACATCGAGCGCTTCGAGGGCGACTCTGCGCGGCACGACCAGGATCCGCAGTCGGCGCTGGCCGACCTGATCGAAGTGTCTCGTGCCCTGCCCGACATCGGGGGTCGTACCGGGCGTACCGCTCCCGACGTGATCACCTGAGCCGCACGAGGGCGTCAGCCGCCCTCGCCGTAGCGCAGCGAACTCGTCCAGACGATTTCGAGGCGGCGGAGCACGTTGTACGCGGTGGTGAGTTCCTGCAACTCCGCTGCATCCCGCACGTTCTGCCGGTGCACGCTGTCGTGGACAGCGCGGATCGCTTCGCACAGCTGATGAGCCTTGTCGGTGAGACGCAGGCGCGCCGAGCGGCGGTCGCGAAGGGAGGCGGCGCGGTCGACATAGCCTGAATCGACCAGCTGCTTCAGATTGTACGAGGCGTTGGAGCCGAGGTAGTGCCCCCGTTCGAGCAGGTCACGCACCGACAATTCATCATTGCCGATGGTGAAGAGCAGCATCACCTGCGAGGGGCTGATGTCGTCGGTGCCGAGCCGGGTGAGTTCGACCCGCAGCAGGTCCAGAAAGCGGCGATGCGCGCGCTCGATCACCCGTGCAATCTCAAGCTGGGTTACCGGCCCGCTTTCGGGCGCGGCGTCAGCGGCACGCAGCGGCACGGCGGAAGGCGATCCCCACCTGACTTCGCCCGAGCTGTCTGTGCTTTCCTCCGCTTCAGCCAGCTTTCGTGCCATACGCATGCATCCCCTCTTGAACTACTTCAGTTTTCGAACCAATCTTCGTCAATTCACGACGTCGCTGGTACTCTGTTGAGCTTCGCCGCATTATAAGCCGCCAAGCCGCGTCCGTATATTTCCGAATGCACCGCGAGAAGGCAACGGCAGCTGATCAAAGACGGTTTAGTCATGTGAGTTCCTTGGCTTTTTTGAGGCGCCTCGGAATTCATACACTTATCGGCAAGTTGCAACGTAAGCCAAGTATCGGGGCGATGCGCGAATCACTGGAGCATCGCGGCCGATTGTAGCTCGGCTTTCCGAGCGCCGCGGCTCAGCGCATGATTTACGTAACGTAATTTGGGAAATTGGCAGCGAGATGGGCGTCAGCTTGACGTCAGGTGCGACGCAACTGGTCGATAAGCGCCGTGACCGCCAAGGCGTAGCCCGCGGGGCCCATGCCGATGATGCATCCCGACACCACGGCCGAGAGTGGAGAAATGTGCCGGAAGGGCTCCCGGGTGAAAACGTTGCTCACATGCACCTGGATGGCCGGCTTGCCGAAGGCGGCAAGCGCGTCGCGAATGCTGATCGAGGTATAGGACAGGCTGCCAGCGTTGATGACGAGCCCGTCGGCGCCGGTGCGCGCCTCGTGGAGCCAGCCGACAAGGTCGCCTTCGTGATTCGATTGCCGGAAGACGATATCCGCCTCGCCGGAAGCGGCGCGGGCCCGGCATTGGGCTTCGATGTCTGCGAGCGTCAGCGGCCCATAGGCTCCGGAGGGGTCACGTCCGTACTGGTCGGTGTTGGCGCCGTTGAGAACGTCAATGCGCAACCGCCTTGCCGGCACGGTCAGCGACCCGAATCGGTCGCGCCGATCGCGGCGAGGGCGGCATAGGCCACCTCGACATCCTGCGCGCCGGTGCCGGAGCCGACCCCCACCGCGCCGACGCAGGTGCCCTCGACGAAGATCGGCAGGCCACCCTCCAGATTGGTCAGGCGCCCGCCGGCGGCGATGGCGAGCTTCACTTCCAGATCGGGGGCGAGGCGCCCGCTCGGGGCCCGATGGGACGCGGAGGTGATCGCCTTCGACAGCGATGTTTCGCGTGACAACAGCTTGGCGCCATCCATCCGCACATAGGCGAGGAGGTTGCCGCCTTCATCGACGATCGAGACGTTCTGCGGCACGCCGAGTTCCTCGGCCTTGGCGACGGCGCCCGCCAGAGCGCGGAGCGCGCCGGCATGGGTGAGCTTGAGGGCGGGGCGGGTCGTTGTGGTCATGCCTCACTCGTCCCCGGGAACGCCATAGGAGGGGGCGCTGGAAGGATCGAGCGCACGCGTCACATAGGCGTCCATCTGAGGGCGCCAGAGCCGCCAGAGCGCGGCGAGTTCGCCAATGGGATCGCCTTCGGTCCAGTCAATGCGAAGATCGGCCACCGGCCAGGCGACCTTGTCGACGATGAGCATCCCGATCGAATGCACCGGGCCCTCTTCGCCGCCGGCGTCCAGAGCCGCCTGCATCGCCGCCAGGATGCGATCGCCGAGATGGGCGTCGGGAGACGCCTGGAACGCCTTGACCATGCTGGCCGGCACGTCGGCGGACGCGAGCAGATTGCCGGCGGCGGCCACGTCCGGCGCCAGTTCCACGCCGTGCAGGCCGAGTGTGCGGGCGCCGGAATGCGCCGCCGCGCGCCCTTCGCGATCGACCAGCACGACCTGCCGATAGTCGAAATGCGAAGCCACGGCGCGCAGCCTTTCGAGCGCCTCGGATGCGGACAGCCCGCTGGCCATGAGATCGAGGCCGCGCGGGCCGAGCGTCGGGTCGGTGATGTTCTGCGTTGCCACCACCCCGACACCCGCGCGGGCATGCGCGCAACGCGCCGCCACCGCCGGGCTCGACGAGGAGACGGCGATGCCGAACAGGCCGGTTCGGGCGCAGCGCGCGGAGATCGAAAAGGTCACGCGGAAAACTCCGTAACGGGCAGAGGAGTCGTGTCAGGCCGGATCGGGAATGACGGCGGTCACCTCAATCTCGACCACCCATTCCGGACGGGCAAGGGCGGTCACAACGAGGCCGGTCGAGCAATAATGCACGCCCTTCAGCCAGCGGCCCATCTCCAGATAAACCGCCTCGCGGTAGCGGATATCGGTCAGATACACCGTGATCCGGCAGATATGGGCGAGCTCGCTCCCGGCCTCTTCCAGCAGCATCTTGACGTTGGCCATGGCGGCGGCGGTCTGGGCACCGGCATCGCCGACGTGGAGGCTCTCGCGGGAATCGAGGTCCTGCGCCACCTGTCCGCGCAGGAATACCAGCGTGCCACGCGCGACGACGCCCTGTGAAAGGTCATTGTCGAGCTTCTGCTCGGGATAGGTCTTCTTGGTGTTGAACGGGCGGAGGCGCTTGTGGATCATGAATGCAACGGTCCTTGCGGGGCTCGGTCGGTCAGAGAGCTTCAGGAGGCCTGGAGCCTGCGGTAGGCACGGCCGGAGTAAAGGAGGGGTTCGTCGGCCATCGTATCGAGGCGGAGGACTTCGCCTGCCACGATCCGGTGCGAGCCGAAGTCGAATACGCTGGCGATACGGCACTCGAAGCGGCAGAGCGCGCCCTGCAGAAGCGGGGCGCCATGTGCCCCTATGTCCCATTCCGCCGCGCGGAAACGGTCTTCGCGGAAGGCCGGGATGCGACCGGCGAAGCTGTCGGCGACCTCATGCTGGCTGCCGGCGAGAACGTTCGCCGCGAACACGCCGTTGGCGAGCAGGGCCGGCAGGCTGCGGCTCTCGCGGTGGATGCAGAACAGCACCGAGGGCGGCTCCATCGACAGGGAGCACAGCGTCGAGACGGTGAGACCGACGCGCCCGGCCTCGCCGTCGCTGGTGACCACGGTGACGCCCGCCGCCATACGCCCCATGGCTTCGCGGAAGAGTTCGGGGTCGAGCGCCGGGGCGGAAGGGTTGACTGCGGATGCCATCACACGCTGCTCCCCACCTTGTCCGACAGGCCCGCCGCCTTGCGGACGAAGTCGAGCGGACCCTCGAAATCGAAGCTGTTGTAGACCGCCGCGAGATGGTTGAAATGGGGCGCCTGCGCGAACTGGACGAAGGTCAGCCGGTGGCCGGCATAGTCCGAGTTCAGCAGGTCGCGGGCGAAGGCGAGCAGCTTGCGCCGATCCTCCGCCTCCCACTGCTCGTTCAGCGTGTAGAATTTGTGCAGCCAGTCGCCGGAACCGGGCGTGTTGAAGGCGTCGGCGTTCGGCGTCACGCAGATCTGGCCACCGCAGAGCTCACGGGCGATGTGCATCATCGCCGGCAAGTTGGCGCAGGCGTGGACCCGTCCGGCGTAGAGGATCGACTGGTTCGGCATCAGCAGCCCGCCGGGGCTCTTCTCGGCCAGTGTGATCGCGGCGGTCAGGTGCGCGTTGATACCCTCGCGGTAGCAGACGAGATCGGCCAGCTTCTCGCGGACCGATTGCAGCTTGTCGAGGCCGGTCTGCTTGGCGTTCCACATCGCGGCGCCGATCATCATGTCGGCGACGTAGAGCAGGCGGTGGACATAGGGGAACGCCGAATAGCGGTGCAGCGTGCCGCGGATGAACTGGGCGGCCTTGGTGTGCCGGTAGAAGAAGATGTCCTCCCAGGGGATCAGCACGTTGTCGAACACCACCAGTGCCTCGACCTCGTCGAAGCGGTTCGCCAGCGGGTAGTCCGCCGTGCTGCCGCGCCCGGCGAAACCCGAGCGGCAGATGTGCTTCACGCCGGGGGCGCCCATGCGGATGATGCCGCCGACGGCGTAATCGGACAGTTTCTCGTTGCTCCAGGCGCCCACGGTCGGCTTCAGGAAGGCCTGGTCGGCATAGGCCGCAGCGGTCTCGTATTTGGCGCCGCGGATGACGATGCCGGCATCGGTCTCCTTCACGACGTGGACCATCATGTCCGGGTCCTGATCCTGCGGGGGACGCGAGCGGTCGCCCTTGGGATCGGTGTTGGCCGAGACGTGGAAGATGTCCTTTTCGAAGATGGTCTGGACGTGCCGGTCGACATTGTCGGCGAAGCGGGGGTCGAACTCCGCCAGCACGTCGCGGCCGTCCATCAGCGACCAGACCTCGCCGATGGTCTCGTCGCCGACGCGGGTGACCACGCCGCCGATGTCCTTCATCACCGCATCAACCGCCTCGACCTTGTCGGTCCAGTCCTTCGTCTCGCGCGGGGGCTTGTAGAAGATGGTGCGCCGCTCGTTGTCCGCCACATAGGTGAGGCGGTCCTGAAAGGTCTGCTCGTGCGCCATGTCGTACATGCGGGCGCGGATGTCGACGATCGGCTTGAAGGCCGGGTGGCGTGTCACGTCCTTGACGCGCTCGCCATCGATCCAGATCTCGCGCCCGTCGCGAAGGCCCTCTCGATACTCGTCACCGGTGCGGATCATGTGGCATCCCTTCTCGCATCCGGAGAGATTGTGTGACGGCGGTGGATTGATAAAATATTTTTAGTCGTTTCTCTGGATCGGATATTCCGATGAATGTCTCGCTGCGGGTCCTGCGCTACGTGCTCGCGACGGCCGATTTCGGCAATCTGACCGAGGCCGCCCGATCGCTGAACGTGTCGCAACCCTCGATATCCGCCGCCATAGCCCAGCTGGAAGCCGATTGCGGTATTCAGATATTCATCCGTCATCATGCGCGCGGTGTCACGCCGACCGCCGCCGGTACCCGGATCATCAACGAGGCGCGCCTGCTGCTCAACCATGCCCGCGATTTCGATCAAAATGTGCGCGCGCTGGCGGATGGGGTGCATGGTGAGATCTTCGTCGGCTGTTTCTGGACCATCGCCGCCCATTTCATGCCGAGCCTCATCTCCGGCTTCGCCGAGGCGCAGCCGGGCATTTCGGTCCATCTCGACGAGGGCGACCAGCAGATCATCCTCGATGCGCTGGTCTCGGGGCGCACCGAGATCGCGCTCTCCTATGCCTTCGCCCGGCCGGAGGAGATCGCCGCCGAGGAACTCGCCGTGCTGCCGCCCTATGCGGTGCTGCCGGCCGATCATCCCCTGGCCGCCCGCGACCGGGTGGCGATGGCGGACCTCGCCGCCGAGCCGTTCATCCTCCTCGACCTTCCCCATTCCAGCGACTACTTCATGCGGCTGTTCCGGTCGGTGGGGCTGGAGCCACGGATCGCGTTCCGGTCGCGCTCCTACGAACTCACGCGCGGGCTGGTGGGGCATGGGCGCGGCTACACCATCCAGAATGTGCTGCCGCGCACGCAGGTGACGCATGATGGCGGTCGTGTTGCCGCTGTCCCGATCATGGATCCGCTGGAACCGGTGCGCGTGGTGAGCCTGCAGTTGCGGCGTCAGGCGCAGCGACCGGCGGTGGGGGCGTTCGTCACCTATCTCCGGACCGCATTCGCCAGGGGCGGGGTCTTCGCTCCCGGCACGCTGTCGCCGCGGCAGACCATCCGGTGACGTCGCGGCGCCATCCGACGGGCTTGCCGCCTTCCATGCTCCCGCTATGGTGCCGCCGTCTCCCCTCGCGTCGCCAGGCAGGCCCTCTCACGTGACCGCTCCGATCGCTTCCATCCCCGCCGCCTCGTCGGCGCTGCCGCGTCGGCTGATCCGCCGCGCCGACTATCGCGAGATGCCCTGGAAGAACGGGGGAGGCGTCACGCTCGACATCTGGACGTGGCCCGAGGACGCTCGGCAGGATGATGCGGATATCGGCATCAGCATCGCCCCGATCGTCGCGCCCGGACCCTTCTCGGTGTTTCCCGGAATCGAGCGGCACATCACGCTGATCGAGGGCGACGGCATCACGCTGGTGTTCGGAACTGACGAGCGCAGGCTGGCGCCACTCGCGCCTTTCGTTTTCGACGGGGGCGATGCGCCGGTCTCCCGGCTCGAGGGCGGGCCGGTCAGAGTGCTCAACGTCAAGGTTCGGGCGGGGCTCTGGCGGGCCGAGGTGCGGGCCGTGGCCGGCACGGGTGGTGCGATGTTCGACCTCGAGGCTGGCCAGTGCTTCGCCCTGCATGCCCTGAAAAGCCGATGGCGGGTGAGCGATGCGGGTGATGATCGGCTGGTTGAGGCCGGCGACACCTTCGTGACGGGCGGAGCCGGTCGCCTCGTCATCAATGCGCCGGATGCGGCGGCCGAGGCGCTCGCCGTCGTGTTCACGCCCAGCCGCCCCGTAGCCCGCTTCGAAGACGGAGACGCCGAGTGACGGCCCAGCGCGATGCCCTGGTCTTCTACAGCCCCGTGGACAGCGCCGAGGATTGGCGGACGGCGCTGACCTCCGAACTGCCCGACCTCGATTTCCGCGTCGACGCGAAAATCGGCAATCCGGCCGAGATCGCCTATGCGCTCGTCTGGATGCCGCCGACGGGCTTCTTCGCCCGCTTCCCGAACCTCAGGCTGGTGACCAATCTCGGCGCCGGCGTCGACCGGCTGGTGGGACGCGACGATCTGGTACCGGTGCCGGTCTCCCGCCTGTCGGATCCGGGCATGGTGCAACTGATGACGAGCTATGTCGTGTTCGCCGTCACCCGCTATGCCCGCGATATCCATCTGTTCGAGAGGGCGCAGCGGCGGGGCGAGTGGCTCTATATCCATCCCCGTGCGCTGTCGGAAATCACCGTCGGCGTGCTCGGACTCGGTGAACTCGGCGGCCCGGCCGCGCAGGCGCTCGCCGCCATGGGCTTCACCGTGGAGGGATGGTCGCGCAGCCAGAAGTCGATCGAGGGTGTTATCTGCCGCTCCGGTACAGAGGGTCTTGAGACGCTGCTCGGCGGCTGTGAGATCATCGTCAACCTGCTGCCGCTGACGAAGGAGACGCGCGGCATGCTCGGCGCGGACGCGTTCGCGCTCATGCGGGCCGGTACCAAGTTCATCAACGCCTCGCGGGGCGCGGTGGTCGATGAAGCGGCGCTGATCGATGCGCTTCGCTCCGGACAGGTGGCGGAGGCGACATTGGACGTCTTCGAGCAGGAGCCGCTGCCGCCGAGCCACCCCTTCTACGGCATGGAGAACGTGCTGATCACGCCCCACCTCGCCAGCATCACGGTTCCGAAGCTGGCGGCCCGCGATGTCGCCGAGAGCATCCGGCGGGTGCGGCGGGGCGAGGCGCCGCTACACGCGGTGGATGTCGTGCGCGGGTATTGACGGCTGCCGGTACCGGCGGACCCTCGGCCCACGCATCGCGGCGCGCGATACGCTTTTGCTCATGTCGTTGGTCGCACTATTCAACATAATTTTTTCGTGCAACGTTTGCACGGACTGATGATTTGAGGCTCGGAAGGCAGGGCGGGAATGAAGAAGCGCGTCACCTTGCGCGACGTGGCGGCGGCGGCAGGGGTACATGTGTCCACCGTCTCGCGCGCCCTCGACCCCAAGACGCGTCACCTCATCACGCCGGAAGTCGTCGCGAACATCCTCAAACTGAGCGAGACGCTGGCCTATCGCCCGAATGTCGCGGCCTATTCGCTCAAAACCAACCGCAGCCGTACCGTCGGTATCATCGTGCCGGACATTACCAACCCGGTGTTTCCCCCCATCATCCGGGGCGCGGAGGATGCGCTGGCGCGGCAGGGCTATGTCGCGATTCTCGGCAATACCGACGGCAGCCCGCAGCGCGAGGCGGAAATCATCGAGAACATGCGGGCGCGTGGGATCGAGGGGCTCCTCCTCGCCAGCGTCAAGGCGCGCGACGACGTCGTCGAGCAGCTCGTGGCGGAGGGCGTTCCCCTGGTGACGGTGAACCGGCGCGTCGACGATCCCGGCACACCCTCCGTCGTCCACGATGAACGGGACGGCACCTCGCGCATCCTCAATCATCTCGCCGCGCTCGGCCACCGCCAGATCGCCTGTATCGCCGGGCCGCAGGACCTGTCGACCGGGCGTGACCGTTTCATTGCCTTCGAGGAGGGGCTGGCGGCTCTTGGCTTCGAGCGCAATCCGGAACTGACCGCCTTCGCCGAGACGTTCAACGAGAGCGCGGGCGAACGGTGTGCCGAGGAGCTTCTCGGGCGCAAGGTTCCCTTCACTGCCATCGTCTGCGGCAACGACCTCATCGCTATCGGCGCCATCGCCGCGCTGCGGCGGCATGGCCTGTCGTGCCCCGAGGATGTCTCGGTGACCGGCTACAACGACATGCCGCTGGCGGACCGCCTCCAGCCGCCGCTGACGACGATACGGGTCGAGCAGCAGAAGGCGGGGCAGGTCGCTGCCGAGTTGTTGCTCGAGGCGCTGTCGAGCCGGGCGGGGGAACGTGTCGCGCGGCATCTGGTGCTGCCGATCGAAATGATCGTGCGCGGCTCGACGCAACCGGTCGCGACCGGCAATCGCCCTGTCGTCAAGCGGCGTGCGACACGGTCCGACACGCGCGCCAGACTGTCTCCGGCGTAGCGGGCATCTGCAGATTGCGGCCGGCTTCGCCGGGGATCGCGTCGGCAATGGCGTTCATGATGGCCGCAATGGCCGCCGTGGTGCCGGCTTCGCCGACACCCTTGACGCCCAACGCATTGGTGCGGCAGGGCACAGGATGGAAGGCGGAGCGGATGGGGGGCATGTCGCTCGCGCGCGGCATTGCATAGTCCATGAACGAGCCGGTGAGGATCTGGCCGCTGTCGTCATAGACGATGCGCTCCAGCAGCGCCTGTCCCAGCCCCTGGGCCACGCCGCCGATGACCTGCCCCTCGGCGAGATGTTCGTCCAGAACCACACCGCAATCGTCGATGGCGGTGTAGCCGACGACCTCAACCGCGCCGGTTTCCGGATCGACCTCGACTTCCGCCACGTGGCAACCATTGGGATAGGACTGGGTGACCTCGATGTCCGCCCGCACGGCGAGATCCTCGGGCCACTCGCCACGGCGTGCGCGGCGCTGCGCTTCATCGGCGAGGTCAAGGAGGTGGATGCGGCGTGCGCCGTCGCGCGTGACGATGCAGGGCGCCTCCCAGGCCACGCCCACATCGGCGACGTCGAGCACCTGTGCGCCGAGCCTGAGCGCCTTGGCGATCAGGACGTCCGCCGCCTGCGCGAGCGCTCCGCCCGCGGCCATGGCACTGCGCGAGGCGACGGTCGGCCCGCCTCTTATGCCAGAGGTCGAGCGGCCCGAACGCACCTCGACGTCCTCTTGTCGAAGGCCGAGCCGGGAGGCGACAAGCTGGGCGAAGACGCCGGCATGCTGCTGACCGGTCGCGTGTACGCCGATCTCGGCGACGAGCCTGCCGGGCTCGGGAAAGTGAAGGGCCGCGCTCTCGGCGGGGCTGCCGCCGGCATGCTCGAGGAAGCAGGATATGCCGATCCCACGTCGCTTTCCTTTGGCTACCGATCGGGCGCGGCGGGCGGGGAACTCGGCATAGGCTGAAGCCTCGAGGGCGGCATCCAGCAGATTTGCGAAGTCGCCGCTGTCATAGACATTGCCGATGGCCGTCCGCACCGGCATCGCCTCGGGGCGGATGAGGTTGCGGCGTCGCAAGTCCACGGGATCGATGCCGCTCGCCGCGGCCGCGGCGTCGACGAGACGCTCCAGCAGATAGTTCGCCTCGGGCCTGCCGGCCCCGCGGTAGGGACCGGTCGGCAGGGTATTGGTGAAGACGCACTTCACTTCGGCGGAAACGAGCGGCAGATCGTACATGCCGGGCAGGCATCGGGTGAAGTTGTTGCAGGCGATATGAGCGCCGGCCGCCGTCACGAAGGCGCCGAGTGCGACGATGCTGCGGCTGCGCAGCGCAAGGAAGCGCCCATCTTCAGCCAGGGCCAGTTCGGCGACGCATCGATGGTCGCGGCCCTGATTGTCGCTGATGAAGGACTCCGAACGGGTCGCCACCCAGTGCACCGGCTTTGCAAAAAGGCGCGCCGCCGCCAGAAGCGCGGCATACTCAGGGTAGGCATGGGTTTTCAGCCCGAAGCTGCCGCCGACATCGTCGGTTTCGATCCGCATGCGGGCCGGCGGCACGCCGAGCACCGCGGCGAGTTGCCCGCTCAAGGCGCCTGCCCCCTGCGAGCCGGCCTTCAGCACGTAGGTGCCGCTGTCGGCATCAAAGAGAGCCGTGGCGGCACGAGGCTCCATCGGAGCATGGGCTAGGCGCTGGTGAACCAGCTCGACGTTTACCCGAAACGCTGCCCGCGCAAACGCATCCTCGACCTGCTGGTCGCGGTCCGATGAGGGGGGCGGCGCGACGAAATCAACGGCAAGATTGCCGGGCGCCTGCGGCCACAGCTGCGGAGCCTCCGGTTCGAGCGCCTGCGTGGCATCGACGACCGCGCGGAGGGGGCTGTACTCGATCTCGATCGCCAGCGCCGCCTCTTCGGCGTCGCGCAGGGTCTGCGCCACGACCAGCGCCACCGGCTGGCCGAGGTGCATCACACGGTCGGCGGCGAGCGCCGGACGATGTGGCACTACCAGCTTGGCGCCGTCCCGTCCCGTGACGATCTGCGGCACGGAGACATTGCCCACGCCCAGCGTGTCGAGGTCCGCCGCGGTCACGATGCCGACGATGCCGGCGCACTCTCGCGCGGCCGAGACGTCGATCCTCTCGATGTGTGCATGGGCGTGCGGCGACCGCACAAAGACCGCGTGGACATGGGCGGAATGGGCATCATCGTCGCTGAAACGACCCGCGCCGCGCAGCAGCCGCGTGTCGTCGCGGGCATTCTCGCACGGGCGGTGAAGGGTATTTCGTTCCAGCATGATGGGTCCCCGACGGTGCGGGTGGTCACGTTAGTATGTTTATGCGAACGTTTGCAAGAAGCGACCCATCATCCGTATAAACACGTTCACGAACGCTTTGAGTCACATTTTTCCTGTTGACGGGGACGTCAAGCTCCTCAACCATGCAAACGTTCGCACAAGATGGTCAGAAAGACCGCCGTGGAGGTAGCGCCAATGATCAGTGACCCCAATGACGTCGCCATCCAGGCGGAGAATGCCAGCAAGCTGTTCGTGGATGGAACGGTCGTCGCCTTCCGTCGCCTCAACCTGGAGGTGCGGCGGCAGGAAATCCTCTGCATCGTAGGCCCCAGCGGATGCGGTAAGACGACCTTCCTGCGCTGCATTGCCGGACTGACCGACATCAGCGACGGCCGGCTGCTGGTGCACGGCAAGCCGATAAACGGTCCGCCGGACGGCGTCGCCACCGTGTTCCAGCATTTCGGCCTGCTGCCGTGGAAGACGGTGTACGACAATGCCGCCTTCGGCCTTGCCATGCGCGGCACACCGCAGGCGGTGATCAAGGAACGTGTGTTGCACTATCTCGCGCTGGCTGGGCTCTCGGGCTTCGAGAAGCACTATCCCTATCAGCTGTCGGGCGGCATGCAGCAGCGGGTCGGTCTCGTCCGCGCCCTCGCAATGAACCCTTCGGTCATGCTGATGGACGAGCCGTTCGCCGCGCTCGACGCCCAGACCCGCGAGGTGCTCCAGGAAGAGCTCCTCGCGCTGATGGATCGACCCGACGAGCGCAAGACCATGGTGTTCATCACCCACTCGATCGACGAGGCCATCATCCTCGGCGACCGCATCGCGGTGATGAGCGCCCGGCCGGGGCGCATCAGCGAAATCCTCGACATGCCGTTCGGCTGGCCGCGCGACGTCGACGCCATCCGCGCCGATCGCCGCTTCACCGAATTGCGCGAGCACATCTGGAACGAGCTTCGCCCCGAGCGCGCGAAGAAGACGCAGGAGATTGCAGCGTGAGCATGACCGTTCAAAGCCTTGCCCCTGCCGAGCAATCCAGCATCGCGGACGATCAGGCGCGCATCAAGGCGGCGTCCGCAAGGCGCCGTCGCCGCGAGGGAATGCAGGTCATCCTCATCCGCGTGATCTCGCTGATCGTGGCGTTGACGCTGTGGCAGATCGTCGGTTCGAACATCGACCCGATCCTGTTCACGACCCCGATTGCCGTGGCGAAGGCCGCGGTTCAGATGATCGGCAGTGGCGAACTGTGGCAGTATCTCGCCCCCAGCCTTCTCGTCTTCATCTACGGGTTGGCGCTGGCGGCGGTCGCCGGCATCAGCATGGGTCTTGCCCTTGCGCGGTACCGTACGCTCGATGCCGCCTTCGACATGTACATCACTTTCCTCTACTGCACGCCGACGGTCGCGCTTGTGCCGCTCATCGTGCTGTGGGCCGGCTACGACATGACGGCGAAAGTGATCATCCTGTTCCTGTTCGCCTTCTTCCCCCTGGTGATCAACACCTACCAGGGTGTGAAGAACGTCGACCCCAAACTGCTCGAGGTCGGCAAGGCGTTCCGCTGCTCGGAATGGCAGCTGTGGCGAAATATCATTATACCGGCGGCGCTGCCCTTCATTGTCACGGGCGTGCGGCTCGCGGTCGGCCGCGGCCTGATCGGCATGGTGCTCGCCGACCTCTACACCGCGATCTCCGGCATCGGTTACCTGATCCTGCGGACCGCCTCGACGTTCCAGATCGATCGGATGTTCGTGCCGATCGTCACGCTCGGCATCCTCGGTGTGCTCTCGACGGCGCTGGTACGCCTGCTCGAGAAGAAGGTCGCGCCCTGGACCAACGCGCCGCGCGACTGATCCCCTGCCGCCCGGGCTCGTTCCGGGCGGCTTTCCTTCTATCGAGCGGAGTGCCGTCCCGCACCCTTCGTCCCTTGTGACGCGTGTTTTGTCTGCCTGCACTACCGGCGCCCGGCGCCGTCCACAACGTGCCTCGTGCACAGCGACCCGGGAAACGGGCGCGATGGAGGAAACAATGACGAAGCTGATGAAGCCGCTCTCCGGAGCGGCGCTTGCCTGCGCCCTTGCCATCGGTGCCAGCGCCAGTGCCAACGCGCAGGCCGCGAACTGCCCCAACGGGATGCGCGAACTCAATATAGGCGTCTCGGTGGTTCCGCCGAATGTCGTGCACACGACGCCCTACGTCGCCAAGGACCTCGGGCTGTTCGAGAAATACTGCATCAACGCCACCATCACCCCCTTCGAGGGCGGCTCCTCCGCGGCGCTGATGTCGGCGCTGCAGCAGGGCAAGGTGGTTGCCAACGTTACCGACGTGATGGTCGGGTCCGGCATGAAGGCCAAGCAGATCTGGGGTTTCCTGCCGCGCCTGCCGCATGCCTACACGGTGACGCCCGGTATCGACACGCCCAAGGATCTCAAGGGCAAGCGCCTGTCGGCCGCCGGCGGCGGCGTCGGCGGGTTCAACTGGCGCATGGGGCGGTACCTGCTGCAGAAGGGCGGCCTGACGGTCGACGACGCGCAGTTCATCTCGCAGGGTCTTGCCGGGCGCCTGCCGGGCCTGCTCTCGGGCCAGCTCGACGGCGTCGCGCTGCATCCGGAAGATCTCTATCTGGCGCTGCAGAAGCCCGGGATCCACCCGCTGGCGGTACTGTCGAACGACCTGCCGAACTACGTGTTCAACATGTACGGCGCTTCCGACAGCTACATCCAGCGTGACCGTCAGCTGCTGATCGACGGGATGGCGGCGATGATCGAGGCGAACCGCACGATCTACACGGACAAGGACAAGGTCCTGCCGACCATGATCCGTGTGTCGGAGAAGCCCAAGGAAGCCGTCGAATTCGCCTGGGGCGAGCTCACCAAGAACTGCGTCTGGGCGGTGAATACCGGCTTCGACAAGGTCCGCGGGGAGTGGACCATCAAGAACAGCGTCGAGGCTGGTGATATCCCGGCCGAGAAGGGGCTGACATTCGAGCAACTGGTCGACCTGTCGCTGGCCGAGGCCGCAGTCCAGAAGGCGGGTGGCCCGACCAAGATCGGCAACTGCTCGCTCTGAACTCTCGTCGGGCGCGCTGCCTCCGGGTGGCGCGCCCTTTTTTCTGTCCGCCGTCGCGTCAGAGGAATGTCGCATGAACAGCCCGATCCGCGCCCGTGCCGGAGCTTCCCTGCCTTGGGACGAGCTTTCCAGCCGGCTTGACCACGGACCTTCCTTCAACGCCATGCGCGGCACGCCCTATTACAAGCACGCCAAATATGAGCAGTTTTCGCCGGGGGAGTATGCCCGCCGGCACGCGGCGCTGCGGGCGAAGATGCAGGAACTCGGTCTTGACGCCATCATCCTGAACGGCGGCCCCAGCCACTGGAGCTTCGGCGGCGGCATGCTGTGGCTGACCGGGCACTGGGAATGGCATGCGCTTGCCAACTATGTCGTCTTCCCGAAGGAGGGCGAACCGACGCTGGTCTATTCGATGGGCGGCACCCACATCGAGGCTGTCCGCCGCGAGACCGCGGGAGCCCTCAGCGACGTGCGTCCCTCACGGAATGGCCGGTTTGCGGAGGTGATCGTCGATCGTCTGAAGGAACTCGGCCTGACGCACGGACGCATCGGACTGACCGAGATTGATCCCCGTCACGGCGACTATCTGCCGGTCAACCAGTATAACAGCCTGCGCGAGCACCTGCCGGATGCCGAACTGGTCTTCACGCACGGCCTGCTGCACGAGTTGCTGTCGGTTCACAGCGCCGAGGAACTCGACTGCATCCGCACCGCTGGCAAGCTCTGCACCAATGCCATGGAGGCGTTGCGGGACCGCATGCGCCCCGGCGTGACCGAGTATCAGCTGCGGGCGGCGGCCGGTGCGGCGATCCTCGAAGGCAATGGCGACATCGACTTCCTGATCATCGGCTCCACTCCTACGGCCGATCCCGCGATGGTGTTCGGCAACCCGCGTCCCTCCTGGCGAGAGCTTCAGGAGGGCGACATCGTTCTCATGGAGCTCGCGGCCGGCTATCGTGGCTATTCCGCCCAGATCGGCCAGCCGATCTGTCTCGGCGAGCCGCCGGCCTGGGTACGGCGCTTCTGGGACGAGATCGCCGAGCCGGGCTATCATCGCATGGTTGAGGAAATCTATCCCGGCAACCCGGTCGACCAGTTGCGGATCGCCGGCGAGTTCTTCCGGCAGAAGGGCGTCCAGTCGCGGCCGATTCACTGCCACGGCATCGATTTCGTCTCCGATGGACCTCACGTGTTCCAGGATCGCATCGAGGTCGAGCCCTTCGAGGAGATCATGAAGCCGGGCATGGTGATCATGGCCGAGCCGAACCCGATCACTGCCGATGGCCGGCTCGGCATGTTCGTCGGCCATACCTTCATCGTGACCGAGAACGGCCGCGAATGCGTGGACAGCTGGCCGATCGAACTGACGGTGGTCAAGCCATGAACGAGGCCAGCCCGGTGGTCGATGCCAATGTACGGGATGCGATCGCCCACTGGGCCCCGCGTCTCATCGCAAACGGCATCGACTACAACGACTTCCGGACCACGACGGCGCGCATCTCGCGCTGGCGGGACTGGAGCGCGGAGTGGTCGCGCACGGCCGGCACGCATGAGGCGATCGCGCACGAGGCCTCGGCGCGCGGCAGCGTAGCTTCGGCGGCGGAGGCGTATGTTCGAGCCGCCTTGTGCCACCACTTCGGCAAGTTCGTCTTCTTCGACGATATGGAACAGTATGCCCGCGCCAACGCGGCGACCATCGTCAACTACCGGAAGGCGGCGCCGCACCTCTCGCCATCCGCCGAGCTCGTGGCGATCCCGTATGCCGGCAATTCCCTGCCGGGCTATCTGCGCCGCCCGCCCGGGATCGCCCGGCCGCCGGTGGCGATCATCATCTGCGGCCTCGACTCCGTGAAGGAGGAGATGAACAGCTTCGAGCCGCTGTTCCACGCCCGCGGCATGGCGACGCTGACATTCGACGGGCCGGGACAGGGGGAGGCGGAAGCCCTGCCGATCGAGCCGGCCTTCGAGAAGGTGGCCGGCGCCGTGATCGATTTTCTCGAGAGCCGGGATGACGTCGACGCCGGAAGGGTGGGCGCCATCGGCATCAGTCTCGGCGGCTATTATGCGGCCCGGGCGGCGGCCCATGAGCCCCGGCTTACCTGTGCCGCGGCATCCGGTGGGCCGTATGATTTCGGCGAGGAGTTCGAGACCATGCCGCTGATCTCGCGGCAGGCCTTCACGCTGCGCAGCCATTCGCCGGACGAGGCCAGCGCGGCGGAGCGGGCAAAGGCGCTTACGCTGCGCGAGGCGGCAGGGCGGATCGAGCGGCCGTTCATGATCATCTTCGGTGCCAAGGACCGGCTCATCCCGAAGGAACAGGCCGAGCGTCTCTACCGCGAAATTCCCAGTCCCGCGAAGGTTCTTCACATGTTCGCGGAGGGCAACCACGTCTGCAACAACATGCCCTATGCGTGGCGCCCGCTCGTCGCCGACTGGATCGGCAGCCATCTGAAAGCCTGACAACATGGTGTCTCGACTTCGCCTGCGGCCGGGGCCGCTGGATATGCATGCCCACATCGTTCCCGAGGGGCTGATTACGCGCTTCGAGGTTGGCGAGCGGGCGGGCTACGCGGCGAGCCGCGGCGAGGACGGCGTTAGGGTCACGCTGGCGGGACGCCCCTCCCGTGTGCCGCTGGCGCCTGGCATGGTTGCGCTCGATGTGCGCGTGCGTGCCATGGAGGAGCAGGGCGTTGCCGCCCAGGTGCTCTCCCCATGGATCGCGCTCTGCGACTACTCGCTCGCCCCGACTGAGGCGGAGTGGTTTCATCGGGCGGTGAACGCGGAGATCGCGGCGGTCTGCGCCGGGGATCCTGGGCGTTATGCGGGCATCGGCACTGCGCCGCTTCAGCATCCCGATCTGGCGGTGGAGGTGCTGCGGGAGGCGATGGGTCCGCTGGGCCTGCTGGGAGTCGAGATCGCCACCTCGGTCAGCCGCAGCGTCTTCCTCGACGACCCCTCGCTCGATCCGTTCTGGGCGGCTGCCGAAGCCCTCGATGCCTTCATCATGATCCATCCTCCGCTCGAGCCGCCCGCGGACGCCTTCGCGGATTACTATCTCAACAACCTCGTCCAGAACCCTCTCCAGACGACGGTGGCCGGCGCACGGCTGATCTTCGGCGGCGTGCTGGAGCGCTTTCCGCGCCTCACCATCTGCCTGGTCCATGGCGGGGGCTTCTTGCCCTACAATGTCGGCCGGCTGATCCGGGGCCGTCTCGTGCGCCCGGAAACGACGGTCCGCATGTCCGGTTCGGTGGAAGAATCCTTCGCCCGCCTGACCTTCGACACCGTCACGCACTCGGCCGCGGCGCTCGCCTATCTCGTCGGGCAAGTGGGGGCCGACCATGTCTTTCTCGGCAGCGACTACCCGTTCGACATGGCCGATCCCGAGCTGGTGAACACGGTCCGCACCGCGGGCCTCGGCGCGGTGCGCGAGAACCTCGTCCTGTCGGGGGCCTTCCGCCGTCGCTTCGGCAGCTGACGCCGAGTTGCAACAGGCCAGGATGCAATGGCCTGGCGCGTCAGCCCGCCGAGGGCGGTGCCAGAGGCATGGCGAGCAGGATGGTTGCCGTTCGGTTGGTGCGGTTGGAGAGCTGGCGCCCTTCATGCGGCGCGATCCGGCAGGAATCCCACACGCCGAGCGTGACCGTCTCCGAGCCGTTGGAGATGGTCACTTCGCCGTCGAGAACCACGTACATCTTCTCGAGCCCGGAGGCGTCGAGGGTGGTGCCGCCACCCGGCAATAGGTGGCTCACCCCGAGCCACAGACTGTCGGAGGGTCCCGCCTCGCGGCCCTGCAGGCGGAGCATGCGCATGTCGGCATGCCCCGGAGCGTCATAGGCGGGCGCGCCCGCAAAGCGTGTGATGTCCATGGTGCCGCTCCCCTCAGGCCGCGCGCGCCGCGCCGCTCGCCTCGGGAAGGCGCAGCAACTCGCGCGCCTCGCGCGCGTTCATGATCTGCCCGCCGAGCTGTTCGACGATCAGGCGGGCCTTCTCCACCATGGCGGCGTTGCTGGGGGCGAGTTCGCCCTTGCCCAGATAGACGGAATCCTCCAGCCCCACCCGGACATGCCCGCCGGCGAGATACGACTGAGCCGCGGTGGCGAAGATCGTTCGGCCGATGCCGAGCGCGGTGAATTCGGTTCCGGGCGGCAGCAGGTTGCGAGCGTAGAGCACGGTCTCGGGGCTCGGCTGGAAGCCGTAGCGCACGCCGAGAATGACCGTGCAGAGCGGGGAGGGCTCCAGGCTGCCGTCGGCGATCATGGCGCTCATCAGGGCGATGTCTCCGGAATCGAAGAGTTCGAGCTCGGGCTTCACGCCCGCTTCGCGAATGACCTTCGCCATGCGTCGGACATTGGCCGGCGTATTGATCACCACCTCGGCGCCGGAATTCATCGTGTTGAGATCGAGCGTGGAGATGTCCGGCTTGAGGATGGCGATGTGCTCCACCCGCTTCTCCGGCACCATGAGGGTCGTCCCGGGGCCCGCGACGCGCGGCTCGTCGGGCGAGGGGACGAAACGACCGCCGGGGCCGGTGGTGAGGTTGAGGATGAGGTCCGGGCGGCGCGCCCGCAGCGTCTCCACCACCTCGCGGTAATAGTCGATGTCCATCGACGGCCGCCCGGTCTTCGGGTCGCGGACGTGGATGTGGACGATCGCGGCCCCGGCCTCCGCCGCACCGAGGCAGGCATCGATGATCTGCTCCGGCGTGATCGGCAGATGCGGCGTCTGGTCCGGGGTGGTGAGGTTGCCGGTGACGGCGCAGGTGATGAAGATCTTGTTCCGCGGCGGGCGCATGTCGTTCTCCGGACCGTCGATAGCTGGTGGGCTGGGCGTCAGAGCGAGCGACCGCCATCGACGACGATGACATTGCCGGTCGAGAAGCCGAGATGGGTGGCGCAGGCGAGGATGCCGCCGGCGATATCGTCCGCCGTTGCGATGCGGCGCAGCGGTGTCGTGGCGGCAACCTTGTCGTTGAAATCGGCTCCACGGCCCGGCACGAAGCCCGTATCGACGACGCCCGGCGAGACGGCGAGGACGCGGATCTCCGGCGCCAGGGCCCGGGCCAGCGACTTGGTCATCACGTCGATCCCGGCCTTGGCCGCGCAATAGGCGATCGACGACCCCACGCCGGTCGTGGCGGAGATGGACGAGACGGACACGATCAAGCCGTCGCCGGACGCCTTCAGCATCGGCGCGAAGGTCCGCACGGCGGCGAAGGCGCCGCGCCAGTTCACCTGGAACATGCGGTCGATCAGGTCATCGTCGAGCTGGTCGAGCGCCGCATGAGGGACCGGCTTGGTGAAACCGGCTGCGTTGACGAGAATGTCGAGGCGACCGTGAAGCGCGGCGATCGCGTCGCGTGCCGCGAGGAGGGTGGGAGTCGCGGCGATATCCACCGGAACGGCGGAATGGCCCTGCCCGGAAAGCGTGGCGATCACGGCGGCGGCGGCCTGCGAACCCCGCTCGCCCGGACGATGGGCGACGACGACAGTGGCGCCGGCATCTGCAAGAAGGCGGCTCGACGCGGCCCCGATCCCGCCGGCACCGCCGAGCACGAGGGCAACTTTCCGGTTCAGCGGCTTGGGATACATGGAACTTGGCACGCTCATCTCGCTGTTGGTCCGCGGGCGACGGAGGGCTTACTTGATCGGGGGATGCGGCAGCTTGGCGTCGCCCGGCTCCATCACGAAGTGATAGTCGAGCGAGTACCAGTCATCATTGATGTCCGGCGCGGGGGGCGTCTCACCGGTGCGCTTGCGGTAATTGCCGATCAGGTGGCTGGTGACGCCGAACACCACGTCGGTTTCCAGCCGTTCGTCGTCATCGACGAAGACCTGCGTGATCAAGGTCTTGCGTCCCGGCTTGAAGGCGAGGAAATGCAGGTGCGCCGGCCGGTAGGGGTGGCGTCGCTGCGCGCGCAGCATGTCGCCTGTGGGGCCGTCCATGGGCACCGGATATCCGGCCGGCTTCACCGAGCGGAACCAGAACCGGCCGGCGGTGTCCGACGTGAATTTGCCACGCAGGTTCATATCGGCCTGGTTCTCGTCCTGGTTCTCGTACATGCCGATCGGGGAGGCCTGCCACACATCGACCTCGACGCCTTCGAGCGGATTGCCGTCCGGATCCGATATCCGGCAATCGGCGAACAGCGCGGGGCCGGGCGTCGGCGAGCGAATGATCGAGCCGCCATTCGGCGTCACCGGCGAGTTCATGCGCCAGAAGGGGCCGAGCAGTGCGGATGCGGTCTCGGTGGCGCCGTTCTGGCCGTTGTTCAGCAGGCAGACGAGCGTCGAGAATCCGATCGTGTCGGAGAACAGGATCGCCTCGTTGTGCGCGTCGTTCGTGGCCTTGCCGATCCGGTTGAGGAAGTCGATTCCGATGTCGAACTCCTCCTCGGTCAGGTGGACGTCCCGCGCGAAGGCGTGAGCATGTCGGACAAGGGCGGCCATGATCTCGCGGAGACGCTCGTTCGGGGTGTGCTCCATGGCCGCGAGCACGGCCCTCGTGACGCTGGCTTCGCTGTCTATGATCACCGGACGTGTCCCCGCTTATCGCTGGCGTATTGGTCGACTTGACTGTTACGCAATCGTTTGCATGAAATCAAGCGGAATGCGTTGTCGACCTTCTTGGCGGCAGAATGCCGCAACGGAATGCGACGGTTTCGGGAGGCTAGGGATGTTTGCGCAAACGATTGCACAGTAGTGCGCCTTGTGGTAGCTGAGTTGATAGTAGCGAGGAACGGCGATGACAGATACGACACTCGACGGCACGACATCACGCGCCCCGCGCAGCAATGCCGGCACCAGCGGCCCCGGCATTCGGCTTTACGCCAAGGCCGAGGGCGTCGAGGCGCTGGCTCCCAAGGTGGAGCCCGTGAACGCTCCGGTGCCCGGTCCGGGCGAATGCATTGTCGAGGTGAAGGCCTCCGGCGTGAATATGAGCGACGTGAAAGCCGCGCTCGGCCACATGCCCTATGCGATCTGGCCGCGTACACCCGGCCGCGACTATGCGGGCGTTGTCATCGAGGGGCCGCCCCACCTCGTCGGCAAGGAGGTGTGGGGCAGCAGTGGTGAACTGGGCATCCGCCGCGATGGCACCCACCGGAAATATCTCGTGGTTTCTGCCGAAGAGATCCATGAGAAGCCCTCGACCATCACGCTGGACGAGGCCGGGGCGATCGGTGTTCCCTTCATTACCGCCTATGAGGGACTTGAGACCGCCGGCGGGGTGAAGCCGAGCGATGTGGTCCTCGTTCTGGGTGGAAACGGCAAGGTCGGCCAGGCGGTGGTGCAACTCGCGACCATGGCGGGGGCGCGAGTCTTCGCCGTCGAACGCACCACCGAGCCGTATATGGGCCATGCCAACCGCCCGATCGAGATGATCGATGCGAGCACGCAGGATATTGCCGCGCACGTGCGGGGCGCGACCGGCGGCCACGGCGCCGACATCGTCTACAACACGGTCGGCAGCCCATATTTCGAGGCGGCTTGCGCCACCATGGCGCCGGATGCGCGGCAAATCTTCATCTCGACGATCGAACGAGCGGTGCCGTTCGACATTTTCCGCTTCTTCCGCGGGCGCCACAAGTTCATCGGCATCGACAGCCTGGCCTTGAACGGCGCGGCCTGCGGGCGGATCCTCGAGGCGCTGCGCCCGGGCTTCGAGAGCGGCAAGCTGAAGGCCTTTCCCGTGCACTCCGGGGCGACTTTCCCGCTGGAGGAGGCTGCGCGGGCCTATGCGGAAGTGTGGAACAGTTCGCGCGACCGCATCGTGCTGCGGCCCTGACGGCGGCGGGCCGGTCTGCTGGCCGCATGGACGAAAACGAACGGCGCGTCTCCTCCGGAGGCGCGCCGTTGGTCTTTTCAGGGGCGGCGGTTCCAGCCTGGACGCGACGGCCTAGCCAGTTCCTTTTCGCAGGGCGATGACCGCGTCGAACAGGTCTTTCACGGTCGCCGGGGCGAGGCCGCGCGTGACGAAGAGGAGTTCCGAAGCCGCCTCGTCACGTGGCCAGCGTTCCAGCTCCAGCGGCTTCTGCGCGACGTTCTGGACGATCTGGATGACGACCGGGCCCGCGCAGCCTTCGATCGCGATCAGCCCCTTGACGCGAAGCAGGTCGGCACCCCTCATGTCGCTCAGCAGGCTCATGGCAGCCGCGAACGCCGCCCACGGCAGGGGATCGGGGAATTCGAGACGGAACGACACGTGCTCGTCCGTCATCGTCTCGCACAGGACCGGTCCGTCCAGCCTCGGAAAGGGCAGGGAGCCGTCGCGCAGCAGATGATCGCCCGCGGCGTCCGGGTCGCCGTCCTCGATCCAGGGCGCCGACGGATTGAGCCCACCCACGATGCCGCGCAGATCGGCGAGAGCGGCTTCATCGGCCAGCGCGGAACGCATCACGACGATGCGGTCGGCCACTGCGACCTGCCGCTGGGCGGTGGACGATCCGCGCAGCGTGACTGCGCCCGTGGGAGCGTCGACGACGGCCATCACCGAGGCGAGGTGGAAGTGCCTCCCGAGATTGCGCTCGTCGAGCAGCGACTTCATGAGCGGCGAGGGATCGGCGCCCCCGGCCGTCTCGATTACGACATGGTCGAACGGGCTGATCCGCCCCGACGCCTGATCGCGCACGAGATCGGCCAGTACGCGCTCCATCTCGCCGCGTGAGGGACAGCAGATGCAGCCGGCCGGGATCGCTCCGGCGGTTGCGGTGTCATCCGCTTCGCTGATCACGACCGCGCTCGTCCCGCTGGTGGCGATGATGCGGTTGATCAGCGTCGTCTTGCCGGCGCCATGGAAGCCGGCCACGAGAACCACCGGCCGCCGCGCCCCGCGGGGTTCGCGATGGCGGCGGCCGAAGGGATGCGAGCCGTGCCCGGCCGTGTTGAAGGGGAGGGACGCGGCGAAGTTCAATGTCATCGCAGGCTTTCGTTGGCCGGCTGCCCGTACCGTGGCCGTCGCGGCCGGCCCTCCGTCACAGGTTCATTTCGAGAATGTAGAGCCCGCCGACGAAGCGGTCGACGGTGTAGACCACCTGACGCTCGTCGACGAACACATCGTTGAGCTGGATCGTGCCTTTCGGGGCCAGAGCCGGGGCAGGGGGAACGAAATAGCCCACTTCCTGCGGCGCATAGGGGTTCGAGATGTCGTAGGCGCGCAGGCCGGCATTGTAGAATGTGCCGAGGATGATCTGATCCGATTGCCACGACGTCGGCCGTGGCACGTTCTCATGGATGTTGTGCGCGCCGTAGCGCCCGCCCTGATGGGCGAAGGTGTCGAAGGCCGGAGCCGGGCAGGTCGAGATGGGAACCAGATTCTCTTCCGACCGCGCATCGAGAATCCAGATCAGCTTGGGCCAATCGCCGGCGTCGTCGCGGATCGCCTCGTCCGTCACCACCAGAAGGTCGCGGTCGAACAGCGGCAGGACGGTGTGGGTGAAGCCGAGGAAGGGCGGGGAATTGTCCCAGCGCGAGATCATCTTCGGCTTCGACTTGTCGGAGATGTCGAGGATCACCACGCCACCATCGACGCAGCCGATGTAGCAGCGATCCGGCCGCTGCGGATAGACATTGGTGTTGTGGACGCGGAATCCGGTGTCGATCGTCGTGTGCCGCACCGGCGGCGGCTCGGTGTCACCGACCCGCACGCCGGGCAGCCACCAGCGTCCGACTTCCTCGGGCTTCGAGGGATTGCGCACGTCGATGATGCGGTAGAACTGGTCATCGCCCTTGTGGTGCGACTGGAAGTCGGCCGCGCCGCCCGACAGGTGGATGTATTCGCCGTCGCAGAACCAGAGCTGGTGGACGCCGCGCGAATAGGGGCCGGAGCAGTCGAAGAAGGCGATCGAGCGCGGGTTTTCCGGGACCGAGATGTCGAACAGCTCCATGCCCGCGGGCTGCTGGCCCTGCTGCTTGCATTGATAGGCGACGGCCATGATGTCGCCGACCACCTCGAGCGAGTTGGAGCGCATGTAGGGCTGCGGCAGTTCGGTCTGCACGACGACTTTCGGCGCGCGCGGGTCGCTAACGTCGACACCGGTGAAGTTCTTCGGCGCCGTCTCGTGCGCGAGCCACAAAATGCGGCGCCCGTCTCGGGCGATCTGGATCGACATGCCCTCGCCGATGCCGCCGAAGCCGTCGAGCTCGTGGTGGGCGAGGAGCTTGAAATTGTGGGCGATGGTGCCGTCGGGACGCGTGTGCTCGTTCATCGGTTCCTGTCCACGGGATAGGGCGGGCACCCCTCGTCGGGGCGCCCGCCATGGCTAGGGGCGTTACTTGATCGACTGCAGGGCGGCCTTGAGGATGGGCTTGAGCGTCTGGCTGGCGGCGATGATGCCGCTGACGCGTTCCTGCACGGTCGCGCCGTCGATGAAATCGAGCGGAAAGCCCATCTTCGCCGCCTGGGCGAGCAGTTCCGGATCGGCGATCGTGTCCTTCACTGCCTGCCGCATCGCCTCGACCATCGCCGGATCCATGTTGGGCGGACCGAAGAAGGTGCGGTTCATCGACTGGATGGCGATGATGTTCTTGGCCATCTCCCTGGCCTCCGGCGTCTTGACCTCGCTCATGATGGTGGGGACGTCGGGATAGGAGGCCAGCGGCGTCTCCGAGATGGTCAGGATGGGCTTGAGGTCGCCGGCCTTGAGGCTGGCCTGCACCGAGGCCACGGCTGCCATGTAGCCATCCGCCTCGCCCTTGATGATGGCGAGTGTCGCGTCGGCGATGCCTTCATAGCCGGTGACGACCTTCATCTTGAAGTCGAGCGCATCGGACAGCATCGACATGGTGTAGAAGTCTTCGTCGGTGCCCTGCGCCGGATAGACGAAGACGCGGTCCGGCTTCTGGATGTCGGCGACGGACGTGATCTTCGAGGGAATGCCGACGAAGAGCTGGCGCGGCTCGTAGGCGACCCGGCCGAGATAGACGAATTTGTTGGCGTCGAAGCGCACGCCCGGGCTGTCGGCGAGCTGGGCGAGGATGGGCGTGGCGATGCTGGTGAACGCGATCGTCAGCCCGTCGGGCTCGGCGTTCCAGAGCAGGTTGGTGCCCTTCAGCGTGCCCGCGCCGGGCTGGTTATCGATGCGCACATCCTTCGCCTTCAGGTGCTTGGCGAGGAAGGGCGCGATCATGCGGGCATACTGGTTCATCGGTCCGCTCGGCCCGTGCGGGACGATGACGGTGACGACTTTTCCCTCATAGCCGGCGGCATGGGCCGGGGCGAGGGGGCTGGCGAGCATGGCGGCGGCCGCCGCCAGCAGGCCTAATGCGAGTTTCTTCATGCGGATCCTCCCTTGGGTGTCGGCGCGCTTGGGCGCGCTCTCAGGCTTGGTAGATGTCCGTTCAGCCCAGCCAGCGATCCACCCAGGGCGCGATGAGGCTGCGATCGATCCGGATCCCCAGAACCTCGCCGAAGACGAACCAGATCATGGCGGTGAACACGGCGGCGATCAGCAGGGCGCGCACCGGCGAGCTCTGCCGGCTGAGGATGAGGTAGGTGGCGCAGAAGACGAAGGTGGTCGGCAGCAGCCCGAACACGAAGAAGGCGGTGGTCACGACGGCGACGATGGCGAAGCCGGCGACCTCGTCGGCGAACTTCGCCCTGGGCTTGGGCGGCTCCGCTCCGGCCGCGTCCGGGGTCGGGCCGCCCGCTTCGGCGCGGCCGGCGATCAGCTGTAGTGCGTCGACATGAAGGTCGTCGGTGCTGCGCAGGTTCTGCCAGGCGAGCTGCATGAGCGCCAGCACGAGGCCGATCGTCGCCACCGGCAGCGGCACGAGGCGGGCGCGCGGGACATAGTCCAGGCTCGCCCAGATCATCGCGATGAACAGCGCGATGATGATCAGCAGGACGGTGTTTTCCTGGGCGCGGCGGCTCATCACGCGGCCCTCCCGCCGGCAACGGCGTTGGCGGCCGCGGCCTTGCGGCGGGCGCTGCGGATGAAGGGCAGGGCGGTGGTGATGACCAGGATGATGAACATGATCAGCGCCACGGGGCGCTGGAACAGGAAATATTCGCCATAGTGACTGATCGAGAGATGCAGTGTCCGCTCGATCATCCCGGCGAGCACCATGCCGATCACCAGGTTGGCGCGCGAGTAGTTGTACTTGATCATGATGTAGCCGATGCCGCCGAAGATGCCGGCGACGAACACGTCGGCCATGTGGCCGCGGGTGGCGTAGGCCCCCACCAGCGAAATGCTCATCACCAGCGGGATGATCAGCTTCGGGTTGAGCCCCGGCAGACGCGCCAGATAGCCCGAGATGGCGAGGCCGATCACCGTGGTGAGCGCGCTGGCGATGACGATGATCCAGACGAGGCTGAACACCACGTCGAGATTCTCGGTCAGCATCTGCGGGCCGGGAACGATGCCGAGCGCGACGAAGGCGATGAGCAGGATCGCCATGCTCTCGCCGCCCGGGATGCCCAGCGCGAGGGTGGGGAGCAACCCGCCGCCCTCATTCGCGCCGAGCGTGGCGTCGGGGGCGATGACGCCCTCGACATTGCCGGTGCCGAAGGTCTCGGGATGCTTCGAGGTCTGCACCGCCTGCGCATAGGCGGCGATGCCGCCGACGCTGGCGCCGATCCCTGGCAGCACGCCGATCCAAAGCCCGAGCATGCTGGAGCGGACCACCAGCCATTTGTGGCGGAATGTGTCGCGGACGCCGTCCATGGTGGTGGACTGGAGGGCGCCGACGTCGCGCGTGATGATGCCGCCGCCCCGCACATAGAGCTTGATCATCTCGCCGATGGCGAAGAGGCCGATCATAGCGACGGGAAAGGAAATGCCGTCCAGCAGGAACAGGCTGTCGAAGGTGTAACGCGGCGTCGCGGTAACCGGATCCATGCCGACAAAGGCGAGGCTGACGCCGATGGCGGTGGCGATCAGCCCCTTGAGCAGCGAGCCGTCGCTGAAGGTCGCGATGACGGTCAGGCCCCAGACGGCCATCACCAGATATTCCGCCGGGCCGAGCGCCAGCATGACGGGCCGCACGATCGGAATGCTGATGGCGAGGAACACCGCGCCGATGATCCCGCCCAGCAGCGCGGCCATCGCCGAGGCGCCGAGCGCGCGGCTGGCATGGCCCTGCCGGGTCATGGGGTAGCCGTCAAAGGTGAGAGCGAGGCTCTTGGCGGAGCCGGGAACGTTGAAAAGGATGCTGGTGACGGAACTGCCCCAGATGGTCGCGATATGGCAGCCGATGAGCAGGGCCAGCGTCGCCGCGACCTCGTGCCCATAAATGAAGGGGAGCAGCAGCGCCATCGCCACGATGCCGCCCAGTCCGGGAATGATGCCGACGACAATGCCGTAGACGACACCGACGCACATGAAGAGGATGGCCTGGGGCGTCAATACCGCCACGAGGCCGTCGACGACTGCTCCGAGCATTTGTCCTCCTGGCTTCCGGGCTTGTTATTATTGTTCTGGCTGATCACAGCTCCGCGCGGGCCGGAGCCGGCGATGGCAACCCGCATTGCAACTCGACGTAACCGGGCGCGCGGAGCGTAACCGGAAGGATATGCAATCGATTGCATCAATGACGCCATATGCGCCGCGATCGCCAGCCGAGTCAATCGTCGGGCGCCATCGCGGGGGATATTTACGCGGGTGGTGGGGATGGCAATCAGCGGCGGCCGGGTGCGGATGGGATCAAACGCCGACCGCGCCGGCCAATGGTTGACGCAGGGCGCCGCCGCGTGACCCGTATAGCGAAGTGGGAGGCGCGAGATGGCGCCACGCCCCCTCAGGCCGAGCTGTTTCGGCGAGCGACATGGGCCACGACACGCCGCCGTGCGGCTGCGATCACACGGCGGGCAACTGGGATGGAGGCTGGAGACAGCTGGGCAGGCTGCCCTCTTGCGCCTCGATTGACCGAGCTTGGGGAAGACCGCTTGCGGCCGTGTCCCGGCGCGTTACTTCCGCAGTGCCGGCAACGCCTTGTCGATCCCCTTCAGCGGGATTTTCAGGTTGACGGCCTGGCCGTTCGTCGCCGTGAACACGACCAACGCCTCACCGCCGGCACCCGCCGAGAGCTCGCGTATCAGCGCCTCGTCCAGCGGGCCCGCCGACTCGCAGCCGCGGTTGTCGCACAGCACGAAATCGGCCTTGCGCGGCTTGCCGGCGCCGATGGTGAACTGCACGCCGTCCTTGATCCGCACGCCGAGCGGCACGCGAAGGGCGAAGACCGGCTTGCCGGCATCGTCCTGGCCGATCTGCCAGAGAAGGACGGTCTGCCGCGTGTCGTTGTTGGTCACCTGGAGCGAGGTGGAGCAGATCGGCTTTCCGGTCTTGCCCACCGTGTCGCGGCAAGTGACGACCCAGTTGTCGAACACGATGGTCTCGGTGCGCTGGGGACCGGGGCTGGTCGCAGCCGGCGCGGGAGCCGGCTGCGCCGGCTTCGCCTGGGCCCAGACCTCCCCGCCGCCGAGTGCCAGCATGCCGATCGCGGCTACGGCGAGGATGGAACCGGACAGCCGCGGGAGCGGCGCGAGCAGATGACGCATGTTGAAATCCTTTCGCAATGCGGTGTCTCGTGGCCCTGGCGACGGCACCGCGCAAAACGAAGCGGGCCGATCCTGTAACAGATCGGCCCGCCTGTCAGTCTCGGATCACGCTAGACGGTGCTCACCACTGGTAGCGAATACCCGCCTGGCCTGTGCCTGCCGTGTAGTCGTTGCCGAACTTCACATTGGCGTTGACGAAGCCGTTCCAGCCGTTCTGCTTGCCGAACCAGTTGAGGTAGCCGCCGACTTCGCCGAACCCGCCGCCGAAGTCGTCGAAGGCCTGGAAGGGGAGGCCGGGGTTCAGCACGGTCGCCGTGTTGTTGCCCTCGAACTCGTACCAGAAGCGGCCGACCGCCGAGGCCTCGAGCCAGTAGGTCTCGGTCTCGTAGACCTTGCCGCCGACGCGGGCGCCGAGGCTGCCGCGCAGACTGTCGCCATCGCCGAAGTTGACGATCGCGTCGTCGATGCCGACGAGATTGTCGATATCGGTCTGGACGTAGGCCAGCGTCGCGACGGGTTCGAAGAAGGCCTTGTCGCCCCAGGCGAAGCGGTAGCCGGTGTCGATGGTGAAGCCGATCGAGGTCGAGTCGACCGTCTCACCATTGTAGCCGTAGAGGGTCGGCGCGGAGTAGTCGAGGTCGAGCAGGTCGGCCTTGAACAGGGCGTCGATGAAGAAACCCTTGTTGATATAGGTGGCGTAGGCACCCACGGTCGCGCCGCTGTAGTCGCCGGAGGTCGGCGAGTTATCGAAGTCGAGCTGCGAGGTCACGTAGCCGGCCAGGACACCGAACAGGTAGGCCGTCTCGCCATCCGTCTTGCCGAAATCAGCACCGGCGATGAAGCCGTAGGTGTCCTGATCATAGCTGGTGTTGAACTGGTACTTGCCACCGAAGGCGCTGAAGCTGTCGTTCGAGTCACGCGAGCCCCAGCTGCCGATCGCCTTCGCCCACACACCGGGGGTGATGCTCTCGGGAGCCACCGCGACCGGCGCCTTCACGATACCGGAGTCCTTGGTGACGATGGTGGTCGTCGGTCCCGGAGTCGGGTTGAGCAGGTAGCTGCGGAGGTCGACCTGGCGGTCCAGCCACACGCCGGCGGTTTCGTGCCAGATGCTCTGGGCGCCGGTGACGAACTTGGGCAGCTCGAACACTTCCCCGTCCGGCACGCCGACCAGATAATGGCCTTCGCCGCCATCCGGGGTGTCCTTCACGACGATATCGTAGAAGAACAGGCCCTTGTCGATGACGCCGCCGAACTTGGAGTCGTAGTTCCAGCTGTCCGGATCGATGACGAAGTTCGCCGTGTGACCCGGGTCATACTTGCCGTAGGTGAGGCCGTTCTGGACGTCGACAACCAGGATGCCGTCGAGATTGAAGGCGCCGGCGCCGGCGTTTACGTCATTCACCAGGATCTTGGTCTGGCCGAAGGTGGTCTGGTAGCCCGTCAGCGGGTTGCCGTCGACGTCGTAGCCGCCGATGACCAGCTTGTCCGAGGTCGAGCCGGGTGCGCCGAGGAAGGTGTCGACCGCAAGCCGGCTGTTGCCGACGCCCTCGAAGGTGCCGCTGGTGTAGGTCACGTCGCGGGCGCCGTTGAAGGCGATGTCGCCCCACGCCTCGCCATCCTGCATGGAGAGGGTGCCGGCCTGGATGAGGTCGGTGTCGCCGTTCACGAAGCTCTCAAGGCTGAACAGGTTGGTCGTCTCCGCGACGTCGCCGACCAGCGCCGTCTGGATATGACCCTCGTTATTCAAGAGATCGGATCCGCCGCCGAAGTAGTTGTTGCCGACGGTGATCCAGGTGTTGGACGAGTAGTTGTTGAAGACATCCGCTTCGCCGGTCAGGCCGATGCGGCCGATGATGGTGCCAAAGTTGTTGATGGTGGTAGCACCGCCGTCGGTGTCGATGACGATGTCGGAGGCTGCGCCGACAAGGTTGTTGTTGGCGAAGTTGAGCGTCGAGCGGTCGTACTTCCAGGAGGTGACCAACGCCCCGGTGCCGACCTCGATGAATGTGCTGTCGTCGCTGTCGATGGAGACGACGGCCTGGCTCCAGCTCTGGCCCGAGCCGGAGACGGTCGAGCCCGCACCGACATAGAGCGAAGCATTTTCCGCCTCGAAGATGCGCACGCCGTTGCCGGCTCCGTTCTCGTCGTAGTCGCCGCGCACCCAACCGTTGACGCCGGTGGAGACGGTCACGTTGTCCCAGCCGCCAGCCCGGATGCCGTCGTCGTCAGCGATGACGCGGGCGGCGTAGCCCGTGGTGACAGCGACGTCATTGCCCGGGCCGAAGGCGAAGTTCGTGGCAATGATGCCGTCGTCGCCGGCGCGGACGAGACTGTAGGAGCCGGTCGTCACCGAAACGTCGCCGGAGCCGGCCAGCTTGCGCGCGGTGATGCCGTCGTCGGAGGCATAGACAAAGCTCTCATAACCGGTCGTCACCGAGACATTGCCGAGCGAGGCGAAGGAGGTCGCGCGGATACCGTCGTCGCCGGCGACGATGTTGCTGTAGCTGCCGGTTTCGATCTTCACCGCACCCGCCGCGAAGCCTTGTTCAGCCTCGATGCCGTCGTCGCTCGCGGCGATATCGCTATAGGCACCGGTCGTGATGTCGATCCCGACCAGAGCGCCGTCCGCGAGGGACTCAGCGTGGATGCCATCGTCGCCCGCGACGATCGTGCTGTCGTAGCCGGTGGCGATGGTGATGCCGCCGAGCCCGATCGCCTTGGTGGCGCGGATGCCGTCGTCGCCCGCCTCGATGCGGCTGTAGTCACCGGTGGCGATGCCGATGTTGCCGATGTTGACGGCGGAGATGGCCTCGATGCCGTCGTCGCCGGCCTTGATGGTGGTGTAGGACGCCGTCGCGATGCTGATGTCGCCGAGGGTGACGCCCGAGAGGACGCGCACGCCGTCGTCGCCCGCCGTCAGGTTGTTCAGCACCCGCACCGTGACGTCGCCTTCGCCGAGGATCTTGGTGACCCGGATGGCGTCCACGCCGGCATTGATGGTCGCGGTGTTCTGCACCCAGATGTCGCCGTTGCCGACGAACTGGTCGATGTCGACGCCGTCCTCGCCCGCGGTGATGGCGCCACCGACGAAAACTTCGGTATCGCCGCCGCTGAAGAACTTGTTGATCGAGATGCCGTCATCCGCCGCATTGATGGTGCCGTTCACCGTCGTGGCGACATGAACCTGGCCATCGCCAAAGGCGTTGAACACGAAGATGCCGTCGTTCGGCGTTGCGCTCGGGCTGGGCAGGCCGGTGATCGCCGCGTCGACGTCGATCGAGGTGCTGCCGTTGCCGAGCTTCAGCCCGACGATGCCGGTGCCGCCGGATTCGATGGTTCCGCCGGCGTTGACGTTGATGTCGACATTGCCGGTGCCGATGTTGCCGCCGAGGATGCCGACATCGTTCGCCTGAACCGAGGCGTTGACGTTGGTCGTCGCCGTGCCCGAGCCGAAGGTGAAGGCGCCGCCGCCGATCGAGGGCGGATCGATCGCCGCATTGATGTTGGCGGTAGCGTTGCCGGAGCCGCCGGCCACCGCGTAGACGCCGACCAGGCCGCCGTCCACCGAGACCTTGTCCTCGTTGGTGGCGGTGGCGTCGCCCCCGGTGTTGAAGGCGACGACGCCGGCAAAGCCAGCCTTGACCGCCTTGTTGGTGGTCACGTTCACCGTGCCGCCAGTGCCGATGGCGCCGCCGACCACGCCCACGCCCGTGGCCGACTCGACTTCCCCATCCGTCACGACCTTGACGGTCGCGTTGTCGCCGACCTGGAGCGCCCCCACGCCCAGCAGGTCGCCGGTGACCTTCGCCTTGGTGTTGACGTCGATGCTGCTGCCGTCGCCGAAGCCGGCCCCGAATACGCCAAACCCGTCGGAGGAGGTGACTTCCTTCTCGGTCAGGATCTTGAGCGTCGAGCCATCGGTTCCGGTCACGCCGCCGACGCCGAGATACTTGCCCTCGACCGTGTCCTTGGTGGTGACGGAGACGTTGCTCGGCACGTTGCCGAACAGGGTGCCGCCGATAACACCGACGCCGTCGGAGGAGACCACCTTCTTCTGGGTCTCGACGGTGACGTCGCCGCCACCGAAGTTCAGCGCGCCGACACCGAGATACTTGCCGGAGACTTCGTCCTCGGTGGTCACCTTGATGGTGTTGCCGTTGCCGAAGCCGAGGCCGGCGACGCCGAAGCCGTCGGACGAGGTGACCTTCTTCTTGGTGACAATCGTCAGATCGCTGCCGTCACCGCCGATGATACCGCCGACGCCGAGCAGCTTGCCCTCGACCTCGTCCTCGGTGGTGACCTTGACGGTGTTGCCGCCGTTCAGGCCGATCGCCCCGCCGAGCACGCCGAAGCCGTCGGAGGAGGTGACCTTCTTCTGGGTAAGGACGGTGACCTCGCTGTTGTCGCCGAGGTTCAGGGCGCCGACGCCGAGCAGCTTGCCGTCGACCGTGTCTTCGGTCGTCACCTTGATCTTGTTGGTGTCGCCGAAGCCAAGGCCGGCGACGCCGAAGCCGTCGGAGGAGGTGACGCGGCCCTTGGTCTGAATGGTGAGTTCGCTGTTGTCGCCGCCGATCAGGCCGCCGACGCCGAGCAACGCGCCGTCCACCTTCTCCTCGGTGGTGATCTTGACCTTGTTGTTGCCGGTCGCGCCGATGGCGCCGCCGAACACGCCGAAGCCACTCGCGGAGGAGACGTCGCGCTCGGTCAGGATGGTGACGGAGCTGTCATTGCCGATGTTGAGGGCGCCGACGCCGAGCAGGTCGCCCGACACGCTGTCCTTGGTGGTGACCTTGATCTCGTTGCTGTTGCCGAAGCCGAGGCCGGCAACGCCGAAGCCATCCGAGGAGGTCACGTCGGAATAGGTGGTGATGGCGAGCTTGTTGTTGTCGCCGCCGATCAGGCCGCCGACACCCAGGAACTTGCCGTCGACCGAACCCTTGGTCTCGACGTCCACCGTGCCGCGGTCGCCGATCAGCGCGCCCACGACGCCGGCGCCGTCGGAGGTGACCGAGCCGCCGGAGGTGGTCGAGACCTTGACCTTGCCGCTGTCGCCGGCGACGAAGCCGCCGACGCCGAGGAACCCGGCCTCGACCGGGCCGGACGAGGTGACCTTCACATCGCCGTTGTCGCCGATGGCGCCGCCGAGCACGCCGGCCCCGTCGCTCTCGACCGAGGCGCTATTCTCGACCTTGACCGTGTAGTTGGCGCCGATGGCCAGGCCCAGCACGCCGACGCCGGTGTTGTCCTCGATGACTCCGGCATTGTCGACGTCCACCGTCGCCCCGTTGCCCGCGCCCACCGCGACGCCGGCGACACCGATCACCGAGTCGGTGACGCTGCCGGTGTTGGTGACTTTGACGTCGTTGCCGTCGCCATTGGCATAGCCGAGCACGCCGAAGGCGTAGTCGGAGACGTCGCCGGTGTTCTTCACCGAGACATCGGCCGGGCCGGAGGCGTTGTTGTTGCCGAACTTCAGCGCACCGACGCCGATGAAAGGCGTGGAGCCGCTGGAGGAGAAGACGGTGGCCTTGTTGTCGACAGCCGCGTGGCCGTCACCGATGTTGACCGCGATCGCGCCGGCGAGATCGGCATCGATCGACCCGGTGGTGTTAGTCGAGGCCGTGCCGGTGCCGATGGCCAGCGTGCCCGCGCCGATCAGCGGCGGGTCGATGGTGCCGTTGAATCGGACGGTGGCGTCGCCGTCGTTGCCGGAGATGGCGCCGACGCCGATCAGGCCGCCCTTGGCGACCGAAACGTTGCCGTTGGTAGTGACGCTGGTGTTGCCGTCCTGGTTGAAGCCCAGCACGCCGCCGGCGGTGCCGGAGACATCGTTGGTCTGGACCTTGACGTCGCTCCGCGTCGCGCCGTCGCCGATGGAGCCGGCCAGCACGCCGAAGCCGTTGCCCCCCTCGACGAGACCGCCGCGGGTGTCGACATCGACTTTGTTACCGCCCTTGCCGACGGCGAGGGCGGTCACGCCCGTGCCATCGGAGCTGGTGACGCCGCCGCTGGTGTCGACGATGACGGTCGCCTTGCCGTCGCCGATCAGGGACGCGTCGGGATCGTTCGGATCGAAGCTCGCCGGGTTGCCGTCGATGCTGGCCGCGACGGCGAGGACGCCGCCCTCCTTGCCATCGATCGGGGCGCGGCCCTTTACGGTCGTGGTGGCGTCGAGCTCGCCGCTGTTGAGGCTGCCAGAGAGAGACAGCGCCGAGACGCCGAAGCCGGTCTCGCCGGTCGAACCGCCGGCGCCGTTGACGATCACCGTCGTCGAGGTGTTCGTGTTGAGCCCGGTCGACACGGCAAAGATGCCGTTGTCGCCGCCGAGAACCGCGGCGCTACCCTTGGTCTCCACCGCGGTCGACCCGCCGGTGCCGCCCGTTCCGAGCGAGACCGCGGAAATGCCGTCGCCGCCGAGGCCGGTTGCCGAGCCGTTTGTCAGGGTGACACTGACCGCCGTGCCCGCGAGATTGAGGCCGTTATCACTGCCGAGATAATCGGTGTTGATGCTGTTGACCGTGACGCTGCCGGGCATCAGGGCGGCGAGGCCGTCGCCGCCATTGCCGGTGATCGAGCCGCCGGTCGTGCTGACGGAGGCGTTACCCAACCCGAGGAAATTGACACCCGTGCCGGCCTGGCTGTTGACGTTGCCATTGCCGGTATAGCTCGCGTTCCCGCCCAGGCTGTTGACGTCGATCGCGTTGCCCGAGTTGGTGGTATTCGAGACAGAACCGGAATTGTTGACGGCAGCATCGACGCCGACCGAGCCCACGCCCTTGCCGGTCACGACCACGCCCACACCGACATTCGCCGGAGGGCTGAAGCAGTTGCGCGTGACGTTGGTGGTCGAGCCGCTGGATACGGCGCAGGCCGCCTGCGCGCTCCCCGGCATCAGCACGCCCGCAGCCAAGCCAGCCGCGAGAGTGCCCGCGATAGCCGTCGAGCGCAGGAACTTGCCGCGCCGGATCTTGGCGGATGCGATGCCCGCGGCCCGCGCCGCCTCCTGCGCCGGATCAACCTTCCGCTTCGCTGCCCGCTTGCGTCCACCCTTGGCATTCGCCGCGTGCGTGTCTGCGTTTGTCATATGCCCTAGCCCCCGAAATGCACGAATCCGACCGCAATACGGTTCGGAATACATCGGCTGGACCTTAGCAAAGGGGGCATTCACGACAAGGCGTCGCAGCAGGAGCGGCATCGGCCGCGACAATGACTTGGAACCGCTCATTATCTTCAAAAGCATTTATCAATTTGTAGGCGAATGAATTTGTGCAGTGCGATTTAACGAATAAAATCAGATTTCTAGTACAAATTATCTCGTGTCATTTTCTCAAAAATATAGATATTTCGTCCGCAGACTTTGCATAATGCACTCCGATACCCCCGGCTGTGTTTGCGATTGGTGGCGCTTGTGTTATTTTTACAACGTTTGGGGCAGATAGGGACGGCGGAATCGGCGCTGGCGCCGGTTCACGGTTGCGGCTTCCTGCGGGGGAGGCTCGGCCAGCCGGTTGAAAACGATGTTGATCGGTTATGCCGTGCGGTCTGCCGGAAGGGCGGGCCGTGCCAGGAAAAGTTCGCTTCCAGCGCCTCAGCAGCAATGTACCGCCGATGATTCGCCTGGAGTCGCGTTGACTCCCCGCGAGCCGGACGCGGCCGAGAGCGGCGACCTTGCCCTCCTGAACACGCTTGGCTGCGAGAAGCTGTTCGTCGACGAGGAGGGCGACCCGGCGCGGCCGGCGCTGAAGGCGGTGTTCGATTTCCTGCGGCCGGGCGACACGCTGGCGATCGGCGAACTCGGGCGCGTCGGCGAGGATGTCGAGGCCGTCATTCTCGCCGTGAGCCGGCTGCGCGATGCGGGCATCTCGCTCCATGTCGGTAAGGGGCCGATCATCGGGGGGACGGCCTATGGCGACCATTTCATGCAGTCCTGCACGGAACTCGCGCGTCTGATCGAGATGCACGAGGTGCCGCTGCCCGAGCGGGATTTCCGACCGCGTCGCGGCCGGCCCAGCGCGCTGTCGCCCAAGGATGTCGCGCGTGCCAGGCGGCTGATCGACCGGGGGCGCGTGCCGATCGTCGACGTCGCCCGCATACTCGGTGTCTCCACGGCGACCGTTTACCGGTATTTTCCGCGTTCGACGCCCAGCGAGGACTGAGGCGCACCACTGCGCCCGGCGGGTGCGATTCGCTCAGGCCAGCGAGAACATCGAGGCCAGCGGCCGGTCGGCGAGGCGCCGCAGCACCTTCATCGCGCGCTCGAGGTCGGCGCTGCCGGTCGCCGCGCCCAGACACAGGCGCAGGCCCGGTTCGGGCGCGCCGTCGGCCGACGCCGAACCCGGCGGGGTCAGCAGGACGCCATCGTTACGCGCCGCGAAGAAGAGATCCGCCGCGCTCCAGCCCGCCGGAAGCGGCAGCCACACATGATAGCCGGCAGGTGCCCCGGCGGGCCCGGCGGCGTCGGGAAAGAATCGGCGGAACAGGCCGACGCGCTGGCGGCATTCGCGCCGCAGGTCGTCCAGAATCCGCGCCATGGCGCCGCTGCGCGCGAGCCGCAGCGCGGCTTCGAACAGCATCGGCGTGGCGCTCCAGGCGGTGGCGCGCAGCGCGAACTGGGCCCGGTCGACGAGCGCGGCCGGCACCGACATCGCCCCGGCGCGGAAGCCGAGTTCGAACACCTTGGACAGGCTGGCAAGATATAAGGTGCGCTCGGGCGCCAGGCCGGCGATCGGCTCGGGTTTCGGCTCGCTGAGGAAGCCGTAGACGTCATCCTCGATGAGGTGGAGGTCGGCGCGGGCGATCACCTCGGCGATGCGCCGCCGGCGTGTCGCGCCCATGGTGCGGCCGGTGGGGCTGTGCAGCGTCGGCATCAGATAGACGATGCGGGCGCCGCTCGCGGCTGCGGCAGCTTCGAGCGCCTCCGGCACGACGCCCTCGGCATCCATCGCCACCGGCTCCAGCCGGTGGCCTCGCAGGCTGGCGAGGGCCTTGAAGCCGACATAGGTCAGTTCCTCGACGAGAATCGTCTCGCCGGGGCGCGCGAGAATCGCAAGGGCGAGGTCCAGCCCATGCTGGGCGCCGTTGGTCGCGAACACCTGCTCGGTCGCCGGCCGGAAGCCAGGCGTGGCGATCCACTCGGCAAGGCCGGCGCGGTGCTCGGGAAGTCCGCCCTGCGCGTCATAGGCGAACAGGCCGTCGCGCCCGGCCCCGCGCGTCAGTTCGGCAAAGCTCGCCCGCAGCGCGGCGCGCTGGTCGACGTCGGGGGAAAGGTTGATGCCGAGATTGACCGCGCCGCCGCTTGCGCCGCGCCCGCCGTGGCGTGCGCTCGGCGCGCTGACGAAGGTGCCCTGGCCGATGCGGCCGGTGACGACGCCGCGCACACCCGCCTCACGATAGGCCTTGGTGACCGTGGACAGGCTGAGGCCGAGATGCTGCGCGAGCGCGCGGTGCGGCGGCAGCTGCGTGCCGGCGGCGAGCGCTCCCGCACCGATATCGGCCTCCAGCGCGGCCAGCAAGGCGAGGTAGGGTGGCAGCTCGGGATCGAGCGGCCCCGGCGACCAGCTCAGGGCCTGCGTCCCGGTGCTTCCGTCGTCGTCGGACTCGGGAAGTTCCGAAACCGCGTCGGTGACGTCGCTGCGTTCGATCATGGATTTGCCCGGCCTGCACCGACCGGCTCCGTGCGATTGCCTGAGTTGGTCAATGCGCTCGCCGATTGTCCCTTGGATGCGTACACGACTCGTCGGCGTGCCGCACTAGCGCCTTGGTATGGCAACGGCGGCGACGTGGCCGGAGTGGCTCTTGAGTGCCCATCGCAACGTGCGGCGATGTGTACTAGTACAATTTCGACATTATGCCAGGGCGATCGTCCCTGGAAGGGCGTCCCCGGCGGTCGCCGCCGGGGACGGGAGATCTCAGCAATACTTGCCGGATTGCGGCACGACCGAGAGATCGATGCCGCGCTGCTGCATGTATTTGGTGATGAGCGCGCAGGACAGGCCGAGCGTGCGCTGCTGCATCGACCAGTTCGCGAGCAGGTTCATGAAGCCCTCATTGCCCTCCTTGCGCGGCACCGCCGTCATCATCGGGTTGCGCAGCACGGGCAGCGGCACGAGCGCGATGCCGATGCCCGCCTTGTGCAGCTGGGCCGCGTTCTGGTCGGCCAGGACGATCGCGTCGGCGCGGCCGGACTGGATCTCCAGCACCGCCTGGTCGCGATTCTTGACGAGGATATGGGTGGCGTTCGGGGCCATCGTCTCGGCGATCACCTGCATGGTGCTGCCGCTCTGCGAGACCAGTCGCACCTCGGGTTTGTTGAGGTCACGCCAGGACTTGGCGTCGAAGTCCTTGCGCGCGAGGATGGTCCAGACGCCCTCGACGATCGGCTCCAGCACATAGTCGACGACGAGGCCGCGCTTGGGGTTCGGGTTCACGCCGAAGGCGAGGTCGAGCCGGCCGGCCTGGAAGTCGGCAGCGAGATTTCCCCAGGTGGTCTCGACGAATTCGATCTTCACTCCGAGCAGGTCCGCGATCTGCCGGCCCCAATCGGGATAGAAGCCGGACCAGTTTCCGGTCGCCGGATCGCGGATGAAATCGGGCTCTTCGCCGGACATCACCGGGTAGCGAAGCGTGCCGCGCTGCTTGATCTCGTTGATCACGCCCGATGGATCGCCGGCATGGGCTGGGGAGGGCGGCTGGGCAAGGAAGGCGAAGGCAGCCAGCAGGGCCGCGAGCATCCACTTCATGTAGGTCCCCTTGTTCGTTCGCGCCGCGCCCTGCGTTGAAGGGCCGCGGCCGGCTATTGACAGGGGGAGCATATCGCGTGAATGTCATACATCAATCTAATATCGTACTGAGTCAGTGACGCAACGCAACGTTCCCTTGCCGTGGAACGCTTTCAGAGAGGAGGCGGGCGCGGCTCTCGATCTGCTCAGCTAGATTGTATACAGTGTGGTGGATACAAAATGAATTCTCCTCAGGCCTTGAACCGCGCGATCCCGGAAGGACTCGCGGCTTTGCTGGAGGAGGAGATCGTCTATGGCCGCCTGCCGCCCGCCGCGCGTCTCACCGAGGAAGAGGTGGCGCTGCGCTACGGCGTCAGCCGCTCGCCGGTGCGCGAGGCGCTGCGTCTGCTGGAGCGCGACGGGCTGGTGCTGCGCGAGGCGCGGCGGGGCATTTGGGTCGCGCCGCTGTCGCTGAAGGATTGCAACGAGGTCTATTCCTGCCGCATCGCCATGGAAGGGCTGGCGGCGGAAGCGGCGGCGCTCTCGCCCGACCGCATGCGCAAGGCCAAGCTCGCCGGCGTTCTCGCGGAACTGCGCGGTGCCGCGGCGCGCAGGGATGCGCCGGCCTTCTTCCGCATCGACGTCGAGGGCTCGCTGCTCATCTACGACCTCGCCGACAACCGCACGCTGAAGCGCCTGCTCGCCGGGCTCGAGAAACAGGCGCTGCGCTACCGGTTTCTCGCCTATGCGCGCGATCCGCGCATCGTCGACCTCTCGCTGGCGGACACGGCGCTGATTTTCGACGCCATTGTCGACGGCGACGCCCCCGCCGCCAAGGAGATGACCGAGAACCTCATCCGCGAGATCCGCGACCTGATGCGGACCGCTTTCGCCCACATCTTCGAAGAGGGCTGAGCCCGTGCTGAACCTCGCCGCCTCGTTCCAGGTCATCGACAGCCACACGGCCGGTCATCCGACCCGCGTCATCCTCTCCGGCGTGCCGCCGCTGAAGGGCGACAGCGTGCTGGAGCAGCGCGAGGATTTCCGCGCCCGCTTCGATCATCTGCGCACGCTGCTGCTGCATGAGCCGCGCGGCCATGCGGCGATGGTGGGCCTGCTGCCGGTGCCCTCGCGCGTCGCCGACTACGGCTGCTTCTTCATCTCGTCCTACGTCTATCTCGACATGTGCGGGCACGGCACGATCGGCTTCGCCAAGACGCTGGCGTCGACCGGCGCGCTCTCGCCGGCGCGCGGCGACAGCTTCACGCTGGAGACGCCCGTCGGCGTCGTCACCGTCGGCCTGGTCTGGAACGAGGACGGCATGCTGAAGGCGGTGCGGCTGCGCAACGTGCCGGCCTTCATCGGCGAACGCGGGCTCAAGGTCCCGCTCGAGGGTTTCGGCGAGGTTTCGGCCGACATCGTCTATGGCGGCATGTGGTACGCTCTGGTCGATGCCGCCCCGCTCGGCCTCGACCTCGTTCCCGAGCGCGCCTCGGAACTGCAGCGGGTCGGCAGCGCGCTCAAGAACGCCATCAAGGCGAAGATCGGCGAGCGGGTGCCCTATGCCGGCTCCCCCGCGCCGAGCGTTCTGTTCTACCGCGAGAGCGCGCCGGATGCGGCGACGCATTTCCTCGTGCTCGACATCAACAAGTTCGACCGCTCGCCCTGCGGCACCGGCACCTCCGCCCGGCTCGCCGCGCTGATCGCGAGCGGCCGGATCGCCCCGGATGCCACCTACCGCGCCCGGAACATTTTCGGCGTCGAGTTCCTCGCCCGTGCCGCCGAGCGGACGGACGAGGGGGCTGTCGTCGCCGAGATCGAAGGCATCGCCCACCTCAGCGCGCACACGACGCTGCTGCTCGAGCGGGACGACCCGCTCGCGCAGGGCTTCCTGCCCCGATGAACGCGATGCCCGCGCCTGCCAACGACCGACGACCGGCGATCAACGCCATTCCAGAAAAGGGGAACGTGATGCGACGTCATTTCTTCAAGTCGATCCTCGCGGCGGTGGCTCTCGCCCTGCCGTTGCTGGCCAACCCGGCGCCCGCACCGGCGCAGGACAATCCCTCCGCCGTGCTCGACCAGATCCGCTCCAGCGGCGTGCTGAAGATTCCGGTCATGACCGGCGAGGAGCCGGGCTACATCAAGGATCCGGCCACCGGCCAGTGGAGCGGCTTCTACTACGAGTTCCTGAACGAGATCGCGACGGTGCTGGGCGTCAAGCTGCAGCCGGTCGAGACCACCTGGGGCAACCTCGCCGCCGACTTCCAGTCCGGCAAGATCGACATCGCCATCGGCGTGAACCCGAACCCGAAGCGCGGCCTCGTGGTCGATTATCTGTGGGAGCCGCTGTTCATCGACGCCTGGTCGGTGCTGACCCCCAAGGGCAAGCCGGTGAAGACCTGGGCCGAGCTCAACGACCCGAAGAAGACCGTCGTGGTGCAGAAGGGCTCGACCATGCAGGTGGTCGCCGAGGCGCTGCTGCCCAAGGCGAAGATCACTCCGGTCGAGGACCGCAACCTCGCGCTGCTGGAACTCCAGGCCGGTCGTGCCGACGCGGTGGTGTTCGCGATCTTCGATGCGATCCAGATCGAGAACCACAACATCGGCGACGTGTCGCTGCCCGAGCCGATCCTGCGCAATCCGGCGACGCTGGCCGTCGCGCGCAAGCCCGGCAACGCCGGCTACATCAACTTCCTGACCAACTGGGTGCAGCAGCAGCGCTCGCTCGGCCTCGCCCAGGGCAAGCTCGCCCGCGCCTGGGAAACCCGCGGCATCGACCTGTCGATGCTGCCGCCCGGCTTCAGCTTCTGATCGCCGGCCTCTGATCGCCGACCGGGGCGGCCCCGTGCCGCCCCGGTCTCCGACGACCCACGGCCACGGTGCCGCGACGGGATCCACCGCCCATGTTCGATTTCTCCGTCATCACCAGCAACGCCCACCTCCTGTGGCAAGGCCTGCTGATCACGCTCTACTACACGGTGATCACCGTCGCCGCCGGTCTCGCGATCGGCCTCGCGGTCGGGTTGATGCAGCTCACCCATTTCCGTCCGTTCGTCTGGTTCGGCTGGCTGTTCGTTGAGTTCTTCCGCAACATCCCGCTGCTGGTGATCCTGCTGTGGACCTATTACGCCCTGCCGATCTTCATGGGGCTCAACATCACCAAGGGCTGGGCCGGGTTCATCGCGCTCTCCTGCTATGCCGCTTCGTTCTATGCCGAGATCCTGCGCGCCGGCGTGCAGTCGATCGACATGGGGCAGACGGACGCGGCCACCGCGCTCGGCATGAGCTACGGCCAGCGCATGCGCCGCATCATCCTGCCGCAGGCCCTGCGCCGCATGATCCCCCCGCTCGCGGGGCAGTCGATCATCCAGATGAAGAACACCACGCTGCTCTCCACCATCACGGTGCCGGATCTGCTCTACCAGGGCAGCTACATCTCCTCGTTCACCTACCGGCCGATGGAGGTCTACACGACCATCGGCGTGATCTTCCTCCTCCTGCTCGTGCCTCTGACCGCGCTGTCCCGCGTGCTCGAGCGCCGCGGCCTGAACGCGAAGTGAGGTGCCGGCCATGACGCTCCAGAGTTCCCGCGAAGTCCTCAAGCTCGAGAATATCCGCCTGCGCTTCGGCGTCCGCGAGGTGATCAACGGCATCGACCTGTCCGTCCGCGAGGGCGAGGTCGTGGTGCTGATCGGCGCCTCCGGCTCCGGCAAAACCTCGCTGCTGCGCTGCATCAACCTGCTGAACACGCCCTATGCGGGGCGCATCACCATCGACGACGACGTCATCTTCAACGCCGTCGAGGGCACGCCGAACACGGTCGCCCCGCGCGAGGTGAACCGCATCCGCTCGAAGACCGGCATGGTGTTCCAGCAGTTCAACCTCTTCCCCCACATGAGCGCGCTCGAAAACGTCATGGAGGGGCCGACCATCGTCAAGCGCGAGGCCCGTGCGGCGGTCGAGGCCAATGCGCGGCGGCTGCTGGCGCAGATGGGGCTCGAAGGGCACGAGATGAAGCGCCCCGCCCAGCTTTCCGGCGGGCAGCAGCAGCGCGTCGCCATCGCCCGGGCGCTGGCCATGCACCCCAAGGTGATGCTGTTCGACGAGCCGACCTCCTCGCTCGACCCCGAACTGGTGGGTGAAGTGCTCAAGGCGATGGTGGCGCTGGCCCGCTCCGGCATGACCATGGTGGTCGTGACCCATGAGCTGGGCTTCGCCTTCGAGATCGCCGACCGCGTGGTGTTCCTCGATGGCGGCCAGGTCGCCGTCGACGGCCCGCCGCAGGAGGTGCTGCTGCGGGCCGAACACCCCCGCCTCAAGAGCTTCGTGAACCGCTTCCACGAGACGGCCGAGATGCTTCGGCCCTTCCTCGAAGCGCGCTGAATTGCAGGGAACATCATCATGACCGTCCAGAACGTCATCGCCGGCGCGCGCGTCGCGCCAACCGGAACCCGTTCCTACCGGGCCGTGAACCCTGCGCGGACCGAGGACCTGATCGCCGACTACACGCTTTCCGGCCTCGCCGATGTCGAGGCGGCGGTCGCCGCCGCCCGGGCCGCCGCGCCCGGCTGGGCCGCGCAGACGCCGGTTGCGCGCGGGGAGTTCCTGCGCAAGGCGGGCGAGATCATCCGCTCGCGCGTCGAGCCGCTGGCGCAGATGATGACCCGCGAGGTCGGCAAGCCGATCGAGGAATCGCGCGGCGAGGTGCTCTATTCCGCCCGCGTGCTGGAATTCTACGCGGCCGAGGCGCTGCGGCTCGGCGGCGAGAACCTGCCCTCCGGCCGCCCCGGCGTCATCGCCTATACGACGCGCAAGCCGCTCGGCGCGGTCGGCCTGATCACGCCGTGGAACTTCCCGATGTCGATCGCCGCCTGGAAGCTCGGCCCGGCGCTGGTCACCGGCAACACCGCCGTGTGGAAGCCCTGCCTGCAGGCGCCCTACACCTCGCTGGCGCTGGTCGATGCGCTGATCGAGGCGGGCGTACCGGCCGGCGTCATCAACCTGCTGCATGGCGACGGCGTCGATGTCGGCCAGGCGATGGTGGATCATCCCGGCCTTGCCGGCATCTCCTTCACCGGCTCGCAGAAGGTCGGCTTTGCCGTGCATGAGGCGGCCTCGCGACGCCGCGCCCGGGTTCAGTGCGAGCTCGGCGGCAAGAACCCGCTGGTGGTGCTGGACGACGCCGACCTCGACCTCGCGGTGACGACCGCCATCGAGGGCGCCTTCCGCAATGCCGGGCAGAAGTGCACGGCAACCAGCCGCGTCATCGTCCAGAGCGGCATCAAGGACGCCTTCGTCGACAAGTTCGTCACCCGCGCCGCCTCGCTGAAGGTCGGCGACCCCGCCGATGCGGCGAATTTTCTCGGCCCGGTGGTGGACGAGAAGCAGTACGACAAGGTGACCTCCTATATCCGCAAGGGCATCGAGGAAGGCGCCAAGGTGCTGTGCGGCGGCGACACCCGCCGCAACACCGCCGGCTATTATGTCGAGCCGACCGTGTTCGACGGTGTCGACCCGAACATGACCATCGCCCGCGACGAGATCTTCGGTCCGGTGGTCGCGCTGTTCACCGTCTCGGGCCTGGATGAGGCCATCGCGCTCGCCAACGATACCGAGCACGGTCTCAGCGCCGCGATCTGTACCACCAACCTTCTCAGTGCCAATGCCTTCGTCTCGCGCGCCGAGAGCGGTGTCGCAGCGGTGAACCTGCCCACCGCGGGCGTCGAGCTGCAGGCGCCGTTCGGCGGCTCCAAGGCCTCGGGACTCGGGGTGAAAGAGCAGGGCCGGCCGGTGCTCGACTTCTACACGGAGCTGCGCACCGTCTACATGAAGGTGGCCTGACATGAGCGCTTCGTTCGATCCCGACCGCCTCGCCCTGCCGAGCGGCCACTTCATCGGCGGTGCCTTCGTTGATCTTCCCGGCGCGGAGATCGAGGTGCTGCGGCCGTCCGATCATCAGCCGCTTCCCTCGATCCGTGATGGCGGCGAGGAGGCGGTGGCGGCGGCCGTCGCCTCGGCGAAGGCCGCGCTGAAGTCCTCCGGCTGGGCCAAGGCCTCGCCGCTGGAACGGGCGAGGGTGCTGCACCGCTTCGCCAACGCAGTCGATGCCAAGGGCGAGGAACTGGCGCAGATCGAGGCGGTTACCTCGAGCCGCCTCTTGACGCTCACCCGTGCCCGCGACGTGCCGCGCACCGCCGGCGTGATCCGCTACTACGCCGAGTTCTGCGATAAGCTCGAGGGCATCGTCACCACCACCGGCGCCGACACGCTGAGCTATGTGAAGAGCGAACCCTACGGCATCGTCGGCGCCGTGGTGCCGTGGAACTTCCCGCTGATCACCGCCGCGTGGAAATTCGCCCCGGCGCTCGCCGCCGGCAACGCGGTGGTGATGAAGACCTCCGAACTCACCCCGCACAGCCTGCTGGCTCTGGCCGCCATCGCGGTCGAGGCGGGATTGCCTGCGGGGCTGTTCAACGTGGTCAACGGCCTCGGCGGCACCACCGGCGCGGCGCTGGTGAAGCATCCGGCGATCGGCAAGATCTCCTTCACCGGCTCCACCGCGACCGGCGAGGCGATAATGACGCTGGCCGCGCGCCACGGCATGAAGCCGGTGACGCTGGAGCTCGGCGGCAAGAGCCCGCAGCTGGTGTTCGCCGATGTCGACGACCTCAAGGCGACCGCCGCCAAGGTCGCGGCCGGTTTCATCGACAATGCCGGGCAGGTCTGCACCGCCGGCTCGCGCATCATCGTCGAGCGCAGCATCGCCGACGAGTTCGCGGGGATGATCGTCGAGCGCTGCAAGGCGATCCGGCCGGGCGTCACCTGGGACGAGGCGACCGACTTCGCGCCGATCATCAGCGCGAAGCAGGCCGGGCGCATCGACAGCCTGGTGCGCGCCACCCTTGGCGAGGGCGCCCGTGCGCTCACCGGTGGCACGCCGCTGGAGACGCGCAATGCCGGCTCGTTCTACGCGCCGACCCTGTTTGAGGGCGTCACCGAGACGATGACCGGCTATCGCGAGGAGTTCTTCGGCCCGGTCGCCTCGATCCACAGCTTCGACGAGGTGGAGGAGGGCATCGCGCTCGCCGGCCACCCGACCTACGGCCTCGCCGCCAGCGTCCACACCAGCGACCTGAAGAAGGCGCTGAAGGCCGCCGACGGCATCGAGGCCGGCATGGTGTGGGTCGGTCAGCACGGCCGCGCGCCGGAATTCACCTACCCGGCCGGCGGCTTCAAGGCCTCCGGCTTCGGCAAGGACATGGGCCGCGCCGGCATCGAGGCGTTCACGCGGCAGAAGGCCGTGTGGATCAACTACGCCGGCTGAGCGAAGGCGCAACGGCAACTCGATGGGCGAAGCACCGATAAGGATGCGGAAGGCACGATAATGGAGTTCGATTACGTCATCGTCGGTGGCGGCTCGGCGGGCGCCGTGCTCGCCAACCGCCTGTCGGCGAAGCCGGGGAACCGCGTCGCGGTGATCGAGGCGGGCCCCGACACGCCGCCCGACGCGGTGCCGGATATCATCGCCGACAGCTATCCGGGCCTCGCCTATTTCGACCCGAAATACCACTGGACGGACCTGCGCGTTTACAACCGCTCGCCGCGCCTCAACGACGGTACCTCCAAGCCCGCCAAGCTGGAGCAGGCCAAGGTGATGGGCGGCGGATCCTCCATCAACGGCCAGTTCGCCGTGCGCGGTCTGCCCGGCGACTATGACGGCTGGGAAGCGATCGGCCTGCCCGGCTGGGGCTGGGAGGGCATGCTCCCGTATTTCAAGAAGCTGGAGCGCGACCTCGATTTCGACGGGCCGCTGCACGGCAAGGACGGGCGCATCCCGATCCGCCGCGTGTTCCCGGAGCAATGGGCCGGCTTCACCCGCGCCGTGCTCGACGCGGTGGAGGGGGAGGGCATTCCCTATCGCGCCGACTACAACGCCTCGTTCGAGGACGGCGCCTTTCCGCTGCCGTTGTCGAATGACGGCCAGCACCGGGTCTCCACCGCCATCGGTTATCTCGACAAGGAGACCCGCAAGCGGGCGAACCTCACCATCCTCGCGCTCACCGAGGTGCGGCGCATCCTGTTCGAGGGGCGCACCGTCACCGGCGTCGAGGTGGTGCGGGGCGGCGCGCCGGAGACCATCAAGGCGCGCGAGGTGGTGGTCGCCTCCGGCGCGCTGCACTCGCCCGCCGTGCTGATGCGCTCGGGCGTCGGGCCGGCCGGGCACCTGAAGAGCCTCGGCATCGACGTGGTGGCCAACGTGCTGGGTGTTGGCGAGAACCTCAACGAGCACCCGCACCTTGCCGTCGGCACGCATCTGAAGCGGCAGCACCGCCTGCCGCACGGCATGCGCCGGCACATCTTCCTCGGCGTGCGCTATTCCTCGGGGGTCGAGGGCTGCCATGACGGCGACATGCTGATCATGCCGGTGAACCGCGCCGGCTGGCATCCGCTCGGTTTCGGCCTCGGCGGGCTGAACGTGTGCATCAACCGCTCCTATTCCACCGGCACGGTGCGGCTCGCCAGCGCGGACCCGTCAGTGGAGCCGGAGATCGACCTCAACCTCGCCTCGGACGGGCGCGACCTCGCGCGCCTCGTCGACGGCTTCAAGCGTCTCTATCGGATCATGGAGAGCCCCGGCGTGCAGGCGGGCATCAACACCTGGTTCCTCGCCGGCTACACCGATGCGGTCCGCGACATCAGCGTGAAGAAGTTCTCGAACTGGATCAAGACCGCGACCGCCGCGGCCCTGTTCGACTACGCCCCCTTCGCCCGCGACATGCTGATCCGTCGGCGCTTCGGTACCACCGAGCGGCTGCACGCCATGGTCAAGAGCGACGATGCCATCGCCGACTGGGTGAAGGCCTCGGTCTGGCCGGGCTGGCACGTCTCCGGCAGCTGCAAGATAGGGGCGGACAATGACCCGATGGCCGTGCTCGACGCCCATTGCCGCGTGCGCGGCGTCAGCGGCCTGCGCGTCGTCGACGCCTCGGTCATGCCCTACGTCTGCTCCGCCAACACCAACATCACCACCATCGCCATCGCCGAGAAGGCCGCCGATCTCATCCTGAACGGCTGACATAACGAGGACTACGCCATGAGAGAGAACAAGATGCGCACCACGCTGCTGGCCGGCGGCGAAGTGGTGACCGGCTGGTGCGGGATCCCCTCCAGTGTCTCGGCCGAGCTGATGGCCAAGCTCGGCTTCGATGCCGTGACCATCGACATGCAGCACGGTGCCGTCGACTACGCGGACATGCTGCACATGCTGCAGGCGATCTCGACCTCCGACGCGACGCCGATCGTGCGCGCGCCGTGGAACGACCCGTCCTTCATCGGCCGCATCCTCGATGCCGGCGCCTATGGCGTGATCTGCCCGATGATCAACTCCGGCGACGACGCCGAGGCCTTCGTGCGCGCCTGCCGCTACGCCCCGATCGGGCAGCGCTCGGCCGGGCCGCTGCGCGCCTCGCTCTATGGCGGGCCGGACTACATCAAGATGGCTAACGAGACGATCATGACCTTCGCCATGATCGAGACGGTGGAGGGGCTCAACAACCTCGAGGACATCCTCAAGGCGCCGGGCCTCGACGCCATCTTCGTCGGCCCGTCCGACCTGTCGCTGGCGATGGGCGGCCCGGCCGGATTCGACCCGCGCACCCCGGCGGTCTACGAGGCGATCGAGTTCATCTGCGCCAAGACCATCGAGGCCGGCGTCATCCCGGGCATCCACACCGGCTCGGTGCAGTACGCCAAGGAGATGCGCGAACTCGGCTACCGCTTCATGGCCTACCTGTCGGACTTCCGCATGCTGCAGTCGACAGTGGCCCGCGCGCTGCCGCTGTTCAAGGCCGGCACGCCGGACAGCTTCGCGCCGTAAGCGCGCGGAGACGGGGAGAGCGGGCAGGGAGAGGTAGATGGCCAAGCAAACTGCGGTGGTGATCGGCGCCGGTATCATCGGCGTCTGCGCGGCCAATGCGCTGCTGGACGAGGGGTTCGAGGTCGAGATGATCGACCCCGCGCTCCCTGGTTCGCCGGAGCAGTGCTCCTATGGCAATGCCGGGGGCATCTGCCCCGGCTCGTGCATCCCCAACGCCATGCCGGGCATGCTGAAGCAGATCCCGAAATGGCTGGCGGACCCGGAGGGTCCGCTGCATGTGCGCCTCGCCTATCTGCCGCAAGCGCTGCCCTGGCTGGTGCGCTTCCTCGCCGCGACGCGCCGTTCGCGCGTCGAGGAGATCTCAGCGGCGATGCGGGCGCTGCATCGCCTGTCGTTCGAGTGCTACGAGCCGCTGATCCGCGAGGCCGGCTGCGAGGAGCTGCTGCAGAAGCGCGGCCAGCTCTTCGTCTATGAGGCGTCGGACGGGCCCGAGCAGAGCGCCTATTCGCTCGGCCTGCGCCGCCATCACGGCGTCAAGGTCGAGATCCTGAACCAGGACGAGGTGCGCCAGCTGGAGCCGGCGTTGGCGCCGATCTTCAAGCGCGGCGTCTATCTGCCCGAGCAGGGCCAGTGCCCCAATCCGGGCCGGCTGGTCGCGAAGATCGCCGAGCTCGCGGTGGCCAAGGGCGCGCGGCTCACCCGCGCCAAGGCGACCGGCTTCCGCTTCGGCCCATCGGGTCCGGTCGCCGTGCTCACCGAGGCCGGGGAGCGGCCGGCCGACCAGATCGTGCTGGCCGCCGGCGCGTGGTCGGGCGAGCTGGCGCGCCAGCTCGGCAGCCGCATCCCGCTCGAGACCGAGCGCGGCTACCACGCCATGGTGAAGGGTGCCGATACCGGCCTGCGCATCCAGACCATCTCGGCCGAGCGCAAATTCGTCGCCTCGCCGATGGAGGAGGGGTTGCGCCTCGCCGGCACGGTCGAGTTCGCCGGGCTCGACGCCCCGCCGAACATGGCCCGCGCCGACATATTGTTGAGTCAGGCGAAGTACATGTTCCCGGCGCTTGATACATCGGGTGAGGTGACGCGCTGGATGGGCCATCGCCCCGGCACGCCGGACAGCATCCCGGTGATCGCCCGCGCGCCGCGCCACCGCAACGCGATCTTCGCCTTCGGCCACGGCCATCAGGGCCTGATCGGCGGCGCCATCACCGGCCGACTGGTCGCCGAACTCGCGACCGGGAGGCCGAGCTCGATCGATCTGACGTCCTTCCGGCCGGATCGCTTCTGACCTTCGCAGGCCGCTTTCCGTTCGCGGGGGCGGCCAAGCGGGCGGGCCGGCGAGGGGTGTCTCGCCGGCCCGCAGCCGCCTCAGTGCCGGGTACGGAAGAAGTCGCGCACGACGGCGAGTGCGCCCTCGACCGCGGCCGCGTCGACGTCGAGATGGGTCACCCAGCGTTGCTTCGTACTGCCATAGCCGGCGGTGATGCCGACGCCGCCGGCCTCGAGATGCGCCGCGAAAGCCGGGGCGATCGCCGTATCGACCTCCACGAAGACGATGTTGGTCTGCGGCATCTCGACGGAAATGCCGGGCAGGTTCGACAGCCCCTCCGCGAGGCGCCGCGCGAGGGCGTGGTCGTCGGCCAGGCGCTCCACATTGTGCTCCAGCGCATAGAGCCCGCCAGCGGCGATGATTCCGGCCTGGCGCATGCCGCCGCCCAGCATCTTGCGGATGCGCCGGGCGCGGTCGATCAGCGCGCGCGAGCCGACCAGCACCGATCCCACCGGCGAGCCCAGACCCTTGGACAGGCACACGGAGACGGTGTCGAACGGGGCGGCGAGTTCGCTCACCGGCACCCCCAGCGCCACGGCGGCATTGAAGACGCGGGCGCCGTCGAGGTGGCAGGCGAGGGCGTGGCGGCGGGCCAGTGCCGTCGCCCGGGCGACATAGTCCACCGGCAGAACGCGCCCGCCGAAGGTGTTCTCCAGCGCCAGCAGCCGCGTCGGGGCGTAGTGGAAATCGTCCGGCTTGATCGCCGCCTCGATGTCGGCGAGCGCCAGCGTGCCGTCCGGCTGGTTCGGCACCGGCTGGGGCTGGATGCTGCCGAGCACGGCGGCGCCGCCGCCCTCGAAGCGGTAGCAATGCGCCATCTGGCCGACGATATATTCCTCGCCGCGCTCGCAATGGACCATGAGCGCGATGAGGTTCGATTGGGTGCCGCTCGGCAGGTAGATCGCCGCCTCCTTGCCGAGCCGCTCCGCCGCCAGGGCCTCCAGCCGGTTCACCGTGGGATCATCGCCGTAGACGTCGTCGCCCAGCGGCGCCGCCGCCATCGCCTCGCGCATGGCCGGGCTCGGCCGGGTGACCGTGTCGCTTCGGAAATCATAGCGCAGTGCGTTCATGGCGGTGTCCGGTGCGGAGGTCGGCAGCAGCCGATCGAGGGGCGAACCGCGGTTCTGCGGCCGAAGGGGCTGAAAGACAAGGGCGAGGGGCGGGCGATTGCGACCTGCGAGGCGTGCGGGACCGCGGCCGGGCACGCCCGATCATGCGGCGAACGACAATGCGCCTCGATAGCGGCAGCGTCTCCCGAAAGCTCGCCGTCATCGCGTGCCGCTTCCTCCCGTCGCGGAGCGAGCAGTCGCTGATCCCAAGCCGGGCCGCGAGGGCTGATCTCCCCCAAATCGGCACGAAGAGCAGGACCTCAGGCCACGCGGAAGTGCGGCGGATGGTGGTTGGCGTCATCGACGAGGGCGAGGATAATACCTATGATATCTACGAGCCCGCTGCGACGATGCGCAGCGAGGCGAATCGCGAAGTCGAGACAGCACGGAATTCGAATGTGGTCTTCGCATCCGGGGCTGCACCAGGATCCTCCACGCTGACGACCCATATCCCATGGTGTCTTGGATCTTGGGGGCGACCGTCTTATCGTCCGCTCCGAGAGCGTCAGGATGCCATGCTCCGCATGACCGTGATCCCCGGCCATTGGTGTCGCAGATGACCGAGCGCAGGGAAGCCGTCATGACGCCGTTCCAGAGTGCGGCCTGCCTGTCGAGCGCGGTACCGTGAAACGCCGCACGATCAGCAGATGGCTCTTCGGCGGCGAGGGTTTGCTCAGCCGGGAGGCCGTGGGGTTTCTTTGGGGCTACCTCCAACCCGTCCGCTATCAGGTACTGTTTTGCGTGTTGCTGTCGGCGGCGACGTCGATGCTGGTCGTGCCGGGGCTGTGGCTGGTGACCAACATCATAGACAGGGCCATCCCGCAGAAGCAGCTCGGTCAACTGCTCGCCACCGCCGCGGGGCTCATCGCCCTGCGGATCGGCGCAGGCCTCATGACGGTCGGCCTGCGGGCATGGACCCTGCGCCTCGTGAAAGGCTCCGTCGCGCGCATGCGCGATGATCTCGTCGTCGCCCTCTACGGGCTGGCCCGCGAATCGCCCGTTCTGGCCGAGTCCAATCGTACCCATGCGCGAATTGTCCAGGATACCGAGCGTGTCGACGTCATGTGCGGCTCCCTGATGAGCGGCACGCTTCCGGCCGTCGTCACCTCTGTCTGTCTTTGCCTCTACATGCTGCATGCCAATGTCGGTCTGTTGGGATTGGCCGTCGTCGCCGGTGTCCTGTTCTGGCAATTCAATCGCCGGACGGCCACCAGCACGCGGGAGGGCGCGCGAACCTACCATCATGCCTTCGAGCAGTTCAGCGGCGGCGTGCGCTTCGTGCTCCGGCACATGGACCTCACGCGGGCACGGGCGGCGGAGGACCGGGAGGTGGAGGTGCAAAGAGGACATATCCACCGCCTGCAGGAGGCGGGAAAGGCGATGGCCATGACCTTCGCCTGGCACGCGCAGATGCGGGCGATGGTGACCGGCACCGCCGGCGGGATGCTTCTCGCGGCCGGCGGCTGGGCCATCATTTCCGGGGTGCTGACCCTCGGCCAGTTTACCGCGTTTGCGATGGCTGCGGGCATGCTCAACAACCACAGCCGCCAGGTGCTGGATTCCTTGCCGACCATCGCGACCGGAAGCGTGTCCTTGACGACGCTCCGGCAGTTGCTGGCCGTCGGGCCGCCGCAGCCCTATCGTGGCCGTCGTGTCATCGACTGGGGCGGACGGCTCGCGATGCGCGATGTCGTCGTCCGCTATCGCGACCGGCCAGTGCTGCAAGGGGTCACGCTGGAACTCGACAGCCGTTCGAGAGTGGCGTTGATCGGCAGCAATGGAGCCGGCAAGACGACGCTGCTCCATGTCCTGCTCGGCTTCATCCGCCCGGAATCCGGTCATGTGGAGGCGGACGACATTCCCTATGACGGGCTGGACCTGCGCTGTCTGCGCCGCCGCATCGGCGTCGTCCCGCAGCATCCCGATTTCTTTGCTGGTTCGGTAAGAGAAAACCTTCTGTACGGCCTGCCGGAACGCACCGCCGACGAGATCGCGTCGGCCGTCCGGTCGGCGCGGGCCGATTTCATCGATCGGCTGCCCGAACGCTATGATACCCCGATCGGGGAGGGCGGTTCTCTGCTCTCAGGCGGCGAGCGCCAACGCCTCGCAATAGCTCGCGCCCTGCTCGCGCGCCCGCTGCTGCTCATCCTCGACGAACCGACCAACCATCTCGACACGGATACCATCGGTGATCTGATGCAGGAGCTTGTTGCCATGCCCGAGGGGCCCGGGTTGATCATCATCAGTCATACCCCCGCCGTGGTGGCACTCGCCGACGAGGTATATCGGCTCGATGCCGGGCAATTGCGGCGGGAGTCCCCGGCGCTCGCCGACGCCAAGACCGCCATTTGATCAGGACGTGACGAAATCCTGCAGCGGGAGTTTCTGATGGGACCAACCCTTTCCGAGTCCGGGGTTTCAGCCGAGGCCTGCAAACGCACCGGCCTGGACGAACGCGATATACTGATGCTTCGGGCGTGCCTTCTCGACGGGGACGATGGCCGCCAGGCCGTCGAGCGGCTCCTGCCGCATCTGGGCGAGCCGGATCGTCAGGACTGGATCTCGTTGAAGCAGATACCGCTGCTGCATCGGAACCTCGGCCATCTGGGGCTGGAGGATCCCTGGAACGGCAAGATGAAGGGCGTCCGCCGGCTCTTCTGGGCGCGCACGCGGAAGCGCCTCGGCGTCGCCGAGAATTCCATCATACGGCTGAACCAGGCCGGCATACCGGTGATGGTCATGAAGGGAGCCGCGCTGGTCGCCTCGGGACTGGTGTCGGTGGACATCCGTCCGATGGACGACGTCGACGTGCTCGTGCCGGAGGGACGCATGGGCGAGACGCTGCGCGTGCTGATGCCGCACGGGTGGACCGCCAGGTTCCCCATCGAGGAGGAGCCGATCGCGCACGCCATCGAAACGGACGACTATGACGGCCGCTGCCTCACCTTGAAGACGGCGCTGCCGGACGGCGACATCGAACTGGATATCCATCAGTTCATGAGCCATTTCGACCTGCGTACCGGAACGGACAGCGGCGTATGGAAGCGTTCGAGCGAAGGGCAACTCGGCCGTGCGCAGGTACGGATTCCCTGTCTCGAGGATCAGCTTCTTCTGATCTGCACCCATGCGGCCAGCCAGGTGAAATCGGACGAGGAGACCTCGCCGACGCTGCGCTGGGTGACCGACGCCGCAAGCCTCCTGCGGCACGGAAACGATAGCATCGACTGGGACCTCTTCGTCAGCGAGGCGCGGCGGCGCCATGTGACCGTCATGGTGTACGATGCGCTCCAGCTGCTGTCGGTACTGGTTGACGTACGCGTGCCGGCGGCGGTCATGCGGGACCTGTGGAACGGGCGGCGCCGGCTGGAGGCCGCCTGTACCCGATCGTTCCGGGTCCCGACGTACCAGCGGAGCCTGTGGCAGACCATGCTCGCCAAACTTGGCGGCTATTGCTGGAGGCAGCCGGACATGTTCGACACGTCGATGCCGAAACTTTTCGTGGCGTCACTCCGCTACGTGGCCAAAACCGCGCGCCGGGCGGCGCGGCGCGATGCCGACGCGTTCAGGTAATACCCGCGATGATCGCGATGCGTGCCCCGTCCTCCCGGGCGCATCTTCGGCGAGCGCCGGCCAAGGCGGGCCAGGCTTCAGGCATAGCGCACGCCAAGCGCCGTAGAGGTCCGCCCAGATCGCCGAGAAAATCTACCGGGCCGTGGCCGCGACTGCCAGGCATTACACCAAGCCGCTGCCTAATTTCGCAGCTTACAAGCGGCAAAATGGGCTTATTCAAGCAATATACGATCGAAATATAGTAAAATTAATTCGAACTTGACAATATCCGGCGATGCAGGATGCTCTGTGCAACATCCAAAGAGCGCCAAATGAGCGAACCTATTCCTTCGCCGGATTCCGCGGTTATCTACGCGCCTAACGGTCCGCTCGTCATCAGCGAAACGATCGACGAAGAATCGCTGATCATGCATTACCGCACCGGCCAGTATTTCAATTGCACCGGCAGTGGCGCGCTGCTGTGGTCGGCGATCGAAACCGGCGCGACCGTGGAGGATCTGGCGGCTCGTTTGGTCGGGGGATTCTCCCTTGCTCGGGAGCATGCGGCCGAGGTGGCGCAGAGTTTCCTGACGAGCGCCCTTTCGCTCGATCTGGTAAAACCGGTGCCTGAGCGCATCGGTGCACTCGCCCCCGCCTGGCCGCAGGCATCCTATGCGCCGCCCGTGATCCAGGCGCACGACGATCTCAAGGATCTTCTGCTTCTCGACCCGATCCATGAAGTCGACGAGGCCGGCTGGCCGCTTGCTCCGCGCAAGGAGTAAACATGGCGTCGCGCTCCGTCAGCGTTGTCATCCCCTGTTACAACGCGGCGTCCTTTCTCGCGGAGACGCTGGAGTCGGTGCTGGCGCAATCGCTCCGACCCGATGAAGTGATCGTCGTCGATGACGGCTCGACCGATGGCAGCGCGGAGGTCGCGGGCGGATTTCCCGCACTCGTCCGGCTCGTGCGGCAGGAAAATTCGGGCGTCGCGGTTGCCCGCAACCGTGGCGTCGCGGCAAGCCGGGGCGATGTGATCGCGTTCATCGATGCGGATGACGTATGGCCCGTCGACAGTATCGCGGCCCGCATGGCCCTGATGGAGGTGCACGGTGCCGACATGGCTTTCGGCGCGGTCCAGAATTGCCGTGGCACTGCCGGCCCGTCCGCGCCCGCCCTCGGCCCGCCGCACCCCGGTCGGCTGGCGGGTTCCACCTTGATCTCCCGCGCGTTCATGGACCTCGTCGGCGCCTATGACGAGAGCCTGCGGTCTTCCGAAATGATTGATTGGGTGACGCGGGCAATGGCGAGGTCCCCGCGCATCGCGAGCACGGACGCCGTCGTGCTCTACCGCCGCGTTCATGGCGCGAACATGATGCTCGACGAAAGCGCTCACGCGAGCCGCCGGCTGGGCGTGTTGCGCGACGTTCTTCGGCGGCGGCGTGCGGAGAGCGAGGCATGAGCCAGGGCTGGGTCTCGCCGTTTCCCGACCCGATGCACGTGCTGCTTCTGCGCGCCGGTCTCGAGAGCGGCGACGCGGCGATCGACGTCTTCAGCCAGTGGAGCGCCCGGAACGACCTGCGCGAGCCGGTGGATGAGGCGACGTTCAGTCTGCTGCCGCAGGCTTACCACAACCTCTCCCGGCTCGGCTGCGAAAGTCCGCAGATGGCCTTGCTCAAAGGCGTCTACAGGCACAGCTGGGCGGCCACTCAGCTGCAACTGAAACGGGCCGTGCAGGTGGTCTCCCTGGTCGCGGACGCGGGCGTTGAGCTGATGGCGAGCAAGGGGCTGGCGCTGGTTCGGGATTACTATGCCAGCCCGGCGCTGCGCCCGATTACCGACATCGAGCTCTATGTCCCCCGGCGACAGGCGCTTGCAGCCGTGCGGGCATTGGAAGCATCCGGTTGGTCGGCCGACGCGCACTGGCGCAGCAGCCCGGAACACACCATGGTCCGACGCCCGAGCGTCCTGCTGCACGACTCGTCCGGCGCCAAAGTGGAACTCTGCTGGGACATTCTGAGCGAATGCCAGTCGCAGCAATCCAATGATCGCTTCTGGGCGCATTCGGAAAGCTTTTCCATTCTCGACGGCAGCCTGCGGCGACCGAACTCGACCTATCTATTGCTGCACATCATCGTCGCCGGCGTGCGATACACGCCCTTCTCTCCCGTGCGCTGGGTGAACGACGCGGCGATGGTCCTGCGGCGGGACGATCAGCCGGTCGACTGGTCTGAACTTCACGACGCCGCGCGACAGGCGATGGTCAGCCATCGCCTGCTGATGGGGCTGCGCTATCTGCGCGACACATTGGGCTTCGACGTGGTTCTGCCGGCGGAGACGCCCCCGACGACGGCGGTGGAACGGATCGAGAGCCGTTTTTTTCTTCGGGATCACGCGTCCATGTCGCATCGAGCTCGTCATCGTTCCGCGGTCTTTGCGTATTTGGCGCGCTTGCTCAGCAGCGATCGTCGACGCCATTTGCCGTCCCTGCTGTTGCGCAAAGTAGCCCGAAACCTCCGTCGGCCGTCCGCGCGGGCCTGAGAGCGGCGTCATGATCCCCAGTCACCGGTCGGACCTCTCCCACCGCTCGGAGCAGGACCAGGTCACCTTCTTCGAAGATGTCCTCGCCTGTACGGTCTGTGCCGAGGCCGAGAAAGGGCAGCACGCCCACACCATTCGTCTTGCCGGCCAGACGGCCCGGCTGATCTTCGCGGGTTCGGCGCTGGAGGCATTGTTGATGCCGGCCATCGCCCATCTGATCGTGCCGCCGGAGGAGGCCGAAGCGCCCAGCCTCGAGCTTCACGTCTGGGACAGCGAAAGCACCGACGTCGCCCTTGTCCCCCCGCCGGTCGAGACGCACTGCTTCAGCGAGCGCGGCGACATCTGGACGTTCCACAGTCCGCGCATCCGCTCCGCGTATCACTTCAGCGAATACTCACTCAGCCTTTTCGATGCCGATCGCGAAATGGGCATCTTCTGGGTCCGGACGGGCCGCGATCTGCCCTATTGGACGATGGCCTCGCCCTTCCGTTCGATCTTTCACTGGTGGATGGTGAAGCATGACGCGCAACTCGTCCATGCCGCCGCCGTCGGCACGGCGGCCGGCGCCGTGCTCATTACCGGCCGCGGCGGCATCGGCAAGTCGACCAGCGCCCTGAGCAGCCTGAAGGCCGGATTGCGCTATGTCGGGGACGACTATGTCGTGCTCTCCGCCGGGGACGCGCCACAGGTCCACAGCCTGTATCGCACCGCAAAAGTTCATGCGGACAATATCGCGGATTTCGCCGGTTTCGGGCCCCGATTCCTCGGGCATGGCGGCCAGGGGGAGCCGGAAAAAGCGGTCATGTATCTCGACCATGGGCTTACCTTGTCGATGCCGCTGCGCGCCGTGGTGACGCCGGAATTTGGCCATGGCCCGGAAACCGGCTTTGCCCCGGCCCACACCGATCTGCTCGTCGGCGCTGTCAGCTATTCGACGATCGCGCAGCTGCCTCACGCCGGCCCCGGCACGGTGGACTTCATCGAGCGTCTGCTGTCGCGGCTGCCGTGCTTTCGCATGATTCTCGGCCATCGTCGCGACGCGGTACCCGATGCGATCGCCGCACTGCTCGACGGATTGCGGGATAGCGAGCCGACGCCGACAACCGAGGTCGTTACAGCCCCGCTGGTGAGCGTCATCATCCCCGTCTACAACGGCGCTCGCTTTCTGAGGGAGGCGGTCGATTCCATACTCGACCAGGGACATGCCAAGCTCGAGATCATCGTCGTCGACGACGGATCGTACGATGACGTCACCGCAGCGGTCGATGCCCTGCCGTTGCAGGTCCGGTTCATTCGTCAGGAGAATGGCGGGCCGGCAGCGGCGCGCAACACCGGCCTGCTCGCAGCATCGGCGGATCTGATCGGCTTTCTGGATGTCGACGATCTGTGGCCTCGCGGCAAGCTCGCCGCCGCGCTGGTCTGGCTGGAGGCGCATCCGCAGGCCGACGTGGTGCTGGGCCGCGCTCAATTGATGGAAGAGGATGCCGCAGGCGACTTCCATTGGGTCGGCAGCCCGGCCGAGGCGTTCGAACGCTATATCGGTGCGGGCCTGTACCGTCGGCGGGCCTTCGAACGCGCGGGAATGTTCGATGCGGCCCTGCGCTTTGGCGAAGACACCGACTGGTTCGCCAGCGCCGCCCATGCCGGGCTGGGGATCGACAGGATCGATATTGTCTCCCTTTACGTTCGGCGCCACGCCCACAACTCGACACGTGGGCTCAGTGCCCCGCAGGTGACGCCGTTGCGCTTGCTGCGCAACGCGCTGCAACGCAAGCGGCAGGCCGAGAGCGGCACATGACGGGCACGATCATCCTGACCGGCGCGGCGGGCAAGCTCGGCAGCATCTTGCGCCCGGCGCTGGCCAGCCAGGGCTATCCCGTTCGCCTGAGCGATCGTGTCGGGGTCCGCCCGCTTCTGGGCAACGAGACGATGATGCGTGCCCGACTGGACCGGCCGCGCCATATGTCCCGGCTGTGTCAGGGGGGCGGCGCGCTGCTCCATTTTGGCGCCACCTCGCTGGAGGCCCCCTGGAGCGATCTGACGCGGGACAATATCGAGGGCCTCGTGAACGTGCTGGAAGCGGCGCGCCAGGCCGGCATCGGCAACATCGTGTTCGCCAGTTCCATGCACACGCTCGGCAATTACCCGCGCGACGTGCCGGTGGATGAGAACAGCGGCCCGGCTCCTGATACCCGTTATGCCGTCAGCAAACTCTTCGGCGAGGCCGCCCTGCGCCTGTTCGCGGACCGCCATGGCGTGGCGGTGACGGTGATGCGCATAGGCCACGTCGTGTCGTCACTGGCGGAAGCCTCACCGGGGCTGGGCATCCATGAGGATGATTTCTCGCGCCTCGTGCTGCTGGCGCTCCGGACCGCCGGATCGGGATATCGTCTATGGCACGCCGTTGCCCCGCATCCGGGCGACTCGACTACCGACGGGCGGCTGGAAAGGGACTACGGGTTCACCTTCGCCCATATGGGCCCCGATACCGACGCCAGGAGGCGCCTGATCGACGGCAAGACGCATCTCGGCCCGCGCGGTCGACGCCTGAGGGGGGGCGACTTTGCCCAGTGAGCGGTTTCGGGCGGGTCATAGAGCCGATCGTTCCGCCGACACCGTTCACTGTAACCTCTATGGCTGGCGAATATGCGGAGTGGGGGTCTGAGCAAATCGCTGCTGGGCAAGGCCGGCTCGCAGATCTAGCTCTTGCTCATAAAACGTGGTCCGGGCGATGCCGAGCCGCCCGTCGACCTCGGCGATCGGGTTGATGCCGGCGGCGAGCAGGGCGCGCGGCGTCGATGTCCGCCCGCGAGAGCTTCTTGCGCGTCGCCTTTGCGGCCGCGGGCCAGCGCCGCCATGAGCCCTCGAGTTGCGCTCACGGTTGAGGTTGGCGCCGCCATGGCGCCGTCCGTGCAGGATCGGCGTCGGCTTGGCCCCCTTAAGGACAGGGCAGGGGCCTTGTCCGGAAAATATTCGTTTGGGGGGCGAGGCCAAATATTCCGATCTGGCTTAAGCGGCCAGAAGCCAGAGGCGCACCTAGGTGAAGGGGCCACGGACGATGCCGGCCGTGACCCCCACTGTCATTCGGACGCACCGTCGACGTCCCGCTGCCGCTTGCGCCGCCAGGGCGCGTTTACCTCCCAGTCGCCGGCCATGATGCAGCCATGCGGCAGCACCTCGTCGACGATCTCGGCAAGGCCGAAACCCTCGATCTGCCGACGGACCGAGGCGGCGTTCTTGTAGGCACTCGGCAGTTCGGAAATATCCGTCGTGCCGCAGAAGAACCGCGCGTCGATCCCCGCCGTTTCCTGCGCGAAGATCTCCGCATCGGTCCGCCCCGCCTGCAGCCGCTTGTGCTGGGTGCGGGAGAAGTTCCGGCCCGCGCCATGCGGCGAGAAGCCGAGGCCGTGGGCGGCGTTGCTGCCACGCGCGATCAGCACCGGTTCCGCCATGTTCAGCGGGATGAGGGTGAGATCGGTCGCGTCCGCCGCCCAGTTGTCGAATGCCGGGGTCGCTCCCTTGCCGTGATAGAACAGCCCGTCCTCGCGACGGAAAACGAAGTTGTGCTCGTTCCAGAAGCGATCGGCCACGCGCGTGGCGAGCCGTTCGGCGGCGAGGTCGTGGATCACCAGATGGCTCTGCTTGGTCCACTCGCGGATCAGCTGCAGCGCCTCCCAATAGGCCTCGCCCTCGGGCGTTTCGGCGGGAATCCAGGCGTTCTGCGCCGCCGTTTCCGGCGACAGAGCCCGCCGGAAGGCGTCGGCGATCTTCATGCCCTTGGCGTAGAGCCGCGCCCCCGGCCCGCGCGAGCCGTGGTGCGTCACCAGCGCAGTCTCGCCGCTCGACTTCAGCGTGCCGACGAAGGCGAAGTGGTTGCCGTCGCCCTGCGTGCCGAAATGCTCGATCGACAGGCTGACCATGTCGCGCAGCAACCCGTTGGCGTCGAACCGCTCCATCAGCCCCGCCGAGGGGCGCAGTTGCTGGCCGCGCGGACGACCCCCGGGCCCGAAGTGAGTCACCTGGTGGACCGCGTCGAGCAGGCGTGCCGGCGCGATGCCCGGAAATACCGAGATCGCCATCGAGCAGCAGATGTCGGCCGAGTGCATGCCGGGATGGATCGCCTCCGACACCGCCACGCCGCCGACCGGGATGGTCCCGAGCGGCCCGGCGGGGCACGCGTCGGGCATCACTGCGCCGGCGCGCACGACCGGCGTGCGCATGAGCTCCGTCATCGTGCGCGCGACGGCCTCCACATTCGCCGCCTCCTCCGGCGTTTCCGCCTCGATGTTTAGGTGGAACGGCACAGCGCTCGCGGCGCGCAGAGGGATGGCGGGCGGCGGCGCGAAGCCGCGTGCCAGCGCGATCGCCTCCTCCAGCGAGCCGCCGCGCTCCAGCAGGGCATTGCCGGCAGCCAGCGCGCGGCGAAACCACTTGCCCTGCTCGAGGCCGGCGTCGATCAGGTCCTGTCCGCTCAAAACGTTGGTCATGGTCGTACTCTCTCTTGTTCTTGCGGGTGGCCGGCGCGGGCGTTTCCCGTGCCGGGTCGTTGGCGATACGAACGACGAGGGTGAGGCGGGACGTTTTTCCGCCACTTCGCCGGAGCGAAGGAAGGGTTCGAGCCTTCACGCCTTTCGGCACCTGCGATGCAGGCCGCGTCTACCTGTAGTCCCGCCGGCATTCGTCCGTGTCCGGCCCCGGCGACGAGGGGTGGCGGGACAGAAACTGAGCTACCACGCCTTCCGGGGAAGGGCGGGGATGAATCGAACATCCGACCTTCCGCGGCTGCCGCCGCGGCTGCTCTACCTGTAGTCCCGTCGGCATTCGCCGGGAATGACGGGAGCCGCGGCGACGAGGGTGGATGAAACCGGGAGGTCCCGCCCATGCCAAGGGCGCCTGCCGGGCGAGGAGTCGAACCTCACGAACCATCCCCATCGGGAGCTGTAGTTCCATCCGGCATTCGCCGCGGCTCTTCTGCTGTGTCCTTTCAGTCATGACGACAAGGGTGATGAAACATCGCCCGCCTTGCGGCGGACACCTGCTCTAACCGCTGAGCTACGGGTCCATGGTGGCAGACCCGGCGGGATTCGAACCCGCGACCTGGAGGGTAATAGCCTGTAGTTCCATCGGCATTCGTCATGCCCTTTCGGGTTCGTGGGCCTCCTGGCGGCTTCCCGCCGGGAGGCGTCGTGTCACAAGGCGACCGCCTCGATCGTCTTCACCCAATGGTCGGGCCCGGCAGTGCCGGCGGCCATCGCCGCGATGACGTCGAAGACGTCGTCCGAGAAGCCGCCGACATTCAGGATGTCGGGGCGGCCCCTGGCCTGCGTCGTCGTGGTCGGCTGGATGTCGACGCATACCAGCCGCGCCGCGGGGTTGATCGCCTTCAGCCGGCTCCAGGCCTGCATCGTTGCCGTGCCCTGATGGGCGTGCGGCACCGCGTCGACCCAGGACTGGTTATCCGAGACGATCACCACCAGATCCACCGTCGCCTTCTCCTTTACGAGCCGCTCGAGCGGGGCGGAGCAGTTGGTGCCGCCGCCGCCGATCGCCGCCAGCTTCGCCGCGTTTGTCATCACCGCGTCGCGCGGGTTGAGGTCGATGGCGACCACCTCCTGCTCGAACGGCAACACCCGCGCGGTCCGGTTGGCCCGCAGCAGCGCAGCGGCGACGAGCGCCGCCACGTCGATGCAGCGCACCGCCGTGGTCGCGCCGGGCCGGTAGCCGGTCACGGGCGAGGCCATGGAGCGCGACACGTCGGGGCACACCACGACGTGCCCGCCGATGGCCGGGACATTGCCGAGGGCGATCTCCATCGCCTCCTGCAAGGCCTCCCTGACGAGGGCCGGAACCGCCGGATCCGCCATGGTGAACGCCACCATGAACTGATACGGGAAGGCCCGCGCCTTGCGCACCTCCTGCGGATCGCGCAGCCGGGCGGCGAGGCGTTCGGTGAAACCCTCGACCTCGAACACGCCGTTGCGGGCGAAGCTGTTCAGGTTCTGCCGCAGCATCTGCCAGCCGGCCGTTTCGGCGATCCCGGCCCAATGCTCCCGCGTCAGGGGCAGGGAGGCCAGCATCTGGAACGGCACCGCCGGCACCGGCAGCGACAGGTCGCGCTTGAACGCCTCGAACGCCTTCACGACGTCCGGCAGCGCCGCAACATCGTGCGGCCGGCCGATCAGGTAGCCGTAGAGCGCCTGCCGCGAGGCGGCCTTCGGCTTCGGGTGGACCATCCTGATCACGTCGGCCAGCGACGGGTCGTTGCCGACCGCCGCCCGCAGGATCTCGACATCGCTGGCCATGCCGAGCCAGCTCTGCACGAAGCGCTTGGGCCGCGAGCCGAGCGACTTGCGACCGGTCGCACCCGACCGCATGACCTTTACGAAATTGCGCAGCATCCGGCCGTTGCGCACGATGCGCGGGAAGGCCCGGTTGAACGCGTCGCCGGTCATGCCGGAGAGCACCGCGAGAAGCAGGGCCGGCATGTCCTTGATGCCTCCCGTCTCGAAGGCATGCACCGCGACCTTGGCGAGGTATTCCGGCTCGACCTGACAGGCCAGGGCCAGAACCTCGTCGAGCTGCTCCCGCGCCCCGGCATAGAAGGTCGCGTTGAACGTTCCCGTCACGGCCAGCTGCGCCAGCGCCTGATGCGGCGTCAGCTGGTAGGCCGGCGCGCCTTCATGGTTGCGGGCATCGCTGCGCGGGAGCAGCTTTCCGGCGATGGATGCAAACACGGATTTGTTTGCCATGATCTGGTTCCTCTTTTTGCGCCTACCTCCATTTCAGGGTTCGTGCCAACTGCCGACGTGCGCGCATCGTCAGCGTCATTATTCATGATAGTAGCTTGATTTATATAAATAATTTTTTCGGAATGCGTTTCCACTTCGCGAGACGGCGTTCCTGCCATAACGTTCGCCATTAGATGCTAGGATCGGCTCTTAGATAATTGGATAAACGCCATGCGCCGTCGCGTTGCGATCGGCATTCTCGGAACCACGCTCGACGTGGGACGCGGGCCGGACCGTTGGAAGCGCTGGCGACCCACCGTCGCGCTCTGCCAGCAGAAAGACCTGTTCATCGACCGGCTGGAACTGATCCACGGCCCGAACTCGGGCGGGCTGGGTCCGCAGGTCATCGCCGATATCGAGACCGTTTCACCGGCCACCGAGGTGCGCCCGCATGTGATCGCGATGAAGGATCCATGGGACTTCAGCGAGGTCTATACGGTGCTGCGCGACTTCGCCCGCGCCTATCCGTTCGATCCCGAGCGCGAGGAGTACCTCGTCAACATCACCACCGGCACGCATGTCGCCCAGATCTGCTGGTTCCTGCTCACCGAGGCCAATACGATCCCCGGCCGGCTGATCCAGCTCTCGCCGCCGCGCGGGCAGCCGGTTGACGAGAGCTATGCGGGGAAGCACTCGATCATCGACCTCGACCTCTCACGCTACGACGTGATCGCCACGCGCTTCGCGGCGGAGCGCGAGGAAGCGACTTCCTTCCTCAAGGCGGGCATCGCCACGCGCAGCCCAACCTTCAACGCGATGATCGACCAGATCGAGAAGGTCGCCATCCGCTCGCGCGCGCCGGTGCTGCTCACCGGGCCGACCGGCGCCGGCAAATCCCAGCTCGCTCGGCGCATCTACGATCTGAAGAAGGCGCAGCATCAAGTGTCGGGCGCTTTCGTCGAGGTCAACTGCGCCACGCTGCGCGGCGACCAGGCGATGTCGAGCCTGTTCGGCCATGTGAAGGGCGCCTTTACCGGGGCGCAGACCGCGCGCCCCGGCCTACTGAAGGCAGCCGACAAGGGCGTGCTGTTCCTCGACGAGATCGGCGAACTGGGGCTCGACGAACAAGCCATGTGCCTGCGCGCGATCGAGGAGAAACGCTTCTTGCCGGTCGGCTCGGACAGTGACGCAACGTCCGATTTCCAACTGCTTGCGGGCACCAATCGCGACCTTGCCCTGAGCGTGAAGGATGGCACCTTCCGTGAGGATCTGTTTGCGCGCCTCAATCTGTGGACCTTCCGCCTTCCGGCCCTGTGCGAGCGGCGGGAGGACATCGAGCCGAATCTGGAGTTCGAGCTGCGCCGCTTCGCCGACCGCGAGCGCCAGGGCGTGACCTTCAACAAGGAGGCGCGTGCGCTGTACCTCGCCTTCGCGTCAGCGCCCGACGCCCTCTGGCTGGCGAATTTCCGCGACCTCTCGGCCTCGGTTACCCGCATGGCGACGCTGGCCCCGAAGGGGCGCATCGACGAGCCAACGGTGCGCGACGAGATCGCGCGATTGGCGGCGCAGTGGCGGACGGCTGGTCGGAGCGCGGCGCGCCCGGACATCGATCTGGCCGGGATCCTGGGCACGGAGCGGATCGGGGAACTCGACCTGTTCGACCGGGTCCAGCTTTCGGCCGTCATCGCCGTCTGCCGGGAGAGCCGCACGATCAGCGCCGCCGGGCGGACACTGTTTGCCGCCTCTCGAGCGACCAAGACCAGCGGCAACGATGCCGACCGGCTGCGCAAATATCTCGCCCGCTTCGGCCTGCGCTTCGACGATGTGGCGACCGAAGGCTGACATGCGGCACGTCTCGGCTCGCGACACGTCCTCGAATCCGGCACAGGACGTTTCCAGGGAAGATCAATATCGCGCTTTCCTCCCTCCTAACGCCAATCCGCGCACCGCGCGACAGGCCAGGAGCGGCAATCAGCCCGGAGACCCGGGAAGGCTGCGCAGGCGTGGCTCGCGCTGGTCGATGCCGAGAACCCGCCGGTGCGGCTGTTCCTCGGCGAGGACGCTCTGGGGCTGGTCGAACGCCCACACAACCGCAGTCGAAAGACGTGCGCGCCTCCCTGGCGACGGCACAGGAACTCAAACGGCGTCCAACCCTGTCCACGCGACGGAGCGTTGCCACAAGCGCTCGGCCGATTCCGGATCGCACGCCGAGGGGCTCACCCCTTTTCTTCCCATGCTCGGATTGTTGACGATGGCGATATCGCAGTCCTCGCAATAGACCCCGCCCAAGCCGTCGAGACGCGGGTTCGTGGCGCACCAGACGCTTGTTGCGGCCCCTTGCTCGACGGTCTTCATACCGCGCGCGGGATCGATGATCGGCTGCCCTGCCTCGTCCAAAGCGTCGAACGAGGCGATCTCCTCGGCGCTGAGATGGCGTGCGAGATCGGTCAGGATCTGGCCGGGATGAAGCGAGAAGGCCCTGATGCCATGGCTCCGTCCCCGGCGGTCAAGCGCCATCGCGAAAAGGGCGTTGGCCGTCTTCGATTGCCCGTAGGCAACCCACTTGTCGTAGGGACGAACCCGGAAGTCGATGTCCTCGAAGTCGACCCCGGCGATCTGGTGGCCGCGCGAGGAGACGCTGACGACGCGTGCGCCTCCGGCCGCGGCAAGAGCGGGCCAGAGCCCGAGCGCAAGACGGAAGTGCCCGAGATGGTTCGTCGCGAACTGCGCCTCGTGGCCCTCGGCGTCCCGCATCTCGGGTGTCGCCATGATGCCGGCGCTGTTGACGAGGATCGACACGGGCCGGCCTGCGGACACCACATGAGCCGCGAACACGGCCACGGACTGCGGATCGGCAAGATCCAAGAGTTCGACGGTTGCGCCGGCAAGTCCCTGTAAGGCCGTCCTTGCCCGCTCGGTGTTGCGCGCCGGGACGATGACCTCGGCCCCGGCATGGAGGAGAGCGCGCGTCGTCTCGAGCCCAAGACCCGAGGCCCCTCCGGTCACGATGGCGAGCTTTCCCGAGAGATCGATCCCGGAGACGACCTCCATGGCCGTGCTGGCGGCGCCGAAGCCCGAGCCGATGGGTGTCTGCTGTGTCATAGGGTTGTCCTGCGTGAGCGGGCGCGCCGTGCGAGAACAGGGGCGCCTCGACAGATAGAACGTCGGAGGGGGCGACTTGTGCCGCCCGCAATCTGATCACTGTGTCCACGAAGTCGGGTCCGCCCCGGCGGCGAGAGCCTGCGCGACGTGGCGGAGCTTGTCGGGATTGCGGGTGATGTAGATCGCGGTGATCCGGCCGTTTTCGATGGCGAGCGCTGTTGTCTGCAGGACGTCGCCGCGTTCGCGGCTGATATAGCCGGGCAGCCCGTCGATCCAGGCGGGTTCCAGCATCTGCGCCCAGCCCTCGCCCCATTTTCGCCGCACCGCTTCATACAGCCGCAGGAGCCGGTCCAATCCACTGATGGGGTTGATGAAGGCCAGAACCTTGCCGCCGCCGTCCGCACGCAGAACCACGTTCTCGGCAAGGAGCGTCCGCAGCGTTGCGGTGTCGCCGCTGGTGGAGGCCGCGAAGAAGGCACGCGCGATCCGTTCGCCCTCTTCGCGTTCGACCGGGAAGCGCGGTCGCGCAGCCTGGATGTTTCGGCGCGCCCGGACGGCGAGTTGGCGCACGGCCGCGGCTTCCCGGTCGAGCGTGTCCGCCACCTCGCCGAGCGGCACGCCGAAGACGTCGTGGAGGAGGAAGGCCGCCCGTTCCAACGGTGACAAGCGCTCGAGTGCCATCATCAGCGTCAGCGTCAGATCGTCCTCGTCCAGGTGATCTTCCCCGGCTTCGACCAGGGGCTCGGGGAGCCACGCGCCGACATAGGTCTCCCGACGAGCGCGTGCCGACTTCATCTCGTCAAGGCAGAGCCGTGTGACGACGCGCGCAAGGAACGGATACGGGGCGGCGACACCCTTTCGGTCCGTGGCGACCCAGCGCAACCATGCGTTCTGGACGACGTCCTCGGCTTCGCTGCGCGAGCCGAGCATGCGGTAGGCGATGCGCAGGAGCCGCGCCCTATGGGCCTCGAAGATGTCCGTCGCGTCGTCCACTTGCCGCATAGCGTTTCCTCGACAGTGGTTTCACCGGTCTCTGCGATGAATGGGCGCGGACAAGTCCCGCCGCCCAACGTACACTCTAAGGGCGGTCCGGCGTCGTTAGTTTGGTGTCGTCCGTGTCCACCACGAACACGGCAAGGAGCTTGGAGGGCGCGACGTCACTCGCGTTGGCGCTGACGCCGTGATGGTCGCCCGGCATCTCGACGAAGCTCTCGCCGACGCCGAAGACCTTTTCCGGTCCGTTGTTGATGCGGCTGCGCACCGCGCCCTCGATCACGGTTGCCGTGATGAAGGCGGATGCGGCATGGGTGTGGGACGGTGAGGAGCCGCCCGGACCATACTCGACAAGGACGCCGCGCAGGCTCTTGCCCGGAATGGACGGTAGCGGATGGTCGAAGATCGTCGTAACGCGCGCCTCGCCCCGCGCGACATCTGCCGCCATGACGGGAGCGGCGGAGACGGCAAGGAAGCCTGCCAGCAGGAATGTCTTGAACACAGCGTGGGCCTTTCTTGGTGGACGGGAGAAACGCATCGGGTTCAGGCGGCCGCGAGCCAGCTCTCGAACCGCGTCGGTCCGAGGCGCGCCGCTTCCGCATGCTCGGGAACGAGTGAATCCGTCTCCAGCGCAGCGCCGAAGTAACGCGCCGCCCTGTCGGCCTGGACCTGTCGAAGGTCGCCGTCAGCGGCGATGCGGCGGGCGACGAACTCGCGGAACGGCAAGCGGTCCGGCCCGGCGATCTCGATCGTCGCGTTGCGCGGCGGAGCCAGCGCGGCATCGGCGAGAGCCGCGGCGACATCGGCGGCGGCGATGGGCTGGAAGTCGGCATCGGGTACGACGAGTTGGTCGCCCTCGACCGATGCTTGCGCGATGGTGGCGACGAACTCGAAGAACTGGGTCGCGCGCACGATGGTGAAGGGGACGCCCGAGGCCTTGATGAGCCGTTCCTGCGCGACCTTCGCCCGGAAGTAGCCGTTGCCCTTCAGGCGATCCGTGCCCACGATGGACAGGGCGACGTGGTGCCTCACGCCAGCCTCGCGCTCAGCCGCGAGCAGGTTGCGGCCCGAGCGCTCGAAGAAGTCGAGCACCGCCGCATCCTCGAAGGAGGGCGAGTTCGACACGTCCACGACAATGTCGGCGCCGGCAAGGACCCCGGCCAAGCCTTCACCCGTCAGCGCGTTCACGCCGGTACTCGGCGAAGCCGCGATGGCATCGAGTCCTTGTCGCGAGAGGTCGGCCGTCAGGTAACGACCGATGAGCCCGCTTCCACCCATCACGACGATCTTCATGGTATACATCTCCCTGCTCAGGAACGGACCAGGCGGCACCTGCCGCTTTCAAGCGTCCGTTGCAGACAAGGACGAGGCGTGTTGCCCCGGATGTGACATCCCCGGAAAAAAATCCGCGACGCAAACGCCGGGACGCGGCCACCGATAGATCGACCGCGGCGGAAACGGGACGGCGGTAGCGCCGCCCCTGGCCTTGCGACTGAGATAGCTAAGCCTTCACCTGAACCGGGAGTCGAAAGGGCGCTCCCAGCCGATTGAAGGCGTTCATCGCCGCGATGGTGATGGTGAGATCCACCAGGTCCTTCGGCGCGAAGGCGGCGCTGGCTGCCGCATAGGCTTCTTCGGAGGCGTGGGTTTCGCTGACCCGCGTGACCTCTTCCGCCCAGGCGAGGGCGGCGCGGTAGTGTTCAGAGAACAGCTGGGGCACTTCGGCCCAGACCGGAACCAGGACGACCTTCTCGAGAGGCATCGACTTGAGCAGGTCGCGCGTATGAAGGTCGATGCAGTGCGCGCAGCCATTGATCTGCGACACCCGCAGGAAGATGAGGTGGATCAGCTCATGCGGCAGCTTGGTGCCGGTGGTGATGTAGTGATGGATGCCATAGAGCGCTTTGGCTCCCTGCGGGGCCACCTCGTTCCAGACCAGCCGCGTGTTCTCGCTCATGTCTCGTCCTTGTGCTCGGAGCGCCGGAGATCGACGTTCGAAGCCATGACGAGCCGAGCGCCCCGGATGTGACATGCCCATGCTGCACTTCAACTCGAAGCATCGTAGGTTTCAGCAGAGCGCTTTTTGTTCGAGTGCGAGCAGGCCCGATGGATTAACTGCGCACTGACACAGGCGCGCGGCCGAGGAGAGGAAGTGCGCCGCCGTGACGTGGAAGCTGCGCTCCAGCCAGGCGTTGAAGGACGCCTCGTCGCTCTGCCGGACCATTCGGTCCATAGATTGCGGATCAGCTCGACCTGACGGCGCGCTTGCCGAAGGTGCGCTCTGTCCAGGTCGAACGGAAGCCGTGCGCGGTGCGCGGCGGGTGTTCGGATAGGTCGCCTCGATCCTGACCGTTCGCCGTTCGCTGCTCGGCCTAGACTCGCTGTGGCGATACGGCGATATGGATCCCACGCGACTCCGGAGTGACGGTATTGACCAGGCGAAAAAGATTCCGCGACCTAGTTGCCGCTGACGAGCTTCTGATCATGCCGGGGGCGTATGACGGGCTGTCGGCCCGCATTATCGAACAAGCAGGCTTTGGCGCCGTGACCGCCGGCGGCTACGCAGCGATCGGCTCGATGCTTGGTGAGCCGGATGGTGGCCAGTCGAATATGCGGGACATGGCGGACCACTATGCGCGGATCGTCGACGCGGTGGATATCCCCGTCTACATCGACGCCGACACCGGCTTCGGCGGCGTACATAACGTCGCCCGAATGGTTCGCGCCTTCGAGGCAACCGGCGCAGCCGGCCTTTTCTTCAGCGACCAGGTCTTCCCAAATCGCTGCGGCTATCTGCCCGGCAAAGAGGTCGTACCGCCTCAGATCATGCTGTCCCGCATCGCGGCCGCGCTCGACGCCCGGACGGACGCCTCGTTCTTCATCGGAACGCGCACCGACTGTCTCAGCCTGACCGGGCTGGACGATGCTGTGGAGCGGTGCCAGATGTTCATGCAGGCCGGCGTGGATATGGCAAAACCGCAGGGTGCCGATACGCGTGAGCAGATCGCGCGCTGCATGGCCGAAATCCCTGGTCCGCATTTTGCGACATTGTCACAGGCGGCCGGCAATCATCCGACCGGTCTCGAAGGCATGCGCGAGCTTGGCGTCGCTGCCGTCACCCTGCCGTCCATCGCGCTTTTCGCGGCCGCGCAGGGCGTGCGCGACGCTATCACTGAACTCAAGCTCAGCGGTAGCGTCGCAGGTCTCGGTGAAAGGCTGATGCCGCTCCCCGACTATTATGCGCTGGTCGGCCTCGACGATTTCCGCGAGCGGGAACAGGCCTATGACGAACGCGCCGCGGCAGTGGTCAACGCCCGCCGCGGGTGAGGTGTTATGAGCCCGCCTGCCGCGACTGCACATCGAGTTGGAGCGATGCGATAAAGTCGTTGAACTGCTCTCCGTCGATCGTGATGTGCGATCGCAGGAGGTTTCCGGCCCGTTCGCCATCCATGGCGAAGATGGCTTTCACGATCTGCTCATGCTCCGCGAAGGAGACATGCATGCGGTTGCGGAAGCGCTGCCGAAAGCGACGATAGGGCTTCAGCCGCTTGTGCAGCGCGGTTGCCTGCTCGCTCAGGAAATCGTTGTGACACGCCGCGTAGATGGCGAAGTGGAATGCCTCGTTCTCTTCGTAATAACGCGCCGAATCCTCCTTCGCCACGGCATCGGCACAGGCGGCGTGTCTCACTTCGATGAACGCCTTGTCGGCATCGGTATAGCGCCGCGCCGCCAGCCGGCCGGCCAGACTTTCATACTCCGCCATCACCTCGAACATCTGCACGAGCCGTTCCGGCCCGATCTGCGCGACGATCGCACTGCGGCGCGGCCGGATTTCCACCAGCCCCAGGGAGGCCAGTTGCATCAGCGCTTCCCGCGCCGGCGTACGCGAGACGCCGAAGCGCTCGGCCAACGAAACCTCGTCCAGCCGTTCGCCCGGCAGGAACACGCCGTTCAGGATCTCCTCCTCGATCTTGTCGCGGAGCTTGTTCCTTGAGCTGGCCGACTGCGGGGCTTCCATTCGGTGTGATCCGGTTGTCTGCAGAAATCGAGCCGATACCGGCATGCGTTGACGATATCAAGAATTTAGCACGGCGCATGGGGGCTCGACACACCCATAAGGCGATTCCAAGAGGACGCGAACGGCAATCCTGCATACAGAATTTGAAATCGTGTTGACGAAAACCGACCTGAGTGCATAGTCGAGGTGGGAGAGCGTACTTCATGACACAGTTTGAAAAGTTGGTCCGCGATGGCGACCTGTGGGCTGGCGCGGCTTTGGCCGGACTTGGCGTTCATATCGTATCCAGGTCCTACGCCTGGACATACATAGGCCCAAGCGGCCCCGGCCCCGGCTTCTTTCCGATATGGTACGGCGCCATAATGGTCGTGCTGTCGCTGGCCCTGATCGTCAGCCGCGTTGTCAGGGCCGATGGCGATGTCGACGAGCCGGCCGACTGGTGGGGTGTTGGTCGCGCTCTCGTCACATGGGCGGCCTTCGTGGTTGCGGCAGCCCTGATGCCCTTCATCGGCTTCGTCACGGGTTTTGCGCTTCTCTGCCTGTTCCTGATCCGGATCGTCTTCCAACGCTCTCTGATGGAAGCGGTCATCGCCAGTATCGGGATCACGGCTTTGTTCCACGTCATCTTTGTCATGCTGCTGCAGCTCGATCTGCCGGTCGGCCCGCTGGGAATCTGATCCATGGATATTCTGAACGGACTTGGCCATGGGTTCGGTATCGCATTGCAACCCGCGAATCTTCTCTGGTGCTTCGTCGGTTGCTTCCTCGGCACGGTGATCGGCATCCTGCCCGGCCTCGGGCCCGCGGCGACCATCGCCATCCTCATGCCGTTGACGCTGAACATGGACCCGGCCGGCGGCATCATCATGCTCACCGGCATCTATTACGGCGCCAAGTACGGCGGCTCGACCACCTCGATTCTGCTGAACATGCCGGGCGAATCCAGCTCGGTCGTCTCCTGCATCGACGGCTATCAGATGGCCCGCAACGGCCGCGCCGGCGCCGCTCTCGGCATCGCGGCGATCGCTTCCTTCATCGCCGGCACCGTTGGCATCGTCCTGTTGACCCTGGTTGCGCCGGCGATTTCGCGCTTCGCCCTTTCGTTCAGTTCGCCTGAATACTTCGCCCTGATGGCGTTCGGCTTGTCGCTCGTGGTGCTTCTGTCCGGAACATCGCTGTTGAAGGGACTGCTGGCCCTGATGGTCGGATTGTGGCTCTCGACTGTGGGCATCGATCTTTTCTCCGCCCAGTCGCGCTTCACGTTCGGCCGCCCGGAACTGCTTGGCGGGCTCGATTTCGTCGTCATCGCCATCGGTGTCTTCGCCATCGCGGAGATCATGACGACGATCCAGAACCGGGCCGAAGGAACGCTCATCCCGATCCCCAAGGGGTTCCGCAATCTCCTGCCAAGCCGCGAAGAGCTCAAGGCGTCGCGCTTCGCGTTTCTGAATGGCTCGATCACGGGCTTCGTCATCGGCGTTCTGCCGGGAGCAGGTTCCGCCATCGCGTCCTTCATCGCCTATGGCATCGAGAAGGCGGTTTCGAAGCGCAAGGACATGTTCGGCAAAGGCGCACCGGAGGGCCTCGCAGCGCCCGAGGGCGCCAACAATGCCGACACCGGCGGCGCGCTCGTGCCGCTGCTGACGCTGGGCATACCGGGCGGCGGCACCACCGCGATCCTGCTGTCGGCACTCATCCTTTGGGGCGTTCGGCCCGGCCCGCTGATGATCACCGAGTCACCCGACATTTTCTGGGGCCTCGTCGCCTCGATGTATGTCGGCAACGTCGTGCTGCTGCTCCTGAACCTGCCGCTGGTGCCCCTGTTCGCTCAGCTTTTGCGGGTGCCGACCTGGATTCTGTTTCCGCTCATCTTCGGCCTGTCGATCATCGGCGCCTATAGCGTGTCGGAGCGGATCTTCGACGTCGAACTGCTGGCGGCCTTCGGCCTGCTTGGCTTCCTGATGGCCAAGCTGGGTTTCCCTACGGCGCCGCTTATCCTGGGCTTTGTCCTCGGCGACTCCATGGAGCGCGCGCTGCGCCAGTCGCTGATGATGTCGCAGGGCGACCTGACGACCTTCTTCCAGCGTCCGATCTCGCTGGTCCTGTTGATTGCGGCAATCGTCATCCTGCTGCTTCCACTCGCCGGCTGGTTCAACCGGGTGCGCATCCGCGCCATCACCGAGGGCGCTTGAGGCCTTTCGCAAACCAAAAAAACATCGGAGGAAATTCAATGAGGTGCCTACTCACGACTGCCGTTGCGGCCGTGCTTGCGGTGGCGAGCGTTCCGCTTGCGAAAGCCGAATTCGTACCGAAGCGCCCGCTCGAAATCGCCGTGCACGCTGGTCCAGGATCGGGCAACGACGTGTTTGCCCGGGCGCTGATCTCGGTGATCGAGAAGCACAAACTGTCGCCGGTGCGTATCCAGGTTGCGAACAAGCCGGGCGGTGGCAGCACGACCGCCGCCGCCTATGTCGCCAGCAAGGCCGGCGGCGAGAACACGCTCGGCGTCTTCACCAACATCTGGATCACCGATCCGCTGGTGTCTGCCGAGGCCACCAATCCGCTGACCAGCATGACGCCCGTCGCGCTCGTCATCCGCGAGCCCGGTCTGATCGCGGTCAAGGCCGATTCTCCATACAAGACGCTTCAGGATTTCATCACGGCTGCGAAGGCCAACCCCGGCAAGCTGAGCCAGTCGGGCGGCTCGGTTCTCGCGCGCGAAAACGTCCTGCGTCAGCTTCTGATGGGCGTTACCGGCGCCGATTGGCAGTTCATCTCCTTCCCGTCGGGCGGCGAGCGCCTCTCGGCCCTGCTTGGCGGCCACGTCAGCATGATGATCGTCGAGCCCGGCGAGGCTGCGGAGCAGGTTCGCAGTGGCGCCTTGCGCGTCATCGCTGCCGTCTCCGAAAAGCGCCTGCCGGGCTTCCCGGATGTCCCCACGCTGACCGAGTCCGGCTTCGACGTCCCCAACCTGCCGCAGATCCGCGGCCTCGTTGCCCCTCCCGGAATGCCTGCCGAAGCTCTCGCCTATTACAGCGACATGGTTCGCAAGGCGACGGAGACGGACGACTGGAAGGACTACGTTGCGAAAAACGGATACGAGGCGGCCTTCACGTCCCCCGAGGACACCGCCAAGTTCATTGCCGCATATACCGAGCAACTGAGCGGCATCCTTCAGAAGGCCGGTATACAGCTCGTCAAGCGCTGACGTCCCTGGATGCCAAGTTGCAGCCGGCCCCGGTTGGGGCCGGCTGGCTGCCGCCATAACCAGGTCATCCCAAATGCTCAGCCAGTCCTTCCTGTTCGGCGACATGCGCATCACGCGGGTACTGGAAATGTCCGGCCCAACCCACGACCCCGGCTTCCTGTTTCCCGACCTCTCAGCCCAGGATCTCCAGGCGGAAGCGAAATGGCTGGCGCCGCATCACTACCAGCCGAGCATCGACCGGCTGATCATCACCATCCAGATATGGATGGTTCAGTTCGAAGGGCGTGTAATCCTCATCGATCCGGGCCTCGGCAACGGCAAGAGGCGACCGGCCGAGCGCCAGAACATGCTCAAGACGCTGGTCCCGGCTTGGCTCGCTGCCGCCGGCGCGACGCCGGATAGCGTCACCGACATCGTGATGACCCACCTTCACGCCGACCATGTCGGGGGCTGCACGGTGTGGCGCGATGATCGGTGGGCTGCCGCCTTTCCACGGGCTCGCCACCACATTCCCCGCGCCGAGTTTGATTTCGTGTCGGAGCGCTACGCGGGTGGCGAGACCGGTATAAACAGTGGCGCATGGGTCGACAGCGTGCTGCCTCTGGCCGAGGCCGGCCTGATCGATCTTTTTGAACCGGGCGACATTCTCTTCGGCCGGCTCCATGTCGCCGACGCGATCGGACATACACCCGGGCAAGTCGCGCTGTGGCTGCACGACGACGACAGCCACGCCGTATTCTCGGCTGACATCATGCACAGTCCCCTGCAGGTCCGTTTTCCGGATCTGAACACGCGCTATTGCGTATTTCCGGATCGAGCCCGGCAGACGCGCGCCGCTTTCCTGGCCCGCGCCGCGCAGACAGCGGCGATCATCATGCCGATGCATTTCGGTTGGCCCTATCGTGGCCGGATCGCATCGGGCAGCGAGGGCTATTCGTTCGAGCCGCTGGCTTGGTGAAGGGTCCGGATGGCGCTGGCCACAGCGTCGGGAGCCTGCAGGATCATGATATGGCCACTGTCGACGACGCGCAGGCTGCAATCGGCGATGCCCGCGATATCCTCTTCGACATGAGCTACCGGTCGTAGCAAGTCCCGGTTTCCGGCCAGCACCAGCACAGGGCACGTCAGCTTCAGCTTGGCGGCGGTGACGTCAACGCCTGCCAGCATATGGTTGGCCAAGTCATAGCAAACCGGATCGATCGCGAGGAAGCGCGAGCGGTATTCGTCGTAGACGGCGCGGTCGGTGATGACATCCGTGGGATAGGACCGCTCGAACACGACGTCGACGACCGAGCGCATGCCCTGCTGCCGCGCCTTGGCACCACGTTGGACGAGATAATCGCGCCGGTCGGGATTGGCTTTCAGAGCCGGCGAACAAAGCAGAAGATGTTCGACTGCCGTACCGAGCCGGGCGGCCACCTCGACAGCGATTGCCGCGCCGGAGGCGATGCCTGCGACCGTGTAGGGCGGCGGCAGACCGGACGCCGCAATGATCGCGATTATGTCGTCAACCATGTCCGCGACGTCGAAGGCCTGCCGGACTTTCTCCGATAGACCGGTCCCGCGCTGGTCGGTGCGCAGAATGCGGTAGCCACCTTCGAGGCGCTTGACCACTTCGTCCCAGCTGTCCGAGGTGCCCGACAGCTCGTGAATGAGCACCAGGCTGTGGCCCTCTCCCGAGAGCTTGTAGTGCAGGCTGACGCCGTCGCGCTCTGTCCAGAACATCTCGCTCATGGCTTCCTCGGCGGATGTATCGGCGCCATGAAGGCAATGAGCTGTTCGGCGATGAACGCCGGCCGCTCGGGCAGAGCCGCATGGCTCGCCCCCGGAATGACGACGACGGTGACACGATCTCCAAGCTCCCGCTTGAAGATTTCGGCATGCTCGACATGTGCCAGCGGATCGTTGTCCGGCTGGAGGTACAGGATCGGCCCCGTTCCGCCGGCATAGTCTTCGTGGCGCGGCGTCTGGTCGCCCGCGTGACGTTGCGCCGCCAGGACGTCGGGATACCAGTCTTTCAGCCAGCCGCGCGGGTCGTTGCCGGGCGCGAAGAAGGCGAACCGCAGCGCCTCGAGCCGCTCTTCGTCCGGCAGCGCGGCGTTGGCGCTGGCCCGGATCGCCGCGCGCATCTTCGGTCCGCTCGGCGCGATACCGACATTTGCCGCGATGATCGAAATGCCGGTCAGCAAGTCGGGGCGATCGGTGGCGAGCATACGGGTCACGCGGTTGCCGAAGGCATGACCGGCGACGAAAGCCGGCGCGCCACCAAAGGCTTCGATCACCGTCGCGATGTCGGCCGCGCAGTCGTGCAGGTCGCTGTAGGGCGCGGTCGATGTGCTCTTGCCGATACCGCGTGGTTGAGGGCGGAGCACTGTGTAGCCCGCGGCGGCGACGATTTCCGCGATCGGATCGAAGTCCTGCGCGGGACGACCGAGCGACGGCAGCATGACTACCAGCGGGCCAGCCCCCTGCTTCAGAACCTCCAACGTCACATTGGCGTCGCGGGCAATTATCTCAGTGGATACCGACAGGGTCATTGCGTCTCCGATGGCGGGGATTTGGGTCCGAGAACCCTGAAAAGAACAGGCGCCAGGACCATCGTGCCGACGACGCGGCAGAGCTGGGTCGTTACGACGAACGCGATTTCGAGCCCCATCGCGTAGGCCAGCAGGGTGTTCTCGACCAGACCACCCGGCGCCATGGCCAGCAGGAGAGTGGGCCGGTCAAAATCGAGAAACAGCCCACACACCACGGCTGTCACCGCGGCGAGGCTGATGAGCACGACAGCCCACGCCGCGCCCTGCAGCATCGTCTTTCCGAGTTCGCTGTGTGTCGTACCGCCCAGCCTCGATCCGACGATCGCGCCGATCGTGACCTGTACGAGGCCGACGAGCCATTGTGGTGGCTGGGCCGCTGTCAGGCCCGCACCATGGGCGATGGCGCTGAAGATCATGGCGGCGACCATCGCGCCGCCCAACGGCGAGAATATATGCCTGAGCAGATAGCCGCCGGCTGCGCAGGCGGCGAGAATGAGCCAGTCCCCGGCGGTGATTGCAGCGGCATGCTGCGTGAGGGCAGGCAGAGTGGGGGTGCCGACGTGATCGCCGGCGAGCGCGCGCACGATGAACGGCACGCAGAAGACGACGGTTATGACCCGGGCTGAATGAACAAGTGCCAGCTTGCGAACATCACCGCCAAGCGAGCCGCCCAGCAGTGTCAATTCGCCGAGCCCGCCGGGGAAACTGGCGAAAACCGCCGTCGCCTGATCGAAACGGCACACGCGCGCAAAATAGATTGAACCGAGGATGGCCGTGGCCAGCGTGTAGAGAAGGACGGTCGGCAGAATCGGCCACCATTGAGCCATGCCGGCCACGATCTCGACGGTGAAGGCGCTGCCGGCGAGCACGCCGACGACCGGGCGTGCGGCATGCCGAAGCTGAGGCGGGACGAGCAGGCGACTTCCGAAGATCGCTGCGATGCCGACGGCGGCCAGTGACCCCAGGGTCCAAGGCAGCGGCAGGTGCAGGTACTTGAAAACAAGTCCTCCGAAGCCGCCAATGATCAGCGCGCCGACGGCTTGCAGTGTAGCGCGCATCGGTTAGCCGGTAACTGCGAGGCTGGTTTCGACGGCGCAGGTCCAATCGGGTTGTTCGGCGTCCGGGAAGCCGGCGTTTATCACCATGGCGAGCATGGAGTAGTAGCCGCACAGGGCGATCACCTCGAGCGCGCCTTCCCGGCCGACGGCGTCGGCGAGCTCCTTGAATTCCATGTCGTCGAGTTTTCCACGCTGAAGCACAGCGCGCGCGGCAGCTGCGGCCTTGCGCTGCGCTGATGACAGATCCGCTCCCTCTTGCCCCTTTGCCAGATCCGCAAGCGTCGAGGGGCTGAGTCCCTCTTCCTTCGCCAGCTTTGCATGGCTGGTCCACTCGTAGGTGCAGTGCCAATGCTCGGCGACGGTGACGATCACGAGTTCTCGTACATCTCCCGCCAAAACGCCTTTGAAACGCAGACACGCGCCCACATCGGCGACGCATCGCGCCAATTCTGGCAGCGACAGCAGGTTGAGGAACGGCAGCCCGATCTTGCCGCGCGCACTCTCGCGGAGACGTCTCGCCAGCGCCTGCTGCTCCTCGTTCCATTCCGGCTCTGAGATTCCAAAGCGACTCATACGGCTCTCCTATCGTCCCGCTTGTACGAGCGGCACGCAGATAAATACACTAGCCGGCATTAGAAAAGTGCACTATCCATATTTTCGTATGCAGGATTTGGATTAATGCTCACAGCTGTCGATTTTGCCCCGCGGGTGGTGAAGGTCGAATCCATGGTCGCGTGGATCGAACTGAGCGATCCGGACGTGGGCAACATGCTCACCCGACAACAGATGGTCGGTCTCGCCGAGGTGATCAGGCGCGCGGGCATGATGTCTGACGTCGCCGTTGTCGCGATCGCTCCCCGAGGCGACGCATTTTGTCGAGGCCGCAACGGCAAGGGTGAATCGCCCGAGAGTCTTCCGTGGGATGCACGGCAGAAGCAATTGGGGGCGACGCTGGACGTTTATGACGCCATCAGCGCGTGTCCCGTCCCGGTTGTCGCCCTGGTTCAAGGCGACGCGATCGGTTTCGGCGCGGCGCTGGCCGGGGGCTGTGACGTCACGCTATCGACCGACAAAGCGCGCTTTGCCTTGCCGGAGATCAAGCATTCCATCCCCGCGACACTGGCGATCTCGGCCCTTGTCAGGAAAATGCCGCTGAAAGCGCTGTCCCATATGATCTATTCGGCCGAGGAAATCTCTGCGCATGAGGCGGTTTCCTTCGGCTTGGTCAGCAAGGTCTTTCCTGACGCCAGGTTCGACGTGGACGCCAAGGCCTATGTAGAGGCGCTCGCCGGCCGCCAACGGCTGGTCCTGGAGACACTCAAGCGCTACCTCGGGAAAGCGCCGCATCTCTCGCCCGACATGGCGTCGGAGTACGCTGGCACGCTGATGGCTTTGGTCAAGCCGAGCCTTTAGAGCGTTTTCGAGCGAAGTGGATTGCGGTTCGCGTGAAGAAAACGCGTTGAAACAACAAACCAGAGCATTACCGGTGAACCGGTGTTCACCGGTAATGCTCTAGGAGGAGCCGATGCCACGCACCCTGTTTCAGAAGATCTGGGATGCGCATTTCGTCACCAAGCGGATCGACGGGCGCGAACTCGTCTACATGGACCGCACCATGGTGCATGAGCTGCATGGCCCCAAGGCATTCGAAAAATTACGCAAGGCCGGACGCCGGGTGCGACGTCCGGATCTGACATTCGCCGTCCAGGACCATACGATCTCGAGCCGGCCGGGACGTGACGACGAGACCAATCCGGAGGGTGCGCCGTTCCTGCGCGCCCAGCGTGCCGGTGCCGCGGAGTTCGGTTTTCGCATTTTTGACGTCGGCGATCCCGATCAGGGCATTTCGCACGTCATCGGGCCTGAACTCGGCATGGTCCTGCCGGGCGCCACGCATTGCGTTCCAGATAGTCATGCGGCCACCGTCGGTGCGCTGGGAGCGCTGTCGTTCGGCTGCGGAACGACGGAACTCGAGCATGTCCTGGCGACGCAGGTGCTGGCGATGAAGCGTCCCAGGACGATGCGCCTCAACCTCGAAGGCACACTCGCGCGACACGTCACGGCAAAGGACGTCGCCCTGTACATCATCGCCAGACTGGGTGTCGCCGGTGCCAGTGGATATGCGGTCGAATATGCCGGCTCCGCCGTGCGCGACATGGGCATCGAAGCCCGGATGACGCTGTGCAATCTGACGGTGGAGTTCGGCGGCCGCAGCGGCTTCGTGGCTCCCGACGACAAGACCTTCGCCTGGCTCAAGGGGCGGCCTTTTGCGCCGGTGGGGGAGGCATGGGATGCGGCCATGTCTCAATGGGTCGATCTCCACAGCGATCCAGATGCCGAGTTCGACATCGAACACACGATCGAATGTTCCAATCTCGAGCCGCAGATTACGTGGGGCACCACACCGGCGCAGGTGGTCGGGGTCGGCGGCCATGTTCCGCAAACGCCGGCGGATGCCGGTTTGACGGACCAGTCCGCGCTGGACAAGGCTCTGAGATACATGGACCTGCGTCGGGGCGATGCGCTCCGGGGGATCAAGGTGGACCGCGTGTTCATCGGCTCCTGCACCAATGGCCGCATACCGGATCTGAAGGAGGCAGCGGAGATCGTCCGCGGCCGCAAGGTGGCCGAAGGGGTCATCGCCATGATTTCGCCCGGCTCCAGCAGTGTCAGGCGCGAGGCGGAAGCGCTCGGCCTGGACGTCCTCTTCAAGGAGGCCGGCTTCTACTGGGCTGAATCGGCCTGTTCCATGTGCGCCGGCGGCAATGGCGATCGCGGGCGCCCGGGCGAACGCGTCTTGTCGACCACCAACCGCAACTTCGAAGGGCGACAGGGACCCGGCGTGCGGACGCATCTCGTCAGCGCAGGCATGGCCGCCGCCGCCGCCATCACCGGCGTGATTACCGACGTGCGCGAGTTTGCGGGGAACTGATCCATGCAGGCCTTTACCAGAACCACGGGCGCGGCCGTACCGATGCTCGCGAGTGACATCAATACGGACGACATCTCCCCGATCCAGATGGCGCGTAAGCTGCAGCCGGACTATCAGCGCATGTTGTTCATGCGGTCGCGGTGGCAACCGGATGGTGAACCGGTTGCCGACCATGTCCTGAACCAGCCGCAGTTCAGCAATCCAGCCATCCTGGTGACCGGTGCCAATTTCGGTTGCGGCAGCTCGCGGGAGGCCGCGGTCTGGGCTTTGATGGCCAATGGCATAACATGCATCGTGGCTCCCAGCTTCGCCGACCAGTTCCGGGAAAACTGCCTCCAGAACGGCCTTCTGACGATTACTCTCGAAGAGGCCGTGTTCGCGGAATTCGCACAACGGGTCGTTGCTGCGGATGGCGCACCGTTCACGGCCGACCTTGACAGCCAGAGCCTTTCCGGGCCGGGGGGAGCGCCGATCCATTTCGATATCGCGCCAGCGGATAGGCTGGCCTTGCTCGAAGGCCTGGACGATATCGGGCTGACCTCGAAGCATCAAACAGAAATAGACGCTTGGGAGGCTCGTACGGCGAGCCAAGCGCCGTGGTATCAGGTGGCTTTCGATAATAGATTGGATAAAGAGATCGAATAGATAGGTATTTATTCATTTTGTAAATTACTCAGATATAGTGTACTATATTTTACATTTTCTCGCTTTATGACGCGCCTTTGCGGGGCCCTCGGCGACGCTTTTAGCGTCGCCCGCTTTGCGCCGCCCTATCGGACGTCGCGATGTTCGTTTGGCCGTGCCTGCTGCTGGTGCGTTCGCGAAGCAGCGCTTGGCAAGCTGTGAGCGTCCCCGACAGCGCCACGACGGAATGGACGGAACGCGGGCCGAGCGCCTCCTTCAGGTCGAACAGCTTGCGCTTGGCGGACGTCAGCACGATCGATACAGTCATATGGTTGGTTCTTCATCTTGAAGTGACGGCTGAACTGCTGGTTTGTGCACAAGGAAGCACTCTGCTGACGGAAGTGGACTTCACTGAACTCAGAAAGGGCTTTCCGCTGATGGTCGGCGGGTTGCTGGGCTCGGCGCTTGGTCTGCCTGCTCTCCCGTTCTATACGGTAGGTATTCTGGCACCTATTTTCGCGGAAGAGTTCGGCTGGTCGTTCGGGACCATCTTCGGTGGACTGTCTTTGCTGGCCGGGTCGGTTCTCATCGTCGGCCCGTTTTTCGCGACGTTGATCGACAAGTTCGGCGCGCGGCTGGTGGCTGCGATCTCGTTGACGGGGTTGGGCCTCAGCTACATGACGCTCGCGGCGTCCAACGGCTCGATCGAGCGATACTATTTGTCGTGGACAGCCATCGCGATCTTCGGCCTGGGGGCGACGCCGGTTGTCTTCACGCGGGTCATCAATGGGGCTTTCCGGGAACGGCGGGGTCTCGCGCTCGGCATCGTGCTGTCCGGAGCCGGCCTCTTTGCATTCCTGGTGAAGCCCCTGGCCTTCCTGCTGATCGAAGCCGTGGGATGGCGCGTGACCGTTCTGGTCGTCGGCGCTCTGCCCATCCTCGTCGCGTGTCCGGCCGCCCTCTGGGGCTTTGCGGGCCTCCGAGGCGGGGGCGCCGGCGCAGAAACGGTTCCATCCGATGCACGGGATGGCCTGAGCGTTCGAGAGGCGTTCGGCTCGCGATATTTCTGGCTGCTGGCGATCGTCTTCGTGCCGATGTCGCTCGCCGTGGCTGCGCTATTGCCCAATATCGAGAATATCCTGCGTTCACTGCGCATGAAGCCCGGTGAGGTTGTTCATCTTGCCGCGTTGGTCGGCATAGCGGCCGTGGCCGGGCGGTTGATTGGCGGGGTGCTGGTCGACCGCTTCTGGGCACCAGCCGTCGGAACCGTCATTTTGACGATGGGCGCCGTCGCCTGCCTGATCTTTTCGCTCGACGAGGTCAGTTTTCCGTTGGCCTTCGTTGCCATCCTTCTGCTTGGCCTGACCTCCGGCATCGAATTCGATCTGATGGCCTATCTGGTGGCCCGCTATCTCGGGATGCGCAGCTACGCCACGACTTACGCCATGCTCTACGGGATTTTCGTCGTCGGCGCGTTCGTCGGGCCGAGCCTGTTCGGTTATGCGTTCGATCGCATGGGTTCCTATTCGGAAATCCTGCAGGTCTGCGTCGTGCTGCTTCTGGCCGGGGCGGGATTGATCCTGCTCCTCGGTCCTTATCCGGTACGGAAAGTCTAGGCACTCGCCCGAATCCGGGGATGGAGTCCGCGGCGCCGCCATCGGAGGTGGCTTTTACCTCTTTTCACCAGCCATCCCGAGGGGAGCCCGATATCATCCCGACCGAAGCTGATGACCATGTTTCCGGCCATCCGCCGCGAAAAATCGGGAGGCTTCATGGGCAAGGAAAAAGGTGCGATGCCGGGTTCGGGCCCGGCCTGGATCGACACCAAAGCCGGTTTCCGGCGCTCCCCGGCGCATTATCCCGACGTCACAGCGGTGCTGGCGACGGCTCTTGTTAAAGCCGGCTATGAGGTCGTGCTGGCTACGCCGACCGTCGACCCCGCGTCCGACGCGGTCGCTCATTTCGGTGCAGACGAGGCCACGGGCTGACGATAGCCCGTGGCGCCGCTGAGAACGCGATTTCGAAGCTCTCCAGCGGCCTGCCGGGCGCGGCGTAGTTAAGGGTGGAGATGATGATCAAACAATCGATACTTGGATTCATAGCTGCCATTGTCATGGCGCCCCCAGCCGTCTCACGTGCCGCCGACAAACCGGTCTCCATCGTTCTGGTGCACGGCGCATTCGTTGACGGCTCGGGCTGGCAACAGGTGTACGACATCCTTTCTAAGGCTGGCTACGAGGTGCTTGTCGTCCAGAATCCCACCATCAGCCTCAGCGGCGATGTCGCGATGACAGAGCGCGTGATCGCCTCGGCCAAGCATCCGGTGATACTCGTCGGCCACTCTTATGGTGGCATGGTCATCACGGAGGCCGGGGCCAATCCCAAGGTTCAGGGCCTCGTCTACATCGCGGCTTATGCCCCCGAGGTGGGTGAATCCGTGGCGTCGCTGTCGGAAAAGCCGGTGCCTGCCGGCGAATCGGGCGCGCCGCTACTTCCGCCGCACGACGGTTACCTGCTCGTCGACCCGGCGAAGTTCCCGACGGCGTTCGCTGCCGATGTCGATCCTGCGGTCACCGGCTTCATGGCCGTTGCACAGGTTCCATGGGGCTTGGAGGCCGTGCAAACGCCGATCGCGAAGGCGGCATGGAAGACCAAGCCGACATATTTCCTGGTCACCGAGAAGGACGGGATGATCCCTCCGACGTTCCAGCGCGGATTCGCCAAACGAGCGGGGGCGATGACACAGGAGATCAACAGCAGTCACGCCGTGATGCTATCGCATCCCCGCGAAGTGGCGGCCTTCATCGCGTCGGCGGACAAATAGCGGAACGCGATTATGGCGCATATCAAGATCATGGCGACGCTGGTGGCGAGGCCCGGCAAGGCCGCCGAGTTGGAGGCATTGCTGTTCAACATGGCGCCCCAGTGTCGGAGCGAGCCGGGAAATCTGCGATGGGACATCTGGCGCGACCAGGCGAAGGCCGACCGTTATGTGCTGGACGAGCTGTATATCGACAATGCAGCCGTGGCGGCGCATCGCGAGACCCCGCATTTCAAGCATTATCTGGCGAAGATCCACGACCTCGCCGAGCGAAATGCCTTTGTTCTTGAGCCCACGCTGGTAGCCAACACGAACGGCTAGGCAGGGTCAGGACGCGCCTTCGCCCCGGTCCCTGTGCTGCCGCATCAGCGAGTCGAGCAGTTGGCGCGCCCGCGCCAGATTCGCGCAGGCCGGTTCATCCTCGAACTCGAATGCCGCGCAGATGGGCGACAACAGCTCGGCCGCGGCAAGGGGGCCCTCCGTGTCGGCCCACAGTTCCGCGAGTGCGGTGGTCGCCCGCAGCCGAAAGAACAGGGCGCCGCTCTCCGTCGCGGTCTCCATTGCCATCAGAAACGTTTCCGCCGCACCGGATGCGTCGCCTTCCCGCCGCTGCAGCAGACCGCGCAGGCGCAGCAGTTCGGGCTGGGACCAGTATTCGCCCTGCCGGTCGGCGTGCTCGAAGGCGGCGCTGAGGCAGTCGCGGGCGACCGGGATGCGTCCGTGCTGCAGTCCAGCTTCCGCCGCCATGGCGAGGTACATGGGAACGCGGACGCGAAAATTATTGCCGATGAGCTGATCAATTGCCCGCCGCATGGTGTCGATGCCGTCGGCATCACCCTCTTTGCTGCTGATCGCCCCTTCGTAGAGATCACGGACGGGTCTCCAGATGGCGATGTCGCGCACGCCGAGATTGCGGGACAGCTGGGCGACATGGCGGCGCGCGGTGGCCGTCTCCCCGGACCATAGGGCGAGGGGAAGGGCCGCCTGTGCCAGGACGTTCGCATGCGAAACCAGATGATCGAGCGCGACGCTGTGGTCGAGCGCCTCCCGGAGCGCAAGCGTCGCTTCGCCACGATCGCCGGCGACCCAGGCCACCGTCGCGAGCGCAACGCGGATCGACACGAACCGGTCCACCTGGAACCGGGCGACGCCCGCGCGCCTTGCGGTGGTGGCGTGTTCGCGCACCAGCCTTTTCAGATCCGCATGTGCCACCCCCACGTCGCCGCAGTAGAACACGGCCGTCAGCCTGACGCGCTCGCCGTCCGCCACCACCGCTCGTTCGTTCTCCGAGGCGGCGAGCTGGCCGAAACGCTCCAGCGTCGCGATCGCCATCCGGTGCCGACCGGTGAAGCTCTGCAAGATGCCCAGGCCCCAAAGGGTTCGGAACTGATAGTCGACATCCCCGATCTCGCAGGCCAGCCGGTTGGCCTCCAGCCACGCCGCATCGGCTTCAGGACCGAGATGGTCGGAGAAATTGAGCCCCGAAGCGTAGGAGGCGGTGAGCTTCATCCTGATCGACGGGCCGCATCGCGACAGCGCTTCGCCTGAGCGCAGGGCGCGTTCGACGCGCCGGCGGCTTTCGGCCACGGTCGAAAGCTCGTCCCACAGCGGGATGGCGGCGCTGGTAAGCCGGACGCCGATCTCCGGCTCGTCGCCGTCGCCGAAGGTCCACTCGATCGCCTTATGCAGATCGTTCGTCCAGGGCCCATAGGCCGTGGTCCATTCGCTCCTCGGGCGCCATGCCCACTCCGTCTGGGCCTGCTCGAACACCCGGACGAGGTAGCGCGCATGGCCGGATTGGGCGGCTGCGGCCTCGCCGCTTTCCGAAAGTCTGGCCGCCGCGAAGCTGCGCGTGCTGTCGAGCAGGCGAAAGCGCGGCGCGCCAGCCTCATAGGTGACCGACAGAAGCGACTTCGCGGCGAGGCTTTGCGCGCACGCGGAGATTTCCTCGATGCTACGTCCATCATCGCCGGCGACACCGATGATGTCGGAGTGTGAGAAGCCGGTCGAAAAAACCGACAAGAGCCGCAGGAGCCGGGCCTCGTCCCGGGAGAGGAGCCGGTAGCTCCAGTCCAACGTCGCCAGAAGGGTCTGGTGCCGCGATGGGGTGTCGTTGGAACCGGATCTGAGCGGCTCGAAACCGTGCTCAAGACGCTCGAGCAGGCGTGCCGGGTTCAGCGTCGGCAACCGCGCCGCGGCGAGCTCGATGGCGAGCGCAACACCGTCGAGCCGGCGGCATATGGCTGCGACGACGGGAGCTTCGACATCATCGAAACGGTAGCCCGAGGCGCGCGCCCGCCTGACGAATAGATCCACGGCCGGAAAGGCCATGGCATCCGCCCAGTCCTGGCCGCCGTGCTCGCCCGGGTAAGGCAGCGGCGACAGACGGCAGACATCCTCCATCCGCGAGCGAAGCGGCTCCCGGCTCGTCGCGAGGATATGAAGGTCCGGTAGCGCAAGCGTCAACTGTTCGGCGGTCGCCGACGCGGTGCTGAGGACGTGCTCGCAATTGTCCAGCAGGATCAGCATGTGGCGATCCCGCAGGGCGTCGACGAGGCCGGCCAACACATTTGTCCACCTGCCGCCAACGCCCAATGCCGCCGCGATCGTCGTGTCCACGAGCCAGGGGTCGCCGACGGCGGCGAGATCGACGAAACAGGCACCGTCCTGATAGTGCTCCACGAGGCGTTTCGCCAAGGCGATGGCAACGGTCGTCTTGCCGACTCCGGCCGGTCCGACAACCGTCAGGAACCGTCGTTCAGTGAGCCTCGAAGCGAGGTCGTTCAGAACCTCGTCGCGGCCGACGAGATCGGCGAGATCGGGCAGCGTGCGAAAACCGTCGGCGGGATCGAGCGCCGGGCCAGCCGCATCGGCGCCATAGACACGCACCGGCACGACAAAACGGTAGCCACGTCCGCTGACGGTGGCGATGTACGACAGACCCGGCCCGGCTTGCTGAAGAACACGGCGCAACGCGGCGACGTTGACCTTCAGATTGTCTTCGTGAACGAAGGTTTCCGGCCAGACAAAGCTGATCAGCCGATCCTTTCCCACGACTTCTCCGGCGTGGAGGAGAAGCACGTGCAGCAGGTCGAGGGCCCGGGCGCCCACCCGCACCTTGTTGTCGCCGTGCATCAACGACTGCCGGTCGGGAGTGAACCGATAGTCACCGAAGCAATAGATTTTCCCGTCTCGTTCGCCGGATCGTTTCATCCGCCCACGAATGACTCCGTCTTGATGCGCCTGAAACTGCGCATCTGACAGAAGCTATAATGCACGCTTCCCGCGCGTTTTCCCCTCTGCGACGTTCAGCATCGTTTTTTTCCGGCGCACTCGGTCGCTCAAGGCCCCGCTGCTGACCCGCGCCCGTTTGATGGATTTCGCGCCCCCGCTCCCTCTAGTGGAACTACCTATTTTTACCCCAGACGCGTCTATCCCCGCCGTAGTGTCCATCGCAGGCGAAAGTCATTTGGGTGGTGAACTGGCGGGTAAACACCGCTGAACGCCCTGCGGCGATCGCCGAAATGGTCATTCTGCGCGATGAGGACAATGCCCTATTCTCGCACCAGCCTCTCTCTCTCGGACGCCAAGCTGATGCTGCAAGCCGGAGAGGCGAGGGCCACGAGCTTCGGCATCGCCTATAACATCGCTGTCGTCGACGGGTCCGGTGCGCTCATAGCGTTCTCACGTCAGGATGGCGCGCTGATCGGCAGCATCGATCTTGCCATCGGCAAGGCCGTGACCGCTCGCCTGTTCGACAAGACGACCGCCTTCCTGAACGAACTCGCGCAGCCCGGCGCCCCGCTCTTCGGCATCGGGCACAGCAATGGCGGGAGGGTCATCATCTTCGGCGGCGGCATCCCCGCGGTCCTCGACGGCGAGATCATTGGCGCTGTCGGCGCCAGCGCCGGAACGGTCGAACAGGATATTGCGGTCGCCGAGGCGGCGGTCGCGGCCATCCCTCGGAATGGCCCGATGAGAAACGGTCCGTGAGCCGAGTTGCACAGCCACAGGCTTTCACGCGGAATGCAGCCGCATCGATGGCTGGTAAGTCGGGCTGAAGGACCGCCGGCGCGGGCCGCTGTCTGAGCATTGGATAAGAGGAACAGTAAGACTTTTAGATATTCGGTTTGTTTGACGTCGTGATCGGCATTCATATTGCCGGAGAACTACTGTAAACCGGGGAAGCGTGCGATGTTTGATATCATTGTCAACGGCCTGCGGCACCAGGTCGACGTTGTACCCGAGATGCCGTTGCTCTGGGTTCTGCGCGATGAGCTCGGCATCACCAGCGTCAAATATGGTTGCGGGATTGCCCAGTGCGGCGTCTGTACGGTGCAGATCGACGGCGCAGCTGTCCGCTCCTGCCAGGCGCGTATCGGCGACGTCGCCGGCAGCGCGATAACCACGATCGAAGGCATCGGCAACGGCAGGCTTCACCCGGTGCAGGAGGCCTGGATCGAGCATCAGGTGCCGCAGTGCGGTTACTGCCAGACGGGCCAGATCATCCAGGCGATCGCGCTGCTCGAATCCCATCCCACCCCGACCGACACCGACATCAACGAGGTCATGTCCGGCAATCTGTGCCGTTGCGGCACCTATGAGCGCATCCGGGTCGCGATCCATACGGCCGCCGGAAAGATGGGGGGCAAGTGAGATGAGCGCCGTGCCAGTGCTTTCCCGCCGCGGCTTCGTGTTCGGCTCCGCGGCCGTCGTCGGGGGCGTGGTTTTCGGGTCCTATGGCCGGGCCGCGGAGACGCCCGCCGCTGCCGCTCCCAACCCGTTGACGGCAGGCCTCGGGCCGGATTCGGTCGCCTTCAATCCCTGGGTCGAGATCAGTCCGGACGGGATCACGCTCATTGCGCAGCATGCCGACATTGGGCAGGGCGTCGGCTCCATTCAGCCCGTGATGATCGCGGAGGAACTGGATCTGGAAATCGGTCAGTTCGAGGTCCGCTTCGCCGGGCCCAGCCCCGCCTACTTCAACCACGGCTTTGCGCACGAGATCGCGCCCTTCATGGCGGCGGACCAGAGCCCCGAAGCCGAAAAGGCGCGCGCCGCCGCGCTGGAATGGCTTCGGCAATCCGGCCTTCAGATGACCGGAGGCTCCAGCGCGATCCCCGACACCTATGAGAAGCTGCGCCTCGCCGGTGCGGTTGCGCGGGAGACGCTGAAGGCGGCTGCGGCCAGGCGCAGCGGCGTCGCGGTTGCCGACCTCCGCACCGAAGCCGGCCACGTCATCCTGCCAGACGGGACCCGAATACCCTATGTGACGCTTTCAGCCGAAGCGGCAAAGATACCCCCGGTCACCGACGTCAGGCTGCGCGACCCGGCAACGTGGCGGTTGATCGGCAAACCGATGGAGCGGCTCGATATCCGCGCCAAGGTGACCGGCGAGCTGATGTTCGGCATCGACCGCAAGATGGACGGGATGGTCTACGCGGCCGTCAAGCTCAATCCCAACAAGGGCCAGCCGATCAAGTCGTATGACGCAAGCAAGGCGCAGTTGATGCCGGGGGTCCGGAACATCCTCCAGATATCGAACGGCGTCGCCGTCATCGCGACCAACAGCTGGTACGCCATGCAGGCGGCTGAGCACATCGACTGCGTGTGGGAACCGTCGAGATACCCCGCCGATCAGGCCGGGCACTGGGACATCGTGCAATCCTCCTTCACCCCGGAATTCCTCGCCAAGCAGTGGCGCAACGACGGCGACGTCGACGCCGGGCTGAAGGAGGGAACGCGGGTCGAGGCGGAGTACCGCGCGCCCTATGTCGGCCACCAGCCGCTGGAACCCCTCAACGGCATCGGGATCGTGACCGACGCCGGGATGGAGATCTGGGTCGGCCACCAGACGCCGCAATCCGTGCAGGACATCGCCGCCAAGGCCATCGGCATGAAACCCGAGCAGGTCACCTTCCACAATGAATGGTCGGGTGGAAGCTTCGGCCATCGCCTGGAATTCGAGAATGTCAGGGCGCTTGCCGAGATCGCCAACCAGCTGCGCGGAACGCCGGTGAAGATCGTATTCTCGCGTGAGCAGGACTTTCTGCAGGACATTCCGCGGCAGATCGCGATGGGCCGATATCGCGGCAGCGTGAAGGACGGCAGGATCGTCGCGGCCGATGTCCAGGTGGCGGCGACGCCCCCCTTCAAGGAGCTTCTGGGCCGCATGGGCATGCCGCCCAAAGACCCCGACGGCCAATTGGCCGTGGGCATCTGGAACATGTACTACGACATCCCGAATTACCGGGCGGCCAGCTTCGAGGTGCAGGGCGTGTCGCCCACCACCACCTGGCGGTCGGTCGGCGCTTCGGCGAACGGGTTCTTCACCGAGAGCTTCATCGACGAACTGATCCACGCCGCCGGTCTGGACCCGCTGCAGGCGCGCATCGACATGTGCAAGATTCCGGTCTACCGCACGCTTCTGCAAACGGTCGGCGACATGGCCGGCTGGAAGGGGCCGCTCGGCAACGGAAAGGGCCGCGGCGTCGCCTTCGTCGAGGCCTTCGGCACGGGAGTGGCCGAGATCGTCGACGTCACCATGACGGATGCCGGCATCCGGATCGACAAGGTCTGGGTGGCCGCCGATGTCGGCAAGGTCGTCGATCCCGTCAATTTCGAGAACCAGGTGCAGGGTGGCGTCGTCTGGGGCCTCGGCCACGCCATGAACTGCGAACTCACCTATGCCAACGGGGCCGTCCAGCAGACCAACTACAACCACCACGAAGCGATGCGGATGTACCAGTGTCCGGTGATCGAAGTGCGGGGGCTGGAGAACGACTACACGGTGCGGGGCATCGGCGAACCGCCCGTGCCGCCAGCGGCGCCCGCGCTCGCCAACGCCATCTTCGCGGCGACGGGCAAGCGCATCCGGGAGATGCCGTTCAATAAGTTCATCGACTTCGTGTGAGCGGGGGACGTCATGGATCGATTCCTGATCGCCATTGCACTCGCCGGCGCGACGATCGTGCCCCTCACGATGATGGTCTCTGCCGAAACCGGCGGCTCCAGGGATGCACTACCCCCGGGCAGCGTCAGCCAGGCGGCGGGTCTGGAGGCATGGAAGCGCATCGAGGCGGTGGTCACGCATCCGCGCTGTGCCAATTGCCATGTCGATACACGCGGCATCCCGATCTGGACGCCGGCCGGCGAAACGACATCGCGCGCTCATGGCATGAACATTCACGCAGGACCAAGCCGGATCGGGACGGAAACGATCGTCTGTTCGACCTGCCACATGACGTCCACGCAGCCGAACGACCCCGCGCCCGCGCCGCCGCACGCCGGGATTCCGTGGCAGCTCGCGCCCGTCGACTTCCTTTGGTACGGCCAGACGGGCGCCGACATTTGCCGGCAGCTCAAGGATCCGGGCCGCAATGGCGGCCGCGATGCCGCCGGCCTTCTCGATCATCTGCGGCATGACGCGTCACTGGGTGGCTTCATCCCGAGAAGCTGGGAGCCGGGCGACGGGCGCAGCAAGCCGCCCGGAACGTTCGAGGATCACGTCAGGGACATGGCGGAATGGGGGGCCGCTGGTCAGCCATGCCCTGAGTGAGACCCCATGGCATCGGGAAAGAGTCAGCGTGACGTCCAAGCCTTGAGGCAGATGGCCGTGATCAAAAAGTATAGCGGGCAATGCGCATGCGGCGCAGTGAGGTTCGGGTTCGACGTCGATCCCCACTTCGTCGCGGTCTGTCACTGCCTCGACTGCAAAAAGGCGTCCGGGAGCGAGGCGATGACCTATCTCGCGATATCCGAAGAGGACTTCACGCTCCTGAGCGGCAAGCCGAATTCCTTTCACTACGTAGCAGCCTCGGGAAAAGGGCTGGATAAGAATTTCTGCCCCGACTGCGGTGCGCGGCTGTTCACCCGCAACGTGCAGAGCCTGCCGGGCACGATTTTCGTCACCCTCGGAAGCCTCGATCACCCCGAGGGGATCGTTCCCACGATGGAGATATTCACCACGCGCCGGCTCGACTGGGCCGTCCCGCTCGACGTGCCGCAGTTCGATGCCATGCCGGGCTGAACGCCTGAGGCGCGGCTTCAACCGAAGGAGACAATCGTGACCCAGCATGTCCTGTTCATTGTCACCAACGCGCCCGTGATTGGCCCGCACAACCGCAAGACCGGCTTCTTCTTCGCCGAGGTTGCCCATCCCTTCGAGGTGCTCGACACGGCGGGGATCGCCATCGAATTCGCCTCGCCGTCCGGCGGCTGGACGCCCTACGACGCCTATGACGAGACGGATCCCGCCCAGAAGGCGTTCATGGACAGCAAGGCCTTTCGCCGACTGAACCACAGCCGCAGGCTGTCGGAGGTGGATGCCGCCGACTATGACGCCATATTGGTGCCCGGCGGCCTGGGCCCCATGGTCGACATCGCGCGCAACACCGATGTGCAGAAGGCCGTCGTGCGCGCCTGGAGCACCGGCAAGATCGTGAGCGCCGTCTGTCACGGCCCGTGCTGCCTTCTCGGCGTGGACCTCGGCGACGGCACCCCCTTCGTGCGTGGCAAGAAGCTGACCGCGTTCTCCAAGAAGGAGGAATACGACTACGCCCGCGATGACGTGCCCTATGAGCTCGAAGATGCGCTGAGGGGGGAGGGGGCGGAGTACGCGTCCGTCGCCAACTGGGAACCTCACGTCGTGGTGGATGGGCGGCTCATCACCGGCCAGAACCCGGCCTCTGCGGGAGGGGTGGGGAAAGAACTGCTCGCCGCGCTCAAGGCAATAAACCGGTGAGACGCAGCCCAACTCTCCGGGATGCGATTCCCGTTCGCGCGCTCGACGCTTGGTGGACGGTGGCCTGCTGCCGCTTTCCAGTCCGAAGCCAATCTCTACGCCCAATGGTTGCCGATGCGATCGAGCAAACCGCGCGCTGCCCGGCCATAGCCGCACAATGGGGTTAGACGACCGCCTCTCGGGGATTTGGCCGGTCGCTATTGCGTGCAGGCCGTGTTCCGATGAACGTTTGGCCGCCGACAAACCCGGCGTGGCTCAACGCTTCAGCGGCCAGCGGCTTTGTCGCAGATCACACGAACATTCGGGTGAAGCCGAAGCGCCGATGCGGGGCATGTCGGATCGATCCGGCCCTTGAGGGCGGCGGCCAGCGCGACGGCCCTTCTTGCCCTCAGCCTGCACGAGGGGGCCTATATGGCGGAGATCATCCGGGGCGGACTCGCGGCGGTCGATCGCGGCCAGTCCGAGGCGGCCGCGGCGCTGGGCTACACGCCGCTACAGACCGCGACGGTTGTGAAGACGAGGTGGTCGATGCCGTCCTTGCACGTCGATCCACACGCCAACCCGTCTGCTGCGTGAGACGGCTGAACTCGCCTTGAGCAGGCGACTAAGAAATCGCGCTCCCAGATCAGAGGCTTAAGGTCTTGTTACGATTGCATGGTAGCGTGACCGCAGTCACGTCCGATTTTGCTTGTTCCCTGCAGGAGACTGCGATGACGACCACGCCGAGCGAAACCGAAACGCTGCGGGATATCCCCATTGGCATTACGGCAACCGGCACAAGGCGTGAGTTCGACTCGATGGGTGATGTCGACGTGCCCGCCGATCGCTATTGGGGGGCGCAGACAGAGCGCTCGCTGCACCATTTCGATATTGGCGACGACCGCATGCCCAAGGCGGTCTACCACGCCTATGGCTATGTGAAGAAAGCCTGCGCGCTGGTGAACGCCGAGGCCGGGCGCCTTCCCGACATCAAGCGCGACGCCATCATCCGTGCGGCCGACGAGACGATCGCCGGCAAGCTCGACGAGCATTACCCGCTCTATGTCTGGCAGACCGGATCGGGCACCCAGTCCAACATGAACGTCAACGAGGTGCTCTCGAACCGGGCGATCCAGCTGCTCGGCGGCGTGCTCGGCTCGCAGCATCCGGTCGGCCCGAATGACGACGTCAACATGGGCCAGTCCTCGAATGACACGTTCCCGACGGCCATGCACATCGCCGCCGTCACCGCCATCGACGAGGTGCTGGTGCCGCAGGTCACCCAGCTCGTCGAGACCATCGAGAAAAAGGCCGATGGCTGGATGAAGGTGGTGAAGATCGGCCGCACCCATCTCGAGGACGCGGTGCCGCTGACGGTGGGTCAGGAATGGTACGGCTGGGCGGGCCAGATCCGGGCCGCCATCGCCGATATCGAGGCCAGCCGTTCCGGGCTTTACGAACTTGCGGTCGGCGGCACGGCGGTGGGCACCGGACTGAACGCGCCGAAGGGTTTTTCCAAGGATGTCGCGGCCAAGATCGCCGAACTCACCGGCAAGCCCTTCATCACCGCGCCCAACAAGTTCGCCGCACAGGGCTCGCTGGACGCGATGGTGCGCGCGCATGCCGCCATCCGCAATCTTGCGGTAGCCCTGATGAAGATCGCCAACGACATGCGCTGGCTGGCCTCCGGTCCGCGCTGCGGCTTCGCCGAACTCATTCTGCCGTCGAACGAGCCCGGCTCCTCCATTATGCCCGGCAAGGTCAACCCGACGCAGTGCGAGGCGATGGTGATGATCGCCATCCAGGTCATGGGCAACGACACCGCGGTCTCGATCGCCGGCAGCCAGGGCAATTTCGAGCTGAACGCCATGCGGCCAGTGATCATCAACAATTTCCTGCACTCGGCGCGCATCCTCGCCGATGGCTGCGCCAAGTTCCGCGAGTTCTCGGTCGACGGTACGGAGTTGAACACCAAGAAGATCGAGGAATACGTGAATGGCAGCGTGATGCTGGTCACCGCGCTCTCGCCGGTGATCGGCTATCAGAACGCGGCCCATATCGCCGAGAAGGCGATCGCCGACGGCACCTCGCTGCGCGACGCCGCTCTCGCCTCCGGCAAGGTGACCGCCGAGCTCTTCGACCAGACCATCAAGCCTCTCGACATGGTCGGTAGCGGCCTGGCCGGCGCGTGAGACAAGGGTAGGAATTCCAATGATCAGATGCGTCAGAATGTGGACCGGCGAGGATGGCAACTCGCTGTTCGAGGAAGGCACGATCGCGCTTACCGAAGGTGAGCGCGGCGATTTCATCGGCAAGGCGACGGCGGCCAAGGACATCTCGTTCCGCGAAACCGCCTCCGGCGGTTCGTTCGAATGGCATAAGGATCCCGAGCCGCGTTACGTGATCACGCTTTCCGGCACGCTCGAATTCGAGACGAAGTCGGGCGCCACCTTCACCATCCGGCCAGGCGATATCCTCATCGCGCAGGACAATTCCGGCTCGGGCCATAGATGGCGGCTCATCGGCAACGATCCGTGGCGCCGGGCCTATGTGGTCTACGAAGAAGGAGCCGACCTCGGCTTCGTTCCTTCCAAGACCGGCAACTGAACGGGCGGGAAACATCCATGTCGAATTCCTCCATCGAGAATCCGGACATCGTCCTCATCGGCGCCGGCATCATGGGCGCCACCCTCGGCACCGTGCTCAAGGAATTGCAGCCGTCACTGTCTGTGGTCATGTTCGAGCGTCTGGCCGATTGCGGGCAGGAAAGCTCCAACTCCTGGAACAATGCCGGCACCGGCCACGCCGCCAATTGCGAGCTCAACTACACGCCGCAGCGTCCGGACGGGTCCGTCGACATCTCCAAGGCGCTCGAGGTCAACACCGAATTCGACATCTCGCGCCAGCTCTGGACCCATCTGGTGCGGAAGGGCGCGATCCCCGATCCGCGCGCCTTCATCCATCCCTGCCCGCATATGAGCTTTGTGTGGGGCGAGGAGAACGTCGCTTTCCTGAAGGCGCGCTTCAAGGAAATGTCCGCTCACCATTGCTATCACGGCATGGAATACAGCGAGGATCCGGCGAAGATCTCCGAATGGGCGCCGCTGATCATCGAGGGCCGCGAGGCCGGCGAGAAGGTGGCGGCGACGCGCATCATCACCGGCACCGACGTCGATTACGGCTCGCTGACGCATCTGCTGGTCGCCCAGCTCAAGGCCCAGTCCGGCTTCGAGGTCAACTACAAGCGTCAGGTGGTCGGGCTCGATCGCGAAGCGAACGGCCGCTGGCGCGTTACCGTGGAGAACGAGGCTGACAAGTCGCGCGAGAGCGTGTCGGCGAAGTTCGTCTTCATCGGGGCGGGTGGCGATTCCATCGATCTCCTGCAGATGTCCAAGATCCCCGAAGGACGCGGCTATGGCGGCTTCCCGGTGAGCGGCATCTGGCTGCGCTGCGATGTCGACGCGGTGAGCGAGCGTCACCACGCCAAGGTGTATGGCAAGGCTGCGAGCGGTTCGCCGCCCATGTCCGTCCCGCATCTCGATACGCGCATCATCGGTGGCAAGAAGTCGCTGCTGTTCGGGCCCTATGCCGGCTTTTCGACGAAGTTCCTCAAGCAGGGTTCGCTGCTCGATCTGTTTGAATCGATCACCCTCCACAATATCGTGCCGCTTCTCGACGTCGCGAAGAACAATGTCGGCCTGACCGAATATCTGATCGGCCAGGTGCTGCAGTCGTCCTCGCATCAGTTCGGCGTGCTGCAGGAGTTCTTCCCGAACGCCGCGCGAGGCGACTGGCAGAAGGTGGTCGCAGGCCAGCGCGTCCAGATCATCAAGCCGGATACCGCCGACGCCGGCGGCGCGCTCGAATTCGGCACCGAGATCATTCCGGCGGCCGACAAGTCGCTGGTTGCGCTGCTCGGTGCCTCACCCGGCGCCTCGACGGCGGCGTTCATCGCGATGGAGGTCCTACGGGCCTGCTTCGCCGACCGTCTCACCGAAGATGGCTGGCTGCCGGCCCTCAAGCGCATGATTCCGACCTATGGAATCGATCTCAAGGTCGATGCGGAGGCCTGCGCCCGCACGCGGGCGGATACGGCGCCCGTGTTGAAGATCGACAATATCTGAAGTCCGCGTCCGGAAAGCAGCTCTCCCTGTGGCCGGCGCATCGGCGTGCATGGGCAGGGCCGCGTTCCGGACGAGCGCGGCACCTTCTCGACCGCACTGGCCGGCGCCCGGCAGATCACGGCGGTCAACGGCACGCCGTGAGGCCCCGCAATGCTTTCCCAGCTGGCTCTGGAGCCCTTTCGTGCCGATGCCCGCCTCGCCTGAAGCTGCATCCGAGGAGTTGCTGGCGAAGGCGACCTGCCTGCTCTTCGTGAACGGGCAATCGTCCGAAAGCCTGGGGGTGACGATCCGTCGGTTTGGAAAGGGCCTTGGCGTCGAGGTGGACGTCCTCCTGCGCTGGGGCGAGGTCATCCTTTTCGTCAACGGTCGGCCAATACCGCGCATCCTGCCTGCCAAGCCCACCGGCGTCGATATGGGGCGTGTCACCGCCACGCTTCGGATCGTCGACGACCTGTGCGAGGGGCGGATCAGCCGGGCGGAGGCCGAGACGGCTCTACGAGCGGTGGAGAACCTCCCCCCGGTCAATATCGGGCGGTTTGCCCTTCTGGCGGCTTTGGGCGCCGCGGCGCTGGGGGTGATTTTCGGGGCGAGCGATCTGCCCACGCTCGCGACGATCGCGTTCAGTGCCGGGACCGGCGCCCTTGTGCGGCGGGCGGTATCCCATCTCTCGCAGAACCCGTTGATTCAGCCATTCAGTGCGGCCTTCATCGCCGGGGTCGTCGGTCTGCTGACGTTCCGGTTCAACTTCGATGTGGATTCACGCCTCGCGCTGGTGTGTCCCTGTATGGTGCTGGTGCCGGGACCGCATGTCCTCAACGGCACGATCGATCTCGCGCGCTCCCGTGTCACCATCGGCTCGGCCCGGCTGATCTTCGCCAGCCTCATCATCCTGATGATCAGTGCGGGCCTGCTGCTCGCCCTGACGATGGCGCACATCGAACTCCCGACGACGACGGGCGTGGTCTCGGTTCCACTCGTTCATGATGCCCTCGCGGCGGGCATGGCCGTGGCCGCCTATGGTACCTTCTTCAACATGCCCTGGCGGATGCTGCCGATACCTGTCGTCGTCGGGATGGTCGCCCATAGCGTGCACTGGATGTTGATGGCGCAGGACTTCGGCGCTCCCGCAAGCAGCTTCGCGGCCTGTCTGATCGTCGGCCTTTGCATCACGCCCGCTGCTGCGCGCCTGCGCTATCCGTTCGCCGCGCTCGCTTTCGCATCGGTGGTGTCGATGGTTCCGGGCGTGTTCCTGTTCGACGGAGCCGCCGCTCTCGTGGAGCTCAACGCCATCGGCCCCGACGCGCCGCCCGCTCTGCTGGTCGGTGCGTTCGCGAGCCTGACCAGCGCGCTGCTGATCACTATAGCCATGACCGTCGGCCTCATCGTGCCGAAGATGATTTTTGGCTCTCCCGGTCGGCAAAGATCTTCCTGAAGAGCGTGCCAATTCAAGCCCTCCGCGTGACGGCGGTAGACGGCCTTAGGCCTGCCTCGGGGATCAGATCAATCTCACGGCCGCCAACGATACCGATAGGAGCGGAGGCGCAATCGCCCGGTGATCTCATCAAGCGCGAGCGCATGCACGGCGCCCAGCCAAAACCGCATTGAGCCTTCTGGAACATATTGTGAACATCGAACAAATAGCGTACATAAATGCCAAGACGTCAATCTTTCCTTGCACCCGCACCGGAGCGCAGCAATGAGTCAGGCAGCATTGCGACTCGTCGAAGGATCTTCCATGGACAAGGCTAAGGCGCTCGATGCCGCTCTCGCTCAGATCGAGAGGCATTTCGGCAAGGGTTCCATCATGCGTCTCGGCAAGAGCGACAAGGTGATGGAGATCGAGACCGTGTCGACCGGCTCCCTCGGCCTCGACATCGCGCTCGGGATCGGCGGCCTGCCGCGCGGGCGCATCGTCGAGATCTTCGGGCCGGAATCCTCCGGCAAGACGACGCTTGCCCTGCACACCATCGCGGAAGCGCAGAAGAAGGGCGGGGTCTGCGCCTTTGTCGATGCCGAGCACGCGCTCGACCCGATTTATGCGCGCAAGCTGGGCGTCGATCTCGACTCGCTCCTCATCTCCCAGCCGGATGCCGGTGAGCAGGCCCTGGAGATCGCCGACACGCTGGTGCGCTCCGGCGCGGTCGACGTTCTGGTGATCGACTCCGTCGCCGCTCTCACGCCCCGGGCCGAGCTCGACGGCGAGATGGGCGATTCGCAGCCGGGCATGCAGGCCCGGCTGATGAGCCAGGCGCTGCGCAAGCTCACCGCCTCCATCAGCAAATCCAACACGATGGTTATCTTCATCAACCAGATCCGGATGAAGATCGGCGTGATGTATGGAAGTCCGGAGACGACCACCGGCGGCAACGCGCTGAAGTTCTATGCCTCGGTGCGCCTCGACATCCGCCGTATCGGCTCGATCAAGGAGCGGGACGAGATCGTCGGCAACCAGACCCGCGTGAAGGTGGTCAAGAACAAGCTGGCGCCGCCGTTCAAGCAGGTGGAATTCGACATCATGTATGGCGAGGGCGTCTCGAAGATGGGCGAACTCATCGATCTCGGCATCAAGGCGGGCGTGGTCGAGAAGTCGGGCGCCTGGTTCTCCTATGACAGCCAGCGGCTCGGCCAGGGGCGCGAGAACGCCAAGAGCTTCTTGCGCCAGAACCCCGATGCGGCGGCGCGGATCGAGGCGACGATCCGTCAGAACGCCGGACTGATTGCCGAGCAGATACTGGCCGGTGCCTCGGAAGGCGACGAGTCGGACGACTGAGGGCGCCTCCGCGCCGAGACCCGCGCGGGCGGTGGTACGCACCGCCCGTCGCCATGCCGGGTGACGCGGTTGGAGCGCGATGGTCGCCGGCGGCGTGCGGATCACCGCCGGGCCTTTCTGGACAAGGCCATGGGGCGCCGGTAGAACCGGGTCGCGCGCGGGCGGCGGCCAGCCAAGGCTCCCCGCGCGGGGTTTCCCCGGCAACAGCGGACTTCGATTTATGAGCGGCGTGAACGAGATACGGGCCACGTTCCTGGACTATTTCGCGAAGAACGGCCACGCCGTGGTGCCGTCCTCGCCGCTCGTGCCGCAGAACGACCCCACGCTGATGTTCACCAATGCCGGCATGGTGCAATTCAAGAACGTCTTCACCGGCATGGAGAAGCGCCCCTATTCGCGGGCGGCGACCTCGCAGAAATGCGTGCGTGCCGGCGGCAAGCACAACGACCTCGACAATGTCGGCTACACCGCGCGCCATCACACCTTCTTCGAGATGCTCGGCAATTTCTCCTTTGGCGACTATTTCAAGGAGAATGCCATCGAGTTCGCGTGGAACCTGATCACACGCGAGTACGAACTGCCGGTCGATAAGCTGCTGGTCACCGTCTATGCCGAGGACGACGAGGCGTTCGGATTGTGGCGCAAGATCGCGGGCTTGCCGGAGAGCAAGATCATCCGGATCGGCACGTCGGATAATTTCTGGCAGATGGGGGATACCGGTCCGTGCGGGCCCTGCTCGGAGATCTTCTACGATCACGGCCCCCATATCGCCGGCGGCCCGCCCGGGTCGGCGGACGCCGACGGCGACCGCTTCATCGAGATCTGGAACCTCGTCTTCATGCAGTTCGAGCAGCTGCCGGGCGGGGAGCGCATCAATCTTCCGCGGCCCTCGATCGATACCGGCATGGGTCTCGAGCGCATCTCCGCCGTTCTGCAGGGCACGCACGACAATTACGAGATCGACCTCATGCGCGCGCTCACCGGCGCCGTCGAGGACCTGACCAATGTCGAGGCCGAGGGCCCGCAGAAGGCGAGCCATCGCGTCATCGCCGATCATTTGCGCGCGGCGACCTTCCTCGTTGCGGATGGCGTGCTGCCCTCCAATGAGGGGCGCGGCTACGTGCTGCGCCGCATCATGCGCCGCGCCATGCGCCACGCCCAGCTGCTCGGCGCCCGCGATCCGCTGATGTATCGCCTCGTGCCGGTGCTGGTGCGCGAGATGGGCCGTGCCTATCCCGAGATCGTGCGCGCGGAGGCGCTGGTCACCGAGACGCTGCGGCTCGAGGAGACGCGCTTCCGCAAGACGCTGGAGCGCGGCCTGTCCATTCTCGAGGCGGAGAGCGAGGGGCTGGGCACCGGGGCGAAGTTCTCCGGCGAGACGGCGTTCAAGCTTTACGACACCTACGGCTTTCCGCTCGACCTCACCGAGGATGCGCTGCGCGCGCGGGGCATCAGCGTCGATACGGACGGTTTCCGGAGCGCGATGGAGCGCCAGCGCGCCGAGGCGCGGGCGTCCTGGGCGGGTTCGGGCGATGCGGCGACCGATTCGGTGTGGTTCGCGCTGCGGGAGGAGGTGGGCGCCACCGAGTTCCTCGGCTACGGCACCGAGAAGGCGGAGGGCGCGGTCACGGCTCTCGTCCGCGAGGGCGCGCGTGTGGAGGCGCTGCAATCCGGGGAACGCGGCTTGGCAGTGCTGAACCAGACGCCGTTCTACGGCGAATCCGGAGGGCAGCTCGGCGACACGGGGACGATGACCGGCGAGGGCGGCCTGAAGGTGCGCGTGCTCGACACGCAGAAGCGGCTCGGCGACATCTTCGTGCACGAGGTCGAGGTGACGGCCGGTACGCTCGCGGTGGGGTCGGCTCTGGCGCTCGAGGTCGACGCGGAGCGGCGGGGCGCCATCCGCGCCAATCACTCGGCGACGCATCTGCTGCACGAGGCGTTGCGCCGCGTGCTGGGCGAGCATGTCGCGCAGAAGGGCTCGCTGGTCGCCCCGGACCGGCTCCGCTTCGATTTCAGCCATCCCAAGCCGCTCGACCCGGCCGAATTGCGCGCGGTCGAGGATATCGCCAATCGCGCCGTGCTGCGCAACGAGGAGGTGACGACCCGGCTGATGGGAGTCGACGACGCCATCGCCTCCGGTGCGCGTGCCCTGTTCGGCGAGAAATACGGCGAGGAGGTGCGGGTCGTGGCGATGGGTACCGATCCCGGCAATGGCGCGCCCTTTTCGGTGGAGCTGTGCGGAGGCACCCATGTCGCCCGCACCGGCGACATCGGCCTCGTCACCGTGCTCGGGGAGAGCGCCGTGGCGTCCGGCGTGCGCCGCCTCGAGGCGATGACCGGCACGCCGGCGCGGCATTTCCTGAACGGCGCCAACAGCGCCCTGCAGGCGACCGCGGCGACGCTGAAGGCGCCGGTCGGCGATGTCGAGGCGCGCGTCGCCCAGCTGGTCGAGGAGCGCCGCCGTCTCGAGCGGGAACTCTCCGACGCCAAGCGCCAGCTCGCCCTCGGCGGCGGGGCGGGCGGCAAGGCGGCGCCCGATATTCGCGTGGTGGATGGCATCAACTACCTGCCGATCGCGGTGAGCGGCATCGAAGCGAAGGATCTCAAGCCGATCGCCGACGAGGCGAAGAAGCGGATCGGGTCCGGCGTTGTGGCGGTCGCCAACACGGCGGCCGACGGCAAGGGCGTCATCGTGGTCGGCGTGACCTCCGATCTCACCGGCCGCTTCGATGCGGTCGCGCTGGTGCGGCGCGGTGCCGAGGCGCTTGGCGGGAAGGGCGGCGGGGGTCGCCCGGACATGGCCCAGGCCGGCGGGCCGGATGGCGTGCGCGCGCCCGAGGCGCTGGCCGCAATCGAGAGTGCGCTGGCGGGCTAAGTTCCGGGACCTCCATGCCCGGGCGTCCGCGCCCTGGCGCCGCGCTTCCTGTCGCTGTCGGGCTGGAACCTGCGGCGTCAGGTCCTTTCGTGAGCGGGGCTGTCGCTGCGTCAGTCTGGACGCGTGCCGATTTTACCGGTGAGATGCGGCTGTCGCGACGGGGAGCCGACAGGCTGCGTTCGACGGGGCAGTGCCGCCTCGACATGTGCAATGCGGTATGGCCGGAGCTTGGCGGGTCGCGGCTGCGGCAGCCGTCGTCCTGCGCCCGCTCGCGCTCGCATTGACGGGGACCCGCGGCGAGCGCCAGGCACGCGGGGGCGCCTTGTCGCGCCCGCGTGAGCGGCGGTCCGGTCGGGCGGTGATGCGCGGCGGTGGAGAAGGCGGATGGCGGGGGCTGATCGCTTCAGCTGGCGGGAGGTCGGGGAGACGGTCGACGCGCTGGTCGGCGCCGCGGGGCCCTGTCCGGCCACGTCGGCGTTCCCTGTTCCCGCCGTCGCGGCGGACGCGGACGTTACATCTCCGCCGGGATCCGGCCTCCCGTCGCTCACCGTGGTAGGACACGGTGCGGGAAAGGCAGGCGTGTCGCGTTCCGGGTCGCCCAGAAGCAAGGCGGGAGCCGGCATCGCCCGTTCCGGTCGCTGGAGTTGGCGGAGGCTGCCGACGTCCCCGCTTCCTTTCGCTCACGTTGCGTCCCTGCTTTCCTCCGCTGACGCTGCCGCGCCGCAAAGCGGCGATGGCGCCGCCATGACCGTTGGCGCCCTCCGGCGTGGGGGTGCTCTCGCGTCGCGCACGGCGGTGGACACTGCGTATGCGGCTGATGCTGGATGTGCCGACGCGTCATCCGGGCGGGCGTCATCCGGGGTGGCGGGAGCCGGCTTCGCCCGTTCCGGTCGCTGGAGTTGGCGGAGGATGCCGACGTGCCTGCTTCCCTCCGCTCAAGCTGCGTCCTTGCTTCCCTCCGATCATGCCGCCCCGCCGGGCAACGGCGATGGCGCCGCCATGACCGCCGGCGCGCTGGGGCGTTGGGGCGCTTCCGCATCCCGTGCAGCGGTGGACACTGCGAACACGGCTGACGCTGGATGTGCCGACGCGTCATCCGGGCGGGCGTCACTTGGCGTGGCGGGCGCTAGCATCGCCAGTGCCGGTCGCCGGGGTTCGCTGGGTATGCCGGCGTCTCCGCTTCCCTTCGCTCACGTTGCGTCCTTGCTTCCCTCCGCTCAAGTTGCCGCCTCCCGCGGCGGGGAGGGCAGCGCCATGACCGCCGGCGCGCTGTGGCGCGAGCGCACTTCCAGATCCCGTGCGGCGGTGGACGCTACGAGTGCGACGGACGCCGAGCATGCCGGCGCGTCACCCGGGTGGGCGTCACCCGGGGTGGCGAGGGCCGGCATCGTGCGTTCCGGTCGCTCGATTTCTTGGGGATGCCCACGTCCCTGCTTCCCTCCGATCATGCCGCCCCGCCGGGCAACGGCGATGGCGCCGCAACGACGGCCGGCGCGCTGGGGCGTTGGGGCGCTTCCGCATCCCGCGCGGCGGTGGACGCTGCGAGGGGGGCTGACGTGGGGGATGCCAGAGCGTCACCCGGACGGGCGTCGCCGGGGGTGGCGGCATATCAGGGGCGATGCCGGCGCCGCGTCTGCCGAAGAGAACCTGACGGCACACGCGAGACCCGCTCATCCATCGAGGGGCACATGACGGCACATGCGGGGCCTACTCATCGTCCGAGGGCAAGATGACGGAGGATGCGCGCCCCGCTCATTCGCCGGCCGCTTCCGGCGCGCCGCCGGATGGGGCCGGCGCCGGGGCGAGGTCCCGCCCGCCCGACGGCGGCTCGGCGGCGGGCGGGGGGAGCGCGGTGACCCCCCCGCGTCCCGGCGGGCCACGCGCGTGGCGGCACCGCGTCTATGAGGTGCTGGAGCGCGATTCCGCCGGCGATCGCGTGGCCGGACGAGTCAACGCCCTGCTGATCGGGCTGATCATCGCCACCGTCGCGCTGGCGATCGTGCAGACGGTGCCCGGCTTCACCGCCGACGACTGGTGGCTGGTGCGCCCGTTCGAGCTCGTCGCGCTGCTCGCCTTCACGCTGGAATACGGGCTGCGCGTCTGGGCGGCGGTGGAAAGCCCGCGCTTCCGCGGCCTCGCGCCGTGGCGGGCGCGGCTGCGCTACATGCTCACGCCGGCCGCCGTCGTCGATCTGGTCGCGTGGTTTCCGATGGTGGTCGCCGTCTTCGTCGAGGCGGACCTGCGCACGCTGGCGCTGCTGCGGCTGTTCCGCTTCGTGAAGCTGGCGCGCTATTCGCCGGGCATGCAGTCGCTGCTGGAGGTGCTGCGGGCGGAGCGGCAGTCGCTGCTCGCCTGCCTGTGGCTGCTGGCCGGCGCCATCCTCATCGCGGCGTCCGCCATGTATCTCGCCGAGCGGCGCGTGCAGCCCGACGTGTTCGGCTCGATCCCGGACGCGATGTGGTGGGCGGTCGCCACCATCACCACGGTCGGCTATGGCGACATCGTGCCCAAGAGCGGGCCGGGCCGGGTGATCGCCGCGCTCACCATGATCACCGGCATCGTCATGATCGCGCTGCCGGTCGGCATCATCGCCACCGCCTTCGCGGAGGTGATCAAGCGCCGCGATTTCGTGGTCACCTGGGGCATGGTCGCGCGCGTGCCGCTGTTCGCCGACCTCGATCCGGCGGCGATCGGGGAGATCCACCGGCTGCTGTCCTCGCACATCGCCGAACGCGGCGATGTCATCGTGCGCAAGGGCGATCCGGGCCGCTCCATGTATTTCATCGCCTCGGGGGAGGTGGAGGTCGATCTCGTCGAGCGCTCGGTCACGCTGGGGGAGGGCGATTTCTTCGGTGAGCTGGCGCTGATCCACCGCACCCGCCGCACCGCCACGGTGCGCGCCGCGGTCCGCTCCATGCTGCTGGTGCTGGACGGCGTCGATCTCGAGGACCTGATGCGCCGGCGCCCGGAGATCGGCCGGCGCATCCACGCCATCGCCCGGCGGCACCAGGCGCCCGAGCCGGTGGCGAGCCGGGGCGACATCGCCGCGGCGGAAGTCGGCCCGCCGATGCCGCCAGTGGATCCGCCCGAGCCGCCCGAGGAGGACGACGCGCCGGGGTGAGCGCGCCGACCCCTTGAAACGACCACGGCCCGCGTCGCCGCGGGCCGTGCCATTTTCGTGCGCCGCGTCGCCGCGGGCCGGGTCACCGTTCGTGTGCCGCGTCGCCGCGGCCGCGCCGTGGGCCGTCCGCGCGGGGCCGTGGCCCCGCCGGGCTCAGGCCAGCGCCTTCGACAGGTTCTCGGAGATCTTGTCGAGGAAGCCGGTGGTGGAGAGCCACTTCTGGTCCGCGCCGACCAGCAGCGCGAGGTCCTTGGTCATGTAGCCGCTCTCGACCGTGTCGACGCACACCTTCTCCAGCGTGGTGCAGAAGGCGGCGAGCTCGGCATTGTCGTCGAGCTTGGCGCGATGGGCGAGGCCACGCGTCCAGGCGAAGATCGAGGCGATGGAGTTGGTCGAGGTCTCCTTGCCCTTCTGGTGCTCGCGGTAGTGGCGGGTCACCGTGCCGTGGGCGGCCTCGGCTTCCACGGTCTTGCCGTCCGGCGTCATCAGCACCGAGGTCATCAGGCCGAGCGAGCCGAAGCCCTGCGCCACGATGTCGGACTGCACGTCGCCGTCATAGTTCTTGCACGCCCAGACATAGCCGCCGGACCACTTGAGCGCCGAGGCGACCATGTCGTCGATCAGGCGGTGCTCGTACCAGATCTTGTGCTTCTCGAACTCGGCCTTGAACTCGGCGTCGTAGATCTGCTGGAAGATCTCCTTGAAGCGGCCGTCATACTGCTTCAGGATGGTGTCCTTGGTCGACAGATACACCGGATATTTGCGCATCAGGCCGTAGTTCAGCGAGGCGCGGGCGAATTCGGTGATGGATTCGTCGATGTTGTACATCGCCATGGCGACGCCGGAGCCGGGGGCCTTGTAGACCTCGTGCTCGATCACGGCGCCGTCCTCGCCGACGAACTTGATCGACAGCGTGCCCTTGCCGGGGAACTTGAAATCGGTGGCGCGGTACTGGTCGCCGAAGGCGTGGCGGCCGACGATGATGGGCTGGGTCCAGCCCGGCACCAGCCGCGGCACGTTCTTGCAGATGATCGGCTCGCGGAAGATCACGCCGCCGAGGATGTTGCGGATCGTGCCGTTGGGCGAGCGCCACATCTTCTTGAGGTTGAACTCCTTCACCCGGCCGACATCCGGGGTGATGGTGGCGCACTTCACGCCGACGCCGACCCGCTTGATGGCCTCCGCCGCATCCACGGTGACCTGGTCCTCGGTGGCGTCGCGGTTCTCGACGCCGAGGTCGTAATACTCCAGGTCGATGTCGAGATAGGGGTGGATCAGCTTGTCCTTGATGTACTGCCAGATGATGCGGGTCATCTCGTCGCCGTCGAGCTCGACGACGGGATTTGCGACCTTGATCTTCGCCATGGGTGTCACCTCGCGCGGATTTCCGATCGTAATGGGGCCTCGACGCCGGTCCGCGCGGCCGGGCGCCGGTGCGGGCGTGATAGCGTGTTGACGCGGTGAGAGAAAGCAGGAGCGGTGCCAACTTTCGGGGCATTTTCCATCTGCGGCTTCGCGGATGGGAAAATCGGCTCTATACCGGCGCCCGTTCAGAGGGAGCAGGGCATGCCGGGTGCGGGAACGGACAGCACGAAGGACTGGGCCGGCGGCGGCCCGGTGGTGATTCTGGTCGAGCCCCAGCTCGGCGAGAACATCGGCTCGGCGGTGCGCGCCATGGGCAATTTCGGCCTGTCGCGGCTGCGGGTGGTGAACCCGCGCGAGGGCTGGCCGAATCCCAAGGCGGTGACGTTCGCCTCCGGCGCCGACCGCATCCTGGACGGGGCGGAGGTCTATCCGGACGTGCGGGCGGCGATCGCCGACCTCAATTTCCTCATCGCCACCACGGCGCGCGACCGTTCCATGGTGAAGCCGGTGCTGGGCGCGGACGAGGCGGCGGCCGCGACCGCGACGCGCCTCGCTGCGGGCGAGGATGTCGGCATCCTGTTCGGGCGCGAGCGCACGGGGCTGTACACGGAGGAGGTCTCGCTGTGCGACGTCATCCTCACCTTGCCGGTGAACCCGGCCTTCGCCTCGCTCAACCTCGGCACCGCGGTGGCGGTGGTCGCCTATGAATGGTCGAAGCGGGCCGGGGCGGGGCTGCCCTTCCTCGCCGCCGACCGCTCGCCGCTGGCCACCAAGGCCGATCTCGTGGCCTTCTTCGATCATGTCGAGCGGGAACTGGAGGAGGCGGGCTTCTTCCGCTCGCCGGAAAAGAAGCCGGCGACCATCCGCAACATCCGCAACATCTTCCACCGGCTCGGGCTCACCCGGCAGGACATGTCGACCCTGCACGGCATGATCGTGGCGCTGGTGGAGGGCCGCCACGAGCGGGGGCGGGGGCGCCCGGTGCGGGCGGGGAGCGCTGCGGAGGACGAGCCGCCGGGAGGCTGATCGGACCGGCCTGATCGGTCTGATCGTCCACCTCACTGCACTGACCGGTCACTCCCATCGGTCACGCCGGCGCGAGCGCGTAGCCAAGTGCCGCCAGCGGCGCTAGGCTTCGTTTCGGATGGTTCGGGAGGTATCCCATGGTTGGCGAGGAAGACGTGCTGGCCGCGGCCGCGCGCTGGCGGCACGAGGGCCGGGGAGTGGCGATCGCCACCGTGGTCGAGACTTGGGGATCGGCGCCGCGCCCGGTCGGCAGCCATCTGGTGATCGATGCCGACGGGGCATTTCTGGGTTCCGTATCAGGGGGTTGCGTCGAAGGCGCGGTGGTGGCCGAGGCCGCCGAGGTGATCGCCGACGGGACGCCGCGCCTGCTGGAGTTCGGCGTCGCCGACGCGACGGCCTGGCAGGTGGGCCTGTCCTGCGGCGGGCGGATCGCGGTCTATGTCGAGAAGGTGAGCTGAGCCGGGCCGCTGCCGGCGGGCCTTTTTATCTGTTATCTGTCAATAGCTTGTGAGGCGTTCGGTCGTGGAACTCGCCGTACTCGAAGCTCTGAATGCCGAGCGCTCGGCCCGCCGCGCGGCGGTGCTGGTCACCGAGCTGCCGACCGGCGCGCAGCGGCTGGTCCGGGCCGGCGAGGCGGCGTCTGATCCGCTGGCGGAGCCGATCATCGAGGCGCTGCGGACCGCGCGGAGCGGTATCATCACCTTGGGAAACCAGCGCTTTTTTCTTACGGTGCAGGTGCCGCCGCCGCGCCTCGTCATCATCGGCGCGGTGCATATCTCGCAGGCGCTGGCGCCGATGGCGCAGATGACCGGTTTCGACGTGACCATCGTCGACCCGCGCACCGCCTTCGCGACACCCGAGCGCTTTCCCGATGTCGTCGTGCGCGCCGAATGGCCCGACGTGGTGCTGCCGGAGCTCGCGCTCGACCCCTTCACCGCGCTGGTGGCGCTGACCCACGATCCCAAGATCGACGACCCCGCCCTCGCCGAAGCACTCCGTGGCGCGTGCTTCTACATCGGCGCGCTGGGCTCGCGGAAGACCCATGGCGCGCGGGTGGAACGCCTTGTTACGCAAGGGTTTTCGCGGGATTTGATCGGGCGGATCCACGCCCCGATCGGGCTCGATATCGGGGCGGCGAGCCCGGCGGAGATCGCGGTGGCGATCCTCGCGGAGGTGGTCGCGGCGCTGCGCCAGCGTCCGCTGCGGCGGGAGCAGGCGGCGTGAAATTCGGTCCAGTGCCGCTCGCCGAAGCGGAGGGGGCTATCGCCGTCCACAGCGTGCGCGCGCCGGGTCTGGAGATCCGCAAAGGCACGCGGCTTGACGCCAACATACTGAAGAGGCTCGCTGAATCCGGTGTCGATGCGATCGTGGCGGCACGGCTGGAACCGGGCGACGTGTCCGAGGACGCGGCGGCGGAGGCCATCGCGGCGCGGGTCGCCGGGCAGGGGGTGCGGCGCGAACCGCCGTTCACCGGGCGTGCCAATCTCTTTGCCGAAGGCGCCGGCGTGGTGGTGGTCGACCGCGCGGCCGTCGACGCGCTGAACGCGGTGGATGAGGCCGTCACCCTCGCGACGCTGCCGCCGTTCCAGCACGTCGAAGCCGGCGACATGGTCGCGACGGTGAAGATCCTGCCTTTTGCCGTATCGAGCCCGGTCTTCGCCGCCAGCCGGGCGGTGGCGACCCCCATGGTTCGCGTGGCCCCCTACCGTCTCAGGCGCGTCGCGGTGATCTCGACGCTGTTGCCGGGGCTCGCCGAGAAGGTGATCGCCAAGACCCTGCGCGTCACGGCGGCGCGGCTGGCGGCGGCGGGAGCCTCGGTCACGCAGGAGCTGCGCGTGCCTCACGCGACGCAAGCCCTTGAAAAGACGATTCAATCGGCCATCGCCGCTGGCGCCGAGATGGTGCTGGTATTCGGCGCCTCGGCTATCGCCGACCGGCGTGACGTCATTCCCGCGGCGATCGAAGCCGCGGGCGGGGCGGTGGAGCATTTCGGGATGCCGGTCGATCCGGGTAATCTCCTGCTGGTCGGGCGGGTCGGCGCGGTGCCGGTGATTGGCGCCCCGGGCTGCGCGCGCAGCCCGAAGGAAAACGGTTTCGACTGGGTGCTCCGGCGTCTGCTCGCCGGCATCGAGGTGACGCGCGCGGATATTCGCGCGATGGGTGTGGGAGGATTGCTGATGGAGATCGCCACGCGTCCGCAGCCGCGTGCCGGCGCGGCGGAGGGTTCCGGTTCGCGCTTCGGCGCCATCGTGCTCGCCGCCGGCCGCGGCACCCGCATGACCGGTGGCAACAAGCTGCTCGCCCGGCTGGGCGGGGACCCGGTGATCTGCCGGGTGGTCGCCGCCGCGCTCGCCTCGCACCTGCGGCCGGTCGTCGTCGTCACCGGTCACGAGGCCGACGAGGTGCGTGCGGCGCTCACCGACCTCGTCCGCGATCACGATATTCGCTTCGTCCATAATCCCGACTACGCGGAGGGCATGTCGACCTCGCTGCGAGCCGGACTCGTGGCCCTGCCGGACGAGATCGGCGGTGCCGCCATCCTGCTGGGCGACATGCCGCGCGTGACGGCCGATCTGGTCGACCGGCTCGCCGGCGCCATTTCGCCGGACCAGGGCGCTCTTATTGCCGTCCCGGTGCGGGAAGGGCGGCGCGGCAACCCCGTGCTCTGGTCGCGGCGGTTCTTCGCGGAACTGGCCGCAATCAGCGGCGACACCGGCGCGCGGCATCTGATCGGCACGCATGGTGATGCGGTGGTCGAGGTGACGGTGGACGACGAGGCCGCGTTCATCGACATCGACACGCGGGAAGAACTCGAGGCTGCCGATATCGAGCGCATCGCCGCGACGGCCGACATCGACGCCCATGTTGCGCTCGACGGCATGAAATCCGAGGATGCCTGAGCGTCAGAACGGCGCGAACAGGGTCAGCATGCCGTAAAGTCCGGGGTCGCTGTCGTCGCTCCAGCGCCAGCCGCTGCTGAGCGTGAAAGTGCGGCCCGCGATCGGCGTGGCGACGAAGAGGCCGAATTTCGCTTCCTGCGATTGGCTGTCGCGGTAATAGGCCGCCTCGGCTCCGGCATCGACCTCCGCGAACAGGCGCCGCGCAACCGTGGCGCGCGCGGTGGCGGTCTCGAAGACGGTCGCGTAGCTCGCCGAGGCTGTCAGGACCCACCCCTCGGCGGGCCGCATGAACCACTCACCGACGATCTTGCCGCCGGCCTGAGTGCCCTGCGCCGGATTGGACGGGTCCGGATGGTCGAGAATGTCGCTGGCGACGTTGATGCCGCCATATAGGGTGAAGGCGGTGGTTCCCGACTGGAACTGCCAGCCGCCCAGCACTTCGCCGTCGGTCCCGGTGCCGGTGTTCCAGCCGCCCGGCACGAAGCCGGTGCGGTAGCGGTAGCGCCCGCCGCCGCCCTGCACGCGCAGCCGGAAGCCTTCCTTGTCCATCGCGCCGAAGGGCGACCACGCCGTGCCCGCCCAGCCATAGGCGCTGTCGCGGCCGACATCGATGCCGGAGTAGAAGTAGAGGCGACCCTCGAGATCCGACAAGGACAGAGGTTGCGCCGATGCGGGCTCGCCGGCGCCGCAAAGACCGGCGACCGCCGCGGAAAAAGGTGCAAAAAAAGCTCTCGCGACGCGGGCCATCGCATCGTCCGGTCGATGTTGATGAAAATTAGGGGCAAATTGTTACCATCTCACTCGATCATGCGGCTGGGTTGTATACAAGCAACTATGGCGAGCACTCGCTATGCGCGAATGTCGGGCGTGCCCGCTAACCGGATGGACGCGTGCGGGTCGCGGGTGTAGGTGAGCGATGAGGAATGCCGATGATCCGCTCCAGCCCCCGTACCACATCCGCCCTGATCAACTGGGCGCATGCCATCGATCACTACGCCATGCTCATCTTTCCCACCGCGGTGCTGGCCATCGGGCCGGAGGTGGGGCTGGGCTACGGCGAGATGATCGGGCTGTCGACGGCCTGTTTCGTCGCCTTCGGCGTGTTCGCCTTGCCGGCCGGGTGGCTGGGCGACCATTGGAGCCGCCGCAACATGATGGCGGTGTTCTTCCTGGGGTGCGGCGTGATGATGATCGCCACCGGACTTGCCCCCAACGGCGTGTGGCTGGCGGTTTCGCTTTTCCTGCTCGGGGTTTTCGCCGCGATCTACCATCCTGTCGGCGTGGCCATGCTGATTGCGGCGGCGGATCCGGCTCGACGCGGGCGCGCGCTGGCCACCAACGGCGTGGCCGGTAACCTGGGCGCGGCGCTCGCTGCCGTCGTGACCGCCACCATTGCCGCGCTCGCCGGGTGGCGCGTGGCGTTCATCGCGCCCGGCGTGGTGTCGATCCTGTCGGGCTTCGCCTTCCTCGCCCTGGTGCGGGAGGAGAGGGCAACCCGCGCCACCCGCAGCACGGTGGCCGAGGTGCCGCTCGATCCCCGGCTGATCGGCGCCTTTGTGGGGCTGTTCGCCATCGTCGTGCTGTTCGGGGGACTGGTCTTCAACGCCGTGTCCATCGCTCTGCCCAAGATCGTCGATGAGCGCGGGGGTGTGACGGGGCTGCCGCTGATGCTCACCGGCGGGCTGGCAACGGCGGTGTTCCTGTGCGGGGCGCTGACCCAGCTCGCCGTGGGGCGGCTGGTCGAGCGCTTTCCACCGCATTTCGTTTTCCTCGGCACCGCCGCCCTGCAGCTGGCGGGGCTCACGCTCGCCGCCCTGACGACAGGCGTGCCGCTCCTCGTCGGCCTCGCGCTGGCGATGTCCGGCATCTATGGGCAGGTGACGGTGAACGACGTCGTCATCGCCCGCTTCACCGCCGATGCGTGGCGCGGGCGCGTCTATGCCGTGCGGTTCTTCCTCGGGCTCGGCACGGCGGGATTCGCGGTGCTGGCCGTCGGCCTGATGCACGACCGTGGCGGTTTCGATCTCGTGCTCGGCGTGCTGCTGTCGATGGCGACGGTGTTCGTGGGCGCGGTCATGGGTCTTTCCGGCCTCGCGCACCATATGGAGCGGCGGGCCGAGAGCCTTCAGGCCGCGGAATAGCGCCTCAGAGCGGATCGGCGACGAGGTGGTCGACGTCGATACCGATCCGCTCGCACACGAGTTCGGCGATCATCTGGCGGTGGCAGTGCTCGGGATCCCGTTCGAAGCACAGCAGGCACAGGCGCCGTCCGCCGGCCGCCAGCTCCACGAGTTCGTCGAGCTGCTGCCGGGCGGTGGGCGTCGCGAGATGCGCCTCGTAAATGCGGCGCAGCTCGTCGTAGCGGCCCGTGCGAGCCGCCTGTCGGCCCTCGGCGGGCGTGCCAAGCCCGCGCAGGTGAAGGTAGCCGATGCCGCGCTCGTCCAGCCCCGCCGCGAGGATGGTCTTGGAGAAGCCCGCGCGCCGTGACGCGGCAACGGCCCGCACGTCGACGAGCAACTGCACGTCCGCGGCTTCCAGCGTGTCGAGCACGGCGGAGGATGAGACCTGTTCGTAGCCGATGGTGAAGAGCGGCGCGGGCATGGGGAAGGTGTCGCACAGCCGGCCGGCGAGGGGAAGGGCGCGGCGCGGTGGCCGACCCGGCACTCGGTCGCGTGCCCCCGAGCTGCCATTGGCCCTTGCTCCGGACCCGCGAATCTGTGGAGTTCTATCGCGAGGCATCCCCGGCACGCGCGGCGCGTGATAGAGGGCGTGCGGGACACCATTCGGGCGACGCGATGGCGTCAGGGCTGGGGCGCCAGGGTTGGGCATGAAGGCGGGGATCGAACTCGGCAGCAACACGGCGGGCCAGCCGGTTCGCCTCGATCTGGAAGAGCTTCTCTCCACGCGCTTGCTCGTGCAGGGTAATTCCGGCTCGGGCAAGTCGCACCTGCTGCGGCGCCTGCTGGAGCAGAGCGCGGGCCACGTTCAGCAGGCGGTGATCGATCCGGAAGGTGATTTCGTCGGCCTCGCCGAGCGCTACGGCCATGTCGTGATCGATGCCGAGCGCACGGCCGGCGAGATCCAGCGCATCGCCGGCCGCATCCGCCGTCACCGCGCCTCGGTGGTGTTCAATCTCGAGGGGCTCGACGCGGAAGCGCAGATGCGCTCGGCCGCGGCCTTCCTGAACGGGCTGTTCGACGCCGAGCGCGAATTCTGGTTCCCGATGCTGGTGGTGGTCGACGAGGCCCAGCTCTTCGCGCCGGCCGGCGGCGGCGAGATATCGGAGGAGGCGCGCCGCGCTTCGCTCGGCGCCATGACCAATCTGATGTGCCGCGGCCGCAAGCGCGGTCTTGCCGGCGTGATCGCCACCCAGCGGCTGGCCAAGCTCGCCAAGAACGTGGCGGCGGAGGCGTCCAACTTCCTGATGGGGCGCACCTTCCTCGACATCGACATGGCGCGCGCGGCCGATCTGCTGGGCATGGAGAAGCGGCAGGCGGAGAGCTTCCGCGACCTCAACACCGGCTCGTTCGTGGCGCTCGGGCCGGCCCTCTCGCGTCGGCCGTTGCCGCTGAAGATCGGGATCGTCGAGACGGCCGGGCGGAACGGGCGTCCCGAGCTCATGCCGCTGCCCGAACTCGGCACGGACGAGTTGCAGGACCTCATCTTCGCCGAGGCGGTGGAGGACGAGCCGCTGCCGGTGCGGCGCCCGGCCATTCGCCCGACGCACGAGATCCTCGATACGCTGGCCGCGGCCCCAATGCCGGAAGCCACATTGGACCCGGTCGATGCGGCGGCAGCGCTGGCCTTCGATGCGGAGCGTGAAGAGATCCTCGCCCAGATCGTGCGTCAGTTCGCGGCCGAGGCGGATGCGCCGTTCCGTTCCGCGGCGTCGCTTTATCAGGACTTCCTGGTCCATTGCCGGGTGCGGCGGGTCGGTTCGCGCATTCCCGACCTCGCTGATTTCACCCGCCGCCTCGCTCTCGCGCGCGCCGGGGTGGACCTTGCGCCGCGCAGCGTCGAGGAACAGGGCGATGATGACTGGAAGCGGGTGATGGAACAGGCCGCCGGCCTGCCCGAGGCGATGCAGGGCGTGTTCCTGCTGCTCGCCCGCGCCGGAATGGAGAGCGCGCCTTCCCCGGCCGACGAGGCGCTGGCGCGCGCCTATGGCAGCCGCTCGCCCTCGCGCGGGCGCTGGCTGCTGACCTATATGGAAGAGCGCGGCTATCTCGTCTGTGAGGCCGATTTCCGCGGCAACCGCGTGGTGCGCTTCCCGTCCTTCGGCTGGAAGACGACGCCGGCCGATCCGCGCGCCGCTGCGCCGGTCGGTTGACAGGCGGCAAGGCGGCCTTTCACTCGTCGGCCTCCTTGCGATCACGCTCGTATCGGTGCGCGAGCGGGAAGGGCGGGAGCCACGCTTCGCGGCGGATGATCCAGTTCTCATAGCTCGGCATGAACCGATCCGGGGCATCGAATGTGCCGAGATGCACTTCGATCTCGCCGCCGCTGCGGGCGAACACCGACGAGCCGCAGCAGGGGCAGAAATGCCGCCCTGCATAGTCGCGGGTGTCGCCCTCGATGGTCACGGCGTTGGCCGGAAAGATCGCGGCGGCGTAGAACAGCGCGCCGTGATGCTTGCGGCAGTCGAGGCAATGGCAGATGCCGACGCGGTCGGGCCGCCCCGACACCGTGACCCGCACATTGCCGCACAGGCAGCCGCCGGTGACAGGCTCTCTCATCTCTGACCTCCCATTCGCGGGGGCATGATGGCCCAATGTTCCGGCGCCGCACAGGCGGCGCCGGCCGGCTCAGTTGTAGAGCGCGCTCGGTAGCCAGAGGGCAATGCCGGGGAAGGTGTAGAGCAGCACCATGGCGATGATGACGATGCCGAGGAACGGCATGACGCCGGCGAAGATCTCGTCGATCGAAACGTGCTTGGGCGCCACGCCCTTGAGATAGAACGGCGCCATCGCCACCGGCGGCGACAGGAACGAAGTCTGCAGGTTCAGCGCCACCAGCACGCCGAAGAAGATCGGATCGATGCCGAAATGATCCAGCAGCGGCAGGAAGATCGGCAGGAAGATGACGATGATCTCGGTCCATTCCAGCGGCCAGCCCAGCACGAAGATGATGGCCTGGGTGAGCAGCAGGAAGCCGATCGGGCCGAGGTTCAGCGACATGATGAACTGCTCGACCACATGCTGACCGCCGAGCAGGGCGAACACCGCCGAGAACACCGCCGAGCCGACGAACAGCCAGCAGACCATGGCCGAGGCCCGCGCGGTGAGGAAGACCGAGTCCTTCAGCTTTTCCAGCGAGAAGGTGCGGTAGGCGAGAGCGAGCAGGATGGCGCCGAAGGCGCCGATGGCGGCGGCCTCCGATGGCGTGGCGAGGCCGAAGATGATGCAGCCCAGCACCGCGACGATCAGCGTCACCAGCGGGAAGAACGAGGTGAGCAGCGCCACGATGATGGTCATGGCCGGCACCTTCCGCTCTTCGGCCGGCAGCCGGGGGGCGAGAGAGGGATTGAGCATCGCGCGGATGATCACATACAGGATGTACATGCCCGCCAGCATCAGCCCCGGGATGAAAGCGGCGGCGTAGAGCTTCACCACCGAGACGCCGGCGGTGGCGCCGTAGAGGATCAGCATCACGCTCGGCGGGATCAGGATGCCGAGGCAGCCGCCGGCGCACACCACGCCCGAGGCGAGCTTGGTGTCGTAGCCGGCGCGCAGCATGGCGGGAAAGGCGAGCAGGCCCATCAGCGTCACCACCGCGCCGACAATGCCGGTCGCGGTGGCGAACAGCGCGCAGGTGGCCAGCGTGGCGACGGCGAGAGAGCCCGGCAGCCAGCCGGCGGCGAGCTGGATGGCGCGGAACAGGCGGTCGAGGATGTTCGCCCGCTCGATCACATAGCCCATGAACAGGAACAGCGGGATGGAGATGAGGACGTCGTTCGCCATAACCGAATAGGTGCGCTGCACGAACAGGTTGAAGATGCTGTCCCCTTGCGTGAAGTAGCCGAAGCCCACGCCGAGCGCCATCAGCGTGAAGGCGATGGGAAAGCCGAACATCAGCAGCACGAGGAACAGGACGAGCATCAGCACGCCCAGAGCGGGATCGGAGAGAAACATCACAGCGCTCCGTGGGTCGTGCCTTCACGATCCGCCCGGTTGGCGGCCTCCTCGAGGATGACCTTCTCCATCTCCTCGACATCGTGCAGGCGTTGCGGCCAGTCGCCCTCGCGGATGCAGATGAGGCAGCGCACCACCTCGACCACGCCCTGCAGCAGCATCATCACCCCGGTGATCGGGATCAGCGCCTTGAACGGCCAGATCACCGGCCCGTCCGGGCTGAAGGACGAGTGCTCGTTCAGCATGTAGGACAGCTGGAAATAGTTCCAGCCGGAGTAGATCAGCGCGAGAATGCCGGGAAAGTAGAACAGGAAGTAGAGGACGAGGTCGCTCTTCGCCTGCGTCCGCGGCGCCCATTTGCGGTAGAGAAAGTCTCCCCGCACATGGCCGTTGCGGGAGAGCGTGTAGGCGCCCGCCATCATGAACAGCGCGCCATACAGCATCAGGCTGACGTCATAGGCCCAGGTGGTCGGGTCCCGGAGCACGTAGCGGCGGAACACCTCGTAGGTGATCGCCAGCATCAGGATAACGATGCACCAGGCGAACAGCTTGCCGATGAACGCGTTCACCCGGTCGACGGCGAGGAGGAGAGACTGCATGGGGAGCCTCGGGCAGGGGGCGGGGAGAGGCGGGCACGTTATCGCGATGGGCGGCACGCCCGTGCGGTTCCGGTTCGCGCTTTTCCGCCGGCAATGGATCCCGGACGGCCATCTGGCCGTCCGGGATCCTGCCTGAGCGGGGGAGCGGGCGGCTAGGCCTTGCCGAAGAAGTGGTCGTAGGCGAGCTTCGAATCCGCCTCGTATTGCAAGCGGAAGCCGACGATGCGCTGGGCCCAGCTCTTCTGGCTGTCGATCACCTTCTTGAAGAACGGGTCGGCGGACAGGTTGGCGATGACCTTGTCCCAGGCCGCGAGCTGGGCTTCCAGCACGGGCTTCGGCGTCGGAATCACCTTCACGCCGCGCGCCTTGATCGCCTCGAGATCCTTTGAGTAGCGGTCCTGCGCCTTCCACATCATGTCGGAGGAAGAGGCGTCGCCCGCCCCCTTCAGGATCGCCTGGACGTCTGCGGGCAGGCTGTTGAACTTGGTCTTATTGAACAGGATCTCGAAGCACTCCAGCGCCTGATGGTAGCTCTGGATCATGTAGATCTTCGAGACGTCCGGGAAGCCGAGCACGAGGTCGGAGGAGGGGTTGTTGAACTCCGCGCCGTCGAGCAGGCCGCGGTCGATCGCCGGCACGATCTCGCCGCCGGGCACGATCGTCACCGCCGCCCCGAGTTCCTTGTTGAGATCGGCGCCGAGGCCGACGGTGCGATACTTCATGCCCTTCATGTCGTCGGCGCTGGTGATCTCCTTCTTGAACCAGCCGAGCGGCTGGGTCGGCATCGGCCCGTACAGCATGCCGACGACGTTCAGCTTGAGCACGTCGTTGATCAGCTCGTCATAGAGCTGCTGGCCGCCGCCATAGCGCACCCAGCCGAGCAGTTCATCGGCATCCCAGCCGAAGGCCGGCGCAGTGCCGAACAGCGAGAACGCCTTGTTCTTGCCGTACCAGTAGGCGGCGACGCCATGGCCGCCGTCGAGGATGCCGGCCGACACCGCGTCGGCCATCTGGAAGGCGGGCACCACCGAGCCGGCCGCCAGCAGCTCCAGCTCTACCCGCCCGCCGGTCATGGCGTTGACACGCTTGACGTAGTCACCGGCGAATTCGTGGAAAATGTCCTTGTTCGGCCAGGTCGACTGGAATTTGAGCTTGATCGGGGCCTGCGCATGCACGGCGGGGGCGGCGACCGCTGCGGCTCCGGTTGCGGCAACAGTTGCGATGAAGCGACGGCGGCTCGGCGCAGCCGGACGCTTCCCTGACGTTTCGGTCATGGCTGTTTCTCCGTTGGCGTTTCCTCTCGCGGGCAAGCCCGCCGGGCGGCGCTTTTGCGCCTTGTCCCGATGACGCAAGGAGACGCTGCCGTTTGGGCAAGCGCAAGCGGCAAATGTCACATTCGCGTGGATTTGGTTGCGACCAAAGTCGTACGCGCGCGCCGGTTACGCGCTTTTCAGCCAGCTCGCCGTCATCGGGACGTCATGGGCGGCGGACTTCAGTGCGAGCGTTCGTGAATCGCTCCGTTTCAAGCTGGGGATCCTCCATGCGCTCATTTCTTCTGGCCGGTGTCTCGCTCGCCGTGCTGGGTATCGGCGCGGTGCAGGCCGACGATGCCACCGCCTTCAACCGCATCGCGACCTTCAACGTCGTCGAGAACCTGCCGGCCGGTGCCGATGCCGCCAAATCGACCGTCGCCGAGATCATCGCCGCGACGGCGGACGGCAACACGCTCGTCTATACCGACAGCCCGGGCGAGCGAGTCGGCCTGATCGACATCACCGATCCGGCCGCCCCGAAGCCCGCCGGCACTGTCGCGCTCGGTGGCGAGCCGACCTCCACCGTCGTCATCGGGGGCACGGCCTTCGTGGGTGTCGTTACCTCGGAATCGAAGGCGAAGCCCTCGGGTCATCTCGCCGTGGTCGATCTGGCGACGAAGCAGGTCGTGGCGACCTGCGACCTCGGCGGACAGCCGGATTCGCTGGCGAAGAGCCCGGACGGCAGCTTCCTCGCCATCGCCATCGAGAACGAGCGCGACGAGGAACTCAACGACGGCGCGCTGCCGCAGCTTCCCGGCGGCAACCTCACCTATTTCCCGGTGAAGGACGGCGCCATCGCCTGCGCCGACAAGAAGATCATCGATGTCTCCGGCCTCGCGGCGGTGGCGCCGGAGGATCCGGAACCCGAGTTCGTCGATATCAACTCCCGCAACGAAGTCGTGCTGACCCTGCAGGAGAACAACCACATCGTCATCGCCGACCTCAAGACCGGCAAGGTGACCAACCACTTCTCCGCCGGCACGGTCAGCCTCGACAGGATCGATACCAAGAAGGATGGCGTGATCGATCTGTCCGGTTCGATGAAGGACGTGCCGCGGGAGCCGGACGCGGTGCAGTGGATCGATGACGAGCGCATCGTGACCGCCAATGAGGGCGACTGGAAGGGCGGCACGCGCGGCTTCACCGTGTTCGACACGACCGGCAAGGTGCTGTTCGAGAGCGGCACGGCTCCCGAGCATATGGCGGTTCGGCTCGGGCATTACCCCGACAAGCGCAACAAGAAGGGCATCGAGATGGAGGGCGCGGAAGTCGCGACCTTCGGGGCCGACAAGCTGCTCTTCCTCGGCTCCGAGCGCGGCTCGCTGGTGTTCGTCTATCGCGATACGGGGCCGGGCAACGCGCCCGAATTCCGGCAGGTGCTGCCGGGCGGCATGGGTCCGGAAGGTCTGCTGGCCATTCCCTCCCGCGACCTGTTCGTCACCGCGAGCGAGACCGATCTGCGCGCGGATGGCGGCATCGGCTCGGTCGTGACCATCTACAAGAATGGTCCGGGCAAGCCATCCTATCCGACCATCTCCGCTGCGGATGGGCCGGACGGCCTGCCGATCTGGTGGAGCGCGCTGTCCGGCTTCGCGGCGGATCCGGCAGCGCCCGGCAAGCTCTACGCGGTGACGGACAGCGCCTATGCGCAGGCCCGCATCCTGACCGTCGACGCGACCCAGTCCCCGGCGAAGATCGTCGCGGCGACGGTGGTGACGCGCGATGGCCAGCCCGCCAAAGGGCTGGACCTCGAGGGTATCGCCGTGCGGCCGCAGGGCGGCTTCTGGCTCGCCTCCGAAGGCAATCCCGAGAAGAAGGAGAACCCGACGCAGAACCTGCTGGTACGGGTCTCGGCGACGGGTGCGGTGGAGGAGGAGATCGCCCTGCCGGCCGAGCTCGCGGCGCAGGCGACCCGCTTCGGCTTCGAGGGTGTGGCCGTGACCGGCGCGGGCACCGACGAGACGGTGTGGCTGGCCGTGCAGCGCGAGTGGAAGGATGACCCGAAGGGCAGCGTGAAGTTCCTCGCCTACAAGCCCGCCACCAAGAGCTGGGGCTATGTGCGCTACCCGCTCGACAAGGTCGGCAAGGGCTGGATCGGCGTATCCGAAATCACCGCGTCGAATGGCGGGCTGATCGTGATCGAGCGCGACAACCAGATCGGCCCGAATGCGAAGATCAAGCAGCTGACCTACGTCTCGCTGAAGGACGTGACGCCCGCCCCGCTGGGCGCCGCGGACGCACCGGTGCTGACGAAGACGCTGGTGCGCGACCTGATGCCCGACCTTGCCGCGCCGAAGGGCTATGTGCTCGACAAGGTCGAGAGCTTCGCCATCGATGCGGCGGGCGATGCCTTCATCGTCACCGACAATGACGGCGTCGACGGCTCCTCGGGCGAGACGCAGTTCCTCAAACTCGGCAAGATCGAGCTCAGGATGTGAGTCCGGATATGGCCGCAAGGCCTTGCCATTACTAGGCATTTTGTCCCCGGGTAGTCGTGCCCGGGGATCTTCTTGTCAGGGCCCGCGCCGCCCGCCCTTCAGTGTGCGCAGCGTGAAGATGCAGACAGGCGGCCCCGAAATCAGCACCAGCAATGCGGCGAAGGGGGCGGCGGCGGCATAGGCGCCGTCATTGGTGTAGGACCACACCTCGGTCGCCAGCGTCACCACCCCCGATGGCGCGAGCAGCAGGGTTGCCGTCAGTTCCCGCATCAGTTCGAGCACGACCAGCGCCAACGCCGCGCCGACACCCGGTGAGAGCGCGGGCAGGGTGACGGCGACGAAGGCGCCGATCGAGCTGCGACCCAGCGTCCGGGCGGCCTGTTCGAGCTCGGCGGGCACCAGTTCGGCCGTCGCGCGCAGCGCGGACTGCGCCAGCGGCAGGAACAGGATCGCGTAGGCGATGAAGACCAGCGCCGTCGACTGGTAGAGCGGCGGCACCCATCGGATCGCGCCGTAGATCAGCGCCAGCGCCACCACGAGACCCGGCAGTCCGTGGACGATATAGGGCAGCCGCTCGGCGATGGCGGCGACACGCCCGCGATAGCGGGTGACGAGCATCACCAGCGGCAGGGCGAGCAGGGTGGTGAACACGGCACCCGCCAGCGACAGGCGCAGCGAGCCCGCCAGCGCCGCCCCGAGATCGCCCGTCCCGGTTCCCGCCGACAGCCCGACCGACAGCCAGTAGGCCAGCATGAACAGCGGCACGCCGAGGGCCGCCCCCGTCAGCAGCGCGAAGGCGGCGATCACCGCCGGCGTCGCGGCGCCGAGACGCGCCGGCGAGCGATGACGCGGCCCGCGCCGGTCGCTGCGGGCGAGACGCTGGCCGGCGCGCAGGCGGGCCTCGCCGAACGCCGCCGGAAGACACAGCGCCATCAGCACGCCCGACAGCAGCGCGGCATTGGCGCTGTTGAACTGGAGTTCGTACTCCTGGAAAATCGCGGTGGTGAAGGTCTGCACCCGCAGCAGCGAGAGCGCGCCGAATTCGGCGAGGATATGGGTGAGCACCAGCAGGGCGCCCCCGCCCATGGCTGGCCGCAACTGCGGCAGCACCACCCGGCGGAAGGTCGGCCATGGACTTTCGCCGAGCGAGCGGGCGACATCCTCCAGCCGCGCATCGATGCGCCGCAGCGCGGCCGAGACCGGCAGGAAGATCAGCGGGAAATGCGAGAGGGTGAGGATCAGCATCGCCCCGCCAAGGCCCTGGAAGGCCGGGCCCAGCGAGGCCCAGGCGAAGCTCGCGACGAAGGCGGGGACGGCGAGCGGCAGGCAGAGCACCGTGCGCCAGAAACCGTGACCCGGCAGGTCGCAGCGCTCGATCACCCAGGCGGCGGCGGTGCCGATCAAGGTGGCGGCCGCCGTGACGCCGAAGGCCAGCGCCAGCGTGTTCGCGAGCAGGAGGCCGGTGCGGGCCCGCACCAGCATCCCCCACGCCTCGGCCCAGCCGACATCGAGGGCGCGGCTGCCGACATAGATGATGGGAAGGACGGTCAGCGCGACGGGGATCAGGGCGGCGAGCACCAGCCAGCCCGGCGGGCGCCGTCGCAGGGCGCGGCCTGTCGAAGGGGAACTCACCGCCGGGCGCCTTCAGTCGTGTCTCGTCACGCCAGCCCCGCCTCGCGCGCGAGCGGGATCGCCTCCGCCGCATCGCCGAGCTCCGCCGGCGTCACGGGAGGCGGATCGAGCTGGTCGAACGGCTTCAGCGCGTAGGGGGAGGTGACGCCCGGCCTGAGCGGATATTCAGCCATGGATTTCGCGATCACCGTCTGGCCCTGCTCGCTGACCAGGAAGGCGAGAAAGCGCTGCGCGCCCTCGGGATTGCGGGCGGTCTTGAGGATGCCGGCGGCGGAGACGGTGACGAGGGCGCCGGGATCCTGGTGGCCGATATAGTGCAGCGCCGAGCGCATCCGCTCCGTGCCCACCTCCTTCGCCACGGTGAACCAGTAGTAGTTGTTGATCAGGGCGGTGGGGATCTCGCCGCGCTCCACCGCCTGCATGGCGCCGATATTGTTGTTGAAGGCGCGCCCGACCTCCTTCATCCCGCGCAGCCAGGCGAGCGTCGCATCCCGGCCCTTCATCCGCAGCAGCGTCACGATCTGCTCCTGGAAGGCGTCAGAGGTGGGCGCATAGGCGACGCGGTCGGCCCATTCGGGGCGGGCGAAGTCGAGCAGCGAGGCGGGCAGCTCGCTTTCCTTGATCAGGTCCCTGTTATAGGCGACGACGCGGCAGCGGGCGCTGACGCCGGTCCACAGGCCCTTCTGGTCGACATAGAGACCCGGAACCTGCTTCAGCGTCTCCGGCGCGATCGGTGCCAGCAGGCCGCGCCCGGCGAGCGCGGCGACCGGCGGGCTGCCCTCGGAATAGAACAGGTCGGCCGGCGAGAGCTCACCCTCCGCCAGGATCTGGTTGGCGATCTGCGGGCTCGAGCCGTTGCGCACCAGCACCTCGATGCCGGTCGCCTCGCTGAAGGCGGCGACGACGGCGTCCGTCGTCTGGCGGTGCTGGCCATTGTAGAGCGTGAGTTCGCTGGCGCTGCCCGCCCGGGCGCGGGGCAGGGGAGCGAACAGCGTCGCGCCGCCGACGGCCAGCGCCGAACGCAGCAGCCCGCGGCGGTCGAGCTGATACATTGGAATTCCTCTAAGTTATTGTATTCGCATCGATTTTGTGCAAGCAACGCGCGCGTGGCCTGCTTGTCAATGCGTCACCTTGGGGAAGCCGTGATGGGTGCTCGGCCGGCTACCGCGCCTCACAGGCGGCCACGCCGCTGAGTTTGCTGGTGAAGCGGGCGGCGGGATAGCCGTCGTAGAAATCCATCACGACGATGGTCGCGGTGCGGCCCGGCGGGATCAGCGTGCGGATCGAGAAAACCGCATCGGCGAGATGCATGGTCTGGGTGCCGATTTCGACCGCGCGGATCACCTTGTCCGGAAGCACATTGGTGAATTCCCAGACCAGTACTCCGTCCTGCACCGTGAAGCCGGCATTGCCGCCGCGCAGCTTGCGGAAGTCGGCGGCGTCGAGGGGGCGGGCGCGGCACGTGGCATATTGCTGCTGGAGGCCCGCGGCCTTGAGCGCGTCGCCCTCCTCCGCGACGCAGATGTCGCGGCACTCGCCCATGGCATGCCGCATCGCGTCCCGGTCATCGGCGCTGGTGATGCGGTGGGAGAGGCATTCGCGGAAGCATCCCGCCTGTGCCGGGGTGGCGAGGACGGCGAGCAGGGGCAGGACGAACAGTTCGCGCACCAACATGACGCCCTCCGGGCGGGTAACGGATGTGCCGGCGAAAGGCATACGGGCGGGCGCATCCCGTCTGAGTCGTCTCGGTTACGTGCCACGGCGTCGTGTGGTTCACCGCGGGTCGGGCGCGGTTCGCCCGGTCAGGGCCGGCCTGCGGCGGTTCTTCCTCTTTCCGCCGGTTTATAGCCGCACGATTTGACGCCTGTTAACGACAGCCCGTCAATCGTGGCGGCATATGCCCGCCGCCGGCGTGCGGCGGATTGGAAGCCATCGATGAAATCACGGTTGCCGGTCAACCTGCTGCTGATCGCCCTCGCGCTGCTCCTGCTGCTCGTTCCGGCCTATTTCATGAGGCCCGGCCCCGAGCTGTTCCAGGGCTATGCCGAGAGCGACCTCATCTTCGTAGGGCCCGAGGAGGCGGGTCGCCTGACCGCGCTCAAGGTTGACGAGGGCGTGCGCGTGCGCCCCGGCGATGCGCTGTTCGAGGTCGATCCCGCCCTGCAGCAGGCGGCGCTCGATGCGGACACCGCCAATCTCTCGCAGGCGAAGGCGCGGCTCGCCAACGTCACGGCCTCCACCCAGCGGCCGGAGGAAGTGGCGGTGCTGGAGGCGAGCCAGCGCCGGGCCCTCGCGGCGCTCGACCTGTCCCGCATCGAGCTCAAGCGCCAGTCCGACCTCACCTCGAAGGGGGTTGGCTCGCAAGCCGCGCTCGACACCGCCCAGCACAGCTACGACCAGAACCAGGCGGCGCTCGACGAGATCAACGGCCAGATCAAGGTGGCCAAGATGGCGGGCCGCGACCAGGAGATCGACGCCGCCAACGAGGCGGTGAACGCCGCCACCGCCGCGCTCGCCTCGACGCGCATCCGGCTGGAGCGCCGCAAGCTGGCGGCCCCGGTCGAGGGCTCGGTGGAGACGGTCTATTTCCGCCCCGGCGAGTTCGTGCCGGCCGGTCGGCCGGTCGTCTCGCTGCTCCCGCCCGGCCTGATCAAGGTGCGCTTCTTCGTGGCGGAACCGGATCTGCCGCGGTTCAGGCTCGGCATGCGGGTGCAGGCGCTGTGCGACGGCTGTGCCGCGCCGATCCCGGCCACGGTCAGCTTCATCGCGGCCGAGGCCGAATACACGCCACCCGTGATCTACAGCCTCGACGAACGCTCGAAACTCGTCTTCATGCTGGAGGCGCGCCCCGACGATCCGCTCGCCCTGCGGCCCGGCCAGCCGGTGAGCGTCGAGATCGCGGGCGCTCCATGAACGCCGGCGCGGACTACGCCATCGAGGTCGAGGGACTGCGCAAGAGCTTCGGCGACCGCGTGGTCGTGCGCGACCTCAGCATGCGGGTGAAGCGCGGGCAGATCTACGGCTTCCTCGGGCCGAACGGCTCGGGCAAGACCACGACGATCCGCATGCTGTGCGGGCTGCTGACGCCCGATGCCGGGCGGGGCACCTGCCTCGGCCGCGACATCCTCACCGAAGGTCGCGAGATCCGCCGCCATATCGGCTACATGACGCAGCGCTTCAGCCTCTACGGCGATCTCTCGGTGCGCGAGAACCTCGAATTCATCGCGCGGATCTACGGCCTGCGCGACCCGGTGGGGTCCGCCGGCGCGGCGCTCGACCGGCTCGGGCTGAAGGGGCGGGACCGCCAGCTCGCCGGCTCGCTCTCGGGCGGGTGGAAGCAGCGCCTCGCCCTCGGCGCCTGCATCCTCACCTCGCCGCAGCTTCTCCTGCTCGACGAGCCGACCGCGGGCGTCGACCCCAAGGCGCGCCGCGATTTCTGGGCGCAGATCCACGATCTCGCCGCCGAGGGCATGACGGTGCTCGTTTCCACCCACTACATGGACGAGGCCGAGCGCTGCCACGAGATCGCGTATATCGCCTATGGCGACCTGCTGGCGCAGGGCACGGTGGGCGAGGTGGTGGCGTCCGCCGGGCTGACCACCTTCAGCGTCACCGGTGGCGACCCCGCTGCACTCGCGCGGGAACTCGCGGCGCTGCCGGGGGTGGAACTCGTCGCCCCGTTCGGCAACAGCGTGCATGTCGGCGGCCGCGACGCCGCGGCGCTCGGTGTGGCGATCGCGCCCTTGCGCGTGCGCACCGATCTCGACTGGCGGGCGGACGAGCCGACGCTGGAGGATGTCTTCATCGACCTGATGAACCGCTCGCAGGATAATTTCCGGTGAGGGGCGGCGGCTTCTTCCGCCGCGTCGGCGCGATGATGCGCAAGGAGTTCATCCAGCTCCTGCGCGACCGCGTCTCGTTCGCGACGATGATCTCGATCCCGCTGCTGCAGCTGATCCTGTTCGGCTACGCCATCAACACCACGCCGCGGCACCTGCCCACCGCGGTGATGGCCTTCGAGAACACCTCGCTGACGCGCTCGATCCTGGCGGCGCTGGAGAACACCAAGTACTTCGCGATCACCCATCATCCGCGGACCGAGGAGGAGGCGGAGCGGCTGGTGCGCTCGGGCGAGGTGCTGTTCGTCGTCGAGATCCCCGCCGGCTTCGAGCGCGCGGTGCGGCGCGGCGAGAGCCCGGCCATGCTGGTGGCGGCCGATGCGACCGATCCGGTCGGCGCGAGCAGCGCGCTCGCCGCGCTCGGCCGCATCGTCGAGCAGTCGGTGAAGCGCGAGCGGCTGGTGCCGGACGACGCGCCCGAGGGCAGCGGGCTCGAGAAGACGCCGCCAGCCTTCAGCATCCGCACCCATCCCCGCTACAACCCGGCGGCGGTGACCCAGCTCAACATCGTGCCCGGCCTGCTCGGCACCATCCTCACCATGACCATGCTGATCTTCACCGCGCTCTCGGTCACGCGGGAGATCGAGCGCGGCACGATGGAAACGCTGCTCGCCATGCCGATCCGCCCGGTGGAGGTGATGCTGGGCAAGATCGCGCCCTATGTCATGGTCGGCGCGGGGCAGGCGGCGATGATCCTCGCGGCCGGCGTCTTCCTGTTCGGCGTGCCGATGGTGGGCAGCCTCGGCCTGCTCACCGTGCTGACGGGGCTGTTCATCGTCACCAACCTGTCGATCGGCTACACCTTCTCGACGCTGGCGCAGAACCAGCTGCAGGCGGTGCAGATGACCTTCATGTATTTCCTGCCGAACATCCTCCTGTCCGGCTTCATGTTCCCCTTCGCCGGCATGCCCGCCTGGGCGCGCTGGATCTCCGAGACGCTGCCGCTGACGCACTACCTGCGCATGGTGCGCGGCATCCTGCTCAAGGGCGCCACCGCCGCCGACCTCGCCACCGACATCGTGGCGCTGACGCTGATCATGCTGGTGGCGATGGTGATCGCCGTGAAACGCTTCCGGCAGACGCTGGATTGAGGGAGCCGATGGCCTGTGGTCGCTGGACTATCCTTCGAGGCTCGCTGTGCTCGCACCTCAGGATGACGTGGTGCTGAAGCGAACCGAGTATTGAACTCCGAATCCCGCCCTCTAATCATCCCCGCAAACGTCATCCTGAGGTGCGAGCGAAGCGAGCCTCGAAGGATGTTCATTGTCCGGGAATGCGCGCGGTCGGGCGCTGCGCGAGGCGACGGACAGCTTCCCAGTCGCCCCGTATGAGCGCCTCTTTCTTTTCACGTCTCCAGCCCTTGAGCTTGCGCTCGATGGCAATGGCGTCGGTGATCCGTTCGAAATGCTGCGACCAGATCAACGCGACCGGCCGGCGCTTGAACGTATAGCCGGGGAAGGCGCCGCTCTGGTGCTGGGCAACGCGTCGGTCGAGGCTGTCGCCTGTTGCGGAACCGACGTAGAACGAGCCATCCGAACACCGCAGCATGTAGACGAATGCACCCATTTGGTTCTCGCGGGACCATCCTTCGAGGCTCGCTACGCTCGCACCTCAGGATGACGGTGCCGGATGGGACCAGCAAGAGCGCGGACAGGATACCGAGAGTAGCCGAGAGCGTCGCCTCCAGGCCTTCCGATCTGCACTCATGGCCTTCCGGGTTGCGAGGCCGCCAGCAAAAAGGCGCGGCTTTCGCCGCGCCTCTTCCGTCTTGCAGAGCCGTAAGGACGTCGCTCAGAAGTCCATGCCGCCCATGCCGCCACCCGGCATGGCGGGGGCCGCGGAGGCCTTCTTCGGCAGCTCGGCGACCATTGCCTCGGTGGTGATCAGCAGGCCGGCCACGGAAGCGGCGTTCTGGATGGTGGAACGCAGCACCTTGGTCGGATCGATCACGCCAGCCTTGAACATGTCGACGAACTCGCCCGACTGGGCGTTGTAGCCGAAGGCGTAGCTGGTGTTCTCGAGGATCTTGCCGACGATGATGGAGCCGTCGTCGCCCGCGTTCAGCGCGATCTGGCGCGCCGGCGCCTGGATGGCGCGGCGGACGATCTCGACGCCGGTCTTCTGGTCGGCATTGGCGGTCTTGACGCCTTCGAGCACCTTGATGGCGCGGAGCAGGGCGACGCCGCCGCCCGGCGAGACGCCTTCCTCGACGGCCGCGCGGGTGGCGTGCAGCGCGTCGTCGACGCGGTCCTTCTTCTCCTTGACCTCGACCTCGGTCGCGCCGCCGACGCGGATCACCGCGACGCCGCCGGCGAGCTTGGCCAGGCGCTCCTGCAGCTTCTCGCGGTCGTAGTCCGAGGTGGTCTCCTCGATCTGCGCCTTGATCTGCGCGACGCGGCCCTCGATGTCCTTCTTCTTGCCGGCGCCGTCGACGATGGTGGTGTTCTCCTTCTCGATCACCACCTTCTTGGCGCGGCCGAGCATCTGGAGGGTCACCGAATCGAGCTTGATGCCGAGGTCCTCGGAGATGGCCTCGCCGCCGGTCAGGATGGCGATGTCCTGCAGCATGGCCTTGCGGCGGTCACCGAAGCCGGGCGCCTTGACGGCCGCGACCTTGAGGCCGCCGCGCAGCTTGTTGACGACCAGGGTGGCGAGCGCCTCGCCCTCGATGTCCTCGGCGATGATGAGCAGCGGCTTGCCGGTCTGCACCACGGCCTCGAGGATCGGCAGGAGCTCCTGCAGGCCCGAGAGCTTCTTCTCGTGGATGAGGATGTAGGGATCCTCGAACTCCACGCGCATCTTCTCGGCGTTGGTGATGAAGTAGGGGGAGAGGTAGCCGCGGTCGAACTGCATGCCCTCGACGACGTCGAGCTCGGTCAGAGCGGTCTTGGCTTCCTCGACGGTGATGACACCCTCGTTGCCGACCTTCTGCATCGCCTCGGCGAGGAACTTGCCGATCTCGGCATCGCCATTGGCCGAGATGGTGCCGACCTGGGCGATCTCGTCGTTGGAGGTGACCTTCTTCGAGTTCTTCTTGAGGTCGGCGACGATCGCCTCGACGGCGAGATCGATACCGCGCTTGAGGTCCATCGGGTTGATGCCGGCGGCGACGGACTTGGCGCCTTCCTTCACGATGGCCTGGGCGAGCACGGTGGCGGTGGTGGTGCCGTCGCCGGCGAGGTCATTGGTCTTCGAGGCCACTTCGCGCACCATCTGGGCGCCCATGTTCTCAAACTTGTCCTCGAGCTCGATCTCCTTGGCGACGGTGACGCCGTCCTTGGTGATGCGCGGGGCGCCGAAGCTCTTCTCGATCACGACGTTGCGGCCCTTGGGGCCGAGCGTGACCTTCACCGCATTGGCGAGGATGTCGACGCCGCGCAGCATCTTCTCGCGCGCATCGGCGGAAAACTTCACGTCTTTCGCAGCCATTTCTTCTTAACTCCCGATTTCGTAATGCCGGTGGCCGGGCGTGCGCCGAGCGTCACGCCGCCTTCTTGGTGGCCGCAACGGCGTCGAGGATGCCGAGGATGTCGGATTCCTTCATGATGAGGTAATCGACGCCGTCGATCTTCACCTCGGTGCCGGACCACTTGCCGAACAGCACGCGGTCGCCGGCCTTCACGTCGAGGGGAACCAGCTTGCCGGCGTCGTCGCGGGCGCCGGGACCGGCGGCGACGACTTCACCCTGCGAGGGCTTTTCCTTGGCGGTGTCGGGAATGATGATACCGCCCGCGGTCTTCTCTTCGGCGTCGAGGCGCTTGACCACGACACGATCGTGCAGAGGACGGAACTTCATCGCATCTCTCCAGAATAGTCGAATTCAACGGACCGGGCGTTCAGCCCGCGCGACATCTAGGCGGCGCCCCGCATGCGCACAAGGGGGCGCGGGCGAAAAATTAGCAATCCCTGGAGGCGAGTGCCAGTGCGCTGCAACAGTCTGTCAGCAGTCCGTCATACATGCTGCCAACATTATGATTGAAAAGGGTTATTTCAATTTTTCGCTTGCCGATCCGAGCGAACACGGCAACACTTTGCTCATCGCGACAGGGAGGTTCCGCATGGCAGCAGAGGTGTCGGCGTCTTCGGATTTCGTGAAGCAGATGGCGGGCTATGGCCTGACCACCGCCCATATCCTCTATCGGATGCCGGATCATCCCGGCCTGCTCCAGACCTATCTCTGGCAGCATTACGACGTTTTCCCGGACTTCCCCGTGCTGCACAGGTTCCTCGACTTCTGGAAGCGCGAGATCGAGGGACCGCTGCACACCATCACCGTCTCCCACGCGCGGCTGATCAAGCCCGCCGAGATCCGGGCGGTCGACGGCATCTTCCGGCTGAACTGACCCGCCGGCCGGAGCAGGGCGCACGGGCCATCCACCCCAATTCACCGGCGCCGTGCGCGCGCGGCCCTGACCTTGCCGCTTTCGCCGTGCTATGAGGGCGACGAAGCGGGGGTTCCGGAATGCCTCCGCGGCTCGTTCGAGCCTGAGCAGAGGCGTCTTGGAACCTTCCGTGGATCATCGTCCGCCGCGTACGTCCGAACTCCTGTCGGCCATCGTGACCGCCCATTCGGCCGAGCGCATCGCGCTGGGCGATCTGGTCAGCGCGCTGCGCAACCGTGCCTTCGGCATCACGCTGCTGCTGTTCGGCATTCCCAACTGCCTGCCGATGCCGCCGGGGATTCCGGTGATCTGCGGCGTCATCCTGACGCTGGTCGGCGTGCAGATGGCGATCGGGCGCGACGAATTGTGGCTGCCGCGCTGGCTGGCGGCCCGCACCTTCTCCCGCGCCTCGCTGGAGAAGCTGATCAACCGTGCCCTGCCATGGGTGCAGCGCTTCGAGGCCTATTCGCGCCCGCGCCAGGCGATGTTCGCCTCGGCCTTCGCGCGGCGCGGCGTCGGGCTGCTGGTGGTGATCCTCGGGCTGCTGCTGATGCTGCCGATCCCGATCTTCGGCAACCTGCCGCCCGGCATCGCCGTGTGCATTCTCGGGCTGGGCATGGTGGAGCGCGACGGGGCCTTCATCCTCGCCGGCACCATCGCGACCTTCGTCAGCATGGGTGTGATGGGGCTCCTGAGCTGGGCGCTCTATTCCGGAGCCGCAGCCTTCTTCTGACCGTTCTCAGCCGCGCCCGACGAAGGGCGCGCTGGTGGCCATGATGGTCATCGAGAGCACGTTCGCGTCGAGCGGCAGTCCCGCCATGTAGGCCACCGCCTTGCCGGCATGGACGGGATCGAAGGTCGGCTCCACCATGATCTGCCCGTTGGCCTGAATGATGCCGGTCTTCATCTTCGACGCCATGTCGGTGTCGGCATTGCCGATGTCGATCTGGCCGCAGGCGATGTTGTGCGCGCGCCCTTCCAGCGCCACCTGCTTGGTGAGGCCGCTCACCGCGTGCTTGGTGGCGGTGTAGGGCGCCGTGTTGGGGCGCGGGGCGTGCGCGGCGATCGAGCCATTATTGATGATGCGCCCGCCCTTGGGCGTCTGCGCCTTCATCACCCGCACGGCGTGCTGGATGCACAGGAACACGCCGGTCAGGTTCACGCTGACGACGCGCTGCCAGTCGGCCAAAGGCACGTCCTCGATCGGTGCGGCGGGAGACCAGCCCCCCGCATTGTTGAACAGCACGTCGAGGCGGCCATGGTCGCGCACGACCGCCGCGAACAGCGCGGCGACCTCGTCCGGGACGCTCACATCGGCCGGGACGACGCTGTGTCCGCTGCCTGCGAGCGTTTCGCGCACGGCCTCCAGCAGTTCGATGCGGCGACCGGTGAGGACGAGGGTGAAGCCCGCTTCGGCGAGCGCGACCGCCGCCGCGCGCCCGACGCCCGTTCCCGCGCCGGTGACCAAGGCAATTCGTGTGTCGGCAGCCATGGCGTCCTCCCCTCGTTCCTGTTGCGCTTGGTTCGCCGCGTACCGAACGCGTTGGCCCGTTCTGGCACTGTGCCCAACCGGCGGCGACAGCCTGTGATCATCGACGTCGTTCGGGAACCCAATCCCGATGTGCTGCGTTGGAAGGGTACAATTTCAACGATCGCACATCAATGGAGGGACGTCGAAATGCCTGCCGTTCTCATGTGGCTGATTGGAATCCCGATCCCGATCATCATTCTTCTCTATCTTCTTACTTGACCGTCCGGCCGAATGTCTTCGGTTCATCGCCCCCGGCCATAAGGCGGCCGGGGGATTGACGTATGGGCGGCCCGCAGCGCGGCCGACCAGCGCTCGCGCAGATCATGAAAATAGGGCTCGCCCGGCTCGACCCGGTAATTCAGCTCGGCGTGCGCGGTGTCCCGGCGCACGATCATCACGTCGATCGGCATGCCAACGCCGAGATTCGAGCGCATCGTCGAGTCCATCGAGATCAGTCCCGATTTCAGAGCCTCGTAGAGATCCATGTCGTAGACGATGGAGCGATCGAGCACGGGCTTGCCGTATTTGTGCTCGCCGATCTGCAGGAACGGGGTGTCGGGCGTGCACTCGATGAAGTTGCCCGCCGCATAGATCATATACAGGCGCATCGGGCCGCCCGCGATCTGGCCGCCGAACAGGAAGGAAACGTTGAAGCGCACATCCGCTTCCTCGAGTCCTTCCTTGTACAGCGCATGCACGTAACGGATGGCGCGGCCGACGCGCTGGGCCGCCTGGAACATGCTCGGTGCGTTGAGCAGGGTCTCGCGCTCGCCGGTTTCCTCGTTGACCAGCCCCTCGCTCAGCATGCTCAGCACCGCCTGCGAGATGGAGAGATTACCGGCCGTGGACAGCCCGAGCACGCAGCGGCCGGGTTCCTCGAACACGTGGAGCTTGCGGAAGGTCGAGACGTTGTCGAGGCCCGCATTGGTTCGGGTGTCGGCGATCATCACCAGACCGTCGCGCACGAGGATACCACAGCAATATGTCATCGAACCAACGTCCCCGCGCCCCACGCCGGGCGCCGTTATAGCGGTGCCCGCGACGGAGGGGCAACCAATACGCACTGTGAAGCAAGAGCAATTCGCCCCGGCACAGCCTGGGTGTGTCACAAAACCTCAGGCTCGGGAGAGGGGCTCACCCCTGGATCTGGCGGCTCGACTGGTCGACCGCGATGGCGACGGTCAGGCTCTCCTCGCCGCCGCCATAGCGGTTGCCGCGCACCGGCGCGGCGCCGATATAGTCGAGACCGACGGCGACGCGCACATAGGCGTCGGTCGCGCACAGATTGTTGGCGGGATCGAAGGCGATCCAGCCATAGTCGGGGACATAGGCCTCCGCCCAGGCGTGGCCGGCCTCCTGGGGCGCGGCCGGGTCCGCGTTCATCAGGTAGCCGCTGACATAGCGGGCGGGGATGCCGAGCGCGCGGGCGCCGGCAACGAAGACATGGGCGAAGTCCTGGCAGACCCCGCGCTTGAGCTGGAAGGCCTCGACCGCCGTGGTCGAGGTGTGGGTGGGATCCTTGTCATAGTCCAGCGCCTCGTGCAGCGCCGCCATCAGCAGGTGCGGCCGCGACAGCGGGTCGGTCGCGCCTGCGACCGCCTGCGCCGCGAAGCCGCGGATCGCCTCGTCGGAGCCGGTCAGGTCGGTGTCGCGCAGATAGAGCGAGGGTGGAAAGCGCTCGACGGTTCCCCTCAGCACACCCGAGACGTCCTGGGTCTCGACCTCGCCTTCGACGGTGACGCGCAGTTCGGTAAGAGGTCCGTCGATGGCGAAGGTGTGGGTGAGGTTGCCGAAGGCATCTTCATGCGCCTGCAGGCGGCAGCTTTCCGAGACGTCGATGCGCCACGACATCACGTACTGGCCGTCATGGTTCCGCGGCGTGAGCCGCAGGATCTGGATCGCGCCCAGCGCCGGCGGGTCGTAGCGGTACACCGTGGCGTGATTCACATGGATGCGCATCGCGCGGCACTCTGCTCCCTGGCGGCCTAGACGAGATACTGCTCGGTGACGGCGGCGCCGAGCCGGTTGTTCTCGCCGATGAAGCTGTCGATATATTCGTGCAGGCCCACCTGGAAGACCTCTTCCATACGGCTGTTGCTCAGCTTGGTGAGGCTGGAACGGGCGAGGCGCTGGGCGGTTCCCTGCCGGCCGTAATAGGCGGCGATATCATCGAGATAGCGCGAGATGTTCTGGTAGCAACTGGTGAGCGAACGCGGCATCTGCGCGTTGAGGATCAGCAGGTCGGCGACCAGCCAGGGCTTCACGCTCTCGCGGTACACCCAGTGGAACGAGGTCAGCGCCGAGACGGAGCGCAGGATCGAGGCCCACTGGAAATAGTCGAGCGGCCCGCCGACATGCTCCTGCTCGGGCAGCAGCACGTGGTACTTCACGTCGAGGATGCGGGCGGTATTGTCGGCGCGCTCCACATACATGCCGACCCGCGAGAACCAGAACGCGTCGTTGCGCAGCATGGTGCGGTAGGCGGCGCCGTCGAAGCGCAGCGACGTCTCCTTCACGAAGTTCAGGAAGCGGGCGAGTTCCTCGCGCGTCATGCTCTTGGTGGAGTAGCGTTTCAGCTCCAGCCAGGCCGAGTTGATCGTCTCCCACATCTCGATGGTGAGCGCCGTGCGGACCGAGCGCGCATTGGTGCGGGCGATCTCGAAGCAGTTGCGGATCGAGGAGGGATTCTCGGGCGCGAAGGCGAGGAAGGCGACGACGTTCTTCTCGTTGATCTCGTCGCCATGGACCTGCCGGAACTGCTCGGAGCAGCCGGCCGTCAGCAGCGCCGAGTTCCATTCATTGGTCGAGCCGCCATAGGCGGCGGGCAACTGGGCGAGCCGCTGGGTGACGTCGAGGATGCGGGCGAGGCATTCCGCCCGCTCCATGTAGCGGGCCAGCCAGTAGAGGTTGTCTGCGGTGCGCGAGAGCATGGGAGCCGTTCTATTTGGCGTTGCGCCAGGCGACGGTTGCGATGCCGGCGCCGATCAGGAGGGTGCCACCGACGCGGTTGACCGCGGCGACGAGGGAGGGGCGCGCGATCGCCTGCCGGGCGCGGCCGGCGATCAGGGCGTAGCCGAAGGCGTTCGCCGCCGCGAGCACGAGGAAGGTGCTCTCGAAGACCAGCATCTGCGTCGCGAAATCGGCATGGGGATCGAGGAACTGCGGCAGGAAGGCCACGAAGAAGGTGATGGCCTTGGGATTGAGCGCCGACACCAGCCAGGCGTGCAGCACCATCGCGAGCGGCGATCCGGCCGTGCGCGCGGCCGGCGTGATACCGGCGCTGCCGGCGCGCCACAATTTGATGCCGAGCCAGACGAGATAGGCAGCGCCGATCCATTTCAGCCCCGTGAACAGCGTCGCCGAGGTGGCGAGCAGCGCGCCGAGGCCGAGCATGGACAGCGTCATGGCGGTGAAGTCGCCGAGTGCGACGCCGGTCGCCATCGGCAGTGCCGCGCGGCGGCCCTGCCCGAGGGCGTAGGAGACGACCAGCAATATGGTCGGTCCGGGTATGACCAGCAGCACCGCCGAGGCGGCGACGAAGGCCAGCCATGTCTCGATGGTCATCTTTTCGCGCGCTCCCACTCTTCGTCGTCCCGGCGACCGCAAAGTGCAGCGCCGGGGTCGTTCACCCGTTCCGCCGCCGATCCCGCACAGCTACCGGCCGGGATCGACGCGTATCTCGAACCGCCTCAGTTCTCCTCCAGCACCCAGGTGTCCTTGGTCCCGCCGCCCTGGCTCGAATTGACCACCAGCGATCCTTCCTGCAGCGCGACGCGGGTCAGGCCGCCCGGCACGATGCGCACCTTGTCCGAGCCGCTCAGCACGAAGGGGCGCAGGTCGACATGGCGCGGGGCGATGCCTTCCTCGACGAAAGTCGGGCAGGTGGAGAGCGCCAGCGTCGGCTGGGCGATGAAATTATCGGGGTCCTGCTTCAGCTTGGCGCGGAACAGCTCGATCTGGGCCTTGTCGGCGCGCGGGCCGATCAGCATGCCGTAGCCACCCGAGCCGTGCACTTCCTTCACCACCAGTTCGCTGAGGTGATCGAGCACGTATTTGAGGTGGTCGGCCTCGCGGCAGCGCCACGTCGGCACGTTTTGCAGCAGCGGCTCCTCGCCGAGGTAGAATTTGATGATCTCCGGCATGTAGCTGTAGACCGCCTTGTCGTCGGCGACGCCGGTGCCGACCGCGTTGGTCAGCGTGACGTTGCCGGCGGAATAGGCGCTCATCAGCCCCGGGACGCCGAGCGCGCTGTCCGGCCGGAAGGCGAGGGGATCGAGGAAGTCGTCGTCGAGGCGGCGATAGATCACGTCGACCCGCTTCGGCCCCTCGGTCGTGCGCATGTAGACGATGTCGTTCTTGATGAAGAGGTCGCGTCCCTCCACCAGCTCGACGCCCAGCTTGTCGGCGAGGAAGGAGTGCTCGTAATAGGCCGAGTTGTAGATGCCCGGCGTCAGCACCACGACATTCGGGTCCGAGGTCGCGGTGGTCGGCGCGAGCGATTTCAGCGTCGCCAGCAGTTCGTCCGTGTAGTTCTCCACCGGCGCGACGCGGTTCTCCGCGAACAGCTCGGGGAAGAGCCGCATCATGATCTCGCGGTTCTCCAGCATGTAGGAGACGCCGGAGGGCGTGCGGGCATTGTCTTCGAGCACGTAGAAGGTGTCGGCGTCGATGCGGACCACATCGATGCCGGCGATATGGACATAGAGGTCGTGCGGCACCTTCTGGCCGTTCATCTCCGGGCGGAACACCGGGTTCTGGTAGACCAGATCCTCGGGCACGATCCCAGCCTTCAGCACCTCGCGCTTGGTGTAGACGTCCTTGATGTAGAGGTTCAGCGCCTTCACGCGCTGTTCCAGCCCCTTCGACAGCCGCCGCCACTCGCCGCCGGTCAGCACCCGCGGGATGATGTCGAAGGGGATGAGGCGTTCCTGCGCATCGCTGTCGCCGTAGACGGCGAAGGTGATGCCGATGCGGCGGAAAATGAACTCCGCCTCCTTGCGGCGCAGATCGACCACTTCCGGCGGGACTTCGGTGAGCCACCGCGAGAGGGCGGCATAGGCCGGACGGATCGAGCCGTCCAGATTGGTCATTTCGTCAAACGCGACGGTCATCGGTGCAAATCTACTCCCCGCTTGAAGGAAGTTAGCTACAAACCCTGTGCCAGCGAAAGAGCCCGACGGACGCCTAAGACGAGAATTCGGTGTGGGCGGCGCATTTGCCTATTCCGCGTGCAGCGTGCTTTTGCGACAAGCGCGCGTTGCGAGGATTTGCGGCGGTCCGGACGGTGCGCTGGCGTGGCAGGTATGAGGGGAAGGGGAATCGGATGAGCGATGTAACGGATTTGATCACGGCGGGGCTTCTGGTGATCGGCGACGAGATTCTCTCGGGCCGCACCAAGGACCGCAACATCGGCTACATCGCCGAATATCTGACCGGCATCGGCATCGACCTGTCGGAGGTACGGGTCGTTCCCGACGTCGAGGACGAGATCGTCGGCGCGGTCAACGCGCTGCGGGTCCGCTACACCTATGTCTTCACCACCGGCGGCATCGGCCCCACCCACGATGACATCACCGCCGATTCGGTGGCGAAGGCGTTCGGGGTCGGCATCGACGTGAACGAGCAGGCGAAGGCGATGCTGCTCGAGTACATCAAGCCGGAAGACCTCAACGCCGCCCGGCTGCGCATGGCCCGCATCCCCTTCGGCGCGGAGTTGGTGGTCAACCGGGTATCGAAGGCGCCGGGCTTCCGCATCGGCAACGTCATCGTCATGGCCGGCGTCCCGACCATCATGCAGGCCATGCTCGACGAGGTGGCGCCGACGCTGAAGACGGGTCGCCGCATGCTCTCCGAGACCGTCCGGGCGGATGCGCGCGAGGGCGATATCGGCGGGCCGCTCGCGGCCATCGCGGCGGCCCATCCCGATGTCTCGATCGGCAGCTATCCTTTCCTCGACGAGAACGCCCGGCCGAACAGCAATCTCGTTGTCCGCGCCCGCGAGCCGGAAAAGCTCGACGCCGCCGTCGCTGCCGTGCGCGCCATGGTGGCGGCGCTGTTCCGTCCCTGATGCCCTCCGGGGCAGGGCTGTGGCCGGCGTGCATTCTCCTCTGGAGGCGCAGGACCGCAGCCGCTAAACATCGCGGGCCGTTCCGAGGAATGCCGACACCATGAATGATCCCCGCCAGCAGAAAGCCTTTCCGGTCTCCTGGGACCAGTTCCACCGCGATGCCCGCGCGCTCGCCTGGCGGCTGGCGGGAGAGGGCCCCTTCGCGGCCATCGTCTGCATCACCCGCGGCGGGCTGGTGCCGGCCGCGATCGCCGCCCGCGAGCTCGGGGTGAAGGTGATCGAGAGCGTCTGCATCGCCAGCTATCACGACTACAAGAACCAGGGCGAGGTTCAGGTGTTGAAGGGCATTTCGCCGGATGTCCTCGCTCTCGGCGGCGAGGGCGGGCAGGGCATCCTCGTGATCGACGACCTCGTCGACACCGGCAAGACCGCCCGCGTGGTGCGCGACATGCTGCCGAAGGCGCATTTCGCCACCGTCTATGCAAAGCCGCTCGGGCGGCCGGCGGTGGACACCTTCATCACTGAGGTGAGTCAGGACACCTGGATCTATTTTCCGTGGGACATGGGGCTCACCTTCCAGCCGCCGATCCGCGACGGGGTCGCCTGAGCCGCCCCCGCGCACGCAAACGCACTTGATCTTTCCGCCTGCCTCGCCTTCCCTGCGATCAACCCCGGCGGGCCTCGTGGCCGACCGGCGGTTCCCGGCGGGCGAGCGCAGCCTACCGCTACAGGAGACCACCCATGGCCGGCCCCGATGATTCCTTCGGCGACGACGTGCCCGAGGACGAGAACCTCGACGAATACGAGGAGGCCTATGAGCGCCACCGCGTCGATCTCTACGAGATGATGATCGCCTATGCCGACGAGCACGATCTCGGCGACGGCTTCCTCGCGCAGATCATTGCCGATATCGGCGTCTCCATGCGCATGGTCGCCTATGTCGCGGAGACCGAGAAGCCGTCCGTGGGCGGGCTCCGCCTCGACCTCGACCGCTTCTCCCGCGAACTCGGCGATGCCGTGCGCGAGGCGAAGAAGGGCGCGGCGGAATTCATCGAGGATGCTCGCAAGGCGCAGGCGGAGGAGGCCGAGCAGGTCGCCGCCGGCGAGGACAGCGAAGGCGGCGAAGGCGGCAAGACGCACTGAGCGTTCGCGACGCGGCATCGAGGGTTCTGCGGATTGCACCATGATCGAGCGTCCGGCATCCGTCGGGGTCCGATCGTCCCACCGGCCCGCGCCGCCGATGGACGAGGGGCGGTCCGCGCCACGGCCCCGCATGAGCGCAACGGCGTGAGCCACATCGGGGCCGGGGGCCGGTGCCCCGCATGGCTCCCTCCGGAGGAAGTCCAGTCATCATGCCGCTCGCGAGATCGACGCCCGCCAGTGCCGGCGACGCCGCCGTCGCCGCATCCGTCACGCCGGAGCCGATCGAGGCGATCGGTGCCCGGCTCGGCATTGCGCCGGACGGGCTTTACCGCCATGGTCCGCACAAGGCGAAGATCGCGCTCGCCCTCGCCCAGGCCGCCGAAGCGCAGCCGCGCGGCAGGCTGATCCTCGTCACCGCCATCAATCCGACGCCCGCGGGCGAGGGCAAGACGACCACCACGATCGGGCTCGCCGACGCGCTGGCGCAGGCGGGCCGGAAGGTGGCGATCGCGCTGCGCGAGCCCAGCCTCGGCCCGGTCTTCGGCGCCAAGGGCGGCGCCACCGGCGGCGGCTGGGCGCAGGTCGTCCCGATGGACGAGATCAACCTGCACTTCACCGGCGATTTCCACGCCATCACCGCCGCGCACAACCTGCTCGCCGCGGCCATCGACAACCATGTCTACTGGGGCAACGCGCTCGACATCGACGTGCGGCGCATCTCCTGGCGCCGGGTCGTCGACCTCAACGACCGCGCGCTGCGTCATGTCACGGTCGGGCTCGGCGGGCCGGGCAACGGCTATCCGCGCGAGGACGGCTTCGACATCACCGTCGCCAGCGAGGTGATGGCCATCTTCTGCCTCGCCCGCTCGCTCGCCGATCTCGAAGAGCGGCTCGGCCGCATGGTGGTCGCGCAGACCCGCGCCCGGACCCCGGTGCGCGCGGCCGACCTGAAGGTCACCGGCGCGATGACCGCGCTGCTGCGCGATGCCTTCCAGCCGAACCTCGTGCAGTCGCTCGAAGGCACGCCGGCGCTGGTGCATGGCGGGCCCTTCGCCAACATCGCCCATGGCTGCAACTCGGTGATCGCGACCCGCGCGGCGCTCGGTCTCGCCGACTATGTGGTGACGGAGGCGGGTTTCGGTGCCGATCTCGGTGCGGAGAAATTCCTCGACATCAAGTGCCGGCAGGCGGGCCTCGCCCCTGCCGCCATCGTCGTGGTCGCGACGGTGCGCGCGCTCAAGATGCACGGCGGCGTGGCGCAGAAGGATCTCGGGTCGGAGAACGCCGCGGCGGTGGCAAGCGGCGCGGCCAATCTCGTGCGCCACATCGAGAACATGAAGGGCTTCGGCGTGCCGGTGGTGGTGGCGATCAACCGCTTCACCGGCGACACGCCGGCCGAGCTCGAGGCGATCCGCGCGGCCTGCGCCACCGTGGGCGCCGATGTCGAGCTGTGCTCGCACTGGGCGGAGGGGGGCGAGGGTGCGGCAGGGCTCGCGGCGACGGTGATCCGCCTCGCGGACGGTCCGTCTGCCTTCGAGCCGCTCTATCCGTCCGAACTGCCGCTGGTGCAGAAGATCGAGACCATCGCCCGCCGCATCTACCGCGCCGGTTCGGTCGCGTTCGAGCCGGCCGCGCTGGCGCGGCTCGCCGAGTTCGAGGCGCAGGGTTATGGCGACCTGCCGGTGTGCATGGCCAAGACCCAGTACAGCTTCACCGCGGACCCCTCGCGCCGGGGCGCGCCGGAGGGTTTCGTCCTGCCGGTGCGCAGCGTGCGGCTCGCGGCCGGGGCCGGCTTCGTCGTGGCGTTGTGCGGCGAGGTGATGACCATGCCGGGTCTGCCCTCCAGCCCGGCCGCCGAGCGCATCCATGTCGATGCGGAAGGGACGATCCACGGCCTGTTCTGAGGCCGGCGCCGGCGGTGCGGCGATGCCCTGACCGGCGGCGAACGCACTTGCCCGGCCCGGCGGCGCAGGCCAAGGTGCCGACGATGCGGACGTGGCGAAACTGGTAGACGCACGAGACTTAAAATCTTGCGCCCACAAGGCTTACGGGTTCGAGTCCCGTCGTCCGCACCACCCTCGCCCGGCCACCGCTTTCCAGCTCCCGCTACCTCGGGTCGCACTATCCTCGCGCAAAGGTGCGGCGCGCTCTGGAAAGCCAGGGGGCGGGTCCGCGCGGGATGTCGGCTCCGCCGTTCCGCATGGAGCGAGGAGGGGATCCTGACCCCGTCCAATGTCGTGCGCCTCAAGGTCGAGCCCGGCATGGACGGGGCCTTTCTCGACGCCCACCGCAGCGTCGCGGCGAACTAGCCGGGGCTGCGCCCCGCCAGATCATCCGGACCGGAAAGGCGCGTCCTTGCCTCGTCGCCGAGCGGGAGAGCGTCGACGTGATCGCCGCCGCCCGGCCGCCGATGATCGCCCCGTTCGATGGTTTTCGCGCCGCGATCGACGATTTCGGCGGCGGCCTCGGGGTGATGGAGGCCGTCTCCGGACCCATCGCACCGGGCGTCAAAGCGGGCCTCGCGCGCTCCGTACGGCTGCAAGGTCTTGTCGTAGAAAAGGAAATCGGTTTCGCCGCACCGGCCGGCACGGTTCGCGCCGGCTCGCCTTTTCGGGAAGAAGCTCACCGGATTTTGACCCGTTAATTTTTGTGCTACGAACGCGTTAACGAGGCGTGCGGGGGAAGGTCCGGAATGCGGCGAAGCAGCGTGGCGGTGCTGGCACTGTTGAGCGTGGCGCCGTGCGGCGTGGCGCTCACGGGTGTTGCCGGCGCCACCGAGCCGAAGGCCTCCGCGCCGGCCGTGCGGCCGGCAGAAGCCGTCGTACCCTCGAACCCGCGCGTGGCGTCGGTTTCAACCCGGAAGGCGGCGCCCGTCGCGGGCGTGATTTCCAACGCCGATTTTCCCGCGGAGATGGCGGCTCCCTTTGCCGCCGATTGGGTGACCTCGCCCGGACCGATGGGGCCCGCGGCTGCGGCGGGCTTCGCGCTGCGGGGTGCGCTTTCCGACAATGCCGCCGCTGCGCCGCCTGCGGCCGAGCCGGCACCGGCGCCCGCCGTCGCGGTCATTGCCGTTCCGGCCTCGCCGCGCCTCGCGCTCGCCTCGATCCCGCTACCGCTGAAGCGCAGCGATGCGCCGCCGCCGCGCCCGTCGCCGGCGCTCGCCATGGCGCCCGAGGCGGCCGTCCCGGCGGCCTTCGCCGGCGTGGCCGACCCGGCCACTGCGGGACCGGCGATCCCGGCTGCGAAGGAAAAACCCCGCCTTGTCGCCGCGCCGGTGCCGCTGCCGCCCAAGCGTCCGACGCGCATCGCGGCGCTGGCACCGGTCGCGGTCGATACGGCCGCCATCGCATCCGACGCCGCCGACGCGGCCTCCGACGAGGCCGAGGCCACCGCCCCGGTGGTCGAGGCGGAACCGGCGGCGCGCCCCGTGGTGCTCGGCAAGAAGCGGCTGACGGCGGCGCAGGCCCCGCCCGAGATCGAGGCGCTGATCGAGCGGCATTCCCGGCGCTACGACGTGCCCGCATCGCTTGTCCGCCGGGTCCTCTGGCGCGAAAGCAAATACAATCCGCGCGCGCGGAACGGTCCCTATTGGGGGCTGATGCAGATCCGGGTCGACACGGCCCGCGGCATGGGCTTTCGCGGCGATCCCGCCGATCTGCTCGATGGCAACACCAACATGACCTATGCGGTCGCCTATCTCGCCAATGCCTGGCGGGTCTCGGGCCGCAACGAGACGCGCGCCGTGCAGCTCTATGCGGGCGGCTATTATTTCGAGGCCAAGCGCAAGGGCCTGCTCAGCGGGCTGATCAAGACGGCGCTGGTCGACTGAGCCGGCGCCCGCCGGCACCGGATGTCGGCGGGGCCGCGCCAAGCTCTCAGCCGATGCTCATCAGGCTCGCATTGCCGCCGGCGGCGGCGGTGTTGGTGCTCACCGAGCGCTCGCGCAGAAGGCTTTCCAGCGGATAGGCGGCGCCGCCGGCAATGGCCTCGCAGGTGAGGCCGACCACCGGCACGATCGGCCCGTCGCGCCCGGCGATCTCCACATTCAGCCGCCGCAGCGCATCCGCGTCCCCCTCGAACAGCACGACGTCGAAGCGTTCGCCCGCGCGATCGGCAAAGGCGGTCACCGCGCCGGCGACGGTTTCGGGAAGATCGGCCGGCAGCGTGCCCTCGACCAGCGCGCGATTGCCGGTGGCCAGCGCCGCGGCGACCTGCAGGTCGCGGCCGAGAGCGGTGGCCGCCAGGCACAGCACGGTGCCGCGCGGCTCCAGCGCATAGACGTTGCGCTCGCCGACCGGGCCGGGAAGCTCGAAGCTGCGGCCCACCAGCGTCGGCTCGATCGCGGCGGCGGCGCGCTGCTGGTGAGCGCGGTCGGGCAGGTTCTCCACCCACGCCCAGGCCGGCGCCGGGGCGGGGCTGGTGGCCTCGATCGGCGGCGCCTCGGGGCGCATGGCCAGCAGCCGGCGCATGTAGAGCGGCCCGCCGGCCTTCGGACCGGTGCCGGAGAGCCCGTGCCCGCCGAAGGGCTGCACACCCACCACCGCGCCGATGATGTTGCGGTTCACATAGATGTTGCCGGCCTCCACCTGCGCGGTGACGCGGGCGATGGTCTCGTCGATGCGGGTGTGCAGGCCGAAGGTGAGGCCGTAGCCGGTGGCGTTGATCTGTCCGATCACTGCCTCCAGCCGGTCGCGCGGATAGCGCAGTACGTGCAGCACCGGGCCGAACACCTCGCGGCCGATCTGGCCGATATCGTCGATCTCGATCAGAGTCGGCGGCACGAAGGTGCCATGGCGGCACTCGGCCGGCAGGGCGAGCTGTTCGACCGGATGGCCGGCCGCGCGCATGCGCTCGATATGGGCGAGGATGTTCGCCTGCGCCTCGCTGGTGATCACCGGGCCGATATCGGTCGAGAGCCGCACCGGGTTGCCGACCGCCAGTTCCCGCAGCGCCCCCTTCAGCATCGCGAGGACGCGGTCCGCCACGTCCTCCTGCAGGCACAGCACGCGCAGCGCCGAGCAGCGCTGGCCGGCGGAGTCGAAGGCGGAGGCGATGACGTCGCCGACCACCTGTTCGGCGAGTGCCGAGGAATCGACGACCATCGCGTTCTGGCCGCCGGTTTCCGCAATGAGCGGAATCGGTTGGCCCTCGGGGCTCAACCGATCCGCGAGCTGGCGCTGGATCAGCCGGGCGACCTCGGTCGAGCCGGTGAAGATCACGCCGCGCGTGCCGGGATGGGCGACCAGCGCCGCGCCGACGGTGCCGTCGCCGGGCAGGAACTGCACCGCGCCCGGCGGCACGCCCGCCTCGCGCAGGATGCCGATCGCCAGCGAGGCGATGAGCGGCGTCTCCTCCGCCGGCTTGGCCAGCACCGGATTGCCGGCGGCGAGCGCGGCGGCGACCTGGCCGGTGAAGATGGCGAGCGGGAAGTTCCACGGGCTGATGCACACCACCGGCCCGAGCGGGCGGTGGGTGTCGTTGGAGAAGTGATCGCGCGCCTGCGCGCCGTAATAGCGCAGGAAGTCGACCGCCTCGCGCACCTCGCCGATGGCGTTGGGCAGCGACTTGCCGGCCTCGCGCACGATGACGCCGATCAGGGCCGGCAGGCGTTCTTCCATGATGTCGGCGGCGCGGGCGAGGCACTGCGCGCGCTCGGCCGGCGGGGTCGCCTGCCAGATCGGCGCGGCGGCATGGGCCTGCGCGAAGGCGCGGGCGACGAGCTCGGGCGTCGCCTCCGCCACCGTGCCGACCTCGTCGCGCCGGTCGGCCGGGTTGCGGACGGGGCGCGCCGTGCCCTCCGCCGGCCCCTCGCCGACCAGCGGCACGGCATGGAGCGGGGTGGCCGAGCCCGCCAGCAGCGCGGCGGCGAGCGAGCCGAGGCGCTGCTCGTTCGACAGGTCGAGGCCGGCGGAGTTGCGCCGCTCCGCCCCGAACAGTTCCTCTGGCAACGCGATGCGCGGGTGCGGCGCGCCGAGCGGCTCGATGCCCCGCGCCACCTGCGCCGGATCGGCGATCAGCTCGTCGATCGAGACGGCGGGATCGGCGATGCGGTTGACGAAGGAGGAATTCGCCCCGTTCTCCAGCAGCCGGCGCACCAGATAGGCGAGCAGCGTCTCGTGCGTGCCGACGGGCGCATAGATGCGGGCCGGTCGGCCGAGCTTCCCGGGCCCGACCACCTCCTCGTAGAGCGGCTCGCCCATGCCGTGCAGACACTGGAACTCATATTGGCCGGCGTAATAATTGCCGCCCGCCAGCTCGACGATGGTCGACAGCGTCTGCGCGTTGTGGGTGGCGAATTGCGGGAACACCGCGTCGGGGGCGGCCAGCAGCTTGCGGGCGCAGGCGATATAGGCGACGTCGGTGTGCACCTTGCGAGTGTAGACCGGGAAGCCCTCCAGCCCGTCCACCTGCGCGCGCTTGATCTCGCTGTCCCAGTAGGCGCCCTTGACGAGGCGCACCATCAGCCGGTGGCCCGAGCGGCGGGCGAGGTCGACCAGCCAGTCGAGCACGAAGGGGCAGCGCTTCTGGTAGGCCTGCACGACGAAGCCGATGCCGTTCCACCCCGACAGCGTCTCGTCGAAGCAGAGCGCCTCCAGCAGGTCGAGCGAGAGCTCCAGCCGGTCGGCCTCCTCGGCGTCGATGTTGAGGCCGATGTCGTAATGGCGGGCGAGGCGGGCGAGTTCGGCGACGCGCGGCAGCAATTCGCTCATGACCCGCTCGCGCTGGGCGCGGGAATAGCGCGGGTGTAGCGCCGAGAGCTTGATCGAGATGCCCGGCCCCTCATAGATGCCGCGCCGGCCGGCGGCCTTGCCGATGGCGTGGATGGCCTGCTCGTATTCGTCGTAATAGCGCGCGGCGTCCTGCGCCGTGGTCGCCGCTTCGCCGAGCATGTCGTAGGAATAGCGGAAGCCCTTGGCCTCCATGCGCCGCGAATTGGCCAGCGCCTCGGAGATGGTCTGGCCGGTCACGAACTGCTCCCCCATCATCCGCATGGCGATGTCGACGCCCTTGCGGATCAGCGGCTCGCCACCGCGCCCGATCAGCCGGGTGAGCGCGGAGGTGAGGCCCTTCTCGCTGGTGGTGGTGGTGAGCTTGCCGGTGACGACGAGGCCCCAGGTCGCGGCGTTCACGAACAGCGAGGGGCTGTGGCCGAGATGGGCGTACCAGTCGCCCACCCCGATCTTGTCGCGGATCAGCGCGTCGCGTGTGGCGCGGTCGGGAATGCGCAGCAGCGCCTCGGCGAGGCACATCAGCGCCACGCCCTCCTGGCTGGACAGCGAATATTCGTGGATCAGCCCCTCGACGGCGCCCTTCTGGCCCTTCTCGCGCAGCGCGGTGACGAGGTCGCGGGCGCGTGCGGCGACCGCGGCGGCGCGGGCCGGGTGCAGGGTGGCGCCCTCGATCAGCAGCGGCAGGCAGTCGGTCTCCGGCATGCGGTAGGCCGAGGTGATGCGCGCGCGCAGCACGCTCTGGGGCTGGACGCCGCGGGCGAAGTCGAGGAACGGGCTCGCCGCCTCGCCATCCCCGGCGATGAGTTCGGCAAGGTGCGGGGCGCCGCCGTCGGGGGTGGCAGGGGCGGGCTCGCCCGCCTCCACCCGCTCCAGCATGGCCTGGATGGCCTGCTTCACCAGCCAGTGCGGCGTGCGCCCGTGGCGATCGGCGGCGGCCTTGAGGCGCTCGCGCAGCTCGTCGTCGATCTTCACGCCCATGGTAGTGGTCGACATCGCCGGTCTCCTCGTGGGGATCGGCGAGTATTACCATCCGGGTCCGACAGGTGCAACCCATCGGCATCGACAGGTGAAACCCTATGCCGCTCGCGTTGGCCGCGTCACCAGCCAGATGCCGAGCGCGATCGGCAGGATGCCGATAATGTCGAGCGGGGGAATGGCTTCGCCCAACAGCAGCCAACCGAAGAAAAGGCCCAGCGGCGGCATCAGGAAGTGCAGGCTGGAGGCGGCGGTAGCACTCGACCGCGTCAGCAGGTAGAACCACAGTCCGTAGCCGCCGATCGACACGGCGACGACGAGGAAGGCGAGGCCGCCGAACAGGTTCGGCGTGAAGCGGATATCGGCGAAGCTCTCCGTCATCAGCGCCACCGGGACCAAAGCGAGGCCGCCGGCGAGGCACTGGATGGCGTTGCCGCTCCACACGCCGCCGCGCGGGCTGAAATATTTGAAGGCCAGCGTGCCGGTGGCCAGCGCCAGCATGCCGCCCCCGACCAGCAGCGTGCCGGCGAGGCTTTCATGCGCCCCGGCAAGGCGCGAGCGCAGCACGATGACGACGCCGATCAGGCCGAGCGCGATGCCGCCCCATTTGACGAGGCTCAGCCGCTCGCCGAGCAGCGGGCCGGCGAACAGCGCCACCACCAGCGGCATGCAGCTCGTCAGCACCGCCGTATAGGCCGACGAGGTGAAGGTGAGGGCGGTCCAGTTCAGCCCGAGATAGACGGCGTTGTTGACGATGCCGATGCACACCAGCGCCGCCACGTCGCGCCGGCGCATGTTCGGCCGCCCGTCCATGACGAACGCCAGAGAGAGCATGATCGAGCCGGCGAGCAGCAGCCGCACCGAGAGCAGGATCAGCGGTGGGCAGTCCGCCAGCGCCATCTTCGCGCCGGCAAAGGCCGAGGACCACAGCACGCAGAACAGCGCGACCAGGAGGGGCAGCGGCACGCGCGGCATCAGCGGGCCGGCGGATGCGGCGGGGGCGAGGGCAGGGGGTGTGGCGCCGACAGACATGGCCGCCTCCGTTTCAAGGACGGCGGACCATAGTCCCGCAATATGAAATCGGAAAACGAGATGTTCAAATCCGTTTCATGAGAAAAATCGATCCATGTTGTGGCTCCCTCGCGCCCGGTCACCGGCGACGCCAGATCTCGGCATCGATCGATCCCTTCAGCTCCGGCAGGGTCTCGGCGACGAAGGTCGGCCGCTGGCCGGCCGCGCGCTGGGCGAGGTAGTCCCGCGACAGCTTGGCGACGAGGCCCGACAGCAGCACGATCGCGATCAGGTTGATCGTCGCCATCAGGCCCATCGCCGCGTCGGCGGCGTCGAACACCGTGGCGACCGATTCATACGCCCCCCACACCACCATGGCGAGCAGCGCCGCGCGCAGCACGAGCCGCCCCATGTGTCCGCCGACGCCGAGGAACACCAGTGCGTTCTCGGCATAGGAGTAATTGCCGATGATCGAGGTGAAGGCGAAGAAGAAGATCGCGAAGGCCACGAAATAGGGGCCCGCCGCGCCGATGTGGTGCTGCATCGCCGCCTGCGTCAGCTGCGTGCCGGTGAGGCCCGAGCCCGGCACCAGCGCGCCGGAGAGCAGGATCAGCAGCGCCGTGGCGGTGCAGATCAGGATGGTGTCGATGAACACGCCGAGCGCCTGCACGAAGCCCTGGCTCACCGGGTGGTGCGGGTCCGGCGTCGCGACCGCGGCGATGTTGGGCGCCGAGCCCATGCCGGCCTCGTTCGAGAACAGCCCGCGCTTGACGCCGTTCAGCATCGCCGCGGCGATCGATCCGGCGACACCGCCGGCGGCGGATTCCAGCCCGAAGGCGCCGCCGATGATCATCCCGAACACGGCCGGGACGGCGTTGATGTTCATCGCCACCGCGACCAGCGCCACGCCGAGATAGGCGACCGCCATGAACGGCACCACGATCTCGGCGACGCGGGCGATCGCCGGGATGCCGCCGAACACGACGATGCCGGACAGGGCGGCAAGGCCGATGCCGCAGGCGAGCTTGGGCAGGCCGAAGGCGCCCTCCATTGCGTCGGCGATGGAGTTGGCCTGCACCGCGTTGAAGACGAGGCCGAACGAGATCAGCAGGCACACCGAGAACAGCCCGCCCGCCCAGGGCGCCTTCAGCCCCTTGGCGATGTAGAAGGCGGGCCCGCCGCGGTAGCGGCCCTCTTCGTCCTTCACCTTGAACAGCTGGGCCAGCGTCGATTCGGAGAAGGCGGTGGCCATGCCGAGCGTCGCCACCACCCACATCCAGAAGATGGCGCCGGGGCCACCGAGATAGAGCGCCACCGCGACGCCGGCGATGTTGCCGGTGCCGACGCGCGAGGCGAGGCTGGTGCAGAGTGCCTGGAACGGGGTGATGCCGGCGGCGTCGGCCTGGCGCGAGCCGGTGACCGAACGGATCATCTCGGGAAAATGCAGGACCTGGATGAGTTTCAGCCGGATCGAGAAATAGATGCCGACCGCCAGCAGGCCGTAGATCAGCACATAGCCCCAGAAGATGGTGTTCAGAAAGTCGACGACGGCCGCCATGGCCCGACCCCGCTGGCTGGCGCGCCCGGCGGCTTCCGCCCGACTCGGCGCGCAGGTTTCCCAGCGTCCAGTGTGGCGGTGGTCACGTAGGGGCGCAATCGGCCGCAGGCGGCGTCAGGCGATATCCATGAGGATGTCGGCCAGCGCCTCGGGCGCGCTGAAGAACGGCGAATGGCCGGCATCGAGCGCGTGGACGGCGGCGCCGGGCACGTCCGCCTGCATCAGCCGCTGCAGGCCGAGCGGCAGGGCGCGGTCCCTCAGGCATTCGATATAGTGGCGCGGCAACTGGCCGTAGCGCGCCGGCGTGATCATCGAGACCGCCGTGAACGGCGTGTGCGCGTTGACGCCGGTGAGGTTGCGCAGCGCCATGGCGATGTCGTGCTCGCTGCAATCGGAATAGAGCGAGCGGGTGAGCAGGTCGCGCCGCGCGAGATCGATGGCGAGCCCGTCGCGCCCCATGCGCAGCAGGCCCTGCGATTCGACGATGGCGGGATCCTTCAGATAGGTCGGCGTCATCACGTAGTCGCGCGCCGAGAACCGGGCCGGCGCCATGAAGCCGGTGAGATAGACCAGCGCCGCGATCTTCTCCGGGAGGGTCTCGCCCAGCCAGGTGCAGGTGGCGCCGCCGACCGAATGGCCGACGAGGACGGCGCGCCCCTCGACCTGCTCGAGCGCGGCGCGGGTGCTGGCGGCGTAGAGGTCGAGCGTATTGGCGTGGCCCAGCGGAGTGGCGTCGAAGCCGTGCCCGGCCATATCCGGGGCGATCACCGCATGGCCGTTGGCGCCGAGGATATTGGCGACCTTGCCGAAGCAGCCGCCCCAGTGCCACGCCCCGTGGATCAGGATGAAGGTCGCCATCGTTTCCTCGCGCCGCCCGCTGGTATTCTGTGTGCCGTCCTAGCGGGCCGCGCGCGCCCCGTCCAGCCGACGAACGATCGCGTGGCGGCGCCGGGAGCCTTCCGCTCATCGATCCGCCGGAGTATCTTTTCGCGCCATGCTGCGGTTTTGGGCATGCGAGCGAACGGGGATCGGGGATGGCGTACCGCCACATGATCGGTGAGCGAAGCTGGGTCTTCGCTGATCTGAAGGATCTGATGGCCAAGGCGACGCCGCTGCGCTCCGGCGACATGCTGGCCGGCGTCGCCGCCTCCTCGGCGGAGGAGAACGTCGCCGCCCGCATGTGCCTCGCCGAGGTTCCGCTTTCGACCTTCCTCAGCGAGGCGCTGGTGCCTTACGAGGCCGACGAGGTCACGCGCCTCATCATCGACACTCATGACGATGCGGCCTTCCGCCCCGTGGCGCACATGACCGTGGGCGATTTCCGCGACTTCCTGCTCTCGGCGCGCGCGAGCGGCGAGGTTCTCGCCGCGTTGGCGCCGGGGATCACGCCGGAGATGGCGGCGGCGGTGTCCAAGATCATGCGCAACCAGGACCTCATCGCGGTGGCGAAGAAGTGCCGCGTGGTCACGAAGTTCCGCAACACCATCGGCCTGCCCGGCACCATGGCGGTGCGCCTCCAGCCGAACCACCCGACCGACGACGTCGCCGGCATCACCGCCGCCATCCTCGACGGGCTGCTCTATGGTTGCGGCGACGCGGTGATCGGCATCAACCCGGCCTCCGACAGCATCCCCGCGCTGACCGAACTGCTGAAGCTGACCGACGACATCATCGCCCGCTTCGACATCCCCACCCAGTCCTGCGTGCTCACCCATGTCACCACCTCGGTCGAGGTGATCAATCGCGGCGTGCCGGTCGACCTGGTGTTTCAGTCGGTGGCGGGGACGGAAGGGGCGAACGCCTCCTTCGGCATCAGCCTCGCCGCGTTGAAGGAGGGCTATGACGCCGCCGCCTCGCTGAAGCGGGGCACGGTCGGCGACAACGCCATGTATTTCGAGACCGGGCAGGGTTCCGCGCTCTCGGCCGGAGCCCATCACGGCGTCGACCAGCAGACGCTAGAAGCGCGCGCCTATGCGGTGTGCCGGCCGTTCAGGCCGCTGCTGGTCAACACGGTCGTCGGCTTCATCGGGCCGGAATATCTCTATGACGGCAAGCAGATCATCCGCGCCGGGCTGGAGGATCATTTCTGCGGCAAGCTGATGGGCGTGCCGCTCGGCTGCGACGTCTGCTACACCAACCACGCCGAGGCCGACCAGGACGACATGGATACGCTGATGACGCTGCTCGGCGCGGCCGGCGTCACCTACATCATGGGCATCCCCGGCTCGGATGACGTGATGCTGAACTACCAGTCGACCTCGTTCCACGACCAGCTCTATCTGCGCGAGGTGCTCGGGCTTAAGCGGGCGCCGGAATTCGAGGCGTGGCTGCAAGCGATGGGCATCACCGGGCTGGACGGGCGCCTGAAGGACCAGCGCGGTGCCCACCCGCTGCTCGCCGGCGCCAGGGGGCTCGACGCCCGCCTCGATTCGGGGCTCGCGGCATGAGTGGCCCCGAAGACGTCGAGGGCGGCATCGTCATCGAGGATGCGTGGCAGAAGCTCGCCCGCTTCACCCCGGCGCGCATCGCGCTCGGGCGCGCCGGCACCGGCCTGCCGACGCGGGAGGTGCTGCGCTTCGCGCTTGCCCATGCGCAGGCGCGGGATGCCGTGCACACGCCGTTCGACGCGGCGGCCGTGGAGGCCGGCATCGCCGGGCTCGGCCTGCCGACGCTCACGGTCGCCTCCGCCGCCCCGGCGCGCGACGCCTATCTGCGCCGCCCCGATCTCGGGCGGAAGCTGTCGGAGGAAAGCCGTGCCGCTCTGGCGACGGGTGGGCATCCCCCGGTCGACCTCGCCATCGTCGTCGCGGACGGCCTCTCCTCCACCGCGGTGCACCGGCAGGCGGTGCCGTTCCTCGCCGCCTTCCAGCGCTGGATCGGCGAGGCGGGCTGGAGCCTCGCCCCGGTCGTCGTCGCGTCGCAGGCCCGCGTCGCATTGGGCGACGAGGTCGGTTCGCTCCTGAGAGCGCGGGCGGTGGTGGTGCTGATCGGCGAGCGGCCGGGCCTGTCCTCGCCCGACAGCCTCGGCGTCTATCTCACCTTCGCGCCGAAGGTCGGGCGCTCGGATGCGGAGCGCAACTGCATCTCGAACGTGCGCGAGGAAGGGCTCAGCCACGAACTCGCCGCCTTCAAGCTGGCCTGGCTCTTGAGGGAGGCGCTGGTGCGCCAGCTCACCGGGGTCAGCCTCAAGGACGAGAGCGACCTGCTCCTCGTCGAAGGCCGGGTGCCGGCGGCGCTTCCCGCCCGCTGAACCGCGCCGCCGGTCAGGGCAGCTTCACGATGCGCGGATGCACCGCGAGGGCCAGCGCTGCGATCAGCGCCAGCGCCGTCGCCAGCGCCGTGACCATGCCGTTGTGGTGCAGCCACAGCGCCCCCGTCAGTACGCCGGTGACGAAGGCGAGCCACGCCGCGCCATAGGTCGAGGCCTCGCCGGTCGGCTTGCGGTCGCGGATGGCGCGGGCGAGTGCGCCGGCGAAGGAGACCAGCGTGCCGGTGACGAAGCTCTTGCCGATGTCGGCCTTGAGCACGACCTGGTGCGCGCTGTTCTGCATGCCCATGGCGGCGGCGATCGGCAGCAGCGCGTGCGGCCCCGGCGCCGCGACGGTGAGCGCCAGCGCGAGCGCGATCAGCACCGCCTCGCTGCCGAGTATCGCGGACAGCCGCCCCTCGCCGGTGGCGTCGGCGACCAGCGTGCCCACCCCGGCGCCGGCGACGAAGCTGGCGATGATGGAAGCCGCCAGCAGCACGACCGACGTTTCGCCCTCGGCGATCGCCATGCCGAGCCGGGTGGTGTTGCCGCTCATGAACGACAGGTAAAGCTTGCCGAGCGCCGCATAGCCGATCGCGTCGACGAAGCCGGCCAGCGTGGTGACGAGGATCGCGAGCGCGAAATGCATCAGGGCGCCACGAAGGCCGCGATGGCCGGCACCAGCCCCGGCGCGAGCGGGGCGGCGGCGTCGCCATAGGTGGCGAGGTTGGCGGCCCGGTTCGCGGGGGCGCTCTTCAGCACGTGGTTCATGCCCTCGACCACGACCATCTGCGCGCCCGGGCGGGCGGAGGCGAGTTTCCAGGCCTGCTCGGTGTCCACCTGCAGGTCGGTGCCGCCTTGCAGGATCAGCACGGGCGCGGTGGTCTTGCCGAGCTCGGCCGCCGGGTCGCGCTGGAACCACGAGACCATGTAGGGCTGCACCGAGGTCCGGTAGAGCGGCGAAAGCTCGGGTGGCACGTCCTCCACCTCCTCGCCGCGGGCGAGACGCTGGGCGATGGAGCGGGAGGCCTCCTGCAGCGGGCGCGGCGCCCCTGCGGCGGCGAGCTGGCGCTCGATCAGCACCGGCGCGGGATCGCCGGCACCGGCGACGAGGACGAGGCCGGCGACGTCGCTCTGCTGCGCGGCCAGCGTCGCGACCAGCGCGCCCTCGCTGTGGCCGAGCATTACCACACGGGCGATTTCCGGTTGCTGCCGCAGCACCTCGATCCAGCTCACCGCGTCGGCGACATAGGTGTCGATGCGCAGTTGGTCCTCGCGGGTGGTGGTCGCCGCGCTGGCACCGACGCCGCGCTTGTCGATACGCAGGCTGGCGATGCCGTGCTCGGCCAGCGCGTCGCCGAGCTGCTTCAGCCCGTCATTCCTGAGGCCCGGCATGTTGCCGTCGCGGTCCACCGGGCCGGAGCCGGCGAGGATGAGAACGGCCGGCACCGGTGGCGCCGTCGCGTCGGGAAGCGTCAGGGTGCCGTGCAGGCCGCCCTGTTCGACGTCGCGCGTGATCCGCGCCTCGGCCGGGCCGGCGAGGGCGACGGCGCAGAGGAGGGCGCCCCAGGCGCGCGGGATCAGGGTTTCCACCGGTAGATCCATCCGTAGCGCTCCATCGCCGCCTCGCCCTCGCGCGAGCGCAGCACGAGGTCGCGCAGCAGCCGTGCCGGGCCGGAAAGGTGATAGATGCGGTCCATGCCGCGCGCGGCGCGCTGCACCCGCGCCGTGCGGGCGCGACGCTGGTTCTCGTAGCGGCGCAGCGCCGCGACGATGTCGCCCCGCCCGGCGCGCAGGCTCCTGCCGAGCACGACGGCATCTTCCAGCGCCTGCGCCGCGCCCTGCGCGAGGAAGGGCAGCATGGCGTGGGCGGCGTCGCCGAGCAGGGTGACGCGGCCCTTGCCCCAGCGCCGCAGCGGAGGAAGATCGAACAGCGCCCAGCGCAGCCAGTGGTCGGGCGTCGCGAGAAGGGTCTGCGCATCCGCGCTCCAGCCCTCGAAATGCTCGACGAGTTCCTCGCGCGCGGCGCTGGCGCCCCAGCCATGGGCGGTGCGCTCGTCCGGCGTCACCGCGACGAGGTTGACGGCCGCCCCGGCCCGCACCGGATAGCTGACGAGGTGCGCGCGCGGGCCCAGCCACAGCCGCACGGTCGGCGCCGCCAGGTGCGGGGGCAGGTCTTCGGCGGCGACGGTGGCACGCCAGGCGGCGCGGTGGCGGAAGGAGGGATCGCGCCCCATCCCGAGCCGGCGGCGCACATTCGAGCGCAGCCCGTCGGCGCCGATCAGCGCGATCGCGTCGTGTTCCTCGGGCAGCCCGGCATGGCTGCAGCGGACGGTGATCCCGTCGGGGCGCTCCTCGACATCCTCCACCGTCCGGCCGAGCAGGAGGCCGATGCTCGGCTCGGCCCGTGCCGCTTCCAGCAGCGCGGCCTGGAGGTCGGCGCGGTGGATGACGAGGAAGGGGGCGCCGAAGCGCTTGCGCGCCTTCGCGCCGAGCGGCGCGTGGCTGAGCATCTCGCCGGTGAGGCCGTTGACGATCTCGAGGGCTTCCGGGCGCACCGCCCGCGCGGCGACACGCTCATAGAGGCCGAGCGCGTTGAGGCTGCGCGTCGCATTGGCGGCGAGCTGCACGCCGGCGCCGGCTTCTTCCAGCGCCAGAGCCCGCTCCAGCACCACCACCTCGAAGCCCGCGCGGGCAAGCGCGATGGCGGCCGCGAGGCCGCCGATCCCGGCGCCGGCGATCGCGATGCGGCCGGCCGCCACGGGGGCGCTCAGGCGGCGTAGAGGCAGTCGGCCGGGCGGGATTGCGTGCCGTGCAGGGCCGGGTCGTAGCGGTAGAGGGTCGAGCAGTAGGGGCAGATGATCTCAACGTCGCCGCCCATGTCGAGATAGACATGGGGGTGGTCGTAGGGCGGCAGCGCGCCGACGCACATGAATTCCCGCACGCCGATCTGCACCGTCGGCACTCCCGCCGAGTTGTGGAAGTGGGGAACGACGTGGTCGGCCATCTGAATCATCTCCGCGCGCGCTGGTGCCGGTTGCGGGCGACCATAGACGGGCCTTGCCGCGCGCGGCAAGGCCGGCGGCATGTCGCAACCCCGCGCCGCGCCGGGGTTGCCCTTCCGTTCGCCACATTGGCACGCCATGTAACGGGGCGTCCGCATCACGTCGCGCCCGCCTCCGGGCCGCCAGGTTCGAACCGATGTCCCGCCTTTTCGCCGCGCTGGGTTTCCTCCTTGCCTTCGCCGGCGCGGCCCACTGGGTCGTGCCGCTGGGGCGGGGCGCGCTCGACCTGGTGCTGGCGCGGGACGATGCGGCGCGCATCGCCGATCTCGAACTCGACCGCGTGCTCGACGCGCCCCATGTCGCCGAGGGCATCGAGGCGGCGCTGGCGGCGGATGATGCCGAACTCGCCGCGAGCTATGTCGCGCTGGCCGATGCGCGGTCCGTTGCGGTCGCGCCGGCCCAGCGCGCGCGGGTGATGCTCGCCACCTCGGCCACCGCGCAGCTCGTCCGCGGCGCCGGACGGTTCGGACAGGGCTTCGCCACCGGGCGGGCGGAGGATCTCGCCGGCCTCGCCGGGGCGACGGCGGGCGATCTCACCGTCTGGGGCGACATGCGCGATGCCGGCCGCGAGGCGTGGCACTGGGCGAGCGGGGCGGAGGTCGATCCGCTGATGCTGGGCCTCTCCACCGCCGGTCTCGCCGCCACGGGCGTCACCTACGCCACCTTCGGCGCCTCGCTGCCGGCGCGGGCCGGGCTCAGCGTGCTGAAGGGCGCCCGCCGCGCCGGCCTGTTCAGCGCGCGGCTCGCCGCCGATGTCGGACGCCTGCTGCGGCGCGGTGCCGGCGGTCCGGCGGCGCGGCAGGTCGGCACGCTGGTCGCCGATCTCGGCGCGACGCAGGGCAAGGCGGGCACGCGCGCGGCGATGCTCGGCCTGAAGCACATCGACGAGGCGAAGGACGCCGCCCGGCTGCGCCGCCTCGCCGAGGTGAAGGGCGGGCAGACGCTGGCCATCGTGAAGTCGCTCGGCCGCGGCGCGCTGTTCGTCACCGAGGCGCTGGTGAAACTCGGCTGGTGGATCCTCGCCGCCGCGGTCAACCTCCTCGGCCTCGTCGCCTCCTTCAACGCGCTGGTGGTGGCGATGGTCCGCCCGCTATGGCGGGGGAAGAAGGTGGGGACGGTCGCGTGAGCGGGCAGGTTGAGTGTGAGGCTCACGGCCAGCAGGACGAGACCTTTGTCTGCTGCCACATCGCGAACTCGCTGGCGACGGGGCAGCCGGTCGGCTTCCATTGGTCTGATACGTCGTCAGCCCTGCGTCCCGATGCGTGGTGCGCTGCATGCGAGCACCATCGCCTGTCGGCGGGCGGAGAATGGACCGAGGACGTGCTTTCCGAGGTTCGCGTGACGCTGCTCTGCGGGCGTTGCTATGATGAGGCTCGCGATGTCTGGCGTCGGGCGGTCGAAGGCGGGCCGGACTGAGGGCATTGCCCGAATGAGTTCGAATTTCCCGGTCATGTGAACCCATGCTCGTCCTGCAAGCCATCAAGGCCGACATCACCACGCTCCCGGTGGACGCCATCGTCAACGCGGCCAATTCCTCGCTGCTCGGCGGGGGAGGAGTTGACGGCGCCATCCATCGCGCGGCGGGATCGGACCTGCTGCACGAGTGCCGGCTGCTTGGCGGCTGCCGCACCGGCGAAGCCAAGATCACGCGCGGCTACAGGCTGCCGGCGCGGTTCATCATCCACACGGTCGGGCCGGTGTGGCAGGGCGGCGGCCATGGCGAAGTGTCGCTGCTGCGCCAATGCTACGGCAAAAGCCTGTCTCTCGCCCGCGATCGCGGCTTGCGCAGCATCGCCTTTCCCGGCATCAGCACCGGGCGGTTCGGCTTCCCGGCGAGCGATGCTGCCGGTATCGCGGTGGCGGTGGCGCGTGAATTCGCGGACGAACCGGGGCCGCTCGAGACGATCGTCTTCTGCTCGTTCAGCGATGCGGACCAGCGCATCTATGACGCGCTCCTTGCCGCAGCCGAACCGGAACGGAGCCGGGATAACTAGCCATGGTCGCCCGAGCTACCTTTGCCGCCCTCGCTGTCGCCCTTTTCCTCGCCGGCACGCCCATCCTTGCCGCCGAGAACCGCTGCGGCTGGTACGTGAACCCGACGCCGGGCAACCTGATCCTGATCGACCGCGACGCCGACTGGTGGATCACCACGCAGCTGGAGGCGGGCGGTCCGAACGCCGCCGGCGCCGACGAGAACCTGCCCGACTTCGACCCGAAGCAATACGTGAAGACGCAGCCGAACGGCTACGGCTATGGCTGCGCCTGCCTGTCGGTCGAGACCGACAACAGCGCGCAGCGCATCACCCGCGTCTATTCCGGCCGCATCCTGCCGCTGGCGCGCTGCCGGGGCGACAAAGCGCTGCGGCCGGTGCCCCGCTGAGCGTCGGCGCCCGCCCCTTGGCGGGCCGGGCGCCGGATCCGGCTCAGAACGGGTAGCGCAGCACGGCGGCGAGGTCGCCATGGCCGGGGATGTCGTCGCGGCGCACGGCGAGCACGCGCCCGCCGGTCGCCAGCGTGCGGCGGGCGATCTCGTCGACGACGCCGTAATTATACGCGTCGGGGCGGGCCTCGAACATCACGCCGCCGTCCTCGTGCACATAGCCGGGCACGGCGGTGTCGATGTCGACCAGCAGCGTGTCGACGGCGCCATAGGTGGCGGCGCGGGCGGCGTGGGCGACATCGGTGATGGCGCGGCGCTGCGGCTCGCGCTCGGCGAACAGCGCGGCGAAGCGGGCGATCTGCTCCGCATAGAGCCGATCGAGGATGGGGCGCGCCGCGGCGGCGAGCTCATGGTCGGGCGTGTGGTCGGCGCTGCCGGGAATGCCCTCGGCGGCCAGGTTGCGGTAGCTCGCCACGCGGCGGAAGGCCGAGGCGAGGGGCTCGGACGCCGCCAGGATCAGCGGGCGGTGATGGCCGGCCAGCGTCGGGCGCAGCGCCTCGTCGACGGCGCGGGCATATTTCGCCAGCAGCGCGCTTTCGCTCCCGTCGAGCTGGCTCGTCATGTCGCCGGAACGTTCGGTGTGGCTGCGCCGACCGAGCGCGTCGGACATGCCCTTGGGCAGGCCGGGCACCCGCACCGTGTGGGCGGTCGAATCCCCCGCCAGCTCGACGAGGCGCACCGCGCCGGCGCTGATGGCGAGGATATAGGCGGTGTGCGGGAAGGTGACCGCGCGCAGCAGCGGCTTGATGTGGAAGCGGTCCGACACCTCGGCGATGTTGTGCAGGTGGTTGCCGAGCCGGTAGGTGGTCACGCGCTCCGGGGTGGCGAAGATGGCGAGGCTGTTCGCCTGGGTCGCCCAGAAATCATCATCCGCCGCCAGCGCCTCGATGTCGGCGACGATCGGTTCGATGGTGCGCTTGGGCGTGCCGGCCTGCTCGAGCTGCGCGACGACCGCGGCGAGCAGGTTCTTGAGTTCGATGCGTCCCGCCTGCGCCTCCTGCGTCAGCGGCGTGGTGCGCAGGTAGATCGACACGGCGGGCGTGGCGCGGACGGCGGCGAGCGCCTCGATGTCGGCGATGGTGGGCAGGTCGATGTGCAGCATGGGCGTCCCTTTCCCGTTTCATTGGCGCGCCGCGGCTCCTTACCGGGGGCGCAGCGCGGTGCGATCCCCGTTGCGAAGATCGGCACGGCGCGCCGCGCGGCAACTGGGATCAATACGGACGATGCCGGCGGCGGCGGCCTCCACGGGCATTCAACTTTGCGCCAGCATGCTCTAGAGCGTGCGCGGAATGTCTCGATCCGGCCACGCGGGAGCCAGTCTACATGCCGCACTTCAGCCATGACGGTATCCGTCTCGCCTATCTCGACGAGGGCGAGGGTGAACCGATCGTGCTCGTCCACGGCTTCGGCTCGAACAAGGAGATCAACTGGGTCGGTCCGGGCTGGGTGTCGACGCTCACCCGCGCCGGGCGGCGGGTGGTCGCGCTCGACAATCGCGGCCATGGCGACAGCGAGAAGCTCTACGAGCCCGACGCCTACGATCCCCATCTCATGGCCGGCGACGTCGCGGCGCTGATGGACCATCTCGGCCTGCCGGCGGCGGATGTGATGGGCTATTCGATGGGCGGGCGCATCAGCGCCTGCCTCGCCATCGCGGCGCCGGAGCGGGTGCGGGCGCTGATCCTCGGCGGCATCGGCATCCATCTGGTGGAAGGGGCGGGGCTGCCGATCACCATCGCCGATGCGCTGCTCGCGCCGAGCCTCGACGATGTCAGCGATCCCATGGGCCGCACCTTCCGCGCCTTCGCCGACCAGACGAAGAGCGACCGCCGCGCGCTGGCCGCCTGCATCTTCGGCTCGCGCCGCACGCTGACGCGCGAGGAGGTCGGGCGCATCGCCGCGCCGACGCTGATCGCCGTGGGCACGAAGGATGTCGTGTCCGGCTCGGCGCACAGGCTTGCCCCGCTGATCCCCGGCGCGCAGGTGCTCGACATCCCCGATCGCGACCACATGCTCGCGGTGGGCGACAAGGTGTTCAAGCAGGGCGCGCTGGCCTTCCTCGACATGCGGGGATGAGGCGCGGCCGGCATCGGCCGGGCGCGCACGGTGCGGGAAAAAGCTGGTCGCCGGAATCGCCTGGCCGGGTTTGTTCAGAGGTCGATTCACGGGAACCTTGGTGCCGGCACCGCGTTCGCGGATCGCGGGAGCCATCGTTCCTGCCGATGCCGACGCGATCTCCGGCGTGTCGGCGGGCGGGGATGCTCCTCCCGTCGGGGGGCGTAGGCTCGCGGCGAGGTCTATGTTAGAACTTCGCCCAACTGACCCCGATGTTTCCCGCCCCTGAACGCGCCCCGCGCGGCGGGCGGGCAAGCCAACGAGACGAGGCCACCCGATGGCGCAGAATTCCCTGCAGTTTGCCGATGGCGCGCTGAAGCCGCTCGACAAGATCGATCCGGTCTGGTCGCGCATCCGCACCGAGGCCGAGAACCTCGCCTCCCGCGAGCCGGCGCTGGCCAGCTTCGTGTTCTCCACCGTGCTCTATCACCAGAGCCTCGAGCGCGCGGTGGCGCACCGCGTGTCGCAGCGGCTCGACCATGTCGACGTGCCCGGCGAACTGATCCGGCAGGCGTTCGACGACGCCTTCGCCGCCGATCCGGCGATCGGCGCGGCGTTCCGGGCCGACATCATGGCGGTGTGCGATCGCGATCCCGCCACCAGCCGCGCCATCGAGCCGCTGCTCTATTACAAGGGCTTCCACGCCATCCAGGCCCACCGTCTGGCGCACTGGCTGTGGAATGCCGGCCGCCGCGACTTCGCGCTCTACATCCAGAGCCGATCCTCGGCGGTGAACCAGGTCGACATCAACCCGGCGGCGCCGTTCGGGCGCGGCATCTTCTTCGACCACGCCACCGGCATCGTGGTCGGCCAGACCGCGGTGCTGGAGGATGACGTGTCGATCCTGCAGGGCGTCACGCTCGGCGGCACCGGCAAGGAGAGCGGCGACCGCCATCCCAAGATCCGCCGCGGCGTGCTGATCGGGGCGGGCGCCAAGGTGCTCGGCAATATCGAGATCGGCCATTGCGCCCGCATCGCCGCCGGCTCGGTGGTGCTGAAGCCGGTGCCGCCGCGCGTCACCGTCGCCGGCGTTCCGGCCAAGATCGTCGGCGAGGCCGGCTGCAACGAGCCGGCGCGCAGCATGAACCAGATGTTCGACCCGCCGCTCGGCGGCGGGGGCGCCTGAGCGCAGCGGCCGCGCCCGCATCGGCGGGTTGCGCCCGCCGCGTCGGCGTGGCAAGCCTGCCGCCATCGCAAGTGAGGTTCACGGAGCAGGCCGCGTGGAAAAGAAGGACAACGAACGGGTGCAGACCTATCTGCGCCGGCTGTTCGGCAATGCGCAGATCCGGGTCGTCGCGCGCCCGAAGAAGAAGGATTCGGCCGAGGTCTATATCGGCGAGGAGTTCATCGGCGTCCTGTTCGAGGACAAGGAGGACGGCGACCTCTCCTATAATTTCCAGATGGCCATCCTGGACACCGACCTTGACGACTGAGCCCTTCGTCTACGCGCTCGACGGCGTCGGCCCCGACCTGCCGCCCCCCGGGCGGTTCTGGATCGCGCCGGGGGCCACGGTGATCGGGCGCGTGCGGCTCGGCGACGAGGCCAGCATCTGGTTCGGCACGGTGATCCGCGGCGACAACGAGCCAATCGTGCTCGGCGCCCGGGTCAACATCCAGGAACTGTGCGTGCTGCACACCGACCCCGGCTTCCCGATGACGCTGGGCGATGATGTCACCATCGGCCACCGCGCCATCCTGCACGGCTGCACCATCGGCGAGGGCAGCCTGATCGGCATGGGCGCGACCATTCTCAATGGGGCGAAGATCGGCAAGGGCTGCCTCGTCGGCGCCAATGCGCTGATCACCGAGGGCAAGGAATTCCCCGATCATTCGCTGATCGTCGGCTCGCCGGCGAAGGTGGTGCGCACGCTGGACGAGGCGACCATCACGCGGATCAAGGGCACGGCGGCGCATTACGTGCGCAACTGGCGCCGCTTCGCCACTGGACTGCAGCGGGCGGACTGAGCGTCATTCCCCGACATAAAAAGGAGGCCGGCTCCTGGGGGAGGAGCCGGCCTCGACACGTCCGGCGTTTCGGGGCGTTGGGGAAGGCCGGGAGCGTGTGCGGTGACGCCTTCCTGCGAAGGCGGAATGGGGATCAGTTGCGGCCGACGGTGGCCGGGGCGCGGACGTCGCCGAGCGACACCCACACATTCAGGTTGCTCTGCGACTGGCGTTTGACATAGCGGTAGCCGGTCTCGTGCCAGGCGAGGATGTCGTCCTCCTGGTTGTCGAGGACGACGTCGCCATGGTCGGTGACGACGGTGAGCACCGAGTGGCCGTCGCCGCGCTGGTCGCGCACCACGGTGATCAGCAGCGTGTCCGCCGGCCAGCCGAGGCCGATCAGGGTGCGCCGCTTCAGCAGCACGTAGTCCTCGCAGTCGCCGAAGCCGTCGTCCGGATAGGACCAGCGCTCGATCTCGCCGAAATGCTCGAGGTCGGTCATCGGCTGGATGCGGCGGTTGACCGAGCGGTTGACCTCGTCGAGCTGGGCGAGGTTGGCGCTGGTCAGCGCGACCTTGCCGCTCTTGCCCGGGCCGGCGCCGCAGTCGGCCGGGTTCTGGGCGCAGAACTGGATGTAGCCGATCGGCGCCGAGGTGACGCGGCCGACGCTCATATTGTCCTCGCCGACCGTCAGCATCGCCAACCGGTCGCCGGCCTTGGCATGTCCCCCGGCGATCATGGCCCCCGCCACCACCGCCGCGATCAGGGCCCGTTCGAGCCTCTTGTTCATCGCGTAAACCCCATCCCCTGTCGATGAGGTGATACTGGCACAAAGATTTTGATCTTCGTCTAAGCTGTATCGCACATTCAGAGATACATTCGGCACGAATTGTTAACGGCTGTTTTGCTGAGCGTTAACCAAAACAACGTTGGCATTTCGTGAACAATTCGCCGCCCCGCAGCCAGGGCGTCGGCATGCGGGCGCGCGCCCGCGCCGGAGCAAGGGGACAACGGTGCGTCCCGCAGCCCGCCGTCATCCCCGGGCTTGTCCATCCCCGGGCTTGTCCCGGGGACCCGTGCCTTCCTCGCACGGCGTGGCGCAAAGACGTGGATGGCCGGGACGGGCCCGGCCATGACGTGGAACGATCGGAAGGGTGAAAAGAGCCGGCCGCCGCGCGCCGGCGGGCGCTCAGCCGCGCGGGGTGATGTCCACCGCCGCGCTGATGCGCAGGAACTCGATGGCGATGCCGCCCTCGATGTGGCGGACGACGCGCCCCTGCGTCTTGCCGAGCGTCACCACCGTGCCGATGGCGGGACGCACGCGGGTGGCGACGGCGGCACCGGACAGCGACACGTCGATCACCTGGCAGGGCATCATGCTGCCGTCCTCGAAGGTCAGCGTCGAGCGCGGGTCGCGGGGCGCGCTGCGGTCATGGCGGCGATCCTCCGGCAGGCCGAGGAGGGGCCGGTTGGCGAGCCAGGTGAGCTGGTCGGCCAGCTTGTCGCGGCGGTTCGCCGTGCCGAGCACGGTCATGGCGAAGCCGTGGTCGAACACCCGGGCGATGGTGCCCTCGATGCGGCCGATATGATCGAGATAGGCCACCACACGCTCGCCGACGCGCCCGCCCACGGGCACCATCAGCGCGACCCCGCCGGGCGACATGTCGATCGTCTGGCAGGGAAACTCGCGCCGGTCCTCCAGCATGAAGCGGCCGAGCAGCCGGACGCGCACGCGCTGGTGACGCCGCTTCTCGTCGGCGAGCGGCAGGGGAAGCGCGAGCGAAGGTTCGGCCATGGCGCTGGGCAAGCTCCGGTGCGGCGGCGGCAGCGCTGCACTTTAGGGATGCAGCGTTAACGCGGCGTAACGCGGGGGCTCAGGCGCGGCCGCCGCGCAGCACAGTGAGGCGCGGGGGCATGCCGCCGGGCAGGGGAATGGCCGGGACCGCGTGCGCGGGGCGCGGCAGGCGGCGGGCGGCGACGATCTCCATGCCCTCGATCGGAACGAGGCCGACCCAGTATGGGACGGTGAGCGCGCCGATCGAGCCGAGCGCGCGGCCTTCCGTGTGGCCCTCGAGCGCCAGCGGCAGCAGCAGCAGCTCCATATGGGCGATGCGCCCGTCGCCGGTATGGCCGCGGGTCCGCACCACGGTCGGCTGCGCCTGTGCGGCCATGGCCTGCACGAGGCCGAGCGCCCGCTCGCGCTCGCCCGGCAGAAACAGGGCATCGAAGGCGGTGCCGCGCAGTTCGCGGGCGAAAAGACCGCAGATGCGGGTTCCCGCGAGGCGGACCAGCGGCGAGGGCCCGGCGTCGAGGTCGAGCATCAGCGTGTCGGCCAGCACCTTGCGCAGGGCCTCCGGCGCGATCTCGGCGCGCTCGGGCGCCGGACGCTCGCCCCGCAGGGCGTTCCAGTGCTCGTACAGCGCGCGGCTGGCGGAATGTCTCATCCTGAACCCATGCCCGAGGTGCGAGGGCGCACCATCCCCATGGGGAGCAGGGTGCATGCCACGCCTTCGATTCAAAGGCCCCTCAAAGGCCGATCACCATGGAAACTTTTCGTTAAGGTTAACGAGAGGTTGACGGCGCGGCCGGCTTGGCCGGGGCGTCGCCACCGCCTACCTTGTCGCCATCCACTGCTGTGCCGTGCCGACCCAACGAGGATCCGGCGCGATGATTACAGGGAGGCGGAGAGCGACAGGAGCCGCCCGCGAGGACGGACGCTTTTCGTGACCGATTGGGGGAGGGCTGCGCCCTCCCTCTTTTTTTGCCTCGCCGAGGCCGCCGGCGGCGGTCTCGCGCTGCCGGTCCTTGCCGGCGCGGGGCAGGGGCCCTATGTCAGGGCGTGCTCGATCCCACACGCCATAGGCCGCAGCGCCAGCCGATGTTCAACGTGCCGACGGTGATCACCGTGCTGGCGGCGGTGATGATCGCGGTGCAGCTGCTGCGCAGCGCGATCAGCGTGGACGCTGACGTCGAGCTGCTCACCCTCTTAGCCTTCATCCCGGCGCGGTACGATCCCTCGATGCTGCCGGGCGGGGTGTGGCCGGGCGGGCTGGGCGCCGATATCTGGACCTTCGTCACCTATGCGTTCCTGCATGGGGACTTCCTCCACATCGGCATCAACCTGATGTGGCTGCTGGCGTTCGGCAGCCCGGTGGCGCGGCGCTTCGGCACGGTGCGGTTCGCCGCCTTCTTCGCGGTGACGGCGGCGGCGGGGGCGGGGCTGCACCTTGCCACCCATGCCGGCGAGCTGGTGCCGATGGTGGGCGCCTCGGCCTCGATCTCGGGCTGCATGGCGGCGGCGATCCGCTTCGTGTTCTCCTCGCGCGGCCTGGCGGGGCTGGGGCCGGGCGGGTTCGAATCGGCGGTGCGGGCCCCGGCGGAGCCGCTCGGCGTGGCGCTGCGCGACCGCCGGGTGCTGATCTTCGTCGCCGTCTGGTTCTTCATCAACATCGCCTTCGGCATCGGCGTTCCCGCCGGGCTCGACCAGGGCTCGATCGCCTGGCAGGCGCATATCGGCGGCTTTGTCGCCGGGCTGCTGCTGTTTCCGCTGTTCGATCCGGTCCCGCGCGCCGAGCCCGATCCCTTCCTGTCCGACCGCCGCCCCTGAGCGGCGCACCCGCCTGTCTCCCGCCCGTCTGGAATCGTCCTAATCACTTGCCCTCGGCGGCAAGTCGTCCGATCATTCACGCCAACGTGCCGTACCGTTAGGCGTGATCGGCGCGGTCGATAACGGGCGCCGCAGAGCGCCCGGACACAAGGAGGATACACATGACGGTCCGTTTGATCCTGCAGACCAAGGGCAGCGACGTTCTCACGACATCCCCGGAGGCGACGCTCGGCGACGTCGTGCGCCTGCTGTCCGAGAAGCGCATCGGTGCCGTCGTGGTGGCGGACGCCCAGCGGCGCGTGGTCGGCATCCTGTCCGAGCGCGACGTGGTGCGGGTGATCGGCGCGGAGGGCCCCGGCGTGCTCGATACGCCGGTGTCGCAGACCATGACCCACAAGGTCATCACCTGCGTGCCCGGCGACACCGTCACCTCGATCATGGAACTGATGACCGGCGGGCGCTTCCGTCACATCCCGGTGGTGGACGAGGGCAAGCTGGTCGGCATCATCTCGATCGGCGACGTGGTGAAGCACCGTCTCGCGGAGATGGAGCGCGAGAGCCACGCCATGCGCGAATACATCATGTCCGCCTGAGGATGCGGCCGCCGCGCCGCGTCAGAAGCGCGGCGTATCGGTCTTCGCCGGCGCATAGACGGCGGCCGGATCGAACCGCTTGCCGTCGTCGTTCGGCGCCAGCGCGAGATCGGGCGTGGGCGGCGCGCCGAGCGGGATCGAGCGGAAGAAGCAGGAGCGATGGCCGGTGTGGCAGGCGGCGCCCGGCCCGGCCGTCCGCACGCGCATGACCACGGCGTCCTGGTCGCAGTCGATGCGCAGCTCGACCACCTCCTGGACGTGACCGCTCTCCTCGCCCTTCTTCCACAGCCGCCCGCGCGAGCGGCTGAAGTAATGCGCCTGCCCGCTCTCGATGGTCAGCGCCAGCGCCTGCGCGTTCATGTGCGCGACCATCAGCACCTCGCCGGAATCGGCATCGGCCGCGACGGCGGTGATCAGGCCGGCGGCGTCGAATTTCGGGCTGAGGCGGTCGCCCTCCTCGACCTCGGCGCGGGAGCCGCGCGGGGCGAAAGGGGAGGTGGCATCGGTCACGGCAGCATTCCGTCGGCGGGCGCGGCGGGCCTCACGGCCGGACGCCGCGGATCAGGCTCATGAAGCGGATCTGCTCCTGCGGGTCGTCGCGGAAGATGCCGGTGAACTGGGTGGTGATGGTCGACGCCCCCGGCTTCTTCACCCCGCGCATCGCCATGCACATGTGCTCGGCCTCGATCAGCAGCGCGACGCCGCGCGGCTTCAGCGCCTCGTCGACGGCGGAGATGATCTGCGAGGTCAGGTGCTCCTGCGTCTGCAGGCGCTTGGCGTACATGTCGACGACGCGGGCGATCTTGGACAGGCCGACCACCCGCTCCACCGGGAAATAGGCGAGATGCGCCCGCCCCATGAAGGGCACCATGTGGTGCTCGCAGTGGGAGTGGAAGACGATGTCGCGCACGACGACCATGTCGTCGAAATTGCCGATCTCGCCGAAGGTGCGGTCCAGCACCTCGTCGGGCGCTTCCGCATAGCCGGCGTAGAGTTCCTCATAGGCCCGCACCACGCGCCGGGGCGTGTCGATCAGGCCCTCGCGGTCGGGATTGTCGCCCGCCCAGGCGATCAGCGTGCGCACCGCCGCTTCCGCTTCCTCGCGGGAGGGCTTGGGAACCACGCTTGCGGCTTTCGATCCGCGGGAGGCGTCCGCCTCGGCTTCGGCGCTCTTCATCAGCGACTGCAACACTGCGTCCATGACGGTCTCCGTTCGACGGCGCTCTTGTTCCGGGGCGCCGGAGTGTCACCGGTTTCTCGCGTCATGTACGTATCGAGGCCGGATTTGGACCTGCGACCCGTAGTCCGACCGTTCCTGTTCATCCGCATCGATCGTGCGTCCTCGCCAGGCCGAAGCGGGCGGGCGCTTCTTTCGGGCGCGGACGTGATACCTATATATGGACCGACCGAGCCGCCGCAATATTCCGGCGGGGCCGGCCGTGCAGCCGAGACAAAGGGCGAGCGATGCTGAACGAGGTCTATAACCGGCGCATCATCGAACTGGCGGCGGACATTCCGCGCCTCGGCCGCCTCGACGCGCCCGATGCCAGCGCCACCGCGCATTCGCGCCTGTGCGGCTCGACGGTGACGATCGATCTCGCGGTGACGGACGGCCGGGTCAGCGATTTCGCCCATGAGGTGCGCGCCTGCGCGCTCGGGCAGGCCTCTTCCTCGATCATGGCGCGCCATGTCGTCGGTTCGACGCCCGAGGAACTGCGTGCGGTGCGCGAGGAGATGCGCGCCATGCTGAAGGAGAACGGCCCGGCGCCGGAGGGCCGCTGGGCCGATCTCGCCGTGCTCGAGCCGGTGCGCGACTACAAGGCCCGCCACGCCTCGACCCTGCTCACCTTCGACGCCGTGGTCGATGCGCTCGACCAGATCGAGGCCCGCAACAGGGCGGAGGTCGCGGCGGCGGAATAGGCGCATCGCCGCCTCAGCGCTCGGTGAAGAAGGTGAACAGCACCTCGTCCTTCTCGCCGGTGAGGCAGAGGAAGCGGTTGGCGCGGTCGGAATGGTCGCGCTGGATGTAGGCCTCGCCCATAATGACGCCCTTCACCGGGATGTCGCCGAGCTTGCCGGTCGATTCGGCGATGGTGAGCCCGTCGACGTCGATGAAGATGTCGTCGACCGACGGCGACTGTTCCTTCAGCCGCGCCAGCGCCCGCGTCTTGCAAGCGGCGACGCGCGCCATGTCCGGGCTTTCGGCGTCCAGGGTCGGCTCGGTACCGCCCGCGGCGGCGGGATCGGGGGCCGGCGCCGCCGGCTTGGCGGCGGGTGCGGCGGGGAGAACCGGGACGGGCGCCGGGACGGTCTTGGGCGGATCGGGAACCGGCTGCTGCGCGGCCGCCGGTGCGGACATCAGCGTCAGAGCGAGCGCGGCGCCGCCGGCGAGGGCGGCGAGGCTCGCGGCACCGAGAAGGGTGCGGTTGGCCGATGTCGGGCAGGTCCGTGGGCCGGGCATGAGCGGTTCTCCGTTACGCCCATCTCAATGCGCGAGGGAGCACCCGGTTCCCGCCAGACTGTCGCGTGCAGCGGCGGCGGCACGGGCGAATTCGCCATCGAGCGCGGGCGCGATGCCGGCGAGGCCCGACGCCACCGCCTCCGCCCAGTCGACATAGGCGAGGCGGCGGTCCCGGTCCCAGTCGGCCGGCGGATCGGCGGCGAGCGAGCGCAGGTTGCTGATCTTGTCGGCCAGCTTCAGCACCTTGGCGCGGGCGCTGCGGCCGAGGGCATACGCGACCTGGAGGCGCTTGCGTTCCGCCTTGGGCAGGCTCTTGTCGTCGGTCGCTTCGGCGACGAGGCCGGCGACATCGGCGCCGAAGGCGGCCTCGACCTCGGCGAGCGTGACCTCCTGGTCCTCGACCACGTCGTGGAGCAGGGCGGCGGCGACGAGTTCGGGGTCGTCCCCGCCGGTCGCCTCGCCGGCGAGGCGGGCGACCTCGGCGAGGTGGTTGAGATAGGGTTCGGCGCGGGCCCCCTTGCGGCGCTGGCCGGCATGGTGCTTGGCGGCGAAGTCGAGGGCGCGTAGGACGGTGAGCACGGGTTGGGTCATCGGGCAGCCTTGAGCGGCCCGGCGTGCGCCCCCGGCGCAACGCCGGGCGAGGTGGCAGAGAGGAGACGGGGCGGGATCGCCCCGCCAGCATGGTTCGCCCGGGAGATGGCGAGACGATGGCGGAACGCAGCGACATGCCGGCTTCGGGGAACCGCGCCGCGCCGGGCGGCACCCGCCGCCTGCTGGCGCGGCTGCCGCGGCTCGTCCTGCGGCTGCCGATCCTCGCCTATCGCTACAGTTTCTCGGCCTTCATGGGCCGGCAGTGCCGCTATCTGCCGACCTGCTCGGAATTCGCCGAACAGGCGATCGACCGCCATGGCGCCTGGGCGGGCGGCTGGATGGCGGGCGGGCGGATGTGCCGCTGCCACCCGTGGGGCGGCTCCGGCTTCGAGGCGGTGCCGGAGGGCGTGCCGCCGGATGCGCGCTGGTACGCGCCGTGGCGCTACGCGCGGCGGCCGGGGCGATGGGCGCCGGGCGAGAGCGCGACGCGACGGGATTGAAACGATCGCATCGGCGCGTCGCCGTCTCGCACGGGCATGGGGATGCGGGAGCCGGTCGGCAGGTGCCTAGGGCGAGGCCTGCGCCGCGAAGCCCGGCACGCGCGGGGGTGGCGGGCAGGGCGGCGTCGCCAGCGCCGACCAGACGTCGGCGACCGCCTGCCAGTTGTTGCCGAGGCTGAGATCGCCGGCCGGGCTCGCCGCATTGCCCTGCCGCTCGAGCTGCTGGTGCAGATGGAGCTGCACCGGTTTCGACAGCCACCAGCTCATCGAGACCTCGCGGGCAGCCTCCGCCCCGGTCACCGAGGGCTGCGGCCACACCTGCACATGGGCGACATTGGCCCCGCAGCCCTGGCCGAGCTGGCGGTCGAGCCAGCCGGTCAGCTCGGCGACGGCGAGCCGGCCGCGGCCGCTGCGCACGTTCATCACCGTGCCGAGCGGACCGTTGGCGTCGGCCAGCCAGTAGACGTCGCTGATGTCGCTGTAGACCGTGCCCTGCTGCGCCTTGTTGGCCTTGTCGTCGATGCGGGTGCTCTCGGGATCGTTGGAGATCACCAGCACGAAGGGCCGCAGGCCCGGCTGGAGCGCGGTCATCGCCTTGGCGAGCTCCAGCGCGGAGACGGCGCCGTAATTCTCGAAATAGCCGCCGTCGACGATCCGGTCGATGACCTGGCCGCTGGCGTTGCGGATGGCGCCGGGCGGCGAGATGATCGGGAAGCGCGCGGAATTGTGCGCGGCCGTGCTGCGCGCGACATCGGGCGCGCCGCCGTCATGCAGGAACCAGGTCTGCAGCCGCGCGAAGACGCTGTCGTTCGTGGTGGTGTCCTTCAGCAACTGGTGGAAATCGATGGCGTGGGTGAAGAGCACGCAGTTGCGGTCGCGCGCGGGGGCCTTGCCGTCCGGGCAGATCGCGGCGCTGTAGGTGGGCGCCAGCGTCGAGGTGATGATGCGCTGGCCGGTGGCGACGGAGGTGCCGTTCAGCACCAGATAGGGCACCCAGGGCCGCTCCATCAGCCCGTCGGCCTGGCTCTGCAGGCTGAGGAAGGAGCGGTTGAGCCCGTCCGTGCCGGTGGCGCTGCCGGCATTGCCGCCATCCTTGCCGGCGGCCGGGGGCGGCTCGATGGCGAGGTCGAACCAGCGCTCCCAGGCCTGCTCCAGCAGCGCCGCGCGGTCGTTGGAGAGACCGGGGAACGGCACCTGGTCGCGGAAGGCGAGGCCGAAGAAGGTGGGGGTGAGGAAATCGCCGCTGGCGAGCAGTTCGAGACAGTCGCGCCAGTTGCTGATCGCCTGCCCGTACCACAGCCGGTCGTCGGGCATGCGGCAGGGCGGATGGTCGGGCGAGCCGCCGCGCTGCTCGCGCGCCGCCGCCACCAGCACCGCGCCGACGGCGCCGCCCGAGACGCCGGAGATCGCGAAGAAGCGGCTGCCGACATTGTCGCCGGTCAGTTTCGCGGCCTTGGCGCGGGCGGGGTCGAAGCGGCCGTCGTCGTCCTGTCCCCGCACATAGGCCGAACTGTCGTCGCGGCCGATCTCGAGCGGCGGGCGATGGCGTTCGAGGTCGAGGAAATGGCCGATTACGCTGGCGGTGAAGAAGCCGGCCCGGCTCGCCCCGCCGGCCGCGGCGACGATGACCGGGCGCGGGCAGTCGGTGCCCGGCGCGGCGCAGCCATTCTTGCGCATCCACAGGTCGAGGGCCGTGCCGAGCTCGGTCTGGCTGGCACCGTCGGGCTCGGTGAGCCGGCGCACCGTGTGGTTGTCGCCGAACACGGCGAAGATGGTGGCGCAGACGACACCCAGCCCCGCCACCAGCGGCACCCGCAGCCGCCGGCCCCAGCCGCCGAGCAGCGACAGCGCCGGGATCCACGCGCCGAAGATCAGCGGCAGCGCCATGGCGCGCGGGAAGAAGCGGTCGGAGGCCAGCACGAAGGGATTGGCCAGCAGCACGCCGCCGACCACCAGCCCCATCGCCAGCATGAGCAGGCGGCCGGTGGCGTTCAGCCCCTGCGCCGAGTTGCCGCGATCCGAACGCCCCGCCGCCATGCCGAGGCGGGTGAAGAGCCAGCCGAAGCTCTTCGCCAGCCGCTGGTCGAGCCGGTTCGCCCAGGCCGTATTGGCGACGCGGTGGCGGATGCCGGCATAGAACTGGAACAGCACCGCGGACACGATCATCACCAGCGCGATGGTGTGCAGCCCGCTGCGCACCGCCGCCGTCATCCGCTCGGCGGAAATGGTCGGCAGGTACCCCGCCGCGTTCCAGGCGCCATAGGCGACGGCGAGGAACGGGGCCGAGCCGAGCATGCGCGGCACATAGGCGTCGATGCAGCCGATCTGGCAGCGGAAGCAGTCGGCGATGAAGGTGCAGGGCGGGCAGCGCCGGGCCGGCGGGGGCACCGGGGCGGCGGGATCGGCGGGCGCGGCGTCCGCGGGCGGGGAGACCGCGGCCGGCGGCGGGACCGCCGCGTGCGGCAGGCGCAGCGTGGCGCGGTAGCGCGCATCGGTTTCCAGCAGCAGCCGGGCCGAGTAATGCACCGGCATCGCCCAGAACACGAACACCATCACCGCCAGCGCCGTGCCGGCGGGCAGGCTCGCCTCCGCCGCGCGCAGGGCGATGTCGACCATGGCGTCGGCGGTCTGGGGCACGAAGGCGAGCAGAGCGCCGCCGATCAGCACGCTGAGGAGCGGGATGCGCACCACCCACAAAGCGAGGCCGAGCTGCAGCACGACCTCCCAGGGATGCCGCCGCCGGACCGTTTCCCTCCACGCCGCCTCTGCCATGGCCGCCCCCGCGATCGCCGGCGACATTAGCGCAAAAGCGGGCGGGCGAATACATGATGCGGAGGTAACATCGGCGCCAATACTGTAGTTCTATTTTTGAATCAAAAGCCGCGAGCTTTTTTCTGGACCGGGCGCGGCGGCGCGCCTAGATCAGGCGGGCGGAACCGCCCGGTTCACCCCCGGCGGCGTCCGATCACCACGCCTCGAGACCAACACGCCTACCTGCGCGGTTCGCAGGAGTGGGCGGGAGAAAAGACCATGATCCATCTCACCTTTCCCGACGGCGCCGTGCGTGAGTTCGCTCCCGGCACCACCGGCACCGAGGTCGCCGCCTCCATCGCCAAGTCGCTCGCCAAGAAGTCCATCGCGGTGAAGCTCGACGGCGTGCTGGCCGACCTCGCCGACCCCATCACCACCGACGCGAAGATCGAGCTCGTCACCCGCGAGAGCCCCGAGGCGCTCGAACTCATCCGCCACGACGCCGCCCATGTGCTGGCCGAGGCGGTGCAGGCGCTCTGGCCCGGCACGCAGGTGACCATCGGCCCGGTCATCGAGAACGGCTTCTATTACGACTTCTTCCGCAACGAGCCGTTCTCGCCGGAGGACTTCATCGCCATCGAGAAGAAGATGCGCGAGATCATCGCCCGCGACGCCCCCTTCACCAAGGAGGTGTGGACGCGGGATGAAGCCAAGCGCGTGTTCCGGGAGAAGGGCGAGGCGTTCAAGGTCGAGCTGGTCGATGCCATCCCGGAGGACCAGTCGCTCAAGATCTACCGGCAGGGCGAGTGGTTCGACCTCTGCCGCGGCCCGCATATGCCCAGCGTCGGCAAGATCGGCAACGCCTTCAAGCTGATGAAGGTGGCCGGCGCCTATTGGCGGGGCGACGCGAAGAACCCGATGCTGACCCGCATCTACGGCACCGCCTGGCGCACGCAGGAGGAACTTGACGCCTATCTGCACCAGCTCGAGGAAGCCGAGAAGCGCGACCACCGCCGGCTCGGCCGCGAGATGGACCTGTTCCACTTCCAGGAGGAGGGGCCGGGCGTCGTGTTCTGGCACCCCAAGGGCTGGAACCTGTTCCAGAATCTCGTGTCGTACATGCGCCGGCGCCTCGCCGCCGATTACAGCGAGGTCAACGCCCCGCAGGTGCTCGACAAGTCGCTGTGGGAGACCTCCGGCCACTGGGGCTGGTACAAGGACAACATGTTCAAGGTGCAGCCGGCCGGCGACACCGACGACAATGACCGCGTCTATGCGCTGAAGCCGATGAACTGCCCCGGCCATGTGCAGATCTTCAAGCACGGGCTGAAGAGCTACCGCGACCTTCCGATGCGCCTCGCCGAATTCGGCGCGGTGCACCGCTACGAGCCCTCCGGCGCGCTGCACGGGCTGATGCGCGTGCGCGGCTTCACCCAGGATGACGCCCACATCTTCTGCACCGAGGAGCAGATGGCGGCGGAGTGCCTGAAGATCAACGATCTGATCCTCTCCACCTATGCCGATTTCGGCTTCGAGGAGATCGTGGTGAAGCTCTCCACCCGGCCCGAGAAGCGGGTCGGTTCGGACGCGGTGTGGGATCACGCCGAGGAGGTGATGACCCGCGTGCTCGAGACCATCGAGAAGCAGTCCGGCAACCGCATCCGCACCGGCATCCTGCCGGGCGAGGGCGCGTTCTACGGCCCGAAGTTCGAGTACACGCTGCGCGACGCGATCGGCCGCGAATGGCAGTGCGGCACCACGCAGGTCGACTTCAACCTGCCGGAACGCTTCGGCGCCTTCTATGTCGACGCCGATGGCATGAAGAAGACGCCGGTGATGATCCACCGCGCCATCTGCGGCTCGATGGAGCGGTTCACCGGCATCCTGATCGAGCATTTCGCCGGGCATTTCCCGCTGTGGCTGGCCCCCGTGCAGGCGGTGGTGGCGACCATCACCTCCGAGGGCGACGACTATGCCCGCGAGATCGTGGCGCTGGCGAAGCAGGCGGGGCTGCGGGTCGAGCTCGATCTGCGCAACGAGAAGATCAACTACAAGGTCCGCGAGCATTCGCTGGCCAAGGTGCCGGCGCTGATCGTGGTCGGCCGCAAGGAAGCGGCGGAGCGCACCGTCTCGATCCGCCGCCTCGGCTCGCAGGCGCAGACCGCGCTGACCCTCGACGAGGCGCTGGCGGCGCTGGTCGCCGAGGCGAGCCCGCCCGACCAGCGCGCCCCGAAGGCGCTCTGAGGCGACGCCGGTCACGGCCTGCTGGCGCATTCGTGTGCCGGCAGGCCGCTGTTTCCGGCCGAAATCCGCGAACCCATCCCGCCCGCGCGTGTTGACCCTAGGTAAGGTCAACCACGGAGGCACCTGATGGAGATGATGTTCGGAGTTGGCGCGCTGGTCCTCTTGCTCGCCCTCGCCTATGGCACGATGCGCTCGAAGGTGTTCCGCCGCCAGCAGGGCAAGGTACTGCCCGAAGAGCGCGTCACCGAGAAGGCCGACCGGAGCCCCGATATCCTCTAGCCGCAAGGCGGGCGGATCCGGCTCCCCGCGCCCGCCGTTGCCCGCCGGCGCGAGGGGCGCGTGATGCTAGGCCCAGAACGCCTTGATCTTCGGCGCCTCGATCGCCGCCCGCGCATAGCCGGCCCGCAGCGCCGGGGCGATCTCGCCGGGATCGAGCAGGTTCACCCCCGGCGGCGTGCCGGCGATGATCAGCATCGCCTTGGTGCCGACCGCCTCCAGCGCGGCGATCTCCCTGTGGATGTCGTGCGGGATGCCGCTGAGCAGGCTGCCCTCGTAGCCATTGGTCAGCGTGATGACCAGCGCGCGCTTCGAACCGGCGACGAGGTCGGTGTGCGCCCAGCTCTTCGAGATGCCGCCATCCATGCAGAAGCGCTGGCCGAGCAGGGTCGGGCCGATGATGCCGGGCAGCGAGGAGCTGGCGCCGGCGGCGTGTGCGAGGGGGATGCCGTTCTTCTGCGCGACATCCTGGTGCACGACGAGGCGCTCGCCGGTGTAGCAGTCGTTGGAGGTGGTGAACATGCGCGGCGTCGGCCAGCCGGTGCGGCTGTCGCCGGTCAGCAGCCAGGCGAGGCGCTCGACGGCGTCGCCATTGACGCGGTTGTCGGCGGCGAGCGCGGCGTGTCCGATGGTCCTGATGGTCTCGGGGTTGCCGTCCTTGACGCCGAAATTGATCTCCTGCGCCCGCTTCTGGCTCGCATTCGGCGCGGTGACCGGCGCCATCTTCGCGAACAGGCCCGGGAAATGCCCGAAGAACTCGAATTCCGAGCGCATCTGCCGGAAGCGGCCGGAGAGCAGCGACGAGCCGATATAGGCACCCGCCGACGTGCCGACCACCATCTCCGGCAGCGCCGGGTCGAACCCCTGCTCGATCAGCCCGTGGAAGAAGCCGCAATACCAGGCGACGTAATATTCGCCGCCACCGCCCAGCACCAGCGTGCGGTCGAGGTTGCGGGCGAAATCGGAGACCACGGGCTGGTCGGGCACCGGGCGGGCAAGGCCGTCGCCGTCGAACAGCCGGTCAGAGATCGCCGCCGCCATCTGCGCCAGCGGCGTCGCCGTCACGTCCTGCTCGGCGGCGCGGGCCGGCGTCGCCAGGGAAAGAGCGGTAACGGGAAGAGCGGTAACGGGAAGGGCGGCAACGGGGAGGGCGGCCGCGGGAACGGCGGTGGCCGCGAGCTTGAACAGGTTGCGCCGGGAAAACATCGTCTCTCCTCTCGTTCCCGCCGCCCGCCCGGGGCGCCGGCGCATCGAGACTAGCGGCGAGAAGAGGATGTAGCGTTAAGCCGAATGCCGGCTTTGTCGGAATGGAGGAAAGGATGACGCATGAAGGGCTGGCGCCGGAGGCGCGGGATCGGGTTCTGCGACTTCTGCACCGCGCCTTTCTCGATATCCGGGTGATCGCCCACGAGAAGGAGGCGCGCGGCATCTTCCAGATCGGCGACCTGTTCCACAATACTCCCTTGCAGATGCTGTCGGCCGGGAGCGAGGACGACTATCGGCGGATTCTCGACGATATCCGGCAACGGGCCGAACGGAACGGCATCGCCGGCTGGCTCGATACGGCGTCAGCGGACATCGAGCGTTCGCGCGATTGAAGCGGACCGGGTCGCCGGGAGCCGGTCGGTCTCCGCCTCACACCACCAGTATCCTGCGGATCTCCGCCGCCAGCGCGGCGACTTCCTCGGCGCCCTTGCTGCCGGGTTCGGTCTCGGTGACGGTGCGGCCCTCGCCCATGCTGGCGGCGAAGGCGACGCGGCTGCCGAGACGGGTCTGCGCCGCCGGGTGGCCGAGTGCGCGGATCGCCTCGCTGATCTCCTCGGTCAGCCCGGCGCGGGCGGCGGCGCGGTTGATCACGAGGAGCGCGGCGGTGCCTTCCTTGGCGATCATCTCCAGCGTCGGCGCGGTGGCCCAGAGGTCGACCGGCGTCGGCTGCACCGGCACCACGACGAGATCGGCGATCTCGATGGCCGGGCGGGATTCGATGTCGGATTTCGGCGGCGTGTCGATCACCACCATGTCGTAGTCGCGGGCGAGGCTGCGCGCCTCGCGCCGGGCGCCCCAGCCCGAGGCGGTGCGGAAGTCGAGGCCGGTGCTGTCCTCGCCCAGCGTTTCCTCGCGCGCCTCGAACCAGCGCCCGAGGCTGCCCTGCGGGTCGCAGTCGAGCACCGCCACGCGCTGGCCGTTGGCGAGCGCGACGGCGATATGGGCGGCGAGCGTGGTCTTGCCCGAGCCGCCCTTCTGCTGCGCGATGGTGATGATTCGTCCGGCCATGCCCCGCCCCCGTTGGCAGAGCGTCGCACCGCCTCTGCTGCACCGCAACCCTCAATCGCGGCGCCGGGTTCCCGCTTTCGTCGGGGGATGGCGCGGGATCAGGAGGTCTTCGCGCCGCCCGAGCCCAGCACGACCACGCGGGTGCCGACCGGCGTGCGGTTGTAGAGGTCGATGGCGTCCTGGTTGATCATGCGGATGCAGCCCGAGGAGACGCTCTGGCCGATGGAATAGGGCTCGACCGTGCCGTGGATGCGGTAGAGCGTGTCCTTGCCGTTCTGCCACAGATACATGGCGCGCGCGCCCAGCGGGTTGCCCGGCCCGCCATGCATGCCGATGCCGCTCTGCAGCTGGGTGAGCTGCGGCTTGATGTCGGGGCGGCGCTCGATCATCTCCTTGGGCGGATACCAGTCCGGCCATTCCTGCTTGGAGTTGATGGTGGCGGTGCCGGACCAGGAAAAGCCCTGCTTGCCGACGCCGACGCCGTAGCGGATCGCCGTGCCGCCCGGCTGCACGAAATAGAGGAAGTGGGCATAGGGGTCGATGACGATGGTTCCCGGCGGCTCCTTGGTCGCATAGGCGACCTCGCGGCGCAGGAACTGCGGCTCGATCCGCGAGGTGTCGACCGCGTCGATGGGGAAGCGGTCGCTCATCGCCCCGTAATTGCCGATGGAATAGCCCAGCGCCGGGGAGGGGGCGGGCGGCAGTGCCGCGCTCGGGGCGGTGGCGGTGGTGCGCGAGGACTTGCACCCGGCCAGCGCGAGGGCGGCGGTTCCGATCAGAAGGCTGCGACGGCAGAGGACGGACATGACGGGGCTCGATTCACCAAAGGCACGCCATCCTAACGCCGGGGCAGGGCATTGGTTGTGCTTTCCTCGCCACGACGTTCACAAATATCTGATGGGGAAGCCGAATTCCCCAGCGTCAACCCGCCCCGGGGCGATCCGGCCCTCACCGCGGGCGGGGAATGGACAGCACCTCGTCGACCCAGGAATAGTCGAAATAGCCGCCGCGGGCGAGCGAGTGCATGCGCTCGGCGCGCAGCTGCCCGTTCTCGACGAAGCGGTCGTCGATATGGATGCCGACCACCTCGCCCAGCACGAGGAAGCTGTTCGCCGACGCGCCGTCGCGGCCCTTCAGCTCCACCGTCTCCAGATAGACGCATTCGAGCGCGCAGGGCGCGGCGGCGACGCGCGGGGGCGCGACGAGCCGGCAGGGCGCCCGCTCCAGCCCGGCGAGGTCGAACTCGCTCACCTGCGCCGGCACCGGGGCGGAGGTGAGGTTGACCGCCTCGACCAGTTCGCGGGTCGGCAGGTTGTAGACGAAGGCGCCGGTCGCCTCGATGTTGGCGAGGCTGTGCTTGCGCCCGGAACTGGCGAAACCGACGATGTCGGGGCTTTCGCTGAACATGTTGAAGAAGGAATAGGGGGCGAGGTTGGCGATGCCCGCCGGCGAGAGCGTCGAGATCCAGCCGATCGGGCGCGGCGAGATGATCGCCTTCAGCGGGTTGTGCGGCAGCAGGGCGTGGTCGCGGTGGCCGGGTTCGTAGAACATGGCTCAGAACCGCGTGACGATGTCGGCGAGGGCGGGGCGCGGCCGGTCTTCCTGCGGGCGCGCCGGCGTGCCGATGTGGACGAAGCCGACGAGGCGCTCGTTCTCGGAAAGGCCGAGCGCGGCGCGGGTGCGCGCGTCATAGGCGTACCATTCGGTCAGCCAGGTCGCGCCGTAGCCGAGCGCGTGGGCGGCGAGCACGAGCAGCGTGCAGGCGGCGGCGCCCGACATCAGCTGTTCCCATTCCGGGATCTTAACATGGGTGCCGGCCTTCGAGACCACCGCGATGACCAGCGGCGCGCGGGAAAGGCGCGTGCGCTCGATGGCAAGGCGGTCGGCATCGGCATCCGGGTTGTCCTGCGCGAACACGGCGGCGATGGCCTCGCCGGCCCGCACGCGCCCCTCGCCCTCGAACACGATGAAGCGCCAGGGCGCCAGCTTGCCGTGGTCGGGCACGCGCGAGGCGATGGCCAGCAGCGTCTCGATCTCCGCCGGGGAGGGGCCGGGCGCGCCGATGTCGAGGATCTTCGGGCTCTTGCGGGACTTGAGCAGGTCGAGGGCGTCCGGGGTGGGGGCGTAGGTGATCGGCGTGGGCGGGGTCGGCGTCTGCGTGGTCATGGGGGCCATCCTTGTCGGTCCCGCGGTAGCACATCGGCGCCACCTGCTCAAAGCCTCGCCGCGGCATGGGAGCGGGAACGCACGGACTTGAATTTGCCCCGGTTTGCGGGCACGGATTTGCGCCCATGTGGTCCGCTTTCCTCCGCTTCGCCGCTGCCTGCCGATTCCGGCTGCTGCTCGCCGCGCTCATCGCCCTCGGCCCGGCCCTTCCCGCGGCTGCGGTGACGCCCGACGCGGCGTCCGCGCCGGCGGCGGATGTGCGCATCGCCCAGCTGATGCCGTTCACCGGCACGCCGGGCCTGCCGGGCGGGGGCGTCATTCCCCCGGCGGCCGGTGGCCTCGCGCCGCAGCCGGCGCCGGGCGGTCCCGATCCGGGGGCGGGGGGGCGCGATCCGCACGCCCTGCTGCCGCAGCCGCCGAGCGGCAAGGCCTCCATCGGCATGAGCGCGCGCTATGGCGAGAAGGGCGGGCTGATCCCGCGCGGCCTGGTCTGGCGCGTCTTCGCCGACACGCCGGAAGCCTCGGGCGCCTATCCGCTGGTGGGTGAGGCGGTGGAGCCGGCGCCGGTGTTCTTCCTCTCCCCGGGCGGCTATGTCGTCCATGTCTCCTACGGGCTCGCCAGCGCCGCCCGCAAGATCGTGGTGGGCGGCAATTCGCGCCGCGAGCAGTTCGACCTCCCGGCCGGTGCCATCAAGCTGCAGAGCGACGTCAACGACGTGGTGATCCCCGGCCCCAAGGTGAGCTTCGACCTGTTCGAGGGCAGCTTCCTGCAGGGCAAGACCTCGAGCCGGCCCTATTACCGGGGCGTGAATTCGGGCGACATCATCATCCTGCCGGCCGGCAGCTACTACGTCGTCTCCACCTATGGCGACGGCAATGCGGTGATCCAGGCGGACGTCTCGATCCAGCCCGGCAAGCTCACCGAGGCGATGATCCACCACCGCGCGGCGGAAGTGACGCTGCGGCTGGTGCAGGGCAGCCAGCCGGGCGCGCCGTCGGAGACGCAGTGGTCGGTGCTCACCCCGGGCGGCGACACCATCAAGGAATCGGTGGGCGCGCAGCCGGTCTTCGTGCTGGCGGAAGGCGACTATGTCGGCATCGCCCGGCATGACGGCAAAGTGTACACCAAGGAGTTCTCGGTCGAGACCGGCAAGGACGTCGTGATCGACGTCGCGGCGCAGTAGGCGGGGCGGCGGGTCGGTGTCGCATATCCCCGCCGGATCAAGGGGTTGTGTGGTATTGCTGAGAGGTTGAATCCGGTTGCCCGCCGCGCCCCGGGTCGCCTCCGCCGGTGCTCCCTTATGGTCAACGCATCCTTAATCGCAACCCTTTCTTAAGCAGGCCGGGCGCATCCTTGCCGCATTCGCATCAAGGGCGGGCGGTATCATGATCGTGCGGCAGTTCCTTCGCTGGGTGAAGACCGCGCAGGCCGGCGAACGGGCCGATGCCAGCGGCGCGCTCGCCCGCGCCTATCTCTATTCGGAGCTGTCGCGGGAGGACCGGCGCGAGGCGGAAGCGGCGCTGCTGCTGCTGCTCGACGATCCCTCGCCGCTGGTGCGCACCGCGCTGGCCGAGTCGCTCGGCAGCCATCGCGAGGCGCCGGCCGGCATCATCCTCGCGCTGGCCGGCGACCAGATCGACATCGCCGAGATCGTGCTGGCCCGCTCGCCGGTGCTGAGCGACGGCGAACTGGTCGAGGTGATCGGCGAGGGCGACGAGCGCCGGCAGGAGGCAGTGGCGCTGCGCGCCAGCGTGTCCGCGCCGATTTCCGCCGCCATCGCCGAGGTCGGCTGCGCCAGCGCCTGCCTGACCCTCATCGAGAATGACGGCGCCGACATTCCCGGCTTCGCGCTCGGCCGCATCGTCGCCCGCTTCGGCCATCTGCCGGCGGTGCGCGAGGCGCTGCTGGCGCGGGCGGACCTGCCGGCGGAGGCGCATCAGGCGCTGATCCGCTCGGTCGCCGACGTGCTCTCCGCCTTCGTCGTGCAGCGCCAGTGGCTGCCGCCGGAACAGGCGGCGCGCATGACCCGCGAGGCCTGCGAGAAGGCGACCGTCACGCTGGCCGAGGACCGTGCCTCGGGCGATATCCGCGCGCTGGTCGAGCATCTGCGCGCCAATGGCCAGCTCACCGCCGGGCTGGTGCTGCGCTCGCTGCTGTCGGGCCATGTGCGGCTGTTCTTCGAGGCGATCTCGCTGCTCTCCGGCCTGCCGGCGCCGAAGGTCGCCGCGCTCGCCGCCGATCGCACCGGCACCGCCTTCCGCGCCCTCTACGACAAGGCCGGCATGCCGCGCGGCGCCTACACCGCCTTCCGCGCCGCGCTCGAGGTGGTGCTGGAGGCGAATTATGTCGACGAGGAGGGGCCGGTGCATTCCGGCCTGAAACGCCGCATCGTCGAGCGGGTGATGGAACGCTACCGCGCCGGCCGCTCGGGCGAGGAACTCGACCAGCTGCTCACCGTGCTGCGCCGCTGGCAGATGGAAGCCGCCCGCGAGGAAGCCCGCCTGCTGGGCGCCGAACTGGCGGCGTGACGACGATTGCCGTGTCCCGGACCAGCGGAGCCGCAGGCGGAGCGCCGATCCGGGATCCAGGGGAGAAACGGCGAAGCCGCCGAACACATTTTGAAGCGCCTTCGGCGGTCTTTCTCCTGGGCCCCGGATCGGCGCCGCGCTTCGCGCCGCTTGTCCGGGGAACGGTGCCTTGCCGCCACCGCAGTCGCACGGCACCTGCGCCGCGCCTTACATCGGCGCCTCGGCTCACTCCGCCGGCGTGCCGGTCTTGCTCCCCGGCTTCGCCACCAGCTCACGCAGCCATTTGCGGTGGTGGCGCCAGGCCCAGCCGCCGGTGACCTGGCCCCTGGTCATGGCGCCGATGGTGCCCTTCACCCAGATCGCCGCGTAGACGTGGATGATCCACACGCAGATGATCGCCACCGCCGCGAGCGCGTGGACGAGGATGGCGACGCGCTTCTGCGGGATCGAGGTGTACTCGTAGAAGTACTGGTCCCACATCACGATGCCGCTGGCGATCAGCACGATGATCAGCGTCGACATGCCCCAGAACACGAATTTCTGGCCGGCATTGTACTTGCCGATCTCGGGCAGGCGCTCCTCGCGGCCGGCCAGCACGTCGTTGATGCGGGCGAGCCAGGTGCCGTCCTCGGCCTTGGGCAGGTTCGCCCGCCAGAAGCGGATGAACAGGCCGGCGAAGGAGAAGAACAGCACCACGCCGATCCAGGGATGCAGCGTGCGCGTCATCTGCCCGCCGCCGAACAGGCCGGTGAGGAAGAACAGCGCCGGCGTGAACAGCGCGAGGCCGGAGAGCGCCAGCAGGATCAGGCTGGTCGCCGTGATCCAGTGGTTGATGCGCGCGCCCACCGTGTAGCGGTCGACGATCACCGGCTTGCCCGGATGCACGCCGTCGCCGGTCTCGACGTCGTCGGGGCGGGAAGCGAGATCGCTCATGCCCGCCTCCCGTCGCTGGCCGGGACGCCGGGCGGGGGAGCGCCGGGCGCCTTGCCATCGGCCAGCTTCTCGGCGTTGGCCTCGTCTTCCTCGGTCACCTTGTTGGGGCCGGAGATGACGTAGTGCAGGAAGCCCGCCGCCGCGGCGAGGCCCATGGCGGCGAGGCCGGCATACTTCGTCACGCCCTTCCACGCCTCGACGATCGGCGAGATGCGCGGATTGTCCGGCAGGCCGGCATAGATCGAGGGCTTGTCGGCATGGTGCAGCACATACATCACATGCGTGCCGCCCACCCCCGGCGGATCATAGAGGCCGGCATTCTCGAAGCCGCGCGACTTCAGGTCCTTGATGCGGAAATCCGCCCAGCCCTTCATCTCCTCCTTGGTGCCGAACACGATCGCCTGGGTCGGGCACGCCTTCTGGCAGGCCGGGCCCTGGCCGACCGCGACGCGGTCGGAGCAGAGCGTGCACTTGTAGGCGGTGTGATCCACCTTGGAGATGCGCGGGATGTTGAAGGGGCAGCCCTTGATGCAATAGCCGCAGCCGATGCAGTTCTCGTGCTGGAAATCGACGATGCCGTTCGAGTACTGCACGATCGCGCCCGGCGAGGGGCAGGCCTTCAGGCAGCCCGGATCCTCGCAGTGCATGCAGCCGTCCTTGCGGATCAGCCATTCGAGGTTGTCGGTCTCCGGGTTCACCCATTCGGTGAAGCGCATCAGGGTGAAGGTGTCCGGCGTCAGGTCCATGGGATTGTCGTAGATCCCGTGGTTAAAGCCGATCTCCTGCTCGAGCTGGTTCCACTCGAGGCAGGCCGCCTGGCACGCCTTGCAGCCGATGCACTTGGTGACATCGATCAGCTTGGCGACTTCGGTGAGGCGCTGCGCCGGCGGGGTCACCGTCGACGCCGAGCGGCGCATGATGTCGGCCTCGCCGAAGCGGGCCTTGGCCGCGTCGGGGGCGACGGAGGCGTTCGGGATGGGGGGGAACATCGCGCCGCCTCCTATGCCACCGGCCCGGTCGAGGGCTCGATATTGACCATGAACGCCTTGAACTCCGGCGTCTCGATATTGGCGTCGCCGACGAAGGGGGTCAGCACATTGGCGCCGAACCCTTTGCGCGCGGCGCCGACGAAGCCCCAGTGGATGGGCACGCCGACGATGTGGACGGTCTTGCCGTCGATGGTCATCGGCCGGATGCGCTTGGTGACCACCGCTTTCGCAAAGATCTCGCCGCGCTTCGACCACACCCGCACCCAGCCGCCGAGCGTGATGCCCTTCTCCTTCGCCAGCTCTTCCGAGAGCTCGACGAAGAGCTCGGGCTGCAGGACCGCGTTCACGTGGTTGTTCTTGGTCCAGTAGTGGAAGTGCTCGGTGAGGCGATAGGAGGTCGCCGCGTAGGGGAAGGCGGGATCGCCGATGTCGGCGAACTGCGCGAAGTCGTCCTTGAACACGCGCGCCACCGGGTTGCCGCGCACCTTGGGCGCGATCACGTTGGCGACCGGGCTCTCGAACGGCTCGTAATGCACCGGGAACGGCCCGTCCCGCATCATCTTGCGCACGAAGAGGCGCGAGGACCCCTCCGGATTCATGATGAAGGGGCCGACGTCCCGAGGCTTCGCCGTGACCGCGATGTCCGGCACGTCGTAGCCGGTCCATTTCGAGCCGTCCCACTCGATCAGCTTGCGCGAGGGATCCCACGGCTTGCCGTCGAGGTCGCAGGAGGCGCGGTTGTAGAGGATGCGCCGGTTCGCCGGCCAGGCGAACGACCATTTCAGGAAGGTGCCGGTGTTGTCGGGGTCGGAATTGTCCCGGCGCGCCATCATGTTGCCCGCCTCGGTCCAGCAGCCGGAAAAGATCCAGCAGCCGCCGGCGGTGGTGCCGTCGTCGCGCAGCTGACCGAAGCCGGAGAGCTGCTTGCCCGCCTCGAGGATCTTCTTGGTCGGGTCGGTGGGATCGAACACGTCGGTGAGCACCGAGCCGTTCATCTCCCGCGCCAGTTCCTCCGGCGAGGGCTCGCCCGGGTCCTTGTAGGCCCAGTTGAGGTTGACGATCGGGTCGGGGAAGGCGCCGCCCTCCTTCTTGTAGAGCTCCTTCAGCCGGGTGTGGATCTGCGCCATGATCCAGGTGTCGTGCTTGGCCTCGCCGGGAGGCGTGCCGCCCGGCCAGTGCCATTGCAGCCAGCGCCCGGAATTGACCAGCGAGCCCTCGTCCTCCGCGAAGCAGGTGGAGGGCAGCTGGATGACTTCCGTCTGGATCTTCGACGGGTCGGCCTTGTTGTAGACGCCGTGGTCCTCCCAGAAGCGGGCGGTCTCGGTCTGGAGCGGGTCCATGATCACGAGCAGCTTGAGCTTGGCGAGGGCGTCGGCGAGCTTGGCCTTGTTCGGGAAGGCCTGCAGCGGATTGAACCCCTGGCAGAAATAGAGGTTCATCTTGCCCTGCTTCATCAGCTCGAAGGCGCGCAGGATGTCGTAGCCCGGCACGTCGAGCTTGGGCAGGTAGCTGTAGGCCCAGTCGTTCTCCGCGGTGGCCGCCGCGCCCCACATCGCCTTCTGGAAACTGACGAAGAACTTCTTGTAGTTCTGCCAGTAGCTCATCTGGTTGGGCCGCAGCGGCTTGAAGGCGCGCGTCGACATGTAGGTGGCGAAGTCGGCCTCGCGGTCGACGGGGATGTTGAGATAGCCCGGGATGAGGTTGCTCATCAGCCCGAGGTCGGTCAGCCCCTGGATGTTGGAGTGGCCGCGCAGCGCGTTCATGCCGCCGCCGCGCACGCCGATATTGCCCAGGATAAGCTGGAGCATCGCCATGCCGCGGATGTTCTGCGAGCCCTTCGAGTGCTGGGTCCAGCCGAGCGCGTACATGCTGGTCATGGTCTTGGTCGGCGAGGAGCACTCGCCGATCATCTGGGCGATCTTCAGGAACTTGTCCTTCGGCGTGCCGCAGATGCGCTCGACCATTTCGGGCGTGTAGATCGCGACGTGCTGCTTCAGGAGGTTCCAGACGCAGCGCGGATTCTGCAGCGTCTCGTCGACCACCGCATAGCCGTCCGGCCCGATCTCGTATTCCCAGCTGTCGCGGTTGTAGTCGCGCTTTTCCTCGTCATAGCCGGTGAACAGGCCGTCCTGGTAGGCGAAGCCTTCCTTCACGACGAAGGAGGCGTTGGTGAAGGCCTTGGTGTAGGCCCACTGCACCTTGTCGTTCTGGATGCAGTAGTTGATGATCCCCATCAGGAAGGCGATGTCGGAGCCCTGCCGGATCGGCGCGTAATAGTCCGCCACCGACGCCGAGCGGTTGAAGCGCGGGTCGACGACGATCAGCTTGGCGCCGCGATTGGCCTTCGCCTCGGTGACCCATTTGAAGCCGCACGGGTGCGCTTCAGCGGCATTGCCGCCCATGATCACGACGAGGTCGGTATTCTTGATGTCGGTCCAGGCGTTGGTCATAGCGCCACGGCCAAATGTTGGGGCGAGACTCGCCACCGTCGGGCCGTGTCAGACGCGTGCCTGGTTGTCGAATGCCAGCATCCCCGTGGAGCGCACCACCTTGTAGGTGCACCAGGCGGTTTCGTTGGTCGTCGCCGAGGCGGCGAGGAAGCCGGTGGTGAGCCAGCGGTTGACCGTTACGCCGTCCTTGTTGGTGGCGATGAAGTTGGCGTCGCGGTCGTCCTTCATGGCGCGGGCGATCTTGTCGAGCGCCGCATCCCACGCGATCGGCTCGAACTTGTCGGAGCCGGCCTTGCGGATCATCGGCTCCTTGAGCCGGGTCTCCGACTTGACGATCGAGAGCAGCGCCGCGCCCTTCGGGCAGAGCGTGCCGCGGTTGGTCGGGTGGTCGGTGTCGCCCTCGATATGGACGATGTCGGCCTTCTCGCCCTTCCGGAGGTCGCCCTTGGAATAGATGATGATGCCGCAGGCGACCGAGCAATAGGTGCAGGTGTTGCGCGCTTCGGTGGTGTTCACCAGCCGGAAGGGCTTGATATGGGAGGCGACCATTGCCTCCGCCTCGCCGAAGCCCATCGCGCTCAGCGACGTGCCCGCCACACCCGCCCCCGCCGTGCGCAAAAATGCGCGACGCGAGAGCTCCATGTTCATTCGACGCTCCTCCCGAAAGATCGTCTCAGGGATATCGGAAGGTCAGCGTATTTTTGAGTTGCTCCAATGTCAAACCTGAGGGGCGCACCTCGCCCGTCGAAACCCCTTGATTTGCATCGGTATTTTCTGCTGCACCGCACGCGTGCCGTGCGTATCGGACACCATTTCGTGTGCGGATCGCGGGATCGATTGACGAGGCCGATCACCTGACGTCAAATCCGATCGTGCTTCACATCACCGCTCCCGCGTGGCGGGGCCGTTCCCTTCGACTCGCTCTCCCGGTCGCCGCGCTTCTCGGCGCGGCCGGCGCCGGGGCGTGTCTCGGCGCGCCCGCTGCCGCTGCGGAAGAATTCGCGCCGCAGTTGCGCCCCTGGACGCGCGGGCCGGCCCCGGCGCTGGCGCTCGACCGCCTCGGGGGAGGGCGCACAGACCTCGCCGGCGCGCGCGGCAGCGTCGTCCTCGTGCATTTCTTTGCGACCTGGTGCGAGCCCTGCCGTGCCGAGATGGCCTCGCTGCGCCGGCTCGCCGCCGATCCGCCCGTGCCGGGCCTCGCTATCCTCGCCGTCGATGTCGGCGAGGTCGATGCCCGCGTCGCCCGCTTCTTCGAGGCGGAGCCGCTGCCCTTCCCGATCCTGATGGACCGCGACCGCGCGGCGACGAGGGCCTGGGGCATCGTCGCGCTGCCGAGCACGGTGGTGCTCGACGCCGATCTCATTCCGCGCCTGATCGTCGAGGCCGACCTCGACTGGGATTCCCCCGATGTCCGCCGGACCCTGGCCACGCTGGCCGGCCCGGTGCCCGCCCGAGCCGATTAGAACCATAAAGAGGGAGAACGCGCATGCTCACACGCCGCCACCTGCTGCAATCGGGCGCCGCCCTCGCGGCCGCCGCCAGCCTGCCGCGCGCCGCCTTCGCGGAGGCCACCTTCGCCCCCGCGCCGGGCAACTGGCGCAATTTCCAGGTCGTCACCACGCTGGATCTGAAGCCCTCGGAGGGTGCCTCACAGGCCTGGGTGCCGCTGCCGGCTTTTGCCGCCGACGACTGGTTCAAGCCGGCCGGCAGCACCTGGACCACCAATGCCGCGAGCGCCGAGATCGTGCGCGATCCCCATTACGGCGCCGAGTTCCTGAAGCTCGGCTGGAAGGCCGGCGAGCCGGCGCCGACCGTCGCCATCACCTCGAAATTCGCCACCCGCGACCGGGCGACCGACTTCGCCAAGCCCGGCACGCCGGCCGCGCTGAGCGCCGAGGACCGCGCGCTGTTCCTCGCCGCCACCGACCTCATCCCGGTCGACGGCATCGTCAAGGCGACCTCCGACAAGATCACCGCCGGCAAGACCACCGATGTCGAGAAGGCGCGCGCTATCTATGAATGGGTGGTCGACAACACCTATCGCAACGCCGCCACCCGCGGCTGCGGCACGGGCGATGTCGCCTCGCTGCTGCAGAGCGGCAATCTCGGCGGCAAGTGCGCCGACCTCAACGCGCTCTATGTCGGCCTGGTGCGCGCCGCCGGCATCCCGGCCCGCGACATCTACGGCCTGCGCGTCGCGCCCTCGAAGTTCGGCTACAAGAGCCTCGGCGCCAATTCGGACGTTGTGAGCAAGGCCCAGCACTGCCGTTCCGAGGTGTGGCTCGAAGGCTATGGCTGGGTGGCGACCGACCCCGCCGACGTGCGCAAGGTCGTGTTGGAGGAGCCGCCGGGGAAGAACGCTGTCGATGACCCCAAGGTGGTGGCGGCGCGCAAGGCGCTGTTCGGCGCGTGGGAGGGCAACTGGCTCGCCTACAACGACGGCCACGACATCGCCCTGCCGGGATCGAACGGGCCGAAGCTCGGCTTCCTGATGTACCCGCAGGCGGAGGTATCCGGCGCGCGGCTCGATTGCCTCGACCCCGACACCTTCAAATACACGATCAAGGCGGCGGAACTTTCCGCCTGAATTCATCCGCCGGAAAGCTGCGGATAAACGCGGCTTTCCGCGGATGAACCGGGTGGCGCAGGGACGGGTGGGCGCCGCCGGTCCGGTCGCTTCGGCGGCGGGGCCGGCGGTGATCCGTCCGATCGGACGGATCGCACCGATCGTCCGGTTTTCGCACCCATCGTCCACCTCACTGCACTGACTGGTCACGCGGATCGTACCGCCGGGCCGGTCGCGTGACGGTTTTTAAGTACCGTTCGGAGATCCGCCATGGCCCTCGCCGAGACCGCCCCGTTCCGCCTCACCAGCCTCGCCCATGGCGGCGGCTGCGGCTGCAAGCTCTCGCCCGGCGTGCTGCGCGAACTCCTCGCCGAGCAGCCGGCGGCAGGTCCGTTCGCCCGATTGCTGGTCGGCAACGAGAGCGCGGACGACGCCGCCGTGTGGCAGCTCGACGACGATAACTGCTTGATCGCAACCACGGATTTCTTCATGCCGATGGTCGACGATCCCCACGTGTTCGGGCGCATCGCGGCCACCAACGCGATCTCCGACGTCTATGCGATGGGCGGCCGGCCAATCCTGGCGCTGGCCATTCTCGGCATGCCGCTCGGCAAGATCGAGACCTCCATGGTGCGGGAGATTCTGCGTGGCGGCGCAGCGACTTGCGCGGAAGCGGGGATCCCGGTGGCCGGCGGCCATTCGATCGATTGCCCGGAGCCGGTCTACGGCCTGGCGGTGATCGGCACCTGCCGCAACAGCGAGGTCCGCCGCAACGCCGACGCCCGCCCGGGCGATGCGCTCATCCTCACCAAGCCCTTGGGAGTAGGCATCTATTCGGCCGCCTTCAAGAAAGGCGAGCTGGGCGGGAGCGCCTATGCCGAGATGGTCGGATCGATGACCAAGCTGAACCGGGTGGGCGCCGACCTCGCCCGCGAGGGCGCCGTCCACGCCATGACCGACGTCACCGGCTTCGGCATTCTCGGCCACGCGCTGGAGGTCGCCCGTGGCTCCGGCGCCGGCATCGCGATCGAGGCCGGTGCGCTGCCACTGTTGGCCGAGGCGGCGGCGCTGGCGCAGCGCGGTTTCATCACCGGCGCCTCCCACCGCAACTGGGCGAGCTATGGCGAAGCCATTGATCTGCCGGAGGGATTGTCCGAATGGCAGCGCCACCTGCTGACCGACCCGCAGACCTCCGGCGGGCTGCTGGTCTCCTGCGCGGTGGGGGAGGCCGAGCGGATCCGGCAGGGAATCCTCGCGGCGGGATTCCCCTCGGCGCGGATCGTCGGCCGTGTCACCGAGGGTGCCCCGCGTGTGAAAGTGATCGGCTGAGGCGGGCGTCCGTAAGGCCCCGGCGGCGGCCGGGCTTGGCAGCAGCGGTGCGATCCTCCACATAGGGAGACGCCCGCTCCCGGGATGCCGCCGTCAGGGAATTCATGTGCCGTGGCAGATGTTTATGTGAATGAGCCCGCCGCCGCGGCACCGCTGGCGCCCATCGTCACCGGCTGCGCCATCGTCGGGGCGGGGCCGGCCGGGCTGATGCTCGGCCTGCTGCTGGCGCGGGCCGGCATCGATGTCACCGTCATCGAGAAGCACGGCGATTTCCTGAGGGATTTCAGGGGTGACACCATCCATCCCTCGACGCTGGAGGTGATGCACGAGATCGGCCTGCTCGACGATCTGCTGGCGCTGCCGCACACCCGCGCACCGACCCTGCACGCCGAGATCGGTGGGCGCGACGTGACGCTCGCCGACTTCTCCCGCCTGCCGACGCGCTGCCGTTTCATCGCCTTCATGCCGCAGTGGGACTTTCTCGATTTCCTGGCGAAGCACGCGAAATCGCACGGGAATTTCCGCCTGCTGATGCGTGCCGAGGTGACCTCGCTGATCGAGGAGGGCGGCCGCGTCGCCGGCCTTCGCGCGATGACGGGCGACGGCGCGGTCGACATCCGGGCGCCGCTGGTCGTCGGCGCGGACGGGCGGAACTCGGCGGTGCGGGCGCTGGCCGGGCTGGAGGTGCGATCCTTCGGGGCGCCGAGCGACGTGGTCTGGATGAAGCTCTCCCGCTCCCCCGATGACCCGCCCTACACGATGGGCCATGCCGGCCCGCGGCAGGGCTTCGTGATGATCGATCGCGGCGACTACTGGCAGTGCGGCTATGTCGTGCGCAAGGGCAGCTTCGCCGAGGTGCGGGAGGCGGGAATCGCGGCGTTCCGGGCGTCGGTGGCAGCCGTGTCGCCGCTGCCGCCGTCTCGGGTCGAGGAGATACGCTCCTTCGACGATGTCAGCCTGCTCAGCGTGCGCATCGACCGCCTTACGCGCTGGTGGAAGCCGGGGCTGATCTGCCTCGGCGACGCGGCCCATGCGATGTCGCCGATCGGCGGCGTGGGTGTGAACCTCGCCATCCAGGACGCGGTCGCCGCCGCCAACCTGTTGATTGGGCCTCTGAAATCCGGAAACCTGTCGGATCGCGACCTCGCCGCCGTGGAGGCCCGCCGCGCCTTCCCCACCCGGGCGACGCAGCGTCTCCAACTGATGATGCGCCGCGGCCGCCGGCGGCGCGAGCAGGAGGGCGCGCCGTCATCCGGGCCGCCCGGTTTCATGAAAACGATCGCCCGCTGGCCGGTTCTCGCCCATCTCGCCGGGCGCCTGATCGGGCTCGGCTTTCGTCCTGAACACGTGCGGCGGAGCTGAGATACTCCCGCGCCGAAGCCTCGCGCGGTCAATCGCGGCGGGATGCCGGGTGGGCGATCTGGTGCCGGCTGAGGGGATCGAACCCCCGACCTTCGGTTTACAAAACCGCTGCACTACCGCTGTGCTAAGCCGGCCCGGCGAGAGGCCTAACAGCGCAGCGCGAAGGCGGCAAGTCCCGTCAACAAAGCATCGGTGGCTTGCGGATCGCCGGTGCGCGCGGCACAAGGCGCAGCGCAGGCCGCCTCATCGTGCGGCCGCCAGGAGGACATGATGAGCATTCGCCGTATCAAGACCGGCCCCCGCCTCAGCCAGATCGTGGTGCACGGCCAGACCGTCTATCTCGCCGGCCAGATCGCCACCGGCGCCACCGTGGCGGAGCAGACCCGCGCCGTGCTGGGGCAGATCGACTCGTTGCTGGCCGAGGTTGGCTCCGACAAGACCAAGATTCTCTCGGCGATGATCTACCTCGCGGATATGTCGACTTTTTCCGAGCTCAACAAGGAATGGGAAGCCTGGGTTGCGCCCGGCAATGCCCCGACCCGCGCTACCGTCGAGGCATCGCTGGCGACCCCGGAGTACAAGGTCGAGATCGTCGTCGTGGCGGCGCTCTGATCGCGTCGGAAACGACGCTGCCGATGTAGAAACGGCCCCGCTTGCGGGGCCGTTTCGATTTTCAGACCATCTCCGCTGGCTCAGTGCCAGTTGTCGAGATCGCGGTTCTTGGTCTCGGGCAGGAAGATAAGCCCGATCGCGAAGGTCATCAGCGCGACGATGATCGGGTACCAGAGGCCGGAGAAGATGTTGCCGGTTGCCGCAACGATGGCGAAGGCGGTCGGCGGCAGGAAGCCGCCAAACCAGCCATTGCCGATGTGATAGGGCAGCGACATGCCGGTGTAGCGGATGCGGGTCGGGAAGAGCTCGACCAGCAGAGCGGCGATCGGCCCGTACACCATGGTCACATACAGGACGAGGATGAACAGCAGGCCGATGACGGTCAGTGCCCGGCCGTCGGTCAGCACGCCACCGACCGTGGGCTGCTTGAGGATCGAGGGGTCGCCCGCCTTCGGATAGCCGGCACCCTGCGCCGCGGCGACGATGGCCGCGCCGAGCTTGTCGGTGTCGGGGACCGTCACCGCCGTGCCGTTGACCGTGACGGCCAGCGGAGAACCAGCCGCGCCGGGTGTCAGATCATAGTGCATCGAGTTGGTGGCGAGCGTCCGGCGATAGACGTCGCACGGCCGGGTGAACACACGCACGCCGACCGGATCGAACAGCGTGCCGCATGTTGCGGGATCGGCGGTGATGTTGATCTTGACCGTCTCGGTTGCCGCGAGCAGTTGCGGGTTCACCGTACGGGCAATGTTCTCGAACAGCGGAAAATAGGTCGCCGCGGCGATGAGGCAGCCGGCGAGAAGGATCGGCTTGCGGCCGATCTTGTCCGACAGCCAGCCGAACAGGATGAAGAACGGTGTCCCGATGAGGAGGCTGAAGGCGATCAGCAGGTTGGCAGTGGTGCCGTCCACCTTCATCGTCTGGGTGAGGAAGAACAGCGCGTAGAACTGGCCGGTGTACCAGACGACGGCCTGGCCGGCGGTGCCGCCGAACAGGGCGATGAGGGCGATCTTGGCGTTGTCCCAGCGGCCGAAGGCCTCGGTCAGCGGCGCCTTCGAGCGGGTGCCCTCGGCCTTCATCTTCTGGAAGGCGGGGGATTCGTTCAGCGACAGCCGGATCCAGATGGAGAAGGCCAGCAGGATGATCGAGAGCAGGAACGGGATGCGCCAGCCCCACGCCGCGAAATCCTCCGGCGACATCGACAGACGCAGCGACAGGATGACGAGCAGCGAGAGGAAGAGGCCGACCGTTGCGGTCGTCTGGATCCACGAGGTGTAGAAGCCGCGCCGTCCGTGCGGGGCGTGCTCGGCGACATAGGTGGCGGCGCCGCCATATTCGCCGCCGAGCGCAAGGCCCTGGGCGAGGCGGCAGACGATGAAGGCGGCCGGGGCGAGGTAGCCGATCGTGTCATAACCCGGGAGGATGCCGACTACGAAGGTGGCGATGCCCATCAGCGTCATGGTGACGAGGAAGGTGTATTTACGGCCGATCAGGTCGCCGAGGCGGCCGAAGAACAGCGCCCCGAACGGGCGGACGGCGAAGCCGGCGGCAAAGCCGAACAGCACGAAGATGAACTTGGCGGTGTCGTTCGTGCCCGGCACGAAGGTCTGCGCAATATTCGCGGCCAGCGAGCCGGCGAGGTAGAAGTCGTACCACTCGAATACCGTGCCCGCGGAGGAGGCGACGATCACCTTCCTCTCTTCGCGAGTCATGGGTGCCGCCGGTGCGCGGGACCCCGCCGCAATCTCGCTCATGATGGACGTTCCTTCCCTAGGGGCAAGAGGCGCGCGCGCCAAAGCAATCGCCCGTAAGGGCGAGCAAAAACGCGCTGCTGCCGGCCGCAAGGCCGGGCTGGTTTGATTATGTCGAGATCAGGGACCCGTTCGGGTAACCCGTCGCTCGGGCTCGCATCCTCCAGGATCGTGTATCGCCGTCTTGGCGCGCCGATTCCACGATCCGGTCGTCGATGAGCGCATGAATCATCTTATGATATGCGTCTCAATCCCGAGATTGGCGAAACATACGTCTTTTGACGATTGGTCATTGGTCGTACATGCGCCGAAGCGCGGCCCGTCGGCGCGTCGATGCTTACGCGCCGGGGCGCCCGATCGCCCGACGCGCCATGTGCAGCGCCAGCACGGCCGCGTTCGAGACATTGAGGCTGACAATGGCGCCGGGCAGGTCGATCCGCGCGAGCGTATCGCAGCTCTGGCGGGTGAGCTGGCGCAGTCCTTTGCCTTCGGCACCGAGCACGAGCGCCAGCGGCGCCCGCAGCGGCGTGTCGAGAAGATCGGCGGGGCCTTCGCTGTCGAGCCCGACGACCTGCACGCCGCGTTCCTTCAGTTCGGCGATGGCCCGGGCGAGATTGGGCACGAAGCAGAACGGCACGTGCTCGAGGCCGCCGCTGGCGCTCTTGGCCAGCACGCCGGTGGCGGAGGGGCTGTGGCGGGCGGTCGTGACGATCGCGCCGACCGCCAGGGCGGCTGCCGATCGCACGATCGCCCCGACATTGTGGGGATCGGTAATCTGATCGAGAATCAGGATCAGGTCGTGCTGCGCCGCCTCGGCGAGCGTCGGTGCCGGCAGCGGATCGGCTTCGGCATACAGGCCCTGGTGAACCGCATCGGGGCCGAGCAGGCGATCGATCTCGCCCGGCCGGACGATTTCGGGGGCGGGGCTCGGCGTCAGGCCCTCCTCGGCGAATCGCCTGGCGGCGTTCTCGGTCGCGAGCAGCCGGCGAAGGCGACGGCGAGGGTTCTTCACCGCCTCGGCGACGCTGTGCCAGCCGTAGAGAATCGCGACGTCATCGGGCAGCGTGCCGAAGGGCCGGCCGAAGGGGCGCTCGCCATCACCTTCGGCGCGCGCACGCCCATGCCGCTGCGGCTTTCCGGCAAAGCGCTTGCCGCTCGGGTGGGTGGCGCTGGGGCGGTTTCGATCGGTCATCCGTGGTTCTTGTCACGCCCCGCGGACCTTTGCAATTTCCCGGCAGCGCTCGCCTCGGGATCGGTCGTCCACTGCGGCGGCGGGATGCGGGGTTGACAGGGCAGGGGCACCTCACCATAAAGCCGCCCGCACCGGAACGCAGCGCGACGCGCCGCTTTCCGAGCGATCTACGACCGGCCTCGGTGCCGGAGCGTGGTCGGCGTGTGCGGGGGAGTGTCCCGAGCGGCAAAGGGGGCGGACTGTAAATCCGCTGGCTACGCCTTCGTAGGTTCGAGTCCTACCTCCCCCACCACCCGTCGTCCGATCTGCCGGAAGGGCGGGTGTAGCTCAATGGTAGAGCAACAGCCTTCCAAGCTGATGACGAGGGTTCGATTCCCTTCACCCGCTCCAGCATCTTTCGTCCGGCGTTCCGCGTCCCGACTCCGGGGGCGCTCTTGCGAAAACCAGCGAAACCGCCTATTCCCACGCCCGATTTTTTGCGGCTCGCGATGTCGCTAGAAGGAAAAACGAGCTATGGCCAAAGAGAAGTTCAACCGTAGTAAGCCGCACTGCAACATTGGAACGATTGGGCATGTTGACCATGGCAAGACGTCCCTGACGGCGGCGATCACGAAGGTTCTGGCGGAAGCCGGCGGGGCGACGTTCACGGCGTACGACCAGATCGACAAGGCGCCGGAAGAGAAGGCGCGCGGCATCACGATCTCGACGGCGCATGTCGAGTACGAGACGAAGAACCGCCACTACGCGCATGTCGACTGCCCCGGCCATGCCGACTATGTGAAGAACATGATCACCGGCGCGGCGCAGATGGACGGCGCGATCCTGGTGGTGTCGGCGGCGGACGGCCCGATGCCGCAGACGCGCGAGCACATCCTCCTGGCGCGCCAGGTCGGCGTTCCGGCTCTGGTGGTGTTCCTGAACAAGTGCGACATGGTCGACGATCCGGAGCTTCTGGAGCTGGTCGAGCTCGAGGTTCGCGAGCTGCTGTCGAAGTACGACTTCCCGGGCGACGACATCCCGATCGTGCGCGGCTCGGCGCTGGTGGCGCTGGAGAACGGCGACCCGGTGCTGGGTCACGACGCGATCCTCGAGCTGATGACGCAGGTGGACGCGTATATCCCGCAGCCGGAGCGTCCGGTTGACCTGCCGTTCCTGATGCCGATCGAAGACGTGTTCTCGATCTCGGGTCGTGGCACGGTGGTGACGGGGCGCGTCGAGCGCGGGATCATCAAGGTCGGCGAGGAAGTCGAGATCGTGGGCATCCGCCCGACGGTGAAGACGACGGTGACCGGCGTCGAGATGTTCCGCAAGCTTCTGGACCAGGGCCAGGCGGGCGACAATGTCGGCGTCCTGCTGCGCGGCACGAAGCGCGAGGACGTGGAGCGCGGCCAGGTGGTGTGCAAGCCGGGTTCGGTGAAGCCGCACACGAAGTTCAAGGCCGAGGCGTACATCCTGACGAAGGAGGAGGGCGGCCGCCATACGCCGTTCTTCACGAACTACCGCCCGCAGTTCTACTTCCGCACGACGGACGTGACGGGCGTGGTGACCCTGCCGGAAGGCACGGAAATGGTGATGCCGGGCGACAACATCTCGGTGGACGTGCAGCTGATCGTGCCGATCGCGATGGAAGAGAAGCTGCGCTTCGCCATCCGTGAAGGCGGTCGCACCGTCGGCGCCGGCGTCGTCGCCGCCATCATCGAGTGAGCGATCGAGGCTTCCTCGCGAAAATGACGGCAAAGGGCGCCCCTGCGGGCGCCCTTTGTCATTGGCGACGCTCGGGGGAGCGAATCGCTGGGGCGTCACGGGCGCTCATCCCGGTCGCGCTTTTCGCTGCCGCTCTTTCGGGCTGCCTGCACACGAGCGTCGAGCCCGCATCGGCTGCTGGCTGTCCTGAGCGGGAGCGATGCGAGGGATGCGGCTGCGCCGGCGGGCCGGGCTATCGCGGTCCCGATGGAAAGTGCGTCGGATTTCGCAACCTCCGGCGTGTCTGCGGCGATCCGCCGAGTACGCGCTGCATCTTCGAGAATGCTCCGGGTACGGGCGGCAATCGCGACTGTGCATTGCGCCGACCATCGAAGCCGAACGCCACCGACGCCGGCGGCTAGACTGCAGATCGAGTCGGGACGGCCAGCCCCCCGGACGCACCGGTGCCGGCGCTGTGGAACGGGCCACGAGCCGTGTCGCCCTCTCTTTACATCGGCGCTCCGGATCACTAGGAAGAGCGCCGCCTGCTTCGCGGGCCACAGGAGTGTAGCTCAACTGGTTAGAGCACCGGTCTCCAAAACCGGGGGTTGGGGGTTCGAGTCCCTCCACTCCTGCCAGCCCTCGGGCGACGCAGGAAATTCCAGCCATATGGCGGTTTTTTGAAAATGACGGCGGCGTGCTTTGACGTGGAGCCGCCCAGCGGGTATACGCCCGCAGCGATTTTGGGATGAAAGCGCGCGGGTCCCCTCCCGCGCCATAGGGCGTTTCGAGACGAGCATGGCGAAGACCAATCCGATGGAGTTCCTGCAGCAGGTCCGCGCGGAGACGCGCAAGGTGACCTGGCCGACCCGTCGCGAGACGCTCATCACGACGGCGATGGTGTTCGTCATGGTCGTGATCGCTTCGATCTTCTTTCTGGTCGCTGACCAGATCCTGAGCTTCGCCGTGGCGCAGCTCCTGCAGATCGGGCGGTGAGCGGCATGACGAAGCGCTGGTACATCGTCCACGCCTATTCGAACTTCGAGCGGAAGGTTGCCGATTCGATCAAGGAGCAGGCCGCCCAGCGCGGTCTCGCCGAATTGTTCGAGCAGGTGCTGGTGCCGACCGAGAAGGTCGTCGAGGTTCGCCGCGGGCGGAAGGTCGACACCGAGCGGAAGTTCTTCCCGGGCTATGTGCTGGTGAAGATGGACCTCACCGACGAGGCGTTCCATCTGATCAAGAACACGCCGAAGGTGACGGGCTTCCTTGGCGCCGACAACAAGCCGATGCCGATCGGCGAATCGGAGGCGATGCGGATCCTGCAGCAGGTGCAGGAGGGCATCGAGCGGCCGAAGCCCACCATCAGCTTCGAGATCGGCGAGACGGTGAAGGTGGCGGACGGGCCGTTCGCCTCGTTCAACGGCATCGTCGAGGAAGTCGACGAGGGGCGCTCGCGCCTCAAGGTGGCGGTGTCGATCTTCGGCCGCGCCACTCCGGTCGAACTGGAATTCGGTCAGGTCGAAAAGACCTGACCGTTGCAAGGAAGCGGCCGGATATCCAATGCCGGCCGTCACTGTCGTGGGAGGAGAGGGCGCTTGCCAGGCGCCTGCGCTTCGAACCACGGACCCCGGCCGGCAGGTAGCCGGCATATCTGGGAGTAGGTCATGGCAAAGAAGATTACCGGTTACGTCAAACTGCAGGTGCCGGCAGGCTCCGCCAATCCGGCCCCGCCGATCGGCCCCGCGCTGGGCCAGCGCGGCCTGAACATCATGGAGTTCTGCAAGGCGTTCAACGCGCAGACCTCGCAGCTGGAAAAGGGCATGCCCATCCCGGTCCTGATCACCGCGTATCAGGATCGTTCCTTCACCTTCGAACTCAAGACCCCCCCGGTCTCCTACTTCCTCAAGAAGGCGGCGGGTCTCGAGACCAAGAAGAAGCCGGGCTCGGGTCACAAGACCCCGGGCAAGGGCTTCATCGGCAAGATTTCGAACGCTCAGATGCGCGAGATCGCCGAGAAGAAGATGAAGGATCTGAACTGCGATACCGTGGATGCCGCGGTGCGCATGATCGAGGGTTCCGCCCGTTCCATGGGCCTCGAGGTGGTGGGCTGATCCGATGGCGAAGATTGCAAAGCGTGTCCGTTCTTCCCGCGAGGGCATCGACCGCACCAAGCTGTACGGCCTCGACGAGGCGCTCGGCCTGGTGAAGGATCGGGCCACCGCCAAGTTCGACGAGACCGTCGAGGTGGCGATCAATCTCGGCGTCGACCCGCGCCATGCCGACCAGATGGTCCGCGGCGTGTGCAACCTGCCGAACGGCTCGGGCCGTACGGTGCGCGTGGCGGTGTTCGCCCGCGGCGCCAAGGCCGATGAAGCCAAGGCGGCCGGTGCCGACATCGTCGGTGCGGAGGATCTGTTCGAGATCGTCCAGGGCGGCACGATCGAGTTCGATCGCTGCATCGCCACGCCGGACATGATGCCGCTGGTCGGCCGTCTCGGTAAGGTTCTCGGCCCGCGCGGCCTGATGCCGAACCCCAAGGTCGGCACAGTGTCCATGGACGTGAAGGGTGCGGTGGCGGCGGCCAAGGGCGGCGCGGTCGAGTTCCGCGTCGAGAAGGCCGGCATCATCCATGCGGGTATCGGCAAGGTGTCGTTCCCGGCCGACAAGCTCGCCGAGAACATCCGCGCCTTTACCGACGCGGTGGTCAAGGCCAAGCCGACGGGCGCCAAGGGCACGTATCTGCAGCGCATCGCGGTGTCCTCGACCATGGGCCCTGGCGTGAAGGTCGAGCCGTCGAGCGTTCTTACCGCCGGCTGATTGCGGCTCCCGCATCGGAAGGTCGCAGGGGCGTGATCGCACATGGGTGGAATTGTCAAGCCCTTGATGCTATCGGGGGCTGACAAACCCGATTTGACCCTCTATATGGGCGGTTTCGCTCCGACGCATGTCGGGACGGAGCCGATGACATTCACAGCTTTCGCCCGCTAACCCGGGCGAAGGGGCCGGTGGGTTCGCCCTGCCGGCCTAAGTCCTGTCCGAGACTGCAGGTGCCGCACCCTGTTCGGGGTCGGCCTAATCCCGCTCCGGGGCCTGCATAGACGGGGTACGACCGAAAGTCTTGCGCGGCTTGCCGCACCTGGATTTCGGCTCGAACCAGCGCCTTGGCCGGTTTCGGTCCCAAGGGGACAGGATATCAACCGCCGACCGTCGCAAGGCGGCCGGCAAGGCGCAAACCGGCGGAGCGGGTTCTCCCCTTCGCCACCGGAGAGCAGAGAAGTGGATCGCGCTCAAAAGGAAGAGCTCGTCACGTCGCTTTCCGAGGTGTTCAAGAACACCTCGGTGGTGGTCGTGGCCCACTATTCCGGCCTCACCGTTGCCCAGCTGTCGGCCCTGCGCCGTCAGATGCGGGCCAATGGCGCGACCGTGAAAGTGGCAAAGAACCGCCTCGCCAAGATCGCTCTCGAAGGTTCGGACGTCGCGCATGTCGCCTCCCTGCTGAAGGGACCGACCCTGATCGCTTATTCAAACGATCCGGTCGCGGCGCCGAAGGTTGCCGTCGACTTTGCCAAGGCGAACGACAAGTTCGTCATTCTTGGCGGAGCGATGGGCAAGACGGCCCTCAATCCCGATGGTGTCAAGGCGCTCGCCACGATGCCCTCGCTGGATGAACTGCGTGCGAAGCTGGTCGGCCTCATCCAGGCCCCGGCGACCAAGATCGCGCAGCTCACCACCGCGCCGGCGGCGAAGCTCGCCCGCGTGTTCGGGGCCTATGCCAAAGAGAACGAAGCCGCGTGAGGCTTTACCGGTAATTCTGGTTCGAACCGAAATCCAAGGACTTAAGAAATGGCTGATCTGTCCAAGCTCGTCGACGAGCTGTCCAACCTGACCGTCCTCGAGGCCGCCGAGCTCGCCAAGCTTCTCGAAGAGAAGTGGGGTGTCTCCGCCGCTGCCGCCGTGGCTGTCGCTGCGGCTCCCGCCGCCGGCGCTGCCGCTCCGGCCGCCGAAGAGCAGACCGAGTTCACCGTCGTTCTTGCCGCCGCCGGCGACAAGAAGATCGAGGTGATCAAGGAAGTGCGTGCCATCACCGGCCTCGGCCTGAAGGAAGCCAAGGACCTCGTCGAGGCCGCGCCGAAGCCGGTCAAGGAAGGCGTGTCCAAGGAAGAAGCCGAGAAGATCAAGGCCCAGATCGAGAAGGCTGGCGCCAAGGTCGAGCTCAAGTGAGCTTCTGAGATCGGGGATCGTCGGGCTTGCGCCCGGCGGTCCCTTCGTCGCCCGGTGGGGCGACGGGTTGGGACGGTTCCCCGGGCGACCTTCGGATTAAGGGTCGTGCGGCGAGCCGTCGGTAGAGGCGAGCCGGAAACCGATGTCCACGCGCGCGGCATCGGGGACCGGCTGCAGCATGAATGGCGATCCGGCTGTCCATCTGGATAGCGGATATGCCGACGGATACTCGGACGGAGCGAGGAGCGACATGGCGCAGACGTTCACCGGTCGTAAGCGGGTCCGCAAATTTTTCGGCAAGATCCAGGAAGTGGCGGAGATGCCGAACCTCATCGAGGTTCAGAAGGCGTCCTATGACCAGTTCCTGCAGATCGACGAGCCGAAGGGCGGACGCGACGACGACGGCATTCAGGCGGTTTTCAAGTCGGTTTTCCCGATTTCCGACTTCTCGGGCTCGGCCATGCTCGAGTTCGTCCGCTACGAATTCGAACCGCCGAAGTACGACGTCGACGAATGCCGCCAGCGCGGGATGACCTTTGCCGCTCCGCTGAAGGTGACCCTGCGCCTTATCGTGTTCGATGTGGACCCCGATACCGGCTCCAAGTCTGTCAAGGACATCAAGGAGCAGGACGTCTATATGGGCGACATCCCGCTGATGACGATGAACGGCACGTTCATCGTCAACGGCACCGAGCGCGTGATCGTCTCGCAGATGCACCGCTCGCCCGGCGTGTTCTTCGACCACGACAAGGGCAAGACGCATTCCTCGGGCAAGCTGCTCTTCGCCGCTCGCATCATTCCTTATCGTGGCTCCTGGCTCGACATCGAGTTCGACGCCAAGGACATCGTCTATGCACGCATCGACCGTCGCCGGAAGATTCCGGTGACGTCGCTGCTGTTTGCGCTCGGCCTCGACGGAGAGGAAATTCTCAACACCTTCTACGATCACCTGGTCTTTACCCGGACCAAGGACGGCTGGCGCATGCCGTTCGATCCCAAGCGGATGAAGGGGTACAAGGCGGTCGCCGACCTCGTCGACGCCGATACCGGCGAAGTGGTGGTCGAGGCCGGCAAGAAGGTCACCGTCCGGCAGGCGCGCCAGCTCGCCGAGAAGGGCCTCAAGGCGCTGCGCATCTCCGACGAGGAGATGGTCGGCCAGTACATTGCCGAGGATCTCGTCAACCCGTCCACCGGCGAGATCTATGTCGAAGCCGGCGAGGAAGTGACCGAGAAGACGCTCAAGCTGCTGGCCGACGTCGGCTATGACGAGGTGCCGGTGCTCGACATCGACCACGTCAATGTCGGCGCCTATATCCGTAATACGCTGGCGATCGACAAGAACCTGACCCGCGAGGACGCGCTGTTCGATATTTACCGGGTGATGCGTCCCGGCGAGCCGCCGACCCTCGACTCCGCGCAGGCCATGTTCCACTCGCTGTTCTTCGATGCCGAGCGCTACGATCTCTCGGCCGTCGGCCGCGTGAAGATGAACATGCGCCTTGACCTCGACGCCGCCGACACGGTCCGCGTGCTGCGCCGCGAGGATATCCTCGCGGTGATCAAGACGCTGGTCGAGCTGCGCGACGGCAAGGGCGAGATCGACGACATCGACCATCTCGGCAATCGCCGCGTCCGGTCGGTCGGCGAGCTCATGGAGAACCAGTACCGCGTCGGCCTGCTGCGCATGGAGCGCGCCATCAAGGAGCGCATGTCGTCTGTCGACATCGATACCGTGATGCCGCAGGACCTGATCAACGCGAAGCCGGTGGCCGCCGCCGTGCGCGAGTTCTTCGGCTCGTCGCAGCTCTCGCAGTTCATGGACCAGACCAACCCGCTGTCCGAGATCACCCACAAGCGCCGCCTCTCGGCGCTCGGTCCCGGCGGTCTGACGCGCGAGCGCGCCGGCTTCGAGGTGCGCGACGTGCACCCGACGCATTATGGCCGCATCTGCCCGATCGAGACGCCGGAAGGTCCGAACATCGGCCTGATCAACTCGCTCGCCACTTTTGCGCGCGTGAACAAGTACGGCTTCATCGAGACGCCGTACCGCCGCGTGCGTGACAGCCAGGTGCAGGACGAGGTCGTCTATCTCTCCGCCATGGAGGAGGGGAAGTACTACGTCGCCCAGGCGAACATCCCGCTCGACAGCGAAGGGCGCTTCGTCGAGGACCTGATCGTGTGTCGCCATGCCGGTGACGTGCTGATGGTCACGCCCGACCGCGTCGACTTCATGGATGTGTCGCCGAAGCAGTTGGTTTCCGTCGCCGCGGCGCTCATTCCGTTCCTCGAGAACGACGACGCGAACCGCGCGCTGATGGGCTCCAACATGCAGCGTCAGGCGGTGCCGCTGGTCCGTGCCGACGCGCCGTTCGTCGGCACCGGCATGGAGTCGGTGGTCGCTCGCGATTCGGGTGCTGCCATCGCGGCGCGTCGCACCGGCGTGATCGATCAGGTCGACGCGACCCGTATCGTCATCCGCGCGACGGAGGAGAACGATCCGTCGAAGTCGGGCGTCGACATCTACCGGCTGCAGAAGTTCCAGCGTTCCAACCAGTCGACCTGCATCAACCAGCGCCCGCTGGTGCGGGTGGGCGACCGGGTGAAGAAGGGCGACATCATCGCCGACGGTCCCTCGACCGATCTCGGCGATCTGGCGCTCGGCCGGAACATCCTCGTCGCGTTCATGCCGTGGAACGGCTACAACTTCGAGGATTCGATCCTCCTGTCCGAGAACATTTCGAAGGGCGACATCTTCTCGTCGATCCACATCGAAGAGTTCGAGGTGATGGCCCGCGACACCAAGCTCGGGCCCGAGGAGATCACGCGCGACATTCCGAACGTGTCGGAAGAGGCGCTGAAGAACCTCGACGAGGCCGGCATCGTCTATATCGGCGCGGAAGTGCAGGCGGGTGACATTCTCGTCGGCAAGATCACGCCGAAGGGCGAGAGCCCGATGACGCCGGAAGAGAAGCTGCTGCGCGCCATCTTCGGCGAGAAGGCGGCGGATGTGCGCGATACCTCGCTGCGCGTTCCTCCGGGCGTCACCGGCACCATCGTCGAAGTGCGCGTGTTCAACCGCCACGGCGTCGAGAAGGACGAGCGCGCCCAGGCGATCGAGCGCGAGGAGATCGAGCGTCTCGCCAAGGACCGCGACGACGAGCAGGCGATCCTCGACCGCAACGTGTTCGGCCGTCTCGCCGAAATGCTGGACGGCAAGGTTGGCGTTGCCGGGCCGAAGGGTTTCAAGAAGGAGACGGCGATCTCCCGCACGCTGCTGGCGGATTACCCGCGCAGTCAGTGGTGGCAGTTCGCCGTCGCCGACGACCAGATGATGAGCGAACTGGAAGCCATCCGGAACCAGTACGACGAATCCAAGAAGCGCCTTGAGCAGCGCTTCCTGGACAAGGTCGAGAAGCTCCAGCGCGGCGACGAGATGCCTCCGGGCGTGATGAAGATGGTCAAGGTCTTCATCGCGGTGAAGCGCAAGATCCAGCCGGGCGACAAGATGGCCGGCCGTCACGGCAACAAGGGCGTGGTCTCGCGCATCGTTCCGGTCGAGGATATGCCGTTCCTCGAGGACGGCACTCCGGTCGACATGGTGCTCAACCCGCTCGGCGTGCCGAGCCGCATGAATGTCGGGCAGATTCTCGAGACGCATCTCGGCTGGGCGTGCGCGGGTCTCGGCAGGGTCATCGACCGTGCCATCGAGGCCTATCGCGAGAGCCAGGATGTCGCCCCGCTGAAGGACGCGTTCGGCAAGATCTACGGCAAGGACGAGACGATCGAATCGCTCGACGAGGACGGCCTCGTCGAACTCGGCAGCAATCTCCGGCGCGGCGTGCCCATCGCCACGCCGGTGTTCGATGGCGCCCGCGAGGCCGACATCGAGCACTTCCTGGAGATGGCCGGGCTCGACAAGTCGGCGCAGTCGACGCTGTTCGACGGCCGCACCGGCGAGGAGTTCGACCGTAAGGTGACGGTGGGCTACATCTACATGCTCAAGCTGCACCACCTCGTGGACGACAAGATCCACGCGCGTTCGATCGGCCCCTATTCGCTGGTCACCCAGCAGCCGCTTGGTGGCAAGGCGCAGTTCGGCGGCCAGCGCTTCGGCGAGATGGAGGTGTGGGCCCTCGAAGCCTACGGCGCCGCCTACACCTTGCAGGAGATGCTGACGGTGAAGTCGGACGACGTCGCCGGTCGTACCAAGGTCTACGAGGCGATCGTTCGCGGCGACGACACCTTCGAGGCGGGTATCCCGGAGAGCTTCAACGTGCTGGTCAAGGAAATGCGTTCGCTCGGCCTCAACGTCGAGCTGGTCAATTCCAAGACCCGCACGGCCGTCCCAGGGCCCGGCGAGAGCCTGCCCGCGGCCGAGTGAGGCGTTGCGAGCGCCCGATGCGGATCCCCGACGGGATCCGCATCGTCGATTTTCCGATTCGAGACGGTTTTGCCGGTCGAGGTCACAAGAGGTGCGGCGAGTGCCGCCGGTGTCCTGACCGAGCCGAAAGGAGACGGCGATGAATCAAGAGGTGATGAATCTCTTCAATCCGGCGGCTCCGGCGCCCACGTTCGATCAGATCAAGATCTCGATCGCGAGCCCGGACAAGATCGCGTCGTGGTCGTTCGGCGAGATCAAGAAGCCCGAGACCATCAACTACCGCACGTTCAAGCCGGAGCGCGACGGCTTGTTCTGCGCGCGCATCTTCGGGCCGATCAAGGACTACGAGTGCTTGTGCGGCAAGTACAAGCGCATGAAGTACAAGGGCATCATCTGCGAGAAGTGCGGCGTGGAGGTTACCCTCTCGCGCGTGCGCCGCGAGCGTATGGGCCATATCGAGTTGGCGGCTCCGGTTGCCCACATCTGGTTCCTGAAGTCGCTGCCCAGCCGCATCGGCCTGCTGCTCGACATGACGCTCAAGGATCTCGAGCGCATCCTGTACTTCGAGTACTACTGCGTGTTGGAGCCCGGCCTCACCCCCTTGAAGGAGCGTCAGCTTCTCTCCGAGGTCGACTACCTGCGCGCGCAGGAAGAGTATGGCGATGACAGCTTCACCGCGATGATCGGGGCCGAGGCCATCCGCGAGCTTCTGCGGGGGATGGATCTCGAGCAGATCGCGGCGAATCTGCGCAAGGAGATCGCCGAGGCGACTACCGAGCTGAAGCCGAAGAAGCTCGCCAAGCGGCTGAAGATCGTCGAGGCCTTCCAGATGTCCGGCAACAAGCCGGAATGGATGATCCTGACGCATGTGCCGGTCATCCCGCCGGACCTGCGCCCGCTGGTGCCGCTGGACGGCGGTCGCTTCGCGACGTCGGATCTCAACGATCTCTACCGCCGCGTCATCAACCGTAACAATCGCCTGAAGCGGCTGATCGAGCTGAAGGCGCCGGACATCATCATCCGCAACGAGAAGCGCATGCTTCAGGAATCGGTGGATGCGCTGTTCGACAACGGCCGCCGCGGCCGCGTCATCACGGGTGCCAACAAGCGCCCGCTGAAGTCGCTCGCCGACATGCTGAAGGGCAAGCAGGGCCGGTTCCGCCAGAACCTGCTCGGCAAGCGCGTCGACTATTCCGGCCGTTCGGTGATCGTGGTCGGTCCCGAGCTCAAGCTGCACCAGTGCGGCCTGCCGAAGAAGATGGCGCTGGAGCTGTTCAAGCCCTTCATCTATTCGCGCCTCGACGCGAAGGGCCTCAGCGCGACCGTGAAGCAGGCGAAGAAGCTGGTCGAGAAGGAGCGTCCCGAGGTGTGGGACATCCTCGACGAGGTGATCCGCGAGCATCCGGTGATGCTGAACCGCGCGCCGACGCTGCATCGCCTCGGCATCCAGGCGTTCGAGCCCACCCTGATCGAAGGCAAGGCGATCCAGCTCCACCCGCTGGTCTGCGCCGCCTTCAACGCGGACTTCGACGGCGACCAGATGGCGGTGCACGTGCCGCTGTCGATCGAAGCGCAGCTCGAAGCCCGCGTCCTGATGATGTCGACCAACAACATCCTGCACCCGGCGAACGGCGCGCCGATCATCGTGCCCTCGCAGGATATCGTGCTGGGTCTCTACTACCTGACGCTGATGCGCGACGGCGAGCCCGGCGAGGGCATGGCCTTTGCCAATATGGGCGAGATCGATCACGCCCTCGGCAGCAAGGTCATCACGCTGCACTCGAAGATCCGCGGTCGCTACATCGGCGTGGACGAGAACGGCGAGCGCGTCTCGAAGATCTACGAGACCACGCCCGGCCGCCTCAAGCTCGGCGAACTGTTGCCCAAGAATCCCAAGATCCCCTTCGACGTCGTCAACAAGCTGATGACCAAGAAGGAAATCTCCAACATGATCGACACCGTCTACCGCCACTGCGGCCAGAAGGAGACGGTGATCTACTGCGACCGGATCATGGCGCTGGGCTTCCACCACGCCTTCAAGGCGGGCATCTCCTTCGGCAAGGACGACATGGTCGTGCCGGGCAAGAAGTGGGATCTGGTCGAGGAGACCCGTGCGCTCACCAAGGAATACGAGCAGCAGTACAATGACGGCCTGATCACCCAGGGCGAGAAGTACAACAAGGTGGTCGATGCCTGGGGCAAGTGCACCGATCGCATCGCCGACGAGATGATGAAGGAGATTTCCGCGGTCAAGAAGGACCCGGAAACCGGCCGTGCCAAGCAGATCAACTCGATCTACATGATGAGCCACTCCGGGGCGCGCGGTTCGCCGGCGCAGATGAAGCAGCTCGCGGGCATGCGCGGCCTGATGGCCAAGCCCTCGGGCGAGATCATCGAGAGCCCGATCATCTCGAACTTCAAGGAAGGCCTCTCGGTTCTCGAGTACTTCAACTCGACCCACGGTGCTCGCAAGGGCCTCGCGGACACCGCGCTGAAGACGGCGAACTCCGGCTACCTGACCCGTCGCCTCGTCGACGTGGCGCAGGACAGCATCATCACGACCCTCGACTGCGGAAGCTCCAACGGCATCGGCATGCGGGCGATCGTCGATGCCGGCCAGATCGTCGCCTCGCTGGGCTCGCGCGTTCTCGGCCGCACGGCGGCGGAGGATATCGTCGAGCCGGCGACAGGCAACGTGATCGTGCCGATGGGGCGAATGATCGAGGAAGCCGACGTCGAGCGCATCTCGAAGGCCGGCATCCAGGAGATCAAGATCCGCTCCGTGCTGACCTGCGAGGCGAAGAACGGCGTCTGCGCGACGTGCTACGGCCGTGACCTTGCGCGTGGTACGCCCGTCAACATGGGCGAGGCCGTCGGTGTCATCGCAGCCCAGTCGATCGGCGAGCCGGGCACCCAGCTCACCATGCGCACCTTCCACATCGGTGGTGCGGCGACGCTGGCCGATTCCTCGTTCATGGAATCGAGCTTCGAGGGCACGGTGCGGATCCGTAACCGCAACGTGGCGCGCAACTCGGAGGGCGAGCTGATCGCGATGAGCCGCAACCTGTCCGTGGTGATCGTCGATCACGACGGAACGGAGCGTGCGGTGCACCGCATCCAGTTCGGCGCCAAGCTGAAGGTGGACGAGGGCGACAAGATCAAGCGCGGCCAGCGGATCGCCGAATGGGATCCGTACACCCGCCCGATCCTGACCGAGGTCGACGGCACCGTCGGCTTCGAGGATCTGGTCGAGGGGGCGTCGCTGAGCGAGACGGTCGACGAATCGACGGGCATCGCCAAGCGCGTCGTCACCGACTGGCGCACCGGCCGCGGTTCGGAGCTGCGTCCCGCGATCGTGGTGAAGGGTTCGGACGGCAAGGTGGCCAAGCTCGCCCGTGGTGGCGATGCGCGCTATGCCCTGCCGGTCGAAGCGATCATCTCGGTCGATCCGGGTGCCGGTATCAAGGCGGGCGACGTTCTGGCGCGCGTACCGACCGAAAGCGCCAAGACCCGCGACATCACGGGCGGCCTGCCGCGCGTGGCGGAGCTGTTCGAGGCACGGCGGCCGAAGGATGCGGCGATCATCGCTGAAATCGCCGGCACCATCCGCTTCGGCAAGGACTACAAGAACAAGCGCCGCCTCACGATCGAGCCGCAGGATTCGACCGATGATGCGGTCGAGTACCTGATCCCGAAGGGCAAGCACATCCATCTTCAGGATGGCGACCTCGTCGAGAAGGGCGACTTCATCGTCGACGGCAACCCGGCGCCGCACGACATCCTGGCGATCAAGGGCGTCGAGGAACTCGCCGCTTATCTCGTCAACGAGATCCAGGAGGTCTACCGGCTGCAGGGCGTGCTGATCAACGACAAGCACATCGAGGTGATCGTCCGGCAGATGCTGCAGAAGGTCGAGATCGACGACGCCGGAGACAGCGATCTGCTCACCAACGAGCAGGTCGACGCCTCCGAACTCGACGAGATCAACGAGAAGCTCATCGCGGAAGGCAAGAAGACGGCGTCCGGGCATCCGGTTCTGCTCGGCATCACCAAGGCCTCGCTGCAGACGCGCTCGTTCATCTCCGCCGCCTCCTTCCAGGAGACGACGCGGGTGCTGACCGAAGCGGCCGTCAATGGCAAGTCGGACGACCTTGGCGGTCTCAAGGAGAACGTGATCGTCGGCCGGCTGATCCCGGCCGGCACCGGCGCCCAGATGGCGAAGCTGCGCGTGACCGCGACGTCGCGCGACGACCTCATCCTCGCCCAGCAGGCCGAGGACGAGGGCGTCGTCAAGCCGGCGATCGAAGGGCCTGCGGCGGCGGAGTGATCCGCTGCCGTCCCTTCGACGGAAACGATAAAGGGCCGCTCCGTTGCCGGAGCGGCCCTTTTCCTTTCAGAACTCGTCGTCTGTTCAGACGACCGAGAGCTTCACGTCGAGGCTGTTGCGGGTTGCGTGGGAGTAGGGGCACACAATGTGCGCTTTCTGCACCAGGTCCTCCGCCGTGGCCTTGTCGATGCCGGGCAGGTGGATGGCGAGCGCCACGTCGAGGCCGAAGCCGGTGCCGTCGTCGCGCGGCCCGATACCGACGGACGACGTCACAGTGCTGTCTTCACTCACCTTGACCTTGGCCTGACTGGCCACGAACTTCACCGCGCCGAGGAAGCAGGCCGCATAGCCGGCGGCGAACAACTGCTCGGGATTGTTACCCTCGCCGCCGGGGCCGCCCAACTCCTTGGGGGTGACGAGCGTTACCTTGAAGGCTCCGTCGGTGGTCGCGGCCGAACCCGTCCGTCCGCCGGTGGCAGTCGCGCCCGTCTTGTACAGCACTTTCATATCCGTCTCCTGCGCGTTGGATCGTTTATAGATATCGCGATCACATATCGCTTGCGAAGTATCTAATAGCGTCAGTCACCGCCCTTGTCCAGAAGAAATATCGCGCGCGATATAAATCGCCGACTCGAAACGCTCTGGCGCTGAACACGAAGAGGTGAGGGGGCGCGACTCGCGCCTCCGCATTTCGGGCGGATGCGGCTCGATCATCCTCGCCCGGATGCAGCGTCGTGTGAGAAAGAAGCGCTTGAGTCCTTATGACGGTCACCAATGGCCGGTGGCGATCCGTTAATTGGTCCGAAGGGGTTGACTATGAACGAGTCGCCGCGTAGAAGGCCCGGACTTTCGCGGCAGGCGGTCGGCTTTACCGCGTTCGGACGCCCAGTCTGGACGAAGAAATCCGAGACGCTGCCGGGACAAGGTGTACGACCATATCAGGCGCATGATCGAACGTTTACCGAAATCGGTGGCGTACGATCCTCTGAACGTGCAGCGCCCTCGGCCGTGTTCCGGCCGGCGGCGCTTATTTCGTTCGCGAATATGCGTGTCGGGATGATGTCGTGACGTGTTCCCGGTCCGGTGAGAGCAAAAATGCGGTTGCGGCCGCGCAAACAGGGTTCGCGAGGGCAATTGTCCTCGCTAGCGAGACGAAGGCGAGAGACGTGCCGACGATCAACCAGCTGATCCGCAAGCCGCGGGAGGCCCAGAAGGCCCGCAACAAGGTTCCGGCGCTTCAGGCGAGCCCGCAGAAGCGCGGCGTTTGCACCCGCGTCTACACCACGACCCCGAAGAAGCCGAACTCGGCGCTTCGCAAGGTTGCGAAGGTTCGTCTGACCAACGGCTACGAAGTCATCGGGTACATTCCGGGTGAAGGTCACAATCTTCAGGAACACTCGGTCGTCATGATCCGTGGTGGTCGCGTCAAGGACCTTCCGGGCGTGCGTTACCACATCCTGCGCGGCGTGCTCGATACCCAGGGCGTCAAGAACCGTAAGCAGCGCCGTTCGAAGTACGGCGCGAAGCGGCCGAAGTGATTTAGGAGCTCGAACGATGTCCCGTCGCCACCGTGCAGAGCGCCGCGAAGTCAATCCGGATCCCAAGTTCGGGTCTGAGGTGCTGAGCCGCTTCATGAACGCCGTCATGTATGACGGCAAGAAGTCCGTCGCCGAGCAGATCGTCTATGGCGCGCTCGACGTGGTCGAGGCCCGCGCCAAGCAGGAGCCGCTGGGTGTCTTCATCCAGGCGCTCGACAATGTGAGCCCCTCGATCGAGGTCCGCTCCCGTCGCGTCGGCGGCGCCACCTACCAGGTGCCGGTCGAGGTTCGTCCCGAGCGCCGCCAGGCGCTGGCGATCCGCTGGCTGATCATTGCGGCCCGCGCCCGCAACGAGAAGACCATGGTGGAGCGTCTGTCGGGCGAACTGCTCGACGCGTCCAACAACCGCGGCACCGCCGTCAAGAAACGTGAAGATACCCACCGCATGGCGGAGGCGAACCGCGCCTTCTCTCACTACCGCTGGTGATGACGAGAGCCGGTACGAGGAACTGAAATGTCGCGCACGCACGCTATCGAGGACTACCGCAACTTCGGCATCATGGCTCACATCGATGCCGGCAAGACCACCACGACCGAGCGGATCCTCTACTACACGGGTAAGAGCCACAAGATCGGCGAAGTCCATGATGGCGCCGCCACCATGGACTGGATGACCCAGGAGCAGGAGCGCGGCATCACGATCACGTCGGCCGCGACGACCGCCTTCTGGCATGGCAAGCGCCTGAACATCATCGACACTCCCGGCCATGTCGACTTCACCATCGAGGTCGAGCGTTCGCTGCGCGTGCTCGACGGCGCTGTTTGCGTGCTCGACGGCAACCAGGGCGTCGAGCCGCAGACCGAGACGGTGTGGCGTCAGGCGGACAAGTACAACGTGCCGCGCATCGTGTTCGTCAACAAGATGGACAAGACCGGTGCCGACTTCTTCCGTTGCGTCGAGATGATCATCGACCGCGTGGATGGCAAGCCGGTGTGCTGCCAGCTGCCGATCGGCTCCGAGAGCAATTTCAAGGGCATCATCGACCTCGTCCGCATGAAGGCGGTCGTGTGGGACAATGAAGAGCTCGGCGCGAAGTATCATGACGAGGAGATCCCGGCGGAGCTTCTCGACCAGGCGATCGAGTATCGCGGCAAGCTGCTGGAAGCCGCCGTCGAGCTCGACGACGAGGTTCTGACCAACTATCTCGACGGCGTTGAGCCGGACGAGGCGACCCTCAAGGGCCTCATCCGCAAGGCGGTTATCGGGCGCGTCTTCAACCCCGTGTTCTGCGGTTCGGCCTTCAAGAACAAGGGCGTGCAGCCGCTGCTCGACGCGGTGTGCGACTTCCTGCCGTCGCCCATCGATCGCGGCGCGATCAAGGGCATCGATTTCGACACGGAAGAAGAGACCGTTCGCAAGCCGAGCGACTCCGATCCGCTGTCGGTCCTCGCGTTCAAGATCATGGACGACCCGTTCGTCGGGACCATCACCTTCTGCCGCATCTACTCGGGCAAGCTCGAGACCGGCATGGGTCTGCTTAATTCGACCCGCGACAAGAAGGAGCGCGTCGGGCGCATGCTGCTCATGCATGCGAACAACCGCGAAGACATCAAGGAAGCCTATGCCGGCGACATCGTCGCCCTGGCCGGTCTCAAGGAAGTACGCACCGGCGATACGCTGTGCGATCCCGCGAAGCCTGTCATCCTTGAGAAGATGGAGTTCCCCGAGCCGGTCATCGAGATCGCGATCGAGCCGAAGTCGAAGGCTGACCAGGAGAAGCTGGGCCTCGCCCTGGCGAAGCTTGCGGCCGAGGACCCGTCCTTCCGCGTGTCGACCGATTTCGAAAGCGGCCAGACCATCCTCAAGGGCATGGGCGAACTGCACCTCGACATCAAGGTCGACATCCTGAAGCGCACCTACAAGGTCGACGCGAATATCGGCGCCCCGCAGGTTGCCTATCGCGAGACGATCACCCGCAAGACCGAGATCGACTACACGCACAAGAAGCAGACCGGTGGTACCGGTCAGTTTGCCCGCGTGAAGTTCGTGGTCGAGCCGAATGAAGTCGGCAAGGGCTTCGGCTTCGAGAGCAAGATCGTCGGCGGTGCGGTGCCGAAGGAATACATCCCTGGCGTGACCAAGGGGCTGGAAAGCGTGCTCGGTTCGGGCGTGCTCGCCGGCTTCCCGGTGGTAGACGTCAAGGTCGAGCTGATCGACGGCGCCTACCACGAAGTCGACTCGTCGGCCCTGGCCTTCGAAATCGCCTCGCGTGCGGCCTTCCGCGAAGCCCTGCAGAAGGGCGCTCCGGTGCTGCTCGAGCCGATCATGAAGGTCGAGGTCGTGACGCCGGAAGACTATACGGGTTCGGTTATCGGCGACCTCAACTCCCGCCGCGGCCAGATCCAGGGGCAGGACATGCGCGGCAATGCGAACGTCATCAATGCGATGGTGCCGCTCGCCAACATGTTCGGCTACGTCAATACGCTGCGTTCCTTCAGCCAGGGCCGCGCGACCTTCACCATGCAGTTCGACCACTATGAGCAGGTGCCGTCGAACGTCGCGCAGGAGGTTCAGGCCAAGTACGCCTGAGGCGTCGGTCTGAGCTGTCTGCGTAATCCTTGATCATCAGTGTAAGAAATTCGACCGGCGGAGAGTCCCGTGGCCAAAGAGAAGTTCAACCGTAGTAAGCCGCACTGCAACATTGGAACGATTGGGCATGTTGACCATGGCAAGACGTCCCTGACGGCGGCGATCACGAAGGTTCTGGCGGAAGCCGGCGGGGCGACGTTCACGGCGTACGACCAGATCGACAAGGCGCCGGAAGAGAAGGCGCGCGGCATCACGATCTCGACGGCGCATGTCGAGTACGAGACGAAGAACCGCCACTACGCGCATGTCGACTGCCCCGGCCATGCCGACTATGTGAAGAACATGATCACCGGCGCGGCGCAGATGGACGGCGCGATCCTGGTGGTGTCGGCGGCGGACGGCCCGATGCCGCAGACGCGCGAGCACATCCTCCTGGCGCGCCAGGTCGGCGTTCCGGCTCTGGTGGTGTTCCTGAACAAGTGCGACATGGTCGACGATCCGGAGCTTCTGGAGCTGGTCGAGCTCGAGGTTCGCGAGCTGCTGTCGAAGTACGACTTCCCGGGCGACGACATCCCGATCGTGCGCGGCTCGGCGCTGGTGGCGCTGGAGAACGGCGACCCGGTGCTGGGTCACGACGCGATCCTCGAGCTGATGACGCAGGTGGACGCGTATATCCCGCAGCCGGAGCGTCCGGTTGACCTGCCGTTCCTGATGCCGATCGAAGACGTGTTCTCGATCTCGGGTCGTGGCACGGTGGTGACGGGGCGCGTCGAGCGCGGGATCATCAAGGTCGGCGAGGAAGTCGAGATCGTGGGCATCCGCCCGACGGTGAAGACGACGGTGACCGGCGTCGAGATGTTCCGCAAGCTTCTGGACCAGGGCCAGGCGGGCGACAATGTCGGCGTCCTGCTGCGCGGCACGAAGCGCGAGGACGTGGAGCGCGGCCAGGTGGTGTGCAAGCCGGGTTCGGTGAAGCCGCACACGAAGTTCAAGGCCGAGGCGTACATCCTGACGAAGGAGGAGGGCGGCCGCCATACGCCGTTCTTCACGAACTACCGCCCGCAGTTCTACTTCCGCACGACGGACGTGACGGGCGTGGTGACCCTGCCGGAAGGCACGGAAATGGTGATGCCGGGCGACAACATCTCGGTGGACGTGCAGCTGATCGTGCCGATCGCGATGGAAGAGAAGCTGCGCTTCGCCATCCGTGAAGGCGGCCGCACCGTCGGCGCCGGCGTCGTCGCCGCCATCATCGAGTGAGTCTTTGAATCGGGAGGGGCGCACGGTTCGGCCGGCGCGCCCTTCTTTCCTGGTGCTCGACTGAGCCCACATGGCGAGCCCCAACGTGGCGCACCCTCCGGGAGCCTGAAGTCAAATGAACGGCCAGAACATTCGGATCCGCCTCAAGGCGTTCGACCACCGCATACTGGACGCCTCGACGCGCGAGATCGTCAACACGGCGAAGCGTACGGGTGCCCAGGTTCGCGGACCTATTCCGCTGCCCACGCGGATCGAGAAATTCACGGTCAATCGCTCGCCGCACGTGGACAAGAAGTCGCGTGAACAGTTCGAGATGCGCACCCACAAGCGCCTCCTCGACATAGTCGACCCGACGCCCCAGACGGTGGACGCGCTGATGAAGCTCGACCTCGCCGCCGGCGTCGACGTCGAGATCAAGCTCTGAGAAAGGCGAGGGGGACATGGCCATGAGGTCAGGCGTCATCGCCCAGAAGGTCGGAATGACCCGCATCTTTACCGATGCCGGCGAACACGTTCCGGTCACTGTGCTGAAAGTCGATAATTGCCAGGTGGTTGCCCACCGGACGGTCGACAAGAACGGATATGTCGCGGTGCAGCTCGGCGTGGGTCACGCCAAGCCGCAGAACACGCCGCGGGCGATGCGGGGGCACTTCGCGGTAGCGAAGGTCGAGCCCAAGCGCAAGCTCGCCGAGTTCCGCGTCGAGGAAGACGGGTTGATCCCGGTCGGCGCGGAGCTGACGGTCGATCACTTCGTCGTCGGCCAGTTCGTCGATGTGACGGGTACCTCCACCGGCAAGGGCTTTGCCGGCGGCATGAAGCGTCACAACTTCGGCGGTCTGCGTGCGACGCACGGTGTGTCGATCTCGCACCGTTCGATCGGTTCGACCGGTGGCCGTCAGGACCCCGGCAAGACCTTCAAGAACAAGAAGATGCCCGGTCATATGGGTGTCGAGACCGTCACCACGCAGAACCTCAAGGTGGTTCTGACCGATGTTGAGCGCGGCCTGATCGCGGTCGAGGGTGCGGTGCCGGGCCACAAGGGCGGCTGGATCCTGGTCGCTGATGCCGTGAAGAAGAAGCTGCCGGCCGAGGCGCCGAAGCCGGGCAAGTTCCGCCTGCCTGGTTCCGACGAGCCGGCTGCGGATGTCGCCCCGGCGACTGAAGTCGTCGCCGAGGAGGGTGTGTGATGGAACTCGCCGTCAAGACTCTTGAAGGAGCCGATGCCGGCTCCGTGACGGTGTCGGATGCCATTTTCGGCCTCGACCCCCGTCAGGACATCCTGCATCGCTGCGTGGTGTGGCAGCTCTCGCGCCGTCAGGCCGGGACGCATCAGACCCTGTCGCGCGCGGACGTCAACCGCACCAAGCGGAAGATGTACAAGCAGAAGGGCACCGGTGGCGCGCGTCACGGCGCGGCTTCCGCGCCGCAGTTCCGTGGCGGCGCGAAGGCGTTCGGGCCGGTTGCGCGCAGCCATGCGAGCGACCTGCCGAAGAAGGTGCGGGCGCTGGCGCTGAAGCATGCGCTCTCGTCGAAGGCGAAGGATCAGCAGATCGTCGTGCTCGATGACGCGGTGCTGTCGGAGCCGAAGACCAAGCTGCTCAAGGAGCGGTTGGCGGGTCTCGGCCTCAGCAATGCTCTGGTGGTGTCGGGCGCCGAGGTGGATGCTAACTTCGGTCTCGCCTCGCGCAACATCGGCCACCTCGACGTGCTGCCCGTCCAGGGCATCAATGTCTACGACATCCTGCGCCGTCACACGCTCGTGCTGACCAAGGCGGCTGTCGATGCGCTGGAGGCGCGCTTCAAATGAGTCTCGATCCGCGCCACTACGACGTGATCGTCTCTCCCATCATCACGGAGAAGGCGACCAACGCGTCCGAGTTCAACAAGGTCGTTTTCAAGGTCGCGCCGACGGCTACCAAGCCGCAGATCAAGGAAGCGATCGAGAAGCTCTTCGACGTCAAGGTCAAGAGCGTCAACACGCTGGTCCGCAAGGGCAAGACGAAAGTCTTCCGCGGTCGCAAGGGCGTGCAGTCCGACGTGAAGAAGGCGGTCGTGACCCTCGAAGAGGGCCATACCATCGACATCACGACGGGTCTGTGAGCCGGTAGGAGATCAGAGACATGGCTCTCAAAACCTTCAAGCCGGTCACGCCGAGCCTGCGACAGCTGGTGATCGTCGACCGCTCCGGGCTCTACAAGGGCAAGCCGGTCAAGACCCTGACCGAGGGCAAGAGCAGCTCGGGTGGCCGCAATAATGCGGGCCGCGTGACTGTTCGGTTCCGCGGTGGCGGTCACAAGCAGGCCTACCGTCTGGTCGACTTCAAGCGGGCCAAGCGCGACATGGCCGGCGTGGTGGAGCGGATCGAATACGATCCCAACCGCACCGCTTTCATTGCGCTGATCAAGTACGAGGACGGCGAACTCGCCTACATCCTCGCGCCGCAGCGCCTTGCTGTCGGCGACAGCGTGGTGGCCGGCAAGTCGGTCGACGTGAAGCCGGGCAATGCCGCGCCGCTCAGCAATCTGCCGGTCGGCACGATCGTGCACAATGTCGAGCTGAAGATCGGCAAGGGTGGCCAGATCGCCCGCTCCGCCGGCTCGTACGCGCAGATCGTCGGCCGCGACCAGGGCTACGTGATCCTGCGCCTGAATTCGGGCGAGCAGCGGCTTGTTCACGGTGATTGCTACGGCACGGTGGGCGCGGTTTCCAACCCCGACCACATGAACACCAATCTGGGCAAGGCCGGCCGCAATCGCTGGCTGGGCCGCAAGCCTCATAACCGCGGCGTCACGATGAACCCGGTCGATCACCCGCATGGCGGTGGCGAAGGGCGGACCTCGGGCGGACGTCATCCGGTGACCCCGTGGGGCAAGCCGACCAAGGGCAAGAAGACCCGGTCGAACAAGTCGACCACGAAGTTCATCGTGTCCAGCCGGCACGCCCGCAAGAAGTGAGCGAGGGAAACTAGGAAATGTCTCGATCGGTCTGGAAAGGTCCGTTCGTCGACGGCTACCTCCTCAAGAAGGCGGAAGCCGCGCGCGGTTCGGGTCGTCACGAGGTGATCAAGATCTGGAGCCGTCGCTCCACGATCCTGCCCCAGTTCGTTGGGCTCACCTTCGGTGTCTACAACGGCAACAAGCATGTCCCCGTCTCGGTGAACGAGGACATGGTCGGCCACAAGTTCGGCGAGTTCTCGCCGACCCGTACCTATTACGGGCATGCGGCCGACAAGAAAGCCAAGCGGAAGTGAGGCGGGAAAGAAATGGGTAAGGCAGCTCGTCCGCGCGCGCTCGCGGATACGGAAGCCAAGGCGGTCGCGCGGAACCTGCGCGTCAGCCCGCAGAAGCTCAATCTGGTCGCCGGTCTCATCCGCGGCAAGAAGGTTTCGGCGGCGCTCGCCGACCTGCAGTTCTCGCGCAAGCGGATCGCGGGCGACGTCAAGAAGTGCCTGGAGTCGGCCATCGCCAATGCCGAGAACAACCATGAGCTCGATGTCGACGATCTCATCGTCGCCGAAGCCCATGTGGGCAAGGGCCTGGTGATGAAGCGTTTCGCGGCGCGTGCCCGCGGTCGCGCCAGCCGTATCGAGAAGCCGTTCTCGCACATCACCATCGTGGTGCGTGAAGTCGAGGGGAAGGCCTGATGGGTCAGAAGGTCAATCCGGTCGGGCTGCGGCTCGGCATCAACCGTACCTGGGACTCGCGCTGGTTCGCCGGCAAGAGCGAGTACGGCCAGCTGCTTCACGAGGACATCAAGATCCGCGAGATGCTGTTCAAGCTGCTGAAGCAGGCGGCGGTCAGCAAGATCGTGATCGAGCGCCCGCACAAGAAGTGCCGCGTGACCATCCACTCGGCTCGGCCGGGCGTGGTCATCGGCAAGAAGGGCGCGGACATCGACAAGCTGCGCAAGAAGGTCGCCGAGATGACCAACTCGGAGGTCTTCATCAACATTGTCGAGATCCGCAAGCCGGAAATCGACGCGCGCCTCGTCGCCGAATCGATCGCTCAGCAGCTTGAGCGCCGCGTGGCATTCCGTCGCGCCATGAAGCGCGCGGTGCAGTCGGCGATCCGTCTCGGCGCCGAAGGCATTCGTATCAACTGCTCCGGCCGGCTCGGCGGCGCCGAAATCGCGCGTCTCGAGTGGTATCGTGAAGGGCGCGTGCCGCTTCACACCTTGCGCGCCGACGTGGATTACGGTACGGCCACCGCCTTCACGACCTATGGCACCTGTGGTGTGAAGGTCTGGATCTTCAAGGGCGAGATTCTCGAGCACGATCCGATGGCGCAGGACAAGCGCCAGGCGGATTCGGAGCCGTCGGGCGGTCGCTCCTCGCGTCGCGACGCGGCGTGAGACGATTAGAGAAGGAATAAGAGGCGCGACATGCTGCAACCGAAGCGCACGAAGTTCCGCAAGCAGTTCAAGGGCCGCATCAGCGGCGCTGCGAAGGGCGGAACTGACCTCAATTTCGGCCAGTTCGGCCTGAAGGCCCTCGAGCCGGAGCGCGTCACCGCGCGCCAGATCGAAGCGGCCCGCCGTGCTCTGACCCGTCACATGAAGCGTGCGGGCCGGGTGTGGATCCGCGTGTTCCCCGACGTGCCGGTTTCCAAGAAGCCGACCGAAGTCCGCATGGGCAAGGGCAAGGGCGCTCCCGAATTCTGGGCGGCCAAGGTGAAGCCCGGCCGCATCATGTTCGAGATCGACGGCGTGAGCCAGGAGATCGCGAAGGAAGCGCTGACACTGGCGGCGGCGAAGCTGCCGATCAAGACGCGCTTCGTCGAGCGCATTGCGGAGTGAGGGAGGCGATCATGGCGAAGGGTTCCACCGGGTCCGACCTGCGGACCAAGACCCCGGACGAGCTCTCCGACGAGCTTCTGAAGCTCAAGAAGGAGCAGTTCAACCTGCGCTTCCAGCGCGCCACCGGGCAGCTTGAGAACACCGCGCAGGTGCGTCAGATCCGCCGCAATATCGCGCGGATCAAGACGGTTCAGGGTCAGAAGGCCGCGTCCGCGGCCAAGGCGAAGTGAGGAGAAGACGATGCCGAAGCGTTTGCTGCAGGGCGTCGTGGTGAGCGACAAGCAGGACAAGACCGTCGTGGTCCGTGTCGAGCGTCGTTTCACGCATCCGCTGCTGAAGAAGACGGTCCGCCGTTCCAAGAAGTATCACGCCCATGACGAGGCGAATTCCTGGAAGGAAGGCGACACCGTTTGGATCGAGGAGAGCCGTCCTCTGTCCAAGTTGAAGCACTGGGTCGTGGTCCAGGGCGAGAAGCGGATCGAAGTCTGATCCGCTGACGGTTGAGCTTCCCGGAAACGGGTTTGAGAGTGCCCCGGCTCACCGGCGGCGCGCAGGATTACGAGAAACAGGTGCGTCATGATCCAGATGCAGACCAATCTCGACGTGGCGGACAATTCCGGCGCGCGTCGCGTCATGTGCATCAAGGTGCTTGGCGGTTCGAAGCGTAAATACGCCCATGTCGGCGACATCATCGTGGTGTCGGTGAAGGAGGCTATTCCGCGCGGCCGCGTGAAGAAGGGCGACGTGATGAAGGCGGTCGTTGTACGCACCGCCAAGGACATCCGTCGGGCCGACGGCTCCGTCATCCGCTTCGACCGCAACGCGGCCGTTCTGATCAACAATCAGAAGGAGCCCGTCGGTACGCGTATCTTCGGGCCGGTGCCGCGCGAGCTGCGCGCGAAGAACCACATGAAGATCATTTCGCTGGCGCCGGAGGTGCTGTGATGGCGGCTAAAATCAAGAAGGGCGACAAGGTCGTCGTTCTCGCCGGCCGCGACAAGGGCCGCACCGGCGAGGTATTCGAGGTGATTCCGAAGGAGAACACCGCGAAGGTTCGCGGCGTGAACCTGGTGAAGCGCCATCAGCGGCAGACCGCGAACCAGGAAGGCGGGATCATCTCCAAGGAGGCCCCGATCCACCTGTCGAACGTCGCGATCGCCGATCCGAAGGACGGCAAGCCGACCCGCGTCGGTTTCCTTGTGCAGGCGGACGGGACCAAGGTGCGCGTCGCCAAGCGCTCGGGGGAGAAGATCGATGGCTGAGGCCACTTATAGCCCGCGGCTGAAGGACTATTACGAGTCCGTCGTCCGCCCGAAGATGATCGAGCAGTTCGGCTACAAGAACCCCATGGAAGTGCCGACGATCGACAAGATCGTCATCAACATGGGCGTGGGCGAAGCCACCGCCGACACCAAGAAGGTCCAGACCGCCGCGGCGGATCTCGCGATGATCGCCGGCCAGAAGCCGGTCGTCACCCGGGCGCGCAAGGCGATCTCGAACTTCAAGCTGCGCGAGAACCAGCCGGTCGGTGCGAAGGTCACGCTGCGCAAGACGCGTATGTACGAGTTCGTCGATCGGCTCGTGAACATCGCCTTGCCGCGCGTGCGCGACTTCCGTGGCCTGAATCCCAAGAGCTTCGACGGCCGCGGCAACTACGCCCTCGGCATCAAGGAGCACATCGTGTTCCCCGAGATCAACTACGACAAGGTTGATCAGATGTGGGGCATGGACATCATCGTCTGCACCACGGCGAAGACGGACGAAGAGGCGCGCGCGCTTCTGAAGGCCTTCAACTTCCCGTTCCGGCAGTAAGCATCCCCTTCCGGCCGTGAGGCGACAGCCTCAAACGCGGAGAGCTAGGAGCAAGAGCATATGGCGAAGAAGAGCGCGGTCGAGAAGAACGAGCACCGCCGCAAGCTGGTCAAGAACTATTCCGGCAAGCGGTCTCGTCTCAAGGCCCTGATCAACGACAAGGAACTGCCGATCGAGGACCGCTTCGCGGCGGTCCTCAAGCTCGCGCAGCTTCCGCGCAATTCGGCGAAGGTCCGCATCCGCAACCGTTGCGAGGTGACCGGCCGTCCGCGTGCGTTCTATCGCAAGCTGAAGATGAGCCGTATCGCGCTCCGCGAGCTCGGCTCGCAGGGCCAGATTCCCGGTCTCGTGAAGTCCAGCTGGTGAGGGAGGGCTGATCCATGTCGACCACTGATCCGATTGGCGATCTCATCACCCGCATCCGTAATGCGCAGATGCGCCGCAAGGAGAAGATCTCCACCCCCGGTTCGCGCCTGCGCGCGTCCGTGCTGGAGGTTCTCACCGCCGAGGGCTTCATCCGCGGCTACACCGCTTCCGAGCCGGTGAACGGGCGCAGCGAGTTCGAGATCGAGCTCAAGTACTATGACGGCGAGCCCGTGATCCGCGAGATCGCGCGCGTGTCGAAGCCCGGCCGGCGCGTTTATTCGTCGGTCAAGACCCTTCCGCGCGTCGCCAACGGTCTCGGCGTCGCTGTCGTCTCGACGCCCCAGGGCGTGATGGCGGACCACGAAGCTCGCGACAAGAACGTGGGCGGCGAAGTCCTCTTCACCGTGTTCTGATCGTCGAGGGAGAGAGCACATGTCGAAGATCGGCAAAGCCACCATTTCCGTTCCGTCCGGCGTTACCGCCGCGATCGACGGCCAGACCGTGAAGGTCAAGGGCCCGAAGGGCGCGCTGCAGGTCGACCTCGTCGAGGAGATCGGCGCGAAGCTCGAAAACAACGTGATCAGCTTCGAGCCGCGCGGCGAGACGAACCGCCACAAGGCGATGTGGGGTCTGTCCCGCACGCTGGTGTCGAACCTGGTCGAGGGCGTCACGAAGGGCTTCGAAAAGAAGCTCGAGATCAGCGGCGTCGGCTACAAGGCTGCGGTGCAGGGCAAGAACCTGAACCTCTCGCTGGGCTATTCGCACGACGTGATCTACCAGATCCCGGAAGGGATCCAGATCGTGACGCCGAAGCCGACGGAAATCGTCGTTACCGGCATCGACCGCCAGAAGGTCGGGCAGGTTGCCGCCGAGATCCGCGAGTTCCGCGGTCCCGAGCCCTACAAGGGCAAGGGCGTCAAGTACGCTGGCGAATTCATCTTCCGCAAGGAAGGCAAGAAGAAGTAACGGAACCGAATCATGGCTATCAAACAGGACGCTACCGAGCGCCGTAAGGCGCGTGTCCGTCGTGCGATCCGCGCGGCGGCGAACGGGCGGCCGCGCCTTTCGGTGCATCGCTCGTCCAAGCACATCTATGCACAGGTGATCGATGATGCCCGTGGCATCACCGTCGCCGCCGCTTCGACCCTCGAGAAGGACCTGCGGTCCAGCCTGAAGACCGGCGCCGACGTGGCGGCGGCCCAGGCTATCGGCAAGCTCGTCGCCGAGCGTGCGATTGCCGCCGGGGTGAAGGACGTGGTGTTTGACCGCGGCGCCTTCATCTTTCACGGCCGCGTCAAGGCGCTCGCCGATGCCGCCCGTGAGGGCGGCCTGAACTTCTGATCACGAGCGGGTCGACCGCGGAAAGACGAGGATAAGATCATGGCTCGTGAGCGTGAACGCGAGGATCGTGACAATACGTTCGTGGACAAGCTCGTCCACATCAACCGCGTCGCCAAGGTGGTGAAGGGCGGCCGGCGCTTTGGTTTCGCCGCGCTCGTCGTCGTCGGCGACCAGAAGGGCCGCGTCGGCTTCGGCCACGGCAAGGCGCGCGAAGTGCCGGAAGCCATCCGCAAGGCGACGGAAGCCGCCAAGCGCGCGTTGATCCGCGTGCCGCTGCGCGAGGGCCGCACCCTGCATCACGACGTGCACGGCCATCACGGCGCCGGCAAGGTCGTCCTGCGGGCGGCTCCGGCGGGTACCGGCATCATCGCCGGCGGCCCGATGCGCGCCGTGTTCGAGACGCTCGGCATGCAGGACGTGGTGGCGAAGTCGTTCGGCTCGTCCAACCCGTACAACATGGTGCGTGCGACCTTCGACGCCCTGAAGAACCAGGACAGCCCGCGCCTCGTTGCGGCCCGCCGCACGATCAAGGTCTCGCAGCTGCAGGCCCGCCGCCGCGTCGACGACGCCGAAGCGACCGACTGACGGAGGGGATCATGGCAAACGACAAGACCATCACGGTCGAGCAGATCGGCAGCCCGATCCGCCGCCCCGGCGACCAGCGCGCGACTCTCGTCGGCCTGCGCCTCAACAAGCTCGGGCGCCGCTCGACGCTTCAGGACACCCCGGCGGTCCGTGGCATGATTGCCAAGGTCAGCCATCTCGTGCGCATCGTCGAAGCGTGACGGTGGGGCAGGGAGAGGGACGATGAGCAGCCTCAACACGATCAAGGACAATGACGGCGCCCGCAAGAAGCGGATGCGCGTCGGCCGGGGTATCGGCTCCGGCAAGGGCAAGACCGGCGGTCGCGGCGTGAAGGGTCAGACCTCGCGCACGGGCGTCGCGATCAAGGGGTTCGAAGGCGGCCAGATGCCGTTGCATCGGCGTCTGCCGAAGCGTGGCTTCACCAACATCTTCGCGCTGGACTGGAACGAGATTTCGCTCGGCCGGATCCAGACGGCGATCGATGCCGGCAAGCTCGACGCGTCGGCTCCGGTCACCGAAGCGGCGCTCGTCGCGTCGGGCGCCCTGCGGCGCGCCAAGGCCGGCGTTCGTGTTCTCGGCTCGGGCGAGCTGACCAGCGCGATCAAGCTCGAAGCGGCGCACGTGACCAAGTCGGCCGTGGCTGCGGTCGAGAAGGCCGGCGGCACCGTAACGCTGCTGGTCGCCTCTGGCGAAGCGGACGCCTGACACTTAAGTCAGGCGTTCATTACCATCAGGGCACAAGGCGAGGAGCTCAGCCAGCATGGCCTCGGCAGCGGAACAACTCGCGGCAAACCTCAATTTCGGTGCTCTGGCAAAAGCCGAAGAACTGAAGAAGCGCATCTGGTTCACACTGGGTGCGCTTCTCGTTTATCGGCTGGGCACCTATATCCCGATGCCGGGCATCAACCCGGATGCGCTGGCGGACGTGTTCCGCAACGCGCAGCAGGGCATCATCGGCCTGTTCAATATGTTCTCGGGCGGCGCGGTCTCGCGCATGGCGATCTTCGCCCTGAACATCATGCCCTACATCTCTGCCTCCATCATCATCCAGCTGCTGACCACCGTCTCGCCGACGCTGGAGGCGCTGAAGAAGGAGGGTGAGTCCGGTCGCAAGCAGATCAACCAGTACACCCGCTACCTCACCGTCGTGCTGGCGGTGTTCCAGTCCTACGGCATCGCCGTCGGGCTCGAGGGATCGGGCGCCGTCGTTTCGGATCCCGGCTGGTTCTTCCGCATCTCCACGGTGATCACGCTCACCGGCGGCACCATGTTCCTGATGTGGCTCGGCGAGCAGATCACCTCGCGCGGTATCGGCAACGGTATCTCGCTGATCATCTTCGCGGGCATCGTCGCCGAACTTCCCTCGGCGATTGCGGGAACGCTGGAGCTCGGGCGTCAGGGCGCGATCTCGACCGGCCTGATCCTGGGCGTGATCGTGATGGTCATCGCGGTGATCATGTTCATCGTCTTCATGGAGCGCGCCCAGCGCCGGCTGCTGATCCAGTATCCGAAGCGACAGGTCGGCAATAAGGTGTACGAGGGCCAATCGTCGCACCTGCCGCTCAAGCTGAACTCCTCCGGCGTCATTCCCCCGATCTTCGCCTCATCGCTGCTGCTGATTCCGACCACGATCGCGAACTTCACGCAGGGCCAGGGGCCGGAGTGGATGACGACGATCACCACCCATCTCGGGCACGGCCGGCCGCTCTTCATGCTGCTGTATGTGCTGCTGATCGTGTTCTTCTGCTTCTTCTACACGGCGATCGTCTTCAATCCGACGGAGACGGCGGACAACCTCAAGAAGCACGGCGGCTTCATCCCGGGCATCCGGCCGGGCGAGCGCACCGCCGAGTATATCGACTATGTGCTGACTCGCATCACGGTCATCGGTGCGGCTTACCTTGCTGTCGTGTGCCTGTTCCCGGAGATCCTGATCTCCTACGCCTCGGTTCCGTTCTACTTCGGCGGCACCTCGCTTCTAATCGTCGTCAGCGTGACGATGGATACGGTTGCGCAGGTGCAGGGACATCTGCTGGCGCACCAGTATGAAGGGCTGGTCAAGAAGGCCAAGCTGAGGGGGAAGCGTCGATGAGGCTGATTCTGCTGGGCCCGCCCGGAGCCGGGAAGGGAACTCAGGCGCAGAGGTTGGTGGCCAGGCACGGGATCGTGCAGCTCTCCACGGGAGACATGTTGCGGGCGGCTGTTGCCGCCTGCACCCCGATCGGGCTCAAGGCAAAGTCGGTGATGGACGCCGGGCAACTGGTGTCCGACGATATCGTCATCGGCATCGTGGCGGATCGGATCGACGAGCCGGACGCGCGCAAGGGCTTCATCCTCGACGGCTTTCCGCGCACGGTCGCCCAGGCCGAAGCGCTCGATTCGATGCTGGCCGAGAAGGGCCTGAAGCTCGATGCGGTGATCGAACTGAAGGTCGATCAGGCCAAGCTGGTCGACCGTATCGTCCAGCGTGCTCGCGAAACCGCCGCCCGCGGCGAGCCGGTGCGCAAGGATGACGATCCCGAGGTGTTCAAGACTCGGCTCGAGGCGTTCAACCGCGATACGGCGGTGGTGGCCCCGTATTATCAGTCGCGCGGGCTCCTCGTATCCATCGACGGCATGCAGCCGATCGACGAGGTGACCAAGGCGATCGGGGACATTCTCGAAACCGTGTAGACGGGCGGGCGTGGTTGGCTTGACATCGCGCCGATCCTCGTCTATGTGCCCCGCTTCATTCCATCAAACGCATCCTCCTGACGCCCCAGGGATGTCAGGTGGTGCGCTTGTGCCGCTTCTCCGCAAGGGCCGGCCTCCACCGGACGCGGAGTAATTCAATTCACCGGAGCATCGCTTCGGTCCACATGGAGAGACCAACGTGGCCCGCATTGCAGGCGTCAATATCCCGACCAACAAGCGCGTCGTGATCGCGCTCCAGTACATCCACGGCATTGGCGCGAAGAAGGCCGAGGAGATCGTGGAGAAGGTCGGCATCCCGGCCGAGCGTCGCGTGAACCAGCTGACCGACCAGGAAGTGCTGCAGATCCGCGAGACGATCGACCGCGACTATATCGTGGAAGGCGATCTGCGCCGCGAGGTCGCGATCAACATCAAGCGCCTGATGGATCTCGGCTGCTATCGCGGCCTGCGTCACCGTCGCGGCCTGCCCGTGCGCGGCCAGCGCACCCACACCAACGCCCGCACCCGCAAGGGTCCGGCGAAGCCGATCGCCGGCAAGAAGAAGTGATTTTCCGCGACGGCGGGGCCGGCAGAGCCGGCCTCGCATCGTCGCGTTCGTCTGACAACGTCGTCCCGAGCGCCTGGCACTACGGGCGCGCCTGAAGGATCAAGGATCTATGGCCAAGGAAGCTACCCGCATCAAGCGTCGCGAGCGCAAGAACATCGCCTCCGGCGTCGCGCATGTGAACGCCTCGTTCAACAACACGATGATCACCATCACCGACGCGCAGGGCAACACGATTGCCTGGTCGTCGGCCGGCGCGATGGGCTTCAAGGGCTCGCGCAAGTCGACCCCCTATGCGGCGCAGGTCGCCGCCGAGGACTGCGCTCGCAAGGCCAGCGAGCACGGCATGCGCACCCTTGAGGTCGAGGTGTCGGGGCCCGGTTCCGGGCGTGAGTCGGCGCTCCGCGCGCTGCAGGCGGCCGGTTTCACGGTCACCTCGATCCGGGACGTGACGCCGATCCCGCACAATGGCTGCCGCCCGCGCAAGCGCCGGCGCGTCTGACATATTTCAGTTCGGACCGCGTCGCCGCAGGGTGGCGCGGTCCGCAGCCGCGTTTGGCATTTCCTCCCGCGTTTTGCGGGGGCGGGCTGTGCGGCCACCGGGCCGATGCCCGTCGAAAGGCAAGGGTGACGCAAGTGATTCAGAAGAATTGGCAAGAGCTGATCAAGCCGGAGAAGCTCGACGTCTCCTTGGGGCGTGATCCCAAGCGTCTCGCCACCGTCGTGGCGGAGCCGCTGGAGCGCGGCTTCGGCCAGACGCTCGGCAACGCGCTGCGGCGTATCCTGCTGTCGTCGCTGCAGGGCGCAGCGGTGACCTCCGTCCATATCGACGGCGTGCTGCACGAGTTCTCGTCGATCCCCGGCGTGCGCGAGGACGTGACCGACATCGTCCTCAACATCAAGGACATCGCCATCAAGATGCAGGGCGATGGCCCCAAGCGCATGGTGGTGAAGAAGCAGGGCCCCGGCATCGTTACCGCCGGCGACATCCAGACCGTCGGCGACGTCCAGGTTCTCAACCCCGAGCTCGTGCTGTGCACCCTCGACGAGGGCGCCGAGATCCGCATGGAATTCACCGTCGATACCGGCAAGGGCTATGTTGCGGCCGACCGCAACCGCCCCGAGGACGCGCCGATCGGGCTGATCCCGGTCGACAGCCTCTACTCGCCGGTCAAGAAGGTCTCCTACAAGGTCGAGAACACCCGTGAGGGCCAGATCCTCGACTATGACAAGCTGACCCTCTCCATCGAGACCAACGGCTCGATCGGTCCCGAGGATGCGCTGGCCTATGCCGCGCGAATCCTGCAGGACCAGCTTGAGATCTTCGTGAATTTCGAGGAGCCCAAGCGCGAGACCGAAAGCCCGGTCATGCAGGAGCTGCCGTTCCCGACGGCGCTGCTGAAGAAGGTGGACGAGCTCGAACTGTCGGTGCGTTCGGCGAACTGCCTGAAGAACGACAACATCGTCTATATCGGCGACCTGATCCAGAAGACCGAGGCGGAGATGCTCCGTACCCCGAACTTCGGCCGCAAGTCGCTGAACGAGATCAAGGAAGTTCTCGCCAGCATGGGCCTGCATCTCGGCATGGAAGTGCCGGGCTGGCCGCCGGAGAACATCGAGGATCTCGCCAAGCGCTTCGAAGATCACTACTGAGCATCACGCGCGGCATTCGAGCCGCTCCAACCCTGTCCGGCTCGAAAGCCGCCGCATTGTAGGAATTTCGCCATGAACCACGGCAAGGCCCATCGCCGGTTCAACCGGTCCGCCGAGCACCGCAAGGCCATGTTCGCCAACATGGCGCAGGCGCTGATCACCCACGAGCAGATCGTCACCACCCTGCCGAAGGCCAAGGATCTTCGCCCGGTGGTCGAGAAGCTCATCACCCTCGGCAAGCGCGGCGGCCTTCACGCCCGCCGTCAGGCCATTGCCGAGATCCGCGACGTCGCCGTCGTGCGCAAGCTCTTCGACGTCGTCGGCCCGCGCTACAAGGACCGCAATGGCGGTTACACCCGCATCATCAAGGCCGGTTTCCGCCATGGTGATTCGGCGGCCATTGCCGTGATCGAGCTGGTCGATCGCGATGTCGAGGCCAAGGGCGCCGCCGACCGCGCCCGCGCCGAGAGCACCAAGACCGAGGAAGCGGCTGCGGCCTGAGGGTTTTTCCTCATTTCGAGCTTTCGCGAAGGGCGGCCCGGCGGGTCGCCCTTTTGCGTTTCCAGGTGCCCCTTTTTCCGCCACGTCGGGGCGGCTATATCTCGCGTCATGAAGCACATCGTGAGCCGTCTCCTCCTTGTCCCTGCCGCGCTCCTGCTGGCGACGCCAGCGTTCGCCCAGTCGCCGCAGCCGCGCGTGCCGACCTCGCGGGCGGAGATCGGGCTTTCCTTCGCCCCCGTTGTCGCGCGCACGGCCCCGGCGATCGTCAACGTCTACGCCCAGAAGACGGTGCAGCAGCGCCGCAGCGCGATGATGGACGATCCCTTCTTCCGGCGCTTCTTCGGCGGACCGGGTGGACCGGGCGGGCCTCCCGGCTTCGGAGGGCCCAGCGAGCGGGTGCAGCGTTCGCTCGGCTCGGGTGTCGTGGTCGACCCGAGCGGCATCGTCATCACCAACAACCATGTCGTCGAGGGCGCCGACGAGATTCGCGTCGCGCTGGCCGACAAGCGCGAGTATGACGCTGACGTGCTTCTGCGCGATCCGCGCTCGGACCTCGCGGTGCTGAAGTTCCACGGCGCCAAGGGCACCTTCCCCTTCGCCGAACTGGGTAATTCGGACGATCTTCAGGTCGGCGACATCGTGCTGGCGATCGGCAACCCGTTCGGTGTCGGCCAGACGGTGACGCAGGGCATCGTCTCGGCGCTGGCGCGCACGCAGGTCGGCATCACCGACTACCAGTTCTTCATCCAGACCGATGCGGCCATCAATCCGGGCAATTCCGGCGGCGCCCTGGTCGACGGCGCCGGGCGGGTGGTCGGCATCAACACCGCGATCTTCTCGAAGTCCGGCGGCTCGCAGGGCATCGGTTTCGCCATTCCGGCCGACATGGTGCGGGTGGTGCTGCAGTCGGCGCTCGCCGGCGGCAAGACGGTGCGGCGGCCATGGTTCGGCGCGCAGATGCAGTCGGTCACCGCAGATATAGCGGACGGTCTTAACCTGCCGCGGCCGATCGGCGCGCTCATCCAGAGCGTCACGCCGGACGGTCCGGCCGCCAAGGCGGGGATCCGCACCGGCGATCTCATCGTCTCGGTGGAAGGGCAGGAGGTCGATGACCCCGACGCGTTCGGTTATCGCTTCGTGACGCGGCCGCTCGGCGGTCAGGCGCGGATCGGGCTGATCCGGCAAGGCAGGGAGATGACGGTCACCGTGGCGCTGCAGCCGGCGCCGGAGACCACGCCGCGTGACGAACTCACGCTTGGCGGCCGCTCGCCGCTCGCCGGCGCGACGGTGATCAACCTGTCGCCGGCGGCTGTCGAGGAACTGCGCACCGTCGAGGTGGACAAGGGCGTCGTGGTCACGGCGGTGAGCGATGGCTCGCCGGCCGAGACCATCAGCCTGCGCGCCGGCGACGTGATCCTGGAGGTCAACGGCAGCGTCATCACCAGCACCGCCGATCTGGAACAGGCGACACGGCTGCCCTCGCGGCTGTGGCGTGTCACGCTCCAGCGCGGCGGACGCAAGCTGACCGCGACGTTCCCGGGCTGAGGCGCGGCGTGGCCGATCTCTTCGCTGCCGCAGGACTCGAGCGCGATGTGCCGCGTCCGCTGGCCGATCGGCTGCGCCCGCGTATCCTCGCCGAGGTGGTCGGGCAGGAGCACCTCACCGGCGAGGGGGGCGCCCTTACCCGGACGCTCGCGAACAAGTCGCTGGGATCGCTCATTTTCTGGGGGCCGCCCGGCACCGGCAAGACCACGGTCGCCCGTTTGCTGGCGCAGCAGACCGACCTGCATTTCGAGCAGATTTCGGCGATCTTCAGCGGTGTCGCCGATCTCAAGAAGGTGTTCGAGGCCGCCCGTGGGCGACGGGCGGTCGGCACCGGGACTTTGCTGTTCGTCGACGAGATCCACCGCTTCAACCGCGCGCAGCAGGACAGCTTTCTCCCCGTCATGGAGGACGGCACCGTCACGCTGATCGGGGCGACGACGGAGAACCCCTCGTTCGAACTCAACGCGGCGCTGCTGTCACGCGCCCGCGTGCTGGTGTTCAAGTCGTTGGATTCGCAGGCGATCGAGCGCCTGATCGTTCGGGCGGAAACGGAGGAGGGGCGGCGGCTTCCCCTGACGCCGGAAGCGCGCGCGGCGCTGATCGGCATGGCGGACGGCGACGGACGCTATCTGCTGGGGCTGGTGGAGGAGCTGCTCGCGCTGCCGGCGGGGTCGGATCTCGACATCGCGGCCCTCTCGGAGACCGTGCAGAAGCGCGCGCCGATCTACGACAAGAGCCAGGACGAGCACTATAACCTGTTGAGCTGCTTCCATAAAAGCCTGCGCGGCTCGGATGTGAACGGCGCCATGTACTGGGCCGCGCGGATGCTGACCGGGGGCGAGCATCCCGACACGGTGTTTCGGCGGTTGTGCTGTGCGGCGTCGGAGGATGTGGGGATGGCGGATCCCCAGGCGATGCCGCAGGTGGTGGCGGCCTGGACCGCCTTCGACCGGGTCGGCTGGCCGGAGGGGCGGCTGTTCCTGGCCCAGGCGATCGCCTATGTGGCGACCGCGCCGAAGTCCAACGCCGCCTATGCCGCCTTCAACGCCGCGCTGGCGCTGGCGGACAAGACGGGCTCGCTCGCGCCGCCCCGGCACATCCTCAACGCGCCGACCAAGCTCATGAAAGAACTCGGTTATCACGCCGGGTACCGCTACGATCACGACTTTCCGGACGCCTATGCCGGGCAGGAATTCTTCCCCGACGAACTCGCCGGGGACGCGCGCGCGGACCTCTATCACCCCAACGAACGCGGGTTCGAGCGGGAGGTGAGGAAGCGTCTCGACTACTGGCACAAGCTGAAGACGGAGCGCGGCCGCTAGCCTCCGCGCGATGCGATTATATCGTGCGGATCGAGTGGACGATCAGTGCGGTCAGGTTGACGATCAGACCGATCAGACCGATCAGACCGATCAGACCGATCAGACCGAAACCCGTTCGTTGCGTTCCTCGTTCGACAGGGATCGCCCGTGACCGCCATCCTCCTCGTCTTCGTCGGCGCCGGCATCGGGGGCGTGCTGCGCCACCTGATCGGCCTTCAGAGCATACGGCTGATCGGCACCGGCTTCCCGGCCGGGACGCTCGCCATCAACGTGCTCGGCAGCCTCCTGATCGGCCTGCTTGCCGGATGGTTCGCCTTCCGGGGCGGGGCGGGGTGGTCGGCGCAGGCGCGGCTGTTCCTGATGACCGGCGTCCTGGGCGGCTTCACCACCTTCTCGTCCTTCTCGCTGGACTTCGCTCTGCTGATCGAGCGCAACGAGATCGGCCTCGCGGCGCTGTATGCGATCGCGTCCGTCGGCCTTTCGTTCCTCGGCGTGTTCGCGGGACTGGCGCTGATGCGCTCGCTGGCGTGACGGGGCGCCGCGTCTCGTCTATGTGCTGTCGGTGACAGATCCCCGGCCCGCGGCGCGCCCGCCGGGCGGGGCACCGGGAGAATGATGCCATGGCCGTCCAGACACGCAGCGTCGACCGCGACGAGGAAGGCATGCGGCTGGACCGCTGGTTCAAGACGCATTTTCCGGACCTGTCCTTCGGCCATCTGCAGAAGCTGCTGCGGACCGGCCAGGTGCGGGTCGACGGCGCCCGCGCCAAGACCAATACGCGGCTCGCGGCGGGGCAGAGCGTCCGCATTCCTCCGCTGGAGGAGAAGGCGCAGCTTTCGGCCGCGGATTATCTCGAGGCCGAGGAGGCGAAGGCCCGCGGCGAGGCGCCGCCCCGTCTGCCGCGCGCCGAGGCGGGCGATCGTCCGGCCGCGCCCGCCGTGCGCCGCGCCGTCGAGAGCGACAAGGACGCGGAATTCCTCAAATCCATCACCCTGTTCGAGGACCGCGACGTGATGGTCCTCAACAAGCCGTTCGGCCTCGCCGTGCAGGGCGGCTCGGGCACCTACCGGCACGTCGACGGGCTGATGGAGTCGCTGCGCACGCCGGACGGGGTGAAGCCGCGCCTGGTCCATCGCATCGACAAGGATACCTCCGGCATCCTGCTGGTGGCGAAATCGCGCCTGGCCGCCTCGACCCTCGCCAAGACCTTCCGCTCGCGCTCGGCCCGCAAGGTGTACTGGGCGCTGGTGCCGGGCGTGCCGCGGCCGCGGCAGGGGCGCATTTCGACCTACCTCGCCAAGGACGAGGCCGCCGAGCGGATGCGCGTCGCCCGCCACGGCGAGGACGAGGCGAGCCATGCGGTCTCCTATTATGCGGTGGTGGATCAGGCGGCGCAGAAGCTGTCCTGGCTGTCCATGAAGCCGGTGACGGGACGCACCCACCAGCTGCGCGCGCACGCCGCCCATATCGGCCACCCCATTGTCGGCGACCCGAAATATTTCGACATCGAGAACTGGCCGCTGCCCGGCGGTCTGCAGAACCGCCTGCACCTGCTGGCGCGGCGCCTCGTCATTCCGCATCCGCGGGGCGAGGGCGTCATCGATGTCTCGGCGCCGCTGCCGCCTCATATGCAGCAGAGCTGGAATGTGCTCGGTTTTGATGCAACGCAATACGATCCGATCGTCGACGCCCCGGAGAGCTGACCTCATACGGTCACATTGTCGGCCGTAAATATGGCCCGGGCAGTGGGGCCTCGGTTTTCGTGCGGCTTGGCATGACTCTCGCTTGGGGCAGAACCAGTGCCGCCGGCCAGGGCTGGCGCAGCGGCGCGGTGGCGTGGTAGGCTGATTGCAGTCCCAGCCGCAGCCTGACCCCGTCGCCCATGCGCCGGGGTTTGCTGTGTGTTTGTGTTCGAGCTTGGGACTATGCATGCGCCGGGGGGCAAAAGTGCATGAGTGAAGCCAGCGATCGTATCAATCTGCGATCGGGGAAAGCCGGGTCTCTCGATTTTTCGGGGCATCGCGAGACGATGACGCGCCACCGTCATCTCATTCGGTTCGGCGTCATGGTTGGCGCGGCTTTCGTCGATTTCGTGGTGATCGCCCTCGCGGCGGTGATCGGAGCGGCCCTGCGTCAGGGCGACCTCGGCTCGGTGAACTGGATCCAGTCGATCGGCGTCCTCTTCCCGACCTATTTCTTCGCCAGCATCGCCTTCGGCGGCTACAGCATCCGGCGTCTCGCCTCGCTGCCACGATCGTGCCTCGTGGCGATGGAAGCGCTCGGTGTCGCCGTCGTGTTCGGCCTGTGCGCGGCCTTCGCGCTGCAGGTGGGCGCGCGCTTCTCCCGCCTCGAGACCACCTACACGGTGGTGTTCGCCGCCGGCTTCCTCATCCTCGCCCGGATCGTCGGCTCGGTGCTCATGCGCCGGGTGCTGCGCATCGCCATCGAACCGGTCATCGTCGTGATCGGCGACGGCAAGGTGTTCGCGCGGCGCTCGCCCGGCACGATGACGACGGTGCTCGATGTCCGCAAAGCGGATCTCTCCGTCGATCTCGCCAATCCCGCCTTCTTCGACCGCGTGGCCGGCCTCGTGCGCAATGCCGACCGGGTCGTGATCACGCTGGACGACGACGAAGAACGGCTGAAATGGGCCGAGGCCATGCGCCTCAGCGGCATCGACGCCGAAATCATCGCCGATCTCGGCGATATCCAGCCGCTGGGCGTATCGCGCTGGCAGAGCCACCCGACCCTGGTGATCTCGCGCGGGCCGATGACGCTGGGCGAGCGCATCCTCAAGCGCGGCTTCGATCTCTTCGTCACGCTCGCCATGATGCCGTTCTGGGCGCCCGTCATCGCCATTGCCGCCGTGGCGGTGAAGCTGGACTCGCCCGGGCCGGCCTTCTTCGTGCAGGAGCGCACCGGCCGCAACAACCGGGGCTATCGCTGCTTCAAGCTGCGGACGATGAAGACCGAGCAGCTCGACACCAGCGGCCACGTCTCGGCCTCGCGCACCGACAGCCGCATCACCAAGCTCGGCCGCATCCTGCGCAAGACCAGCGTCGACGAACTGCCGCAGCTGGTGAACGTCCTGCTCGGCGACATGAGCCTGGTCGGGCCGCGCCCGCATGCGCTGGGCTCGCGGGCCGAAGGGGCGCTGTTCTGGGAGCTGGTGCCGGACTACTGGAGCCGGCACGCGATGAAGCCGGGCGTGACGGGCCTTGCCCAGGTGCGCGGGCTGCGCGGGGCGACCCATCACCGCTCCGACATCGAGCGCCGCGTGGCGGCCGATCTCGAATACATCAACAGCTGGTCGCTGTGGCTCGACGTCAAGATCCTGTTCCGCACGCTGGCGGTCGCCATCCACCGCAACGCCTACTGAGCGCGCCCGAGCGGGCGGCGTGATTCCCGCGGGGGCGGGCTGGGGATAGTAACCGGTCCGTAACCGTCCGAGCGCAAAGTCGATTAAAATCCTAATCGACTGGAGGCTCCGGTGAATTCTCTCGGGCGTGGGCGCGCCGACCATGGTTCGGTCGGCGCCAGGGCGGCGGCCGACGTGGCGTATCTCAGCGGCTCGATGTTCGCGGACGGGGTCAGCGACCCGCGCGATGCGGCCGATCTCCTCGCCTTCGACCAGTTGGTGGTGCCGGAGGCGGCCGAATGGAGCCGCTTCCTGATCGGCGCGATCGCCACGCATCTGCTCGTGCACGAGGCGCCGGCGGACATTCTCGACGACGCCAAGGCGCAGTGGCTCATCGCCGCGCTGGCCCCCGCGGGCCGGATGGAAAGCGCGCGGGGCATGCCGCTGCTGCTGCGGCTGATGGAGGGGGCGCGCGAGGTCTCGCCGCTGCTGCCGGCCTTCGCGCTGCGCCAGCTCGGCATGGCCGTCATCACCGGCGAGGGGCCGGTGGCCGCGGGCCGCGCGCATTTCACCCGCACGGTCGACGATGCCGACGTGGCGCTGATGCGCCGCCTCCTCATCGCCGGCGGGGGCGGGCAGGGCGGTCCGGTCTCGCGCGCGGAGGCGGATGCGCTGTTCGATATCCACGATGCCACCCTCGAGGGGCGCAACGATCCGGGCTTCGCGCCGCTGTTCGTGCGGGCGATCGAGCAGCATCTGCGCGCCGCCTCGGGGCAGCGCGTGGCCGCCCGGGGGGCGGCGCTGGCGGCCTCGGCGAACGGCGCGCACCTCGCCATCGAAAAGCTGGCCGCGGCTGGCTATCAGCCCGATCTCGCCTCGCTGGTCGGCCCGGCGCCGCTGGCCGCGGCACCGGCGCGCTGGCTGGCGGAGCGGCTGCTGCGCGACGGGCGGATCAGCCCGTCCGGCCACGCGCTGAAGCGGCTCATCGTGGCCGACGGCGCGGATGCGGGCGACAGCCTGCGCGCCCTGCTCGACCGCGCCGCCTGAGGTGAGGGGCGCGTGCGGCGCGCCACCTCCTGAATTCCTGCCCCTCCTCGCCGAGGGGCGGGCGCTTGCCGTCGCCCTGTCGGCCCGCCGAGGGCCGATCGCCGCGAAGGGCGCCCTCGCGACGCGCAGCGCGCGGCTGCCGTAAGCGGCGGGGAAGTGCCGTGACGCACGGCCGGTGCGGGTAGTAATGTACTATGCTGACCGCCGGCCGCGGTCTTTCCGAGCCGACTCCGGCCCAGAAATTCACGAGGAGACACCCATGACGATGCAACACGCCGTTCGTGCGCTGCTGTGCGCGGGCGCTCTGGCGATATCCTGCGGCGCCGCCAGCGCCCAGGAAGCCGCCAAGAAGCCGCATATTCCCCTGCAGAAGACCATCGGCCAGGTCACGCCGACCGGACCGGTGCCCTCGCTTGCCGTTATCAATTCCGATGGCGCCAAGCTCGAGGGCGGCAAGCTGGTGCTGACCGGCGTCTCGACGAACACCATCGTGTTCGCCGACCGTCCGGTGCGGGCGGCCGGTCACGTCACCACCGCGCAGTTCCTGCAGCAGTGGGACGAGGGCAAGAACAGCTTCGCGATCGATCCGCCGAACGCCACCGTCTCGGTGCTCGGCGGCGGCGGGCCGGATATCAGCGACGCGGTGGTGACCCTCAAGAAGCCCAAGCTGGACGGCACCACGCTGACCTTCGAGGTCGACGTGCTGGAAGGCTCGCTCAACGGCGCGACCGGTGCGACGGCCGTGTTCATCGACGCCTTCGCGGTGCGCGGCCCCTATGGCGGCGGCTTCGCCCATGTCGGCGGCTATCCCGGCATGTGGCACGGCGGCGGGGTCTATTATCACGCGCCGGTCTATCATGGCGCCTGGTACGGCGCCGGCGCGGTGGCGGGCGCCGCTGCGGTGGGGGTCGCCGCCGGCGCGGCCATCGGCGCGGCCGCGGCCACGCCCTACTACGCCCCGCCCCCGCCGGCCTGCGGCTACTACCCCTATCCGCCCTGCTACTGAGGCGCGAGCGCCGCCCGCGACGCACCCTGCGCCGCGGGCGGGCACCCTGTAATACGCGGCTTCGGAACGGCAGCAGCGAGGCCGAGGGCGCCTGCGGGGGCGGATCTCGTGCCGTCGTCGGGCGCGAGGATCAGGCCGGCAAAGCGCGGGTTGCGCGCCGTCTTTCGTCGGAGAGCGATCCGTCATCGGCGCTCCCGGCCATGACGTCGATCGTGAACCCGTCCCGCCCGATGCTTTGAGGTTGCCCGTTATGATCGATGGCGTCCCGAAACACGGCATTCGTCTTCAGAACGAAATTCTGGACATCTACATTCCCGCGATCAACTGGGAAGACGCGCACATCCGACGGCAGGTTAGCTCATTGACGGCCTATAAGGAGGAAGGGGGCGCGCGATATATTATCCAGGCCCTGCGCAAGAGCAGCCTGTGGGGCTGGAAATTTGAAATGCATTTCAGCTTGAACTGGTACGATATCTGGAAGATCGTCAATATTGATAGGCCGGACATAAAAGATAAAGACTACAAATATATGGCGCTGCTATCGACGGGGACAGCATGTTATCATGATGTCTATGACAGTCTGGAATTTCACGACGGTGTCAGCGTTGATCTGATTGCCAGGAGAATGATCGCTTTTCACAACGACGTCGCCGTCCCCTTTTTTCGACGGTGGGGCGATATCAGGGCGAATGCCGAGGCGTTCTTCAATTCGACGCCGGAGGCCGAGATTGTTGCCCTGCTTCCCAGCCGTCTCGCCAAAATGGCCGTGGCCATCGCCATCATCGATCACGACAAGGACTTTGCTCTGTCGATGATCGAGAAGCAGACAAAGTATCTTGAGCCGAAGCATGTTACGAACAGGAACGAATTTCAGGATTTCGTGGCTGTCCTGCGCGAGAAGCACATGATCTAGGCGATTAGCCGTTTCGGGCGTGGAAAGCCTGCGATCGCCGCTTGGAGAGGGCGATCATTTCCAGTGCAGACATGATGGAGGGGCCTGGCGATGAAACGCTATAGCGCTGTCAAAATTGCGCTTATTTTATTTGCGTTTGTTTGGGTTATATTGATTTTCGGCGGCCTCAGTGTCTTTCCGCTCCGCTCAAAATATATATCGCAGTGGCGCGAGCATCACGAAATGCAGATAAAAAAATTGTCGCATAGCCGTTCGGGCGATTCTCTCGCCACGATGTACGAATATGTGTGTATGACGCAGTCGGATTATCTCAACATGCTGGAAGCTGCGATCATAATCGGGCTGTTGCCGGCTCTGTTCATCTTAATTGGTATTTCGCTTTCCGCCGTTCGCAAGCAGTGACAATCGCCACCGCGCAAGCCTTCTAAGCTTGCCGCTCGAGCGCCGGGTCACGCGAGGCCCCGGAAAGGCAGACCCCCGAAACGACAACGGCGACCCTAGGGTCGCCGTGATGTTCTTCTGAAGAAGAATGGTGCGGTCGAGAGGACTCGAACCTCCACGGTGTTACCCACTGCCACCTCAAGGCAGCGCGTCTACCAATTCCGCCACGACCGCAAACCGTTGCCGGCCGCGCATCCGCACGGCCCGCTTCGGGCGGCCATCGTCTAACAGATCGATCCGGGGTCCACAAGCCCGCGCGCATGAGGTTTCGGCGTCTGTGGATGGCGCAGACAACGCGCGCCGCGCGCATTATCTATGGCGCATGAACGACGCGCCCAATTCCGACGCCTCCACCCGCGATGCCGCCGCGCCGGCGGGAAGCCCCGTCGCCGGTCCCCTCGCGGGCGCGCGGCGGGACGATCTCGACATCCGATTCCTCGCCCCGGACGGCGCGCCGGCCGTGGAATGGCGCATATCGGACGCGCCGGTCGATTACGGCGCGGCGCTGGCCGAGATGGATGCCCGTGTCGCCGCGATTGCCGAAGGGCGGGCGCCGGAACTCGTCTGGCTGCTCGAGCACCCCCCGCTCTACACGGCGGGCACCAGCGCCCGGCGCGAGGATCTGGTCGAGCCGGACCGCTTCCCGGTGTTGGAGACCGGGCGGGGCGGGCAGTTCACCTATCACGGCCCCGGCCAGCGTGTGGCCTATGTGATGCTCGACCTGCGCACGCGCGGCGCCGACGTGCGGCGCTACGTGGCGGCGCTGGAGGAATGGCTGATCCGCACGCTGTGGGCGTTCCATGTGCGCGGCGAGCGGCGCGAGGACCGCGTCGGCGTGTGGGTGCGCCGGCCGGAGCGCCCGGCCGATCCGCTCACCGGCGCGGAGGCCGAAGACAAGATCGCCGCCATCGGCATCCGCGTGCGCCGCTGGGTGACGCTGCACGGCATCTCGCTGAACGTCGATCCGGAGCTGTCGCATTTCGCCGGCATCGTGCCCTGCGGCGTGCGCGAGCACGGCGTCACCAGCCTGGTCGATCTCGGCCTGCCGGTGACCCTGGCGGATGCCGACATCGCGCTGCGCGCGGCCTTCGCCGAGGTGTTCGGCCCGACCGTTGACGAGGCCTGACGGTCGGCGCGATTGCCGAGTCGTTTCAGGATGTTGCGGCCGGAAGCGCAGACATCGATTCCGCCCGGATGAACGACTTCACGCGATGATTCAGCGCGCGAAACCGGCGCCGTGTCGCCATCCGGCGCCAGCGCGCCGGGAAGGCGAGTCCCTGCAACAGCTTGCCCTGCTGTCCACAAGGGCAGGCCAACGGCGCCACGCGTGCGTCAGGCGGTCGGCAGCACACGGAAGCCGTCGCCGGCGGCGACCGAGGGCAGCCCGGCCGGCGGCGCACCGGTCTCCACCGCATCGACGCGCGCCAGCGTCGGGCCGCGGCGGCAGGCCTCGATCACCGCCGCGACGGTCTCTGCCGGGCCGGCGAGGATGGCCTCGACGCTGCCGTCGGTGCGGTTGCGCACCCACCCCGCAAGGCCGTGCCGGATCGCCTCGCGCTCGACGAAGGCGCGGTAGCCGACGCCCTGCACGCGGCCGCGCACACGCAGATGATGGAGGGTCTGGACGCTCACGAGGGGCCTCGGCAGGGGGGCGGGTGTAGCCACACTGACACTCCCCCGCTGCCGCGTGCAACCGGACGGTACTGTCCGGCCGCTGCTCAATTGCCTTCGCTGCCGGAGCTTTCTAGAAGGGATTCGGCTGTCGTCGCCGTTTCCCACCACATTCCGGCCCCCGGAGACCGCATGCGCGAAGAGACCGATCTCGCCGTTGCCGGCGACGAGCGCGGCCCCGATGGCGGGCGGGCGGAAGCCGACGCGCCGGCGTTCGTCGCGGCCGTCTCCGCCGCCATCGAGGCGCCGGATGTCGCGGGGCTGAAGGCGCTGCTCGCCGACATCCACGAAGCCGACATGGGCCGGCTGCTGGAGGCGCTGCCGCCCGAGGAGCGGCCCGCGCTGATCCGGCTGCTCGGCAACGACTTCGACTTCACCGCGCTGACCGAGCTCGACGAGACGGTGCGCCGGCAGATCCTCGAGGAACTGCCGAACGAGGCGGTGGCCGAGGGTGTGCGCGACATCGATTCCGACGATGCCGTCTACATCCTCGAAGATCTCGACGACGCGGACAAACAGGACATCCTCGGCCAGCTGCCGACGCTGGAGCGGGCCGCGCTGCAGCGCAGCCTCGACTATCCGGAGGAAAGCGCCGGCCGGCGCATGCAGACCGAGTTCATCGCCGTGCCGCCGTTCTGGACGGTGGGGCAGGTGCTCGACTACATGCAGGAAACCGAGGGGCTGCCGGAGATCTTCTACGAGATCTTCGTGGTCGACCCGACCTACCGGCTCACCGGCTCGGTGCCGCTCGACCGGCTGCTGCGCACCAAGCGGCCGGTGAAGCTCGCCGACGTCGTCACCCCCGACAAGCATGTGGTGAAGGCGACCGACGACCAGGAGGACGTCGCCCGGGTGTTCGAGCGCTACAACCTCGTCTCGGCGCCGGTGGTGGATCCGGCCGGGCGGCTCGTCGGCGTGCTGACCGTCGACGACATCGTCGACGTGATCCAGGAGGAGGCCGACGAGGACCTCAAGGCGCTCGGCGGCGTCGCCGGCGACGAGGAGCTCTCCGACAGCTTCTGGGACATCGCCAAGAGCCGGTTCTCCTGGCTGTTCCTGAACCTCATCGCCGCCAACATCGCCTCCTTCGTCATCGCGCTGTTCGAGGGCGAACTGCAGAAGATGGTGGCGCTGGCCGTGCTGATGCCGATCGTGGCGAGCCAGGGCGGCAATGCCGGCACCCAGACCATGACGGTGGCGGTGCGGGCGCTGGCGACCAAGGAATTGCGGCCGAGCAATGCCGGGCGCGTCATCGCGCGCGAACTGGCGGTCGGGCTGTTCAACGGCGTCGCCTTCGCCACCATCATGGCGGTGGTGGTGTTCGCCCGCTTCGGCGTGGCGGATCTCGGCTTCGTCATCGCGCTCGCCATGATCATCAACCTCGTCGCGGCGGCGCTGGGCGGCATCCTGATTCCCCTCGCGCTCGACCGGCTGAAGGTCGATCCGGCGGTCTCCTCGGGGCCGTTCGTGACGACGATCACCGACATTGTCGGCTTCTTCGCCTTCCTCGGCATCGCCGCGCTGTGGTTCTGATCCCGTGCGGTATTTGACAACCGGGAAGGCTGCGGTTTTCTTTGCGGGCGGCTGCCGGCGCGTCTACTCTTCCGGCCGATGAAGCAGCCGCGGCGGGACAGCCAGGGAGCGAGCGCATGGTGAGGCCCGTCGGCGACGCGGACGGGCTCGGTCGTCTCGACGAACGCGCCGCGCCGGTGACCGGCACCGGGTCGCGCCGGCATGGCGGCCAGCTGGCGGGCGACCGCATGCTGACGGCGGTGGCGCTGGTCATCCTCGCCGCGGTGGTGACGATGGGGGCCTTCGCGCTGGTGGCTGCCGAGCGCATCGACGCCAATTCGCAGCAGCGCTGGGGCCGGCTCGTCGCGGGCATGTTCGAGCGCCGCCGGGAGGCGATGGAGCGCGATCTCGCCTCCGTCGCGCGCTGGGATGTCGCCCGGGTCGGCGACGACCATGCGCTGGACACGGAGCGTCTGCACGCCGGCTTCGGCCGCTGGCTGTACGAGAGCCTGCACCACGACCGCTCCTACATCATCCATGGCGAGCATATCGACTACGCCTCCGTCGACGGGCAGATGCAGCGGGTGGAGACGGCCCAGTTCGATCGCATGGCGATACGGCCGCTGGTGGCGCAGGTGCAGGCCGATGTGGTCGCCCAGGCGCAGCTTTCACCGAGTGAGCGCGCCGGCGAAGGGGTGCATGCCGAAGCCTTCCGGGCCACCTATACGCGGATCGAGGGCCGGCCCGCGCTGGTCGGGGCGATCGGCATTCCGCCGAAGCCGGGCGAGGCGCCGAAGCCGGCCAGCGAGCAGGCGGTCGCGGTCAGCGCCGTGTTCCTCGATAGACGCTTCATGGCGGGGCTGACGAGCGAGTTCCAGATCGCCGAGCCGCAATTGTCGGAGGGGCCGCCGCCGGCCGCGCGGCCGGCCGTGGCGGTGCCGTTCTCCGATCCGGGCGCGCGTCCCGCCTGGATCACCTGGGCGCCCGAAAAGCCGGGGCGCGACCTGTTGCGGGCGCTGCTGCCGGCGTTGATGGGCACCGCGGCGCTGCTGCTGCTGGCCGCCGCGATCGTGCTGTGGTACGCGCGCCGGGCGACGCGCGAGCTGGCGGAAAGCGAGGCGCTGGCCTCGCGGCTGGCCTATATCGACCCGCTGTCCGGCCTCGCCAATCGGGCGATGCTGATGCGGCTGATGAGCGAGCGACTGCCCGAGGTGACGCCCGAGCACCGCCTCGCCGTGCTCTTCATCGATCTCGACGGCTTCAAGGACGTCAACGACACTCTCGGCCATTTCGTCGGCGACCTGCTGCTGGCGGAAATCGGCCGGCGGCTGGAGGCGAACACCGGGCCGGACGCGATCGCGGCGCGGTTCGGCGGCGACGAATTCGTGGTGGTGATGCCGGTGGGGACCGACGACGCGGCGATCGGCGCCCGGGCCATGGCGATCCTCGAGGCGGTGCGGCGCCCCGCGCAGATCGGCGACCAGAGCCTGTCCGTGAACGCCTCGATCGGCGCGACGGTGGCGCCCGACCATGGCAGCGCCGCCAGCGAGCTGATCCGCCTCGCGGACATCGCCGTCTACCGCGCCAAGGCCGAGGGCCGCGCCACCTTCCGCCTGTTCGAGCCGAGCCTCGAAGCCGAGCTGCAGCAGCGCCGCGCGATCGAGAACGACCTCGCGGCGGCGATCGCGGGCGATGCGCTGGAAGTCTACTACCAGCCGCAGATGGAGACGGACGGCGTCACCGTCGCCGGCGTCGAGGCGGTGGTGCGCTGGCCGCGCGCGGATGGCAGCACGGTCTCGCCCGCCGCCTTCGTGCCGGTCGCCGAGCAGACCGGCCTGATCACCGCGCTCGACATGTGGGTGCTCCGGCAGGCGTGCCGGCAGACGCGCGACTGGGGCCTGCCCAAGCTCGCGGTGAACCTGTCGCCGGTCGATTTCCGCTCGCGCGACCTGGTGCCCTCCATCGCCGCCATCCTGCGCGAGACGGGGTTCGATCCGCACCGGCTGGAGGTGGAGATCACCGAGAACCTGCTGTTCGGCAACCAGCCGGAAGCCTTCGCGGCGCTCTCGGCGCTGCGGGCGATGGGCGTGCGGGTCGCGCTCGACGATTTCGGCAGCGGCTATTCCTCGCTCGGCTATGTGCGGCGCTTCCGCGTCGATACGATCAAGATCGACCGCAGCTTCACCCAGAATGTCGGCCTGACCGACGACGCCGCGGCGATCATCGACTGCGTGGTGCGGCTCGGCCGGGCGCTGGGCATCACCGTGACGGCGGAAGGTGTGGAGACCCGCGAGCAGCTGCGCTATCTGCAGCAGGTGGGCTGCCACCATGTACAGGGCTTCCTGTTCGCCCCGCCCATGCCGGTGGCGCGCGTCGAGCAGTTCCTGATGCGGGCGAGCCGGCGTTTCGGCGTCGGCGGCAATGGGGGACGCGAGGCGGCCCCGCGCAACGGCACCTACCGGGCCTGACCGGCCGCCGCTCCGATTCCCCTGGCGAACGAGGCCGCTGACCGCGCATGTTCTTCTACCTTTCCAAGCTGTTCTGGGCGGTGGCGGTGCCCTCGACCTTCCTCACCGTGCTGGCGCTCGCGGGCCTCGTGCTGGCGCGATTCCGCCCCCGCGCCGGGCTGGCGCTCGCGACGCTCGCGGTGCTGGGCCTGCTGGTCGGCGGGCTCGGGCCGGTGGGGCGGGCGCTGATCCAGCCGCTGGAGGATCGCTTCCCGATCTTCACCGACGACGGGCGGCCGGTGGACGGCATCATCGTGCTGGGCGGGGCGGAGCTGCCGCTGATCTTCGCGGCGCGGGGGCAGGCGGCCTTTCAGGAATCGGCCGAGCGGCTGCTGGCGATGGGCGAACTGGCCCGGCGCTACCCGCAGGCGCGGGTGCTGTTCTCCGGCGGCAGTTCCCAGCTCCGCGAGGCGCCGAGCGAGGCGGACACGGTGCGGGCGGCGCTGCCGGCGCTGGGGCTTGCGCCCGAGCGCGTCGAGTTCGAGGCCACCTCGCGCAACACGGCGGAGAATGCGCGCCTGTCCAAGGAATACGCCAAGCCGGCGCCCGGCGAGCGCTGGCTGCTGGTGACATCCGCCTTCCACATGCCGCGCGCCATGGGCTGCTTCCGCGCCGCCGGCTTCGACGTCGTCGCCTATCCGGTCGATTTCCGCACGACGGGGAGCGATCTCGACGAGCTCAACCGGTCGGTCTCCGGCGGGCTCATGGAGCTCGACCTCGGGGTGCGGGAGTGGATCGGGCTGATCGTCTACCGGCTCACCGGGCGCATCGGCGACCTGCTGCCGGCGCCGTGAGCGGGCGGCAGATTGCGAATCGCCTCAAGCGCTTGGCGGCGGTTTCGATCAAATCGATTCAACGTCGCCGCCGCCCGCCGCCGGCAGGCCGAGGCGGTAGACGCCGCGGAAATCGTCCGGATCGACCGGCTTGCCCTTGCGATAGATGACCAGGCGTCCCTCGCGGGCGAGAGTGACCGCGGCCCGCCGAACGATCGGCAGCAGGCGCTGCCATTGCGTCTCGCCGGCGAGCGCGCGGGCGGGCTCGGACGGGTCGATCGACTTGCCGGCCCCGGCCTCGCGCTGCCGCCGGGCGGCGAGATCGAGGATCATCGCCGCGACGGCGTCGTCGGAGGGCAGGTCGGCGGCGGTGGACATCGGCAGGCTCGAACTCACGGGCTCAACTCACGCTTTCGCATCGGGACGGGCGCCTTCCTCGTCCTCCTCGTCCAGCACCCAGTGGGCATCGCGTCCGAACTGGCGGTTGGTCATGACGAAGAACAGGGCAAGCGTGGCGAGCATGAACGCCCAGGCGTTGATGTACCAGCCGAGATAGCCGATGGCGAAGAAGAAGGCACGCTGGCCGCGGTTGAAATGGCGGCCCGCCACCGTCGCCATGCGCGAGGCCTTCAGCACATGGCGGCGGGCCGGCGTGGTCGCCGCCTCGGCGGCGGGCGGGGCGGAGCCGATCAGGATGGCGGTGTAGTTGAACAGCCGGTAGGCCCAGGCGAACTTGAAGAAGGCATAGGCGAAGATCATGGTCAAACCGAGCGTCTTCAGCTCCCAGGAGGAGCGGTTCGGCTCCGCGATCAGCGGCAGGTCGGAGAAGATCTCCATCACCCGCTCGGCCGATTGCAGCACCGCGAGCGAGGCGCCGATGCCGAGCAGCGAGGTGGAGGCGAAGAAGGCGGTGCCGTTTTGCAGTGCGGCGATGATCTGGGTGTCGACGATGCGGTTGTCGCGCGTGAGCATGCGCTGCATCCAGCTCAGCCGGAAATCGTCCATGCGCCGGTTCAGCGTGCGCCGGTGCGACCAGCGTCCCTCCATGAGGTAGTGATAGGCCACCCACGCCGCGATGAAGGCGGCGAGGGCGAACAGGTCGAGAAGGGAAAAACCCAGCATCCGCGCACCCGCCGGCGACTCGTTGGACCGCGCGCAGCATAGCCCATGCCGCACGAGCGCGGAGGCGCCCGGCGGTCATCCCGGGGCGGCAACTACCCATGCGGAATCCTCGCCCCTGGGTTGCTCCCCCGGTAACCTGTGTGACGGTTTTGCGATTGCGAAACGCCTCACGACTCATTAGCTTATGTTGCATCACGGTACTGGCGGTGAGGTGTCTCGCCGAGTGACCGTTCTTTCGGAATATCATCCGGGGTCATCATGAATTCCCTTACCGAGCGTTCCTGCTGGGGCGTTGCGCGTTGGGCCGTCGTCGCGTTTTTGGCCGGCGTGGCCTTGGTTTACCTGTTCGGCGGCTTCGAGGCGGCGATGATCGCGCCCAAATAGGGCGCCGGTCGGCATTCCTTTCGCTTCGGCCCGAGATGAAAGCGGCGTCGTCCTCGCGGACGGCGCCGCTTTTGCGTCTGCGTCGGTTGCCGGGCGCGGTCGTTCGCAGCTGCGTCGTCGCCCTGGCGGCGATCCGCCGCCGTCGCGCGGGCGCCGGCACTGCCGCATCAACCGTTTTCATGGCATCGATCACCGCTCTGCATTTGCGTGACGGCGGCCGGCGGCGGATGCTCGCGCCGCGCTGTCGAGGGGAGCACGGACGATGACGCTGAAGCTGCTGATCGGGAACAAGAACTATTCGAGCTGGTCGCTGCGGCCGTGGATAGCGCTCACCGCTGCCGGCATCCCCTTCGAGGAGGTGCTGGTGCCGCTCGGCGCGGCGGACTTCAAGGCGCGCGTCGCCGCCCATTCGCCGGCCGGGCGGGTGCCCGTGCTGATCGACGGACCGGCGACGGTGTGGGAATCGATCGCCATTCTCGAGCATCTCGCCGAGCGCTTTCCCGATGCCGGGCTGTGGCCGGCCGATCCGGCGGCGCGGGCCTATGCCCGGTCCATCGCCACGGAGATGCATGGCGGCTTCGGCGCGCTGCGCTCGGCGGCGCCGATGAACCTGTGGCGGCCGGTCGAGAAGCTCGCGCTCGGCGAGGCGGCCGCGCAGGACCTGGCGCGGATCACCGAGCGCTGGCGCACCGCGCGGGCGGCCTATGGCGCGGGCGGCGATTTCCTGTTCGGCCGCTTCGGGGCGGCGGATGCGATGTATGCGCCGGTGGCGAGCCGCATCCGCACCTACGATCTGCCGGTCGATCCGGTGTCGGCGGCCTATGTCGCGGCGATCCACGCCCATCCCGCCTTCGTCGCGTGGAAGGCGGAGGGGCTCAAGGAGACCGAGGTCCTGCCCGAAGACGAGATCGAATGGCCTGTGGTCAAGCGGGTCTAGGCGCTGGCGCGCCGGCGGGCGCGCGTGCTAGCGCAGGGGCGTCCCGTCATCCGGCACAGCGACATGGCGCTCCACCTGCTCAAACTCTGCGTCGGTGCAGAATCCATCCAGGACCTCGAGGACTGGATCGCAGAGACGCGCGCCGAGGCGCTGGCGCGCGGGCGCGAGCCGGAGCAGATCCACACCACCCGCATGGTGCCGAACCGCCGCGACGAGATTCTCGACGGCGGCTCGCTCTACTGGGTGATCAAGGGCGAGGTCGCCTGCCGGCAGCGCCTTCTCGACATCCGGCCCTTCGTCGACGGTGACGGCATACGCCGCTGCCATCTGGTGTTCGAGCCGGTGGTGCATCGCGTCGACCCGCGGCCATCGCGGCCGTTCCAGGGCTGGCGCTACCTTGCGGCCAAGGACGCGCCTGCCGATCTCGGCGCCCGCAGCGAGGCACCGCTGCCGGACGAATTGCGGCGCGAATTGCGCTCGCTCGGGCTCATCTGACCGTACCTTCGGGAACCTTATCGCCGGTTTCGTGCGTTATTCGCACAGAACAACCGCGAAAGGAGAGTTCCATGCGGGCAGATCAGACCGAACGCCGCGAATTCGAGGATGGCGAAGTCGCCGTCACCGCCACCCCGCGCGAGCGGCAGGGGGTCGAGGTCATGGCCATGCGCTACGTGCTCGGCATCGGCCTCGCGCTCGTCATCCTCGGCATGGTCGCGACCTATGTCGTGACGGTGTGAGCCGTGCCGTCCGGCGGGGCGTCCCGCCGGGCGGGCATTCAGACCGGGATGTTGTCGATGAGGCGGGTGCGGCCGAGCTTGGCGGCGACCAGCAGCCGGATCGGCCCCTCGGACGCGGACGCGATCGGCGCCAGCGTGGCGGCATGGCGCGCATCGAGATAGTCCAGAACAAAGCCTCCCGCCGTGACGCGCGCTCGTGCCGCCTCCATCGTCGTGTCGATGGGCGCCCCGCTGGTGATCGCGGCTGCCGCCTCGCGCAGCACGGTGATCAGAAGCGGCGCCGTCGACCGCTCCTGCGGCGAGAGATAGACATTGCGCGAGGAGAGGGCGAGGCCGTCCGGCTCGCGCAGGGTCGGCACGCCGATCACCTTCAGCGGCAGGTCGAGATCGCGGGCCATGCGGGTCACGACCTGGAGCTGCTGATAATCCTTCTCGCCGAACATGGCGTAATCGGGCGCGGCTTGCGTGAACAGCTTGGCGACGACGGTCGCCACGCCGGCGAAATGGCCGGGGCGAAAATCCGTCTCCAGCCCGAGCGCCGGGCCGGCAAGGGTGACGGTGGTGGCGAAGCCCGGCGGGTAGATCTCCTCGACCGTGGGCGTGTAGGCGAGGTCGGCGCCGGCATCCTCGAGCTTGGCGAGGTCGGCGGGGAGGGTGCGCGGGTAGCGGCCGAAATCCTCGTTGGGGCCGAACTGCGCCGGATTGACGAAGATCGAGACCACGACGCGCCGGGCGCGCCGCCGGCCGGCCTTCACCAGAGCGATGTGGCCGGCGTGCAGGGCGCCCATGGTGGGCACCAACGCGACCCGCTCGCCCGCGGCCCGCCATTCGGCGACCGCCTCGCGCAGCGCCTTGACCGTTCGTGCCCGTCTCATGACCTTGCCGACTCCCGCCTGCCCGCTACCGGAGCGTGGGCGCGGAACCTAGCAAAGCGCATCCGCCGGTCAACAGATCGGCACCCGGCGCCGTCGCCGGAGACCGCACCTCCCGCCCGGCCGTCCGGCGCACTAGATTGGGGTACGAATCCAGACGGAGCCGTCATGCCCGCCGACAAGCGAACCAGCGTCCCCGCCACCGGAAAAGGCGAGGTGAACGCCTTTCTCGCCGAGATCGAGTCGCGTTCGCCCCTCGCCACGGCGGGGCGCGGGCGGCTGATCTTCGCGCTCGACGCGACGATGAGCCGCCAGCCGACCTGGGATCTCGCCAGCGCGCTGCAGGGCGAGATGTTCGCGGAAGCGGGCCGCGTCGGCGGGCTCGACGTGCAGCTCGTCTATTTCCGCGGCCTCACCGAGTGCCGCGCCTCGTCCTGGGCGTCCGACACGGCGCGGCTCGCGGGGCTGATGGGCTCGATCGACTGCCGCGGCGGGCGGACCCAGATCGGGCGCGTGCTGCGCCACGCGGCGGCCGAGAGCGGGCGCGGCCGGGTCAGCGCGCTGGTGTTCGTCGGCGACGCGATGGAAGAGGACCTCGATCACCTGTGCGCCGAGGCGGGGCCGCTGGCGGTGCGGGGCGTGCCGACCTTCATGTTCCAGGAGGGGCGCGATCCGCTGACCGAGCGCGCCTTCCGCGAGATCGCCCGGCTCACCGGCGGGGCGTGGTGCCGCTTCGACGCCGGCGCGGCGGCGGAGCTGCGGGCGCTGCTGGGCGCCGTCGCGGCCTATGCGGCGGGAGGCTTCAAGGCGCTGTCGGATCTCTCATCCGGGCCCGGCGGCGGCGGCGCCCAACGCCTCATCGCGGCGCTGGGGCGCCGGCCATGATCAACCTCATCGCCGGCGCGGCGATCGTCGCGCTGTTCTATTACGGGCTCAAATTCTTCGCCAAGGCCGACCCGAAGCGGCTGGCGCGCCTCGCCCGCACCGCGGGCGGCTGGGGATCGCTCGTTCTCGCCGGCTTTCTCGGCCTGAAGGGGCAGATCGTCACCGCCCTCCCGCTCGGCCTGTTCGGGCTGTCGCTGCTCGGCTGGAACCTCGGGCGGAACAATCCTTGGGCGCGGGGCCGGGTCAGTCCCGGTCGCAGCTCGACGGTGCGCACCGCCCATCTCGACATGCGGCTCGACCACGACAGCGGCCGGTTGTCGGGCCGTATCCTCGGCGGCGCGCGGGATGGCGCCGAACTCGACACGCTCGACCTGCCCACGCTGCTGTCGCTGGGGGGCGGGATGGACGGCGAGAGCCGGCAGCTACTCGAAGCGTATCTGGACCGCCGGATGCCCGGCTGGCGTGAACACGCTGAGCGCGGTGCGGGCGGGGGGCAGGCCGATGCGCCGCGCCGCTCCGCGATGACGGAAGAGGAGGCTTACGAGGTGCTGGGCCTTCAGCCGGGGGCGGCCGCGGACGAGATCCGCAAGGCGCACCGGGCCCTTATGAAGCGGCTCCATCCCGACCAGGGCGGATCGAACTATCTCGCCGCCCGGGTGAACGAGGCCAAGGATATCCTGCTGCGCGGCCATGGCTGACAACTCCGCTCAGTTCCGGAAGACCATGCAGGAGAAGTCGCTGCGCTTGAGCGCCTTGCAGGCGTTCTGCGCGGCGGCTTCCGCATCGAACCCGGCGAAGCGGGCGCGCACGATCTGGGTCGAGCCCTTGGACGCGGTCTGGGTGTAGGAATCGACCCGGCCGAGCGCGCCGGAGGCCGAGGACTTGGCCTTGGCGAGCTGCGCCTGGGCGTCGGCCTCGCTGCCGAAGGCGCCGATCTGGATGCCCCAGCCGCCCTTGGGGGCGGCGGCGACCGGCGCCGCCGGACGGGCGGGAGCGGGCTGCGGGGCGAGGGCCTGCGAGGGAATCTGGATCTGGCCGGCGCTGGCCACCTGAACCGGAGCGGCGCGGCGGGCCGTGGTCTCGCCGCCCGAGAAGGTGAGGGTGCCGAGCACGCCGGGCTGGTTGCTGAGCGTCGCGGTGGGCGCCGCCGGGCGGGCGACCGCGACGGTCTTCACCGGGCGCGGGACGATCGGGGCGGCAGAACCCGGAGCGGGGAGCTCGGCGCTGGTCACGGTCTTGGCGGCCGGCACGGGCGCGGGAGCCGCGACCGGCGCGGCGGGGCGGACCATGGCGATGGTCGCGGCCGCCTTCGGCGCGGGAGCGGGCGGGATCGAGGCGGTGGTCGCCGGCTCCATCTCGGCCTGCACGGGCTCGGGCAGCGGCGCGGCGCTCGCCATCGCGACGCGCGGGGCATTGCCGAGGGCGATGACGGGCTTGGCGGCAGGCGCGGGCGCGGCAGCGACCGCCGGGGCCTCGTCCTCGACCGGCACGGCGCGCTCGGCGACCGGCGTCACGGTGGGGCGGCCGGCATAGGCGCGGGGCAGGGCGTCCTTGATCAGCGCCGCCATGCGCGCATCGCGGGCGCCGCCGCTCGAGCCGCCGAATACCGCCGCCACGACATGGCGGCCGTCGGTGTTGACGTTGGTCACGAGGTTGAAGCCAGAGGCGTTGGTGTAGCCGGTCTTGATGCCGTCGACGCCCTGGACGCGGCCGAGCAGCTTGTTGTGGTTGCCGACGGCGACGCCGCGATAGTTGAAGCTGCGGATCGCGAAATAGGGATAGTAGCGCGGGAACCGCTCCTGGATGGCGCGGCCGAGCGTCACGAAGTCCCGGGCGGTGGTCACCTGCTCGGGATGGGGCAGGCCGTTCGGGTTGCGGAAGGTGGTGCGCGACATGCCGAGCGCGCGGGCCTTGCGCGTCATCATCCGGGCGAAGTTCTCGGAGGTGCCGCCGATCTGCTCGGCGATGACCACCGAGACGTCGTTGGCGGAACGGGTGACGAGGGCCTTGATGGCGGTGTCGACGTCGACGGTGGTGCCGGGCCGCACGCCGAGCTTGGAGGGCTGCTGGCTGGCGGCATAGGCGGAGACGGGCATCTCCGTGTCGAGCTTCATGCGGCCGGCGTCGAGCTGCTCGAACAGCAGGTAGAGCGTCATGATCTTGGTCAGCGAGGCGGGGTGGCGGAGTTCGTCCGCGTTCTCCTCGTGGAGGACCTTGCCGGTCTTGGCGTCGATCACGAAGTCGGCATAGCCGCGCTTCCAGTTGCCGGGGGCGGCGGCGACAGTGCGCGTGACGGTCGCCTTTTTGGCTGCGGCGCGCTTGCTCTTCGGCTTGGCTTCGGCGACGCCCGCACAGGCGACGGCAAGTGCAAGAGCTACTGTCCCGGCGCAAAGAAACCGCGCGCCGATCCCACCCGGAACCCGCATGAACCTGTCCTGTTACTCATTCGGCCGCCTCAAACGCGCCGGCCGATCCCAAACCTACCCCGGCCTCGAATGCCCGTCCTTGCGACGGATCATTCCCCCAAGGCCGCCCGCCGTGGCACCGTTGCCGTGGCGCCACAGGTCCGAAAGATACGGAGGGTGCAGTTACGAACTCGTAAATGGCATTCGATGGAGGGCGAAACTATGATGCCGGTTCCGTAGTTTGCCGTATTTTGCAGTGCAGCAAAAATTCTTGACGACGATGGTGCGGCGCGGTAAGGTGTCTGCACTAGGGATAAGCGTCCCGAGATGAACTCGGCGGGCGGGTTGCGTTGTAGCCGCGCTGGAAACAAAATCAGGAGTGGCAAAATGGTTCAGAACATCGAAGACTTCCAGAAGATCGGCAAGGATAACGTCGACCTGGCGATGAAGAGCTTCGGCACCGTGTCGAAGGGCGTCCAGGCGATCGCCGTCGAGATCGCGGACTACCAGAAGAAGTCGTTCGAGGAAGGCACCGCCGCGGCCGAGAAGCTGTTCGGCGCGAAGACCCTCGACAAGGCCGTGGAAGTGCAGTCGGCCTACTTCAAGAGCGCCTATGAGGGCTTCGTGGCCCAGGCGACCAAGATCGGCGAGCTCTATGCCGATCTCGCCAAGGAGACCTACAAGCCGTACGAAGGCCTGATCGGCAAGTTCGCGGTCAAGTGAGGCCTCGGCCGGGTTCGCCCGGCCACCGGTTTTGCCGCCGGAAGGCGGCCGGTACGCGTAGCGTATGTGTCGACGGGCTGGCTCACGCCGGCCCGTTTTGTTTTGCGCCGCCGATCCGGGCGCTGTCGGCGGGGCTGGCCCATCCGGCGTGAGGGGCGGCGTCACTCCGCGGCGCTCTCCGCGCGCGGGGCCGCCGGAAATGCCAGCGGCCCGGCCGATCCGCGAGGGATCTTCCGGGCCGTGACGGGGCGCCGGGGGGCGGGCGCCGTCGTTGGGGGATGGAGAGCGAGCCGGGAGAGCGTCGCCGGCCGCGCCGGTCATTTCGACAGGTGCAGTTTCCCGATCGAGCCGGCGATATTGTTGAACACGGTGAGCAGGTCGGCGGAGTCGGCGACGTTGTAGTACATGCCGCTCTCGGAGGCGCAGTTCTGCATCAGCGTCGAGGTGGCGCTGTCGCTTTCCTCGACCAGCACGGTGTAGACGTCGATGGCGCGCTTGCCGTTCGGCTTCTTGAGCGCGTTGATGTTCTTGCAGAGCTCCTTCAGCCGGTTGTTGGCGGCGGTGTTCTGCGTCGAGGCGCTGGTCGAGGTGGTGCCGAGCCGGCCCTGCCAGAAATAGCCGATGCCGGAATAATAGGACTTGTTCTCGTTGCCGTTGGTCGAGAGGCCGGGCAGCTCGTTCTTGCCGTCCGAGAGCAGCACGATGACCTTGGCCGTCTCGTCGTCGGAATAGGGCTTGGTCGAATTCAGCATGGCGTTGGGCGAGACCATGTACCAGCCCCAGGACAGGCCGAGCGGGATGTTGGTGTTGCCGGTCGCGACCATCGAGTTGATGGCGGTCTTCAGCGTGGTGAAATTGGTGGTGAGCGGCATCAACTCCTTCATCCCGCAGCCGTCATTCGGGCCGAAGGATGTGTTGAGCGTGCCGAAGGGCTTGTTGGTGCTGATGTACTTGGCGGTGTTGCCCTGCTTTTCCTTGAAGGCGGTCGCGGTCGTTTTGTCGGCGATGTAGTTGTTCGGATAGACCGAGGTGTCCTTGGACTCGCCCGGCTCGTCCGGCGCGAAGAACGGCACGACCAGCGTGCCCGGCGTGCCCGAACTCGGCGCGGGATCGGTGACGTCGTAGGGCGAGGGGCGCATCTCGACGCAGCCGCCCCAGCTGGTGCCGAGCTTGGTGAACAGGTCGAAGCGGTTGACGTTCGCCGTGTTGTTGAAGATCTCCTTGGCGATCGGCGAGGCGCCGGTCTTGTCCATCCACGAGGCGCTCGAGAAGCTGGTCGGCAGGCGCACGGAGATGGAGAACGGCACCAGGCCGATCTTCACCGTGTCGGCCTCCACCGCCTGCGCGGCGAGCGTATCGACCAGCGAGGCCGCCGCGGTCTTCAGGCGGCTGATCTTGGTCGGGTTGCCCGAGCCCATCGAGCCGGTGTTGTCCAGCACGAGGGCGACCTCGACCTTGCCATTGCCCCAGGAGGCCTGTGCGGTGGTGGCGATGTGCATGAAATTGTGGCTGGCGTCGCCGGTCACGATGTTCAGCACGCGCGAGAGCGTGGTGGGGTAATCGCCCGAGGCGGAGAGGGTGATCTGGCCCTTGGCGGTGGCGACCGTCAGGTTGACGTTCTGGATGGTCGGCTTGGGCATCTGCGCGTTGACGAAGGCCTGCGCGCGGGTCTTCATCTCGGCCGCCGAGGTCGTCACCGGCATCTTCGCCAGCGAGATCACCGCCGAGTCGAGCGCGTTCTGCAGGTCGGCCCGCTCGCGGGCGGCGAAGGTGTAGTCGAGGGCGAGGCCGGCGGCGGCGAACAGGGGAATGGCGGCGAACCCGAACAGGATCGCCACGTTACCCGAGCGGCTGCTCCGGAAATCGTGAAACGGGGTTGTCATGGCGCGTCGCGCTCCGCTCGGCGCCGTGCCTTCCTATCGGGCCGCGCCTCGTGCTGTTTCTCGTGCGGACCTTGCGCCCCGTGAGGTTACCGAAATCTGGCGCCAATGCCGGAGTCGCGGGGGCTTTCGCGATTTGTCTAAAAGTCGAGGTAAATTTGTTCTTTCACCGGTCGCCGAAAAGCGGGTGCATCCGGCGATCCGGGCAAGGTGCGCGGCCAAACGACGCCGACACTCTGGCGCAGCGGCCGAGGCGACCATATTATCTGGGACACGACACCGGCCTGCGCCGGTGACCCGACCCCGCCCAAGGTAGTTCGCCCCGATGTCCGCAGAGCCGCACCGACCATCCGCGCCAACCATGGCCGACGACGAGCGTCGCCGGCGAGGCGAGGGTGCCCCCGGCACGGCGGTGATCACGCGGACCAAGCCGCAGGTGAAGCGGCCCAATCTCTACCGAGTGCTCCTGCTCAACGACGACTACACGCCAATGGAGTTCGTCGTGCATGTGCTGGAGCGCTTCTTCAACAAGAACCGGGAGGAGGCGACCGCGATCATGCTCCACGTCCACCAGCACGGCGTGGGGGAATGCGGCGTCTTCACATATGAGGTGGCCGAAACAAAGGTCACGCAGGTGATGGACACCGCGCGAAAGCATCAGCATCCTTTGCAGTGCGTCATGGAGAAGAAGTGACGCTCCGCAGCGGTTAAACGAAGAGGTCCAGATGCCCACCTTCTCCCGCAGCCTCGAGCAGTCGCTTCACCGGGCCCTGGCGCTCGCCAATGAGCGTCACCACGAATACGCCACACTCGAACACCTCCTGCTGTCGTTGGTCGACGACCAGGACGCCGCCGCGGTCATGCGCGCCTGCAATGTCGACCTCGAGAAGCTGCGCCGGAACCTCGTCGAGTACATCGATACCGAGCTCGACAATCTGGTCCAGGACGCCGGGGATGATTCGAAGCCCACCGCCGGCTTCCAGCGCGTGATCCAGCGCGCGGTCATCCATGTGCAGTCGTCGGGTCGCGAGGAAGTGACCGGCGCCAACGTGCTCGTCGCCATTTTTGCCGAGCGCGAGAGCCACGCGGCCTATTTCCTGCAGGAGCAGGACATGACCCGCTATGATGCGGTCAACTACATCAGCCACGGCATCGCCAAGCGGGCGGGCATGTCGGAGAGCCGTCCCGCGCGTGGCGCCGAGGAGGAGACGGAGACGAAAACCGGAGAGGACACCAAGAAGAAGGCCGATGCGCTCGATGCCTATTGCGTGAACCTCAACAAGAAGGCGCGCGAGGGCAAGATCGATCCGCTGATCGGCCGCGACGCGGAGATCCAGCGCACCATCCAGGTGCTGTGCCGGCGCTCCAAGAACAATCCGCTCTTCGTGGGCGATCCGGGCGTCGGCAAGACCGCCATCGCCGAGGGCCTCGCGCGCCGCATCATCAACAGCGAGGTTCCCGACGTTCTCTCCGCGTCCACCGTGTTCTCGCTGGACATGGGCGCGCTGCTGGCCGGCACCCGCTACCGCGGCGATTTCGAGGAGCGGCTGAAGCAGGTGGTGAAGGAGATCGAGGCCTATCCCGGCGCGATCCTGTTCATCGACGAGATCCACACCGTCATCGGCGCGGGGGCGACCTCCGGCGGGGCGATGGACGCCTCCAACCTGCTGAAGCCGGCGCTGGCCGCCGGCACGCTGCGCTGCATCGGCTCGACCACCTACAAGGAGTACCGCCAGTACTTCGAGAAGGATCGCGCCCTGGTGCGCCGCTTCCAGAAGATCGACGTGCCGGAGCCGACCGTCTCGGACGCGATCGAGATCCTCAAGGGCCTCAAGCCCTATTACGAGGACTATCACCGGCTGCGCTACACCAACGAGGCGATCAAGGCGGCGGTGGAGCTTTCCGCCCGCTACATCCATGACCGCAAGCTGCCGGACAAGGCGATCGACATCATCGACGAGAGCGGCGCGGCGCAGATGCTGCTGCCGGAGGGCCGGCGCAAGAAGACCATCGGCATCAAGGAGATCGAGGCGACGGTGGCCTCCATCGCCCGCATACCGCCCAAGACCGTGTCGAAGGACGACGCCGAGGTGCTGGCGACCATGGACACGACGCTGAAGCGCGTCGTCTACGGCCAGGACCGGGCGATCGAGGCGCTGGTGGCGTCGATCAAGCTCGCCCGCGCCGGCCTGCGCGAGCCGGAGAAGCCGATCGGCTCCTACCTGTTCTCGGGCCCGACCGGCGTCGGCAAGACCGAGGTGGCCAAGCAGCTCGCTTCCGTTATGGGCGTCGAGCTGCTGCGGTTCGACATGTCGGAATATATGGAGCGCCACACCGTCTCGCGGCTGATCGGCGCGCCCCCCGGCTATGTCGGCTTCGACCAGGGCGGCCTCTTGACCGACGGCGTCGACCAGCACCCGCATTGCGTGCTGCTGCTCGACGAGATCGAGAAGGCGCATCCCGACCTGTTCAACATCCTGCTGCAGGTGATGGACCACGGGAAGCTGACCGACCACAACGGCAAGCATGTCGATTTCCGCAACGTCATCCTGATCATGACGACCAATGCGGGCGCGGCGGACCTGTCGAAGTCGGCCTTCGGCTTCACGCGCTCCAAGCGGGAGGGCGACGACGTCGAGGCGATCAACCGGATGTTCGCGCCCGAGTTCCGGAACCGGCTGGATGCGATCATTCCGTTCGCGCATCTGACGACCGAGATCATCGCCCAGGTGGTGGAGAAGTTCGTCCTCCAGCTTGAAGCACAGCTCGCCGACAGGAACGTGACGATCGAGCTCTCCGACGAGGCGACCGCCTGGCTGGTGGAGCGCGGCTATGACGAGCAGATGGGCGCGCGGCCGATGGGCCGGGTGATCCAGGAGCACATCAAGAAGCCGCTCGCCGACGAGGTGCTGTTCGGCAAGCTGAAGGATGGCGGGCATGTGCGCGTCGTCGTCGAGACGGCGGCGGACGGCGACACCTCGCTCGGCTTCGCCTATGTCGACGGGCCGGTGACGCCCAAGCCCGAGAAGATCACGCCGCCCGCCAAGCCGAAGAAGACGGCGCGGCGCAAGGCGACCTTCACGACCAAGAGCGCCAAGCCGAAGAAGCCGGGGCCGGACAACAATCCGCGCCCGCCGCGCGGCACGGTGCCGAAGGTGCCGCTGGTCAAGGCGTGACCCGACGCCGGGCGACAGACGGCTAGGCTTTGTTGCGATCCCCGGGGCACCCGCTCCGGGGATCGTTGTTTTTCGGGCCGGCGACTGTGAGTGAGCCAGAGCGGCAGAAGGCGCGGGGCCGGCCTCGAGAGGCCGCGGCTTTCGGCCTCGCGGCCCGCTGCCGGCGGATCGTCTCGACCAGGTGGTGCACCGATCCGGGGCGGACTGACCCGCGTGCGGGGCACGGCGCCGAAGGTGCCGCTCGTACGCGTGAGGCGCCGGCGCGTGGATCGGTCCGAGGATATGAACCCCCGGGCATCGCTCCGGGCTTCTTCGTCGGGGCGCGATCCGATGCGATCGGAGCGATCCGATGGGCGAGGCGCTCCCGGCGCGATCGGGCAGGGCGCGTGTCGCCCGATCGGCGCATGGGTGCCCTGCCGCGCCGCCCGCTTGACCTGACGGGGCGGCCGGCACATCAGGAACGCCGTCATGACGGCGGCGCCTTCCATACCCCCGGCCCCTGCGGGCGATGATCCTCCGCGCTACCATGTGCGGTGGTTCTTCGCGGGCGTGCGCGGCGCGTTCGCGGCGCCGGGCATGGTGCTGTTCGCGACCTTCATCGGTTTCGGCGGGTTGGCGCACGGGATCGGTTTCCCGTTCTGGGCGACGCTGATCTCCACCCTGTTCGTCTGGGCGTTGCCGGCGCAGGTCATCCTGCTCGGCGGGCTGGCGGCCGGCAATTCGCTGCCGGCGGTGGCGCTGGCGGTGGGGCTGTCCGGCGTGCGCCTGATGCCTCTGGTGGTCTCGATGCTGCCGCTGCTGCGGGGACGGCGCCCGCACCTGCTGACCGAGCTGGTCTGCGCGCATTTCGTCGCCGTGACCATGTGGGCGGAAGGGTTCCGGCAATTGCCCAAGGTGCCGCTGCCGGGACGGCCCGCCTACGGCATCGGGCTCGGCGCCGGGCTGACCGTGCACAGCACCGTCGCCACCGCGATCGGCTACCAGCTCACCGGCGCGCTGCCGGCGCCGCTGGCGCTCGCTCTGCTGCTGCTCACGCCGATCTCGTTCTCGATCCTGCTGGTGCGCAACGCCTCCAGCCGCACCGACTGGCTGGCGATCGGCTGCGGGCTGGTGCTGGCGCCGCTGGTCGCCGGCGCGCCCGGCGGGCTCGACCTGTTCTGGAGCGGGGTCGGGGGCGGCACGGTCGCCTTCATCATCGGCCGGCTGTGGAGGCGGGCATGAGCGCCTTCGGCGACGAGTGGAGCGCGATCCTGATCGTGCTGGTGATCGGCTTCCTGCCGAACGAGGTGTGGCGCATCCTCGGCGTGCTGGTCGGGCGCGGTCTCGACGAGAACGGCGCGCCGATGCAGTGGGTGCGGGCGGTGGCGACGGCGCTGCTGGCGGCGGTGGTCGCCCGCCTCGTCCTCACGCCGACCGGCGCGATGGTGGCGCTGCCGCTGTGGCTGCGGCTCGCCGCTATCGGCTCCGGCGTCGGTGGCTTCCTGCTGATGCGCCGCTCGGTGCTCGCCGGCGTGCTGACCGCCGAGGCGCTGCTGATCGGCGCGGGCTGGTGGCTGGGGCTGACCTGAGTTCAGCCCGCCAGCGCAGCCTTCAGCCGCTCGGCCTGGGCGGCGAGCACCTCCGGCGCCTCCTTGTAGGACAGCGGCGCGCGCAGCTCGACGCCGGCATGGCGGGGGATGACGTGGACGTGGAGGTGGAACACCTCCTGGCCGCCGGCCTTCTCGTTGTGCTGGGTGAGCGTGATGCCCTCCGCCTCGAACACGCTCATCTGGGCGCGGGCGATGCGCTGCGCCACCGCCATGACGGCGGCGAGGTCGCCCGGCGCGACATCGAGAAGGTTGCGCGCCGGCGCCTTCGGGATCACCAGCGCGTGGCCGGCGGCGCGCGGCATGATGTCGAGGAAAGCCAGCGTCGCGTCGTCCTCATGGACCCGGTAGGCGGGCAGTTCGCCGCGCAGGATGCGGGCGAAGATGTTGCTGGGGTCATAGGCGGACATGGGCGGCTCCCTGAGAGCGGTGGGCGGCGATGAACCTGACCGCCTGATCGCAGGCGGGCGATGGCGGGTCAAGCCGCCCGCTCAGGGTTGCTCGTCGTCGCGGGCGCGGCGGAACGGTCCGGCCTCGGTGAGTTCGGCGCCGGCTTCGGCGACATAGGCACGCTCGCGCTCGAGATAGGCGGCGACGGCGCGGCGCAGACCGGGATCGGCGATCCAGTGGGCGGAGCGGGTGGTGACCGGCATGTAGCCGCGCGCCAGCTTGTGCTCGCCCTGCGCACCGGCCTCGACCGTCCGCAGGCCGTGGGCGATCGCGAAGTCGATGGCCTGATGGTAGCAGACCTCGAAATGCAGGAAGGGGTGGTGCTCGATCGCGCCCCAATGCCGGCCGAACAGCGTGTCGGCGCCGATGAAATTGATCGCCCCGGCGATGTAGCGTCCGGCGCGCCGCGCCATCACCAGCAGGATGCGGTCGGCCATGCGCTCGCCGATCAGCGAATAGAAACGCCGGTTGAGATAGGGGCGCCCCCATTTGCGGCTGCCGGTCTCCATGTAGAAGGCGAAGAAGGCGTCCCACGCTTCCTCGGTGAGGCCGGCGCCGGTGAGCCAGACGATCTCGATGCCGCTCTCCACCGCCTCGCGGCGCTCGCGGCGGATGACCTTGCGCTTGCGCGAGGCGAGCTGGCCGAGGAAGTCCTCGAAGCCGGCATAGCCCTGATTGGTCCAGTGGAACTGCTGGTCGGTGCGGGGCAGGTAGCCCTCGGCGGCGAGGATGGCGGCCTCGTCCTCCGGCACGAAGGTGACGTGGACGGAGGAGGCCTCGCGCTGACGGGCGAGCGCGACGAGGCCGCGGGCGAGCGCGGTGCGGGCGAGCGCCTGTCCGGGGCCGGGCGGCACCAGCAGGCGCGGCCCGGTGGCGGGGGTGAAGGGAACGCTGACCTGGAGCTTGGGATAATAGGTGCCGCCGGCGCGCTCATAGGCATCGGCCCAGCCCTCGTCGAAGACGTATTCGCCGCGCGAATGCGATTTCAGATAGGCCGGCGCGGCGCCCAGGACCGTGCCGTCCTCGCTCTCCAGCAGGATGTGTTGCGGTAGCCAGCCGGTGCGTGCCGAGACCGAGCCGGAATCCTCCAGTGACGAAAGAAACTCATGTGAAATAAAGGGGTTGCCGGTGGTTATGAGTCTCTTTTGGGAGAGCGTTGACTCTACGTCAGATATTGAATCCGAAAATACATGTAACTTACTGTTATCATGTGAATAATCGTCATTTATCGCCGCTCCCAGCCCGTTCCAGGTGGCCGCGGGCACGTTCGCGATGTCGCCGATGACGCGGATGCGGAAGGAGGTGTCGGCCATGGTCTTTCTGTCCGTCGGGCGCATCCGCGCGGGGCTCTTGCCTGTTACGGGCGGAAGCCCTCGAAGATCATCTGGTCCGCCTGCGCGCGAGCGATGGCCCGGTCTTCCTCGGTGCGCACCGTCCAGGTCAGCAACGGCCGGCCCAGCTGCCTGCGGGCCAGCGTCGCCGCCGGCGCGGGCAGTTCCTTCACATAATGCGCCACGAAGTCCGGCTGGGTGCGCGGGAAATGCAGCAGGTTGCCCCAGATGAATTTGGTGGCAGCGGAGAGGCCGTGCCACTCCGGATCGTCGTAGCGCCGTTCCATGGTGATGCCGCGCGGGATGCGCGGCGCGAGCCGGCGCACGGCGGCGACGAGGTCGGGATCGAAGGACATCAGCGCGGCGGGGCCGGCATAGCTCGCCAGCACATCGCAGGCACGCTCGGCCACCCGCGCATCGCCGTCGTAGAGGCTCTTCAGCTCGATCACCAGCGGCACGCGGCCGGCGACCCGCAGCAGCAGGTCCGGCAGGCTCATCATCCGGTCGGCGGTGGCGCGGAAGTCGAGGGCGGCGAGTTCGCGGGCGGTGCGTGCCTTCACCGGGCCGTGGGCGGTGGTGAGGCGTTCCAGTTCGTCGTCGTGGAACACCATCGCCTCGCCGTCGGCGGTGGGTTGCAGGTCGACCTCGATGGCATAACCGCCGGCGATCGCGGCATCGATCGCCGACGGCGTGTTCTCGATGATGCCCGCGGCGGGCTCGTGCAGCCCCCGGTGGGCGATGGGGCGGGCGACGAGCCAGTCGGGGGCGTTCATGGCGGCCTCAGGCGACTTCGAGGACGGCTTCGATCTCGACGGTGACGCCGAAGGGCAGGGAGGCGATGCCCACCGCCGAGCGGGCGTGGCGGCCGGCGTCGCCGAACACCTCGACGAAGAGGTCGGAGGCGCCGTTCACCACCTTGGGCTGCTCGGTGAAGTCGGGCGTCGAATTGACGAAGCCGACCAGCTTCACCACGCGCTTGACGCGGTCGAGATCGCCGCCGAGCGCGGCCTTGGCCTGGGCGATCAGGTTGATCGCGCACTGGCGCGCCGCCGCGCGGCCGGTCTCGATGTCGACGCCGCCGCCGAGCTTGCCGGTCAGCAGCGTGCCGTCGGCGGTCACCGAGACCTGGCCGGAGATCCAGAGCTGGTTGCCGGTGAGAACGGTCGGCACATAGTTGGCGGCCGGAGCCACCGGCGTCGGGATCGTGACGCCGAGTTCAGCGAGTCGCGCGTCCACCTTGTTGGTCATGTCGTTCTCCAATGCCGGGAATGTGGTGTGGGGTTCGAGGGTCAGGCGCAATTTCGCCCCTGTTGTCACGCCACAGTTTGCGGTGCGATGTTTGGCCGATCGATGCCTGGCGTGCAAGCGGGAGGCATGCCACCCGCCGACCGGCCGACGGAACGTGTGACGAAACGGAGCCTTGCCCCATGCCGACCGGACCGAGCCTGCCCGCCCGTCTCGCCCTTGCCGCTTTCGGCGGCGGCACCCTGCTCACGCTTGCCGGCGCGCTGCCGGCCGCGGCCGGCGCGATCACGCTCACCCCCCATCGGGCGACCTATGCCCTCTCGCTCGACGGCTCGAAATCGGCGCGGCAGGTCGATGGTGCGCAGGGCGAGATCGTGTACGAGATCCGCGGCAGCGCCTGCTCGGGCTATTCGGTGAAGCTGCGGCAGCAGACCGACCTGCAGACGGATGGCGGCGGCCTCCTGTCGAGCGCGCTCGATTCGACGACCTGGGAGGACGCCGACGCGTCCACCTACCGGTTCCGCATCCAGAACCGGGTCAATACCGAGCTGCGCGACGATGCCGACGGCGTCGCCGAGCGCAAGGGCGCCAGTCTCATGGTCAAGGCGACCAAGCCCGAGGCGGAGAGCTTCGAACTCAAGGGCGGCATCGTGCTGCCGAGCCAGCATGTGGTGAAGATCCTCACGGCGGCGGCAGCGGGCGATTCCGTGGTCGAGGCGCCGGTCTATGACGGCTCGCCGGACGGGCGGAAGGTCTATGACACGCTGGCGGTGATCGGAAAGGCGAAGTCCGCCACCGACGGGCTGGAGGACGCGGCGAAGGCGAAGGGGCTGGACGGGCGCACCCGCTATCCGGTGACGATCAGCTATTATGAGAAGGGCGCGGACGCGACGACCCCGGACTATGTGATCAGCTTCGACCTCTACGACAACGGCGTCAGCCGGGCGCTGAAGCTCGACTACGGCGATTTCGCGCTGCGCGGCACGCTCACCTCCTACGAGACGCTGCCGACGGAGGAATGCGCGAAATAGGCGCTGCGGGCGCCGTCACGTCCCGCCGCTGCCCCCGGGCTTCTTTCGCCCCGGCGCGTCCAGCAGGATGCCGTGCCCCACCGCATCCGTGCCGAAGCGGGCGCGCAGCGCGTCGATCGCCCGCTCCGCCGCCCCGAGCCTTGTGGCGCGCGTGTCGACGAGGTCGGCGGGGTCGGCGTCGCGCGGATCGGCGAGTTCCGACAGGCCGACGCCGATGAGGCGGTAGGGCGTTCCCTTCGCCTCGGCCTTCAGCAGATCGCGGGCCCCCTCGAAGATGCGGTGGGCGAGCACGGTGGGGCTGTCCAGCGAGCGGGCGCGGGTGAGGGTGCGGAAGTCGGCGGTCTTGAGCTTCAGCGTCACCGTGCGCCCGGCATGGCCGCCGGCTTTGAGCCGGGCCGAGACCTTCTCGCACAGCCGGTAGAGGTGCTGTTCCAGCGGGCGGAAATCGGCGATGTCGGTGTCGAAGGTGGTCTCCGCCGAGACGCTCTTGGTCTCGCGCTCGGGATTGACGCGGCGGTCGTCCTGCCCGTTCGCGAGCCGGGCGAGGCGCAAGCCCTCCGCGCCGTAGCGCCGGGCCAGCACGGCCGGATCCTCGCGCTGGAGATCGGCGATGGTGGCATAGCCGTCGCGGGCGAAGCGGGCTTCGCTCACCTTGCCGATGCCCCAGATGGTGCCGACCGGGCGCGGGGCGAGGAAGGCGCGCGCCTCGCCCGCGCCGATCACCGCAAAGCCGCGCGGCTTGTCGAGGTCGGAGGCGATCTTGGCGAGGAACTTGTTTGGCGCGAGCCCGACCGAGACGGTGATGCCGATGTCGCGCTCGACCTCCGCCGCGAAGCGGGCCAGCACGCGGGCGGGCGGAGCGCCGTGCAGGCGAGCCGTGCCGGAGAGATCGAGGAAGGCCTCGTCGATGGAGAGCGGCTCGACCAGCGGGGTCAGCGCCCGCATGCGCTCGCGCACCTGCCGGCCGACGGCGACATATTTCGCCATGTCCGGCTTGATCACCACCGCCTCGGGGCAGAGCGCGCGGGCCTTGAACATCGGCATGGCGGAGCGCACGCCCTTCACCCGGGCGAGGTAGCAGGCGGTGGAGACGACGCCGCGCTTGCCGCCGCCGATGATCACCGGCTGGTCGACGAGGCTCGGGTCGTCGCGTTTCTCGATCGAGGCGTAGAAGGCATCGCAATCGATATGGGCGATGGCGAGGTCGTAGAGCTCGGGATGGGCCACGACACGCGGGCTGCCGCAGCCGGCGCAGCGCAGGCCCGCCCCCGTCTTGCGAAGGCAGTCGCGGCAGAAGGCGGGTCCGCCACCGCTCGTGCCGGCCATCGCCGCCTCAGCCGCCGCTGTCCGCGTCGCCCTCATGGGCGAGGATCTCCCGCGCCGCGACCACATGGCCGGGATCGATGCCGGCGTTGGCGGCGTACTCCAGCAGCAGGTCCTGATGGTTGAGAAGATGGTCGAGGATCGCCACATGAAAGGCGGCGGAGCCGATCACCCGGCGCAGGTCCGCGGGCGCGAGTCCGCTTTCCGCCAGCAGCGGGCCGATGCGCTCCGGCGCCGCGGCGAGGAAGGTGAGGGCGCCGGTCGCGACCTCTGTCGCTGCCCGCCGGTTGGTCAAACGGGCCGCGGCGCGGGGGCGTCCCGCCCCGAAACCGTTGTCAGTGCCGGGTTTACGCGTTCGCATTTGTTGTTCCGTAAGGAATGGTGGGTAAGCTCTTCTACCATGTTCGATCCAGCCGAGACTGTATTTCGACGCGCGTGACCCGGCAAATGGCCACCCGCGATCGTGTCGCCTTTGGCTCCCAGAGTGTGCGTGACATGCCCAAGAAAATCCTGATCGTGGAAGACAACGAGCTCAACATGAAGCTCTTCCACGATCTGCTGGAAGCCCACGGCTACGCGACCATCGAAACCCGCAACGGTATCGAGGCCCTCGAACTCGCGCGCCGCCACCGTCCCGACCTGATCCTGATGGACATCCAGCTTCCCGAGGTGTCCGGGCTCGACGTCACGCGCTGGCTCAAGGAAGACGAGGAACTGCGCTCGATCCCCGTGGTCGCCGTCACCGCCTTCGCGATGAAGGGCGACGAGGAGCGCATCCGCGAGGGGGGCTGCGAGGCCTACCTCTCCAAGCCGATCTCCGTCGCCAAGTTCCTGGAGACGGTTCGCCATTTCGTGCAGGAGGCGTGAGGCGAGGTCATGACCGCCCGGGTTCTCGTCGTCGATGATGTCCCCACCAATGTGAAGCTGCTCGAAGCGCGGCTGACGGCGGACTATTTCGACGTCGTCACCGCCTCGAACGGCCACGAGGCGCTCGCGATTTGCGCGCGCGGCCAGTGCGACATCGTCCTGCTCGACGTGATGATGCCGGGCATGGACGGTTTCGAGGTGGCGCGCCAGATCCGGGGCAACCCGGCGACCCACCATCTGCCGATCATCATGGTGACCGCCCTCGACGAGCCGGTCGACCGGGTGCGCGGCATCGAATCGGGCGCCGACGATTTCATCACCAAGCCGTTCGACGACGTCGCCCTGCTCACCCGCGTGCGCTCGCTGGCGCGGCTCAAGATGGTGATGGACGAACTGCGGATGCGCGCGGCGGCGGCGCAGGAGATCGGTCTGGGCGATCCGCTGGCCGGCGTGCTGGCGGAGCCCGGCACGGGTGGATCGGTGATGCTGGTCGAGGACCGGCCGAGCGCTGCCGAGTCCGTCGCCGGGATGCTCCGTACCCAGCAGAATGTGGATTGCGAGCCCGATGCGCAGGAGGCGCTGTTCCGCCTCGCCGAGGGCAGCTACGACCTCGCCATCGTCAGCCTCGGGCTGTCGGGCTTCGATGCGCTGCGGCTGTGCAGCCAGATCCGCTCGATCGAACGCACGCGCTATCTGCCCATCCTGCTGCTGGCCGAAAGCGAAGAGCGCGAGCGCATCCTGCGGGGCCTCGACATTGGGGTGAACGACTATGTGGTGCGGCCGATCGATCGCAACGAACTCCTCGCCCGCGCCCGCACGCAGGTGCGCCGGCGCCGCTACACCGAGCGGCTGCGCGACAATGTCCAGCATTCCATCGAACTGGCCATCACCGACGGCCTGACCGGCCTCAACAACCGGCGCTATCTCGAGAGCAATCTCGCGGCGATGGTCGACCAGGCGGGTGCGCGGGGGCTGCCGCTCTCGCTGATGGTGATCGACATCGACCACTTCAAGTCGATCAACGACAAGTGGGGCCATGCGGCCGGCGACGAGGTGCTGCGCGACTTCGCGGCCCGGCTGCGCCGCAACGTGCGCAATGTCGATCTCGCCTGCCGCTATGGCGGCGAGGAGTTCGTCGTCGCCATGCCCGATACGGACCTCGACGTCGCCGGCCGGGTCGCCGAGCGGCTGCGCGCCCGGATCGAGAGCGAACTCTTCCCGATCCAGCCGGGCTCGCAGCGGCTGAAGGTCACCACCAGCATCGGCATCGCCTCGCGCCTGGGCCCGGGCGAGGATGCGTTCGCGCTGCTGCGGCGGGCCGACGAGGCGCTCTACCGGGCCAAGCGCGAGGGGCGCAACCGCGTCGTCGCCGCCGCCGCCTAAGGCGAATCGGGCGGCCCGGCCGGGCTCGCCCCTCCCTCTGCAGCCATGAAAAAAGGCGCCTCGCGGCGCCTTGTTCCGTTTCGCGACGCGGCGATCAGATCACTTGATCTTGCCTTCGCGGAACTCGACGTGCTTCTTCGCGACCGGATCGTACTTCTTGACGACCATCTTGTCGGTCATGGTGCGCGAGTTCTTCTTGGTCACGTAGAAATAGCCGGTGTCGGCGCTCGACACGAGCCGGATCTTGATGGTCGCCGCCTTGGCCATGGCCGGTCTCCTGGGGCGTGGCGCTGCGCCACGTCAAAAGCGATAAGGGTTCGGGCGACCGCTTGGCCGCCGATTGCGCGTTCCTATCCGTGATCGGCGCGAGATTGTCAAGGAAGGCGCCGATCAACGGTGCGGCGATGGCGGCACATGCGCCACCCGCCAGCCCACCACGGCGACGTAGACGGCGAACAGCGCCGCGAGGGTCAGCGCGTAGCCGTGCGGGTCGAGCGCGTCCATGCCGACGCCGGTCAGCGGCGGGCCGAGCGTGAGCCCGACGCTGTAGAGCATCACGAAGGCCGAATTGGCCGCGGCGAGCTCCGCGCCCCGGAAACGGGCGCCGAGATGGGCGAGGCCGATCGTGTACATGCCGCCCGCCGCGCCGGTGGTGAGGAACACCGCCGCGGCGATGCTCCACCCCTGCGCGGGCAGCAGCGGCAGCACCGAGACGCCGATCAGCCCGGCGGTGGCGGAGGCCAGCAGCAGGCGGCGGCGGTCCATGCGGTCGCTGAGGATGCCGAGCGGAATCTGGAACAGCACGTTGCCCAGCACCGCGATGGTCAGCAGCAGGGAGGCGTCGACCTCGCTGAGCCCGCGCCTCAGCCCGTAGATCGGCAGGAAGCCGAGCTGCGCCGTCTCGACCGCCCCGAACACGAAGGCGGCGAGCGTGGCGGACGGGGCGAGGCGCAGCAGCGCGAACACGCCGGTGTGGCTCTCGCTGGTGATCTCGGGAGCCTCCGCGGCGCCGATGAACACCGGTATGGTGCCCGCGAGGAAGATCGCCGCGCCGATCAGGTAGGGCGTCCAGCCCTGGATCCCGACGAGGCCGAGAATCGCCGGCCCCGCCGCAAATCCCAGCGACAGCACGGTGGCGTAGATGCCCATGATCAGGCCGCGCTTCTCCGGCGGGGAGGCGGCGTTGATCCAGAACTCGCTGACGACGAACAGCACGCACAGCGCGGCGCCGAAGGCGAAGCGCAGCGGGAACCACAGGGGGAACCAGCCGGTCGCCTTGAAGCCGATCAGGCTCGCCATCGCCAGCAGGATCGCCCCGATCAGCATGGTTCCGGCGCCGAAGCGGCGCACCATCGCCGGCATGAACGGCGCGGTGACGATGGTGGCGATGCCGCCCATCGCGGTGTTGAGGCCGATCCAGGTGCGGGCGATCCCGCGCGATTCGAGTTCGATCGACAGCAGCGGGATCGACAGGCCGAGGCCGATGCCGACGACCGAGATGGCGCCGATCGCCGCGGCGATCGAGCGGGTGTTGCTGCCGACGGCGGATGTGGGGGCATGCATGGCGACGCTCTGCGGTGGCGACGGCCTCCGCCGCTTCCGGGGGACTGCGGAGGGCGCCACCTCGACCCTCCGCTGCGCCGGCTTCTATCGCCAATGTGCCGGGGAGGAAATCAGCCGCACGGTGGATACGCTCGCCGGCGCGCCGATCGCGCCCGGCTGTGGCGGCGGCGACACCCGGACGGGCGGTTCAGTCGAGCAGTTCGCGATGGAACCGGCCGGCCCGCATGAAGAAGAACGGGACCGGCAGGCGCGGATGGGCGCCGGCGTCGAGACGGGCGGCCACCTCGCCGAGGATGGCGCGGGTGATGCGGTGCACCTCGGCCTCCATCGCCTGCGGCAGGGTGAGCCAGGCGAGTTCGACGAGTTCGCGGTCGGGACCGGCCATGCCGTCGACGCGGTGGGCGATGCCGCGGGCATCGGCCATGAAGAAGCGGGTGTCGAAGCGGCGCGACCGGCCGGGCGGGGTGATGGCCCGCGCGACGAAGGCGAGCGATTCGAGGCTCGGATAGAGCCCGGCGGCGCCGAAACCGGCCCAGCCCCCGGGCAGGGCGGGCGGCGGCCCGGCCTCGCGGGTGCCCAGCAACAGGCCGGTCTCCTCATAGGTCTCACGGATCGCGGCCAGGGCCAGCGCCCGCGAGCGGGTCGGGCTGGGGCGCACGACGCGCGCGGCAAGGCGCCGCTCGCTCTCGCCATCCAGGGCGCCGAACACGGGAACGCGGCGGTCTTCGGGGTCGACGCGGCCGCCGGGGAAGACGAAGACGCCGGGCATGAAGGCCTGTCGCGGGTTGCGGCGGCCCAGCAGCACGCGCGGCTGGCGGCCGGAGCGATCGATCAGCACCAGCGTCGCCGCATCGCGCGGACGCAGCAGGGGATGGCCGAGGTCGCGCTCGACCCGCGAGAGCTCGTCGGAGACGGTCATCGCCCGTATCAGGCGCGCGCGGGCGAGGCGGCCGGTGCGCCCGGCGGAACCGGGTCGTACTCGTCGCTCGCCGGGTCGAAGCCGTGCATCCGCAGCGCCCACTGGTAGCCGACCAGCGCGCCCTTGACGGGCGGCAGCAGCACCAGCGCGAGGATCAGGGTCAGCGGCAGCCAGACCGCCATGTGCAGCCATTGCGAGGGATGCCACGCCATCTCCACCGCCAGCACCAGCGGCACGATGATGTGGCCGACGATGGTGATGACCATGTAGGGCGGCGCATCGTCGGCGCGGTGGTGCCAGAGTTCCTCGTTGCAGGAGGGGCAATGCGCCTGCGTCCGCAGATAGCTGGCGTAGAGCGATCCCTCGCCGCAGGCCGGGCAGCGCAGGCGGAAGCCGCGCTTCATGGCGCTGCCGACGTTGCGGGGAGGGGTCTCGGCGGGGGTCTGGCTCATCGGCGTCCTCTTCCGCGCGGCGCGGAGGGGCGACCGCGCACGGGGCCGCGGCGCTTGCGGCCTCCCCCCGCTACATAGGAGCCTTCGGTCAAAAGCTCAAACCGCAGCGCGCCGGCGACGGGGGCGGCCTCGACCAGCTTGACCTCGACCCGGTCGCCGAGGCGGTGCATCTCGCCGCTGCGCTCGCCGATCAGCGCGTGGCGGCCCTCGTCATAGGCGTAATAGTCGTCGCCCAGCGTGGCGGCGGGGATGAAGCCGTCCGCGCCGGTGTCGTCGAGCGCGACGAAAAGTCCCGCCTTGGTGACGCCGGCGATGCGGCCCCGGAACACCGCGCCGATCTGCTCGGCCATGTGGTGGGCGATGAGCCGGTCGATGGTCTCGCGCTCGGCCGCCATGGCGCGGCGCTCGGCGGCGGAGATGCGGGCGGCGGTCTCGGCGAGTTCCTCGCCGGTGGTGCGCTCGGGCAGGCCGTCAGGGCCGAAACCGAGCGCGCGGATCAGGGCGCGGTGCACGATCAGGTCGGCATAGCGGCGGATCGGCGAGGTGAAGTGGGCGTAGCGCTTCAGGTGCAGGCCGAAATGGCCGTAATTCTCGTTCGCATACTCGGCCTGCGCCTGCGAGCGCAGGATCACCTGATTGACCAGCGGGGCGAGCTCGGTGCCCTCGACGCGGGCGAGCAGCCCGTTGAAGTGCGAGGAGCGCACCGTGTCGATCTTGGGGAACTTGATGTCGAGCGTCTGCAGGAATTCGCGCAGCGCGGCGATCTTCTCCAGCGTCGGCGAGTCGTGGACGCGGTAGACGAGGGGGATGCGCTCGGCTTCCAGCGTCTCGGCGGCGGCGACATTGGCGAGGATCATGAACTCCTCGATCAGCCGGTGCGCGTCGAGCCGCTCGGGCACGATCACGCGGTCGACGGTGCCGTCCTCCTTCAGCAGGATCTTGCGCTCGGGCAGGTCGAGTTCCAGCGGCTCGCGGGCATCGCGCGCCTTCTTCACCGCCGCATAGGCGGCGTAGAGCGGGCGCAGCACCGGCTCCAGCAGGGGCTCCGTCACATCGTCGGTGCGGCCCTCGATCGCCGCCTGCGCCTGGGCGTAGGCCAGCTTGGCGGCGGAGCGCATCATGACGCGGTGGAAGGTGTGGCTCTTCTTGCGCCCGTTCGGGCCGATGACGAGGCGGACGGCGAGGGCGGGCCGATCTTCCAGCGGGCGCAGCGAGCACAGGTCGTTGGAGATGCGCTCGGGCAGCATCGGCACGACGCGGTCGGGGAAATAGACCGAGTTGCCGCGCACCAGCGCCTCGCGGTCCAGCGCCGAGCCGGGGCGCACATACCAGGCCACGTCGGCGATGGCGACGGTGACGACGAAGCCGCCTTCGTTCGACGGATCGGCGTCGGGAACCGCATGCACCGCGTCGTCATGGTCCTTGGCGTCGGGCGGGTCGATGGTGATCAGCGGCAGGTCGCGCCAGTCCTCGCGGTGGGCGAGGGTGGCGGGGCGCGCGGATTCCGCCTCCGCCAGCGCCTCGCGGCGGAAGACGTGGGGGATGCCGTGGGCGTGGAGGGCGATCAGGCTGACGGCCTTCTCGGTCGAGATCGACCCGAGCCGCTCCTTCACCTTCGCGGTGGGCAGGCCGAAGGCGTGGTGGCGCAGGATCTCGACGGCCACCAGATCGCCGTCCTTCGCGCCGCTGTCGGCCCCGGGTGGGATGGCGAATTCCTTGCCCATATTGCGCTTGTCGACCGGGATCAGCCGGCCGCCGGCCTCGCCCATCGCGCGGTAGATGCCGAGCACCTGACTGCGGGCCTTGTCGATGACCTTGAGCACGCGTCCCGTGTGCAGGATCGGCCCGCCCGGCTCGGGAATCTCCTCGGTCTTCAGCAGCACGCGGTCGCCGATCGCGGGAGCGGGGCCGGACAGGCGGCCGCGCCGGGCGAGCTTCACATAGATGCGCGGCGGCTCGCCGTGCTCGTCCTCGTCCCAGTCGATCGGGGTGGCGATCAGCTCGCCGTCCAGGTCGCGCTCGACCACTTCGGCCATGACCACGGCGGGGAGGGCGCCGGGCACGTGCAGGCGCCGTCGGCGGCGATCCACGATCCCCTCGTCGGCGAGTTCGCGCAGCATCTCCTTCAGCGCGATCCGCTCCTGCCCGTCGAGCCGGAAAATGCGCGAGATCTCGCGCTTGCCGACCTCCCCGCCATGCAGGGCGATGAAGGCGGTCAGTTCTTCCTTGCTGGGCAGGCCGGCCTTGGGCGGTGGGGCCGGGGGCGCGGCGCGCTTGGAGCGGGAGGCGGACTTGGGAGGCTTGCGCACGTATCGATGATCCCTGAAAGGCTGATACAGGCTAGAGCCTTTCACCGGCGGAGGGAAACCGGGCAGCGGTGCCCCGGTGAGGAAACCGCCGGAGCGCGCGGAAATCGCTTGAATTCGCCGTCGCGCGCGCCATGTTGCGCACGCCACGACAGCGGGGGCGCTGCGAAGGCAGGACACATCATGGACGCCCGAACTGCGGGGGGCGGTACGGACTCACGCCCGACACTCAGCCACACCGAGATACGCACGATCGTCGTCGGCATCATGCTGGCGATGTTCCTGAGCGCGCTCGACCAGACCATCGTCGCGACGGCGCTGCCGACCATCGGCATCGCCTTCAACGATGTCGCCAATCTCTCCTGGGTGGTCACGGCCTACCTGCTGACCGCCACCGCGGTGACGCCACTCGCCGGAAAGCTCGCCGACATCCACGGGCCGCGACCGGTGCTGCTGGTGTGCATCGCCGTGTTCCTGATCGGGTCGGCGGCCTGCGCGCTGGCGCCGAGCATGCTCGGGCTGATTCTCGCCCGCGGGCTGCAGGGGGTCGGCGGCGGCGGCCTCATCTCGCTGGCGCAGACCATCATCGGCCTGCTGGTGGCCCCGCGTGAGCGCGGCCGCTACCAGGGCTATTTCGCCGCCGTGTTCATCAGCTCCAGCATTGCGGGGCCGGTGCTCGGCGGCTTCTTCGCGCAGCACCTGCACTGGTCGCTGATCTTCTGGATCAACGTGCCGCTCGGCCTGCTGGCGGCGGGCATGAGCAACCACGTGCTCAAGCGCCTGCCGCCGCATGGCCATCGCCACCGGCTCGACATCGAGGGCGCGCTGCTGATGTGCGCGGCGACCGCGGCGCTGATGCTGGCGCTGAGCTGGGGCGGAAACCGGTTCGCCTGGGGGTCGCTGCCGATCCTCGGCCTGATCGCCGCTTCCGTGGTGCTGTGGGTCGGCTTCGGCCTGCGCATCTCGACGGCGATCGAACCGCTGCTGCCGTTGAGCGTGCTGGGCAACCAGGTCGTGCGCACGGGCGTCACCGCGGCGGCCTTCGCCATGGGAACGCTGATCGGCCTGTCCATCACCGTGCCGCTCTACCTCGAGGCGATCCTGCGCTTTTCCGCCACGCAGTCGGGCCTCGCCATGATCCCGATGATGACGGGCGTGGTGTGCGGCGCAACGCTGGCCGGGCGCCTCATGGGCCGCATCGTCAACTACAAGCGCATTCCCTATATCGGCCTGTCCTTCGGCATCGCGGCGCTGATCGTGCTGACGATCCAGCCGAGTGGCCTGCCGATCGCGGTGATGATCCCGCTCACCGGCGTCGCCGGCATGGGGCTCGGCACGGTGCTGCCGGTCACCACCGTGGCGATCCAGAACGCGGTGCCGGTGGTGCAGCTCGGCACGGCGACGGCGGCGATGAACTTCTTCCGTTCGCTCGGCGGGGCGGTGCTCACCGCCGGCTTCGGCGCCATCGTGGTCGGCATCGCCGGCGCCAAGGTCGGCCATGGTGAGGTGCTGGCGACGCTTGTCGAGGGCAGCGACGCCCTTGTCGGCGCGTTCCGCTGGGTGTTCGCGGCGGCCGCGATGTCGCTGGCGGCGAGCCTCGTGGCGGTGATCCTCATGGAGCAGCGCCCGTTCCGCGCCACCGTCGGCCACGCGCCGCCGGTGGAGTGAGCAGGGGCGGCCTTCGGGCCGCTCCTTTATGGGACGAGGGCCGCCGCCGCCCGTGTCGGTTCAGGAGGATGCGGCCTTCTTTGTCGTGCGCTTGGCGGGGGCCTTGGACGTTGCCGACTTCCCGGCCGCCGCTTTCTTCGCGGCGGGCTTCTTCGCCGCGCCGTCCGCCGCCTTGGCAGCCGGCGCCTTCCGCGCCTTCACCGGTGCGGAGCCGCCCTTGGCGTTGATCAGTTCGAGCGCCTGCTCGAGCGTCACGCTGTCCGGGTCCATGCCCTTGGGCAGGGTGGCGTTGACCTTGCCGTGGTTGACATAGGCACCGAAACGTCCGGGCCGCACGGTGACGGCGCCGCCATGTTCGGGGTGGTCGCCCAGCGCGCGCCCCGCCGGCGCGCCGCGCCGCCCGCCCGGACCCTTGCTCTGCTTGTCGGCGATCAGCGCGATCGCGCGGTTCAGCCCTATGGCCAGAACATCGTCACCGGCGTCGAGATTGGCGTAGGTCTTCCCCGTCTGCACATACGGGCCGAAGCGGCCGATGCCGGCGAGAATCGGCTCGCCGGTCTCCGGGTGCCGGCCGATCTCGCGCGGGAGCGAGAGCAGGGCGAGCGCCGTCTCGAGGTCGACATCGGCCGGCGCCATGCCCTTGGGCAGGCTGGAGCGCTTCGGCTTCTCGCCGTCCTTGCCCTCGCCGAGCTGGAGATAGGCACCGAAGCGGCCGTCGCGCACCGTCACCTCGAGGCCGCTGGCGGGATCGGTGCCGAGCACGCGCGTGCCGCCGGCGGCGGGGGCGTCGGCATCACCCTCGCCCTGCACCGCGAGCGGGCGGGTGTATTTGCACTCGGGATAGTTCGAGCAGCCGATGAAGGCGCCGAACTTGCCGACCTTCAGCGACAGCCGTCCCGTGCCGCAGGTCGGGCAGGTGCGCGGGTCGGTGCCATCCTCCTTCGGGGGGAAGATGTGGGCGGTCAGCATCTCGTCGAGCGCGGAGATGACGTCGGAGACGCGCAACTCCTTGGTTTCGCCGATGGCGGCGGTGAAATCGCGCCAGAAGTCGCGCAGCACCTGCTTCCAGTCGAGATCGCCGGCGGAAATCTCGTCGAGCTTTTCTTCGAGATCCGCCGTGAAATCGTATTCGACATAGCGGTGGAAGAAGCTCTGCAGGAAGGCCGTGACGAGACGGCCCTTGTCCTCCGGCACGAGCCGGCGCTTGTCGAGCTTCACATATTCGCGGTCGCGCAGCACGGCGAGCACGGAGGCATAGGTGGAGGGACGGCCGATGCCGAGCTCTTCCATCCGCTTGACCAGCGAGGCTTCCGAATAGCGCGGCGGTGGTTCGGTGAAGTGCTGGTCGGCGGTGATGCCCTTGCTGGCCAGCGCCTCGCCGGCCGACATGGCGGGAAGGCGCTTGTTCTCCTCGTCCTCCTCCTCGTCGTCGCGACCTTCGCGATAGAGGGCGAGGAAGCCGTCGAACTTCACGACGGAGCCGGTGGCGCGCAGTTCCAGCGCCCGCCCGCCGGCGTTCGCCTCGATATCGACCGTCGTGCGCTCGAGTTCCGCCGATTCCATCTGGCTGGCGATGGTGCGCAGCCAGATCAGCTCGTAGAGCTTGGCCTGTTCCGGCTCCAGCGCGCGGGCGACGTCCTTCGGTCGCCGGGCCATCTCGGTCGGGCGCACCGCCTCGTGCGCTTCCTGCGCGTTCTTGGCCTTGGCGGTGTATTTGCGCGGCGCGGAGGGGACGTAGCGGTCGCCATAGTCGCGGCCGATCACCGAGCGCGCGGAGGCGATCGCCTCGGGCGCCATGTCGACGCCGTCGGTCCGCATATAGGTGATGAGGCCGACCGTCTCGCCGCCGATGTCGACGCCCTCGTAGAGCCGCTGGGCGATGCGCATGGTCTGCGCCGGGGCGAGGCCGAGCTTGCGGCTGGCTTCCTGCTGCAGCGTCGAGGTGGTGAAGGGCGGGTAGGGGTGACGGCGGGCGGGCTTGGCCTCGACCGAGGTCACCTTGAAGGCCGCCTGCTCCAATGCGCTGCGGAAGGCCGCAGCTTCCTCCGCCGTGCCGACATCGAGGCGGGTGATCTTCTTGCCGTCGGCGCCGACGAGGCGGGCCTCGAAGGTGTCGTTGCGCGGCGTTGCCAGCAGCGCGGCGATCGACCAGTATTCGCGCCGCACGAAGGTCTCGATCTCGCGCTCGCGGTCGCAGACGAGGCGCAGCGCGACGGACTGCACGCGCCCGGCCGAGCGGGCGCCCGGCAGCTTGCGCCACAGCACCGGCGAGAGATTGAAGCCGACCAGATAGTCCAGCGCCCGGCGGGCGAGGTAGGCGTCGACGAGGGCCGCGTCGATGGTGCGCGGGTGCTTCATCGCCTCGGTGACGGCCTGCTTGGTGATGGCGTTGAAGACGACGCGCGAGACCGGCTGGTCCTTCAGCGCGCGCTTCTCCTTCAGGATCTCCAGCACGTGCCAGGAGATCGCCTCGCCCTCGCGGTCGGGGTCGGTGGCGAGGATGAGCCCGTCGGACGACTTCACCGCCCGGGCGATATCGGCGAGGCGCTTCTGCGCCTTCGGGTCGACATCCCACAGCATGCGGAAGTCCTGCTCGGGATCGACCGAGCCATCCTTGGCCGGCAGGTCGCGAACATGCCCGTACGAGGCGATGACCTCGTAGCCCGGACCGAGATATTTGTTGATCGTCTTCGCCTTGGCAGGCGATTCGACGATGACGACCTGCATGCGCCCGCCGTGTTGCTGGAGAAAGGGCCCCGCCCCTGGAGCGGCCGGAAAATGGGGTAGCGAACCCCCGCATGTCAAATGGCGAAATGCAGTTCGGCCGAAAGTTCAGCGATGCGGCCCCGTTTCGACGCACCTTCATGCCGCCCGGCGGGAGGAATGCCTGATTTCTATTTTAGGTTGTATTTACTTTATAACGCAACCTTTGTTATGTTCCCCGCATACTGTCAGCACATTGGCCAATCAGATGTTTTTTGACGAGGACGCATCGTCGCCGGAGGCCGTCGCCCGTCGGCGCGAGACGGCGGACTATATCGGCTCGCTGGTGGGCGAACTGGCGACACTGGCCGCCGCGCACCGCCTGACGACGCTGCGCTACCTGCTCGAGATGGCGCGTCAGGAGGCGTTCGAAGTCGCGAGTCTGCTGCCGGAAGCCGCTCCCGGGGCATCCGGCGGGGATTGAGGGTCAGAGGAGCGAGACCCGCCCGCCGCCATGGCGTTCCAGACGGCCGGCGAGATCGAGCTCCAGCAGGATGATCTGGACCGCGGAGGCGCTGGCGCCGGACATGCGGACGATGTCGTCCACGGCGACCGGTACCGGCCCCAGCAGCTCCAGCACGCGGCTGCGCTCGTCATCGCCGGGATCGCGCATGTCCGGATCGAGGCGTTCGGGCTCTTCCATCGCGGGTGGCGTCTCCCGACCGATCAGGGGCGCCAGGGCCTCGATCACGTCGGCGGCTTCTGTGACGAGGGTCGCCCCCTGCTTGAGCAGCCGGTTGGTGCCGGCGGCACGCGGATCCAGCGGTGACCCGGGCACGGCGAACACTTCGCGGCCCTGCTCGGCGGCGAGGCGGGCGGTAATGAGCGAGCCCGACCGGTCTGCCGCCTCGACGACGACCACGCCCAGCGAAACGCCGGAGACGAGGCGGTTCCGGCGCGGGAAGTCCCGGGCGCGCGGCACCCAGCGCATCGGCATCTCGGAGATGATCGCGCCTGTTTGCGCGATGCGCTCCAGCAAGTCGACGTTCTCGGGCGGATAGGGGCGGTCGTGGCCGCCGGCCAGCACGGCGAGCGTTCCCGCCGACAGGCTCGCCTCGTGCGCAACGGCATCGATGCCGCGGGCGAGGCCGGAGGCCACGATCCATCCCGCCCGACCCAGTTCCGCCGCCAGCCGCGCGGCGATGGTGCGCCCGGCCGCGGAAGCGTTGCGCGAGCCGACGATGGCGACGATTGGAGCGGTCAGCAGTTCCGGGCGGCCGCGGACGGCGAGGAGGGGCGGCGCATCGTCGAGGGCGCGCAGCGCCGGCGGGAAATCGGGTTCGCCGAGCGCGACGAAGCGCCCGCCCATCCGGCCGAGGGCCTCGATCTCCGCATCCGCCTCGGCGGCTGATGGCACGCGCGGGGGCAGCAGCCCGCCACCGCGCCGCGCGAGGCCCGGCAGCGCCTCGATCGCCGCGCCGGCCCCGCCGAAGCGGTTGATCAGCGTGCGAAAGGTCCGCGGGCCGACATTCTCGGTGCGCAGCAGGCGCAGCCAGTCGCGGCGCTGTTGCTCGTCGAGGCGCACGCCGCCGGCCATCTGAACTCCACCCGGAAAAGGATACCGGACACGACCTTAGCGTGTGCCGCGGCTTTTCCAAGCGCCGGAAGACCTGCTGCGTCGATTATTACCGTAGCGGCAGGCGGCGCCCCCGGTGCCGCGGCTCACGCCTTGCTGCCGATCTTGCCTTCGGTGCCCGCCATCAGTCGCTCGATGTTCTCGCGATGGGTGATCCAGATCATCGCGGCCAGCAGCGCCATCAGGGCACCGACGGTGATGTCGCCGAAGATGAGCGTCACCGCCGCGGCGGCGACGCTGGCCGCGAGGGCGGAGAGCGAGGAGTACTTCGTCAGCTTGGCGCTGACGAGCCAGACGACCGCGAAGGCCGCCGCTGCCGGCCAGTACAGGCCGAGTGCCACGCCGAGGAAGGTGGCAACCCCTTTGCCGCCCTTGAAACGCAGCCAGACGGGGTAGACATGGCCGAAGAAGGCGGCGAGGCCGGCATAGACGGCCGGCTCCCCGCCGAGGAAATGGCGGGCGATCAGTACCGCGGCCGTGCCCTTCAGCGCGTCGGCGAGCAGCGTGGCCGCCGCCAGCCCCTTGCGCCCGGTGCGCAGGACGTTGGTCGCCCCGATATTGCCCGAGCCGATGGTGCGGATGTCCTGCGTGCCGGCCATCCGCGTGAAGATCAGCCCGAACGGGATGGATCCGAGCAGATAGCCGAGCACGACGGCGAGAATTCCGGGCAGGTACGACACGGCTTCGCTCATGACTTCGATCCGCCCCGCTCGGCCCTGCCCATCACGGCGTCAAACGTACTCATACACCGTGCGGCCGGCAACGAGGGTGCGCACCACGCGCCCCTCGAAGCGGGCCTCGTCGAACGGCGTGTTGCGGCAGCGCGACTTCAGCGTCGCGGCATCGAGCAGCCAGGCTTCGTCCGGTGCGATGACCGCGATGTCGGCCGGGGCGCCGGGGCGAAGCGTGCCGGCTTCGAGGCCGAGCAGCTCGGCGGGGCGCGTGGACATGGCGCGGACCAGCGTCATCAGGTCGAGCTGGCCCGCATTCACCAGCCGCAGCCCGGCCGCCAGCATCGTCTCGAGGCCCACCGCGCCGGCGGCGGCCTCCGAGAAGGGCAGGCGCTTCACCTCGACGTCCTGCGGGTTGTGGTCGGAGACGACCACGTCGATCAGGCCCTCCGCCAGCGCCTCGACCAGCGCGACGCGGTCGTCCTCCCCGCGCAACGGCGGCTCCAGCTTGAAGAAGGTTCGGTAGCCGACGACGTCGCGCTCGTTCAGCGTCAGGTGGTTGATCGAGGCGGAGGCGGTGACCTGGAAGCCCTCGTCCTTGGCCCGGCGCAGCACCTCGAGCGAATCGCGGCAGGTGAGGGAGGCGGCGTGGTAGCGCCCGCCGGTCATGGCGGTGAGGCGCACGTCCCGCTCGAAGACCACGGTTTCCGCCGCCTTCGGCACCCCGGCGAGGCCGAGGCGCGAGGCGAGTTCGCCTTCATTCATAACGCCTTCGCCGGTGAGGGTGGCGTCTTCGGTATGGTGGACGATGAGGGCGCCGAAATCGCGCGCATAGACCAGCGCCCGCCGCAGCACCTGCGCGGAGGCGATCGAGCGGTTGGCGTCGGTGAAGGCGACCGCCCCGGCCTCGCCGAGGCGGCCGATCTCGGTCATCTCGCGGCCGGCGAGGCCCTTGGTCAGCGCGGCCATCGGATGGACGCGCACGATGGCGGTGTCGCGGGCGCGGCGCCGCACGAAATCGACGATGGCCGGTTCGTCGATCACCGGATCGGTGTCGGGCTGGCAGATGATGGTGGTGACGCCGCCCGCCGCCGCGGCCTGGCTCGCCGAGGCCAGCGTCTCGCGGTGCTCGGCGCCCGGCTCGCCGATGAAGGCGCGCATGTCGACGAGGCCTGGGGCGACCAGAAGCCCTCTACAATCAACGACTTCGGCGCCGTCCGGCAATCCCGCCGCGGCCAGTCCCGGGGCGATGTCCTTGACGACACCGTCGCCGATCAGCACGTCGCCGACGAGGTCGAGATCGCGCGAGGGATCGAGGATGCGCGCATTGGCGAGCAAGGTGGGGCGCGGGTCAGACATTGGGCAGGTTCCGCGAGAGGGCGTCGAGCACCGCCATGCGCACCGCCACGCCCATCTCGACCTGTTCGCGGATCAGCGACTGGGCGCCGTCCGCCACCGCGGAATCGATCTCGACGCCGCGATTCATCGGGCCGGGGTGCATCACCAGGGCATCGGGCTTGGCGTAGCGCAATTTTGCTTCGTCGAGGCCCCAGTAATGGAAATATTCCTTCACGGAGGGCACGAAGGAGCCGTTCATCCGCTCGCGCTGGAGGCGCAGCATCATGACGATGTCGGCGCCCTCCAGCCCCTCGCGCATGTCGCGGTAAACGGCGACGCCGAAGCGGTCGATGTCGCGGGGCAGCAGCGTCGAGGGGCCGATGACGCGGACATTCGCGCCCAGCAAATGCAGCAGCAGGATGTTCGAGCGGGCGACGCGGGAATGAAGGATATCGCCGCAGATACAGACGGTTAGGCCTTCGATGCGGCCTTTGTTGCGGCGGATGGTGAGGGCGTCGAGCAGCGCCTGCGTCGGGTGCTCGTGGGCGCCGTCGCCGGCGTTCACCACCGCGCAATCGACTTTGCGCGCCAGCAGTTCGACCGCGCCCGAGGCGGAGTGGCGGACGATCAGCAGGTCGGGATGCATGGCGTTCAGCGTCGCCGCGGTGTCGATCAGGGTCTCGCCCTTTTTCACCGAGGAATTGCCGACCGACATGTTCATCACGTCGGCGCCGAGCCGCTTGCCGGCCAGCTCGAACGACGACTGGGTGCGCGTAGAGGCTTCAAAGAACAGGTTAATCTGCGTCCGGCCGCGCAGCGTCGCGCGCTTCTTCTCGACCTGGCGGTTGAGGGTGACGAACTCCTCGGCGAGGTCGAGGAGGCTCGTCGCGTCGGCGGCCGACAGCCCGTCGATGCCGAGCAGGTGGCGGTGCGGGAAGCTGAACGGGGGAGGCGGGTTCGATGTCATATCGAAGTCGGCTGGATAGACGCAGCCGGCCCCCTCCGCAAGCGCGATGACGCGATGTCCCATACAAATGCATCCGGCCTTCCGGGTGCGATCGGGAGTGACCGGTCGGTGCGGTGAGGTGGACGATCAGACCGATCGGTGCGATCGCACCGATCGGACGACGACTGTGTCGCGTCCGCCGGAATCGCGCCACCGGCGTCCCAATGATGCCCCAGAATGATCACCGTCCATTCAGAAGGCATTCACCGCACCGGCCCGAGACTCCACCCGATCCCGCCCTCTCGGCGGTCAGTTCGGAGTAGGTTCCATGACGGGTCTTCTCATTCACCGCGCGGCTGCGGCGCTCGGGCTGGCGGCGACGCTCGCCGCGGTGTCGCTCACCCCCGCCTCGGCGCTGCCTCTGGCCGGCGGGGCCGTTCCCGCCACCCCCGCAAGCATCGAGCAGGTTCGCTGCGACGGCTGCTGGATCGCGGGCGGCATCGCCGCCGGCGCGCTGGCGGGCGCGGCGATCGTGAATTCGCAGCGCCCCTATTACGGCGGCGGCTATTATTACGAGGAGCCGCCGGTCGCCTACGCGCCGCCGGTGGTCTATGCCGCGCCGCCGCCGGCCTATTACGCCCCGCCGCGCTATTATTCGAACCGCTGCTGGGTGCAGACCGGCCCCTATCGCGGGCAGGGCTACTGGGGCCGCTGCTAGGGCCAGCGTCGGTCGGGGGCGCTTACAGCACGCCGACGAGGGCGATGATCAGCGGCAGGCTGACGGCCGATAGCAGCGTCTGCACGGTCAGCATCTCGGCGAGCAGCGGCGCGTCGCCGCCCATCTGCCGCGCCAGCACGTAGCCGTTCGGCGCCGAGGGCACGGCGCAGGAGATGGCGACGACGAGCAGATCGACGCCGCGCACGCCGCACATCTGACCGATGGCGATGCCGAGCGCCGGCATCGCCAGCAGCTTGAGGCCGGCCGACAGCCAGGTGACGGGGCGCGGCCGGCGCAGATTGCCGAGCTGGAGCCCCGCGCCCACCACCAGCAGGCCGAGCGACAGCGAGGCGCGGCCGAGAATGTCGCCGAAGCTCATCAGCGCGGTCGGCACAGGGACATCGAGCGCGTTGAGGGCGATGCCCACGGCGCAGGCCCACACGTAAGGGTTGCGGCCGAGCTGGATGAGGATCCGCCGCAGGCCCGGATCGGTGTCCGCGGCATAGCGCGCCAGCACGACGACGCTCAGCACGTTGACCGCCGGAATGATCACGGCGATGCCGACCGCCGCCACGGCGAGCCCGGCCGTGCCGGCGAAGCTGCCGGCGACGGCGAGGGCGATATAGGTGTTCCAGCGCACCGATCCCTGCAGCAGCGAGGTGAAGCTCGGCCCGCTCAGCGCGAGGCCCCGGCAGATCGCCACCCGCCCGCCGAGCAGGGCGGCGGAGACGATGGCGATGGCACCCAGCAGCGCCGTCGTCACCTCGACCACCGCGACCTCGCCGAGGTCCGACTTGGCGATGCTGACGATGATCAGCGCCGGAAACAGCACATAGAAGGTCAGCCGCTCCAGCGCCGCCCAGTGCGCCTCGTCGCGCAGCAGCACCCGCCTGAGCACGGCGCCGAGCGCGATGATCAGGAAGACCGGCAGCAGTGCGTCGACGAGGATCGCGGCCATGGCTCAGCCCGGCGCCGCCAGGTGGCGCAGCCGGTCGATCGCGCCCTGCAGGATGAAGGCGGCGGCGTGCTGGTCGATGACCGCGGCGCGCTTGGCGCGCGAGACGTCGGCGGCGATCAGGTCGCGCTCCACCGCCATGGTCGACAGGCGCTCGTCCCACAGGGCGAGCGGCAGCTCGGTCAGGCGGGCGAGGTTGCGGGCGAAGGCGCGGGTCGACTGGGCGCGCGGGCCCTCGCTGCCATCCATGTTCACCGGCAGGCCGATGACGATGCCGACCGCGCCGCGCGCCGTGGCGAGGGCGAGCAGGCGCGCGGCATCCGGCGTGAACTGCTTGCGCTGGATGGTCTCCACCGCGGCCGCGAGGCGGCGGTCGGGATCGCAGCTCGCCACCCCGATGGTCTTGGTGCCGAGATCGATGCCGATCAGCGTGCCGCGTGCCGGCAGGATGGCGGCGGCCTCGACGAGGGGGAGGATGAGAGCGCTCATGCCGATCGCGGTTAGCACGCGGCGCAGGGCCGGCCAACCCGCCCGTGCGCCGCCGCCGTGCGGAACCGTTTTTCCACCCGCGATTTGTTGCCGGGCGGCTTGCCGCGGGAGCCGCGAGCCCTAATCTCGCCCGGGGAAAAACGCAGGGGAGACGACTGCATGAAGATCACCTGGTACGGCCATTCCGCCTTCCGGCTCGATTTCGCGGACCGGGTGGTGCTGATCGACCCGTTCTTCTCCGGCAATCCCGGCTTCACCGCCAGCCGCGACGTCGCGGTGCTCGGCACCACGCATATCCTGCTCACCCACGGCCATCCCGACCATGTCGGCGACACCCTCGCCATCGCCGAGGCGACCGGGGCGACGGTGGTGGCGAATTACGACCTGTGCATGTGGCTGGCCTATAAGGGCCTCAAGACATTCGATCCGATGGGCATCGGCGGCACCACGCAGCAGGACGGCTTCACCGTCTCGCTGGTCAATGCCATCCATGCCTCCGGCGATTTCGTCGACGGCCAGACGCTGGCGCTGGGCAATGCGGGCGGCATCATCGTCAAGGCGCCGGGCCAGCCGGTGGTCTGGCACATGGGCGACACCGAGATCTTCTCCGACATGGCGCTGATCGCCGAGATCCACAAGCCGGAGGTGGCCATCGTGCCGATCGGCGACCGCTTCACCATGGGGCCGGAGACGGCGGCGCTGGCGGTGAAGCGCTATCTGCCGGGGCTGAACATCATCCCCTGCCATTACGCCTCGTTCGGCCTGCTCGAGCCGAATGCCGAGCGTTTCGTGACGCTGGTCGGCGAGGAGGCCACGGTGCGGGTGCTGGAGAACGGCACGCCGGCGGAGTTCGGGCGGCTCTAGGCGTCCGATCCGGCGCGTGCGGCGACGGCCTCGCGCACGGCGAAGGCCTGCCGCACCAGCGCGATGGCGATGAAGGCCTCCATCGCCTCGGCGAGCCGGGGCTCGGCGAGGAAGCCGGCGCCCTCGGCACGGCGGGCGAGGCGGCTCTGCGCCGCCTTGTCGAGAATATCGGTCACGTGCGAGCGGGAGAGGCGGAAGTCGCGCGCCAGCCGCGCCACGGGCAGCGGCGTGCCCGCCGGCATCGCCTCGTACAGCGCGAAGGCGACCAGCAGCCCGCCGTCGCGATCGGCGAACAGGCGCAGCGCCGGAACCTCGTCGCCGATCCGCCAGCCGGCGCGGAAGGGGCGCAGCAGCGCGGCGACGAAGGCCGCGACGAAGCGCTCCTCGTCGAGCCGGGCGAGGCCGATCGCGGCTTCCGGCAGGGCGGGGGCGGCCGCGGCGAGGATGGCCCGCCAGCGCTCGCGGTGGATGTCGATCAGCCGCGAGGTGACCGCGAGCCGGCGCCGCCGGCCGTCGCTGTCGGGCGCCGGCGCGACGAGGCCGAGCAGGCGGGCGGCGGCGAGGATGGCGGTGACGCGGCCGGGGCTGCACAGGCCGAGCGCCCCGGCCTCCGCCTGCAGCCGGCCGACGGTGAGGCCGGGCTGGTCGGCCGGCTCGAAATGCAGGTCCAGCATCAGCAGCGCCACCACGATGCGGGCGCGGTCGTTCAGCAGCCGCGCCAGCAGCCGGTTGGCGCGGTAGCTCTGCCCGAGTTCGCCGGCGGTCCGGCGGGCGATGGCGGAAAAGTCGGCGCGCCCGCGCAAAGCCGCGCGGGCGGCGGTCTCGGCGGGCGAGATCACCGGTGCGGCCGGCGTGGGGAACGCCGCGGCGAAACCCATTATTTACCCTCTGCGAATCGGACCAAGAATCGACATTGTGCCGGTTCAGCGTCCTCCCACTATGCCCCTCGTTTCCGAAGCGGAACACAGGGGGAGGATTCGATGGCATCGATCATGGTTAGCGGCGTCGGCCGCGGACGGTGGATGCTGCGCGGCGCGGCGGCGCTGGCGCTGCTGGCGGCGCCGTTCGCGCTCGGCGGCGGCAGCGCGTCGGCCGCGGTGATCTACTGCACGGGCCCCGGCTATCCGGTGGGCTGCGTGGTGCGGCCGACGGCGCCGGTGGCGCGCGCGGTCGTCTACTGCACGCGGCCCGGCTACCCGGTCGGCTGTGTCGGCGCGCCGGTGGCCGCCCCGGCGGCGCGCGCGGCGGTCTACTGCACCCGCCCGGGCTATCCGGTGGGCTGCGTCGGCGGGGTCGGCGCGCCGGCCGCCCGCGCGGTGGCGCGGCCCGGCCCGGGCGTGAACATGGGCGGGCCGGTCAACCGTCCCGGCCTGCGCTGAACCAACCCATCACCCAAGGAGGATGATCCCATGACCCAGACGAAAACCGCCCTGACCCGCGGCGCTGCCAGCGCCCTCTGCCTCGCCGCCCTTCTCGCGCTCGGCACGGCCGCGCGCGCCGACAAGGCGGCGGGCGATGCCTGCGCTGCCTCGCTCAACGCCAGCGGCAAGGCGATCTACGCCGCCACGCTGCCGGGGCTGTCGGCCTCGACCGACCTGAGGGCCGCCGTGACGGCGAGCACCCGCTCGCTGGTGCAGGCCGGCAAGGTCTCGATGGGCGATGCCCGCCCCGCCGCCGAGGCGGCCGGGCAGTGCCTGCAGCTCGCCCGCTCCTGATCGCGGCGCCCGGCCCGGCGGCGCGACGATGTCGATGTGACGCCGCCCGGCGCGTTGCCGGGCGGCGCGGCAGCCTGCTATAGGGCGGGCGGCTTCAATTCGTTCATCGGGAATTCGCATGTCGGTCGATCAGGCGACGGTCCGGCGGGTGGCGCATCTGGCGCGCATCGCCGTGACGGAAGACGAGGTGGCTCACCTCCAGGGCGAGCTCAACGCCATCCTCGCCTTCGTCGACGAGCTGGCCGAGCTCGACGTGACCGGCGTCGAGCCGATGACCAGCGTCATGCCGATGACGCTGCGCCTGCGCGAGGACGCGGTGACCGACGGGCATTGCCCGGACAAGGTGCTGGCCAACGCGCCGGCCGCCGATGACGGCTTCTTCACCGTCCCGAAAGTGGTGGAGTGAGCCCGATGACCGATCTCACCCGCCTCTGCCTCACCCAGCTCCGCGAAGGGCTCGGCCAGGGCCATTTCACCGCGCTGGAGCTCACCGACGCCTATATCGGCGCGATCGAGCGGGCCGGCCACCTCAACGCCTACATCACCGCGACGCCGGACAAGGCGCGGGAGATGGCGCGGGCCAGCGATGCCCGCCGCGCGGCCGGCACCGTGGGGGCGCTGGAGGGCATCCCGCTCGGCGTTAAGGACATGTACGCCACCGATGGCGTGCGCACGACCGCCGCCTCGCGCATCCTCGACAATTTCGTGCCGCGCTACGAATCGACCGTCACCGCCAATCTCTGGCGCGAGGGCGCGGTGCTGCTCGGCAAGCTGAACAATGACGAGTTCGCCATGGGCTCGTCGAACGAATCGAGCGCCTTCGGCCCGGTGGTGAACCCGTGGCGGCGGCGCGGCTCGCAGGCGCCGCTGGTGCCGGGCGGCTCGTCGGGCGGCTCGGCGGCGGCGGTGGCCGCGCATCTGTGCGCCGCCGCGACTGCGACCGACACCGGCGGCTCGATCCGCCAGCCGGCGGCCTTCACCGGCACGGTCGGCATCAAGCCGACCTATGGCCGCTGCTCGCGCTGGGGCATCGTCGCCTACGCCTCCTCGCTCGACCAGGCCGGCCCGATCGCCCGCACGGTGAACGACGCGGCGATCCTGCTGAAGGCCATGGCCGGCTTCGACCCGAAGGATTCGACCAGCGTCGACCTGCCGGTGCCGGACTACGAGGCCGCCGTCGGCACCTCGGTGAAGGGCAAGCGCATCGGCATCCCGCGGGAATACCGCGTCGAGGGCATGTCGGCCGAGATCGCGAGCCTGTGGGACAAGGGCGCCGACATGCTGCGCGATGCGGGCGCGGAAGTGGTCGAAATCAGCCTGCCGCACACCAAATACGCGCTGCCCTCCTACTACATCGTGGCGCTGGCCGAGGCCTCGTCGAACCTCGCCCGCTATGACGGCGTGCGCTATGGCGAGCGCGTGCCCGGCCGCGACATCGTCGAGATGTACGAGAAGTCGCGCGCGGCGGGCTTCGGCGCGGAGGTGCGCCGGCGCATCATGATCGGCACCTATGTGCTCTCGGCCGGCTATTACGACGCCTATTACGTCCGCGCCCAGAAGGTGCGCACGCTGATCAAGCGCGACTTCGAGACCGCCTTCGCGGCCGGCATCGACGCGGTGCTGGCCCCCGCCACCCCGTCGCCCGCCTTCGGCATCGGCGAGAAGTCGGGCGCCGATCCGGTGGAGATGTATCTGCAGGACGTGTTCACCGTGACGCTGAACATGGCCGGGCTGCCGGGCCTCTCGGTGCCGGCGGGGCTCTCCTCGGAAGGCCTGCCGCTCGGCCTGCAGCTGATCGGCCGCCCGTTCGAGGAGGGCACGCTGTTCGCCCTCGGCCAGGCGGTGGAGGAAGCCGCGGGCCGCTTCGAGGTCGGCGAGCGCTGGTGGGAGTGATGAGCCCGCCTCTGCCCGAGAACGAGCGTGCGCTTGCTCCGCTCCGGGCGGAGATCGACGCCATTGACCGGGAACTGGTGGCGCTGCTGGCGCGCCGGCTCGGCGTGGTCGAGAAGGTGATCGCGGTCAAGCGCGCCGAGGGAATCGCCGCGCTGCTGCCCGAGCGCATCGAGGACGTGGTGACGAAGGTCCGCGCGCAGGCGCAGGCCAACGGCACCCCGCCCGACCTCGCCGAGACGCTGTGGCGGGCGATGATCGAGTGGGTGGTGGCCTATGAGGAGGAGCGGCTGGGGTGAGGGGGCCTCGGTCCGGCCGCGCCGCCCCGTCAGCCGGAATGGCGCTGCTCGCAGAAGCGGAGGCGGTTGCCGAACGGATCGGTCACCTGCATCTGCAGGCCCCAGTCCATCTGCTCCACGCCGGGTCGCATATTGGCGTAGTTCCGCGCCAGCAGTTCCTCGTTATAGGCGCGGATGCCCTCCATGCCGACGAACACGGTCGAGCCCGGCGTGGCGTCGCCATGGTGGCCGGAGAGGTGCAGCACCAGCCCGGCGCGCGAGACCTGCGCGTAGAGCGGCAGGCCGGGCTCGAAGCGGTGCTCCCAGTCGAGCGTGAAGCCGAGAAAGCCCAGATAGAACTCGCGGGCCTTCGCCTCGTCGAAGATGCGCAGGATCGGCGCGGTCTTGACGAAGACGGGTGCGCCATCGGCCGGGGCTTCGGGCACGAGGGCGGCGAGATGGTTCCAGTCGCGGCAGCCGAACTGCCGGGCGACGAGGTCGAGCGCGTGGCCGTGGGGGATGTCGATGCCCTTCTCGGCGAGGGCGGTCTTCAGGGTCTTCGCGAACGCCTTGGCGTCGTCGCGGGAGGCGAGAAAGGTGCGCATGGGCCGGTTCCTGCGTCGGGCGGCGATGCGGGTTGCCAGGGCTCGCATTGCTGACGGCATCGCCGGATGACGAGGACGACGGCTTCAGTCGATTCGGTGCGTTCACCTCACCCGTGAGGGCGCGAGCGGCCGGCCGCACCAGCCGGGCGCCACCATAGCAGGGGCGCCGGCCGGTTCAACACCGGCGACGACGGAAGGCCGTTTCAGCGCTCGGCCGGGCTCTGCGGCGCGGGGGCCTCGCCGGCACCTGTCCCGGTGGCGCTCCATTCCTTGAAATGATCGGCGTTGCGGCAGAAGGCGGGCGGGGGGGTATCCTCGGCGACGCCGTCGAGCCAGTCGCGGCAGGCCTCGCCGTCGCGGCAGCCGAGGCAGCGCTGGGCGGCGGCGCGCAGTTCCGCCTCGCCGTCGGCCGGGGAGGCCGCGAAGGCGTCGACGCCGGCATGGTGGATCATCCGCAGGAACAGGCCGAGCCGTTCGTTGATGGTGTCGACGCGCATGCGATTTCCCTCCAGCGAGCGTGCGCAGGCTGGGGCGTCACGGCGGCGCCCGCATTGACGCAGCGCAAGGACGGCGCGACGGGCCTGATGGGGACGGCGCGCCGGTGCACCGTTCAAGGGAGCCGCCGGTGTGCGTCCGGCCGTGTGGCGGGCGGCTCAGGCGACACCCTCGTAGATCGCCGCCAGCGGCAGGGCGAGGCCGAGCCCGGCCAGCGGCAGCACGGCGTCGGTGCCGTCGATCATTTCCGGGGCATGGGGGAACGTGCCGTCCTCGCCGCGCTGCCAGAGCCACAGGCGCGCTTCGTTCTGTGCAAGGACGACATAGGCGAGAAGCGAGGGCAGGGCGGTGTATTCGGCCGGCTTCTCGCTGAGGTCGGTGGCGAGCGAGGAGGGCGAGAGGATCTCGGCGATCAGGACAGGTGCCGCGCTCAGCGTCTCGTCTCCCGCCCCGCCGGCCGGCTCGACGATGAGGTCCGGGCAACGCAGGGATTCGCCGACGTCCACACCGAGCGCATCGGCGAAGACGTTCCAGTTCTCCCGCGGCAAGGCCGTCCGCAGGAGAAGGAGAAGGTTGCTCGTCAGGAGCCCGTGGTTGCGGGTGACGCGTACCATCATGACCGGCCTCCCCCGCACATACTCGTAGGTCTCCTCCTGCCGCTCCGCCCAGCGCAGGAAGGCCTCCTTGGTCATCGGCAGATCGCTACGGATGTTCATGTCCATCTCCGCGCCGCGTCGTCGCGCCGGCCGTTGCAGTTGCCTTGCATGCTATCATGGGAGTAGTCAGGCTCCCAAAGCCCGCCGCTGCGACGAGACCCTCACATGAACATGCACGCCCGCCCCGCCGACCCGAAGAAGCTCATCAAGGGCGCGACCGGCGACTGGGAGATCGTGGTCGGCATGGAGATCCATGCCCAGGTGACCTCGAAGTCGAAGCTGTTCTCCGGCGCCTCGACCGCGTTCGGCGGCGAGCCCAACGACCATGTCTCGCTGGTCGACGCGGCGATGCCGGGCATGCTCCCCGTCATCAACGAGGAATGCGTCAAGCAGGCGGTGCGCACGGGGCTCGGGCTGAAAGCCGAGATCCACCTGAAATCGGTGTTCGACCGAAAGAACTACTTCTATCCCGACCTGCCGCAGGGCTACCAGATCAGCCAGTACAAGAGCCCGATCGTGGGCGAGGGCGTGGTGATCGTCGACCTTCTCGACGGCACCAGCTTCGAGGTGGGCATCGAGCGGCTGCATCTCGAACAGGACGCCGGCAAGTCGATCCACGACCAGCACCCGACCCAGTCGCTGGTCGACCTCAACCGCTCCGGCGTCGCGCTGATGGAGATCGTCTCGAAGCCCGACCTGCGCTCGGCCGACGAGGCGAAGGCCTATGTCACCAAGCTGCGCACCATCCTGCGCTATCTCGGCACCTGCGACGGCGACATGGAGAAGGGCAATCTGCGCGCCGACGTGAACGTCTCGGTGCGCCGGCCGGGCGATGATTTCGGCACGCGCTGCGAGATCAAGAACGTCAACTCGATCCGCTTCATCGGCCAGGCCGTCGACACCGAGGCGCGCCGGCAGATCGGCATCCTCGAGGATGGCGGCAGCATCGAGCAGGAGACCCGCCTGTTCGATCCGGGCCGGGGCGAGACGCGCTCCATGCGCTCGAAGGAAGAGGCGCACGACTACCGCTACTTCCCCGACCCGGACCTCTTGCCGCTGGAGTTCACGCAAGGCTTCGTCGACGAGCTCAAGGCGCATCTGCCGGAGCTGCCGGACGAGAAGAAGGCGCGCTTCATCGCCGCCTACGGGCTCTCGCCCTACGACGCCAGCGTGCTGGTGGCCGAGCGCGAGCCGGCGGACTTCTTCGAGGAGGCCGCGAAGGGGCGCGACGCCAAGGCGGTGGCGAACTTCCTGATCAACGAGCTGTTCGGCCGGCTCAACAAGGACGGCAAGGACATCGGCTCCTCGCCGGTCTCGGCCGCGCAGCTCGGGGCCATCGTCGACCTGATCGCCGACGGCACCATCTCCGGCAAGATCGCCAAGGACCTGTTCGAGATCGTGTTCACCGAGGGCGGCGACCCGCGCGCCATCGTCGAGGCGCGGGGCATGAAGCAGGTGACCGACACCGGCGCCATCGAGGCGGCGGTGGACGCGATCATCGCCGCCAACCCCGACAAGGTGGCGCAGGTGCAGGCCAAGCCCACCATGCTCGGCTGGTTCGTCGGCCAGGTGATGAAGCAGACCGGCGGCAAGGCCAACCCGCAGGCGGTGAACGACCTGCTGAAGAGCAAGCTGGGAATCTGAGATCGCCGCTGGCCGGGTTCGCTACGCGCTCTTGAAGCCCGGACGGGAGCGATCCCGTCCGGCGCGGCGCGAGCCTGTCACGGCTTGGTGCAGTCCAGCAGGCGCTGATTCCCGCCGAGCGCCGCGAGCCGCGCCTCGGCAACGCCGCGGCTCCAGCCCTCGACCTCCCCCTGCTTGAGGGTGAGCTGGGTCCGCTGGCGCGGATCACTCGTCGAACTGTGCCGGAAGATGGCGACACGGAAGTCACCTCTGATGCCCGCGGTATAGCGCTGGACCGTTTCCCCGAGCGCCGATGTGTCCTGGCCCATTGGCGGGGCCGCGCCGTTCCGCAGCGCCGTGAGAAGCGCCGTGGACCCTTCATCCAGCGCGCCACCGGTATCGCCAATGATGAAATAGCTGCCGATGCCCGTTGCCGCGTCGAGAACATAGCCGGCGTCGCCGGGGGTGGCATCCCATGCGGCGGCCCGGAAGCGGCCGGGAATGACGAAATAGCGGATGGCGCCGGGATCGAGTTGCGCCTCCTGCCGGTCGATCCAGCCGGGCGTTACCGGCCCGGCCGGAGGAGCCAGCTTCACGCTGGTTTCCGAGACGAACCACGCCTCGTTGGGCGGGGGCTGCAAGCGCGCCGCGATTCGCGAGCTCGAGCCGCCGCCGAGGCCGATGGAGACCATGGTGTCGTTCAGGCGCTGGGGCGGCAGGCCGGAGCGCGACCACCGGGCGAAGGCCTCGCGGCAGGCACGCGCGCACTCCGCGCCCCTGTTGCTGCTGCGGGCGCAATGAGCCGGGCGGATCGGCGCGAGGCCGTTGCAGACAAATTCCGTGCCCTGGTCCCGCACGCCATAGGCGCGCGGGGACCCATCGACATCGTGCTGCAGAATGTCGGTGCGAAACAGAAGGGTATTTTCGAGGAGTTTTATCGGCTTGCCCTGATAATCAGGGAGAGCCTGCGCGCCGGGGCACTGGGCCAGAGCCGGGCGGGCGAGGGCGCATCCGAGCAGCAGAACGACGACGGGAAGCCATCCATAGGGTCGCATTCGATTGATCCACAAACGGGTGAGGGCAGGCCACGACGATGGTCCTGCATCTCTGCGTTGTGGTCAAACGATTCCTGCAATCAATTTCTGCGGTCCCCGGGCTGCCGCCCGCCTCAGCCCCTCACGGCAGGCACTTCGCCATGAAAACGTGCCAGGCCTTGGCGCCGGTGACGTTATTCTTGGCCTTGTAGTCCTTCCAGGAGGCGTTGCACTTGGCGAGGTCTTCCTTCGCGGTGCCCTCTTCCTCGTCGTCCCGCGCGCTCGCGGCCGTGGGCTTCGGGGTTGCGGCCGGCTTGGCCGTGGTGGCCGACGGGGCGGTCGTCGCCGGCTTGGTGCCGGCCGAGGGCACCGAGGTCTTCGAGCCCGCGCTGCCCGCCGCGGCGGGGGCCGCCGCCGGCTTGGCGGCCGGGGCGTCGTCCGCCGACATGCACTTCTTGGAGAACTCCTGATAGGTCTGGTCGCCGGTCTGGTTCTTCGCCTTCATCTCGTTCCACTGGTCGGCGCAGACCTTCATCCGGCTCGGCGCCTGCGCGGCGGCGGGCGAGGCGAGGGCGGCGGCAAGGGTCAATGCGAGGATCGGTGCGGGAACGAGGCGGGCCGTGACGGTGGCGAACGGCATGGCAGTGCTCCTGGCTGCGGGCATTCCCGCCGACGCGCCTGGGTGGCACACCCGCGCGCCCGGAAATGCCTGCCTGTTCTAATCCCGCGCGGCGCGGCGCGCAAAACCTTCTCCACCCGGCCCGGCTCGGGCGCGGAGCCCACCGCCGCCACGCTCCGGGGGCGCGGAGCGCGGCGGCGTGGCGGCGTCACACGCCCTTCTTCATGCAGTCGGCGATGAAGGTCTTGTAGTGCAGGTTCTTGGTCTGGCCGGCTTTCTTGTCGGTGGCCCATTCGCTCTTGCAGCTCTTCTCGAGGGCGAGCTTCTGCGCGTGGGTCATCGCGGGAGCGGGGGTGGCGGGCTGCGGCGCCGGGGCCTGCGCGAAGGCGGCGGCCGAAGCGGTGAGGAAACCGAGGGTGGCGAGGCTGGCGATCCTGAGAGCGGTCATGAGTACCTCCCGTCTGGGGTGCGACCGTCGGGCGACGGACGGGAGGGAGTGTGCCGCCCGGCCGGTGTCGAAAACACGGCGCCGCCGCGCAACAATTATGGATGTCTACACGAATACGTAATGCGGCGACGTATCGTCAAGTATAGACTCTGACGCTGCGTAATAATTACCCGGTGACCGGCGCAGGCTTGCTTGCCGCTGGGGCAGCGGGCCGCGCTTGCCAGACGGGCCGGGCCGCCCTAACTCTCAAGCCGGGACCCGCAGGATGAACCCGATGGCCGAACTCCCGACCCCGCCGATCGACCTCTATTACTGGCCGACCCCGAACGGCTGGAAGATCTCCATCATGCTGGAGGAATGCGGGCTGGCCTATCGGGTCATTCCGGTGAACATCGCCAAGGGCGACCAGTTCAAGCCCGACTTCCTCGCCATCTCGCCCAACAACAAGATCCCCGCCATCGTTGACCCCGATGGGCCGGGCGGGCAGCCGATATCGGTCTTCGAGTCGGGGGCGATCCTGCAGTATCTCGGCCGCAAGACCGGCCGGTTCTATCCGGCCGACGAGCGCGGGCGGGTGGAGGTCGACCAGTGGCTGTTCTGGCAGATGTCCGGGCTCGGGCCGATGGCCGGGCAGGCGCACCATTTCCGTATCTACGCGCCGGAGAAGATCGGCTACGCGATCGACCGCTACAGCAACGAGGTGCACCGCCTCTACGGCGTGATGAACACGCGGCTGCGCGAGCGCGAGTTCCTCGCCGGCGACTATTCGATCGCCGACATGGCGTGCGTGGGCTGGTGCAAGCTCTGGCAGCGGCAGGGCATCGACATCGCCGAGTTCCCCCATTTCGGCCGCTGGCTGGCGATGATGCTGGCGCGGCCGGCGGTGCAGCGCGGCCTCGCGATCAATGCCGAGGACCGCACGCGGGTCGACCTCGCCACCGACACCGAGGCGCAGAAGGTGCTGTTCGGCCAGCGCGCGCGCTGAGCGCGCGGGTCCGGCGCGGGGCTTTCGGCGGGCGTTCGGAACGTCGTTCACACGCGTCATCGCGGAAGGGCGGAGGGCATACCCGGCTGAACGATCCCGGCTCTTCGCCTGCGGCTCCCGGCCGGGATGATGGCGCTCCAAGGGATCTTCCCGGCGGGCTGTCAGGGCCTGAGATGTCCTGCGGGTCGTGACGACATCGCCGGTCCGCGCGGCGTGGTGAACGCGACGTTGACGGCAGCGCCCCGCCGGATGGTTGGTTTTCGTTCACGCATTTACTTAAACCTCGATTCAAATCTCGCGCGCATCCTGTGCTCATCGCGGCGGACACGTTCCATGAAGGAGCGGCGCGCGGTGGAGGCAGGGCGATGGGGCGTTATCTCGATCTCGACGCGGGCGTGGCGGGCGCGGCACTGGCGGGCGCCGGGGGCGATCTATTCTACGAACTCGGGCTGATGTATGCCGCCGGCCGCGCGGTGCCGCTGGACCGCGTCGCCGCGCACAAATGGTTCAACCTCGCCGCATCGCGGGGCCACGCGGAGGCGGGCGAGCGTCGGCGCGAACTCGCCGCCGACATGGATGCCGGCGAGATCGCCCACGCCCAGCGCGCCGCCCGCGACTGGCTGCGCACGCAGTGAGGCGAGCTCCCGGGCAGGTTCGGGGCGCAAAGGTCCGGCTTCTTCGGGGGCGCGTGCGGGCGTGAGACCCGTCGCCGCCGGTTCGCGGGCCAAGGGGAACCGGCGCCGGATCACCGGCCGTGTGGGGGGTGAAGCGTGTTGATCGCTCATCCGCGGGGTCTTGACCGGATCGCGCCGGAAACCTAGACAGGTCGCCACCGGAGACGTGGCCGAGCGGCTGAAGGCAACGGTTTGCTAAATCGTCATACCCCTAAAGGGTATCGAGGGTTCGAATCCCTCCGTCTCCGCCATTTCAGTTCCAAACTGGGCACGCCGAGCATAGCCGTTTTCCCTCCCGAGACGGCAGCCAGCGTTCGGAGTAGGTCCCCTTTCGATCCGATGATGCGGACTTCCTTGGCTCCGACCTTCACGCGCTAGCCAGGGCGCGTAAATGATCGCGCCGGTAGCCGCCGCCTTCGATGCGCATGCGCTTGCGGGCAATGTCGGCGAAGCGCGTCACCATGGCGGGCGTGACAGTGTCATCGCCGGAGGTTGCGAGCGACGTTTGCGCGCGGGCGATATCGGCCTGTGCTTGATCCCGGATCGCCTTCAGTCCGTCGATCCGCTCCCTCAGCGCTGGATCGGTGATGTCGGCGACGCCTGATTCGATAGCGTCGTAGAGCCGGCGTAGCCGCTGGTCGGCCTCGGTGGCACGCTTGCTGAGCTCGGCGATGTGCTCGCGGCGGCGCTCAAGCCGCTCCTGGCGATGCGTGAGCATGGAGGCCGAGAATTTCCTGCAGCCGCTCTGGCTGGAGAAGACGCTGCTCGATATGGCTCGCCACGAGAGTGTCCAGCGTTTCCATCGGGATGGCGCGGCCGGCACAGCCGGTCTCGCCCTGGCGGGCCTTGATCGAACAGGCGTAGTAGCGGTAGCGCCCGCTCTTGCCGGTACGGAGGGTCATGGCCCCGCCGCACTGGGCGCAGTAGCAGATGCCGGTGAGCAGCGTCGGGCCACCCACCACGCGCGGCGGGACGATCTTGGGATTGCGCGCCTGAAGCTGCTCCTGCACCGCCTCGAACACCTTCGCGTCGATGAGCGGTGGCACGGCGACCACAACCACCTCGCTTTCCGGCTTCTTCTGCTTGCTCTTGGAGCGGCTGTTGAACTGGTGCTCGCCGACATAGGTGCGGCGGGTCAGCACCCGGTGAAGCTGACCGATGCCCCAGCGCCCGCCCTCGCGGGTATAGATCCGGTTGCGGTTGAGATGACTGACGATGGCCTTCACGCCCACCGCACCCGAGCGGCCGTCGCCATTCAAGGCCAAATCGAAGATCAGCCGTACCGTGTCGGCGTGCAGCGGATCGATCTCCAGCTTCTTCTTCACCTTGGCGCCGCGCTGCTCGGCTTCAACCACGCGATAGCCGATCGGCGGCCGGGCGCCGTTCCAGAAGCCCTGTCGGGCATTCTCCTTCTGGGCCCGTAGGACGTGCTTGGCGTTCTCCTTGGACTGGTACTCGTCGAACGGCGCCATGATCTGCCGCATCATGACGTGCATCGGGTCGTCGCCCATCTCCTGGGTGATCGACACCAGCCGCACGCCGTTGCGGGCGAGCTTCCTCACATAAAATTCCAGCTCGAAGTGATCGCGGAAGAAGCGCGAGAAGCTGTGCACCACCACGACATCGAAGGGCGCCGGCTTCAGCGTCCCCGCCTCGATCATCCGCTGGAACTCAGGCCGGCGGTCATTTGTGGCCGAGGCTCCCGGCTCGATATAGGTCTCGACCAGCTGGTAGCCGCGGGCCTTACAATACGCTTCACCTTGCCGACGCTGGTCAGGGATCGAGACATCGTGCTCGGCCTGCCGGCTGTGGAGACGCGCAGGTACAAGGCGGCACGCAGCGAAGTGGTCATGGCGGAGCCTTTCGTGTCAGGCGGTCATTCCGCTTGGATCAGCTCCTCCAGAATATCCCCGAACCATGCCTCGAAGACAGCGATCTCCGCCTCTGTCACCGGAATGTATTCCGGCCAGTCGTCGGTGACGGTCATGGGGGCGGGAGCTGGGGATGGCCGCGTCTTGCGGCGGGGCGACGGCGTGTCGGCTTAGGTGTAGAGGTCGTGGGGCAAGCGGTCCGGCACAAATCGATATGCGAGGTATCGAGTGGGTGAATGTGAGCGTCTGGTCATTCCTGAGATTGACCCGGCGGCGACCGATGCCCAACAGCCGATCTATGACCTGCGATACGCAGTATTTCCCTGACCAACAGCTATCTCGGCACGCCCTTGCGAACGGCGGCTTTGCGCCGCCTTCTCGGCTATTGCTCTGGCTACGGCTACGGCTCAAAAGCGGCCGTAGCTGAAGCTGCCGCACCAGTGATTAAACGTCACCATCATTAGGCAGATATCTTTGTTCAGCGGGTTGATAGAGGCGGCGACCTTTTTCTCAGTTCTCAGACTCATCGGTCCCGCGACTTGCGCGTCCAAAGGGTCGAATATCCCGATGTTCACGGCCATGAAGCCGCCGTCGACGACATGCCAAAAGAAACCGAGCGACGATTTGCTCGCCACCAGATAATCCGGAATGGGACCTGCCGTACCGTTCCGCGCCGTCGGCTTGATCATCTGTTTGGGAAACACCCAAATTCCGTGGTGTCCCGAGTGCGGGATGGCGTATTGCAACGTATAAGGATTGGCTGACAGAAACGCTTGGATGGGCTCCTCCACCGCGCGCAGCTCGTCGAGCGGCGCGGCCTCGATCGCCGGTGCGATCAGTTCCCAGCTCCGATAGCCGTTCGGCAGCGTCACCCCGTAGATCGGCGAGGCGTCCGCCGGCGTATCGCCGGCGGCCCGGCCGGCCACCGACAGAGCCAGCGGCGTCGCGATGGCGACAAGGCCAGCAAGTGCGTAGAGGCGTTTCATGCGCTCGCCTCAAGCCCGGTCCACGTCCGTGATCGCCTTGGCGAAAGCCTCCGGCGCTTCCTGCGGCAGGTTGTGCCCTATGCCGCCGGTGATGAGCCGGAACTCATAGGGGCCGGTGAATTTCTTCGCATAGGCCTCGGGTGCCGGGTGAGGCGCGCCATTGGCGTCGCCTTCCATCGTTATGGTCGGAATGCCGATGGTCGGCAGCGTGGCTAGCTTCCGTTCCAGCGCATCATACTTCTCCTCGCCGCGCACGAGACCGAGCCGCCACCGATAATTGTCGATGCTGATGGCGACATGGTCGGGATTGTCGAAAGCGGTGGCGGAACGGTTGAAGGTGGCCTCGTCAAAGGCCCATTTGGGCGAGGCCAATTCCCAGATCAGACGCGCGAAATCATGGGTGTACTGGCGGTAGCCCTTTTCGCCGCGCTCGGTGGCGAAATAATACTGATACCACCAGGCAATTTCTGCCTTGGGAGGAAGCGGGTTGCGGTTGGCTTCCTGGCTGCCGATCAGATAGCCGCTGACCGACACCATGCCCTTGCAGCGCTCGGGCCAAAGCGCCGCCATGATGTTGACGGTGCGGGCACCCCAGTCGAAGCCGCCGAGCACGACCTTGTCAATTTTCAGTGCATCGAGGAAGGCGATGGCGTCGACGGCGAGCGCGGCTTGCTGGCCGTTGCGCGGCGCATTCTCCTTGAGGAAGCGGGTGTCGCCATAACCGCGAAGATACGGGATGAGCACGCGATAGCCGGCAGCGGCGAGGATCGGGGCGACACCGACATAGGCGTGAATGTCATAGGGCCAGCCGTGCAGGAGGAGCACAGGAGGGCCGTCGGCAGGCCCCTCCTCGGCGAAGGCGACGTCCAGATCACCGGCATGGACATGCTTAAGCGCGGAGAAGCTGGTGTGGGTGCCGCGTGCCGCATCTCCCGCTGGCGCCGTGACCGGAAGGGCCTCAGCCTTTTCGGGCTGAGCTGCAGCAGCGGCGAGCGTGGCGAAGGGCACAGCGGCCAGTCCGAACGCGGTCACGCCGAGGAGGCTGCGCCGCTGCTGGTTGATTTCATTAGACATATCGCGGGTTCCAATTGCTGCTGAACTGCGGCGATGAATGACGCCGCTCTGTGTCCGGCCCGTGTGGTAGGAGGCCGGTTTTGCAAGCGCGTGTAGACTTTCGTCTAGGCGATACAGTGCGATATACATCGCCGGACGAATGTTCGGAATGCACGGGGAGCCCCCTCGGACCGGTCGTTTTGAAATGCCTTGAGTACGGAAATGTATCTGGGGGCACCGCGATACATTGCGCGGCCAGGCGACATGGATCGCACACAGGCCGGACATGTCAGGCTGCGATGTGCACGCCCGCTGAGCGCCGCAATGCCGGCGGCGGGCACCAACGGAGCATTCCATGACGACGATCGACAAGGTTCTCTACACGGCCAAAACGCACACCACGGGCGGGCGCGAGGGCGCCGCGCGCAGCTCGGATGGCCGGCTCGACCTCAAGCTGTCGCCACCGGGCGGCAAGGGAGATGGCACGAATCCGGAGCAGCTCTTTGCTGCCGGATGGTCAGCCTGCTTCATCGGCGCCATCCGCATCGCGGCCGGCAAACACAAGGTCGCGCTCCCGGAAGATCTTGCCGTGGACGCGGAAATCGACCTCGGCACCTCGGATGGCACCTATCTCCTCGGCGCCCGGCTTCAGGTGAGCATGCCAGGTCTCGATTCCGGACTGGCCCGCAGCCTCATCGAGGAGGCGCACCAGACCTGCCCCTACTCCAGGGCGACACGTGGAAATATCGACGTCACGCTCGATCTGATCTGACGTGTGGGAGGCGGGATCAGTGGACCCGCCTCCCTAAGCCTCCTCAGACGTGATGAATGATAATCGCCGCGATCGGCGTCAGGTCTCGAGGGTTGGAATCCCAAGCACATGGCAGGGCGGCAAGTGCGAGGATAATGGCCATGATGACGAAGACGCGCATTCGGGCCTCCTTGTTCTGACGAGGGAGGGCGGGACCCTCATCTGTGGATCGGCGCGGCGAACCGAGCGAACGGCGAGCTGGGCGTCGAGCCGGCCCGCCGTCACCTCATTACAGCTCGGGCATGAAGATCGATTTGATCTCCAGGAACGCTTCCAGCCCTTCGGGGCCCCCTTCGCGCCCGATACCTGAGAGCTTGTAGCCACCGAACGGCACGGAAGGGGCCAGTTCCACCCCATTGATGCCGACCTGACCCGTACGGATCCGGCAGGCCACCCGATAGGCGCGCTCCGTATCGCGGCTGTAGACACTCCCGCTGAGGCCGAGATCGCTGTCATTGGCGATGCGGACCGCGTCGTTCTCATCGGCATAACCCTGGATGGTGACGACAGGGCCAAATATCTCTTCGCGGGCGATGGTCATAGGCGAGGTGACATCGACGAAGATTGTGGGCTCGATGAAATAGCCCCGGTCGAATCGCGCTGCGCGGCCGCCGCCAAGCACGACGCGTCCGCCTTCCTCCACGCCCTGCGCGATATAGGCAAGGATGCGGTCGCGCTGGCGGGCGTTCAGCACCGGCCCGACCTGGGTTTGCCGGTCCCAGGGATCGCCCAGCTTCAATTTGCCGATGATCCTAGCATAGGTGTCGACCACCTCGTCGAGGCGCGTGTTCGGCACCAGGATACGCGATTGGGAGAAACATATCTGCCCGGCGAAGGGCATGGTGAAGGGGGCGAGCGCCGGCAGCGCCGTCGCGAGATCCGCATCCTCCAGCAGGATCGCCGCCGATTTGCCGCCGAGTTCCAGCGTCGTGCGTGCCATCCGATCCGCCGCGCTTAGGCCAATCTGCCGACCGGCGGCGACACTGCCGGTGAAGCTGATCTTGTTCACCTCGCGAGAGGCGACAAGATAGGCGCTCTCATCACGATCGGCGGTGACGACGTTGACGACGCCTGGAGGAAGCCCGGCCTCCGCCGCGCATTCTGCGAGGATGAAGCCTTCCATTGGGCTCTCGATCGGAGACTTCACGACCATGGTGCAGCCCGCCGCGAGGGCGGCACCCACCTTGTGCGCGGTGATCGGAAACACGGCATTCCAGGGCGAGATGAGTGCGGCGACGCCGACCGGCTCTCGCCGCACGCGGGCATGGCCGCGCGTGGTGGGCCGCCGGTCCTCGAACACATAGCTGCCGGCAAGTTCTGCATAATAGCGGTAGCGGGCAAGGCCGGTCTTCACGAGCATCTCGGCGAAGGTAAGCGGCATGCCGACCTGCGCCGTGGCAAGGCGGGCGAGCTCGTTGGATCGCCGTTCCAGCCGCTTGAGCAGGCGCAACATGAAAACCGAGCGCTCGACGCCGCTCATGCGCGGCCAGGGGCCCTCCTCGAAGGCGGCGCGAGCGGTGGCAATGGCATGATCAATGTCGTTGGTATCGGCGAGGGCGACATCGAACACCGTGTCTTGGGTCGCCGGATCCACGACCGCGATCCGTCGGTGGGAATGGGACGTGACCCACTTGCCACCGACATGAAAGCACTCGAAGAAATACGGGGGGAGTTCGTCTTTGAGTTCAGGCATATCAGCCTCCTTTATGGGGAAGAGGCTGATGGGACGGCGTATCCCCGATGTGTCCGTCCTGCAGCGGATTTGTCTGCGATTGTAGCAACACGCCTTCAGCCGAAGGTGAAGGCATAGGCGTTCGCGCCGGGCTCCAGGAATCGGATATCGAAGCGGCGCACGCGCACTGAGCCGGACTGGCGCACAAGCTGATAGAGCCACGTGTCCGCTATCACCCCATAGCCGTCGGCATCGGTGTCCGCCCCATGGTCGGCACCCGGCGGGCTGCCATCCAACGTCACTCTGAAACGGACCGGCCGACCGTCGAAAGAGGGTCCGAGGACGAGGTGCAGGTCGCGCGCCTCGAAGCGATAGGCGCGGACGTTATCGGGCGCCTCGGATTCCGCATGGTCGGACGTGATGGTCCAGGTACCGGACAGTCCCCATGTGTTCGACGCCAGATCGCCGATCGTATAGTCGCGCCGCTGGTCTCTGCCGAGACCTTGGGGGGATCTGAAGCCGGTCGCCTGCGCGTAGCCGAGATAGCTTTCGCCCGACCGAAGGGCGGCGAGATCCGGCGGGGCCTCGACACCGGAGGCGTGAGGCGCCACCTCGTCTGCCTGTGCCGGGCGATGACCTGCCGCCTCGGCCAGCAGTTCGCGGATCACCTGTCCGGAGCGCTCATAGCCGCCCTCGCCGAACTGGTGGTGGCGAATGCGACCTTCCGCATCGACGAAGTAAAGCGCCGGCCAGTAATTGTTGCGGAAGGCGCGCCAGATGCGGAATTCATTGTCGACCGCCACCGGATAGGTGATGCCGAAGCGGTCAATCGCCCCTTTTACATTGTCGATCTTCTTCTCGAAGGCGAACTCAGGGGAATGCACGCCGATGACGACGAGGCCCTGATGCCCGTATTTGTTGGCCCAGGCGCGCAAATAGGGCAGCGTGCGGATGCAATTGATGCAGGAATAGGTCCAGAAATCGATCAGCACGACCTTGCCGCGTAGCGACGACGCGGATAGCGGCGTAGAATTCAGCCAGGTCGTCGCGCCGTCGAGCGCGGGCAGCGCGCCTTCAACCGGCAGGTTGCTGCTATAGCGCGGCGGTGGCGCGTTATTGAGAGCCAGACCCTCCTGCCTGACGGGGGCAGGAGAAGCGCCGAAGCGCTCCAGCAGCGATTGCTCGATGCCGGCAGTGCTGGCGTAGGAAAGACGCGCCAAAGGGCCGGTATCGAATCCGAATGCGATCGCGACCACACCGGCAAGTGCCGCGATACCGAGTGCCTGCCTTATCCGCTCGCCAATGCCGAGCGAGCGCTTCATCACAGCGAGCAAGCGCCCGCCCACCAGAATGGCAAGCGCCAGCGACGTGGCAGCACCCATGGCATAGGCGGCGAGCAGCAAAGTGGTCTGGCCGTTGGCGCCGTTCAATGCGGCACCGGTCAGCACCAGGCCGAGAACGGGGCCGGCGCACGGTGCCCACAGCAGACCGGTCGCGACGCCGAGGAGCAGCGAACCGCCGACATTCACCTCCCCGGTCTCGTGGTTGGGCAAGAGGCGAATGCCCAACGCCACGAAGGGCGCGGCGACGATGGTCGCCACCACGGTGGAAAGCAGCGACAGCCCGAGCGCCGCCAGCACCACGACGGCAAGGGCGCGGCTGATCTCATTGGTGTTCACGACCCAGCTACCGCCCACAGCGCCCAGAGTGGCAACCAGCGCGAAGGTGACCGCCATGCCCGCCAGCATCGGCAGGATCCCACGCAACAGTGAGGTTTCCGCGCGGGCGAAGACAAAAGGCAGCACGGGGAGGATGCAGTGGCTGAGAATGGTTAGCATCCCGGCAAGATAGGAGATGGCGAACAGGAGCATGTCGGGCCTCGTGGGGTTCAGCGGGCTCGGGTCGGCACGCGCGGCAGAACCTGCCGCGCAGCACGCGGCAGGTACGGTCCGGGATTTTCGCGGGGCAGCAGGACGGCGCAGGGCTACTTCGTGGTTGCCGTCGCGGCCTCGGCGATCACCTCGGCGACCGCTTCGGGGCGCGAGAGATAGACGGCGTGGCTCGATTCCACCTCGCGGACCCGGCTTCTCGCCCGCTTCGCCATCTCCCGCTCGAGATCGGGATTGATCGAGCGGTCTTGCGTGGCGACGATCGCCCAACTCGGCTTCGCCTTCCATGCCGGCTCTCTCACAGCGTTCGTGAACGCGCCCTTGGCGACGAAAACCTGCGAGCGGGCGAGGAAATCGGCCTCCGCCTTAGGAAGATCGGCGGCGAAGGCGCCCGGGAAGACCTTGGGATCGAGGTAGAGGTAGCCGTCCGGCGTCGCCCTGATCGCCTGCGGGTCGGCACCCGGCACCGGCTTCCTGGCACCGAGCGCCGCGAGGGTCTCGCCCCGGTCTGGCTGGAAAGCGGCGACATAGACCAGCGCGGCGACCTTGTCGTCCCGGCCGGCCTCGGTGATCACCATGCCGCCATAGCTGTGACCGACCAGCACGGCCGGACCATTCTGCAATGCCAGCACGCGACGGGTGGCCGCGACGTCGTCAGCAAGCGAGGTCTCCGGCTCCTGCACGATGGACACGCTGTAGCCTTCGGCGGAGAGGATGTCCGACACCTTCCGCCATCCCGAACCATCGGCGAAGGCGCCGTGGACGATCACGATGTTCTTGATACCTTCGGCGAAGGCCGACGAGGAGGGCGAGGCCAGCATCAGGCCCAACCCGATAGCGGTGAAGATCGTGCGGACTCGCATGGCAGGTTCCTTCATTGGGTTAGAAAGCTCAATGAAGGGTCCGTACCGCCGGCATGTATGCGGGAATTGTCCGGCCTGCACGATGCTGTCTGCGCATGTATCGCCGTCGCGGGCCGATACATGCGGGTACAAATCTCCCCTGCACCCAGCGCGCACCATGGCTAGAAGGGTGAAAGATCAGAGCGAGCCGCGATGGACAATATCGACCACATCCTCATCGTCGACGATGATCGGGAGATCCGTCACCTCGTCTCAAGCTATCTCCGGAAGAACGGCCTTCGCGTCACCGTCGCCGCCGATGGCCGGCAGATGCGCGCCTTTCTTGACGCCGACCGCGTCGATCTCATCGTGCTTGATGTCATGATGCCGGGGGATGACGGGCTGGTGCTCTGTCGCGAGTTGCGCGCGGGCAAGCACAAGGCGACGCCGGTGCTGATGCTGACCGCCCGCAACGACGAGACGGATCGTATCGTCGGGCTGGAGATGGGTGCTGACGACTATCTCGCCAAACCTTTCGCGGCGCGCGAACTGCTTGCTCGCATCAAGGCGGTGCTACGCCGCGCCCGCATGCTGCCGCCGAACCTCCAAGTCACTGAGGCCGGACAGTTGCTCACCTTCGGCGAGTGGCGGCTCGACACCGTGGCGCGCCATCTGCTGGATGGGAATGACACGGCGGTGGCGTTGAGCGGTGCGGAGTACCGGCTGCTGCGCGTGTTTCTCGACCATCCCCAGCGCGTGCTGTCGCGTGACCAGCTGCTGAACCTGACGCAGGGCCGGGAGGCGGAGCTGTTCGAGCGTTCCATCGACCTGCTGGTGAGCCGGGTGCGCCAGCGCCTGCGCGACGATGCGCGCGAGCCGGCCTATATTAAGACCGTGCGCAGCGAGGGTTATGTGCTGGCAATGCCGGTCGAGATCACGCAGGGACGACAATGAACGGCCTCGGCCGCCTGCGCGCGCGGCTGCATCTGCCGCGTACCCTGCGCTGGCGGCTGTTCCTCATCCTGTTCGCCGGCCTTGCGGCGGCGCATGTGCTCTCCTTCGCCGTGCTGTTCTACGAGCGCACCACCAGCGCCACGGCCGCGATGCTGACGTCGCTCGAATACGACGTTGCCACCTCCATCGCCCTGCTCGACCGGTTGCCCGCAGATGAGCGCGAGGCATGGCTGCCGGTTCTGGCACGAAGGAACTACCGCTACGAGCTCGGTCCCGGTTTGCACGGGGTGCCAGAACTGAGTGCGCGCGCGACCGAGATCGCCCGGACCATCAATGCGGCGGCCGGAAGCCGCTTCCCGGTGCGCGTCGACGGCGTTCCGGGCGAGGGGCGGGAGCATCTGCAGGCCCATGTGACACTGGGCGACGGCTCAGTGGTGACGATCGACATATTGCCGCGTCTTATGCCGCTGGCGAGCTGGCTACCCTATGTGCTCGCGCTCCAGCTCGTTCTGCTCATCCTCTGCACATGGCTGGCGGTGCGCCTCGCCATCCGGCCGCTGAGGCGCCTCGCCAACGCCGCCGAGACGCTCGATCCAGGCCGCGACGCCGGGCGGCTGGAAGAAGGCGGGCCGCATGAAGTGGCCCATGCCGCCCGCGCCTTCAACGCGATGCACGACCGGATCGCGCATTACCTACAGGAGCGCGTGCAGATTCTCGCCGCCATTTCGCACGATCTCCAGACGCCGATCACCCGCATGAAACTGCGCGCGGAGATGGCGCAGGACAGCCCGGAGAAGGACAAGCTCGTCGCCGACCTCTCGGAGATTGAGCTGCTGGTGCGGGAAGGCGTCGCCTATGCCCGCAGCGCCCACGGCAATCAGGAGAAGCCAGCCCGCATCGACCTCGGCTCCTTCATCGAGAGCCTAGCCTTCGACTATCAAGACACCGGCAAACCGGTGCATCTCGCCAGCCCGGTAGATTGTGTGGTGACAACCCGGCCGCATGCCCTGCGCCGCATCCTGACCAATCTGGTCGACAATGCGCTGAAATTCGGCGGTGATGCGCAGATAGAGGTACGCCACACCGGCGACGGAATCGTCTCGATCGCCGTGCTGGACCACGGCGCCGGCATTCCCCCGGACAGGATCGACGCGGTGATGCAGCCCTTTTACCGGCTGGAGCACTCGCGCAACCGCGATTCCGGCGGCACCGGCCTCGGCCTCGCCATCGCCCAGCAATTGGCGCAAGCGATCGGTGGCACGCTGACCCTTGCCAATCGCCGGGAAGGCGGGCTCTCGGCGACGCTTCGGCTCGGTTGACGTCAGCGCATCCCGATCTTGGCGGGCGCTGGCGTCACACCGCGACCTCGGTTTTCGGTTCGAGGAAGGATTCAAGACCGAAAACGCCGAACTCGCGACCGATGCCGGACTGTTTGACGCCGCCGAAGGGAGCGATCAGCTCGGGCCGCAGGGTATTGACGAGCACGGTGCCGGCCTGCAGCCGATCGGCCACCCTCAGCGCGCGCTCGCGCTGGCCGGAAAAGACGTAGGCATAGAGGCCGTAGGCGGAATCATTTGCGATCTGTACGGCGTCCTCCTCGGTGTCATAGGCGAGGATTGACAGCACCGGGCCGAAGATCTCCTCCCGGGCGATGTCCATGTCGTTGCTCACATCGGCGAAGACGGTGGGCCTGACAAAATAGCCCTTCTGAAATCCCTCGGGCCGACCTTCGCCGCCAGCAATGATCTGGGCGCCTTGCTCCAGCCCGCGGGCGATGTAGCGCTGGATGCGATCATATTGCGCCTGACTGGCGACGGGACCGATCGTGGTGGAGGGATCGCGCGGGTCGCCAACGTGCAAGCCGGCGAGGGTCGACCCCACCAACTGAACCACCTCGGCGAGGCGGCTGCGCGGAACGAGGATCCGGGTTCCCGCGATGCAGGCCTGCCCATTGTTGTTGAAGCCGCCATTGAGTGCCGTCGGAACGGCGGTGGAAAGGTAGGCATCGTCGAGGATGATCGACGCGGATTTGCCGGACAGCGATAGGCTGACCCGCTTCATGCTGTCGACCGCCGCCCGGGCGATGACCTTGCCGGTGGCGGTCGATCCGGAGAAGGAAATCCGGGCGATGCGGGGATTGGTGGCCAGTTCATCGCCTACATCGGCCCCGCGGCCGGTGACGACATTGACCACGCCGGCCGGCAGGCCGGCGCCGTGCAGCGCTTCCGCAACCGCCTGCGTCTGGAGGGGGCTGAACTCGCTCGGCTTGATGACCGAGGCGCAGCCCGCGGCCAGGGCGGCGGCGAGCTTGCTGCAGATCGTTCCGGCGACGCTGTTCCACGGCGCGATGAGCGCGGATACGCCGACCGGCTCCATGCGCACGCAGGCCTCACCGATCTTTCGGGTGAAGCTGTAGTCCTCCAGGATCCGGGCCATCGAACCGAATACCTGCGAGGCATATTGAGTGACGAATCCGACGCGCGCGGCGGGTGCGCCATATTCAGCGATGGTGGCCTCTGCGATGTCGGCTGAACGGGCCGCGAGCGCGGTCTCTAGATGGCGCAACATCTCGATGCGCTCTTGCTTGCTGCTCCGTCTGATTTCCGGCTGGGATCGCCAGGCTGCGTCGATCGCGCGCCGAGCATCCTCCCGGTTGGCCAAGCGGACTGTGGCAATAGCGGTTTCGGTCGCGGGGTCCGCGACGTCGAGCCTCTCCCCCTCAACCGGCACGAAGCTGCCCCCAATATAGGCCGTGTCAATGAACGCATGATGAGTTCCTTCATTGGATGGAGAACCGGCCGGCAGCAGGCACGCCGGAATCACGTGCCAAGCCCGCGCCAGGGCACTTCAGCGATATCGACGGCGACCCGAACTTAGGCCGCCCGTGCGCGTCACTATTGCTGGAACGCCTGACAAGGCACCCAACGAGACGACGGCCGGCAGTTCGAGCCCGCGCTACGTACTCTGACGCGGCGTGCCGAGCTCGAGCCGGCGCTCGATGGCGATGTTGGCAAGGAAGTGCTCGTCATGGCTGACGACGAGCAGCGCGCCGTCATAGGCCCGCAGGCCGGCTTCGACGGCTTCGATGGAATCGAGATCGAGGTGGTTGGTCGGCTCGTCGAGGATCAGCAGTTCGGGCGGGTGGAGCCCTCCCAGTACGCAGGCGAGCCCGGCGCGCAGCGCCTGCCCGCCGCTCAACGTGCCCACCTGCTGCAGCGCGTTGTCCGCGCGGAACTGGAAAGCGGCAAGGGCGGCGCGACAGGCGTTTTCGCTGGCGCCGGCATTGAGGCGCATGAAATTGTCGCGGATGGTGAGGTCGGGGTCGAGCAGGGCGACATTCTGGTCGAGCATGGCCATGGAGACGCTGAGCTCCACGCTGCCCGCCAGTGAAGAGAGCGTGCCGGCTATCAGCTTCAGCAGGGAGGTCTTGCCCACGCCGTTCGGCCCGACGAGGGCAACCCGCTCCGGGCCGACCATAGAGAAGGAGAGGGACCTGATCAGGGGGCGACCCACCTCGTGCCCTATGGTGACGGAAACGAGCCGCAAGACCTGCCGGCTCGCCGGCAACTGTGTCGCGGGAAGAGCGACGCGCAGCTTGTCGAAGGCTTCGACCTTCGAGCGCGCCTCCGCGAGCGCGTCGGATGCTTCCGCCTGCCGGCGGTCGGCGAGGCGCTTTCCATCGCCTCGGCTGGCCTCGGCCCGTTCGCGGCGCCCACCCAGCAGCAGGCGCGGCAGGTCGCCTCGCGCGCCCTTGCGGGCACCGGCGGCGTCGCGGCGGTCCTGGCGTTCCAGGGCCGTCTGCGCCTTGCGGCGCAGCTGCGCGACCTGCCTGTCGGCCTCGGCCAACGCGTGTTGCGCCGCTTCCGCATCGCGCTGCTTGCGCGCCCGGTACATATCCCAATTACCGCCATAGCGTGTCGCACCAAGCGACGAGACTTCGACGATGACATCGACATGCGCGAGCAATTCGCGATCATGGCTCACGATGATCGCCCCGGACCGCCAGCCGCGTAGAAGTTCGACCACTGCCTGCCGGCCCGCCCGGTCGAGATTATTGGTCGGCTCGTCCAGCAGCAGGAAATCCGGGGCGGCGAAGACGGCGGCAGCGAGCGCCGCGCGGGTTCGCTCGCCACCCGACAATCGATCCAATCTTGTGTCGGCGGACACCTGAAGCCCCATCCGCGCCAGCGCCTCCCGCACACGACCCTCGATGAGCCAATCGACCTCGGCGAGTTCGTCCGCTCCCGCCCGACCGGCCTCCGCCCGCCGCAGCGCAGCCAGCGCATCGGAAACCTCGAACAGATCGGCGATCGTCTGCCCGGCCGGGGGGCTGACTGTCTGCCGAAGAAGGTACACGGCGCCGTCCACATGCACCGATCCCGCCGCCGGTGTCCGCTCGCCCGCGATGAGCTTCAGCAGCGTGGACTTGCCGACGCCGTTGCGGCCGATGAGCCCCGTGCGCTCCTTGCCGAAGACGAGATGGAGACCGGAGAAGAGCGGCTGCCCGCCGGGAGTAAGCCCCGTGAGCCCGGCGAGGCGGATCGACGACACGTTCCGATACCTCTAGATAACGATACGATATCGTGCTGTTATCAGTCGGATATCTAAAACGCAACGATACCGTGCCGTTTCGGTCGCGAGGGCAGGATGAACCACGAACCAAGACCGGGAGGGCGGCCCAGCAAGCTGCAGGCCGCCGCGCTGGACGCGCGACTGCTCGACGGCGCGCGGGCGGCGTTCAGGCGAAAGGGCATCGCGAACACCTCACTGGAGGAAATCGCAACGAGCCTCGGCATCTCCAAGCACACTCTCTACCGCCGGCATGCGAGCAAGCAGGCGCTGCTGGATGCCGTGGTCGAACGTGACATGCGTGCCTTTCGCGACTCCCTCCTGGCGGCTTCGGTCGACGGCGAAACGGGGGATCCGCTGGCGGCGCTCCGCCGCGTGGCCTGCCGCTATGTCGAGATCGGTAGCCGGCGGGAATATGCCGCCTTCTATCTGTCCGTCTGTGCCGAGGCCGCCCTGTCCGCCAGTTTGAGGCAACACCTGGCCCTCTGGTCGGAACGGGCTCTGGAGCCGCTGAGCAATGCGATCGCCGCGGCTCGGGAGGCCGGGCTGCTGCGCGCAGAGAGCCCCGCCGAGATCACCGGCCTCCTCGTCGATCTGCTTGAAGGCGTGAACAACCGAGTTCGCCTCGCACCTGCCGAGGAGGATGACGGGGTGATGCTGACGTTGCTGTTCGAACGACGGTGGACCGCCTTCCTCGCCGCGACCGCTACGGACGGGGCGCGCTTGTGAGCTGGTCAGGAACCCGCACGCGCAGATGCGGTCATAGGGCTATAGCGAACACATAGTTCTCTTCTTGGTCGCTCGCGGCCCGCCAGATCTTTTCTGCGCCAGACAACCAAGCAAAATCAACGTACTGAAAAGTACGCCAAGTTGACTTACCCCACACGCGGCCGGGGTGGGGGCAGGTATGAGGTGCGGCGGGCTCGCGCCGGTTCTCCTTCTTGAGTCGTGGAGGCGCCGGGACAGCACCTTGCTCGAGGCTCTCGCGATGAGCGGGCCGCGCCGCTGCTCTCGCCACGACCCCCGTCGTCCACCTCAAGGAAGGCCGGGTGTTCGCCACCCGCTGCGACGTGGCGGACGTCTTCCGGAAGCACACTGGAACGGACCTCAAGCGGTCGACGCCATCACGGAGGAAGCCACCGAGGCCATGCTGAATCTTCAGCGGGGGTTCTGCACACTCCCCGCAACCGGGCCGCAGCGGCACCGCGGCTGCGCGATGACGCGCGACGGCTTCACGCTCCTCTCCGTGCGGTTACCGGCAAAACCGCGCTGGTCGTCACGTCCCGTTACATCGATGCGTTCGACCGTATGGAGGCAATCCAGCGCGTCCCCGTGCTGTCCGCCCTGCCGAACGTCATGGACCCCGGAGAGGTGGCCATTGAAGGGCTGTTATGCACGTCCAGGGGCGGATAGAAGGCCGTTCGCGGGACAGACCGCACCCTTCACCCCTCATCTGAAATGGGCAATCCGGGATGTTCCGACCAAGACCCGCGCTCTCGATCATCCTCACGCTTTGCCTTGTCGGCTTGAGCGCCCTCACGTCGCGGATCGCTGCCGCGCAGGATGCCGAGGCGGTGAATGTCGCTGCCGGCGTCAGCTATCAGTTGATCGGCCGTTGGGATGTCAAGAAGCTCAACAGCATCCTCACCACCAGCGCTCCCGCATTCTTTGGCATTTCGCCACACTATTCGCAGGCCACGAACGCGGTGCGCCTCTATCGCATCACCTATTCATCGGTGGTGCCCGAGCGCGGCAATCGACCTGTCGTTGCGACCGGCCTTCTGGCCATTCCAGATGTCGATGCCACCCGCTTTCCGGTGCTCTCCTACCAGCACGGCACGGTCTACGGAAAAGAGGAAGTCCCCTCGTTTCCCGACAACTCCGCCGAGACGCAGCTGGTTCTCGCCCAGTTCGCCGGGCAGGGCTATGTGGTCATCGGCGCCGACTATTTCGGGATGGGCGATTCCAGGGAACCCGAAGGTTATCTCGTCAAGGAAAGCCATCAGCAGGCGACGTTCGACATGCTGATGGCAAGCCGTGCGGTGCTCGCCCACATGAAGCTCTCCGGCGGCAAGCTGGTGCTCGGGGGCTGGTCTCAGGGCGGCTTCGTGACCATGGCCTTCCTTGAAAGGCTGGAGCGCGACGGCGTGACGGTGGCCGGGGCGGCGACGGCGAGCGCTCCGGTTGACGTGTTCCTCGGCCTGAACGGATTCCTGTCGTTCCCGAGGTCCAATGATGCCAGCTGGATCAACACGCTGTTCATCCTCACCGCGTTCTCGTTCGAGAATTACTACGGCGTTCCGGGCCTTGCCCGCTCGGTGCTGACGGACGGCGCGTATGAGCCGGCGCGGAAGCTGTACGAGCGGCAGCCCGTCGACTTTGCCGATATTCCCACGGACCTCCGCAAGCTGATCCGGGCGGACTATTTCGACCCGACCTTCTTCGCGGCCTCGGCCTATGGCCGGCTGCTCAAGGACCGGACCAACGCATATCGCTGGGTGATCGGGAGCCCGGTTCGCAACTACTATGGCGACAATGACGAGGTGATTTCGCCGGGCCTTGGCCGGCTCGCAATGACCTATCAGCAGGCGATGGGAAGCGGGAACACCAAGGTGGAGGCCATCTCCACCGGGTCCACCGACCATCGCGGCACCTTCGCGACGGCGGTGCCGCTCTGGAAGCAATGGTTCGATACGTTGCCGGACGGGCCGTGACCGACCGTGGGGCTATCGGCCGAAGATTGGCTCCACACCTTCGACGTCGCCACCCGCCCGGCAGCGCCGCGCCCCCTGCCGCACCCGCGCGACGCCGCGGGAAGGAGATCCGTGGCTCATCGCCGGTGCGGCGCGGCGGTAACCCGGCAGGGCGAGCAGGGTCCAAACCCTCAGACGGCGGACCTGATCGGCGACGAGCCTTCGGAAAATGTCGTCGCTATCGATGCGGGCCGGCGATAAATTTTACCCGATCCCCGATTCGGGGAATCGTGGGGCATGTCATGAAAATAAGGTCGGCGTCTCGCGGCGCTGTGCGGGCGCGCACGCGCAGGCTCGTTGCGCTCGGTCTCGGCGTGGGTGGCCTCGCCCAGACGGTTCAGGCCGAGCCGCTGCCGGCGACGCCGACGACCTACCAGACGCTGGATTTCGGAACCAGCGACACGTTCCTGACCGGCATCCGCGGCGACAACATCGTCGGCAACTACATCATTCCCGGCACCAGCGACACCGGCGGCCTGTTCTACAACATCACCACGCAGAGCTGGTCGCCGATGCCGGTCGCGACGCCCAACGGGGCGAACTATCCGGGCGCCGTCAGCTCGTCCCCGTACGGGCCGAATTTCGGCAATCCGGGCGGCATCGTGCGCGTGGTCGGAAGCTACAAGGTCGACGACTCGCCCTATGATCGGAGCTATCTCTACGACGCGGCCGCCGCGCCGGGGCGGGAGCTCACCGAGCTCGACTTTCCGGATCCGGGACCGGGAACGCCGACGCTGTTCACCATCGCCCACTCGACCTTCGGCAACCAGGTGGTCGGCAACTACGACACCGCGCTCGATACCGGCCACGGCTTCATCTACAACATCAAGGAAGGCACCTACGAGGCCTTCGATATCGAGACCGCCGTCAGCACCACCATCTACGGCGTCTATGGCGACAAGATCGCCGGCGGCTATTTCGAGGCCGAGATCGGCGGCGGCATCGGCCCGGAACACGGCTATGTCTACGACCAGGCCACCGACACCTACCAGACCTATGACCACCCCGGTGCGGTCGCCACCCATTTCGAGGGCATAAGCGGGGCCGGCAAGACCGGCGAATACAACGTCGTCGTCAACTGGATCGACGCCGACGGCAATGTGCATCCGGCCGTCCTGCACATCGACGCGCTGGGGCACGGCACCTGGTACGAGATCGACATTCCCCAAAGCAACGTGTCGGCCAATTCGATCTATGGCGACAACGTCATCGGCATCTACACCGACGCCGACGGCGTCCATGGCTATATCGCCACCATTCCGGGCATCTATAACCCGATCCGGAATACCGACACGGTGACGTTCGCCGGCGATAACGCCGCCGCCTTTTCCGGCGGCAAGGGTGACGACATCATCAACAGCGGCATCATCAAGGTGACCGGCAACGGCGGCGTCGCCATCCGCGGCAAGACCTATGGCGTGCTGACCAATACCGGCGCCATCACCGCCAGCGGGATCGCCGGCGCGGCCGTGGAAATGCACGGGCTCTACGGCACGCTGCTGAACTCCGGCATCCTGCACGCCACCGCCGAGTCCGATGCGGTGCGCACCGGGGCGGACGCCGAAGGCAGCGTCATCGTCAACACCGGCATCATCGATGGGCGCCTCGCCGCCAATCTGGGCGCCGACAAGCGCTTCGAGAACAGCGGCTGGCTGGGCGCCACCGGGACCGGGTTCAAGATCGTCAGCTATTTCGGCGGCACCTTCGTGCAGACCGCGGCCGGCACCTTCGCGCCGCGGGTGATGGCCGAGGGCAATGACGAACTCACCGTGACCGGCACGCTGCGGCTCGCCGGCACGCTCGACGTGGACTTCCAGGGCACCACCTTCGCGAAGACCTCCACGCTGCTGCGGGCGACGGACGGGATCACCGGCACCTTCGACCGCTTCGCCACCGACCTGCCCGCCCTGTTCGACATAGCGCTGGCCTATGCGCCGACCACGGTGACGGTGAGCGTCGCCGCCGATCTCGCCGGCATCGCCGGCACCACGCGCAACGAGCGCGCGGTCGGCGGGGCGCTCGACGGCTTCATCAACGATACCGCGGCCGACGTGCTGACAAGCCTGCCGGACGCGCTCGCCCCGCTCTACGGCCTCACCGCGGACCAGTTGCCCGCCGCGCTCGCCGCGCTCTCCGGGGAGGCCTATGCCAGCGAACAGTCGGTGCTGATCGGCGACAGCTTCTACAGCCGGCAGGCCGTGCTGGCGCGGCTGCGCCAGAGTTCCCATGCCGACGATCGGGGGCCGTTGGCGGCCCTCGGCTTCGGCGGACCGGCCCTGGCCTATGCACCGCCGGCGACGCCTGCGGCGCCTTTCCCGACCAAGGCGGCCGCCGCGCCCGAGCCGGCCTTCACGGGCACGGTCTGGGCGCAGGCATTCGGCGGATGGAGCGACTATGACGACGGCGCCGGCACCGCCCGCGTCGACGCCTCCATGGGTGGCATCATCGCCGGCGCGGACGTGACGGTGAACGATTGGGCGGTCGGTGCGGCTGTGGGCTATTCCCGTTCGTCCGCCGATGTCGACGCGCTGGCGAGTTCGTCCGACGTGGACAGCCTGCTGCTGGCGCTCTACGCCGGCACCCGCGCCGGTCCCTGGGGGCTGCGCCTCGGCGCCACCTACGCCTTCAACCAGATCGATGCCGAGCGCACCATCGCCTATCCCGGCTATGTCGAGCCGGCGAGCGCGGATTATGACGGCGGCACCGCCCAGGTCTTCGGGGAGGTGGGCTATGGCATCGTGGTCCAGAAGGTGGCTTTCGAGCCCTTCGCCGGCCTCGCCTATGTCTATCTGGACACCGACGGCTTCACCGAGACCGGCGCCTCGGCCGGGCTGAGGGGGGCGTCCAACACGATGGGCGTCGGCTATTCCTCGCTCGGGCTGCGTGTCGCCACGACGGTGGATCTCGCCGGCGGCACGGCACTGCGGCCGCACGCCTCCGTCGCCTGGCAATACGCCTTCGGAGACCTGACGCCGGAGGCGCAACTGTCCTTCCTCAGCGTGCCGGGGTCGGATTTCACCGTGGTGGGCGTACCGCTTGCCGAGAACACCGCCTTGATCGAAGCCGGCGCCGATCTGCTCGTCAGCGATCGGGCGCGGGTGGGCCTCTCCTATGTCGGCCAGTTCGCCGCCGACGTCACCGTGAACGCCGTCCAGGCAAACCTGACATGGCGATTCTAGCCCGCACGCCCGCGACGCGGATCCCGCTTTGCGTGGCGACAACGCCTAGACAGCGGCCGCCGAGGAGCCTCGCGCCGAAATAGGCGCGGCCGATGTGGAAGCCGCCATCGCCACCTGCGGGGGGCGACCTTCCGCGCCCTTCTGGTGGCGCAAACGTTCCCTGAGGAGTTGCTGGAGGTGGCCAGGCAAAAGGCGTCTCGGGTGTACGTCGGGGGGAGGCCGTCGCGGGCGAGTCGCGATCAAGCTCAAAGCCGAGTCGTTCTGCCGCAGGCGGGCAGGGCGCCTTGGGGGCCACAAGCGGGGTTCACTTGGGGCCCATATCGATTTTCTGGTCAGTAATTTATCAGCGAAATCAATGACATATCGACATGAAAACTTGCTGGCGCGCCCTAGGGGAGTCGAACCCCTCTCTCCACCGTGAAAGGGTGGCGTCCTAACCGATAGACGAAGGGCGCGCAGGCGGGCTCCTTATAGGGGGGCGGAAAGCGGCGCACAAGATGCCTGCGCACCACTCGTCCACAGCCCCGTCGGGCCTACCACTTGCCGGTGTTGGCCATCGAGACCCACGGCTCCTGCGGCTCGCGCGCGCCGCCCTTCTGCAGCAGCTCGATCGAGATGTTGTCGGGCGAGCGGATGAACGCCATGTAGCCGTCGCGCGGGGGGCGGTTGATGGTCACGCCCGCCGCCTGGAGCCTGGCGCAGGTGGCGTAGATGTCGTCGACCTCATAGGCGAGATGGCCGAAATTGCGCCCTTCGCCATAGGCCTCGGGGTCCCAGTTGTAGGTCAGTTCGACCTCGGCCACGCCCTTCTGGCCCGGGGCCGCGAGGAAGATGAGGGTGTAGCGCCCCTGCGGCGATTCCTTGCGGCGTACCTCCTCGAGCCCCAGCTTGTTGACATAGAAATCGAGCGAGGCGTCGATATCGGTGACGCGCACCATGGTGTGCAGATAGCGCATGCGAACCTCTCGGGGCAGGGGACGGCAACGGGGCTGGCCGACCTTCAGCAGGGAAAATATGGCCATGGCCGCAGACATCAAGGCCGGCGAGGCGGCGCTCGCCGCGATTGTCGAGGGGATGCGCGCCGGCGTCGCCTTCACCGGCGCCGGCATCTCCACCGAATGCGGCATCCCGGATTTCCGCTCGCCGGGCGGGCTGTGGACGCGCAACCGGCCGATCGACTTCGACACCTTCCGCGCCAGCCGCGCGGCCCGCGACGAGGCCTGGCGGCGGCGGTTCGCCATGGAGGCGGCGTTCGGCGGGGCGCGGCCGGGGCGGGGGCACCGCGCGCTGGCGCATCTGCTCGGGCAGGGCCGGCTCGCGGGCATCGTCACCCAGAACATCGACGGGCTGCACCAGGCCTCCGGCGTGCCGCCCGAACGGCTGGTCGAACTGCACGGCAACTCGACCTATGCCACCTGCCTCGACTGCGATCGCCGCTACGAGCTCGACTGGGTGCGCACGCATTTCGAGGCGGCGGGCGAGGTGGCGCCGGACTGCCCGCAATGCGCGGGGCCGATCAAGACCGCGACCATCTCGTTCGGCCAGGCGATGCCGGCCGCCGCGATGGCCCGCGCGCGGGCGCTCACCCGCGCCTGCGACGTCTTCATCGCCATCGGCTCCTCGCTGGTGGTGTTTCCGGCGGCGGCCTTGCCGCTGGAGGCCAAGCGCAGCGGCGCCACGCTCGTCATCATCAACCGTGAAGCGACCGAATTCGACGAACTCGCCGACCTCGTGATCCACGCCGATATCGGCGATGTGCTCGCCCCCTACGGCGCCGATGCCGGAGAAACGGCGTGAACAGGCGAAATTGAACGAAATAAGGTGTTTTCGTGGCGTTGACCGATGCTATGTTGAGAGAGCAAGATTCGGCGTAGTGCCGGCCTTTGGCGAGGACGCGGCAGGGTGCGGGGGCGTACGGCTGATGGGGTCCGATGATTCGAGTTCCCGGCATGATGTCGGCGGTCGGGCCTTGGGCCGGCAGGCCGAGGAGGCTCCGGCAGGCCTCGTCGAGATTGCGGGCACCATCAAGTGGTTCGACCTTGCCAAGGGCTACGGCTTCATCGTGCCGGACGGTGGCGGCAGCGATGTGCTGCTGCACGTGACCTGCCTGCGCCGCGGCGGCTTCCAGACCGCTCAGGAGGGCGCACGCATCGTCTGCGAGGCGGCCGCGCGCGAGCGCGGTTATCAGGCGTTCCGTGTGATCTCCATGGACGAGACCACGGCGGTCCATCATGCGCAGCTTCCGCCGGCGCGCACCCATGTCACCGTCCAGCCGGTCGGCGGCTTCGAGCGGGCCTGGGTGAAGTGGTTCAACCGCCTGCGCGGCTTCGGCTTCCTGACCCGCGGCGAGGGCACGCCGGACATCTTCGTGCACATGGAGACGCTGCGCCGTCACGGCCTCACGGAACTCCGGCCGGGGCAGGTGGTGCTGGTGCGCTTCGGGCCGGGCTCCAAAGGGCTGATGGCCGCCGAGGTGCGCCCCGACGGCTCAAACGCGCCGTCCTCGCACTGAACGTCATGGGCCGCGATGGGGATTGCCCTCGCGCGGCCACCTTTGGCGCGATGATGCGCGTTGACCGCCCGGCTCCGCCGCGGCAAACGCTCGCGCCCGCCGGCTGATGTTCGAGCCGGCTCCCGGAGATACCCGCCCGTGACGAATCCATTCCTGTCGAGACCGGTGCGGCTCCCGGCGGCCACCACCTTCCTCCTCGCGCTGCTGTGCTTCGGCCTCGCGGCGACCGCCCTGCGTGCCGCGACCACCGAGCCGCTCGTGATCGAGGCGAAGGCCGGCGCTCAGACCTTTGCGGTCGAGATGGCGGTGACGATGGAGGAACGCTCCAAGGGGCTGATGTATCGCACCGAACTCGCGCCCGACCATGGCATGCTGTTCGACTTCCGCGTCGACGCGCCGGTCTATATGTGGATGAAGAACACCTATATACCGCTCGACATGGTCTTCATTCGCGCCGACGGCCGCATTGCCGCCATCGCGCAGAACACCACGCCGCTCTCCACCGAGACGATCGCGTCGGGAGGCCCGGTGCGTGCCGTGCTCGAATTGCCGGCCGGCACGGTGCAGGCGAAGGGCATCGCGGTGGGCGACCGCGTGGTGCATCGCATGTTTCCCAAGCCCTGAGCGGATTGGCGGGGTGCGCGCGCTTGACGCCCGCAACATGCCATGCGATCCGACGCGAAGGCAGGATGGTCGGTGCGGGGCATAGCGCAGTCCGGTAGCGCGGAAGTTTTGGGTACTTCAGGTCGCAGGTTCGAATCCTGCTGCCCCGACCAGCCGCTGCCGGGAGGAGCGTGACCGGCCGTGATCGTGCCCGAGGGGCGCATGCGCCCGGCCGGCGAAGCGGGTTGACGGAGGACGGGGCGATGGTGGCGCGGATCTACAAGCCGGCACGGACGGCGATGCAGTCGGGAACGGCCCGGACCAAGCTCTGGGTGCTCGACTACGAACCCGAAAAGGCGCGCGAGGTCGAGCCGCTGATGGGCTACACCAGCTCCGCCGACATGAAGAGCCAGGTGCGGCTGCGCTTCGACAGCAAGGAAGAGGCCGTGGCTTATGCCGAGCGCCACGGCATCGCCTACCAGATCGCGGAGCCGCAGGAACCGGCGCGCCGCCGCATTTCCTATGCCGACAATTTCAGCTTCCGCCGCGTGGGGCAGTGGACCCACTGACCGCGCGCGGCCTCGACCGCCTTGCGGAGGCGGTTGAACGGACCGCTGCTGGCGCTTCTCCGTCGCCGGCGGCAGTCCGGTTCATCGCCTGAGCCGTGCCCGACGCGGAAACAGGCGCACCTATGACGGCCGATGCGGCCGGACGTTGCCACCGATCGGATCTGCTTCCATCACGTCGTTCCGCACCTCGTCGCGCGGCAGCTCTGTGCGAGAGACGGCGCAACATAGTGGTGGCGGTGCCGGCGCGGCCGCGCGCCGGATTAAGGCCTGCGGGTTCGTTGCCCCCGGGGCTCGCGCGCCGCCGTCCGGCGGGTGGATGAGCCGGCGGATCGGAGGCGTACCCAAGGGGCTGATCAGCCCCGCCACGGATCTACATCTGGATCTCCTTCATTCCGTCGCTCTGCACCTGTTCGCGCGGCAGCTCTGCGCGAGAGACGGCGCAACACGGCGGTGGCGGTGCCGGCTCGAGCCACGCGCCGGCTCACAGCCTCCGGATCCATCGCCCCGGTCTCGCTGTGCCGCCGTCCGGCGGGTGGATGAGCCGGCGATTGGGAGTCACACCCAAGGGGCTGATCGGCCCCGCCACGAATCTACATTGATCTCCTTCATTCCGTCGGTCTGCACCTGTCCGCGCCGCCACTCTTAGCGGGAGACGGCGACGCACAGCGGTGACGGAGCCGGCTCGAGCTGCGCGCCGGCTTAAGGCCCCCGGCTCCATCGCCTCGGGGCTCACGCGCCGTCATCCGGATGAGCCGGCGGATTGGAAAGCGCGCCCATGTGGCTGATTGGCCCCGCCATTCACACCTGGATGGGCCGCCTCGCGCCCTTCGCTCCCCAGCAGCGCCGGTGATCGGCTCTACACGGTTTTCCTATCCGGATGGGACTCCGGTCTGCGGGTGGCGATGTCGTATCCGCGGCGGTCGTCGCGCGATCGGGTGGATTGCGCGGTACCGCTGCCAACTCAGGTCAGGGCACGCATAAAGCCGTCCGGAGGGCCGGCATGCTGTGGTGCGTACGCGCGCGCCACAGCATGCCGAGCTGCCCTGAGCGCCAGGACGTTGCCCCGCACAGGGACGCTCTTGCGCGCCATGCGACGGGGGCCGGTGATCCTGGCGCGAGCGGCGCATGTCGCGCGCGCCACATCACGTGTCGCCTTGCCGATATCTGCGGCTCCTGGTCGCTTGGACATCGAAATTGGCTGATGCCGCAAGCGGCCGAGGTCGCGCTGACCTCCCGCCCGCCACGGTCCGGCTCTGAGAATGCTGAAGGCGGCCAGCACGCGACCCTATCTCACGCCGGCAGCTAGGACATCGCGACGACTTCCGGCTATCACGCCTCGCCGACCTCGTGGCGCGGCTACGCCTGCGTCGCGTGAAAGCCGCCGACAGCCTGCCTCATGTGGTGCGGCGCGCTCTCGTCATGACCCTGCTCCCGGCTGTCGAAGGACCGTCGAGCCGTGGTCCTTCCGGCGGCCGAACCGTCCTCCTCCCGCCAAGCTGTTGCCCACTCACGGCACGTCGGTGTAGGCAGGGCGGAAGGCCCCGTAGCTCAGCTGGATAGAGCAGCCGCCTTCTAAGCGGCAGGTCCCTGGTTCGAGCCCAGGCGGGGTCGCCAGCAGAGCCGGCAGTGCGAGCGGTGGACCGTCCGCCTCGTCGAGGTATTGCGGCGCGATCGAACCCGTCGACGACGACCCGTTCGGTATGGGCGACCAGGACCGATAGCCGGCGCCTGGCGCGTGTCCGAGGCCGCGCTTCGGCGCGTGAACGGCCGCACGCCGGAGCAGGTCCGGTGTGCGCCTTTTCCCTTCGGACGTGAAGGGCTCTCCCCGCCTGCGTGCGAGAGGCTCTCCACGTTCGGACGTGAGAGGCCCCGACGGCTCCTGCCTCGCGCCCCGCCGCCCACCGAATCGGCGCGCCTGCGCCCCATCAACGCCTCGCCGCACGATCCGCCGGGGATCGCCCCGACGCCCCTGCCAGGCCCCGCCGACACATCGGGACCGCACATTTGCGACGGTTCGGCGCGTGGCTGGCGCTCCGTCCGCCGCTGTCCGCGACGCTACTCCGCCGCTTCGCTGCTCCGCGTCTTGAGCGGACGCCGCGCCAGCACTTCGGCGAGGAAACGGCCGGTATGCGAGCGCTTCTCCTTCGCGATCACCTCGGGCGGGCCCACGGCGACGATCTCGCCGCCGCCATCGCCGCCCTCCGGGCCAAGGTCGATCACCCAGTCGGCGGTCTTGATCACCTCCAGATTGTGCTCGATCACCACCACCGTATTGCCCTGCTCGACCAGTTCGTGCAGCACTTCCAGCAGCTTGGCGACATCGTGGAAGTGCAGCCCGGTGGTCGGTTCGTCGAGGATGTAGAGCGTGCGGCCGGTGGCGCGCTTGGACAGCTCCTTGGAGAGCTTCACCCGCTGCGCCTCGCCGCCCGACAGCGTATTGGCCTGCTGCCCGACATGGATATAGCCGAGGCCGACGCGCGAGAGCGTCTCCAGCTTCTCCCGCACGCTCGGCACCGCCTTGAAGAAGTCGGCGCCCTCGTCGACCGTCATGTCGAGCACGTCGGCGATCGATTTCTCCTTGAAGGTGACCTCCAGCGTTTCGCGGTTGTAGCGCTTGCCCTTGCAGACGTCGCAGGTGACGTAGACGTCCGGCAGGAAGTGCATCTCGATCTTGATGACGCCGTCGCCCTGGCAGGCCTCGCAGCGCCCGCCCTTGACGTTGAAGGAGAAGCGCCCCGGCCCGTAGCCGCGCGCCTTGGCCTCCGGCAGGCCGGAGAACCACTCGCGGATGGGGGTGAAGGCGCCGGTATAGGTCGCCGGGTTCGAGCGCGGCGTGCGGCCGATCGGCGACTGGTCGATATCGATGACCTTGTCGAGATGCTCGAGCCCCTCGATCCCGTCATGGGGCGCCGGGGGTTCGGAGGCGCCGTTGAGCCGGCGCGCCACCGCCTTGTAGAGCGTGTCGATCAGCAGGGTCGACTTCCCCCCTCCCGAGACGCCGGTGACCGCGGTGAACAACCCGAGCGGGATCGAGGCGGTGACGTTCTTGAGGTTGTTGCCGCGCGCATTGACCACGCGCAGCATGCGCTTGGCGTTGGGCTTGCGGCGCTTGGGCACGGGAACGCCGAGCTCGCCGGTGAGATACTTGCCGGTGAGGGAGGCCGGGTCGGCGAGAATCTGCGCCGGCGTGCCCTGCGCGACGATGCTGCCGCCATGGATACCCGCGCCCGGCCCGACATCGACCACATGGTCGGCCGCGAGGATGGCATCCTCGTCGTGCTCGACCACCAGCACCGTGTTGCCGAGATCGCGCAGCCGCTTCAGCGTGCCGAGCAGGCGTTCGTTATCGCGCTGGTGCAGGCCGATCGAGGGCTCGTCCAGCACATAGAGCACCCCGCTGAGGCCCGAGCCGATCTGGCTGGCGAGCCGGATGCGCTGGCTCTCGCCGCCCGACAGCGTTCCCGAGGCGCGCGCGAGGGTGAGATAGTCGAGGCCGACATCCAGCAGGAACGCAAGACGTTCGCGTATCTCCTTGAGAATCCGGACGGCGATCTCGTTCTGCTTGGCGGTGAGCTGGCCGGGCAGCTGCTCGAACCAGGCCAGCGCGTGGCGGACCGAGAGCTGTGCCGCCTCGCCGATGTGAGAGCCCGCGATCTTGACCGCGAGGGCTTCGGGCTTCAGCCGGAAGCCGTGGCAGGCCGCGCAGGGAACGGCGGAGAAATACTTGCCGATCTCCTCGCGCGCCCAGTCGCTTTCCGTCTCGCGCCAGCGGCGCTCCAGATTGGTGACGATGCCCTCGAAGGTCTTGCTGGTCTCATAGGCCCGCATGCCGTCGTCATAGACGAAGCGGACCGTCTCGGCGCCGGACCCGTGCAGGATCACCGCGCGCGCCTTCTCTGTAAGCTGCTCCCATGGCGTCGTCAGCTTGAAGCCGTAATGGCGGGCGAGGGCGTCGAGCGTCTGGCCGTAATAGGGCGAGGAGGATTTCGCCCAGGGCGCGATGGCGCCCTGCTTCAGGCTGCGCGCCTTGTCCGGCACGACGAGGTCGGGATCGATCTTGCTCTCATGGCCGAGCCCGTCGCAGACCGGGCAGGCGCCGAACGGATTGTTGAAGGAGAACAGCCGCGGCTCGATCTCGGGAATGGTGAAGCCGGAGACCGGGCACGCGAACTTCTCGGAAAAGATGACGCGGCGCGGGGCGCCGTCCGCGTCCTTCTCGTCGGCGAACTCGACCACCGCGATGCCGTCGGCGAGGCCCAGCGCCGTCTCGAAGCTGTCCGCCAGCCGGCCGGCGATGTCGGCACGCACCACCAGCCGGTCGACCACCACGTCGATGTCGTGCTTCAGCTTCTTGTCGAGCGCGGGCGCGTCGGCGATCTCGTGATAGGCGCCGTCGATCCGGACCCGCTGGAAGCCCTTTTTCTGGAACTCCGCCAGTTCCTTGCGGTATTCGCCCTTGCGCCCGCGCACCACCGGCGCCAGCAGGAAAAGGCGCGTCTTCTCCGGCAGGGCGAGGACGCGGTCGACCATCTGGCTGACGGTCTGGCTTTCGATCGGCAGGCCGGTCGCGGGCGAATAGGGCACGCCGACACGCGCCCACAGCAGGCGCATATAGTCGTAGATCTCGGTGACCGTGCCGACCGTCGAGCGCGGATTCTTCGACGTGGTCTTCTGCTCGATCGAGATGGCCGGCGAGAGCCCGTCGATCTGGTCGACATCGGGCTTGTGCATCATCTCGAGAAACTGGCGGGCATAGGCCGAGAGGCTCTCGACATAGCGGCGCTGGCCCTCGGCATAGATGGTGTCGAAGGCGAGCGAGGATTTGCCGGAGCCCGACAGGCCGGTGAAGACCACGAGACTGTCGCGCGGGATCTCCAGATCGACGTTCTTCAGATTGTGCTCGCGCGCACCCCGGACGGAAATGGTGCGCGCATCGCGACGCGGTTTGTCCACGCGATCGGTCATGACGGTCTCACAGCCGCGTCCCGACGGCGATGCCGTATCGGGGGTCGGCGGCAGGTTTCACATAAAGAAGGGCGGCTTGTGCGGATGAAAAGCCCGGATGGCGGCAACGGAAGGCCCCGCGCGCGCCACGCCGACATGCCGAAACCGCCCATCGCCATTCTCCAACATAGTGTCGGCCGATGCACCCGTCATCCGTCCCTTGCGCCAGGCTAGCCTTAATGTTACGAACATAACAAGAACATTTTTCAGGCTGGCCATACGTGGTGGCAAGAGTGTGGATAAGGCGCTGGCCGGCCTCTCGGTCGCGGTCGCGGCCGTTTAAGGTGCGCGGCCGAACGGCCGGTGATTGCGCGCGATGGGGAGAACGAGATGGCAGGCAGCGTCAACAAGGTGATCCTGATCGGCAATCTCGGGCGCGATCCCGAGGTGCGGCGGCTCGGTTCGGGCGAGCCGGTCGTCAATCTGCGCATTGCGACCTCGGAAAGCTGGCGCGACAAGGGCTCGGGCGAGCGTCGCGAGAAGACCGAGTGGCACAGCGTGGTGATCTTCAACGAGAACCTCGCCCGGGTCGCCGAGCAGTATCTGCGCAAGGGTTCGAAGGTCTATGTGGAGGGGCAGCTCCAGACCCGCAAGTGGCAGGACCAGTCGGGGCAGGAGCGCTATTCGACCGAGGTGGTGCTGCAGCGCTTCCGCGGCGAGCTCACCCTTCTGGACGGGCGCGGCGGTTCCGAGTCGGGCGGCGAGGATTACAGCGCCGGGTCCGGCGATTTCGGGTCGGGGGGAGGCTTCGGCGGGGGCGGGCGCTCGGCTCCCGCCGAGCGGCGGCCGGCGCCGGCCGGCGGCGGCAGCGCCGCCGGAGGGGGGAGCCGCTTCGGCGGCGGCAGCGGCGACCTCGACGACGATATCCCGTTCTGAGCGTTACGTGGGGAACGCCGCACGGATGCCGTCGACCACGAACTGGACAGCGAGGGCGGCCAGCACGATGCCCAGCAGGCGCGACAGGATGGCGTTTCCCGTGACGCCCAGAAGCCGGTTCATCCGGTCCGCGGCGAGGTAGACGGCGAGGCAGCTCGCGACGACGGCCATCGTGATGATGAACAGGCCGGCAAGCTTGATCGGGTCGCCGCGCGCGTCGCCTGCCAGCAGCAGCATGGCGGTGATGGCGCCGGGGCCGGCCATCAGGGGGATGGCGAGGGGAAAGACGGCGAGGCTGCGCAAGTGCTGCTCACGTGCGTCGATTTCCGCGACCTCGGGCTTGCGCTCCGTGCGCCGCGCGAACACCATCTCGAACGAGATGAAGAAGAGCAATATGCCGCCCGCGATGCGGAAGGCCGGCAGGGTGATGCCCAACGCCGACAGCAGCGGAGCGCCGACGGCACCGAACACGATCAGGATCGCGAGGGCGATGCCGGAAGAGCGCCAGGCGACGTCCCGCCGTTCCGCGTTGGAGAGATCGCTCGTCGCGGCGAGAAAGATCGGGGCGAGGGCCACCGGATCAACCACCACCAGCATGGTGACGAAGGCCGAGGCGAAATAGCCGTCCATCCAGCTGCGCTCCGATTGGGGCGCCGTGTGCGGGCGCCCATCCCCCGGATCGCGCCCGGACGGATGGGTAATAAAAGACCACATTCGCGCTCCGCGCCAGCCTCTGCCCCCGCGTGCGCCGCGGCACGCAGCGGGCCGCGCAAGGGCTCTCCCGGCGTTGCGCGCGCAGAGCCCCAGCCGTGCTTCTAGCACACGGACCATGGATCCGGCCGTGAGGGCTCCATGGTGGCGGGCGGCACGGCCCCTCGCAGAGAGGTATTTAATAACCGCTGCGCCACGCTTGCGCCACGTTTGGGAAGCGCAGCTCAAAAAATCTCATAAATCATTGAAATAGCTTGTTGATTTATACCCGACTCAGACGTGCTTCGCTGGTAATGATGCGTGGAATCGGCTAGACACGACATTTGTTCTCACCAGTGAAAAGCAGCCTCCTTGTCCGATTCCGATACCAGCAAGCCGGGGGATGACGGCCCGTCCGACATCCGCCCTGTTTCGATCACCGACGAGCTCTCGCGCAGCTATCTCGACTATGCGATGAGCGTCATCGTTTCTCGCGCGCTGCCGGACGTGCGCGACGGGCTGAAGCCGGTGCACCGGCGCATCCTGTTCTCGATGTCCGAGAACGGCTACGACTGGAACAAGGCCTATCGCAAGTCGGCGCGCGTCGTCGGCGACGTCATCGGTAAATATCACCCGCACGGCGACCAGTCGGTCTACGACGCGCTGGTGCGCATGGCGCAGCCCTTCTCGATGCGGCTGCCACTGGTGGACGGGCAGGGCAATTTCGGCTCGGTCGACGGTGATCCGCCGGCGGCGATGCGTTACACCGAGGTGCGGCTCGAAAAGGTCGCCGCCTCGCTGCTGGAGGACATCGACAAGGAAACCGTCGATTTCCAGGAGAACTATGACGGTTCCGAGCGCGAACCGACCGTCCTGCCGGCGCGCTTTCCGAACCTCCTCGTCAACGGCGCCGGCGGCATAGCCGTCGGCATGGCGACCAACATCCCCCCGCACAATCTGGGCGAGGTGGTGGATGCCTGCGTCGCGCTGATCGACGATCCCGAACTCGATGCCGACGCGCTGCTCGACATCGTGCCGGGCCCGGATTTCCCGACCGGCGGCTTCATCCTCGGCCGCGGCGGCATCCGGCAGGCCTATCTGACGGGCCGCGGTTCGATCATCATGCGCGCGCGCGCCACGATCGAGACGATCCGCAAGGAGCGCGAGGCCATCATCGTCACCGAAATTCCCTATCAGGTGAACAAGGCGACGATGATCGAGCGCATGGCGGAGCTGGTGCGCGACAAGCGCCTCGAAGGCATCGCCGAGATCCGCGACGAAAGCTCGCGCGAGGGCATGCGCGTCGTCATCGAGGTGAAGCGCGACGCCCAGGCCGATGTCGTGCTCAACAATCTCTACCGGCTGACCGCTTTGCAGACCTCGTTCGGCGCCAACATGGTCGCGCTGAACGGTGGCCGGCCGGCGGTGATGAACCTGCACGACCTGATCACCGCCTTCGTCGCCTTCCGCGAGGAAGTCGTCACCAAGCGCACGAAGTTCCTGCTGCGCAAGGCGCGCGACCGCGCCCATGTGCTGGTCGGCCTCGCCATCGCGGTGGCGAATATCGACGAGGTGATCCGCACCATCCGCACCTCGCCGGATCCGGCGACCGCGCGCGCCCTGCTGATGGAACGCCACTGGCCGGCGCTGGATGTCGCGCCGCTGATCGCGCTGATCGACGACCCGCGCCACCGCCTCGCCGAGGACGGCACCTACCAGCTCTCCGAGGAACAGGCGCGCGCCATCCTCGACCTGCGCCTGCAGCGCCTCACCGCGCTCGGGCGCGACGAGATCGCCGAGGAACTCGACAAGATCGCCGCGGAAATCAGCGATTATCTGGACATCCTCGCCAGCCGCACCCGGGTGCGCGAGATCGTCAAGGGCGAGCTCACCGCCATCAAGGCGGAGTTCGGCACGCCGCGCCGCACCGAGATCCTCGAGGCCGAGAGCGATTTCGAGGACGAGGACCTGATCGCCCGCGAGGACATGGTGGTGACCGTGTCGCACGCCGGCTATGTGAAGCGCGTGCCGCTCTCGACCTATCGGGCGCAGCGACGCGGCGGCAAGGGCCGCTCCGGCATGCAGACGCGCGACGAGGATTTCGTCACCCGCCTGTTCGTCGCCTCGACCCACGCGCCGGTGCTGTTCTTCTCGTCCAAGGGGCAGGTCTACAAGCTGAAGGTCTGGCGCCTGCCGGTCGCGGCGCCGCAGGCGCGCGGCAAGGCGCTGGTGAACATCCTGCCGCTCGATGCCGATGAGCGCATCACCTCGATCATGGCGCTGCCGGACGAGGAGACCTGGGGCCGCCTCCAGATCATGTTCGCGACGACGAGCGGTTCGGTCCGGCGAAACGAGCTGTCGGACTTCACCAATGTGAACCGCAACGGCAAGATCGCGATGAAGCTGGAGGAGGGCGAGGCCATTGCCGGTGTCCAGCTCTGCACCGAGGGCGACGACGTGCTGCTCACCACGGCACGAGGGCAGTGCATCCGCTTCCCGACCACCGAGGTGCGCGTCTTCAAGGGGCGCGACTCCATGGGCGTGCGCGGCATCCAGCTCGAGGAGGGGGATCGCCTCATCTCCATGGCGATCATCCACCACGCCGAGGCGACGTCCGAGCAGCGGGCCGAATACATCAAGCAGGCCAACGCGGTACGGCGCAGCCAGAACGGCGGCGAGAGCACGATCGAGGAGATCGTCGAGGGCGATGACGAGGCCCCGGAGAGCGTCGGCGGGGAGGGCGTGCAGATCGACTACGCGGCGATGAGCGCGGCCGAGCAGTTCATTCTCACCGTCTCCGAGAACGGCTACGGCAAGCGCACCTCGTCGTTCGAGTACCGCATCACCCGGCGCGGCGGCAAAGGCATCGTCGCGATGGCGGTGAACGAGCGCAACGGGCCGCTGGTCGCTTCCTTCCCGGTGGAGGATGCCGATCAGATCATGCTGGTGACCGATGGCGGCCAGCTCATCCGCTGCCCGGTCGAGGGAATCCGTATCGTCGGCCGCGGCAGCCAGGGCGTCATCGTGTTCGATACCGCCGCCGACGAGAAGGTGGTGTCGGTCGAGCGCGTCACGGAGGAAGAAGACGAGGCGGAGGAGGGCGGCGAGTAGGCCGCCCGCCGACCCCGGCCCGACAGCGTCGGCCATAGGAAAACGGGGAGCCGGACGTCTGTCCGCTCCCCGTTCCGATTCAGATGGCAGCTGAGGGATGCGACGGCCGGAGCGGGCTGCCGCTAAGGCCCCGCTCAGTCCTTGGCGCGCTCGACATAGGAGCCGTCGGCGGTCATCACCACGATGCGGGTGCCCACCGCGATGTGCGGGGGAACCGCCGAGCGCACGCCGTTCGAGAGCACGGCCGGCTTGTAGGAAGAGGACGCGGTCTGGCCCTTCATCGCCGGCTCGGTCTCCACCACTTCCAGCACCACGCGCTGGGGCAGCTCGATGGCGATGGCGTTGCCTTCGTGGACCGACAGCATCACCTGCATGCTTTCCTGCAGATAGGCGGCCTGGTCACCGATCACGTCGGCCTGCACGGCGACCTGATCGTAATTTTCCGGGTTCATGAAGTGATAGCCCTCACCGTCCTGGTAGAGGAAGGTGTAGGGGCGATCCTCGACATGGGCGCGCTCAACCTGCTCGGTGGTGCGGTAGCGCTCGGAGATCTTCACGCCATCCGAGATGCGGCGCATGTCGAGCTGCGTCACCGGCGTGCCCTTGCCGGGGTGGATGTTGTCGGCGGTCAGGACGACATAGAGCTTGCCGTCGATATCGACGACATTGCCCTTGCGCAGCGAGCTGGCGATGACCTTGACCATTGCGGTCCTCTGGCTGTTGGGTGCGGGCGCGACGCGGGCACCGGGATTCCTGTCGGCGCCTCCTATACAAGCGCACCCGCCCGCCGCCAACCCCGGGAAAGCCTGAGATGAGCGCCTCTCCGCCCCCTTCGACGCCGCCGGCGTCCCCCTGGTGGTCGCCGGACCGCCATGCCGACCGCCGGCCCTTCCTGATCGGCCGGCAAAAGGTCACCGCCGCGATCCGCGATTTCTTCGCCGCGCGCGGCTTCATCGAGGCGGAAACGCCGATCCTTCAGCTGTCGCCCGGCAACGAGACGCATCTTCAGGCGTTCGCGACCGAACTCGTGCGCCCGGACGGCAGCCGCGCGCCGCGCTATCTCCACACCTCGCCCGAATTTACCGCCAAGAAGCTGCTGGCGGCGGGGGAGGAGCGGCTCTTCATCCTCGCCCGCGTCTTCCGCAACGGCGAGCGCACCGATCTCCACCATCCCGAATTCACCATGCTCGAATGGTATCGCGCGAATGCGGGCTACGAGGCGCTGATGGACGACTGCGCCGCGCTGCTTGTCGCGGTCGCCGCGGCGGTGGGGACGACGGCGTTCCGCTTCCGCGACCGGGTGGTCGATGCCGCCGCTCCGCCGGAGCGGCTCACCGTCGCGCAGGCGTTCGATCGTTTCGCCGGGATCGATCTTCTCGGCAGCCTCGACGATCGCGATGGCCTCGCCGCCGCCGCGCGTCGGGTCGGCATCCGCGTCGCGACGGACGATACGTGGTCGGATGTGTTCACGCGGGTGATGGTGGAGAAGGTCGAGCCGCAGCTCGGCCTCGATCGCCCGACCATCCTGTGCGAGTACCCGCTCGCCGAGGCGGCGCTGGCCCGGCCAAAGCCGGCCGATCCGCGTGTCGCCGAGCGGTTCGAGCTCTATCTGTGCGGCGTCGAGCTGGCGAATGCTTTCGGCGAGCTCACCGATGTCGCCGAGCAGCGCCGACGCTTCGTGCAGTGGATGGACGAGAAGCAGCGCCTTTATGGCGATCGCTACCCGATCGACGAGGATTTCCTCGCCGCGCTGGCGCGGATGCCGGAGGCGTCGGGCATCGCGCTGGGCGTCGACCGGCTGGCGATGCTCGCGACCGGCGCGCGGCGGATCGAGGATGTGCTGTGGGCGCCGGTCGCGCCGTGACGCGCGGCGCTCCGGTCAGGCCGCGTCGAGGTGGCGGCGCACCTGCGCGAACACCGCGTGGAACATGTCGGGCGTGAGCACGCCGGTGTTCGTGTTGTAGCGGGAGCAGTGATAGCTGTCGAAGACGGTCGTTTCGCCGATCCGGTGCTCGGCGCCATGGGCGAATTTCCAGCGCGACATGCGCTCGCCGAGCGCGACGACGACCTGATCGTGCGCGATCTTGCCGAGCGCGACGACGGCGGCGAGGCGTGGCATGCCCTCAAGCGTCCCGGCGAGGAAGGGGCGGCAACTGCGCATCTCCTCGGTCGTCGGCTTGTTCTCCGGCGGCACGCAGCGCACGGCGTTGGTGATCCGCGTATCGATCAGGGTCAGGCCGTCATCGGGCCGCGCGTCGAACACGCCCGACGCAAAGCCGAACCGGATCAGGGTGCTGTAGAGAAGGTCGCCGGCATAGTCGCCGGTGAAGGGGCGCCCCGTGCGGTTGGCCCCGCGCAGACCCGGCGCCAACCCGACGATCAGCAGCCGCGCATGGTCCGGGCCAAAGGACGGTACCGGCGCGTTGTGCCAGCCCGGCTCCCGCGCGCGCCAGTCGTCGCGAAACGCCACGAGGCGGGGACAGCGCGGGCAGTCGCGCCCGGGTTCGGGCGCAAGGGCCGGAGGATCGAGGGGCATCGGCGCTCAGGTTTCGGCGAAATCGTCGGAACCGGCGGAGGGCGCGGGCCCGCGCCGCTCGAGGAAGCGGGGTGTCTCCTGCAGCCGCCCCGACCGTTCGCTCGGGTCGCGGCCGATGCGGGACTGCAACTCGGTCAGGTCGATGAATGCATCGGCCTGACGGCGCAGGTCGTCGGAAATCATCGGCGGCTGCGTGGAAACGGTCGAGACGACGCTGACGCGCACGCCCTTGCGCTGGATGGCCTCGACCAGCGAACGGAAATCGCCATCGCCGGAAAACAACACGATGTGATCGACATGCGCGGCGGTCTCCATGGCGTTGACCGCGAGCTCGATATCCATGTTGCCGCGGATACGCCGGCGCCCCTGGCTGTCGGTGAACTCGCGCGCGGGCTTCGTGACCACCGAATAACCGTTGTAATCGAGCCAGTCGAGCAGGGGGCGGATCGAGGAATATTCGCTGTCTTCCACCAGCGTCGTATAATAGAACGCACGCAGAACATAGCCGCGGCTCTGAAATTCTTTCAGCAGGCGCTTGTAGTCGATATCGAAGCCGAGGGACTTGGTGGCGGAGTAAAGATTCGCGCCGTCGATAAAAAGTGCCGTCTTTTCCATTAGCTGCGCCATTCGAAAGAGTCCTGCGGCAACGCTTGTCGTTGTAATCGATGGTCGAAATAGGGCGGGACTTCAGTCCTGCCCTCGGTTTTTCCGGGTCATGCGGGCCGACGCTCTCCAGGGCGGCCGGTGCGCCGGCGCAAGGACCCCGGACGGGCCCGGAGGGGTCATCGAGGCGGCTAAGGGAATGGGGGCGATCGCCGGCACGCTTGCCCTGAACGCCGCAATGGGTTAGAGGCAGGGGATTCCCTCATTTCACCGACAGGAGTGCCGGGCATGGCGCGCGTCACCGTCGAGGATTGCATCGACAAGGTCGACAATCGCTTCGAACTCGTCCTTCTCGCCGGGCATCGCGCCCGCATGATCGCGTCGGGCTCGCCGATCACCATCGATCGCGACAACGACAAGAACCCGGTCGTGGCGCTGCGCGAGATCGCCGATCAGACGATTTCGCCGGAAGACCTCAAGGAAGACCTCATCCATTCGCTCCAGAAGTTCACCGAGGTGGACGAGCCGGAGCCCGAGACCGTTCCGATGATCGCTTCCGGTTCCGACTCCGGCGCGGACGATTCGGACATCGTGCTCGATCGCATGACCGAAGAGGAACTTCTCGCCGGCTTGCAGGGGCTGGTTCCGCCCGAACAGAGCGACGACGACGAGGGCTGACGGCCGGTCCGCGGCGGCCTGTTCCGCCGCGCGATATCTCTCGTCAGTTTTTCTGTTTCCCCGCATTGGTTTGGCTTGCACAACCCGGCTGGGACGATGATATCTAGGGGGTCCGGCCATTCGGCCGGGTCTTCGCGGGTTTCCTGTCATGATGCGGCAGTACGAGCTCGTCGAGCGCGTCCGCCGGTATAACCCGAACACCGACGAGGCGCTTCTCGACCGCGCCTATGTTTATGCGATGCGCGCCCACGGCACCCAGAAGCGTGCCTCCGGCGATCCCTATTTCTCGCATCCGCTCGAAGTCGCCGCGATCCTCACCGATCTGAAGCTCGATGACGCCACCATCGTGGCAGCGCTGCTGCACGACACCATCGAGGACACCGGCGCGACCCGGGCGGAGATCGACAAGCTGTTCGGCGAGGCCATCGGGCGTCTCGTCGAGGGTCTCACCAAGATCAAGCGACTCGATCTTGTCTCGAAGCAGGCCAAGCAGGCCGAGAACCTGCGCAAGTTGCTCCTCGCCATCGCCGACGATGTCCGCGTGCTCCTCGTGAAGCTCGCCGATCGCCTGCACAATATGCGCACCCTGAAATGGGTGCCGGAAGAAAAGCGGGCCCGTGTCGCCCAGGAAACGCTGGACATCTACGCCCCGCTCGCCGGCCGCATGGGCATGCATGACATGCGCGAGGAGCTGGAGGATCTCTCGTTCCGCCAGCTCTCGGCGGAGGCTTACGAATCGATCGTGGCCCGGCTTCTCGAGATAAAGGCCAGCAATGGCGAGGTGGTCGGCTCGATCGAGCGCGAACTCGCCGATGCGCTGGCGCAGAAGGGCATCAAGGCGATCGTCAAGGGGCGCGAGAAGAAGCCCTATTCGATCTGGCGGAAGATGGAGCAGAAGTCGGTCGCCTTCGAGCAGCTCTCCGATATCTACGGCTTCCGCGTCATCGTCGAGCGGATCGAGGATTGCTATGCCGCGATGGGCGTCGTCCATACCAAGTGGCCGCTCGTGCCCGGCCGCTTCAAGGACTACATCTCGACGCCCAAGCAGAACGACTACCGCTCGATCCACACCACCGTTGTCGGGCCCGGGCGCCAGCGGGTCGAGCTGCAGATCCGCACCCGGCAGATGCACGAGATCGCCGAATACGGCATCGCCGCGCATGCGCTGTACAAGGACAAGGCGGTCGACGGCCACGACCTGCTGACGCGGGACTCCAACGCCTATGCCTGGCTGCGGCGCACCATTGAACTGCTGGCGGAGGGTTCCAGCCCCGAGGAATTCCTCGAGCACACCAAGCTCGAGCTGTTCCACGACCAGGTTTTCTGCTTCACGCCGAAGGGGCGGTTGATCGCGCTGCCGCGCAAGGCGACGCCGATCGATTTCGCCTACGCCGTGCATACCGGCGTCGGCAACATGGCGGTCGGTGCCAAGATCAACGGCAAGACCTCGCCGCTGGTGTCCGAACTGCATAACGGCGACGAGGTCGAGATCATTACCTCGACCGCGCAGACGCCTCCCGCCGCATGGGAATCGATCGTCGTCACCGGCAAGGCCCGCGCCGCGATCCGGCGCGCGACCCGGGCGGCCGTGCGGGCGCAATATGCCGGGCTTGGGCGCAAAATCATCGAACGCACCTTCGCCCGCGTCGGCAAGGCCTATTCGGAGGAGCGACTCGCCGGCGCCCTCGGCCGCCTCGCTCGCGGCTCGACCGAGGATGTGTTCGCCGCCGTCGGGCGCAGCGAGATCCGCGCCGATGACGTCGTGAAGGCGATCTATCCCGAATGGACTGGCACACGGATCGGCGATGAACGCGCCGCCACCCGCAGCGGGGAAGGCTGGTTCGAACTCAAGAGCGGGCAGAGCCTCAAGTTCAAGATACCCGGCATCGAGACGGAGCCCGACCCGCTGATGGCGATCCCGATCCGCGGGCTGAACGGCGACCTTCCGGTGCGCTTCGCCCCGAACGGTGGGGCGGTGCCCGGCGACCGCATCGTCGGCATCCTCAGCCCCGGGGAGGGGATCACCATCTATCCCATCCAATCGCCGGCGCTGCAGGCGTTCGAGGAGGAGCCCGAGCGATGGCTCGACGTTCGCTGGGAGATCGACGAGCATGATCCCCAGCGCTTCCCGGTGCAGATCGTGGTCACCGCCGCCAACGAGCCGGGCTCACTGGCGCAGATCGCCCAGGTCATCGGCGAGCGGGACGGCAACATCGACAATGTGCGCATGTCCGCCCGGTCCCCGGACTTCACCCGCATGATCATCGATGTCGAGGTCTACGATCTGCGCCATCTCAACGGCATCATCTCGGACCTGCGCGCCCGCCCGGTCGTCTCCGGTGCCGAGCGCGTGAACGGCTGAGGCGGCTCCGGCCGCACGCGGACTGGAACCGAACAGGGACGGGCGCGTTGCTCCTTCGAACAGGGAAGGACAGCGTCGATGCCGACAACACTTCAGGGTTTCGTTCGCGTGGCGACGGGGCGGGCGATGGAATTCTGGGGCCGACTTGCTCAGAACGCCCGCCTGATCGCGACGGGACGCATCGAGCAAGCCGCCGGGGAGGCGATGCTGGTGCGTGCGAGGATCGCGCCCGCGCGGCAGCCTACATATCGGCGCCCGGCCTAGTTCTTTCGGAAGCGGCGCCTGACCAGCTGCGAAGAGCGGGCGATAGGATCGGCCGCGTTCACGCGGCGACCGCGCACCTGCGTGCACGGGTTGCGCCTATCCTTCACACATTACGACGATGAGGAGCCAGCCATGCGGATTCGTTATGGCTTTCGTCTGGCGCTGGACTGCGCGCAGCCGACCCCTGCCACGTTCATGGTTGACATCCACCCCTCGCGCGCGCGGGACGTGGTCATGCAGACGCCGCTGCAATGTCGCCCGCACGTGCCGATGACGACCCAGGATGACCTGTTCGGCAACATCGTCCGCCGGGCGGTGCTGCCTGTGGGCCGCAGCGTGATCGAGGTCGATGGCATCGTGCGCGACAGCGGCGAGCCGGACCCGATCAACAGGGCGGCCCGCCAGACCCCGGTGGCGGCTCTGCCGGCGGAAGCGATGCCGTATCTTCTCGGCAGCCGTTACTGCGAGACCGACCTGCTGGGCTACGAGGCGTGGCGGCTTTTCGGCTCGGCGCCGGAAGGCTGGGCGCGCGTGCAGGCCATCTGCGACTATGTGCATGAGCGCATCCGCTTCGGCTACGCCGACGCCGATCGCACCCGCACGGCGGCCGGCGCTCATGAGCAGCGTCGCGGGGTGTGCCGCGACTTCGCCCATCTCGCCATCGCCTTCTGTCGCGCCATGAACATCCCGGCGCGCTACTGCACCGGATATCTCGGCGACATCGGGGTGCCGCGCGATCCGGCGCCGATGGACTTCAGCGCCTGGTTCGAGGCCTATCTCGACGGCCACTGGTACAGCTTCGATGCGCGGCACAACATTCCCCGCATCGGCCGTGTGGTGATCGCGCGCGGACGCGATGCGACGGACGTGGCGATCGTCAACACCTTCGGCCCGCACATCCTGTCCGGTTTCGAGGTGTGGACGGACGAGCTGGAGGACGAAGACGCCCAGCCGCAGCGCGAACGGGCGGCGTGAGCCTCACGGCTCGCCGGCGGCCGCCTCGTGATGGCGGATGACTTCCTCGATGATGAAGTTGAGGAATTTTTCGGCGAAGACCGGGTCGAACTGGGCATCTTCCGCCAAGCGGCGCAAGCGCGCGATCTGTTGCCGCTCCCGATCGCGATCGGTGGGAGGCAGGCTGTGCACCGCTTTCAGCACGCCCACCTGCTTGGTGCACTTGAAGCGTTCCGCGAGGATGTAGATCAGCGCGGCATCGATGTTGTCGATGCTGTCGCGCAGCCGGCGGAGTTCCGATAGGGCGGTCGGTGATGTGTCACTCATGTCGCTTTCCGAAGAGGCCCGGGCAAGGGCTGTTCTGCCATGTTTGGCACTCGTGAGATAGCCGCGTCAGGGCTTGTGCCGCCGACGCACTGCAACTCCTCCACAACGCAACAACTCATCTGACAAGTCGTCGAGTCGCCGCCGGATATCGGCTACCATGCTGGCGACCGTCGCTGCGCGCCGCGTGGCCGGGTTGGTTTGCGGGGAAAGCCGGTGATCGTCGATGCGCATGTTCACGTCTGGTCCGACGATGTCGCCAGCTATCCATGGCAGCCCATCCTGGCTCACGTGCCGCCGCCGACCCTCCACGCGCCTGTGGAACGCCTGCTCGCGGATATGGAGCGCGCGGGCGTCGATCGCGCCGTCCTGGTGCAGCCCAGCGTCTACGGCTGGGACAATCGCTATCTCATGACGTGCCTCGCGCGGGATCCGCGCCGTTTCACCGGCATCTGCCTCATCGACCCGCTTTCGACCACGCCACGGCAGGATCTTGAGCGGTGGTGCGGGGAGGGCGGGTGCGTGGGGCTGCGATTGAACACCATCCGACAGGGGCCGCTCGACTGGCTGCTGGGCGACCGGCAGCGGCCGCTCATCACGGCGCTCGAGCGGCTCGGTCTCTCGCTCTCGTTCCATATGGACATCGGCCAGGCGCCGGTGGTGGCGCGGTTGGCCGAGCGCCATCCCGACCTCGTCATCATCATCGATTATCTCGGGCCGACCGTGCACGCTGATCCGGCGGCGATCCACCTCGTCGAGCAACTGGCGCTGCGGCCCCAGATCCACGTCAAGCTGCTCTGCGTCGCCGAGGATGCGCGAACGCCATATCCGTTTCCCGACATCGCCCCCTTCTACCGCGCCGTGCTGGAACGCTTCGGGGCCCGCCGGGTGATGTTCGGATCCGACTATCCCGGCGCCTGCACCGTCTGCCCGTATGAGGACACGGTTGCCTGGGTCGCCGGTTTCCCGGGGCTTGACGAAGAGGGGCGAGGGGAGGTGCTCGGCGGCACGGCCGCGCGGGCGTTCGGTTTAACGAACGATGCTGCCGTGCGGTAGATGTCATACAAGTTTACGCCTCTCGTTGACGTCTTGTTTCCTTGTCAGTAATGTCGACTTGTCCGGCGCGAGAAGACGACGCCCCGCCTATCGCCGCCCGTCACGCGCCCTGCCGGCAGCGCGCAAACCCCTGGCTGATCGAGAAAGATGCGAGCATGCACAGCGACCTCACGAAGTCGGTGATTGCGGTTCCCCCGCTGGCCCGTGCGGCCGATCTCTCGCTTGACCGGGCCGCGAATGCGGCGCTGATCCGCCATCTCGAGCAGGGCGGCGTATCGACGCTGATGTATGGCGGTAACGCCAATTTCTATAATGTCTCGGCGGCCGAATACCCCGCCCTGCTCGACATGCTGCTGGAGCTTGCGGCTCCCGAAAGCTGGATCATCCCCTCGGTGGGCCCCGATTTCGGCAAGATGTCGGATCAGGTCGAGGCGCTGCGCAGCCGCCCGTTTCCGACCGCGATGGTGCTGCCCGCGTCAGCTGCGTCGACCTCCGATGGCGCGGCGGCGGGCATTGCGCGCTTTGCCGAGCGCCTCGGCCGGCCAGTCATCGCCTATGTGCGTTCGGAGAACTATCTGACGCCGAAGGCGATCGGAGGCCTTGTCGAGCGCGGCCTGGTGACCGCGGTCAAGTACGCCATCGTGCGCGACGAGCCGGCCAAGGACGCCTATCTCTCCGAGCTCGTCGAACGGATGGACCGCGCGCGAATCATCAGCGGCATCGGCGAGCGCCCGGCGATCACGCACTGGCGTTCGTTCGGTCTGCGCGCCTTCACCTCCGGCTCGGTTTCGATCGCGCCGCGGGCGTCGACGGCGCTGCTCCACGCCTTGCAGGCCGGCGCCTTCGACGAGGCGGAGCGCCTGCGCGCCGCCTTCCTGCCGTTCGAGACGCTGCGCGACGGCATCAATCCGATCCGCGTGCTGCATGACGGCGTCGGCCTTGCGGGCATTGCCGATATGGGACCCGCGCTGCCGCTCCTTTCCAATCTGGAGCCGGAGGCGCGTGAACGGGTGGCCCCTGTCGCCCGGGCGCTGCGGGCCTTCGACTCGGAACTGGCTGGCGTCGCGGCCTGAAAAGGCGGCGGGAATTGCCGGGTTGAGGCGAGTATCGCTTCAGCCTGGCCGGCTGCCACCAGTTCGGCATCTGGCCGGGGAATCCAGAGAATGTCGGAGAGGGGGCGTGTCGCGCCCTCAGGGCTCGGTGCTGTCGGTCAGGACACGGACGCGGGCGTTGTCGATGTGAGTGCGCATCGCCTCGCGCGCCTCATCGGCCTCCTCCGCCTCGATGGCCTCGAGGATACGCTGATGCTCCTGCTGCACGGTCTGGAGGCGTCGCGCGCTGCGCCGCAGCGAGAGCTTGCGGGCAAGCTCGATGCCCCGCAGCGTGTGCTCGGCAAATATGCCGAGCGCGTGGACGAAGAGACGGTTCTGCGCGGCTCCTGCGATCGCGACGTGAAACGCCTGATCGGCCTCGCTGCCGACTTCCGAATTGGCGATCACGCGCTCGAGATCGTCGAAAGCCCGTTTCATGCGGTCGATGTCGGCATCGGTACGGCGAAGGGCGGCGAGATAGGCAGCCTCGCCTTCCAGCGCGACGCGGAATTCCATGCAGCGCATGAGGTCGGCCACATCGCCGATCGGCGCCAGCAGCGCGAAGGCCTGGTTGGGGCGGCGCTGCACGAATGAGCCGGAACCGTGGCGCGACACCACGACGCCATCGGCCTGCAGCCGCGAAAGCGCTTCCCGCACCACGGGGCGCGACACGCCGTAGATATCGCAGAGTTGGCTCTCGGAGGGCAGCTTGTCGCCCTCCACCATCGCCCCGCTGACGATCCGGTCGAGGATCTGCTCGTACAATTGATCGCCGAGTCGCGAGGGCCGCTGCGGAGACTGCGAAGCCCAGACCATTCTCTGCTGCTCTTTGAGTTCCGCGGGTTTCCGGGCCAAGCGTTGTCTCCCCAGTCGGCTTGTTACCATTGCAGCCTATCGGACCAGTCCGATCGACGGCAATGCCACAGATTGTATGACGACACTACAACTCGGCGCGGTCATCCTGTGAACAGCGGTTCGGCGATGCCGGTTATGCCGCCGGCGTGAACGGCGAACAAGCTGCCCGCCTGCGGCTGTCCGTCCACCGAGGCCGGCCGGATCGAGGTGATGTAGATCGTGTCGAGGCGTGGCCCGCCGAACGCGATCATGCTCGGCTTGGCGACGGGTACGGCGATACGCCGGTCGATCGCCCCGTGCGGGGTGAAACGCACGATCTCCCAGCCGTCATTGCCGGCCATCCAGTAGCAGCCGTCGGCATCGCAGGCCCCGCCATCCGGCCGGCCCGGCATGCCCGCGGTATCGACGAAGACACGGCGGTTGCGGATGCTGCCGTCGTCCGCATCGAAGTCCCATGCCCAGATGGTGCGCACCGCCGCATAGGAATCGGAATGGTAAAGCGTGCGTGCATCCGGGCTGAAGGCGAGGCCGTTCGAGACGAAGAGGCCGTCGACAAGCCGTGCGCAGCGGTGATCGGCACCGAAGCGATAAAGCGCGCCCATCGCCCGCTCCGGCCGCACGGGGTCCTCCATGCTGCCGACCCAGAAGCGGCCGCGCGGATCGCAACGCCCGTCATTGAGCCGGTTGCCGGGCAGGTCGGGCTCGGGCCGTGCCAGCGGCGTCAGCGCCTCGCTGCCGAGATCATAGCGCCACAGGCCCGATTTGAGCGCGAGCAGCACGGCGCCGTCCTCGCACAAGGCGAAGGAGCCGATCGGCTCGGGCAGCTTCCAGACGCGGTTCGCACCCGTCGCGGGATCGAAGCGGTTCAGCAGGCCGGGGTAGATGTCGATCCAGTACAGCGCCTGCTCGCGCACCGACCAGGTCGGGCACTCGCCGAGTTCCGCCCGGATATCGAGCACGCAATCCACCGCGGGAGTGCCCATCCCTCAACCCTCCACCCGCCCGGCGACGCGACTCACGTCGCCGGCTCCATCTCGTAGCGTATGCGGTTCTTGGTGCCGCGCAGGCGCGGATCGGGCTTGGGAACGGCCGATATCAACGACTTCGTGTAGGGGTGCTGGGGGTCGTCGCACACCGACTGCGTCTCGCCGATCTCGACGATGCGGCCGCGGTGCATGACAGCGACGCGGTCGCACATGTAGCGGATGACGCCGATGTCGTGGCTGATGAACACGTAGCTCATGTCGAGCTCCTGACCCAATTCCAGCAGCAGGTCGAGAACCTGCGCCCGCAGCGAGACGTCGAGCGCCGATGTGGCCTCGTCGGCGACGATGAGCTGCGGCTTCAGCGCAATGGCGCGCGCGACCCCGATGCGCTGGCGCTGACCGCCGCTAAAGGCATGGGGATAGCGCCGCATCGCTTCCGGCGGCAGGCCGACGCGCCGCAGCAACTCGGCGACGCGCTCCTCAAGCTCGTGTCCCGAGGCGATCCCGTGGTTGCGCAGTGGCTCGGCGACGATCTGCAGCACCGTCATGCGCGGGTTGAGCGAGGAGAACGGATCCTGGAAGATCATCCGCATGTCGCGCCAGTAGGGTTTCACGGCGGAGCGGGGCAGGGGGGCCAGATCGACCGGGGGAGCATCCTTCGGGCGGAACAGGATGCTGCCGGCGGTGGGGTCGAGGATGCGCATAATGCAGCGCCCGAGCGTCGTCTTGCCCGATCCGCTCTCCCCCACGATGCCGAGCGTCTCGCCGCGGCGCAGCGAGAACGAGACATCGTCGAGCGCCTTCAACGGTCCTTCCTGCTGGCGCCCGAACAGCGTTCGGCGACCGCCATAGGACATGCTGAGATTGGACACTTCGAGGATGGTGCCGGCGCTGCCGTCACGCCCGACCTTGCCGGCAAGATGCGAGCGCTGCTCGAGCGCCAGCACGGAGTTCAGCAACTGCTTGGTGTAGGGATGCTTCGGGGCGAAGAAGATGTCGTCGACCGATCCGGTCTCGACCACCTTGCCGTGATACATCACCGCCACGTCGTCGGCGATCTCGGCGACGACGCCCATATCGTGGGTGATGAACATCATCGCCATGCCGTGCCGGCTCTGAAGGCCGCGCATCAGGTCGAGGATCTCGGCCTGGGTGGTGACGTCGAGCGCCGTGGTCGGCTCGTCGGCGATTAGCAGCTTGGGATTGCAGACGAGCGCCATGGCGGTCATCGCCCTCTGGCGCATGCCGCCGGAGAATTCGAACGGATAGCTGTCGATGCTCCGCTCGGGGCGCGGGATCTTCACCTGCGCCAGCATCTCGATGGCCCGCTCGCGGGCCTCCTTCTTCGACATGCGCTCGTGCAGCCGGATGGTCTCGATGATCTGCTGGCCGATGGTGTGGACCGGCGACAGGCTGGACATCGGCTCCTGGAAGATCATGCCGATGTCGCGCCCGCGTATGGCGCGGATCTGGCGGCCTTTGGGATCAAGAGCGGCGAGGTTCAGCGGCCCGCCATCCGGGCCGGCACCATGCAGCAGGATGTCGCCGCCGACGATGCGTCCGGGCTTGGGGACGATGTTCAGGATCGAGCGTGCGGTGACACTCTTGCCGGAGCCGCTTTCGCCGACGACGCAGAGCGTACGCCCCCGGCGCAGCGTGAAGTCGATGCCGTCAACCGCCTTGAGCACATCACGGCCGGTGTCGAACCAGGTCGACAGGTTCCTCACCTCCACCACGATGTCGTTGGTTCCGGTCATCAGCAACGCAACCTCACTGGCGGTAGGGGTCAGCGGCGTCGCGGAGGCCGTCGCCGACGAAATTGAGGGAGAGCACCGCGATCACGACCGCCACGCCCGGCGCGAACAGCCAGGGCGCGGTGGTGATGGCACGGATGTTCTGTGCCTCCTGCAGCAGCACGCCCCAGCTCACGATGGGCGGCTGCAGGCCGAGCCCGAGGAAGCTCAGCGCGGTTTCGGCAAGGATCATCGCCGGAATCGCCAGGCTGACTTCCGCGATGATGTGGCTGACGAAGGAGGGAGCCATCTGCCGGAAGATCACCCGGGGCTCGCTCGCCCCGTCGAGCCGCGCGGCGGTGACGAAATCCTCCGTCCGCAGCGCGAGGAAGCGGCCGCGGATGACGCGGGCGAGACTGGTCCAACCGATCAGCGAGAGGATGATGGTGATGGCGAGATAAATCTGCAGCGGTGGCCAGTCCTGCGGCATAGCGGCCGCAAGGCCGAGCCAGAGCGGCGTGGTCGGCAGCGACAGGATGAACTCGATCACGCGCTGGATCACATTGTCGATCCATCCGCCGTAATAGCCGGAGATGCCCCCCAGCACGAGACCGAGGATGAGCGACAGCGCGACGCCGATCAGCCCGATAGACATGGATATGCGCGTTCCGTAGATGATCCGGCTGAGCATGTCGCGACCCAGCCGGTCGGCGCCGAGCAGGAACATCGGATCGGTCTGCTTGAGCGGGCCGATCAGCTTGGTCTCGAGCGTGACGAGGCCCCACATCGTGTAAGGCTCGGTCTTCACGAAGAAGCCCACCGGGATCTTCTGCGCAGGGTCCGGGACGAAGATGCGGCGCAGCGCGGTCGGCTCGATGGTCACCTTGTAGCCGTAGACGTGCGGGCGCCAGGTAAGGCCGCCCTCCGCGTCGCGGTCAAAGAAATGCAGCCCCTGCGGCGGCGCGTAGGTGTAGCGCGGCGTGAAGGCATTGGGCGAGAACGGCGCCAGGAACTCGCAGAAGATCGCCACCAATATGATGCCGGCGAGTACGATGCTGCTGATCATGGCGAGGCGGTGGCGGCGGAACTGCCACCACATGAGCTTCCACTGCGAGGCGGAATCCCGGCGCGACAGGGCCGTGCGCGGCGCATCGGGCAGGAGGGCGGCGGGCGGCGAGAGATCAGTTGTCATAGCGGATCCGCGGGTCGCACCACACCAGCAGGATGTCGGACAGGAGAGTGCCGATCAGCACGAGGATGCACTGGAACATGATGAGCGCGCCGCCGAGATACATGTCCTGCGTCTTCAGCGCCTGGATGAGGATCGGACCGGCGGTCGGCAGGCTGAGCACGCTGGAGACGATGACATCCCCGGACACCAGCACCGGCAGTACCCAGCCCACGGTCGAGATGAAGGGATTGAGCGCCACCCGGGTGGGATACCGCAGGATCAGGGTGGTTTCCCCGAGCCCCTTGGCGCGCCCGGTCTCCACATAGGGCTTGCCGAGTTCGTCGAGGAGGTTCGCCCGCATGATCCGCACCAGCGCGGCAATGCCTGCGACGCCGAGGACGAACACCGGGATCCACAGATGCTTCAGCAGGTCGACAACCCGCGCGAGGCTCCAGGACGCGTTGATGAAATCGGGCGAGAACAAGCCGCCGACCGAGTAGCCGAGGAACTCGACCGACAGGTACATCACGAACAGCGCGAGCAGGAAATTCGGCGTCGCCATCCCGAGGAAGCACAGGAAGGTGACGATATAATCGCCCACGCTGTATTGGCGTACGGCGGAGAAGATGCCGACCGGGAAGGCGACGATCCAGACGAAGAGCAGCGTGCAGAACGCCACCAGCGTGGTCATGCCGAGCCGGTTCCAGATGATGTCGGCGACCGGGGTGCGATATTCGAACGAGATGCCGAGATCGCCCCGCAAGGCATTGCCGACCCATTGGAAATACTGGACGACCATGGGCTGGTCGAGGCCGTAGCGTATCCGCATCGCATCGAGCGTCGCCGCATTCGCCGGCGATCCGGACGTCGCGAGATCCGCCGCATAGCTGGTGACGAAATCGCCCGGCGGCAGCTGGATGATCGTGAAGGCGACGACCGACACGGCGAAGAAGGAGGGCACCATCCAGAGCATGCGTCGGAGGATGAAGCCGAGCATTATCGCCTCCTGTGTCGCTCGCGGGAGGAGGGTGCGCCGGCTGGCCAGGGGTGCGGGTCGGCCAGCCGGCGGCCTTCGAGGGCGCAGCGTAGCAATTACTGCGCCGGGTCGAAGAAGTAAGTCTCGGTGCTGCTCGCGACCGGCGTCGGATAGGTCCAGGCGAACGGTCGCGGATAGACGTTGTGCAGGTTCGTCTTGGAGATCGAGAAGAGCGGGCCGGGGGTCGAGACGCCGATCACGTAGAACTCATCGGCGGCGATATCCAGCAGATGCTGCATCAGTTCGTTCTGCTTGGTCGTGTCGGCATAGCGGGTGATCTGGCGGTACAGATCCATCTGCTTCTTGGCCGCGGCCGGCGGCTCCTCGCCCGCCTTGCCGCCCGAGGCGAACCAGGTGCCCCATGGCACGGCGAACAGGGATTCGTTCCAGAAGGGGAAATAGAAGGTCGGCTCGAACAGGGCGTCGATCATGCCACCGCTGCCGAGGAAGACGGCGGCGTCGTGATCGTTGTTGTCCTTGCGGTCGTAGAACAGCGAGCGATCGACCGTCTGCACCTTCGCGTCGATGCCCACCGCCTGCCAGTACTGCGCGGTCAGCTGCGTCGAGTCGAGGAAGTCGCCGAGCGCCGGGATCACCATGATGTTGAAGCTGATGCGCTTGCCGTCCGGGCCGAGCCGGAAGCCGGCGCTGTCCTTCTTCGGGTAGGCCTTGTCGAGATGCTCGTTGGCCTTCTTGACGTCGTACTCGGTGTACTGCGTCGCCAGCCGCTCGTTGAAGAACGGCGCCTCCCGGCGCGGTGCGGCCTGCCAAGGCTCGCCCTGGCCGACAAAGGCGGAGTCGATGATCGCCTTGCGGTCGATGGCGTAGCTGAGGCCGATCCGGAAGTCCTTGTTGTTGAAGATCTCGCGCTTGACCGGATCCTTGTGGGTCAGGTTCAGCGAGATGATCGTCGTGTTCATGTCGGCGTTCGGGCCGTCGGTGATCTTGATCTTCGCCTTCGCGGCGGCGTCGGCGAACACCGCGCGGTTGGCGTTGGCGTTGATGTGGCGGTCCTGGTAGTCGATCTCGCCGTTCACCGCCTTCAGCACCAAGGTCTGCCGGTCGGCATTCACCGAAATGCGCAGGTCGTTGATGTAGGGCAGCTGCTGCCCGTCGGGGTCGACCTTGAAGTAGTAAGGGTTGCGCACCAGCGTCACCAGCTGCGCGCCGCTGACGTAGGGATCCTTGATCACCCACGGCTCGAGCGTCGGGCGATCCGGATTCTGCCAGCGCTCATTGGCTTCCGTGTCGACCGCGCATTTCTTGATGAACAGGTCCGTCCAGCTGTTCACGCCGGCCGCCTTGATCAGCGCGGGAAGCCCGTCCTTGTTGTAGGAGGGGTGGAACTGCGAGCAGTAGTGCTTGGCCATCATGACCATCTGCACGCCGTAATTGCTCGCGAGGCGCTGCGGGAACAGGCCATAGGGCTGGGCAAAGGTGAGCGTGAAGGTGGTGTCGTCCACCTTCGCGAACTTCGCCAGCTCGCCCCCGCTCATCACCCAGTCGACCGAGTTGGGCAGGAGTTCCTTGTTGCCGGCGATATCATTGATGAAGAAGCCGATATCGTCGCTGTTGAACGGCTTGCCGTCCGACCATTTGAGGCCCTTGCGCAGCTTGACGGTGAAGACCGTCGAATCCGCGTTGCTGGACACCTCTTCCGCCAGGTTGGGCAGGATCTTGCCGCTCCATTCACGGTCCCAGGCCAGCAGCGGCTCGTAACCCGCGATACGGAAAAGCCAGTTGCGATCGGATCCGCCGACCATCCCGGACCGCCAGGTGCCGCCATAGTTGCCGACCTTCTCGTAGGGCGTCACCACGCGGGGGTGTTCCGGCAGCCGGTCGGCAACCTTCGGCAGCTTGCCCCCCTTCACCTGCTCGGCGAGCATGGGGGCTTCCTTGTAGTCGGCCGCTGCCGCGCCCGTCACGCCGAGGAGGGCGACGCACAGCGCGGCGAGACTTGGGCGTAGGGCGGCTCGACCCGCGCTGCGCAGGCCCGACACGCCATTTCTTGAGGGGATGAGACCAGGCACGTTCATGGCGAGCTCCGCTGTTGAACCTCTGGAGGGGGGCGATTTCTCGTTGCTTTTCTGCCCGCGAGAGAAGGCTCGCACGCACCGCCGAAGCTGTCAATTAATTCATAAACTTGTCAGTCAAGAATGGCGTGCGGTGCTTGCGCAATGCCCCGCAACGCTTCACGCTTGGTGTCGGTCAGCTGCAGTCCGGCCGTTGCATCGACGGGATGTAAGACGAGTTGGGGCAGTTCGCACGGAGGGAACCATGACCACGATGAGCCTGTCGCCCGACACCCGGCAGAAGCTGGCCGCCATCAGCACCGCCACGATCACCTCGCAGCTCATGGCGCGCGGCCTGCGCAATACGTTCATGCAGGGCGTGCATCGCCTGTCCCGCGGCGGGCCCTCCCTGGTCGGGGAGGCCTTCACCCTGCGCTATATCCCGTCGCGGGAGGATATCGACGTCTCCGCCGTCTTCGAGGACCGCAATCACCCCCAGCGCAAGGCGGTGGAGACCATTCCGGAGGGGCATGTGATGGTGATCGACTGCCGCAAGGATGCCCGCGCTGCCGGCGCCGGCAGCATTCTCGTCACGCGCATGATGGTGCGCGGGGCCGCGGGTGTCGTCACCGATGGCGGCCTGCGCGACTCGCCAACGATCGAGGGGCTCGATTTCCCCGTCTATTGCGGCGGCCGCGCCGCCCCCACCAACCTCACGCGCCATCACGCCGTCGACATCAACGTGCCCGTGGGCTGTGGCGACGTGCCGGTCTATCCCGGCGACATCATCGTCGGCGATCGTGAAGGCGTGGTCGTGATCCCGCGTCATCTCGCCGACGAGGTGGCGCGCGATGGCTACGAGCAGTTCCTGATGGAGGAGTTCGTGACCGAGCGGGTCCTTGCCGGCCAGTCGATCTTCGGCCTTTACCCCGCGAATGCCGAGTCGATCGAGGCGTTCCGCGCGTGGCGTGCCAATCGCGGCCGCTGACGCGCTGCCGAGCCCACCACCAGTCAAGACGAACGGAGCAGCGCCCGCGGGTCGGGCGCCACTCCCATTCCGGTTTTCACAGAACCGCGTCGCCCAGCTTCGGGATCACGTCGTGACCCCAGATCTGGCGCTCGCGGATGATCGCGCGGGGGCGCTCCGGGTTGTCGCTCTCGATTTCGCGGCCAATGCGGTGGCCGTCGAAAATGGCATCGGCGAGGATGCGGGGGGCAAGGCAGTCGCCCGACCGCACGACGGCCTCGATCCCGGCCTCCCCCCAGCGATCCTTCCGCGCGACCAGATCGTCATACAGGCTGCGGTTCGATTCCCGCGCGGTGCACAGCACGACGCTGTCGCAGCCGAGCACCTCCACCGCATCCCCCAGGCGGCGCGGATAGACGCCGAGCTTCGGTTCGCTGGTGCGCAGCGATCCGTCTCGATACCGGTCGTAGATGACCACCTGGGCGCCGCCGCCGTCGATATCGACCCGTTCGACCCAATGGCCCACGCGCTCGCCGATACCCTTCTCGCGCATCATCCGGCGCAGATTATAGCTCTCGAGCGTGAGGTCGGTGATAGGCGCGACGCGGTCGTGGTGGGTGACGATCGTCACCTCCTTGCCCTGCTCGGCCAGCATCTGGGCGATCGAGATCGCCATGAAGTAGCCGTCGGAATCGAGAATCACGACCTTTCGGCCAATTGCCTTGCCGGCAAAGAACTGCTCCGGCGTCACAAACGCGTCGTGCGTGGCGTCCACCCCGGCGATACCGTCGGGTCCGGAGGCGCCGAGCCCGTTGCCGATCCACTGCGCGCCGGTGGCGAGCACGACGCGTGACGCGCCGAATTCGAGGATATCATCGGCGGTAACGAGGCCGGTACCGCGCATGATGGTGACGTTCGGCATGCGCTGCAACTGGCTTTCGCGGTAGTTGATCACGCGCGCCCATTCGTTGAGGCCGGGCAGGCGGGTGACGTCGCGCAGATGCCCGCCGAGCGTCTCGCTCGCCTCGCAGAGCTGCACGTCATAGCCGCGCCGGCCGAGCACGCGGGCGCATTCGAGTCCGGAGGGACCTGCGCCGACGATCAGCACGGTGCGGGGCTTCGGCGCGGGCTCGAATTTCTCCGGATGCCAGCCCCGGCGGTATTCCTCCATCGCCGTCGGGTTCTGCGTGCAGATGATCATGTTGTTGAGGTTGAAGCGCGAGACGCAGGCATTGCAGCCGATGCACTCGCAGATGTCCTCCGGCCGGCCCTCCTCGATCTTCTTTGGCAGATAGGGGTCGGCGATGGAGGGGCGGGCGCAGCCGATGATGTCGATCTGGCCGGTGCGCACGATGCGCGCCATCTCGTCCGGGTCCGTGAAGCGGCCGACCCCGATCACCGGCGCCTTGGCGAGCCGTTTCACCTCCGCGTTCCACGGTGCCTGATGGTTCGACTTGTAGAAGCGCGAGGGGCCGGAATCCTCGCCCCACATGTCGTCGCCCGAGCCGCCGATGATCACGTCCCACAGGTCGACGAGGCCGAGCTTGGTCGCATACTCGACGAAGCGGAGCCCCTCGTCGTGCATCTCCAGCCCCCAGGGGCCGGCGAGATCGTCGATGGTGATGCGGGTCGCGACGGCGCAGTCGTCGCCCGCCACCGTCTTCAGCCGCTCCAGCGCCTCGATCCAGAACCGCGCGCGGTTCTCGAAGGAACCGCCATACTTGTCGGTGCGGCGGTTGTAGTGCCGCGACAGCGCGTGCACCGGCAGCACGCCGGCAGCGCCGTGGATATAGAGGATGTCGAACCCCGCATCCTTCGCGCGTCGCCCGGCATCCTCGTACATCTGCAGGATGCGGCCGATGTCCTCTTCCGTGGCCGGATAGGTATAGGTCTTGTAGACGCCGGAGGAGGGGAACCGGTCGATCGCGGGCGCGACGTAGCGGCTCCAGAGATTGTCCTTCACGCCGCCCGCGCCGAGCTCGATGCCCGCCAGCGCCCCCCATTTGTGGACTTCATCCACCATGTGGCGGTGGTTGATGACGTCGCCCTCGTCCCAGATCGAGGCGTTGGTGATGGTGGTCTGGTTGACTTCCGGATGGATGGAGCAGGATTCGGTCGCGATCCCGCCCCAGCCGCCCTCGGCCTTCACCGCGCGGTGGCCGGCGCTGGAGCCGGGGCGCGCGTGGCCCGCGCCGTTGCACTGCGGCACCTGGTAGAACCGGTTCTTCATCACCTTCGGGCCGATCCGGATCGGCTCGAAGAGGATATCGTAACGCGGGTCGCGGGCGGTGTTCCGCCTGCCCTCAGGGGCATGGCCGCCATCGACGGGTTGCGGGCTGCTGGCACTGGCAAACGGCGCATTCATCTCTGGATCCCCGCATGGCGGCTTCGGAGGACGGAACGGATGGCTCCCGGCCTGCTAGACGTCGATCTCCGCGATCGCCTCGATCTCGACTCCGCAGCCGCGGGGCAGCGTGGCAACGCCGACCGCGCTGCGCGCGTGGCGGCCCGCTTCGCCGAAAATCTCGATGAAGGTGTCGGAGGCGCCGTTCACTACTTTCGCCATGTCGACGAAATCGGGAGTCGCGTTGACGAAGCCGGTGAGCTTCACGATCCGGCGCACCCGCGCGAGCGAACCGCCGCACGCCTCGCGCAGCTGGACGATGAGGTTGAGCGCGCACAGCCGCGCGCCGGCGACGCCCTGCTCGATCGTGAGGTTCTCGCCGTGGCGGCCGAGGCAGATCCAGTCATTGTCGCGACGCGGCACCTGACCGGCGAGGAAAACGATATTGCCGACGATCACCGCCGGCACGTAGTTCGCGCCCGGAACGGTCGGGTTCGGCACTTCCGCGCCGAGGGCCGCCAAGCGCTGGTCGAAATCATGGCTCATCGAAGACGTTCCCGATTGTTCAGAAATAGGTGCGGATGGCGTCGACCACCGTGTAGTCGTCATCGACCACGGGGATGAGCTGCCATTTGTCGAAGGTCGTGCAGGGGTGGGAGATGCCGAAGGCGACCATGTCGCCGACCTGAAGCGGGCTGTCGGCCGGCACAATCAGGTGGCAGTGCTGGTCGTTCAGGCCGGCGACGGCATGGCCATGCGGGATCGCCGCGGGGCGCGCCCCGGTGCTGGGCCGATACCAGGCGAGCGGCTCGGGCAGGCGGGAATCGTAGGAGACATCGCGCTTGCCCATGCTCAGGATGGCCTTGCCCGCCTCGGGGCGGGACTGGACATAGGCCCACACCTCCAGCGCGTGCTCGGGACGGGCATGGACGCCATCGATCGCGGGCATGCGGACGCGAAGGTCGACGAAGCGATCCTCGTAGGTGCCGGAATCGTGGGTGAGATAGCATCCGCTGCGGATGACCACCTTCACCTCGCGCGACAGTTTCGCCGCTCCGAAACGGGTGGCGACCATATCGTAAAAGCTCGACCCGCCGGCCGTGAGCAGGATGGGCCCGGGCGCGAACAGAGCCCGACCGTCGCAGGCGCGGGCGATCTCCACGAGATGATCGAGGAAGTCGTTCACGCGCGCGGTGGTCGCCGCCATGTCCTTGCCCGCGAGCAGCCCCTCATAACCGCCCACGCCGACCAGTTCGACGAAGGGGGCCGCCGCCGCGATGGCATCGGCCACCTCCATCGCATCCTCGAGGCTGCGGCAACCCGTTCGACCGCCGGGAAAGCCGCCCTCCAGAATGAGCTGGATGGGCCGTCTTCCGCCCGCGGCCTTCACCGCCTGCGCCCAGCGCTCGACGCCGGCGCGGGAATCGACGAAGCAGCGAAATTCGAAGGACGGGTCGCGCCCGACTTCTTCGGCCAGATAGCGCGTGGCCTGAGGCCCCGTCGCCTGGTTGGCCAGCAGGATGCTGCCGAAGCCGAAGCGGCGCGCCACGCGCACCTGCTGGACGGTGGCGAGCGTGATGGCGACGGCGCCGTCCGCGATCTGGCGCGCGAAAAGCTGAGGCGCCATCGTGGTCTTGCCATGGGGTGCGATCGCCGCACCGGTCATCCCCAGGAAGCCGCGCATATAGGCGCTGTTCCGTTCCATGGCGGAGCGCCTGAGCACGGCGAGCGGCAGCGGCATGTCCTCGCGCAACAGGTTCCAGCCTTGCTGGCCGATTGCCGCGAGGGGGAGGGGAGCGAGGCCGGGAGGCATCCCCTTGACGCAACCGTCGACCTCGCTGGCCTCGATCCCGCTCAGATCGATCGCCGACATGCGCACCCCCGGTTTGCGTGAAGCTGGACAATTGTAAACTTATCAGACTTCTTTGTGCAAGAAGCCACGGAGGGGGCAATCATGGGCGGCGATATCATGGCGCGGCGCGGGCTCACCGCCCTGCTCAACGCATCGGGAACGGAGACGGTCTATGGTGCGAGCCGGGTCCCGCCCGAGATCATCGCCGAGATCGCCGACATCCTCGCCGTCAGCGTCGAGATGGCGGAATTGCAGGCGCTGGCCAGCCGGATCATCGCCGACGCCACCGGAGCCGAGGCGGGCTATGTGACGAACTGCTCGTCGGCCAGCATCGTCATCGCGGCGGCGGCGGCGATGACGGGCGATGATCGCGCGCGGGCCGAGCAACTGCCGGACACGAGCGGGATGCGCGACGAGATCGTGCTCCAGCGCGGCCATGTCGTGAACTATGGCTCGCTCATCACCGGCGATCTGCGTCTCAGCGGCGCGAGGCCCGTCGAGATCGGCGCCGCGACCGACGCGGCGACCTACCAGATGCGCGCCGCGCTCGGCCCTCGAACCGCCGCCGCGCTCTACGTCATTTCGCACCACACCACGCCCACCGGCATGATCCCGCTCGACGTCTTCATCGCCGAGGTCCACGCGGCGGGTGTCCCGGTGATCGTCGATGCGGCGGCCGAATATGGCTGGCCGGACGTCATCGGGGCAGGGGCCGATCTCGTCCTGTTCAGCGTTCAGAAGGCGCTCGGCGGGCCCACCGCCGGGATCATCGCGGGTCGTGCCGATCTGGTCGCGGCCTGCGCAACGCAGCGTTTCGGCGTCGGGCGGCCGATGAAGGCGGGCAAAGAGGCGGTGATCGGCGCCATCGCGGCGCTGGAACGCTGGCGGGCACGGGATCACGCCGCCGAGCAGGCTGCCGTCTGCGCGCGTGCCGGGGCGCTTGCCGCCAGGCTCGACGGCCTCTCCGGCCTGCGGGCGACGGTCGTTCCGGATGAGACCGGCAATCCGTTCAGCCGCACCGTGCTGACCATCGATCCGGCGGTGGCGGGATTTGACGCCTCCGAACTCGCGAAGGGCATCGAGGACGGGGCCCCCCGCGTGCTGGTTCGCACCCTGCTGGCGGAGCGGGGCGTGCTGCTGGTCGATGTCCGCCGCCTCGATGCCGGCGAACTCGACCTGGTCGCGGCGCGCGTCAGGGGCGCCGTGGAGCGCCTTCAGGGCCGTCGGCGCACATAGCCGTCGGTGACGAAGGGCCCGCCCTGATACTTGACCTCGGGGGCGTCCGGATCGCGGGTATCGCCATTCGGGATCAGCGCGGCGGCGAAGCTCTCGGCATTGTCTTGCGGCCGGTAATCGACATGGGGCGCCGTGCTGTTGTCCCACCAGCTGCGATCGTTGTTCGACACGCCGTAGAGGATGGTGCAGCCGAGATGCGGGGCGGCGAAGCAGGCTTCGATCTGGCGCAGCAGATCCTCGTAGCTCTGCCAGGTCGACAGGTGCCGCGGATCGATCGGATCGGGGCGGCAGGTGCCGATGCGGATGCAGGCGCTCTCGACGCCATACTTGTCGAAATAGAAGCTCGCCAGATCTTCGCCGAAGGCTTTCGAAACGCCGTAGAGCGAATCCGGCCGCGCGCGGGTGTTGGTGTCGAGCCGGTCGTCGCGGGTGTAGAAACCGATGGCGTGGTTGGAGCTCGCAAACACGATGGGGCCGGCGTCGAACCGGCGGGCAGCCTCGAACACGTTGTAGGTACCGAGGATGTTCGCCTGCAGGATGCGGTCGAACGTGGTCTCGAACGAGATGCCGCCGAGATGAAGGATCCGCCCCGCGCCCTCGACCAGACGATCGACCGCGGCGGCATGGGCGAGATCGGCGATCACGATCTCCTCGCCGGGCAGTGGAGGGCCGAACTCGACGATGTCGGTCGAGCGGATCGCCCCGAAGGCCTCCACCAGCCGGGGGCGCAGCCATTTGCCGAGAATGCCACCGGCACCCGTGAAAAGGAGTGGGCGTTCAATCGCCATGGTCGCTGCCTTCCGATATCCGCCTTGAATGCGGTGCCTGCTTCAACTTGTCAGACGATTTTATAAGGTGCGAGCCGACAGGCAAGAACGTATCGCTTCTCCCATCACCCGCGACGCGGTTTCCGCCGCCGGCGCGCATCGAGCGGGATGCCCGTCGCGGGCTTCTCGCCCGACCGGGCCATGCTGGTCACTCCGGCAGCGCCAGCGGCTGCAGCGCCTCCCATGCGTCTCCCGGCCCGGGGTTGTCCGGGAAGCTCGTCCCGCCGAAATGCCGCATGACGCCCCAGACGGCATTGAGTGCGGTCGTCACCGCGCCCTCGGCCCACCCGGCCGTCCAGGATATGTCGTCGCCGGCGAGGAAGATTCCGCGCTCGTCGGGCGGCAGGTCGTCCTGCCGGAAATGGGCGAAGAGTCGGCGCTGGTAGCGGTAGTGGCCCGGGAGGTTGCCCTTGAAAGCCCCCATGAAGTTGGGATCGGATTCCCAGGAGACGGTGATCGGTTCGCCGATGATGTGGGAGCGGATATCGGTGTCCGGATAGACCTGCCGCAGACTGTGCAGGGCGAGGCGCACGCGCTCCTCGACCGGCAGCGACATCCACTTCATCGCGTCGTCCTCCCAGGCGTAAGAGAGGCAGATCACGCCCGGCCGGTCTTCGCCCTGCTCGATCAGATAGGTGCCGCGCGTCATCCGGTCCGACAGCGTCAGGCTGAGCACGTGTCGTCCTGTCGCCGGATCGACGTCGCGCCAGAACGGGCGGTCGACCATGATGAAGGTCTTGGCCGCCTGCATGTAATGCGAGCGATCCATCGCCATCCAGTTCGCATGCGAGAACAGGCGCTCCTCGCACTCGATGCGGGCCGAGAGCAGCCATGTCTGGCAGGTGGCCACGACGGAATCGTATTCGGTTTCGTGGCCCCAGCGGTCGGTAATCGCGATGCGGCCGGAGGGAGCGCGCGCGATCCGGGCGACGCCGGGACGCGGCGAGCCGCCGTGGAGCCCCGCCAGCGAGACGCCCGCCGGCCAGTGCGCGGTCCTGGCCGGCGCCAGCGCCCAGAGCCGGCGCGGCAACTGCTCGACCCCGCCGACCACCATCCGATGGTCGGTGTCGGCATCGGTGTAGACGACGCGCAGGATCTCCAGCATCGAGTTCGGGAAATCCGTATCCCACCCTCCGGTGCCGAATCCGACCTGCCCGAAGACCTCCCGGTGGCGGTAGGAGCGCGTGCGGAAGGCATTCGAGCGTGCGATGAAGCCGTAGAAGCTCTCCTCGTCGAGAGCCGGCACCAGCGCGTTCCAGATCTCCTTCACGCGCCGGGCGTCGCGCGCGCGGATCGCCGCCTGCATGGCGGAAAACTGCGCACCCTCCTCCAGCGCTTCCCGCCACGCCTGCGCCACCTCGGCGAACAGCGGCGGCAGGTCGGCGAGGGTCCGGGCGTAGTGCGTCTGCCCGCCCAGATCGATCACCGTACTCGGCGTCGCCGGCGACAGCGGGTTGGGGAAGGGGGTCGTGGCGAGGCCGGCCAGCCCGAGATAATGGAAGAACGTCGTCGCCGAGGGCGGGAACCGCATGGCGCCCAGCTCGGCAATCGTCTCGGGGGCGCTGCGGAAGGGCTCCGAGCGCAGCCGCCCGCCGATGCGGTCGGCCTCGTAGACGACCGGCCTGAGGCCCAGCTTCATGAGCTCGAACGCCGCCACGATGCCCGATATTCCGGCGCCGATGATGGCGACCTCGCGGCCATGGGCTTCGGCGGGCAGGGCGCCGAGGCCCGAAGGGTGGGCGAGATAGCTGTCGAAGGCGAAGGGAAAGTCCGGCCCGAACATGGTGACCGGCGCCGCATCGCCGCCCGACAGTGCCGACGCGGCCGTGGCGCTCATGGCAGGGCCGTCAGGAACGGATCGGCCAGCGACCCGTAAAGCTCCGGACGCCGGTCGGCGATGTAGCGGTTCTTCTCGCGGGCGCGGGCGAGTTCTTCGGGATTGAGGTCGGCAAACAGCAGTTCCTCCTCCTCGCCGGCGAGCGCCATGAGCCGGCCGGAGGGGGCGGCGACGCAGCTCAGCCCGCAATAGACGAGGTCCGACTCGGCGCCACAGCGGTTCGCGTAGGCGATGAACACGCTGTTCTCATAGGCCCGCGCCGGCACCACCAGATGCGAGACGATCTCGTGGGGCCGCATGTTCGCCGTGGGAACCAGGACGAGGTCGGCGCCGTCCAGCGCAAGCCCGCGCACGTTCTCCGGAAACTCGACATCGTAGCAGATCATCAGGCCCACGCGCAGACCGCCGATCTCCGCCGTTCCCGACGGTGCGTCACCGGGCGAGAACATCGCCCGGTCGAGCGCGGCGAACAGGTGGGTCTTGCGATAATGCAGGCGCTGGTGACCTTCGGCGTCGATGAGCGTCGCCGCGTTGAAGACATGGCCGTCGGCCCCCTTCTCGGGGTAGCCATAGGCGATGGCGATGGCGTTCAGCCGGGCGATCTCGGCGATGCGACGGGCGGCAGTGCCATCCACCGCCTCCGCCCGGTTCCGAGCCGCCTCGGCACCGATCGCATAGCCGGTCAGGAACATCTCCGGGGCCAGCAACAGATCGGCGCCGCCGGCCCTGGCCCTCGTGGCCGCCGCGGCGAGGCGCTCGAGGTTGGCTTCCGGGCTGCCGCCGGGATCGCCGGCGGTCTGAAGGAGGGCGAGCCGCATCCGCCTCATCCTCCCTGCCGGGCCTTGTGGGCGGTTACGGCGAGGCAGAAGATCTCGAACAGCATCTGCGCGCAGGCATGGGCGGTGTTGCTGGTGGCATCGTATTGCGGCGCGACTTCCACCACGTCGCCGCCGACCACGTCGATCCCGTTGACCCCCCGCAGCATCTCCATCACCTCCCGCGAGGTTAGGCCGCCGATCTCCGGCGTGCCGGTGCCCGGGGCAAAGGCGGGATCGAGGCTGTCGATGTCGAAGGTGACATAGACCGGACCGCTGCCGAGAACCTCTTTCGCCTTCGCGATGATGGCCGGCACGCCGAGGCCCGTGACCTCCTCGGCGTGGATCACCGTCATGCCGCTCTCGTAGGAGAATTCCCAGAGATATTCGGCGCCGCCGCGAATGCCGATCTGGATGGTGCGCTCGGGGTCGATGGTCCCGTCCAGCACGGCTTTCCGGAAGGGGCCGCCGTGATGGAACTTCGACCCCTCATAGAGCCCCGAGGTGTCGCAGTGGGCATCGATATGGAGCATGCCGACCGGCCGCTTCTCGCCGACCGCCTTGAGGATCGAACCGGTGATCGAATGGTCGCCGCCGACGGCGATGGGGATGACGCCCGCCGCGACGATCCGCTTGAAGAAGGCTTCGATGTCCTCGTGGCAGCTCTCCAGGCTGAACCGGCTGCGGAACGGCAAGTCGCCGATGTCGGCGGCCTTCACATCGGCCGACGGCACCATTCCGAGCACATGCTCGTAAGGCCCGATGCGCTCGATGGCGCGCACGGCGCGCGGGCCGAGGCGGGCGCCGGTGCGGTTGGTCACACCCAGATCCATCGGCACGCCGACGATGGCGATGTCGAGCCCGCCGAAATCGTCGGTGTCGGCCACATCGGGGCGATAGGGCAGGTCGAGGAACGTCGCGGCGTTGGCGAACGGCCAGACGCGCTTGTCGCCATCCTTGAACTGGAGTTCGGCAACACGCTTGAAGACGGGGTCGTGGATGACGCCGCCCGGGACGTTTCCGTATTTCGCGCGCAGCTGCTCGAGCTTCTCGTGATCTGACATGGAGTCCCTGAGTCCTGTTCCCGTGGGCCGACCCTAGCGGGGAGAGGCGCCTGGAGGGAACCGTCTTTCGCAATGCGATGCGCGTGTGTCGGCACGTCGACACAGAAAGGGCCCGCCCTCTGGTCCGGAGAGCGAGCCCCGCGGGACTCACGACGTCCCGCACAAGGTCATGAAGTGAAGACGGTCATCGATCAGCGTCGTTGCGGGGCCGATCCCTTGTGCGTCTCCTGCTGACCGGCCTGCTTGGCCTTGTCGGTACCCGCGGGAGCGTTGCCGTGCTGGGTCGGCTTGCCGCCCTGCTGCTCATGCTGTCGTTCGGCGCTTTGGCCGCCCTGCTGGCGGTGCATGTCCTTGCCGGCCTGGTGATTGCGAGGATCGGTGCTCATGGAGATATCTCCTGGCTTCCGGCAGCGTGTGTTGCTGCCGTGGCCCAGCACGATCCCACATCGTGGCCAATCGAAGGAGATCGCGGCCGGCGAAATCACGCTTCAGAGAGGTTCCCCAGCGGGACTCGCGTGGGTTCGATCGGGTCGGTGGACCGGGATCGCGGATCGCTCATGTATGCAATCCATTTGGACTTGCACAAGGTGAATGCATATTGTCGTATGAGGCCGTTCATGATGCCGCAGGGGGATGGCGTTGGCTGAAACGATTTCCGAGATCGTCGCGGCGCACCGCTCCGGTGCCCGCCGGCCGGCCCAGACCATCGCTGATACGTTCGCCCGCATCGAGGCTCACGCTGATCCGGCGGTATTCCTTGCCCTGTCGCCCGCGGACGCGATCGCGGCGGCCCTGAAGGCGCTCGAAAAGGCGGATCCGGCCCGCCTGCCGCTGTACGGCGTTCCGTTCGCGGTCAAGGACAATATCGACGTCGCCGGCCTGCCCACCACATGCGCCTGCCCCGACTTCGCCTATGTCCCGACCCGCGATGCGGAGAGCGTGGCGCGGTTGCGGCGGGCCGGCGCCATCGTCATCGGCAAGACCAATCTCGACCAGTTCGCCACCGGCCTGGTCGGGCTGCGATCCCCCTATGGCGTGCCGCGAAATCCCCTTCGCGACGAGCTTGTGCCGGGCGGATCGAGCTCCGGATCGGCGGTCGCCGTGGCCGCAGGGCTCGTGCCCTTCGCGCTCGGGACCGATACGGCCGGATCCGGGCGCGTGCCGGCCGGCATGTGCAACATTGTCGGCCTGAAGCCCAGCGTTGGGATGGTGCCGACCACGGGTCTCGTGCCGGCCTGCCGCTCGCTCGACTGTATCTCCGTATTCGCGGGCACGGTCGCGGATGCCTGGGCAGCGCTGGAAGTGATGGCCGGCCCGGATCCGGATGATCCGTTCTCGCGGTTGGTGCCGGTCGGTGATCTGGCACCGATACCGAAGCGGCTGCGGGTCGGAGTGCCGAGGAAGCTGGACCGCCCGAGCTTCGGCGACCGGCTCGGCGAGCCGGCCTTCGAACGGGCGCTGGCCCGCCTGCGCGATCTCGGCGCGGAACTCGTCGATATCGACATGGCCCCCTTCTTCGAGACCGCCCGCCTTCTTTATGAGGGCCCCTGGATCGCGGAGCGCTTCGCGGCCGTGGGCGGCTTCCTCGAGGCCCGGCCGGATGCGGTTCATCCGGTCGTGCGTACCATCATCGAGCGGGGACGGGGCAAGTCGGCGGTCGAGCTGTTCCGCGGCCTCTACCGTCTGGCGGAACTGCGCGCCCTGACCAGCGGGCAGTTTGTCGGTCTCGATGCCCTCGTGGTGCCCACCGTGCCGGCGGTCTATTCCGTCGCGCAGGTGGAGGCCGATCCGATCCGGTTGAACAGCCATCTCGGCACCTACACCAATTTCGTCAACCTGCTCGATCTGTGCGGCCTCTCGGTGCCGTCCGAAATCCGGGAAGACGGCGCCCCCTGGGGCATCACGCTGCTGGCGCCGGCCGGCTGCGACGCGCGGCTCGCGGCGATCGGCAGCGCCTTCCACGCCGCATCGGCCCTCGATATCGGCGCCACCGGACGGCCCGTCCCTCCGGCATCGGTCGGAGTTGAACGCAAAGGGCCGCCCCGATTCGAGATTGCCGTCTTCGGTGCGCATCTGGAAGGTCTGCCGCTCAATCGCGAACTCATCGAACTCGGCGGCAGGCTGGTCCGTCGTGCGGTGACGAGCGCCGATTACCGCCTCTTTCTGCTTCCCGACGGCGCGGTTCGCCGGCCCGGCCTGCTGCGCGTTCGCAACGGGGAAGGGGCCGCCATCGCCTGCGAGCTCTGGTCACTCGAACCGGGCGCATATGGTCGCTTCGTCGAGCGTATCGCCGCTCCCCTCAGCGTCGGCACGGTTTTGCTCGATGACGGCACCTCAGTGAAGGGCTTTCTGGTCGAGGCCGCCGCGACCGTCTTCGCCCGCGACATCAGCGCCTATGGAGGCTGGCGGCCGTTCCTCGAAGCCGAGCAGGTGAGCGCGGCCGGCTAGACGGGAGCGGGCTCAAACGCTCTGGGCGTATTGTTCATAGGCGTCGTGGACGATGGCGATGTGGCTGCGCATGGCTGCCGCAGCCCCCTCGCGGTCTCCCCGCAGGATGGCGGTCACCACGCGATCATGTTCGGCATGGGACAGCGCAAGGCGCCCCAGCGCGCGGAACTGAGCCCGGCGAAACGGCGACAGCCGTCGGCGCGTGCCGGCCGCGAGTTCCACGAGATAGGGGTTGTGGCTCGCCGCATAGATCGCCGCGTGAAACTGCTCGTTGAGGTCGCGATAGCGGATGAAGTCGCCCTGGCGCATCACGTCGCCCATTTCGGCATGAAGCGCGATCAGCTCCCGCCGCTCGGACGGGTTGATCTTCAGCGCGCTGAAGCTGGCGCACAATGCTTCGAGTTCGGCCATGACATCGAACATGGCCTGCAGATCATCGACGGTGGGGCGCGCCACCACGGCGCCGCGATGCGGGCGGGTCTCCACCAGCCCGGAGGCGGCGAGTTCGCGGATCGCTTCGCGGACAGGGGTACGGGAAACGTTGAAGCGCAAGGCGAGCGCGGTCTCGTCAAGCGCCGTTCCCGGCGGGAGCAGGCCGCGGGTGATCTCGTCGGCGATCTGGAATCGCAGATCCTCGGCGCGGGTCGAGCGGCGAGCGCCGGAACGCTCCGCTGCCTTGCCGGCATCCGGCGCCGTATTGCCCGGGGAATCGTCAAGGCTCATCGATGATCGGGCTCTTGCGTCGAACATACCGAACGATTCGAGCCAGTCGGCTCACCGTCGGGATCGACCATAGCGTGGGTGCCGGCTGCCGTCACCGCTGCGGCACGCGGCGGCGTCCGCCGGCCTCGCCTTACCGGGGAATGAGGCTCACATGCGCCGCGACCACCTTCCAGCCGTCCGGCGTGCGCATCCAGGTCTGGCTCTGGCGGCCGACATGGCCGGGTGCGGAGGCACGGTGGAACAGCGTCGAGGCGGTCGCCATGTCGCGGCCATAGGTGGTGATGACGGTGCCTTCCAGCGTCCGCCCCAGCCCCTGCGGCGACCGCGCGGCGCGGAACGCGCGGATGGCCTCGTAGCCGTAGAGGTTTTCGCCGCCGCCGTAGCGGATCGTGTGGGGACTGTCCCAGAACAGCGAATCCAGCGTCGCGACATCGTTGGCGACCAGCGCGGTCTCGTAGCGGGCAAAAGCCTCTTCGACTTCGGCGACGACATCGGGAAGGTTGATCTGCATCAGGAACACTCGGTTGCGACGGCTCGCCGACATGCACGGAGCGGGCCGCGTCAATCGTCGAGGCGGATGATCTCGCAGGCATCACCCGGCTCCCCGGCCGGGGCGAAGGGGCGGCGCACCAGCAGGGCTTCCGCGCGGGCGAGCACGCTCAGCATCGAACTGTCCTGCGTCGGGAACGGGCGCACGACCGGGCCGCGCGGGCCGGTGCCGACGATCTCGGCGCGCATGAAGTCCATGCGCATATCGTTGGCCTTCAACGGCACCCCGAGCTCGGCATCCGTCAGCGGCAGGCCGGCGGCCGGCTCGCCCTGCAGCGCGCGCAGCAGCGGCAGCAGGTAGAGCAGGGCGCACACATGCGCCGAAACCGGGTTTCCGGGCAGGCCGAGCACGCGGAGCCCGCCGCGACGGCCGAACATCAGCGGCTTGCCGGGGCGCAGCGCGACCTTGTGCACGGCGAGCTCGACACCCTCCGCGACGAGCGCGGGGGCGACGAGGTCATGGTCGCCGACCGAGGCGCCCCCGGTCGTCACCAGCACGTCGAGCCCGGCATCGATCGCGGCGCGCACGCCGGCGGTGGTGGCGTCCATCCGGTCCGGCAGCACGCCGAGGTCGATCACCTCGGCGCCGGCGGCGCGGGCGAGGGCGGCGACCGAATAGATGTTGGAGAGGATGACCTGGTGGGGGCCCGCGCCGACGCCGGGCGGCACCAGTTCATCGCCGGTCGACAGCAGGCCGACGCGCGGGCGCCGGTGCACCTCCAGCGCGGCGAGATCGGCCGAGGCGGCGAGCGCGAGATCGCGCGCGGTGAGCCGGCGGCCCGCCGGCAGCAGCACGTCGCCCGCCGCGAAGTCCCCGCCGGCGCGGCGGATGTGCTGGCCGGCGATGGCGGGCACGTTCATGACGACCGACGTGCCCGCGCGCTCCGTGTTCTCCTGGATCACCACCGCATCGCTGCCGGCAGGCATGACGCCGCCGGTGAACACGCGCGTCGTCTCGCCCGCGCCAATGGTGCCGGTGAACGGGCGGCCGGCCGCGGCCTCGCCGACCACGCGCAGGGTCGTGGGTGCCTGCGCCACATCCGCCGCCCGCACCGCATAGCCGTCCATGGCGGAGACATCGGAGGCGGGCGTGGTGCGCCGTGCGACGAGGGGCGCCGCCAGCACGCGGTGATTCGCCTCGACGAGGGGAACGCTCACGGCCGCCACCGGCGCGACGCCGGCGAGGACACGGGCGAGGGCCTCCTCGACCGGGATCAGCGCCATGCTCAGCCCGCCTGCCAGTGGCCCGAGCGGCCACCGGACTTCTCGACGAGGCGAACGGCCTCGATCGACATGCCGCGATCGACCGCCTTGGCCATGTCGTAGATGGTGAGGCAGGCGACGGTGACGGCGGTGAGCGCCTCCATCTCGACGCCGGTCTGCCCGGTGGTGCGCGCGCTCGCCCGCACGACGAGGCCGGGCAGGGTGTCGTCCGCCTCGATCTCGACCGCGACCTTCGACAGCAGCAGCGTGTGGCACAGCGGAATCAGCTCCGCCGTACGCTTCGCCGCCATGATGCCGGCGAGCCGCGCGGTGCCGATCACGTCGCCCTTCTTCGCGTCGCCCGAGCGGATCAGCGCCAGCGTCTCGGGACGCATGACCACCCGCCCCTCCGCCACCGCGACGCGATCCGTCGCCGGCTTGTCGGCGACGTCGACCATATGCGCGGTGCCGGCGGCGTCGATATGGGTAAGGCCGGCCGGCGCGGCCGGGCCGAGCAGCGTGCGCGTGGCGGCGGTGACGTCATCCTGCCGCATCAGGCTCTCGCCGACGAGGATGGTGCGGATATTGACACGCGCGAGCCGGGCGACGTCGGCCGGGGTGAAGAGGCCGCTCTCGCCGACCACGATGCGGTCGGCCGGGATGCGCGGGGCGAGTTCCTCGGAGACTTCCAGCCGCGTCTCGAAGGTGCGCAGGTTGCGGTTGTTGATGCCGATCAGCCGCGCCGGCAGCTTCAAGGCCCGGTCGAGCTCGGCGCCGTCATGCACCTCGACCAGCGCATCCATGCCGAGCTCGTGCGCCGCCGCGACGAGGTCGAGCGCCAGCGCGTCGTCGACCGCCGCCATGATGACGAGGATGGCGTCGGCACCCCAGGCGCGTGCCTCGACCACCTGATAGGTCTCGTAGAGGAAATCCTTGCGCAGCACCGGCAGCGCGCAGGCCGCGCGCGCCGCGCCGAGATAGGCCGGCGAGCCCTGGAAGGAAGGCGCGTCGGTCAGCACCGAGAGACAGGCCGCCCCGCCGCGCTCATAGGCGCGGGCGAGGCTCGGGGGATCGAAATCCGGCCGGATCAGCCCCTTGGAAGGGCTCGCCTTCTTGATCTCGGCGATCAGCGCGGTCTCACCGGCGGCGATCCTCGCCTCGATGGCGCGCAGGAAGCCGCGCGGGGGCGAGGCCTCAGCTGCGCGCGCGCGCAGGCCCGGCAGCGGATGGGCGAGCTTTGCCGCTGCGATCTCGTCGCGCTTGTAGGCGCCGATCTTCTCGAGGATGTCGGACATGCGCGGCGCCCCTCAGGAATTCGACACGGCGACGAGCCGCTCGAGCGCGGCTTCCGCGTGGCCGCTGGACAGGCTGGTGCGGGCGAGCGCGAGGCCGCCGGCGATGTCCGGCGCCTTGCCGGCCACCACCAGCGCCGCCGCGGCGTTGAGCAGGGCGACATCGGCATAGGCGCTCGGCGACCCCGCCAGCACGGCGCGCAGCGCCCGCGCATTGGCGGTGCCGTCGCCGCCTTTCAGCGCCTCCGGCGTCGCCCGGGCGAGGCCGTATTCCTCGGGCGCGATCTCGAAGGTGCGGATGGCGCCGTCCTTCAGCTCGGCGACCGTAGTGGGGCCGGTGGTGGTGATCTCGTCGAGCCCGTCGGAGCCGTGCACCACCCAGGCGTGGGTCGAGCCGAGCGTCTTCAGCACCTCGGCGAGCGGCTCCACCCAGCCGCGCGCGAACACGCCGACCATCTGGCGCTTCACGCCCGCGGGGTTCGACAGCGGGCCGATCAGGTTGAAGATGGTGCGCGTGCCCAGTTCCACCCGGCTCGGCCCGACATGCTTCATCGCCGGGTGGTGGGCCGGGGCGAACATGAAGCCGATGCCGGCCTCTGCGATGCAGCGGGCGATCTCCTCCGGCGTCAGGTCGATCTTCACGCCGAGCGCCATCAGCACGTCGGCGGCGCCGGACTTCGAGGACAGCGCCCGGTTGCCGTGCTTGGCGACCGGCACGCCGGCACCCGCCACGATGAACGAGGCGCAGGTCGAGATGTTGTAGGAGCCCGAGGCATCGCCGCCGGTGCCGACCACGTCGACCGCGCCCTCCGGCGCGACCACGGGGAGCATCTTCGCCCGCATGGTGGAGACCGCCCCGGCGATCTCCTCCACCGTCTCTCCGCGCACGCGCAGGCCCATCAGCAGGCCGCCGATCTGGGACGGCGTCGCCTCGCCCGACATCATCACGTCGAAGGCGTGGGCGGCTTCCTCGCGCGAGAGCCCGACGCCCGAGGCGACCTTGCCGATCAGCGCTTTGAGATTGTCCATGTCGGTCCCCGGCGCCGGTCAGGCGGCTTTCGACCGGCCCGGACCGGCATTCCAGTCGCGGGCGAGGTCGAGGAAGTTCTTCAGGATGGTGTGCCCGTGCTCGGAGGCGATGCTCTCCGGGTGGAACTGCACGCCGTGGATCGGCAGCTCGCGGTGCGAGAGGCCCATGATCAGGCCGTCATCGGTTTCCGCCGTCACCGCGAGGTCGGCGGGAAGCGTGTCGCGCTTCACCACCAGCGAATGATAGCGGGTCGCGTTGAACGGGCCGTTGATGCCGCGGAACACGCCCTCGCCGCGATGGCGCACCTGCGCCAGCTTGCCGTGGATCGGCAGCGGTGCCCGCACCACGTCGCCGCCGAACACCTGCCCGATCGCCTGGTGGCCGAGGCAGACGCCGAAGATCGGGATGCGGGTCGCGGCGCGGGCGATGAGGTCGCAGCAGATGCCGGCCTCGCTGGGCGTGCAGGGGCCGGGCGAGAGCACGATCGCCTCGGGACGCAGCGCCATCGCCTCGTCCACGGTGAGGGTATCGTTGCGGCGCACGTCCACATCGGCGCCGAGGCTGCCGAGATAATGGACGAGGTTCCAGGTGAAACTGTCGTAATTGTCGACGAGGAGGATCATCGCGGGTCCATCCGCCGGAAATCCGGCGTGTGCAACGTGAGTGAGGAGGCCCCGCGCCGGAACAGCCGGGCAGGACGGTCAGACCATCGGGCGCCCGCCTCGCCATCGCCGCACCACATAGCGCATGGCCGTCGCGATCGCGAGCAGGCTTCCTACGATCATTGCCCCCTCCGTGCCTGCGCCGCGAAGCGCACCGCTTCCTCGCCGGCGCGAAACAGGGCGCGCGCCTTGTTGGCGCATTCCTGCTGCTCGGACTCGGGCACCGAGTCGTAGACGATGCCCGCGCCGGCCTGAACATACATGCGGCCGTCCTTGACGATGGCCGTGCGCAGCACGATGCAGGTGTCCATCTCGCCGTCGGCGCCGAAATAGCCGATCGCCCCAGCATAGATGCCGCGCTTGTCGCGCTCCAGTTCGTCGATGATCTCCATCGCCCGCACCTTCGGCGCGCCCGAGACCGTGCCCGCCGGGAAGCCGGCGGCGAGCGCGGCGAGCGCGTCGTGCTTCGGATCGATGTCGCCCTCGACATTCGAGACGATGTGCATCACCTGGCTGTAGCGCTCGACGAAGAAGCTGTCGGTGACCCGCACCGTGCCGATCTTCGCGACGCGGCCGACATCGTTGCGGCCAAGGTCGAGCAGCATCAGGTGTTCGGCCCGCTCCTTGGGATCGGCGAGGAGTTCCTCCTCCAGCGCCTTGTCCTCGTGCGGGCTGGCACCGCGCCGGCGGGTGCCGGCGATCGGGCGGATGGTGACGGTGTCGTCGCGCAGGCGCACCAGGATCTCCGGGCTGGAGCACACCAGCGCGAAGTCGCCGAAGTTGAAATAGACCAGGAACGGCGCCGGGTTGATCCGCCGCAGCGAGCGGTACAGCGCGAAGGAGGGCAGGGTGAACGGCGCCTCGAAGCGCTGCGACAGCACCACCTGGAAGATGTCGCCGGCGCGGATGTATTCCTTCGCCCGCTCGACCATCTCCATATAGGCGGCCGGCTCGGTGTTGGAGACCGCGACCACGTCCTGGTGGAACGGGTCTTCCGTCGCCGCCTTCGGCAGCGGCGTGTCGAGCGCGGCGATCACCGCGTCGAGCCGGGCGCGCGCCGCCTCTTCCGCCTGAAGCGCCGTGACGCCGGCCTGCGGGCGCACCGGCGTGACCACCGTGACCTCGTCGCGCACCGCGTCGAACACCACCATCACGGTCGGCCGGATGAACAGGGCATCCGGGACGCCGAGAATGTCGGGCTTGGCGGCGGGCAGCCGCTCCATCTGCCGGACCATGTCGTAGCCGAGATAGCCGAACACGCCGGCCGCCATCGGCGGGGCACCCTCCGGCAGGGCGATGCGCGATTCGCCGACCAGCGCGCGCAGCGAATCGAGCGGGGCCAGCGCGCACGGCTCGAACGTCGTCAGGTCGTCGAGCGCGCGGCGGTTGATCTCGGCCCGGTCGCCCCGGCAGCGCCAGATCACGTCCGGATCGATGCCGATCACCGAATAGCGCCCGCGGGTGGCGCCGCCCTCGACCGATTCCAGCAGCACGCTGTTGGGCCGCTCGTTGGCGAGCTTCAGGAAGGCGGAAACCGGCGTCTCCAGGTCGGCGATCAGCGTCACCGAGACCACCTGCGCCTCGCCGCGCTCATAGGCGGCCGTGAAGCCGACGGTGTCGTTGGGGGAAAGCATCGCGAATTCCTCGATCCGTCCCGTCGCTCAGTTGACCGGCTCGCCGCCGACGATCTGATCGAGCGCAACGCGATTGATGCGCACGCCGAGATCCGATTGAAGGCGAACAAGGTATTCGGTCATCAGGTCCTGCTCGATGCTGCGGCCGATATCGGCGATAAGCTTGTCGTCCTGAGCCGTGCCGGTCGGCGTGAGGATATTGGTCACCTGGAACAGCACCCGTCCGTCGTTCTCGGTCGGCGCCGAGCCGGTCGCGCCCTGCTTGGTCTCGAAAACGGCGGCGATGGCGCTCTGCGGGAAGCCCTCGGAGGAGGCCCGACCGCGCCGGAGATCGGACGCCGTGCGAAGCTCGAAGCCATCGGCGGTGACAGCGTCGACGAAGGGCGTGCCGCCATCGATCTTCTGCTTCAGCGCGGCCAGCTTCTCGTCGAGCTGCTTGGCCGCCTCGTCCTGCCGCCAGCGGTCGAGGACCTGCGCCTTGGCTTCCTCGAAGGTGCGGTCCCGCGGCGGCGTGATCGCCTCCACCGCGTACCAGGCATAGCCGGCATTGTTGGCGAGCTGGACGGGGTCGTTCTCGGTGTCGATGTCGCTGCCGAAAGCGCCGGCGATGATCGTCGCCTGGTCGGGCAGCGGCGCGATGGGGTCGCCCGCGGGGGTGCGCCCCTGCCGGTCGGTGTCGACTTCGACCAACTTGAGGCCGAGCTTGCCGGCGATCTCGCCGAGCTTGGCGCCGCCGGCACGCTCATCCTCGATCTGGTCGTGCTTGTCGTGCAGCAGCCGGCCGGCCCGCTCCGCCTGGAGCACGGTCCGCAGTTCCGCGCTCACCGCCTCGAGCGGCTTGGTCGTGCCGGGCGTGACCGCCCCGACATGCACGATCACGGGCCCGAACCGGCCCTGAACCACGCCGCTCGTGCCCTCGGCCGGCAGCGCGAACGCCGCGTCCGCGACGGACTTGTCGAGAATCTCGCCGCGCGTGATGTCGCCGAGATCGATGTCCTTGGCCTCCAGCTTCCGCTCGGCGGCGATATCCGCGAACGACGTGCCCGCCGCGATCTTCTCGGCCGCCGCGCGGGCCTCGTCGGCGCTCGGGAACACGATCTGCTGGACGACGCGCTTCTCGGGCGTGCCGAACTGGGCGAGATTCGCCTCGTAGGCCGCCTTGATGTCGGCATCGCTGATCGCGATCGTCGAGGCGACCGATTCCGGCGTCAGCAGCAGCACCGAGACCTTACGGAATTCGGGTGCCTTGAAGGCGATCTTTCGGGCGTCGAAGAAAGTGCGCAGCGCCTCTTCGCCGGGATCGGCGATCTCTGCCGTCGACGGCAGATTCATCAGGACATAGGAGACGGTGCGCTGCTCGTTCTCATAGCGGCCGATGGCGTCGCGCAGCGTCTGCGGAACGCTCATGCCGCCGCCCAGCGCCTCGATGAACTGCTGGCGCAGCGCCAGCCGACGCTCGGCGTCGACGAAACGCGCCTCGGTGAAGCCGTTCGAGCGCAGGATCTGCGCGAAGTAATTCGGGTCGAAACTGCCGGACGGGCCACGGAAGGCCGGGTTCTCGCGGATTCGCTTGGCGATCTCATCATCGGACAGGGCAAGGCCGAGCTGCTTCACGCGGTCGTCCAGCGCGGCTTCCGCGAGCCGCTCGTTCAGGATCTGCTGCGGCAGGCCGATCGCGCGTGCCTGGTCGGGCGTGAGCCCGCGCTTGATCTGCTGGCTGATCTGCTGGATGCGTTCCTGATAGATCTGCCGGAACTCGGGCACCGTGATTTCCGTGGAGCCGATCGTCGCAAGGGTTTGGCTGCCGAAGCCGCGGAACACGTCGGCGATACCCCAGATGCCGAAGCTGAGGATCAGGAGGCCCATCAGAAGCTTGGCGACGATGCCCGAGGCACCCTTGCGCAGTGTTTGCAGCATTGCTCGTCTCGTTGGTGGCGCCCGGCGCCCGGCCGGTTCGCGAAAGGCGCGCATAATAGGGATGCGACCCTGATGCCGCAACGCCGCACCTCGCAGCATTTGCGAAGCCCCGGGGCTTCTGTTACCCGAGGTCAACAGCCAAGGATCGGAAGGCCGGAATGACGACGCCACGCCCCCTCATCGCCGGCAACTGGAAGATGAACGGTCTCAAGGCCTCCCTGTCGGAAATCGCCGATATCGTCGAAGGCTACGATGCCGCGCTCCGGGCGAGGGCCGATCTGCTGATCTGCCCGCCGGCGACGCTGATCGCGGCCGCCGCCAACATCGCCCATGGCAGCGGTCTCGCCATCGGCGCGCAGGACTGCCACACTCGCGCCTCGGGCGCCCACACCGGTGAAATCTCGGCGGAAATGATCGCCGATGCGGGTGGGACGATGATCATCGTCGGCCATTCCGAGCGGCGCGCCGATCACAACGAGAGCGATTTCGTCGCCCGCTCCAAGGCGGAGGCGGTCGCCCGGGCCGGCCTGAAGGCGATCGTGTGCGTCGGCGAGACGCTTGAGGAGCGGGAGGCCGGCTACGCTCAGTCCTCTGTCGAAGGCCAGCTCGCCAACTCCATCCCCGAAGGCGCGCTCGAGCAGGGGCTCATCGTCGCCTATGAACCGGTCTGGGCGATCGGCACCGGGCGCACGCCGACACCGGCGGATGTCGAGAGCATGCATGGCGCCATGCGCGCCGCCCTGCTGGCCCGCTTCGGCGTCGGCGCGCGGGCCATCCGCCTGCTCTATGGCGGCTCGGTGAAGCCCGACAATGCGCGCGAACTGCTCGCGGTCGATAACGTCGACGGCGCCCTCGTCGGCGGCGCCAGCCTCAAGGCCGCCGATTTCCTCGCCATCGCCCGCGCCTGCCTCTGAACGCATGGCAGCCAGACCGGACGCGGGCTGGCGATGGGGGCGCCATTGCGGGCGGCGTCGGCCGTCCCATCTAACCGGAGGCAAGGCTGCCGGGCGGGATCGGCTGCGGGTAGAAATGCCGGCGGTGATCGTGTAGGAAGCCCGCCGAATGATCGCGCCCCTTCTCCGGGCGCGCAACGCGATTCAAGGGCATTCAATGCATACCGTGCTCATCGTCATCCACCTCATGGTGGTGCTCGCGCTGATTGGCGTGGTGCTCATCCAGCGCTCCGAAGGCGGCGGCCTCGGCATTGGCGGGGGAGGCGGTGGCGGCGGCGGTTTCTTCAGCGTGCGTGGCTCCGCCAACCTGCTGACGCGGGCGACGGCCATCCTCGCGGCGATCTTCTTCGTCACCAGCATCAGCCTCACCATACTGGCGAGCTGGGGCCGTGGCCCGACCTCCATCCTCGGGACGCAGCCGGTGTCCGTTCCCGGCGCGCCGCCGGTTCCGGGCGCTCCCGCGCCGGGCGGTTCGGTGCTCGACCAGCTCAAGGGCGCCCAGCCCGCGCCGACGGCTCCGGCCGCGCCGCAGGTGCCGCAATCGCAGTGAGTGCGTCGCCGATCGGGCGGCGTTTCCGAAAGACGTGTGGGCGGGAGGCGGTACGGTGTGCCGTTCCTCTCGCCGAATCGTGTTTTAGCAGTTAGAAATCGAATTCCATGGCGCGCTATATTTTCATCACCGGCGGCGTCGTGTCCTCGCTCGGCAAGGGCCTCGCTTCCGCCGCGCTCGGCGCGTTGCTGCAGGCCCGCGGTTACAAGATCCGGCTGCGCAAGCTCGACCCCTATCTGAACGTCGATCCGGGCACCATGAGCCCGTATCAGCACGGCGAGGTCTTCGTCACCGACGACGGTGCCGAGACCGATCTCGACCTCGGCCATTACGAGCGCTTCACCGGGCGGCCGGCGACGCGGCAGGACAACATCACCACCGGCCGGATCTACCAGGACATCCTCACTAAGGAACGGCGCGGCGACTATCTCGGCGCCACCATCCAGGTGATCCCGCACGTCACCAACGCCATCAAGGACTTCATCCTGTCGGGCAACGACGGGTATGATTTCGTGCTGGTGGAGATCGGCGGCACGGTCGGCGACATCGAGGCGATGCCGTTCCTCGAGGCGATCCGCCAGGTCGGGCAGGAGCTGCCGCGCCGGCACTGCGTCTATATCCACCTGACGCTGCTGCCCTTCATTCCCTCCGCCGGCGAGCTCAAGACCAAGCCGACCCAGCACTCGGTCAAGGAGCTGCGGGCGTTGGGCATCGCGCCCGACATCCTGCTCTGCCGCACCGACCGCGAGATTCCGAAAGAGGAGCGCCGCAAGCTCGGCCTGTTCTGCAACGTGCGCGAGAGCGCGGTCATCGAGGCCCGCGACGCCGACAACATCTATGCCGTGCCCTCCGCCTATCACGAGGCGGGGCTCGACGGCGAGGTGCTCGCCGCCTTCGGCATCGAGCCGGCGCCCGAGCCCAATCTCGCCCGCTGGCACAAGATCGAGGGCGGCGTGCGCAATCCCGAAGGCGCGGTCACCATCGCCATCGTCGGCAAGTACACCGGGCTGAAGGACGCCTACAAGTCGCTGATCGAGGCGCTGGCCCATGGCGGCATCGCCAATAATGTGCGCGTCAATCTCGACTGGATCGAGAGCGAGATCTTCGAGCACGAGGATCCCGCGCCCTTCCTGGAGCATGTCCACGGCATCCTCGTTCCCGGTGGCTTCGGCCAGCGCGGCGCCGAGGGCAAGATCCGCGCGGCCCGCTTCGCCCGCGAGCGCAAGGTGCCGTATTTCGGCATCTGCTTCGGCATGCAGATGGCGGTGATCGAGGCGACGCGGAACCTCGCCGGCATCGAGAAGGCCAACTCCACCGAATTCGGCCCGACCGACGAGGCGGTGGTCGGCCTGCTCACCGAATGGCTGCGCGGCAACGAACTCGAGCGGCGCGGCCTCGGCGGCGACCTCGGCGGCACCATGCGGCTCGGCGCCTATCCGGCCCATCTCGCGGACGGCAGCCGCGTGGCCGACATCTACGGCTCGCAGGACATTTTCGAGCGTCATCGCCACCGCTACGAGGTCAACACGGCCTATCGCGCGCGTCTGGAAGCTTGCGGGATGCTGTTCTCGGGCATGTCGCCGGATGGGCTGCTGCCGGAGATCATCGAGTATCCCGACCATCCCTGGTTCATCGGCGTGCAGTTCCACCCGGAGCTGAAATCGCGCCCGTTCGAGCCGCACCCGCTGTTCGCCTCCTTCATCCGTGCGGCGATGGTGCAGAGCCGGCTGTTCTGACTTCTGTATCGGCGGCGGCTTCGCTACCCTGCGGCATGGCGAGAGCGACTCGCCGCGTCGCAGAGGAGTTGCCATGCCCCGCGGTCTCGATCATGTCGTCCATGTGGTTCGCGACCTCGAAGCGGCGGGCGAACTCTATGACCTGCTCGGCTTCACCGTCGGCACGCGCAACCGCCATCCCTGGGGCACGCATAACCGGCTGATCCAGATCCCCGGCTTCTTCGTCGAGCTGCTGGAGATCGCCGATGCCGACGCGATCCCCCCGCATGAGAACGCGCATTTCTCCTTCGGCGCCTTCAATCGCGATTTTCTCGCCGAATGCGGTCCGGGGCTCTCGATGCTGGTGTTCGAGGGTCATGACCCGGCCGCCGAGAAGGCCGAATTCGATGCCGCCGGGTTCGGCGGATTCGATGTCTTCAGCTTCGAGCGGACCGGGCGCCGGCCCGACGGCAGCGATGTCGAGGTCGGGTTCTCGCTGGCCTTCGCCCGCGATCCGAAATCCCCGCAGGCGGGCTTCTTCACCTGCACGCAGCGCCGTCCCGAGAATTTCTGGTCGCCGGAACTCCAGCGCCACATGAACGGCACGGTGGGGGTCGCCGGCGCGGTACTCGTCAGCGAGGAGCCGGCGGCCCATCTCGATTTCATCGAAGCGGTGAGCGGCGTCCGGCTGCGCCGCGCGACCGACGGCTGGTATGTCGGCGACACCCCGCGCGGCGCAATCGACCTCATGAACCGCGACATCTTCCACACCCGGTTCGGTGGTTCGCCGAAACCCGCACCGGGGCTGCGGATCGCGGCGATCCGCTTCGCGGTGAAGGACATCGCGGTGACGCGCAAGCGCCTTGCTTCCAGCCGCATGGCGGCGGAGGAGATCGAAGGGCTCATCGTGGTCGGCCCGCAGGCGGCGCTGGGCGCGACCCTGGTGTTCGAGCCCGCAACAAGCTGAGACCCGCGACGCACCCGCTCAGGGCGGGTTCATGATCTTCGGCGGCGCGCAGCTCGCCGTGTCGCAGGGCGGCGGGGGTGTCTCCATCCGCGGCGGCGGGTTCGGCCGCTGCGTGCTCGGGGCGGGCAGTGTCGGGGCTTGCGACTGCGGCGCTGGCTGCTGGGCCGACGGATTCTGCAGGATCGGATTACCGGTCGGGGGCGACGACGGGCTCTGTGCCGTCGCGCCGGAAAGGGCGAGCAGGACGGCCGGCACCGCGAGCGTGACGATACGCGCTAGCATGAACAGCTCCGATGAGTTGTGGCGCTTTACGCTATTGACGCGCGGGCCGCGCGAGGGTTCCGCTCCCGCCGCGACGACGGCCGATCCGGCTTCCCTTGGCGGTCGTTCATCGGATAAAACAGCGGCGCCCTGGCTAACTGCCGAATAACGAAACGGCCGCGTAAAATGAACTCGGATTTCGCCGCTCTTCCCGTCACCGTGTTCGAGACCATGTCGCGTCTCGCCTTGCAGCACGGCGCGGTCAATCTCGGCCAGGGCTTCCCGGACGATCCGGGGCCGGAGGATGTGCGCGCCCGCGCGGCCGATGCGGTCCTCAACGGCTGGAACCAGTATCCGCCGATGATGGGCATGCCGGTGTTGCGCCGCGCGGTGGCCGATCACTATCGCCACTGGCAGGGGATCGATCTCGATCCGGATACGCAGGTGATGATCACGTCGGGCGCCACCGAGGCCATTGCCGGCGCGCTGTTCGCGCTGATCGAGCCGGGCGACGAGGTGGTGCTGTTCCAGCCGCTCTATGACGCCTATCTGCCGCTGGTGAAGCGGGCAGGGGGCGTGCCGCGCCTCGTCCGTCTGGCGCCGCCGTCCTGGCGCATCACCGAGGAGGCGCTGGCGGCGGCCTTCACGCCGCGAACGCGTCTCGTTCTGTTCAACAACCCGCACAACCCCGCTGGCCGTGTGTTCGACGCGACCGAGCTCGACCTCGTGGCGCGATTCTGCGTGCGGCACGACGCCGTTCTGGTGTCGGACGAGGTGTGGGAGCATGTCGTGTTCGACGGGCTGCGGCATCAATCGGTGCTGTCGCTGCCGGGACTCGGCGAACGGGCGGTGAAGATCGCCTCGGCCGGCAAGATCTTCGGCATGACGGGGTGGAAGGTCGGCTTCGTCTGCGCCGCGCCGGCGCTGATGAAGGTGCTGGCGAAGGCGCACCAGTTCCTCACCTTCACCACGCCGCCCTCGCTGCAGGAGGCGGTGGCCTACGGGCTCGGCAAGGAGGATGGCTGGTTCGAGGCCAGCCGGTCCGCTCTCCAGCGCTCGCGCGACCGCCTCGCCCAGGGCCTGACGGAGCGGGGATTCAGCGTGCTGCCCTCGGCCGGCACCTATTTCCTCAACGTCGATCTCGCCCCGCTGCGGTTGCCGGTCGGCGACGAGGCGTTCTGCCTCGATCTGGTCCAGCGCCATGGCGTCGCGGCGATCCCGGTTTCCGCCTTCTACGCGCAGGAGCCTGTGACCAGCGTCGCGCGCTTCTGCTTCGCCAAGAAGGACGCGACGCTCGACGCGGCGCTCGACCGGCTCGATGCGGCGCGTCTTGCTCTCGCCCGCACTGCATAATGGCGCGGGGGCGCTGCCCACCGATTGGGCTGCCGTCGTCGTTCCGCCACATTTTTGGGCCGATCGGCTGAGTGGCCAGCGGTATATTTCGACATTCGCACCATCTGGCATACCAGTCGGCTGACGCATGTGCGGCGCGGCCTCACTTGGCACGACGGTTGCTAACCTTCCCTTCGGCACGCGGACGGGGGTCCTGCGTGTGAACTCCAGAAGGGAACAAATATGTTGAACCTGTTCTCCAACGCAGGTCGGGCCGCCGGCCGCGTCGCGGCTGGAGCGGCGGCCCTGGCGCTCGCCGCCGCCGCCGTGCCTGCGCACGCTCAGGAAACGATCAAGATCGGCGTTCTCCACTCGCTGTCCGGCACCATGGCCATCAGCGAGACCACGCTGAAGGACACCGTCCTGTTCCTCGTCGACGAGCAGAACAAGAAGGGCGGCGTTCTCGGCAAGAAGATCGAGGCGGTGGTGGTCGATCCCGCGTCGAACTGGCCGCTCTTCGCCGAGAAGGCGCGCGAGCTGATCACTAAGGACAAGGTGCAGGCGGTGTTCGGCTGCTGGACCTCGGTGTCCCGCAAGTCCGTGCTGCCGGTGTTCAAGGAGCTGAACAACATCCTCTTCTACCCGGTCCAGTACGAGGGTGAGGAGTCCGAGCGCAACGTGTTCTACACCGGCGCCGCGCCGAACCAGCAGGCCATCCCGGCGGTCGACTACCTCGCCGAGAACGAAGGCGTGCAGCGCTGGGTGCTCGCGGGCACCGACTACGTCTACCCGCGCACCACCAACAAGATCCTCGAGGCCTATCTGAAGTCCAAGGGCGTCAAGTCCGAGGACATCATGATCAACTACACGCCGTTCGGTCACTCCGACTGGCAGACCATCGTCGCCGACATCAAGAAGTTCGGCTCGGCCGGCAAGAAGACCGCCGTCGTGTCGACCATCAACGGCGATGCCAACGTGCCGTTCTACAAGGAACTCGGCAACCAGGGCATCAAGGCGACCGACATCCCGGTGGTGGCGTTCTCGGTGGGTGAGGAAGAGCTCGCCGGCATCGACACCAAGCCGCTGGTCGGCCACCTCGCCGCCTGGAACTACTTCCAGTCGGTCGACACGCCGGAGAACAAGGACTTCATCGCCAAGTGGCAGGCCTTCACCAAGAACCCGAAGCGCGTGACCAACGACCCGATGGAAGCCACCGTCATCGGCTTCAACATGTGGGTCAAGGCGGTCGAGAAGGCCGGCACCACCGATCCGGACAAGGTCATCCCGGCGCTGGTCGGCGTCTCCGTGCCGAACCTCACCGGCGGCTTCTCGGCGATGATGGACAACCACCACATCACCAAGCCCGTGCTGATCGGCGAGATCAAGGACGACGGCCAGTTCGACGTCGTCGAGCGGACCCCGGGCCTGATCGTCGCCCAGGAGTGGTCGCCCTACCTCGAAGGGTCCAAGGACCTGATCGCGGTTTGGCGCTCGCCGATGAACTGCGGCAACTTCAACGTGAAGACCGGCAAGTGCGGCGGCGCCGGCCAGTGAGCCGGGCCTGAGGCGCACGGCGCCTCGGGACAGTCCGACCCGAGAACGCGGGGAGGCGGCATCCGCCTCCCCGTCGCCGCCGGCAGCCGCCGGCGCGTCCGCAGCTCCTGACCTACGGATGACGATGTCCCAGAGCGCTCTCGTCCGACGCGCGGCCCTCGTGATGCTGCTCGTCGCTGCTTTCCTCGCCCCGCTCGCCCCTCACGCCTACGCGCAGGGCAGCGGGCCGGACATCAGCGCGGCCCTCGGCCGCCTCGCCACCGACAAATATGACGACACCGAAGCCGCGCTCGGCCAGCTCGCGGTCAGCGGCTCGCCGGCCGCGGCGGCGGTCGTCGCCGCGCTGGGGGACGGCAAGCTGGTGTTCAGCCCCTCCGCCCGCACCGTGTTCATCCGCGATGCCGCCGGCGGCCTGGTCGATCCCGCGACAGGGCAAGCGGTCGCCGCTGCGCCCGCCGACGTGAAGCCCGTGCGGGTCAATAACCGCATCCGCCGCGCCGTCGACGCTGCCACCGGCACGCTGACCCTGGCCAGCCCCGATCCGGCCAAGCGCCTCGAGGCCGCGGCCTCCGTGCTCAAATCGCGCGATGCCGCGGCGCTGCCGGCGATCGAAGCCGTCCTCGCCAAGGAGACCGATCCGAAGGTCAAATCCGCGCTCACGCTCGCCCGCGCCGCCATCATCGTCGGCAAGGCCGATGTGCCCGAATCCGAGCGCATCGCCGCCGTGTCCGTCATCGGCGCGGAGGGTGGGCAGGACGCGCTGGCGCTGCTGCGCAACCTGCCGCCCGACGCGCCCGCCGCGGTGAAGACCGCCGCCGACGGCGCCATCGCGTCCATCGAGCACAGTCTCGCGCTGTGGGCCGTCGCCCAGAATGTCTGGTACGGGCTTTCGCTCGGCTCCGTCCTACTGCTCGCCGCCATCGGCCTCGCCATCACCTTCGGCGTGATGGGCGTCATCAACATGGCGCATGGCGAGATGGTCATGCTCGGCGCCTACACCACCTTCGTGGTGCAGGAGGTGATCCGCACCTCCTATCCCGGCCTGTTCGATGCCTCGCTGCTGATCGCCATCCCGCTCGCCTTCGTCTTCACCGGCCTCGTCGGCATCCTCATCGAGCGCACGGTGATCCGCTTCCTCTATGGCCGCCCGCTGGAAACGCTGCTGGCGACCTGGGGCATCTCGCTGATCCTGCAGCAGGCGATCCGCACCGCCTTCGGCCCCACCAACCGCGAGGTCGGCGCGCCGAGCTGGATGTCGGGCGCCTTCGAGCTCGGCCACATGTCGATCACCTATGGCCGCCTGTGGATCATCATCTTCGCCGGCCTCGTCTTCCTCGCTTTGCTGGCGACGCTGCGGCTGACCCGCATCGGCCTCGAAATGCGCGCCGTCACCCAGAACCGGCGCATGGCCGCCTCGGTCGGCATCCGCACCCACTGGGTGGACGCCATGACCTTCGGCCTCGGCTCGGGCATCGCCGGCATCGCCGGCGTGGCGCTCAGCCAGATCGACAACGTCTCGCCCAACCTCGGCCAGAGCTACATCATCGACAGCTTCCTCGTCGTGGTGTTCGGCGGCGTCGGCAATCTCTGGGGAACGCTGGTCGGCGCCATGTCGCTCGGCGTCGCCAACAAGCTGCTGGAGCCCTATGCCGGCGCCGTGCTCGGCAAGATCGCGCTGCTGGTCATCGTCATCCTCTTCATCCAGAAGCGTCCGCGCGGCATGTTCGCGCAGAAGGGCCGGGCGATCGAAGCATGAGCACGCTGCCCGCCACCTCACCCGCCCGCCCGAGCCTGTTCGGCACCAGCGGCGCCATCTTCCTCGCCATCGTGCTCGGCGCGGCCGTGCTGATACCCGCGCTGAACCTGCTGGTTCCCGAAGGCTCGGCGCTGCATGTGCCGACCTATCTGATGTCGCTGCTCGGCAAATATCTGTGCTTCGCCCTGCTGGCGCTCTCGGTCGACCTGATCTGGGGCTATGTCGGCATCCTCTCGCTCGGCCACGGCGCTTTCTTCGCGCTCGGCGGCTACGCGATGGGCATGTACCTGATGCGCCAGATCGGCTCGCGCGGCGTCTACGGCAACGCGGTGCTGCCGGACTTCATGGTGTTCCTGAACTGGAAGGAACTGCCGTGGTTCTGGCACGGCTTCGAGTGGTTCCCCTATGCCGCGCTGATGGTGCTGCTGGCGCCGGGCGCGCTGGCGCTGGTGTTCGGCTGGTTCGCCTTCCGCTCGCGCGTCACCGGCGTCTACCTGTCGATCATCACCCAGGCGATGACCTTCGCGCTGCTGCTCGCCTTCTTCCGCAACGACATGGGCTTCGGCGGCAATAACGGCCTCACCGACTTCAAGGACATCCTCGGCTTCAACATCCAGTCGAACGGCACGCGCGCCGTGCTGTTCGCGCTCTCGGCGATCGCGCTGGCGCTGGGCTATGTGCTGTGCCGCTTCCTGGTCACCTCGCATTTCGGCAAGGTGCTGATTGCCATCCGCGACGCCGAGGCGCGGGTGCGCTTCACCGGCTACCGGGCGGAGAACTACAAGCTGGTCGCCTTTGTGGTCTCCGCCATGCTGGCGGGCGTCGCCGGGGCGCTCTATGTGCCGCAGGTCGGCATCATCAACCCGAGCGAATTCTCGCCGGCCAACTCGATCGAGATCATCATCTGGGTCGCGGTGGGCGGGCGCGGCACGCTGATCGGGGCGGCGCTCGGCGCCGTGATCGTCAACTACGCCAAGACCTATTTCACCTCCGGCATGTTGGCGCCCTACTGGCTGTTCATGCTCGGCGGGCTGTTCGTCTTCTCGACGCTGTTCCTGCCGAAGGGCGTGCTCGGCGCCTGGGCGGATTTTCGCGACCGGCGCCGTGCCGCCGCCGCGAGTTCGGCGGTGAACGATGCAACGCCGGCCGCCGATCCGTCCGCCGCGAAGCCGGCCGAGTGAGGAGGGCGCGATCATGAACGCCAATGCTGCCATCGCCGCCGCCATTTCGCCCGAGGCGAACGACGCCCCCCCGCCCGCCGAGCGCCTCACCGAGGCGCTGCTCTATCTCGACGGCGTGACCGTCACTTTCGACGGCTTCCGGGCGCTGAACTCGCTCTCCTTCACCGTCGATCCCGGCGAGATGCGGGCCATCATCGGCCCCAACGGCGCCGGCAAGACCACGATGATGGACTGCATCACCGGCAAGACCCGGCCGGACAAGGGCGACATCTTCTTCAAAGGCGGCACCACCGACCTGACCAAGCTCGACGAGACCGAGATCGCGACGCTCGGCATCGGCCGCAAGTTCCAGAAGCCGACCGTGTTCGAGAGCCACACGCTGGTCGACAATCTGCGCCTCGCGCTCAAGGGCAACCGCAAGGCCATCGCGAACATTTTCCGCAAGGAAACCGCCGAAGAACGCGACAAGATCGACGCCATCTTCGAAACCATCAAGCTCACCGAGCACCGCAACCGGCTCGGCGGCGACCTCTCGCACGGGCAGAAGCAGTGGCTCGAGATCGGCATGCTGCTGGCGCAGGATCCCAAGCTGCTGCTGGTCGACGAGCCGGTCGCCGGTATGACCGACGCCGAGACCGCCCAGACCGCCGAACTGCTGCGCGAAATCAACGCCAACGGTCACTCGGTGGTCGTGGTCGAGCACGACATGACCTTCGTGCGCGACCTCGGCGTGCGCGTCATGTGCCTGCACGAGGGTTCCGTGCTCGCCGAGGGCACGCTCGACCAGGTGAGCGCCAATGAGCGCGTCATCGAAGTCTATCTGGGGCGCTGACGCATGCTCGAAGTGAAGGATGTCAACCTGTTCTACGGCGCCGCCCAGGCGCTGCGCGGTGTTTCGCTGGTCGCCGAGCCCGGCAAGGTCACCTGCGTGCTCGGGCGCAACGGCGTCGGCAAGACCAGCCTGATGCGCGCCATCGTCGGCCGCCATCCGGTGTCGAAGGGCGCGATCCGCTTCAACGGCGAGGACATCACCGCGATGCCGCCCTATGAGCGCGCGCGCCGGGGCATCGCCTTCGTGCCGCAGGGCCGCGAGATCTTCCCGCTGCTCACCGTGGCGGAAAATCTCGAGACCGGCTTCTCGCCGCTGAAGCGAGCGGACCGCAGCATCCCCGACGACGTGTTCTCGCTGTTCCCGGTGCTGGATTCGATGATGCGCCGGCGCGGCGGCGACCTGTCCGGTGGCCAGCAGCAGCAGCTCGCCATCGGCCGCGCGCTGGTGATGCGGCCGAAGGTGCTGGTGCTGGACGAGCCGACCGAGGGCATCCAGCCCTCGATCATCAAGGATATCGGCAACGCCATTCGCTACCTGCGGACCAAGGGCGACATCGCCATCGTGCTGGTCGAGCAGTATTTCGACTTCGCCAAGGAACTGGCGGACCATTTCATCGTGATGGAACGCGGCGCGGTGGTGCTGTCGGGCGACGGCGCCGCGCTCGAGGATCCGGATGTCCGCAACCGCATCGCCGTCTGAGCTCGGCGCGCCGGATCGGGTTCCCGGCGGGCTGCGCGGTCACGGCCGCATCCGCCTCGAGGCCGTCGCGCTCGAAGGCCGCACGGTGCGCGGCCGCACGGAGGAGGCGGGCCCGAGCCGGGTGCGCTTTCCGCGTTCCGGCCGGCGCGGCGGCGCGCTGGAAGCCGTGCTGCTCAACACCGGCGGCGGCATTGCCGGTGGCGACAGCGCCTTCGCACGCGTGCGCGCCGGGCGCGGCACACGGCTCGTCGTGACGACGCAGGCGGCCGAGAAGGTCTATCGCTCGGACGGCGCCTCGGCCCGTCTCGGCGTCGAGCTGGCGGTGGAGGCGGGGGCGTGCCTCGAATGGATGCCGCAGGCCACCATCCTGTTCGACGGCGCCCGCGTCGAGCGCTCGATCACGGCCGAGGTCGATCCCTCCGCACGCCTGCTGCTGGTCGAGCCGCTCGTGCTCGGCCGCACCGCCTGCGGCGAGCGGTTGACGCGGGGCCGGCTGATCGACCAATGGCGCCTGCGCCGCGGGGGACGTCTCGTCTATGCGGACGGCCTCGTGCTGGAGGACGATGTCGCCGCGGTTCTGGCGCGCCGGGCGACGTTGGCGGGCGCCGCCGCCGTCGCCACGGTGCTTCTCGTCGCGGCCGACGCCGAAGCCCGGATCGAGGCGGTGCGCGACCGGCTCGATGCCATTGCCGATGTCGAGGCGGGGGCAAGCGCGTGGGACGGCATGCTCGCCATCCGCCTGCTGGCGGGCGAGGGCGCGATCGTGGAGCGGGCCTTGCGCGCGCTGATCGACCCGCTCGGCGTCGCGGAGCCGCCGCGCATATGGCATTCCTGACGGGGCACAGCCTCGCTTTCGCAGACCCGGAGACTCGCTCATGAATCTCAGCCCCCGCGAGAAGGACAAGCTGCTGGTCGCCATGGCGGCGGAGGTGGCGCGCAAGCGGCTCGAGCGCGGCGTCAAGCTGAACCACCCCGAAGCCGTCGCGCTCATCACCGACGTGGTGGTGGAAGGCGCCCGCGACGGAAGGACGGTGGCCGAGCTGATGACGCTGGGCGCCACCGTTCTCTCGGCCGACCAGGTGATGCCCGGTATCGCCGAGATGATCCACGACATCCAAGTCGAGGCGACTTTCCCGGACGGCACCAAGCTGGTCACCGTGCACGAGCCGATCCGCGGCGCGGCGCAGGCGGTCATCCCCGGCGAGATCATCACCGAGGATGGCGAGATCGAGCTGCTGGCCGGGCGCGAGACCATCGCGCTCACCGTCGCCAATACCGGCGATCGGCCGATCCAGGTCGGCAGCCACTATCATTTCTTCGAGACCAACCCGGCGCTCGCCTTCGACCGCGAGGCCGCTCGCGGCATGCGGCTCGCCATCCCCTCGGGCACGGCGGTGCGCTTCGAGCCGGGCCAGTCGCGCGAGGTGAAGCTGGTCGCGCTCGCCGGGCGCCGCGAGGTCTACGGTTTCCGGCAGGGCGTGATGGGCAAGCTCTGATCCGCCCCGCTTTTCGCCGTCGACCGCGCGTTCCCCTTCGATCGGAAGATGTCAGGCCATGAAGATTTCCCGTGCCTTCTATGCCGAGATGTTCGGCCCCACCACCGGCGACCGGGTGCGCCTCGCCGATACCTCGCTGGTCATCGAGGTGGAGAAGGATTTCACCGTCTATGGCGAGGAGGTGAAGTTCGGTGGCGGCAAGACCATCCGCGACGGCATGGGCCAGGCGCAGACCACCCGCGCCGGCGGGGCGGTCGACACGGTCATCACCAACGCGCTGATCCTCGACCACTGGGGCATCGTGAAGGCCGATATCGGCCTGCGCGACGGCCTGATCCACGCCATCGGCAAGGCCGGCAACCCGGACATCCAGCCGGGCGTCGACATCGTCATCGGCCCCTCGACCGAGATCATCGCCGGCGAGGGCAAGATCGTCACCGCCGGCGGCTTCGACGCCCATATCCACTTCATCTGCCCCCAGCAGATCGAGCACGCCCTGATGAGCGGCGTCACCACCATGCTCGGCGGCGGCACCGGCCCGGCGGCCGGCACCAACGCCACCACCTGCACGCCGGGTCCGTGGCACATCGAGATGATGCTGCGCGCCTTCGACAGCTTCCCGGTGAACCTCGCGCTCTCCGGCAAGGGCAATTCCTCGCTGCCGGGCGGCCTCGTCGAGCAGATCGAGGCGGGCGCCTGCGCGCTGAAGCTGCACGAGGACTGGGGCACCACGCCGGCCACCATCGACAACTGCCTGTCGGTGGCCGACGATCACGACATTCAGGTGATGATCCACACCGACACGCTGAACGAGAGCGGCTTCGTCGAGGACACGGTGGCCGCCTTCAAGGGCCGCACCATCCACGCCTTCCATACGGAAGGGGCGGGCGGCGGCCATGCGCCCGACATCATGAAGGTGGCGGGCCTGCCGAACGTGCTGCCCTCGTCGACCAACCCGACGCGCCCGTTCACGGTGAACACGCTCGACGAGCATCTCGACATGCTGATGGTGTGCCACCATCTCGACCCGCTGATCGCCGAGGACCTCGCCTTCGCCGAGAGCCGCATCCGCAAGGAGACCATCGCCGCCGAGGACATCCTGCACGACATCGGCGCGCTTTCGATGATCTCCTCCGACAGCCAGGCCATGGGCCGGCTCGGCGAGGTGGTCACCCGTACCTGGCAGACCGCACACAAGATGAAGCTGCAGCGCGGCCCGCTTGCCGGCGACAGCGCGCGCAACGACAACACCCGCGTGAAGCGCTACGTCGCCAAATACACCATCAATCCCGCCATCGCGCACGGCGTCTCGCGCCATATCGGCTCGGTCGAGCCCGGCAAGCTGGCCGACCTGGTGATCTGGACGCCGGCCTTCTTCGGCACCAAGCCGGACATGGTGGTGAAGGGCGGCGTCATCGTCGCGGCGCAGATGGGCGATCCCAACGCCTCGATCCCGACGCCGCAGCCGGTGCATTACCGCGAGATGTGGGGCGCCTTCGGCAAGACCCGCACCGCGACCTCGCTCACCTTCGTCTCCAAGGCGGCGGTGGAGCGCGGCGTCGGCGCCCGGCTGGGGCTGGAGAAGCGGCTGGTCGCGGTCGAGAACGTACGCGGCGGCATCGGCAAGGCCTCGATGATCCACAACGGCGCGACGCCGCGGATCGACATCGACCCCGAGACCTACGAGGTGCGGGCCGACGGCCAGCTGCTCACCTGCGCCCCCGCCACCGAGCTGCCCATGGCGCAGCGCTACTTCCTGTTCTAAGTGTGCGGGGTGCCCGGCTGGAGCATCCTTCGAGGCTCGCTATGCTTGCGCCTCAAGATGATGGTGCAACAGGCACGACGTCATCCCGAGGTGCCGGCCGCGGCCGGCCTCGAAGGATGCCGGCCCAAAGCGCCCCGCTCAGGAGACGATCATGATCCGTGCCCGTACCATTCTCCCCGCCGGCACCTGGGACCAGGCGAGCGCCGCCGACCGCATCGTGCTGCCCCATGACGGGCGTTATCGCCGCCGCATCGCCATGCGCGGGGAGGGGGACGTCGCGTTCCTGCTCGACCTCGTCGAGGCGACCCGCATCAAGGACGGGGATGGGCTGAAGCTCGACGACGGCCGCATCGTCGCCGTGGCGGCCGCCGAGGAGCCGGTGGCCGAGATCACCGCGCGCGATTCCCATCACCTCGCCCGCCTCGCCTGGCATCTCGGCAATCGGCATGTGCCGGCCGAGTTCCTCGCCGACCGCATCCGTATCGCCCGCGATCCGGTGCTGGAGGAGATGGTGCGCGGGCTGGGCGGCGTGGTTGCGGCCGTCGAGGCGCCGTTCGAGCCGGAAGGCGGCGCCTATGAGGCGGCCGAGGCGCACGGCCACCACGACCATGCCCATGGCGAGCACCATCACCATGACGCGGCCTGCGGCTGCGGCCACGATCACGGCCATGACCATGAGCACCACGGTCATCATGACCACGGTCATCATGACCACGGCCATCATGACCACGGCCATCATCACGAACATGGCCACGCCCATGATCACGAGCACCACTATGATCACCACCACGATCACGGGCATCACGAGCATCACGAGCGCGACGTGATGAAGGTCGGTTCGCCGGAAGCCGGGTCCGCGCACGAGCACGGCGACGCCTGCGGCTGCGGCCACGATCATCACGGCCATGGCCACCACGATCCCAAGCATCAGGGCCATGGCCACGATGATCATCACGGGCACGATCATCACCACCACGACCACGGCCGGCATGGCTCGCATCGCCACGACTGAAGCGGCGGCAGGGCCCGCACCCGCGGGGTGCCCTGCGCCAGCCGGCGGGAGCGGGGGGACGACCGCCTCGGGACGCGGGGGAGCCTATGCCGATCCGGCTCCCGGCCACGGGGCGCGGCCCGATCTGCTGCCGCTGTTCGTCTGGCTGTCGCCGGCCTATCCGGTCGGCGCCTTCGCCTATTCCCACGGGCTCGAATGGGCGGTGGAGGCGGGCGACATCCGTGATGCCGCGACGCTGCGGGACTGGATCGACGACCTGCTTGTCGCCGGGGGACCGTTCAGCGACGCCATGTTCCTCGCCCATGCCTGGCGTGCGGCCGGCGGAACGGATGGCGGGTGCGCTGAGCCGCCCGGGCTCGACACCGCCGCGTTGCGCGACGTCGCCGAACTCGCGGCCGCCTTCGCGCCCTCGCGCGAACGGCAGATGGAAAGCCTGAACCAGGGCGACGCCTTCGTCGCCGCCACACGCCTTGCCTGGCCGGCGCCGGGCCTTGACGAGGCCTTCGCCGCCTGGGACGGGCGCTTCGCCTATCCGGTCGCGGTCGGCATCGCGGCGGCGGTCCACGGCCTGCCGCTGGCGCCGACGCTGGATGCCTTCCTGGCGGCGATCGTGTCGAACCTCGTCTCCGCCGCCGTCCGGCTGGTGCCGCTCGGCCAGAGCGACGGCAACCGCACCATCGCCGCGCTGGCGCCGACCATCCGGCGGGCGGCTGCCCGCGCCGGACAGGTGCCGCTCGACCGGATCGGCGGCGCGGCCTTTCGCTCGGACGTCGCCTCCATGCGGCACGAGACACAATACACGCGGCTGTTCCGCAGCTAGAGCCGGCGCCGATCCGCGTGCCGAGCACGTCGGATCACGCTTCAGCGGTCACGTCCCGCGCCCGCGGGCCAGTTTTGGGAGAATACACATGGCAGGGCAGGGCAGTGGTCCGCTCCGGGTCGGCATCGGCGGGCCGGTCGGCTCCGGCAAGACGGCGCTGATGGAGGCGCTGTGCCGCCATTTCAGCGCCGACTACGACCTCTGCGCCATCACCAACGACATCTACACCCGCGAGGACGCCGAGATCCTGACGCGGGCCGGCGCGCTGCCGGCCGAGCGGATCATGGGCGTCGAGACCGGCGGCTGCCCGCACACCGCCATCCGCGAGGATGCCTCGGCGAACCTTGCCGCGATCGCCGACATGCGCGCCCGCTTCCCCGCGCTCGACCTGATCCTGATCGAGTCGGGCGGCGACAATCTCGCGGCGACCTTCTCGCCGGAGCTCGCCGACCTCACCATCTACGTCATCGACGTCTCGGCCGGCGACAAGATCCCGCGCAAGGGCGGGCCGGGCATCACCCGCTCGGACCTTCTGGTGATCAACAAGATCGACCTCGCCCCCCATGTCGGCGCGTCGCTGGAGGTGATGGACCGGGATTCGCGCCGGATGCGCGGCGTGCGCCCCTATGTCTTCGCCAATGTCCGGGCGGGTACGGGGGTTGCCGAGATCGCCGCCTTCATCGCGCAGGCCGGGGGCCTGGCCGAGCCGGCGGACGCGGCGACGCGGGTGGCCTGAGGCGTCCGTCTACATCCCGTCGCCGCGCCGCCGTCCGGCGACGTGGGGCCGCCGGTTGACGCAGCGTTCACCATGTCTGGCAAAGGCTGGTTAACGGGCCACGCATTACCGTCAGTTGCAGATAGGCTCGCCTATCGCCCCCCCATGAGCGCGTGGCAAGCGCGTCTCGCGACGGAATGGTCCGGACAGACATGACATTCCCCCTGCCGGAGAACGAAGCCGCGCGGCTGGCCGATCTCCACGCGATGGATGTGCTCGATGCGCCACCCACGTCGGGGATGCAGGCGGTATGTTCCCTGGCGCGGGAGATGCTCGGCGTGCCGCACGCCTGCGTCGGCCTGGTCGACCGGGAGGCGCAATGGTTCAAGGCGCGCTCCGGCGTCGACTTCTCCGGCACCTCGCGCGAACAGTCCTTCAGCACCTGGACGATCCTCACCGAGGACATCCTGGTCGTTCCGGACACCCACGCCGACCCGCGCTTCGCCTCGAACATCTATGTCGTCGGCGAACCTCACATACGTTTCTATGTCGGCGCGCCCATCGCGGTCCGGCAGGGACTGAACATCGGCTCGCTCTGCATCTTCGGGCCGGAGCCCCGCGAACTTTCGGCGCACGAGGCCGAGATCGTCCGCCAGCTGGCGCAGGTCGTCGCCGACCAGTTCCGCCTGCACGAGGCGACGCGGCGCGCCCGGCGCGAACTCGACCACCGCCGCAACAGCCAGAACCTGATCGAGCAGCAGAGCCGCGAGCTGTGGCGGCGCCAGACCTTGCTCGGCCAGACCGAACGCCTCGCCAAGGTGGGCGGCTGGGAGTGCGACGTCCATTCCCAGCGGCTCGCCTGGTCGGACGGCGTCTATCGCATCTACGGCATGATCCCGGGCAAGGAACCCTCGGCCGATCTGGCGCTATCGCATTTTCCGCCCGAGGCCCGGGCCATTTTCACCCGCAAATACGCCCAGGCTCTCCGGACCGGGCAGCCCTTCGAGGTGGAGCTGCCCTTTATCAACGTCGCCGGCGAACACCGGATCGTGCGCAAGACCTGCCACGTCGAGTTCGAGGGCAACAAGGCGGTCCGCGCCTTCGGCATCCTTCAGGACGTGACCGAGCAGAAGGAAGCCGAACAGCGCATGTGGCACATGGCCAACCATGATGCGCTGACCGACCTGCCGAACCGGGGCCTGCTGCGCGACCGGCTGGAAGCCGCTCTGCGGCGCGCGCGCCGCGCCGGCACCCATGTGGTGCTGCTGCTGATCGATCTCGACCAGTTCAAGAATGTCAACGACACGCTCGGCCACGATGCCGGCGACGCGCTGCTGATCGAGGTGGCGCGACGTCTCGTCGGGTGCGTGCGGGATGTCGATACCGTGGCGCGGCTCGGCGGCGACGAATTCATCGTCCTGCTCGACCGCATCGAACGTCCCGACGAGGGCTTGCGGGTGACCGAGCGCATCCTCGCCGCGCTGCGCACGCCCTTCGTCTACCGGAAGACCGCGCTGTCCTGCCGGTCCAGCGTCGGCATCGCGGTCGCGCCCGACCACGGCTCCGATCCGGTCGAACTGCTGAAGAGCGCCGACATCGCCCTGTACCGGGCGAAATCCGCCGGACGCGGCATCTCGGTCGAATATGCGGCGGAAATGCGCGAGGCGACCGAGAGCCGGCTTCACCTCGCCACGCGGGTGCGGCTCGCCCTCGCCAATAACGAGTTCGTGCCCTACTACCAGCCGAAAGTGTCGCTCCACAGCGGCACCATCTCCGGCTTCGAGGCCCTGCTGCGCTGGCGCCATCCCCGCAAGGGCCTGCTGGGGCCGGGGGAATTCCACCAGGTGTTCGACGATGCCGACCTCGCGGTGGAACTCGGCGAGCGGGTACTGGACATGGCGCTGCGCGACATGTCCAGCTGGATCGCCAATGGCGAACCGTTCGGGCGCGTGGCGGTCAACGTCTCCTCCGCCGAATTCGCCCGCAACAATCTTGCCGAGCGCGTGCTCGGCGCGCTGGCGCGGGCGAACGTGCCGCCCCATCGCCTGACCATCGAGGTGACCGAGAGCGTCTTCCTGGGGCGCGGCATCGAATCGGTCCGCACCAACCTGCAGGCCCTGCACGATGCCGGCGTGCTGATCGCGCTCGACGATTTCGGCACCGGCTACGCCTCGCTGACCCATCTCAAGCAATTCCCGGTGGATCGCATCAAGATCGACCGTTCCTTCGTCCGCGATCTCGAACGGGACGCCGACGATGCCGCCATCGTGCGCGCCGTCATCAATCTCGGTCACAGCCTGGGCATCATGACGGTGGCGGAGGGCGTCGAGACCGTGTCGCAAGCCGCCTATCTGCGCATGAACGGCTGCGATCTGGCGCAGGGCTACCTGTTCTCCAAGGCGCTGCCGGCCTCGCGCGTCCCGTGGTTGCTGCGCAACTGGACGATGCCGGTCATCGGCCTGCCCATGCACACGTCCGAGCGCGCCGCCGGCTGATCGCCCCTTTTCCCGCGCTACCGCCGCTGATTTCGCGGCCGTCCGCCCGTTGGTGGACGATGTCGCTTGTATTGGCGCTGTCGACGCATTAGTTCATCACTAGTGATGAATAACACTTTATAACGTCTCAAAGGTGAAGAGGGGTTTCATCACTGCGCATCCGTTCGTTACTTACCTTGGAAATATTCTACATGACGGATACAGAGGAGAGCGGCAACCGGACCGGCACCCCCGCCAAACTGGCGCGCCGGGTCAGCGTGGTCGACCAGACCATCGACAGCCGCGACCTGTTCATCGCCACCAAGGAAATCACCATCGCCCATCGCGGCGAGCGCTATCGGCTGCGTCTTACCGCCCAGAACAAGCTCATCCTCACCAAGTGACGGCGCCCCGCCCTGACGCAGCGGCATGCCGCAATAGGGCGCGACGCGCACGCTTTGGACGAAACAACGCCGCGATCCATGTGTTAACGTCCCGGTGACAAATGGGTGCCCGGCAGGTCATGCTGCCGGCGCGCCGGCGGTTCGCAAACCGCCGTGTTCCGGGGGGAATGCATGTACCAGTCGCGTAGGAACGGCTCCGGCACGTCCGGTCAGCTCGCCGGGAACGAATCATCGGAACAATCCGCTAAAGGCAGGCCGGGGCCGGCGAAGGCGCTCTGGGCGGCGCTGCTGCTGGCCGCCGCGGCGCTGCTGCCATCCGCGCCGGCCGCCCGGGCACAGGCCCAGCAGGGCGGCGTGATGATGCCCGGCGATGCCGTCGTCACCGGCTTTGCCGGCGCCCGGCCGGGCCCCGCGTCGAGCGGCACCGATCCCGCCGATTCGCTGGTGATCGACCTTGCCGGTCCCTCCGCCCGCATCGTCTCGCTGCAGCAGCTCGGCGGCCCGCCGCGGGGCCAGCTGGTCAATGCGGCCAAGCCGCTCACCATTCCGGCGAGCGCGGTCGGCCAGGTGTTCGGCGTCACGCTCGACGACGCGACGCCCCCCAACGCCTATCTCGCCGCCACCTCCGCCTACGGCCTGCCGATCGTCGGGGCCGATGGCGCGCGGCTGCGTCAGGGCGCGCCGGGCGCCATGTTCATGCCGGGCCTGTTCGGTCCCGCCCAGAGCGGCGGCGGACCGGGCTCGATCTGGCGGATCGACGGCGCCACCGGGCAGGTGAGCCTGTTCACCGATGTGCGGCTGAACAATGTGCCCAATTCCGGCGCGGCGCTCGGCGGGCTCGCGTTCGATTCCGCCTCCAAGCAGGTGTTCGCCGCCGACCGCGGCACCGGCATGATCCATGCCTTCTGGCTCGACGGCCGCGAGACCGGCATTTACGACCACGGCGTCGCCGGACGGCAGGCGCTGGGGATGGAGCCGGTGGCGGACGTGCCGACGGGGCGCACCGACATCACCCAGCCGGGCTTCGAGGTGGAGCGGCCGGAGAGCTGGGGCTATGCGCCCCAGCCGCGCCTGGTGAACGGCCTCGCCGTGCGCAACGGGCGCCTCTACTACTCCGTGGCCGAGGGGCCGCAGGTCTGGTCGATCGGCATCAACAATCGCGGCGGCTTCGGCAACGACCCGCGCTTCGAGGTCGAAATCCCCGCCCTGCGCGAGGGCATCGAGATTTCCGAGCTCGCCTTCGACCGCGCGGGGCTGCTCTATGTCGCCGAACGCGGCCAGACGCTCGGCGCCTATGATTTCCGCGAGCTCGCCTCGGCCGGCGAGGCGCGGGTGATGCGGTTCAAGCCGCTGCGCCAGCCCGATCCGAACAGCGGCGCGCACTGGGATTCGGTCGGCGAGGAATATGCCGTCGGCATGACGCCCGCCTTCTCGAACGGCAATGGCGGCATCGCCATCGGCAATGGCTACGACCGCAACGGCAATATCGCGCCCGCGACCTGCGGCACCACGCTGTGGAGCACCGGCGAGCGCCTGCGCGACCCGGCCGACCAGCAGGCCGCCGGCACTCTCGTCCGCGACGGCTTCCTCGAGGTGGACGGGCTGCAGGGCAACGCCCTCGATCTCGTGCGCCCGAAGAACGAGCCGCCGAGCACGAGCTGGTTCATCGACTATGACGACCGGCAGGGCAATCCCGACGCGCGCGGCCATATGGGCGGCATCGCCATCTGGCAGTTCTGCCGTCCCGCGCAGGGCAGCGCGGCCCCGCCGCCCCCGCCGCCGGTGGCCTTCGCGCCGCCGCCGCCTCCGCCGCCCGCGGTCGGCTATGGCTGTCCGCCCGGCACCTATTTCGACGGCGAATACTGCTCGGTGCCGGTGCGCTGCCCGGTGGGCACGCGCTTCCGCGACGGCGCCTGCGTCTATGACTGCCCGCCCGGCCTCGTGCGTTATCGCGGCACCTGCGTGCCGCCGCCGATCTACTGCGACCCCTACGACATCTTCGTCGACGGGCGCTGCGTGACGCCGGGCTGCCCGCCCGGGCTGATCATGCGGCGTGGCGGCTATTGCGGCTGCCCGAACGGCTCCACCTGGTACAACGGCCGCTGCGTGCGCGACAATTACTGCCCGCCGGGCCTGCAGGCGCTGCCGGGCGGCGTGTGCGGCTGCCCGTGGGGCCAGCGTTACGATCGTGGCCGCTGCCTGCCCAACATCCCGATCTGCCAGCCCTGGGAGATGCTCTATAACGGCTATTGCTACCCGCGCCCCGTCGGCGACCGCTGCCCGCCCGGCACCATCCGCCGCGGCGACTATTGCGTGCGCCCGAGCGATCCGTGGATCGATCCGCGCCCGGGTCCGGGCATGTGCCGCCCCGGCGAGATCTTCATCGACGGCTGGTGCCGGCCGCGGCCGGTGAACGATCGCTGCCCGCCCGGCAGCATCCGCGCCGGCGACGCCTGCATTCCCGGCGTGCGGCCGCGGCCCGGCGACGACAATTGCCCGCCCGGCTATCTGCGCGATCACGGCGCCTGCATCCCCGGGCGGGGCCCGGTCGGACCCGGCCCCGTCGGACCCGGCCCGGTCGGACCCGGCCCGGTCGGACCCGGCCCTGTCGGACCCGGCCCCGTCGGACCCGGCCCCGTCGGACCTGGGCCCGTCGGACCTGGGCCCGTCGGTCCTGGCCCGGATGGCCTCGGACCTGTCGGCCCCCGCGGTCCGGGAATCGGACGTCCGGGCGTCGGCTGCCCGCCCGGTTTCGCCCGACAGGAAAACGGCCGCTGCGTCGACGTCCGTCCCGGCACGCGCCCGCCGCAAGGTGGACCTCCGCCCGGTGGTCCGCCGCCGCAAGGTGGTCCGGGTCCTGACGGTCGTCCCCCGCAGGGCGGTCCGCCTCCGGGCCAGCGCCCGCCGCAGGGTGGACCTCCGCCCGGTGGTCCGCCGCCTCAGGGCGGTCCGGGGCCGGATGGTCGTCCGCCGCAGGGCGGCCCGCCTCCGGGCCAGCGCCCGCCGCAGGGTGGACCTCCGCCCGGTGGTCCGCCGCCTCAGGGTGGTCCGGGGCCGGATGGTCGTCCCCCTCAGGGCGGTCCGCCCCCGGGCCAGCGTCCGCCTCAGGGTGGTCCGGGGCTTGACGGTCGCCCCCCGCAGGGCGGCCCGCCTCCGGGCCAGCGCCCGCCGCAAGGTGGACCTCCGCCCGGTGGCCCGCCGCCTCAGGGTGGTCCGGGTCCTGACGGTCGTCCCCCGCAGGGCGGTCCGCCTCCGGGCCAGCGTCCGCCGCAAGGTGGACCTCCGCCCGGTGGCCCGCCGCCTCAGGGTGGTCCGGGGCCGGACGGTCGTCCCCCGCAGGGCGGTCCGCCGCCGGGCCAGCGTCCGCCGCAGGGTGGACCTCCGCCCGGTGGTCCGCCGCCTCAGGGTGGGCCGGGGCCAGATGGTCGTCCGCCGCAAGGCGGTCCGCCTCCGGGCCAGCGTCCGCCGCAAGGTGGACCTCCGCCCGGTGGTCCGTCGCCTCAGGGTGGGCCGGCACCAGATGGTCGTCCGCCGCAGGGCGGCCCGCCTCCGGGCCAGCGTCCGCCGCAAGGTGGACCTCCGCCGAGCTCGCGGCAGCCGCAGGGCGGGCCTCCGCAGGGCGGTCCGCCCCCGGAGCGGCCGCGTCGTGATCAGGGCGGCCCGCCGCCGAGCTCGCGGCAACCGCAGGGTGGACCTCCGCAGGGCGGTCCGCCGCCGGAGCGGCCGCGTCGCGATCAGGGCGGCCCGCCGCCGAGCGCGCGGCAGCCGCAGGGTGGACCTCCGCAGGGCGGTCCGCCACCGGAGAGGCCGCGTCGCGATCAGGGCGGCCCGCCGCCGAACGCACGTCCGCAGCCGCAGGGTGCCCCGCCGCAAGGCCAGCGGCCGCCCCAGGGGGCGCCGCCTCAGGGGCAGCGGCAGCGGCCGGACTGCCGTCCCGGCCAGCCGGGGTGCCCGCCGCCGCAATAGTCCCGTCATGCCGCGGATCCGTCCTTGCGACGGGTCCGCGGGTAGGCCGGCCGGATCGTCGGGCAAACCGTTGTAGAGCGGCAACAGATCGGCCCCGCCGGACGCGAGCGGGGCCTGCGACCTTTGCCGCCGGCCGGCTTCTGGTATGGTCCCCGCCACGCGTGACGGGGCAGGGAAGCGATGCAGCGGGCCTATGACAGGCTGGCCGGGGTGAGGGGCGAACGCGCGCGCGGCGTGCGCGTCGACATCTTCGGCCGCGGCATTTCCGGCTGGATCGCCAAGCTGTTCGACGATGCCACCCGCACCGATCGGCGCGCGGTTCTGTTCCTCGTCGCCCTGTGCCTCGTCGGCTATCTGCCCGGCTTTGCCGCCATTCCGCCGATCGACCGGACGGAATCGCGCGTCGCGCTCGCTTCGCAGCGGCTGATCGAATCGGACGACCCGACTTATGCGCGCCTCGGCAATGGCGGCCACGCCCGTCGGGTGCCCGGCATCCATGCGCTCCAGGAAGCGGCGGTCACACTCGCGCAGGGGATCGGCGTACCGGACGCCGACCGCATCATCGCGGTGTACCGCCTGCCCTCGCTCGTCGCCGCCATCGCCGCGGTGCTGCTCACCTTCTGGGCCGGTCTGGCGCTCCTCAGCCGGCGCGCGGCGCTGCTGGCGGCGACGCTGCTCGCCACCTGCGCGGCGCTGATGGTGGAGGCGCGGCTGGCGCGGGCGGAAGCGGTCGTGCTCGCCGCCACGGTGGCCGCGATGGGGGCGATGGCCCGCGCCTATCTCGCCACGGCGCGGCGCGACGACGGCACTACTCCAGCAGCCACGGCCGACTGGAGGCTCGCCGCCATCTTCTGGGGCGCGATCGCCTTCGGCCTGTGGGCCAAGGGGCCGATGGCGCTGGTCTATCCCGCGCTGGCGGCGCTCGCCCTCGGCATCGGCGATCGCTCCGTGCGCTTCCTGCGTCCGCTGGCGCCGCTGGTCGGCGCTCCGCTGCTGCTCGCGCTGCTCGCCTTCTGGCTCTGGCCGCAATCGGTGTCGACGCTGCCGCCGGACCCGGCGACGCGCGACCTGATCGCCCGCATCGGCGATGCCGGGGATGGGTTCGGCGCCCCGCCCGGCGCCTATCTGCTGGCCTTCTGGGGCAGCTTCTGGCCGGCGGCGCCGCTGGCGCTGCTGGCCGTGCCGGTGATCTGGCGGGCGCGGCGGCTGGTGCGCGTGCGTTTCCTGCTGGCCTGGCTGGTGCCGGCCTGGCTGCTGCTGGAGATGCTGCCGACCAAGATTCCCTATCTCGTGCTGCCGACCTTCCCGGCGGTGGCGCTGCTCATCGCGCTCGCCGTCCAGCACGGCAGCGCGGTCGTGCTCGCCAACAGGCGGCTGGCGCGGGCGCTGTGGGCGTGGCCGGCGGTGGGCGCGCTCATCGCCGTGCTGGCGCTGCTCGCCCTCGCCGTGTTCGACCGCACCACCAGCCTGCTGGCCTGGCCGCTGCTGGTGGCGGGCTTCCTCGCCCTGGTCGTGGCCGTGGTGTTCGTCACCGATTACGGGGTCGAGAAGGCCTCGCTGCTGGCCGTGGCCGGCATGCTGGTGTCCGGCTTCGGCGTGATGCAGCTCATCCTGCCGCGCATGGAAAGCGCGTGGGTCGCATCGCGGCTGGTCGACCTCGCCGAGGCGGAGACCTGCGCGGAGGGCGCCGGCCCGCTGCAATTCGCCTCGGCCGGCTATGCCGAGCCGAGCTTCGCCTTCCTGATGCCGGGACGGCTGCGATTCGTGAACGGCACGGCCGCGGCCGAATTCCTCGCCGGCCGCGGCTGTCGCGTCGTGTTCGTGGAACGCCGGGCGGAGAATGCGTTCGCCCGCCGCGCCGATGCGCTCGGGCTCTCCTTCGAGCGCGGCGCCGACATTTCCGGCTATGACTATGCCGCCGGGCGCCGCCTCACCATCTCGCTGTACCGGGCGTCCGGCGGCTGGTGAGCCGGCGCGGACGCCCGCAGCGCGTCAGAGCGCCGGGTTCCAGAAGGTCGGCACGAAGCGGTAGCCGTCGCCGTTCTTCTCGATGTTGCCCACCGCCGGGAACGGGATGTGGTAGCCGGCGATCGGCAGCCGGTCGGCGGAGGCCATGTCGTAGAGCTTGCGCCGGGTCTCGACCGCCTTGGCCCCGTCCATGTCGAAGCGCAGCTGCCAGTCGGGATTGACCATGAAGGCGGCCGGCAGGTTCGAGGTGTCCGACTGCACCAGCAGCTTGTCGTTGCCGGAGGCGATCATGAAGGCGGTGTGGCCGGGCGTATGGCCCGGCGCCGCCAGCGAGGTGATGCCCGGCACCAGTTCCTTGTCCCATTCGTAGCGGTTGATGCGGCTGTCGAAGTCCTTGAACACGCGGCGCACGTTCTTGAAGTTGGCCTGCAGCGCCTCCGGCGCCCGGCTCATCTCGCCATCGTCCATCCAGAACGCCCATTCCGGGGCCGGCACCAGGATCTCCGCATTCGGATAGGCGAGGGAGCCCTCGCTGGTGCGCAGGCCGTTGATGTGGTCGGGGTGGAAATGGGAGATGACGACCATGTCGACATCGGCCGGCTTCACGCCCGCCCAGCCGAGATTGGCCGGCAGCTTGCCGACGGTGGTCGAGGTGCCCTGCGGGCCGTTGCCGGTGTCGATCAGCACCAGCTTGGAGCCGGTGTTCACCAGCAGCGGCGTGAAGGTGAGGGGAAACTGGTCCTTCGGCAGGAAGGCCGCCTCGAGCGCCTTGTTGATGTCGTCCGTGCTGGCGTTGCGCACGAAACCGTCGGGAAACGCGATGCGGTTGACGCCGTCGTTCACCGCCGTCAGTTCCAGCGCCCCGATCTTGTAGCGGTAGATGCCCGGCACCTGCTGGCCGGCGGCGGAGAGGGTCGCCTGCGCCGGCGTGGCGGCGGCCATCAGCGAGGCTCCGGCGGCGAGGGAAAGGGCGGGGGTGAGGGCAGAGCGGGCAAGGAGGTCGCGTCGGTTGATCTCGGTCATTATCCAATCCGTGTGCCGGTGGCCGTTTCGGCGGGCAGGGCAGGCTAGACCATGCCCTCCCATCGCGCGACGTGTTTTACGGGCGGGCGGGGCGGGAGCCCCGCGCCGGGGCGATCACATTCTGATGTGCGGGCGGCTCCCCGGCCGGGTCGCAGCCATGAAAAAGGCCCGGATCGCTCCGGGCCTTTTGGCTTCAGCGGTGAAGGCGCCTCATTCGGCGATCGCCGGCGGCCGCGGGGTCGCCCGGGCCCAGCCGGGCAGCAGGGCGACGGCGCGGGCGCGCAGGCTGCGCCAAGTGGCGAACTCGTTCAGCGTCGATCCTTCCAGCCAGCCGATCACCGCCGCGGCGATGAAGGGCAGGCTCTGCACCGCCAGCGCGGCGGCGAACAGGTTGATCTCGACGACGTCGTGCCAGTTGGTCATGCGCAGGGCGATGGCCGAGAGCAGCAGGCCGCCGCCGATCACCGCTTCCGGCAGCGCCGGGAAGGCGCGCACGGCGCCGGAGAGCCAGGAGCCCTTGGCGGTGCGGGCGAAGGCGAGGTCCTTGTAGCGGAAGCCGTCATAGACCGCCTTGGCCACGGTGAACTGAACCGCCATCGCCGCGATCGCCGCGCCGATCATCCGCACCGGCGTGGTGGCGACGCGCAGGCGGTAGAGCGCCGCGAAGTGCAGCACGTAGATGCCGAAGCAGAACAGGATCGGCAAAGTGAGGATGCGCTGGGGCACGGCGATGCCGAGGCCGAGCACGAAGGGCACCCAGAGCAGGCTCAGCAGGGCGACCAGCGCGCCGACGCTCTCCGAGCCCAGCCAGCTGACCCAGCCGATGGCGAACTCGCGGCGCTGGCCGCTGGTGAGGCGCGAGGCGTTCGGCAGCAGGCGGCGCCAGTGCTTCTTGACGATCTGCATGCCGCCATAGGCCCAGCGGTGGCGCTGCTTCTTGAACGAGGCGAAGTCGTCCGGCAGCAGGCCGCGACCGTAGCGCTCGTTGGTGTAGTGGCTCTTCCAGCCGCGCTCGATGATCGAGAGGCCGAGATCGGTGTCCTCGCAGATCGTGTCGCTCGACCAGTCGCCGGCCTCGACCATGGCGGCGCGGCGCATCAGGCACATGGTGCCGTGCACGACGATGGCGTCCTGCTCGTTGCGCTGGACCATGCCGATGTCGAAGAAGCCGGCATATTCGGTGTTCATCGCCTCGTGCATGAGGCTGCGGCCGGCGTCGCGGTGGTCCTGCGGCGCCTGCACGATGCCGACGGTGGGGTCCTCGAAGGACGGCACGAGGTCGCGCAGCCAGTTCTGGTCGACGACATAGTCGGCGTCGATGATGCCGATGATCTCGGCGTCCGGGGCGGTGTGCTCCATGGCGACGCGCAGCGCGCCAGCCTTGAAGCCCGCGATCTTCGGCAGGTTCAGGAACTTGAAGCGCTCGCCGAGCAGCTTGCAGTGCTCCTCGATCGGCTCCCAGAACACCGGGTCCGGCGTGTTGTTGATGATGACGATGCATTCGAGGTTCGGCCAGTCGAGCCGCGCGACGCTGTCGAGCGTCTGCTTCAGCATCTCCGGCGGTTCCTTGTAGGCCGGGATGTGGATCGACACCTTGGGCGCGCGGGACGGCGTCGCGCCCGGCTTCAGCAGGCGCTTCGGCCGCGGCCCGAAGGCGATCGTCGCCAGCTCCTCGACCCGGTACAGCATGACCACGACGAGCGGGACCAGCAGCACGAGGCTGATGACCATCGTCACCTTGTTGCCGCCCACGACGTAGTGCGTCAGCCAGTGATCGGCGACGGTGGCGATCCACGCGCCGACGATGTTCGCCGCCACCACCATCACCGCCGCCTGCGACGAGGTCAGGCGCGAGAAGCGGAACACGGGGAGGGAGAAGGCGATGCCGAGCAGCAGGGCGATGGCCGCGGTGGCGGTGTAGGTCGACGGGGTGATCGGTCCGCTGAGCGGGAACTTCAGCTCCCGATTGGCGTCGAGCACGCCCCAGTACTGGCCGACCGAGCCCTCGAAGCTCTTCCACGGCGCGTCGAAGGCTTCGATCAGGTTGTAGTCGATGCCGAGCGCGTCGGCGCGCGCCGCGAAGGTGCGCACGATCTCGGCCTGCTCCAGCTCGCCCGGAACGGCCGCGTCGCGGTTATAGCCGGCGCTCGGCCAGCCGAACTCGGCGATGACGATGCGCTTGCCCGGGAAGGCGGCGCGCAAGCGGTTGTAGATGTCGATGGAGCGCGAGACGACCTCGTTCGCCGGCACGCCTTCCCAGTAGGGCAGGATGTGCGCGGCGATGTAGTCGACCGCCGAGACCAGCTCGGGGTGCTCAAGCCAGACGTCCCAGGTCTCGCCGGTGGTCACCGGCACGTTCACCTGGCTCTTCACGCGGCGGATGGTCTGGATCAGCTGCTCGGGCGTGCGCTCGGCGCGCAGGATCGACTCGTTGCCGACCACGATGCCCACGACGTTGGAATTCTTCTTCGCCGCCTCGACCGCATTGGCGATCTCGCGCTCGTTGCGGTCCTCGTTCTCGTCGAGCCAGGCGCCGACGGTCGTCTTCAGCCCCTTCTCGGAGGCGAGGCGCGCGACGTTCTCCAGCCCGCCGGTCGAGGCGTAGGTGCGCACCGCCTTGGTGTAGGGCGCGACCGCGGCGACGTCCGCGCGGATCTGCGCTTCCGTGGTGCCTTCGCCCTTGTCCGGGTTGGCGTCGCGGCCATAGGGGGCGAACGAGAAGCTGGCAAAGCGATCGGGGACGTTCGGCGGCGACGCCTGCTCCCTCAACGCGTACCAGGCAAAGGCATGCAAGGACGTGACTGCCGCAACCACAGCGGCGGCGACACGAACAGCGGGACGCATTGGACACCCACGGAGCGACAGGGGATGGAGACGGATTTCTATAATCTATTCTTAACGCACGTGCAGCATGTTCGTTGCGTCGCGCTCAAAATGACGAGCGGCCATTCCGAACCTGCATGCCCTTGGGTAATGCACCCAAGTAACGCGTTGGGCGGATATTAGTTCCAGCTCTGTGGCGGCGCCGTGACCGGCCGGCGGCCGCCCCATGAAATCATTGCGCTGCGGGAGCGGCGGGCGCCGCCGCGGGAGCGGGCGGGGGCATGTCGGGGTTGACCCAGCAGGCGTGGACGCGGTCGGCGAGGCGCTCCTGCGACTTGGCGTCGATGTTGCCCTGCCGCACGAGGCAGCGGAACGCCAGCTTCAGATGCTCGGTCGGGCAGCCGAACCGCTCGTAGAGCTCCATGTGCCGGCGCGCGGTGTCGATGTCGTCGCGCCACAGCAGCATGGCGATGCGCCGCCCGCCCCAGACGCATTCCGGCAGGCCGGCATTGCCGGGCAGCTTCGCCGCCTCCGCATATTCCTCGATCGAGCGGCGCTGGGCTTCCTGCGCCTGCTTCTGCTCGGGGGTCTGCTCCTGCGGCTTCTGGTCGTTGTTGGACTGGGCGAGGCCCGGCGCGGCCGAAAGCGCAAGGGCGAGGAAACCGGCCGTGGCAAGGGCGGTCAGGCGGGATACGGAGCACTGCATTTTGGAGATTGTCACGCGCGAAAATGGGGGAAAGGCAACCGCCTCGAAACAATAGGTGAAGCGTCGGAATTTGTCAGCATGACGACACGCTGACGGTAAATGCCGGCTGTCCGGCGGCGTGCCCTGCGCCGCCTCTTCACAGCGCCGCCATCCCCGGCTATGCGGCATGCAGGCTTCTTCCGGCCGGAAGCGGCGTCGATGAGGGGAATTCTCGCATGCGCCTCGCCTTAGCGCTCGCCGCCGCCGTCTGCGCGGTGATCCTCGCCGTGTGGGCGTGGCTCGGCGCGCCGGTGCCCCCGCCGGCGGCCTCCTTCTCGGCGGCGGAAAAGATTCCCTGCGTCTCCTACGCGCCGTTCCGGGCCGACCAGTCGCCCTTCATCGCCGGGCTGGTGATTCCGCCCGAGCAGATCGACGACGATTTCGCCCGCCTCGCCAAGATCACCGACTGCGTGCGCACCTATTCGACCGAGATGGGGCTTTCGGCCGCACCGGCGCTCGCCCGCAAGCACGGGCTCTCCATGCTGCAGGGCATCTGGATCGGCCGCGATCCGGCCAACAACCGCATCGAGATCGAGGAAGCGCTGAAGGCTGCTAAGGCCAATCCCGACGTCATCAAGGGCCTGATCGTCGGCAACGAGGTGCTCCTGCGCGGCGAGCAGACCCCGGCCGCCATGGCCGCGCTGATCGCCGAGGTGAAGTCGCGCGCCGGCGGCATCCCGGTCACCTATGCCGATGTGTGGGAGTTCTGGGAGCGCAACGTCGCGCTCGCCGACGGCGTCGATTTCGTCACCGTCCATATCCTGCCGTTCTGGGAGGACCTGCCGGTCGGGGCGGACAAGGCGGTCGCCCATATCGACGAGATCCGCCAGCATGTCGGCAAGATCTTCGCGGGCAAGGAGATCCTCATCGGCGAGACCGGCTGGCCGAGCGCCGGGCGCATGCGCGAGGGCGCCCAGCCCTCGCCCTCGAACCAGGCGCGGGTGATCGAGGAGCTGCTCGCTTTGGCGAAGGAGAAGGGCTACCGCGTCAACGTCATCGAGGCGTTCGACCAGCCCTGGAAGCGCCAGCTCGAAGGCACGGTCGGCGGGCGCTGGGGCTTCCTCGACGCCTATACGCGCGACTTCAAGTTCCACTGGGGCGTGCCGACCTCCGACCATCCGCGCTGGCTTGTCGACGCGCTCGCCGGCATCGCGCTGGCGCTGGGGTGCTTCGGCATGGCGCAGTGGGGGGCGAAACGGGCGGGCGCGGCCCCGCCGGCGACCGCGGGGTGGATCGCCGTGGCCGCGGTGGCGCTGTTCGCCGGGCTCACCTATGGCCGCGCGCTGGCGAGCGCCCCGGTGGAGAGCCTCGGCGTCGCCGGCTGGACCCGCGCGCTCATCATGCTGGCGATCGGGCTCGCTGTCCCGCTGCTGGTGAGCTTTGCGATCGGTGGCCGCGCGCGCACGGTCGGCCTCGCCACCGCGCTCGATCCGCAGATGCGGCGCGGGGCGAGCGGGCTCGACGTGGCGCTGGGCGTGCTGCTGGCGGCCTCGGTGGTGCTGATCGCGCAGATCGGCTTCGGCCTCGTCTTCGACCCGCGCTACAAGGATTTCCAGTTCGCGGGCCTGACGCCGATCGTCGCCGCCTTCCTGGTGTACGCCTTCACGGTCGATCGCGGCTCGGCGGGCGAGGGGAATGCCGAGCGCATCGCCGGCACCGCCTTCATCGCCTCGGGGCTCTATGTCGTGCTGAACGAGACGCTCGCCAACTGGCAGGGGCTGTGGACCGGCTCGCTGATGGTGCTGTTCGGGATCAGCCTGTGGCGCCTCGCCAGGGCCGCGCGAAGGATATGAGCAGCAGCCCCGCCGCCAGCGCGGCGGTGTTGTTGTTGTAGAGCACCACGCCGAGCACGGCCGCCGTGAGGCCGATGCAAAACACCGCGGTCGAGGGGCGCGCGAGGTGGATGAGCGCCGCCGCGATGGCGATGCCGCCGAAGGCGTAGAACTTGATCAGCGTCAGCGTGATGCCGCGCGCCAGGCACGTGCCGGTCGTCAGCCCCGCCTCGCAGGCGAGCCCCACCGCCGAGGGCTCGAGGATGGCGTAGCGCATGTAGATCGCCCAGGCGAAGGCGCCGAGCCCCAGCGCGATCGCGATGTTCGCGGCGCGGCCGGTCGGCAGGAAGGAGCGGTCGGGCACGGGCGGGCCTCCTCGGATCGACGTGACATCCAGATGCCATGGACCGGCCCGCCGTTCAATCGGCGGGCAACGGCGCTTCATCGGTTGGCGCGCTTCACCGGTCGCGTCGCCAGCATCACCCCGCCCAGCACCAGCACGAGGCCGATGGCGTGGTAGCCATGCAGTTCCTCGCCGAGCACGATGACCGCCAGCGCCACGCCGTAGACCGGCAGCAGGTAGAAGAACAGCGCGGTCACCGAGGCGCCCGCCTGCACCACCGCATACTGGTAGAGCGTGAAGGCCAGCACCGAGGGAAAGATGGCGAGGAAGACGATCGCGCCCCAGCCCTGCAGGCCATGCGGGGCATGGCCCTCATGCGCCATCTCGAACAGCATCAGCGGCGCCAGCACGACGATGCCGGCGATGACGATGGCGGTGAAGGTCGTCACCGTGCCGATCTCGACCAGCGGCCCCTTGCGCAGGATCAGCGAATAGGCCGCCCAGGAAATGGCGGCCGCGAGGATGCCGAGGTCGCCCACGTTGAAGCGGAAGCTGGCGAGGCGGCCGAGATCGCCTTGGAGCACGATGACGACGATGCCGCACAGCCCAATCAGCGCGCCGGCGACATGGGCAAAGGGCAGCCGGCGGCGGGCGAGCAGGGCATCGAACACCACCACCATGATGGTCGAGGTGGCATAGATCAGGTTGGCGTTGGTCGCCGTGGTGTGCTGGAGGGCGACATAGACGCCGCCGCCGCAGATGACGACGGCCAGCACCGCCAGCACGATGAGCTGGCGCCAATGCGCCATCAGCACGGTGCGGTGGCGGATGAGACCCGCATAGGCGAAGGGCAGCAGCAGCGCCAGCGCGATGACCCAGCGCCAGAAGACGAGGCTCCACGGCGACACCGTCGCCACCGCCGCCCGGCCGACGATGAGATTCGTGGCGAAGAACAGCGGCATCGCCACCAACGCGGCGAGCGCGCGCGGGTTGCGCAGCAGTGGCAGGTGAGCGGGAGGGGCAGGGGACGCGTCGGGCATGTCGCCCTGATACACCTCTCGTCGCGCCAATACATCGGCTCTCGTGCGTCCAGCGCCCCCGTCTTCGCCGCCCGGCGCCGGCAGTCGTGGATGGCCGGGACAAGCCCGGCCATGACGGATAGCGGGTTGCTCAAGCTCTCCCTGTCGGCGAGCACGCGCCGTCATCCCCGGGCTCGTCCCGGGGATCCACGTCTTCGCGGCCCGCCATCGCGCGGCCGTCGTGGATGGCCGGGGGGATGACGCTTCCTCGCCGGGCCGGGTTTGAGCGCCGGGCCGGGCGATCGCCGGCCCGCCCGCCCGCTTCCGTCCCACTCGCGGGCGCGCTAGATAGCGCTCCCCGTCACCGGAGTTTTCCGCCCCATGCGCAGCCTGCTCGTGGTCGTACTCGCCGCCGGGGAGGGCACGCGCATGGCGTCCTCCCTGCCGAAGGTCCTGCACAAGGTGGCGGGGCGCAGCATGATCGCCCATGTGGCGGCGACCGCCGCCGCGGCCGGGGCGGATGCGCTCGCCGTGGTGGTCGGCCCGGACCGCGCCGACGTCGCCACTGAAGCCCGCGCCGCCGCGCCGGGCGTCGAGGTGTTCGAGCAGCGCGAGCGGCTCGGCACCGCCCATGCCGTGCTCGCCGCCCGGACGGCGCTGGCGCGCGGCTATGACGACGTGGTGGTGATGTATGGCGACACGCCGCTGGTGCGCGCGGAGACGCTCAAAGCCCTGCGCGCGCCGCTGGCGGAGGGCGCCGCGCTCACCGTGCTCGGCTTCCGCCCCGAGGACCCGACCGGCTATGGCCGCCTGCTCACGCACGGCGGCGAACTCGTCGCCATCCGCGAGGAGAAGGACGCGACACCCGAGGAAAAGGCGGTCCGCCTCGCCAATGCCGGGCTGATGGCGTTCGACGGCCGCGCCATCCTCGCCCTGCTCGACGGCATCGGCAATGCCAACGCCAAGGGCGAGTATTACCTCACCGACGCGGTCGAGATCGCCCGTTCGCTCGGCCGCTCGGCGGCGGTGCGCGAGGCGGAAGCGGCGGAGGTCGCCGGCGTCAACACCCGCGCCCAGCTCGCCGAGGCCGAAGCCATCCTCCAGCAGCGCCTGCGCGCGGCGGCGATGGCCGGCGGCGCGACGCTGATCGCGCCCGAGACCGTCTTCCTGCAGGCTGACACGAAGCTCGGCCGCGACGTGGTGGTGGAGCCGAACGTGGTGTTCGGGCCGGGCGTCACCATCGCGGACGGCGTCACCATCCGCGCCTTCAGCCATATCGAGGGCGCCCATGCGGGCCGGGGCGCGATCATCGGCCCCTTCGCCCGGCTGCGGCCGGGGGCGGAGCTCGGCGAGGGCGTCCACATCGGCAATTTCGTGGAGATCAAGGCCTCCGATCTCGGCCCGGGCACCAAGGTGAACCACCTCTCCTATGTCGGGGATTCGTCCGTCGGCTCGAACACGAATATCGGAGCCGGAACGATTACCTGCAATTACGACGGTTTCCTCAAGCACCGCACGAGGATCGGCTCCGACGTGTTCATCGGCACCAACACGCTGCTCGTCGCCCCGGTCAGCGTCGGCGACGGCGCCTATACCGCGACGGGCGCGGTGATCACCGACGACGTGCCGGCCGACGCGCTCGCCATCGCCCGCGCCCGGCAGGTCAACAAGGAAGGCCTGGCCGCCCGCCTCAAGGCCCGGCTCATGGCGGCGAAGGCCGCGAAGGCGAAGGGGTGAGGTTTCGCGAAGTGGCGGATCAGCGCGACGATCGCTGCGCGGCTGGCGATACTGTGCATTGTACCGTCACGCCCAACCCTGCGCAGTACGTTTTGACATCGTACTCGGCATCTTCGTTGTTGATCGTGACGTACAGCTTTAAATCTGGGTAGGATCCCCAGCCATCCGCGGCGGCGTAAACATCCGAGACGCAGCCCGCCGCGCGCAGTTCCGACAAGCGCCTTTTGGCCTCAAAGACAAGTTCGTCCGCCGAATACATCTCGTTCTCCCATGACGATACATGCGGCAACTATAACACGAGGCTCGCATGAGGCATACAACCTGGCGAGCGCTATCAACATGCTCGCGCTCAGCCCTGCCGGCGACCCTGCTGACGCGCGCCCCGACACGAAGCGACATTCGAATTGATTTCGATTGTACGGTGACGGCCGGTTAAACCCGACGCGCTAGGATTCGCCGTTTCGCCCGGGAGGTCGTCCGCTCATGTGTGGCATCATTGGCATCGTCGGCAGGGAGCCGGTCGCCGATCGTCTCGTCGATGCGCTGAAGCGTCTCGAATATCGCGGCTACGATTCCGCCGGCGTCGCGACGCTGGAGAAGGGCCACATCACCCGCCGCCGCGCCGAGGGCAAGTTGCGCAACCTCGCCGCCGAGCTCGCCCGCGCGCCGCTGGGCGGGCGCACCGGCATCGGCCACACCCGCTGGGCGACGCATGGCCGCCCCTCCGTCGCCAACGCCCACCCGCACGCCACCACGCAGGTCGCGGTGGTCCATAACGGCATCATCGAGAACTTCCGCGAGCTGCGCGACGAGCTGCTCTCGGAGGGCGCCAATTTCGAGAGCGAGACCGATACCGAGGTCGTCGCCCATCTCGTCACCCGCGAATTGCGCTCCTCGCGCGATCCGGCGGCGGCGGTGGCCGCGACGCTGCCGCGGCTCAAGGGCGCCTTCGCGCTGGCCTTCCTGTTCGAGGGCGAGGAAAACCTGATCATCGGCGCCCGCAAGGGCTCGCCGCTGGCGCTCGGCTATGGCGAGGGCGAGATGTATCTCGGCTCCGACGCGCTCGCGCTCGCTCCCTTCACCGACACCATCGCCTATCTCGACGATGGCGACTGGGCGGTGCTGAGCCGCACCGGCGCCGAGGTGCGCGACGCCTCCAACGCCGTCGTCAAGCGCGCGGTGCAGAAGACGCTGGCCTCCTCCTTCCTGGTCGAGAAGGGCAACCACCGCCACTTCATGGCCAAGGAGATCCACGAGCAGCCGGAAGTCGTCGGCCACACGCTCGGCCACTATATCGACATGGCGAGCGAAAGCGTGCGCCTGCCGGCCGAGCTGCCCTTCGACTTCGCGAAGCTCGACCGCCTCTCCATCGCCGCCTGCGGCACCGCCTATTATGCCGGGTTGATCGCGCGCTACTGGTTCGAGCGCTATGCGCGGCTCCCCGTGGAGATCGACGTCGCCTCCGAGTTCCGCTACCGCGAGGCGCCGCTGCCGAAGAACGGGCTGGCGCTGGTCATCTCGCAGTCCGGCGAGACCGCCGACACGCTGGCCTCGCTGCGCTATGCCCGCGAGCAGGGCCAGCACATCATGAGCGTGGTCAACGTGCCGACCTCGACCATCGCCCGCGACAGCGACGTGGTGATGCCGACGCTGGCCGGCCCGGAGATCGGCGTCGCCTCGACCAAGGCGTTCAGCTGCCAGCTCGCGGCGCTGGCCTCGCTCGCGGTCGCCGCCGGCAAGGCGCGCGGCGCGCTTTCGGCGAGCGAGGAGCGCGAGATGGTGCGCGCGCTGATCGAGGTGCCGCGGCTGATGGCGGAGGCGCTGGCGCTGGGCCCCGAGGTCGAGGCGTTGGCCCGCACCTTCGCCAAGACCCGCGACGTGCTCTATCTGGGGCGCGGCACCGCCTATCCGCTGGCGCTGGAAGGCGCGCTGAAGCTGAAGGAAATCAGCTACATCCACGCCGAAGGCTATGCCGCCGGCGAACTCAAGCACGGCCCCATCGCGCTGATCGACGAGACCATGCCGGTCGTGGTCATCGCCCCGCACGATCATCTGTTCGAGAAGACCATGTCGAACATGCAGGAGGTCGCCGCCCGCGGCGGGCGCATCGTGCTGATCACCGACGCCACCGGCGCCGCCAATTGCGGCATCGTCACCGAGGCGACGCTGGTGATGCCCGACACCCACCCGGCGGTGGCGCCGCTGGTCTACGCCGTGCCGATCCAGCTCCTCGCCTACCACACGGCGGTGCTGATGGGCACGGATGTGGATCAGCCGCGGAATCTGGCGAAGTCTGTGACGGTGGAGTAGGGGGCGACGTCGGGGGGGTAGGGGCGATGAGCCTTATTCTCAATGAGCGCCTGAAGCTCATGGCGAATGCGTTGAATGCGGTCGCGGTCACGCTGATCGCCGGCGGCAGCATCGCGCCGGTGGGCGCCTATATCTACGGGACGGCCCATCTCGCGCTCGACATCGGATACGTGCTCGCGGCGTCCGTCCTTTGCTTAACCGCCGCGGTCGTCCTACATTGTATTGGTCTGGGCATCTTGGGATGGATGCGACCATGAGCGCGCTTGAGATTTACCTGCTGCTCCTGCCGGTCTTTTTTATGGGCCTGGGCGGTCTCGCCTATTTCGCGGCGGGCCGCATGGCGGCAGCCGATCGCCGCCGCCACGGCCGTCCCGCCGAGTAGGTCTCACCCCCGCCCGCGATAGGCCGGCACGCCCGTCTCCTCACGCTGCCTTCCCGCGCGGCTTGATCGCGGCCAGCGCCTCGGCCATGGCCTCGGACGAGATCGACAGGTCATACTTCGTCTGCATGTTCAGGAACCACTGCGGGTCCACGTCGAAATAGCGGCCGAGCCGCAGCGCGATGCTGGCGCTGATGCCCTGCCGGCCGTGGCAGATTTCATTGATGCGGCTGCGCGGTACGCCGATCGCCTTGGCGAGCGCATAAACCGAGATGCCCATCGGCTCGAGGAATTCCTCCTTCAGGACTTCGCCGGGATGGGGCAGGGGAATATCGCGGGCCATATCCGCCTCCTGTCATCGGTGATAGTCGACGAACTCGACCTCGTAGGCGTCGCCATCACGCCATACGAAGCAAAGTCGCCACTGAATATTGACCCGGATCGAGTGCTGGCCGGCGCGATCCCCCTGCAGCTTTTCGAGTTCGTTGCCGGGCGGAACACGCAGATCCTCGAGCCGGGTCGCCGTGTCGATGAGGAAAAGCTTGCGAACCGCCCGCTTGGCCACATCCGGCGGTATGCCCTTCGGCATCCTGCCCTGATGGAGCCGTTCTGTGGCGGCGTTCCGGAAACTCTTGATCATGGAGTAACGTACAATATTTTTGTACGTCCAGCAATGACCGCGTATATAATTACTGTACGCCGCGCCTCACCCCCGCCCGCGATAGGCCGGCACGCCCTGGTCGGGCAGCCAGATATCCGCCGGCGGTGCGCCGGTCTGCCAGAACACGTCGATCGGGATGCCGCCGCGCGGGTACCAGTAGCCGCCGATGCGCAGCCAGTGCGGCGCGAGGAGTTCCGCGATGCGCCGGCCGATCGCCACCGTGCAGCCCTCGTGGAACGAGCCGTGGTTGCGGAAGCTGCCGAGATAGAGCTTCAGCGACTTCGATTCCACCAGCCAGTCCGCCGGCACATAGTCGATGACGAGATGGGCGAAGTCCGGCTGTCCCGTCACCGGGCACAGCGCGGTGAATTCCGGGCAGGTGAAGCGCGCGACATAGAGCGTGTCCGGATGCGGGTTCGGCACGCGATCGAGCGCGGCGTCGTCGGGCGAGGCGGGCAGGGCGCTCGGCTGGCCGAGATGGAGCGGGATGAGCGGATCGGTCAACGGATGTCCTCCGGTACGGACGCGGGCGTTCTGGCACCTCTTTCGCATGTCACGGTGGCCATGTAGAAGCGCGCTGGAACGGGTGCTCTTCTGACGGGTGCTCCTGAGAGCGGGGAAACGCATGACTGCCATCGTCGATATCATCGCGCGCGAGATCCTGGACAGCCGCGGCAATCCGACCGTCGAGGTCGATGTTGTGCTGGAAGACGGTTCCAAGGGCCGCGCGGCGGTCCCCTCGGGCGCCTCCACCGGCGCGCATGAGGCGGTGGAACTGCGCGACGGCGACAAGGGCCGCTATCTCGGCAAGGGCGTCGAGAAGGCTGTCGCCGCGGTCAATGGCGAGATCTTCGACGCCATCGGCGGCATGGACGCCGAGGACCAGCCCGGCATCGACCAGATCCTGATCGAGCTCGACGGCACCCCGAACAAGGCCCGGCTCGGCGCCAACGCCATTCTCGGCGTCTCGCTGGCGCTGGCCAAGGCCGCCGCCGATTCCCGCGACCTGCCGCTCTATAAATATGTCGGCGGCGTCAATGCCCGCGTGCTGCCGGTGCCGATGATGAACATCATCAATGGCGGCGCCCACGCCGACAACCCGATCGACTTCCAGGAATTCATGATCCTGCCGGCCGGCGCGCCCACCTTCGCGGAAGCGCTGCGCACCGGCGCCGAGATCTTCCACACGCTGAAGAAGGCGCTGAAGGATGCCGGCCACAACACCAATGTCGGCGACGAGGGCGGCTTCGCCCCGAACCTGCCGTCGGCCGACGCGGCGCTCGCCTTCGTGGTGAAGGCCATCGAGACCGCCGGCTACACGCCGGGCGAGGACGTCTATATCGGCCTCGACTGCGCCTCGACCGAGTTCTTCAAGGGCGGCAAGTACGACTATCACGGCGAAGGCAAGGTCCGGGACATCGAGACCCAGGTGAAGTACCTCGCCGACCTCGTCGCCCGCTATCCGATCGTCACCATCGAGGACGGCATGTCCGAGGACGACTGGGAGGGCTGGAAGCTGCTCACCGACACCATCGGCTCGAAGTGCCAGCTGGTCGGCGACGACCTGTTCGTCACCAACGTCACCCGCCTGTCGGCCGGCATCAAGCAGGGCGTCGCCAACTCGATCCTGGTCAAGGTCAACCAGATCGGCTCGCTCACCGAGACGCTGAACGCGGTCGAGATGGCGCACAAGGCCGGCTACACCGCCGTCATGAGCCACCGCTCGGGCGAGACCGAGGATTCGACCATCGCCGACCTCGCCGTCGCGACCAATTGCGGGCAGATCAAGACCGGCTCGCTGGCCCGCTCCGACCGCACCGCCAAGTACAATCAGCTGCTGCGCATCGAGGAAGAGCTGGGCTCGCAGGCGATCTATGCCGGCCGCGGTGCGCTGAAGGCGCTCGGCTGAGGCCGACGCCGCATCACGGCGGGTGCGGCCGCAACGCGGCGGGACACCGCGACGGGTTCGACGGGAAGGCGCCTTTCGGGGCGCCTTTTTCGCATCTGCGGAAGGCCCCCGCCGTTTACGGTTAACGGAGCTTCAACCGCCGCGCGCTAGTCTTCCCGGCATGATCACACGCACCCGCTGGCGCACCTTCTTCCAGACGCTGACGCTGTATCTCGGCGCCACGCTGCTTATCGGCTATTTCGCCCTGCAGGGCTATGGCGGCCAGTACGGCCTCGCCGCCAAGCGCAATTTCGAGCATGAAAACGCGGTGCTGACGCAGGAGCTCGCGGAATTGCGGGCGAAACGCGAGGCCATCGCGGCCAAGGTGACGCTGCTGTCGCCGGACCGCATCGACCCCGACCTGCTCGACGAGGAAGCGCGCTCGCTGCTCAATCTCGTCCACCGGCGCGATCTCGTGCTGCTGCGCCCGGTTGCGCCCGTGGTTTCACCTTGAAGCCCTCTGGCTGTTATACCAGAAGGAAATCACGGCACTGCAAGATGTTAACTTGATGTGAGCTAAATATCGGTATTAGCTGAAATCGAGTTGAAAAACTGAAACACCTGCGCCGGCAACATGTTGTGCGCCGCAGCAATGCGTTTGCAGCGTAGCGCAACCCCAATTCTTGCGTTATGAACTCCCAACGTCGGAAACGACCGAGGAGAGGAACGCGCCATGGCGGTTGCCGCGAAGAAATCCCCCCCGACCAAGACGGCCGGCGCGCGTGCGCCGGCGAAGAAGTCAGCGGCGACGCTGGACTTCACCAAGGACGAAGAACTCGCCGCCTACCGCCACATGCTGCTCATCCGCCGCTTCGAGGAGAAGGCGGGGCAGCTCTACGGCATGGGTCTGATCGGCGGCTTCTGCCATCTCTATATCGGCCAGGAAGCGGTCGTCGTCGGCATGCAGATGGCGCTCAAGCAGGGCGACCAGGTCATCACCGGCTATCGCGACCACGGCCACATGCTGGCCTGCGACATGGACCCCAAGGGTGTCATGGCCGAGCTGACCGGCCGGCGCGGCGGCTATTCCAAGGGCAAGGGCGGCTCGATGCACATGTTCAGCATCGAGAAGGGCTTCTACGGCGGCCACGGCATCGTCGGCGCGCAGGTCTCGCTCGGCACCGGCCTCGCCTTCGCCAACCACTATCGCGGCAACGACAACGTCACGCTCGCCTATTTCGGCGACGGCGCCGCGAACCAGGGCCAGGTCTATGAGAGCTTCAACATGGCGGAGCTCTGGAAGCTGCCGGTGATCTACATCATCGAGAACAACAAATACGCCATGGGCACGGCGGTGAACCGGGCCTCGGCGCAGACCGATTTCTCGAAGCGCGGCACTTCCTTCAACATCCCCGGCGAGCAGGTCGACGGCATGGACGTGCGCGCCGTGCGGGCCGCCGGCGAGCGCGCGGTCGCCTTCGCCCGGGCCGGGCAGGGGCCCTACATCCTCGAGATGCTCACCTACCGCTATCGCGGCCACTCGATGTCGGACCCGGCCAAGTACCGCTCGAAGGAAGAGGTGCAGAAGATGCGCACCGAGCACGATCCGATCGAGCAGGTGCGCAGCCGCCTGATCGAGAAGAAGTGGGCGAGCGAGGACGAACTGAAGGCGATCGACGCCGAGATCCGCGACCGGGTCAACGCGGCGGCCGACTTCGCCAGCAACGATCCCGAGCCCGACGTCTCCGAACTCTACACTGACATCCTCGTCGCTTCCTGACCGGCGCGGGGCAGACGATGCTCACATCGGTCTTCTGGGCGCTCATGATCGCCGGCGCGTCGGGCGCCGTCGTGCTGTGGGTGTTCGCCGCCAAGGCGGGCTTCGACATCCTGCGCGCCAGCCGGGCGCGCGGGGCGGCCGTGGCGCCCTCCGCCTGGGCATGGCTCGTGGCGTTTCCGTTCGCCGCGCGCGGTTTCGACGGGGCTCCCGCCGACGAGGCGGTCCGGCTCAACAAAATGCTGGTCGGCTTCTTTGCCGCCATCCTCATCGCCGCGGGTTCCGCGGCCGTCTACAGCAACCTGACGTTTGTGCCGCCGCCGGCACAGACGATCCAGTGACGCGCGATCTGCGGGGGAACGCCGCCATGCCGACAGAAATTCTCATGCCCGCCCTCTCTCCCACCATGGAGAAGGGCAACCTGGCCAAATGGCTCAAGAAGGAAGGCGACACGGTCAAGTCCGGCGACGTCATCGCCGAGATCGAGACCGACAAGGCGACCATGGAAGTGGAAGCCATCGACGAGGGCACGCTCGGCAAGATCCTGGTGCCGGAAGGCAGCCAGGACGTCGCGGTGAACACGCCGATCGCCGTCATCCTCGCCGATGGCGAGGACGCCGCCAGCCTCAAGAACGGCGCTGCCGCGCCGGCTCCGGCTCCGGCCGCGGCCCCGGCCGCCGCGCCCGCCCCGGTCGAGGCACCGGCCGCCCCGGCGGCGCCCGCTCCCGCCGTGGCCGCGCCGGCGGTGCTGGCCGAGCCCGAGCCGGACGTGCCCGAGGGCACCGAGTTCGTGAACCTCACCATGCGCGAGGCGCTGCGCGACGCCATGGCCGAGGAGATGCGCCGCGACGGCGACGTCTTCGTGATGGGCGAGGAAGTCGCCGAGTATCAGGGCGCCTACAAGGTCACGCAGGGGCTGCTGCAGGAGTTCGGCGCCCGCCGCGTCATCGACACCCCGATCACCGAGCACGGCTTTGCCGGCGTCGGCGTCGGCGCGGCGATGGCCGGGCTGAAGCCGATCGTCGAGTTCATGACCTTCAACTTCGCCATGCAGGCGATCGACCAGATCATCAACTCCGCCGCCAAGACCCACTACATGTCCGGCGGCCAGATCAAGTGCTCGATCGTGTTCCGCGGCCCGAACGGCGCGGCGGCCCGCGTCGCCGCCCAGCACAGCCAGGACTACACCGCCTGGTACAGCCACGTGCCCGGCCTGAAGGTGGTGGCGCCCTACACCGCCGCCGACGCCAAGGGCCTGCTCAAGGCGGCGATCCGCGATCCCAACCCGGTAATCTTCCTCGAGAACGAGATCCTCTACGGCCACACCGGCCCGGTGCCGAAGCTCGATGATTTCATCGTCCCGCTCGGCAAGGCCAAGGTCGTGCGCCCCGGCAAGGACGTCACCATCGTCGCGTGGTCGATCGGCATGTCCTACGCGCTGAAGGCGGCCGAGGAACTGGCCAAGAAGCACATCTATGCCGAGGTCATCGACCTCCGGACCATCCGCCCGCTCGACATCGAGACGGTGCTCGCCTCGGTGAAACGCACCGGCCGGCTCGTCACGGTGGAGGAGGGCTGGGCGCAGTCCGGCGTCGGCGCCGAGATCGCCGCGCAGGTGATGGAGAAGGCGTTCGACTATCTCGACGCCCCCGTGCTGCGCGTCACCGGCAAGGACGTGCCGATGCCCTACGCGGCCAATCTCGAGAAGCTCGCGCTGCCGACCGTGCAGGACGTCATCGACGCGGCGCGCGCCGTCACCTATCGCTGAGACCGGAGGCGGCCCATGTCCATCGAGATCCTGATGCCCGCTCTCTCTCCCACCATGGAGAAGGGCAACCTCGCGAAATGGCTCAAGAAGGAGGGCGACAAGGTCGCTCCCGGCGATGTCATTGCCGAGATCGAGACCGACAAGGCGACCATGGAAGTGGAAGCCATCGATGAGGGCACGCTGGCCATGATCCTGGTGCCGGAAGGCACGCAGGACGTGCCGGTGAACCAGCTCATCGCCGTGCTCGCCACCGATGGCGAGGACGTCAAGGCGGTCGCGGCCGGCGGCGGCGCGGCGGCTCCGGCCAAGGCGCCCGAGACCAAGGCGCCCGAGCCCGCCAAGGCGGCAGAACCGGCGGCGGCGCCGGCCGCGGCGCCGGCAACGCCCGCCGACGGCGGCAATGTGGTGAACAACGGCGCGCCGTTGTCCGGCAGCGTCGTCAGCAACGGCGCGGCCCCCTCCGACGCCGGCCGCGTCTTCTCCTCGCCGCTCGCCCGGCGCCTCGCCAAGGAGGCCGGCCTCGACCTCGCGCGGGTGCAGGGCTCCGGCCCGCATGGGCGCGTCGTGGCGGCGGACGTTGAAGCGGCGAAGGCCGGCGGCGCGACCAAGCCCGCCCCCGCTGCGGCAGCGCCGGCCCCGGCGGCCGCGCCGGCGGCTCCCGCTCCGGCGGCGAAGCCCGCGCCGGCTGCGCCCGGCAACCTCTTGGAGCTCACCAAGGCCTATTACGAGGCCGGCAGCTACACCGAGGTGCCGCTCGACGGCATGCGCCGCGTCATTGCCCAGCGCATGACCGAGGCCCGGCAGACCGTGCCGACCTTCTACCTGAACGTCGACTGCGACGTCGACGCGCTGCTGAAGCTGCGTGCCGACCTCAACGCCAACGCGCCCGAGAAGGACGGCAAGCCGGCCTACAAGCTCTCGGTGAACGACTTCGTCATCAAGGCCTATGCGCTCGCCTTCCAGCAGGTGCCCGATGCCAACCAGGTGTGGGCGGGCGACCGCTACCTGAAGCTGAAGCACTCCGACATCGGCGTCGCCGTGGCGATCGACGGAGGCAAGGGCCTGCTCACGCCGATCATCCGCAAGGCGGAGACCAAGTCGCTCTCGACCATCTCCAACGAGACCCGCGACTTCGCCATCCGCGCCCGCAACAAGAAGCTGATGCCCAATGAATACCAGGGCGGCTCCTCGGCGATCTCCAATCTCGGCATGTTCGGGATGAAGGACTTCACCGCCATCATCAACCCGCCGCACGCCACCATCCTCGCGGTCGGCACCTCCGAGCCGCGGGCGGTGGTGAAGAAGGGCGAGCTGGCGGTGGCGACCATCATGAGCGTCACGCTGTCCTGCGACCACCGCGTGCTCGACGGCGCCCTCGGCGCGCAGCTTCTCACCGCCTTCAAGGCGCTGATCGAGAAGCCGATGGCGATGCTGGTGTAAGGAGGCGGCACCGGGCGGGGCGCACGATGGTCAGGATCCTGTTGCTGGTGATTTTCGCGCTGCTCTCGACCGTATCGCTGGTCAGCGCGAAATCCGGCGACTCCATCGGCCCCCGCTCGGTCAAGCTTCAGCGCGAGCTGAAAAGCGCGATCGCGAGCCTCCGCCAGAAAGTGACCAAGGTGGCCCCCGCGGTCGAAAAGCGGGATGAAACATTCGTCGTCCTGGCGCTACGGGTACTGGCCCAGTTCGACAAGGTCCCGCATACCGGGGACAATCCGAACTTCGATCGTCTGAACGACAAGCATTGGGCGTTAGTGCGTGACGTGATGGTCTGCGCGAACGAAAAATTCGATTTTAGCTTCGGTATCCTCAGCACTGTGGGTGAGAACCTCGAAGAAAACCTGAAGCTGTGGAAGAGTGCTAAATCGGAGAAAGACCGCATAATCGGGGCAGGTCGGCTGCTATATCCCATAGATTATGTGTGTGCTGACGAATTGTACAACACATCGCCTGCCCAGTGATGATCAAACGTGAACTGGTGAGAGAGACGAGGTCGGCATCATGCCTTCGCCCTACGACATCCTGATCATCGGCTCCGGTCCCGGCGGCTATGTCGCGGCGATCCGCGCGGCGCAGCTCGGCCTCAAGGTCGGCGTCGTCGAGCGCCAGTACATGGGCGGCATCTGCCCGAACTGGGGCTGCATCCCGGCCAAAGCCCTGCTGCGGTCCGCCGAGATCTTCCACTATATCGAGCACGCCAAGGATTACGGCCTCGTCGCCGAGAAGTTCGGCGTCGACATCGCCGGCGTGGTCAAGCGCTCGCGCGGCATCGCGGCGCAGATGAGCAACGGCGTCGGCTTCCTGCTCAAGAAGAACAAGGTCGACGTGATCTGGGGCCAGGCGACCATTACCGCGCCCGGCAAGGTCTCGGTCGCCGCGCCGGTCGAGCCGGGCCCGAAGGGCGCGCTGCCGCCCGGCGCGTACGAGGCGAAGAACATCATCGTCGCCACCGGGGCTCGCCCGCGCGCGCTGCCCGGCATCGAGCCGGACAGACGCCTGATCTGGACCTATTTCGACGCGCTCGCCCCGGCCAGCGTGCCGAAGTCGCTGCTGATCATGGGCTCGGGCGCCATCGGCGTCGAATTCGCCTCGTTCTACAAGGCGATGGGCTCGGACGTGACGATCGTCGAGCTGCTCCCGCAGATCCTCCCGGTCGAGGACGAGGAGATCGCCGCCCACGCCCGCAAGCGCTTCGAGAAGCAGGGCATCAAGATCCTCACCGGCGCCAAGGTGTCGAAGGTCGTGAAGGGCGCCGATACCGTCACCGCCACGGTCGAGACCGCCGACGGCAAGGTCGAGACGCTGACCGCGGATCGCCTGATCTCGGCGGTGGGCGTGGTCGGCAACATCGAGAATCTCGGCCTGGAGGCGGTCGGCGTGAAGACCGATCGCGGCTGCGTGGTGATCGACGGCCTGTGCCGCACCAACGTGGCGGGCATCTGGGCGATCGGCGACGTCGCCGGCCCGCCGATGCTCGCCCACAAGGCCGAGCATGAGGGCGTCATCTGCGTCGAGGCCATCGCCGGCAAGCACGCCCACCCGATGGACAAGCTGATGATACCGGGGTGCACCTACTGCATGCCGCAGGTCGCCAGCGTCGGCCTCACCGAGAAGAAGGCAAAGGAAGCCGGCTACGAGATCAAGGTCGGCCGCTTCCCCTTCATCGGCAACGGCAAGGCGGTGGCGCTCGGCGAATCGGAGGGTCTCGCCAAGACCATCTTCGACGCCAAGACCGGCAAGCTGCTGGGCGCGCATCTGGTCGGCGCGGAAGTCACCGAGATGATCCAGGGCTTCGTGGTGGCGATGAACCTCGAGACGACGGAAGAGGAGCTGATCAACGCCTGCTTCCCGCACCCGACCGTCTCCGAGACCATGCACGAGAGCGTGCTCGCCGCCTATGGCCGCGCGATTCACATGTGAGGGGCGCCCGGGGGGCGCTTCGACGGAACCGGAACCGTCATGGCCGGGCTGGTCCCGGCCATCCACGACGTCGGCACGGATGGCGCGGCACGGAAGGCGTGGATGCCCGGCACGAGGCCGGGCATGACGTGGCGGATGGGACGGCGGCGAAACGACGTCCGTTGCCATTCCCGGCAAAACAACGTCATCCTTGACGTGCCGCCGCCGGCGGCTTCGCGGATGACAGAGCAGAGGCGCAGATGGATACCTATGCCGCACTGAACGAGCCGGGCGTCGGCATCTTCACGATGATCATCATCGGCCTGCTCGCCGGCTGGATCGCCGAGCGGGTGACCGACAGCGACCACGGCCTCTTGACCAACCTGCTGTTCGGCCTGATCGGCGCCTTCGTCGGCGGCAAGCTGGCGGAGTTCGCGGAGATCCCGGTGTTCGGCTTCTTCCGCACGCTGATCGCCGCCACCATCGGCGCGATCATCGTGCTGTTCCTGTGGCGCCGGCTGCGCTCCCGCTAGCGCTGCGCATGGCAGCCCCGCGCCGGGCTGCCGCGCTCCGTCCTTGTGCGGGCTTTCCTTCCGCGCACGGCGCGCCTAACTGAGCGGTGGATGCGAGAAGGATCGCGAAAACCCCATGGTCACCCTCGTCAACACGCTGAACCGGGCGGTGAATCCCGCCAGCGAGCGCCCGCGCCATCCCGAGAAGGCGAACCGCCCGGAAACGCCGGTGCTGAAGAAGCCGGACTGGATCCGCGTGCGCGCGCCCGGCACCCCCGGCTGGGCCGAGACCGCGAAGATCGTGCGCGAGAACAAGCTCGTCACCGTCTGCGAGGAGGCGAGCTGCCCGAATATCGGCGAGTGCTGGCAGAAGAAGCACGCCACCTTCATGATCATGGGCGACACCTGCACGCGCGCCTGCTCGTTCTGCAACGTGCGCACCGGCTTGCCCGGCCCGCTCGATGCGGATGAGCCGCGCAAGGTGGCGGAAGCGGTGGCGAAGCTCGGGCTGGAGCATGTCGTCGTCACCTCGGTCGACCGCGACGATCTCGCCGACGGCGGCGCGGAGCATTTCGCGCAGACCATCCGCGCCATCCGCGCACTGAGCCCCGGCACGACGATCGAGGTGCTGACCCCGGATTTCCTGCGCAAGGAGGGCGCGCTGGAGATCGTCGTCGAAGCGAAGCCCGACGTGTTCAACCACAATCTCGAATGCGTGCCCTCGCTGTATCTGACGGTGCGGCCCGGCGCGCGCTATTTCCATTCGCTGCGCCTCTTGCAGCGGGTGAAGGAGCTCGACCCCACCATCTTCACCAAGTCCGGCATCATGGTCGGCCTCGGCGAGGGGCGGAACGAGGTGCTGCAGCTGATGGACGACCTGCGCTCGGCCGATATCGACTTCATGACCATCGGCCAGTATTTGCAGCCGACCCGCAAGCACCACGAGGTGAAGGCCTTCGTCACCCCGGAGGAGTTCAAATCCTACGAGACCATCGCCTACACCAAGGGCTTCCTGATGGTGTCGTCGAGCCCGCTGACGCGCTCCTCCCACCATGCCGGCGAGGATTTCGCCCGGCTGCGCGCCGCCCGTGCGGCGAAGATTGGCGCCGGTGCCGGCAAGGCGGGCGCCGCCCCCGCGCACGCCGCCCCCGCCCATCTGCCGGCCTGAGGCACATGCCGTCCTTCCGCAACACGCGGCGCGTGCGCCATTCGGCGGCGGACATGTTCGACCTTGTCGCCGATGTCGAGAAATACCCCGAATTCGTGCCGCTCTGCGCCAGCCTGCAGGTGAAGCGCCGCGTGGCGAGCGGGGAGGGCATCGAGATCCTCGTCGCCGACATGAGCGTCGCCTACAAGGTGCTGCGCGAGCGCTTCACCAGCCGCGTGACGCTCGACCGGCCGCGCCTCTCCATCCTCGTCGAATATCTCGACGGCCCGTTCAGCCGGCTGGAGAACCGCTGGGGCTTCCGCGACCTGCCCGAGGGCGGCTGCGAGGTGTCGTTCTTCATCTCCTACGAGTTCCGCTCGCGCACGCTGGGCCTCGTCATGGGCGCCATGTTCGACGCCGCCTTCCGCCGCTTCGCCGAAGCCTTCGAGAAGCGCGCGGACGCGGTGTATGGGCGGCGGGTTGCAACCTGAATTGACGGGCGGCGCGGTCGCGCCCATCATGCGCGCCATGAGCCGGACCAATGACGGCCTGACCCATATCGTCTGAATCTTCTTCGAACGTCATCCCCGGGCTCGTCCCGGGGATCCACGTCTTCCCCCAGCGAGCCGGAGGCGTGGATGGCCGGGACAGGCCCGGCCATGACGGCCGACGTGGTACACCCCCCTGTATTGACGAACGCTCACCCTGAGCGATTGATGGCCGCAGTGCTGCTTTGACCCGGTCAGCCGGGTTTCATCCGTGCCGAAGAGATCAGGTTTCGACCGCCTCTTGCTGGCGGCCTGCGCAACATACGGCTATTGCGGCAGCTTGCAGGACGAGGGTTTCGTCCATGTCACCGATTTCATTCCCGAGCGGGGACGGGTGACGGCCGAACAGTTCATCGACTGGCTATATATGGCGGACGAAGAGCCATGCCTCGGGAACACGTCGGCCATGATGAGGCGCGAAGGCCTCCGCAGCTGCTTCATCGCCTATATGGGCTCGGAAATCGTCGACGCGCACCGGCTTCGATATTCACGGCATAGGCGGCAGCGCCGCTGAGCGAACGCATGGGGCGCTTCCGCTTCACGCACTCCCGGGGGCGGAAGCGCGGTTGGTGCCGGCCTGCCTGCTCCGCAAGACTGTCTGTATAATCCCTCGAAGCACCGTCATCCCGGCCCGATCCGCAGGCGCAGAGCCGGGATCGCTCGCCAGCACCCACGCGATCCCGGACACGGCCTCCGGCCGTTCCGGGATGACGTCTGTGGCGGACGGGATGACGCCCGTGAAGGACACGCCAGACGGGCGCCGAGCCCATCCGGCCCGTCATCCCCGGGCGCGGCCCGGGGATCCCCGTCTTAACTGGCCGCGCGTCGAAGGCGTGGATGGCCGGGACAAGCCCGGCCATGACGGAGACGGGCGGGGAGGGCCCCGCGGCACAGGACGGGCCGCCCGCGCGCGCCCGGAGATCATCCGGCACGTCATCCCGGGCGCGTCCCGGGGATCCACGTCTTGCCTGCCGGCGAACTGAAGGCGTGGATGGCCGGGACAAGCCCGGCCCTACGGCTTCCGCGGCCGCGTCTCACCCCGCCTGCGCCGCCTTCTGCGGCATGGCGCGGACGCCGAAGCTGTCCTTCCACATGGCGCTGCCGAGGCGCAGGGCGAAGGCGACCGTGCCGGGGCGGTTGATGTCCGGCAGCACCACCTTCAGCGGCACCAGGAAGGTGCCCGCGCGCGGGACGTTCACCGTCATGTCGTTGATCGACAACGTCTTGCCGCTGTAGTCGATGCTGCCGGTCAGCGTGCCCTCATAGGCCGCGTCGGCGCGGATGCGCAGCACGAGGTTGAACTGCCAGTTGACGGGGAGCTGCGTGAAGGTGACGCCCTCGTCATAGACCCCGATGAGATTGTACTTGCCGGTGACTTCCTTGCGCACGTCGTCGCAGATCGCCGCCAGCTCGATGCCGATTTTGGCCATTGGACGTTCCCCCTTCCGCTTGGCGGTTGCCGTCGCCTGCCGCGACGGCCCGCGCCGTCAAGTTTCCGCTATTTGCGCCAGCATGGCGAGAGCCGTCAGCACCGAGCGGCGGCGCACCCCGGCACGGTCCTCGTCCGCGAACACCTCGCGCCGCTCGATCAGGCTCCCGCCCGCCCGCGCCGCTGCGAAATGGACGAGGCCGACGGGCTTGTCCGCCGAGCCGCCGCCCGGCCCGGCGATGCCGGTGATCGCGACGCCGAGCGAGGTGCCGGCGACCTTCAGCAGGCCGGTCACCATCTCCCGCGCCGTCTCCGCGCTCACCGCGCCACGGGCGCGCAGCGTCGCGGCCGAGACGCCGAGCACCTGCTGCTTGGCGGCGTTCGAATAGGTGACGAAGCCGCGGTCGAGAACGTCGGACGAGCCGGGGATCTCGGTCAGCGCGCCGGCGACCAGCCCTCCGGTGCAGGATTCGGCGGTGGCGATCGTGAGGCGGCGGGTGCGGCAGAGGTCGAGCACGCGGGCCGCGGCGGCGTTGATCACATCGGTCTCATCGGTCATCGGCTGCACTCACTGTCCACCTCACTGCACTGACCAGTCACCACGGTTCAGTCGGTCCAGGGGAGCCGTACCGTCGCGCTGGCGAGTGCGGCGATGCCCTCGCGGCGGCCGGTAAAGCCCAGCTTTTCGCTGGTCGTCGCCTTCACGCTCACGCGGCCGACCGGAATCCCGGCGATTTCGGCGATTTTCGCCCGCATCGCCTCGCGGTGCGGCCCGATCTTCGGCGCCTCGCAGATCACGGTGGCGTCGAGATAGGCGACACGCCCGCCGGCTTGTCTCACGAGATCAACGGCGTAGGCGAGGAATCGATCCGACGACGCCCCCTTCCAGGCGGCATCGGAGGGCGGAAAATGATGGCCGATATCGCCGGAGCCGATGGTGCCGAGGATCGCGTCGGTGAGCGCGTGCAGCACCACGTCGGCATCCGAATGGCCGGAGAGCTTCGCGGTGTGCGGTATTGAAATGCCGCCAACGATGACATGGTCGCCGGGCTCGAAGGCATGGACGTCGAAGCCCGTGGCGGTGCGGACGTCCCCGAGATCGGCGAGTAACCTATTGTCAGCGTTCACGAAATCCTCCGGCGTCGTCAGTTTCACATTGCCCGCCTCGCCGGCGAAAGCGGCCACCGTGTGCCCCGCCGCCGCGGCGACGGCGGCGTCGTCGGTGAGGTCGCCTCCCGCGGCGGCCCGATGGGCGTCGAGGATCAGCGGGAAGCGGAAGGCCTGCGGCGTCTGCACCATGCGCAGCGCGGCGCGGTCCGGCCCGGTGGCGAGCGTGCCGTCCGGCGCGATCGACTTGAGCGTATCGGTCACCGCCAGCACCGGCACCGCCGCCCCATGCGCGGCCGCCGCTGAAATGGCGTTTTGAATCAGAGCGTTGGAGACAAAGGGGCGGGCTGCGTCGTGGATCAGGACGAGGTCCGGCGGATCTCCGGCCAGCGCTTCCAGTCCGGCGCGCACCGAGGCCTGCCGCGTCGCGCCGCCGGCGACCGGCGGGCGAAGGCCGGTGATGGTCGCGCAGGACTGCGCGTAAAGCTCTGCATCATCAGGGTGAATCACCGGCTGGATGGTGCCGATGCCCTCCCGGCCGGCGAAGGCGCGCAGGGTGCGGGCCAGCACCGTGTCGCCGCCGATCCGGCGGTACTGCTTCGGCAGACCCTCGCCGGCCCGATGGCCGCGCCCCGCCGCCACGATGATTACGTCCGTCCGCATCGCCATCCCATCGCCTGCCCTCCGGCCCCGCCCCGACACGGGGCGGATGCCCCGATGAGCGCTTGCCGGACGCTTCCGTTTAGCGCAAAAGCGGCTTCCACAGGCAACTCTTGATGTGCGGCCATCAGAAGGCTTGCCCACACGTGCGGCTGTCTATTATATAGGCATCGCCTTTGGGGCTGCTTTAATGTGCATCGAGTGACTACGGTTTGACCCTTGCCAATCCCGCCAACGCGTTGCTGAACATCGGGCCCGTCACGGTCGCGAATACGGTCCTGCTCGCGCCCATGGCCGGCATTACCGACGCACCGTTCCGGCGGATGGCGGCGCGTTTCGGCGCCGGTCTCGTCATCTCGGAAATGGTGGCATCGGATGCGCTGGCCGCCGGACATGCCGAGACGGTCCTGCGCGCCGAAGGGGAGGGCGTGCCGATCCATGCCGTCCAGCTGGCGGGAAACGAGCCCGCCTCGATGGCGCGCGCCGCGCAGATGGCGGAAGCGGCGGGCGCGGCGATCATCGATATCAATATGGGCTGCCCCGCCAAGCGTGTCACCACGGGCCTCGCCGGGGCCGCCCTGCTGCGGGATCTCGACCTCGCCACCCGCATCATCGAGGCCGTCGTCGGTGCCGTCCGGGTGCCGGTAACGCTGAAGACGCGGCTGGGCTGGGACGACACCGTGCGGACCGCGCCGGAACTTGCGCGGCGGGCGGAGGCGATCGGCGTCGCCATGGTGACGATCCACGGCCGCACGCGCTGCCAGTTCTATACTGGCGCCGCCGACTGGAACGCCATCGCCCCGGTGCGCGACGCGGTATCGATCCCCGTCATCGCCAATGGCGACCTCGTCACCGCCCGCGATGCCGCCGCGATGCTGGCGCGGTCCGGCGCTTCCGGCGTGATGATCGGGCGCGGGGCGCAGGGGCGGCCGTGGTTCCCGGGGCAGGTCGCCGCCTTCGTGCGCAGCGGCGCCGTGCCGGACGATCCGCCGCTGGCGATGCAATGCGAGGTTCTGCTGGAACTTTATCGCGACTGGCTGAGCCATTATGGCCGGGAGCTCGGCTTCCGCACCGCCCGCAAGCACATCGGCTGGGCGCTCGACGCGGCCGCGCCCGGCGATGCGGGGTTCGTCATGCGCTGGCGCCGCGAATTGCTGACGCTCGATCAACCGGCCGCGGTGGAAGCCGGCATTCGCGCCGCCTATGCGGATCTGTCATGGAGACTGGCGGCATGAAGACGGCCAAACCCGAACGTCAGGGGCCGGACACCGGCAACATCCTCTCCGACGCGATCGTCAATGCGCTGCCGCATCCCGTGGTGACGGTCGCCGCGGACGACCACATCGTCGACGCGAATGTGGCTGCCGAATCCTTCTTCGAGGTCGGCCTCGCCGTGCTGACCCGCCACAAGCTCAGCGAGTTCGTGCCGTTCGGCAGCCCGCTGCTGTCGCTGATCGACCAGGTGCGCACGCGCGGGGCGGCGGTGAACGAGTATCGCGTCGATCTCGGTACGCCCCGCAACGGCGGCGAACGGATCGTCGACATCCATGTCGCGCCGCTGGCCGAGCGGGCCGGCCATGTCGTGGTGATGCTGCAGGAGCGCACCATTGCCGACAAGATGGACCGCCAGCTCACCCATCGCGGCGCGGCGCGATCGGTCTCGGCGCTGGCGGCGATGCTGGCCCACGAGATCAAGAATCCGCTTTCGGGCATCCGCGGCGCGGCGCAGCTGCTCGAACTCGCGGCGAGCGACGACGACCGCACGCTGACCCGCCTGATCACCGACGAGGCCGACCGCATCGTCAAGCTGGTCGACCGGATGGAAGTGTTCTCCGACGAGCGTCCCGTCGAGCGGGAGCCGGTGAACATCCATGCGGTGCTGGAGCATGTGCGCACGCTCGCGGCCTCGGGCTTCGCCCGCCATATCCGCTTCGTCGAGGAATACGATCCTTCGCTGCCGCCCGTTCTCGCCAATCGAGACCAGCTGGTGCAGGTGTTCCTCAACCTTGTGAAGAACGCCGCCGAAGCCATTGGCGATTCACCCGATGGCGAAATTCAGCTCACCACCGCCTTCCGCCCCGGCGTGCGCCTGACGGTGCCGGGTTCGTCCGCGCGCGTGAGCCTGCCGCTCGAATTCTGCGTGAAGGACAATGGCGCGGGCGTGCCGGAAGACCTGCTGCCGCACCTGTTCGATCCGTTCGTGACCACCAAGCCGACCGGATCGGGGCTCGGCCTCGCGCTGGTCGCCAAGATCATCGGCGACCATGGCGGCATCATCGAATGCGAGAGCCAGCCGCGCCGCACCATTTTCCGCGTTCTTATGCCGATGTACCGCGGTGCCCGTCCCGGCACCGAGAAGAACTGAGGGCCGCCATGCCGACCGGAAGCATCCTTGTCGCCGACGACGACGCGGCCATCCGTACCGTCCTCAACCAGGCCCTCTCGCGCGCGGGCTACGAGGTCCGTTCCTGCGGCAATGCCGCCACGCTGTGGCGCTGGGTGAGCCAGGGCGACGGCGACCTCGTGATCACCGACGTGGTCATGCCGGACGAGAACGCCTTCGACCTGCTGCCGCGGATCAAGAAGGTGCGCCCGGACCTGCCGGTCATCGTCATGAGCGCGCAGAACACCTTCATGACCGCGATCCGCGCCTCCGAGCGCGGTGCCTACGAGTACCTGCCCAAGCCGTTCGATCTCAAAGAGCTGATCGCCATCGTCGGGCGCGCGCTGTCCGAGCCGAAGAAGCCGGAGGCGGTGCTGGGCCGGCCCGGCGAGGAGGGGGATTCCATCCCGCTGGTCGGCCGTTCGCCGGCGATGCAGGACATCTACCGCGTGCTCGCCCGGCTGATGCAGACCGATCTGACGGTGATGATCGCCGGCGAGAGCGGCACCGGCAAGGAGCTGGTGGCGCGGGCGCTGCACGACTACGGCAAGCGCCGCAACGGCCCCTTCGTCGCCATCAACATGGCGGCCATCCCGCGCGACCTCATCGAATCCGAGCTGTTCGGCCACGAAAAGGGGGCCTTCACCGGCGCGAATGCCCGCTCGGCCGGCCGCTTCGAACAGGCCGAAAGCGGCACGCTGTTTCTCGACGAGATCGGCGACATGCCGATGGAGGCGCAGACGCGGCTGCTGCGCGTCCTCCAGCAGGGCGAATACACCACCGTTGGCGGCCGCACCCCGATCAAGACCGATGTGCGCATCGTCGCCGCCACCAACAAGGACCTGCGCATCCTCATCCAGCAGGGCCTGTTCCGCGAGGATCTGTTCTTCCGGCTGAATGTGGTGCCGCTGCGCCTGCCGCCGCTGCGCGAGCGCACCGAGGACATACCGGACCTGGTGCGGCACTTCTTCCTGCAGGCCGAGCGCGAGGGGCTGCCGCGCAAGCAGATCGACGTCGCCGCGCTCGACCGGCTGAAGCGCTACCGCTGGCCGGGCAATGTGCGCGAGCTTGAGAACCTGATCCGCCGGCTCGCGGCTCTCTATCCGCAGGAGATCATCACCGGCTCGATCATCGAGGCCGAGCTCGCCACGCCGGTATCGACCTCGGCGCAGGAGGAGTCGCAGGGCGACGAGACCCTCGCGGCTTCCGTGGAGCGGCATCTCAACGTCTACTTCGACGGCTTCGGTGAGGCGCTGCCTCCGCCCGGCCTCTATCACCGCATCCTCAAGGATGTGGAATACCCGCTCCTCTCCGCCGCGCTGGCGGCAACCCGCGGCAACCAGATCAAGGCGGCGGAACTGCTCGGGCTCAACCGCAACACGCTGCGCAAGAAGATCCGCGATCTCGATATTCAGATCATCCGCACCAGCCGTTGATGCCGGGAGCGGAGACGCGGGCGGGGTTGACCGGAGGGCAGAAAATTTCTCCGGCTGCCTTTTTCTGTCACATTTTTGCACCAGTGTCGTTCCACTGCATCAGTCCGCGCCGGCTCGCGTCGAGTCGGCGTACTTGAACGGTGGTAGATGACCGAGGCGACGACGCCGGACCGGGAGACGCGAGAGGCTTTCGAGTTCGGGGCCGGATTCCGCTTTTCGTGGTGGGGGATCGCGCCCCTCGCCGTGCTGGTCGCCCTGATCACCTCGCTGATCAGTTTCGTCATCCTCGTCGGCCTCACCCCGATCGTACCGTCCCAGGACGTCGTGGTCCTCGTGCTCTGCGCGAACGGGCTGATGTCGCTGGTGCTGCTGTGGGTCATCGGCCGCGAGGTGTGGCGGATCGTGAAGGCCCGGCGGCGTGGGCGGGCGGCGGCGCGGCTGCATGTGCGGGTCGTCGGCCTGTTCGGCGTCGTCGCCGTGGTGCCGGCGGTGCTCGTGGCGCTGCTGGCCAGCATCACGCTCGATCGCGGCCTCGACCGCTGGTTCTCGGTGCGCACGCGCGCCATCGTCGACAACGCGGTCTCGGTGGCCCAGACCTATGTCCGCGAGCACGCCTATTCGATCCGCGGTGATATCCTCGGCATGGCTCGTGATCTCCAGCGCGTGCGCCCGCTGTGGGACCAGGACCGCAGCCGCTTCCGGCAGGCGCTGACGGCGCAGGCCGCCGTGCGCGGGCTTCCCGCCGCGATGATCATCCAGCGCGACCTCACTGTCGTCGACCGCGCCACCATCCGCGTCGCCCGTGAATTCGTCGTGCCCTCGAACCTCGCCGTACAGGACGCCACCGAGGAGCAGCCGCTTATCTATCTGCCCAACGAGGCGGATTTCGTCGGCGCCGTGGTGCCGCTCAAGGATTTCGACGGGCTCTATCTCTATGTCGCCCGGGCCGTCGATCCGCGCGTCATCCGCTATCTCAACGAGACCCGCGCGGCGGTTTCGGAATACAGCACGCTGGAGGAGCGCCGCTTCGGCGTGCAGATCGCCTTCGCGGTGGTCTATGCGGTGATCTCGCTCACCGTCCTGCTTTCCGCCGTCTGGCTCGGCATCCATTTCGCCAACCGCCTGGTCGCGCCGATCCGGCGGCTGATCGGCGCCGCCGATCTCGTCGCGGCCGGCAACCTCTTCGTGCAGGTGCCGGTGCGCCGCTCGGAGGGCGACCTGTCGAGCCTCGCCGAGACCTTCAACAAGATGACGCACGAATTGCGCACCCAGCGCGACGATCTCGTGCAGGCGCGCGACCAGATCGACACGCGCCGGCGCTTCACCGAGGCCGTGCTGTCGGGCGTCGGGGCAGGGGTGGTCGGTGTCGATTCGGAGGGGCGGATATCGATCCTCAACCGCCCCGCCGAGAAACTGCTCGGCGTCGTCGAGGAGGAGGTGCTCGGCCGGCCGATCGCCGACATCGTGCCGGAGATCGAGGCGCTGACCCGCGATGCGCTCGAAAGCCACCGCGGCACGCAGGCGAACGTCACGCTGAGCCGGAACGGTCGCGAGCGCGTGCTGGCGGTACGCTTCACCACCGAGCAGTCGCGCGAGGCGGAGCACGGCTGGGTGGTGACGCTCGACGACATCACCGAGCTCGTCTCGGCCCAGCGCACCTCGGCATGGGCCGACGTCGCGCGCCGCATCGCGCATGAGATCAAGAACCCGCTCACGCCCATCCAGCTTTCCGCCGAACGGCTGCGCCGGCGCTACGGCAAGGTGATCGGCGAGGATCGCGAGGTGTTCGACCAGTGCACCGACACGATCATCCGGCAGGTCGGCGATATCGGCCGCATGGTCGACGAGTTCTCCTCCTTCGCGCGCATGCCCAAGCCCGTCGCCGAGTTGCAGGATGCTGCGGAGACGGTCCGGCAGGTGGTCTTCATGATGCGCGTCGGCCATCCCGAGCTCGTCATCGAGGCCGATGTGCCCGACGATCCGGTGATGGCGAAGTTCGACCGGCGGCTCATCTCGCAGGCGCTGACCAACATCGTGAAGAACGCCACGGAGGCGATCTCGGCCCTGCCGGACGAGGAGCGCGACCCGCAGCCCCGGATCGCCGTGACCCTGCGCGAGGACGGGCGGTTCGTCACCATCGACGTGATCGACAACGGCAAGGGCCTGCCGTCGGAGAACCGGGCGCGCCTGCTTGAGCCCTATGTGACCACGCGCGAGAAGGGCACCGGCCTGGGCCTCGCCATTGTCGGCAAGATTCTGGAAGAACATGGCGGCGGCATCGAGCTGCACGACGCCCCCGAAGGGCGCGGCGCCTGGATTCGTCTGCGGTTTGCGATCGAGAGCGGTATGTCGGCCGTAATGGGTTCGGTAAGCGAACCGGCGACGGCACGCGCCGGGGGCACCGGCTAGAAGGGGAAACGCGATGGCCACCGACATATTGATCGTCGACGACGAGGCCGATATTCGCGGGCTGGTCGCCGGCATCCTCGAGGACGAGGGCTACGGCGCGCGCACCGCCAAGGACAGCGACGAGGCGCTGGCCGCGGTCGAGGCGCGACGCCCCAACCTGATCTTCCTCGACATCTGGCTGGAGCGCTCGAAGCTCGACGGCCTGCAACTGCTCGAAGTCATCAAGCGCGAACATCCCGACGTGCCCGTCGTGATGATTTCCGGCCACGGCACCATCGAGACCGCCGTCGCCGCTATCCGCCAGGGCGCCTACGACTTCATCGAGAAGCCGTTCAACTCGGACCGGCTGATCCTCGTCGCCAGCCGGGCGCTGGAGACGCTGCGCCTCAAGCGCGAGGTGCGCGATCTCAACCGCCGCACCCCGAATGCGCAGGCGCTGGTGGGCCACTCGACCGCGATGAACCAGTTGCGGCAGAGCATCGACAAGATCGCCCCCACCAACAGCCGCATCCTCATCGTCGGCCCGTCCGGCTCCGGCAAGGAACTCGCTGCGCGGATGATCCACGCCGGCTCCGCGCGTGCCGAGGGGCCCTTCGTCGTCATCAACGCCGCCGCCATCACCCCCGAGCGCATGGAGGTCGAGCTGTTCGGCGTCGAGGGCGCGGAAGGGCAGGGGCGGCAGGTGGGGGCGCTCGAGGAGGCGCATGGGGGCACCCTCTTCATCGACGAAGTCGCCGACATGCCGCGCGAAACCCAGAATCGCATCCTGCGGGTGCTGGTCGACCAGAACTTCCTGCGCGTCGGCGGGGCGACGCGCGTCTCGGTCGATGTGCGCATCATCTCGTCGACCGCGCGCAATCTCGAGAAGGACATTGCCGAGGGCCGGTTCCGCGAGGATCTCTATCATCGGCTCGGCGTGGTGCCGCTGCGGGTGCCTCCGCTGGCCGAGCGGCGCGAGGATGTGCCCGAACTGGTCGATTATTTCCTCGAGCAGATCTCGCATGCCACCGGCCTGCCGCGCCGGCGGATCGGCGAGGACGCGCTGGCGGTGCTGCAGTCGCATGACTGGCCAGGCAATGTCCGCCAGCTCCGCAACAACATCGAGCGCCTTCTCATCCTGGCGAGCGGCGATGCCGACGCCGTGGTGACCGCCAGCATGCTGCCGCCGGATGTCGGATCGCTCGTGCCGAGCCTGCCCAATGGCAATGGTGGCGAGCACCTGATGGGCCTGCCGCTGCGGGAGGCGCGCGAGGTGTTCGAGCGCGAATATCTCGTCGCCCAGATCAGCCGCTTCGGCGGCAACATCTCCCGCACGGCCGAGTTCATCGGCATGGAACGCTCGGCGCTGCATCGCAAGCTGAAGGCGCTCGGCATCGGCTGATATAGTGGTGGCGAACTGATTTCGCCGGCTGCCGCGTCGGCGGAACCTGCTATAGAGTAGCCTCGCGAGAAGGGTTTACCCATGAAGGTCGTCATCTGCGGCGCGGGACAGGTCGGCTTCGGCATCGCCGAGCGCCTCGCCGCAGAGCAGAACGACGTGTCGGTGATCGACACTTCGCCGCGGCTGATCCAGGCCATCACCGATACGCTCGACGTGCGCGGCTTCGTCGGCCACGGCTCCCATCCCGACGTGCTGGCGCGCGCGGGGTTGGAAGCCGCCGACATGCTGATCGCGGTGACCCTGCACGACGAAGTCAACATGATCGCCTGCCAGGTTGGCCATGCGCTGTTCGACGTGCCCACCAAGATCGCCCGCGTGCGGGCCCAGAGCTATCTGCAGGGGCACTGGCGCGACCTGTTCTCGCGCGATCACCTGCCGATCGACGTGGTGATCTCGCCGGAGGTCGAAGTCGGCGAGATGGTGCTGCGTCGGCTGTCTTTGCCGGGCGCCATCGACACGGTGAGCTTCGCGGACGGGCAGGTCGTCGTGGTCGGCGTGCAGTGCCTGCCCGACTGCCCGGTGCTCGATACGCCCCTGCGCCAGCTCACCGAGCTGTTTCCGGACCTGCGGGCGGTCGTCGTCGCCGTCCAGCGCGGCGGCCGTGTCTTCGTGCCTCGCAGCACCGACTCGCTTCTGGCCGACGATGTGGCGTATTTCGTTGCCCAGAGCGACCAGGTGGTCCGAACCCTCTCCATTTTCGGTCACGATGAACCGCCCGCCCAGCGCGTGGTGATCGGTGGCGGAGGCAATATCGGCCTCTATGTCGCCCGCGAGCTGGAGAACCGCAATTCCCGCGCCCGCATCAAGCTGATCGAGGACAATCCGGAGCGGGCGCACGCCATCGCCGAGGAGCTTTCCCGCACCGTCGTGCTCAACGGCAGCGCACTGAGCCGCACCGTGCTGGAGGAAGCGGCCGTCGGGGAGGCCGACACCATGATCGCCGTCACCAACGACGACCGGGTCAATATCCTCTCCTGCCTGCTGTCGCGGGAGCTGGGCGCCAAGCGCATGCTGTCGCTGCTGAACGATCCCAACTACCCCGCCTTCGCCCATGGGCTCGGAATCGACGCCTATGTGAACCCGCGCCAGATCACCGTCTCCAAGGTGCTCCAGCATGTGCGCAAGGGGCGCATCCGCGGCGTCCATTCCCTGCTCAACGGCGTCGGCGAGGTGATCGAGGCGGAGGCGCTCGACACCTCCGCTCTGGTCGGCAAGCCGTTGCGGAGCCTCGATATCTTCGACGGCATGCGGCTCGGCGCGGTGGTGCGGGGCGGCAAGGTGATCCTGCCGCGCGGCGATACCGTGATCCAGGCCCGCGACCGCGTCGTGCTGTTCGCTCTGGCCGACAGGGTGAAGCGCGTCGAGCAGATGTTCCGCGTCAGCCTCGAGTTTTTCTGAGAGCCGCCATGGTCGCCCTTGCCCGGCATGGAGTGATGGCCGCCGGCGTCCTGGCGGCGATGCTGGTGATCGCGGCGCTGGCCGGCCTCGCCGAACGCGGCACGGCACCGCTGGTGTTCCTGTTCTCCGCGCTGCTGACCGTCTTCTTCGCCGTCGCGGTGCATTTCGGCACGCGCAGCCGCCCGGGCAAGCTGGATCGTGCCGGCGCCCTCACGCTGCTGGCGCTGATGTGGCTGGGCATACCCACGCTTGCGGCCCTGCCGATCGCGGCGACCACCTCCCTCGGCGCGGTGGGCTCATGGTTCGAGGCGGTGTCGGCTCTGACCACCACCGGTGCGTCCCAGGTTCACGAAGCCGAACTGCCGCGGGCTACGCTGGTGTGGCTGCTGTCGCTGCAATGGTTCGGCGGCCTGCTGTCGCTGGTCGGCTACATCGCCGTGCTGGCCCCCTCGGGCGCCGGCGGCCTGCCCAATCATGCGGCCGGCCTTGCCGAGTTCGGGCAGGGGGAGGGGGCTGGCATCGAGGGCACGGTGCAACAGGTGCTGCCGATCTATGCCGCCGCCACCGTGCTGTGCATGGTCATTCTGTTCGCCCTCGGGCTGAAGGGATTCGAGGCCTTTGGCCTTGCCTCCGCCGCCGTCTCCACCGGCGGTCTCCTGCCCGACAATGACGGCATGGCCGCCTACGGTGACCCGGCGGTGAAGTTCGTCATGATCGTCTTCATGCTGGTGGGAGGCACCAGCATTCTCTGGCACCGCATGCTGCTGACGCGCCGATTCCGGCAGGCTTTCAGTCAGCACGAGAACCTGCTCGTTCTGGGGCTGAGCGCGGCTGTCGGCATCTATGCCGCTGCGGCGTGGTTCCGAACGCCGCTGGGCGGTGAGTCCCTGCCGATCGCCATCGAGGACGGACTGTTCACCGCCGTCTCGCTGGTCACGACAACCGGCATCGAGCCGCATGCCGGGGCGTTCAACACCCTTCCCGTCACGCTGGTGATGATGCTCGTCTTCATCGGCGGGGCGACCTTCTCGACCAGCGGCGGCATCAAGATGTACCGCGCCAGCGCCATGGTGCTGCAGAGCCTGCGCGAACTGCATCGGCTGATCCACCCGCATGCGGTGCGTCCCAGCCGGCTCGGGCGCCAGAGCATTTCGCTCGAAGGCATGAAGGCGATCTGGCTGTGCTTCGCCGTCACCTGCATCGTCTTCGTGATCATCGGCGCGGCGATCGCCCCCGCCATGCCGAGCTTCGAGGCGGCCTATGTCGGCGCTCTCGCGGCCCTGACCAACACCGGCCCGGTCTATCTCGCCGGCTGGAACGCCACCGCGATCTGGCCGGAATGGGACATGCTTCCCGATTATGCGCGCATCATCCTCGCCTTCGCCATGATTCTGGGACGGTTGGAGATCCTGGTGGTATTGGGGCTCGTCCATTTCGTCTTCTGGCGTCACTGAGGTCTCGACGTCGCTTTCCGGAAGCAGCAGGAACCATGTCCCGCATCGCCTATGTCAACGGCCTCTATCTCCCCCACGCACAGGCCGGCGTGCACATCGAGGACCGCGGCTATCAGTTCGCGGACGGCGTCTACGAGGTGTGCGAGGTGCGGGGTGGTCACCTCGTCGACGAACGCCGCCACATGGAGCGCCTGGCCCGTTCGCTGGGTGAATTGCAGATCGCACTGCCGATGTCGCGCACCGCGCTGGGAATCGTCCTGCGCGAGACCGTTCGCCGGAACCGCGTCGGTGACGGCATGGTCTACCTTCAGGTGACGCGGGGCGTCGCCCGGCGCGACCATGTCTTTCCACCGGCGGGCACCCCGCCGTCGGTCGTCGTGACCGCCCGTTCGGTCGATCCGGCCAAGGGCGACCGGCAGGCGGAGCAGGGCGTGGCGGTGATCACGGTGAAGGACAATCGCTGGGAGCGGGTCGACATCAAGAGCGTCAGCCTGCTGCCGAACGTGATGGCGAAGGAGCAGGCGAGGGCGGCCGGCGCCAAGGAGGCGTGGTTCGTCGACGCACAGGGCCAGGTCACCGAAGGCGGCTCGACCAATGCGTGGATCGTGACCCGCGACGGCGTGATCGTCACCCGTCCCGCCGAATCGGGCATCCTGAGGGGAATCACCCGCACGGTCGTGCTCGAGGTCGCCGCGCGGCAGGGCCTCAAGGTGGAAGAGCGGGCCTTCACCGTTGCCGAGGCTTATGAAGCGCGCGAGGCCTTCATCACGGCGGCCACCACGATCGTCATGCCGGTGGTGCAGATCGACGGCAAACCCGTTGGAAACGGCCATCCCGGCTCGGTCGCCCAGGCCTTGCGGGCCGGCTTCCACGCCATGGCGGAAATCGCGCCCTGACGCGGCGTTGGGCACTCATGCACGAAATCATCTTGCACGACCGATAGGGTATGCGATGCTTGCAGCGCACGTTTTCGGCATCGCGTCTCCCCGGACGGGAGGATCGTCCGATCGTCGAAAGCGGCCGCGCCGACGATGCATCAAACAACGGATCAAAAAACCATGGCCGCGGATCGTTCCCAGAACCTCCAGGACACCTTTCTCAACCACGTCCGCAAGAACAAGACACCTCTCACGATCTTCCTCGTCAACGGCGTAAAGCTGCAGGGAGTGGTGACCTGGTTCGATAATTTCTGCGTGCTGCTGCGCCGGGACGGGCATTCCCAACTCGTGTACAAGCACGCCATCTCGACGATCATGCCCGGCCATCCGGTCCAGCTTTTCGAAGCGCCGGACGAGGCCGGGGAGAAGGGCTGATTGGAACTCAAGAGCGCGGATCGGCGCCGCGCCGACAAGGCGGCGCCGCTGGGTGGCCCGGAAGCCGAGGGCAGGGCAGAGCGGGCGGTCGTCATCGTGCCCTACCTCACCCGATCCAGGGCGGGGGAGGGCGCCGATACGCGCCGCTCTCCCGAGGCGCGCCTCGATGAAGCCATCGGCCTTGCGCTCGCCATCGATCTCGACGTGGTCTCCAGCGGTCTTGTCGGCCTCTCGCAGGTTCGGCCGGCGACGTATCTCGGCGCCGGCAAGGTCGAGGAAATCGCCGGCCTCGTGAAGGCGCACGAGGCCGGGCTGGTCTTTGTCGACGCGCCGCTCTCCCCGGTCCAGCAGCGCAATCTCGAAAAGGCGTGGGCCGCCAAGGTCATCGATCGCACGGCGCTGATCCTCGAGATCTTCGGCCAGCGCGCCCGCACGCGCGAGGGCGTGCTGCAGGTCGAACTCGCGCACCTGTCCTACCAGCGCAGCCGCCTCGTGCGCTCCTGGACGCATCTCGAACGCCAGCGCGGCGGCTTCGGCTTCCTCGGCGGGCCGGGCGAGACCCAGATCGAGGCCGACCGACGGATCATCGGCGAGCGCATCCACAAGATCGAGCGCGAGCTGGAGCAGGTGAAGCGCACCCGCGCTTTGCACCGCGCCAGCCGCAAGCGTGTGCCTTATCCGGTGGTGGCCCTCGTCGGCTATACCAATGCCGGCAAGTCCACGCTGTTCAACCGCCTGTCGACGGCGCAGGTGATGGCGCAGGACCTGCTCTTCGCCACGCTGGACCCCACCTTGCGGGCGGTCCATCTGCCGCATGGCGAGCGCATCATCCTCTCCGACACCGTTGGCTTCATTTCGGAGCTGCCCACGCAGCTCGTCGCCGCCTTCCGCGCGACACTGGAAGAGGTGATCGAGGCCGATATCATCCTGCATGTGCGGGACATGTCGCATGAGGACGCCGACGCGCAGGCCGGCGATGTCGCCGACGTGCTGACGGAGCTCGACATCGATCCGGCCAATCACGACCGACTCATCGAGGTCTGGAACAAGATCGACCGGCTCAACGAGGACGCGCGCGATGCGCTGCTGAACACCGCGGGACGGCGGCCGGCCCGCGAGAGGCCGATCCCGGTCTCGGCGCTCACGGGGCAGGGCGTGCCGGAGCTCCTCGCCGCCATCGAGCAGCGTCTCGCCCGCGAGCGGGTGACGCTGGCGGTCGACCTCGATCCGGCCGACGGCGAAGGGCTTGGCTGGCTGTACCGGCATGCCGAGGTGCTCGAGCGCCGCGAGGGGGAGGGTGGACGCATCCACCTCGCCGTCCGTGTGCCCCCTGACCGAGCCGAGGGAATCATCCGCCGCTTCGGTGCACGGCAGACCGGCGGCAAGCCGCTCGACCGATAGCCGCCGCGCCCTACTCCGCGCTTTTCGCGGCCTGCCAGAGCGCTTCCATCTCGTCGAGGCTCGCCTGCCCCGCAACGCGCCCTTCCGCGGCCAAGGCGTCTTCGATGGCGGCGAACCGGCGCTCGAACTTGGCGTTTGTGCCGCGAAGCGCCGCTTCCGGATCGACATCGAGATGGCGCGCCAGATTGGCGACGGCGAAAAGAAGGTCGCCGATCTCCGCCTGAGCCGCGTGCCGATCGCCGCTGGCGATCTCGGCTTCGACCTCGGCGATCTCCTCGCGGATCTTGGCGATCACCGGTCCGGCGCTCGCCCAGTCGAATCCGACCCGGGCCGCCTTCTGCTGGAGCTTCACGGCGCGCGTCAGGCCGGGCAGGGTGGCCGGCACGCCGTCGAGCACACGCTGCGTCCCCGCCTCCGCCGGCAGCCCGCGCGCGGCGCGGCGGTCCGCCCGTTCGCGCTTCTCCGCCTGCTTGATGTCCGCCCACAGCGCCTTGACAGCCTCGGGCGCGAGATCACGCGCCTCGCCGAAGACATGGGGATGCCGGCGGATCAACTTGCCGGTAATGGCCAGCACGACGTCGCCGAAATCGAACAGGCCGGCCTCGCGCGCCATCTGTGCGTGGAAAACCACCTGCAGCAGCAGGTCGCCGAGTTCGTCGCACAGGTCGTCCATATCGCCGCGCTCGATGGCGTCGGCGACCTCGTAGGCTTCCTCGACCGTATAGGGCGCGATGCTCGCGAAATCCTGCTCCAGGTCCCACGGGCAACCCGTGAGCGGCGTGCGCAGCGCCGCCATGATGGCGAGCAGTCGTTCGATGTTGCGGGAAGGCTGCACGATCAACTCCTCGGAGGGGAGAGCAGGACGAACGCGAGGCCGAACCGGCACGCCGGGCCGATATACCGATGATTCGCAGAAGACATATTATGGAAAATAACTATCATTGCAATATCAGGTGGTTGGTGAGATCTCGCGGCTAACCGGTGGCTGTCAGCTATCAATCGTGACGCTCAGCCCATCGACGGCCGGAACGACACCGGGCGGCAACTGGCTGGCGAGCGCGGCGTAATCGAGATCGGTGTGCAGGTTGGTCAGGATCGCCCGGCGCGGGCGCAGGCGTTCGATCCATTCCAGCGCGTCCGTCACCGAGAAATGGCTGGGATGTGGCGTGAAGCGCAGCGCGTCGACGATCCACAGATCGAGGCCGGTGAGGAATTCCAGGCTCTCCGGCGGCAGGTCGTGCAGATCGCTGGAATAGGCCACGTCACCGAAGCGGAAGCCGTAGGAGATGATGTTGCCGTGAAACTGGCGGAACGGCACCGCGACCACGCCGCCGCCGCTGCCCGGGATCGTCACCGGCTCGCCGTGGCGGAAACGGTGCTCGCGCAGGATCGGCGGGTATTCCGAGCCGGGCGGCGTCTCGAAGCAGTAGGCGAAGCGGTCGTGAACGACGGACGATGTCTCCGCATCCAGCCAGACGTCGATCCGCCGGCGGTTATGGATGGTGAGCGGGCGCAGGTCGTCGATGCCATGCGTATGGTCGGCGTGCTCGTGCGTGAACAGCACGCCGTCGAGGCTGGTGACCCGTGCGTCGAGCAGTTGCTCGCGCAGATCCGGCGACGTATCGACCAGCACCCGAGTCTGCCCGTCGGAAGGCGAGGCGGGATCCTGCGACGTGCGATCGACCAGCAGAGAGCAGCGCCGGCGGCGATTGCGCGCGTCGTTGGGATCGCAGGCGCCCCAGCCCTGCCCCACCCGCGGCACCCCGCCCGAGGAACCGCAGCCGAGGATAGTGAAAGTCAGGCTCATCGGGCACCCGCTGGCGAGAAACAGGAATCGCGGCCGTCAGCGGCCCCGGCAGTCCATTTCACAACACCCTGCCGGTCCGTGCCAGCCGCTATGCCGCCGCCCGCGAAAACAGACGGTGGAAATTGGCGGTCGTGAGATCGGCAATCGCTGCCGGCGTCTCGCCCCGCGTCTCGGCGAGCACACGCGCCGTCTCGGCCACGTAGGCGGGCTCGTTCCGCTTGCCGCGCCAGGGATTGGGGGCCAGATACGGCGCATCCGTCTCGACCAGCAGCCGATCCGCCGGGAGCTCGGCCGCGATCGCGCGCAGCGGGGCGCCGGTCTTGAAGGTGAGAATGCCGGAGAAGGAGACGTAGCCGCCCAGCGCCACCGCGCGCCGGGCGAGGTCGGCGCCGCCGGTGAAGCAATGGAGCACGAAGCCGAAGGCCCCCTTCCCTGCCTCCTCCTCGAGGATCGCGGCGACATCGTCGTCCGCCTCGCGCGCGTGGATCACGAGCGGCAACCCGGTCCGCCGCGCCGCCTCGATGTGGAGGCGGAAGCCGGCATGCTGCGCCTCGCGCGAGGCGGTGTCGTAGTGATAGTCCAGCCCCGCCTCGCCGATGGCGACGACCCTGGCATGATCCGCTGCCGCCAGCAGTTCGGCGAGCGTCACGTCGCGTTCCTCGTCGGCGTTGTGCGGGTGCGTGCCAACCGAACAGAACACATCGGCGAAGCGATCCGCCAGCGCATGCTGCTCATGGGCGCGCCGGACCCGCGTGCCGATGGTCAAAAGCTTGCCGACCCCGGCGGCCCGAGCACGCTCGACGACCGCGTCGATTTCCGGGGCGAAATCCGGGAAATCGAGGTGGCAATGGCTGTCGACGAGCATGGTCACGCGGTCTCGGGCTCAACATAGCGGGGGAAGACGCCCGCCGGCGCCGGCAGCGGCGTGCCGCCGTCGAGTCGCCCCGCATCGCCGAGCGCCGCGAAGTCGCGCCGCTCCGCCGGCACCGCCAGCAGGTCGAGCAGCTTGGCCGCACCACCCGGAATGAAGGGCTGGGCGAGGATGGCAATCTGCCGGATCACCTCGGCGGTGGTCCACAGCACAGTGCCGAAGCGCTCCGGCGCGCTTTTGCGCAGTTCCCAGGGCGCGCTGGCGGCGAAATAGCGGTTCGCGTCAGCCACGACCGCCCACACGGCGGCCAGCGCCTGGTGGATCTGCTGCGTCGTCATCGCCTCGCGGGCCTTGGCCAGCATGCCGTCGGCCGCCTCGAGGATCGCCGCGTCCTCGTCCGAGAGCGGGCCGGGCGCGGGCAGGGTGCCGCCGAGGTTCTTGGCGATCATCGACAGCGAGCGCTGGGCGAGGTTGCCGAGATCATTGGCGAGATCGGCGTTGGTGCGCGCGACGATGGCCTCGTGCGTGTAAGACCCGTCCTGCCCGAACGGGATCTCGCGCAGCAGGAAATAGCGCATGGCATCAACGCCATAGGCCTTGGCGAGGTCGAACGGGTCGATCACGTTGCCGACCGACTTCGACATCTTCTCCCCGCGATTGTGGATGAAGCCATGCGCGAAGACGGTCGTCGGCGGCTCGATGCCGGCCGCCATCAGGAAGGCCGGCCAGTAGACCGCGTGGAAGCGGATGATGTCCTTGCCGATGATGTGAAGGCTCGCCGGCCAGTAGCGGGTGAACAGTTCGCCCTGCTCGTCCGGATAGCCGACGCCGGTGATGTAGTTGGTCAGCGCGTCGACCCAGACATACATCACATGGTCCGGATCATCCGGCACCGGAATGCCCCAGTCGAAGGTGGTGCGGCTGATCGAGAGGTCCTGCAACCCGCCCTTGACGAAGCTCGTCACCTCGTTGCGGCGCACGTCTGGCCGGATGAAATCCGGGTGGGACTCGTACCAGGCGAGCAGGCGGTCCTGATAGGCGGAGAGGCGGAAGAAGTAGCTCTTCTCCTCGGTCCACTCGACCGGCGTGCCCTGGGGGGAGAGGCGCACGCCGCCCTCCCCGATCGTGGTCTCGTCCTCGGCGTAGAAGGCTTCCTCGCGCACCGAGTACCAGCCGGAATAGGAGCCGAGATAGATATCGCCATTGGCCGCCATCTTCCGCCAGATGGCCTGGCAGGAGGCAATGTGATCCTCGTCGGTGGTGCGGATGAAGCGGTCGTACTCGACCCCCAGCAGCGCATCCATCTGCTTAAAGCGGTCGGCGTTGCGCGTCGCCCATTCCAGCGGCGTCAGGCCCTGCTTCTGGGCCGTCTGCATCATCTTGAGCCCGTGCTCGTCCGTGCCGGTCAGGAAGCGGACGTCGTGCCCGTCGAGCCGCGCGAAGCGGGCGATCGCATCCGAGGCGATCTTCTCATAGGCGTGGCCGATATGCGGCGCGCCGTTCGGGTAGTCGATGGCAGTGGTGATGTAGAAGGCCGGTTTCACGCGCTCATTCCCGCGAGGCAAGCGACATGCGTGCGGTCAGGGACGGACGGCCTCGTCGAGCGACGCGAAGACCCTGAACACGAATGTCTTGCGATCGAGATTGTAGACATCCGCGTCGATCGCGGCGCGGCGCACCTTCTCCCACACCTCCGGCAGGCGTGCAAGGCGCACGCCGGCCTGAGTGCGCCGGCCGGTGGCGAGGTCCGCGATCCAGGCCTCCACGGCTTCGACGAAGCTGTCGAACGCCCCGCTGCGGTCGCCCTGCAGTCGCTCGCCGAGCCCGTGCAGGGCCTTCACGTCCGCGACGGGCAGCCGGCCCAGCAACTGCTCGGTCGCCAGCCGCACCTCCAGCCCCTCGCCGGACAGCAGTGCCAGCGCCCGCCTGACGCTGCCCCCGCTGGCCCGCGCCGCCGCGCCGGCACGGGCCGGATCAAATCCCTCGATCCCGCCGGCGAGGCCGGTGAGCACGGCACCGACGTCCTCCTCGCCGAGTGGGCGCAGCGGCACCAGCCGGCACCGCGAGCGGATCGTCGGCAGCAGCCGGCCCGGGGCATGGCTGACGAGCAGGAACAACGCGCGCTCGGGCGGCTCTTCCAGGGTCTTCAGCAAGGCATTGGCGCCCTGCGCGTTCACCTCGTCGAGCGCATCCACGATGCACACCCGCCAGCCCCCTGCACCGGCGGTGGAGCCGAAGAAGCTGCGGACCCGGCGGACCATCTCGGCCGGGATGACCGAGGGCAGCTTGCCACCCTCGAGCGCCACGCGGCGCAGCACGAGCAGATCGGGATGCGACAGCGCGGCGACCTGCCGGTATGCCGTATGATCGGGCGGAACCTGAAGCGTGCCGGCCGGTGCCGCGCCATTGGCGAGGACAAAACGGGCGACCCGATAGGCGAAGGTCGCCTTGCCGATGCCCTCCGGCCCACCGATCAGCATCGCATGCGGCAATCGCCCCGCATCCCAGGCTGCGCGCACCGAAGCCTCCGCGGCCTCGTGGCCCCGCAGTTCCTGCCGCTCGCGCGGATGAGGCGCATCGCCGAAGCGGTCGCCCTCGAGGCTCGTCTCTCCGCTCATGTCGCGACGTCGGCCGTGTCGGCAACACCAAGCCGGGATGAAACGGCGTGCCAGATCGCTGCTGCGACGGTGGCGACATCGGCGCCGCCGTCGATCAGCACGCAGCGGTCCGGTTCGGCCTCCACGAGGTCCCGGAACGCGTCGCGCAGCGTGCGATGAAACGCGAGCCCCTCGCCCTCGAAACGGTCGGCGGTGCCGCCCGAGCGGGCGGCGGCGCGGGAAAGCCCCTCCTCCGCCGGCAGGTCGATTACGAGGGTCAGATCGGGCCGGGTCGACCCCACAGCCACCTGTTCGAGCTTGCGGATCAACTGGGCGTCCACATTGCCGAGCACGCCCTGATAGACCCGGGTCGAATCGGCGAAGCGGTCGGTAATCACCCACGCCCCCCGCGCCAGCGCCGGGCGAATGGTCGCGGCGACATGGTCGGTGCGCGCGGCGGCGAACAGGATCGCCTCCGTCATCGGCCCGAGCGGCTTGGCCGCTCCCGAGAGGAGCACATGGCGGATGGCCTCCGCGCCAGGCGAGCCGCCCGGCTCACGGGTCAGCACCACCTCGTGTCCAAGCGCGCGCAAGCGCTCGGCGAGCAGGCGCGCCTGCGTCGACTTGCCCGCGCCCTCCCCGCCCTCGAAGCTAATGAACCGGGCCGGCGGCCGGCCACCGCCAGCCCTGTTGCCGCCGACACCCTTTTCCACCGCCTTGCCGAGGACCGCCGCGTCCGGCACCACCGTCCTCATCCCTTGAACTTTGCATAGCCCTGACGGACCAAGGTCACGCCGAGCTCGTAGGCGCCGTCCACGGCCCGGCGCCAGAGCGGGCCGACCGGCACGTCCTCGGCCGCCACCAGCGGGACATCGAGGGCCGCCTGCTCACCCCGAAACACCCGCAGCCGCGCCACTTCCGCGCCCTTCGCCACCGGCGCCTCGATCGGCCCGGTATACTGGATCTTTGCGGTCACCCGCTCGGTACCGTTGCGGGCGACCAGCACCCGGATCGGGCCGACGCCGGTCAGCGGAACGCCGCCGAGCGTGCCGCCATGCACCGACGCATCGCCGACGACCTGCCCTTGGTCGAACAGCAACTTCGACTCGAACGAGCGAAAGCCCCAGTCGAGCAGCTTGCGCGCATCCTCGGCGCGTTCCTTCTCGGATTTCGAGCCCATCACCACGACGACCAGACGTTGGCCATTCTGCACCGCGGAGCCGACCACATGGTAGCCGGATTCCTTCAGAAAGCCGGTCTTGAGCCCGTCCGCGCCCAGGCTGAGGCCGAGCAGCGGGTTGCGGTTCATCTGGCGGATCTTGTTCCAGGTGAACTCCCGCTCGCCATAGATCGCGTAGTATTCGGGATAGGTACGGATGATGTGGATGGCTAGCCGCGACATGTCGCGCGCCGTCGTCTTCTGGTCGGGATCGGGCAATCCGTTCGAATTGCGGAAATCGGAGTTGGTCAGCCCGATCGCCTTGGCCTCGTCGTTCATTTTGCCGGCGAACGCCATCTCGTTGCCGGCGATCCCTTCGGCAAAGACGATGGCCGCATCATTGCCCGACTGGATGATGACGCCGCGCATGAGGTCGTGCACCGCGACGCGGCTGTTGAGCGCGGCGAACATCGCCGAACTGCCGGACGGCGCGCCGCCCTTGCGCCAGGCATACTCGCTCACGGTGAATTCGGTGTCGGGCGTCAGCCGCTTCTCGCGAAGCTCCTTGAAGACCACGGCCATGGTCATGAGCTTCGTCAGACTGGCAGGTGCGATCTGCTGGTCGGCGCTCTTCTCGTAGAGCACCGTGCCGCTGTCGTAGTCGATCAGGATGGCGGCGACCGCGCCTATCGCCGGCGGCTCGACCTGCGCGGCCGCAGGCTCGGCGGTGGTGAGGAGCGCAACGGCCATGAGCCCGGCAAGAGCGCGGATCAGCACGCCCGTCCCGAAGAAGCCGTCCAAGGACCGTGAGGCTGTCATCGTCGCCGTGCCTCCTCCACTCAGGGCAGAGTTAACAGCCCTTCCCGGGCGCGGCAATGCAGCGTCGCGGCGGCAGCGTCTCAGTAGAGGCCGCTGCCGGTCGAGACGGGCGTCGCAAAGCCATTATAGCTTGCGGCCGGCGCAGGGCCGACGATCCAGCCGGTGCTTTCGAGGGTCTTCGCCGGTGTCGGCGCAGGACGCGGCGCGGGTGCGCCCATGCCGGCGACGGCAACCTGGGCGCCCGAGGCGCGAACGCCGATCGTCTTCTGCGGCTTGGGCGCCGCCGCCACGGCCGCGGGCCGGGCCGCGGGCGGAGCGGCCGGAGCCGCGGCAGCTACCGTCGGGCGTGGAGCCGGAGCGACGGCGACGGATTGGGCAGCGGATTTCGGCGCCGGCAGCGGCGCGGCTGCCACCGAAGGTGCGGCCGGCGGCGCCACCCGGACGGGGGCCGCCATGGCGGCGGTCGGCACCGGTGCCGGATTCCGTTGCGGCGTCGCCGCGGTCCGCGAAGCCGATACGCTGCGCGACGGCGGCACGACCGCAGCGACCTGTTCCTCGCTCTGGTCGAATTCGAACGGCCGCCGCTCGGGTACCGGCACGTCGGAAACCGGAATACGCGAAAGCTGGGAGGGCGTCGTCGACGCCACCATCACCGCGCCGCCACCGGACGGCAGCGGAGCGACGCCATCCTGACGCAAGGTGGCGGCCAGCTTGCCGTCATCCGAGCCCTCGATCGGCGCCCGGCCGGCATATTCCACCTTGACCCGCGCCGTGCCGCGCGCCTTGAAGCCGAGCAGGTCGGCGGCACGCTGGGAGACATCGATCACGCGGTCGCTGTGATACGGCCCGCGATCATTCACGCGCACGATCATCGAGCGGCCGTTATTGAGATTGGTGATGCGGACATAGGACGGCATCGGCAGCGTCGGATGCGCGGCGGCGATGGATTCCATGTCGAACACTTCGCCATTGGCGGTCAGGCGACCGTGGAAATCCTCGCCATACCAGGAAGCGATGCCCTCGGCCCGGTAGCGGGTATTCTCGTTCGGCACATAGGTCTTGCCGGCGACCTGATAGGGCTTGCCGACGCGATAGGCGCCGCCGCCCTTAGGCACGGGCTGCCCCATGGCGACGACACGCGGGCTGGCCGTCACGCCGTATTTCGGATCGACCTTGCTGGTGACCTTCGATGCGGTCGCGCCGCAATTCGCAACCAGCAGCCCGGCGCCAATGATGGCCGCGATTCGGCCGGCGCGCTGTGATTGTGACAGACAGATGGACGCGGCAATTTTCGACGCGGAAGACACCGCATCATTGAGCGCGCGAAGCTGCTCCATTCCCCAAGACCGCCCTGTCGCGACCCTGCCCCGAAATGCGCGCCTTATACGGCGCTGTCACATCGCGGAGGACCGTACATCCCCGAACCAGAAGCCGCGTCCTGTCAGCGCGACTTATGCACATTACACAGTTGCTTGCGCGAGTGGGGCAAAAATGCGGCGCCTTGGTGTTTATGGTAAACGCTCCGTGACCACCTCTGCCCTGCCCTGCCCTGCCCTGCCCTGCCCTGCCCTGCTCGCCGTCGCGCGGCTTGCAATTAGCGCCGACATTGGAAAGAACAGCGCAGGCCCGCGGGCCGGTCCGGAAGGGTGGCCGAGTGGTTTAAGGCAGCGGTCTTGAAAACCGCCGTGGGTGCGAGCCCACCGTGGGTTCGAATCCCACCCCTTCCGCCATGACGCGATATATCGTCTCGTCGCCGCGCGGGTGCTTGCGAGCCGAGTCGCTGCGGGGTGGCGAGCCGTGTATCCGCTGGCGCGCCGGCCGCCTCGCCATTCCGGCGCCGTCCGTTCGCTCAGGTCTTGGACTTCGCTTCCTTGCTCTCGTCCTCGTCGACGACCGCGGGCACGCCGGGCTTGCGCAGGCGAACCGCGCCCATCAGGCCCGTGGGCTTCACCAGCACGATGAAGAGCAGCAGCCCGCCGGCGATGTAGAGGCGGTAATCGGCGAGGCCGCGGGCGCTCTCGAAGATGCCGATGATCAGCGCTGCGCCGAGGATGGTGCCGGGTATGGAGCCGAGCCCGCCGACCAGCACGATGGCGAAGACCAGCGTGCTTTCCCAGTTGGTGAACATGTCGGGGCCGACATAGCTCAGGAAATGCGCCACCAGCGCGCCGGCCACGCCGCTGATCGCCGCGCCGAGGCCGAAGGCCATCAGCTTGTAGCGCGAGACGTTGATGCCCACCGCGCGCGCCGCGATCTCGTCCTCGCGCACGGCGAGGAAGCAGCGGCCGATATCGGAGGTGACGATGCGGGTGGCGATCAGCACGACGACGGCGAGAAGGCCGAGCGAGAGCAGGAAATATTCCTGGTTCGACCACAGCGTGACGCCGAACAGGCTGGCCGGCGGGATGCCGGGCAGGCCGACCGCGCCGTTGGTCACGCTGTCCCAGTTGAGGAACACCAGCCGGCAGATCTCGGCGAAGCCGATGGTGACGAGGAACAGATAGTCGCCGCCGATCCGCGTCGCCGGATAGCCGATCAGCAGGCCGAAGACACCCGCCATCATCACCGCCAGCAGCAGCGTCACCGGGAACGGCAGGCCGAAATGGATGGTCGCCAGCGCCGAGGTGTAGGCGCCGATGCCGTAGAACGCCGCCTGGCCGTAGGAAAGCTGGCCGCAGAAGCCGGTGATCAGGTTCTGCCCCAGCGCCAGGATCGACCAGATGACGATCATGGTGAGGATGCGGAACAGGTAGAGGTCGCTGGAGACCAGCGGCATCGCCGCCGCCGCGGCAAATCCGGCGATCCACCAGACGCGGGGCGGCACGGCGCGCAGCATCTGCAGCGGGCTGCGGCCGGTCGAGGGCGCGTCGGTCATGTCGGTCATCCCGCTAAACCTTGACCTGGACGGGCTTGCCCAGCAGGCCCTGCGGTCGCACCAGCAGGACGAGGATGAGCAGGCCCATGGCGATGCCGTCGCGATAGCCGGTGTCGAAATAGGCCGCCGCCAATGCCTCCGCGACGCCGAGCACCAGCCCACCGAGGAACGCGCCCTTGATGTTGCCGATGCCCCCGATCACCGCGGCGACGAAGGCCTTCATCATCACCGTGAAGCCCATCATCAGGTAGACGGTGTTGTAGTTGATGGCGAAGAGGATGCCGCCGGCAACGCCGAGGATGCCACCGAGCACATAGACCATGCCGATGGTGCGGTTCACCGGTATGCCCATGTAGCCGGCCGCGTCGATGTCCTGCTGCACGGCGCGCATGGCCTTGCCGATCATGGTCTTGCGCACGAACAGGTCGGTCGCCAGCATCAGCGCGAAGGCGACGACGAACACCGCGATCTGGGTCGAGCTGATGCCGATGCCGAAGGCGCGGAACTGCGCCGCCGGCACGTCGAGCGGGAAGGGCTGGGTCGTCGTGCCCCAGATCAGTTGCGCGGTGTTGCGGATGATCAGCGCGACGCCGATCGCCGAAACGGTCGGCACCATGCGGTGGGCGCCGCGGGTCGGACGGAAGGCGATGCGCTCGATCACGAAGCCCATGGCGCCGCCCAGCAGCAGCCCCGCCGGGATCGCGATCACCACCGGCACGCCCGCCAGCGTCAGCGCCATGGCGACATAGGTGCCGAACATCAGCGTGTCGCCATGGGCGAAATTGTGCATCTGCAGCACGCCGAAGACCATCGAGTAGCCGACCGCGATCAGCGCGTAGATGCTGCCGGCCGACAGACCGTTGAGAACCTGGGCGAGGAAATATTCGAGACCGCTCATCCGCTTATCCCCGCGCCTGGAATCGGCCCGCGCCGGGAACAGCGGCAAGCGCGCCGTCGGCGTAGACCGGGGTGCCCCTAAGCAAGGTCGCGGCCACCCGCCCCTTCCAGCGCGTGCCGTCGAAGGGTGACCATTTGGCGATGCCCTGGAAGCGCGCGGCGTCCACCACCGTTTCCGCCGCCGGATCGACCAGCACGAGATCGGCGTCGAAGCCGGGGGCGATGGCGCCTTTGCGGCCGTAGAGACCGAAGATGCGGGCGGGTCCTGTCGCGGTCATCGCGCCGATGCGGACGGGGTCGAGGCCGCGCGCCAGCGCCGCGCCGCGGAAGATCGGAACGGTGGTCTCGATGCCGGTCAGCCCCATCGCCGCATCCCAGATTGTCGGCGTCGCCTTCAGTTCCGCCGGATAGGGGCAGTGGTCGGAGGTCAGCGCGTCGATGGCGCCGCCCGCCACTTCCGACCAGAGGTCGTCGACGGTCGCTTGCGGGCGGATCGGCGGGCCGCAGCGGGCGATGTTGCCGATGCGCTCGAGATCGTCCTCGTTCAGCACGAGATATTGCGGGCAGGTCTCCACCGTGACCGGCTGGCCGGCGGCGCGGGCGGCGGAGATGATCCGCGCCCCCTCCCCGCTGGACAGATGCACGATGTGCAGCCGCGCGCCGTGATGGGCGGCGAGGTGGATGGCGCGGGCGACCGCCTCGGTCTCGGCGAGCTCTGGCTGGGCGGCGGCATGGGCGCGCCCGCCATCGGCACAGGCCGCCTTCAGCCGCGCCATGCTGCCCTGGATGATGTCGTGGTTCTCGGCATGGAGGCCGATCAGCCCGCCGAACCCCGCTACGACGCGGAAGGATTCGCTGAGCTGGTCGTCGTCGAGCCCCGGCAGCCCCCGCGCATCGCCCGCCGCCCGGTCCTTGCGGCCGGAGCACATGAAGCCCTTCATCGCCGCGGCGCCGGCCTCGTGCATCGGCTTCAGTTCGGCGAGATTGTCGCCCGTCAGCCCGCCCCACAGCGCGAAGTCGACGCAGGAATGGGCGGCGAACAGGTCGCGCTTGGCGAGGAAGCGCGCCAGCGTCGTCGCCGGCGGATTCTGGTGCGGCATCTCGACAACGGTCGTCACCCCCGCCTTGCCCGCGCCCGCCGTGCCGGCTTCGATCTCCGGCACCACGTCGTCATGGCCGGCGGTGAAATGGGTGTGGGCATCGATGGCGCCGGGGAACAGCAGCAGCCCGTCGGCATCGATCCTCTTCGCGGCAGCGGGCACGGGGGCATCGCCGTCCACCAGCGCGGCGATGCGGCCGCCGGCGATGCCGACATGGAGGCGCTGCACCCGGTCTTCGAGGATGGTCGTCGCGCCGGCGATCACGAGGTCCATGGGCCCAATCCTGTCAGAAGTCGTAATTGCTGGCGGGATCGGCGAGAAAGTCCAGCCATTGCCCGATCCCCGCCTGCGCGGCCCGCAGGGCGACCAGCCGGGCCAGGATCATGTCCTCGATCGGCATGCCCTCGATCATCGAGAAGATGTACTCGCCCTCGCTCTCGCGGCCCGGCTTCGCGCCGGAGAGGAGCTCGTGCAGCTCGGCGTGGAGCGTCGGCAAACCGTCGGGGAAATGCCCCTGCCCCGCCAGCCATTCCAGCATGTCCCAGCGGTCGGTGGTGAACTTGTCGGCCGACAGATACGCCGCCGGCTCCCACACCGTGCCGACGTCGATCGGCATCACCAGCGCGCCGGGCGCGATCCATTCCCGCCGGAGGCAGGGATCGGGCTGAAGCGCGAACTTGGTCGCGGAGACCACCACCTGCGCCTCCCGGATGGCGGCTTCCGCCGTCGCGGCGATCTCGATCTGCCGCCCGGTGCGCGCCTGCATCTGCGCCTGGAACTGCGCGGCGGCCTCGGGGCGGATGTCGTTGATCACGATGCGCGCCGGCGCGATCACCTCCAGCAGCCCGAGCAGCTGGGTGCGCATCTGCACGCCGCAGCCGATGAGCGCCAGCCTGTCGACCCGGCGCGGTGCGAGATGGCGCGCGACGAGGGCGGAGGCGGCGCCGGTGCGCATGGCGGTGATCCAGGTGCCGTCGATCACCGCGACCGGGAAGCCGGTCACCGGATCGTTCAGCAGCACCAGCGCGGTGAGGTTGGGCAGGCCTTTGGCGACATTCTCCGGCACCTCGGCGTTCCACTTGATGCCGAGCGCGCCGGTATCCTGCAGATAGGCGGCGTTGCCGTTGAGCCGCCCGCCCTCGCGCCAGCCGAGGCTCGCCTTGCCCGGCATCAGGGTGCGGCCCGCCGCCTGCGCCAGCAGGCAGTCGCTGACGGCGGCGATGACATCGGCCATCGACAGCTTCAGCGCCAGCAGGTCCGTGCGGGACAGATAGAGCAGCCGGCCCGGCTCGAAGCCGGGCAGGCCGAACGCGGCCACGCTCGCCGTCTCGGCGATCACGCCGCCGCTCCCCGGCGACGCGCCGCTAGGCCGTCGAGATAATCGGCCACTTCGCCGATCGGCAGGACGTCGGCGTAGCGGGCGTTGATGTCGAACAGGTTCGCCTCGTGCGCGGACTTGCAGCGGTCGCCGACCGCCTCCTTCGGCACGATGACGCGGAAATTATTGTCGATGCCGCTCTCGCAGGTCGCCCGGATGCAGCCCGAGGTGGAGCAGCCGGTGACGATGATGGTATCGACCGAATGGCCGATCAGCTGCGACAGCAGGTTGGTGCCGTAGAAGCAGCTGGGGCGCTGCTTGACGAAGAACACCTCGCCCGGCTGGCGGTCGAGCTCGGGCAACAGCTCGATCTCGGGCGAGCCCTTGATCATGTCGTCGAAGTGCCGGAGCTTCTTCTCGATCACCCCGCCGGCGTCGGAGAGGTCCGGCTCGAACGCCATGGTGGAGAAGAAGATCGGGATGCCGGCCGCCCGTCCCCGCTTCAGCAGCGAGATGGTGGCCTCGACCACGGCGGAGAGATCGCTGCCGATCTTCGAGCCCTTCATCCAGCACTTGGCGAGATCGACCACGACGATGGCAGGCCGCTCGCCGAAGCCGACGCGCCCGCACCAGCCACGATCCTCGTAATAGCGGATCAGTTCCTTGTTCTCGAGCGAATGTTCCATCATGGCGGACCTCAGAGGGTGGAGGCGGCGGCGACCGGCACCACCACCTGCTGTTCATAGGGAACCGGGGTCGAGAACCATCCGCAATCCATCAGCAGCGCGCGGAAGCGCTCGAAATCGGCGCGGGAGATGACCGCGCCCTCGGACCAGACGCCGAGGCGCTGGTAGGCCGCGATGCCATAGGCGAGCGCGGCGGGCGGATAACCGGGGTAATGCCCCGCCAGCTGCGCCGCGAGTTCGCCCGCGGGGGTCGTCGCGGCATCGGCCAGCGCCCGGCTGATGGCGCTCGCGAAGGCGGCGAACGCCGCGGGCTGCGCCGCCATCGTCTCGGGCCGGGTGATGTAGGCGCTCCACGGCACGTCGCCGGTGTAGCGCGCGAGATCGGACAATTCGAACAGCCGGCCGGCGGCGAGAGCCGGGGCCAGCGCGTGCATGGAGTGGAAGATCACTTCCGCCTCCCCGCCCGGGCCGCGTCCGGCGATGAAATCCTCGATCGCCGCGGGATCCTCGCGCGGCAGCTCGATCACCGTGACGCGATCCGACAGGTCGGCCTTGGCGAGGGCATGGCGCAGGCTCAGGCCGGCGGTGGTGATGGAGGCGGCGTCGAACACGGTGCGCCCCGCCAGCGAGGCCAGCGTGAAATCCGGCTCCGGGTGCCGGCCGGCGAGATACCAGGGATTGCGCCGCACCAGCGCGCAGAAATTGACGAGATGGGCCGAGCCGTCGGCCAGCATCCGCATCGTCACCATCGGGCCGCCGACGGTCAGATCGGCGGCGCCGGACAGCACGGCGGGGATCTGCCCGCTCTTGGCGAGATGGTCGCCCGGCGGCGCCCAGACGAACTCCACCTCGAGGCCGGCATCGCGGAAATAGCCGCGGTCGGCCGCGACGAAATGGGGAAGGAAGTAGATGCGGCCTTCGGTCGGGTCGCCCTGGTTCATCCTGAGCTTCAGCATCGGCTCCCCTCGGTCGCGTCATTCAAACGCTGTTTGCGGATGGCGCTTGAGCGACATAATGTATACTTTCATATGCAAGTCAACGCCGAGGGTGCTCCGGCAAAATCGAAAAAAATAGATATGAATCAGTCAATTGACCTCTTTTTCCGCAAGCCGCCCATCATTTGTGCGCTTCGCATGTCTCCAAAATTCCGCAAATCCTGCGTCGTCGCAGAGGGGGCAAGACAATGGCATTGACCGGCACTACCCGCGCGGCGGCGCTTCAGGACGCGCTGGACGCGGCGCGCCGCGCCTATGCCCGGCGCAACCCGGAGAGCGCGGCGCTGCACGCTCGCGCGCAGGCGAGCATGCCGGGCGGCAACACGCGCACCGCCCTGCACTTCGCGCCCTTCCCGCTTTACGCGGCGCGCAGCGAAGGCGCCCGCCTCATCGATGTCGACGGGCACGACCATCTCGACGTGCTGGTCGAGTATACCGCCGGGCTCTACGGCCACAGCCATCCCGTGGTTGTGGCGGAGATCGAGGCGACGCTGGCCGCCGGCCTGTCGAACGGCGCGCCCGGCGCGGCCGATGTGGAGCTCGCCGAGCTGATCGCCGGCCGCTTCCCGGCCGCCGAGCGGCTGCGCTTCTGCAATTCCGGCACCGAGGCCAATCTCTATGCGCTCACCCTCGCCCGCATCGCCACCGGGCGCGGCGCGGTGATGGCTTTCGCCGGCGCCTATCATGGCGGCGTGCTCGGCATGGCCGGCAACGCGCAGATGCGGGTGCCGTTCGACTGGCGGATCGAGACCTTCAACGCGCCCGACATCGCGGCGCGCATCCGGCAGGCGGGAAGCGAGCTTGCCGCCGTCATCGTCGAGCCGGTGATGACCAATGCCGGCTGCATCCCCGGCGATCCCGCCTTCCTCGAGGCGCTGCGCGCGGCCTGCGACGAGACCGGCGCGCTGCTGGTCTTCGACGAGATCGTGACTTCGCGTCACGGCCCCTCGGGCGCGCAGGGGATCTACGGCGTGATGCCGGATCTCGTCACCTTCGGCAAATATCTCGGCGGCGGCTTCGGGTTCGGTGCCTTCGGCGGGCGGGCCGAGCTGATGGGCCGGTTCGACCCGTTCCGCCCCGACGCACTGGCCCATGCCGGCACCTTCAACAACAATGTGTTCTCGATGCGCGTCGGCGCTGCCGCCTTCCGCGACGCCTTCCCGCGGGAGCGCGCGGCGCTGCTCTATGTGGAGGGCGAACAGCTGCGGGCGCGGCTGAACGCGATCTGCACGGATCTGGCGCTCCCCGCGCGCTTCACCGGGCTCGGCTCGGTCATGGCGCTGCATTTCACCGACCGGCCGGTGAAAAGTCCCGAGGATCTGCCCGAGCAGGCCGACAAGCGCGCGCTGCTGCATCTCGACCTCTTGGAGGCGGGGCTCTACGCCGCGGCGCGCAGCCAGTTCGCGCTGTCGCTGCCGATGACGGCGGCCGATCACGACTTCATCGCCGCGACCATCGGCGCCGCGCTGGAGCGCCGGGCCGACCTCTATCGCGAACCCTGACCATACCGGTCGCGCACGCCGCCGCCGGCAATTCCGGTGGCGGCGGCGATGCGGGGGCGCGTCTCAGGACGGGGTGGGAACGGCGGCGCTTCCGGCCTCGGCGGCCCTCACCGGGTAGAGCTTGAGGATGTGCTCCTCGATCAGATCATCGAGCGGCGCCAGCCGGCCGGCCTCGATCGCCTCGACCAGGCGCTCATGGTCGCGGATGTTGCGCTCGTGATCGTAATATTCGTGCCGCTCGTGCATGAAGAAGACGAGGATGCCGCGGGCGAGCATCTCCCACACGGTGAGCAGCGTCGGGCTTTCGGAAAGCTCGACCATGCGGTGGTGGAATTCCAGGTCGGCCTGGCAGGAGGCCAGCTTGTTGCGCAGCCGGGTCTGGTCGCGCAGCTGGTCGATGGCGCGGCGCAGCGGCACGAGCAGTTCCGGATCGCGCCGGACCATGGGCACCAGCCGGCGCAGCGCCAGCCGCTCCACCGTCAGGCGCACCTTCAGCATCTCGGTGGTTTCAGCCGAGCCGTATTCGCTGACGAAGCTGCCGCGATTGGGCTCGGTGCGCAGCACGCCCTGGGCCTGGAGGATGCGCAGCGCCTCGCGCACCGGGATGCGGCTGACGCCGAGCATCTTGCACAGGTCGTTCTCGAACAGGCGGTCGCCCGCCTTGATCTGCCCCTTGGCGATCAGCACCACGATATGGTCGGCAACCTGCTCGGGCAGGCTGCGATGCCGGAAGTCATCGGTGCCGTTCGACAAGATCTTCTCTCACAACTTGACGAGATGGCTGGAATCGAGGGCGCCAAAGCAACGCGCCCCCATCCAGAAGCAAATGGTGTCGATATCCTCGATGAAAGTCGATAGGAAGTCGTAGACGGCGCCCTCCCCGCCCGAAAGCGCGCGGTACACCACCGGCCGCACCATCATCACGAGATCCGCGCCGAGGCAGGCCGCCACCACCGCATCGGGGGCCGCACGCACGCCGCCATCCAGCGCCAGCGTGCCGCGCCGCGCGAGGGCGCCGGCGACGCCCGGAAGCGCGTCCACGGCGGGCTGCCAGCGATAGAGATTGCGCACGCCGAGATTGGACACGATGACGCCCGCGCAGCCGGCCGCCAGCGCCGCCTCGGCATCGGCGGGATGCAGCACACCCTTCAGATGCACCGGCAATCCCATCTCCCCGGCGCCGCGGCAGAAGGCGGCCAGCGTCTCCCAGCTCCAGCCCGGGGTGGCGCGCACCTCGCGCCCGTCGCCCTGGTCGGCGATGGTCCGCAAGCCGCGCGCCTTCGTTTCGGACTGGATGTCGACCCCGCCGGGGAACAGCCCCGGCCGGGGATGGGCGGGGGCGAGGCCGGTCATGACGATGCCCTTCGCGCCGGTCTCGCGCGCGTGGCGGGCGAGAGCCAGCCCGCGGTCGACGTCGCCGGCGCCGCGCAGCTGCAGGCTGACGCAGCCGTTCACCGCGGTGATCTCGGCGAGCGGCGTCAGGCATTCCTCGGAGATGACGATGGGCAGGCCGAGCCGCTCCGCCGCCCGAGCGATCGGCACGACGCCGCCGGCATCGAGGATCCGGTCGGCGGCGAAGGCCCCGACCACCACCGGCGCGGCGATGCGCGCGCCCATCCAGTCCGCGCCCGGATCGGTGCCGTCGAGCCCCGCCATCAGCCGCGGCACGAGGCGATAGGCCTCCATCGCCTCTTCGTTCGGGTCGCGCATCTGCGGGCCCATGTCGCGGGGCCGGCCTTCCAGATAGCGCTCGAGATCCGCGCCGATCCGGTCGCGGACGGCGGCGCGCAATGGGGCGGGAATGTCACCCATGGCGGATACCGCCCCTGCCGGCCGCAGCTGTCGCGAAAGCACGCATGTCAGATCTTCCCCAGATAGGCGCTCTTCATGCCGGGATCGTTCAGCAGGTTCGCGGCGGTGTCGGCCATCACGATGCGGCCGGTCTGGATGACGTAGCCGCGGTCGGCGATGGCCAGCGCGGCGCGGGCGTTCTGCTCGACGACGAAGATCGTCACGCCCATGGCGTTGAGCTGCTTGATGATCTCGAACACCCGCTGCACCAGCAGCGGCGACAGGCCCATCGAGGGCTCGTCCATGCAGATGAGCTTGGGATCGGACATCAGCGCGCGGCCGATGGCGAGCATCTGCTGCTCGCCGCCGGACATGGTGCCCGCCGCCTGCCGGCTGCGCTCCTTCAGGCGCGGGAACAGCGTGAACACCTTGTCGTAGGTGGCGGAAAGGTCGCCCTTGCGGGTGTAGGCGCCGAGCTCGAGGTTCTCCATCACCGTCATCTCGGGGAAGACGCGGCGCGCCTCCGGCACCGGGGCGATGCCGGCGCGCACGCGGTCGCCGGTTTCCCAGCGGTCGATCCGCTCGCCACGGAAGGTGATGGTGCCCTTGCGCGGGCGCGTCACGCCGAGGATCGACTTCATGGTGGTCGACTTGCCCGAGGCGTTGCCGCCGAGCAGGCAGACGATCTCGCCTTCGTACAGTTCATAGTCGACGGACTGCAGCACATGATGCGGCCCGTACCAGACATCGACCTTGTCGAACTTAAGCAGCGGCTGTCGGGCTTCCAAGATAGGCCTCTATCACGCGAGGATCGTTCTGCACGTCTTCGGCACTGCCTTCGGCGATCTTGCGGCCCTGATCGAGCACGATGACCCTGTCGGAGACGCGGTTCACCACGTCGAGCTTGTGCTCGATGATCGCCATGGTCAGGCCGGAGGCGCGGATTTCCTGGATGTTGTCAACGAGTTCGGCCGTCTCATATGGGTTCATGCCGGCCGTGGGCTCGTCGAGCAGCAGGAGCTTGGGGTTCACCGCCAGCGCCCGCGCGATCTCCACCCGCCGCCGGTTGGCGTAGGACAGGGTGAAGACCGGATGATCGAGCCGGGGATAGAGGCGCTTGCGGAACAAGGCGAGATGCTCCATCGCCGCCTCCCGCGCCGCCGCCTCTCGCGCGCGCAGCGCCTTGCCGCCGAAGATGGTCTCGATGATACCGGCACGGATCGAGCCGTGCATGCCGATCATCACGTTCTCCAGCACGGTGAGGCTGTTGAACAGGCGGATGTTCTGGAAGGTGCGGGCGATGCCCGCCTCGGCGATGCGGTGCGAGGGGAAGCCGGCGAGGTCGACGCCCTCCAGCCGCACCGAGCCGGCATCCGGCGCGTAGATCCCGGTCAGCAGGTTGAAGAAGGTCGACTTGCCCGAGCCGTTCGGCCCGATGATGGTGATGACCTCGCCGCGCCCGATGGTGAGATCGACGCCGCCCACGGCCTGCACGCCGCCGAAGGCCTTCTTCAGGCCCTCGACCTGCAGCAGCGCCGACGCCCCGGCAGGGGCGGAGCTATCGATCGCCGGCGCGCTCATGCGGCCTTCCGGTGCGCCACGACCTCGATCTCGACGAGCAGCCGCGGATCGGCGAGCACGATGCCGACCGTCGAGCGCGCGGGCTTGGGATCGGGGAAATAGGCGGCGTAGACGCCGTTCATCGCGGCGAAGTCGCCGGCATCGGTCATGAAGCACAGGCTCTTGACCACATGGGCCATGGTCAGCCCCTCGCTGGCGAGCAGCGCCTTGATGTTCTCGCAGGTCTGGCGGGTCTGCTCGACCACGCCGCCCTCCACGATCTTGCCGGTGGCGGGGTCGATGCCGACCTGACCCGAGACATAGACGAAATCCTCGATCGCGATGGCGGGCGAGAGCGGGGCCGGGCCCATGGGCTTCTCGCCCTGGGCGACGCCCGGATAGTTCAGCGGCTTCTTCGGCATAATGTCCTCATGCGGCAGGCGACAAAAGCGGCGCGCGGAGCGGGAGTCTCTCCGCGCGCCGGATGATCCTCACTTGGTGTAAGGCGCGAACTTGCCGTCCTTGACCGTGAAGATCACCATTTCCTTGCCTTTCACGTCACCGTTCTCGTCGAACTGGAGATGGCCGGAGACGCCTTCCATGTTCGTCTTGCGCACGAACTCGGTCATCGTCTCCTTGGTCGCACCCGCCTCGAGCGCGGCCTTGTAGATGAAGGTCACGTCGTAGTTGTGCGCTTCCTGCTCGGTCGGGGGATGGCCGAACAGGCGCTGCGTCTTCTCGCGGAACTCGGCGGTCTTCGGCGCGTCCGACAGCGAATTGAAGCTGGCGAAGATCAGTAGCCCCTCGACCGCGTCCTTGCCGGCGAGGTCGATGAAGGGGCCCTGGCGCAGGCCGTCGAAGCCGGCCTTCAGCACCTTGCCGTCGGTGGTCAGCCCGAGGCGGTAGGCCTGGTTGAAGATGGCGCCGCCCTCGCCGTACTGGCCGGCGAGGAAGAGGGCGTCGGGCGAGGCCGCCATGATCTTGGTGAGCTGGGCCGCGAAGTCGCGGTCGACGCCGGGCTGGTAGGTCTCGGCCGCGACCACCTTGGCGCCCAGCGACTCGGCGGTCTTCTTGGCCGATTCCATCGCGCCTTTGCCGTAGTCGCTGTTTTCGTAGATGATCGCGATCTTCTTGCGGCCTTCCTTCTCGACGATGTGCTTCATCGCCACGGGCGCCTGGCCCTGATCGTTGATGATCACCCGGAAGATGTTGTCATAGCCCATATGGGTGACCTTGAAGGCCGACGAGTTGCCGGAAATCTCGGTCAGTCCCGCGCGCTTGTAGATCGGCATGGCCGCCATGGTGGCGGACGAGTTGATGTGGCCGATCACGCCGACCACCGCCGAATCGGAGGCGATCTTCTGGGCGACGGCGGCGGCGCTCTCGGGCTTGCCCTCGTCGTCGTAGAAGTCGACGACCAGCGTCTTGCCCTTGATGCCGCCCGCGGCGTTGATCTCCTTCACGGCGAGCTCGATGCCCGCCTTCATCCGCTGGCCGGTCTCGGCCGAGGGGCCGGTCATCGGCCCGGCGGCGGCGAGCTTCACGGTGCCGTCGGCCATGCCGGCCGCCGGAAGCAGGGAGATGGCCGCCGCGACGGCGGCGCCCGCAAGGAACCTGCGTCGGAACGCGTTTATCATCGTTTCAACCTCTGGCTCGGTTGGCCCCTCTGGATTGGAGCCGGGATGCTTTTTTGCGATGGCACCATTTGCCGGCGGCACCTTGAATGTGGACATAATGTATACTTTGATACCCAAGTCAATTGCGTATATGGGTATGCGGAAGCGCCGGAATCGTGAGATCAAGTCGATGAAAAACATACGGATTCATGTCTCGCTCGAGGATGGCGGCGCGCCGCAGCTGCGGCCTCACATTTCCGAAATTCTCCGAAAGTGCGCCGAGCACGGGCTCGATCCGGCGCGGCTCGTGGTGTCCGAGGGCACGGAGGGGAACGATATTCCACCCGATTGCGAGGTGCTGTTCTCGGCCGGCTCGGTGACCGCGTCCGCCGCCCGCGCCGCGGCGCCGGGGCTGCGCTGGATGCAGCTCATCGCGGCGGGGGCGGAAAAGCACATGGCGGACTACCCCGCCGGGCTGCTGCTCACCAACGCCTCCGGCGTGCATGCGGCGAAGGGCGGCGAATATGCCCTCGCCGGCGCGCTGATGATCGCCTACCACATTCCCCGCTTCGTCGACGATCGCGCCGCGGGACGGTGGGAGCCGGTATTCGGCCCGACGCTGTCGGCGCGAACGGTGACACTGCTCGGCACCGGCGCCATCGGCACCGCCGCCGCTCGCGCGCTGCGCCCGACCGGCTGCACGCTGATCGGCATCAACCGCGCCGGCTCCAGCGCCGCGCCGCTCGACCGCGTTGCCACCTCCGATGCGCTCGACGAGATCCTCCCCCTCACCGACATCCTGATCTCCACCCTCCCCCTCACGACCCACACGCGCGGCCTGATCGACCGCCGGCGCATCGACCTGCTGCCCGAGCAGGCCGGAGTCGTCGTGCTGGGGCGGGCGAAGGTGCTCGACTACGAGGCGATCTACGACCGGCTGGAGGCGGGCACCCTCGCCGGCGCGGTGCTGGAGGTCTTCCCGCAGGAGCCGCCGCCGCCCGACGACCGGGTGTGGAAGGTGCCGCGCCTCGTGCTGTCGCCGCACTGCAATGTCGACGACCACAGCACCTATATCGAGCAATGCATCGCCATCTTCGCCCGCAACCTCGCGCGCTACGTCGATGGCCGGCCGCTCGAGAACCTCGTCGATCCCGCGCTCGGCTATTGAAGGAATTCCCGATGTCGACCCCGCACACCGCCGCTTCCGGCGCGCTCGCCCCCCTGCGCATCCGCAAGATCGTCGCCGCCCCGCTGGCCGGTGCCAGCCCCAAGGGCGGCTGGTCGGCCGAGATCCGTCCCGACGATTCCGTCCACACGCTGATCGCGGTCCATACCGAGGACGGCGTGGTCGGGCATGGCAGCGTCTTCACCAATGGCCGTCTGGTCGAGGCCGGGCTGAAGGTGCTGGAGCCGCTCTTCCTCGGCGAGAACGCGCTGGAGCCGGAGCGGGTGTCGGAGAAGCTGCACCAGAACACGTTCTGGATGGGCCGGGGCGGCACCCTCACCCATGTCATCAGCGGCATCGACATCGCGCTGTGGGACATTCTCGGCAAGGTGACCGGCCTGTCGGTCGGCCAGCTGCTCGGCGGGCGCTACCGCGAGCGGGTGCAGCCCTATTGCTCGCTGCTGATGGACGAGCCGGCGATCATGGCCGACGAGCTCACCCTGTTCCGCGAGCGCGACGGCTTCCGCGCCTACAAGATCGGCTGGGGCCCGTTCGGCCGGCGCGACAGCTTCGCGCTGGACGAGGCGATCGTGCGCGCCGCCCGCGAGGCGATCGGCCCCGATGCGAAGCTCTTCGTCGATGCCGGCGGCTCGGACGCGCACTGGAACGCCAATCTGAAATGGGCGATCCGCACGGCGCACATGCTGGCGGACTACGATGTCGCCTGGTTCGAGGAGGCGCTGCGCCCCGACGCGATCGAGGATTTCATCACCCTGCGTGGCGCCAGCCCGGTGCCCATCGCCGGCGGCGAGGTGCTCACCCGCCGGCAGGCCTTCCTGCCCTGGCTCTCGCGCGGCGCGTTCGACATCGTGCAGCCGGACGTGACCAAGGTCGGCGGCATCTCGGAGCAGCGTCGCATCGCCTGGATGGCTGATGATTTCGGCGTCACCTATGTCGGCCATGGCTGGAACACCGCGCTCGGCGTCGCCGCCGACCTGCAGATGGCCGCCGCCTTCCCCGATGTGCGCTATGTCGAGTTCATCGGCGGCAGCGCCTATGTCGACGGCATCCTGACCGAGCCCTTCCGCCTCGACGGCGAGGGGTATCTCGAGATCCCGAACCGTCCCGGCCTCGGCGTGGAGCTCGATATCGAGCGGATCGCCGCCTATTCGCCGCACGCCGCCGCGCTCACCGCGTGACATCCGTGCCCCGCCGGACCGGCGGGGCGCCCGATCAAGGGGATTTGCCGTGGCCGTAGAGGTCGAGATCGATCCGGCGCTGGTCGAGCGCTGCATCCTGGAACTGGCGCAGTTCGGCGCCGTCGGCGCGACCGGCGTCTCGCGCACCGTCTACTCGCCCGAATGGGTTGAGGCCACCGCCTGCTATGCGCGCTGGTGCCGCGAGGCGGGACTTGAAGCGCGCATGGATGCGGTCGGCTCGGTGTGGGGGCGGCTGCCGGGCACGGCGGCTGGCGGCAAGGCGGTGGTGTCCGGTTCGCATATCGACAGCCAGACCCCGGGCGGGCGCTATGACGGCGCGCTCGGCGCCATCGCCGGCCTCATCGCGGTGCGCGCGCTGAAGGAGCAGTTCGGCACCCCGCGCCTTCCGCTCGAGGCGGTCGCGCTGTGCGAGGAGGAGGCGAGCCGCTTCCCCTCCGCCAATTTCTGGGGCTCGCGGGCGATCACCGGGCGGATCGGGCCGGACGTGCCCGATCGCGTGATCGCCTATTCCGGCGAAAGCATCGCCACGGCGATGCGCGAGGCGGGGCTCGACCCCGCCCGCATTCCCGAGGCGCGGCGCGAGGATATCGAGGCCTTTGTCGAGCTGCACATCGAGCAGGGCCCGATCCTCGAACAGGCCGGGCTACCGGTCGCGGTGGTGACCGGCATCACCGGCATCCGCCACTACATGGTGAACCTCCACGGCACCGAGAACCACGCCGGCGCTTTTCCGATGGACATAAGGCGCGACGCCATGGCCGGCTTCTGCGAGATCGCCTCGACCGCCATCGACACCGCCCATCGCTGGGGCCGGCCGGCCGTCACCACGGTCGGGCGCGTCTCGGTGCAGCCGAACCTCACCGCCGCGATCCCCTCGCGCGTCACCTTCTCGCTCGACACCCGCCATCCCGATCCGGAGCGGTGCGTCGCGCTGTGGGCGACGCACGAGGCGATGATGCGCGAGGTCGCCGCACGCCGCGACCTCGGCCTCGACTGGAACGTGGTGCTCGACCATCCCGCCGTGCCGAGCGATCCCGGCATCGTCGCCATGCTCGCCCGCGCGGCGGAGGCGAACGGCGTGCCGTTCATGAAGATGGCGAGCGGCGCCGGCCATGACAGCCAGCAGATGGCGGCGGTCGCGCGCGTCGCGATGGTGTTCGTGCGCTCGAAGGACGGGCGCAGCCATACGCCGGACGAGTTCTCCTCGCTGGAGGACATCGTCGCCGGCATCCGCGTGCTCGCCGGCGGCCTGCACGCCCTCGCCTACTGACGCCAGCCTCCGCACCCTGCTCACCCGCCATCGCCGGGCCGCCTGACGCGACGCCGCCCCTGCGGCGCCGCCCGGCGATGCGCGCCCGGTTGCGTCCGGTCCGCCTGTCGGAACCGGCATCGGACCCGCACGCCGCGGCGCGCCCGTCGCGCCCGGATGAACGTCTCCGTCATCGCCAGCCGCCGCTTGAGAGCCGCCCCGCCTGAGGCGCGCTCACGACCCATCCGGCCTTCTGCCCGAGCCGCCGCGCAAGAAAGCGAATGAAAAGCCGCGGGCGGCATCCATTTTGCCTGAATTGATAGCTAGTCGGACAATAAAATCGGCGGGGCTGTCAAATGAACGTTCAATATTCTACGTATTTAAATACCAATAATGGTAACCGGATCGGTTATATCGACTCCGCGAAGGGCGTCGCCATCATCTGTGTTCTCCTCATACATTCCGTTACGTTCACCACCTTGAACAAATTTGATTTTGAACAGATTATCGCAACGATATTCCGCCAGATCATCGATTTTCCGGTGGGCGTCTTTTTCGGTATCGCGGGATTTCTGGTCGGAAAAGCGGCCCTCGGCGGCAAGCCATTTCCGGTGCTGCGGCGAATTGGCGATCTATTGTTACCCTACGTCATCGCGACCGTCGTTTTCATTACGATCCGCCATCACGCCATGGTCTTGAACGTTCCGTTCGTGTTGGGGCAATTGGCGACCGGGCGGGGCATCGACATCGGCTATTTCGTCATCGTCATGCTGCAGATGACCCTTCTCACCCCGGTCATCCTCGGCATCGGCAGCACCCGCGCGCACATCGCGATCATGGCGTCGCTGTCGATCGCCGGCATTGCGTACAGCTATTCGATGAAGTTCCTCGGGGTTGCGCCGCTGGACCAGTTTCCGTGGTCCGCCCTCCCCTTCTTCGTCTGGTACCCGTTCTATCACCTCGGCCTGTTCCTCGGGATGAGGCCGCAGGTCGTCGCCTCGCTGGCGTCCCCGCGCCTGTTCGTCGTGGCCGGCCTGGCCCTCGCCGCGTCGATCGCCGAAGCCTTCGTGCTGCGCTATGGCTTCGGACTGCAGCTCTTCGCCAGCCAGATCAAGGCGACATCGATCGCGTACACGATCGCCCTGCTGCTGATCGTCATCTCGGGCGAGTTCGTCATAAGCGGGCTTGCGGCCGCGCTGCTCGAGACGCTCGGGGCCTCATCCTATTTCATCTACCTCTATCATCTGCTGCTGCTGCCACGGATCGGACGTCACGTTGCGGCCGTGGTGGGCGAGCCGACCCTGGCCGCGCTGATATCCACGGCGATAACCCTGTCGGTCTTTCTCGTGGTGATCTACCTGGCCAACCGGCTCGTTCCGGCGCGGCTCTGCCGTCGCGTGTTCGGCATCGGCGCGCTGTCGGCCCCCACCCCCGCCACGCCCGCCCTGGAGCCCCGGCAAGGAACCCGCTGACGGAGGGCGTCGCCCGGCCTGCGCTCCGCCGACCTCTGCGGGACCCCCGCGCAGGGCGGGCCCGATGCACCTTAGCTTTGGGTATCCGGATAGTATTTTCCTCGAATTACCATCGCCGGATTCAGATTTTCGCCTCCAGAGATCTGACATCCGTCGCCGTGGAACATCTTGGCTCCGTCACCGTTATTCACGATATTACACGTGCTTATAGGTGCAGGATGAAAACAGTTCTTCTTGTCGCGGCCACGCTCGCCCTCTCCGGCGCGGCCTATGCTCAGGTACCTCCCGCAAACCCGGATCCCGCGACACCGGCGACGACCAACGCCGATACCGCCCGACCGGCGGCGCCGGCGGCGGGCGCCAACAGCTTCACGGAAGATCAGGCCAAGTCGCGCATCGAGGCCGCCGGCTTCTCCAACGTGACCGGGCTCGCCAAGGACAAGGATGGCGTCTGGCGCGGCAAGGGCATGAAGGGCGGCGCGTCGCACGACGTTGCGCTGGACTATCAGGGCCACGTCTTTCCGCACTGACGCATAACGACATTGTTCCGGGAGGACATTCCATGACCGAAACCGTTTCCGCTCTTTTCGACCGCTACGAGGACGCGCAGACCGCGGTGAACAAGCTCCAGAGTCTGGGCATCGATCGCGCGCAGATCAGCCTCGTCTCGAACAATTCCGACAATTGGTACGAAGGCCACCGCACCCGCTCCACGGATGCCGGCGAGGTCGGCGGGGATGCCGCCGGCGGCGCGGGGATCGGCGCCATGCTCGGCGGTGCCGCGGGCGCTCTCACCGGCCTCGGCCTCATCGCCATCCCCGGTCTCGGGCCGGTGGTCGCCGCCGGATGGCTCGCCTCGACGGCGGCCGGCGCGGCGGCGGGCGCCGTGGCTGGCAGCGCGACGGGTGGGATCATCGGCGCCATGACGGAAAACGGCGTCCCCGAGGAGGAAGCCAACGTCTACGCGGAAGGCGTACGACGTGGCGGCACGCTGGTCACCGCCCATGTTCCCGAGGGCGACGTGGCCGCCGCGCAGGCCATCCTCGATGAGAACCGACGGGTGGACTATCAGGCGCGCGGCAGCGCGTATCGCGCCGCCGGCTGGAACCGCTTCGATGCCGACGCGCCTCCCTACACCGCCGACGAGATCGCCCGCGAGCGTCAACGCTACCTCTGACGCCGCAACGGGCCGGGGCGTTGCCGCGCCCCGCCCTGTCCGCATTCACTGCGACCCGCCCCCGGTTCAAGCCGGGGGCGAACGGCATTATCCACCCCCGCGCACTGCTGTTCGGCGGATCATCGGTTCCACACCGGCGATGACCTCGCCCCGCTCGATGATCCGCACGAGCGCGAGGGGCAAGTGCAGGCGGCGAACCAGCGGATCGCCGCCGCGCTGGGACGCCGCTACCGGCTTCTGACGAGCACTGTGGCGCACCGCCCGCAGGCGTGGACGGCGCGCAAGGCTCACCTTGCAGAACATCGGTCGAGCCTATCGCGCCGCGGAACCGCGCCCCTTCAACGCGACGAATGCCGCGAAGGCCGCGCAAACGGCGGCGGCAAAATAGGCAAGACCGTCCTCCCAACGTTCCATCGCGAGGCCGGCCGCAATAGGACCGAGAAAAGCGCCGAGACCCCACATCAACCCCATGGCCGCATAGATGCCGATCAATTCCGATCCCCGAAAACGGCTCCCGACAACGGCGAGCATCAACGTGTAGATGCCCACAAAGGCGCCTCCCCACAGAAAGAGGAGGAGGTAGGTGAGCCACGGGCTGCTGAGGGCAGACGGCCAGACCAAGGCGCCAAGCGCGGCGGCCACCGCCAGGCCGATGACCAGGCTCACCCTGTCCAGCTTGTCTCCCAGCCAGCCGATGGGAAGCTGCAATACGATGGCGCCCACCATCATGACCATCATCAATCGGGTCGCCTCCGTTTCCGCCCAGCCCAGCTGCATGGCGTAGATGGCGAGAAAGGAGAGTCCCGACGTCTCCAGTGCGGAATTGAGCATCGTGGCGGCGATCGCTACCGGTGCGAGGTGCAGGTAGCGCAGCGGGCTTCCTACCGGCGTCTCGGTGAAATCCGGCGCTTCCAGCCGCGGCGAGGCGACCAGAAGGGCCGCGGCGAGCGCGAAGGCGGCGCCCGTGAGATAGGGAAGGTAGCCGGAGCTCCCGATAAACGACAGGGTGAGGGGACCGGCGGCGAAGCCGATGGAGAGTGCCGAGGTGTAGGCGGCCATGACGCGCGCCCGCGTCTCCTCGCGGCTCAGGGTGTTGGTCCAGGTCTCCGACAGGACGAACAGGATCTCCGAGGCCATCCCCAGCAGCAACCGCAGCAGGAACCAGGCGGCAATATAGGGCAGAGCCGGAAAGCTGGCGAGCACCACCCCCGCCACGACAAGCGCGAGCAGCACGAGGCGGCGGATACCGAAGAAGGAGACGATGCGGGGAAGCAGCAGGGCGACGACGATCACGCCTGCCGCGTGCATGGCCGCGTTGGCGCCGATGACCGCCTCCCCCCAGCCCTGCTCCGAGAGGCTGACGGCGATGAGGGCGGCGCTCAGGCTGTAGGTCAGCCCAAACATGGCCGCTACGGCGATCACGGCCGCCTGCGCGAGGATGGGCGCACGCCCCGACGTTACGAGCTTCACCGGGGCAGGCTCCCGCGCTTCGGGTCGCCCGCCGCCCCGAGGCTGCCCGCGACGGGCGCTCCGCTTCCCACCCGCGCGAACGCGCCATGCTCCGCCAGCCGCGCCAGCGTGCGGGCGTAGTCAAGGACAAGCCCGGGCGTCCATGTGCCGACATTGGCCCGTGCCCGGATCAGCGCGCCGACCCATACATCTGGATTTGCGAGAAGCATCAGCAGTCGCGGCCACGGATTGCGGGTTGCAAGCACGCCTTCCAGCGCCGAATCCAGAGCTTGCGCAACCACCACCGAGCAGTTGCGGTTGGTAAGGTTATAGGTGTCGTCCTGGCTGTAGGATGCCCAGAAGAGTTCCAGCTGTCGGGGGTTGTAGTTGTGGAATTCCACGCGCCCGTCGGCCTCGCACCACCCCGCCACCTCTTCCGCATAGGATGGCTGGAAATGGCCCCGGACATCATTGTCCGGCGTGCTCCGGAGGGCACCCACGAAATCCGCGCCGGAACGATCAATTTCCACGGCGGGATAGTGGCTGATGTAAAGCGACGGAGGCATTTCCAGTGACGCATGCCCGGTCGATATGACGCCGTCGGCGGTCATGGCGGCGACGTAGCGGTCGATCAGAAGCCGCCGATGCGGCACGTCGGCAGAGCCGGCAGGCGTCCAGACATGGACGATCATTGGAGAGGGCGTCGTCTCTGGTCCGCCCTGCCGCGCAAGGTCCGGAGAGCGGTCATACCAACCGCGCGAGGCGAACATCGGCAGATGCAGGAGGGTCGCCTCATCGGGCAACCGGCGGAGCAGAAGGCCGATCCGCAGCAGCAGCCACCCGCGAAATCCAAAGATCAGGCCGACGCACAGAGCCATGCTCCGCTCGAGAGGAACGGGCCACCCACTGAGGAAGATGAGCGCGAAGCCGAGCTGAACGCCGCCATAGACCATACGCCAGCGCATGTCCGGCAGTCTGAGCAGCAGCCCGACCAGAATGCGACCGAGGCCGTCGGCCAGGAACACGACGCAGAACAACGTTGCAAGAAGATGCTCCATGCCGCCGGGCCAGCGTATGGCGACAAGGCCGGCCGCCAGCAGGCACAGGCCCTGAGCGAGCGCGACGAGGCCACGGACGCTGCGCCTGTTGCTGGTGAACAGCCAGAGATTGCCCAGGGCCATGAAAAGAAAAACCACGCCAACCGCTCGTCCCGTCAGGACGACCAGGTCCGATGGCGCATGGAACGCGAGAAAGATGGCGAAGGCGATCAGGACCGCGCCGGCGCCACAGAGCACATACCATCTCGTCCGGAACGCCCGGGCGCCTATGAGCAGAAAGGAGAGTTTCAGCATGGGCTCACCGGACCGCTCGGTGTTGGAGGGACGGACGGCACTCTCCCGCATGGCTGTGCGCGCTGACGGCCGGGGGAAGGCCGCCGACGGGAAAGGAGACCGGATCCGATGCGGAGGACCGCTGTCGGTCGCCGCGGGATAAAGATGTCGCGAGGTGATCGATCGCGTGTATCGTGAACGACAGAGGTCGACTCGACGCTGCCGACCGGCGGATCGTCGAGGAGCAAAGCAACTTCGGCTCGGGTGTCACGCACCGGAAAGGGCGGTTATGCACGGTTTTCGGACAAGGTGGCTGGGTATTCCGCCTCTCGGCGCCGGCCTTGCGTCGATCGCGATCGTCGCGCTGGCGTCGCCGGCCAACGCCCAGAACTGGGAAAAGTGCGTCGAAGCCATTGCGAAGACGCAGCACGAACTGAAGCAGCTCGGCCCCGGGCCGACCCAGCCGCAAAGCCAGCAACAGAGCGTCCAAGCTCAGGATTCGCAACAGCCTACCCCCTCATCGCTCGCAGCGGCCGGACTGAACCAGCCCGACACAGGAGCCGCCGGAGCCTTGAATGAGGCGCTGAACCTGCAGGCAGCGGGCGATGAAGCAGGGTGCATGAAAGCGGTTGCAAAGGCTCGTTCCTTGGCCGGCCTGAAGTGATGGGCGGGCGGACTCCGTTCAAAAGGAAAGGCTGAGACCGCCGCCGAACGCCTGGTCGCCTCCACCCTGGTACCAGGTGTCCTGGTAGAACAGCGACGTGCGCAGCGCCGTGGTCCAGTTCATGTGGAGCGTTCCGCTGACCGTGCTCTGGATCGAATAGTTGCCGGCTATGTAGTTGCGGTTTTCCGGCAGGTAGGTGACCACCGCGTAGATCGGTTCGAACGGGTGAAACACCGCGGTCAGCGAGAAGCCGCTGACCGGCTGCGGCTGATAGTACTGGGTTTTCGTGGTCTCGGTCGAATTGTCGAAGTCGCCGAAGGCGTAGCCGATCTGGAGCTGCGGCAGCCAGGACGCGATCTTGAGGCTGACGCGGGGCTGCGCCTGGTAGAAGGTGCCGAGCGCGTATTTCTCCACCGTGAAATTGGCGCCGAGCGCGATCCGCTTCTCCCCCGCGATGGTCAGCGGCAGGGTGTATTGCGGGGAGATGTAGGTCGCCCATTCATAGGTGTAGAGCGTGTGAACGCCGAAGCCGGCCATGACGTTCACACTGAAGTCGTCAGTCGGCTGATAGCCGAAGCCGCCGACGAAGTTCCACAGCTCGATCGAGGCCTGTTGTTGGTACAGCTGCTGGCCGAGCACGGTCCACTCGTCGTTGAGCTTGTAGGCGAGCTGGGCGATCTCGGTGTAGAGGTCCTCCTGCGGCGGTCCGCTGGTCCAGGCCTGTATGTTTCCGGACAGGGTGAACGGCAGCGGCCCGCCCTGCCGGCTCAGGTTCACCTGATCGCTCATCGCCTGAAGGAAGCGCGAACTGCCGAAGAAGTTCGTCATCGGCTGCGACGCATCGGACGAAGCACCGCCGAATTCACCGCTGCAATCGTCGCAAGTCTGGGCCTGCGCCCGCCCCGCCGCGGCGAGCGACAGGCCGGCGGCCAGCATCGCCGCACGCCATCGCCGCCCCGCCGGGCGTCCCCTGCCCCCGCCGTCGGCCATCGCGACGCCTACCGCTGGCTCTTGGACGGGAAATACCATTTGCCGTCCTTGATCGGCAGGAAGGAACCATCGTCGACGCCGACCTCGGCGGCGATCAGATCGTTCATCACCTTGTTTAGCGCCAGCAGCAGGTCGCCGTTCGTCTTGGTATCCGTGGCGAGGTTGTTCATCTCGCCGGGATCCGCCTGAAGATCGTAGAGTTCGAGATCGTTCTTGGCGATGAGGTCGTCGAGCGTGGTCGGGGTATTGAAGTCGGTCTGCCCGAAATAGCGCGAGAAACGGTAGCGCCCGTCGAAGATGCTGCGGATGCCGACACGCTCGGCGAAGTCCGGGTCGTTCTTCAGATAGGTCTGGATCTTCTCGCTGTTGGTGACGTCGCCGGAGAACGTCATCTTCACGAAGTGCTCGGCCCAGGTCACGTCCTGGTAGGACAGCATGTTGTAGTTGAACAACGACGCCGGCCGTATCGCATCCACCTTCGCCGCCGCCGGCGCCTTCAGCAGGCTCGAGAAGTCGCGCCCCTTCAGCCCGTCCACGGCCTTGGCCTGCGCCGCCGGATCGGCGCCGGTCAGCGCGATCAGCGTCGGGGCGAGGTCGAGCTGCGAGGTGATCGCCTCGCAGGTCACGCCGCCGGGATAGGCCGGGTGATAGACGATGAGCGGAACGTGGTTCTGCTCCTTGTAGGTGCAGTTGCCCTTGCCGCGCATCTGGTGATGGCCGGCCAGCTCGCCATGGTCGGCGTTGAACACGACGATCGTATTCTTGTCCATCTTGTTGTCCTCGAGCGCCTTGAGGACATGTGCGATCTGCCGGTCGCAATCGCGGATGCAATTGTAGTAGTAGTTGCGCAGCACGTGCCAGCGACGATCCTCGTCCGGCCACGCGCCGACCATCATGTCCTGAATCTGCTGGTAGATGGCATGCGCCTTCGGTCGGCCCGGCGCGTTCAGCGGCTGACTGCGGCTGGACGGCAGCGGCAGGTCGTCCCAGCGCTCCTGATAGAGCTGGTCTTCCGGCGTCGGGAAGATGTCGATGGCGGCGTTCTTGCCCTGCACGACATGGCCCGGCAGGTCCGAGTTGATGTACATCACGTCATGCGGGTTGACGAAGTTCACCGCGAGGAACCAGGGCTGCCCCTTCTCCCGCAGTTCCTGGCCTTCGCGCCGCATCCAGCTCGCCACGCGGTCGGCGGTGAAGCCGTCGAACGTATAGCCGCCCAGCCCGCTGTCGATCAGGTCGCCGACGCCGAAGAAGCCGTCGAAACCGTAGCTTTCGATTATCTCGCGGTAATCGGCCATCGGCGCGTCGACCGCGACCTTGGTCTGGTCGAGATTGGCACTCATGTGCCACTTGCCCTGGTAGGTCGAGTGATAGCCGAGCTCGCTCATGCGATGACCGATCGTCTTGATCGACGTCGACAGGTCGGGCTGCCAGAGGTAGTTCAGATTGTCGAAGACGCCGGAATGCTGAATGTGCTGGCCGGTGTAGATGACCGAGCGCGCCGGCGAGCAGACGCAGGACGCCGCCTGATGGTTGGCGAAGGTAATGCCCTTACTCTTGAGCATCTCGCGCGCCGGCACCGGGAACGGCCACTTCGGAAAGAAGTGTTCCTGATCCACGAGAATGAACAAAATATTGTAGCCGCCCGGCGGCGAGACGGGCGGCGTCAAGGCCTGTGCGGGGGCGGTGATGGCATCGGCCGAGGCGGCCGGGATGCCGGGCAGCAGGTTGGCGCCGAGGATCGTCGCCGTGCCCCTGCCCAGCAGGTCGCGTCGGGAAAGGCTGCCGGGCGTATCGTCTTGGGACATGGAGAGCGGCCTCGAGGAGAACGGCTGGAGGAACCTATCGATGGGGCCGAACCGCTGGAGCCGGCCCCGTCAACGCGATGAGGGCGCCGCCCTCACCAATAGCTGCAGAGGCGTTGCCAGCGGCGATGCTCGCGCGGCACCCGGTTCGCCTCGCAATCGGAACGGGCCTGGCCGTTCAGTGCCATCATGCAGGACTTGCCCTCGCGCAGATGCTGGCACCAGCCGCGATCATCGAGGTCGTTAAAGGACATGAAGCAGGATTTGCCCTCGACATAGGCCTGGCAGAACGCGCGGTCGCTGCCATCGAAGGCCATGAAGCAGTTCTTCCGCGTACAGATCTCGGGCAGCGACTGTGCCTGGAGGGGAACGATCGCCAGTGCGGCAAAGAGGGTCAGAAAGGCTGCGAATGTCTTCATCAGAACGCCGTTGGTCGAGAAAAAGGTTCGAGAATGAGAGGCGCGGGACGCTCCCGGGCAGACCCGGCGGCGGGCCTCGTCGCTCAGAGGCCCTGGCACCGCCGCCCAACGGTTGATCCGTCCGCCAGGCGCCCCGCCTCCGTGAAGGCGGGACGGTCGGGGCCCTACGCCTGATGGCGTATCGTGCCGTTCATCATGCCGAGCACGACCTTGGTCTTGTGGATTTCATGGGGATCGATGGCGAGGATGTTCTGGTCGAGCACGATCAGGTCCGCCCGCTTGCCGACCTCGATCGAACCGATCTTGTCCTCCATCCGCAGCTGATAGGCGGCGCCCATCGTGTTGGCATGGATCGCCTCCTCGACCGTCAGGCGCTCGTCGGGCGGATTGAGCACCGGAGCATCCTTCAGGCCGATGAGCTGGCGGGTGACGCCGACCTGGATCGACTTCAGCGGCTCGTAGGTCGAGTAGTATCCCGCGGCCGGCCAGTCCGTGCCGAAGGAGACCCGGCCACCCTGGTTCAGAATCGACTTGGTCCGGTAGAGCTTGTTGCCGCGCGTCTCGCCATAGCGCGCGACCATGTTCTCCATGGAGTCCGGATCCGCCGACGACCAGTAGGCCGAGAATTGCCCGGTCACGTTCAGTTTGGCGAAGCGGGGGGTGTCGCTGTCTTCCACGTAGACGAGGTGCGCGATGGCATTGCGCCGGTCGCGCGGGGGATTGGTCGCAATGGCCTTCTCGATCGCGTCGAGCGCGACCCGCGCCGTGCGCTCGCCGCAGGCATGGACATGCACGTCGAAGCCCGCGGCATCCACCATGCCGATCAGCTGATGCCACTGTTCCTCGGTGAAGGGCGAGCCACCCGTTGAATTCGGCATGTCGGCATAGGGCTCGAGTAGCCAGGCCGTATATCCGCCCTGCGATCCGTCGCCGACGATCTTGACGATATCGACATGGACGAGTTCGGTCGCAAACCGCTTGTTGAGCTCCCTCATCGTCGCGACGGTGTTGTCGATCGGGAGCGACTTGATGGAATAGGAGGCCGAGACGCGGAAGGGCAGCGTGCCGCGTTTTTCCGCATCGACATACATGTCGATGATCGCGCCCTGATCGCTGCCGACGGGAGGAACGCCCGCGTCGAAGACCGTGGTGATGCCGGCGGCGGCCGCCTTGGGAAGCCAGGTCTCGAGCAGCCGACCCATCGCCTGCGCGTTGATCGGCTCCACTGCGTTGACAATGCCGAGCACGGCGTTCGTCTCGAGCACGTAGCCGGTCGGGTCGCCCTTCTGGTCACGCGCATAGTAGCTGAAGCGCGGAATGGGATCGGGTGTGTCGCGATTGACGCCGGCCATCTCCAGCGCCTTGGAGTTCGCCCACAGGCTGTGCCCGTCAATGGCGAAGAAGAAGGCCGGGCGATCCGGCAGAATGGCATCGAGTTCGGCCCGGTTCGGACCCTCGGGCGGAAACATGTCCACCCGCCATCCGAAGCCGCGCAGCGTGCCGGTCGGGTTTTCCTTCGCGTATTTCTCGATCGCGGCCAGAACCTCGGCGAGGTTGTTGAGCTGGAGATCGAGGCCCGACGTCATGAAGGCGCCGAGGAAGGGATGGGTATGGCCCTCGACGAAACCCGGCATCAGCAGCCGGCCTTTCAGGTCCACATACTGTGTCTTCGGGCCGGCGAGCCCTTTCGCACCGGCCTCGTCGCCCACATGGATGATGGTGTTGCCGCGCACCGCAACCGCTTCCGCCCAGGGCGCGGGGCCGCCGACCGTATAGACGGGGCCATTGTGGAACACGAAATCGGCGGGCCCGTCGGTCGCCGGCTTCGGCGTGTTGTCCTGGGCGAGGACCTCGGTCGCCAGGAAGGTGGAGGCCAGGGCCGTCGCCGCCGTCACCGCCGCGCTGCCCTGCAATATGGCCCGCCGGCTGATCTTGCGGTCCCGTCCAAACGCCTCGAAATGCGGCGCCCAGTCACACGCTATACACATAAATCCCCCCGTCATACTTATCCGCGCCGGTTGCCGCCACTTTCTCGGGGTGCCGCCAACCAACCAAAGCGCGATTTTCACTTGACCCCAGAACGAACGCCGCAGCGGAATGCCGTCAGTCGGCCTGTCGATTCAACGGAGTTATCTCCCAGCCCCGTTTCCATTTATGATGGACACATGATCAAATGGCCCCTTGGCGCCGAATCAACGTTTATTTTTACAATCTGTGAAATTGAGAAATTCTTACGATGAAGAGTCAACATCTTTCATTTTGGCATGACCGTCGATGGGTATGACGAAACCTACGGTTGGAACATCACAGATCTGGAAGGCATTGCGGTACTCTCGGCCCGCGAGTTCGTTCCTCCGCCGTGGCGCGCCTCCCGCGCGGGGACATGGCCGCCGCGCATGCCATCCTTGATGAGAACCGGCGGGTGGACTGTCGGGCGCGCGGCAGCGCGTATCGGGCCGCCGGCTGGAACCGCTTCGATGCCGACGCGCCTCCCTACACCGCCGACGAGATCGCCCGCGAGCGTCAACGTTATCTCTGACAGCGCAACGGGTCATATTGTGCCCGCTGCTCAACCCTGTCCGTATCTCGAGGCCCGCCCCCGGTCAGAGCCGGGGGCGGCACTTATGGTGCACCCGACGACATCACTAGCCCCAACGCACTAATATTCGTCGGACAATTGGCTCGCCAAAACCGCTCTGAAACTCGTATACTGTACCGTCAGACACACGAACACGCGCATAAAGAGCTCCATGCGCAAGTGGGCAACAGCCAATAATTTCAGCCAACGCCGCATCAACGCTGCCTGCATTGATCAACATCACGCCGCCGCCAAAACGTGGGCGAGTCGGATATAAGCTCTCTACATAGTACTTGGGCATAGACCACCTCTCCTTCCCGAATATTCGGGCAAAGACGAGGATGCCAAGACATGGTTGCCGGCGTGAGCGCCCTTCATGGGCGAACGATCGCCTGCGCGACCCCGAGCTTCACATGGCTTGGTCCGCAACAATCCCCGCCGATGGCCCTGTCCCCCGCGTAACCCGGAGCGGATCGGCCCTGATTCTCGATGCTGCGAGCCGAGGCACGGGGCGGAAATGGCAGCAACAACGCTGTCCCACGCCCGCGGCGAGACCGATGACCGTCTGATTATTATATTACGTGGTGAGCCCGTCGGGATTCGAACCCGAGACCCCATGATTAAAAGTCACGTGCTCTACCGGCTGAGCTACGGGCTCCCACAACGGGGGGATTAAGGGTTTCGGGGGCGGATGGCAAGGGCACGGGCGGAGGGCCGGTCGGCCGGCGCGGTGTTTGCGCCGATGCAAACTCCATCTGCCGACATCGTGCTACCTGTGCGGTCCGGCCAGGGCTAAAGTCCCTCCACAAGATGCACCGGCATGACGCCGGCGGCGGCAGATCAAGCGGAGTGCGGCCCCATGGCCAAGGTTCTCGTCCTCTATTATTCCGCCTACGGGCACATCGAACGTCTCGCCCACGCGGTCGCCGAGGGCGCGCGCGAGGCGGGGGCGCAGGTCGACGTCAAGCGCGTGCCGGAGACGGTGCCGGAAGAGGTCGCCAAGGCGAACCATTTCAAGCTCGACCAGGCGGCGCCGGTCGCCACCGTCGACGACCTCAAGAATTACGACGCCATCATCTTCGGCTCGGGCACCCGCTTCGGCACGGTGACCTCGCAGCTGCGCAGCTTCATCGACCAGACCGGCGGCCTGTGGTTCACCGGCGCGCTGGTCGGCAAGGTCGGCTCGGTGTTCACCTCCTCCGCCACGCAGCATGGCGGGCAGGAATCGACCATTCTCGGCTTCATCCCCACGCTGCTGCACCACGGCATGGTGGTGGTGGGCCTGCCCTATGCCTTCCAGGGGCAGATGGGCGTCGACGCGATCAAGGGCGGCTCGCCCTACGGCGCCTCGACCATCACCGACGGCGACGGCTCGCGCCAGCCTTCCGAGGTCGAACTGGACGGCGCGCGCTACCAGGGCAAGCACGTGGCGACCATCGCCGCCAAGCTGCACGGCTGAGCCGAGCGGGGAGATCGGCGGCGCGCATCAGTGCGTCGCCGGTGCGATCGATCGGATCGGTCTGATCGGTCTCCCGCTGGACGGACTGTCCACCTCACTGCACTGACTGGTCACACGCGGCCAGCGGCACGGCCGGGGCATTTCCCCGGCCGTTTTCGTGCGGCGTCAGCGGGCGGGAATGTCGCCGCGGGCCCAGCCTTCCTGCGTCTCCGCCTTGAAATCGGCGAAGCGACCGGCGGCCACCGACTGCCGGATGCCCTGCATAAGGCTTTGATAATAGGCGAGATTCACCCAGGTCAGCAGCATCGAGCCGAGCATCTCGTCGCAGCGCACGAGGTGGTGGAGATAGGCGCGGGAATAGTCGCGCGCGGCCGGGCAGTCGCTGGTCTCGTCGAGCGGGCGGGGATCGTCGGCGTGGCGGGCGTTCTTCAGGTTGATGCGCCCGAACCGGGTGAAGGCCAGCGCATGGCGGCCGGAACGGGTCGGCATGACGCAGTCGAACATGTCGATACCGCGTTGAACGGCCTCGAGAATATCGTCCGGCGTGCCGACGCCCATGAGGTAGCAGGGCTGGTCGGCGGGCAGGATGGGGCGCACGGTGGCGATCATGCGGAGCATCACCTCCTGCGGCTCGCCGACCGCGAGACCGCCGATGGAATAGCCCGGAAAACCGATATCGACGAGCCCACGCGCGGATTCGATGCGCAGTTCCTCGACATCGCCGCCTTGGACGATGCCGAACAGCGCCCGGCCCTTGGGCTGGCTCTCGAAGGCGCGCTTCGAGCGCTCCGCCCAGCGCAGCGACAGCCGCAGGGCACGGGCGATCTCCTCCGGCGCGGCGGGAAGGCGCACGCATTCGTCGAGCTGCATCTGGATGTCGGCGCCGAGCAGCCCCTGGATCTCGATGGAGCGTTCGGGCGTCATCTCGTGATAGGCGCCGTCGACGTGCGAGCGGAACGTCACGCCCTTTTCGGTGAGTTTGCGCAGCCCCGCCAGCGACATCACCTGGAATCCGCCGGAATCGGTGAGGATCGGGTACGGCCAGCGCGCGAATTCGTGCAGACCGCCCAGCGCGGCGACCCGCTCGGCGCCCGGGCGCAGCATCAGGTGGTAGGTGTTGCCGAGGATGATGTCGGCGCCCAGCGCCCTCACCTGCTCGGGATACATGCCCTTGACGGTGGCAGCGGTGCCGACCGGCATGAAGGCCGGCGTCCGGATGGCGCCACGCGGGGTCGAGATGGAGCCGAGGCGGGCACCGCCATCGGTGGCGAGAAGCTGGAAACGGAAATCATCGGTCATGGGAGGCACTTAGCAGCTAATCGCGATCAGGGCAGCAGCAGGCTGGCGTCGCCGTAGGAATAGAAGCGATATCCGTCGGCGATGGCGTGCGCATAGGCACGCTTCTGCGCGTCGTGACCGATGAAGGCGGCGACCAGCATGACGAGGGTCGAGCGCGGCAGGTGGAAGTTGGTCAGCATCCCGTCGATCGCCCGGAAGCGATAACCGGGCGTAATGAAAATGTCCGTGTCACCGGCCCACGCGCGGAACTGCCCGTCCGCGCCGACGGCGCTCTCGAGCAGCCGCGTCGCGGTGGTGCCGACGCTGACGATGCGCCCTCCCCGCGCCCGGACGGCGTTCAGCCCGGCCGCCGTCTCCTCCGGCACCTGCCCCCACTCCGAATGCATACGATGTCCGGCAGTGTCGTCGGCCTTCACCGGGAGAAAGGTGCCCGCACCCACATGCAGGGTGACGCGATGGGTCTCGATGCCGGCGGCGTCGAGACGCGCGATCAGCTCCGGCGTGAAGTGCAGGCCGGCAGTGGGAGCTGCCACGGAGCCCTCCTCGCGCGCGAACATGGTCTGGTAGTCGGCGCGATCCTGCGCGTCTTCCGCGCGCTTGGCAGCGATGTAGGGTGGCAGAGGGATGTGCCCTGCGGCGGCAATTGCGGCATCCAGCGCCGGACCGGCAAGGTCGAAGCGCAGATGAACCTCGCCACCTTCGCCCTTGGCGTCGACCGTCGCGTCGAGCATGCCAAGGGAGCAGGCCTCGCCGCGGCCCTCGCCGAAGCGGATGCGGTCGCCGACCGCCAGCCGCTTGCCCGGACGGGCGAAGGCGAGCCAGCCATCGGCGCCGACACGCTTGTGCAGCATGGCCTCGACCCGAACACCCTCCCCCGTCGCGCGTCGGCGAATGCCGTCGAGCCGCGCCGGCAGCACGCGGGTATCGTTGACCACGAGAGCGTCCCCTGCCCGCAAAAGCTCGGGCAGGTCGCGCACATGCCGGTCGTCGAGTTCCGGCGCGCTGCCGGGCCGCACGACGAGCAGCCGTGCGGCATCACGCGGGGCCACGGGACGCAGCGCGATACGCTCAGGCGGGAGATCGAAATCGAACAGGTCGACGCGCATCAGAATCGGCTGGCGTCGTCGTCACCACGGCGGAGCGGTGCATCGCCGCCGTCCGTGTGTCGAGCAACGTCTGGAGACGACGATCCCGGATCGCGCCTGCGCGCGTCCGGGATGACGGGATCGGCTCAGGACCGGCTATAGCCGCCGGTCACGCCGCGACCTTGGCGGAGACGATCTTGTCCGGGTTCTGAACCGGCTCGCCGCGCTTGATCTTGTCGACGTTGTCCATGCCCTCGATCACCTCGCCCCAGACGGTGTACTGGCCGTCGAGGAAGCCGGCATCGGCAAAGCAGATGAAGAACTGGCTGTCGCCCGAATCGGGATGCTGGGCGCGGGCCATGGAGACCGTTCCGCGCACATGCTTGCCCTTGTTGAACTCGGCCTTCAGCTTCTGGCCCGAGCCGCCACGGCCGGTCCCGGTCGGGTCGCCGGTCTGCGCCATGAAGCCGTCGATCACGCGGTGGAACACGACACCGTCGTAGAAGCCCTGCTTGGCCAGTTCGGTGATGCGGGCCACATGGCCGGGGGCGAGGTCCGGGCGCAGGCGGATTTTGACGGGGCCCTGGGTGGTCTCGAGCAACAGCGTGCTCTCGGTCTCGCTCATGTCTGTCTCCTGTAGGTAAGTGACGGGCCGATTATCGCGGCCCGCGGGGGGCGGGGCGTCCACGCGGGACGCCCGACTGCGTGTCGCCGGGCCGTCCTACTTGGCGTCGGCCGCGACCTGCATCTTGATGATCTTGTCGGGGTTCGCCACCGGCTCGCCGCGCTTGATCTTGTCGATGAACTCCATGCCGGAGACGACCTCACCGACCACGGTGTACTGGCCGTTGAGGAACGAGGCGTCACCGAAGGTGATGAAGAACTGCGAGTTGGCACTGTTCGGATCGGAAGTGCGGGCCATGCCGACCGTGCCGCGCTTGAACGGCACCTTGGAGAACTCGGCCGGCAGGTCCGGGTACTTCGAGCCGCCGGTTCCGTTGCCGAACTGGCCATCACCGGTCTGGGCCATGAAGCCCTCGATCACGCGATGAAACGGCACGCCGTTGTAGAAACCCTCGCGGGCCAGCGTCTTCAGGCGCTCGGCATGCTTGGGAGCGATGTCCGGGCGCAGCGCGATGACCACGCGGCCATAGGTGGTGTCGAGATAGAGGGTGTTCTGCGGATCGGGCTTCTTGGTCTGCGCAGCCGCCGGCAACGCGAGCGCGAGGAGCACGGCGGCGGCGGTGAAGAGGCGACGGATCATGAATCGGCAACTCCGGTTGGATGGGATACCCGCCACGGCATCAGCCCGTGCGGCCAAGGCGTTCGGCTAGCCTCTCGCGGACGAGCGCCGGCACGAAGGCCGACACGTCACCGCCCATCGCCGCGATCTGGCGCACCAGCGTGGCGGTGATGGGGCGAACTGTGGGCGAAGCGGGAAGAAATACGGTCTGGATGTCGGGAGCGAGCTGGGCATTCATCCCCGCCATCTGCATCTCATAGTCGAGATCGGTGCCGTCGCGCAGGCCGCGGATCAGGAGTGTCGCGCCGGCGCGCCGGGCCGCGTTCACCACGAGATCATCGAAGGTGACGCAGTCGAACGCGGCACCCTCGGCTTCGGCGATGGGGGCGAAGACCTGCCGCAGCATGTCGAGCCGCTCGGCAGCGGGGAACATCGGGGCCTTACCGGGGTGCACGCCGATCGCCACGACCAGCTTGTCGGCTACGCGCGCCGACGCGCGAGCAACGTCGAGATGGCCGTTGGTGGGCGGGTCGAAGGAGCCGGGATAGAAGGCGACGTGCGGTGTCATCAGCATGGTTCCGAGGGCGCGGAAGGGTTAGCGGCGGACGCGGTGCCACGCAAGCGCCGACGGCATTGACCGGCACTGCTCACGCCGGGCGGGGACCCTCGCGGCTCTTCAGCGCCGCCAGCGCGTCTTCCAACAGGCGCCGGGTACGGGCGACCGAGCCCTCGTCGATGACATCGAGATCGAGGAACAGTTCCACGCCCTGCCCCTGGCCGCTGATGACATTGGCGCGCTGGATCACCTCGCCGACCAGCCCGTCGACGCGATAGGGCACCACCTCGCGGCTGATGCCCTTCATGGTGATCGGCGGCAGCGGATAGGCGCGCACCACATCGCGGACCAGCGCGAAGGTCTCGTAGCTCAGCACCACCTGTCCGGGCCCGGCGATCGACTGCAGCCGGGCGGCGAGGTTCGCCTCGGCGCCGATGATGGTGTAGTCCATGCGGTCGTCACTGCCGAAATTGCCGACGTTGCAATAGCCGGTGTTGATGCCCATCCGGGCCTGGAACGGCTTCTCGATGCCCTTGGACCGCCACTGCGCGTTCAATTCGGCGAGACGGTGCTGCATCTCCACCGCCATGATCAGGCAGGCACGGGCGTCCTCCGCCGCGCCCTTGGTCTCCGGATCGCCGAAGAACACCAGCATCGCATCGCCGATGAACTTGTCGATGGTCGCGCCGTGGCGCAGCGCGATGGTCGACATCTCCGTGAAATACTCGTTCAGCAGCGCGGTGAGGTCCTCCGGCTGGAGGCGCTCTGTGGTGGCTGTGAAGTCGACGATGTCGGAGAAGAAGATGGTGAGCTTCTTGCGCTCGGTGGCGATGGCGGCGTCGCGCTGGCCGGAGAAAATGCTCTTGTAGATCTGCGGCGGCAGGTATTTGGCGATCTTCATCGAGATGCCGGCCAGGAAGTCGTTCGCCTCGGTCAGCTCGTTGTTGGCGCGGCGCACGGCGATCGCCTGCCGATGCTGGAGGCGGATGAACAGCAGGCCGATGGCGGAGGCGATGGCGAAATAGGCCATCGAGTACTTGAACGAGAAGATATTCGCCGCGATCGGCTGCGAGATGGTGATCTCCTGGATGCCGCGCACGTCGCCGACCTTCCAGTCCTTCTTCGGGCTGCGCGGATCGGAATTATGGCAGGAGACGCAGGCCTGCCCCATCTTCACAGGCCCGGCGACGCGGATGGTGCGGTCGAAGATGGTGCCGGACACCTCGACCACCGGCTTCGAGGGATCCGCCCGCAGCGTCGTGATCGCTCCGCGCTCGAAATCGTCGAGCGGCTGGTCGCGCCCCGGGAACGGGTAATCGGAGGCGAAGCGGTATTTGGCGTCGGCATCGCGCTGGCTGATGCGCCTGCCGAGCTCGATGGACAGCGTCGCCGGAATGGGAATGCCGTTCTCGACATTCTTGTAGTCGCTGGTGGGGACGGCGACATGGCTCTGCACCACGCGAGCGATCACGTCATTCGCGTAGAAATTGCGCATGTCGTCGATGATGCGGCCGATCTCGTCCGCCTGCCGCCGCAGCAGCTGCTCGGACAGGCTGGTGAGGTCCAGCCACGCCGTGACCGGGAGGCCAGCCAGCAGCGCGGCCACCATGAGGGCGACAAGCGCCACCTGCCGACGGCTCCTGTGGTCGCCCTTGCCTGCCGCGCCCGCCATGTCCGCCCCATCGCGAATGACCGCTCCCGCGCGGCGCCTCATACTAGCCGAGAGGCGGAGGCGGCCATAGGGCCGGCATCCGGGAATTTACGAACGGGTTTCAACCGATCGCCCGCGCTCGGTCGGCGCGCCGCCAGCGGGCGAGGTCGGTGCCCGAGCCACGAGGTGACCCGGCACCGAGCGCCGCCACCAGCGCCTCCATACTGGCGAGGTTGTGGATCGGCCGGAAATCGTCGACATGGGGCAGCATGGCCCGCATCCCGGCCGCGCGCGGCGCGAAGCCATCAAAGCGCAGCAGCGGGTTGAGCCAGACCAGACGACGGCAGGAACGGTGCAGCCGGTCCATCTCGAAGGCGAGGCGACCGTCGCCCTCGCGCTCTAGCCCGTCGGTGATCAGCAGCACCGTCGCGCCCTGCCCCAGCACGCGGCGCGACCAGTCGCGGTTGAAGGCGTGCAGCGAGGTGGCAATGCGGGTACCACCGGACCAGTCCCTCGCGGTGCCAGCCACCTGCTCCAGCGCCTCGTCCGGGTCGCGATGGGCGAGCGCGCGGGTGACATTGGTGAGCCGCGTGCCGAACAGGAACGTGTGCACACCCGGGCGCGAGTCGGCGAGCGCATGCAGGAAATGCAGCACGGGCCGTGAATAATCCGCCATGGAGCCGGAGATATCGAGCAAGGCCACCAGCGGCGGGCGCCGCTCGCCGGGCCCGCGCCGTCGCAGCAGTATCGGCACCCCGCCCGAGCGCAGCGCCGCCCGCAGCGTCGCCCGCAGGTCGAGCCGGGCGCCGCGCGCATCGGCCACCAGACGGCGCGTGACGACGCGGTCGTCCGGCAGCCGGAGCCGGGCGATCAGGCGCCGGGCCTGCGCGATTTCCGCTGCCGACATCTGCGCGAAGTCTTTCCCGCGCAGCACCTCATCGGCTGAGACGGTGAGCCGGGATTCAACCTCGACCCGCGGCTTCTCCTCCTCGCGGCGCTCGCCGATGCCGGCGAACATCGCCTCCTCGATGCGCCGCACCGGGGGGCGCTCGCGCTTGGGCGTGCCGGGCGCCGCGGGCGACATCATCGCCAGCATCTTCTCGAGGAAACGGCGGCGGCGCCAGAAGACGGCAAAGGCCTGATCGAAGATCAGGTGCTGCTCGCGCTTCGTCACCAGCACGGCGTGCAGCGTCCAGTAGAAATCCTCGCGCGCGCCGACGCCGGCGGTCTCGACCGCCCGCACCGCGTCGAGCACGGCGCCCGGCCCTACGGGCAGGCCGGCGGCGCGCAGCGCGCGGGCGAAATAGGCGATGTTGTCGGCGAGGCGGCCTTCGCGCATGCGCGGGTCACCCCATCGCCTTCGCCGCCACCCGCGCATCCTGGATAAGCACCTCGATGCGGCCGGCGTCGGTGCGGGCGATGTCGTCCTGATATTTCAGCAGCACGCCGAGCGTATCGCCGACGACGGCGGGGTCGAGGGCGGCGGCATCGAGCTCGACAAGCGCCGAAGCCCAGTCCAGCGTCTCGGCCACGCCGGGTGCCTTGAACAGGTCTTCCTTGCGGATCGCCTGGACGAAACCGACCACCTCGCGTGACAGCCGCCGCGGCGCGTCCGGTTGGCGCGTGCGAAGAATCGCCAGTTCGCGCTCGGCGTCGGGATAGTCCACCCAGTGATAGAGGCATCGCCGCTTGAGCGCGTCATGCACCTCGCGGGTGCGGTTCGACGTCACGATGACGATGGGAGGCTGCGAAGCGCGCACCGTGCCAAGTTCCGGGATGGTCACCTGAAAATCGGACAGCACTTCCAAAAGGAAAGCCTCGAACGCTTCATCGGTGCGGTCGAGCTCATCGACGAGCAGGACCGGCGGGCCGGCCGGGTCGGGCTCCAGCGCCTGCAGCAGCGGGCGGCGCACGAGGTAGCGCTCGGAGAAGACGTCCTCGACGAGACGCTCGCGATTCGCAGTGCCGCTTGCCTCGGCGGCTCGGATGGCGATCATCTGCGCGGCGTAGTTCCATTCATAGACCGCACTGGAAAGATCGAGGCCTTCATAGCACTGCAGGCGGATCAGCCGGCGGCCGAGCGCAGCCGCGAGCACCTTGGCGATCTCGGTCTTGCCGACTCCGGCCTCACCTTCGAGGAAGAGCGGTCGGCCCATACGCAGGGCGAGGAATACGACGGTCGCAAGCGGTCGGCCGGCGACATAGGAGCCGCGCGTGAGCAGTGCCAGGGTTTCATCGATTGATGCCGGCAACGCCGTCGGCGCTGCCTCCGCTCCGGGCGGGCTCTTCCTGGCCATCCGTATCTCCAGCGTGGTCAGCCCCTGGTTTCCCATGCGAACCAGACGGCGACAAGCACCAGCATCAGCGCCAGCCCCTGCCGCACCCGCCGGGCCTGGTGAGGTGTGACGAGGAAGGAGCCGATGCGCGCCGCCGAAAAGACGACGGCAAAATGCATCGCTGTCGCGACGCCGACATAGATGCCTGCCAGCACGGCGTTCTGAACGACATGCGGATGCCAGTCGCGCTGGACGAAGGCCGGGATGACGGCGAGGTAGAACATCGCCGCCTTCGGGTTGAGGACATTGGACAGGAAGCCGCGGGCGACATAGCCGACATAGGCTCTGCCGTGGCTCGTCTCCTGGCCAGCGGGCGTCACCACCAGCACCCGGCTGTCGCGCCATGCGTCGAAGGCAAGCCAGAACAGATAGAGTATGCCGGCGACGCGCAGCGCCTCGAATGCCGCCGGAGAGTGCACGATCAGCTTGGCGAGACCGAGGACGGCCAGCGAGCCGACCGCAAACAATCCGAGGCTGGCGCCTATGAGAGCGGCAACGCCGGCCCGGCGCCCCTGTGCGAGCGCGAGGCCGGCGAGATAGGTCGTGTTGGGGCCGGGCGAAAGTTCGATGAGCAGGCAGGTGAGGAAGAATGCCCCCAGCCGGTCCATGAACGCCCAGCGCTCCGCCTTTGGTGGTTAGCCCGCCGCCTTCTCGACCGCCCGCCGCGCCATCACCGTGACGAGGTGGGCGCGATAGGCGCCGCTACCGTGAATATCGGAGATCATGTCGTCGGCCGGCGGTGGGGCGATTCCCTCCAGTGATTTCGCCGCGAAACGCTTCTTCAAGGCTTCCTCGGCCTCGGTCCAGCGGAACACGCCGCTCTGCGATGCGCCGGTGACGGCGACGCGGATATCGCTGGTCCGCTTGGCGACGAACACCCCGACCAGCGCGAAACGGGACGCCGGGTGGCGGAACTTCTCATAGCCCGCCTTTCGCACGGCCGGGAACTGGAAGCGGGTGATGATCTCGCCCGGCTCCAGCGCCGTCTCGAACAGGCCCTGGAAGAAGTCGTCCGCCTCGATGCGGCGCTGGGTCGTCACGATGGTGGCGCCGAGCCCGAGCACGGCTGCGGGGTAGTCCGCCGATGGGTCGTTGTTGGCGACCGAACCGCCCATGGTGCCCCGGTTGCGCACGGCCGGATCGCCGATGACACCGGCGAGGTCGGCAAGTGCGGGGACGGCCTCGCGGACGATCGGCGAGGCGGCCACGGCGGCGTGCCGCGTCATCGCACCGATCGACAACGTGCGCCCACGCAGTTCGATGCCGGCAAGGTCGGGCACCGCGCCGAGATCGATGAGATCGCCGGGGCTGGCGAGGCGCTGCTTCAGAGTCGGGATCAGCGTCTGCCCACCCGCGAGGAGCTTGGCGTCCTCATTGCCGCCGAGCAGCGTGGTCGCTTTGCGAACGCTGGCCGGGCGATGGTAGTTGAAGGCGAACATTGGGAATTCTCCCGTTCCTCACGCGGCCTCGCGGCCGGCTCGATGGCATCATGCCGTTTCCCCTCCCCGGCGCCCAAGCTCCGGGGCAGGAAGATCGGCATTCGATTATTCCGCCGCCTTCGCCGCGGCCTGCCGCGCCTGCACGACCTTCCACACCGCGGAGGGCGTCGCGGGCATCGGCACCGCCTCGGTACCCAGCGCGTCGGTGATCGCATTGATGACCGCAGCCGGAGCGGCGATGGCGCCGGCCTCGCCGCAGCCCTTGATGCCGAGCGGGTTGGACGGGCAGCGCGTCTCTGTGAAGCCCATCTTGAAGCTCGGCAGGTCGTCCGCACGCGGCATGGCGTAATCCATGAACGAGCCGGTGACGAGCTGGCCGTCCTTGTCGTAGGCGGCACCTTCCAGCAGCGCCTGGCCGACGCCCTGGGCGATGCCGCCATGCACCTGCCCCTCGACGATCATCGGGTTGATGACCACACCGAAATCGTCGACCGCCGTCCAGTTGGCGATGGTCGAGCGCCCCGTGTCCGGATCGATCTCGATCTCGCAGATGTGGGTGCCGGCCGGGAAGGTGAAGTTGGTCGGATCGTAGAAGGCGCCCTCCTTCAGCCCCGGCTCGATCTCCGAGGTGGGAAACTTGTGGGCGACATAGGCATTCAGCGCGACCGAGGCGAAATCGACCGCCCGGTCCGTGCCGGCGACGGAGAACTTGCCGTCCTTGAATTCGATATCGCCCTCGGCGGCCTCGAGGAGATGCGCCGCGATCTTCTTCGCCTTCGCCTCGACCTTGTCGAGCGCCTTGACGATGGCCGACATGCCCACCGCGCCCGAGCGCGATCCGTAGGTGCCCATGCCGAACTGCACCTTGTCGGTATCGCCGTGGACGATCACGACATTGTCGATGGGGATGCCGAGCCGGGACGACACCAACTGGGCGAAGGTCGTCTCATGCCCCTGCCCGTGGCTGTGCGAGCCTGTGAGCACCTCGACATTGCCCGTCGGGTTGACGCGCACCTCGGCGCTCTCCCACAGGCCGACACCGGCGCCGAGGGATCCGACCGCCTGGCTGGGCGCGATGCCGCATGCCTCGATGTAGCAGGAATAGCCGAGGCCGCGCAGCTTGCCGCGGCGGGCCGCCTCGCGCTTGCGGCGACCGAAGCCCTTCACGTCGGCGATCTCCATCGCCTTTTCCAAGGATGCGCGATAGTCGCCGGCGTCATAGGTCATGATGACCGGCGTCTGGTGCGGGAAGGACTTCACGAAGTTGCGCTTGCGGAAATCGGCGGGATCCATGCCGATCTCGCGCGCGGCGACTTCGGCCAGCCGTTCGACCACAAAGGTCGCCTCGGGCCGCCCGGCACCGCGATAGGCATCCACCGGAGCGGTGGAGGTATAGATCGCATCGACCTCGCAATAGATCGCCGGAATGTCGTACTGCCCCGACAGCAGCGTCGCATAGAGATAGGTCGGGATCGACGACGCGAAGGTGGAGAGATACGCGCCCATATTGGCGAGCGTCTTCACCCGCATGCCGAGAATGCGCCCCCGCTCGTCGAGAGCCAGCTCGGCGCGGGTTATGTGGTCGCGGCCATGAGCATCCGACAGGAATGCCTCTGAGCGGTCCGACGTCCACTTCACCGGCCGGCCTACGCGCTTCGAGGCCCAGGCGCAGACCGTCTCCTCGGCATAGATGAAGATCTTCGAGCCGAAGCCGCCGCCGACGTCCGGCGCGATCACGCGCAGCTTGTGCTCGGGAGCGATGCCGACGAAGGCCGACAACACCAGGCGGGCGACGTGCGGGTTCTGGCTCGTGGTCCAGAGCGTGTAGGCGTCGTTGCCGCTGTCATAGTCGCCGATCGCCGCACGCGGCTCCATCGGGTTGGGCACGAGGCGATTGTTGACGATGTCGAGCTTGGTGACGTGGTGAGCGCGGGCGAAGGCCGCATCGGTGGTGGCTTTGTCGCCCAGATGCCACTCGAAGGCGGTGTTTCGCGGCGCCACGTCATGCAGTTGGGGAGCCCCCGCCTCCTGCGCATGGGCGAGATCGACGACGGCAGGCAGCACCTCGTAGTCGACCTCGATGGCGGCCGCGGCATCGCGCGCCTGGTCGAGCGTCTCGGCGACGACGACCGCGACATGGTCACCGACATAGCGCACCTTGTCCTTCGCCAGCGCGGGATGGGAGCCCATTTTCATAGGGCTGCCGTCCTTCGAATGGATCATCCAGCCGCAGATCAGGTCGCCGATCTTGTCTTGGGCGAGATCCGATCCGGTGAGCACGCCGACGACACCCGGCATTGCCGCGGCGGCTGTCGTGTCGATGCGACGGATATTCGCATGGGCATGCGGCGAGCGCAGGAAATAGGCCTGCGTCTGGCGCGGGCGGCCGATATCGTCGGTGTATTGGCCCTTGCCGGTGATGAACCGATGGTCTTCCTTGCGGCGCACCGCCTCGCCGATCCTGGTGACGGTCATTGGCGTTCTCCCGGATTTTTATATCGCCCCGGCTCGACGCCGGGCGCTGCCTTGCGGGGTCTTATTCGGCGGCGGCTATATGGGCGGCGCCGGCTGTCGCCTGCGCGCCGTCGAGAATCGATTTCACGATGTTGTGGTAGCCGGTGCAGCGGCAGATGTTGCCTTCGAGTTCCTCACGCACGGTATGCTCATCGACGCCCGCGCCGTGGCGATTCACGATGTCGACGGCCGCCATGATCATGCCGGGCGTGCAGAAACCGCACTGCAGGCCGTGATTTTGCCGGAAGGCTTCCTGCATCGGGTGCAGCGTGGCGCCGTGGGCCAGACCCTCGATGGTGACGACGCTCGTCCCCTGCGCCTGTGCGGCGAAGATCGTGCAGGCCTTCACCGCGACGCCGTCCACGTGGACGGTACACGCACCGCACTGGCTGGTGTCGCAGCCGACATGCGTTCCGGTAAGTTCGAGATCCTCCCGCAGGAGCTGCACCAGCAGCTTGCGCGGATCGACATCGGCCGCCACGGGGCGCCCGTTGACGACCAACGAGACGGAAATCTTGGCTGGATTGGACATCTGAAATTCTCCTGGGCAGGTGCGCTCTCGGCCGATCCGGCCACCTCCAGCCGGTTTCCGGCTTTCGGCCTCCCCTATTTCGGCTCGATCGAGCCGAATTTTTATTTGTTCCAGTCTGAAACCGTCCCATGGCCCGGGTCAAGGGAGCGCGGCGGGGTCCCGCCGACAATTTTGCAGCCCGCTACCGCTTCTCAGGCGGCTGCCTCTCCGCCCGTCACGGCTTTCGCGAAATTGTCGAAGAACTGGTCAGCCATCTTCTTGGCCGTGCCCGCCACGAGACGCTGGCCGAGCTGGGCGAGCTTGCCGCCGATCTGCGCCTCGACCGCATAGGAGAGTGTGGTGCCCGAGGCGGTCGGAGCGAGCGCCACCGTCGCCCCGCCCTTGGCGAATCCAGCGATGCCGCCGTCGCCCTCTCCGGAAATCCTGTAGCCGCTGGGCGGATCGAGATCGGTCAGCGCCACCTTGCCCTTGAAGCGCGCCTTGACGGGACCGACCTTCGCGACCGCGACGGCACGGAATTCGGTGTCGGAGAGCTTCTCCAACTCCTCGCAGCCGGGGATACAGCGCTTGAGCATTTCTGCATCGTTCAGCGCAGCCCAGACGACTTCGCGGGCGACGGGCAGTTCGTAGGAACCGGTCATCTCCAGTGCCATGGCACTCTCCTCTCAGGCTTTGCTGCCGCGGGCGGCATTCTTGATTCTCATGGGAGGACGCCGGTCACGTGGCACCGGCGCCGGTGCACACTAAACGACCGGTGGGCTCGCGCGTCCAGCAACTTGAGGAGCGGGAAAGCGGATCGCGGTTGACAGCGGACGCGAGCTGCGGATAGGCGGCGGCCGGAGGGGCCGGCATGCTGCGGGGAAAAGAGTTCGACGTCATCATCATCGGCGCGGGTGCCGCCGGCATGATGTGCGCCATCGAGGCGGGTCGACGCGGACGGCGGGTCATGGTTCTCGACCATGCTCGTGCGCCGGGTGAGAAAATTCGCATATCCGGCGGTGGACGCTGCAATTTCACCAACCTTGACGTGATGCCGGCCCGGTTCCTCTCGGCCAATCCGGCGTTCTGCATCTCCGCGCTCAAGCGCTACACGCCGCGCCATTTCCTGTCGCTGGTCGAGACCCACGGCATCGCCTGGCACGAAAAGACGCTCGGGCAATTGTTCTGTGACGGGTCGGCCCGCCAGATCGTCGACATGCTCCTCGCCGAGATGCGGTTGGCCGGCGTCGAGTTGCGGCTCTCGCGGTCGGTCGACGCCATCGGGAGGATGGCGGAGGGGTTTTCCGTTTCACTGACCGACGAGGTGATCACCTGTCGGTCGCTGGTGGTCGCGACAGGCGGCAAGTCGATCCCGAAAATGGGCGCGACGGGTTTCGGTTACGATATCGCGGGGCAGTTCGGCCTCGTCATCGTGCCCACCCGCCCGGGTCTTGTGCCCCTCACGCTCGATCCGCACCTGCTCGATCGCCTGGCGCCGCTGGCGGGCGTCTCGGTCTCCGGCCGCGCCATGCATGCGCGCACGGCATTCGACGAGGCCATCCTGTTCACCCACCGAGGGCTGAGCGGGCCCGCGATCCTCCAGATATCCTCCTATTGGCGCGAGGGCGACGAGATCGTGCTCTCGCTTCTGCCGGAAGAGGACGTCCTCCAGGCACTGCGGGAGGAACGCGCACGCAACGGGCGGCAGGCGGTGCAGACGGCGCTCGCCGCCCTGCTCCCTCGCCGGCTGGCGCAGTATCTCGTGGAAGCGACGCCGGGGCCGGAACGGCTGGCCGATGCGGCCGATTCGTATCTGCGCAGTCTGGCCCGGGCAGTCGGCGAATGGCGCATGAAGCCGGTGGGCTCGGAGGGTTACCGTACCGCCGAGGTCACCCTTGGCGGGGTCGACACCCGCGAACTCGACCAGCGCACGATGCAGGCCCGCAACGTTCCCGGCCTCTACTTCATCGGCGAGGTAGTCGACGTGACGGGCTGGCTCGGCGGCTACAATTTCCAGTGGGCCTGGGCATCGGGCTGGTGTGCCGGCCAGAGCGTCTAAGCGGCAACGGCTTCAGACGATGACGTAGTTACGGCCGACATATGCCAGCCCCTCACGGCTGGCGCCGAGCGCCACCGATTCGACGCGCCCCACGAGGACGTCGTGGGTCGCGATGGTCCGAACCTCCGCGAGACGGCATTCGAAGCTGGCCAGCGCGCCGACAAGCACCGGCGCGCCAAGGCGACCCGCATGCCACTCCCCGACACCGAAGCGCTGCTCCAGGGAGAGGCCGAGCCGACCGCCGAACGCCTGTGCCACGGCCTCCTGGCCTCCCGCCAGCATGTTGACCGCGAAGATGCCGCTCGAATGGAAGCGCGGCGCCGTGGTCACCCGCCGGTTGAGGCAGACCAGCAGCGTCGGCGGGCTGTCGGAGACGGAGACAACCGCCGTCGCGGTGAAGCCGGCGCGCCCTTCCGCGCCATCGGTGGTCACGACATGGACGGCGGCGACGAGCCGACTCATCGCCTCGCGATACAGTCCGGCATCGGCATGACGGTCGTTCACTCGCCCCTCTGCGGCAGCTTCGAGAAGCCTGTGCATAAAGCCGAGCCGTCGGGCTTGAAAAGCGGAAACCGCCGGGCGGGGGAAATGGGCACCTCCGACGCGATGTCGCGCGGGGACGGCGACCTTGGCGGAAACATCCAATATTCTATATCATGATACCTATATATCACCGTCATCGATAGGTTGCATTTCGCCTTTCGATCGAATTGTATCCTAAGCGTGGCCGCGCTAAGACTTTTCGGTAACGCCTAGCGACTGGTCACGAACAGATACTGGGCAAGCGGCCGCAGCGGCCGTTGGCGCCCGCAGTCTCCCCCGGAGCCGACACCGACATGGACATTTTCGTTCAGCAGCTGATCAACGGGCTGACGCTCGGCTCGATCTACGGCCTCATCGCCATCGGTTACACCATGGTGTTCGGCATCATCGGCATGGTGAATTTCGCCCATGGCGACGTGTTCATGGTGTCGACCTTCATCGCGCTGGTCTGCTTCCTGCTGCTGACGACGGTGCTCGGCATCACCTCCATCTTCCTCGCTCTGGCGATCGTGCTGGTGGTCGCCATGTTCTTCACCTCGCTGATGAACTGGGCGATCGAGCGGGTCGCTTACCGCCCCCTGCGCGGTTCGTTCCGGCTGGCCCCGATGATCTCGGCGATCGGCATGTCGATCTTTCTCGCCAACTTCGTCCAGGTGGCGCAGGGCCCGCGCAACAAGCCGGTGCCCCCCATGGTCACCGATGTGATCGTGCTGATGGAGCGCGATGGCTACCAGGTGACGCTGGCCTGGAAGCAGGTGATCATCATGGTACTGACGGCGGTACTGCTGGCGGGCTTCTGGTATCTGGTGCAGAAGACCTCGTTGGGCCGCGCCCAGCGCGCCTGCGAGCAGGATCGCAAGATGGCGGCGCTGCTCGGCATCAATGTGGACCACACCATCTCGCTGACCTTCGTCATCGGCGCCGCGCTCGCCGCCGTCGCCGGTGTGATGTACCTGATGTATTATGGCGTGGCCCATTTCGCGGATGGCTTCGTGCCCGGCGTCAAGGCCTTCACCGCCGCCGTGCTCGGCGGCATCGGGTCCCTCCCCGGGGCGGTGTTGGGCGGGCTGCTGATCGGCCTGATCGAGGTCTTCTGGTCCGCCTATTTCTCGATCGAATACAAGGATGTGGCTGCGTTCTCGATCCTCGCCATCACGCTGATCTTCCTGCCGCAAGGTCTGCTCGGGCGGCCGGAAGTCGAGAAGGTGTGAGGACGCCATGGCCATCCAGACCGCCGAGACCGCGCCGGCAGGGGCGCAGGTTCCTGCCCGCTCGGAAGCCGTGCTTGGCCCGGCCCTGAAGGATGCCTTCTGCACCGGCCTGATCACGCTCGGACTTCTCGGTCCGCTCGTCGGCTTCGAAACCGTCGTGCGCGACAGCGGCACCGGCATTGCCGCGCTGGGCCTGAACTACCGGCCGGCGCTGCTCGCCATCATGGTCGCAATCGTCACCATCGGTCGGCTCCTCCTCAACCTCACCGTCTGGTCGCCGAACCGGGTAGTAAAGGTGAAGGCGGGCCCGGGGCCCATCGCCCAGGCCGCCATGGCGATCCAGCCGGCAGCCAAGCCGGCGCTGCTCGCTTTCGCCATCCTTTTTCCGGCGATCGCGGCCTTCTCCCTCGGCGGGCTCACCGAAAGCCGCTACGTCATCGATCTCGGCATCCTCATCCTGACCTATGTGATGCTGGGCTGGGGGCTCAACATCGTCGTCGGCCTCGCCGGCCTGCTCGATCTCGGCTACGTCGCCTTCTATGCGGTGGGTGCCTACACCTATGCGCTGCTGGCGACCTCGGCGCCGATCAACGACTTCTTTGCCGGCATCTTCGGGGCCACCTTCTGGGCGAACTGGGCGTTCTGGTTCTGCCTGCCGCTCGCCGGCGTCTTCGCCGGGCTGTGGGGCATGATCCTCGGTTTCCCGGTGCTGCGGCTGCGCGGCGACTACCTCGCCATCGTGACGCTGGCCTTCGGCGAGATCATCCGCCTGGTGCTGATCAACTGGGTGGATTTCACCGGCGGCGGCGCCGGCATCGCCTCAATCCCGCGCGCCACCTTCTTCGGCATTCCCTTCAATGCCAGCGAGGACGGTTTCGCGGCGCTGTTCGGGCTTGAGTTCAACCCGATGCACCGCATCATCTTCCTTTATTTCGTGATCCTCGCGCTTGCGCTGATCACCGCCTTTGCCACCACGCGGCTGCGCATGCTGCCGGTGGGCCGGGCGTGGGAAGCCCTGCGCGAGGACGAGATCGCCTGCCGCTCGCTGGGCATCAACACCACCAACACCAAGCTCACGGCCTTCGCCACGGGCGCCATGTTCGGCGGCTTCGCCGGCTCGTTCTTTGCCGTGCGCGCCGGCTTCGTCAGCCCGGAGAGCTTCACCTTCGACGTTTCGGCGATGATCCTGGCCATCGTCGTGCTCGGCGGAATGGGCTCGCAGATCGGCGTCGCGGTTTCGGCCGCGGTGATGATGGGCGGCATGGAAATGCTGCGCAATCTCGGCTTCCTGAAGCAGTTCTTCGGCGACGATTTCGATCCGAGCCTCTACCGCATGCTGCTGTTCGGTTTCGCCATGGTGGTGATCATGGTGTGGAAGCCGCGCGGCCTCGTCTCCGGACGCGACCCGACCATCTTCCTGAAGGAGCGCAAGTCGGTGTCCGGCAGCCTCGTGAAGGAGGGCCACGGCTGATGTCGTCCGCATCCTCCGCCAATCCCCGCCGCTGGGAAGGGGATCCGATCCTTTCGGTCGAGCATCTGTTCATGCGCTTCGGCGGCCTCGTCGCCGTCAATGACCTATCCTTCAATGTCGGGCGCGGCGACATCACCGCTCTCATCGGTCCGAACGGCGCCGGCAAGACGACGGTGTTCAACTGCATCACCGGCTTCTACAAGCCCAGCGAGGGGCGGCTGACGCTGGGCCATCCCCGGACACCCACGCCCGTGGAAGTCGCCACCGTGACGGCGGTGGGCGAGCGAGTGCTGCCGGGCTCGGACGGCTCGGTATTTCTTCTCGAGCGCATGCCGGATTACCGTGTCGCCGCCGAGGCCAAGGTGGCGCGGACCTTCCAGAACATCCGCCTGTTCGGCGGCATGACCGTCCTGGAAAACCTGATGGTCGCGCAGCACAACGCGCTCATGACCGCCTCCGGCCTGTCGATCAAAGGCCTGCTCGGCCTGCCTTCCTACAAACGCGCCGAACGGGGCGCGATCGACAAGGCGAAGTATTGGCTGGATCAGGTGAGCCTGCTGGATCGGGCTGACGACCCCGCCGGCGATCTGCCTTACGGAGCCCAGCGCCGCCTTGAGATCGCCCGGGCGATGTGCGCGGATCCGGTGCTGCTCTGCCTCGACGAACCCGCCGCCGGCCTCAACCCGCGTGAGAGCCTCGAGCTCAACACGCTGCTGCGGGCGATCCGCGCCGAGCACGGCACCTCGATCCTGCTGATCGAGCACGATATGAGCGTCGTGATGGAGATTTCCGACCACGTCGTCGTGCTCGACTACGGCACCAAGATCTCCGACGGTACGCCGGACGAGGTGCGCAACGACCCGCGCGTCATCGCCGCCTATCTCGGCATCGACGAAGAGGCGGTCGACGAGGTGGAAGCCGAGATTTCGACGGAGAGCGCGTCTTGAGCGAGACCGATACCCGCACGCCCATGCTCGGCATCCGCGGCGTCAAGACGTTCTACGGAAACATCATGGCCCTGAAGGGCGTGGACGTAGACGTCCACCAGGGCGAGATCGTCACGCTCATCGGCTCCAACGGTGCCGGCAAGTCGACGCTGATGATGACGATCTTCGGCCAGCCGCGGGCCCGAGAGGGAACGATCCGCTTCGAGGGGCGCGACATCACGCGGATGCCGACCCATGAGATCGCCCAGCTCAAGATAGCGCAGTCGCCCGAGGGACGGCGTATTTTCCCGCGCATGACCGTGTTCGAGAACCTCCAGATGGGGGCGTCGATCGACGGCTTCGCTCATTTCGACGAGGATCTGCGGCGCGTCTTCGACATGTTCCCCCGTCTCAAGGAGCGGGCGAACCAGCGCGGCGGAACGCTCTCGGGCGGCGAGCAGCAGATGCTCGCGATCGGTCGCGCGCTGATGAGCCGCCCGCGCCTGTTGATGCTCGACGAACCCTCGCTCGGTCTCGCGCCGCTGATCGTCAAGCTCATCTTCGATGCGATAAGCGATCTGAACAAGACCGAGGGGCTCACCGTGTTCCTAGTCGAGCAGAACGCCTTCCACGCGCTGAAGCTCGCCCATCGCGGTTATGTCATGGTCAACGGCCTCGTCACCATGTCGGGCGGCGGCCAGGAACTGCTGGCGCGGCCGGAGGTGCGGGCAGCCTATCTCGAAGGCGGGAGGCACTGACATGGCCGACGCACGTATCGGTACTCTCATCGCCCAGGGCTCGCCGGGGAGCCTCGCGGTCGTGCTCCCTGCCGCGGTGATCCTGGCGGTGCTCGCCGCCTGGATCTTCTGGCCGCCGCTGGTCGTGGAAGTGTCGCGCATCGACTTTGCGCTCGTCACCCTGTTCCTCGGCGGCGGCGCGGCCTGGCTTTCGGGGCGCGCCATCGCCTCGACCTGGCGCCCTTACCGGCAGGCCATCGTCTATGCTGTTCTGCTGGGCTGCGTGGTGCGCTTCTTCCACTTCGCGCTGTTCGAAGGCACTCTGCTGTCGCTGCCGCACTTCTTCTCCGACACGGCGTTTCTCATCGCGGTAACGACGCTGGGCTTTCGCGCTACACGCTCCGAGCAGATGGCCACCCGGTACAGGTGGCTCTACGACCGCGCCGGAACCTTCGGCTGGCGCACAACTTCCAAGGAATCTGCTTGAATCCGCTCCGTCATGCGCGTGTTCTCCGTCGACAGCGACAAAGAAAACGGCATGATGTCGCTCCAGGGGCGACGACCCGGCCTTCGGGCCACCGAAGATCGATCCTCCGCTTAACCATCTAGGGGAAAGTTCATGAAGAAACTTCTGTTTGCGGGCATCGCGCTCGGCGCCGCCATGGCGCTCGGCGCCCCTGCCCAGGCGCAGGTCAAGGTGGGCGTCGGCGGCCCGATCACCGGCGCGAACGCCACGTTCGGCGCGCAGCTCAAGAACGGCGCCGAGCAGTGGGCGGCCGACGTGAACGCCGCCGGTGGCCTTCTCGGCCAGAAGGTCGAGATCATCGTCGGCGATGACGCGTCCAAACCCGAGCAGGGCGTCTCGGTTGCGAACAAGTTCATCGCGGATGGCGTGAAGTTCGTGATCGGCCACTTCAACTCGGGCGTATCGATCCCGGCCTCAGAGCAGTATGCCGAAGCGGGGGTGCTCGCCATTTCCCCGGCGTCGACCAACCCGAAGCTCACCGAGCGCGGCCTGTCGAACGTGTTCCGCACCTGCGGCCGTGACGACCAGCAGGGCCTCGTTGCCGCCGAGTACATCGAGAAGAACCTCAAGGGCAAGAAGATCGCGATCGTCCACGACAAGACCCCGTACGGCAAGGGTCTCGCCGACGAGACGCAGAAGTCGATGAACAAGGCCGGCATCAAGGAAGTCATCTACGAGGGCATCAACCCGGGTGAGAAGGACTATTCGGCGCTCGTCTCCAAGCTCAAGGCGGCGAATGTCGACATCCTCTACTACGGCGGCCTGCACACCGAAGCCGGTCTCCTGGTCCGCCAGATGCGCGACCAGGGCATGAAGACCGTCCTGTTCTCGGGCGACGGCATCACCGACAAGGAATTCTGGACCATCGCCGGCCCCGGCGCCGAGGGCACGCTGATGACCTTCGGCCCCGATCCGCGCAAGAACCCGGCCGCGGCCAAGGTCGTGGACGAGTTCAAGAAGAAGGGCATCGATCCGGAAGGCTACGTGCTCTATTCCTACGCCGCCGGCCAGGTGATCCAGCAGGCCGTCGCCGCGACCAAGTCGCTCGACCCGAAGAAGGTCGCTGAGTATGTGCACTCGGGCGCCGCCTTCGACACGGTGCTCGGCAAGCTGACCTTCGACAAGAAGGGCGACCGCACCAACCTCGACTACGTCGTCTACGTCTGGAAGGACGGCGGCTACACCGAGCTGTGACCACCACGCCCGCGGGCGTGTTTGACGTGATGGACCCGCCGGCGATCAGCCGGCGGGTTTTTTCGTGGTGCCCAGCCTGGCCGCGAAATCATGCGGCGGCCGCCACCACGAAGCCGGGGCGGCGCCCGCGTCATCCTGGAACGGCAGGAGGACGTGGCAGGCGCTGATCAGCCCGCCATCCGCGTAAGGAAAGACAAGGACGTCGCTGCACGACGCCGTTCGCGACACGCGATGGTCGAAGAACCGCTGAATGCGCGCGGGCTCGCAGAAGCCGTCCGCCGGCAGAACGGCAAAGTGATCGCCCGTCCCGCCGAACAGCCGCTGGCTGCAGGCCAGAAGCTGGCTCAGCGGGGCAGGTCCGACGGGAAGCGGCAACAGATCGTCGATCCGCAGAATATGGATCACCCGCCCCTCGCAGGAGGCGAAGCTCTCAATCGCTGCCCCGTCGAGATGAAGATGGGGCCACATAGCCATCCCCAAGCCGACGCCATGCAAGCGCCGATGTTACCCCAGCCGCCCGAGCGCCGGGAACATCTCCAGCAGCCAGAAGCTCGCCTGCGCGATCCAGCCGGAGAGGAAGCCGATGCCGGTGAGCACCAGCAGCACGCCCATGCCCTTCTCGATCGCCGGCAGGTAGCCGCGCGCGCGCATGAGCAGCCGCATCGCCGGCTTGGCCATCGCCGCGACGAGGAGAAAGGGCACGCCGAGCCCCATCGAATAGATCGCCAGCAGCCCCGCCCCGCGCGTCAGGGTCTGCTCGGACGCCGCGACGGCGAGGATCGCCGCCAGCACTGGCCCGATGCAGGGGGTCCAGCCGAAGGCAAAGGCGAGACCCATGGCATAGGCACCCGCCAGTCCCGCGGGCGCCTCGACATGCACGCGCTTGGTCCGCGTCAGCCAGCCGAGCCGGAAGACGCCGAGGAAATGCAGCCCCATCAGCAGGATGGCGACGCCGGCGATGATGGCGAGTTCCTGCGAATAGAGCCTGAGATAGGCGCCCGCCACCGAGGCACCTGCGCCGAGCAGGACAAACACGGTGGAAAAGCCCGCGACGAACAGCAGCGCCGCCCCGAGCGTACGGCGCGCGGCGGCATCGGTCGGCGCCGCATGGGTGATCTGGTCGAGGCTGGTGCCGGCGAGATAGCACAGATAGGGAGGCACCAGCGGCAGCACGCAGGGCGAGGCAAAACTGGCGAGGCCGGCGACAAAGGCCGCCGGCAGCGTGACGTCGGCCATGAGGTCGATTTCCGTACCGTTGGTGGCTCCTCCAGTTGCACGGACGGTGGGACCGGCGCAATGCGGCCTGTTCTCCTCTCGCCCGGATGTGATAGGCGGAAGCAAAGGGAGGATCGGACCATGCGTAACCTCATCACCGATGTTGCGGGGCTGAAGGTCGGCAATGCAGGCGATCTCACCCTTGGATCCGGCGTGACCGCCATCCTGTTCGACGAGCCGGCGGTCGCCTCGGTGGATGTACGCGGCGGCGGGCCCGGCACGCGCGAGACCGATCTGCTGGCGCCGGACGAGACCGTCGGCGCCATCCATGCCATCACGCTGTCGGGCGGCTCGGCCTTCGGGCTCGATGCCGCCGCGGGAGTCGTGGCTTCACTGGCGGAACGGGGTATCGGCTTTCCCGTCGGCAGCGCGATCGTGCCGATCGTCCCCGGCGCCGTGCTGTTCGACCTGATCAATGGCGGCGACAAGAACTGGGGGCGCTTCTCGCCCTATCGCGACATCGGCTACGCCGCAGCGAGTGCCGCCTCGCTGGACTTCCCGCTCGGCACGATCGGTGCGGGCACTGGGGCGACGACGGTGAACCTGAAGGGCGGCCTCGGCTCAGCCTCCATGCTCGCGCCGACCGGCCACACCGTCGGCGCCATCGTTGCGGTCAATGCCTGCGGTGCCACCAATCTCGGCGACGGCCCGCATTTCTGGGCGGCGCCGTTCGAGCAGGACGGCGAGTTCGGCGGGCTCGGCCTGCCACATCCCCTGCCCGCGCTGCCGGAGCGCCCGCCGTTGAAGGGCCTGCCGCCGGGCGCGAACACCACCATCGCCCTTGTCGCCACCGACGCGGTACTTACCAAGGCGCAGTGCAAGCGGCTCGCGGCCATGGCCCATGACGGCTATGCTCATGCCATCTGGCCGGTCCACACGCCGCTCGATGGTGACACCATCTTTGTCGCCGCGACCGGCAAGCGCCCGCTGGCCGACCCGATCTTCGATCTCGCGCTGATCGGCGACGCCGTCGTGCGCACGCTGGCCCGGGCCTGTGCCCGCGCGGTCTATTCCGCGACCGCCCTTCCCTACCCTGACGCGCTGCCGGCCTGGCGTGATCGATGGCCCCGGCGGTGAGATCACGGACAGGCTATTGACGCCGACGCAATAGCCGCGGCAGCGCATTACGCAATTGTCGCTTTTCCAGCCGCGCCTGTCGTATCTGTCCAATCGGCATAGCTGCCATGCGCCTGACACTCCGCTCGACAAAGAGGGGCGCTCATGACCGATCAACGGCCTCGCATCCGTGTTCGCGGTCTTACCAAGATATTCGGCGATAACGCCCCGGCAGCACTGCCGCTGCTGGCGGCGGGACAGAGCCGCGCCGAAATCCTGAAAGCCACCGGCGCGGTGGTGGGGCTGCAGGACGTCACGTTCGATATCGCGGAGGGCGAGATCCTCGTCGTGATGGGGCTGTCCGGCTCGGGCAAGTCGACCTGTCTGCGCTGCATCAACAGGCTGATCGAGCCAACGGCCGGCAGCGTCATAGTCGACGATGTCGACGTCACCGCCCTCAATGAGCGCGACCTGATGACCTTCCGCCGGACGCGGTTCGGCATGGTGTTCCAGCAGTTCGCGCTGTTTCCGCACCGGACCATCCTGAAAAATGTCGAGTACGGGCTGGAGGTACAGGGTGTCGCTCCGTCGGTGCGCGAAGAGCGGGCCTTGGCCGCCATCGAAACGGTCGGGCTCAAGGGTTGGGACCGGCATTATCCCTCGCAGCTTTCCGGCGGCATGCAGCAGCGGGCGGGCCTCGCCCGCGCCCTTGCGCTCGATCCCGATGTGCTGCTGATGGACGAGGCGTTCAGCGCCCTCGACCCCCTCATTCGCCGCGACATGCAGCAGGAGCTCGTCGCGCTCCAGAAGCGCCTCAAGAAGACGATCGTCTTCGTCAGCCACGACCTCGACGAGGCGATAGCCCTCGGCGGCCGCATCGTGCTCATGAAGGACGGGCGTGTCGTCCAGCAGGGCACGGCGGCGGACTTCCTCGCCAACCCGGCGGACGACTATGTGCGCCGCTTCGTCGAGCACATCGACGTTCTGGGAGTGGTGACCGCCGGCGATGCGATGCGCGCACCAGCGGCGGTGAAGCCCTGGCACAGCAGCGCCGCGGAGGCGCTGGCGATCCTGACGCAATCGGGCGAGCCGGTCGTCACGGTGGTCTGCGAGCAGGGGCGCTTTCAAGGAACGGTCGATGCCGGAACGCTGAAGGCGGCGGGCGACACGGAACTGCGGCTGCTCCTCACCGATACCGATGCCTGCGTGTCCGCCGGTGCGACCCTCAACGATGCTGTCGCCAAGCTCGCCGCAGGGCGGGGCGAGATCGCCGTCATCGGCGCCGATCGCGAGTTGCGCGGCGTCATCGCCAATGTCGACCTCGTCGCGACGCTCGCCCGGCGCCACACCAACGCCGTCCACTGAGAGCAGCGGAACATGGATTTCGAGATTCCCCGCATTCCGCTCGCCGAATGGTGCGATGTCGCGCTCGACTGGGCGACGGAACACTTCTCACCGCTTACCCGTGCGATCAGCGCGGTGGTGGGCACCGGCATCGAATCGACCACCGATTTCCTCGTCGACCTGCCCCCCTGGCTGGTGATCATCGCCTTGGGACTGCTGATCTGGCGGCTGACCACGGCGCGCATCGCGCTGTTCTCGATGCTCGGCTTCGCCTTCCTGTGGAACCTCGAGCTCTGGCGGGCGACCGTGCAGTCGCTCGTGCTGGTGCTGGTATCGACCATGTTTGCGCTGGCCATCGGCATTCCGATCGGGGTGGGTGCGGCGATCTCGAAGCGGTTCTGGCGCATCGTCGCGCCCGCGCTCGACATGATGCAGACCATGCCGAGCTTCGTGTACCTCATCCCGGCCATCCCGTTCTTCGGCCTCGGCGCGGTCTCCGCCTGCTTCGCGACGATCGTCTTCGCCATGCCGCCGACCATTCGCCTCACCGCGCTCGGCATCCTGCAGACGCCACCTGAACTGGTGGAAGCTGCCGATGCGTTCGGGTCGAGCAAGTGGCAGAAGCTGTTCAAGGTCCAGCTTCCCCTCGCCATCCCCACCATCATGGCGGGTATCAACCAGACCATCATGCTGGCGCTTTCCATGGTGGTGATCGCGGCCATGATCGGCGCCGGCGGCCTTGGCGGCGAAGTGTGGAAGGCGATCCAGCGGCTCGAGGCGGGCCAGGGCTTCCAGGCCGGCATCGCCATCGTGGTGCTCGCCGTGATTCTCGACCGCATCACCCAGCATGTCGCGCGTCACATGCGCCGCGACCGAGAGCGGGCGGGATAACCCCCGCGCGAGACCGATTCCAGAACCATAACCGGAGTGGAGCAGACAGATGTCGATACTCGGAAACCTGATGAAAACGGCGGCCGTGGCCGCCTCGGTGCTGGGCTTCGCTATTGGCGGCGCCCACGCCGAGAAGAAGGACCTGACCATCGCCTATGTCGAATGGTCGGACGCGGTCGTGGCCACGAACATCGTCAAGGCTGCGCTGGAGGAGAAGGGTTACAAGGTCAAGATCGTGCCGCTCTCGGGCGCCGCCATGTGGCAGGCTGTCGCGACCGGAGAGGCCGACGCCATGGTCGCCGCCTGGCTGCCAGCGACCCATGCGGCCTACTACGCCAAGCTGAAGGACAAGGTGGTCGATCTCGGGCCGAACGTCTCCGGCGCCAAGATCGGCTGGGCCGTGCCGACCTATGTGGACATCGCCACCATCGAGGACATCAAGAAGGATCCCGCCAAGTTCGGCGGCAAGGTGATCGGCATCGATCCCGGCGCCGGCCTGATGAAGGCGTCGGAAAAGGCGATCAAGGAATACGCCCTGCCGGTCAAGCTGGTCGAGGGATCGGATGCGACCATGGTGGCCGCACTCAAGGACGCCTACGCCAAGAAGGAGCCGATCATCATAACCACGTGGACGCCGCATTGGATGTTCGCCGAATGGGACCTGAAGTACCTGGCGGACCCCAAGGGCGTGTTCGGCGGCGAGGAGACGGTGAACACCGTCGTCTCGACCAAGCTCAAGACCGAGGCGCCGGAGGCCTACAAGATCCTCGACAATTTCGCGCTGTCGCTCGCCGATGAGCAGGGCGTGATGGTCGAGAACAACAAGCCGGGCGCCGATCCTGCGGCCACCGCCAAGGCGTGGATCGCCGCGAACAAGGCGAAGGTCGAAGCCTGGTCGAAGTGAGCGGCCCGGCAGGACGGACTGCGGCTGTTCCAGCCGCCCGCCCTCGCGCCAACTCCTGATGCGGTCAGCGCATCGCACTCGAGGCCGGGTTGATCCCGGCCTCATTCTTGTGAAGGAGCCGATGCCGATCGCGTTGCCTTGGCGGGATGGGGATGCTACGGCGCGGTCGATCGGAGATACGCCATGCCGCCCCGCTCTCTCATTATCGCCCCGTCGATCCTCGCCTGCGACTTTGCCCGCTTCGGCGAGGAAGTCAGGGCGGTCGATGCCGCTGGCGCTGACTGGATCCATATTGATGTCATGGACGGGCACTTTGTGCCGAACATCTCCTTCGGTCCCGAGGTGGTCCGCGCCATCCGCCCGCTGACCGAAAAGCCGCTCGATGTCCATCTGATGATCGCGCCCGTGGATCCCTATCTCGAGGCGTTCGCCAAGGCCGGCGCCGATCTCATCAGCGTCCATGCGGAGGCAGGCCCCCACCTGCACCGCTCGCTCCAGACCGTTCGCGCGCTTGGGAAGCGGGCCGGCGTCGCGATCAATCCGGCGACCCCTGCAAGCGCGATCGAGCATGTGATCGACCTGCTCGATCTTGTCGTCGTCATGACCGTCAACCCCGGCTTCGGCGGACAGGCGTTCCTGCCGGCGATGATGGACAAGGTGCGGCAGGTGCGCTCGCTGATCGGGGAGCGGCCGATACGGGTCGAGATCGACGGCGGCGTGACCGCACAAACCGCCGCCGCCTGCGCCGCTGCCGGCGGCGAGGTGCTTGTCGCCGGATCAGCCGTCTTCAAGGGTGGCGCCCAGGCCTATGCCCGCAATATCGCCGCCATTCGCGAAGCCGCCGCACTGGCGCGCGGCGACGTGGTTTGAAGTCTTCGGGAGAGACGTCGTGGAAACCAGCGTCAACGGGCAGGAACTGCGGAACATCCTCTGCCGGCTCGAGGCCGGTATGGTGCTCAGCGTGCCGGATGCGTGGCTGGAGCGTAATATCAGCGGCACGCGCGTGGCTCGCTCCCGGCTGGTCGAGGAAATCGCGCGCCAGTATTACTGCGTGTGCCATCTCGAACTCGACGGTGTGCGGTTCGAGCGTGTGGGCTTCCCGTTCACGGGCTGAACCGGCGGCGCCGGGGCTTGAAGCCTGCGCCGGTGTTTCGGGAGGCACTCACATGACACCCGCGTTTGTAGGATTTTCGCCGATCTGCTAGAGCGCGGGCAATCCTTGCCAGCTGAAAGAGCCGCCCGTGATCCCGCGCTATACCCGCCCCGAGATGGCCGCCATCTGGGAGCCGCAGACCCGCTTCCGCATCTGGTTCGAGATCGAGGCGCATGCCACCGATGCCCTCGCAGAGTTGGGCGTGGTGCCGAAGGAAGCGGCGGCAAAGATCTGGGAGATGGCGAAGGAGGCAACCTTCGATGTCGACCGCATCGACGAGATCGAGGCGGTTACCAAGCATGACGTCATCGCCTTCCTGACTCATCTCGCCGAGATCGTCGGCCCGGAGGCGCGCTTTGTCCACCAGGGCATGACCTCCTCCGACGTGCTGGACACCTGCCTGAACGTGCAGCTCGTCCGCGCCGCCGATATCCTCATCAAGGACGTCGACCGGCTGCTCGCCGCGCTCGAGGCCCGCGCCTTCGAGCACAAGCTCACCCCGACTATCGGCCGCTCGCACGGCATCCACGCGGAGCCGACGACCTTCGGTCTCAAGCTTGCCCAGGCTCATGCCGAGTTCCAACGCAACCGCGCCCGACTGGTCAACGCGCGCGAGGAAGTCGCCACCTGCGCCATCTCTGGCGCCGTCGGCACCTTCGCCCAGATCGATCCGCGGGTGGAGGAACACGTCGCCGCGAAGATGGGGCTGAAGGTCGAGCCGGTCTCGACGCAGGTCATTCCCCGCGACCGCCACGCGGCTTTCTTTGCCGCGCTCGGCGTTGTCGCCTCCTCGATGGAGCGCGTGGCGATCGAGATTCGCCACCTGCAGCGCACCGAGGTGCTGGAGGCCGAGGAGTTCTTCTCGGAGGGCCAGAAGGGCTCGTCCGCCATGCCCCACAAGCGCAACCCGGTGCTGACGGAAAACGTGACCGGCCTTGCCCGGCTCGTGCGCGGCATGGTGACCCCGGCGCTGGAAAACGTCGCTCTCTGGCACGAGCGCGACATCTCGCACTCCTCGGTGGAGCGTGGCATCGGCCCCGATGCGACGGTGACGCTCGATTTTGCCCTGAACCGGCTCGCCGGTGTCGTCGAGAAGTTGCTGGTCTACCCGGAGAACATGCAGCGCAACCTCGACCGCCTCGGCGGCTTGGTGCATTCACAGCGCGTCCTGCTGGCTCTCACGCAGAAGGGCGCGAGCCGCGAGGACGCCTACCGCCTCGTCCAGCGCAACGCCATGCCGGTCTGGCGTGGCGAAGGTGACTTCCGGACACTGCTGACCAATGATGCGGAAGTGCGGCAATATCTTTCAGATGATGAAATAGCCGAGAAATTCGATCTCGGCTACCATCTGAAGCACGTCGATACGATCTTCAGGCGCGTTTTCGGGCGCAGCTGACCCTCCACCCAGGCTCCGACGACAGAAACCCCCGGCGGACCACCGCCGGGGCTTTTTATTTCGCGTCACGGTGAGGCGATCAGCGGCCGTGGAATCCGCCGCCTCCCATGCCGCCGCCGCGGAAGCCACCACCATAGCCCCCCATCGGTCGGATGATCGGGCCGGCTCGGTAACCGCCGCCGCTGAAGCGCGGCCCTCCGCCGCCATAAGGGCCACGAACCATCATCGGCCCGCCGCCGGGACGGCCGATCATGGGCGGCCGCGCGCCGGGACGTCCCCAGCCGGGCGGCCTCGGACCCGGCCCAGCCCATCCCGGAGGACGAGGGCCGGGCCCTCCCCAACCCGGGGGACGGGGACCAGGACCGCCCCAGTGAGGCGGACGTGGACCGGGGCCGCCCCAATGCGGCGGACGGGGAGGCTTCGGCCCCCACCATGGCGGGCGCGGACCCCAGGGCGGGCGCGGACCCCAGCCAGGACCCCAACCCGGTCCCCAGCCGCCACCCCAATAGCCGCCGCCCCAATAACCGCCATCCCACGAGTCGTAACCGTCATCGTAATAGTCGGTGTAGGCGGGCTGGACGACGACGCGCGTAACGCCACCACCACCCGCGATCAGGTTCGCGCTGATGTAGCCGCCACGGCGCAAAACACACCACGTGCCGGCGCAGGAGCCCACATCGACGTTGGTACCGGCCGGCAGCGAATAGAGCACCCGGTAGCGCGTACCAGGACCGCCACGCACATTGGCATCAGCGGTCGTCACGGCCGTCCAGGCCTCGGCTCCGGTAACGCCCGACACCAGCAGTCCAGCAGCCAAAAGAAGTGTACCGGATAGTCTCATGGTCCGCCTCCCTCCCGGCGGGACATGGCCCACCGGACATTCCATCAACATGGGAGAGGCGCGTCTGTTCCGCCAGCGCGAAAATACGTGAGGGTAAACGCGAATCCGGGCGAACGGCGCGCTTCGCTCCGTCCACCCGACCGACCGCTATGGGTTGGAAGATCAGCCCTCGGCCTTGATGGCCGTCATGGCTTCCAGAAGCAGCTCGTCCATGGTCCGGCGCAGCCGATGCTCGGACACGTCGATACCCTTGGCGTCGAAATCGGCTTTCAGCTTCCGGTACACGTCGTCGTCGCCGGCTTCCTCGAGATCAGCCTCGACGACCGAGCGCGCATAAGCGGCCGCCTCGTCGCCGGCGAGGCCCAGCTTCTCGGCGGCCCAAAGGCCGAGCATCCGATTGCGGCGGGCAGTCGCCTTGAACCGCAGCCCCTCATCGTGCGCGAACTTCGCTTCGAAGGCATCTTCGCGTTTGTCGAACGTGCTCATGCCATCCTCGCCTGGAAGCTTACCCAACTGTCGGCTTGATTATCGCGCCCGCCGCCCCAAATCAACGTCACCGACGCCGCAGGCGGGCGGGCGGCGGGGCCGAAGGGCTTGCGTTGTATCCCGCGCACCGATCGGCTAGTGTCGGACCGGGTGCTTGTGCAATGCGACACGAATCGTCGGAACACGTCACGCCGCATGTTCACGCAGGCGCCCAAGCCGTGGACCAGCAAGATACGGAGCCCCGGCACCGATGGATTTCCTCAACCGACGGTACCCCCCCATGAGCCGCCGCCGCCGCATTTACGAAGGTAAGGCGAAGGTCCTCTATGAAGGCCCTGAGCCAGGCACTTTGATCCAGCACTTCAAGGACGACGCCACTGCCTTCAACAACAAGAAACACGACGTCATCGACGGAAAGGGCGTGCTGAACAATCGCATCTCGGAATACGTATTCCAGAAGCTGAACGACATCGGCGTGCCGACGCATTTCATCAAGCGGCTGAACATGCGCGAGCAGCTCATCCGCGAGGTCGAGATCATTCCGCTCGAGGTGGTCGTCCGCAATGTCGCGGCCGGTTCGCTGTCGACCCGCCTCGGGATCGAGGAAGGCACCCAGCTGCCGCGCTCGATCATCGAGTTTTATTACAAGAACGACGCGCTCAACGACCCCATGGTGTCGGAAGAGCACATCACGGCGTTCGGCTGGGCGACCACGCAGGAAATCGACGACATCATCGCGCTGGCGATCCGCGTGAACGACTTCCTCTCCGGCCTGTTCCTCGGGGTCGGCATCCGTCTTGTCGATTTCAAGATGGAATGCGGCCGTCTGTGGGAAAACGACATGATGCGCATCGTCGTCGCCGACGAGATCAGCCCGGACTCCTGCCGGCTGTGGGATATCAAGTCGAACGACAAGCTGGACAAGGACCGGTTCCGCCGCGACATGGGTGGGCTTGTCGAAGCCTATTCGGAAGTGGCCCGCCGTCTCGGCATCATGTCGGAAGGCGAGCGCCCGCAGGGTACCGGTCCGGTGCTCGTCAAGTCCGACACGGAAAAGTGAGCCTGCCGCCGTTCGCGGGCGCGAACGGCGCGGGGGAGCCATGTCGGGCTGTCCGTTGAGCTTCCTGCGATCAAATGCTAGGCGGGGGCGGCAATTCGCCCCCGCTTCCGTTTTTGAGATCCGGTCGACCCGGTATCCGAGAGTTGAACCCATGAAAGCGCGCGTGCTCGTCACCCTGAAATCTGCCGTGCTCGATCCGCAGGGCAAGGCTATCGAGGGCGCGCTGCGCTCGCTCGGCGTGCCCGGCATCGCCAGCGTCCGCCAGGGAAAGGTGTTCGACGTCGAGGTCGAGGCCAGCGATCCGGAGAAGGCCGAGACGGCTCTTAAGGACGCCTGCGAGAAGCTGCTCGCCAACACGGTGATCGAAAGCTACCGGATCGAGATGGTCGGCTGAGGCCCATGATGAAATCCGCCGTTCTCGTTTTTCCCGGATCAAACCGCGAGGGTGACGTTGCCCGGGCGCTCGAGTTGGTATCCGGCTCGAATGCGTCGCTCGTCTGGCATGCCGAAACCGCCCTGCCCGCCGGCACCGATCTCGTCGTCCTGCCGGGCGGCTTCTCCTATGGCGATTATCTGCGCTGCGGTGCCATCGCCGCCCGCGCGGCGATCATGGACGCGGTGCGGGCCCATGCCGCACGAGGTGGGCTCGTGCTGGGGATCTGCAACGGCTTCCAGATTCTCTGCGAAGCGGGGCTGTTGCCGGGCGTGCTGGTCCGCAACGCGCGGCTGCGCTTCATCTGCCGTGAATCGCTGCTGCGCGTCGAGCGCACGGATACGCCCTTCACCAGCGCCTATGGCCGCAATGCGGTCATCCGTATCCCCGTCGCGCATGGCGAGGGCAATTACACGGCAGATGGTGAGACGCTCAAGCGCCTGGAGGGCGAGGGGCGAGTGATCTTCCGTTACGTGACCGGCAGTGGGCAGCGGGACGATGAGCAGGTGCTGAACGGCGCGGCCAATTCGATCGCCGGCATCGCCTCCGAGAAGCTCAACGTGCTCGGCCTGATGCCGCACCCCGAGAACCACGTCGATCCGCTGATCGGCAACACCGACGGGCGCGGCCTGTTCGAAAGCCTTGCCGACGCTCTGGTGCGGGCCTGACGCCTGCCCGATGATGAAGAGACACACGGCACTCGCATGAGCTTCCTGGAACCGACCATCACCCCCGAGCTTGTCGCCGAACACGGCCTCAAGCCGGATGAATATGAGCGCATCCTGAAGCTGATCGGCCGCGAGCCGACCTTCACGGAGCTCGGTATCTTCTCGGCGATGTGGAACGAGCACTGCTCGTACAAATCCTCGCGCCTGCACCTGCGCGGCCTGCCGACCAAGGCGCCTTGGGTCATCCAGGGCCCGGGCGAGAACGCGGGCGTCATCGACATCGGCGACGGCCTCGCGGCAGTGTTCAAGATGGAGAGCCACAACCACCCTTCCTACATCGAGCCCTATCAGGGGGCGGCGACCGGGGTGGGCGGCATTCTGCGCGACGTCTTCACCATGGGCGCGCGCCCGATCGCCGCGCTGAACGCGCTCCGTTTCGGCGATCCGACCCATCCGCGTACACGTCACCTGGTCGGCGGCGTGGTGGCAGGTATCGGCGGCTACGGCAATTCCTTCGGCGTGCCGACCGTTGGCGGTCTCGTCGGCTTCCACACGCGCTATGACGGCAACTGCCTCGTCAATGCGATGGCGGTCGGCCTCGCCCGCACGGACCGGATTTTCTACGCCAAGGCGACCGGGGTCGGGCTACCGGTCGTGTATCTCGGTTCGAAGACGGGTCGCGATGGCATCCACGGCGCCACTATGGCCTCCGCCGAGTTCGGCGACGGCGCGGAGGAGAAGCGCCCGACCGTGCAGGTCGGCGATCCCTTCGCCGAAAAGCTGCTGCTGGAAGCCTGCCTCGAGATCATGGCGGCCGACTGCGTCGTGGCGATCCAGGACATGGGTGCGGCGGGACTGACCTGTTCGGCGGTCGAGATGGGCGCCAAGGGCGACCTCGGCATCGAACTCAACCTCGACAACGTGCCGTGCCGTGAAGCGGGCATGACCGCTTATGAGATGATGCTCTCCGAAAGCCAGGAGCGCATGCTCATGGTCATCGCGCCGGGCAAGGAAGAGCAGGCCGAGGCGATCTTCCGCAAATGGGGCCTCGACTTCGCCATCGTCGGCTACACCACCGACACGCTGCGCTTCGTCGTGAAGCACAAGGGTGAGGTCAAGGCCGACCTGCCGATCAAGGAACTGGGCGACGAAGCGCCGCTGTATGACCGCCCCTGGGTGCCCACGCTCCCTAAGCCGCGTCTGGTTGCCGAGCCCCTCAAGGGCGACGTCCGGATCGCCGGTGCGCTGGAGCGGCTCGTCGGCTCTCCGGACCTCGCCTCGAAGCGCTGGATCTGGGAACAGTACGATCACATCATCCTCTCGAACACCGTCCAGCGCCCAGGCGGCGACGCCGCCGTTGTCCGGGTCGAGAACGGCCCGAAGGCGCTCGCCATCGCCACCGACGTCACGCCCCGCTATTGCGAGGCCGATCCCTTCGAGGGCGGCAAGCAGGCGGTCGCCGAGGTGTGGCGGAACATCACCGCGGTCGGCGGTACGCCGCTGGCGATCACCGACAATCTCAACTTCGGCAACCCCGAGAAGCCGGAGATCATGGGTCAGTTGGTCGGCTGTCTGCACGGTATCTCGGAAGCGTGCAAGGCGCTGGACTTCCCGGTCGTGTCGGGAAATGTCAGCCTCTACAACGAGACCCATGGCCGCGCGATCCTGCCGACCCCGACCATCGGCGGCGTCGGCGTGTTGGCGGACTTCACCAAGTCGGCCAGCGTCGCCTTCAAGGCGGCGGGCGAGGCGATCCTGGTCGTGGGCGAGACCACGGGCTGGATCGGCCAGTCGAGCTTCCTCGCGGAAATCCTCGATCGCGAGGAGGGCGCCCCTCCCCCGGTCGATCTCGCCGTCGAACGCCGCAACGGCGACTTCGTCCGGGCGCTCATTCTCGAGGGCCTGGTGACGGCGGTTCATGATGTCTCCGACGGCGGGCTGCTGGTGGCGATTGCCGAAATGGCGATGGCCTCGGGCATCGGCGCGAGCCTTTCGGCGTCGCCGGCCGGGATCGAGCCCTATGCCTACTGGTTCGGCGAGGATCAGGCCCGCTATGTGCTGACGGCGAACGGCAAGGCGAGCGCCATCCTCAAGCGCGCCGAGGCCGCCGGTATTCCGATTGCCAAGATCGGGACCACGGGTGGCGACCAGATCAAGGTGCCCGGCGAGCGGCCCGTCGGCGTCGAGGTGCTGCGCGAGCGGCACGAAGCCTGGCTCCCGATCTACATGGGCGCCGGCGCGGGCATCGGTTAAAGGGAGATCGACCATGGCCATGGAAGCAGGCGAGATCGAACGGCTCATCCGCGCCGGCCTGCCGGACGCGCAGGTTACGATCCGCGACCTTGCCGGCGACGGCGAGCATTATGCCGCGACCGTCGTTTCTCCCAGCTTCCGCGGCAAGAGCCGGGTGCAGCAGCACCAGATGGTCTATCAGGCGCTGGGCGGCAATATGGGGGGCGTGCTGCACGCCCTGGCGCTGCAGACGGCCGTTCCGGAGTGAATATCGGCGCGGCAAGGGCACCGACCCTTGCCCGCCCTGCCCCGCCTCACCATCTCTCCGCCGTTCTCGCTGCGGAAGGAGCAGGCCATGTCGAACAGTCACCGGATCGGCGCGAGCGACGAGCCGCGTCCCTATGCCTATGATCCGGTCGCGCAGCCGGAATATTTCGAGGGCGTGCTGTCGCGGCGCTTCGTCGCCTTCCTGATCGACGTTGTGATCATCTTCGCGCCGATCGTGCTCGCGACGATCTTCATTTTCGTCTTCGGCATCGTCACCTTCGGCCTTGGCTTCTTCCTGTTCGGCCTGCTCGGCCCGGCCCTGGTGGTCTGGGCGCTGGCCTATTCGGCCCTTACGCTCGGCGGCGATCGCTGCGCCACCATCGGCATGCGGGCGGTGGATATCGAGATGCGGCTCTGGTACGGCGCGCCGATGTATCCGCTGCTCGCGGTGCTCAGCGTCGTGCTCTACTGGGTCTCGGTCAGCGTCCTCACCCCTTTCGTGGTGCTGGTCGGCCTCTTCAACAGCCGCCGCCGGCTGCTGCACGATCTGATTCTCGGCACCGTGGTGGTCAATGGCGAGGAGCGCGCGGCGCGGCTGCGCCGCTATCGCTGAAAGATGATCGCGAAGAGGCTTTGACGCGGCGGTCGCGGCGCGCGATCCTGTTTGTCGGGAATCCGTGAGCCGCCGTGACCGAACATTCGCGCGATACGCCTCAGTTCTACCTGACTGCGCCTTCGCCATGCCCGTACCTGCCGGGTCGCGAGGAGCGGAAGGTGTTCACGCATCTGGTCGGCGAGCGCGCGTCCCATCTCAACGACGTCCTCACCCATGGCGGGTTCCGGCGCAGCCAGTCGATCGCCTATCGGCCGGCCTGCGAACATTGCCGCGCCTGCGTCTCCGTGCGCATCTGCGTCGACGGGTTCCGCGAGAGCCGCTCCTTTCGCCGGATACGTCAGGCCAATGCCGATCTGATCGGCGACATGCGCGCTCCGGTGCCGACCTCGGAGCATTATTCGCTGTTCCGGGCCTATCTCGACGCCCGCCACGGCGACGGCGGGATGGCCGATATGACCGTGCTCGACTACGCCATGATGGTCGAGGACACCCATGTGCGCACCCGCGTGATCGAGTACCGCAAGCGCGGCCCCGAGACCGCCGTCACTGGCCGTGGCTCGGGCGCGCTCTATGCGGTGGCGCTCACCGATGTTCTCGCCGATGGCCTCTCCATGGTGTACTCGTTCTACGAACCGGACGAGCCGATGCGCTCGCTCGGCACCTTCATGATCCTCGATCACGTCGAGAAGGCGTGGCGGCTCGGCCTGCCTTACGTGTATCTCGGCTACTGGGTCGATGGCTCCACCAAGATGGACTACAAGAAGCGCTTCCTCCCCCAGGAACGCCTTGCCCCGCACGGCTGGGAGCGGGTGGAGGGGTGACTAGCCGTCGAGCATCGTCTCGATGAAGCTGTCCGGCGCCAGGCAGAATTCCCGAAGCAGGCGGAAATGCGTGGTGTCTCGGAGTTCGACCGGCACGAGCCCGTACTTGTCCAGCATCAGGAGCTGCGCGCCGGGACAGGCCATCAGGAGTGGCGAATGGGTGGCCATGATGACCTGCGCCACGCCGCTCTTGTCCAGTCGTTGCAATATTCTCAGGAAGTCAATCTGTCGCGACGGCGACAGAGCGCTTTCGGGCTCATCGAAGAAATAAATCCCCTGCCGTTCGCTGCGCTCGGCGATGAAGTCGAGAAATCCTTCGCCATGGGACTTCAGCAGCCAGTCGGGCGGCATCTGATCGGCATCACGCGCCGCCCGCTCGGCGTAGGTCGCGATATTGAAGAAGGTTTCCGCCCGGAAAAAGAACCCTTCCGTGATCTTCGGCAGCCAACCAAGCTTCAACGTATCCGCGAGGCTGATCTCTTCGCGGTCCGTGCCCAGCGCGTGTGCGCTGCCGCCTCCGAACAGGCCGAAACCGGCCGCCATGGCTATGCCTTCCAGAAGCGTCGATTTGCCCGCGCCGTTCTCGCCGACGATGATCGTTATGGGGCGATCAAAGGCGAGATCGAAGCTTCGGCTCCGGAACAGCGGAAGGCAAAACGGGTAATATTCCCAATCGGGTACCCGATCGGGCAGAAGCTCCACGCGTCGCAGATACGGCGCGGGGAGCTTGATGGGGCGTCGGCGGCGAGCCATGCGCTTTCCCGAACCTCACCAAAGCACGGCCGGTGCTTCATCCGAACCGGTTATTCCTCGGAAACCCCTTAGGCGGCAGGCGGCCGGCCGAGGCGCGCTCACCCTGCCATTCGACGAGGTCGGTCACCGTCCAGGTGCGGGCCGAGGTGTCGGTCCAGGTGAGGCCGTCCTTCAGCGCGAACACCTTCACGTCAGACATCGCGCCATCCTTGTAGCGCTGCAGGCGCACGCCACGCCCACGCGCCATCTCCGGCACCTGCGAAAGCGGGAAGACGAGGAGCTTGCGGTTCTCGCCGATCACCGCGACCGTATCGCCCACCGCGGGCACCACGGCGGCGGCGTCCTGCGTATCGACGCCGAGCACCTGCTTGCCCTTGCGCGTGTTGGCAAGGCATTCGTCCTCGGCGACGAGGAATCCCCTGCCCTCCTTCGCCGCGACCAGAAGGCGTCGCCCGCCGATATAGGGGAACACCGCGACGAGATCGGCTTCCTGCTCGAGATCGATCGACAGCCGCAGCGGCTCGCCATGGCCGCGTCCACCGGGCAGTTTGGAGGCCTCCAGCGTGTAGAACCGGCCATTGGTAGCGAAGACCAGCAGCTTCGACGTCGTCTCGGCGAAGAAGGAGATCTTCAGCGCGTCGTCGCCCTTGAAGGCCAGCGTCGAGAGATCGGCGACATGCCCCTTCAGCGCGCGCACCCAGCCCTTCTGCGAGACCACGACGGTGATCGGCTCGCGCTCGATCATCGCCTCGCTCACCGCGTCGGCGTCGTGGGCGGCGGCCGCGCCGAAGCCGGTGCGCCGCTTGCCGAGTGGCGTATCCGGTCCGAACTTCTTCCGCAGCTCGCCGAGCTCCCAGGCGATGGTCTTCCACTGCTTGCCTTCGGAGCCGAGCAGCTTTTCGATGCCGTCCTTCTCGGACGACAGCGCGTCGTGCTCCTTGCGGATCTCGAATTCCTCGAGCTTGCGCAGCGAGCGCAGGCGCATGTTGAGGATCGCCTCGGCCTGCACGTCGGTGAGCTCGAACGTGCGCATCAGCGTAGGCTTCGGCTCGTCCTCCTCGCGGATGATGCGGATCACCTCGTCGAGATTGAGATAGGCAACCAGATAGCCGCCCAGCACTTCGAGCCGGTGCTCGATCTCGCCGAGCCGATGCCGCGAGCGGCGCAGCAGTACGTCCCGACGGTGGTCGAGCCATTCGAGCAGCGCCTCGCCGAGGCTCACCACCTTCGGCACCAGCCCGCCGACGAGGACGTTCATATTCAGCGGAAAACGGATTTCCAGCTCGGTGAGCTTGAACAGGCTCTCCATCAGCAGTTCGGCGTCGACGTTGCGCGCGCGCGGCTCCAGCACGAGGCGCACATCCTCGGCGGATTCATCGCGCACATCGGCAAGCAGCGGCAGCTTCTTCTCGTTGAGCAGGTCGGCGATCTTCTCGACCAGGCGTGATTTGGGCACGCTGTAGGGGATCTCGGTGACGACGACGACATAAGTGCCGCGCCCGGTCTCTTCCTTGTGCCAACGGGCCCTCAGGCGGAAGCCGCCGCGCCCGGTTGCGTAGGCATCGGCGATCACACTGGGCGGATCGATGATCACGCCGCCGGTCGGGAAATCAGGCCCCTTCACGAAGGCCATCAGTTCATCGGTGGTTGCGCCGCGGTTGTCGATCAGGTGCAGCGAGGCATCGATCAGCTCGGCGGCGTTGTGCGGTGGAATCGACGTCGCCATGCCGACCGCGATGCCGGTCGAGCCGTTGGCGAGCAGGTTGGGGAACGCGCCGGGAAGGACGACCGGCTCCTCGCTCTGCCCGTCGTAATTGGCCCGGAAGGCGACCGCGTCCTCGTCGATGCCGTCCAGCATCAGCCTGGCGACCTCGGTCATGCGCGCTTCGGTGTAGCGGTAGGCTGCGGCGTTGTCGCCGTCGATATTGCCGAAATTGCCCTGCCCGTCGATCAGCGGGTAGCGCTGGGAGAAATCCTGCGCGAGGCGCACCAGCGCGTCGTAGATGGCCTGGTCGCCATGAGGATGGAAGGTGCCCATCACGTCGCCGACGATCTTCGCCGACTTCTTGAAGGCCGTGCCGGGATCGAGCCGCAGCAGGCGCATGCCGTAGAGGATGCGCCTGTGGACCGGCTTCAGTCCATCACGCGCGTCCGGCAGCGCGCGGTGCATGATGGTGGAGAGCGCATAGGCAAGATAGCGCTCCTCGAGCGCCGCCTTCAGGCCAACCGGCTCGATCGCTCCATCGTCAGGCGGAATCGGTCTTTCACCCATGCTCTTCGCTACCGCAAAACCGCATCGGGAACAAGACGCGAACACCGAGGGCAGAGACCGCGGGCCGCCCGCCGATTAATTCTCCGTAATGTAGGCACTCTCGCAACGACGAATCGCCCGCCGTAGCGGTATCTCGATGGCGTCCGCGGTATCCACATCGTGAAATCGCAGCGCCTTCTGAATATTTGTTCAGAGACGTGTCGAAAACAGGAAATTCTCAACATCATCAGAACCGATTCGATACTTACACGTTCTGACTGTCGGAGTATCCGACGTTCAGGAGGGTAGCATGCGTAAGTTCATTGTCGCTACACTTGGAGCCGCGGGCCTTGGCGCGGCAAGTCTTCTCGGGGCTGGCGCAGCCTCGGCGACGCCGCTCGACGCGGCCCGCACGCTCGGCCAGGCGGGCGCCAGCGCCCCGGTCGTCACCGATGTCGCCTGGCGCACCGTGTGCAAAAATCGCTGGGTGTGGCGGCAGGACCGCTGGGGCCGGCCGATCCGCGTGAAGGTCCGCGACTGTGACCGCGTGTGGTACGGCAAGCCGCGGTACTACAGCGACTGGCGTCATGAAACACGCCCCTATCGGCCGGGGTATGACTATTATCGCCCCGGCTATGACCATCGTGCGGGGCCTGGCTATCCTCCGCCCTATCGCACCTACTGACGCGCCCCGCCGAACGAGCGGGCGACAGCCCCGATGAAAGCCGCGCGGGCCTCCGACAGGGTGATACCGCGCGGCGCATGGATACGGCGGTCGAGGAAGAAGCCGGTCAGTGCAAAGGCAGCCGAGAGCGCCTGTCGATCGGGCGGCTCGGCCACCTCGGCGATCAGGAAAAAGGGCAGTTCGAACAGCTGGTCATGCCAGGGCGCCCCGGCGTCACGATTGACCGCGCGCCCCGATTTCGGCGAGACGTATAGCAGGTCGTTGCGCTTTCCGGTTGCCGCGCACTCATCGAGTTCCAGCCCGAAGCCGAGTTCGGAAAGCATCATCAGTTCAAAGCGGGCGACCATCATGCCAGCGAGCGAAGGTTCGTCGAGATGCTCGAGCATCGTCTCCAGCACCCGGTGAAGACCGGGATGGGGATCGCGCTCGGGCAAGAGGCGCAGTAGCGCCGCGACATGCGTAAAGCCGAAGGCGGCGTGCGCCGACGTCATCAGCCGGTCCGAACGGCTGTGTGTCGGCTCCAGCACAAAATTGCCGAGTTGCTCGTCGAGGCGTGCCCGCCATGTCGCCTGGACGCCGTTGCCGGGTTGCAGGGCCGGTCGCTGCCGCCGTGATCCCCCGCCCCGCACGAGACCGAGATGCCGGCCATGGGCAGACGTCATCAATTCCACGATGGCCCCGCCCTCGCCATGGCGGCGCACGCCCAGGATGATCCCCTCGTCGCTCCATTCCATGGCTGCTGGCCCGATGGCCTCTAGTCGGAACCCGGGAACTCCAGGCCCATCTCACGATACCGCTCGGGATCGTCGGCCCAGTTCTCGCGCACCTTGACGAACAGGAACAGGTGAACCCGGCTCTCGACGATGTCGGCCAGTTCCTTGCGCGATGCGGTGGAGATCGCCTTGATCGCCTCGCCACCCTTGCCGAGCACGATCTTTCGCTGGCTCTCGCGCTCCACGAAAATCGTCTGCTCGATGCGGACAGAGCCGTCCGGCAGTTCCTTCCATGAATCGGTCTCCACCGTCGAGCGATAGGGCAGTTCGTCGTGCAGGCGCAGAAACAGTTTCTCGCGCGTGATTTCCGCCGCCAGCATGCGCATCGGGGCATCGGAAATCTGGTCTTCCGGATAGAGCCACGGCCCGTGCGGCAACAGGCCCGCCAGCCATGTGCGCAACTCGCCGATGCCGTCTCCGGTGAGCGCCGACAGCATGAAGATGCGCTCCGCCGGCAGGCGTGCGGCGATCTCCGAGGCGAGGCCGAGAAGGCTCTCCCGCTTCACGAGGTCGATCTTGTTCAGCACCACGGCGCGCGGACGGTTGACCTGGGCGAGGCCACGCAGGATGGCATCCACCTCCTCGGTGATGCCGATACGAGCGTCGACCAGCAGCACCACGGCGTCGGCATCCCCTGCCCCGCCCCAGGCCGATCGGACCATTGCCTTCTCCAGCCGACGCTTCGGCGCGAAGATGCCGGGCGTGTCGACGAGGATGATCTGCGTCGCACCCTCAATGGCGATGCCGCGCACGAGGCTCCGCGTCGTCTGCACCTTGTGCGAGACGATCGACACCTTGGTCCCGACCAGAGCGTTGGTCAGCGTCGACTTGCCGGCATTTGGCGCACCAATCAGTGCGACGAATCCGCAGCGGGTCGCCGAGGTTTCGTTATGGGCGGTAGAGTCGACGGGTGCATTCTCGGGTTTGGGCAAGTTCGGGCCTTTCGGTGGGCAGCCGTCATTCTAGTCCGCATCGGCGACAAGGGCTATGCGGAGGGCACATGACCGAGGAACGCCGCAGCGGCGGCCTTCTGCGCCGCCTGCTTCGAGCGCCCGCTGCCCTCGAATACCGGGAAACCGGGAAGGTCGATGGCGATTCGGAATTCGGGGCTGTGATCAGGGCCGCTTCGCTCGACCAGCCGATAGGCCGGCGGCGGAAGGCCGCGTGCCTGCGCCCATTCCTGGAGAGCGGTCTTGGGATCGCGGGACGATCCTCGCAGATTGGCCAGGCGTGGCCCCCAGAACCGCTCGACCATGGCGCGCGCCGGTTCATGGCCGGCATCGAGATACACAGCCGCCAGCACCGCCTCCGCGATGTCCGCCAGAATCGCCTGCCGCCGGCGCCCGCCCGCCTTCGCCTCGCCCATGCCGAGCCGGATGAACGGCGCTACACCCATCTCGTCGGCGATTTCCGCGCAGGTCTCCTCGCACACGAGCTCGGCGAGGCGGCGGGACAGATCGCCTTCCTCGGCCTCGGGGAAGGCATGGAACAGCATGTCCGAGGCGACGAGCCCCAGCACGTGATCGCCGAGGAATTCAAGGCGCTGATAGCTCTTCAGCCGCGCCTTTCCGGACGCCATCGGCTCAACCGCGCTGATATGCGTCAGGGCCAGCGCCAAGTGGCGGCGGTCTGCGAAGCCATAGCCGAGCCGCGCTTCCAGCGGCGCGAGGTCCGCATCCGACGGGCCGCCTTTTACCTTGCCGCTCATCGCACCAGCGAGAACAGCCGGTCCCAGCGCACCGTCCAGGGCCATTTCCAGAACTGCCAGGCGGCATCGCCTTCCTGCACCGAGAAGAAGATGACTTGGGCGCGGCCGATGAGGTTCTCGTAGGGCACATAGCCGACCTGACTCAGAACACGGCTGTCCGTGGAATTGTCCCGGTTGTCGCCCATCATGAAATAGTGGCCGGCGGGAACCGTGTAGACCGGGGTGTTGTCGTAGAAGCCGTTGTCGACGAGATCCAGCGTGTAATAGCTGACGCCGTTCGGCAAGGTCTCGGTCCAGCGCTTGACCCGCTGCGAGCGCCCCCCGCCCTCCTCGTCGAGCCAGTCGCCAGCGGCGACGCGCTTGACCGGCTGGCCGTTGATGTTGAGCTGGCCGTCGATCATCTGGATGCGATCGCCCGGCAGGCCGATCACGCGCTTGATGTAGTCGGTCGATTCGTCGCGCGGCAGCTTGAACACCACGACATCGCCGCGCTCGGGCTCGCGTCCCAAAATGCGGCCATCGAACAGCGGCGGCGAGAACGGCAGCGAGAAACGGCTGTAGCCGTAGCTGAACTTCGAGACGAACAGGTAGTCACCGACCAGAAGCGTCTCCTTCATCGATCCCGAGGGGATGTTGAAGGGCTGGAACAGGAAGGTGCGGATGACGATCGCGATCAGGAAGGCGTGGAAAATGACGCGGACGGTTTCGCCCAGGCCGCTTTCCTTCTTGCCGCCTTCCTTCTTCGGTTCCGTTGTGGAGCTCATTTCGCTTTCCGGCGGATGCGCCGGGACGGCGCTCAGAGGGTTTCAGGCTCCTATAGCGGCTCGCCCGCGCTGCGGCAACGCGGCGCGGTCACGATCCGCGGAGGTGCCCCACCGTCATTTTCCCGACGGGAGGGGTACGGCGCTGATGATGACGAAGGCCTGGGCGAGCGGGCCATCATCGGTGATGGTGAGATCGATCTGGGCGGTGTAGCCGGCCGGCACCATCGATTCGAGGCGCTCGAGCGCGCCGCCGGTCAGCCTGAGCGTGGGCCGGCCAGAGGGTAGGTTCACCACGCCCATGTCGCGCCAGAAGACACCTTGTGCCAACCCCGTGCCAAGCGCCTTGGCGCAGGCTTCCTTGGCGGCGAAGCGCTTGGCGTAACTCTCGGCGCGGCGCGCGCGGCGATCGGACTTCGCGCGCTCCACCGGCGTGAATATCCGGTCGAGGAAGCGCTCGCCATGCCGCTCAAGCGTCTTCGCGATGCGTCGGACATCGGTGATATCCGAGCCGATCCCGAGGATCACGCCGCCTCTCCCACCCGCAGCTTCGCGCGGCCCTGCGCCATGGCCTGGCGCATCCGGCGAATGGCGCTCTCGAGCCCGTCGAAGATCGCCTCGCCGACGAGGAAATGCCCGATGTTCAGCTCACGGATCTCGGGAAAGGCCGCAATCGCTTCGGCAGTCGCGTAGTCGAGTCCGTGGCCGGCGTGAACCTCGAGTCCAGCCTCGTGAGCCTGCCGGGACGCCGCCCGCAGACGCGCGAATTCGGCGTCGGCCTCATCCCCATGCCCCGCCGCAAGCGATTCGCACCAGGCGCCGGTGTGCAGTTCGACGACGGCAGCGCCGATCGCGGCGGAAGCGGAGATCTGGGCGGCATCGGCGGCGACGAACATCGACACGCGGATTCCCGCGCCGGCGAGCGCCGCGACCCGATCGGCCAACGCAGCCCCCCCACCGATGACGTCGAGCCCCCCCTCGGTGGTGCGCTCCTCGCGCCGCTCCGGCACGAGGCAGCAAGCATGGGGGCGAAGTTCGAGAGCGAGCGCAACCATCTCGGCGGTCGCGGCCATCTCGAAGTTCAGCGGCACCGGCAATTCCGCGCGAAGGCGGCGCATGTCGTCATCGCGGATGTGGCGTCGGTCCTCGCGCAGGTGCGCGGTGATTCCATCCGCTCCGGAAGCAACGGCGAGGAAAGCCGCGCGCACCGGATCAGGGTTGAGCCCACCCCGCGCGTTCCTCACGGTCGCGACATGATCGATATTGACGCCGAGGCGCACGGGGCTGACCACGGCGATCGCCCCTGTCGTCCCCGCGCTCATGGCTTTGCCCCCTGCAGGCCGCGGCTGCCGGGCTTCACGGCCGGCAGGGCCGCGAGCTCCGGCGGCAGCGCATCCGGCGCGTAGGTGGGAATGTCGAGCGTCGCCAGCGCCACCAGCGGCACGCCGAGGTTGGCCTTGCCGCCGGACCGGTCGATGAGGCAGGCGGCACCGACAACACGGCCCGGATGCATGGCGATGGCAGCGAGGCATTCGCGCGACGACAGGCCGGTCGTGATGATGTCCTCGACCATAACCACGCGTGCACCTTCAGGAATCGCGAAGCCCCGCCGCAGCGCGAACTGGCCATCCTCTCGCTCGACGAACACGGCCTTGGCGCCGAGTTGGCGCGCGGTCTCGTAGCCCGGGACGATCCCGCCGACGGCCGGCGACACCACATAGTCGATCGGGCCGAAGGCCTCCGTCACCTTCTCCGCCAGCGCCCGGCACAGGGTCTCGGTGCGCTGCGGGTCCTGGAAGATGAACATTTTCTGGAGGAATACCGGGCTGCGCAGCCCGGAAGAGAGAATGAAATGGCCTTCAAGCAACGCACCAGCGGCACGAAACTCGGCCAAGACCTCGTCCTGCGTCATCGTGACCGTCCGGAACTCAGGGCTTGCGGGAGGGGTTTGCCGCGCCTGTCTTAGTGCCTTTCGCCGTCAGAGGAAACCCGGCCCGTCCGGGAGGATCGATCGCGGCCCGGTACGGCGGGTCCAACCGCTCCGTTGCCGTTTGAATCCTGCTCTGATAGAAGGCCCGCGTCCGGAGCGATGTATCCGGATTCTGCCTTCGGCCACGTGGCGGAGTGGTTACGCAGCGGACTGCAAATCCGCGTACGGGGGTTCGATTCCCTCCGTGGCCTCCATCGGAGCCCTGCGCTGTTCTCTCATCAGAGGACAGCGCAGGGGCGCGGGGCCGATGCCTGCTTTCGTGCATGCCGGGACAGGCAACCCCCGGTGCAGCGACCGGGACCACTGACGGCGGCCATCGCCCGAACCGGTCCGCGAAAGACAACCCGCGAAGGAACACCATGCTGCAGCAGAAACTGGTCGGCGCGTTCGGCTCCATGGTCAGTGCCGAGACACGCGATTCGATCGCTCGCCTTTTCGTCATGGACGGCCGGAGGCACTGGAGGGGCTACGCGCTCGCCTTCTTCTTCATGATGCTGGTGGCCGGCAGCACCTCCGGCCTCGCCTATCTGATGGGCGATGTGATCAACCGCATCTTCGTCGAGCAGAGCTACAGCGCCGTCTGGCTGCTGGCCGGCGCCGTCCTGGCGCTCAGCCTCATCAAGGGCTTCGCCGCCTATGGCCAGGCGATTACCCTCGCCAAGGTCGGTAACCGCATCGTCGCGGACAACCAGAAACGCGTGCTCGACCGCCTGCTGCACCAGGACGTCGCCTATTTCGCGACGCGCCACACCGCCGAGATTTCGCTGCGGGTCAATCAGGGCGCCCAGGCCGCCCGCAACGTGCTCAACCTCGTCATCACAAGCCTCGGCCGCGACCTGTTCTCCGTCATCGGCCTCACCGCGGTGATGATCATCCAGGATGCGGCCATGGCGATGGTGGGCCTGATCGCCATGCCGATCGCGGTCGGCGCGGTGCGCAGCCTGATCCGCAAGGTGAAGCGCATCTTCAAGCGGGAGTTCAACAACGCCGCGCAGATCATGGCCGGATCGATCGAAGCCTTCCAGGGCATCCGCACGGTCAAGTCCTTCAACATGGAAGAGGAGTTGCGCGCGCGCATCTTCCAGCGCATCGACCGGCTCGAAGATGCCTCGAACCGCTTGGTGAAGGTGCAGTCCCGCTCCGGTCCGCTGATGGAAGCTCTGGCCGGCTGCGCCATCGGCCTCGTCATCATGTATGCCGGCCACGGCGTGCTCACCGCCGGCCGCACACCGGGCGAGTTCTTCTCGGTCATCACCGCGCTGCTGCTGTGCTACGAGCCCGCCAAGCGGCTGGCACGGCTCAATATCGACCTCGCCACCAATCTGTTGGGGGCCCGCCTGCTGTTCGAGGTGCTGGACAGCGTCCCGGCCGAGCAGGAGCCCGCTGGGATGCCCACCCTCACGGTGAAGCAGGGCGGCATCCGCTTCGAGAACGTCGTCTTCGGCTATCGGCCGGGAGAGCCCGTGCTGCGCGGGCTGAGCTTCACGGCCCAGCCCGGCCACACTACCGCGCTTGTGGGCCCGTCGGGCGGTGGCAAGACCACCGTCATGAACCTGATCGAGCGCTTCTACGATATCGAATCGGGCATGATCCTGATCGACGACCAGCGGATCGACACGGTGTCCCGCCACTCCGTCCGCGAGGCCGTGGCCTTCGTCAGCCAGGATGTCTTCCTGTTCTCGGGCACGGTGCGGGAGAACATCGCGTTCGGCCGCGCTTCGGCGACGGACGAGGAGATCTTTGCCGCCGCCCGCGCCGCGAACGCGCATGATTTCATCATCGGCTTCGAGGCGGGCTACGACACCGTCGTCGGCGAGCACGGCGCACAACTCTCGGGCGGCCAGCGCCAACGCATCGCCATCGCCCGCGCCTTCCTCAAGAACGCGCCGATCCTGCTGCTCGACGAAGCGACCGCCGCGCTCGACAGCGAATCGGAAGCGGAGGTGCAGAAGGCGCTGCGCACGCTCCAGCTCGACCGCACCACCCTCGTGATCGCCCACCGGCTGCAGACCGTGGTGAATGCCGACCTGATCTGCGTCATTGACGAGGGCCGGGTGGTCGAAAGCGGACGGCATGAGGAACTGCTGGCGCGCCGTGGCCGCTATTTCAGCTTCCACCAGCTCCAGTTCGCGGACCAGCGGGAGCGGCTGACGGCCTGATGTGGACAATGATGCAGTTGCGTCTTCACAAAGCCGCACTGCGTTGCTATACGGCGCCCCACACCAGTTGCCGCCCTACGGTGATCGCGCTTCGAAGCGATACCTAGGCGGTTTCGTTCCCTGATAGCTCAGCTGGTAGAGCGTTCGACTGTTAATCGAATGGTCGCAGGTTCGAGTCCTGCTCAGGGAGCCACTCACTTTCTAAGATTCTGAAATATCTGCGATATTATCGGTTTCTCCCGCACCGTCCTGGGGTGGCGCGGGATTTTTGTTCGCGGTTCGCACCTCCATGAAGAGGTGCGCACGGACTCCTTGGCGAGCCGCTTCTGGCTGGCCTTGCGGGTGTAGTGGGGCCATGCGTCCGCTGGTTTAGCCGAACAGGGCCATGAGCTGTTTCTCAGTGGCGCCATTCTCGGCCGCGCGGGTGGCGCCGGCCTCGCGGAGGCATGGGCGGTGCCAAAGCACTTGGCGGCGACGCAGGCCGCTTGAACCCATTGCCGAATCTCTCCTGGTCCAGGGCTGACCATGCTCGCCGACGAGATAGGCGGTCTGCGTGGCCTCGATCTATTCGGCGAGGATCTCCGGTGAACGCAGCTGCCGCACTGGCCTTCGGCTTCGTCTATCCATCTCATCAAGGGTGGAAATTGGCGCCTGCACCGCCATCTGATCCATCACGTCCTCGCTAGACGCGGGTTCGATCCGCCGGGGATGGGTTTTCCCATCTCCGCGGCGATGCTCGATGGGATCGATGCTATCGGCGGACGCTCGAAAGCTAGTCTTCAAGCCTCCTCGCCTTCATCCAATGGGAGCCAACGCGGTGGGCTCGCGAGCGGCAATTGTTGACGCGATTGTCACCGCGTCGCCCAGATTTTTCATCAAATGTAAGAATTCTGGAGGCTTGATTGAGCCGGAACCGCCCGGAGTGTGAGCCGGGAACGTTGCTGTGAGAGTGCTGCCGAGCCGATGAACCTTCTGCGCGCCGCCTGGCCCCTCGCCCTGTCCCTCGTCGTCGCGGGCTGTACCGGCTCACCGCGGGACGATCGCGCCTCCCAGCCCATTCCCGCCAAGCTGGTCTCCGATATGACGGCTCGGGGCATGAGCCCCAACGACCCGATCATGGTTCGGATCTACAAGCAGGAGAGCGAGCTCGAAGTGTGGAAGCGCGACCGCTCCGGTCGCTACGCCCTGCTGAAGACCTATCCGCTCTGCCGCTGGTCCGGAAAACTCGGCCCCAAGCAGCGGGAGGGTGACCGGCAGGCCCCCGAAGGCTTCTATACCGTGACGGCGCGCCAGCTGAACCCGCGCTCCCAGTTCTACCTCTCCTTCAATCTCGGCTACCCCAATCAGCTCGAGCGTGCGCTCGGCTATGATGGAAGCGCGCTTATGGTGCACGGCGCCTGCACATCCGCGGGCTGTTACGCGATGACCAATGACGGGGTTTCCGAGGTCTATGCCGTGGCGCGCGAGGCTCTGGCCGCGGGGCAGCCGAGCTTCCAGGTGCAGGCTCTCCCCTTCCGCATGACGCCGCGCAATTTCGCCCGGTACCGGAACGATCCGAACATGCCCTACTGGCAGAATCTCAAGGAGGGTACCGACCTGTTCGCGGTGACGCGACAGCCACCGGTGGTTGGCGCCTGTGGCGGTCGCTACCGCTTCGTCCCGGCCGGCCAGGGGGATGCCTCGGCTCTCTCGACCGATCCGCTGGCGCCCTGCCCGATCGTCGCGCCCGATCCGACCGTCGAGCCCGTGGTCGCCAGCCGACGTTCGCGGGATGAAGCCGCCATCATCCATCTCTCACAGACGGAGCCGGCCGTTTCGCCCGTCTATATCGATGGCGGCATGAACCCGGTCTTCCGCGACATCCTGCGCCGCTCCGGCCCTCAGAAACTGGCGGCGCTCACCTCCGGGAAGATCGAGGTCAGCCAACCCGCTGCAGCCCTGGCGGATCCCTATGTCGCGCCGGACGGTGACGGCGGCGCCGAGTGAGCCACTGGATCAACGTCAAACAGTTGTAAAATAATTGCTGGCAGTGCTCATTCCCGAACCCGTGATTTTGACGCCCTTCCGCAAGGCAATGTTCCGGCTATATCGTCGGCGACATCTGTCGACGTCCGACAAGGAGATGCGACCGTGAAACGATTTCTGATTCCCCTGGCTTTCGGCATGGTCGCATCACCCGCTTTCGGTCAGTCGATGCCCAACTCGCTGAACATGAGTTGCGCCAGCACCCAGGCGCTGGTCAACAGCCGCGGTGCGGTAGTCATCGCCACGGGTCCGAACATCTTCGACCGTTACGTCAGCGGCATGCGCTACTGCGACGTGACCCAGATCGTCCGGCCGGAATGGATCGCGACCGCCGACAATCCGCAGTGCTTCGTCGGTTACAAGTGCCGCGATCGGGTTCCGCGCGGCGGCAGGTGAGACCACGCTGCAGGATTTCGGGCGCGGTTCACTCTAGGCTGACAACCACATCACCGCGGTGCGCGGTGCGGGGTTTTCGCGATGCTGACCATCCTGCTGCTGATCCTGATTATCCTGCTCCTCGGCGGCGGCCTGTATGGCCGCCGAACCCATGGACCCAAGGCGTTGCTGCTTGCGCTGGTTCTGGCTTTGCTGCTGCTGGCGGTGATATGGGCGGTACGCGACGAGCAAGCCGTGGGGCCGGGTGTACCGCCCATCATGCAGAATCCGTGATGCCGTGTCCGGCCGGAAGTCCGCCTAACCCGTCTGCGGCGTCGAATCGAGCGGCAGTTGCAGGGTGAAGATACTGCCGCCGCCCGTTCGTTCCGCCACGGAGACTGTTCCTCCATGGCGTGTTGCGACCTCGCGGACGATGGCGAGGCCGAGGCCGCTTCCGGACGACGATACGTCGCGGCCGCGCCGGAAGCGCTCGAAGATGGCATCCCGCTCGTCCGCGGGGATCCCGCGGCCGCGGTCAAGCACGCGGATCGCGCCCTCGGCTCCGATCTCGATCTCGACCGGAGAGGGGGCGGCCGTGTGCACGATGGCATTCTCCACCAGATTTGTGATGCCGAGTGCCAGGATCTGGGCATCGGCGAGGACGTGAACGGGTTCCGGCGGCGTCTTCAGCTCGAGCCTGCGCTTTTCTCGGATCGCAAGAGGTCCCAGCGCCGCAACGGCCTCGATCGTTGTCTTCGCGAGGTCGACTCGCGTTCGATGGCCGAGCGGCGCGGTTTCCAGTCGCACGGCGCTCAGCATCTGAGCGACCAGCCGGTTGAGCCGCGTCGCATCCTGGGCCAGAGCCGTCCGCTCCGGGCTCGGCGGCATGGCATCGATACGTGCCGTCAGTACCGCAAGCGGCGTGCGCAGTTCGTGCGCGGCATCCGCCGTGAAGCGGCGCTCCATCTGGTAGGCCCGCGCCAGCTGGTCGAACGCGCCGTTCACCGCGCTCGCCAGTGGCCGGATCTCGTCCGGCAGACCATCTTCGGGCAGCCGCACATCGGCAGCGCCGGGAACGATCGCGCGCACTGCGGCAGCGGAAGCCTCCACTTCCCGAAAGGCGCGGTTGAGCGTCCAGCGCGCGACGAGCAGCGTGGCGAGCAGCATCGGAATCACCGCGGCCCAGGCATATTGCACCAGCCCGCGAACGACGCTGTCAGCCAATGCATCCCGGTGGCGGTCGCCCTGCGCCACGACCGCGAGATAGTCGCCGGCGGGTATCGCATAAGCATACCAGACGCTGCCACGCTCCATGTCCGGGACGACAAAGAACGTGCGGACCGGCTCTTCTCGCGCGCGCTCCAACACCGCCGCGGCCGTCGATGACGAAGCGGCAAGAGGGTCTCCACCCTCCTTCGGCAGAACGGCGTAGAGGAAGGAATTGCGGGAGCGCCGATAATCCTCGGCGAGACGCGGCGGAAGCTTCAGTACGGGTGGGGAGACGCCAAGATCGAGGTTGCGTATGATGTCGGCCGCCTGGTCCTGCAGCGCACGGTCGTTCATCGTATCGAGAGTGACGAGCGCACCAATGATGATGACGGCAGTCGGTGCAAGCGCGCCCAAGAGCACCACCGCGAACAGCCGAATCGCGAGCCGCCGCTTCAGTGACCACGTTTCCGACTTTCCGCTCACGGGCGGACCTCGTCCATGAGATAACCGATCCCGCGCAGCGTATGGATCACCGGTTCAGCGCCGACCGCCTGCAGCTTGCGCCGGAGGCGGTGAACCAGAACCTCGACGGCGTTCGATCCGAGTTCCTCGTCGAAGCTGTAGAGCGCACTTTCGATCGCCTCCTTGGTCACGACCCGCCCCGCCCGCCGCATGAACAGGTCGAGCAGGCCTATCTCGCGACGCGACAACGCGACGGCTTCGCCATTCACCACGACACGCAGATCGGCCGGGCTGTAGACGAGGTTGCCCATGGCCAGCCGATCGCCAAGTGCCTGGTTGGGGCGCCGCAGCAATGCCCTCAGCCGCGCGATAACCTCATCAACGTGGAAGGGCTTTAGCACATAGTCGTCGCCACCTCCCTCGAGACCGCGGATGCGATCTTCGATGGAATCGCGCGCGGTGAGGATGAGCACCGGCAGCGTCATGCCCCGCCCCCGACAGGATCTGAGGAAGTCCAGCCCGTCCCCATCCGGAAGGCGAAGATCGAGGACGGCGATATCGTAGCGTTCGACGGCGAGGGCCGCCTCGGCCTCGCCGAGGCTGGCGACATGATCAACGGCAAATCCCGCCTGCCGCAGGCCCGCTGTCAGCAGTCGCGCCAAATCAAACTCATCCTCAACGAGGAGCAGGCGCATCGTCTTCCTGCACGGCGTCGGACGGCTCGACGGGCGCCCAAAGACCCAGCCAGCCGCCGCGATAAGGATGAGCCACCAAGGGCTGCCCATCAAGGTTTCGGTCTCGCTCCTTATAGAACGAAACGATCGCGCCGTGGGGATGTTCGCGGCGCCATGCCGTCACCTGATAGGGCTTGAGGACAGTGACGGGCCGATCCAGGCGCGCGCCGAAGCCGAACTCGCCCTGATATCCCCCCACCACCGCGATCGATGTGGCGCGCTTCAGTCGGGCATCGATCCAGCGCAGGTCATGAGAGGGCAGAACCGTGAAGCGCCCCTCGACATGGGCGATGAGCACGAGGGCGAGGCTGGCGAGCGGCGCGACGCGCAGTAGCGAGTGGCGCAGCCACCACGCGGGAGCGGCCAACGTCATCAGCACGATGCCGACCTCGGGATGGATCGGCGGAAACGCGGGATAGAAGCGAGGCGCCACTAACAGCGCGACGAGGACGCCAGCGCCACCAAGGGCGAAGAAAAGGTAGAAGCCATCCTCGGCGGGCGCCTCATCGACATCCGGCCCGAGCTTATGCGCCAGCAATAGCGCGGCGGCGGGGAGCGCCGGCAGCAGGTAGTGGATCTGCTTGCTCGAAATGGCGGAGAAAAGCACAAAGTCTGCAACGACGACGATGAGAGGAAGCCGCCAGAGCCTCGAACCGGCGAGCCAGCCGGCGGGGTTGCCCCAGATACGGCGGCTCAGCACCCACGGAAACAGCAGCATGGGCAGCAATGGCAGATAGAACCAGAACGGGCGCTTGTGTGCGAACGCGCTGACGACGCGCCCCGACGACTGCTCCCAGAGTATCAGTTCCCCGAACTTGCTGCCGCCCGCCATTGCGGCCGGGATAGCCCAGCAGAGACCGATAGCCGTTCCCGCCGCCAATGCACCCAGAAGCCCGAGATACCACGCCGTCCATGACCGTTTTTCGCCGGGCAGCCAGAGCGGCGCGAGCAGCGCGGCGGGAAGCGTATGGACGAGTATCACCGGTCCCTTTGCCAGTGCGCCGATACCGAGCGCGATCGCCAGCAAACCCATGCCGCGAAGCAGCGAACCTTGCCCGGCGTTGACCAGGCCGATCAGTGCCAGCAGGACGGCCGTGGTCAGCATGGCATCGAACAGCACGGCGGTGCCCATCACGGCGAAGACCGCGATGCTCGAAAGGACGAGAGCGGCACGGGCGCCGAGTTCCGGCCCCTCGATCATGCGTCCCAGCCGCCAGGTCAGTATGACGCTTGCCGGCATGAACATCGCCGGCACAAGGCGTGCCGCCCACTCGGACGGTCCTGCGATCATCCAGACTGCGTTGATGAGCCAGAACAGCAGCGGCGGCTTGTGACTATAGGCCTCGCCGTTCAGATGGGGCACGAGCCGGTCGCCGGACTGCCACATCTCCCAGGCAACCGTGAGATAGCGTGTCTCGTCGATCGGCAGCGGCGGTCTGAGCAGGAGGGTTGTCGCGACGAAGACACCCGACAGCAGCAGCGACGCCGCAAGCATGCGGACATGGGCCGGCGTCTGCGTTCCTGTGTCACGCTCGGTCAGACTGATGGCATGATGCATCGCTGTCAGCCTCCTCCGGCAGGGCGTTCGGACCGCCGGATCAGCTGGATGTTCCGCGCGTAGATCGCCAATCCGAGGCTCTGGCCGAGGATGAAGACCAGGTCGCGCTGATGGATGGCGTAGGCGAGCAGCATCGCACCGCCCGCGATGCTGAAATACCAGAACGTCTCCGGCACCGTGCTGCGCCGCTTGCGCTCGCTGCTGATCCATTGCGCGATGAAGCGCCCCGAGAAGGTCGCCTGGCCAGCGAAACCCACCAGCATCCAGAATGTGAGGTTCATTCGGCGATGATCTCCCGGCGGGCGAAGCGGCGCCCCAGCCAGGCGACGCCGACGAGATCGACGATGCCAACCCACAAACGGCCCCAGTTGGAGTATTTCGAGCGGCCGGCGCTGCGCGGGCGGTGATTGACCGGACAGGTCAGTACCTTGAACCCCTCCCGCTGCATCAGGGCCGGCAGGAAGCGGTGCATGTGATCGAAATAGGGCAGGCGCAGGAACGCCTCGCGGTCGAACACCTTGATTCCACAACCGGTATCGCGGATGCCATCGCCCAGCAGGCGGGCTCGTGCGCCATTGGCGATCCGCGAGGCCATTCGGCGCGCGAAGGGGTCGTTCCGCCGCACCCGCTGGCCGGCCACCATGCGCACTCCGTTCGATGCGGCGGCGGCACGATAGAGGGCGAGCAGCGTTGGAATATCCGCAGGATCGTTCTGGCCGTCCCCGTCGAGCGTAACGATGAGCCCTCCCAGCGCGGCCTCGACGCCGGTCCGGATGGCGGCGCTTTGACCACAGCTCCGCCGATGCCCCAACAGCGCGATGCGGCCATGGCTCGTCACGGCGGCACGAACAGCGTCGGCCGTGCCGTCGGCGGACCCGTCGTCGACCACGATGATCTCGTAGTCCTCGTGTGTCTCCAGCGTGGCTACGATTTCCCCGAGCAGCTTGCCGATGCAGTCGGCTTCGTCCCTCGCCGCTATGACGACGGACACGGCAGGTACCGATGCCGGTCGTCCAGGCCATTCGGTCGAAGAGGTGAAAGGTTGCAGGACCAACATGGGAGACGCCTCGTCGTGAACGGCCGCGCCGGCCGCCCGTCTCCCTTCGCCCGTTTAGCTTACATGATCCTTACGGCCCTCCAGAGATGGGCTGAGCCCCAGTTGGACCGCGGCGGTTGCAGAAAATTTGAGCGGCTGGCGGCCGGGGACGCTCCACCTTCCGGCGGTACATCAGGGCCATCGATAGGCTGTCGGAAGAGAAAGCCGGGCCGGCGCAAGGCGATGCTGCGTTGCAGCACAACGACTCCATCATCATTACGGTCATCACTCAGAAGCCGGGATTGAACCATTATCAGGCGTGCTTCGCCTAAAAATCGGGCGTGCCTGAAAATGGGAAGTCTCTTAGGATGACTCGCGTCTAATCTTCTTTTTGTACAGGAGGATAGACGGCAAGGCGGCTTCGCTCTCGACCCGGAAGCAGCACGTTTGGTTCGCAACGTTGTCTTCCGCAACGGAAATGAAAGCCGCCCGTTCGGGCGACTGAAAGCTGGGTTTTATTTTTCGCGGATGCGAAATGCCTCGACCGTCGCACCCTTTGCGTCAGCCGGTCGGCCGGCATCCGTCAAGGAGACGGACAATGTTCAACACGCCTTTCCGCCGGCGCCTCGCCGGCCTCGTCTGCGGCGCGGTGATGGCCGCCGCCGCGCAGCCGGCCTTCGCCGGCAAGATCTCCATCGGCCATACCGTGTGGGTCGGTTACGGTCCGCTCTACCTCGCGAAGGAGCTCGGCTTCTTCAAGGAGAACGGCGTCGACGTCGACTTCCAGGTGGTCGATGATTCCGCGCTCGCCATGGCGGCGCAGGCCGCCGGCAAGCTCGACGGCACCGCCACGACGCTCGACGAGATCCTGAAGTACCGTTCCGACAAGTTCTGCTTCAAGGCGGTGGCGCTGTTCGACGAGAGCCATGGCGGCGACGGCATGGTTTCGGTGAAGGAGATCAGCACGCTCGACGACCTGAAGGGCAAGACGGTCGCGCTCAACGAGGGCTCCACCTCGCAGTTCTGGTTCTCCTACCTGCTGAAGAAGCAGGGCATCCCGCTCAAGGACGTGACCGTCCTCAACATGAGCGCCGACGCGGCCGCGGCCGCCTTCATCGCCGGCCAGGTGCCGGTCGCCGTGACCTGGGAGCCCAACCTCACGCTGGTGAAGACCAAGAACGTCGGCAAGGTGCTGACCGACAGCGCCGCGACGCCGGGCGTCATCATCGACGTGCTCGAAATCTCCTGCTCGGTCCTCAAGGACCGGCCGAAGGACGTGAAGGGCTTCATCGCCGGCCTGCAGAAGGCGGTCGACTATATCAAGACGAACCCCGACAAGGCCTACGCGATCATGGCCAAGGGTGTCGGCGGCTACCTGAAGGAACCGAAGGACTTCGCCGACGCCGCCTCCGGCGTGAAGTTCTACGACAAGACCATGACCATCGAGTATTTCGGCACGGCCGAAAAGCCCGGCCCGGCAGCGGATGTCATCAAGCTCGGCAACGAGATCTGGACGGATCTCGGCAAGATCAAGACGCCGATCGAGTACAAGGACATCATCGACCCGAGCTTCATGCAGTGACGGCAATCCCCGGCCCGGAAACCCGATCCGGGCCGGAAGCGTGGTGACGACATGGCACGGCAAAAATCGCTGCTCGATACCTGCCTGACGCCCAAGGCCGAGATACCCACCGGCGTGCGTTATGCGGCCTCGGCCCTCATGTGGGGCGTGGTGCTCGGCGGATGGTCGATCCTGACCTATGGCGGGTTCATGCAGGACATCTTCCTGCCCTCGCCGACGCAGGTGACCGGCGCCTTCTTCCGGCTGCTGGACGACGGAACCCTGTCCGAGCACATCTGGGCCAGCGTCCAGGTGGTGGTGATCGGATTCCTGATTTCCTCGGTGATCGCCGTGCCGCTCGGCCTGCTCATGGGCACGTTCCGCGTGGTCCAGGCGGGACTCGAGCCGCTGGTGAACTTCATCCGCTACCTGCCGGTGACGTCCTTCGTGCCGCTGTTCATCCTGTGGATCGGCATCGGCATCGAGCAGCGGATCATGGTGATCTTCTTCGGCACCTTCTTCCAGCAGCTCGTCATGATCGCCGACGTGTCGCGCGGCGTGTCGAAGGACCTGCTCAACGCTTCCTACACGCTGGGCGCCAACCGGCGCGACGCGATCCTGCACGTGCTGACCCCGGCCGCCCTGCCCGGCATCCTCGACACGCTGCGCATCACCATGGGGTGGGCCTGGACCTATCTCGTGGTGGCCGAACTCGTCGCCGCCTCCTCCGGCCTCGGCTACATCTCGATGAAGGCGATGCGCGGCTTCCAGGTCGACGTGATCTTCCTCGCCATCGCCGTGATCGGCCTGCTCGGTCTCCTCACCGACCAGATCTTCCGGCTGCTGCGCACCCGCCTTGTCGGCTGGGCGAGCTGATGAAGGCTTCCACATGGCTGTCGTGACCGCCCTACGCGATACATCGATCGAACCCGCTCCCGTCTCTCCGGCTGCGGATGTCGCCACGAGCGCGGAGCCGCGCCTGCGGATCCGCGACGTCCGGCTCGAATATGTCGCCAAGACCGGTAAGAGCGTCATCGCCATCGACAACATTTCGATCGACGTGCCGGACAACCAGTTTGCGGTCATCGTCGGCCCATCGGGCTGCGGCAAGTCGAGCCTGCTCTATCTCGTCGCCGGCCTGAACGAGCCGACCGCCGGCCAGATACTGCTCGGCAACGAAGAGATCGACGGCCCCGGCCCCGATCGCGGGATGGTCTTCCAATCCTACACGCTGTTTCCCTGGCTGACGGTTCGGGAGAACGTGGAATTCGGGCTGAAGCGGCGGCACATGCCGGCGGATGAGCGCGAGGCGATCGTCAACCGATACCTCAACGAAACCGGCCTCGCCGCCTTTCACGACGCCTATCCCAAGCAGCTCTCGGGCGGCATGATGCAGCGGGTCGCGATCGCCCGCGCACTCGCCAACGATCCGAAAATCCTGCTGATGGACGAGCCCTTCGGCGCGCTCGACAGCCAGACCCGCCACAGCATGCAGAAACTGCTCCTTCGGGTCTGGGAACAACACCAGAAGACCGTCCTGTTCGTGACCCACGACATCGACGAGGCGATCCTGCTCGGCGACCGGATCTATGTGATGACCGCCCGCCCCGGCCGGCTGAAGGAAGAGATCGTCGTCCCGATCCCGCGTCCGCGCTCGCTCGACATGGTGATGGATTCCGAGTTCATCGCCGTGAAGCGGCGGATCCTCGAACTGTTGAAGAACGAGATCAAGGACGACGAGCACTGAGCGCGAGACCAAGCGCCGGCTCAGTCGATGCTTCGCGCCCCCGCCATTGCGGGATATCGCTGTTGCGGCCTGCTCCGCACGCTTGCCGGCCCGTCACATCGGTAAGGCAGAAGCCCTGCCCAACACGTCTCAATTCCCATTGACCGCCATGCTAAAAAAGGCGAAATTGCCTCTATGGTTCTATCATTAGAACCATAGAAATACCCGCTTCGGGCTGACGCCCTGAGAGCTTGACCGGCACCGCGCAGGATACCGATGAACCCATTCGATCTCCCCACCGGCATCGTGGACAGCGGCACCTATCGGCGGACGACCGCCCATCTCGGACAGCTGGGTATTTCGCTGCCGCGTTTCGCTGATCTGGCGGATCCGCTGAGGATGCCGTCGGCTCTGAAGGAGCTCGCCGCGGCGGCAGACCCCGCCCGCCCCGATGCCCGCAACCTGCACAACGTGCATTGGTTCAATGCGGCGACGGAGGTGGGCGGACGCACGGTTCCCGCGCATCTGGAGCTGCCAAGCGCTCTCACCGGCGTGCCCGCGCGCATCGTGGTGATGGAGGGGCGGCACTTTCCGATGATCCAGGCCCACAAGGTGCTCGCAGCCTATGCCTGCCTTGCTCCACGCCTTGCCACCGGCGAGTTCGACCCGACCCATCACCGTGCAATCTGGCCGTCCACCGGCAATTACTGCCGGGGTGGTGTTGCCATTTCCCGCATCCTCGGCTGCCGCGGCGTTGCCGTTCTGCCGGGCGGAATGAGCGCGGAACGCTTCAACTGGCTGGAACGCTGGGTGACCGATCCGGCCGACATCGTTCGCACGCCGGGAACGGAATCGAACGTCAAGGAGATCTATGACGCCTGTGCCGAACTGGCGCAGGACCCCGGCAACTTCATCCTCAACCAGTTCTCGGAGTTCCCGAACTACCTCGTCCATTATGCCGTAACGGGAGCGGCCGCGAGCCGCCTGTTCGAGGCCTATCGCGACATCAGCCCCGACCTCAGCCTCGCCGCCTTCGTCGCGGGAACCGGCTCGGCCGGCACGCTCGGTGCCGGCGACAAGCTGAAGGAGGACTACGGCGCCCGCATCGTGGCGATGGAGCCGGTCGAGTGCCCGACCCTGCTCTATAACGGCTTTGGCGAGCACAACATTCAGGGCATCGGCGACAAGCACGTGCCGCTGATCCACAACGCGACCAATACGGACATCGTCGTCGGCGTTTCCGATCTCGCCTCCGACGACCTTGCCCTGCTCTTCAGCGCGCCGGAGGGGCGGGCCTATCTGGTCGAGCGCCGCGGGCTCGATGCCGCTCTCGTTGAGGCGATCGGGATGCTTGGCCTCTCGGGCATCGCCAATGTCATCGCCGCGATCAAGGTCGCGCGGCGGTTGAACCTCGGCCCCGACCAGATGATCCTAACCGTCGCCACCGACGGCGCCGGGCTCTATGAGAGCGAGCGCGCCTTGCACCTCACCCGCAAGGGCGGCAACTATGACCGCATCGACGCCGCCGAGGCATTCGGGCGACATCTGTTGGCCGGCGACTCCGACCATGTGCTGGAACTCGATCATCGGGACCGCCAGCGCGTCTTCAATCTCGGCTACTACACCTGGGTGGAGCAGCAGGGCATTCCGGTCGAGGACTTCGACCGGCGCCGCCACCAGTCGTTCTGGCGGGGCCTGCATGGCCACCTCGCGATCTTCGACGAACTGATCGACCGAATGAACCGCGACGCCGGCGTTGCGAGCGCCGCGTGAGGGAATCAACCGTGACCAGCGTCACCCCCTATCTCGATCTGCGTGAGGCAACCCGCACGCGCGACCGCAGCCTGCGCGACAAGGTGATGAGCCTTGAGGAAGCGGCGCAGCTGGTCGCTAACGGCGACCATGTCGCGCTCGGCGGCTGCACCGCGTCGCGTACGCCGTTCGCCATGATCTGGGCGCTGGTGCGTGCGCGCCGGCAGGGCCTTGTGGTGTCCCGTTCCATCTGCTCGACGGAAGGCGATATCCTTTACGCCTCCGGTGTTTCCGCCCACATCATGACGAGCTGGTTCAGCCAGGGCATCGTCTGGGGCGTCTCCAAGGTCATGCGCTCCTATACCGAGAGCCGGCGCGCCGTGTTCGAGGAATGGAGCCACATGGCGATGGGGCTGCGCTACCGCGCCGGCGCCATGGGCGTGCCGTTCCTGCCGATGCGCTCCATGCTCGGCTCGGGCGTAGTGGAGCGCGCACCCGGCGCAAAGACCATGGAATGCCCCTTTACCGGGGACACGCTGCTGCTGGTGCCCGCGCTCAATCCGGACGTCGCGCTGATCCATGTCCAGCGCTGCGATGCCTTCGGCAATGCCCAGCTCGACGGCCTCACCTTCATGGACATCGACATCGCCATGGCGGCGAAGCGGGTGATCCTGACCACCGAACGCATCGTCTCGAACGACCAGATCCGCCGTGCGCCGGACCAGACCAAGATCGGCTTCTTCGCGGTCGATGCCGTGGTCGAAGTGCCGTTCGGCAGCGCGCCGCACGAGTGCTACGGCCTGTACGAGCCGTTCTACAGCCACATGGACCTTTACGCCGAGATGACCGGGAAGGATCCGGAGACCGGGTCCGCCGCCTATCTCGCGCGGTTCTACCACGAGCCGAAGGACTGGCCGGACTATCTCAGCCGGCTCGGCATGGCGGAACTGCTCGATGCGCAGCGCCGGGGGAGCGGCATCTATGACGACTAGCCCGGCCCATCTTACTCCCGGCGCCGCCGACTATACCGGCTCGGAACTGCTCGCGGTGATGAGCGCGCGCCTGCTCAAGGAAGGGCAGACGGTGTTCGCCGGCGTCGGTATCCCGCTGCTGGCCGCGATCCTGGCCCAGCGCACCCACGCGCCGGGCCTCACCATCCTGTTCGAGGGTGGGGTTATCGGCCCCTTCGTCATTCCCGGCCGGCTGCCGCCCTCGACCAACGAGCAGCGCTGCACGCGCCGGGCGAACATGCTGGTCTCGATCACCGACGTGCTGCTGATGCTGCAGCGCGGCTATGTCGATGTCGGCTTCATGGGCGGCGCGCAGATCGACCGTTTCGGCAACCTGAACTCCTCCTATATCGGCGACGCCGACGACCCGAAGATCCGCCTGCCCGGAACCGGTGGGGGCAACGACATCGCCAGCCTCGCCGACATGATCGTCGCCATGAAGCACGAGAAGCGGCGCTTCGTGGAGAAGGTCGATTTCATCACCAGCCCGGGCTTCCTCGAGGGCGGCGACAGCCGCGCCCGCGCCGGCCTGCCGGCGGGCGGCATGTTCCGGGTGGTGACCGATCTCGGCATCCTCGGCTTTGATCCCGTCACGCGCGCGATGACGGTGCTCATGCTGCACCCGGGCGTCACAGCGGCGCAGATCCGCGGCAATACCGGGTTCGAGCTGCCCGTGCCGGCGGATGTCGGGGTGACCGAGCGGCCGACGCCGCGCGAACTCGCCATCCTGCGCGAGCTCGATCCCGAGCGGCTCTACACGGCGTGAGACCAGCCGATCCGGGCCATCCCCTCATCCCGGCCTTAGCGAAGCGGAGAGCCGGGATCGCTCTCCGCAAGGGCGCCTTGAACTGCATACGATCCCGGCTCTGCGCGCGTTCCGCGCTGCAGCCGGGATGACAGCCAGAAAGGACAGAGAATGCCCGTCTCGTTCGGCGTCGCCATGCGCAACTTCACCCGCTTCCCGGAACTGCCGGATGCGGGTGCGCTGATCGATTACGGCGTGCGAATGGAGGAACTCGGCTTCGAGTCGCTCTGGGTGTGGGACCACATCCTGCTGGGCACCGATCCGCATTTTCCGATCATCGATTCGCTGACGCTGCTGACGGCCGTCGCGGCGCGCACCAAGACCATCCGCATCGGCACCGGCGTGCTGGTGCTGCCGCTGCGCAATCCGGTTATCCTCGCCAAGCAGCTCGCCTCGCTCGACCTTGTCTCGAACGGCCGGCTGATGCTCGGCGCGGCGGTCGGCTGGTACAAGCGCGAGTTCGACGCCGTCGGCATCCCCTATGAGCGCCGCGGCAAGGTGATGGACCGCAACCTCGAGATCCTCACGCGGCTGTGGACCGAGGACAGCGTCACCGGCCAATGGGACGAGCTGAACCTGCGCAACGCCGTGATGTTCCCCAAGCCAGTGCAGAAGCCGCACCCGCCGATCCTGGTCGGCGGCTATGTCGACGTCGTGCTGAAGCGCGCGGCGACCAAGGGCGACGGCTGGCTCACCTATTTCTACACGCCCGAGGGCTATACCGAGGCCTGGGCCAAGATCAGCGCCTATGCCGAGGAGGCCGGCCGCGATCCAGCCAGCCTCTACAGCCTGAACCAGCTGCCGATCTATGTCGGCCCGCGCGATGTCGGGATGCCGAAGATGACGGAATGGCTGAACGCCGAGTGGGACCTCTCCAAGGGCAGCCAGTCCACCTTCGACAGCGCCATCGTCGGCACCCCGGAGGAATGCGCCGAGCAGATCGCCGCGCATATCGCGACGGGCGTGAAGAAGATCGTGTTCGTGCCGTGGCGCTATGAGCGCGAGCAGGTCGAGGCGCTGGCCCGTGACGTTCTCCCGCTTCTGCGCAAATAGCCGGCCGCGACCCCGGGTATCTCCGGCAATCTCCAACTCGCCGAAAATACCCGATCTGTTTTCTCACTGTTTCTTGCTGACGCGTAGCGGCGCCCGCTCCTCGAGGACGGGCGCTATCGCGCCGCCATCAGCTCCGGCAGCGTCACCACTTCGATGCCGGCCGCTTCCAGACCCTTGCGCACCGCGGCGGCGACGGCGATGGCGGTCGGCTCGTCGCCATGGATGCAGAGCGAATCAAACCTGGTCGGCATGCGCTTGCCATTGACCGAGATGATCTCGCCGTCCTGCACCATACGCAGCGTGCGCTCCACGGCTACCGCCGGATCCTTGATCACCGAGGTCGGGACGGTACGCGACTGGAGATTGCCGTTGTCGTCATAGTGCCGGTCGATGAAGGCCTCGCGGGCGAGCGGGAGATCGAGCGCCAGCGCCGCCTTCTCCATCTCCGTCCCCGAGAGCGCGAGATAGTGAAGGCTCGGATCGACGGTCTTGATGGCGCGACCGATCGCCAGCGCATAGTCGGCATTCACCGCCGCCATGTTGTTGAGCGCGCCGTGCGGCTTCACATGGGTGACCTTCACCCCGGCATAGGCGGCCATGCCGGCCAGCGCGCCGAGCTGGTAGGCGACGAGATATTCGAGATCATCGGCGCGCATCTGGATCTGCCGGCGACCGAAGCCCCAGATGTCGTTGAAGCCGGGATGGGCACCGACCGAGACGCCGTTCGCCTTGGCCTTCAGGCAGACCTCGCGCATCACCGTGGCATCGCCCGCGTGCAGGCCGCAGGCGACGTTGACGCTTTTCACGATCTTCAGGATCGCGTCGTCATCGCCAATGTCATAATGGCCGTAGCCTTCGCCCATGTCGGCGTTGATATTGGTGCGCAGGGCCATGCCAAGTCTCCGGAAAGGCGTTTGATTTCCTCATTAACACATTATTTTTGCATCATATTCAATCCCAATGATACTATCATTAGGATGTTTTCGGGCGGATCGGGCGACAAGCGGCGGCACCCATGGACGACAGATCGGCGAGCCGGCGCCTCGGCGACATTTCCCGTTTCCTCCCCGTCGGCGACACGGCGTTCGCGATCGAGTTCGGTGACCGTATCGACCCCGCGCTCAACGGTCTGGTCCACCGCGCCGCCGCGCTGATCGCCGCCGCGCCGCCGGACGGACTGATCGAGACCGTGCCGACCTTCCGCTCGCTGCTGGTCCATTACGACCCGTTGGCGAGCGACGCGGCAGCGCTGCAGGCAACGCTTTCCGCGCTTGATCTCGGCGAGGCGGCGAGCGAGAGCCCCGCGCGCATCTGGCGGATTCCCGTACTCTATGGCAGCGAGGCCGGGCCGGACCTCGCCGGCGTCGCCGAGGAAACGGGCCTTCCGGCATCCGAGGTGATCGAGCGGCACGCCGGGACACTGTACCGCGTCTATGTGCAGGGCTTCTTGCCCGGCTTCGCCTATCTCGGCGACCTGCCGGCGGAACTGGCGCTGCCGCGCCTTAGGACGCCGCGCGTGCGCGTGCCGGCGGGATCGGTCGCGATCGCGCTGCGCATGACCGGCGTCTATCCGGTGGAATCGCCCGGCGGCTGGCGTCTCCTCGGCAATACACCGGTGCGCTTCTTCGATCCGGCGGGCGTGCCGCCGACCCTGTTCGCGCCTGGCGACGGGGTGCGTTTCGTGCCGGTGGATGCGCAGGAGCATGCCCGCATCCGGACGGAGGTGGCCGCCGGCGCCTATCGGCCGCCCTGCGAGGCGCCGATATGAGCGCGCGGCTGCACATCCTCCAGCCGGGCCCGCAGACCAGCGTGCAGGACCTCGGCCGGCGCTTCTACCAGGCGCTTGGCGTCCCGGTCTGCGGCGCGCTCGATCCGATGGCGCTGCGCCTCGCTAATCGTCTCGTCGGCAATGACGAGGGCGAGGCAGGGCTCGAATGCCGGCTGATCGGGCCGGTCTTCGCCATTCGCGGAGGCGGTGCCCGGCTGGCGCTCGCCGGTGCGTCGGCCGATATCCAGGTCGAGGCCGGCGGCGAGGTATTGACCTATCCAGCCTGGCGCAGCTTCGACGTGCCGGAAGGCGCGAATGTGCGGGTCGGCGGCCTTCGCGGCAGCGGCTGCGCAATGCTGGCCATTGCCGGCGGCCTCGCCGTGCCGGCCGTGCTCGGGTCGCGGGCGACCGATCTCAAGGGCGGTTTCGGCGGCCATCAGGGACGCGCGCTGCGGGCTGGCGACGAGATTGCCTTGAACGGCGCCGCGCTCGCAGGCCCATGTGCCGAACTGCCCTCCCCGCCGTCGCTGGCCTTCTCCGGCACGCTGCGCGTGGTGCTCGGCCCGCAGGCGGAAGCCTTCTCGGACGCGGGTATCGCGACCTTTCTCGGCTCGACGTACCGGGTTTCGCGCGAGGCTGACCGCATGGGCATGCGGCTGGAGGGCAAGCCGCTCGCCTTCGCCACCGGCGCCGATATCGTATCGGACGGCATCGCCACCGGCTCGATCCAGGTGCCGGGCTCGGGCCTGCTGATCGTCCTGCTGGCCGATCACCAGACGATTGGCGGCTACGCCAAGATCGCGACGGTTATCTCGGCCGACCTGCCCGCTGCCGCGCGGCTGCTGCCCGGGGCGGAGCTGCGCTTTGTGGCGGTGAGCGTCGCCGAGGCAGAGGAGGCGCGGCGCGCGAGCGAGGCCGGGATCGTCCGACTCATCGCCAGCATCTCACCGGTGCGCGAGTGTGCGTCGATCGACGAAGCCGCGCTTCACGGCAGCAATCTCATCTCGGGCGTCGTTTCCGCCCAGGGTTGAGCGCCGCCCGGCGCGCTCCCCAGCGCGACTGCATCGGAGAATGTGATAGAGAAGATAGGAACACTCGCCTCGATTCCCCTGACAGCGCCGCCCGGAACCGGGCCACGTCGGATGCCGCGAAACCATGCCGAAGGACTTTGCCGCCGCGCCGGCCAATCCCGACTACCGTCGCAGCCCTGTTCCCCGCTATCTCCAGATCGCCGGTGTCATTCGTCGGCGCATCGAAGACGGGGTCTGGTCGCCGAACGAAAAGATTTCGACACTTCAGGAACTTGAAGCCGAGTTCCAGGTCGCCCGCGTCACGGTGCGGCAGGCCGTCGAGGTGCTGCAGGGCGAAGGTCTGGTGCGCCGCATCCAGGGCAAGGGCACGTTCGTCTCCGCCTCGGTTGAGGACAAGCGCTGGCTCAAGCTGGACCTGAAATGGGCCTCGCTCGCCGGCACCATCGGCGGCAACGTCCCCCGCTTCCTACCCGTGCCGGCGACGCCGCCGGCCCCGGCGATCCGTCCTGAGGAGGGCAAGGCGGCGAGCGAGTACCGCTACCTCGAAAGTGTGCAGTCGCGCCGAGGGCAGCCCTATTCCTTCGCGCGCGTGCATCTCGCCGAAGAGGTCTACCGGCTTGCCGACCACCGCTTCGGCCGCGAACCGACCATCACCGTTGTCGCGACGCTCGAGGGGCTTGCGATCAAGCGGGCGCGGCAGTCCTTCATCGTCGGCACCGTGGAGCCGAGGGTTGCGAACCTGCTTTCGATCGGCATCGGCTTTCCCACCGTCGAGGCGCATCTGGTGGTGACCGATGCGGAGGAGGTGGTGATCTATGTCGCCGACATCATCTATCGCGGCGACTGCGTGCAGCTCGACGTCGACCTGCTCGGCTGATCAGCGGCGGCGGAAAACCCTGCCGAACCAGTCACTTATCATCGCGAAAACGAGCGAGCCGGCGTCGAGCGGGGCCGGAGCGGCGGGGACCGGGTCGCCCTTGAGCGCGGCGGCGAGGTTGGCGGCGAAGGCGGCGGTCATCCGGCCGGCGAGGTCGCGGGCGAGCGCGCCCCGGCTCATCTGCGCCAGCGGGCCGGTGAGTGCGTAGGCGACGTCGACGCGCACCTGCGTCTGGCTGGTTTCATCAATCGTTTCAAGCACATAATTGAGCCGCGCGCGAACCCGCGAGGCGCTGCGGCGATCGACGCCCTGGCCGTCGATGCGGCCGGACCAGGTGGCAGGATCGGCGATGAGCGTGCCGGCTCCGCCGAACGCGGCCTGGATCGGCCCGAGCTTCACGGCCATCTCGGCGGCGATGTGACGGCCGTCGCTCGGCGCGGTGAGGCGGGCGCCGGGCAGGCAGGCCACCACCTTCGCCGGGTCCTGGAAGAACGCCCAGACCTCCGGGCGGGAAGCGGGAACGCGAAATATTTCAACGAGTTCGACCGCCCCGGTGAGATCGCCGGTCTCGCCGGTCGGAGCGGGTTCAACCTGCGGCGCCTCCAATGGTGCAACCGGCGGCGAGGCGGGAGTGACGCCTGTGCGGGCACCATCGACAACCGGCGTACCGGCGGCTGCGGGGGCGACGGCGGCACCGCGCGTCACCACCGGCGCGAGCCCTGCGCGCTCCTGCCCGACGGCCCTTATGGCGCGGACGATTCCGACATAACCCGTGCAGCGGCAAAGGTTTCCGGCCAGTTCGTGACGGATCTCGTCCGGCTCCGCGCCCGGGCGGCGCAGCACGATGTCGCGGGCCATGATCAGCATGCCCGGCGTGCAGAAGCCGCATTGGAGGCCGTGCTCGGCGGAGAACGCCTCGCGCAGGCGCGCCATCACCGGATCATCGGCAAGTCCTTCTATCGTCGTGATTTTCGCGCCGTCCAAAGCGACCGGGAAGGCGATGCAGGAACGGGCCGGCGCGCCATCGACAAGCACCGTGCAGGCGCCGCAGACGCCGTGCTCGCAGCCCAGATGCGTGCCGGTGAGCAGCAGCTCCTCGCGCAGAAAGTCGCCAAGGTGCTGGCGCGGCTCGATATTCGCGTCCAGCGGACGGCCGTTGACCTCGAGGCGAACGGGCTTCATGACGTCACCCCTTCGCCTTTGACCATCGCCACGGCGCGCCGGATAACCGCCCGGTGCAGATGGAAGGTCGCGGCATCCGCGTCGAGCCCGGCCGCCCGCAACACCGGATCAAGCCGCGCCGGATCCGCGACAACCGACTGATCTGTCATGATAATCGGCTTCGCCTCGATGGCCCCGACAGCCATTCGGGACACCCCGCGGGGGGAATCCACCAGCAGCGCGCACATGGCTTCGGCAAACTCGCCGACCTTGCGGCAGGCCTTGTGATAGCCCCAGCGGGCGGCATCCGACAGCCGCGGCACGAACACGCCGGAGATGATTTCGCCCGGCTTCAGCGCGGTCTCGAAGGCGCCGGTGATGAAGTCGGAAACCGGCATTTGGCGGTGACCAGTCAGTGCAGTGAGGTGGACGATCGCATCGAGTGCGACCAGTGTGAGCGGCCAGTCGGCGGCGGGGTCGGCATGGGCGAGGCTGCCGCCGATGGTGCCCCGGTTGCGCACCGCCCGGTAGGCGATACCACGGGCGATCGCCGGCATCACGCCGCGGGTCGGATCGGGCACGGCGCCGTCCTCGATCTCGGCATGGGTGACGGCGGCACCGAACAGCACGCCCTCCGGCGTCTCGGTCACCCGCCGCAGTTCGGGCAGGCGGCCGACATCGACCAGCCGCGCCGGCCGCGCGAGGCGCAGGTTCAGCATCGGGCCGAGGCTCTGGCCGCCACCGAGCGCCCGCGCGCCCTCCTCCGCCAGCGCGGCGACGGCCTCGCGCACGCTCTCGGGGCGCAGATAGTCGAACGGGGCGGGCTTCACGCGGCGCTCTCCTTCTGCCGCGCCGCCAGCACCGCCTCGCGCACGCGGCGGGGCGTCATCGGCGAGACGGAAAGTTCGGCACCCAGCGATGCCAGCGCGTCGTTGATGGCGTTGCCGATCGCCGCCGGCGGGGCGATGGCGCCGCCCTCCCCGATTCCCTTCTGGCCGAAGCGGGTGTTCGGCGAGGGCGTTTCCATATGGGCGATGCGCACATCCGGCATCTCGTTGGCGCCGGGGATCAGATAGTCGGCGAAGGTCGAGGCCAGCGGCTGGCCGTTGCCGTCATAGACCATCTCCTCGTAAAGCGCGGTGCCGATGCCCTGCGCCGCGCCGCCATAGACCTGCCCCTCCACCACCATCGGGTTGAGCAGCACGCCGCCATCCTCCACCACGACGTAATCGAGGATCTCGACCGCGCCGGTGTCGGGCTCGACCGCGACCACCGCGGCGTGGGTGGCGTAGGAGAAGGTGCCGGTGTCGACCTTGGGCCGGTAGCCGGCGACGAGGTCGAGCCCGTCCGGGTTGACGTCGGCGGGCAGGTTCTGCGGCTTGAGATACCAGGTGCCGGCGATCTCGCGGAAGCTCACGGAGCCCGTGGGGCCGACCACCTGCGCATCGGCGATCCGCACCTCCTCCGGCTTCGCCTGCAGCAGGTGCGCGCCGATGGCGATGAGCCGCTCGCCGAGCTTCTCGCAGGCGCTCGCCACCGCGCCGCCGACCATCACCGCCGAGCGCGAGCCCCAGGTTCCCGTCGAATAGGGGGTGAGCGCGGTGTCGCCGTGGACGACGTTGACGCGATCAGGGTCGATGCCCAGCACCTCGCAGGCGACCTGCGCCAGCGTCGTCTCCATCGACTGGCCGTGGCTCTGGTTGCCGACGCGGATTTCCAGCGTGCCGTCCGGGGTGAGGCGGGCGCCGCACTGCTCGAAGCCGGGCACCATCGGGATGCCCCAGCCGTGATAGACCGAGGTGCCGTGCGCGCCCTGCTCGCAATAGGTGGCGTAGCCGATGCCGATGCGCCGGCCGTCGGTTTCAGCGTTCTGCTGGCGCGCGCGCACGCCCTCATGGCCGATCATCTCCCGCGCCCGCCTGAGGCTCTCGGGATAGTCGCCCATGTCGAAATCCTTGCCGGTCACCGATTTGAACGGCATCTGCTCGGGCCGCACGAGGTTGCGCAGCCGCACCTCGGCCGGCTCGAGCCCGGCGGCGCGGGCGACGGCATCGATCATCAGCTCCATCGCCGTGCACACGCCGGTGCGGGCGACGCCGCGATAGGGCACGATCGGCGGCTTGTTGGTGCACACCGACAGCGTGCGGCAGCGATAGGCCGGGACGTTGTAGGGGCCGGGCAGGTTGGAGACCACCTGCGCGCCTTCAAGGCAGGCGGAGAAGGGATAGACCGAATAGGCGCCGGCATCGACATGCGCGTCCGCCTCGAAACCGAGCAGGCGGCCGTCCGTGTCGGCATAGGCGGTCATGACATAGTGGTGCTCGCGGCAATTGGCGGCGGCGATCAGGTGCTCGCGGCGATCCTCCAGCCATTTGATGGGCCGGTCCAGCTTGAGCGCCGCCCAGGCGCAGCACACTTCCTCCGGCTGCAAGAGGCCCTTCCAGCCGAAGCCGCCGCCGACATCGGGGGCGACGACGCGGATCTGGCGGGTCTCCAGCCCCAGGCACTCGGCGAGGCCCGAGCGCACGATGTGCGGCATCTGGGTGGAGGTCCACAGCGTGAGCTGTTCGGAAAAGCGGTCATGGACGGCGATGCAGCCCTTGCCCTCCAGCGGCGCCATGCATTGCCGGCTGGTGCGCACCTCGCGCGTCACCTTGATCGGCGCGGCGCGGACGGCCTCGCTCATGCCGTGCTCGAAGGCGCTGACGAGGAAGACGTTCTCGCTCCAGTCCTCGTGCACCAGCGCCGCCTCGGGGCGGATGGCCCTGAGCATGTCGGCATTGGCGGGGAGTTCCTCGTAGTCGACCTCGATCGCCTCCGCGAGGTCCTCCGCCTCGGCGCGGGTGGGCGCCAGCACCATGGCCACCGGCTCGCCGACGAAGCGCACCTTGCCGGAGGCGAGCGAGGACTGTGAGGAGACGCGGAAGCCCGGCAGGCCGGTCTTGGCGAGGATCGGGCGGATGCCGTCCGCCTCCATATGGGCGGCGGTGAAGGCGCGCCCGTCGAGATGGGGCGGGATGCGGATGGCGCGGATGCGGGCATGGGCGAGGGTGGAACGGACGAAGGCGGCCTCGAGCTGGCCCGCAAATCGCATGTCGCCGATGAAGCGGCCGCGCCCTTTCAGGAGGCGGTCATCCTCCTTGCGCCGGATGGAGCGGCCAACGCCCCTGCCGGTCTCCCCGTCCCTGCCGGAACCCATCCCCATGATCCCCGAACGCCCCTGAAAAGAACCCTTGTGCGACGCGGTATCTTATTAGACCATCGCATTTATCCAACGCTTTGTGCTTATCTTTGCACAAATAGAAACATAGGCAAGACGCCGCGCCCCTCCACGAGGCGCGAGCGTGCGACGGGTTTGGAGCATCGGCAATGAAATTCGGGGTCGGCCAGCCTTTCCGCCGCGTCGAGGACCAGCGATTCATCACCGGCACCGGCCGCTACACCGACGATTTCCGCTACGAGGGCGAACTCTATGCCGCCGTGGTGCGCTCTCCGGTCGCGCATGGCGTGATCGCCGGCCTCGACGCGGAGGCCGCGCGGGACATGCCGGGCGTGCGCGCAGTCTACACGGCCGAGGATCTCGCCGCCGACGGCATCGGTCCGCTCCCCGTCATCATCGTGCTCGACCATGTCGAGGGCGGGCGCATGCCGCTGCCGGCGCACACGCTGCTGGCGTCGGCCAAGGTGCGCTATCTCGGGGAGCCGATCGCCTTCGTGGTCGCCGACACCGAGGCGCAGGCGCTGGAGGCGGCGGAGGCGGTGAACGTCGAGATCGCGCATCTCGACGCGGTGGTCGACGCCCGCGCGGCGCTGGCCGAGGGCGCGCCGGAGCTGTTCGGCGAGGCGCCCGGCAATCTCGCGCTGCACTGGCGGCTCGGCGATGTCGCGCGGGCGGAGGCGGCGCTGGCGGCCTCCGCGCGGGTGGTCGAGCTCGAACTGGTCAACAACCGCATCGTGGTCTCCTCGCTGGAGCCGCGCAACGCGATCGGGCTCTACGATCCCGCCGATGCGCGCTTCACGCTGGTCACCGGCTCGCAGGGCAGCCAGATGATCCGCGACTTCATGTTCGAGGGCGTGTTCGGGCTGCCGGCATCCCGGCTCCGCGTCATCACGCCGGATGTCGGCGGCGGCTTCGGCATGAAGGCGGTGCCCTATCCCGAGCAGGCGCTGGTTCTCTATGCGGCGCGCAAGCTCGGGGCTCCGGTGCGGTGGAATTCGAGCCGGGCGGAAGCCTTCCTCACCGACACGCAGGGGCGCGACAACATCTCCCGCGCCCGGCTGGGGCTCGACGCGCGCGGGCGCTTCACCGCGCTGAGCATCGAGACGCTGGCGGCGTGCGGCGGCGCGCTCTCGGCCTTCGGCGTCTATTGCCCGACGCTGTCCGGCCCGCCCATGGCGCCGGGCGTCTACCGCATCCCGGTGGTCGCGACCGACGTGCGCTGCGCCTACACCAACAACGCGCCGATCGACGCCTATCGCGGCGCCGGCCGGCCGGAGGCGGCCTATCTCATCGAGCGCCTCGTCGACAAGGCGGCGCGCGAGATCGGGATGGCGCCCGACAAGCTCAGGTCGCGCAACATGATCCGGCCCAAGGACATGCCGCACACCACCGATACCGGCGTCACCTATGATTCCGGCGACTTCGAAGCGGTGATGAAAGCGGGCATGGCCGCCGCCGACTGGGCCGGCTTCCGGGCGCGCAGGCGGGTGAAGGACGGCCGGCTGCGCGGCATCGGCCTCGCCTATTACATCGAGCGCACCGGCGTGCCGGGCAAGGAAGGCGCCGTCATCCAGATCGCGCCCGACGGCAAGGTGGTGCTGCATGTCGGCACGCAATCCTCCGGCCAGGGCCACGAGACCACCTATGTGCAGATGCTGGCGGAGCGGCTGGGGTTGGAGCCGACCTCCATCGTGGTGAAGAGCGGCGACACCGACCAGCCGCTGCCCTCGGCCGGCGGCACGGTGGCCTCGCGCTCGATGGTGCATGGCGGCGGCGCCCTGCGCCTCGCCGCGACCGACGTCGTCGAGAAGGGTCGCCGCCACGCCGCCGAAATACTGGAGACGGCGGTCGAGGACATCGTGTTCGAGGCCGGCGCCTTCACCGTGGTCGGCACGGATCGATCGGTCGGCATCCTCGCCGTGGCGGAAAAGGCGGGCGGGCTGGAGGGCATCGGCGATTTCGAGCAGAACACCGGCACCTTCCCGAATGGCGCCCATGTCTGCGAGGTCGCGGTCGACCCGGCGACGGGGGCCATTGCGGTCGAGCGCTATACGGTGGTCGACGATTTCGGCCGCGTGCTCAATCCGCTGGTGCTGGCCGGGCAGGTGCATGGCGGCATCGCGCAGGGCATCGGCCAGGCGATGATGGAGCGCGTCGTCTATGAAGAGGGCAGCGGGCAGATGCTCTCGGGCAGCTTCATGGACTACGCCCTGCCCCGCGCGAGCGACCTGCCGCTGTTCGCGGTCGGCACCCAGAACGTGCCCTGCACCACCAACCCGCTCGGCATCAAGGGCGCCGGGGAAGCGGGCGCCATCGGCGCCCCGCCCGCCTTCGTCAACGCGGTGGTGGATGCGCTGGCCGCGCTCGGCATCACCCATCTCGACATGCCGCTCACCCCGGCGCGGGTGTGGGAGGCGATCGAGGTGGCGAAGGGCGGGTGAGGCGCGGGGGGCTTACTTCACCGGCGCGCACTGGGGCTGGCCGACCTGCTGGCGGATGATGATGTAGCTGCGGCAGGCGACGAGTTCGCTGTCGCGGCCCAGGAAGATGATCGGATCCTGCTGCTGGCCGGGCGAGACGCCGACGACGCGGAAACCCTTGTCCAGCAGATCCTGTATCGGGCCGGCCGCCGCGGGCGCGGAAACGGCGAGCAGAACGGCGAATGTCGCGAGGGCGAGACGTGGCATGGTGGTTCCTCCTCTCCAGCCGATGTCGCGGCGAGTCTGGGCCGGTCGGGGACGTTCGGGCAAGCCCGGGGAGTGCCGGCTGTGGACAGCACCGCCCCGCGGACGGGGGCTCGAACCGCAGCCGGTCGCGCGCGCATGTTCCGCAAGAGTTGGACGGCTCTTGCGATCGGAACATGCTCCAGCTCGTTGAATCGAGAGCGCCTTCCTGTCGATCCGGCGATTGCGCCGGATCGGAAAGGGCTCTAGTCGGGCAGCGTGCCCTCGACCGGCCACCAGCCGCCCTCCCCGCGCGCGAAGAGCGGGCAGCCATAGGCGGCGCCGACCGGGGGCGGGCTGATCCCCTCCCCGGCCAGCGCGGCGAGCGGCGCCTGCCATCGGCGGGTCTGCTTCATGGCGACGACGATGCCGGCGATTTCGGCACCGAGCCGGCTCAACAGTCGCACGGCGGCGCGCAGGGTGGTGCCGGTGGAGATGGCATCGTCGACGATGACGACGCGCCGGCCCGCGACCAGCGGCAGCAGGTTCGGATCGAGCCGCAGCCGCTTGCCCGCCTCCGGCGAGGTGATGGAGGCGACCGGCTCGGACAGCTCGTCCGCGTACCAGAACTTCCTCGAATAGCCGAGCGGGGCGTAGCGCGGCTGCCCGAGCCGCTCCGCCACCGGCGCGGCGAAGGCGAGGCCGAGGGTCGGCAGGCCGACGACGACGTCCGGGGCGAGGTCGCGCGCGGCCGCCGCCATGAAGCCGGCGAGCGCGGCGACGACGTGGTGCGAGGCCTGATTGGCGATCAGCGAGGCGACGGCGTGGCGCCCGTCCGGCAGCGCCCGCAGCGGCAGCACGAGGATGCGCCCGTCCGGCAGCGTCACCGGATAGCCGAACCGGTGCGGCGGCGTGGGGGAGTAGCCGGCGGGAACGGCGGCGTGCAGGTCCTGCCAGTAGGACAGCGTCGGTTCGGTGAACGCCTCGCTCATCGCGCCAGGCTCACAATTCCCCCGCCGCCATCTGCTTCGCCATGAACTCCGCCTGCCGCATCGCCAGCGCGACGATGGTCAGGGTCGGGTTGCAGGCGCCGCCCGTCGCGAAATTGGAGCCGTCGGCGATGAACAGGTTCGGCACCTCGAACGAGCGGCCCCAGCCGTCGACCACGCCGTCTTCCGCCCGCGCCGCCATGCGGTTCGAGCCGAGATTGTGGCTCGCCGGGTAGGCCGGCGCCTCGATCGAGCGCTTCGCCCCCGCCGCCTTGTGGATCGAGACCAGCGTCCTGTAGCCGTGGCTGCGCATCTTCAGGTCGTTGGGGTGGTCGTCATAATGGATGTTCGCCACCGGCACGCCGAAGGCGTCGAGCTCGTCGGTGAGGGTGACGCGGTTGTCGGCCTGCGGCATGTCCTCGCCGGTCATGAAGATGCCGGCCATGTTGCGGTACTGCTCGATCACCGAGACGAAATCGCGGCCCCACCAGCCGGGCTCGAGGAAGGCGGCGGTGGTCGGCAGGCCCATCGAGTTCAGCTCGATATAATAGCCGGCGGCGAAACCGCGCGCGGCATCGTGGCGGCTGAAATCGTCGATGAAGCCGGTCATCAGCTCGCCGCGGTGCATGTTCACCGGCTTGTCGAAGATCGACCACACGGTCTGGATCAGGTGGCGCAGGTAATGCCGCCCGACATGGCCCCAGCCATTGGCGAGGCCGTTCGGGTAGCGCGCGCTGGCCGAGTGCAGCAGGAGGCGCGGGCTCTCGACGCAGTTGCCGGCCAGCACGACCGCCCTCGCCTTCTGGCGACGGCGCACGCCGGCGGCGTCGACATAGACGACGCCGGATGCTTTGCCGGCTTCGTCGTGCTCGATGAAGATGGCGCGGCTCTCGGGCCTGAGGTCCAGCCTGCCGGTCGCCTGCGCACGCGGGATCTCGACGTTGAGCGTCGACCAGCGCGAGCCGACCTTGTCGCCGGTGATGGTGAAGCCGTCCTGGATGGTGGCGGGGCGGCCGTCATAGGGGATGGAGTTGACGGCGTGGCGGCCGGTCGAGACGTTCAGCCCGAGCGCCTTGGCGCCCGCGTGCATCACCTTGAAATTGTTGTTCGGCGGCAGCGGCGGCAAACCGTTGGTGCGGGTAACGCCCATCTTGGCCTCGGCGCGGTCGTACCAGGGCTCCAGCTCGGCCAGCGTGATCGGCCAGTCGATCAGCGTGGTGCCGGGCACGTCGCCATAGACGGTGCGGGCACGCATCTCGTCCTCGATCAGCCGGTAGCAGCAGGCCGACCAGTGCACCGAGGTGCCGCCCACCACCTTGCAATGCCAGCTCGGCGTGACCGGGTGGTCCTTCGCCACTCGCCAGGTGCCGGAGGCGGTGCGCTTGTCGAGCCAGGACAGCATCTCGTAGCCGGCCCATTCGTCGTTGACGAAATCCTCGGCGGTGAGGTGCGGGCCGGCCTCCAGCAGCACCACCTCGACGCCGCGCTGGGTCAGCTCGTTGGCGAGCGTGCCGCCGCCGGAACCGGAACCGATGATGACGACGACGCCGGCATCGTCGAGATCGTAATTCGCCATGGGATCAGCTCCTGAGATCGGCTCGAAATCTTCACACCGTCATCCCGGACGGCCGAAGGCCGAGCCGGGATCGCGCGCAGGATGGAGGACGATCCCGGCTCCGCGCTACGCTTCGGCCGGGATGACGAGGTCACGACGCTCAGTAGCTGCCGGCGGGCGGGGTGGGCAGCCAGTCGAGATCGTCGAAGCCGCGCGTGACGTAGCCGCCGAGGTGCACGGCGGCGCCCTCGTAGCCGAAGGCCCCCCACACCTCGACGTCGTCATAGAGGAACCGCACCGTCGAGCGCTGCACGAGGCGGAAGGCGGGGCTCGCCTCGATCGCCTTCAGCACCTGCACGCGGTAGCCCTCCGAAAGCTCGACGAAAGGCAGCGGCAGCTGGGTGTCGATGAGATCGACGAACTGCGCGAAGCTCTGCGCCGCCGCCGGCGCGGCGAGCGCCATGCGGTCGAACTGCGCCACCACGCGGCGATAGATGCGCTCGGGCAGGCCCTCATGCGGGTAGAGCGCGCGGGCGGCGGCGACCAGCGTTTGCGCGACATGCGGGCTGAACGTGCGCAGCGCGCCGACCCATTCCTCGCCCTCCGGCAGGGCGATCGGTGGCGGGAGCTTGGGATCCTTGTGGGCGATCGGGGCGGTCATGTCGGTTCCCTCAGGACGGGACGGAGAGCTTCTGGTCGGAGGGCAGCCAGGCGTTGATCGCCTCGGCGTGGCGGACGAGGTCGCCGGCGTGGCGCGCCTGAGAGCGGCGCTCGGCCTCGACGAGGCGGGCGAGGCTCGGCTGGAAGTGCGGCACCACGTGGCGGGCGAACAGCTCGTAATGGCGCTGCGTCGCCTCCCAGTTGGCCCAGTCATGCGCCAGCATCAGGATGCACCCCGCCTCGCCGGCGCGGCCCATCAGGCGCTTGAGGAAGGCGATGGCGTCGTCCGGCGTGCCGATGACGCCGATGCCGGTCTCGTTCATCCAGGCGATGCGCTCCTCGAAGGTGTCGCCCTGGGCGGTGATGGAGGGCATGGCGATGGTGCGCTGGGTGTATTCGCAGAAGGCGTCGAAGCCGTAGCGCATGTCCTCGACCGCCTGTTCGCGGGTCGGCGCTACATGGATGTTGACGACGAGGCGCCAGCGCTTGCGGTCCGGCACGTGGCCGGCCTTCAGCGCCTCCTCCTCATAGGCGTCCCAGTGCAGCGGGGGCGCGGGCATGCCTTCCTTCGGCGAGATGACGCCGGTGGAGAGCAGGCCGAGCCCGTGCTTGCCGGCGATGCGGGGGCCGGCCTCCGAGCGGGTGGCGGCGACGCAGACGTCGAACACCGGGTCGGTATAGGGCGCGACCTGGCAGAAGGCGTCGACGAGATTGTAGCGGTCGGTCTTCGCCGTCACCGGCTCGGTGCTGGTGAGCAGCTGCATCAGCACGCCGAGATCATGGTCGAGCGCGGGGCGCAGCTCGCGCGGGTCGAGCCCGAACATGGCCGCGTCGCTCGGCAGGCCGCCCGGCCCGAAGCCGGCCATGAAGCGCCCGCGCAGCAAATGGTCGAGCAGGATCATGCGGTCGGCGACGTGATAGGGATTGTGGTAGGGCAGCGGCACGATGCCGGTGCCGAGCTTGATCGAGCGCGTCAGCGCACCGGCATGGGCGAGGAACACCATCGGATCGGCGACGATCTCGCTGCCGGCGGAATGGTGCTCGCCGACCCAGGCCTCGTCATAGCCGAGCCGGTCGATGAGCTGGATGGTCTCGAGATTGCGCTGAAGCGAGACGGTGATGTTCTGTGTCGGCGGCGAATTCCACGGCGGCATGAAGATGCCGAAGCGCAGCTTTCCCATAGGCACCTCCTTCGGGATGAGATCTACCGGCGTGCGGGCAGATGCGCCTTCTTCAGCACGCAGTGGATGCCCTTGTTGACGTCGACGGTCTGGGTGACGCGTAGGTCCGCGGCGAGCGAACAGAGCGTGTAGGCGTCCTGCGCCGAGAGGCCGGAATGGGCGCGGATGAGCGCGATCATGTCGCGCAGCGCCTCCTTCACGGCGTCGTCGAGATCCTCGTTGAAGCCCATCGTCACCCAGCTGTCGGCCTTCTCGGCGCGCGGGGTGGTCAGCTTCATGTCCTTGCGCACATGGAACTCGAAGGTGCCGGTCAGCGGCGTCTCGATGGCGGTGAGGCAGACCTCGCCGTCGCCCTGCACGCCGTGGCCGTCGCCGACCGAGAACAGCGCGCCGGGCGCGAAGACCGGGAAATAGATCGTCGTGCCGACGCCCAGTTCCTTGTTGTCCATGTTGCCGCCGAAGACGCGCGGCTGGGTGGACGACAGCCGCCCCCATTCCGGCGCCGGGGCGACGCCGAAATTGCCGAAGAACGGGTCGAGCGGCAGCTCCTGCCCCCAGGGCAGCAGCGCGACGTTGCGGGCGATGTCGAGTGGGATGTGGAGCCGGCGCAGCTCCGGGAAATCCTCGGGCAGCGTGCCCCAGAACGGCGCCTGCAGGTTCCAGCCCCAGGGCGTGCGGTACTTGATGTCGAGCATGCGCACTTCGAGCACGTCGCCGGGCTCGGCCCCCTCGACGTAGACCGGGCCGGTGAGCATGTGCGGGCCCGGCCCGCGCGGGGTGCTCTCCAGCACGGCGCGATGGTCCGGCAGGACGGAAAGGCCGGTCGAGGGATCGGGCAGGTCCTCCGGCTCGCCGGACAGCGTGTCGATGACGACGCGGTCGCCCGACTTCACCGTGAGCACGGGCGGCACGCTCGCGTCCCACAGCCCCCACTGCACGTTGCCGGGGAGGGAGGGCAGGAAATGTTCGGCCATGGTGATCTCTCCCCTCACCCCTTGACGGCGCCGAGCGTGAGCCCGCGCACGATGTGACGCTGCAAGACGAAGACGACCGCGAGAACGGGGAGCAGCGCGGTCATGCCGACCACCGCCATCTCGCCCCAGCGCACGCCCTGCGAGGTGATGAGCTTGGGGATGTAGACGGGCAGCGTCTGCACCCCCTTGCCGCCGAGCATGAAGGCGAACAGGAACTCGTTCCACGCGAAGATGAAGCAGAGCACGGCGGTGGCGACGATGCCGTTGCGCAGCAGCGGGAACACCACGCGGCGGAAGATCTGCGGGCGCGACCAGCCTTCCAGCGCCGCCGCCTCCTCCAGCTCCACCGGCAGGTCGCGGCAGAAGGAGCGCAGCACCCAGACATAGAAGGAGAGGTTGAAGGTCATGTAGGCGAGCGTCAGCCCGAGGAAACTGTCGAGCAGGCCGACCTTGGCGTAGATCAGGTAGAACGGGATGACGAGGCACACCGGCGGGGCCATGCGCGAGCCGAGGATGAACAGGAACAGGTCGTCCTTGCCCTTCATCTCGAAGCGCGCGAAGGCGTAGGCCGCCGGGGTCCCGATCAGCACAACCAGCGCGGTCGAGACGGTGCACAGCACGAAGGAGGTCAGGAGGCTCCAGTGGAAGCCCTGCTCGATCACGTAGCTGAAGTGATCCAGCGTCGGCACGAACAGCCACTGGGTGGGCCGCGCGAACATGGCGTCGTTCGGCTTGATCATCATCTGCGCCATCCAGAAGATGGGAAACAGCACGATGGCGGCGTAGACGACGACGACCGTGGTCCAGAGCACGGCGCGGCTGTTGTCGGATCGGTTGATCGCTTCGGCCATGGTCCGGCTCCCTCAGAAGGCGTTCAGTCGCTTCTTGGCGACCTGGTAGAACAGCGTGCAGAAGGCGAAGAAGGCGATCCACACCAGCACCGCGAGCGCCGAGGCCTCGCCGATGTTCCAGAACTCGAAGGTCATCTTGTTGGCGAGGATGGAGGGGGTCTCGGTGGTGGTGCCCGGCCCGCCATTGGTGAGGATGTAGATGGTGTCGAACACCTTGAAGGCGTCGATGAAGCGCAGCAGCCCGATCACCGCCAGCAGCGGCGTCATCATCGGCAGGGTGATGTGGAAGAACACCTGCAGCGAGCTCGCCCCGTCGACGGCGGCGGCGCGGTAGGGGCCGAGGGGCAGCGCCTGCAGGCCGGCGAAGAAGGCCAGCATCATGAAGGGCGTCCACTGCCAGATGTCGACGAAGATCAGCGCGTAGAGGGCGAGCTCGGGCGAGGCGAAGACCGAGGTCTCGCCGAGGATGTTGAAGCGCTCCAGCACGTTGTAGGACAGGAAGCCCCACGAGCCCGCCAGCATGATCTTCCACAGGAGCCCGACCACGATCGGCGCCATCATGGTCGGCATGAACAGCAAGGGTATGAGGATGGAGCGCCCGCGCACGTTCTGGTTCAGCACCAGCGCGCCCATCAGGCCGAGCATGAACTCGATCGGCACGGCGATGAAGACGAAGGTCGCGGCGACGCCGATGGAGTTCCAGAAGCGCGGATCGGTCAGCAGCGTGACGTAGTTGTCGAAGCCGATGAAGTCCCGCACCCGGCCGAACTTCGCGTCGTGGAAGCTCAGATAGATGGCGTAGATGAATGGGGCCAGCGACACCACCACCAGCGTGATCATCGAGGGCGCGATCAGCAGATAGGGGTACCAGCGGCTCTCGCGCATGGTCGGCGCGGGGGGCGCGAGGGCGGGCGCGGCTTCGGTCGTCGCCGACATGGGCAGGCTCTCCGGATCGGTCGGGCGCCGGCCGGGGGTGCCGGCCGGCGGGATGGGGCGGAGGGCGCGGGGCGCGACGGCGTCCCGGAGGCGTGGCGCCGGGCGGGAGGGTCCGCCGCGGCGCCGCTTTCAGGCGAGCGCGAGGCTCACAGCAGGCAGGATTTGCCGCCGCAGAGCTTCATGAGAATGGCCTGGCCTTCCTTGGCGCCCTGCTCGGGCGTCATCTTGCCGAGGCCGACCTGCTGGGCGATGCCGCTCATGGCGTCGAACATCTCCGGGTACTTCTCCATCTTCGGCCGCGCCGTGGCGACGTCGAGGGAGGACTTCATCGCCGCGAACAGGGTCGGGTTCGGCCCGTCCTTCATCGCCGGCAGCGCCCAGGAGCTCTCGCGGACTGGCACGCCGCCCTTGCCGAGCTCGATCAGCTTGTCCTGCTGGCGCTTGTCGGCGAGCCATTGCAGGAACAGGAAGGTCGCCTCGGGGTTCTTCGAGGCCTCGGAGATCACGGTGACCGAGGGCTCGGCGTCGGCGAAGCGCTTGCCCTCGCGGCCCGCCTTCACCGGCACCGGGGCGTAGACGAACTTGCCGGCGAAGGGCGACACGCCGGGCTTGTCGATGCCGAGCACGAAGTCCGACCAGGCTAGCGTCTGCGCGGCGATGCCGTTGCCCATCACGGTCGGCACGTCGACCAGCGAGTATTCGGCGATGCCGGGCGGGGCGTAGGTCCACAATTCGCGCCACATCTTCAGCGCCGCGACCGTCTCGGGGCTGTCGAAATGGGGCATGCCCTTGGCGTCGAACAGCTCGCCGCCGAAGTTCTCGACGAAGTTCACCCACAGGTTCGAGAAGGTCGAGCCGCCCTTGATGCCTTCGAGCACGATCCCGTAGAAATCGCTGTCGAGCGGCTTGCCGGCCAGCATCTCGCCCTTCTTGCGGGTGAAGAACTGGGCGATGTCGCGCATCTGCTCGATGGTCTTGGCCGGGGCGAGGTCATAGCCGTACTTCGCCTTGAAGGCGGCCTGCTCGCCGGGGTCGTTCAGCAGGTCGGCGCGGGCCCAGTAGACGTTGTTGTAGTTCCAGTTGATGAAGCCGTACTGCTTGCCGCCGTAGAAGGCGGTGGTCTTGTACGGCGCCTGGATGAAGTCGGTCGGGTTGAGGTTCGGGTTGGTCAGCTTCGGGTCGGCGATGAACTTGTCGAGCGGCAGGATGACCTTCGCCGACAGCATCGGCCCGAGCTGGGCGCCGTGCAGCATGATGGCGTCCCAGTTGCCGCGGCCCGACAGCATGTCGGCCTGGCCCTTGTTGATCACCTCGAAGTGGTTCAGCAACTCCCACTCCACCTTGATGCCGGTCTCCTTCTCGAAGTCCGGCACGATCTTCGACAAGGTCTCCTGCAGCGGGGTGATCTCGTCCAGCACGCGGATGGTGACGCCCTTGTAGGGCTTCGCCGCCTCCGCGTAGAAGCTCGCCTCCTGCGCCGCCGCCGGCTGCGCGCCGGCGATCACCATGGGTGCCGTCAGCGCCGTCGTCGCGACCAGGGCGGCCGCGAAACACCAGATCCTGCTCTTCATCGCTCTGTCCCTCTGTTCCGTCTTCAGCGGTTATTGGTTCGGCAACGCCCTACGCACCGTTCTCAGGCCGGCGCGGGCAAGGCCCGCCCGCTCGCGCCGTCGAACAGCATCACGCCCTCGGCCGGCAGGTGCAGGCCGGCCGGGCGGCCGATGCCGCCGCCGACGCCCTCGCCGAGGGCGGCCGCCGTCTCCATGCCGGTCTTCGCCTTCACCAGCAGCCCGCCGAGGTCGAGCGTGACGATGGCGTGCTTGCCGAAAGGCTCGTTGGAATAGATCTCCGCCCGCGCCGCGCCCGGCGCATCGGGGTCCGCGAAGCCGAGCGCGTCCGGGCGCACGCCGAGCGTCACCTCGCCGCGCGTGGCATGGCGGGCGACATGAGCGGGGAGCGGGATGCGCAGGTCGTGGCGCACGAGGAAGAGCGCGTCGCCCTGGCTCTCCAGCCGGCCGGGAATGAGGTTCATCGGCGGGTCGCCGATCAGGCGCGCCACCTTCACGGTCGCCGGCCGCAGCCAGATGTCCTCCGGCGTGCCGACCTGCTCGATCCGCCCCTGGTCGATCACCGCGACGCGGTCGCCGACCGAGAGCGCCTCCATGCCGTCCGGCGTCGACCAGATGGCGGGCGCCGGCTGGGCGGCGAGCCGGCGGCGCACCTCGCCGCGCAGCTTATGCCGCAGCTTGGCGTCGAGGTGGGAGATCGGCTCGTCGAGCAGGAACAGGGTCGGCTGCTGCACCAGCGTGCGGGCGAGCGCGACGCGCTGCTTCTGCCCACCCGACAGCGCGCCCGGCAGGCGCTCGCCGAGATGGCCGATCTCCAGCAGATCGAGGATCTCCGACACCCGCTTCGCTGCAGCGGCGGCATCCATTCCCGCCGGCGCGCCGGGCGCGGTGAGCGGCGACAGCGCGTTCTGGCGGACGGTGAGATGGGGATAGAGCGCGTAGCTCTCGAACATCAGCGCGACCCGGCGACGCCCCGCCGGCACCGACGCGAAGTCGCTGCCGTCCAGCCGGAGCGTGCCGAAGTCGGGCCGTTCCAGCCCGGCGAGGATGCGGCAGAGCGTGGTCTTGCCCGCGCCCGACGGGCCGGTGAGCGCCAGCAATTCGCCGGGCGCCACTTCGAGGCCGATATCGGCGAGCGCCTGCACCCGCTCCGCCTTGGCCGAGGCGAAGCTCTTGCCGATGCCGCGCACCACCAACCCCGTGCCGGCGGCGACCGCCTCGATCCGCGTCGGCGCGTTCATGCCGCGACCTCCAGGTTGCGCCCGCTCTCGGCATCGAAGACCCGCATCCGGTCGGCGGCGAGATCGAGCGCGACCGCATCGCCGGCCCGCCACGGCGCGGGGCCGGGAATCTCGGCGACCAGCATGTCGCCCTCCCCGTCCAGCTTCACGGTGAGCACGTCGGCATCGCCGCGCGGCTCGCGATAGAGGATGACGCCGCGCGCCCCGCCCCCGGCCTCCGGCGCGCGGACGCCGATGTTCTCGGGGCGGATGCCGGCGATGAGCCGGCTGCCCTGCCGCGCCACCAGCGGCGCCGTACGGTCGGCCCCGAGCGTCACGTTCCAGCCGCGCCCGGCGAGCGCACCCTCGCCGCCGAACTCCGCGGGAACGAGGTTCATGGGCGGCTCGCCGATGAAATTGGCGACGAAGAGATTGGCCGGGCGCTCATAGAGTTCCTGCGGCGGGCCGACCTGCTGCAGCACGCCGTGATTCATCACCGCCACCCGGTCGGCCATGGCGATCGCCTCGGTCTGGTCGTGGGTGACGAGGATCGAGGTGACCTGCCGCAGCTTCTGCAGGCGCTTGATCTCGGCGCGCAGCTGCACCTTCTGGTCGGCGTCGAGATGGGAGAGCGGCTCGTCGAACAGGATCACTTCCGGGTCGCGGACCAGCGCCCGGCCGATCGCGACGCGCTGCTGCGCGCCGCCCGACAGCCCCTTCACGTCGCGGTCGGCCATGTCGCGCAGGCCGAGCAGGGTGAGCACCTCGCCGATGCGCTGGGAGGCCGGCTGGCCGGCGATGCCGCGCACCTTCAGCGGGAAGCCGACATTCTCCCACACGGTCATGCGCGGGTAGAGCGCGTAATCCTCGAACACCATGGCGATGTTGCGCTCGCCGGGGGCGAGGCGGGAGACCGGGCGCTCGCCGAACCAGATCTCGCCGGACGAGACGCCCTCGATGCCCGCCGCCATCTTCAGCGTGGTGCTCTTGCCGCAGCCCGACGGGCCGAGCAGCGCGAGCATCTCGCCGGCGCCGCAGGCGAGATCGAGGGAGCGCACGGCATCGACTTCGCCGTAACGCTTGGAGACCGAGACAAAGGCAATCGAGGACATTAGCGACTCCGACCTATGCCAATGATCAATCCAAGTTCTGTGCCAAAGTGTGCTGGTGTATAGACACTCAGGAAAATAGGCGGTTCGGCGCGTTGTTCGGTGGCGGCGTTCAAGCCTCCGTCACCCTTGCTTACCTAACGTTGCCTATGATTTCGGCAGAGCGACGCCGCTTCAGGCAGTGAGGCCGGCGACCTCCTCCAGAATGTCCGCCACCGCCGCCGGCTGGCACAGGAAGGGCGAGTGGTCGACGTCGAGCGTGTAGATGCGCTGGCAGGGCGTGCGGGCGGTCATGGCCCGCTGAAGGCCGATCGACACCGCGTTGTCGCGCAGGCCTTCGATGTAGAAGCGCGGCACGCGGCCGAAATGGGCGGGGGTAAGCGCCAGCGGGTCGCGGTAGATGCGGGTGCGCTGGGGGGTGAGATGCCCGGCGGCCCAGGCGGCATCCGCCGGCGCGGCGGTGTTGTAGAATACCTCCGGCGCCGCTTCCGGCGGGAAGGTCGCGGTGGCGCCGTCCTCGGACACGCGCATGTATTTCAGGACGAGGTCCTCCACGCCGGCATCGGCATGGGCGTCGAGGAAGCCGAGCAGCGTCTCGCCATCGCCCAGCAGCAGGCCGTTGACGTAGACGGTGGCGGCGAGGCGGTCCGCGCGCCGCTCGCTCACCTGCGCGGCGACGATGCCGCCCATGCTGTGGCCGACCAGCACGATCGGCCCGGCCAGCCCGTCGATCACCGCGGCGATGCGCGTCGCATAGGCATCGAGGCTGACATTTTCGGGCGGCGCCGTATCGGTGCCGCTGGCGGGCAGGTTCGGCGCCACCACGTCGTGGCCGCGGGAGCGGAGCAGCGGGATCAGTCGTTCCCAGCACCATGCACCATGAAAGGAGCCGTGGACGAGAACGAACTGGGCCATCGCCTATCTCCCGCTGTTCCGTTGTTGCCGCATGGGGCCTGGGTCGGACGCCGCGCCGCGCTCGATGAGCCGGGACCGGCCGATCGCGGGCCCCGCGCGCCACCGCCCGAGGCACTGGCGCGTACGCGTCGGCGCGTCACGCAGCAGGAAGCGCGCCAGATCGTCCGGGGTGTCGAGGTCGAGACCGATGCCCGGCAGCTCCCGCACGCGCGGCTCGATGCCGGCGGCGCGGGCGTGAAGCAGGTGCCGTTCGAAGCTGGCCGGCCCATAAGCGACCGGCAGCAGATCGGGCGGGGCGGCCAGCAGCGCATTGGTGCCGCCGTCGCGGGCGGCGACCAGCGTCACCGCGCGGCCCTCGCCATGAGCGGCGAGCAGACTGGCGAACTCGGCCGGCGTTGCGGCGGGGATGTCGCCGGGCACGACCAGCATGCCGGCCGCACCGAGCCTCGCCAGATGGCCGATACCGGCCGCGACCGTGGCGTTCAGATCGCTCCCGGCCGGCTCGGCGATCGCCTGCGCCCCGACGGCACGGGCCAGCGACCACGCCTCGGGCTCGCGGCTGACGACGAGAATGCCGGCGAGGCCGGGCGTTCCCGCCAGTGCCGCCAGCACGTCCTCGAGCATGGCGCGGGCGAGGTCGGCGCGCGCGGCGGGCGGCAGCGCGGGAGCCAGCCGGTGCTTGGCCCGGCTGAACTCCTTGACCGGCACGAGCGCCCAGATGCCCCCCATCGCCATGGCCGTTCAGCCGAACGCCGCGCGGAGCTTCGGGAAGACCCGCTCGGAATAGAGGCGGATGAAGCGCTCCTGATCCTCGCCCGGGGCATGGAACACGAGATGCCGGAAGCCGAGCTCGACATAGGGGCGGATCTTCTCGACATGCTCGTCGGGGTCGGCGGAGACGATCCAGCGCCGGGCCGCCCGCTCGGCGGGCAGCGCATCGGCGAGCTTCTCCATCTCCAGCGGATCCTCGACCGACATCTTCTCCTCGGGCGAGAGCGCCAGCGCCGCCCATAGCCTGGTATCCTCGAAGGCGCGGGCGGGGTCGGTGTCGAAGGAGACCTTCATCTCGATCATGCGGTCATAGCCGGCACCGTCGCGGCCGGCGGCTTCGAGACCCGCGGCGACGTTCGGCAGCAGCGTCTCGCGATAGAGGTCCCAGCCCTTGCCGCTGGTGCAGATGAAGCCGTCGCCGGCGCGACCGGCGAACTTCGCCACCATCGGGCCGGCGCCGGCGATGTAGATCGGCACGGGCGTATCGGGACGGTCGTAGATGGTGGCGCGCTCGGTCTTGTAATACTCGCCCTCGAAGGAGACGCGCTCCTCGCTCCAGAGCTGGCGGATCAGGCGCACGGATTCGCGCAGCCGCGCGAAACGCTCCTTCATCTCCGGCCATGGGGCGCCGGTCGCCGGCACCTCGTTGAGCGACTCACCCGAGCCGACGCCAAGGATGACACGGCCGGGGAACAGGGCGCCGAGCGTGCCGAAAGCCTGCGCCACCATGGAGGGGTGATGGCGGAAGGTCGGGGTGAGGACGCTGGTGCCCATCACGATGCGGGAGGTCGACGCGCCGAGCGCGCCGAGCCAGGGAAACGCCGCCGGGGCATGGCCGCCGGTGTGGCGCCAGGGCTGGAAATGATCGCTGACGAAAACGGAATCGAAGCCGTGGCGCTCGGCGGCGACCGCGAAGTCCAGCAATTGCCGGGGCCCGAACTGTTCCGCGGAGGCCTTGTAGCCGAGCTTCAGCACACCGTATCTCCCTTGCCGGAGCGGGAGATGCGCCGCGCTGTCCCGCCGCTCCTCCACGGGGAGACATCATAATGATCTTATGAACAAGCACAATTCATAAGATCACCCTTGCTTTTCATGCGCTTGGACAACCTGTGCTAGGTGGCGGCCTTTACCCCGATGCCGTAGCGAGCACCCGGGCGGGCGCGGGAGAGGTCGGGCAGCAGCGCCATCCGCGCGGCTTCCACCGCCTCCCATTTCGCCAGCTCGGGGAGCGGCGGGATGGTGACGCGTTCGCCCTGATCGAGCCCGACCAGCGCGGCATCGACCAGATCCTCGGCCGACATCACCATATCCGGCGGCAGGTCGTCGACACTGCGCCCGACGCGGCCGAAGAATTCCGTCCGGGTGAGGCCGGGCAGCACCGCCTGGATGCGGATGCCGCTCTGGGCGAACTCGTTCTGCAGCGACTGCGTGAAGTTGAGCACGAAGGCCTTGGTGCCGCTGTAGGCGCCCTGCAACTGGTCGCCCATATAGGCCACCACCGAGGCGATGTTGACGAGCGTGCCGCCGCCGCGCGCGGCGAAGCGGTTCACCGCCACGAAGGACAGCCGGGCGAGCGCGGTGACGTTGAGCTGGATCATCGCCTCGGTGGCGTCGATGTCGCCGCCGCGAATGGCGCCTTCCGTGCCGATGCCGGCATTGTTGACGAGGAACGTCACCGCCGGCTCGGCGGCGAGGCGGGCCTCGATCCGCCGCAGATCCGCCGGCACGCCGAGATCGGCGGGGATCACCTCCACCTGCCGGCCGGTCTCGGCGCGCAGGGCGGCCGCGAGCGCCTCGAGCCGCGCCTTGTCGCGCGCGACCAGCACGAGATCGTAGCCGCGCCGCGCCAGCCGCTCGGCGTAGACCTTGCCGATCCCCGACGAGGCGCCGGTGACCAGCGCGAAACCCTTGTCCGAATGCGATGCCATGAGGCTCTCCCTGAAGGCCCGCCGCGCGGACCGGTGATTTCATATTATGAGTATCATTTAACGCCACAAGCGGCCGCTGTCGCGATCGAACGGCCGGCCGCGCCGCCACGCGCGGCACCCGCCGGCGATCCACCGTGCCGCGGCCGGCGTATCGTAGAATATCCCGTCGCCGAGTGATCTCCTGCTCATGTCGCAAACGCCCGTGCTGGTCTGGTTCCGCGAGGATCTGCGCCTCTCCGACAATCCGGCGCTCGACCACGCGGTCGCGACCGGTGCGCCGCTTCTGCTGCTCTACATTCTCGACGAGGCCAGTCCCGGCGTCCGTCCGCTCGGCGGGGCGACACGGTGGTGGCTGTCCCGCTCGCTGGCGGCGCTTTCCGCCGATATCGCCCGGAAGGGCGGACACCTCATCCTGCGCCGCGGCGCGGCGGGGCCGATCGTGGAGGATCTCGTCGCGCAGCATGATGTGCGGACCGTCTGCTGGAACCGGCGCTACACGGCGGCCGGTATCGCCGTCGACCGGGGCCTGAAGGAGGCCCTGAAGGCGAAGGGGGTCGGCGTCGAGACCTTCAACGGGTCCCTCCTCGACGAGCCGTGGACGGTGAAGACCAAGGCGGGCGAGCCGTTCCGGGTCTTCACGCCCTATCACCGCGCCGCGCGCGAGCATGCGCCACCCGCCCCCACCCGCGCGCCGAAGGCGCTGCCTCCCGGCCCGGCCTGCGCGAGCGACGATCTCGACGGCTGGCGGCTGGAGCCGACGCGGCCCGACTGGGCCGGCGGGCTGCGCCGGGCGTGGACACCGGGCGAGGCCGGAGGGCAGACCCGTCTCGGCGACTTCCTCGATGTCGGGCTGAAGGGCTATGCGGTGAAGCGCGACCGGCCGGACCGTGACAACGTCTCGCGCCTGTCGCCGCACCTGCATTTCGGCGAGGTGTCGCCCCGGCAGGTGCTGGCGGGCGCCCAGCTCGCCGGCGAGGACGGCCGGGCCAATTCGGCGGACGTGGCGAAATTCGTCGCCGAACTCTATTGGCGCGAATTCTCCTATCACCTGCTGTTTCACGTCCCCGATCTCGCCACCCGCAATTTCCAGCCGCGCTTCGACGCCTTCCCCTGGCAGGACGACGAGGCCCTGTTGACCGCCTGGCAGCGCGGGCGCACCGGCTATCCGATCGTCGACGCCGGCATGCGCCAGCTCCGGGAAACCGGGTGGATGCACAATCGGGTGCGGATGGTGACGGCGTCCTTCCTCATCAAGCACGGGCTGGTCGACTGGCGCCGCGGCGAGGCATGGTTCTGGGACACGCTGGTGGACGCCGACCCGGCCAGCAACGCCGCGAGCTGGCAGTGGGTGGCCGGCTCGGGCGCCGATGCCGCGCCCTATTTCCGCATTTTCAATCCCGTGCTGCAGGGCGAGAAGTTCGATCCCGACGGCGCCTATGTGCGCCGCTACGTGCCGGAACTCGGCGCCCTGCCCGCCCGGGTGATCCATCGCCCCTGGGAGGCGGGCGCGGCGCGCCCGGCCGATTATCCCGCGCCGGTCGTCGATCATGCCGCCGCGCGGGCGCGGGCACTCGATGCCTATGAGCGGATGCGGGCGGAAGCCGGCGGATAAGGGGGCCTTGCGGGTTGCCGCGGCGTTGGTGGTCCACTAGTTTCATCGACCTTTCCCAACGGTGACGCGCAGACACTCCATGGACATCCGCAACGGCCTCGTCGAGGCGATCGGCAACACCCCGCTGATCAAGCTCAAGCGCGCTTCCGACGCGACGGGGTGCACGATCCTCGGCAAGTGCGAATTCCTGAATCCCGGCCAGTCGGTGAAGGACCGTGCCGCACTCTTCATCATCAAGGATGCGGTGGCGAAGGGGCAGCTGAAGCCGGGCGGCGTCATCGTCGAGGGCACGGCCGGCAATACCGGCATAGGGCTGGCGCTGGTCGGCAACGCGCTCGGCTTCCGCTCGGTGATCGTGATTCCCGACACGCAGAGCCAGGAAAAGAAGGACATGCTGCGGCTCGCCGGCGCGACGCTGGTCGAGGTGCCCGCCGTGCCCTATTCCAACCCGAACAATTACGTGAAGGTCTCCGGCCGCCTCGCCGAGGCGCTGGCGAAAACCGAGCCGAACGGCGCCGTCTGGGCCAACCAGTTCGACAACGTCGCCAACCGGCAGGCGCATATCGAGGGCACCGGCCCGGAGATCTGGGAGCAGACCGAGGGCGCGCTCGACGGCTTCGTCTCGGCGGTCGGGACCGGGGGCACGCTGGCCGGGGTGGCGATGGCGCTGAAGGAGCGCAACAGCCTGATCAAGGTCGCGCTGGCCGACCCGCCGGGCGCGGCGCTCTACAGCTGGTACACCAGCGGCGTGCTCAAGGCGGAAGGCACCTCCATCACCGAGGGTATCGGCCAGGGCCGCATCACCGCCAATCTCGAGGGCGCGCCGGTCGATCTCGCCTATCAGATCCCCGATGCGGAAGCGGTGCAGATCGTGTTCGACCTGCTGGAGCACGAGGGGCTGTGCCTCGGCAGCTCCTCCGGCGTGAACGTCGCCGGCGCCATCCGGCTCGCCCGCGAGCTCGGCCCCGGCCACACCATCGCGACCATCCTGTGCGACTTCGGCACGCGCTACCAGTCGAAGCTGTTCAACCCCGCCTTCCTGCGCGAGAAGAACCTGCCGGTGCCGGGCTGGCTCGAGCGCGAGACGGCGCTGCCGGATGTGATGGTGTGATGCCGACCGAACTGCTGTTCCGCACCGACGCTTATCTGGCGGAGACGCCGGCGACCGTCATCGGGCTGACGCCGGAAGGCGGCGTCATCCTCGACCGCACCGTGTTCTACGCGAGCGCCGGCGGGCAGCCGGGCGACACCGGGTGGCTCGTGGGCGCCGATGGCGGCGAGATCGCGATCGGCGGCGCGGTCTATTCGCCGGACAAGCAGGATGTCGTGCATGTGCCGGCCGCCGGCGCCGCGCTGCCGGCGATCGGGGAGAGCGTGATCGCGCGGCTCGACTGGGCGCAGCGCCACAAGCGCATGCGCATGCACACCGCGCTGCACCTGCTCTCGGTCGCCCTGCCCTACCCGGTCACGGGCGGCTCGATCGGTGCCGAGGAAAGCCGGCTCGACTTCGACATTCCCGACGCCGGGCTCGACAAGGATGCGATCACCGCCCGGCTCGCCGAGATGATCGCCAGCGGCGCGGCGGTGACCGAGAGCTCGATCACGGACGAGGAACTCCTCGCCAATCCCGGCCTCGTCAAGACCATGTCGGTGAAGCCGCCGATGGGCACGGGCCGCGTCCGCCTCGTCGCCATCGAGGGGCTGGACCTGCAGCCCTGCGGGGGCACCCATGTGCGCAACGTGGCCGAGATCGGCGCGGTGCGCGTCACCGCCATCGAGAAGAAGGGGCGGCAGAACCGCCGCGTCCGGCTGGGCTGGGCGTAACGCCTGATCAGGAGAAGAAGCATGTCCGACGCCGCAGCGGAAACCGCTCCCGCCTCGCCCTGGCTGGTCTCGACGGAATGGCTCGCGGCGCATCTCGACGCGCCCGATCTGGTCGTGGTCGACGGGTCGTGGCACCTGCCGACGGCGGGCCGCAACGGGCGCGCGGAATATCTCGCCGCCCATATCCCCGGCGCGGTGTTCTTCGATATCGACGCCATCGCCGACACGACGCGCGGCCTGCCGCACATGCTGCCGAAGCCGCATGATTTCGCCGCGGCGGTGGGCGCGCTCGGCATCGGCGACGGCGCCAAGATCGTCGTCTATGACGGCGCCGGCCTGTTCTCGGCGCCGCGCGTCTGGTGGACGCTGCGGGCTTTCGGGGCGCAGGACGTCTCGATCCTCGACGGCGGCTTCCCGAAATGGCTCGCGGAAGGGCGCCCGACCGAGGACGGCCCCGGCCGCCACCGGCCGGCGCGGTTCACGCCGCGGGTCGATTCCACCCTGATCGCCGACATGGACGAGGTGGCGCGCACGCTCAAGGAGGGCTCGGCGCAGATCGTCGATGCCCGCCCGGCCGACCGATTCCGCGGCGAGGCACCCGAGCCGCGCCCCGGCGTGCGCCCCGGCCACATCCCCGGCAGCCGCAACCTGCCCTTCACCGAGGTGGTGAAGGACGGCACGCTCGCCGCGCCCGCGACGATCCGCTCCGCGCTCGATGCCGCCGGCATCGATCCGGAACGGCCGGCGATCACCAGCTGCGGCTCGGGCGTCTCCGCGGCGATTCTCTGGCTGGCGCTCGATTCGATCGGCCGCACGCCGCAGGCGCTCTATGACGGGTCGTGGGCGGAATGGGGCTCCTCCGACCGTCCGATCGCGACCGGCCCGGCGGACTGACGCGCTCCGCGACCGGGCCGCATCGCGCGCCGGGTCGCGGGCGCCTTCGGAAGGCTCGCCGGCTGAACGGCCGGCGCGTCCCGCCCGCGGGGCGATCCCATCACACCGCGTCGACGGCGCTGCCATGGACGCCGGCCCGACGCCTCCCGGGCCGCGCCCGGCGCTCAAGCCGGGGGTAAACCGCCTCAGTGCAGGATCTGGCTGAGGAACAGCCGGGTGCGCTCGTGCTGCGGGTTGGAGAAGAAGGCGTTCGGCTCGTTCATCTCGATGATCTGCCCGGCATCCATGAAGATCACCCGGTTCGCCACTTGACGGGCAAAGCCCATTTCGTGCGTCACGCACAGCATGGTCATGCCTTCCTCGGCGAGGCTCACCATGGTCTCCAGCACTTCCTTGACCATTTCCGGGTCGAGCGCCGAGGTCGGCTCGTCGAACAGCATGATCTTCGGCTTCATGCACAAAGCGCGGGCGATGGCGACGCGCTGCTGCTGGCCGCCGGAGAGCTGGCCGGGATATTTGTTCGCCTGCTCGGGGATCTTGACCTTCTTCAGGAAGTGCATCGCCAGTTCCTCGGCCTCCTTCTTGGGCATCTTGCGGACCCAGATCGGCGCCAGCGTGCAGTTCTCGAGGATGGTCAGGTGCGGGAACAGGTTGAAGTGCTGGAAACACATGCCGACCTCGCGGCGGATCTCGTCGATCCGCTTGAGATCGCTGGTGAGCTCGATGCCGTCGACGACGATGGTGCCCTGCTGGTGCTCCTCCAGCCGGTTGATGCAGCGGATCATGGTCGACTTGCCCGAGCCGGAGGGGCCGCAGATCACGATGCGCTCGCCGCGCCGTACCTTCAGGTTGATGTCCTTCAGCACGTGGAACTCGCCGTACCATTTGTGCACGCCGACCAGTTCCACCGCCGTCTCGCGGCCGGGGGCGGTGTGGACCGCGTGGAGTTCGTCGGGCGAGATGATCGAGGGGGCCTCGGACATGGATCGAACTCCGTCTCTCAGTGCCGATGGGATGTGTTGAGGCGCCGTTCCACGAACAGCGAGTAGCGGGACATGCCGAAGCAGAAGAAGAAGTAGACGATCCCGGCGAAGGCGAAGCCGGTGTAGAGCGTCACCGGCGTCGACCAGTTGGGATCGGTGAAGGAGGCGCGCAGCTGGCCGAGGAAGTCGAAGATCGACACGATCAGCACCAGCGTGGTGTCCTTGAACAGCGCGATGAAGCTGTTGACGATCGAGGGGATCACCAGCGTCAGCGCCTGCGGCAGGATGATGAGGCGCATCATCTGGCCCCAGGTGAGGCCCATCGCCATCGCGCCTTCATACTGTCCCTTGGGAATCGCCTGCAGGCCGCCGCGCACGATCTCGGCCATGTAGGCCGCCGAGAACAGCGAGACGCCGACCAGCGCGCGCAGCAGCCCGTCCGGGCTCACCCCGCTCGGCAGGAACAGCGGTAGCATGTAGGTGGCGAAGAACAGCACGGTGATCAGCGGCACGCCGCGCCAGAACTCGATGAAGATGACCGAGAGCAGCTTCACCACCGGCATCTTCGAGCGCCGGCCCAGCGCCAGCGCGATGCCGAGCGGCATGGAGGTGACGATGCCGGTCACCGCGATCACCAGCGTGACGAGCAGGCCGCCCCATTGCCGGGTCTCGACATGGGCGAGGCCGAAGTCGACATCCCAGATCAGGATGACCAGGCCGAGGGCGAGGAAGATCCAGCCGACGGTGCCGGCCGCGCCGCCGCCGCGGCCGCCCAGCAGCGTCACGATGGCCCAGACCACGAGGGCGACCAGCGCGGCGCTGGCGATATAATCGACCCAGAACGCGATGTTGAGCCCCATGACCGTGGCATCGCCGACGAGACCGCGGATCGGCAGGATGTGGTCAAGCATGAAGGAGGAGGCGTCGATGTTCCCGCCCGTGAGCAGGACGAAGGCGACGACCGGGTAGACGACGAAGAACAGGAAGGAGTTCAGCCGCTTGCCGGGCCAGGACAGGACCAGCAGCGGCGCCAGCAGGAGGGCGCCCAGCGCAAAGACGATGTCGACGCGCCAGCGCTCGGCGACGGGATAGAAGCCGTAGACCAGTTGCGAGAACTTGGCGTGGATGAAGGGCCAGCACGCGCCCGTTCCCGGTGCGAGGCACGCCTCGCGGTTCTCGCCCTGCCAGACCGCGTCGAGGACCAGAAAGCGGACCACCGGCGGCACGATCAGCACGATGAGCGCGATGCCGAACAGCGTCAGGACGGTGTTCAGCACGCCCGAGAACAGGTTGGCGCGCATCCAGGCCAGCGGCCCGATATTGCGCCGCGGCGGCGGCTGCGGCACCACGAATTCGTTGCGGATGAAGGTGCCGTCGTCGAAGGTCATGCTCATGGCCGGGCCCTCACCGTTCCACCAGCGCCATGCGCTTGTTGTAGGTGTTCATGATGATCGACGTGACGATCGACAAAGCGAGATAGACCGCCATGGTGATGGCGATGATCTCGATGGCCTGCCCGGTCTGGTTCAGCGTCGTGCCGGCGAACACCGCGACGAGGTCGGGATAGCCGATGCCGACCGCGAGCGAGGAGTTCTTGGTGAGGTTGAGGTACTGGCTGGTGAGCGGGGGGATGATCACCCGCATCGCCTGGGGGATCACCACGAGGCGCAGGGTGAGGCCGGAGCGCAGGCCGAGCGAGTTCGCCGCCTCGGTCTGGCCGTGGCTCACCGACATGATGCCCGAGCGCACCGTCTCGGCGATGAAGGCGGCGGTGTAGGTCGCCAGCGCCACGGTGAGCGCGAGGAATTCGGGGATGATGCGCACGCCGCCGGCGAAGTTGAAGCCCTTCAGCTCCGGCATCTCGAAGCTGAGCGGAAAGCCGGTCACGATCATGGCGATCAGCGGGATGCCGATGATGAGGCCGAGATTGATGAGGCCGGAGGGCGGGCGCTTGCCGGTCTCCTCCTGCCGCTGGCTCGCCCAGTGCGAGACGAAGATGGCGATCAGGATGGCGAAGCCGACCGACCACAGCACGTAGCCCGAGCCGTCGCCGAAGACCGGGCGCGGCGCCATGATGCCGCGGTTCGAGATGAAGAAGGTGTTGAAGATGTTGATGCTCTGCCGCGGTCCGGGCATCGCGCTCAGCACCGCGAGGTACCAGAACAGGATCTGGAACAGCGGCGGCAGGTTGCGGATCAGCTCGACATACCAGGTCGACAGCAGCCGGATGACGAAGTTCTTCGACAGCCGGCCGACGCCGACCAGGAAGCCGATGATGGTGGCGAAGAAGATGCCGACCACGGCGACGAGGATGGTGTTGAGCAGGCCGACCAGGAAGGCGCGGCCATAGGTCGAGGTCTCGCTGTAGGGGATCAGCGTCTGGCTGATGCCGAAGCCGGCGGTGTTCTCGAGGAAGCCGAAGCCGGTGGCGATCTTCTGCGCCGCGAGGTTCTCGCGGGCATTGTCGACGAACATCCAGCCGAAGACCACGACCAGCACCAGCGCGATGAGCTGGAGAACAATGCTGCGCACCTTCGGGTCATTGACGAACGAGGTGCCGCTCGACCGCGTCACCGCGGGCTCAACCAGATCTGTCATGGTCCCCCATAGCCTCGTCAGAAGCTCACCCACGGCATGGCGCCGTCACCACGCGGCCGGTCTGTCGCCGGCTTGTCCCTTGCGGGATGGATCATTCGCCCGGCCCCACGGGCGACGAAGCGCTCCCGGCCGTGGCCGGGAGCGCGGATCGATCAGCGGATCGGCGGCGCGTATTGCAGGCCGCCCTTGTTCCACAGCGCGTTGACGCCGCGGGCGAGCTGGAGCGGGGTGTCGGGACCGACGTTGCGGTCGTACATCTCGCCGTAATTGCCCACGAGCTTGACGATCTGGTAGGCCCAGTCGTTGCCGAGGCCGAGGCCCTCGCCGAACTTGCCTTCGGTGCCGAGCAGGCGCTTCACTTCCGGATTGGCGGAGTTCATCTGCTCGTCGACGTTCTTCGAGGTCACGCCGAGTTCCTCGGCATTGACCTGCGCGAACAGCACCCACTTCACGATGTCGAACCACTGGTCGTCGCCATGCGCGACCACCGGCCCGAGCGGCTCCTTGGAGATGATCTCGGGGAGAACGACGTGGTCGCCCGGATTGGTCAGTTTGAGGCGTTCGGCCGCCAGCCCCGAACGGTCGGTGGTCAGCACGTCGCAGCGGCCGGCGTCATAGGCCTTGACCACTTCGTCATTGGTCGCGAAGGCGATGACTTCGTACTTCATGTTGTTGGCGCGGAAGAAGTCCGCGACGTTCTGCTCGGTGGTGGTGCCGGTCTGGGTGCAGACCGAGGCGCCGTCGAGCTCCTTGGCGGAGGCGACGTTCTTGTCCTTGCGGATCAGGAAGCCCTGGCCGTCGTAATAGGTCACGCCGGTGAAGTTCAGGCCGAGCGAGGTGTCGCGCGAGATCGTCCAGGTGGTGTTGCGCGAGAGCACGTCGATGTCGCCGGACTGCAGGGCCGTGAAGCGGTCCTTGGCGGAGAGCGGCGTGAACTTGACCTTGGTGGCGTCCTTGAAGACCGCCGCGGCGACCGCACGGCAGAGATCGACGTCGATGCCGCTCCAATTGCCCTTGTCATCCGGCGTGGAAAAGCCCGCGAGGCCCTGGCTGACGCCGCACTGGACGAAGCCCTTGGCCTTGATCTGATCGAGCTTGGCAGCCTCGGCGGCGCCGGCGCCCACGCTGACAGCTCCCGCGAGCGCTACGGTGGATAGGAGGCGTTTCATGATCTCAGCCTTCTTCATAGCTTTTGGAGTTCGGGCGCGACCGGGATCGCCGATCGCGCGGTTGACGATCCAAGGCAAGTTGCATGCCGACAGACCCCGGAGACACGCCCCGCAGGTCGCGAGGGGTGCTCCGCCGGAGTCTCCCCGCCACCGATGCGGGCAAACAACCTGACTTCGCGTCATCAGAGCGCCGACACGAAGGCGGGTCAAGCACTTGACGCGGATTGTCGCCATCACCTCAATGTGCGCCCCATCAGGACAGGCAGGTAACGACGTGCGCAAATCGGACGGAACGGGCAAATTCGCGGTTGAAACACAGCTGGTAGTGGAGGGTCGCGAGCCGGACCGCTACGACGGCTTCGTGAACGTGCCGATCACCCGCGGGGCGACCATCATCTACCCCAGCGCGGCGGACCTGCGCCACCACACCGGCCGGCGTTACAGCTATGGCCGGCGCGGCAATCCCACGCTCGAGGGGCTGGAGACGGCGCTGACGACGCTGGAGGGTGGCGCCGGCGTGGTGCTGACGCCCTCGGGGCTGTCCGCCTGCGGCCTCGCTCTGCTCTCCGCGCTGAAGGCCGGCGACCATCTGCTGATGATCGACACGGTCTACGAGCCGACGCGGCACCTGTGCGGCACGGTGCTTAAGCGCTTCGGCATCGAGGTGAGCTATTACGATCCGCTGGTCGGCGCCGACATCGCCGCGCTGTTCCGCCCGAACACCGCCGCGATCTACCTGGAATCGCCGGGTTCCCAGACCTTCGAGATGCCGGACGTGCCCGCCATCGTGGCGGCGGCGCGCACGCGCGATCTGGTCACGCTGATGGACAATACATGGGCAACGCCGCTGCATTTCCGTCCACATGATTTCGGCGTCGACATCTCGATCCAGGCCGGGACCAAGTATCTGGGCGGCCACGCCGATCTCAATCTCGGCACGGTCTCGGCCAATGAGCGGATGTGGAAGGCGGTGAAGGGCACGCATGGCGACCTCGGCATCACCGTCGCGCCGGAGGATGCCTTCCTCGGCGCGCGCGGCCTGCGCACCCTCGCGCTCCGGCTGAAGCGGCACGAGGAGTCGGCGCTCGCGCTCGCCCGCTGGCTGGCCGACCGGCCGGAGGTGCGTCGCGTGCTGCATCCGGGCCTGCCGGACGATCCCGGCCACGCCATCTGGAAACGCGATTTTACCGGCGCCTGCGGGCTGTTCAGCCTGATTCTTCAACCGGCATCGGAAGAGGCGGTGAACGCCTTCCTCGATAACCTGGAGCTTTTCGGGCTCGGCTACAGCTGGGGCGGCTTCGAGAGCCTCGCCGTGCCCTTCAACGCCGCGCGCTACCGGACCGCGACGCCGTGGAACCCAGGCGGGCCCGGCGTGCGGCTGCATGTCGGCCTAGAGGACGTCGGCGACCTGATCGCCGATCTGGAAAACGGCTTCGCGGCACTGCGGGCGGCGGGCTGAGCGGCGCGCCCGTGTCATCCCGGACGCGGGCGCAGCCCGCGCGCCGGGATGACACGGGCGGGATGTTCGAGCGGCGCCCGAATCTCCTCAGCTCTTCAGCTTGTAGCCGGTGCGGAACATCCAGCCGACGATGCCGAGGCAGGCGAGGAGGAACAGCGTGGTCATCAGCAGGCTGGCCACGATGCCGACGTCGCCGGTGCCGAAGAAGGCCCAGCGGAAGCCGCTGACCAGATAGACGATGGGGTTGAACAGGGTCAGCGTCTGCCACAGCGGCGGCAGCACGTGGATCGAGTAGAAGGTGCCCCCCAGGAAGGTGAGCGGCGTCAGGATCAGCAGCGGCACCACCTGCAGCTTCTCGAAGCCCTCCGCCCAGATGCCGAGGATGAAGCCGAACAGGCTGAAGGTCGCCGCCGTCAGCACGAGGAAGGCGAGCATGAAGCCGGGATGCTCGACCCGGATCGGCACGAACAGCGTCGCGGTGGCGAGGATGATCAGGCCGAGCAGGATCGACTTGGTCGCCGCCGCCCCGACATAGCCGAGCACGATCTCGAAGGGCGAGACCGGCGCCGAGAGCAGCTCGTAGATCGTGCCGGTGAAGCGCGGGAAATAGATGCCGAACGAGGCGTTCGACACGCTCTGCTGGATCACCGTCAGCATGATCAGCCCGGGCACGATGAAGGCGCCATAGCTCACACCGCCGATCTCGCTGATGCGCGAGCCGATCGCGGCGCCGAACACGACGAAATAGAGCGAGGTCGAAATCACCGGCGAGACGATGCTCTGCAGCAGCGTGCGCCCGGTGCGGGCCATCTCGAAACGGTAGATGGCGGCGACGGCATGGAGGTTCATGAGCGGCGCCCCACCAGATCGACGAAGATATCCTCCAGCGTGCTCTGGCTGGTGGTGATGTCGCGCAGGTCGAGCCCGGCGGCATCGAGCGCGCGCAGCAGCGGCGCCACCCCCTCGGCCTCGCCCTCCCCGGCGCGGCCATAGGTGTAGACCAGCGACATGCCGTCCTCCGCCAGCGCCAGCCCGCGCCCGGCCAGCGCCTCGGGCACGGCATCGAGCCTGGTGCCGAGCGCGACCACGAGCTGCTTGCGGCCGAGCTTGGCCATCAGCGCCGCCTTGTTCTCGACCAGCACCAGCGAACCCTTGTCGATGACGCCGATCCGGTCGGCCATCTCCTCGGCCTCCTCGATGTAGTGCGTCGTCAGGATGATGGTGACGCCGGCATCGCGCAGGTCGCGCACCACCTGCCACATGTCCTTGCGGAGCGCGACGTCGACGCCGGCGGTGGGCTCGTCGAGGAACAGCACCTGCGGTTCGTGGGACAGCGCCTTTGCGATCAGCACGCGGCGCTTCATGCCACCTGAGAGCGTGAGGATCTTGCTGTCCTTCTTGTCCCAGAGCGACAGCGACTTCAGCACCTTCTCGACATGGGCGGGATTGGCCGGCAGGCCGAACAGGCCGCGGCTGAAGCTCACCGTCGCCCACACCGTCTCGAAGGCGTCGGCGGTGAGTTCCTGCGGCACCAGCCCGATCAGCGCGCGGGCGGCGCGGTAGTCGGTGACGATGTCGTGGCCGCCGACGGTGACGGTGCCGCTCGTCGCCCGCACCAGCCCGCAGACGATGCCGATGAGGGTCGTCTTGCCGGCGCCGTTCGGGCCAAGCAGGGCGAAAATCTCGCCGCGGCCGATTTCCAGGTTGACGGATTTCAGCGCCGGGTGACCCGTGGCGTAGGTCTTGGCGACATTGTCGATGGTGATGATCGGCTGCATGGCGCGGACCATACAGGATTCGCGGGCGCTGTCGGCGGCGCCCTACCCCGTCGTCTCCGCGGCGATCCAGGCGAGGTAGCCGGCCTCCCCGGCGAGGACCGGCAGCACCAGCACCGAGGGCAGTTCATAGGGGTGACGCGCCCGCACCGCCTGCTCGACCTGCTCCGCCAGCTCCCAGCGTGTGTTGAACATCATCACCACCTCCTCCACCCGCTCCACCTCGCCCTGCCAGCGATAGATGGAGACGCCGGCGGGCAGGATGTTCACGCAGGCGGCGAGCCCGTCGCCCACGATGGCGCGGCCGGCGGCCTCCGCCTCGACGAGCGAGGGCCATGTCGTGTAGACGATGCACGCTGGGGCAACGGCGGGCGGCACATGCTTCTCCCTGTTCCGGCACGCAGAATGATCCGGCGGAATCGCCCTCCGCCGGCACGGCGCATCACCGGAGTCCTGCCGATGAACGAGAACGCGTCCGCGCAACGCGACGCTGCGGCAGCCTACAGCCGAATCGCCTTCGTCGCGAGCGAGACAGCCGACGCCCAGGCCGCGCGGGTCGAGCTCGCCGCCCGCTATGGCGAGGCGGCGCCGGATGCGGCCGACGTCGTGGTGGCGCTGGGCGGCGACGGCTTCATGCTGCAGGCGCTGCACCGCTTCCGTGACACCGGCATCCCGATCTACGGCATGAATCGTGGCTCGGTCGGCTTCCTCATGAACGCCTTCCGGCCCGAGGATCTGCCGGCCCGGCTCGCGGCGGCCGAGCGCGTGGTGATCCACCCGCTGATGATGGAGGCGACCGACAGCAAGGGGCGCATGCACAAGGCGCTGGCGGTGAACGAGGTGTCGCTGATCCGCCAGTCCTACCAGGCGGCCAAGCTGCGCATCGCCATTGACGGCAAGGTGCGCCTCGACGAGCTGATCTGCGACGGCGTGCTGGTGGCGACGCCGGCCGGCTCCACCGCCTACAACCTGTCCGCCCAGGGGCCGATCCTGCCGATCGGCACGCCGCTGCTCGCGGTCACCCCGATCTCCGCCTTCCGCCCGCGCCGCTGGCGAGGCGCGCTCATTCCCGACCGGGCACGGGTGGAGATTGCCGTGCTGGAATCGGCGAAGCGCCCGGTGAATGCCACCGCGGATCACTTCCAGGTGCTCGACGTCGTCGCGGTGCGGGCGCGGCTCGACATGGGCACCTCGATGGCCATGCTGTTCGACCGCGATCATTCGATCGACGAGCGTATCCTGCGCGAGCAGTTCGATTTCTGACCGTCCGCGGGCGTGGAATCGAACGGGTCATCCCGGAATGGCCGCGGGCCATATCCGGGATCGCGCAGGCAATTCCCGCGGAGAACGATCCCGGCTCTTCGCTTCGCTGAGCCTGCCCTTGGGCTTGCCGGAGGCAAGACCCGAGGGGCCGGCATGACGACCTTGGTCACGGCTTTCCCGTCGGCCCCTCGAGGTGACCGGACCGCGCATAGCGCGGGGCAGATCTCACGAAATGCCACGCCGCAACGCATGATGGACAGCCTTCCGCCCGCCGGGGCAGGATGGCCCCGCAAGGGCCGGGGGCAAGGCGCAAGATCAAGAATCCCGACCGGAGGTGAGCATGTCGACGACGCTTCAGCCCGACCCCGGCGCCATCGGCGGCGTCGCCGAGCCGCCTTTCGCGCGGCTGCCGGATCCGGCCGCGCCTTTCGCCGCCCGCGCCGCACGGCTGCGGGCGCTCGCCGCCGCGGGTGGGCCGACGGCGCCCTATCTCGGCTTCCTCGCCGCCCTCGTCGGGGCTCAGAACGCGATCCTGCCCGGGCTGCCCGAGCCCGCACGCCCGGAACCGGCGGCGGTGGAGCGGGCGCGCACGCACGCCATGCCCCCGCTCGACCGGGCGATGGTCACGCTCGATGCGCCGCTGGCGGCGACGCTCGATGCGCTGTTCGATGCCGCCGCGTCCATCGCCAAGCCGGACGCCGCCGCGCGGGCGCTGGAGGCGGTGACCCGGGCGGACAAGGATGCCCGCGCCTTCATGATCGCGAACGTGCTGGCGGATTCGCTGCCGGTCGAGACGCTGGCCGAGCATCTCTACGTCGCCGCCGCGCTGCAGGTGCATTTCGCCCGCCTCGCCGCCGGTCTCGATGCGAAACGGCTGGTGCCGGTCGGCGACGGGGTGTGTCCGGCCTGCGGCGGCCCGCCGGTCGCCTCCATGGTGGTCGGCTGGATGGGCGCGGAAGGGGCGCGCTATTGCGGCTGCGCGCTGTGCGGCACGCTGTGGAACTATGTCCGCATCAAGTGCGTCTCCTGCGGCTCGACCAAGGGCATCGGCTACCAGGAAGTCGAGGGCGGCGCCGGCACGGTGAAGGCGGAGACCTGCGACGAGTGCCGCACCTATGTGAAGGTGCTCTACCAGAACAAGGATCCGGCGCTGGAGCCGCTCGCCGACGATGCCGCCAGCCTCGGGCTCGACGTGCTGATGAGCGAGGGCCCCTACCGCCGGGCGGCCTTCAATCCCTTCCTGCTCGGCTATTGAGGTCCGCAGATGGACGAGCACGCCCGACACGACCTCGCCGAGCGGCTGCGCGCCCTGCCCTCGGTCGATGCGGTGCTGAAGACCGGCCCGGCGCAGGCCGCGACCGAGCGCTTCGGCCGCCCGGAAGCGACGCGCGCGGTGCGCGAGGCGCTGGCGGAGGTACGCGCCCACGCCGCGCGGCTCCTCGTCGTGCCCCTGCCCGAGGATGTCGCGGCGGCTGCGCTCGCCGCGCTCGACGCGCGGGCGCAGCCCTCGCTGCGGCCGGTGTTCAACCTGACCGGCACGGTGCTGCATACCAATCTCGGCCGCGCGATCCTGGCCGAGGAGGCGATCGAGGCGGCCGTGGCCGCCATGCGCTCGGCGGTCGCCCTCGAATTCGACCTCGATACCGGCAAGCGGGGGGAACGCGACGAGCATGTGCGCGAGCTGCTGTGCGAGTTGACCGGGGCGGAGGACGCTACCGTCGTCAACAACAACGCCGCGGCGGTGCTCCTCGTGCTCAACACGCTGGCGTCGGGGCGCGAGGCCGTCGTCTCGCGCGGCGAGCTGATCGAGATCGGCGGCGCCTTCCGCATGCCGGATATCATGGCCCGCGCCGGCGCCCGGCTGGTCGAGATCGGCACCACCAACCGCACCCACCCGAAGGACTACGAGGGCGCCATCCACGCCGAGACCGGGCTGGTGCTGAAGGTGCACACCTCGAACTACCGGATCGAGGGCTTCACCAAGGAGGTGCCGCCGCGCGAGCTCGCCGCCATCGCCCGGGCGCGCGGCGTGCCGCTGGTGAACGACCTCGGCTCCGGCACGCTGGCCGACCTCGCCCGCTACGGCCTCGCCCACGAGCCGACCGTGCGCGAGGCGGTGGCCGAGGGCGCCGACCTCGTCACCTTCTCGGGCGACAAGCTGCTCGGCGGCCCGCAGACCGGCTTCATCGTGGGCCGCGCCGACCTGATCGCCGCGATCAACAAGAACCCGATGAAGCGGGCGCTGCGGGTCGACAAGGTGCGGCTCGCCGCGCTGGAGGCGACCTTGAAGCTCTACCGCGATCCGGACCGGCTCGCCGCCCGGCTGCCGACGCTGCGCCTGCTGGCTCGGTCGGCTTCCGAGCTTGCCGCGCGGGCGCAGGCGCTGCTGCCGGATGTCGCCGGCATCCTCGACGACGGATTCGAGGTCTCGGTGGTCACGTGCGCCAGCCAGATCGGCTCGGGCGCGCTGCCGCTGGAGACGCTGCCGAGCGCCGGCCTCGCCATCCACGCCCCGGGCAGCGTCCTCAATGCGCTGGCGGGCGCGCTGCGGGCGCTCGACATTCCCGTCATCGGCCGCATCCGCGACGGCGCGCTGATCCTCGATCTGCGCTGCCTCGAGGACGAGGCGGGCTTCCTCGACAGCCTCTCCGGCATCGGGGACGGGGCGCCGCCGTGATCGTCGGCACGGCCGGCCATATCGACCACGGCAAGACCTCGCTGGTCGGGGCGTTGACCGGCGTCGACACCGACCGGCTGAAGGAGGAGAAGGCGCGCGGCATCTCGATCGATCTCGGCTTCGCCTATATGCCGGGCGTGGGCGGGATCATCGGCTTCATCGACGTGCCGGGGCATGAGCGCTTCATCCACACCATGCTGGCGGGGGCGAGCGGCATCGACTTCGCGCTGCTGGTGGTCGCCGCCGATGACGGGGTGATGCCGCAGACGCGCGAGCATCTCGCCATCCTCGACCTGCTCGGCCTCGCTCACGGCATCGTCGCCTTGACCAAGGCGGATCTGGTGCCGCCCGAACGCCGGGAGGAGGTCGCGGCGGAGATCGCCGCGGCGCTGGCCGGAACCGGGCTGGCGGGCATCGACATCCTCCCGGTCTCGACGCTCACCGGCGAGAATGTCGCGGTGCTGCGCGCCCGTCTCGTCGAGGCCGCCGGCCAGCTTGCCGCGCGCAGCGGCAGCGGGCGCTTCCGCCTCGCGGTCGACCGCAGCTTCTCGCTCGCGGGTGCGGGAACGGTGGTGACCGGCACGGTGCTGTCGGGTGTCGTCGCGTTGGGCGACCGCGTTCTCGTCAGCGCCTCCGGCCTGCCCGCGCGCGTGCGCTCCATCCACGCCCAGAACCGCAAGGCGGAGGAAGGCCGCGCCGGGCAGCGTTGCGCGCTCAACCTCGCCGGCGAGGATGTGAACCCCGACGCGATCCGGCGCGGCGACGTGGCGCTCGATCCCGCCCTCCACGCGCCGACCGATCGCATCGACGCCACGCTGCGGGTGCTGGGAGACGAGCCGAAGCCGATCGGCGCCTGGTTCCCGGTGCGCTTCCACACGGGGGCGGTGGAGACGGGCGCGCGTCTGGTGCCGCTCGATCCCGAGACCGTGCCGCCGGGCGGGGAGGCTCTGGTGCAGATCGTGCTGGACCATTCCGTCGCGGTGGCGGCGGGCGACCGCTACGTGGTGCGCGACACCTCGGCCCGGCGCACCATCGGCGGCGGTCGGCTGGTCGACCTGCGCGCCCCCGCCCGCAAGCGCCGCACGCCCGAGCGGCTCGCCCAGCTCGAAGCCCTGCGTCTCGAGGACGCCGACGCGGCGGTGGCCGCGCTGCTGGCGCTGCCGCCTTATCATCTCGACCTCGCCGCCTTCAGCCGCGACCGGGCGCTCGGCGCGGGCGCAGCGGAGGCGCTGGCGGCGCGGCTCGATCTCGTCGCCTTCCCGGACGGCGAGACGCTGACCGTCATCGACCGGATGCGCTGGGCGGCGTTCCACGCCGAACTCCTCGCCCTGCTCGACGGCTTCCATGCCGAGCATCCCGATCTCGCCGGCATGGGGCAGGAGCGTGCCCGCCTGGCGTCGATCCCGCGGCTGCCGAAACCGGTCTTCCGTGCCGCGCTCCAGCGGATCGCGGCGGATGGCGACCTCACCCTCGAAGGCGCATGGGTGCGGCGCGCGGGTCACGAGGTGCGCCTCGCTCCCGACGACGAGGCGCGATGGGCGGAAATCGCGCCCCGCCTCGGCGGCACGGGACGATTCCGACCGCCGCGCGTGCGCGACATCGCTGGCGAACTGGGCATCGCCGAGACGGAGGTCCGGCGGCTGATGAAGCTGCTCGGCCGGCTGGGGCGGGTGGACGAGGTGGCGCACGACCATTTCTTCCTGCGCGCCACCATCGCCGAGATCGTGACGCTCGCCGGGACGCTGGCGCGGGAGGCGGGAGGCGAGTTCGGCGCGGCGGATTTCCGCGACCGTCTCGATGCCGGGGCGGGCGACGCTCCGGGCCAGCGCGCCGCGGCGGGGCGCAAGGTCGCGATCCAGATGCTGGAATTCCTCGATCGCCACGGCGTGACGCTGCGCCGGGGCGACCGCCGCCGCATCAACCGCCACAGGCTGGACCTTTTCGGCGTGCCGTCGGAAGATGCCGCGCCGGCGTCGGGAGAGACGCATATCCGGTGATGTGTCCGGACTTCAAATCCGGGTGGGGCCGCGAGACGGTCCCGGGTGGGTTCGACTCCCACTCTCTCCCGCCAAATCCTCCGTCCGAACCCGCAGGCATCGGCTGACGCGACCGCCCATTCGCCTCACGCGAAACAGGAGCAATTCCGGCTATATCCTTGGGATGGCTCGCCGATCGAGTGGCGGGAGTGACGGGGCTCGAACCCGCGACCTCCGGCGTGACAGGCCGGCGCTCTAACCAACTGAGCTACACCCCCAACCGGCGGCGCGGTGGCCGTCAGCGAGTGGGCCGGCGTGTAAAGGACGGTCCGCCGGGTGTCAAGCGCCGCCGATGTCATCCACAGTCACCCCGGCAGATTCAGCCGCCGTCCTTCGGCCAGTTCGTCGGCGAAGGCCTGCGCCGCGATCAGCAGCGGCACCGCAAGAAAGGTACCGACCGGCCCCCATAGCCAGGTCCACACCGCCATCGACAGGAACACCGCGAACGGATTGAGCGAGACGCGGCGTCCGACGATGAGCGGCATCAGGATCTGCCCCTCGACGCTGGTGAAGAGCAGGAAGATCGCGGCCGGCACGATGCCGGCGAGAATCGTCGGGAACGAGATGAGCCCGGCCACCAGCAGGATCGCCGTCGTCGCGGCCGGGCCGATATAGGGAATGTAGTTGAACACGCAGGCGATGGCCGCCCACAGCACCGGATTGGGCAGCCCCACCGCCCAGGTCATCAGGCCAGTGGCGATGCCGAGGCCGATATTGATGAAGGTCGCGGTGACGAGATAGGTGCCGAGCCGCTCCTCGATGGCGCGGAAGATGCGCAGGGCGGCGAGGCGCGCGGGGCGCGGCGTCATCGCCTGCACCAGCTTGCGCTTGATCTGCGCCCGGCCGGCGAGGAAGAACAGCAGCGAGCCGAAGAACAGGATGAACTCGCCGATCGCCGGCGTCACCACGCTCACCATGTTCTGCAGCATCGCGGAGCCGGCGACGTCGACCACCAGCGGCGGCTTTTCCGGGCGGCCGATCGATTCGATGGTGTCGATCAGCGAGGCCACGGCGCTGATGGCCGGCTGCACGCTCTCGAAGCGCTCGCGGATCTGGGCGCCGATCTCGGGGCCGCGCGCCACCCAGTCGGCCAGCGGCGCGGCCAGCAGCAGCGCGACGCCGTAGAAGCTGGCGACGAGGATGACCACCAGCAGCACCGAGGAAACGATCGTCGGGATGCCGCGCCGGCTCAGCGCCTCGATGGCCGGGCCGATGACGCTGCCGATGATCACCGCCGCGACGATCGGAATCAGCACCGCGCGCGCCATCACGAGCACGGCGCCGAACGCGATCAGCCCGGTGGAGATGATCGCCACCTGGGTCATGCGCCGCCACATCCGCTCGTTGCGCGCCTCCCCGACCGGAACGGGCGAATCGTTCTCCGCGCGCGGCGCCCTCACCTGGATGCCCGCCTCGATCCGACCCTGTCGCGTCTGCATGTGATTCCCCTGCCCTGCCGCCGGCGGCGCCATCCGCCGGCCGGCGCGCGGTGGTAACGCACCGGTGGCAGGCGGGTTCCTGCCGCCCTGCCGGCCCGGCATTGCGTCGCGCGGCGAGGCCGCTTAAGGAAACGTCCTGAACGGCGCCGGCGGGGGCGTTGCCTGTGCAAACGCGGAAGACGCAACGTGCGGCTTCCCTCCTCGGAGAGCTATGATTTGACGATCGCCGACCCCGATCACACCGCGGCCCCCACCACGGCTGGCGAGGGCCTGAGCGCCAGCCTGCGCCGCACGCTGCGGCTGGAAGCGGCGGGTCTCGCCGCCCTCGACGCGCAGATCGACGGCGAACTCGGCACGGCGATCGGGCGGACGATCGCGCTGATCGAGCGGGCGCGCGGACGCGTCGTCGTCACCGGCATGGGCAAGAGCGGCCATGTCGGGCGCAAGATCGCCGCGACGCTGGCCTCGACCGGCACGCCCGCGATGTTCCTCCATGCCGCCGAGGCGAGCCATGGCGATCTCGGCATGGTCACCACGGACGACCTCGTGCTGGCGCTGTCATGGTCGGGCGAGACCGCGGAACTGAGCGACATCATCCACTACGCCAAGCGCTTCGCGGTGCCGCTGGTCGCGATGACGGCGAACCCCGCCAGCGCGCTCGGGCGCGCCGCCGACGTCGCGCTGATCCTGCCGAAGGCGGAGGAGGCCTGCCCGAACGGACTGGCGCCGACCACCTCCACCCTGCTCCAACTCGCGCTGGGCGATGCGCTGGCGGTGGCGCTGCTGGAGCGCCGCGGCTTCACCGCGTCCGATTTCCGCACCCTGCATCCCGGCGGCAAGCTCGGCGCCCGCCTGCTCAAGGTCGCCGACCTCATGCACGTGGGCGACGCGATGCCGCTGGTGCGGCTGGGCACGCCGATGAGCGAGGCGCTGATCGAGATCACCGGCAAGCGCTTCGGCTGCTGCGGCGTGGTCGACGCCGATCGCCGGCTCGCCGGCATCGTCACCGACGGCGACCTGCGCCGGCACATGAGCGCGGACCTGCTGCCGACGCCGGTGGAGGAGGTCATGACCACCTCCCCCTTCGTGGTCGATCCCTCCGAACTCGTCAGCGCCGCGCTCGGGCTGATGAACCGGCGGCCGGTTCCCGTCACCGTGGTGTTCGCGGTGATGAACGGCGAGCCGGTCGGCATCCTCCATATCCACGACGTCCTGCGCGCCGGCGTCGTCTGACGCAACAGCCGCGAACCGGGAGATCGACATGTCCGCCCCCCGCGCCAACGCGACCGTCAGCGTCGGCAACGTCACCTTCGGCAATGACCGGCGCCTCGCGCTGATCGCCGGGCCGTGTCAGATCGAGAGCCGCGCCCATGTGCTCGAATGCGCCGCGGCGATCAAGGACATCGCCGACCGGCTCGACATCGGCGTGGTGTTCAAGAGTTCCTTCGACAAGGCCAACCGAACCTCGCTGAAGGGCGCGCGCGGCATCGGCCTGAAGGCGGCGCTGCCGATCCTCGCCGAGGTGCGCGAGCGCTACGGCATGCCGGTGCTGACCGACATCCATGAGATCGACCAGTGCGCGCCCGTCGCGGAAGCGGTCGATATCCTGCAGATCCCGGCGTTCCTGTGCCGGCAGACCGACCTCCTGATCGCCGCCGCGCAGACGGGTCGCACGGTGAACGTGAAGAAGGGCCAGTTCCTCGCGCCCTGGGACATGGCGAACGTCGTCGCCAAGATCACCGAGAGCGGCAACGCGAATGTGCTGGTCACCGAGCGCGGCGCCTCCTTCGGCTACAACACGCTGGTCTCCGACATGCGCTCGCTGCCGATCATGGCGCAGACCACCGGCGCGCCGGTGATCTTCGACGCCACCCACTCCGTGCAGCAGCCGGGCGGCCAAGGCACCTCGTCCGGCGGCCAGCGCGAATTCGTGCCGGTGCTGGCCAGTGCGGCGGTGGCGGCCGGGGTGGCGGGCGTCTTCATTGAGACGCATCCCGACCCCGACCACGCCCCGTCCGACGGGCCGAACATGGTGCCGCTGAAGGAGTTCGAGCCGCTGGTGCGCAAGCTCCTCGCCTTCGACGCGGTCGCCAAGGCGGCCTGAGGCTCGCTTCCGTCGACGGCGCCTGCGTCAGTCCAAGGCACGCTTGGCCTTCTGCGCGGGCGAGTTCCAGCCCTTGTAGAGCGGGGCGAAGATCGGCTCGTAGATCGGCCGGCTGCCGCGCTGGCGCACCTGCTGGCGCTGCACGCGCTCCTGCACTTTCTGGTCGCGCTTCTGATCCGCTCCGATCGGGTGCGGCGGGACATAAACGGCCTGGGCAGCGGTGGCGGCACCGAACAGAACGGCGGCGCCGAGGGCAAGGGGGATCGTCTTCGCGAACATCGCGCATCTCCTCCAAGGGGTTGAATTGGCAGGATAATGCGCGAGCGCGAGGCGAGTTCCATGCTGCCGCTGCCTTATCGGAAGGGGCGGCCGGGGGCGCGCCGGTCCAACCTTCTCCTTGTTCGTCGTAGAGATTGCGACGAAAGGGAAACCGGGATGGAGGGCGCGCGGCGCCCCCAACAGGAGACGGATTGATGACCGACAAGGACGAGCTGCTGCCCGCGTGGCCGAATGCGGCCCTGCTGCTCAGCAGCCTGTCGCTGGTGGTGGCACTGGTGTTCGCGGGCCTCGCCGGCTACCTGACGGTCGAAGTCATGACGCTCAACCGCGAGGTGGCGCAGCTGAAGCAGGGACGGTTCGCGGCCGCCGCCGACGCGGGGGCGACCGAGGCCCCGGCCGCACCGGCGCCGACCGATGCGGAGCCGGCACCGGCGTGGATCGGCGGCGGGGCACGTTCGGCGCCGGCGGAGCCCGCCGCATCCGTCGCGGAGCCCCAGCCCCAGCCTCAGCCTGCACCGGCCGAGACCAGCGCGGCGACGGCAGCCCCTTCCGAGCCGTCTCCCGCCCCCGAGCCCGCCACGGCCGATGCCGCCCCCGGCGCGCCGTCCACGGCACAACCGGTGACGCCGAAGCCGGAGCCGGCACCCGTCTACAGCGCCCGTGTCTTCGTCCCGGCCGGCATGGACAAGGCCAAGCTCGACCGCTTCACCGGTGCGGTGAAGGGTGCGGGAATCGCCGATGTCGGCATCACCGAGGATCCGGTGGGTCAGCCGGAGAGCTCGTCGATGCTCTATCACAGCTCGGCCGCGGCAACGGCGAAGAAGATCGCGGCGGCGCTGAAGGCCCGTTACCCGGGACTTGAGATCGAGATGCGGGAATCGCAGACCATCTCGCCCAACGCCTGGAACATCGTGATCATCAACCTCACCGCCGACGCGGTGAAGTAGGCGCCCCTATCGGCGCCCCCGCGCTTGCGTGATCCGGCGCCCCTTGGCCCCTAGGGCTCCCGCCCCGTGCGGGACGTCTCGGCGCCCCCGCGATCCGGCCCCGGGCGCCGTCTATGGTTCCGCTATCGACGGCTTGTCCGGGATCGACGCCCGACCCGCGATCCAAGGCTTGCGCCGTCCCCGACAAATCGGTAGACAGACCCCGCCTGAGGGCATCGGAGCGTAGCGCAGCCCGGTTAGCGCACCAGTCTGGGGGACTGGGGGTCGGAGGTTCGAATCCTCTCGCTCCGACCATTTCCCCACCGGCGAGTTCCGGTGGCCTCGGTCCGCCCACAGCGCGGTGGACCTCCAAGCTCGCGACGAACGGCTCTCGAGCGAAATGATTCCAGCCGCTTTCGCGCCTTTCCGCACGTAGCGCTTCAGCCTTACCGCGACCACCTTTCGCGCCTCTCTTGCGTGTCGTCGCTCCCCCCGTCCACGCGCCCAGGCGGATCGTCCTATACTCGCACCATCCGGGTGCTCTATCGGGCACACCGATCACCGGGAGCGTTATGCATGGACGACAGCCGCGCACATCATCACCACCACGACGCCACCGCCGAGCCTGAAACTCCGGCCGAGCCGCTCGCGATTCCCGCCTGCACGGCGATGCTGGAGCGGCTGGCGGCGCGGCGGTCGGTGCCGCTGCGCACGCTCGCCGGGCCCGGACCGACGCCGGGCGAGCTGGAGCGGATGCTGACGCTGGCGACGCGCGTGCCCGACCACGGCCAGCTCGTGCCCTGGCGCTTCATCCTGATCGAGGGTGAGGCGCGGCGCGCGCTCGGCGCGAAGCTCGACGCGCTCTATGCCCGCCAGCAGCCGGAGATGGCGGCGGGCAAGGGCGACATGTGGACGCTGTATCTGGCGCGCGCGCCGCTGACCATCGTGCTGGTGAGCCGACCGGATCCGGCCTCCAAGGTGCCGGTGTGGAACCAGCAGCTCTCCGCCGGCGCGGCGGGCATGGCGTTGACGGTGGCGGCGAGCGCGCTCGGCTTCGCGACGCAATGGCTGCTGAAATGGCCCGGGCGCGACCGGGAAGCCGCCGCCCTGCTCGGCGTCGGCGATGGGGAGCGCGTCGCCGGCTTCATCCATGTCGGCCGGCCGACGCGCACAGCGCCGGAACGGCCCCGCCCGGCGCTGGCGCGGGTCGTGACGCGCTGGGGAGCGGAGGGCTGACGCGAAGGCGCGTCGTCCTGCTTCAGCCTCCTTCGAGGCTCGCTGCGCGCGCTCCTCAGGATGACGTGGTTGATCGAAGCAACGCCATCCTGCACGTGCCGGCCATCGGCCGGCCTCGAAAGATGGTGGAGCCGAGCCCCCTTAGGCAGCCGCCCCTTCAGCCGACGTCGAACGAGACGCCCTGCGCCAGCGGCAGCGCGCGGCTGTAATTGATGGTGTTGGTCGCGCGCCGCATATAGGCCTTCCACGCGTCCGAACCGGATTCGCGGCCGCCGCCGGTCTCCTTCTCGCCGCCGAAGGCACCGCCGATCTCGGCGCCCGAGGGGCCGATATTGACGTTGGCGATGCCGCAATCCGACCCCTCCACCGAGACGAACGCCTCCGCCTCGCGCAGGTCGTTGGTGAAGATCGACGAGGAGAGGCCCTGCGGCACGTCGTTGTGGAGCGTTATCGCCTCGTCGAGGCTGCCGCTGCGGAGCACGTAGAGGATCGGGGCGAAGGTTTCCTGCTTCACCACCTCGGTCTGCTCGGCGATCTCGACCAGCGCCGGGCGCACATAATAGGCCTCCGGCCAGCGCTCGGCATGGACCCGCTCGCCGCCATGCACCCGCGCACCCGCCGCCCGCGCCGCGTCGAGGGCGCGCTGCATGGCACGGTAGGCATCGGCGTCGATCAGCGGGCCGATCAGCGTGCCGGCCGCGCGGGGATCGCCGATGGCGACCGAGCCGTAGGCCTTCTCCAGCCGCGGCACCAGCGCGTCATAGACCGCGCCGTCGACGATGAGGCGCCGCAGCGAGGTGCAGCGCTGGCCGGCCGTGCCCATGGCCGCGAAAGCGATGCCGCGCAAGGCGAGGTCGAGATCGGCGGAGGGGCGCACGATCGCGGCGTTGTTGCCGCCGAGCTCGAGGATGGAGCGCCCGAAGCGCCGCGCCACGCGCTCGCCGACGATGCGGCCCATGCGGGTCGAGCCGGTCGCCGAGAGCACCGGCACGCGGTGGTCGTCGACCAGCGCGGCACCGATCTCGGCGCCGCCGATCAGCACTTGCGAGAGGTTCCCCGGCACGTCCTCCATGCCGGCCGCGGCGCGCTCGAACAGCGCCTGCACGGCGAGCGCGGTCAGCGGGGTCTTCTCGGAGGGCTTCCACAGCACGCTGTCGCCGCACACCAGCGCCAGCGCCGCGTTCCACGACCACACCGCCACGGGGAAATTGAAGGCGGTGACGACGCCGACCGGGCCGACCGGGTGCCAGCTCTCCATCATGCGGTGGCCCGGCCGCTCGGAGGCGATGGTGAGGCCGTAGAGCTGGCGCGACAGGCCGACCGCGAAGTCGCAGATGTCGATCATCTCCTGCACCTCGCCGAGGCCTTCGGTGATGATCTTGCCGGCCTCCAGCGTGACGAGGCGGCCGAGCGAGCCCTTGTGCGCGCGCAGCTCCTCGCCGAGCCGGCGCACCAGCTCACCCCGGCGCGGTGCCGGCACGGTGCGCCAGGCGCGGAACGCCTCGACCGAGCGCGCCACGGCGGCGCCGACATCGTCGACGCCGGCCTCGGCGACATGGGCGACGATCTCGCCGGTGATCGGCGAGCGCACCGCGCGCGAGCCGCCCTGCCAGGCGGCCGGAGCCACGCCGATCGCCTCGAGGATGCTCGCGACTTCGCGCGGGACGCTGGCGAGATTTTCCTGGATGGTCATTGGCTGTCTCCGTTCTGGTCGGCTCGCTCCACCGGCGGCCTCGCGCCGGCGGCCTGTTCCTAGAGCCCTTCCCGTTCGGATGGAACATCCGAACGATCAGGAAGTGCTCCGGATTCCAATAGCGGGAGCAATTCCTCTCGATCGGATGATTCCATCGGATCGGGAAATGCTCCAGCGCTTTCGGCGACCGCCGCCACTTTGTCCATTTCGACCGGGCGTCAGATCGACGCAACCGGGCCGGCCTTGACAGGTTTCGGGTGCTCCCGCCGCCCGCGGACCGCTGATGCCGACATCAGATTCGTGTCCGATTTCGGCAGCGGACCAATTCTACACTCAACCTGCCGTCCACGTTGATCGCCTGTCGAGCGGCTCCACCGATAGTGCAACCGAATCAGTTGAATCAAACAACGTGACGCTTTTCTTCTTTGACGTTCGTCTCATCTGACACGTTCAGATCCAGCGCTCCGATCAACCGTGTCCTGCACGACACACTGCGCGGATATACGCGAATCGGCGGCACATCCTGGCCACATTTGCTCGTCATCGAACCGTCACCGCTCACGGGAGAAGGAACTACGCGTTGCAGGTTTCTGGTTTTCGGCATCTCGCCCGCTCATCGCTCATCGCCGGCTGCGCCCTTCTCGGCGCCGGCAGCATGGCTCAGGCAGGCGATGCCAAGCTTGGCGCCACCACGGGTCTCGCGTCCTATTACGGCTATAGCGGGCGCACGGCCAACGGGGAGCGCCACAGCGCCGGGGCGATGACCGCCGCCCACCGCACCCTGCCCTTCGGCACCAAGGTCAAGGTCACCAATGTCGCCAATGGCCGCTCGGTGGTGCTGCGCATCAACGACCGCGGCCCCTTCATCAGGAAGCGTGTGATCGACGTCTCGACCGCCGCCGCCGACATGCTGGGCTTCCGCTCGCGCGGCGTCGCCAAGGTCGAACTCGCCGTCGTCGACTGACCCGATACCGGCGCGGAGCGCCGGCGCAGGCGCGCCGATGCGTGGTCAGTCGTCGGAATCGGACGCGGCATCCAGCAGCCGCCGGCATTCCTGAAGCTCGTAGAGCGTCGCCTGCAGCCGACGGATATCGTCGCGCGTCAGGTGGCCCGCGCGCGAGGGATCGGCCTCGGCGGCCCGCACCGGCTCGGCCGGGCGCAGGGCGAAGGGCCGCGCCGGCACCTCGGGGGTAAAATCGGACTCGCGGCGGGCCTCGTCACGGCGGGCGTCCTCGCGCCGGGTCTCCTCGCGCCGCGTCTCGGCCCCGAATGGAAATTCGGCGCCCCGCGCCGGACGCTCGGGCGAGCGCTCGAACGGTTCGCGCGCCGGGGGCGCCGGGCGGAAGGGGAAGGCCGGCATCGGCTCGCTCGCCGGCGGAGCGTCGAACAGGACGGGCCGGCGCTCTTCCGCCGGCATGCGGGCGGGCAGCGTGTCGGCCGGCCGGGCGCGCGGCGGCTCGAGCGCGGTCTGGGGCAGGCTGCGCTCCGTCAGGTTGCGTTCGCCCGCCGGGCCGCGGCGCGCGGGAAGCAGGTTCAGCAATCCGCCGATGCCGCCCTGCCGGGGGCCGGGATCGGGCGTCCGCTCACCGCGCGGTGGCGCCGGCGGATCGAGGCGCGGCTCAGAACGCGGTTCCGCCCGCATGGCGCCCGCGGCGCCGGGATGGCCGGCATCAACCGGGGGGAAGGTCTCGCGGCGCGGCGCCTCGTCGAAATCGTCCGCGCCGTCGTCGGGCGGCAGGCTCAGTCCCTGCGCCTCCAGCCACGCATTCTGAACGTGGCGCGGTCCCTGCTCCTTCAGAATGCGCTGGACGCCGCGGATCGTGTAGCCTTCCCCGTACAGCAGATAGCGGATGCCGCGCAGCAGCTCGACATCGTCGGGGCGGTAATAGCGGCGCCCGCCGCCGCGCTTCAGCGGGCGGATCTGCGGGAAGCGGGTTTCCCAGAATCGCAGCACGTGCTGCGGCAGGTCGAGTTCCTCGGCGACCTCGCTGATCGTGCGGAAGGCATCGGGCCCCTTCTCCACGCGCGCTCGCTCCCTTGCCGGGCGACGGCCGTCAGCCGTCGGTCTCCTCGCCGTTGATCTGCTGCTTCAGGATGTTGGACGGCTTGAACACCATGACGCGCCGCGGCGAGATCGGCACTTCCTGGCCGGTCTTGGGATTGCGGCCGACACGCTCGCCCTTGCTGCGCACCACGAAGGAACCGAAGGAGGACAGCTTCACCGTCTCCCCGCGCGCGATGCAGTCGGCGATCTCCGACAGCACGCTCTCGACGAGCGCGGCGGATTCGGTGCGGGACAATCCGACGCGCTGATACACGGCCTCGCAGAGATCCGCGCGTGTGACGGTCCGACCAGCCATCGTACTCCTCCCCTGACGGCTGCCGCTCATGGGGCGGCATGCCATTGACAACCCTAGGCGTCGCAGTGCCCGCAGGTCAACGCTTCACCAGCGCACAAGGGCCGAACCCCAGGTGAATCCGCCGCCCATGGCTTCGAGCAGCACGATCTGCCCCGGCCGGATCCGGCCATCGGCCCAGGCGGCTTCGAGCGCGAGCGGGATCGAGGCGGCGGAGGTGTTGCCGTGGCGATCCACCGTGATCACCACCTTCTCCGGCGCGATGCCCAGCTTTACCGCGCTCGAATCGATGATCCGCCGGTTGGCCTGGTGCGGCACGAACCAGTCGATGGTCTGCGCGTCGATGCCGGTGGCGGCGAAGGCGTCCTCGATGACATCGGTGATCATGCCGACCGCGTGGCGGAACACCTCGCGACCTTCCATGCGCAGGTACCCTGTCGAGCGGGTCGAGGAGACGCCACCGTCGACATAGAGCTTGTGTTTATGGCGTCCGTCCGAGCGCAGATGCGTGGTGAGCACGCCGCGCCCGCCGGCGTCCGCCTCGGGCACGCCCTCCAGCACGATCGCCCCGGCGCCGTCGCCGAACAGCACGCAGGTGCCGCGATCCGACCAGTCGAGGATGCGCGAGAAGGTCTCGGCGCCGATCACCAGCGCCCGCTTGAAGCTGCCGGACTTCAGGAAATTGTCGGCGGTGGCGAGCGCGAAGACGAAGCCCGAGCACACCGCCTGGAGGTCGAACGCGGCGCCGTGGGTGATGCCGAGCCCGGCCTGCACGGTGACCGCGGTGGCGGGGAAGGTGTTGTCGGGCGTCGAGGTCGCCAGCACGATGAGGTCGATGTCGCCCGGCTCCAGCCCGGCATTGGCCAGTGCCGCCCGCGCGGCGGCGAGCGCGAGGTCGGAGGTCACCTGCCCGTCGGCGGCGATGTGGCGGGCCCGGATGCCGGTGCGCTGGACGATCCACTCGTCGGAAGTGTCGACCATCAGGGCGAGGTCGGCATTGGTGAGGACGCGCTCGGGGAGGTAGGCACCGACGCCGCGAACGAGCGAACGAATATGAGTCACGATTGAACCTGCAAGTCGTCCGCCGGGATCGGCGAGGCAACGGCATCGACCACCGGCCGGTCGACGAGCCCCACCTCGATGCGGGAAAGCAATTGGTGGCGCACCATGTCGTAGCCGAGATCGACGGCGGAGGCGAAGCCCTCCGCGTCGGTGCCTCCATGGCTCTTGATCACGACGCCATTGAGGCCGAGGAAGACGCCGCCGTTCGATTTGCGCGGATCGAGCTTTTCCTTCAGCGCGCGGAAGGCGGGTCGCGCCAGCAGATAGCCGATGCGCGACAGGAAGCGGCGGCGGATCGCGGCGCCGAGGAATTCGGCGACCTGCTTGGCGGTGCCTTCGGCGGCCTTCAGGGCGATGTTGCCGGAGTAGCCCTCCGTCACCACCACGTCGACCGTGCCCTTGCCGATGTCGTCGCCCTCGACGAAGCCGCGATAGTCGAGACCGGGATGGTCCGCCGCGCGGAGCACGGCTCCCGCCTCGCGAATCGCCTCGACGCCCTTCATCTCCTCGACGCCGATGTTGAGCAATCCGACCGTCGGGCGTTCGAGCCCGAGCACGATGCGCGCCATCGCCGCGCCCATCACCGACATGTCGACGAGGTGCTGCGCGCTCGCCCCGATCGAGGCGCCGACGTCGAGCACAACGCTTTCCCCGCGCAGGGTCGGCCACAGGCAGGCGATGGCCGGGCGGCCGATGCCCGCCATGGTCTTCAGGTTGACCTTGGCCATCGCCATCAGCGCGCCGGTATTGCCGGCTGACACGGCGCAATCGGCCTGGTGCAGGCGTACCGCGTCTATCGCGCGCCACATGGAGGAGACGCGCCGGCCGCGCCGCAGCGCCTGGCTCGGCTTGTCGTCCATCTGGACGACGACGTCGGTGTGGACGATCTCGCAGGCGGCGGCGAGCTTTGCCCGGCCGGCCAGCAGGCCGGCGATGCGGGCCTGGTCGCCGAACAGCAGGAAGCGGATATCGGGATGCCGCGTCAGCGCGATCTCGGCACCGGGAATCACGACCTCCGGGCCGTGGTCACCGCCCATGACGTCGAGCGCGATGCGGACAGGCGAGGACATGGGGCGGGTTTCGATTCCGGACACGTGGGAGGGCGAAGGGCGCGCCGTGGCCTAGCGCCTCGCGGAGGGCCTGACAATAGGCACACGCATTCCGGCGCTCCGGTTCCGCCTCATTCGCCGCCGGTCGGGCCCGGCTTGCGCAGCTTCGCCAGCGCCCCGAACGGGGATATTTCCTCCGGGCTTCCCTCGGCCGGCGGCTCGAACACGACACCAGGCTTGCGCGGATAGGGATCGATGCCGAGCGCGAGGAACTCGGTGAGGATCGCGCCGAGATCGATGGCGCCGTTCTCGATCATGTCCGGAATGTCCTCGTCGCCGACCTCGATCTCGGCGCCGGGGCGGATCTCGGGAATCCGCCCCTCCGGCACGAAGTGCATGTCGATCGCCTCGTCGAGCGGCGCGTCGAACGGCTCGAGCGTCACCACGCAGTTCTGGCGGACGGTGCCGCGCACGCGACCGCCGACATCGACGCCGCCGCGCCCGTCCGGCGTCACCGAGATGTCGGCGGCAAGCGCGGGCAGCGCCACGATCCCCATCGCCCGGGCGAGACGCTCCCGCTCGCCCGCATCCGGGGCGAGGTGGAAGGAGGCGCCCTCCTCGGGCACGCGCGCCACGAGAAGCGGATGCGAATAGACGGGCGAATCGCTCATGGTCAGGCGTCCTCGGGAGAGGGCAGCGGCAGTTCGCCGCGCGCGAAGGTCTCGAACGGTTCCTGCGCGAGCGCGTCGACCGCCCGCTTCATATAGGCAGCGAGCGCGGCAGGTGCATCGGGTTCGGCGGTACCGGCATAGACATTGCGGGCGAGCGCCTGCGCCAGTTCCGCACCCTCAGGATCGGCCAGCGCCGCGTCATAGGCGCCCGCGCGGCCGTAGAAGGCCTCCCCCACGCGCTTCATCTTCTTCGGCACGGTGAGGTCGCCGACACCCATCTCGCGCAGATTGGCGTCCATGTCGCGGCAGAAGGCGTCGAACACCCCCTGCCCCAGTTCGCGCCGCTCCTCCGGTTCCGATTTGAGGCGGTGGAACAGCAGGAAGGCGTGCAGGACGATCATCTCGAACCGCCCCTGCACCGTGTCCGGCACGGCATAGCGGGTATAGAACGCCGGATCGCGCGATCGCGCCACGATCGCGCCATAGAGGCGCTCGATGGTCGCGCGGGCGTTGCGACGCCGGAGCAGACGCAGAATCATGGCGGCCTCCCGCAGGCTGGCGGCGCGCCCCGAGAGGGCGCCGGCGGAGCGGCGGCAGGACTGCCGCGCGCCGAACGGCGGGGTAGCGCGGGACGCGGCGGCTTGGCAAGGGGAGCGGCCGGCGCGCCTGCGAGGTTTGGCGACGGGCGCGTTTGCCGCTATGGGAAGCGCGCGCCGAAGTGGAATGGAGCACGGATCGATGGCAGCAGGCCGGTCAAGGGAACAGCGGGACATACGGCGTCCGGGCGCGCGGACGGCGGGAATGTTCGCGTGCCTCGGCCTCGGGCTGCTGGCCGGGGCGTGCAGCAACATGCCGATGGCGACCGGCAGCATGGGGCTCGCCCGCCAGCCCTCGAGCTTCGTCTCGGAACAGCAGCGCGGCTATGTGATGAATTCCGAGGCGCTGGAACAGGTGCCGGTGGGCTCCAGCCAGGAGCAGGTGCTGCTGGTGCTCGGAACGCCCTCGACCGTGGCGACGGTGGACGGCGAGGTGTTCTACTACATCTCGCAGAAGACCAAGAAGATCATGTTCATGAAGCCGCAGATCATCGACCAGCGGGTGCTCGCGGTCTATTTCGACAAGAAGGACAAGCGCGTCGTGCGCATTGCCGACTACGGCCTGCAGGACGGCAAGGTGTTCGACTTCGTGAGCCGCACCACGCCGACCAGCGGCGAGGAACTCACGCTGCTCGGCCAGTTGTTCAGCACGTCGTCCTATGGCGGGCTCGGCGGCGGCTGACCGCTCGACTCCCCTCACCCGGGCGATACCGGCGCGGAGCGAACCCCGCGCCGGGTGACGGCGGCGCTAGTGCGCCAGTATGGCGAGCAGCAGCAGCGCCACGATGTTGGTGATCTTGATCATCGGGTTCACGGCCGGGCCGGCGGTGTCCTTGTAGGGGTCACCGACGGTGTCGCCGGTCACCGCCGCCTTGTGCGCGTCGGAACCCTTGCCGCCGTAATGGCCGTCCTCGATGTATTTCTTCGCGTTGTCCCACGCGCCGCCGCCCGAGGTCATCGAGATGGCGACGAAGAGCCCCGTCACGATCACGCCGAGCAGCATCGCGCCCACCGCCGAGAAGGCTGCCGACTTGCCCGCCGCGCCGCCGCCGGCGATGAAGTAGATGGCGAAGTAGCACACGATCGGGGAGAGCACCGGCAGCAGCGAGGGGATGATCATCTCCTTGATCGCCGCCTGGGTGAGGATGTCGACCGCGCGCTTGTAGTCCGGCTTGTCCTTGCCGGTCATGATGCCCGGCTTGTCGCGGAACTGCCGGCGCACCTCCTCGACGATCGCGCCCGCGGCGCGCCCCACCGCCGTCATGCCCATGGCGGCGAAGAGGAAGGGCAGCAGGCCGCCGAACAGCAGGCCGACGACGACGTAGGGATTCTCCAGCGAGAAGTCCGGCGCCACGCCCTGGAAATAGGGCCGCGTGTCGGCATTGGCGATGAAGTATTTCAGGTCCTGGTTATAGGCGGCGAACAGCACCAGCGCGCCGAGGCCGGCCGAGGCGATGGCATAGCCCTTGGTGATCGCCTTGGTGGTGTTGCCGACCGCGTCGAGGGCGTCGGTGGACTTGCGCACGTCCTTCGGCAGGCCGGCCATCTCGGCGATGCCACCGGCATTGTCGGTGACCGGGCCGAAGGCGTCGAGCGCCACCACCATGCCGGCCAGCGCCAGCATCGTCGTCGCGGCGATGGCGGTGCCGAACAAGCCGGCGAGGCCGTAGGTGGCGAGGATGCCGGCGATGATCACCAGCGTCGGCAGCGCGGTCGATTCCAGCGAGACCGCGAGGCCCTGGATGATGTTGGTGCCATGGCCGGTCACGGATGACTTGGCGATGGACTGCACCGGCCGGAAGTCGGTGCCGGTGTAGTATTCGGTGATCCAGACGATCAGGCCGGTCACCGCGAGGCCGACGATGCCGCACAGGAACAGCGCGCCGCCGGTGATGCCGGTGGTGCCGATCGGGCCGAAGCCGATCACCGTCAGTGTCACGAAGGCGAGCGCGATCACCGAGAGCCCGGCGCTGGCGAAGAAGCCGCGGTAGAGCGCGCCCATGATCGACTGGCTGGCCGGGAGCTTCACGAAGAAGGTGCCGGCGATCGAGGTAATGATGCAGGCCGCGCCGATCGCCATCGGATAGGCGAGCATGGAGGGCAGGATATCCGGCTGGCTGCCGAAGAAGATCACCGCCAGCACCATGGTCGCGACCAGCGTCACCGCATAGGTCTCGAACAGGTCGGCGGCCATGCCGGCGCAGTCGCCGACATTGTCGCCGACATTGTCGGCGATGGTGGCGGGATTGCGCGGATCGTCCTCGGGAATACCGGCCTCGACCTTGCCGACGAGGTCGCCGCCGACATCCGCGCCCTTGGTGAAGATGCCGCCGCCGAGACGCGCGAAGATCGAGATCAGCGATGCGCCGAAGCCGAGCGCGACGAGGGCGTCGACCACGGTGCGGTCGCCCGGCGCGAAGCCCATGATGCGGGTCAGCACGATGAAGTAGACCGCAACGCCCAGCAGGGCGAGGCCGGCCACCAGCATGCCGGTGATGGCGCCCGCCTTGAAGGCGATGTCGAGCCCGCCGGCCAGCGACTTTGTCGCCGCCTGCGCGGTGCGCACATTGGCGCGGACCGACACGTTCATGCCGATGAAGCCGGCGGCGCCCGACAATCCCGCGCCGATGAGGAAGCCGATGGCGACGAGCCAGCCGAGCAGGAAGCCCACCAGCACGAAGATGACGGCACCGACGATGGCGATCGTTGTGTATTGGCGGGCGAGATAGGCCTGCGCACCGTCGCGAACCGCCGCCGCGATCTCCTGCATGCGGGCGGAACCGGGATCGGCGGCATTCACCTCGCGCGCCGCCCATACGCCATAGACGATGGACAGCGCCCCGCAGGCGACAATCAGAAGTAGAGAAAGCATGAGTTTAGTCCCACCTTCGGCTGTTTCCTCGTGGCGGGATCGTTGTTGTGTGATGGAGCCGCGGCGTGGCGGCATCGGTGCCCGCCCGCCACGACGGGCCCGACGGCCGGGAGCGTGCCAAAAAGCCGCGGGCACCGCAATGCAACCTTCGCCTCCGGCGGCCTTAAACGCTGGAATACCAGCGAATTGCCGCCGGCCAGGTCGGTCCGTGGAAAATTCCGGCGCGCTCGCCCATGGGAAACGGTACGCCCGTCGCCCTCGCCGTCCGTCTGCCGTGTCGTCAGCCGAATCGTGTCGGCGCGAAGGGGGCCGGGTCGGCCAGCGGCGTCTCGCCCGTCATCATCTGCGCGACGAGCCTCCCGGTCACCGGGCCGAGCGTGAAGCCGAGATGCTGGTGGCCGATGGCGAGCCACAGCCCCTTGCGCCCCGGCGCCGGGCCGATCGCCGGCAGCATGTCCGGGAAGGCCGGGCGGCAGCCCATCCACGGCTCGGGATCGCGCCGCTCGCCGAGCGGGAACAGGTCGCGCGCCAGCGCCTCGGTGCGGGCGAGCTGGACCGGCGATTTCGCCGCATCGCGCCGGGCGAACTCGACGCCGGTGGTGAGGCGGATGCCGCGCTCCATCGGCGTGATGACGTAGCCGCCCTCCTCGTCGAGCACAGGGCGGGTCAGGCCGGCATTGCCCTGCGCGCCATAATGCATGTGGTAGCCGCGCTTCACCGCCAGCGGCAGGTTGAGGCCGAGCGGGCCGATCAGGTCGAGCGCCCAGGGGCCCGCCGCGACCACGGCCGCGTCGGCGTCGAGGCGCTCGGTCGCCGTCACCGCCCGCCAGCCGGCGGGAAGCGGCGCGAGCGCGCGCACGTCCGCCTCGACGATGCGCCCGCCGAGCGTCTCGAACAGGCTCGCATAGGCCTTGGTGACGCCGCCGGGGCTCGACACGGAATGGGGATCGGACCACAGCGCCGCGCCGCGGAACACCGGGCGCAGGAACGGCTCCAAGCCGATCGCCTCGTCGACCGAGAGCTCGCGCGCCGTCAGCCCGTATTCGCGGGCCAGCGGGAACTCGTCGCGCTCGCGCACCATCCCCGCCTCGGTGCGGTAGAGCTTCAACCAGCCGCCCTCGCGGAAATAGGACTCGGCCCCCGCCTCGGCGGCGAGCGCGTGGTGATCGCTTAGCGAATGCTCGAGCAGCGTCGCGATGGCGCGCGAATAGGCCATCACCCGCTCCGGCGCGGAGGCACGCCAGTAAGCGAAGAGCCATGGCGCCAGCCCGGGCAGCGCCGACCAGTGGTAGTTCGCGCCCGGATTGCGCTTCAGCGCCACGTCGAGGAAATCGCGGAACTGGCGCGGGAAGGTGACGGGATAGAGCGAACCACGCTCGACCAGCCCGGCATTGCCGTGCGAGGTCTCCTCGCCCGGGCCGCGCCGGTCGATCAGCACCACCTTCTGCCCGCGCTTGGCGAGATGCAGGGCAACGCTGGTGCCGACGATGCCGGCGCCGATGACGAGTGTGTCGTATTTCATGGGAGGTGATTCCGGCGGCCGCGGCACCGGACCCGCGGCGGCGTGCGGGCCCGGCAGGCGGCCGGGCATTTTCGGGGGAGCGACGGGGGAGAGCTTGTCCTCGCCATCCCGGAACGGCTGAAGGCCGCATCCGGGATGGTCGGGGCGTTTCACGCGGCGAACGATCCCGGCGCTTCGGCTGTGCCGCCGGCCGGGATGACGCCGCATGGGCGCTCACCCGCGCGGCCGCTTCCGGGATCGCGCGGAACGTTCGCCCGATCCGCGGTCCCGGCTCGCCGGCGTCGCCGCCGGCCGGGATGACGCGGCCTCGGGCGGGGCCGCCCCGACAGCTCAGTAGATGCTGAAGGGGAAGTACTTGGCGTTGATGGTCTTGTAGGTGCCGTCGGCGACGATCTCCTTGATCGCCTTGTTCAGCATCTCGCGCAGTTCGTTGTCTTCCTTGCGCACGGCGATGCCGGTGCCCTGCGGGTTGACGTCCATCAGGTCGGGACCGACGAACTTGCAGCACTTGCCGGCGTCGGTCTTCTCCAGCCATTCATACAGCACGAACTTGTCGGCCAGCACCGCGTCGAGCCGGCCCGACTGGAGGTCGGCATTGGCCTCGTCCTGCGTGGCGTAGAGCTTGATGTCGCTGTCCTTGTACTTGTCCTCGAGATAGACCGAGCCGGTGGTCGAGGACTGCGCGCCGATGGTCTTGCCCTTCAGCGCGGCCGGCGAGACGTCGGTGATCTTGGTATCCTTCGGGGCGATGAAGTTGCCCGGCGTCTGGTAGTAGGGGATGGTGAAGGACACCTTCTGCTTGCGCTCGTCGGTGATCGCCATCGAGGCGAGGATGGCGTCGAACTTGTTCGCGAGCAGCGCGGGGATGATGCCGTCCCAGTCCTGCGCGACGAAGGTGCATTCGACCTTCATCTTCTCGCACAGCGCCTTGCCGATCTCGACGTCGAAGCCGACGAGCTGGCCCGAGCTGTCGACGCCGTTGAAGGGCATGTAGGCACCTTCGGTGCCGATGCGGACCTTCTTGATCTCGGCCTGGGCGGCGCCGGCGCCGATCAGCAGCGCGGCCGCCGCGGCGACGAATGTGGTGATCTTCATGTGGTGACGTCCCTTGTTCTGGTGCCGACGGCTGCCCCCCGCCTGGTCCGGCCGCCGGATCGAGCGGGGAAGCTAGGCCGGGAATTCCACAGGCGCAATCGGACTTTTTGCAACTCCGCCGAACCGGCGCGCCGCCTCGGAGCCTGTTCGGAAAGTCACACGCAGCATGGTCATCCCGGCCGGAGCCGCAGGCGAAGAGCCGGGATCGCGGCCAGGATACCCACGCGATCCCGGATACGGCCTCCGGCCGTTCCGGGATGACGCTCGTGAAGGAGTTTTCCGACAGGCACTCAGAAATGGCTGAAGCTGCCGTGGGCGAAGGCGAGCGGATGGCCCTCGCCGTCCAGCACCGCCAGCCCCTGCCCCGCCGCCGTGCGCCCGATCACCGCGACGCCGAGCCCGGCGGCGGTCGCGGTGGCGGTGAAGGCCGCGACATCCTCGTCCGGCATCACCGCGAGGATCTCGTAGTCGTCGCCGCCGGTCAGCGCCGTCTCGCGCAGCGCCGGTTCGGCGGCGATGGCGGCGCGGGCGGCGGGCGAGAGCGGCACGCGCGCCGCCTCGATGGTGCCGCCGACGCCGGAAGCCGCGAGCAGCTTGGCGAGATCGCCCACCAGCCCGTCGGAGACATCCATCGCCGCACGGGCGTGCGCGCGCACCGCCGGCGCCACGGCGAGGCGCGGGCGCGGGTGCAGGTAGCGGTCCGCCAGAAAGGCCCGCGCCTCGTCGGACAGTGCCGCGAAGCCCGCCCGCGCCGGATCGAGCCGCAGCGCGAGGCCGAGCGCGGCATCGCCGATGGTGCCGGTGACGACGATCGCCTGCCCCTCCCGTGCGCCCGAGCGGGTGACCATGCGCCCGCACGGCACCACGCCGAGCGCGGTGATCGAGACCATCAGGGGACCCGGCGTCTTCACCGTGTCGCCGCCGAACAGCGGCGCGCCATAGGCCCGCGCATCGGCGCCGAGGCCGGCGGCGAAGGCTTCCAACGCCGCCGCGTCCATGTCCGGCGGTATGGCGATGGCGAGCAGCAGGCCGAGCGGCTCGGCGCCCTTGGCGGCGAGGTCGGAGAGGTTCACCCGCACCGCCTTGCGGGCGATCGAGCCGGGCGGATCGTCGGGGAAGAAATGCACGCCCGCGACCAGCGCGTCCTTGGTCAGGACGAGGTCATGGCCGGGCGGCGGGGCGATGACGGCGGCGTCGTCGGTGAGGCCGAGCGCACCGGGATGGTCGGCGATCGGCCGGAACAGCCGGGCGATCAGCGCGTCCTCGCCGGACATCCCGCCGGCGGCCGTCGCGTCATGCGTCCCGCCCGCGCCCGCCATGGCTCAGCCGGTGAATTCGCCGGCCCGCGCCTCGCGCGCCAGCCCGTCCAGCACGGCATTGACCATGCCGGTCTCGTCCCGGTCGAGGAAGGCGGCGGCGACGTTGGTGTATTCGTTCACCACCACCCGCGCCGGCACGTCCGGCCGCGCGGTGAGTTCATAGGTGCCCGCGCGCAGCACGGCGCGCAGCACCATCTCGATCCGCTTCAGCGGCCAGCCGCGCACCAGCGCGGCGTCCAGCACGGGATCGATCGCGCGCTGCTCCCGCAGCACGCCGGAAACGATGTCGCGGAACAGGTTCACATCCGCCGCGGCGATCTCCTCGCCCTCGATCTCGCGGCCGATCCAGTGGCTTTCGAACTGGGCGAGGATGTCGTCGATCGGGGTGGCGGCGACGTCCATCTGGTAGAGCGCCTGCACGGCATTGAGGCGCGCGGCGCTCTTGCGCAGCGGCTTGTGGTTCACCTTGGACGGGCTCGCGGCGGGGGGTGTCGCGGTCATGGCTCAGCACCCCACGGTGCGCTTGAGGCGCAGCAGGGTGAGCGCGGCCTGCGCGGCGCCGCCGCCCTTGTCGCCTTCCGACACGCGGGCGCGCACCCAGGCCTGCTCGTCGGTCTCGACGGTGAGGATGCCGTTGCCGAGCGCCAGCTTGCGGGCGACCGCGAGATCCATCAGCGCGCGCGAGGATTCCCCGGCCACGATCTCGAAATGATAGGTCTCGCCACGCACCACGCAGCCGAGCACGACGACGGCGTCATAGGGCTGCCCGGCCGCCTCGGCGGCATCGAGCGCGATGGCGGTGGCCGGCGGAATCTCCAGCGCACCGGGCAGGGTGATGACGTCGAACATCGCGCCGGCCTCGGTGATCGCCGCCTGCGCGCCGGCCAGCAATTCGTCGGCGATGTCGTCATAGAAGCGCGCCTCGACGATCAGCACGCGCGCGCCCTCGACGGACACGAAGGCGAGCGGATCGGCGGCGCGCGGCGGGCGGGGGCTCGCCATCATGAACCTCTTCGATCTCGATTGGGTCGCAGGCGTACAGGTCTCAGCGGAACTGCGCAAGGCGCGCGGCGTAGCGCGCCATCATGTCGACCTCGATGTTGACGCCGTCGCCCACCGCAACCGCGCCCCAGGTGGTTTCGGCCAGCGTGTGGGGAATGAGCAGGCAGGTGAACTGCGCGCCATCGACCTCGTTGACGGTCAGCGAGGTACCGTTCAGCGTCACCGAGCCCTTCGGCGCGATGAACATGGCGAGTTCCGCCGGCGCCTCGAAGGTGAAGCGCGTGGTCTCGCCGATATCCTCGCGGGCGACGACGCGGGCGATGCCGTCGACATGGCCCTGCACGATGTGCCCGCCGAGTTCGTCGCCGATCCTCAAGGCCCGTTCGAGGTTGAGGCGGGTGCCGACCTGCCAGGCGGCGGCGGTGGTCACCGCCAGCGTCTCCGGCGCCGCCTCGACCGCGAACGCCCCCTGCCCCGTCTCGACCACGGTGAGGCATACCCCGGCGCAGGCGATGGAGGCGCCGAGATCGATGCCGGCCGTGTCGTATCTCGTCGCGATGGTGAGCCGGCGCACGTCGTTGCGCGGCGTGAGCTCGGTGATCTCGCCGATGTCGGTGACGATGCCGGTGAACATGGTTCAGCGCCTCAGGATCGACAGGCGGTCGCGCCCGTGGGTTTCGGTTTCCGCCAGCGTCAGGCCCGCGGTGAGCGCCGCCACCGGCAGCCCGTCCACCGCATCGAGCGCGTCCGCGCCCAGCGGCAGCGGGCTCTCGAACAGCGCCACCTCGTCGATGAGCCCGGCGCGCACGAAGCCGGCGGCGATGCGCGGGCCGGCCTCCACCATCAGCCGGGTGATGCCGCGCAGCGCGAGCAGTTCCAGCGCCTCGGCGGGATCGGGCCTGCCATCGCTCCCGCGGCGGACCCGCATCACCTCGACGCCCGCCGCCTTCAGCGCGAGTTCCGGGGCCACCGGCGCGTCCTCTGACGCGATGACCCAGACGGGCGCCTCCGCCACCGAGCGCACCAGCCGCGAGGCGAGCGGCAGGCGCAGCTCGCCGTCGAGCACGATGCGCAGCGGCGAGCGCTCGGCCATGCCCGGCAGGCGGCAGGTCAGCAGGGGATCGTCGGCGAGCACGGTGCCGATGCCGGTCAGTACCGCGTCATGGGTCGCGCGCATCAGGTGGACGCGCCCGCGCGCCGCCTCGCCGGTGATGGCCGCGGGCCGGCGCCCGGCGAGGCCGACCTTGCCGTCGGCGGAGACCGCGAGCTTGAGCATGACGTGCGGCCGGCCGTCCCGCACCCGGCGGATATGGCCGGCATGGGCGAGGCGCGCCTCGGCGGCACCCGCGCCGACGCTCACCTCGACGCCGAGCCCGCGCAGATAGGCGAAGCCGCGCCCGGCAACGCGCGGATCGGGATCCTCGATCGCCGCGACGACGCGGGCAATGCCGGAATCGCGGATCGCCTCGACGCAGGGCGGCGTGCGGCCCTGATGCGAGCACGGCTCCAGCGTGACGTAGAGCGTGGCGCCCCGCGCCGCCGCGCCGGCGGCGGCCAGCGCCTGCGGCTCGGCATGGGGCCGCCCGCCCGGCGCGGTCGCCCCGCGCGCGACCAGCAGCGGCCCCGCCGCTTCCTCGCGCACCACGAGCGCACCGACGGAGGGGTTGGGCCAGGTCTGGCCGAGATGGCGGCGCCCGAGGGCCAGCGCCGCGGCCATCCAGCCGGCATCGGCGGGCGCTCGGGCGGGATCGGGCGGGGATGACGGCGCGGCCGCGAAAGCAGCGCCCCGCAGCGGCGCGGTCATTCGTCCCGCTCCGCCCCGTGCGGCTCCACCTCGTCCTGCCGGGTCTCGAGTTCGCCGAGAACGGCGGAGAAGTCCTTGGCCTCGCGGAAATTGCGATAGACCGAGGCGAAGCGGACATAGGCGATGTCGTCGAGCTGCTTCAGCCCTTCCATCACCAGTTCGCCGATGGTTTCGGAGGCGATCTCGCTCTCGCCGGTGCTCTCCAGCCGACGCACGAGGCCGGAGACGAGGCGCTCGATCCGCTCGGGCTCGACCGGGCGCTTCCTCAGCGCCACCTCGATGGAACGGGCGAGCTTGTCGCGGTCGAACGGCACGCGACGGCCCGAGCGCTTGACGACGGTGAGCTCGCGCAGCTGCACGCGCTCGAAGGTGGTGAAGCGGCCGCCGCAATCGGGGCAGATGCGGCGGCGGCGTATGGCGGCGCTGTCCTCGGTGGGACGGGAATCCTTGACCTGGGTGTCGAGGCTCCCGCAATAGGGACAACGCATAGGCTTACCTCAGCTGTAGATGGGGAACCGCGCCAGCAGGGTCTTGACCTTGCCGCGCACGGCCTCCTCGACCAGGCTGTCTTCCTCGACGCCCTTCTGCGACAGCACGCCCAGCACCTCGGCGATCATGTCGCCGACCTGCTGGAATTCCGCGACGCCGAAGCCGCGCGTGGTGCCGGCCGGGGTGCCGAGGCGGATGCCGGAGGTGACCATCGGCTTCTCGGGGTCGAACGGGATGCCGTTCTTGTTGGTGGTGATGTGGGCACGGCCCAGCGCGATCTCGGAGACCTTGCCGGTCAGCTTCTTCGGCCGCAGGTCGACCAGCATCAGATGGGTGTCGGTGCCGCCGGAGACAATGGCGAAGCCGTGACCCTTGAGGTTTTCCGCCAGCGCCTTCGCGTTCTCGACCACGGTCTTGGCGTAGAGCTTGAACTCCGGCTGCAGGGCCTCGCCGAACGCCACCGCCTTGGCGGCGATGACGTGCATCAGCGGGCCGCCCTGGATGCCCGGGAAAATCGCCGAATTGATCTTCTTCGCGAGGTCCTCGTCATTGGTGAGGATCAGGCCGCCGCGCGGGCCGCGCAGGGTCTTGTGGGTGGTCGAGGTGACGACATGGGCGTGCGGCACCGGGTTCGGGTGCACGCCGCCGGCGACGAGGCCGGCGAAATGGGCCATGTCGACCATCAGCTTGGCGCCGACCGAATCGGCGATGGCGCGCATCTTCGCGAAGTCGATATGGCGGGGATAGGCCGAGCCGCCGGCGACGATCACCTTCGGCTTGTGCTGGTCGGCGAGCGCGGCGACCTCGTCATAGTCGATGCGCTGGTCGTCCTGCCGCACGCTGTAGGCGACCGGCTTGAACCACTTGCCCGACAGGCTCACCGGCGCGCCGTGAGTCAGGTGACCGCCGGCGGCGAGGTTGAGGCCGAGGAACGTATCGCCCGGCTGCATGAGGGCGAAGAACACGGCGGTATTGGCCTGCGCGCCCGAATGCGCCTGCACATTGGCAAAGCCCGCGCCGAACAGCTTCTTGGCGCGCTCGATGGCGAGGCTCTCGGCGACGTCGACGAACTGGCAGCCGCCGTAATAGCGCCGGCCCGGATAACCCTCGGCATATTTGTTGGTCAGCACCGAGCCCTGCGCTTCCAGCACGGCGCGGGAGACGATGTTCTCGGAGGCGATCAGCTCGATCTCGTCGCGCTGGCGGCCGAGTTCGGCGTCGATCGCGCCGGCGAGCTCGGGATCGCTCTCGGCGAGCGAGGCCGAGAAGAACCGGCTGTTGGCGCTGGCGGGGGAAGCGTGGGCGTGGGACGACATGGGCGGCCTCCGAGTGCGGCGGGTGCAGGGCTGGCAGCAGGGCTGTGCGACTGGCCGCCGGACGCGCGAAATCAGGCCGGTCGCTTACCACAGCGCTCGGCCCGTTCAAAGCATGCGATGCGCAAGGCCGCCTTGCACGAACGCGACAGCTCCGCCCGCGGGATGCGCGGGGCGTGGTCCATCCGCGCCGTCATGGCCGGGACCACACCGGCCATGACGAAGGCGCCGTTCCGTGCTTCCGTCCCGCCGGTCGAGCACCTAAGCTCGCATGCCCGCCAAAAACAGCCCGCAACCCGGATCCCGCTGCATGAAAACCGTCTATTCGCCGCGCCATCTCGGCCATTCCGGCCAGGTCGAGCTCTATAACGGCGCCATCGTGCCGGCCTTCGAGAAGCCGGAGCGGGCCGAGATGATCCGCGCCGCGGTCGAGGGGCGCGGCTTCGGCGCGACGGTCGAGCCCACCGCGCACGGGCTCGATCCGCTCACGAGGGTGCATGATCGCGCCTATGTCGATTTCCTCGGCACGGTGCGGCAGATGTGGATCGAGGACGGGCGCAGCGGGCCGATCCTGCCGAGCTTCTGGAAAGCGCCGGGCATGCGCGCCATCGAGCCGGAGACGGTGGACGGCAAGCTCGGCCATTTCTCCTTCGATGCCGGCTGCTGCCTAGTCGAGGGCAGCTGGGACGCGATCCAGTCCTCGGCCGACGTGGCGCTGACCGGCGTCGACCTCGTGCAGGCCGGCGATTCCGCCGCCTTCGCGCTGTGCCGCCCGCCGGGGCATCACGCCCATGCCGCCAACATGGGCGGCTATTGCTACATCAACAACGCCTCGGTCGCCGCGCAGGCCTTCCGCGACGCGGGCGCCGGGCGCGTCGCCATCCTCGATGTCGACTACCACCACGGCAACGGCACCCAGTCGATCTTCTACGACCGCGCCGACGTGCTGGTGTGCAACATCCACGGCGACCCGAAGCAGGAATATCCCTATTTCCTCGGCCATGCCGACGAGACCGGCACGGGCGCCGGCGAGGGCTTCAACGCCAATTTCCCGCTGCGCTGGGGCACCGATTTCGGCGTCTGGTTCGACGCGCTGGAGGCGGCGTGCCGGAAGGTCGAGACCTATGGGCCGGATGCGCTCGTCGTCTCGCTCGGCGTCGACACCTACAAGGACGACCCGATCTCGCAGTTCCGCCTCGACAGCCCCGACTACCTCGCCATCGGCGCGCGCATCGCGCAGTTGCGCAAGCCGACGCTGTTCGTGATGGAAGGGGGCTATGCGGTGGAGGCCATCGGGGTGAACGTCGCCAACACGCTGGAGGGTTTCGTCGGGCGGTAGCGGCTTTCGGGGGCGATTCCGCCCCGAATCCCTCCCGCATACGGACTCCTGCGCACGATCGCGGGACGGGATGCGCCTTATGATGGGCATCAGCATCATCGCCCCCATCACCGGAGACCTGCCATGTCGAACATGATGAAGGCCGCCCTCTGCCGGCAGTTCGGCGCCCCGCTCACCATCGAGGAGCTGCCCGTTCCCGAGCCGGGCCCGGACCAGATCCTCGTGCGCATCGCCGCCACCGGCGTCTGCCACACCGACCTGCACGCCGTGAACGGCGACTGGCCGGTCAAGCCCAACCCGCCCTTCATCCCCGGCCATGAGGGGGTCGGCACGGTCGCCGCCATCGGGCGGAACGTGAAGCGGGTCAGGGAAGGCGACCGCATCGGCGTGCCGTGGCTGCACACCGCCTGCGGCTACTGCCCGCATTGCCGCACCGGCTGGGAGACGCTGTGCGGCCAGCAGCAGAACACCGGCTATTCGGTGAACGGCAGCTTCGCCGAATACGCCCTCGCCGATCCCAACTATGTCGGCCGCCTGCCGGACAATCTGGACTGGGGTCCGGCGGCGCCGGTGCTGTGCGCGGGCGTCACCGTCTACAAGGGGCTGAAGGAGACCGAGGTGAAGCCGGGCGAGTGGGTCGCCATCTCCGGCATCGGCGGGCTCGGCCACATGGCGGTGCAATACGCCAAGGCGATGGGCATGCATGTCGCCGCCATCGACGTCCACGCCGACAAGCTGGAGCTGGCGACGAAGCTCGGCGCCGACCTCGCGGTGAACGCCAAGGAGGTCGATCCCGCCGCCGAAATCCAGAAGGCGATCGGCGGCGTGCACGGCGTGCTGGTCACCGCCGTCTCGCCGAAGGCGTTCGAGCAGGCCTTCGGCGCGCTGCGTTCGCACGGCACCATGGCGCTGGTCGGGCTGCCGCCGGGGATGATGGCGCTGCCGATCTTCGACACGGTGCTGAAGCGCATCACCGTGCGCGGCTCGATCGTCGGCACGCGGCAGGATCTGGAAGAGGCGCTGGAGTTCGCCGGCGAGGGCAAGGTCGCCGCGCATTTCTCCTGGGACAGCCTCGACAACATCAACGCCATCTTCGCGAAGATGGAGCAGGGCGGCATCGACGGGCGCATCGTGCTCAGGATGGCGTGAGGCGCGGATCGATCGGGGCGAACCGGCAAGCGCCGGGCGCCCTGCCCCGGCGCGTCGCGAGCCCCGCCAGCCCGGTTGCTGGGCCGCGTCGTGGCGTCATAGCCCAAATGGGCCATTCATCCCGCCGCGAAGCGCACTACCTCTCCCCTATGGTCGGGGAGTGACGATGATGCGCGGTCTTCGGGTTCTGGTGCTGGCCGGTCTGTCCCTGCTCGCGGTCGTGCCCGCCCGTTCGGCAGACGAGGAAAACGTCTGGTGCTCCTGCCGCGGCATCTTCAGCACGCATTTCGAGCGCTACGGGATCCATTCCTTCATCTTCCACGTCTCCGACCGCATCGGCGTCACCGTCTGCAAGACGCAGACGAACGCCTTCATAGCGGCGGCGGAACGGCACTATCCCAAGCTGAAATTCGAGGAAACGCGCGCCTGGTGCAGCTACAGCTTCAAGGAGGATGAGGAGGTCGCGTTCTCGAAGAAATGGCTGCGCGAGGACAAGGCCAAGATCGGCAGCTTCTTCAAGGATGTGCTGGTGTTCGGCTTTGCCGGCGAGGGCGAGCCGATCGCCAAAAGCAAGGAGCGCGGGCCGGACGAAGGATCACGATGGTGCGACAATGAAGTCAACGTTGTCTTCAACCGCATCAAAGACCAGATCACCAAAATTGGCAATGGAAGATACTGTATTTCCAATAGGAGAAGGGGAACGATGATAGAGTGCGTCTACAGCGAGAAACGAATATCGACCGGCGGCCATTGCTATTAGCGTGCGCCCGTACTCTGCCATGACGTTGATGATCGACACCGTATCCTCGAACGGCTCAGAACCCGTTTACAAAGTTCGCTAAAAGCGGCATCCTGGAATGGCCGGAGGCTGTATCCGGGATCGCGTGGGTACACTGGTGAGCGGTCCCGGCTCTTCGCCTGCGGCTCCGGCCGGGATGACGGTGCCGCAAGAAATTTTCAAAAGGGCTCTCAGAGGCGGCCACCCGGCCCGAACGCGAATGGCCGGGACAAGCCCGGCCATGACGCCCCCCTGTCGGGTTCCGTCCGCCTTCTTCAGAGGCGATACAGGATCTGGTCGGTCCAGAAGCGCTCGAGGCGGACCAGCGCCTTGTTGATGACCTGGAAGTCCTGCGCGCCGATGCCGCCGATCTGCTCGATGGTGGCGATGTGCTTCTGGTAGAGCTTCTCGACGATGTCGCGAACTTCCTCGCCCTTGTCGGTCAGCTTGATGCGGACCGAGCGGCGGTCGATGCGCGAGCGCTGGTGGTGGAGATAGCCCATCTCGACCAGCTTCTTGAGATTATACGAGACGTTGGAGCCGAGGTAATAGCCGCGGGTGCGGAGTTCACCGGCGGTCAGTTCGGCGTCGCCGATGTTGAACAGAAGCAGCGCCTGCACGCTGTTCACGTCCGAACGGCCGCGACGGTCGAACTCGTCCTTGATGACATCGAGCAGCCGGCGATGGAGACGCTCGACGAGCGTGAGCGCCTCCATGTAAAGCGGCTTGATTTCCTGCCGACGTTCGTCCCCCTGAGCGGTATCAACCGCCTGCGCTGTGCTCTTCATGTCCGACGCCTCAAATTTTATTTTGTTTTGAGAGAATGTCTCTCGTTGATGCATACGGTTTTACGTGAAGCCTTCTAAAAACCGCTTAAACCGCAGGATGAATCTTTAGTCACCCGGCATTGTTTACAAGGCCTGAATCGAATCGTCTGAATCCAGCGGAGTCAAGGACTCGCGGCACGGATTCGACACCGGCGCGCCGCGCCGCCGCCCCGATCCGTTGACCGACGGCTAACCATTTGAGGAACATCGAAATTCGGAAAAGGCCGCGGCGAACGCGGAATCCGCCCGCCGGCGCGCCGTCATCCCGGCCGCGGCGACGCGGAGCGCCGGGATCGTCCGCCGACGGGTCTCCCGACGATCCCGGATGCGCCCTGTGGCCGTTCCGGGATGGCACGTCTCACGGCCGGACGATCAGGTCTCCTCGCCCTCGCCGGCGGCCTTGAAGGCCAGCACGGCATAGGCGATCACCAGCAGCACCTCGAAGCCGGCGACGATGAACTGGCTGCCGATGCCCTCCGGCGTCCAGGCGTTGATGATCACCTGCACCAGCGTGGTGGCGAGCCAGAGCACGACGCCCCAGGCCGCGCCGAGCCACAGCCCCACCGCCGCCACCGGGTTCATGATCGCCGCCCAGATCACCGCCGCCTGCGCGCCGGTGGAGAGCATCTCGAAGCGGCTGGTGGAACCGTCGAACACGCCGCAGATCAGCAGCCAGCTATAGACCGTCTTCAGCAGCAGGAAGCCGGCGAGCACGCGCAGATAGAGCAGCACCCGTCCTTCCCAGAGGCCGAGCGTCACGGTCGCCGGCCCGAGGGCGGCATCGAGCATGTCGGGCTGCTTCACGCCTCAGGGCTCCTCTCGTCGAGCACCAGTTCGTCGGGCAGCGGCGTATCGAACATCGCCGCGACCGCGCCCATGTCGACATCCTCCAGCCGCGCCGGCTGCCAGCGCGGATTCTGGTGCTTCTCGATCAGCATGGCGCGCACGCCCTCGTAGAGATCGTGCCCCTCGAGTATTCGCGTCACCACGCGGAACTCGCGCACCAGACATTCGGCGAGCGTCAGCGAGATGCCACGCCGCATCTGCTCGAAGGCGATGGCGACGCTGGTCGGCGAGACCTTGCGGATGGTGGCCGCCTGCAGCAGCGCGAACTCGGCGTCCACCCCCTCCCCCCGCGCGGCATGGTCGAGCGCGGCGAGGATGGCCTCGACGCTGCCGCCGGCGAAGACGCGGTCGATCAGCGGGTAGAGCGCGCCGAGCGCCGGCTCCGGGGGCGCGGCGGCGAAGCGGTCGAGCAGCGCCTCCATGGCGTGCCCCTCGGCGAGCGCGTCGACGAGGTCGGGCCAGCGTTCCGCCGGGATGTGATGGGTGTAGAGGCCGAACGCCATCGCGTCCGACAGCCCGATCCGCGCCCCGGTCAGCGCCAGCCAGGTGCCGCTCCAGCCCCTGAGACGCGGCAGCTTGTGGGTGCCGCCCACGTCCGGGAACATGCCGATGGCGACCTCGGGCATGGCGAAGGCGAGGTTCTCTCCCGCGACGCGGAAGCGCCCGTGCCCGGAGACGCCGAAGCCGCCGCCGAAGCAGATGCCGTCGACCAGCGACACGAAGGGCTTGGGATAGATCGAGATGTAATGGTCGAGCGTGTATTCGTCGCGCCAGAAGCGGCGGGCTTCCTCGGCCCGGCCGGCCTCGCCCAGCAGCGCCATCGCCTTGATGTCGCCACCGGCGCAGAAGGCCCGCCCGCCCGCGGCGCGCAGCACCCCGTGCTGGATGCCGGGATCCTCGGCCCATTCGGCGAGGGCGGCGTGCAGTTCGCCGATCATGTGGTGGGTCAGCGCGTTGAGCGCGCGCGGCCGGTCCAGCGTGATCAGCCCGGCGACGCCCTGCCGCTCGACGATGATGTCGGTCTCGACGCTCACGATTCCTCCGAACCTCGCCCAGCCAGCAGGGCAATAGCCGCTTCCGGCCCGCCGGGGAAGGCTCCCAGCCTCCGCCCGCGGCGCGATCCGCGTCAACACGCCCCGGCGCGATGCCGGTCGAATAGGCAATCCTCCGACTGACGGTGCTCGCGCCCGCCGTCATATGACGTTATAAACATTCGAAAGAGGCCGTCGTGAGTGCATCCATGCCCATTCCCTTCGCCCGTCCGCGCGCCGTTCCCGCCGAGCCCGCCAGCCGCGCCGACGCGCTGCGGCTGGACCTCGCCCACCGGCCCCGGCGGAATCGCAAGTCGGAATGGGCGCGCAGCCTGGTGCGCGAGAACACGCTCACCGTCGCCGACCTTATCTGGCCGATCTTCGTGATGGATGGCGAGGGCGCGCGCGCGCCGGTCTCGTCCATGCCCGGCGTCGAGCGGCTCACCGTCGACGAGGCGGTGCGCGAGGCGGAGCGGGCGGCCAAGCTGCGCATCCCCGCCCTCGCCCTGTTCCCCTACACCAACCCGGACGAGCGCACGCCGGACGGGCGCGAGGCGCTCAACCGCGACAACCTCGTCTGCCGCACGCTGCGCGCCATCAAGGCCGCCGTGCCCGAGATCGGGCTGATCACCGATGTCGCGCTCGATCCCTATACCAGCCACGGCCATGACGGCCTGCTGTCGGAGGACGGGCGCATCCTCAACGACGAGACCGTCGCCGTGCTTATCGAGCAGTCGCTGGTTCAGGCCGATTCGGGCGCCGACGTGATCGCCCCCTCCGACATGATGGACGGGCGGGTGGGCGCCATCCGCGGCGCGCTCGACCGCTTCGGGCATCAGGACGCGCAGATCCTCGCCTACAGCGCGAAATACGCCTCCGCCTTTTACGGCCCGTTCCGCGACGCGGTGGGCTCGAATGGCTGCCTGAAAGGCGACAAGCGCACCTACCAGATGGACCCCGCCAACACCGACGAGGCGCTGCGCGAGGCGATGCTCGACATCGAGGAAGGCGCGGACATGCTGATGGTGAAGCCCGGCATGCCCTATCTCGACGTGCTCGCCCGGCTGAAGGACACGTTCGGCCTGCCGACCTTCGCCTACCAGGTCTCCGGCGAATACGCGATGATCGAGGCCGCCGCCCGCAATGGCTGGCTCGACGGCGAGAAGGCGATGATGGAGAGCCTGATGGCCTTCAAGCGCGCCGGCGCCGACGGCATCCTCACCTATTTCGCCCCGCGCGTGGCGGAACGGCTGGCCCGGGGGGAGTGAGGCTCGGCCGATACCCGCCCTCCTCACACGGGCACATAGGTCAGCCGGATCACGTCCTCGTCGATCCGGTCGCTGCCCGTAAGCCTGAGCCGCGGCCGGGGACCGGCGAAGAACGGCGTACCGCTACCCAGCACCACCGGGTGAAGGTAGAGCCGGTACTCGTCGATGAGATCGAGATCGGCGAGGCTCTGCGCCAGCACGGGCCCCGAAACGTCGATCTCCCCGGCGAGACGCGCCTTCAGCTCCCGTATCGCCGTCCCGATGTCACCCGCGACGAGCGTGGCGTTCGGGCCGACCTCCGTCAGCGTCCGCGACACGACCCATTTCGGCTGACGCCGCCACGCCGCGGCGAAGGCGTGCTCGTCCGCGCTCCATCCGGGCTGATCCTCGTCCCAATAGCGCATGAGCCCGTAGATTCGGCGGCCGTAGATGCTGCCGGCGAGACCGCCCACTTGCTCGATCCAGTGCCGGAACAGCACGGGACCGGGCGCGAATTTCTCATGGTCGACATAGCCGTCCAGCGACACGTTCATTCCGAAGACGAGCTTCGCCATGCTTGCCGGACCTCCGCCGTGGGTTCTCTCGGTCTTATGGGAAACGCACCCTACAGGCTGTCGTTCCGGCCGGGAACGCAGCCGGCGAGGACGAGGGCCTTCGCGGTCGCCGTTCAGGTGAGCGAATCCCACTCATCGAGCAGCCTGAAGCCGACATAGTCGCGCCCCGGAGCATGGAGGCGCGGTGACGGAACGCTGTCAACCACGCCGGCCTCCCCTTACGGTCGCGAGTATCGTTGCGTCAGCCATTGCACATGCAACCCTGGGGCGGCTATCGGTGCGTGCAGGCGGGCGGGTGGACCCGGGAGGCTGGGGTGACGCCGCAGCGCAGGACCGAGATCGAGACCGAGCTGCGCCAGGCCGGCGTGCCGCCCGACGTGATCAGCTACGTGATGAAGGCGCAGCTTTATGAGTGGTATTCGACCGCTCATAACCTCGTCTTTGGCTCGGTTTTCTTTTCGTTGGCATTCATACCTTTATTTTTCGAACGATTTTTCGATCATCATGCGCGCGATCTCGCCAAGGCGCGGGGCGCAATTCTCTATATGTAAAACGACGGCGGCTGGATGATCATTGCATTATTCGCAACCCTGTTTGTGGTCGGCGCTGCCGTCGCCTTCCTGTTTGCGCGAACCCCAAATCTTCGGATCAATTATGTCGTGTCCACCATCGTGGAGCGGAAGAAGGTGCTCCTTTCCGAATGGGTTGTGGACTGGGGCATCCGGCGGCTGCGCCGTGTGACGGACCCGGAGCGCTACGTGCGCAGGGCGGTGCAGGGAAGCCTCGCGATGATGGGCGTCCCCGGACTCCTGCTGGGTATGCTCAGCGCCTATGTGGCCGTGCGAGAATGGCACAGCTATGAGGCCTTCTCGCCGACCGTCTACATCAATGAACCCTTCTTCCCGTGGAACGCCGCCGTCACGCATGAGTGGTCGAGCGCGGTCTCGGTGACGATCGGGTGCCAGCACAGCTTTCGCAGTCGGGGAGCCGACGTCGACGACTTGATCTACACCGTCACCTTCGCCGACGGGACGGAGGCAAATCTCGGCACCGCGACGCCGGTGCGGGGCTCCTGGCTGGACGCGATGGAGGTGATCGATCGGGCCATCCTCCGATCCCGCCCCCGGCTTCTGGCGTGGAAGGGGTCGACCGAGGAAGCGCTCGACCCGCGCTGCGTCGACGCCATCTACGAGCGGTTCCCCGACGACGAGTTCGAGCGCTTGAAGAAGGTAATGAAGTGGGTCGAGAGTTAGAGACTTTTTGGAGAGTCCCATAACGTGCCGCCGCGTCCCGGACCAGCCAAGGCACAGCGCCGGGACCCGGGGGATAGACCGCCGAAAGCGCTTCGATCAGGGATTTCGAGGCTTCGCCGATTCTCTGCCGGGTTCCGGATCGGCGCCGCACGTCGTGCAGCTTGTCCGGGAGACAGGACGGGCTGTTAGCGCCTGCGCCGCCTGCCGGCGGGCTTCGATAGAGCCGGCCGCCCGCGAACTCCCGTGGGGTCGAGCCGCACCATTCCCGACGCGCCTCGGCCCCTCCCCCCTCACTACACTTGCACGCGCCACGGTTACGTCCCGTTATCCTGCCGCTGTTAGGGTCGCGCGTCGAAACCGTCCGTGCGGCAGCCGATCCGTGGCCCTGATGAGCACCCGCCAACGCCCCGCCGGCGCCGGTTCGCCCGGCGACCTGCCCGCGCGCGCGCTCGCTTCCTGCCGCCACGCCTTCCTCGTCGTCGGCGCCTTTTCGGCGGTGGTGAACCTGCTGATGCTGACCGGCTCGGTCTACATGCTGCAGGTCTATGACCGCGTGCTGCCCTCGCACAGCGTGCCGACGCTGGTGGCGCTGTCGCTGATCGTCATCGCGCTCTATGGCGTGCAGGGGCTGTTCGACCATCTGCGCCAGCGCATCCTCGCCAGCGTCGCGGTCGCGATGAACCAGGCGCTGTCGCCGGCGGTGGCGCGGGCGATCCTGAAGGGGCCGCTGCGCGGGCACGAGGGGGTCGGCCCGCAGCTGGCGCGCGATCTCGACGCGGTGCGCAGCTTCCTCTCCGGGCTCGGCCCGACGACGCTGTTCGACCTGCCGTGGATGCCGCTCTACCTCGCGGCCTGCTTCCTGCTGCACCCGCTGCTGGGCTGGACGCTGGTGGCCGGCGCGCTGGTCATCACCGCCATCACCCTCCTCACCGAATGGCGCACCCGCGGGCCGGTGCTGGCGGCGGGCAAGGCCGGGGCGCGGCGCATGGAGTTGCTGGAGGCCGGGCGGCGCAATGCCGAGGTGGTCGCCGCGCTCGGCATGGGCGATCATCTGCTGGCCCGGTTCGCGGCGGCGGAGCACGCGCATCTTTCCGCCCAGCAGCAGGCGGCGGGGATTGCCGGCGCGCTCGGCTCGCTCTCGCGCGTGCTGCGCCTCATGCTGCAATCGGCCATGCTCGGCATCGGCGCGTGGCTGGTGATCGAGGGCGAAGCCTCGCCCGGCGTGATGATCGCCGCCTCGATCATGTCGAGCCGCGCGCTGGCGCCGGTCGAGCTCGCCATCACCTATTGGCGCCCGTTCCTCGCCGCCCGGCTCGGCTGGGGGCGGCTGCGTGCCGCTCTGGCGGAGGAGCCGGTGCCGCCGGCGGTGGCGCCCGAGCGTCCACATCGCGCGCTCACCCTGTCCCGCGTCTCGGTCGGGGCGCCCGGCACCCGGGCGGCGATCGTCCATAATGTCGGCTTCACGCTGGAAGCCGGCCACGGGCTCGGCATCATCGGCCCCTCGGCCTCCGGCAAGTCGACGCTGGCGCGCGCGCTGGTCGGGGTGTGGCCGCATCTCGGCGGCGAGCTACGGCTCGACGGGGCGACCCTCGACCAGTGGCCGGAAGCCGTGCGCGGCACGATGATCGGCTACCTGCCGCAGGACGTCGAACTGTTCGACGGCACGGTCGCCGAGAACATATCCCGCTTCGCGCCCGACGCGCCGGAGGCGGCGGTGATCGCGGCGGCCAAGGCGGCCGGCGCCTATGACATGATCCTGCATCTGCCGCAGGGCTTCGCCACCCGCATCGGCGAGGGCGGCTCGGTGCTCTCCGGCGGCCAGCGTCAGCGCGTCGCGCTGGCCCGCGCGCTCTATGGCGATCCGTTCCTCGTCGTGCTCGACGAGCCCAATGCCAGCCTCGACGCGGAGGGCGACAACGCGCTGACCGCCGCCATCGCCGGGGTGCGGGAGCGCGGGGGTGTCGCCGTGGTCGTGGCGCACCGGCCCTCGGCGCTGCTCGCCACCGATCTCGTGCTGGTGCTGGCGCGCGGCCAGGTGCAGGGCTTCGGCCCGAAGGACGAGGTGCTGCGCCAGACGCTGGCCGGGCGCGACATCACCAGCGCCGCGCCGCTGCCGGCGGGCGGCCGGCCGCAGGTGGTCGCGGAGCGGGCGGGCGAGCCGCGTCCGAGCGAGGGGCTGCGCCATGGCTGAGCCGAAGCCGCTCGAACCCTTCCGCGACATCCGGCGCAGCGCCGGGGCGGGGCTCGCCGTCCTCGCCGTCCTCGCTGGCACGGTCGGCGTCTGGGCGACGACGGCGCCGCTGGCCGGCGCGGTGATCGCCGGCGGGCAGGTGGTGGTGGAGAGCAATGTCCGCCGCATCCAGCACCCCACTGGCGGCATCGTCGGGGCGATCCTCGTCGCCGACGGCGACCGGGTGAAGGCGGGCGACGTGCTGCTGCGCCTCGACGAGACGGCGACCCGCGCCAATCTCGCCATGGTCGAGAACCAGCTCAACCAGCTCGCCGCGCGGCAGGCCCGGCTGGAGGCCGAGCGCGACGTGGCGGAGGCGATGGCCCCCCCGGCCGGCCTCACCGCGCCCGTGGCGGACCCCGCCATCGCCCGCATGATCGCCGGCGAGACGACGCTGTTTCGCTCGCGCCGCGCGGCGCGGGAGGGGCAGATCGCGCAGCTGCGCGAGCGCATCGCCCAGATCGGCGAGGAGATCGCCGGGCTGGAGGCGCAGGCCGATTCCAAGCGCACGCAGAGCCGGCTGATCGAGCAGGAACTCGCCGGCGTCCGCCAGCTCTACGCCAACAACCTGGTCTCGCTCTCCCGCCTCGCCGCGCTGGAGCGCGAGGGCGCCCGGCTCGAGGGCGAGGCCGGCCAGCTCGTCGCCGAGATCGCGCGGGCGCGCGGGCGCATCGCCGAGACCGAGCTGCAGATCATCCAGATCGACCAGGAGCAGCGCCGCGAGGTGGCGAGCGAGCTGCGCGAGGTGGAGGCGAAGATCGCCGATCTCGCCGAGCGGCGGGTGGCCGCGCGCGACCAGATGCAGCGCATCGAGCTGCGCGCGCCGCAGGACGGCATCGTCCACCAGAACACCGCGCACACGGTCGGCGGCGTGATCGGGGCGGGCGAGCAGATCATGCTCGTCGTGCCCGAGCATGACGGCCTCGTCGTCGAGGCGCGGGTCGAGCCGCAGATGATCGACCGGCTGCGGCCGGGCCAGCCGGTGGTGCTGCGCTTCCCCGCCTTCGACATGGCGACGACGCCGGACGTGGCGGGCACGCTGGCGCGCATCTCGCCGGACCTCACCCGCGACCCCCATACCGGCCTCGCCTATTACCTCGTGCGCATCACGCTGACGCCGGGCGAGGCCGCCCGGCTCGGCGACAAGCGGCTGGTGCCGGGCATGCCGGCGGAAGCCTTCATCCAGACCGGCAGCCGCACGGCGCTGAGCTACCTGATCAAGCCGATCGAGGATCAGGTCATGCGCTCGTTCAAATACGACTGAGCCCGTCTGGCCACGCCCTCGGAGCATCGTCGTCCCGGCCGGAGCCGCAGGCGAGGAGCCGGGATCGCTCGCAAGAATACCCATCCCATTCCGGATACGGCCTTTGGGCGTTCCGGAATGACAGTCGTCGGGACGTCTCAAAACGTCTCCGCGGGCGCCGGCCGCGCCTGCACCGCTCGCGGCGCCGCGTCGCTGACGCTGCGGCACGCCTTACCTTGCCGCCCCGAACCACCGTAAGCTGCCGCCGGTGATGCGGATTCTCCTCTCCCGGAACGCGCTGCCGCTGCTGCTGGTCCTCGTCGCGGGGCTGCTGCTGGCGGCCTGTGGCTCGGTGATCGACGGCGACCAGGCGCGGGTGTGCCGGGCGGTGGCGCCGGCGCTGGAGGCGGAGGGCGCCGGCATCCGGGAAGTCGCGCTGCGGCCGGTGCCGGGCGAGACGCGGGCGCTGCGGCTCGACTATGTGGTGCGGCTCGGCGAGGCCGCGCGCCCGCGCTGGCTGATCTGCCGCTTCGCCGGCACGGGCGGCACGGAGCGCTGGACGCTGGCCGGGGTCGACACCGACCGCGGCCCGCTGAGCGGCATCCGCCTCGCCATCCTCAAGCGCTGGTGGCTCGCCCATCTCGACGAGATCGAGGGGCAGGTGCCGCTGCCCCCACCCCGTTTCACCGTGTCGCCGGGCCTCGCCTATGGCGTGCAGCAGGCGCTGAACGGGCTCACGCTGGCGGGCGTCTACGGCCTCGTCGCCACCAGCTTCGCGCTGCTCTACGGGCTGATCGGGCGGATCAACCTCGCCTTCGGCGAGATCGCGGTGGCGGGGGGCGCCTATGCGCTGGCGGTGATCGGGCTGGTCGCCGAGGTCGGGCGTCTCGGCGGTTCGGGCGTCCTGCTTGCCATCCTCTCGGCCATCGCCGGCGGGGCGGTGCTGAGCTGGGCGATCGGGCGCGCGGTGGTGCTGCCGGTCGACGCGCGGGCGCGCTCGGGCCAGCCGGTGCTGGTCGCCACCCTCGCGCTGGCCATCGTCATCGGCGAGTTCCTGCGCCTCACCGCGCCGGGGCGCGAGAGCTGGATGCCGCCGCTGCTCAACGCGCCGATCCCGCTCGCCGGCGGGGCCGGCTTCACTGCGACCACGACGCCGGCCCAGATGCTGGCGGCCGGGCTCGGGCTCAGCGCCGCCTCCGCCCTGCTCGCGGTGATCGACTTCACCGCCTTCGGCCGCGCCTGGCGGGCCTATGCGGACGACCCGCGCATGGCGGCGCTGCTCGGCGTGCCAGTGCCGCGGCTGCTCGCCGGCAGCTTCCTGCTGGCGGGCGCGGCGGCGGGCCTCGCCGGGGCGATGGTGGTGGTCGCCTACGGCACGATCACGCCGGGCGACGGGCTCGCCATCGGGCTCAAGGCGCTGGTGGCGGCGATCATCGGCGGCATCGGCTCGGTGCGGGGCGCCTTCATCGGCGCGGTGATCGTCGCGGCGGTCGAAACCGGGTGGTCGATGAGCTTCGATATCGCTTATCGGGACGTTGTGATCTATACGCTTCTCGTCCTTGCCCTCGTGCTGCGGCCGGGCGGCCTGCCCGGTGGGGCAGGCGCGCCCTCGCCGCGGGAATTCTGAACCATGACGCTGCCCGTATCGCCCGCCGACGTCGCCACCGCCCGCCTGCTCCTCGATGGGGCCGTGCTGCGCACCCCCACTTTGCCGGCGCCGCGCCTGTCCGCGATTACCGGGGCCAACGTCTTCGTCAAATACGAGAACCTGCAGGTCACCGCCTCGTTCAAGGAGCGCGGCGCGCTGGTGAAGCTCGCCTCGCTGTCGCCGGCGGAACGCGCCCGCGGCGTCGTCGCCATGTCGGCCGGCAACCATGCGCAGGCGGTGGCCTATCACGCCCGCCGGCTCGGCATCCGCGCCACCATCGTCATGCCCAAGCACACGCCGATCGTGAAGGTCGCGGCGACGGAAGCCCATGGCGCCCGCGTGGTGCTGCACGGCGAGTCGGTGGCCGATGCCAGCGACGAGGCCGACCGCATCGCCAAGGCGGAGGGGCTGGTCTGGGTGCACCCCTATGACGACGCCCATGTCATCGCCGGACAGGGCTCGATCGCCTGCGAGATGCTGGAGGATGCGCCCGATCTCGACGTGCTGCTGGTGCCGGTCGGCGGCGGCGGGCTGATCTCGGGCATCGCGACGGCGGCGCGCGACATCAAGCCGGACATCGAGATCATCGGCGTCGAGACCACGCTCTATCCCTCGATGTGGAACACGCTGCACCAGGAGAGCCGCCCCTGCGAGGGGGCGACGCTGGCCGAGGGCATCGCGGTGAAGCATGTCGGCGTGCTGACCCGCGAGATCGTCTCCTCGCTGGTCTCCGACGTCGTGCTCTGCGACGAGCCGACCTTCGAGCGCGCCGTGAACCTCTTCCTCACCCAGCAGAAGACGCTGGCGGAAGGCGCGGGCGCCGGCGGTCTCGCCGCCCTGCTCGCCGATCCCGAGCGCTTTCGCGGCCGCAATGTCGGCCTCGTCGTCTCGGGCGGCAACATCGACCCGCGCATCGTCGCCTCGATCATGCTGCGCGAGCTGGAGCGCGAGGAGCGCATCGTCTCCTTCCGCTTCTCCATGCTCGACCGGCCGGGCGAGCTCGGCATCATCTCCACCCTGCTCGGCAGCCTCGGCGCCAACATCCTCGAAGTGGAGCACAAGCGCCATTTCCTCGACGTGCACGCCAAGGGCGCCCGGCTCGACGTCACCGTCGAGACGCGCGACCGCGAGCATGCCGAGGAGGTGCACCGCGCTTTGCTCGACAACGGCATGGACGTCGTGCGCATCGACTGGCGCGCGGCGACCTACTGAGCGCGAGGGCGAGGGCCTTGCGACAGCAATGGTCCCTCATCCCCGGGCGTGACCCGGGGATCGACGTCCACGCGGCGGGATCCGAAGCTGGGTGCCCGGGCCAAGCCCGGGCATGAGGGAGAAAGAGTGAAGCGCTACGCCTCGCCTCTTGCGCCTCTGGCCCGGACACCCGATTTCTGCTGATATCGCCTGAACCCCTTCTGCCCATACGGCCGCCTTGAACGGCCGCCAGACGAGCGAGCGTCACCATGAGCATCCGTGATTTCATCGACAGCCAGGTCAAGAGCAACGACGTCGTCGTCTTCATGAAGGGCACGCCGCAGTTCCCGATGTGCGGCTTCTCCGGCCAGGTCGCCCAGATCCTCGGCCATCTCGGCGTCGACTACAGCGGCATCAACGTGCTCGATTCCGACGAGATCCGGCAGGGCATCAAGGACTACACCAACTGGCCGACCATCCCGCAGGTGTTCGTGAAGGGCGAGTTCGTCGGCGGCTGCGATATCGTGCGCGAGATGTTCCAGGCGGGCGAACTGCAGACCCTGCTGGAAGAGAAGGGCGTGCCGATGCACGGCCGCGCCACCGCGTGAGCGAGCCGACCGCGGCGCCGGCTTCCGGCGGGCGCCGCCTTTTCGCCCGGCTGCTGCTGACGGTCGGGCTGACGCTGAATTTCCTTCTCCTTCTGCTGTGGGTCGGCGTGGCCGGATTCGACCTCGCCGGCTTCGCGCAGCTGCTGTCGACGCCCATGGGGCTGGTGTTCTTCGGCGGCCCGGTCGTCGTCATCATCGTCGCCGCCATCCTGGCGAGCCGCGGGCGCACCATGGCGGCGGGCGTGGTGGCGCTGGTGTCGGGACTGTTCCTCCTGTTGATCTGACGCGCGGCGGCGCGCGGGACGGCGTTGAACCGCCCCGGCGAAGGGCGCATGCTGCCGTACGTTCGCGCGCGAAGCCCTGCCCCCCGGTGATTCCACCCGGTCACAGCGCCGCGCCCCGGCACCGCAGGGGATCTTCGTCGATGATGCGCGTTCTGATCGCCCTCGGCCTGCTGGCGAACGGCGCCGGGGTGACGCTGATGATCGCCGTCTCCGGTTTCATCTTCGGCGATCACGAAGGGCTGCATGGCGAGTTGTCGGCCGTGCTGGTGTGGAGCGGCATCGTGGGCGGGCTCATCATCGCCAGCCTCGCCGCGCTGATCGCCGCCTCGCACTACAAGCGCCCGGACATCGGCGCATTGATCGCCTGGGCGCCGGCCGCGATCGCGGGGGTGCTGATGCTGGTGGCCGGATAGCCCTCCAGTTTATGTTTTATAATTTTCTACTTGAAGTTGCGATGCCGTAATGCGTTACTTCCTGCCGTCGGGGGAGGAAGAGCCATGCGCATCTATTTCGCCAGCAATCGCCGCTACATCGAAGGCGCCGTGCCGCCGTTCGGCAACCGCTACAACCTGGACGGGCCGGCCTTCTACGAGGTGGGCTATGCCGAGCTCGAACCGATCCCGGGCGCCGCCGATGCCGACGCCGCCTACCGGATCGCGTCGGTCGAGGTGGAGAAAGGACGGCCGGCCACGCCGGGCCGGGCCGGCGAGGACGAGTTTCCCGCCTCGCTCGCCGTGTTCGGCGACATCACCCGCGAAGCGCGCGAGAGCACCCGGCATGTCATCGCCTATCTGCACGGGTTCAACACCTCGTTCGATACCTGCCTGCACACCGCCGCCCAGATCCACGCCAACTGGCTGCCGCCGAAGATCGGCTCGATCGTCTTCGCCTTCTCCTGGCCCGCCGACGAGGGCAAGGGGATCGGCTTCGGCGAGAGCGGCCAGAGCGACGTGAAGTGGAAATATTTCAGCGACCGCGACGATGCCGAGGCCTCCGGCAAGGCGATCGCGCGCAGCCTGCGCCGCCTCGCCGATTTCCTCGTTGCGCTGCGGCGGGCCGACCGCGAGGCGGGACGGGAGCCCTGCCCCGAGCAGATCCATCTGGTCGCGCACAGCATGGGCAACTGGGCGCTGCGCCACGCTTTGCTGTCGCTGCGCAGCCTCTATGCCGGCGCCCGGCTGCCGAAGCTGTTCGCCAACGTGTTCCTGATGGCGGCGGACGAGGATGCCGACGCGCTGGAGCATCCCCACAAGCTCGGCCTGCTGCCGCAGGTCGCCGACGCCGTGCACGTCTATCACGCGCGCCGCGACCTCGCGCTGATCGTCTCCGACACCACCAAGCGCAACCCGGACCGGCTCGGCGCCTGGGGGCCGCGCAGCTTCGATACGCTCGACGCCAACATCATCGGCATCGACTGCAACGAGGTCGCCGACACCCTGCCCCGGCATGGCCGGCATCATTATTTCCGGCTGCGGCCGGAGGTGTTCGCCGATGTGCGGCAGGTCATCGCCGGCCGCGGCCCGGACCAGATCCGCGGGCGTGTCGCCGTCCGCCCCGGCCGCCAGTACCGGCTGAAGCCGGCTTCGGGGAAGGTGTAGCGCCGGCACGGCGCGGCGGCGCGCGGGCCAACAAAAAAGCCGCCCCAAGGGGCGGCTTTCGTGCGTCCGGAAGACCGGAAGATCAGCGCGAATAGTACTCGACGACCAGGTTCGGTTCCATCACCACCGGATAGGGAACCTCGTTCAGCTCCGGGATCCGGTTGAACTTGGCGGTCATCTTGGAGTGGTCGACCTCGAGATAATCCGGCGTGTCGCGCTCGCCCGAAGCGACGGCTTCCAGCACCAGCACGAGCTGGCGGGAGGCTTCCTTCACCTCGACCACATCGCCCACCTTCACCTTGTAGGAGGGGATGTTGACGCGCTTGCCGTTCACCTTGACGTGGCCGTGGCTCACGAACTGGCGGGCGGCGAACACGGTCGGCACGAACTTGGCGCGGTAGACCACCGCGTCGAGGCGGCGCTCGAGCAGACCGATCAGGTTGGCGCCGGTGTCGCCCTTGAGACGCGAGGCCTCCTCGTAGACGGCGTAGAACTGCTTCTCGCCGATCGAGGCGTAGTAGCCCTTCAGCTTCTGCTTGGCGCGCAGCTGCACGCCATAGTCGGAAAGCTTGCCCTTGCGGCGCTGGCCGTGCTGGCCGGGGCCGTATTCGCGCTTGTTGATGGGGCTCTTCGGGCGGCCCCAGATGTTCTCGCCCATACGGCGGTCAAGCTTGTGCTTGGCCGAAACGCGCTTGCTCATGCGCTGGTCCTCATCGCAGGTTGCGGATCGGATCGCGCCCCCTCCTCTGTCCCCTTGCGGGGCCGACAGGATGTTCCCGAACGCGCCGGAACCATCCACGGGTGCGTGAAACGTTACACGGGGCCGTTGCCGACCCCGTGCGTGGGCGGGTGCTTAGGGGGAAACGGGCGGGAGGTCAAGGGGTGGGGGCGGTCGAGTTCGGGTACCCAGCCTTCGATGGTGGGAATGCTAGTAAAGCCCAAAGCTCTGGATGCGCAATAGCGATGGTAGCCGTCTGCCAGGAGATATCTCTGGGCTCCAAGAGGCCATTCCAAGACCTTCACGGGCCATACCGGTTCGCCAGCAGCAATCTGCCTGAGAACGGTGATCGTCCTTTGACGATCCAGCCCAAGATGGTTCTTTAGCGCCAATCGATCTTCTGGGACCAAGATGCAATCAAGAGGAATTTCGACAACATCGGTAAGGTCGCTTCGATAGCACGATGCGCTTGGTCGGAACTGTTGCGCACGGGCTTCATAAACCCAGTCCTCCGGCAAGGAGATAGGAGGCGCCGACCAGATTTTGCTCATCAAACGAGATCAGATTTGGCTTTCACGCGACCAGCTTCAGCAACGCCGTCAGCACCCCAACCGCCACGACCAGCATACCACCGATCTTGATCGTTAGGCGCTGTTCCAGAAGCACAAGCTCGTTGCGCAGCAGGGCGACGTCATCCTTCGTCGCTATCCGGTCCTGAAAGGCATCCGCCAGCGCGTCCGCGACCCCTTCGGCCTGCTCGTTGGTAAAACGAGCCTTGTCCCGCAGCGTGCGGGCCAGTTTCAGGGTGTCGAAAGGGATCGCGCTCATGATTGGAAATATAGGTGAGAGCGAGAGAGAATCAAAGAAAACGATGCCCCCTCATCTTCCCCTGAGCGCCGCCAGCACGGCGAGGCTCGCATAGCCGTCGGGGGTCACGCCCATCTTCTGCTGCTGGAAGCCGGCGACCGCCTTCATGGTCATGTTGCCGACGCGCCCGTCGGTGCCGCCGGTGTTGAAGCCGGCGGCGGTGAGGCGCTTCTGCACCTCCTGGATCTCGGCCAGCGTTAGCGCCCGCTCGCCGCCCGGCCATTGCGTCACGAACGGCCCGCCGCCCAGCACGCGGTCGCCGAGATGGCAGACGGCGAGCGCATACTTCATCGACGGGTTGTAGGAGCGCACGGCGTAGAAATTCTGCGTCAGCAGGAAGCACGGGCCTTCGGTGCCGGCCGGCGCCCACAGCCTTGTATTGGCCTTGGGGTAGGCGATGCGCCCCGCCGCCGGCTTCACGCCCGCCTTCAGCCACGCCTCGACCGGGCGCCAGGTCTTGGCGTCGGCCATCTTTTCCGGCACGCCGGGCATCGTCACCTCGAAGCCCCAGGGGATGCCGCGCTGGTACTTGCCGCGCTTGAGCATGTAGACCGCCGTGCCGGCCAGCGCGTCGGGCACCTCATAGGGGTTGATGCGGCCGTCGCCGTCGAAATCGGTGCCGATGTTCAGCCACACCTCGGGCATCCACTGGGTGTGGCCCATGGCGCCGGCCCAGGAGCCGCGCATCTCGGCCGGCGTCGACCAGCCGCGCTGCACGATCACCAGCGCGTTGAGGAACTCGGTCTCCCAGTATTTGCGCCGGCGCGGCTCGCCCCAGGCCAGCGCGCCGAGCGAGGCGAACACCGGCTTCATGTGGTCGGGATCGTCGACGATCTCGCCGAAGGCGCTCTCCATGCCCCAGATGCCGAGCAGGACGTCCGGCTCGACGCCATAGGTGGCCTCGAGCTTCTTCAGCAGCCCGGCATATTTCTTCGCCTGCGCCTGGCCGGTATTGAGCCGCCATTCGGAGATGCGGCGGTTGAGATATTGCCAGAGCTCCTCGTTGAACTCCGGCTGGGCGCTGTCCTTGGCATAGACCGACGTATCGGGCTTCAGCCCGCGGGTCACGGAATCATAGACCTGGTCGGAGATGCCGCGCGCCTGCGCCCGCGCCCGGAAGCCCTGCACCCAGGCCGGAAAGGACTGCGCGGCCGACTGCGCGTGGGCTTCGCCGCCAAACGGCAGCTGCCCGCCGGCCAGCAGGCCGAGGCTCGCTCCGATCAGCGCCCGGCGGCTGAGGCCGCCCGCCGTCCTCGTCGTATCCGAATCCACCCGCAATCCCTCGTGACGCTTGGGAAAGGTTGCGCAGCGATCGTGTCGCTGGCAAGGCGTTTCGGCGGGGCGCAGGGGCGCCGGCCGGCACGCCGTCAGGCCGACGCCGACACCATCGCGTGATCGAGCCCGATCACCTCGCCGGCCCGCGCGGGCCGGCCGACGACGCGGGCGATCAGCGCCGCGTCCAGCGGCTGGCCGGTCGAGAACAGCGCGAGCGGGGCCGGATCGGCACTGCGCTCGGGCGGGGCGATCAGCGAGGAGAGCCGCCGGGCGATGGCCGGGGCGGGATCGACCCAGCGCACCGGCCAGGGCGCCACCTTCTCCAGCCGCTCCAGCACCAGCGGGTAATGGGTGCAGGCCAGCACCACCGTATCGGTGCGCGCGGCGCCGTCGTCGACGAAGGCGGGCGCGATCTCGGTGGCGAAGGCGGCGTCCGGCACCTCCGCGCCCGCCATCACCGCCTCGGCGAGGCCGGCAAGGCCGGTGGCGCCGACCAGGGTGACGGCGCAGCCGCCGGCGAAATCGCGGATCAGGCCCTGCGTGTAGTCGCGCTTCACCGTGCCCGGCGTCGCCAGAACGCTGACGCGGCGCGAGAGCGAGCCCTCGCAGGCGGGCTTGATCGCCGGCACGGTGCCGACGAAGGGAATGGCATGGCGCGCGCGCAGCGCCGGCAGCACCAGCGTCGAGGCGGTGTTGCAGGCGATGACGACGGCGGCCGGCTGAAGCTGCGCCACCAGCGCGCCGACCACGGCCAGCACGCGCGACAGCAGCACCGGCTCGTCGAGCCGGCCATAGGGGAAGCCGGCATCGTCGGCCGCATAGGCGAAAGCGGCATCGGGGCGGGCGCGGGCGAGCTCGCGGAACACCGAGAGGCCGCCGAGGCCGGAATCGAAGACGAGGATGAGCGGCGGCCTGGCCGGCGCGGGCTCCACCGGCCGCTCGGCGCGCATGGGCAAAGGCCGCAGGCCGGCGGCGTCGAACGAGCGGGCGTCCATCCTGTGACCCAGCCTCCGGCCGGCCAGCGGGCGAAGGCCCGCATCCGGCGCATGATCGGCACGCAACATCGCGATCGTCCCGTCTTGCCCCTGATCCCCGGCGGGATTGTGACGCCGTTTGGTAAACCGAGCGTTGCCGGAAAGCGCGCACGGCGCGAAAAGCGGCGATGTCACAAAGCACTGTGCGAGCCCCACCTCCTCCCTAATAGAAGAGGCGATCTCTTCGACTAAAATCCAAACTAGGGAAGAACTTCAGTGCACATCAATATCATGTGTCAATTAAATACACTCTATATTATAATCTGTACGGTCGACATGGCACTAAACATTTACGAGAAAATCTCTCGTATGTTTTTCTGATCGCATCCGCACCGCGCTAAAATGACACCATATCTTTGCGCCTTGCATGATATTTTGCACTGCACGATATCAGACAAGCTTACCAATCACCCGCGATCACGCATCAGGCGCTGCTTGTCGCGGGCCCAATCCTTCTGCTTGAGCGCCTCGCGCTTGTCATGTGCCTTGCGCCCGCGCGCGACGGCGATCTCGACCTTGGCGCGGCCCTGCTCGTTGAAGAAGATCTTCAGCGGCACCACGGTCATGCCCTCGCGCTCCACCGCCTGCCACAGCTTGGCGATCTCGCGCTTGTGCAGCAGCAGCTTGCGCGGGCGGCGCGGCTCGTGGTTGAAGCGGTTGGCCTGGAGGTATTCCGGGATGAAGGAATTGTAGAGCACCGCCTCGCCGGATTTCGCCGAGACGTAGCTCTCCGCCACCGTCGCCTTGCCGCCGCGCAGGCTCTTCACCTCGGTGCCGGTGAGCGCGATGCCGGCCTCGAACACCTCGCCGATGTCATAGTCGAACCGCGCCCGCCGGTTGTCGGCGACCACCTTGCGGGGGAGTTGCTTCTTCTTGGTTTCGGCCATGGCGGTAAAGCGATTTCAATCCGGAGGACGCAGGCGAGCCGCGTGATATAGGCCGACGACGACGACCTCGCCAGCCGCTTCGTCGACCCGGTAGACGATGATGTAGGGCCGGCCACGCACGGGCCACTCCCGGGTACCGGTCAATTGGCCAGCATGGCCGATATGGGGCTGGCCCTTGAGGATGCGCATGGCACGCCTGAGATCGGCCAGAACGCGACGGGCCGCGTACGGATTGTCACCGGCGATATGGTCGTGGATGCGCGCCATATGATCGCGCGCCGCCTCGGAGACGGAAAGCCTCACAAGCCGTACCGCCGCCAGAACTCGTCCATCTCCTCCTCCGAGAAGACTTTCATGCGACCGGCATCGAGTTCCCGCAACGTGTCCTCGACCTCCGCCACCTGCTCGGGGGTCAGCACGTAGCGCGCCTCGCCCTGCGCGAAGAACATGTCGAGCAGGGCGACGGCATCGGCCTGCCGGTCCTCCGGCAACGCCTTCAACTTGGCGATGGCTTCGTCCAGCAATGTGCTCATGCCGGCGAGGCTATCACGACTCGCCGCGCCGCACGACGCCCCTCAGTTGATCAGCCCGGCATGCACCATCGCCGCGCGGACCGTCTCCCGGGTCTTCTCGGTCACCGGCACCATCGGCAGGCGAGCCTCCTCGGTCATCTTGCCGAGCACGGAGAGGGCGTATTTGGTCGGCGAGGGATTGGTCTCGACGAACAGCGCCTGGAACAGCGGGAACAGCCGGTCCTGCAGGCCGAGCGCCGCCTTGTAGTCGCCCTTGAGGCAGGCGTTCTGGAGCTGCGAGCACAGCTTCGGCGCCACGTTGGAGGCGACGGATATGCAGCCGTCGCCGCCATGCGCCATGAAGCCGATCGCGGTCGCGTCCTCGCCGGAGAGCTGGTTGAAGCCCGGGCCCATCGCCTGGCGCTGCATGCTGACGCGGGCGAGATTGGCGGTCGCGTCCTTCACGCCGGCGATGTTCTTCAGCTCGAACAGCCGCGCCATCGTCTCGACCGACATGTCGATCACCGAGCGCGGCGGGATGTTGTAGATGATGATGGGTATGCCGATGGCGTCGTTGATCGCCTTGTAGTGTTGGTACAGGCCCTCCTGGCCCGGCTTGTTGTAGTACGGCGTCACCACCAGCACCGCATCCGCCCCCGCCTTCTCGGCGTGGCGGGCGAGGTCGATCGCCTCGATGGTGTTGTTCGAGCCGGCGCCGGCGATCACCGGCACGCGGCCGGCCGCCTGCGCGACGGTCCACTCCACCACCTTCTTGTGCTCGTCGTGGGAGAGGGTCGGGCTCTCGCCCGTGGTGCCCACCGGCACGAGGCCGTGGCTGCCTTCCTCGATCTGCCAGTCGACGAACCCGCGGAACGCTTTCTCGTCCAGCGCACCATCGCGGAACGGCGTCACCAGAGCCGTGAAGGAACCACGAAAGGGCGGGGCGAGGGGCATGACGGCACTCCTGGATAGCGGTCCGGCCGCGGGCGCGGAAACGGCGCGCGGAGCCCTCAGATATATCGTCGACGCGCCCCGCGAAAGGGCGATCTGTCGGCCCGGCTTGATCGCGGCATACACCACGGGTTAGCCTTGCCCCGCTTTTGCCCGTTTGGGCAGCAAGAAGAGGCCGACCGCGTAGCTCTCCGGGGAGCCGATCGGGGGGTGCGAACGGCACCCGTGATCCGCCGACGCCTGACGCGTCTGTGATTTCCCGCAGGGTTTGGTTAGCGTTTCGTCAATAAGATCGCGAGACATTCGGTGCGGTTCGCCACCGCCCCGCGGGCGGGAAGCCCGTTTCGGGACTGTTCGCGCGCCGATCGACAGGAGACCTCGCCATGCGCCATCTTCGCGCCCTCGCCCCGATCACGGCGGCCCTGCTTTTCGTGACGGCGGCGCAGATCGGCCCCGTGGCGGCCGAGACCAAGCCGAAGCCGGCGCCGAAGACCACGCAGAAGCCGGCCCCCAAGCCCGCCGCCAAGCCGGTGGCGAAGAAGGACGCCAAGAAGGACAGCAAGGCCGCCGCGGCGGCGGCGCCGGCCAAGCCGGCCGCGCCCCCGGCCCCGCGCCTCACCGGCGCGCTCGGCAACCTGCAGAGCGCCATCAGCCTGGTCGAGGCCGGCAAGTCCGCCGAGGCGCTCGATGCCGCCGACCAGCTCTCCGATCCCGGCGCGCGGGCGCTGGTGCGCTGGCTGGCGCTGCGCGTGACCGCCCGCGGCGTCGGCTTCGACCGCGCCGTGCGCATCATCAACGAGCACCCCACTTTGCCGACGCCGACCGTGCTGCGTCGGCGGCTCGAATATCTGCTCTACGCCGAGAACCAGGATCCCCAGACCATCCGCGCCTTCTTCGCGCAGCAGCGGCCGATCTCGGCGGAGGGCAAGATCGCGCTCGCCCGCGCCCTGTTCGCCACCGGCGACCGCACCGGCGGCGCGGCGTGGCTGCGCGATGCCTGGCGCGAGGATGCGCTCTCCGACGAGGTCGAATCGACCGTCATGGTCGAGTTCGGCGGCGTGCTGACCCGCGCCGACCACAAATACCGCGCTGACAAGCGCCTTTATGCCGAGGATGCCACGCGCGGCCTGCGCGCCGCCCAGCGCGCCGGCAGCGATGTCGAGGCGCTCGCCCGCGCCCGCATCGCGCTGTTCGGCAAGGGCAGCGGCGATGCCGCCAAGCTGCTGGCCGCCGTGCCCGCCTCGATGCGCTCGGACCCGGCCTATTACTACGTCCAGGCCAAGGTCGCCCGCCGCGGCGGCGACGACGTCGCGGCCGCGCGCTTCCTCTCGAACGCGCCGAAGACGGCCGAAGGGCTGGTCGATCCCAACGAATGGTGGGTCGAGCGCCGCCTCGTCGCCCGCGAGCTGCTCGATCTCGGCGACGCCAAGACCGCCTACCGTGTCGCCCGCGACGCCGTCATCCCCGATGACGAGCACAAGCGCGCCGAGGCGCAGTTCACCGCCGGCTGGATCGCGCTGCGCTTCCTCAACGACCCGCGCACCGCGCTCCAGCACTTCGCCACCATCCCCGAGAACCAGACCCACCCGGCCACGGTATCGCGCGGCTGGTACTGGCAGGGCCGGGCCTATGAGGCGATGGGCAACACCGGCAATGCCCGCGCCGCCTACAGCCAGGCCGCGCGCTACACCACGGCCTATTACGGCCAGCTCGCCCGCGCCCGCATCGGCGTCACCGATTTCCGCCTCGCCTCGGCGCCGGCGGCCGGGCCGGCGCAGCGCGCCGCCTTCGCCCGCGACGAGGGCGTGCAGATCTTCAAGCTGCTGCAGCAGATCGGCAAGAAGGACCTCGCCATCGCGCTCGCCGCCGATCTCGGCGACCGGCTCGACGCCGCCCAGCTCGGCCTGCTGTCGCAGACCGCCGCCGACTATCGCGACGCCCGCGCCATGGTAGTCATCGGCAAGCAGGCGCTCGGGCGCGGCATTCCGCTCGAATCCGAGGCGTTCCCGACCATCGGCATTCCCAGCTACACGCCGATCGCCGAGCCGGTGGAGCCCGCCATCGTCTACGCCATCGCCCGGCAGGAGAGCATGTTCAACGCCGCCGTGGTCTCGCGCGCCGGCGCGACGGGGCTGATGCAGGTGATGCCGGCGACCGGCAAGACCATCGCCAACCGCACCGGCGCCTCGTTCGACCTGCGCAAGCTGCACGCCGATCCCTCGACCAACGTGCAGTATGGCGCGGCCGAGCTGCGCAGCCTGCTCGACAACTACCAGAACAACTACGTGCTGACCTTCGCCGCCTATAATGGCGGGCGCGGCAGCGTGGCCAAATGGATCGCCGCCTATGGCGACCCGCGCGACCCGAGCGTCGACCCGATCGACTGGGTGGAGCGCATCCCCTTCTCCGAGACCCGCAACTATGTACAGCGGGTGATGGAGAACGCGCAGGTCTACAAGGCCCGCTTCAACAGCCGCACAGCGCTGAAGATCGAGGCCGACCTGCGCGGCACGCGCGGGATTCAGTAGGCCGACGCCGGCGGGGGTTACGGCAGATGCCGCCCTGAGGCGGGCGGCACGTTTCGGCAGGCGTGACCACGGGTCGGGCGGCATGGCCCTCACCTTTGTCGGCGCCCCTCCTCTTCGGCGGCGCACGGTGGCCCTAACCCCTTAAGAGACACGGGCCGGCCCTGCCCGGGAGCTGCGGCCGCCGGCGATCCATCGCGCCGCCCGAGGGCGATACCCCGACACGCGCCCTGCCCGCCCGGGCCCACGTCGCAGGAGCCGAGGCACAGAGCCGGGGTCGTCCGGCTCGTGGCTCGCACAGGAGCACGTCTCCGCGCCGGTGGGAGGTGGGCGCGAGGCGCCAGCCGCGCAGGAGCCCGGCCGACAGCGATTGCATGCCCGCATTGCGCGCCCGGCGGCGCAGCGTTCGGCCGGCGGCGTCATCCCGCCCGCGAGGGAGCCGACGTGTCGCCCGTGCCTAAGGTGAGGCCTTCACCCGGCAGGCACCGCTGACACGTGCGGCCATGGCGACGGCCTTGGCGATGGGGCCTGCGGGAATAGGAAGGGACTGGAGCCAGCCGCGCGCCGAGCGAGCCAGGGCGGCCGCAGGCGTCGGACCGGCGACGCGTGGGACGGGAGAAGTGTGGGATCCGCGAGGGCCACGGCCGCGCCCGGTACGCTCGCCGCGATCGCACAGGATGTGCGGTCCGTCATCCTCGCCGAGGGAGCGCAGCAGGCGCCCTCCCCGTGCCAACGGCCCGTCCGGCGCTCAGGCCGGCGCGCCGCGTTGAGCGATGACGCATTATTTTACCACCGATATCCGCAACTCGGGGCGAGATCGGCGGATGGATTTTTGCGGCGGGCCGGCGGCCGGGCCGCATGCGGGGACCCGCCGGCGATCATGCGTGCGACTGCACCGATCGGTCTGACAATCCATCTCATTGCACTGACCGTCCACCTCACTGCACCGACCGGTCAGTGGCGGGGAAGGCTCCGGCTCAGTGCGGGCGGAAAGTGCGGCGCAGCCAGCAGCCGCCCGCGCAACCGACGGCATAGGCGACCAGCAGCAGCACGCAGGTCTCGATGACGAAGGCCGTCACGTCTCGGCTTCCTTATTGATGGTGCTGGGCTTTTTGACGTCGCAGCCGGCCAGCCAGCCGGTGGCGAGGCCGATGCCGAGCGCAACGGCGAGGTAGGGCCAGAGCTCGAGCGCGAGATACCACATATCCTGCTACCTCACGAGGAATTCGAGATTGCCGTTGTCGGCCCGCAGCTCATGCCCGGAAATGACGAGCCGCGCCTGCGCGATCCCCGCCGCGGCGAGATAGGCCGCCACCGCGCGCGCCCGCTCATCGGAAATAGCCTGCTTGCTCATAGGGTTATCGGCAGCTCCGGCCGGCGCCGCGATCTCGATCACGGCATCCGGGCAGGCCGAGGCGGCGGCGACGAGGTGGTCGAGCAGCCCGTGCGAGGTGGGCGCGATGCTGGCCCCGCCGTCGATGAAATCGAGCCGGCCGCGGCTGGCGATATCGGCCAAAGCCTTCTGGCAGCTCGTATTATCGGCCGGGGGCGGCGGCGCGGCGACGTCCAGAGTCACCTCCGTGGTGAAGCCGGGCGGCATGTCGCTCGCCAGCGCCCGGCGGATCGAATCCACCGCCGCCGGGTAGAGCGCGGTGCCGGAAAAACGCAGGTGCTGGTCGTCGATCCGCGCCTCCCCGGCCTCCAGCCGCGCCAATTCGCGCAACGCGACGGTAGCGGCGAGGTTAAAACCGGTGGGGGCACCGAGGGCGACGGCGGAGACGTCGTTCACCGGCGCGCCGAGCAACTGCGCCTTGGCCTGCACCAGCAGCGCCTCGTGATCGGGCTTGAACGGGTAGAAGCCAGAAACGGTAAGTCCTTGCGTATCCTTGCGAAGTCCGAAGACGTAAGGCGCCACGACGGGCGGGCGCACGTCGCCGTGCTGGAGCTTGAAGCCGCCGGGCAGCGGATGGCCGAGCGCTGCCGAGACGGCATTATACGCTGCCGAATCCAGCGCCTCGCCGGCGATGCTCAGCGTCATCGCCTCGCCCCTCACCTCGCCGGCGCGCAACCGCGCGATCTGCGCCGCCCCGAACGTGGCCGCGGCGACCCACGACTCCGCGACCGGCCCGCCGGAGGCGATCCGCATCTCGTCCATCGGCTGGACGCCCGGAAAAGAGGCGCGCAAGGCATCGACCAGCAGCCGCTTGGCGTCCTCGGAGGGCGCGTAGCCGGTGAGGCGGAGCCCCGCCGCCGAGTGCGAGATACCCCACACGAAGGGCGAAACCGATGGCGCTTCAACGGCAAAGCGCGTCAGCGTATAGCCTTCGGGAACGCTTCGCCGTGCGGCCGCGAGGGCGTCATAGGCGGTGAAATCGGGGGCCTTGCCCTCGATGGCGATGGTGGTGTCGGTCAGCGTCACCTTGGCGCCCGGCAGCCGCGCCAGCTGGGTGAGCGCGTAGCTGACGGCCTTCAGCCAGCCCTCCGCGGGCGGCGAACCATCGGCGAGGCGGAGCTGGTCGGAGATCGCCGCGCCGGGAATGGCCCCCCGCACCACGTCGAGCAGGGCACGTCGCGTATCCCCGAGCGGGATGTAGCCCGAAAGCCGGACGCCATCGTCCTCCCGTTGCGCCGACCAGGCGAAGGGCGCCGCGATCGGCGGCAGAACGGAAAAGCGCGCGAGTTTGAAATCACTCGGCAATTCGCTGCGGACGGTGACTTCCAGCGCGTCATAGGTGGCGAAATCGGGCGCCCGGCCCTCGATGGAGAACGCATCGTCGGAAAGCGTGAACCGGCCCGCCGGGAGCCGTGCCAACTGCCGGAACCCGAAGGCGACGATGCCGGCGAAATCGCCCGCCGGAACACCGCGCGCGCGCACCAGCTCGTTCTCACCGCTCACCGTGATGCCCGGCGCCATCCCCCGCGCCGCCTCGATGATGCGGCTGCGCACGAAGCGCGAGGGCACGTAGCCGTCGAGCCGCAGCTTGCTGCCGTCCCGTATCGCCGAGAAGGTGAAGGGTCGGCGCTCGGGCAAAAGGGTGGTGCGATCGTCGACGGTCCGCACGCCGAACAGCCGGTCGAGCTCGCCGCGCACCTTGACCCGGGCCGCTTCCGAGAGCGCTTCCCCTTCGAGCCGGGCATCACGGCCGTCGAAGCGGGCGCGCGCCCACTGCTCGCCGACATCGATGAGCAGATCCTCGGCCCGGCTGGTGAGGTCGCTTTCGAGCTCCGGGCGCGACAGGAAAATGGTTGCCACGGCGAGCAGAGCAAGCGGCAACAACCCCTTCCACCATACCCGCCAGCGGCAGTTCACGAGCGCCTCCAGGGGCTGATGACCATCCTCATAACCTTATGGCGCCACGGCCGATTCCGGCGAGCGCGGAGTTCAACACAGTTCGCCGGCCACGGAAAGGGCGCCGGCTCTCACACCCATTCGCCGGCGCGCATGACCGGCTCGGCGGTACCATCCGCGGCGATGCCGTCGACGTCGATCTGACCCGATCCGATCATCCAGTCGATATGTATGAGGCTGGAATTGGCCCCCTTCGCGGCGAGCTGTTCCGGGGACAGCGACCCGCCGTCGATGAAGCACTTGCTGTAGGACTGGCCGAGCGCGATGTGGCTGGCGGCGTTCTCGTCGTAGAGGGTATTGAAGAACAGCAGGCCGCTCCGCGATATCGGCGAGGAATGGGGCACCAGCGCCACCTCGCCCAGGCGGCGCGAGCCTTCGTCCGTGTCCAGCACCTTGGCGAGGACGTCGCCGCCCTTGGCCGCCACGGCCTCGACGATGCGGCCCGCCTCGAAGCGCACCCGGATGTCCTCGATCAGGGTGCCCTGATAGGACAGCGGCTTGGTGCTGCTGACATGGCCGTCGACGCGCAGCCGGTGCGGCGTGGTGAACACTTCCTCGGTCGGGATGTTGGCGTTGCAGACAACGCCGTTCTTCGCCGTCGAGGCCCCACCCGCCCATTCGTGATCGTCGGCTAGACCGACGGTCAGGTCCGTTCCCGGCCCCCTGAAGCGGAGAGCCGCATAGCGGCGCGCGTTGAGATGGGCCGTGCGGGCCCGAAGCTCGGCATTGTGGCTCTCCCATGCCGCAACCGGATCCGGCGTATCGACCCGCGAGGCGGCGAAGATGGCATGCCAGAGCTTGGCGACGGCGATCTCCTCGGGATCGTCGGGAAACATGGCCTTCGCCCAGGACGGCGAGGCAAAGGAGACGATGGTCCAGTTGATGTCGAAGCCGGCGATGAGCGACAGCGCCGGCACGTAGGCCTTGGAGCGCGCCCGGTTGGCGCGCGAGACCTTCTCGGGGTCCTGGCCGGCCAGCAAGGCTGGATCCTCGCCCGAGATCGCCAGCCGGGCCGCCCCTTTGCGGAAGGCCGCGGCCATGCCCTCGTAGAGCCAGTCGGTGGCCCGATCGAAGCTCTCGTCGGGCGCCTCGCGGAAGCGCATCAGCGTGGCCGCCTCATCCGAGAACAGCGGCGTCACCAGCGTCGCCCCGGCCCTGTAGGCGTGCTCGGTGATGCGGCGGACCAGCGGCAACGCCTCGATCGGCGCCGTCAGCACCAGTTCCTGGCCGCGCTGGAGCCCGAGGCCGACGTGAACCGCGACCTGCGCCAGCCGGTCGACACATTCGTCATGGGAGAGGTTTCCCGGGAGCGAACCCGCGTGCCTGTTCATGAAGAGCCTCCAAACGCCCGGATGTTGCACCGGACCCTGCCATGCGACCAACGGACCAGAACGGCGTCAAGTATTACCGCGACCATCGGGAACCCTGATGCCGACCGGACGTTTAGCGTGTCCTGTCACATCCTGCCACGAGGCACCGTCGCATGAGCCGTTCCGCCCTCTACATCGTGATCGCCATCCTCGTCGTCGCGGGCGGCTTCTTCGCCTATCAGGCCTATGAGCACGACCGGAACACGCTCGAGATCGAGGTTGGCCCCAGCGGCATCAAGGTCGATCCGCCGTCGAACTGATCGTCAGGCGCGGGCAGGCTGGCCGGTCGCGGACCGGGCGGCCTGCGTGCGAGGCCCGAGCCGCGACACGTGGACCGTGGCCGCGATGAGGACGATGGTGGCTCCGAACTGGTGGGTCAGAGCGATGTCGAGCGGCACCTGGTGCACCAGCGTCATGATGCCGAGTAGTGCCTGAAGGCTGACCAGCAGGAAAATCACCAGCGCCCGGCCCGCGGCCTGCTGGCTGCGCCGGGCATCGAGCCAGTGAAGCAGCGACAGCCCCCAGAGCAGGTAGGCGGTCATGCGGTGGTCGAACTGGACCGTGAGAGCGTTCTCGAAAAAATTGCGCCACGCCGGCTGCTGAACGAAGAGATTCGCGGCGGGCGGAATGAAATGGCCGTCCATGAGCGGCCAGGTGGTGTAGGTCAGACCCGCATCGAGACCGGCGACAAGGCCACCGAGGAATATCTGCACGAGAATCAATGCCAGCAAGACCCAGGCTCCGGCGCGCAGGCGCGGCGAGCGGACCGGCTCGGGCCGATCGGGACGCAGGCCGGTTGCCACCGCAATAAGGCAAGCGAGGATGACGCAGGCCAGCGTCAGATGGACGGCCAGTCGGTATTGGCTGACATCCACCCGCGCCACGAGACCCGAGGACACCATCCACCAGCCGATGGCCCCCTGAAGGCCACCCAGCGCGAACAGTCCGCCGAGCTTCCAGGCCAGCGGCCGGTCGACGAGGCCGCGCCAGAGAAAGACGAGGAACGGCAGCAGGAAGGCGAAGCCGATCAGCCGGCCGAGCAGGCGGTGCCCCCACTCCCACCAGAAGATGAACTTGAATTCGGCGAGGCTCATGCCCTTGTTGACCAGTTCGTACTGCGGAATCCGCTGGTACTTCTCGAACTCCGCCATCCACGCCGCTTCCGACAGCGGCGGCAGGATGCCGGTCACCGGCTTCCACTCGACGATCGACAATCCGGACTCGGTCAGGCGCGTCGCACCCCCGACAACGACCATCAGCACAACCAAAGCCGCCACGGCATAGAGCCACATGCGGACCGGGCGAAGCCGGGCCGGATCACGGGGGGCAGCGGGGGTCAGGGGCTGTGACATGAGGTACATGCTCCGGTCGCCGGGCTCGCCTTTTGCCGGGGAACGGCTTTTCGGCATCCGGGGCGAGGGATATAGACGGGGTCCGAACCGCGCAACGGGACGAGATGTCCCGTGCCGGATGGTCACCCCGGGATCTGCTTCTGCCACCGGATATGGACGGATTCATGCCGCCGCGTCTGCGCAAGTTCATCGGCACGCTCGTGATGATCGTGCTCGTCATCAGCTGGGCGCTCGGCGCGATGGCGCTGGCGCAGGGCCGTGTCACCACCCTGCCCGGCTTCTGGCAGTTCATCGCCTATCTGGTGCTCGGCCTCGGCTGGGTAGTTCCCGCCGGCCTCCTCATCCGCTGGATGGCGAAGGACGATTCCCGGCCCGAGAGCCTCTGATCCGCGCGAACGGCAGCCCGGAGATCAGTGCCTCCACATAGCGCGGCTTCTGAAACAGGCCGTTGAGCGAAATCCGCGGCAGGGCCTGGAGCGCCACGGCGCAGGCCGGCGTCAGCACGCCGGGGCGCGTCGTGACGGCGGCATCGAAGCCGAGTTCTTCTGCGAGCGCGAATTCGCGGATACCGGCAGAGGTTGGGTCGCCGACCGGATAGGCGAAGGCGGACGGCCGGATGCCCAACCGCGCCTCGATGATCGCCCGGCTGTCGCGCATCTCCGCCACCGCCTGCTCGCGGGGCAGCGTCGCCAGACGGGGATGCGTCACGGTATGCGCGCCGATGGTGACGAGCGGATCGGCGGCGACCGCGGCCAGTTCGCTCCAATCCATGCACAGTGCGGGACAGAACCCGGCTGGGTCGACACCGTAGCGGCCAGCCAAAGCGCGCACGAATGCCCGCAACGCCGGCTCGTCGAGCGACCGCAGGTGCCAGTATATCGTGCCATAGGCCGCTCTCTTGCCGGCGGCCGTACGGCAATCCAGCCGCTCAACACCCGCTCCGAGATCGACCTCGATCGCCTCCTGCGCGGCGATCACCGCCTCAAGCGCCAGCCACCAGAGCTCGCCTGTCCCGTCCGCGAAGGCGGTTGCGACGAACAGGGTCCAGGGCACGCCGTGGCGCGCGAAGAGGGGCTGCGCGAAGTCGCGATTGTCGCGATAGCCGTCATCGGCCGTAAAGCAGACGAAGCGGCGCGCGGAGCGCCCCTCCCCGATCCGGCGCACCGCCTCCGCCAACGTCACGAACTCGATCCCGGCGCGGGCCAGCCGCGTGAGGAGAGCGTCGAGGAAGGAGGGCGCGATCTCCAGGATCGCGTTCGGCTGGAAGGCGCCCGGGCGCGGCGGGCGGACATGGTGCAGCGTCAGGATGGCACCCATGCCACCGGTCACCGGCGCGGCGCGGCGCGCGATGCCGGGCAGCGACATGATCTCGAGACCCAGCCTCAGGCCCGCATAGCGTAGACGGTCGGGGACGCGTGCCACGGCAATTCCTCGAACGGGCAAACGGTTTCTTGAGCAATTTGTGGCATGCAGGGTGTTCATAAAACGCTACTGGCAGGCCATGGCACAACTGGCGATCGCTTCGGCCCTGATGGCCGCTCCTACCGTGGTCAGTCCGCTCGCACGGGTGGATGTGCACACGTCGTTCGACGAGGTGCGCGAGGCCTGGCATCAGCTCGAGGCGCAGCGCCTGCTGACGCCCTATCAACACCACGACTTCATCCGACCGTGGTGGGAGCACGCCGGTCGCCACGAATTGGACGGACTCGCCATTGCCGTCGGCCAATGCGCGCGAGGTGAGCCCCTGTTCCTCTGGCCGCTGGGGCGCCGGCGGCGCGGCGTGTTCACGGTGGCGGAACCGCTGGGCGGCAAGCACGCCAACTATCATTTTGGCCTGTGGTCGGCCGGCATGCTGGATGCCGGGATGCCGGCCTTCGATGACGCTCTGGCCAAGTTCTCCGTTGCCGCGCACGGGATCGATGCGCTGGTCCTGTCGAACCAGCTCCGCGAGTGGAATGGCCGGGCCAATCCCTTCGCGCTCCGCGACCCGTCGCCGGCGCCGTCCGACGCCTACGGGGTGCGCCTTGAACGCGATCCCGACGCCTACATGCAGCGGGTGATGAGCCACGACGCGCGCAAGCAGATTCGCGGCAAGCTCCGCAAGCTCGAGGCGCTGCCGCAGGCGCGAATCTACCGCGCCGCAGCGCCCGAGGATATCGACCGGCTTCTCGGCGCCTTTCTGGTCCAGAGGGCGGAACGCTTCGTCGCCATGGGCGTGTCCAATCCCTTCGACGCCCCCGGGATCGCCGCGTGGCTGCAGGACGCTGCGCATCGTGCCGGGGCCGGCGATACGGTAAGTCTCGAACTCTATGGGGTCGAGGCTGAAGGCAAGGTGATCGCGGTGGCCGGCGGGATCGGCGACGGCGCCAGCTTTTCGTGCATGTTCAACTCATATGATTCCGCCAGCCCGCACGCCCGGATCACACCTGTCTATGCGCTGACGGCCTATCTCGTCGCCGACCTGTGTCGGCGCGGCTATGAATGGTTCGACCTTGGGGTCGGCGAAGCGCGCTACAAGACCCATTTCTGCGACCGGACCGCTGAACTGGTCGATGCCTGCGTGCCGCTCACCCCGCTCGGTTTCGTCTATGCGGCGGGACGTAGGAGCGCTATGCGTGCGAAGCGCTATGTCAAACGCTCCCCGGCGCTGTGGAGCCTCGCGCAGCGAATCCGCCGCATGGCGCCCTGAGGAAAGCGGCAGCGCCGCTCAGGCGGCTTCCGCCTCCGCTACGGGCTCGGGCGACGGCACGACGAAGGTCACCATCGCGATATCGCCGAAGCCACGCGCCGCTAGCGCATCGAACGCCTCCACCGCATTGGTGGCAACGCCGCCCGGCTGCGTGACCAGCACGACCGTCGGCGAAAGCCGCGCAAGGCGATCGGCACCCTCCGCCTCGCCTAGCGGCGGCGCGGCGACGACCACGTGATCGTAGGTCTGCTGGAGTGCGCTCAGTATCAGCGTCAGGCGCTCCGATGCGACAAGGCCGCCGACTTCGCCGGCGCCCCGCCCCGGCGGGATGACATGGCAGCGCGACGACGGCTCGCGGTGAATCGCTTCCGAGAAGGTGGCGACACCGAACAGCAGGTCGGCGAGGCCAGGCGCGCGGGCGTCCGGCATCAATTCGCCGAGCGTGGTGGCATGGACATCGAGGCACACCATCGCAACCCGCTTGTCGGGTCCGGCGAGGGAGCGGGCGAGAGCCAGAGCGCACCGCGCGACGCCCTCGTCCGGGGCCGGTCCGGTCACGATGACGAGACGCGCCGCTTCACCGCGCAACTCAACCATCCGCGTGAGATCGGCGAGGGTACCATCGATGGTAGACCGCTCTTCGAGAGCGGTCAGGGCGCCGCTGAGCTTGGCATCGCCGGAGGTATCCTGGCTTGCCGAGCCGCCGATCCAGGGAAGGTGCTGGGTACGGCCGCGCTCGCTCGGCTCGGGCAGAGGCGTAGGCGATGGTGCCCCGCTGCCGCCGGACGTCAGGTTCGAGAGGATGGCGCTGACCGCAAAGAAGGCCGTCAGCAGGAAGAAGGTCGCGAAGGCAGCGAGCACGATGATGGGCACGCGCTTAGGAAAGCTCGGCTCGATGGCCGGGCTGGCGCGCGAGATGATGCGCCCGTCCGGCTGTACCGCCGTAGGATCCTCACGGGAGGTGGCATCCCGGTAGCGGGCGAGATAGCTTTCGAGGAGCTCCCGCTGCGAGCGAGCTTCCCGCTCGAGGGCGCGGAGCTGCACATCCTGGCCACCGGCGACCGAGGCTTGCCGCTTGACTTCATTCAGCTGGCGGGTCAGGGCGTCGACGCGCTCGCTGGCCGCACGCGCATCATTGTCGAAGCCGCGCAGCACCGCCTCGGCCTCGGCGCGGATCTGACCATCGAGGTCGGCGACCTGGGCCCTCAGCTCCTTGATGCGCGGATGCTTCGAGAGCAGGCTTGCGGACTGTTCGGCAAGGGAGGCGCGCAGCAGCGCCCGCCGCTCGATGAGATTGCGCAGCAACGGCGAGCTTAGCAGCTCCGACGCTTCGATTGTCCGACCCGAGCGCAGTTGCACCCTGACCGCATTGGCCTTGCTTTCGGCGTCGGCTTTCTGGGACTGCGCGAGGGTGAGCTGGGAGTTGAGTTCGGCGAGCTGCTGCGCCGACAGGGTCACGCCGCTCGACCCGACATAGAGGTCCGCCTGGGACCGGAACGCTTCCACCTTGGCCTCGGCATCGGCGACCCGCGTGCGCAGATTGTCGATCTCGGTCGAGAGCCATTGCGTCGCCTGGCGCGTCGCGTCGGCCTTTGCCATCTGCTGCAGCTTCAGATAGTCCTCGGCGATGGTGTTGGCGATCGTCGCCGCCAAGCGCGGATCCGACGAGGTGAAGTCGATGGAAATGACCCGCGACTTCTCCAGCGGAAAGACGTTCAGGTTCTTGTAGTAAACCTCGAGGACACGCTCTTCCTTGGTGGCCGCGGAAGGTTCGCTGGCGAGGCCGAGAAAGCGCAGGACCGGGTTCGGCCCCTTCAGGAATTCCGGACGCTCCGTGAGCTTGAGATCGCGCACGACCTGACGGGCGAGATCGCGTGACAGGATAACCTGCACCTGGCTCGCAATGGCCTCCGGCTCCACCACCGAGCGATCGCCACCATCGGCGCTACCCGATGCCTGCGGACGGTTGTAGACCGTTTCGCGATTTTCGATCAGCAGGCGCGCTTCCGAGGAAAACAGCGGCGACAACATGCTGACGACGACCGCCGCGATGACCGCGACCAGCAGCGTCGGAAGAAGGATCCGGAAGCGCCGCGCCCAGAGATGACGCGCCACAGCCATGACATCGACACCGCGCTCGGCGGTACCGGGCGGGGACAGACCGGGAGCACCCGGCGCGGCTTCATTCGGAATCGCAGGATCGTGGAGCGTCATGCCCCTTATGCTGCGCATCCATGGTTTCTACCGCGTTAAGCAAGAACAACGTTGCTCGTTACCAATCATTAACCATGACAGAGCACTACTCGGCCCTATCGTCGTAGCCCACAGGGATTCTCCATGTTCATGCGCATCGCCGCGCTCGCTCTGGCGGCTCTCGTCGCGGCCTGCGGCATGCGTCCCGTGCCGCCACCCGTCATCGATACGGCATTCGAGGCGCCTTACACTCTCGATTCCGGGGACCGGCTGCGCGTCGTGGTGTTCGGCCAGGCGAGCTTGTCCAATACGTACACGGTCGACGCGTCCGGAAAGATCTCGATGCCGCTCATCGGCTTCGTCCAGGCGCGCGGGCTCACCACCGTCGAGCTGCAGCGCTCCATCCAGGCGAAGCTGCGCCAAGGCTACATGCGCGACCCGAACGTGGCGGTCGAAGTCGATACCTACCGCCCCTTCTTCATACTTGGCGAAGTGGCGCAGCCGGGGCAGTATCCTTACGTCAATGCCCTCACCGTCGAAACGGCCGTGGCGATCGGTGGCGGATTTACCCCGCGGGCTGTGAAGTCCGAGGCGGTCATCACCCGCAACATCGATGGGCGTCTGGTGAGTGCACGGGTGCCGTCGACCTATCCGGTGCGGCCGGGAGACACGATCGTGGTGCAGGAGCGCTGGTTCTGATGGGTCATTCCGGAACGCGGCCGCTGCGCATCCTCCATGTCTTTCGGGCTCCCGTCGGCGGCCTCTTCCGACACGTGCTGGACCTGGCATCCGGCCAGGCCGAACGGGGGCATCAGGTCGGACTGATCGCCGATTCCACCACCGGCGGGGAACGCGCCGAGGAGGCCCTGAGCCGGATCGCGCCGGCGCTCGATCTCGGCATCCTGCGCCTGCCGATGGACCGCCAGCCGGGCGGCAGGGACGTCTCGGCCATCCGGCAGACGGGGGCTCATGCCCGTCACCTCAAAGCCGATGTCGTGCACGGCCATGGCGCCAAGGGAGGCCTGTATGCCCGCCTGACGGATACTCCGGGGATCCGGGCCTATACGCCGCATGGCGGCAGCCTGAACTATTCACGGACGACGCCGGGCGGCTTCGTGTACCTGACCTGCGAATCGCTCCTGCGGCTGCGCACGGACGTCTTTCTGTTCGAGAGCGCCTACGCCCAGAACGTCTTCAAGAAAAAGGTGGGTGTGCCGCGCGGGGTCGCGCGGGTGGTCCACAACGGCATCGGCCCGAACGAATTCGAGCCCATCACGCCGAACGCCGACGCGACCGACCTGGTCTTCGTCGGCGAGTTCGCGACCCGCAAGGGCCTCGACATCCTGTTTCAGACGTTGGCCCTGCTCAACAACCGCGGACGACGGCTGACGCTCACCGCCATCGGCTCGGGACCCGAGGAAGCGGCGCTCAGAGGCCTCGTCACCCGGCTCGGACTGGCCGACCAGGTCACCTTCCACGCGCCGATGAGCGCCTGCAGGGCGTTCACGCTCGGGCGCATCCTTGTGGTGCCGTCGCGCGCCGAGTCGCTGCCCTATATCGTGCTGGAGAGCATTGCCGCGAGCGTTCCCATCATCGCGACCAACGTAGGTGGGATTTCGGAAATCTTCGGCGTCTATGCGGATTCCCTTGTTCCGGCCGGCGACGTCGAGGCGCTCGCCACCGCCGTGCTGACCGACCCGAACGTGCTCGCGGATCGCACGGCGCGCATCCGGCGGCGGGTGGAAGCGGGCTTCAATACAGATGCGATGTGTGACGGCATACTGGATGCTTATCGCGAAGCCTTGCAAAGGCGCGGCCTGCATTAAGGGTTCCGTGACGTCGCGCCTGTAATGTGCACTGCGACATGAGCCGACGGCATCGACCCGGCGGCCGCGACGGGACAGGCCAGATGAGCGACTCCAATTCGCGCGATGCGGTGCAGGCCGCCGCGGTCAGCGCAACGCCTGTGGGTTCATCGAGTCCCCTCGCCGAGACCGAACGGGATCTCGCCCCGATCGCGCGCGAGATCGCGGATCGGCCGGTCGTGCCCGCCATGTCGAGGGTCGTGCTGGCCGGCATCGTGCGGCTGGTCGACTTCGTTCTGATCGCCGTCGTCGGGACGGTGCTGCAGATTATCTATGTCTATCCGACGTACGGCCTCGACCCGTCCTATCCGGTCGCGATCGTGACGGTCGCCGTCCTCGCGGTGATGAGCTTCCAGATCGGCGGCATCTACCACGTCAGTGCGATGCGTCTCGTGGCACCGGAATTCGGCCGAATCGCCCTCGCCTGGACCGGCGTTTTTGCCGCGGCCCTCGCGATTGCCTTTTTCGGCAAGATGGAAGGCACGTTCTCGCGGGTATGGCTGGTCAGCTGGTACGGTGTCGGGCTGGTCGCACTGGCGCTGGATCGCATGATCCTGGCGCGGTACATCCGCAAGTGGATCGCCGACGGCCGGTTGATGCGCCGTGCGGTCATCGTCGGCGGCGGCGACAACGGCCTGTCGCTGATCAACGCGATGAAGCGGGACCAGCACAGCGACGTCGAAGTGATTGGTCTGTTCGACGATCGCAGCGACGACCGCTCCCCCGGCATTCTCGGCGGCGTCCCGAAGCTCGGCACCGTCAGCGACCTCGTCGAATTCGCCCGGCGTACCCGCATCGACCTGCTGATCGTCTCCCTGCCGGTCACCGCGGAAGAACGCGTGCTGACGATGCTGCGGAAATTGTGGGTGCTGCCGATCGACATCCGGCTGTCGGCGCACACCAGCCGCCTGCGCCTGCGTCCGCGCTCTTACTCGTATGTGGGCACGGTTCCGGTCCTCGACGTCTACGACAAGCCGATCGCGGACTGGGACGTCGTGCAGAAATGGCTGTTCGACCGTGTGGTGGGCGGACTGCTGCTGATTCTCGCCTCCCCCGTGATGCTGGCGGTCGCGCTCGCCGTGAAGTTCGACAGCCGCGGTCCGGTCTTCTTCAGGCAGCGCCGCTACGGCTTCAACAACGAGCTGATCGAGGTCTACAAGTTTCGCTCCATGTATGTGGACCAGAGCGACGTCACGGCCGCGCGGCTCGTCACACGCGGCGATCCCCGCGTGACCCGGGTCGGCCGTTTCATCCGCAAGACCAGCCTCGACGAGTTGCCTCAGCTCATCAACGTCGTCATCAAGGGCGATCTCTCGCTCGTCGGCCCCCGCCCGCACGCGATGCATGCCAAGGCCGACGACAGGCTCTACGACGAGGTGGTCGACGGCTATTTCGCGCGGCACCGGGTCAAGCCGGGGATCACCGGATGGGCCCAGATCAACGGCTGGCGGGGCGAGACCGACACGCGCGAGAAGATCCAGCGCCGCGTCGAATGCGATCTCTACTACATCGAAAACTGGTCGGTGATGTTCGACCTGTATATCCTGCTGCGCACGCCCTATGCGCTGCTGAAGACCGAAAACGCCTACTGACGGGCGTTATCTCGCATGACCGCTCTCAGCGCCATAACCCGCCGCCTCGATCTGCCATTGCTGGCGGCGGCGATCGCGACATCCGGGTTGAAGGTGGTGTCGGCCGTCTTGAACTACGGCCTGCTGATCCTGCTCGCCCGGATTCTGACGGTGGAGGATTTCGGGCTTTACGGAATGATCTTTTCAGCCTCGGTGCTCGTCGCCGCGGCGCTGATCTTCGGTCAGCCGGTGCTGATCCTCAAGAGCATACCCGAATATTCGGCCCGCTCGGACCCACCGCGGCAGAAGGGTGTGATCTTCTTCGGCTCGGCGGTGCTGCTCGCCACCTCCCTGCTCTTTCTCCTGCTGCTCTGGCTCGGCCATGTCGCGGGCCTGCTTCCGGCATTCCTGCGCGACAACGCGGTGCTCGGCGCGTTCGCCCTGCTGGCGATTGTCTACGCGCTCTCGGACTATAGCTGCAACCTGCTGCGGGCGTTCGGTTTCACCTGTCAGGGCATCGTGCCTCGCGACATCGTCTGGCGCCTCGCCACGATCGGCGTGCTCGTGATCCTTGCCCGCGGCGGAGCGTCGGTCAGCGTGCTCCAGGTGCTGGTCGCACTGGGCACCCTGCTCGGCCTGCTGGTCGCCTGGCAGTTCTGGCGCGTCTGGCGCATCGTCCAGCGAGACCTGCCGCAGCGCCCCGCCTTCGACGTACCGGCGTGGCGGACGGCTTCGTCCTGGATGGCCATCGGCTCGCTTCTCTTCGCCACCTCGGCGACGGTCGACACCATCATCGTCGGCTGGCTGCTCGGGACGCAGGATGCCGCCGTCTATTTCTCGGCGGCCCGCACGGCTGCGGTCTCGTCCCTCCTGCTGGTGGGCCTGCGGCTGATCGCGGCACCGGTCTTCGCGCATCTCCATTACGGCGAAAACCCGCAAGGGCTGCGTACCAAGATCGAGCTCGTCTATGCGCTCAGCGCGGCGACGGCGGCCCTCGTCGGCGTGGCGGCCTTCGTGTTCGCACCGGAAATCATGCGGGTCTTCGGTGCCGAGTATGCCGCGGGCATCTTGCCCTTCCGCATGCTGGTGGTGGGCCTTTCCATCGCCACGGCCGGCGGCATGTCCTCCTCGATCCTTGAATCGACCGGGGGCGAGAGGCTCAATGCCCGCATCCTTCTCCTGACGCAGGCCGCCACCGCCCTCGCCGTCGCCGTCGGCGCCTATGTGGGAGGGCTCTACGGCGCGGCGCTCGCCAAGGCCGCCTGCGTGGCGCTTGAGGCGGTCTGGCTTTCCGTCTGCGTCTTTGCGCGTCTCACCTCGCGCCCCGCTCCCACATCCGGAACCGCCGCATGAAGACGAGCGACACCGCCTTCCTGATGCCCGCCTACAATCCCGAACCGGGCATTCTCGACGCCGCGGTGGCCCCGCTGCTGGCGCAGACCCGGGCTGCCGACCTGATCATCGTCGACGACGGGTCGACGATACCCGTCGTCTCGCTCCTGCCGGAGGACCCGCGCATCACCGTCCTGCGCCTCGACACCAATGTCGGAGTGACGGAAGCGCGGAACGTGGCGCTGCGCTACATTCTGGAACAGGGCTACGAATTCATCGCCTGCATCGACAGCGACGACATCAGCCGAACGGATCGCATGGCGATCCAGGTCGGGGCTCTGGAGGCCGATCCGGCGCTCGACCTCGTGGGTTCGATGGCGCCCACCGTGGACCGCGACGGGCGTGTGCTGTTCACACGCGGGACGGCGGGCGGTGCCGACGCGGTGCTGAAACGGCTCCGGCGCAACCTGCCCTTTGCCCACTCGACTTTCTGTTTCCGACGGCGCGTCGTGGAGCGGTTCGGGTTCTATTCGACCGACTTTCCCGCGGCAGAGGATTACGAGTATCTCTTCCGCATCGTCGCCGGCGGCGGCAAGGTCGATTGCCTGCCCGACCCGCTCGTCACCTACTTGATCAATCCAGACGGCATCTCGTCGCGCAACCGTCGCCTGCAGATCCGCACGCGGCTGAAGACGCAGTGGCGCTATTTCGACTGGAAAACGCCGGGATCCTATCTGGCCGTCGCGGAAAGCCTGGCGACGCTGCTGATACCCGCTCGCGTGGTGATGGCGGTCAAGCGCGCCATCGGCCGCGTGTAGCCATGGAGCGGACCGATCGATGACGATCGGCAGGCAAAGCGGGCGGGCTCGCGCAGGAGCCTGCCCGTCACAGGTCAGAGCAGATGCCAGACCTGAAGGCTGAGCGCGATGATCCCTGCCCAGATGGCGCCAGACGCGACGGTAGCCGACGTGAGAACAACAGCGAGCTTCATCGTGACCCTCTTACGCACACGCCCGCATTTCCGCGTCGCCGGATCCCTCCGGGACGTCATTGACGCTGAAATGCTGCAATTGCGAGCATAAACGCCCCCGAGGGCCTTCGATGCAAGGCGGAAAGCGTCCCGAACGGCCTTGAGAGAGCGTTTTCGACTCGGCGTGGTGCAGATTGGCCACAATTGATGCTGCATTGCAGCATTCCAGCACCTCACCGGTCCAGTGCAGCCCACTGGTTCGGATTCGAGGAGGATTGGCGGGACATGAAGGTATAGGGGGTGTCGACCCATTCGAGAATTCGGCTCGTATTGTTATCGAGGACGAACTCTCCACGGTCGGTGCGGACCGTCAGAAGCGAATGGCCACGCCCATCCGGCGCCACGACCACCGTCACCAGCAGCGCCCCCGGCGGCCAGCCGCGCTCCACAAGCCGCTTGCGCTTGAGCAAGACGAAGTCCTCGCAGTCGCCTTCGTCGACCGGCAGCGACCACACATCCCCGACCGGATCGTCGACATAGCGTATCTCGCTATTGACCCGACGATTGACCAGCTCCAGCTCCTTCCAGAGCCGTTCCGTGAGGACGACGGGACGGGTGCGGGGGACGGAGCGGCACTCCCCCGGCCATGAGATACAGAATGCCTTCCAGCCATCCGGCGCTGGAATGGACCCCACCTCGATCATGATACGGTGGCCCTCGGGATTCGCCGGCACGAGTTCCGCCCGCACAGCGCTGGCCAGAAGCAACACGGCAACACCTGTTGCGATCACCGTCCTCATGGCATTCCTTCCCGACAGCGCCCGCGCGTCAAAACGGATCGTCTAGAGCGATGCCGTCAAGCTGTGGATGCCCGCCTCTTCGAGCACGACGCAGGTCAGTCGTCCACTGCGGTAGGCGCCTGTGTCGACGTTGATGCGGTTCGGCTGAACCTCGATCTCGGCGACGGGCGTGTGTCCGTGAACGACGATGCGGCCGAAATCCTCCTGGGAAGCCAGAAACTCGTCGCGGATCCAGAGGAGATCGTTCGGCTGCTGCTGGGCAAGGGCAACGCCCGGCCGCACGCCGGCGTGACAAAGGAAATAGTGTGGCGTCATCACCGCAAGCGGAAGCGACGTCAAGAATCTCTTGTGTTCCTCCGGCAGCAGCCAGTTCATGGTTTCGGCCGCGGCCGTATATCCCTTGCCGATCATAACCTGCGACACCGGGACACTGTAGGATGCGAGCGTCTCGACCCCGCCCTGCCGGCACCAACCCGACGCATTTCGCGGGTGCACAAGGAAAGAGAGGAACATGTCCTCGTGATTGCCACGCAGGGGGATGAAGGGAACGGGAAACGGATTGCGGGACAGGCGCTGCAGCACACCGCGCGACGCCGGCCCACGGTCGATATAGTCGCCGAGCGTGACAACGACGGCGCCTTCGGCACCGTAGGCGGCGATGTCTTCTGCAATGAGTTCGATCATCCGGTCGAGGAGATCGAGGCACCCGTGGATATCGCCGATGGCATAGATCCGGCGCGGCGCTTTCGCCCCGTCCAGCACGACAATCTTCACTATGCCACACTCCCGCCCGTCCCCACGTGTGGAGCTAGCACAACGGAAGGATCATGTTTTTTTGGCGGCGCTGAAGGTAACTGGACCCGCATGCGTCACTGAGGACGGCGGGACTCCATCGGCCAGATACAGGGCAAGCCCTCGGCCATCGGCGGCCGGACGACCCGTTTAGACCGCAAGATCAATGCCTGGATCGCCGGTCAGTATCGCCCAGCAGCCAGATGAAAGCCCAATGCGCGGCCCCGACGACAACCGCCAGCGGATACGGCACCCATGTGGGGATAAGCGCATAAGGATGCCCCGGCCGCAGACGCAAGCGTCTCTGACTCGCCTGCTGAGCCTCATAGCGAGCTCGGCGTGCGCTCATCTTTTCTAACGTACGGTCAGGCCCAGCCATGGTAAAATCATAATTCAAACTGTTCGCACCTGCAACATGCCCAAGCAATTGAATGGCAAAAAATGCCGATCCGCAACGATGTCATACGGCACTCGACGAAATTAGTTTAAAAATACATTCAATTGTTTGGTGAGCCTCCCGGTGAGGTCCGCCCCGTCAGTCGGGTTGCGCTAGAAGCCTAACGGCTGCATCGAACTCGCGGCGACGAAGGTCACGGCGTGCCATGGCCTCCTCGTCTTCACCCCAAACCGCGATCTGGAATTCCTCGTCGACATGGGCCGCGTTCCACGCTGTTTCACCGGCCACCTGCCCTTTCCAGACACCGAAGGCCAGCAACGCCGATCCGGTCAGCGTCGTCATCGAACTCAGGCCTGCCAGGGTAAGCGGCTGCCTCGGCAGAAGCGCCGCGAAGGTTGCCAGCGTCGCCTCGGGCTGCGCCACGAACATCACACCTTCCCCCAGAACGAAGCGCAGGCCAAACATCTCGCGCAGCCATGAGAGGATGGGATCCCAGGCCTGCGCCTGCCGTTCCACCAGTGAGCGGGGCTCACCCGCCCGATAGCACAGCAGATCCGAACCGGCGTAGCGGGCAATCTCCTCCGCAACGGCTGCGGGATTGTCGGCCACCCCGTCGATGGCCGAATTGACCAGTCGGGTCAGAGGCATCAGAGCCGGATCGATTACCGTCTGCTGGCTGTCCCATTCGGCGGCGACGGCATTCGCCAGATCCGCGTCCGGAAGGCACAGAGGGCGCCGCGCCGGCGTCTTGACGCCGCGCCCGTCCAGCACGACGCGAAAGGCATCCCCTTCCGCCATGACCCCCGCGGCTGCATAAAAGCGCTTCGGCAGCGGCGGTCGCATGGCCGTCTGAGCCGCGCGCATGGAATTGGGCGGGCCGTCCTGCTCCGGCGCGTCACGGTTGGGCATCAGTTCGGCTCCTGCCACAGGCCGGTAACGAGGGGAACAAGTTGCGGCGCCTCATCTACCAGGAATTCGGCACCGGCGGCCTGTAGGGCGATGCGGGAATGGTAACCCCAGGTCACGCCCAGCGCACGGATGCCCCCGGCGCGGGCCATCGCCATGTCGAAACCGGTATCGCCGATCAGGGCCGCTCGATCCGCAGACACGCCGCTTTCCGCCAGCGCCCGATGGACCATTTCCGGATGTGGCTTGGAGCGCGCATCATCGGCGGTCTGGATGGTCACAAACCACCCGGACAGACCGTGCCGTTCGAGCAGCGCGGTGACGCCGCGGCGCGATTTCCCGGTCGCAATGCCCAGCAACACGTCGTCGCGCCGGTGCAACTCGTCGAGCACCTCCCACATCCCCGGGAACAGCGGCTCATGGAAGGCCTCCTGGCGCCGCAGTTCGTTGAACGCTTCGCGATACCGGGTCGCCAGAGTCTCGACGGGAAACGCCGGATCCCCTTCGCCGAGTTCCTGCATGGCTTCGGGCAGCGACAGCCCGACGATGCTGAGAATGCGCGACCGTGTCGGCGGCGCCAGCGACAGGCTCGCAAAGGCCGTCTCCATAGCGCTGACGATGAGGTGCTGGCTGTCAACGAGCGTGCCGTCGCAGTCGAAAAGAACGAGCTTCACTGTTCCGCCCTACGCCTGGACAGGCACGTCCGACGGCATTTCCCGAACGCCTACCCTGAGGGTTGCACCGCTAGCGCTATTAGCTGGGCAGCTCAAGCGCTGCAGGAGCTTTGTGCGGCAAGGATGTTGGCGCACTGGGTCCCGGAACGCCTGTGCCCGGCGTGCGGGCAAGCGGGGCATAGTACCGTTTCGGATTGGTGGGCGGTGACGGGCTCGAACCGCCGACCCTCTCGGTGTAAACGAGATGCTCTACCAACTGAGCTAACCGCCCGGACGGGTGCCGGCGTGGCCCGCCGGCACCTATAGACGCCATGCCCCCTTTCCCGCAAGCAAACGGGGCGGCACGGCAGCCTCGCCGTCGTCGAACGGGGCGGTCCGGCGCGAAACCGCCAGCACGCCCCGTCACACGGTGACGTCGATCAACCGTTGACGATGTCCTTGAGGCCCTTGCCGGGCGTAAACTTGGGCGCCTTGGAGGCCTCGATCTTCACCGGGTTGCCCGTACGCGGATTGCGGCCTTCGCGAGCGGCGCGGGTGACGACCGAGAACGACCCGAAGCCGATGAGCTTGACTTCCTCGCCGGCCTTCAGGGAGGCGGCAATGGCGTCGAAGGTCGCGTCGACCGCGGCGGCGGCGACGGTCTTGCTGAGCTTCGCCTGCTCGGCCACTGCGGCGATGAGTTCATTCTTCGTGGTCATGCGACCTGTCCTTCTTTTCATTGCACATAGAATCGACGGCCAATGCGGCCGATGAGCGGGCCGGAAGCTTCCCGCAAATTGCGGCGATTGCAAGCACGCCAACCCTAAAACCCGCACAAATACACGTTTTCCGGCAGATCGATGGCCTTAAAATACCACAGGCGGCACCGTGAGGGTGCCGCCTGCAATTTAGGCGATTTATGTGCCCGAGATCAGTGCGCCGCGACACCGCCCTTGTCGTCGAAGGCAACCGCCGGCTCGACCTCGACAACACCCGCCTTGTCGAGCTTCTCTTCCCAGGTTATCCGCTCGGGAACGCGCACGAGAGCGTGGCTCAGCACCTCGTCCATCCGCGACACCGGCACGATTTCCAGACCATTCTTCACGTTGTCCGGAATGTCGGTCAGGTCCTTAGCGTTTTCCTCCGGGATGAGCACCTTCTTGATGCCGGCGCGCAGGGCGGCGAGCAGCTTCTCCTTCAGCCCGCCGATGGGCAACACCCGGCCGCGCAAGGTGATCTCGCCCGTCATGGCGACATCGCGGCGGATCGGAATGCCGGTCAGCACCGAGGTGAGCACGGTCGCCATCGCGACACCGGCAGACGGGCCGTCCTTCGGGGTCGCCCCCTCCGGCACGTGGACGTGAATGTCCCGCTTGTCGAACAGCGGCGGCTCGATGCCGAAATCAAGCGCGCGCGAGCGGACATAGGAGGCCGCCGCCGAGATCGATTCCTTCATCACATCGCGCAGATTGCCGGTGACCGTCATCTTGCCCTTGCCGGGCATCATGACGCCTTCGATCGTCAGCAGTTCGCCGCCGACCTCGGTCCAGGCTAGGCCGGTGACGACGCCGACCTGATCCTCGCCCTCCATCTCGCCATAGCGGAACCGCGGCGCACCGAGATAATCCTCGAGCGTCTTGCCGGTCACCTTCACCGTCTTCTTCTTCGAGAGCATCAGCTCCTTCACCGCCTTGCGGGCGAGGTTGGAGATCTCGCGCTCGAGATTGCGCACGCCCGCTTCCCGCGTGTAGCGGCGGATCAGCGAGAGCAGCGCCTCGGCGTCGATCGACCATTCCTTCGACTGCAGTCCGTGCTTGGTGAGCGCCGACGGGATCAGGTGCTTGCGCGCGATCTCGACCTTCTCGTCTTCGGTGTAGCCGGCGATGCGGATCACCTCCATGCGGTCGAGCAGGGGCGCCGGGATGTTGAGCGTGTTCGCCGTCGTCACGAACATCACGTTCGAGAGGTCGTAGTCCACCTCCAGATAGTGGTCGTTGAAGGTCGAGTTCTGCTCGGGGTCCAGCACTTCAAGCAGGGCCGAGGACGGATCGCCGCGGAAGTCGGCACCCATCTTGTCGATCTCGTCGAGCAGGAACAGCGGGTTCGACTTCTTCGCCTTGCGCATCGACTGGATGACTTTGCCGGGCATCGAGCCGATATAGGTGCGCCGGTGGCCGCGGATCTCCGCCTCGTCCCGCACGCCGCCGAGCGACATGCGCACATATTCGCGCCCCGTCGCCTTGGCGATCGAGCGGGCCAGCGAGGTCTTGCCGACGCCGGGCGGGCCGACAAGGCACAGGATCGGGCCGGTGAGCCGGTTCTGCCGCGTCTGCACGGCCAGATATTCGACGATGCGCTCCTTGACCTTGTCGAGGCCGTGATGGTCGGAATCGAGCACGTCCTGGGCGAATTTGAGGTCCTTCTTGACCTTGCTCTTCGCGCTCCACGGGATCGACAGCATCCAGTCGAGATAATTGCGCACCACGGTGGCCTCGGCCGACATCGGCGACATCTGGCGCAGCTTCTTCAGCTCGTGCGTCGCCTTCTCGCGGGCTTCCTTGGTGAACTTGGTGGTCTTGATGCGCTCTTCCAGTTCGGCAAGCTCGTCGCGACCGTCCTCGCCGTCGCCGAGCTCCTTCTGGATCGCCTTCATCTGCTCGTTCAGGTAGTACTCGCGCTGCGTCTTCTCCATCTGGCGCTTGACGCGCGAGCGGATGCGCTTCTCCACCTGGAGAACGGAAATCTCGCTCTCCATCAGCGCCAGCACCTTCTCGAGGCGCGCGGGCACCTTGAGGATCTCCAGCGCCGCCTGCTTCTCGGGGATCTTCACCGCGAGATGCGAGGCCACCGTGTCCGCCAGCTTGGAATGGTCATCGATCTGGGTGACGACGCCCACCACCTCCGGCGAGACCTTCTTGTTGAGCTTCACATAGCTCTCGAACTCGCTGACCACCGAGCGGGCGAGCGCCTCCGCTTCGACCTTCGCGCCCGGATCTTCCTCCAGCGCGCTGGCCTCCGCCTCATAGAGGTCGGTGCGGTCGGTGTAATGGTCGACGCGGGCGCGCGAGATGCCCTCGACGAGAACCTTCACGGTGCCGTCGGGCAGCTTGAGCAGCTGCAGCACCGAGGCGAGCGTGCCGATCTTGTAGATCGATTCCGGGTTCGGGTCGTCGTCGGAGGCGTTCTCCTGCGTGGCCAGCAGAATGAACGTGTCGTTGCGCATCACCTCCTCGAGGGCGCGGATCGACTTCTCACGCCCGACGAACAGGGGAACGATCATGTGCGGGAAGACGACGATGTCCCGGAGCGGCAGAACCGGGAAGGTCTGCGGAACGCCGGGCGTCAGCGCGGTTTTCGGCTTCTGACTCGTCATGGCCCATTCCTTTCAGTTGGCGGGCGACAGGGCGCCGCGTACGTCCTGCGCACGCAAGAACCGAGCCGGGCCGCAAGGCGGCCGGAACGCGAACGGAAATCTCGGTGCGGGAGCGGATGATGTCGCGAAGGGCACGTCGATGCGGTCGCAGACCGGGGATCGAGTGTGAGATGGCGACGCGTTGACCGGCCGTCAAGGGAGTGCGCTGCGAGTCCCGAAGGTGTCGTATGGCCACCCGCGATGCACGTGGGGCCGCCGCGACCGGCCGTATTGACGAAAAGGAAAGCGGGCGGCCGCACCATCGGGCCGCCCGCTCTTGCTATGTCGCTGGCGTCAAGCACTCGCACCGGCGTCGCCTGCGGCGACGGCGCGATCCGCGTAGATATACAGCGGGCGAGCGCCCTGCTCGACGACCTCCTTGGAGATCACCACCTCCTCGACGCCTTCGAGGCCCGGCAGGTCGAACATGGTGTCGAGCAGGATACCTTCCATGATCGAACGCAGGCCGCGCGCGCCGGTCTTGCGCTCGATGGCCTTGCGCGCGATGGCGCCAAGGGCTTCCTCGTGGATGGTGAGTTCCACATTCTCCATCTCGAACAGGCGCTGGTATTGCTTCACCAGCGCGTTCTTGGGCTCGGCCAGGATCTTCTTCAACGCCGCCTCGTCGAGATCCTCGAGCGTCGCGATCACCGGCAGGCGACCGATGAACTCGGGGATCAGGCCGTACTTCAGCAGGTCCTCGGGCTCGACCTCGCGGAACACCTCGCCGGGGCGACGCTCGTCGGGGGCCGCCACGACCGCGCCGAAGCCGATCGAGGTGCCCTTGCCGCGCGAGGAGATGATCTTGTCGAGCCCGGCGAAGGCGCCGCCGCAGATGAACAGGATGTTGGTCGTGTCCACCTGCAGGAATTCCTGCTGCGGATGCTTGCGCCCGCCCTGCGGGGGCACGGAGGCGACCGTGCCTTCCATGATCTTCAGCAGCGCCTGCTGCACGCCCTCGCCCGACACGTCCCTCGTAATGGAGGGGTTGTCGGACTTGCGGCTGATCTTGTCGATCTCGTCGATATAGACGATGCCGCGCTGCGCCCGCTCGACATTGTAGTCGGCGGACTGGAGCAGCTTGAGGATAATGTTCTCCACATCCTCGCCGACATAGCCGGCCTCGGTCAGCGTCGTCGCGTCCGCCATGGTGAAGGGCACGTCGAGGATGCGGGCAAGCGTCTGCGCGAGCAGCGTCTTGCCCGAGCCGGTCGGCCCGATCAGCAGGATGTTGGACTTGGCGAGCTCGACATCGCCATGCTTGGTCGCGTGGTTGAGGCGCTTGTAGTGATTGTGGACCGCGACCGACAGCACGCGCTTAGCGTGAAACTGGCCGATCACATAGTCATCCAGAACCTTGCAAATCTCCTTCGGCGTCGGGATGCCGTCGCGCGACTTCACCAGCGAGGATTTGTTCTCCTCGCGGATGATGTCCATGCACAGCTCCACGCATTCGTCGCAGATGAAGACGGTCGGTCCCGCGATGAGCTTGCGGACCTCATGCTGGCTCTTGCCGCAGAACGAGCAGTAAAGGGTGTTCTTGCTGTCGCTGCCAACCTTGCTCATGCCGTCTCTCCGTGCGCTCGGCCTTGGCGGCCCACCGGGCCGCAAGCGCCTAACTCTCATCGGCCGGCGCCTCGTCCCGGATCGGGACGCAACGACGACCCTACTTCGCCGACAGAAGGCCGCGACCTGTGGTCGAACCGAATCTGCCTCGTCTGACCACCTAAGAGCTTCTCCTTCAAAAAAGACATTAACATCGATACCGCCAGGGCGATCTTCGTGTCACTGCCTCCCTTGCCGATCCACTCCGCTTCCGCGGAAGACCGCCCCCGCCATGCAAGCGCGATACCGCACCGCACGCAAGGGCGAGCCCCCCAGGTTCGCCTCATATAGGAACAAGGCGTGACTTCCGAAACACGCTGTCAAACGCGCGTCATGCCTTTGCGACAGGCTCGTCCGACGGACGCTTGTCGATCACGTTGTCTATGAGGCCGAACGACTTGGCCGCATCCGAGGTCATGAAATTGTCGCGCTCGAGCGCGTCCTCGACCGCCTGAAGCGCCTGGCCGGTATGTTTCACATAGATTTCATTCAGGCGCCGCTTGAGGCTTTCGACCTCCTTGGCATGGATCAGAATGTCGGTCACCTGGCCCTGATAGCCGCCAGACGGCTGGTGCACCATGATTCGCGCATTCGGCAGGGCGAAACGCATGCCCTTCTCGCCGGCGGTGAGCAGCAGCGAGCCCATGGATGCCGCCTGGCCGATGCACAGGGTCGAGACGGCCGGCTTGATGAACTGCATGGTGTCGTAGATGGCGAGGCCCGATGTCACCACCCCGCCCGGGGAGTTGATGTACATCGAGATTTCCTTCTTCGGGTTTTCGGCTTCGAGGAAGAGCAGCTGGGCGACCATCAGGGTCGACATGCCGTCCTCGACCGGGCCGGTCAGGAAGATGATGCGCTCCTTCAGCAGGCGCGAGTAGATGTCGTAGGAACGCTCGCCACGGTTGGTCTGCTCGACCACCATGGGAACGAGATAATTCATGTAGGTATCGATCGGGTCACGCATCTCATGATCCTCGGCGGGCGGGCCCTATGCCCCTGCCCGCGAATCCGGGTTCGCCCCAACATAGTGGGAAAGCGCGCCCCCACCAGCCCCCATCAATGCAAACGGCCGGATGCTGGCATCCGGCCGTCGCACGTGCGTCATGTCGACGAAGCTGGGCCGATCAGGCCTTGGCTTCCTCGTCATCGGCGTAGAGCTCTTCGCGGGTGACCGGCTTCTCGGTCACCTTGGCCAGCTCCAGCAGATAGTCGACGACCTTCTCTTCGAAGATCGGCGCGCGCAGGCTGGCAAGAGCCTGCGGGTTCTGCCGATAGTAGTCCCACACCTGCTGCTCCTGGCCCGGGAACTGGCGGGCGCGGTCGACGACCGCGCGCGTCACCTCGTCCTCGGCGACCTGGATGTTGTTGGCCTCGCCGATCTCGGCGAGCACCAGGCCGAGGCGCACGCGGCGCTCGGCGATCTTGCGGTAATCCTCGCGGGCCGCCTCTTCGGTGGTGCCCTCATCCGCAAAGGTCCGGTTCTGCTGGGTCATCTCGCCCTGCACCGAATTCCAGATACCCTCGAACTCCTGCGCAGCGAGCGTGGGCGGCACCTCGAACTGGTGGAGCGCGTCGAGCGCGTCGAGCAGGCGGCGCTTCACCTTGGCACGGCTGGCGGCGGTGTGCTCCTGCGCGATGCGGCTCTTCACCTGCTCCTTGAGCTGGTCGAAGCTCTCGAGGCCGAGCGTCTTGGCGAACTCGTCGCCAGCCGGGACCTCGCCCGCGCCCTCGACCTTGCTGGCGGTCACTTCAAAGGAAGCGGCCTTGCCGGCCAGATTCTTGGCCTGGTAGTTCTCAGGGAAGGTGACGTTGACCGTGCGGGCGTCGCCGGCCGCGATGCCCACCAGCTGATCCTCGAAGCCGGGAATGAAGCTGTTCGAGCCCAGCACCACAGGCACGTCCTCGGCGCTGCCGCCGTCGAACTTCTCGCCCTCGAGCGTACCGACGAAGGACACGGTGACGCGATCGCCATTGGCGGCGGCGCCTTCCTTGTCGGCGAACGGGCGATTGGCCTCGGCGATACGCCCCACGGCCTCGTCGACCTCAGCGTCGGTGACGTCCAGCACCGGGCGCTCCAGCTCGATGCTCTTGAAGTCGCCGAGCGTGATGGCCGGCAGCACCTCGATGCCGACGGTGTAGGACAGGTCGGCCTTGCCCTCGATCACTTCCTTGACCGCATCCTCGTCCTGCGGCAGTTCGACCTTGGGCTGCATGGCGAGCTTGAAGCCGCGCTCCTCGACGATCTTGCCGTTGGCCTCGTTCACCGCCTGGTCGATGACCTCGGCGAGAACCGACTTGCCATAGAGCCGCTTCAGATGCGCCAGCGGCACCTTGCCCGGCCGGAAGCCGTTGATGCGGACGCGATCCTTCAGCTCGGCCAGCCGCGTATTCGCCTTGGCGTCGAGTTCGGCGGCGGGAAGCACGACGCGGAACTCGTGCTTGAGGCCTTCGGCGAGTGTTTCGGTGACCTGCATCGGTATCGAGCCTTCAGCTTCGCCGCATCACGCGGCTTCTTCGTCCATATTGGAGGACGCGGCGGACGCCGTCGGCCTCGTTGATCGAGTTCGACCGGCAACGATCAGCGGGGAGAGGGTACTGGTGCGGGCGGAGGGTTTCGAACCCCCACGACTTGCGTCACGGGAACCTAAATCCCGCGCGTCTACCAGTTCCGCCACGCCCGCGGTCGCGCCAGAGCCATGATATACGCCGCATCACAACGGCATGAATCAAGGCACGGTCACCGCAAGGGTGCCGCCGGCCGGGTGCGGGCTTATAGCATGACCTCCGCGCCGCGCCAGCCCAAAATGACACGGCTGCCGATGCGGCAAGGGCATGGCAAGGACGGTCTCGCGAGAACGCACTCCCCGGCGCACGACGGGCTGCCGCTGTGTCGGCCTTGCCCTTGTCCTCGTATCGACCGAGACTGAACGTATGCAGCCTCGCGTGCCCCAGCGCCTCTCGTCCCCGTCGCGCCGCTCGGTTCTCGCCGGGCTTGCCGCAGCCGCGATCGCACCGGCTGGATTGACCCAAGGGGCGATGGCCGCCGGTCCCCTCACCCTCGCCGCCGAGCCGGGCAGCGCGCGGCTGCTGGGGCCGAACCAACCCGCGACGGACCTCTTCACGTATGGCGGAGCCCTCACCGGACCGGTGCTGCGAGCCAGCGCCGGCGGCGAACTCGCCCTCACCTTTCGCAACGGTCTGCCTGAGGCGACCACGCTCTGCTGGGGTGGCCTGCCGGTGCCCAATGCGCTGCTGGGCGTGCCGGACGTCGCCGGAACGGCCATCGTGCCGGGACAGACGGCAGAGATCCGCTTTCCCACCCCGACAGCCGGTACGTTCCTGTTCAGCCCCTTCGACCCCAGCCAAATGGGACGGGGGCTCGCCGGCGCCCTGGTCATCGAGGAGGCGGGCCCGCCCGCCACCGATCGCGATGTCGTCCTGCTGGTCCAGGATTGGCGCCTTGCGCCTGACGAGCGCGTCCACCTCACCGTCAACGGGGCCCCTGCCCCGCGCCTGCCGGTGCGCGCCGGCGAGCGCGTCCGGCTGCGCTTCGTCAACGCCACACGAGGCCTGTTCCTGCCGATTCGCCTCGCAGGCGGCACCAGTTGGATCATCGCCATCGACGGCCGGCCGGCCGAGCCGTTCGCTCCCGCGGAGGGACGCCTGCTGATGGCGCCGGGCGGCCGTGTCGATCTGCTGGTCGACGTTCCGGGTCAGCCGGGCGCCGAGCAACCGATCGTCGTCGAGACGCCGGATGGCGACGTGCCTCTCGCCACGCTCGCCAGCGGCGACGAGCCGCCGCTGCGCCCCGCGCCCCTCGCCCCGCCAGCGCCGCTGCCCGGAGGCGACGGCCCGGTCGCACTGGCGAACGCCGCTCGCGTCGCGCTCGAATTCGGCGAGCCCATCGCCACGATGTTCGGGCGCGACCCACTGCTGACGGTAACACGAAACCGGACCGTCGTACTCGCACTCACCAACCGATCCGAACATGCCGCCTCGGTGCGGCTCTACGGGCATGCCGCTCGTCTTCTCGATTCGCTCGACGATGGCTGGAAGCCGTGGTGGCATGATTGCGTCGGGGTCGCCCCCGGCCGAACGGTGCGGCTCGCCTTCGTCGCCGCCGCGCCCGGCCGCTGGCCCATCGTCGTCCGTCGCGGCGGCGACGACGCGCCCCTGGCGCTCGGGTGGTTCGAGACCGCCGCGAAATAACCCTATACGAGCACGCCCAGTGCCTCGAACAGCCGCCGGTAGACCGGGCGCAGCGCGTCGATGAGGTCGTCCGCGACGAGGCCCGGCCCCGCCTCGCGTGCGGCCTCGCCGTGCAGCCACACAGCGGCGCTCGCGGCCTCGAAGGCGGGCATCGACTGAGCGAGGAGGCCGCCGACGATTCCCGCGAGCACGTCGCCCGCACCCGCCGTGGCCAGCCAAGGCGGTGCGTTGCAGGCGATCGCCGCGCGCCCATCCGGCGCGGCGATGACCGTGTCCGGCCCCTTGAACACCACCACCGCACCGAGTGCCGCGGCCGCCGCACGCGCCCTTTCCAGCTTCGACGCCTGGCCGGTGATATCGGGCCGTCGCGAAAACAGGCGGGCAAACTCCCCATCATGGGGCGTCACGACGGCGGCGCGCGCCTGGCCCAGCACGTGCGCAAGCCCCTCGCAGTCGCCCGCAAAGGTGCTGAGTCCATCGGCATCGACGACGATCGAGCGACCAGCAGCCGCCACACCCACCTTGTCCCGGGTCGGCGCGCCGACGCCGGTACCCGGCCCGATGATCACCGTGGACAGCCGGCGATCGGAGAGGAGGCCGGCAAGGCCTTCGGCATCCTCGACCGGGCGCACCATCACCGCCGACAGGTTGGCGGCGTGGATGGGCAGCGCCTCCCGCGGGCACGCGACCGTCACCAATCCCGCCCCCGCCCGCAGCGCCGCGCGGGCTGCCAGCCGCGTCGCTCCGGTGGCCTGCGCGGGACCGCTGACAGCGACGGCATGGCCGCGATTGTATTTGTGACCGTCGATCCGCGGCACCGGAAACAGCCCGCGCCACAGGTCGGGCTCGTCGACCGTCGTCGCCGGACGAATTGTGGTCAGCACCTCGTCGGGGATGCCGATGTCGGCGACGCGCAGCCGGCCGCAATGGATGCGCCCGGGCAGCAGCAGGTGGCCCGGCTTCCGGCGGAAGAACGTCACCGTCTCCTCCGCGCGCGCCGCCGCGCCGCGCACCTGCCCGCTGGCGCCGTCGATCCCCGAGGGCAGGTCGACGGCAATGATGGGTCGGCCCGATGCCGCCATGCGCTCGACCGCCGCGCGGGCGGCACCGCCGAGGTCGCGCGCGAGGCCGGCGCCGAACAGCGCATCGACGATCACACCCGCCCGCGACAGGTCGACGGCTTCGATCGCCAGCACAGGACCGCGCCAGCCTTCCGCCGCCCAGGCGGCATCGCCCCGCAGACTTTCGCGCGCGCCCAGCAGCGCGACCGTGACCTGGTATCCGCGCTGGGCGAGCAGTCGGGCCGCCACGAAACCGTCGCCGCCATTGTTCCCCGGGCCGCACAGCACGACGACACGGGTGGTCAGCGGACGCCGCGCCACCACATCGGCCACCGCCGTTCCCGCCCGCTCCATCAGAGCGGTGCCGGGCCTTCCGCCAGCGATCGCCAGGGCGTCGGCCTGCGCCATCTCGCCGGGTGTGAGCAGTTCGATCAACGTCCTCTCCCGAAGCTCGAAACCGTAGCATGCCACCTCAAGACACGCCTGGACCGCGCATGTGCCTATTTTGCGCGCGTTTTGCCGCGATTGCCGATCGACTCAAGAGCCTAGAAAATGATCTATATGCCTGCACTTTGACCAATCATGCCGCCCCTGCCCTGAACAGCCTCGACCTCCTCCCAACAAACCGTTGTTCTGGCGCGCCTTTCGTGGACCGGGGGAATGTGGCATGGGTTCTGCTTCATCGCGCACGGCTCGAACGGGCGTGGCGGATCGTCGAGTCTGGGAGATGAGATGAAATGAAAAAGATCGAGGCCATCATTAAACCCTTCAAGCTGGACGAGGTGAAGGAGGCGCTGCAGGAAGTCGGCCTGCAGGGCATCACGGTGACCGAGGCCAAGGGTTTCGGCCGGCAGAAGGGGCATACGGAACTCTACCGCGGCGCTGAGTACGTGGTGGACTTCCTGCCCAAAGTGAAGATCGAAGTGGTCGTCGGCGACGATATCGTCGAGTCCGCCATCGATGCCATCCGCCGCGCGGCGCAGACCGGACGCATCGGCGACGGCAAGATTTTTATCTCCAACATCGAGGAAGCGATCCGCATCCGTACAGGTGAGTCCGGTCTCGATGCGATATAAGGTGATTTAGCGGGTGCAGCCTACCCCTGCCCCGCTCGGGAACCGAACAGGCTCCGCAAGTGAGCCGCTGCAAGAGGTTAGACTCCAATGACGACGGCCAAGGACGTATTAAAACTGATCAAGGATCAGGACGTTAAGTACGTCGACCTGCGCTTCACCGATCCGCGCGGCAAATGGCAGCATGTGACCTTCGACATCTCGATGGTCGACGAGGACTTCTTCGCCGAGGGGCAGGCGTTCGACGGCTCCTCGATCGCCGGCTGGAAGGCGATCAACGAATCCGACATGCATCTTCAGCCCGACCTGGCGTCGGTTTGCATCGACCCCTTCTTCTCCGAGACCACGCTCGTCGTGGTGTGCGACATTCTCGAGCCGACCACGGGCGAGCCTTACGGGCGCGACCCGCGCGGCATCGCCAAGAAGGCCGAGTCCTACCTCAAGACCACCGGCATCGGCGATACGGTCTATATTGGTCCCGAGGCCGAGTTCTTCATCTTCGACGACGTCCGCTTCAAGGCCGATCCCTACAACACCGGTTTCAAGCTCGATTCGGTCGAACTGCCGACCAACTTCGACACCGAGTATGAGGGCGGCAACCTCGGCCACCGGGTGAAGACCAAAGGCGGCTACTTCCCCGTTCCGCCGATCGACAGCGCGCAGGACATGCGCGGCGAGATGCTGGCGGCGATGGCCAAGATGGGTGCCAAGGTCGAGAAGCACCATCACGAGGTGGCCTCTGCCCAGCACGAACTCGGGCTCAAATTCGGCCCGCTGGTGACGATGGCCGACCACCTGCAGGTCTACAAGTACTGCATCCACCAGGTGGCCAACATCTACGGCAAGACCGCGACCTTCATGCCGAAGCCCGTCTTCGGCGACAACGGCTCGGGCATGCATGTGCACCAGTCGATCTGGAAGGGTGGCAAGCCGCTGTTCGCCGGCAACAAGTATGCCGACCTCAGCCAGGAATGCCTGTGGTACATCGGCGGCGTCATCAAGCACGCCAAGGCGCTGAACGCCTTCACCAACCCGCTGACCAACTCGTACAAGCGGCTGGTGCCCGGCTATGAAGCCCCGGTCCTGCTCGCCTACTCGGCGCGCAACCGTTCCGCCTCCTGCCGCATCCCCTACACCACCTCGCCGAAGGCCAAGCGCGTCGAGACCCGCTTCCCGGACCCCGGCGCGAATCCCTATCTCGCCTTCGCCGCGCTGCTGATGGCCGGGCTCGACGGCATCCTGAACAAGATCGATCCCGGCCCGGCGATGGACAAGGACCTTTACGATCTCCCGCCGAAGGAGCTCAAGAAGATCCCGACCGTGTGCGGTTCGCTGCGCGAAGCGCTCGCCTCGCTCGACAAGGATCGCGAGTTCCTCAAGAAGGGCGGCGTGTTCGACGACGACTTCATCAACAGCTACATCGAGCTGAAGATGGTCGAGGTGATGCGGTTCGAGATGACGCCTCACCCCGTCGAGTTCGAAATGTACTATTCGGTCTGAGTTCGACCGGTTTCACGGACGACGCGAGGGCGCCATCAGGGCGCCCTCGACGTTTCAGGCGACGGAATCGATCTGGTTCGGATCGAACACCGAGAGCTCGACCCGGTTTCGCCCATTGTCCTTCGCGCGGTAGAGCTGACGGTCGGCCTGCGTCATCATCGCGCGCAGCAACGCCTCGACCGAAGCCCCCTCGCGGAGCGATGAGCGCTCCGTCGCCGATACGCCGATGCTGACCGAGACGCGGAGCGGGGGCACGGAACCCTTGCCCATGAGTGCCAGGCCGGCCGCCTCCAGGAAGGCGCGCCGGATGCGCTCAGCTGCACGCCCGGCATCCGCCAGCCCCTGATTGGGCAGCAGCGCGCCGAACTCCTCGCCACCGACGCGCCCGGCGACGTCGATCTGCCGCAGATTTTCTCTCAGCACGTTGGCGAAAACGGCCAGCACGCGATCGCCTTCGGCGTGGCCGAGGCGATCATTGACCTGCTTGAACCCGTCGAGATCCATCATCAGCACCGCGACCGGCCCCTGCGGGGGGAAGGAACGGTTCGCCTCCTGCAGGAAGCCGCGGCGGTTCAGGAGGCCGGTCAGATCATCGACGACGGAAGCACTGAGATAGCGCTGTTCGCTGCGTTCGCGCACCATGATGACCAGGGCGAAGCTCACAAAGGTGGTCAGTGCCGCGGCCATCAGTCCGAACCAGGCGAAGGCGGGGCTGCTGAACAGGATCAGCTTGCCATCCTGCTCGACGAAGCCAACCATCGCGAGACGCACGAGGTTCAGCATCAGCAGGCCGGCGAACAGCGCGATGACCGTTCGGCGGGCGCGCAGATGGCCCGACCGGCTGCGCCACAGCTGGGCGATCGTCATCACCAGCATGGCGCAGATGAGAACGGTCAGCGCTACGAAGCGCAGCGACACCGAATCGCGGAAGGGGGGCAAGAGGCAGATGAAGGGCCAGATCGCGGCCGCCGCCAGCGCCGCGGCCAGACCAGCGTCGCGTCCATCGAAGCGCCGCATGCCGGACCACAGCAGCCCATAGGCCGCGAGTATCGCCGCGTTGCCGACGACGATCGAGACGTTCTCGTTCATCAGCGGACGGGCAACGCCCATCGCCATGCCGCTCACCAGCAGCGCGATGCCCATCGCCCAATAGCCGAGCGCGACCTCGGTGGGCGTGAGCCACCAGGCCAGCAGCATCACACCACTCAGCACGACGCCGACGAGCAGTATCACCGCCCACAGCGTCAATGGATCCAGAGGCATCGGCAGGGTCCGCGCAGTCGCCCGCAACGACGACGGCGCGCAAAGTAGCGGATGTGGCACAAAACAAGAAGGGCGGACCTTTCGGCCCGCCCTTCGATCGCAATTGAAGCTTAATGAAATCAGCGCTTCGAGAACTGGAAGCTCCGGCGCGCCTTGGCCCGGCCGTACTTCTTGCGCTCGACGACGCGCGAGTCGCGGGTCAGGAAGCCGCCCTTCTTCAGCGGGCCGCGCAGTTCCGGCTCATAATAGGTGAGCGCGCGCGAAATACCGTGACGCAGCGCGCCCGCCTGGCCGGACAAGCCGCCGCCGGCGACGGTGCAGATCACGTCGTACTGGCCCTTACGGTTCGCCGCGACGAAGGGCTGCTGGATGACCATCTGCAGCACCGGGCGGGCGAAATAGACCTCGACGGCGCGATCGTTGACGACGATCTTGCCGGTGCCCGGACGCACCCACACGCGGGCGACGGCGTCCTTGCGCTTGCCAGTGGCATAGGCGCGGCCGTACTTGTCGAGCTTCTGGACGTGCTTGGGCGCTTCGGACGCCTGCTGACCCTTCAGGGCCTCAAGGCCCCCGAGGGACTGAAGAACCTCGGCCATGTCAGTTCCCCACATTCTTGCGGTTGAGAGCGGCGACGTCGAGCATCTCCGGCTGCTGGGCGGCGTGTGGGTGCTCCGGTCCCTTGTAGACGCGAAGGTTGCCGAGCAGCTTGCGGCCGAGCGGGCCGCGGGCGAGCATGCGCTCCACCGCCTTCTCGACCACGCGCTCCGGGAAACGGCCGTCGAGCAGGAACTTCGCCGTCCGCTCCTTGATGCCGCCGGGGAAGCCGGTGTGGTGGTAATAGACCTTCTGGTCGCGCTTGCGGCCCGTCAGGATGACCTTCTCGGCGTTCACCACGACGACATTGTCGCCGCAATCGACGTGGGGCGTGTAGATGGGCTTGTGCTTGCCCTTGAGACGGGTGGCGATGATCACCGCGAGGCGTCCGACCACAAGGCCGGCGCCGTCGATGACCACCCACTTCTTCTCAATTTCGGCGGGCTTTGCCGAATAGGTCTTCATGGACGTTTTCCGTATAGCGGGTACAGAAGACGGCGCGGGGCGCGCCGCTTCGCTCAGGGGCGCCTTCTAGACGAGCCCCTCCTTCGCGTCAATGCGCGGACATGCGATATTATCCAGCAAAATCAGCTGATTACGAAATAGGTATAAAAATACCTCCATCTAACCCTCTCGATTGGGGATCGAATAGGTCGTCACCGCATGGGCACACAGCTCCCGCCCTGCGCCGCTGGTGATGTCCACGTTGCAGACGGCCAGCCGGCGGCCGAGCTTCATCAGCCGCGCTTCGGCGAGAAGCGGCCCCGGCGTGGGCTTGCGCAGGAAGTTGATGGAGAAGCTGGTGGTCACGGCGAGCGGCACCTCGCCGATGGCGCCGAGGATGGCGGCATAGGCGGCGACGTCCGCCAGCCCCATCATCGCCGGCCCGGAGATCGTCCCACCGGGACGCAACTGCTCCTCGCCGGCATCGAGCCGCACGGTCGCGGCATGGTGTTCCAGCCCCATGACGCTGTGCGGGCGTCCCGGCCCGAATGCCTGGGGGAACTCCCGCGCGAGGAAATCTTGCAATTCGCTCAAGGTCATGCGTGACGTCCCTGCGTTCCGGGGAGGTGGGCCGGACATTGCCATGTCCCGGTGCCGCCCGCCATGCAATGAGACTTGTGCCGCTCACACGCCCCCCGCAATTCCGGCATGCGGCTCGATGCTGCATCGCGAAGCGCCGTCTGCCACCTGCCCGACTTTTTCAGACCCTGTTCATCGCGGCCGTGGCCTGCCTATGGTGCGCGGCGCGCTGGTGGGCCGCGCGGCGAACGAGGGAAACAGACGGGATGTGGATTCGGGCGTGCGTCGCAGTCGCTCTGGGAACGGTGTTGATCGGCACGACCGCCGACGCGCAGCAGGCGCCGCTGCGGCGCTACAAGCCGGTGGTCATCAGCTATGACGTGAAGGGTGCGGACGATGCGGATCTCGCGGCCTTCATCGCGTCGCTGACTGCCGCCGTGGCCAGACGCGACGTGGCGAGCCTTCGCAAGGCGGCGTCGCCGGATCTCGCCGTGTTTACACCGCCTTACGGCTTTCCCCCCGCCTCCCCGCCCAAGCCGCGCGGCTTCGAGGCCGGGCTCGACGGGCCGCGCCGTTTCGACAGTGCGATGGCGCTGCTCGCCGCCGACGCCGCCGAGCCCGACCGCAAGGCGCTGGACCGGCTGACGCTGATGGCCGTCTCGGAGGCGCTCGCCGCCGGGACGATCGGCCGCTCCGCGCTCGCCGGCGGTCGGCTTTGCGCGCCTGCCGAGCCGAAATTCAACCGCAGTGCGGTGCTGGCGATCGCCGCCGCTGCCGGCGAAGTGCCTGAAAACCTTGTCATCCTGACCGCCGACTCGCAGTTCCTCGAAAGGCCCGATGCGAGTTCGCCGGTGGCCGGCAGCCTGAAGGCGGGCTCCGTCGTCCCCTTCGTCGAGGGCGCGGTCGAGGGCGCCGACGGGCAGCGGGACTGGTACGCGGTAGGCCTTCCTGCCGGAAAGCGAGGCTTTGCCAAAGGGGACCGCTCGCTCTCCTTCGAGACCACGCGATTCTGCTTCGGCACCTCCGCCGAGGGCTGGGCGATCACCGCGGTGATCGTCCCGACCACCCAGCCGTCAGGGCAGTAATCCCATGATAAATCACGATTTTTATGCCGACGCCCATATCGCGGAGGTGCTCGGCTCGGTGCGGACCATCGCGGTGCTGGGGGCCAGCCCGAACCCGGCGCGGCCGAGCCACGGGGTGGCGCTGTTCCTGGCGCGGCACGGGTACCGGGTCTTCGCCATCAATCCCGGGCAGGCCGGCCGAGCCATCGCCGGGCTGCAGACCTATGCGCGGCTCGCAGATGTGCCCGAGCCCATCGACATGGTGGACGTTTTCCGCGCGGCGCACTACCTGCCGGCCATCGTCGACGAGGTCATCGCCTTGTCGCCGCTTCCGAAATTCCTCTGGACCCAGCTCGACATCCGCGACGATGCGGCGGCGGCGCGGGCCGAGGCGTCCGGAATCGGGGTCATCATGGACCGCTGCCCGGCCATCGAGATTCCGCGACTTCGGCTGCAACCGCGCGGATAAAGCGCGGGGCCAATTGACTACTAAAATTGTGTACTAATATCTATAACGCCGTCGATGCCCGCTTGCCGCAGCGGGCCACCAGGAGGACGCCAATGACCGACAGCCACACGCCCGGCTTCGCGACGCTCGCCATCCATGCCGGCGCCCAGCCGGACCCGACCACCAAGGCCCGCGCGACGCCGATCTACCAGACCACGTCCTTCGTGTTCGACGATGTCGACCATGCCGCATCGCTGTTCGGGCTTCAGGCCTTCGGCAATATCTATACGCGCATCGGCAATCCCACCAATGCGGTGCTGGAGGAGCGCGTCGCCGCGCTCGAGGGCGGCACGGCGGCCCTCGCCGTCGCATCCGGCCATGCCGCACAGCTGCTCACCTTCCAGACGCTGCTGGCCCCCGGCGACGAGTTCGTGGCCGCGCGCAAGCTCTATGGCGGCTCGATCAATCAGTTCAACCATGCCTTCAAGAGCTTCGGCTGGAACGTCGTGTGGGCGGATTCGGACGATGTCGCCTCGTTCGAGCGCGCGGTTTCGCCGCGGACCAAGGCGATCTTCATCGAATCCATCGCCAATCCCGGCGGCATCGTCACCGACATCGCGGCGATCGCGAAGGTCGCGAAGCGCGCCGGCGTGCCGCTGATCGTCGACAACACGCTGGCGACGCCCTACCTCATCCGGCCCATCGAGCACGGCGCCGACATCGTGCTGCACTCGGCCACCAAATATCTGGGCGGACACGGCAATTCGATCGGCGGCGTGATCGTCGACGCCGGCACCTTCAACTGGCTGCGGGAGGGGCGCTACCCCTTCCTGTCGCAGCCGCGGCCGGAATACCAGGGCGTCGTCATCGGCGAGACCTTCGGCAATTTCGCCTTCGCCATCGCCGCGCGCGTGCTCGGCCTGCGCGATCTCGGGCCGGCGCTGAGCCCCTTCAATGCCTTCCTCATCCTCACCGGCATCGAAACCCTGCCGCTGCGCATGCAGCGCCACAGCGACAATGCGCTGAAGGTCGCCGAATTTCTCAGCCGGCACCCGAAGGTGGACTGGGTGAGCTATCCGGGCCTGGCGGGCGACCGCTACCACAACCTCGCGAAGCAGTACGCGCCGAAGGGTTCGGGCGGCGTGTTCACCTTCGGCCTCGCGGGCGGATACGAGGCCGGCGTCGCCCTCGTCTCCAACGTCAAGCTGTTCTCGCATCTCGCGAATATCGGCGATACCCGCTCGCTGATCATCCATCCCGCCTCGACCACGCACCGCCAGCTCGCCGACGAGCAGAAGGTGGCAGCCGGCGCCGGGCCGGACGTGGTGCGCCTTTCCGTCGGCATCGAGGATGTGGCGGACATCATCGCCGATCTCGAGCAGGCGCTGGAGGCGGCGTGAGGGGCGGTTTATCCGCAGCCGGGCTGCGGAGAACGAGGATGAACGATTTCTGAATCATGCATGCATACCTCGCATTGCTGCAATGCGAGGTATGCCCTTTCGGTCGAGGCAGGGTGTCGACTATATAGGCACCAGATTGCTCACGGGATGTGCAGCCACTCAGCGGCTCCATCCCCGACACCAAAGGAGATCATCATGCTGATTTGGGGCGTTCTCGCCAAGCAGGTCCGCCGCTGGCAGGCCTATCGCCGCACCGTCAACGAGCTTTCGCAGCTCGACGACCGTTCTCTCGCCGATATCAACGTGACTCGCGGCGAAATCGTCCGCGTGGCGCGACGTGCGGCAGCGGCCATCGCCTGATCATATTTCAGGCACAATTACGACGGCCCCGGCGGACCCCGCCGGGGCCGTTTTCGTTTTGCGGTGCAACAAGATCGCCCGGCGAGCCATGCGTGAGGCGGGACGCGGGACGGACACAATCCTCCCTTAGATACCTCCTGCCGACTGACTGGTCAGTGCAGTGAGGTGGATGATCAGGCCGATCGGACCGATCGGCCCGGCCAGGTGCCGCCCGCCCGCCTCTCCCCCTCCCCGCGATCCATGCTAAGGGACGCGCGGGCGGGCCCGGAGCGATCCGGCTGCCCGGCGGACAGAGGACGGACGGGACCGGAATGACAGGCAGGACCGCAGCGCGAACCGGTGAAGCGGTGCATGTGATCGGCGGCGGGCTCGCCGGATCGGAAGCCGCCTTCCAGATCGCCCGGCGCGGCGTGACGGTGGTGCTGCACGAGATGCGCCCCACCCGCGGCACCGACGCCCACCAGGGCGAGGGGCTGGCCGAACTGGTCTGCTCCAATTCCTTCCGCTCGGACGACGCCACCTCGAACGCGGTCGGCGTGTTGCACGCGGAGATGCGCCGGCTCGGCTCGCTGATCATGGCCTGCGCCGATCGCCACCAGATTCCCGCCGGGGGCGCGCTGGCGGTGGACCGCGAGGGCTTCTCCGCCGCCGTCACCGCGGCCATCGAATCGGAGCCGCGGATCGAGCTTCGCCGCGAGGAGGTCGACGCCCTGCCGCCCGCGGCGTGGGGCCGCACCATCATCGCCACCGGCCCCCTCACCTCGCCGTCCCTCGCCGAGGCGATCCGCGCCGAGACCGGCGAGGGCGCGCTTGCCTTCTTCGACGCCATCGCGCCGATCGTCCATTTCGATTCGATCGACATGGACGTCGCCTGGTTCCAGTCGCGCTATGACAAGGCCGGGCCGGGCGGCACCGGGGCGGACTACATCAACTGCCCGATGAACAGGGAGCAGTACGAGGCCTTCGTCGACGCGCTGATCGCCTCCGACACAGTCCCCTTCCGCGAGTTCGAAGCGAAGACGCCCTATTTCGACGGCTGCCTGCCGATCGAGGTGATGGCGACGCGCGGGCGGGAGACGCTGCGGCACGGCCCGATGAAGCCGGTCGGCCTCACCAACCCGCGCGACCCCTTGGTGAAGGCGCACGCCATCGTGCAATTGCGACAGGACAACGCGCTCGGCACGCTGTTCAACATGGTCGGCTTCCAGACCAAGACCCGCCATGCCGAGCAGGTGCGGATCTTCCGCATGATCCCCGGCCTGCAAAACGCCGAGTTCGCCCGGCTCGGCGGGCTGCACCGCAACACCTATCTCAACTCGCCGAAGCTGCTCGACGGCACGCTGGCGCTGCGCGCGCGCCCCGATATCCGCTTCGCCGGGCAGATCACCGGCTGCGAGGGCTATGTCGAGAGCGCCGCCATGGGGCTGATGGCCGGGCTGTTCGCGGCCGGCGAGGCGCTGGGGCACCCGCTCGCGCCGCCCCCGGCGACCACCGCGCATGGCGCGCTGCTCAACCACATCACCGGCGGCCATATCGAGGCGAGCGAGGGCGGGGAAGCGGGCGAGGCGCCGGCGCCGCGCTCGTTCCAGCCGATGAACGTGAATTTCGGCCTGTTCCCGCCGCTCGACGCCGCCCCGACGCGCGATGCCGAGGGCAACCGCCTGCGCGGCACCGCCAAGACGGTGGCCAAGAAGCAGGAAATGGCGCGCCGGGCGCTCGCCGAGATCGACCGCTGGGCGCGGGACTTCGTGGACGGCACGCGCGAGGCGGCAGAGTGAGCGGGACGGACGACGCGGCGGGCTTCACCCTCGACACGGTGCTGAAGCGCGACATCTTCTCCACCATCGAGCGCGGCATCTGGCGCGACGGCACCGGCGCGCACCCGGCCGTGCGCCGGCGCTATGACGACGTCAAATGGTGGGTGAAGCCGCTCGCCCGCCACTTCGCCCGCCGCGAGGCGAAGGCGCTGCGCCGCGCGGGCGGCGCCGACGGGCACACCGTGCCGGTCTATGCGCTGGAGGAAGGGTGGCTGGTGCGCGGCTTCGTCGACGGCGTGCCGCTGCAGCTCGCGCGCCCCACTGGCGACGTCGACTTCTTCCGCTCGGCGCGGGCGGGGCTGCGCGCGGTGCACCGCGCCCGCATCGCCCATAACGACCTCGCCAAGCAGCAGAACTGGCTGCGGGCGGCGGACGGGCGGGCGGTGCTGATGGATTTCCAGCTGGCCGTCTGCTTCTCCCGCCGCTCCAAGCTGTTCCGCATCGCGGCCTACGAGGACATCCGCCACCTTCTGAAGCACAAGCGCTCCTATTGCCCGGAGGCGCTGACGCCGCGCGAGAAGAAGATCCTCGCCCGCAAGAGCCTGTTCAACCGGGTGTGGATGGCGACGGGGAAGCAGGTCTACATCTTCGTCACCCGCAAGCTGCTGAACTATCAGGACACCGAAGGGCGCGGCCCCCGCGCGATGCAGGAGGGCCCGCGCATCGGCGCCGCGCTCGCCGGCGCGCCCGGCGTCGGCGAGGTTCACATCTCCGATTTCCCCACGCCCGGCGGCTCGTTCGGGCTCTATGCCTTCGTCGAGGCGGCGGCGACGCCCGAGGGCGCGGCGCTCTCGGCCGACGCCCTGCGCCGGCATCTCGCCAGCGCCCTGCCCGACGCCCGCCCGCCCGAGCATATCCAGATCGTCGCCCGCCTGCCGCGCGGGGCGGACGGCGCGGTTCGCGACGACCTGCTGCGGCTCGTCGCGCTCAATCAGCTCGACCAGATGGCGCAACTGGCGCAGACGCCGGAGGAAGCCGCGGCGGTCGACGCCATCGCCCGCGAGCGGCTGAACCTCACCGACCGGGTGCGGCGGGGGATCTGAGGGCAGTCGGGAGGCCATGCCATGCGGGCGAGGTTGACGGGATGGCGAGTCCTCGAGCCGGATCCCATTTATCTCGAAACCTGGCAGCCGCCCGATCCAACCGATTTCGTGATCGACCTCGACTTCTACGCGTGCCCGGAAGGCGAGGACGGCGCCGACGCCTTTACGGTGCGGATCTGCTCGCCAAAATGGTTCTTCCGACACATGGGAGACGGGATCACTTCGGACGCCGGCATCCTTTTCATGCCGCGCTTCGATGCCCGCGCCATCATCGGATTTCTCGAAGATGCCTGTTTATCGGCCGATGCGGAGACGTGGACCGGACTTGCCGTCCAGCTCGGCCGGATCGGGCGCTGGGAGTTCGACTACCAGCTGGACTATATCGGGTGACCGACCGGGTGCGGCGGGGGATCTGAGGGAGCGCCGGCTCGCCCGTGCATAATATTCTATTTATTTAGTGTATTTTCCAACCTCCCCGATTGCGGCCGGTGCCGAAGCGCGCGATCGTTCGGCTTTCCGTTTGGAAAGGGAGCCGACGATGAAGACCCTGCTCTGCGCTGCCGCGATCGCGGCGCTTGGAATCACCGCCGCCGCCGCCGACGAGCCGCCGCTGTGGAAGGTCTATGACCAGTCGCTCAAGGGCGCCAAATACATCGATCTCACCCACGCCTTCGAGCCGGTGCAGCCGGTGTGGCCGGGCTTCGGGCCGGCCAAGTTCAAGCCGGCCGTCGCCGGGCAGGACATCGAGGGCTATGTGAAGAAGGGCGAGGAATTCACCTACGAGAAGCACGGCTTCGTCGCCACCGCCTATGAGCTGACCACCGACCAGTACGGCACCCAGCTCGACCCGCCCTCGCACTGGGACCCGAAGGGGGCCACCATCTCCGACCTGCCGGCGACCTTCGCCATCCGCCCGCTGGTGGTGATCAACATCGCCGACAAGGTGGCGAAGGACGAGGGCTATCACCTGCAGGTCGCCGACATCGCGGCGTGGGAGGCGAAGTACGGGCGCATTCCCGAGGGCTCGGTCGTGTTCGTGCGCTCCGACTGGTACAAGCGCTGGGCCGACAAGGAGCGCTTCGCCAAGGCGCCGTTCCCGGGTGTCGGGCTCGAGGCGCTGAAGTTCCTGCACCTCGAGCGCAAGATCCTGTTCCACGGCCACGAACCGCTCGACACCGACACCACGCCGACGCTGGAAGGCGAATACTGGCTGCTGCACAACAATTTCACCCAGGCCGAGGGCGTCGCCCATCTCGACAAGGTGCCGGAGGCCGGCGCGCTGGTCACCATCGGCTTCGCCAAGCCGCTCGGCGGCTCGGGCGGCTATGCCCGCTATGTCGCCATCGCCCCGCCGGACTGGCCGGAGGGCGTGACGATCGCGCAGGCCCCCGGCGCGCCGCTGCCGCCGCAGAGCGCGCCGCTGAAGCGCGACGCCAACGGCGTGTTCCGCCCGACGCCGTGACGCCGATGGCGGGCGTCAGCCACGCTTCGCCGCCCGCCACAGCCGCCAGAGCCGCGCCAGCGGCGGGGCGGCGGGCACCGCCCGGAACGGGTCGTGCGCGCGGCGGTCCATGCGGTCGAGGTCGCCCGGCACCAGCGCCAGCGGCAGGAAGGCGGGGCGCTCGATGCCGGGCACCTCGTTCAGCGCCGCGCGGGCCAGCGCGTGGTGGCGGCGGGCGAGCGTGCGCAGATCCGCGAGCGCTGCGAGAAGGCCCGGCGTCGGCGTGCCGGAGACGGCGTCCTCGCGGGTGGCGCCGTGCGCCTTCAGGAGGTCGAGCGGCACGTAGCACTGGCCGCGCCGCGCGTGCAGCGGGAAGGAGCGCAGCAGCCCGGTGATCGCCTGGGCGACGCCGGCATGGCCGGCCGCCTCCGCCGAGGCGCGCCCGGCGGCATCCGAGAGCACCAGCGTGCCGAGCCGGATCAGCGCCGAGGCGGTCTCCCCGGCATAGCCCTCGAGGTCGCGCACCGTGGGCATCGGGTCGTCGTAGAGATCGAAGACGCGGGCGTCCAACATGGCGAACAGCGCCTCGCGCGGCAGGGAGTGCTGCACGATCGCGTCGATCAGCGCGGCCGCCACCGGGTTGGCGCGCACGTCGCCGCGCTCCTCGCCGATCAGCGCGTCGCTCCACCATTGCAGGCGCACCTCGCCGGCGAGCGGATTGGTCACCGCGTCGCGGATGCGGGCGACCTCGGCGTTGAAGGCATGGAGCGCGAAGAACGCCGCGCGCGGCGCCGCCGGCACGAACAGATCGGCGATGTAGCGGTCGCGGTCGAGGTCGCGAACGAGCTGCGCGCAATGATCGGTATCGGACTGGCTCATCGGCGAGCGGCGCTTTCCCCCCCCGGTAGCCCGACGACAATGGCGAGTCGATTCAGGCAGATGCCGGGCAATGTTGAGATACGACGTTGACTCTACGGAAGGGCGATCAGCGCGGCGGCGACGCGCCGGCCCTCGTCCAGCAGCACATTATAGGTGGAGGCGGCGGCACGGGTCGGCATGGCGTCGACGGAGAGCCCCGCATCGCGCAGCCGCCAGCGCAGCGCGTCGGGGATCGGCCAGGGATCGGGACCGGTGCCGATGATGAGGAGCTCGATCGCGCCCGCCTCCTCGATCACCGGCGCGAGCGCGGCGGCGTCGATGCCGGCCGGCGCGGTCACCGCCCAGCCATGGATGCCCGAGGGAAGCGCGAGGATCGACCCGGACGAGGCCATGCCGGCGAAATGGAAGAAGCCGCGCCCGTAGCCGGTGATCGGCACCTGGTGCGGCAGATGGGCGTCGGGTCGGGCCATCGCGTCAGCCTCCGGGCGCTGGGCCCTTCCCGTCCGGGTGAACCATCCGAACGATCAGGGAGGACTGCAGGTTCAGATCGCCGGCATGGCCCGGGGCGACGGCACCGGCGCCCGGGTCGTTCCGGCGACGCGCCGCCCTGCCATCGGCCGGCGCGCGGCGTCAGCTCGCGCCGCGCTCGGCCTTGGCGGGCACCGCGCCCGCCTTCGGCTCCTTCGCCGTCTCGTCCATCGTGCGGGTGTTCACCCCGAGATAGATGAGCAGCGGCGAGGCGATGAAGATCGAGGTGTAGGTGCCGACCAGCACCACGCCGAAGGTCATGACCACCGAGAACGAGTGGATCGCCCGGCCGCCGAACAGCACCAGCGCCAGCAGCGCGAGGGTGACGGTGACATGGGTGATGACCGAGCGCGACAGCGTCGAATTGATCGATTCGTTGAGCAGCTTGTCGATCGGCATCTTCTTGTAGCGCCGCAGCATTTCGCGGATGCGGTCGTAGATGACGATGGTGTCGTTCAGCGAGTAGCCGAGAATGGTCAAGAGCGCCGCGACGCTGGTCAGGTCGAAGTCGATCTGGAAGATCGCCATGAAGCCGATGGTCAGCACGATGTCGTGGAAATTCGCGATCGAGGCGCCGAGCGCGAACTGCCATTCGAAGCGGAACCACAGGTAGATCAGGATGCAGAACACCGCCAGCATCAGGCCGATGATGCCGTAGCTCAGCAGTTCCTGCGACACGCGCGGGCCGACCACCTCGACGCGGCGGTATTCCACCGCGTCGCCGAGGCTGGCGCGAACCTTGCCGACCACGGCCTGCTGGGCCTGCTCGCCGCCCGGCTGCTGGGCGATGCGGATCAGCACTTCGCCGTCGCCGCCGATCTCCTGGATCTGCACCTCACCGAAATCGAGCGCCTCGAGCTTGGAGCGCACCTCGGAGATGTTCAGCGTGTTGCCGGGGTAGCGCACCTCGAGCAGCGTGCCGCCCTTGAAGTCGATGCCGAAGTTCAGCCCCATGGTCGCGAAGGCGACCAGCGCGACGATGGAGAGCAGCGCCGAGATCGGGAAGCTGATGCGCCGGAAGCGCATGAAGTCGAAATGGGTGTTGTCCGGAACGATGCGGAGCAGACGCATGGGGGCTCGCCTTTCTCAGATCGGCACGCGCTGGGGGCGCTTCCAGCGCACCCAGAACGCCACCATCAGGCGGGTCAGCGTGAAGGCGGTGAAGACGGTGGTCATGATGCCGATGCCGAAGGTGACGGCGAAGCCGCGCACCGGGCCGGAGCCGACATAGAACAGCACCGCCGCCGCGATGAAGGTGGTGATGTTCGAATCGAGGATCGTCGCCAGCGCGCGGGAGAAGCCGGCATCGATCGCGGAGATGGCCGAGCGTCCGGCCCGGGCCTCCTCGCGGATGCGCTCGTAGATCAGCACGTTGGAATCGACCGCGATGCCGACGGTGAGCACGATGCCGGCGATGCCGGGCAGCGTCAGCGTCGCGCCGAGCATGGCCAGCAGGCCGAGGATCATGCCGACGTTGATCGCCACGGCGATGTTGGCGATGACGCCGAACAGGCCGTAGGTGGCGATCATGAAGGCGGCGACGAGGCCGGCGCCCACCCAGGAGGCCAGCATGCCGGCGCGGATCGAATCGGCGCCGAGGCCGGGGCCGACGGTGCGCTCTTCCACCACCTGCAGCGGCACCGGCAGGGCGCCGGCGCGCAGGAGGATGGCGAGGTCGTTGGCGGACTGGACGGTGAAGTTGCCGCTGATCTGGCCGGAGCCGCCGATGATCGGCTCGCGGATCACCGGGGCGGAGATCACCTTGTTGTCGAGCACGATGGCGAAGGGGCGCCCGACATTGGCCTGCGTCGCCTCGGCGAAGCGGCGGGCGCCGTTCGAGTTGAAGCGGAACGAGACGATCGGCTCGCGCGTCTGCGGCTCAAAGCCCGGCTGGGCGTCGACCAGATCCTCGCCGGCGACGAGGATGCGCTTTTCGATCAGATAGGGCGGGCCGCCCGCCTCTTCGGACTGCAGCACCTCGGAATCGGCGGGGGGCCGGGTTTCCAGCGCCTGCTGCGGGCTCATCGTCTGGTCGACGAGGCGGAAGGTAAGCTGGGCGGTCTGGCCGAGCAGGGCCTTGAGGCGCGAGGGATCCTGCAGGCCCGGCACCTGCACCTGGATGCGGTCGATGCCCTGGCGCTGGATCGAGGGCTCGGTGGTGCCGAGCTGGTCGATGCGCTTGCGCACGATTTCGATCGACTGGTTCACCGCCTGGATGGTGCGCGCCTGGATGCCGGCGGCGGTGGGCGTCAGCGTGACGAGGTCGCCGTTGGCCGTCACGTCGGTGTCGAACTGGCCGGTGGCGGCCAGCGCGCCGCCGACCGGCTGGGCGAGCTCGCGCAGCTTGGTCAGGGCGAGGGTGCGGTCCTGCCCCTCGCGGATGCGCAGCTGGACGCTGTCGCCCTGGATGGCGAGGCCGCTATAGCCGACGCGGGCGTCGCGCAGCACGCGGCGGGCGTCGTCGCGGAGCATTTCGAGCTTGGCCTTGCGCACGTCGGCGGCGTTGACCTGCAGGACGATGTAGGAACCGCCCTGAAGGTCGAGGCCGAGCACGATCTTGCGCTGGAGGAAGCTCGGAAGCGCCTGGTAGGTGGCGGGCGGCAGAAGGCTCGGCACCGCCATCAGGCAGATGAGCGCCGAGATGGCGATGATCGCCAGGGCCTTCCATCGGGAAAAATAGAGCATGGGACTTCAATCCTGGCGCGCCGCCACCGGCGCCGGGCGCCTCACTGGGCGCCGTCTTCCTTGGCCGGCTCGCCCTTGGCGCGAACGTCGGCGATCATCGAGCGGAGCTGGCGGACCTTGACGCCCTCGCCGACCTGAAGCTCGATCTCGGCATCGTCGATCACGCGGGAGACCTTGCCGACCAGACCGCCGGAGGTGACGACGGTGTCGCCGCGGCGGATGCCCTTCACCATCTCGGCATGCTGCTTCACCTTGCGCTGCTGCGGGCGCAGGATGAGGAAATACATGATCACGAAGATCAGGACGAAGGGCAGCAGCGACATGAGCATGTCGCTGCCACCGGGGCCGGCGGCCTGCGCATAGGCGGGCGTGATGAACATCGAGGTTCCTTGTCCGTCGAAACACGAGGCGGGCGGCGGGCGCCCGGCGAAGCGGCGCGGACTATACTGGCGCGCCTGCCGAATGCAAACGAAGAGGCGCGCGGCAGCACTTCACGTTGCGGCAAGCGCCCCGCAGATGCGCAAGCGGCACCCCGTCACCGCGGCGCGCGGCAACAATCCCCCTTTGCAAAACCGTAACGTCGGTTACTCTCCGCGCCGACCGTAACGCCCGGTACGCTTGCGCGGCCGAACCGCCCGCCGCGCCGCCGGGAGACGCTGGAGCCCGACATGACGCCACCCGACGCCTCTTCCTTCCCCGGCGAGGCCGACACCCCCGCCCTGCTCGCCCGCATCGCCGACGCGCTGGAACGGCTCGCCCCGCCGCGCGCCCGCGCCGCCGACTTCACCGCGGCCGACGCCTTCGTCTGGCAGGCGGGCGAGCGGCGGCTGGAGCCGGTGCCGAAGGTCAACCGGGTGGCGATGGAGCTGCTGCAGGGAATCGACCGCACCCGCGACCAGCTGGTCGACAACACCGCCCGCTTCGCGCAGGGCCTGCCCGCCAACAACGTGCTGCTGTGGGGCGCCCGCGGCATGGGCAAGAGCTCGCTGGTCAAAGCGGCGCACGCCTCGGTGAACGCCGGCGCGGGCGGCAGGGGGCACGGGCCGCTCAAGCTGGTCGAGATCCACCGCGAGGACATCGAGAGCCTGCCGGCGCTGATGGCGCTGCTACGGCCCGCCCCGTTCCGCTTCATCGTGTTCTGCGACGACCTGTCGTTCGACCACGACGACACCTCCTACAAGTCGCTCAAGGCGGTGCTGGAGGGCGGCATCGAGGGGCGGCCGGACAATGTGATCTTCTACGCCACCTCGAACCGCCGGCATCTGCTGCCGCGCGACATGATGGAGAACGAGCGCTCGACCGCCATCAATCCCGGCGAGGCGGTAGAGGAGAAGGTCTCGCTGTCCGACCGCTTCGGGCTGTGGCTCGGCTTCCACAAGTGCAGCCAGGACGACTACCTCGCCATGGTGCGGGGCTATGTGGCGCATTTCGCGCTGCCGGTGGACGAGGAGACGTGGCGGCCGCAGGCGCTGGAATGGGCGACGACGCGCGGGGCGCGCTCGGGCCGCACGGCCTGGCAATATGTGCAGGATCTGGCGGGACGGCTCGGCGTCGCGCTCGACGGCAACGGCTGAGCCGCGGCCGACGGCAGGAGAAGAAGAACGGGGGCATGGCGGCTCGCTGGGAGAGCGGCCATGCCCCCTATGCCGGCGCCAAGGTCCAGACGTCACGTCGGCAATGGGGAAAATACAACAACCAATCGGCGGGTGCGACTCAAAACATCAGGGCAACCCTGCCGTGCCGCTGCACCGGATCGTTCGACGACCCGACGCTGGGCGGTTCCGGCTCACAGGCCGGCGAGGTGCTGGGCCGGGTCGATCGGCTGCGAGCCCTTGCGGATCTCGAAATGCACCTGCGGCGAGCTCACCGAGCCGGTCTGCCCGGCCTTGGCGATGGTCTGGCCGCGCTTGACGGTGTCGCCCTTCTTCACGTCGATCTCGCTGGCATGGGCGTAGGCGGTGACATAGCCGTTGGCGTGCTTGATCAGCACGAGGTTGCCATAGCCCTTCAGCTCGTTGCCGGCATAGGCGACGACGCCGTCCTCGGCCGCCTTGACCGAAGTGCCTTCCGGCACCGAGACGTTGATGCCCTCGTTCTGCTGGCCGCCGGGCTTCGGGCCGAAGCCCGAGATGACGCGCCCGCGCACCGGCCAGCGGAACTGCATGCCGCTGTCGGGATCGCGCGCCTCGTCGACGCTTTCGGTGGGCTTCACCGCGGCGATCATCGGGGCCGGCGCCGCGGGCTTGGCGGCGGCGGGCTTGGCCGGCGCGGGCGCCGTGGTGGCGACGTCCTTGGGGGTCGAGACCGGCTTGGTCGCGGCCGCGGCCGCGGCGGGAGCGACCGGCGCGAGCGCCGCCTGCGCGGGCGGCTTGCCGGCCACGGGGGTCAGCGCCTTCGGCTGCGCGGCCGCGAGGGGCGCCGGCGCGGCGGCGGGCTTCGCGGCGGCGACGGCCGGGCCGCCGGCGCCGGGAATGGTGAGGCGCTGGCCGATCCGCACCTCGGCATTGGCATCGAGGCCGTTGGCGCTCGCCAGCGAGGCGCGCGGCACGCCATAGAGCCGGGCGATCGAGATCATGCTCTCGCCGGAGGTGACGACATGGACGCCACCGCCGGCCGCGGCCGCGCGGACCGGAGCGACGGCAGCGGGCGCCGGCGCGAGCGGGGCGGGTGCGGCCGCGACGGCAGCCGGGCGCGGCGCGGCGCCGTAGAGCGGCTGCGGCGCCGGAGCGGGATTGGCGGCATAGGCCGGCGCCGCGTAAGGCGCCTGGCCATAGGCGGGCTGCGGCGCCGGGGCGGCGCTGACAGGGCCGGGATAGGCGGGATAGGCCGGCTGCTGCGGATAGCCGCCCTGCGGATAGGGCGGCTGGGCGCCGTAGCCGCCCGGCGCGTTCAGCGGCGCGGCCTGCACCTGCCCCGAGGGGGCGGCGGCCACCGAGCCGGTATAGGACGGGGCGGCACCGCGCGAGGCGAAGGGATTGGCGTTCGGATCGCTCATCCGGTTGGCGTCGGCGCTGCACGCCGCGGCGCTTCCCGCGAGCAGCGCGACGGCCGACAGACGCAGCAGGCTTCCCGATTTCGTTCCCCTGGCGGCCACGCCGCCGAGGCCGAGATTTCCGCGACCGGACTCTGTCGGAAAGCTACGCATCGCACACACCCGTACCCTGAACACGGGAGTGATTAGAACGGCAGATAGGTAAACACCCGCTTAAGCGCGGCGCGACGTCATCCGGATTCAGTCGATTTCGCGGCGACTTGTGTCACAATACCGCCGCGGTGCCGGCCAGAAGCGGCACGAAGCGCACCGGGAACAGTTCCCGCGCCACAATGGCGCCGGAACTACGGCCGTACCGCATCAGCATCTGCGTTTCCGAGGCCGGTCCGACCGGTGCAACGAGGATGCCGCCCTCGGCGAGCTGGGCGAACAGCGGCTTGGGCACGTCCTCCACCGCCGCGTTGACGACGATGCGGTCATAGGGCGCGTGCGGGGGATAGCCGAGCCGCCCGTCCGCCACCACCACCTCGACATTGCCGATGTCGAGGCGGGCGAGCCGCTCGCGGGCGTCGCGCGCCAGCGTGCGGAAGCGCTCGAGGCTGGTGACATGGGCGGCGAGCCGGCCGAGGATGGCGGCGTGGTAGCCGCTGCCGGTGCCCACCTCCAGCACGGTGTGGGCGCCCGTGAGGTCCAGCGCCTCGGTGATCAGCGCCACCAGCGTCGGCTGGCTGATGGTCTGGCCGCATTCAATGGGCAGCGCCTGATCGGTGGCGGCGAGCGCGCGCAGCGCGCGCGGCACGAAGCGCTCGCGCGGCACCTGCTCGAAGGCGCGCATCAGCGCGGGATCGCGCAGGCCGCGCTTGCGCAGCGCCAGCAGCAGCCCGACCCGCGCCACCGCCTCGTCGTCGGGCTCGTCATCGGGCACGAAGGTGACTCGCATCGGGATCCCCGCGCCGATCATACCGCGCGGGCGCCGCGCGCAAGCGGATTCATCGGGCGAAAACCTGCGCGAGGCGGGTCATCATCGGCTCGTCGGTCATGTCGAGCCGCAGCGGCGTGACCGAAATCCTGCCGTGGTCGAGGGCGTGGAGGTCGGAGCCGTTGACCGATTCCGCCGTGCGGCGCTCGAAGGCGATCCAGAAATAGGGATTGCCGCGCCCGTCCTGGCGCTGGTCCATGCGCATCAGCGCCTGATCGCGGCGCCCCTGCGCGGTCACGGCGATGCCGGTGACCTCGCTGACGGGCCGTGGGGGGAAGTTCACATTGACGAGGATGCCGGGCGGGATGCCCTCCTCCAGCAGCGTGCGCACCACGCCGGGGCCGAAATGCTCGGCGGTGCCGTAATCGGGCGCGTGCCGGGTCGCCGGGCCGAAGGCCTGCGACAGCGCGATGGAGGGGATGCCGAGCACGGTGCCTTCCATGGCGCCGGCCACCGTGCCGGAATAGCCGACATCTTCGGCGACGTTCTGGCCGCGATTGACGCCGGAGAGCACGAGGTCCGGCTTGTGATCGGCGAGGATGTGGCGCACCGCCATGATGACGCAGTCGGTCGGTGTGCCCTTCACCGCGAAGCGCTTCTCCTCGACCTGCCGCAGCCGCAGCGGATCGGACAGCGAGAGCGAGTGCGAAACGCCGGACTGGTCGGTCTCGGGCGCGACCACCCACACATCGTCCGACAGCGCCCGCGCGATGCGCGCGCAGGCATCGAGCCCCGGCGCGTGGATGCCGTCGTCATTGGTCACCAGAATGCGCATCGTCCGTTCCGTTCGCTGCCCTTGCACCACCGTGCCGATCCCGCCTCACGTCATCCCCGGGCTTGTCCCGGGGATCCACGCCTTGGTCGTATCCCGCTCATCGGGAGGAAGACGTGGATGGCCGGGACAGGCCCGGCCATGACGGCCTCCTTCTCATTCCCCGCCCCCCATCATCATCCCCGACGCCCCATCGCGGCGCGCCGGGATCGCACTACCTCGTGTCCCGGACCAGCGGAGCCGCAGGCGAAGCGCCGAGCCGGGACCCAGCGGAAAACCCCGCCGAAGGCGCTTCACTCACCCTAAGGCGGCTTCGCCGATTCTCTCCCGGGCCCCGGATCGGCGCGGCACATGCGTGCCGCTGGTCCGGGGAACAGATCGTTCGGCGCGTCGCCGCCCTCCCCGTCCCGGCCGCCGCGCTGGAGGCGGCTGGTCCGGGGAACGCCGTCAGAGCCGCTCCTGCAGCCCCTTCAGGATGGCCGGGTTCTCGATGCGGTTCAGCCCGCCCATATAGGGCTTCAGCGCATCCGGCACGGCGACCGAGCCGTCGGCGTTCTGGTAGGTCTCGAGGATCGCCACCAGCGCGCGCCCGACCGCGACGCCGGAGCCGTTCAGCGTGTGCACGAAGCGCGTCGCCTTCGAGCCCGCCGGGCGGTAGCGCGCGTTCATGCGCCGCGCCTGGAAATCGGTGCAGGTGGAGACGGATGATATCTCGCGATAGGCCTGCTGGCCGGGCAGCCACACCTCGATGTCGAAGGTGCGGGCCGAGGCGAAGCCCATGTCGCCGGTGCACAGGCGCTGCACGCGGAAATGCAGGCCGAGCTTCTTGAGCACCGCCTGCGCGCACGCCAGCATGCGCTCCTGCTCGACATCCGACTGCTCCGGCGTGGTGATCGAGACCAGCTCCACCTTGTTGAACTGGTGCTGGCGGATCATCCCGCGCGTATCGCGCCCCGCCGACCCCGCCTCGGCGCGGAAGCAGGGGGTGAGCGCGGTGAGGCGCAGGGGGAGTTCCTCCTCGGCGAGGATGGACTCGCGCACGAGGTTGGTCAGCGGCACTTCGGCGGTGGGGATGAGCCAGAGGTTGTTATAAGCGTAAAGACGAGCCAACTCGCTCAACTTTCCGCCATCCGCCTCCAATTTTGCTATTTCTTCCGCAGAGAGATACCGAATGGCCGAAAACTGATCATCCCGAAACTTCGGCAGTTGCGCCGTGCCGAACATCGCCTCGTCTTTCACCAGGATCGGCGGCGCCACTTCGAGATAGCCGTGCTCGGTGATGTGGGTGTCGAGGAAGAACTGGCCGATGGCGCGCTCCAGCCGGGCGAGCTGGCCCTTGAGCACCACGAAGCGGGCGCCGGAGAGCTTGGCGGCGGTCTCGAAATCCATCATGCCCAGTGCTTCGCCGATCTCGAAATGCTGCTCGGGCTGGAACAGATAGGCGTCCGGCGTGTCGTCCATCACCCCGCGCCACATCGGCACCGGCACCGTGCCGGAGGGCAGGTCCTCGCGCGGGACGAGCTCGTAGGAGGTGTTGTCGTGCTCGTCGACGCCGTCCGGCACGTCGTCGAGCGGCACGTTGGGGATGGCGGCGAGCTTGTTGTTGAGCTCCTCCTCGATGCGCTTCACGTCGGCCTCGAGGTCCGGGATCGCCTCCTTGATGCGCCCAACCTCTTCCATCAGCGCGGTGGCGGTCGCCTCGTCCTTCGCCTTCTTGGCGGCGCCGATCTCCTTGGAGGCGGCGTTGCGGCGGGCCTGAAGCTCCTCCAGCTTGACGATGCCCTCGCGGCGGCGGAGGTCGAGATCAACAAGCGCGTCGACCAGCACCTTCGCCTCGGCCTTGGCCTCGAGGCTCGCCTTGTCCGCCCCGGCGCGGCGCACCAGCGCGCGGATGAGGCCTTCCGGCTCCTCGCGAATCCATTTGATGTCGTGCATGGAGGTCTCGCCTTCGAACGCGCCCGCCGCGCGAGCCCGGCCCCGTGCCGGGCATCGCGATCGGGGACGCACGGACGTACCCAATCGCGGCGGGCGCGACAAGGGCACTTGCTCGCCCTCATGCCCGGGCTCGACCCGGGCACCTATTCTCCCGAGCGGCGGCGGCCGGCGAGCGGGGTCCCCCGGTCACGCCCGGGGATGAGGGAAGGAAGCCGCCGAATCCCGCCCCTGCGCCGAGTCAGCGTCAGACCGCGTCTTCCGCCGCGCGGGCGGCCTCGGCCGCGGCCTTCTTCCGCTCGACCATGCGCACCAGATAGACCGAGACCTCGTAGAGCGCGAGCGTCGGGATGGCGAGGGCGAACTGGCTCACCACGTCCGGCGGGGTGAGCACCGCGGCGAGGATGAACACGCCGACGATGGCGTAGCGCCTCGCCTTCCGGAGCTGGTCGGAGGTGATCACGCCGATCTGCGCCAGCAAGGTGAGGATCACCGGCAGCTGGAAGCAGATGCCGAAGGCGAAGATCAGCGTCATGATCAGCGAGAGATATTCGCTGACCTGCGGCAGCATGGCGATTTCCGCCGCGCCGGCCCCGCCCATCTGCTGCATGGACAGGAAGTAGGTCATCGCCAGCGGCATGGCGACGAAATAGACGAAGGCGGCGCCGATGACGAAGCAGATCGGCGTCGCGATCAGATAGGGCAGGAACGCACCGCGCTCGTGCTTGTAGAGGCCGGGCGCCACGAACATGTAGATCTGCGTCGCCACCACCGGGAAGGCGATGAACGCCGCGCCGAACATGCCGAGCTTGATCTGGGTGAACAGGAATTCCTGCGGGGCGGTGTAGATGAGCTTGACGTGCTCGCTGCCCCCGGCCGCGAATTCGAACGGCCAGAGCAGGATGTTGTAGATGTGCTTGCCCAGCATGAAGCAGGCGAAGAACGCGATGAAGAACGCGATCAGCGACTTGATCAGGCGCGCGCGCAGCTCGATCAGGTGCTCGATCAGCGGCGCCTTGGAGGCGTCGATATCTTCCTGGCTCATGAAGCCGGCCCTTCATCGCCGCCGCTGGCGGCCTTCCCCTTCCCCCGGCGCGGCTTCGGCGCACCGGCCGGCCCGTCGAGATCGGCGACCACGGCGCTGACCTCGGGCGGCGGCGGGGCACCGGGTGGCTCGGGAAGCTCGGGCTTGGGCGCGCGGCGGGGCTTGGCAGCCGGGCGCGCGGGCGGCCCGTCGAGATCGGCGACGACCGCGCTGACCTCGGGCGGCGGCGGGGCGCCGGGCGGCTCGGGAAGCTCGGCCTTCGGCGCGCGGCGGGGCTTGGCGGCGGCGTCTGCCGGCGCGGCCGCGATGGCCTTGGCGCGGGTGCGGGTCTTCCCGGCGGGCCCGGCAGCGGCCGGCGATGCGGCGGCCGGCGACTTGGCGGCACGCGATCGGGCGGGCTTTGCCGGGACGGACGCCGTGGCCGGCTCGGCCGCGGCGGGCGCCGCAACCACGGGCTTGGCCGCGCCAGGCGGAATCGCGGCGGCCTTGGCGCCCGCCTCGGCGGCAGGCGGCGTCCCGCTGGCGGCGGCGGGCGACGGCGCGGGCGTACCCGCCACGGGGGTGGCGGCCCCGCGGATCTCGTTCTCGATCGCCTGCGCCGACAGCGCGGCCGGCTCCGGCGGCGGCGGGAAGCTGGTATCCTCGAAGGCGGGCGGCTCGTGAACCGGCCCGACCGCAGGCGGCAGTTCGGTCGCGGCATCGGCCGGCTTGCCCGACAGCGTCTCCTGCACCGAGGACTTGGCGGCGCGGACCTCGCTCTCGATGTCGAGCAGCGGATTGGTCGGCAGCGCGCCGGAGATGGAATCGCGGGCCGTCGTGGCGAAGCCGGCGACGTCGTTCTTGAGGCCGGTCACCTGATCCTTGAAATCGGAAAGCTCGGCCTCGCGCAGCGCTTCCTGGAATTGGCCCTGGAACTCGCCGGCCATGCGCCGCAGCTTGGCGACGCCCTGCCCCACCGTGCGCAGCACGCGCGGAAGCTCCTTCGGCCCGATCACCACGAGCGCCACGATGCCGATGACCAGAAACTCGGACCAGCCGATATCAAACATTCCGCATGACGGAGGCGCGCTCGCGCACCCCCTCCCCGTTCCGGTCGGCAAAAAGGACGTACCCCCGCCGACGCCCGGTCGGCGGCGGAAAGACGATCAGGCGGCGGGCGGTGTCAGCCGACCTTGCTGCGCTCGGCCTCGACGCTCGCCTGGTGGTCGAGCGTGCGCACCGGCTCCGCCGGCTTGGCGGGCGGCGGGGTCTCGTCGTCGGCCATGCCCTTCTTGAAGGCCTTGATGCCCTTGGCGGCATCGCCCATCAGTTCGGACAGCTTGCCGCGGCCGAACAGGAGGAGCACGACCACCAGCACGATGATCCAGTGCCAGATGCTCAGCGAACCCATGTCAAACTCCTCTGACTCAACGTCGGCCCGGAGCCCGCGGGCCGTCTCCCGGAACCGGGGCGGACATTAGAGCATCGAACCGAAAAGTGTGAGCGGTTTTCGCACGGTGCGAGCCCCGCCCGTGCGTCTGCGGCCCTTCGCCTGATCTAGGACCCGATCATGGGGAAAACAAGGACCTCCGCCGGCTCGACGCCCACGCCGACATCACGACCGCGCGCGAGGCCGGCCGTGGCGGGACGCCGCGCCACCAGCGGCCGGTCGAGCCCCTGCACCGCGATCTCGTAGAGATCGACCTCGCCGAGGAAGCGGTGGCCGACGACGCGGCCCGGCGTGCCCGAGCCCGGCGCGCGCAGATCGATCCCCTGCGGGCGGATGGCGACGACGGCGCCGGCGCCCTCGGTGAGCCCCGGCGCGGGAAAGACGCCGAGCGGCGTGGCGACGTGGCCGTCCTTCACCGTTCCGGCGATCTCGTTGAGCTCGCAGAAGAAGCGCGCGGCGTCGAGATCGACGGGCGTGCGGTAGAGCACCGCCGGCGTGTCGAGCTGGACGAGACGGCCGCGCCGCATCAGGGCGATGCGGTCGCCGAGACGCATCGCCTCCTCGGGATCGTGGGTGACGATCACGCAGGTCGCCTGCGCCTCGCGCAGCACGCCCAGCGTCTGGGTGCGTACCGAATCGCGCAGGCGCTGGTCGAGGCCTGAAAAGGGCTCGTCCATCAGCAGGATGCCGGGGCGCGGCACCAGCGCGCGGGCGAGCGCCACGCGCTGCTGCTCGCCGCCGGAGAGCGCGTGCGGGTAGTCGCCGGCATAGCGCTCCAGCCCGACGCGGGCGAGCGCGCGGCGCGCCTCCGCCTCGGCGTCGGTCCGGTTCATCCGGCGCAGGCCGAAGGTGACGTTCTCGAGATTGGTGAGGTGGGGAAACAGCGCGTAGTCCTGGAACACCAGGCCGATATTGCGCTTTTCCGGCGGCAGGAAGGTCGCCGGCCCCGCGATCTCCCGCCCTTCCAGCAGCACGCGCCCGCCGGTGGGGCGCTCGATGCCGGCGGCGATGCGCAGCAGCGTGGTCTTGCCGCAGCCCGAGGGCCCCAGCAGGCACACGATCTCGCCGCGCGGCACCTCCATCGACACGCCGCGCAGCGCGGGGGTGTCGCCATAGGCATGGCGGATATCCTCGAGCGTCAGCCGGCTGGCGATGGAGGCCGGCGTACGCACATGTTCGGCAAGCATTCGGTTCGCCTCTTCTGCCCCCGACCCGATTTCGACTTCCGCGCTCCGCCCCGCTCTTCGCCTGCCGCGCCGTGCACGTCAACCGGGCGCCGGAAGCGGCACCGGCCGACAGGCCCCGCCGCGCGCTCCCCCGGACGGACGTCGGCACGGCCGGGTTTACGTCAGGGGGCCGGCGCGGGTGTGGGACTAGTCGGCCAGTTCGCGCCCCCCACCCGGCGCTCCGCGCCGACCTCTCCCCGGCGGGGAGAGGGAAAGAGACGAGGCACACGCGCCCCGGCTACTCCGCCTCCTCCCCGTCCTCCGGCTCGGGGGCGGAGGCGAGGTCGACGAGGTCCGGCTCCAGCGGGTCCTCGTCGTCGTTGAGGCCGGCATCGTCGCTCGGCAGCGGCACGGTGAGGCCGGCCGGCACGCGCGGATCGATCAGGCCGGTGCCCTTCAATTCTTCGAGACCGGGCAGGTCCTGGATCGATTCGAGCCCGAAATGGATCAGGAACGCTTCCGTCGTGCCGTAGGTGACCGGCCGCCCCGGGCTGCGCCGGCGCCCGCGCAGGCGGATGAAGCCGGCCTCCAGCAGCACGTCGAGCGTGCCCTTGTTGGCGGCGACGCCGCGGATTTCCTCGATCTCGGCGCGGGTGACCGGCTGGTGGTAGGCGATGATCGACAGCGTCTCCAGCGCGGCGCGGGAGAGCTTGCGGGTCTCGGGCTTGTCGCGGGCGAGCAGGAAGCCGAGATCGGGCGCGGTGCGCATCTGCCACTTGCCGGCGACGCGCACCAGGTTGACGCCGCGATCGGCGTAGTCGGCGGCGAGTTCGGCGAGCAGGCCAGCGAGGTCGGCCCCCGCCGGCAGGCGCGCGGCCAGCGTCGCCTCGTCGATCGGCTCGCCGGCGGCGAACAGCATCGCCTCCAGCAGCCGCAGCGCCGGGGCGCGCTGCGGGGCCGGCAGGGGGAGAGCGTCGACGGCTCCCGCCATCACGCCTCGTCCCGGCCGCCGTCGCGCCCGCGCGAGCGGATCCAGATCGGCGCGAAGGGGGTGTCCTGCTGCAGGTCGATGATCCCCTCGCGGACCATTTCGAGGCTGGCGGAAAAGCCGGAGGCGAGCGCGGTGGCGCGCATTTTCGGATCGGCGATCCAGCTCAGCAGGAAGCCGTCGAGCCGCGCCCATTCGCCGTCGGAAGCGAGGCGCCCGAGCAGGCGTTCCAGCCGCTCGCGCGCGTCGGCGAGCGGGATGACGTTGCGCGGGGGAAAGCGCACCTGCGACAGCGCCGCCTTCTGCCGCTGGGCGCCATAGGCCGCGAGCAGTTCGTAGAGGCTCGCCTCGTAGCGCACCTCGCCGGTCGCCGGTAGCACTTCGGGCCGGCCGCGCGCGAACAGCTCGACGCCGAGCCGGTCGCGGGTGGCGAGATGGGCCGCGGCGGCGCGGATGCGCTCCAGCCGGCGCAGGCGTTCGGCGAGGTTGGCGGCGAGGTCGGCGGCGCTCGGCCCCTCTTCCCGGGGCGGCTCGGGCAGCAGGAGGCGCGACTTCAGATAGGCGAGCCATGCCGCCATCACGAGATAGTCGGCGGCGAGTTCCAGCCGGATGCGCCGCGCCGCCTCGATATAGGCGAGGTACTGCTCGGCGAGCTGCAGGATGGAGATGCGGGAGAGGTCGACCTTCTGGGTGCGGGCAAGCGCGAGCAACAGGTCGAGCGGCCCCTCGAAGCCGTCGATGTCGACGACAAGGGCGTTCTCGCCGCGCTCCCGCTCGGGGCCGGCCTCGAAGGCGAACTCGGTCTGCTCCATCGCGGACGGCGCCCGTGAGATGTCAGGTCACGGCGATCATATCCGAAAACCGGCGGCGCGCGCTCGAAACATCGAAATCGCCGGAGCGGCGGATGCGCGCGAGAGCGCTCGCGCAGCGGCGCGCCGCCTCGCCTTCCAGCAGCGGCGCGGCGGCGGCGACCTCCGCCATTTCCGCCATGTCGCCGTTGCAGTGCAGGACGAGGTCGCAGCCCGCCGCGATCGAGGCCCGGGTGCGCGCCGCGAAGGAGCCGGCCAGCGCCTTCATCGAGAGGTCGTCGCTCATCAGCGCGCCGTCGAAGCCAATATGGCCGCGGATGATCTCGGCGATCACCCGCGCCGAGGTGGTGGCGGGATGGTCGGGGTCGATGGCGGCATAGACGACATGCGCGGTCATGCCGAGCGGCAGGTCGTTGAGCCGGCGGAAGGGCTCGAAATCGGTCGCCTCCAGCACGTCGCGCGGGGTCTCGACCACCGGGAGCGCCTCATGGCTGTCGGCGCGGGCGCGGCCATGGCCGGGGATGTGCTTGAGCACCGGCAGCACGCCGGCGTCGAGCAGCCCATCCGCGGCGGCGCGCGCAAGGCTCGCCACCTGCGAGGGCGTCTCGCCATAGGCGCGGTCGCCGATGATGCCGTGGCCCTCGGGCAGGCGCAGGTCGGCGCAGGGCACGCAGTCGACATCGATGCCGAGGCTCGCGAGATCTTCCGCCATCAGCCGGGCGCCGAGCCGGGCGGCGTCCATCGCCGCATGCGCCCGCCCCTGCTCGGCCATGCCGGCGAAGACGGCGGCGGGCGGATAGGCCGGCCAGTGCGGCGGGCCGAGCCGCTGCACGCGCCCGCCCTCCTGGTCGATCAGCACCGGGGCGTGGCGCCCGACCGCCGCGCGCAGATCGGCGACGAGCGCGCGCAGTTGGTCGGGGGTCTCGACATTGCGCCGGAACAGGATGAAGCCCCAGGGCGCCGCCTGCGCGAAGAAGGCGCGCTCGGCCGGGGTCAGCACGGGGCCGGCGCACCCGGCGATGAAGGCCCGAACGGGACCGGCGGAGGCAGGAGAACCGGGGGAAGTGTCGGCGGGCATGGCAAGGATTTCCGTGGCCCGTGAATGGCGGCCGAAAGGAGGAGAAGGCGCCGCGGGCGAGCTGCATGCCCGCCGTTTCAGCCCGCGGTGGCGATCGGCCACGGGCGATGGCGGGTGGCCGGGTCGCGGCCACCCGGCCGGTCAGTTGCGCTGGACCATGCAGTCGCCGCCCTGCGCGCGCAGGTTCTGGCAGAGCTCGTTGGCCTGATCGCGCGAGGCGAAGGGGCCGACCTGCGCACGGTAGTAGATGCCGCGATCGCCGAGATCGGCGCGGCGGATGCTGACGCGCTGGCTGCCGAGCACGGCCGGATAGCGCGCCTGCACCTGCTTCCACGCCGACTGCGCCTCCGCCTCCGAGCGCTGCGCGGCGATCTGGACGACGAAGCCGCCGGTCGACGCCGTGGTGGCCGGCGCGGGCGTCGCCGCCGCGGCGGGGGCCGGCGCCGCGGCGCGGGCGGCCGGCACCGGCACGTTGGCGGGCGCCGGATCGGGTGTCGCCGGCGCATAGGCGACCGAGGACGAACCGCTGTCGACCGGAGCGGCCGGCGCGTCCGGTGCATCGGCCGCCGACGGGGCGACGATGGTGCCGTCGGCGCGGACCTGCAGGGTGCGCACGCGCTTGGGCTCGGCGGCGTTGGCGGAGGGCTGGACCGGCGAGCCGATGGTCGGCATGGCGCCGAGCGGCGCCGGGGTCGAAGGGGTCTGCGTGGCGCCGCCGGTGGGCGGCAGGATGACGCGCGGCTGCTGCGGCTGCGCGGCCTGGCTCACATCGACCGGCTGCTCCTCGCGGGAGACCATCTGCTCCTTGCCCGACACGGTGCCGCCGCCGACGCGGTCATAGATGAGCTTCTGCGAGTCGCTCGAGGCGGTGTCGGTCTCGGAGGGCGGCGGCACCACCTTGTTGGGGCCCTGATCCGCCCGGATGACCGGCGCCGAGCCGCTGTCGCTCGCGACGCTGGCGGTGTGGCCGCCGGTGAAGAAGCGATAGCCGTAAATGCCGGCGACGCTCACGCCCACGAGGCCGAGGAAGGCCGCGACGATCATCATCTTGCGGCGCAGTCCGGAGGGCTGGGCCTCCTCCTCGTCCTCGTAATCCTCGAACTCGTCGTCCGGGTCGTAGCTGCCGTCGTCGTAATGATCCTCGTCGTCGGCGGTGCGGCTGTAGTCGTAGCCCTCGCGCTCCTCCGCCTCGCGCCGCTCGGCGGTGCGGGCGCGCGCCTCGGCGGCCGGCGCGACGGGACGCGGCGGCATGGCGAGCGGCTGGCGGCCGCGCGCGGACGTCTCGGCCGGGGGCGCGGGCTCGCGGCGGATGGCCTCGATCGCCTCCTCGAAATCGATGTCGATCTCAGGCTCGGCCGGGCGCACCGGGGCGCGCGCGGCCGGCGCCGGACGGACCGGCGCGGGCTCGGCGAACAGCGCTTCGGATACCGCATCGGCGCCGCTGCGATAGGCCGGCGACGGCTCCGGCGCGCGCAACGGCGCCCGCGGGGCCGGCTCCGGGGCGGCCCGCATCACCGGCGCCGGACGCTCGGCCGGCGCGCGCTCCGACCGCGGGCGCTCGGCGAAACCGCGCTCGGCAGGAACGGGATCGGCATGAGAATAGTCGGCCGCAGCGCGGTCGTAAGCGGCCGGACGCACCGGCTCGGCGGCGCGGATGGGCTCCACCGGACGGGTCGGACGCTCGAAATCGCGCAGCGCCTCGTGCGCGGAGGCCGGGCGCGGGGCCGGCGGCTCGACACGCGGACGGCGGACTTCCGGCTCGGCGGGATAGACCGGCACCGGCTCCTCATCGGCCGCCGGATCGCGGCGGGTGAAGGGCGCCGGCTGGCGGGCCACCGGGGCGGGGCGAGCTTCGCGGGCGGCCTGCTGGCCGCCGCCCTGGAAGAAATCGGCGAACGGATCGTCCTGGCCGATCAGCCGGGCCAGTTCGGCGAGCGGGTCTTCGGCCGGACGGGGCGAGGAGCCCCTGCCACCGAACACCGGCTCGTCACGCACCTGCTGAAGCCTGCTGTCGTTACCCATATTCACCGAACCCGTTGGAACAGAACGCTGTGATACCCGTCGCCGCGACCGGTATCCCCCGCACCCCGTTCGAGAGACCTGGGGGCCGGCCCGGCATGCTCACCGCATTTCCTCCGGCGCACCGACGCCGAGGATCGCCAGTCCGGAAGCAAGAACGACCGATACGGCGTGAACGAGACCGAGTCGAGCATGGGTCAAGAATCGATCATCTTCGATAATGAAGCGTAAATGAGGCAGGTCAGTCCCGCGATTCCATTGGGCGTGCAAGGCAGTTGCGAGGTCGTAGAGGTAGAATGCCACCCGGTGCGGCTCGCGCGCCAGGGCCGCCTGCTCGATCAGTCGGGGATAGCTCGCCATGAGTTTGGCGATGGCGATCTCCCCCTCGTCGTCGAGCCGCGCGAGATCGGCGTCGGCAAAGGCGACGGGCGCGTCGGCGAGGTCCGGGAAAGCAATCTTCGCGTTGCGTAAAACCGACCGACAGCGGGCATGCGCGAACTGCACATAGAACACCGGGTTTTCGCGCGCCTGCTCGATCACCTTGGCGAGATCGAAGTCGAGCAGCGCGTCGTTCTTGCGGTAGAGCATCATGAAGCGGACGGAGTCGCGCCCCACCTCCTCGACCACCTCGCGCAGGGTGACGAAATTGCCGGTGCGCTTCCCCATCTTCACCGGCTCGCCATCACGCAACAGGCGAACAAGCTGGCACAACTCGATGTCCAGGCTCGCCTTTCCGTCGCTGACCGCCTTCACCGCGGACTGCATCCGCTTGACGTAGCCGCCATGGTCGGCGCCCCAGACGTCGATCATGGCGTTGAAGCCGCGGTCGACCTTGTTCTTGTGATAGGCGATGTCGGCGGCGAAATAGGTGTAGCTGCCGTCCGACTTCACCAGCGGGCGGTCGATGTCGTCGCCGAACTGCGTGGCGCGGAACAGGGTCTGCTCGCGATCCTCCCAGTCCTCGGGAAGCTCGCCCTTGGGCGGCGGCAGGCGGCCCTCATAGACCAGGTCGCGGGCGCGCAGTTCGTCCAGCAGCCGGTCGATGGTCGAGCCGTTGCCGCCCGCCCGGTCGTGCAGCGTGCGCTCGGAGAAGAACACGGCGTGCTCGACGCCGAGCCGGGACAGGTCCTCGCGGATCATCGCCATCATGGCGTCGATGGCGACCGTGCGCACGATCGGCAGCCATTCCGCCTCCGGCTTGTCCATCAGGCCCGGGCCGAAGCCGGCCTTCAGCGCCTCGCCGACGGGGATGAGATAGTCGCCCGGATACAGCCCCTCCGGGATGGTGACGGTCTCGCCCAGCGCCTCGCGGTAGCGCAGATAGGCGGAGCGGGCGAGCACGTCGACCTGCGCGCCGGCGTCGTTGATGTAATACTCGCGCGTCACCTGGAAGCCGGCGACGTCGAGCAGGTTCGCCAGCGCATCGCCGAACACCGCGCCCCGGCAATGGCCGACATGCATCGGCCCGGTCGGGTTGGCGGAGACATATTCGACATTGATCGGCGCCCCCGCCCCGATCGCGGCGCGGCCGAAGCCCGGCCCCTCGGTGAGCACGGCCTTCAGCACCTGCGGCCAGATCGAGCCGTCGAGGCGGATATTGATGAAGCCGGGACCGGCGACCTCCACCGCCGCGACGCCATCCACCGCGCGCAGCTTGGCCGCCACCGCCTCGGCGAGGTCACGCGGCTTGGCGCGCGCTTCCTTGGCCAGCACCATCGCGACATTGCTGGCGAGATCGCCATGGGAGGGATCGCGCGGCGGCTCGACGACGGCGCGGGAGGCATCGAGCCCGGCGGGCAGGACGCCCTCGGTGGCAAGGGCCTCGACCGCGGCGCGGACATGGCCGGCGAAAATCGCGAAAATGTTCATGGAACGGCTCCCGGAAAGCGAGGGGGCGCCTAGCGCAGTTCCGGTGTCGAGTCAAAAAGCCGGGCGTGCTCGGCGAGCGCGTAGCGGTCGGTCTGGCCGGCGATGAAATCGGCGATGCGACGGGCGCGACGCTCTTCCGCGAGCCCCTCCACCGTGGCGCGCCACTCGGCCGGCAGGGCGGCGGTATCGCCCATGTAGCGGCCGAACAGGTCGCGCACCACCTCGCCGGCGGCGGTCATCACGCCCATCACGCGCGGGTGCCGGTACATGCGGGGGAAGAGGAAGTCCTTGATCGCCCGCTCCGCCTGCGCCGTGCCTTCCGAGAAGCCGACAAGCGCGGCGCCGGCGCGGCGCACGTCGTCCGCACAGGATGGCGCCAGACGCGCCGCGCGGCGGCCGGTCTCGGCGACCACGTCCTCGATCAGCCGGGTGATGAGCAGGCGGCCGATCTCGTGCACGAGGCGGCCCGGCTCGATGCCCGGCCAGTCGCCGCGCACCTCGCCGATCAGGCCGCCGACCAGCGGCAGGCCGGCGATGTCGTCCAGCGCGAACAGGCCGGCGCGCAGGCCGTCATCCATGTCGTGGACGTCATAGGCGATATCGTCGGCGATGGCGGCGACCTGCGCCTCGGCCGACGGCCAGCTCCACAGCCAGAGGTCCTGCCGCGCGGCGTGGACGGCGACGGCGTGCGGCAGCGCCGCCGTGTCGAGCGGGCCGTTGTGCTTGACGATGCCTTCCAGCGTCTCCCACGAGAGGTTCAGCCCGTCGAAGCCGGGATAGCGGTTCTCGAGGCGGGTGACGACGCGCAGCGCCTGCGCGTTGTGGTCGAAGCCGCCATAGTCGCGCATGCAGGCGTCCAGCACCCGCTCGCCGGCATGGGCGAAGGGCGGATGGCCGAGATCATGGGCGAGCGCCAGCGCCTCGGCGAGATCCTCGTCGAGGCCGAGCGCGCGGGCGAGCGAGCGGGCGATCTGCACCACCTCCAGCGTATGGGTGAGCCGGGTGCGGTAGTGATCGCCCTCGTGATAGATGAAGACCTGCGTCTTGTGGGCGAGGCGGCGGAAGGCGCTGGAATGGATGATGCGGTCGGCGTCGCGGCGGAAGGCGCTGCGCCCCCCGCCGGCCGGCTCGGCGATCAGCCGGCCGCGGCTCTCCTCGGCGCGGGCCGCAAAGGCCACGCGCGGTACCGCCCCCGCGACCGCCATGCCCGCGCCCTCCCCGCCGTGCGGGCCCGGCATCCGGCGCCGGCCCCGCGAACCTCGTCCGCCGCCCCTTTGACTCGGCGACGGCAGCACTTAACTATGGGACGAAACGGATTCAACCCGAAGGTCTGCCCATGACCGCCCCTGCCGCAACCGAGGCCGCCGCCGGCGTCGATGTCACCGACCGCGCGGCCCGCCGCATCGCCGAGATCCTCAAGGACGAGCCCGCCGCCAGCGTGCTGCGGGTCAGCGTCGAGGGCGGCGGCTGCTCCGGCTTCCAGTACAAGTTCGACATCACCCGCGAGCGGGCCGAGGACGACATCGTCATCGACCGGGCCGGCGCGACGGTGGTGATCGACCCGATGTCGCTGGAATATATGGCCGGCTCGCATATCGATTTCGTCGACGACCTGATCGGCGCCTCGTTCAAGATCGCCAATCCCCACGCCACCGCCTCCTGCGGCTGCGGCACCAGCTTCGCGCTCTGATGCGTCCGGTCGGCGTGCTCTGCGCGCTGCCGCAGGAACTTGCCGGCCTCACCGCCGCACTCGATGCCGACGCGACCAGCACCGCCGCCGGCATGCGCTTTCATGCCGGTCGGCTCGACGGGCATGACGTGGTGCTGGCGCAGGCCGGCATGGGCAAGGTCAACGCCGCCATCGCCGCGACACTGCTGATCGAGCGCTTCGGCGCACGGGCGGTGGTGTTCTCCGGCGTCGCCGGCGGCCTCGATCCGGCGCTCGCCATCGGCGACGTGGTGCTGGCGGAGCATGTGATCCAGCACGATGCCGGCTATTCGACGCCGTCGGGCTTCGTCACCTATCAGGCCGGGCACCTGCCCTTCTTCAACCCGGCCGACGGGCTGGGTCTTCCGGCCGATGCGGCGCTGCTGGCCCGCGCCGGCGCGGCGCTTCAGGGGCTGGAACTGGCGCCGCTCTCCCATGCCGCCGGGGGCACCGGCGCGCCGCCCCGGCTCGTCACCGGGCAGGTGCTGACGGGCGACTATTTCGTCAACAGCGAAGCCGTGCGCGAAGCGCTGTTCGCGCGATTCGGCGCCCAGGCGGTGGAGATGGAGGGTGCGGCGATGGCGCAGGCCTGCGCGGCGTTCGGCGTGCCCTGGCTGGTGATCCGGGCGCTCTCGGACCTCGCCGGGGCGCAGTCGCATCTCGACTTCCACGCCTTCGGCGCGGAGGTGGCGCGCTCCTCGGCGCTGATCCTGCGGCGGCTGCTCGGCGTGCTGTGAACGGCAGATTTATGCCGGCCTTACGTCGGCGTCCCGCTTTCTGTCTCGAAACTTTATGCGGTGCTGCCCACACTCTCCATCACGGCCGACCCCGGCCGATGGAGACTGAAATGGTCCTTGCCCATCTGTGGACCCACTTCGCCGCGATGATGCGCGGCCTCGACCGGCGGCTGACCGACTCCGCCTGCCAGCACGGCCGCTACTGCGTCGCCGACGAGAAGATCCGGCAGCGCGCGCCGCGCTGAGCGCCATTTGCGCGGCGCCCCTCACCCCGGCATGCTGCGCGCGATTCAAGGGGCGCACGCCCCGTCGGAAGCGGACAGCAAGCGCATGCGCATCGCCACCTGGAACGTCAATTCGATTCGCCAGCGCGTCGACCAGGCGGTGGCCTGGCTGAAGGAACGCCAGCCGGACATCGTCTGCCTGCAGGAGATCAAGTGCCTCGACGACGCCTTCCCGCGCGGGGTGTTCGAGGATCTCGGCTACAATGTCGCGGTGCACGGGCAGAAGACCTTCAACGGCGTCGCCATCCTCTCGCGCCTGCCCTTCGACGAGGTGACGACCGGGCTGCCGGGGGATGACGGCGACGTGCAGTCGCGCTTCATCGAGGTGGTGGTGTCGACCAAAGGCGGCGTGCTGCGCGTGTGCGGCATCTACCTGCCCAACGGCAATCCGGCCGGCACCGACAAATACGCCTACAAGCTCGGCTGGATGGCGCGGCTGCGGGAGCTCGTCGCCGATCGGCTGCGGCTGGAGGAACCGCTGGTGATCGCCGGTGACTATAATGTCATCCCCGAGCCGGCGGATGTGCACGATCCCGCCGCCTGGGCCGGGGACGCCCTGTTCCTGCCGCAGACGCGGGCCGCCTTCCGGGCGCTGACCGGGCTCGGCCTCACCGACGCGGTGCGCGCCACCACCGATGCGGCAGGGCTCTACACCTTCTGGGACTATCAGGCCGGCGCCTGGCCGCGGAACAACGGCATCCGCATCGACCACATCCTGCTGTCGCCGCAGGCGGCGGACCGGCTGGCCGGGTGCGGCATCGACAAGCATGTGCGCGCCTGGGAAAAACCGTCCGATCACGTACCGGTATGGGCCGACCTGACGCTGGAAAAGCGTTGACCCAAGGTAAATTTGTACGTACACATATAAGTTGGCGGGTGTGACCGGCGGGTGACAGCTTTTCGCGGGGGCCGGGTATAGAACCTGCCCATCGCGTCAAGCGCAGTAAATGAGTGGCCCCCCATGAAAAAGATCCTTCTCGCAGGCGTCGCCTGCCTCGCCTTCTCCGCCGGCGCCGCGTCCGCCGCGGATCTCTCCGCCAAGGCCCCCTACCCGGTCAAGGCGCCGATCGCCGTCGTGCCGTCCTTCAGCTGGACCGGCTTCTACATCGGCGCCAACGTCGGCTATGGCTGGGGTTCGGCCGATACCAACACCCCGATCTATGACGCCGTCTATGTCGCCAGCGTCGATCCGTCGGGCTGGTTCGGCGGTGGCCAGGTCGGCTACAACTACCAGTTCGATAACAACGTCGTTCTCGGCGTGGAAGCCGACATCGAGTTCGGCTCGCTGACCGATTCGGTCTATTTCAACGACTTCCTCGACGTCTACGGCACCAACAAGATCGACTACTTCGGCACCGCCCGGGTTCGCCTCGGCTACGCCATCGATCACTTCCTGCCGTACATCACCGGCGGTCTGGCCTGGGCCCACAACGAAGTCCGCGCCACCGTGTTCGACGGCGAGACGGCTTACTCGGGCAGCGACGACAACACCTCGATCGGCTGGACGATCGGCGGCGGCGTCGAGTACGCCATCACCGACAACTGGACCGTCAAGGCCGAGTACCTGTACGCCGACCTCGGCAGCGACAACTACAACGCTGTCCGTTTCGACGACATCTACTCGACCAACGTCGATCTGAAGATCCAGACCGTCAAGATGGGCGTGAACTACAAGTTCTGATGCTTCCTGGCCGCCGGGCGGGGGCTGGGCGGCGCCAAGGGAACGGAGAACGGCCGGGGCAACCCGGCCGTTTTCTTTTATGGCACGGCGATGGGACGCGATCCGCCGCATGGCGATCGGACGACCGGCCCGGCGGTGGTGGGTGGCGACTCCCGCCGTCCGTGGCGGCGGCACGATCGTCATCCCGGCCGCAGCCGAAGGCGGAGAGCCGGGATCGCCGACCCGCACCGGCGCCCGGGCGCGGCACGCTCCTCCCCGTCACGGCCCGGCTCGCCCGTGCCCGCCACGATGCGGCGGCGCGCGTGAGGCAGGCAGGTCCTCCGGTCAAGCCGGAGGACGACGCGCGGGAGATGGCGGCGCGCGGCAGCAGGAATGCGGGGACGTCCGGGCGCCGCGGGAGCGCGGCCTCCTCGCGTCAGGCGGCAGCGGCGCGCCGGGAGCCTGTCTGGAAAGCCCTCCGCAAGAGCCCGTCCCGTTCGGATGGAACATCCGAACGATCAGGAACTGCTCCCGATTCAAAGAGCTGGGGCAATTCCTTTTCCATCAGATGAGTCCATCTGATCGGGAAATGCTCGAGCGTCATCCCAAAACGGCGGCAGGCCGTATCCGGGATCGCGAAGGTTTCCTGGTAGGAGATCCTGGCTCTTCGCCTGCCGCTCCGGCCGGGATGACGGTGCTGCGGGGGATGCGTCAGAACAGGCTCGTGGAGCGCAGCCGCGCGGCAGGATGCCCCTTAAGCCTACTTGCCCACGCCCATATGCTGCTCGAGATAGACAAGCGCCAGCGCCCGCTCGTCGCTGTTCGCGTCGGCGAAGGCGTCGTTGTAGAGGTCGACGATCCACTTGTCGTCGCCGGTGGCCGCGGCATCGCGCGCCAGCGTCAGCCACATCAGGCCGCGCGCCGCCTGCTTGGGAATGCCGTCGCCGCCCTTATAGAGCAGGCTGCCGAGCATGGCCTGCGCCTGGTACTGCCCCTTCTGCGCGGCAAGGCCGAGCCAGCGGGCGGCAAGGCGCGGGTCGCGGTTGACGCCGGTGCCGTCGAGATAGAGCCGGGCGAGCTGGTACTGCGCATCCGGGCTGCCGAAATAGGAGGCGGCATAGGCGAACAGGTCGCGGGCGCGCCCGACATCCTTGCGCACCTGGCTGTTCGGGATGCCCGAGAGGTAATAGCCGCCGAGCGCCACGAAGGCGTCCGCCACGAAGCGCGAGGTGGGTGCCGACGGGTTGTCGTCGGCGTGCATGTTGGCGACCTGGGTGAAGTAGTCGAACGCCTTGAGCTGGTCGCGCTTGACGCCCTCCCCGTCCGCATACATGCGGCCGAGCTTCCACTGCGCGCCGGCATGGCCCTGGTCGGCGGCGTAGCGCAGGGAATCGACGCCCTTCTCGGTCTCGCCGGAGCGCAGCGCGCGGGTGCCGAGCCGCACCGCCTCGTCGATCGGACGAACGGCGCCCGGCGCCACGGTCATGGCGCTGGAATCGGTATTGCCGTCAAAGGCGAAGGCCGGCACGGGGGCGAGAGCCGCCGGGGCGAGGCCGAGTGCCAGGACGAGGGCGAGAGCGGAACGGTCAAACATCGGCATAACACATTGTCTCGGCGGCACCGCCGGGATGGGTCACCGCGCCCCCGCGGGCAGGCCCAACCGACTGCGCGAATTTCCAGATCGCCCCCGACCCGAAGGCGGACGGGCGCGGCGTCCACGCCGCCCGGCGGGCGGCAAGTTCCTCGTCCGTCAGATCGACCGCCAGCGTTCCCGCCACGGCGTCGATGCGGATGATGTCTCCGTCGCGGAGAAGAGCGATCGGGCCGCCGACCGCCGCCTCCGGCCCGACATGGCCGATGCAGAAGCCGCGCGTGGCGCCCGAGAAGCGCCCGTCGGTGATCAGCGCGACCTTGTCGCCCATGCCCTGGCCGTAGAGCGCGGCGGTGGTTGCCAGCATCTCGCGCATGCCCGGGCCGCCCTTGGGGCCCTCGTAGCGGATCACCAGCACCTCGCCTTCCTTCACCGCGCGCTGGGTGACGGCCTCGAAGCAGGCCTCCTCGCTGTCGAAGCAGCGGGCCGGGCCGGCGAAGGCGAGGGTCTTCATCCCCGCCACCTTCACGATGGCGCCGTCGGGGGCGAGGTTGCCCGAGAGGCCGACCACGCCGCCGGTGGCGGTGATCGGCTCATTGGCCGGGCGCACCACATCCTGGTGCGGATTCCATTTCACCGAGGCGAGGTTCTCGGCGATGGTGCGGCCGGTCACGGTCAGGCAGTCGCCGTGCAGGTAGCCGTGATCGAGCAGCGTCTTCATCAGCAGCGGGATGCCGCCGGCCTCGAACATGTCCTTGGCGACATAGCGCCCGCCGGGCTTGAGGTCGGCGATATAGGGCGTGCGCCTGAAGATCTCGGCGACGTCGAACAGGTCGAACTTGATGCCCGCCTCATGGGCGATGGCCGGCAGGTGCAGGCCGGCATTGGTCGAGCCGCCGGAGGCCGCCACCACGGTTGCGGCATTCTCCAGCGCCTTCAGCGTGACGATGTCGCGCGGGCGGATGTTGCGGGCGATCAGCTCCATGATCTGCTCGCCGGCCGCCGCGCAGAAGCGGTCACGGATCTCGTAGGGCGCCGGCGCGCCGGCCGAATAGGGCAGCGCGAGGCCGATCGCCTCGGAGACGGTCGCCATGGTGTTGGCGGTGAACTGGGCACCGCAGGCACCGGCGGAGGGGCAAGCGACCTGCTCCAGCTCGTCGAGGTCGTCGTCGGACATCAGCCCGACCGAATGCTTGCCCACCGCCTCGAACATGTCCTGCACGGTCACCGGCTGGCCGCGGAAGGAGCCGGGCAGGATCGAGCCGCCATAGATGAAGATGGACGGCACGTTGAGGCGCACCATCGCCATCATCATGCCCGGCAGCGACTTGTCGCAGCCGGCGAGGCCGATCAGCGCGTCATAGGAATGGCCGCGAATGGTGAGCTCGACGCTGTCGGCGATCACCTCGCGCGAGGCCAGCGAGGACTTCATGCCCTCATGGCCCATGGCGATGCCGTCGGTGACGGTGATGGTGCAGAATTCGCGCGGCGTGCCGGCGGCGGCCGCGACGCCCTTCTTCACCGCCTGCGCCTGCCGCATCAGCGAGATGTTGCAGGGCGCGGCCTCGTTCCAGCAGGAGGCGACGCCCACCAGCGGCTGGTGGATCTGCTCGCGGGTGAGCCCCATCGCATAGAGATACGACCGGTGCGGCGCGCGCGACGGGCCTTCCGTCACGTGCCGGCTCGGCAGTTTCCCTTTGTCGATGATGGTTCTGGCGTCCATGCTACGCATACACCCCGGCGTCGGTGGAACTCTCGGGTAACATCACCCGGACGCTACTCTCCACCGCGTCTCAGTCGGATTTCGTGCGGGTTTGTGGCGGCTTCGCGGCGTCTGCGATCACGCCTGGGCCGCCGCTTGCGAATGCAGGGTGGTGTTGCCAAGGTGTCACAAATTTCTGATCGAAAACGCTGCGGAAGAGGTGCTGAATGACGACCATCGGACCCGCCGGGATCGCCCTCGCCGGACTGCTCCTCCTCGCCGCCGGCAGCGCCCACGCACAGGACTGTGCCGACCAGACCCAGGGCGGTCTCAACATCTGCGCCATCGCCGCCTTCAAGAAGGCCGACGACCGGCTGAACGCGATCTACCGCCAGATCACCGCGCGGCTGAAGGACGATGCCGACACGCGCGGATTGCTCGTCGCGGCCCAGCGCGCCTGGCTCGGCTTCCGCGACGCCGAATGCACCTTCCTCACCTCGCCGGCCGCGCAGGGCAGCATCCATCCGATGCTGGTCGCCCAATGCCGCGAGGCCTTGACGCTGAAGCGCGTCGCCGAACTCGCGCCGCTGCTGGCGTGCGAGGAAGGCGACATGTCCTGCCCGGTGCCGGCAGCCCCCTAGGGCACGCCGTCATCATCGCGTCACCGGGCGTCGGCGATGGGAAGCATCAGGGTCACGCCGGCCGGACGGCGGCGCGGAGAGGGAGACGGGCATGTCGAGCGGCAACATCGTCGAGAGGCTGCGGGCGATGGCGGCGGGTCTCGACCGCTTCCCGCGCGACAAGGTCGAGGACGAACTGTCCGAGGCTGCCGACGTGATCGAGCGGCTGCGGGCCGAGCTCGACAAATTCCTGCCGCCGGTGGCGAACGGCCCCGAGGACGCGCCGCTGGTGCCGCCCGCCGGCGAGGATCGTTGAGCCTGCGGCCGGGCCGCCTCAGTCGGCGGCGCTGCGGGTCCAGGTCACCGCGGCGACGTCCGGCAGGCGGCGCAGCCGGGCGAGCGCCGCGTCGAGCTCGGACACCTTCACCGAGGTGTTGACGAGGGTGGCGCGCAGTTCCGCCATGCCGTCGGCGCGGCTTTCCACCTCGATGTCCTCGACCGGAAATTGCGCCGCCTCCAGCAGCGTCGACATGCGGGCGCGCAGCTCGCTCGCCGCGGCGACGGGGGCGACGAGGCTGACGCCATAGGTCGCCTCGGTCTGCTCGTCGGCGCGCGGCAGGCGCTCCAGCGCGCTCACCAGCGGGCGCAGCATGGTGTTGCCCGCGAGTACGAACACGGTCAGCAGGATCGCCTGCGCGGCGAGGTCCGCGCCCGCGCAGGCGCCCACCGCCGCCGAGCACCACAGCGTCGCCGCCGTGTTGAGGCCGCGGATGTTGGTGCCTTCCTTCATGATCACGCCGGCGCCGAGGAAGCCGATGCCCGAGACCACATAGGCGATGACGCGCACCGCCCCGTCCGGGCCGGTGAGATGCATGGCGAGATCGACGAACTGGCAGGCGCCGAGCGCCACCAGCACGTTGGTGCGCAGCCCGGCGGTGCGCTGGCGGTATTGTCGCTCCGCCCCGATCAGCGTGCCGAGCGCGAAGGCGACGGCAAGTCCGATCAGGGTCTGGACGAGATCGGGCGCCAGGAACGAATTGAGGAACGGCTCCACGGGACGGGCCTCCAGAACCTGCCGGCGATCATGCCTGCCGACGCCTTGTCAGCGCCCGGCATGACCGCGCGATGACGTCCGCGCCGCCGCTCGCTCACGCCGCCGGGCGGCCGAGCCGGGCGAGCGCCTCGCGGATCTTGCCGGCGCGGGCCTCGGCGCTGTCGCGGCGCTCGCGCTGCTCCTCGATCACCTCCTCCTTGGCGCGGGAGAGGAAATCGGGATTGCCGAGCTTGGCGTCGATCTTGGCGATCTCGTCACCGGCCTTGCCGAGTTCCTTGGCGAGCCGTGCCGACTCGGCGGCGAGGTCGATGACGCCGGCCAGCGGCAGCGCCGCGGTCTCGCCGCGCACCACGAACTGCGCCGATTCCGCCGGTGCCTCCGCGACGGTCTCGATGGCCGAGAGCCGGGCGAGGCGGCGGATGGTCTCGTCCCAGCGCGCCACCCGCTCGCGGGTCTCGCCGCCCGGCGCGACCAGCGCCAGCGGAATCTGCGCGCCGGCGGGCACGTTCATCTCGGCGCGCACCGAGCGGATTTCGGTGACGAGATCGACCAGCCAGCCGAGCTCGGCCTCCGCCTGCGGCGCCGCGAGGCCCTCCAGCGCCGGCCAGGCGTCGAGCGCCAGCAGCCCCTGCCCGCCCGTCCGCGCCCACAATTCCTCGGTGAGGAACGGCATGAAGGGGTGCAGCAGCTTCAGGATCTCGTCCAGCACGAAGGCGGTGGTCGCCCGCGTCTCGGCCTTCCACGGGCTGTCGGCGGAGAGGAAGACGGGCTTGGCGAGTTCGAGATACCAGTCGCAGAAGATGTTCCAGACGAAGCGATAGGCGGCGCCCGCGGCATCGTTGAAGCGGTAGGCCTCGATCGCCTCGGTCACCTCGCCGACCGCGCGCTGCGCCTCGCCGAGGATCCACCGGTTCAGCGCCGCGGACACCGCCTTGGGGTCGAATGCCGGATCGCGCGTGCAGCCGTTCATCTCGGCGAAGCGGGCGGCGTTCCAGAGCTTGGTCGCGAAGTTACGGTAGCCCTCGACGCGGCTGGTCGCGAGCTTGATGTCGCGGCCCTGCGCCGCCATCGCCGCCAGCGTGAAGCGCAGCGCGTCGGCGCCATACTGGTCGATCAGCGAGAGCGGGTCGATGACGTTGCCCTTCGACTTCGACATCTTGGCGCCCTTCTCGTCGCGGACGAGGGCGTGGATGTAGACGTCGGCGAACGGCACCTCGGGCATGAAGTGCAGGCCCATCATCATCATCCGGGCGACCCAGAAGAAGATGATGTCGAAGCCGGTGATCAGCACCGAGGTCGGGTAGAAGCGGGCGAGCTCCGGGGTTTCGTCCGGCCAGCCGAGCGTCGAGAACGGCCACAGCGCGGAGGAGAACCAGGTGTCGAGCACGTCCTCGTCGCGGGTGATCAGGGCGGCGCGCTTCTCGGGGTCGGCGGCGAGTTCCTGCGCCTCGGCATCGGTGATGATGCCATTGGTGACGCAGTGGGCGAGCGCAGCGGCGACCGCCTCCTCCTCGGTCTCCTCGACGAAGACGGTGCCGTCCGGCCCGTACCAGGCCGGGATCTGGTGGCCCCACCAGAGCTGGCGCGAGACGCACCAGGGCTGGATGTTCTCCAGCCAGTCGAAATAGGTCTTCTCCCAGTTCTTGGGCACGAACTTCGTACGCCCCTCGCGCACCGCGGCGAGCGCGGGCTGGGCGAGGGTGTGGGCGTCGACATACCACTGGTCGGTGAGCCAGGGCTCGATCACTACGTTGGAGCGGTCGCCGTGGGGGACGACGTGGGTGTTCGGCTCGATGCGATCGAGCTTGCCGCCCTCCTCCATGATCTTGACGACCAGCTTGCGGGCCTCTTCGCGCGACAGGCCGTCGAGCTGCCCGAACACGCCGAGCTGCAGCGGCGTCGGCTCGAGGCCGGCGAGGAAGTCGTCATTGCCCGCCAGCGTGATCCGCGCCTCGGCATCGAGCACGTTGATCATCGGCAGATCGTGGCGCTTGCCGACCTCGAAATCGTTGAAGTCGTGCGCCGGGGTGATCTTCACCGCGCCGGTGCCCTTGGTCGGGTCAGAATAGGTGTCGGGCACGATGGGGATGCGCCGGCCGACGATCGGCAGGATCGCATGCGCGTTGGCGGCGACCAGCGCCAGATAGCGCGGATCCTCGGGATGCACGGCGATCGCGGTGTCGCCGAGCATGGTCTCGGGCCGCGTGGTGGCGACGGTGATGTAGTCGCGCGTCTCGTAGAGCGTCGGCTGGCCGTCGGCGTCGAACTCCACCGGATGCTCGTAGGTGAGGCCGTCGGCGAGCGGATAGCGGAAGTGCCAGAGATGGCCCTTCACCTCGACCGGGATGACCTCCAGGTCGGAGATCGCCGACTGGAACTTGGGGTCCCAGTTCACCAGCCGCTTGTCCTTGTAGATCAGCCCTTCCTTGTAGAGCTGAACGAACACCTTGAGGACGGCGCGGGAGAGCCCCTCGTCCATGGTGAAGCGCTCGCGCGACCAGTCGCAGGAGGCGCCCAGGCGCTTCAGCTGGTTGATGATCGCGCCGCCGGATTCCTCCTTCCACGCCCAGACGCGCTCGACGAAGGCGTCGCGGCCCATCTCGCGGCGGCCGGGAAGCTGGCGCTCGGCCAGCTGGCGCTCGACCACCATCTGGGTGGCGATGCCGGCATGGTCGGTGCCGACCTGCCAGAGCACATCCCTGCCCCGCATGCGCTCGAAGCGGCAGAGGATGTCCTGCAGCGTGTTGTTGAGGGCGTGCCCCATGTGGAGCGAGCCGGTGACGTTCGGCGGCGGGATGACGATGCAATAGGGCGCCGCGCCCGCCCGCTCCGGCCGGCCGGCCCGGAAGGCGCCCGCCTCTTCCCACGCGGCGTAGATGCGCGCCTCGACGGCGGCGGGGTCGAACCTGTTGTCGAGCATGGCGGCTCCGGCGGTCACGCGAATTGAGGAGCGCGAGACAAATCAGAGCCGCCCGGCAAAATCAACCGCGCGGCGCGCCGGGCAGCCCATCACCCGCTGCGGAAGGTTCCGCGTCTCAGCGCCCGCCGCGGGCGACGCGCTCGATCTCGGCGCGGACCAGCCGCTCGACCACGCCCGGCAGGTTGTCGTCGAGCCAGCTGCGCAGCATGGGCCGCAGCAGCTCGGCGACGACATCCTCGAGCGAGCGGGTGTTGTTGTTCATGATGGTGCGCGCCAGCGTGCCGAAGGAGGCGGCGACGGCGGCATTGGTCGGCGGAGAGACCAGCGGCTCGCGGTCGCCCGCGCGCGGCGCGGCGGGATCGAACGGGCCGCGCGGATAGCTCGCCTCCGGCGCAGGGGCCGCGCTTCGGCCGGAATCCGGCAGGTGCGCGGCGGCCGGCGTATCGATGAACGCCGCCGTTTCCGTCACGCGGACCGGGCCGGAAAGCCCCTCACGGATGGCGGAGCGCACCTCGCTCTCGACCCGCGCCAGTTCGCTCGCCACCGCGGCGACTTCCTCGTGCGCGTAATCGGGCTCGTCGTCCGGCGCCTCCAGCGGCGCCAGATCGCGCGGCACATCGACATGGGCGGCGGGCGCGGGCTCCGGCTCGAAGCGGGGCTCCTCCCGCCGCTCCTCGCGCTCGAGGGGACGCGGACCAGCGGCGCGCTCGAAGCGGGGCTGGGCGGCGCGCGGCGCATCGTCGGCGATGATCCGGCGGATGGATGCGAGAATCTCTTCCATCGACGTATCGCTGCTGCGTGCAGGCATCGACATGCGCGTCTTCCCGTTCACTGGCCCTCGAGCGGGCGTCCGTCCGGCCTCCGCGCGGCCGGGACGAATCACCCGTCTGCATTTCGGTAACTATGTCATTGACGACAGGACGAAACCACGTCCGCCCGGCGGTTGCTCACACCCTTGCCGCGCCACGCGGACGATCGCGGCGCGCTGTGGCAGGGCGGACGCAGGCGACCGGGACGCCGCGGCACGGGCGTGGCGGAATACCGCGCCGTTCAGCCGGCGCAGGACCCCATCAAGGAGCGATCACTTGCCGTCCGGCGTGCGCACGCCGATCCAGGCGTCGCGCACCTGATCGTAGTGAACCTTGGGATTATAGACCGCGACCTTGAGGCCGAGATTGACCGCGCTCAGCTTGCCCGAGGCCGACAGCACGCCATAGGAGGCGACGACGCGGTCGCGCTGGGCGATGACGAGGCTGGCGCGGGCATTGAACAGCGCCGTCTGTGCGTTCAGCACGTCGAGCGTGGTGCGCTGGCCGACGCGCCACTCCTCGCGCACGCCCTTCAACGCGATCTCGTTGGCAGCGACGGAGGCCTGGGCCGATTCGATGGCCGCCTTGGCAGCCTCGAGCGCGCCCCAGAACTGCACGACATTGGCGCGAACCTGATCGCGGTTCACGTCCACTTCCATGCGGAACTGGCCAAGCGTCTCCTTCGCCTGCCGGATGGTCGCGTATTCGCCGCCGCCCTGGTAGATCGGCACGGAGAGGTTCAGCGCCACGGCCGCCGTGGACTGGCGGTCGACATTCGGCGAGACGTTGTAGTCCTGCGACACCTGCCCGTTCAGCGAAAGGGTGGGCTGCAGCGCGCCCTCGGCCACCTTCACATTCGCCATGGCCTGGTCGACCGCGAACATGGCGGCCTTCACCGCCGGATGCTGGGTGATGCCGGACTGCACCGCCGCGTCCAGCACCTTGGGCAGCAGCTTGTCGATCGGGCGCCCGGGCGCGAGCTTCTTCGGCTGCAGGCCGATGACCCGGTAGAAGGTGGCGCGGGCCGAATTGAGGTTCGATTCGGCGAGCGCCAGCTCGCTTTGCGCGTTGGCCACCGAAGCCTCGGCCTGCGCGACGTCGGTGCGGGTCACCTCGCCCACCGCAAAGCGGTCCCTGGTGGAGCGCAGCTCTTCCTGCAGGGCCTCGAGGTTCTGCCGCTGCAGTTCCAGCAGGGCGGAATTCTGCAGCACGTTCATGTAGGCGGTGACGGCGTCGAGCAGCACGAGCTGTTCGGTGTTGCGCAGCAGTTCGCGCTGGCCCTTCACCTGCGATTCCGCGCCGCGGACCGAATTGGCGGTACGCAGGCCGTCATACAGCGTCTGGCTGATGGTGACGCCAGCGCCGTAAGGCTTCAGCGTCGACTGCGACACCCCGCGGAAACGCACCTGCTGCAGGCCGTCGGGATTGTCGGGCGTGATCGGCACGGTCCGGAAAGCCGTGATCGGCCCCTTGTTTTCGAGCCAGGTCACCCCGGCATCCGCGCTCGCGAAGATCTGCGGACGGTAGCTCGACAGGGCGATCGGCACATATTCGTCGGTGGCGCGGGTCGCGGCGCGCTGCGAATTGAGCGACGGGTTGTTCGTGTAGGCTGCGGCCAAGGCCTCATCAAGACTCTGGGCCTTCGCGGGTAACGACCCGAGGGCCGCAAGCACGGCAGCCACGCACACGGCATGCCTGCTTCCGGCGTCGCGATGCCACATAACCAAACCCCTATCCACCAATGTCTTTTCCGGGCCGCCCTTGAATTGGGCGATCCTCGGCTCGTTCGACGCAACGGGAACAGTAGGGCGTGGATCGATTCGAGAAAACCGCTCGGTTCGATTTTCCCGCGGATTCCTGGGACACGCGGCAGATGCGCCACAGCGGGGTGCCGCAGCGCGGGGCGAATCGGCTCAGAAGACGAAGGCCGGGCGGGCCTCGAAGCCCGGCAGGACCGGTACGCCGGCGTCGAAGACGATGCGCGGGCTGACGCCGCCGCCGGTCTTGGTGAACAGCGTCGCGCGCCCCGCCCGGCCGCGCCCGACCACGGCGAGCAGGCGCCCTTCCGGCTTCAACTGGGCGAACAGCTCCTCCGGGGCGATCTCGATGGCGCCGTTCAGCAGGATGACGTCATAGGGCGCCTCGGCGGCCCAGCCATCGGCCAGCGGCCCCTCCACCACGGCGGCGTTGAGCAGGCCGAGATCGGCGAGAGTCGCCGACGCGCCCGCGGCGAGGGCGGCATCCGGCTCGAGCGCCACCACCTGGCCGGCGAGATGGGCGAGCACGGCGGTCGAATAGCCGCTGGCACAGCCGACATCGAGCACGAGATCGTTCGGCCCCACATCCGCCGCCTGCAGCAGCTTGGCGAGAACCATCGGCTCCAGCAGATAGCGCGCCGGCGGCCCCTCGCTCACCAGCACGTCGTCGTCGATATAGGCGAAGTCACCGCGCCCGGCGGGCACGAAACGCTCGCGCGGGACATCCATCATCGCGGCGACGATGCGCAGATCGGTCACGTCGTTGGCGCGGACCTGGGCGTCCACCATGGCGCGGCGCAGTTCGGCGTAGTCGGTCATTCGCAGTCGCTCTCGCAATCGATCGCCCGAGGCGGGCCCTTTAACGGCGGCAGTTCGCGGCAAGGATTGCGGCAGGGCAATCGCCATTGCAAGCCTCCAGCATGCCGCATCCCGAAGATTCCGGCACGGGGGCGCGGCGGCGGGCGGGCCGGGTCAGCCCGGCGGACGGCTGCCGGCGGCGGAGACGGCGGGCCGCGGCTGCCACAGCGACCGGATTCCCTCCGCCACCATGCGCGCGCCGGCCAGGGTGAAGTGATCGCGATCGAACTGAACGGGCGTGCCGTCGGGCGTCTGCTCGATGCAGCGTCCGGCCGGGCAGTTGATGTCGTAGAGCGGCACGTAGACGGCGCCCGCGGCCTCCACCACCGGGCGCATCGCGTCGCTGAGGCGCTTGCGGCCGCGGTCGATCTCGCCGCTCGCAATGGTGGGATCGCCATAGACGCGGCTCTCGGCGATCAGCAGCGGCAGGCGCTCATTGTATTTGGGCGCCGGTCCGAGGACGACCACCTCGCCGGCGTAACGGCGCAGATAGGCGATGGTGGCGGGCAGCGTCGCGAGGTCCTCGTCCTTCCAGCGTGCAGCGAGGATGACACCGTCCAGCCGGGTGCGGGGCAGGAAGTCGTCGAAGACATAATCCATGATGTCGGTGCAGGGCGACTTGCCCCAGTCGCCCCGGATCGGGCGGCAGCCGGTCGAGGTCGCCTGCAGGAAATTGTCGGCGGGATAGGTGAGCGACAGGGCCCGCCAGATATGGGCGGCGTGGCTGTCGCCGAGCACGAGGTAGTTGCCGACCCCCGGCGCCGTCTTCAGGCAGATATCCGGCTTGTAGTCGCCGAGACGCCCCTCCCCGCTCACCACCATGCAGGTTCCGAAGCGGAACTGGTAGGCGTATTGCTCGCTGCGGCCATAGCGGTTGAAGTCGACGATCTTGCGGATTTCCGGCGGATAGTCCTGCGCGCCTTCCGCGCGCCAGCGCACGCTGTTGCCGAGACCGCCGAGCAGCAGCACGACGGCAGCCCCCGCGCCGACCACACGCCAGGACGGCAGCCGCCGCAGGCGCCCGGCCCGGAAGGGTCGCTCGACGAGGGCGTAGGACGCCCCCGCGAGCACCAGCGACAGCGCCGCCACGGCGGCGAGCCCGGCGCCCTCGATCTCGCCGCCCATGAAACGGCGCCAGAAGACGATGACCGGCCAGTGCCACAGGTAGAGCGAATAGGAGATCAACCCGACGGCGACCATCGGGCGCCAGGACAGCACCCGTCCGGCCGCCGTGCCCGGCGCGTAGGCGATGAGCAGCCCGGCGCCGAGGCAGGGCCAGAGCGCGTTCCAGCCGGGGAACGGCATGTCGCCCGACAGCAGGAAATTGCTGGCCAGCAGCATCGCCAGCCCGCCGGCGGCAAGACCGCCGCGCAGCGCGGGCGAGGCCACCACGGGAGCGGCTCCGGCGGCGATCAGCGCGCCGAGCAGCAGCTCCCAGGCGCGCGTCGGCAGCAGGTAGAAGGTCGCGGTCGGCTCATAGACGAGGCCGGCGATGCTGAGCACAAAGGAGGCGAGCGCGACGCCCGCGAACCAGCCGGCATAGCGGCCGCGCCCCCAGCGCCAGATGGCGTAGAGCATCAGCGGGAAGAAGACGTAGAACTGCTCCTCCACCGCCAGCGACCAGGTGTGCAGCAGCGGATTCTGCTCGGCCTGATCCTCGAAATAGCCCGACGTCTTCCAGAAGAAGATGTTCGAATAGAACAGCGCGGCCGCGAAGGTGCTGCGGCCGATCTCCATCGCCTCGGTGGGGCGCAGCACGGTGGCGGCGACGAGGCAGACGGCGATCAGCATCGCCGCGAGCGCGGGGAAGATGCGCAGGATCCGGCGCTGGTAGAAGGTCGCGATCGAGAACGCACCCTCGCGCAGGTCGTTCATCAGGAGGCCGGCGATGAGATAGCCGGAGATGACGAAGAACACATCGACGCCGACGAAGCCGCCCGGTACGGCGGCGATTCCCATGTGGAAGGCCACCACCGGCAGGACGGCGACCGCCCGCAATCCGTCGATGTCGGGCCGGTAGGCGCGTGTCGGATCGCTCATGACGATGTGGCCGCCACCCTGGGGCGGAACCGGCGGAACGGAGAAGAGGCGGGCCGGCGGCAGGTCATCGGGTCAGGCGAACGGATGTGACGGGATCGGCGGCCGGGGTTGCGGGTACCCCCTGCAGCGCGCCGCACCATATCGCCGGGGAGCCGGGGCGTCGAGCGGTGCGTTCCCCCTCGCCGCCGCATGGACCTTCGTCTATACGATCCGTCAACCATCTCCGGCCTAGCCTGAGGGGTGCGCGTGCGGCCACGCGCCCTTCCCCAAAGCGTTGCGGTTCCCCCATGGACGACCTTCACTACCGTGAATACAAGATCCTCCTGCGGCCGGAACGCTTCTTCGATCCCCACCAGTTCGAGGTCTACTGGAAGAAGGTCTGCGCCATCGCCGACGACCTGAAGGTCGGGGTGACTACGAACAAGGACGCCTTCAAGCGGCAGGTCCGCGAGGTGCTGTTCTACGACACGCCCGACTACGACCTCTATCGAAACGCCTTCATCCTGCGCAAGCGCACCTTCTATACCGATGGCTGGCCGGACCGGGATCACGAGCTGACGCTCAAGTTCCGGCATCCGGACCTGAAACAGGCCGCCGCGGTCGACGTGACGCCGCACCTTCAGGGCGTCGCCAACATCAAGTTCAAGGAAGAGCTGCTGCCGCTGAAGGAGAAGATCGGCGATTTCCGCAGCCTCTATTCGCACAATTGCGTGCTGCTCTCGCCGGGCCTCGTGCTCGACCACGGGCTCGAGCACATCGCCACCACGTTTCCGTCCGTCCGTGACTTCTGCAAGACCGACGGCACCTCGATCGCGCTGGTCAACGACAAGGCGGTCGAAGAGGTGCAGGTGAACGTGGGCACCTTCGAGTTCGGCCGCGACCTCACCGCCAAGGCGACCATCGCGCTGTGGCGCGAGCGGGCGAGCGAGACCTCGCTGATCGGCGAGTTCGCGTTCCAGGCCAAGTTCGAGCGCTACGACGCGCTGCACCAGAAGGCGAAGACGCGTTCGGAGGAGTTCTTCAAGGCGGTGCAGATGCAGGCGTCGGAGTGGGTGCAGCTCGGCACCACCAAGACCGCCATCGTCTACGGCCTCGGCAAGCAGCCCGTCGCCAGCCACGAATGAGCACGCCCGCGCCCGCCGCCTCGCCCGCCCTTCCGGACGGCCCCGCCCCGGCCGCCGGGCCGGTGCCGCTCGGCGATATCTTCCTCACCTTCCTGGTGATCGGCGCGACCAGCTTCGGCGGCGGCGTCGTCGCCTATCTGCGCAACGCGCTGGTGCTGCAGAAGGGCTGGCTGGACGAGGAGCGCTTCCTCTCGGCGCTGGAGATCGCGCAGGCCCTGCCCGGCCTCAACGCCACCAATATGAGCGTGATCGTCGGCGACCGGCTGCGCGGCACGATCGGCGCGGTCATCGCCTTCCTGGGCATGACGCTGCCGGGGGCGGCGCTGGTGATGGTGCTCGGCGTGCTCTACGCCTCCAACGCGCATAACCCTTATGTCAACGCGGCCCTGATCGGGGTCGGCGCCGCCTCGGTCGGCATGCTGTCGGCGGTCACGCTGCAGATCGGGCGCAAGCAGCTCGGCAACGTCGTCGATGTCGGCATCATCGTCGCCACCGTCGTGCTGGTCAGCGTGCTGCACGTCTCGCTGGTGTGGGTGCTGCTGGTGGTCGGCCCCGCCGCCGTGCTGATCTATCGCCCTCGACCGGGCGCGCCCACGAAGGGCGGTGAGGCGCCATGAGCGACAGCGGCAATCTCAGCATCCTCGGCGTGTTCAGCCTGCTGTCGATCCTCGCGGTCGGCGGCGGCGCGGCGGTGCTGCCGGAGACCAAGGCGCTGGTGATCGACCAGCATCACTGGCTGACCGAGGACCAGTTCCGCGACATCTACGGGCTCGGGCAGGTGGTGCCGGGACCGAACATGCTGATGGTGCTGGTGATCGGCTATCACGTCACCGGCTATCTCGGCGCGCTGCTCGCCTATCTCGGCTTCTTCCTGCCGGCGAGCGCGATCTCGCTTGTCGCCTCGCGGGTGTGGGAGCATTTCGAGGGCTCGCCCTGGCGGGCCGCGATCCAGCGGGGCCTCGCCCCGCTGGTGGTCGGGCTGATGGCGGCGGGCACAATCTCGATCGCCCGCACGGCGATCGACGGCTCGCTCACCGTCCTGATCGCCATCGCCGTGTTCCTCGGCATCTACTTCGTCAAGAAGGTGAACCCGGCGCTGTTCGTGCTCGGCGGCGGGCTCGTCGGCCTGGTGCTGCTCGGCTGAGGCGTCAGTGCCGGCGGAAGCCGGCATAGCCGCCATCGGCGTCGTAGAGCACGTCGAAGCCGTTCAGCAGGTGGAAGCTGGTGTTCACGAAGGCGCGGGTGGCGGACACCCGCAGATGGGTGCCATCCGGCGCCAGCGGCGACTCCCCGCCCACCTCGAAGCCGTACAGTTCGGACGACGCGTTCGCATCGCCGAGGCGGATCGACACCTGCGTGCCGTCCGGCAGGGAGCCCTCCGCGCCGGCCGCCTGCGCGGGCGACACCGTCATGAACATGGCGGAGACGCCGGTGTCGACCAGCATCGAGCCGCAAGCCGGCGGGCTCGCGCCGTTGAGGACGATGCAGGCCGGCACGCCCTGCCAGTCCGGCCGGTCGGGCTGGCGCTTCAGCTTCACATAGCGGAACTCGCCGCCGGTATTGGCCGGCGTGAGGCCGACATGCACGCCCTCGGGGGTGAGGATGTAGCCGCGCCGGCGCGGCCCCTCGCCGCCGGTGACGCGCAGCAGCGGGTTCTTGTCCGGCGTCGACTGGCTCTGCATGTCACCCTCGCGGGCGAACCCGACGCCGACCATGGCGATGCCGCGCGGGTCGTCATGGGGCGTGCAGTCGCGGGCATCGTCGAGGCAGCGCACTTCGGTCACGGCGAGTACGGGCATCGGCTCGGTGGTGACGCTCGCTCCCTCGCGGCCGACCAGGCTGACCGGGGTGACCACCCACTGCCCGACCATCACCCGGCCGGAACTCGTATAGGTGAGGCGCCCCTCGCCGATCGAGGTGAGCTGGTCGAAATTCGGGATGTACGCGGCCGCCACGACGATGCCGGTCGAGCCGGAATCGAGTTCGGCCCGGATCGGCCGGTCGCCGAAGGAAAGCCCGATGCGCGGCACCGCGCCGATGCCGCCCTCTTCGGCGTTGAGGTAGCGCAGGAAAAGGCCCTCGCGGAACGGGCCGTAGTCGGGCCGGTCCTGCGCCAGGGCGGGAGAGGCCGCGAGCAGCGCGGCGGCGGCGAGGAGATGCGTGCGGATGGTCATGAGCGGTCCTCAGCCTTGCCGGGCCGGCAGATAGGGGGTCAGCGTGTGGGCGAGGCCGGGCGGGGTCAGCGTCTGCAGCCAGACCCGTCCCGGCCCGGTGAGCTGGACGAGGAACAGCCCGTCGCCGCCGAACAGGGCGTTGCGGATGCCGCGCATCATCGTCACCTCAAAGGCGACGCTTTCGTCGAACATGCCGACATGGCCGGGGTGGACGAGAAGCGTCTGGCCCGGCTCCAGCGTGTAGGGAATGATCTCGCCGCCGAGCTCGATGAAGGCCTGTCCCGATCCGGCGAGCTTCTGCAGCACCAGCCCCTCGCCTCCGAAGATGGCGCCGCCGAGCTTCTGCTGGAAGGCAGTCGAAATCTCCACCCCCGTCGTGCCGCAGACGAAGCCGTGGCGATGGGCGATGAGGCTGCGGCCGGGCGCGATCTCCTCCGCGAGGATGCTGCCGGGCAGCTTGGCGGCGAAGGCGACGTTGCCAGGCGAGCGGCCCGCGCGAAACTCGGTCATGAACAGGCCGCCGCCCGAAACCGCCCGGCTCACCAGACCGAGCAGGCCACCGCCGCCCCCGCCGCCCCCGGCGGTGGAGGTGGTGAGCGTCACGTCGCCCGACATCCAGGAGAGCTGATCGGGCACGCCGAGAACGGCGTCGCCGGGGTCGAGCTCGATTTCAAGGACGGGCAGCGTGGTGCCGATGACCCGGGAACGCATCGTCTATGCTCCTAGAATACCTTTTCTATTCAGGAGTTTAGCGCGATCGTGTGAGAAAATCCCTCACCCGTTGATTCAAATTCGACGTAACGTCACTCAAAAACGGCGAAGGCGGGGGCGTGCCGGATCTCCCCCGTGCGGACGGAGTTCTCGCCGTTGAGTGCCAGCGCCATCAGATAGGGGCCGGCATAGGGCGAGGCGAAACCGGCCGCCAACGACGCGTCGAAGCCGAAGCGTGAATAATAAGCCGGCTCACCGAGCACGAAAACCATATGCCACAGCCGTTCCCGCGCGATGGCGAGCCCGGCGTTGATGAGCCGGCTTGCGATTCCCTGCTGCCGTATATCTTCCGCAACGGCAACCGGAGCCAGCGCCAGCGCGCGGACCGGCGCGGCCATGGGCGAGAACATGACATGGCCGACGACCACGCCCGCCTGCTCGGCGACGAGCGCGATGGCGGCATCGCCATCGGCCCGCAGCTGCTCGACGAGGTCGGCTTCCGCCGGCCCGCCGAAGGCGTCGACGAGCAGACCGCGGATGGCGGGATGATCCTCCGGCCGCTCCGCACGGAAGATCATCGCTCCCTCCCCGCCGATCGCGCGCATCATCAGTCGCCGTAACCGACGATGCTCTTGGTCTCGAGGAAGTCGTGGATGCCGAAATCGGCATATTCGCGCCCGTTGCCCGACTGCTTGTAGCCGCCGAAGGAGGAGTTGGTGTCCCAGTCGGGGTAGTTGAGGTACACCGAGCCCGCCCGCATCTTCGCGGCGACCGCGCGGGCGTGGCCGATATCCCCGCTCTGCACATAGGCGGCGAGGCCGTAGACCGTGTCGTTGGCGATGGCGACCGCCTCCTCCTCGGTAGCGTAGGGCAGGATCGACAGCACCGGCCCGAAGATCTCCTCGCGGGCGATGGTCATGTCGTTGGTCACGCCCCCGAACACGGTGGGGCGCACGTAATAGCCCCGGTTCAGCCCCTCTGGCCGACCAGGGCCGCCGGTCACCAGCGTGGCGCCTTCCTTGATGCCGGCCTCGATCAGCCGCTGGATCTTGTCGAACTGGATCTGGCTGACCACCGGGCCGAGCACGGTATCGTCGGCGCGCGGATCGCCGACCTTGTGCGTCTCGGCCGCCGTCTTCGCGATGGCGAGCGCCTCGTCATGGCGATCGGCCGGCACCAGCATGCGGGTCGGCGCGTCGCAGGACTGGCCGGAATTGCCGAAACAACCCTCGACGCCCTTGGTCACGGCGGTGGCGAGGTCGGCGTCGGGCAGGACGATGTTGGCGGACTTGCCGCCGAGTTCCTGCGCCACGCGCTTCACCGTGTCGGCCGCGGTCTTCGCGACGATGATGCCTGCACGCGTCGAGCCGGTGAACGACACCATGTCGACGCCGGGATGGCCGGCCATCACCTGCCCGACATCCGGGCCGGTGCCGTTGACCATGTTGTAGACGCCTTTCGGCAGGCCGAGCTCGGCCATCACCTCGGTGAAGACGATGCCGCTGATCGGGGCGATCTCGCTCGGCTTCAGCACCATGGTGCAGCCGGCGGCGATGGCGGGCGCGACCTTGCAGACGATCTGGTTGAGCGGCCAGTTCCACGGCGTGATCAGCGCGCAGACGCCGATCGGCTCCTGCACCACGCGGGTGGTGCCGCGCTGGTGCTCGAATTCATAGGTTTCGAGCGCGGCGATGGTGGCTTCCAGATGCGCCCGGCCCGCCCAGGCCTGCGCGTCGCGGGCGAAGGCGAGCGGCGCGCCCATCTCCTGCGAGACCGCCTGCGCGATATCCTCGAAGCGGTCGTTGTAGAGCTCGAGCAGGCGCTTCAGCAGCGCGAGGCGCTCGGCCTTGGGCGTGAAGGCGAAGGTCTCGAAGGCCGCGCGAGCCGCCGCGACCGCCTTCTCGACATCCGCCGCCGATCCCACCGAAATCTGCGTGTAGGCCTCCTCGGTGGAGGGATCGATCACGTCCAGCCGTGCCGGCACGACCGGATCGACCCATGCACCGTCGATGTAGAAGCGCAGATGGTTGGACGACGAGACCGCCATGGGACGATTCCTGTGCTGATGACCGCGGGACGGGACACCAGCGCGTAGCATCCCCGCCGGGCTCTGTCACACCGGATATCGGCGCTCAGCCACGCTCCCCGGCCGCCTCGATCAGGCGTTCGTCGAACAGCGCGGCGATCAGGTCCGACTGGCTGACGACGCCGACCACGCGGCTGTCCGCGTCGACCACCGGCAGCAGATGCACCTTGCGATCCGCCATCGGCGGCACGAGATCGACCACCGGGGAATCCTGCCGCGCCGACAGGACCGACACGGTCATGATGTCGCCGACGGCCGTGCCCGGCACGCTGCCGGGCCGCAGCAGGTGCCGCAGGCGTTCCCGCCACCCGGGATGGACCTCATGCGCGTCGGGAACCGTGTGGTTGATGATGTCGCTCTGGGTGATGATGCCGGCCAGCTTCATGCCCGCATCCGTCACCGGCAGCGCCCGCACATGCTGTTCCCGCATCAGCCGCACCGCCTCCCGCAGCGGCGTCGCGCGGGTGACGGCGATGACGTCGCGCGACATGATGTCGGCCGCGTCGAGATGGGCCGATCGCCGCCGCAGGCCGCGCAGCTGCGCCTCGCGCAGCAGGCCGGCGAGATCGCCGGGGGCGACGTCGAGCACCTCGCCGTAATCCTTCAGCACCGCCTCGACGTCCTCCGCGCCGACCCCGAGCCGGGCCGCCGGCGGGGGATCGGCCCGCGGCCCCTCGACCGCGACGATGGGCCGGTGCGGATAGCTCTTGCCGGTCAGGTTGTTGAAGACCATCGCGGTTCCGATCAGCAGCAGCGAATTGAGCGCCACCGGCCAGAGCACGAACCCATAGCCGGCCGCCGCCACGGCCGGCCCGCCAAGCACCGCCGTCAGCGCCACCGCGCCGCTCGGCGGGTGCAGGCACCGCAGCGAGGCCATGGCGGCGATGGCGGTGCCGCCGGCGACGCCGGCCGCCACCAGCGGATCGGGTATCCATTGCGCGGCTGTTACGCCGATAACCGCCGACACGATGTTGCCGGCGAGCATCGACCAGGGCTGCGCCAGCGGACTGGCCGGCACGGCGAAGAGCAGAACCGCGGAGGCGCCCATCGGTGCGATGATCAGCGGTATACCGGCGGACGGGCCGAGCGCCAGCAGCGTGCCGAAGGCCACCACGAGCAGGCCGAGTGCCGCGCCCGCGCCGGCCCGCAGCCGCTCTCCGGGAGGGACGCGGCCAAGCGCGGGACCGAAGCGCTTCAGAAGGGCACGGAATTCGGACATGGCGCAGGCTCCGGATATGGTCCGGCCAGCCGCCGCCACCGGATGCTCAACTGATATGCAGTATGCCAATCCGTTAGGCAATGCATGACGCTGCGTCATTCGTGGGCGATCAGCTTGAGGCGGCAGCCCATCCGAGCTATCGCCAGTCCGGCGCTGCGCGGGCACGGTTCCCGTCCGGCAGAGGAGAACGCCCCGGCATGTCGCGACGCTCTTTCCCTCAGCTCCGCCTGATTGCCGCCGGAGCGATCGGCCTCCTCGCCGTGCTGACGCCTGGCCACGCCGGAGCCCAGTCGGCGCCGCCGAATGCCAATGCGGACATGTGGCCGACGCTGGCGCCGGTGCCGCCGCTCGATGCGGCGATCGAACGGCGCATCGACGGCCTCCTCGCGACGATGACGCTGGAGGAAAAGGTCGGCCAGACGGTGCAGGCGGATATCGCCTCGATCCAGCCCGACGATCTGCTCCGCTACCCGCTCGGCTCCATCCTGAACGGCGGCGACGCCTCGCCGGGCGGCAAGCCGCGCGCGGAGCCGGAGGAATGGCTGGCGCTAGCCGACGCCTTCTTCGCCGCCAACCGGGCGCGCGGCGGCACCTACGTGCCGCTGATCTGGGGCATCGATGCCGTGCACGGCCACAACAAGATCGTCGGCGCGACGGTGTTCCCGCACAATATCGGGCTCGGCGCGGCGCGGAATCCCGAGCTGATCCGCCGCATCGGCACGGCGACGGCGCTGGAAGTCTCGGTGACCGGGCAGGAATGGACCTTTGCCCCGACATTGGCGGTGGTGCGGGACGATCATTGGGGCCGCACCTATGAGAGCTATTCGGAGGATCCCGCCATCGTCGCCGCCTATGCCGGCGCGATGGTCGAGGGACTCCAGGGCAAGCCGGGCGCGCCGGATTTCCTGAGAGCAGGCCATGTGATCGCCACCGCCAAGCACTTCATCGGTGACGGCGGCACCGACAAGGGCATCGACCAGGGCGACAACCTCGCCAACGAGACGGCGCTGCGCGATATCCACGGCGCCGGCTACGTCCCGGCGCTGGAGGCCGGGGTGCAGACGGTGATGGCCTCCTATTCCAGCTGGCACGGCCGCAAGATGCACGGCAATGCCAGCCTGCTGACCGGCGTGCTGAAGCAGCGCATGGGGTTCGAGGGATTCGTCATCGGCGACTGGAACGGCCACGCGCAGGTGAACGGCTGCACGCCCGGCAACTGCCCGCAGGCCATGCTCGCGGGGGTCGACATGTACATGGCGCCGGAAAACTGGCGCGAGCTGTTCGACAATCTGCTGGCCCAGGTCCGCTCCGGCACCATTCCCGCGGCGCGGCTCGACGACGCGGTGCGACGGATCCTGCGGGTGAAGCTGCGTGCGGGCTTGTTCGAGGCGCCGCGCCCGTCGCAGCGGCCCTTTGCCGGGAAATTCGACCTTCTCGGCACGCCCGCGCACCGGGCTCTGGCCCGCGAGGCGGCGCGGGAGAGCCTGGTGCTGCTGAAGAACGAGGGCGGCCTGCTTCCGCTCGCGCCGCGCTCGCGCGTGCTGGTCGCCGGCGATGGCGCCGACGACATCGGCCGGCAGTGCGGCGGCTGGACGCTGAGCTGGCAGGGCGTCACCGGCGACAATGCCGGCTTCCCGCATGGCCAGTCGATCTATGCGGGCATCGCGGAAGCGGTGAGCGCAGCCGGCGGCGCCGCCGCGTTGAGTCCCGACGGCAGCTTCACGCAGAAGCCCGACATCGCCATCGTGGTGTTCGGCGAGATGCCCTATGCGGAGATGAAGGGCGACCTGCCGACGACCTCCTATTCCGCGGCCCGCCCGGGCGACCTCGCGCTGATCGAGAAGCTGTCCGGCGACGGCATCCCCGTGGTCGCCGTGTTCCTGTCCGGCCGCCCGCTGTGGTCGACGCCCGAGATCAACGCCTCGCGCGCCTTCGTCGCCGCATGGCTGCCGGGGACGGAGGGCGGCGCGGTTGCCGACCTGCTGTTCCGCACGCCGGGCGGCGCCATCGCGCACGATTTCCGCGGCCGCCTCTCCTTCTCCTGGCCGCGTCGGCCGAATCAGCAGGTGAACGCCGGCGACACGCCCTATGAGCCGCTCTTTCCCCTCGGCTACGGCCTCGACTACGCAACATCCGCCGACCTCGGACGCCTGCCCACCGAATAGTGATTTGGCGGCGCCATCGTCCCGTCATCTGTCTCGGCTTCATGTGCGGGCAGACAGGGAGAGGGCGGATGGAGCAGTTGACCGGCCACATCATGGAGTTCGTCTCGGCGCATCATGCCTGGGCGGGTCCGGTGCTGGGCCTCGTGGCGTTCGGCGAATCGCTGGCCTTCGTCGGGCTGGTGATGCCGGCGACGGCGCTCATGCTGCTGGTCGGCGGACTGATCGGCACCGGCGCGCTCGATCCGATGCCGGTCATCGCGTGGTCGGTCGCCGGCGCGGTGCTGGGCGACGCGGTCTCCTTCTGGCTCGGCCGCCGCTACGGCCGCGGGCTGTTCCGGCTGCGGGCGCTGGAACGCCAGAAGACGGGAATCGCCAAGGCCCGCCTGTTCTTCCGACGCTACGGCTTCGCCTCGATCTTCCTCGGCCGCTTCCTCGGCCCGGTGCGCTCGACCATCCCGCTGGTGGCGGGGTGCATGCTGATGGGCCAACGCCGCTTCCAGTTCGCCAACGTCACCTCGGCCATCGTCTGGGTGCCCATGATGCTGGCGCCGGGCTATCTGACCGGCCGCAGCCTCGGCGACCTCTCGACGCTGGACGGCGGGCACCTGATCGCCGTCGTCTCCGGCGTCGCCATCGTCACCACCCTGCTCGCGGTCGTCATTACCCGCGTGGTGGGAGCGCGCGGCGTCCGCCGGCGCCGACCGGCCGTCGCCGCGATCGAAGGCTGAACGAGCTTCTGGCGCTCCTCTCATCAGGCGCCCACCGGGGCGTGCGCGCAGCCGCGTCCAGTCGCCGCGCTGATATACGGTGTATTACACACCGAATGTTGGATTTCAGACCAATCTTGCCGGCGGGTGACCGCAGCGCGCGCCTGAATTGCGTGACGCACCGGCAGACGCAGGAAGTCCACCCGTCGGTCGACGGGCGACATCATCGCGACCCGGCTTCGGGAAAGCTGCCCCTTTCCCGGCATCATCCTGCACGGCCACCCGAAACATCCCGCCAAGGCTTAAGGTATTCTATGTATTCATTCTGCTTTTCGCGCATGCGATAAGTTATCATCGCCGTATTGTGCCGTGCATCAAAATTGTAAACTTCGTTCGACTTGATTCATTTCAAATCTTTGGAGATAATTACCCTCGGACGCCAAAGGATCGTCCCTAGGGAGGAAGAACAATGAAGTTTCACGCCCGGATCGCCGCGGCGGTCGCGCTCGGCTGCCTGCTGAGTGGCGGCGTTGCCATGGCACAGGACGAAGCCGCCCACGTGCAGCCCGTCACCGCCTACGTGAAGAAGAACGTGATGCCGTGGCTCAGCGACAAGGCCGTGATCGAGGCGGTGATCGCTTCGAACAAGGCCCATGCCCGCCTGATGCAGACCGACATCGACCAACTCGACGCCGACTGGAAGGCCAAGGACCAGAAGCTGCGTGACAGCACCATGAAGAATCCGCTCGCGGCCTTCCTCACCAAGAAGAAGGAAGCCTCCGGCGGCGTGATCACCGAAGCCTTCGTGATGGACGATCGCGGCCTCAATGTCGGCCAGACCGACGGCACCTCGGACATGTGGCAGGCCGACGAGGCCAAGTGGCAGAAGACTTATCCGGTTGGCCCCGGCACCATCTTCGTCGACAAGGTGGAAGAGGAAGACGGCAAGAAGATCGCCCAGGTCAGCGTCACCATCGCCGACAAGGACAACGCGATCGGCGCCATCACCATCGGCATCGACGTCGACAAGCTGAAGTGAGCGCGCCAGCCCGCCGCCCGGCGGGTCGCCGCGCCTGATCCTCAGGCCTGAAGCCCCACCGACTGGGGCAGCACGAAGACGCCGCCCGGGGCGACCCCGACCCGGGCGGGCACGCCGTAGATGCGGGCGAGATGGTCGTCCGTCAGCACCGCATCCGGTGCTCCGCTCGCCGCCTCGCAGCCGTCCTTCAGCGCCAGGATATGGTCTCCGGCCATCGCCGCGAGATTGAGGTCGTGCAGCACGGCGAGCACGCCGCCGCCCGCGGCCGCGACCGCGCGGGCCAATTCGACCACCAGCAGCTGGTGCGCGAGATCGAGGCTGGCGGTGGGCTCGTCGAGCAGCAGGTATCCCGGCCCCTCGCCCGATTCGAGTTGCGCCAGCGCCCGGGCGATCTGCACCCGCTGCTTCTCGCCCCCGGACAACTCGCCGTAGAAACGCCCGGCAAAGCCGCCGAGATCGACCCGCGCCAGCGCGCGTCCCACCCGCCCGGCACGATCGCGGCCGTCGATCAGGCCCATGGCGACGATCTCGGCGACCGTGAACGGGAAGGCGACGTGGACGCTCTGGGCCAGCACGGCCCTGCGACGGGCGAGGCCGGCAGCGCCGAGCGCGCGGATGTCGACGCCGTCGAGGGTGACGCGCCCCGCATCCGCGCGGCTCTCCCCGGCGAGTACCTTGAGCAGCGTGGACTTTCCCGCACCGTTCGGCCCCACCACGACGGTGACGCTCCCGGGAACGACGGTGACGCTTACGCCGTCGAGCAGCGCCCGCCGCCCAGCGAGAACGGAAATCCCTTCGGCCGCGTACATGGTCTCACCCGAACAGGGCCGCGCGCTGGCGCAGCAGGAGCCAGAGGAAGAACGGTGCGCCGATCGCCGCCGTAACCACGCCGAGCGGGAGTTCCGCCGGACTGGCGAGCGTGCGCGCCGCCACGTCCGCGCCGAGCAGCAGCGCGCCGCCGAGCAGGGCGGAGGCCGGCAGCAGGATCCGGTGGCCCGGCCCGATGGCGAGGCGCAGCAGATGCGGCACGACCAGGCCGACGAAGCCGATCACGCCGGCCACCGCCACTGCCGCTCCGGCGCCCGCGGCGACGCCGACGATGGCGAGGCGTTTGGTGCGCTCCACATCGACGCCGACATGGAACGCCCCGCCCTCGCCGAGCGCCAGGGCGTCGAGCGCACGCGCGAGCGTCAGGGCGAGGGTGAGAAGCGCCAGCACGAACGGCGTCGCCGTCGCCACCTTCACCCAGGTCGCGCCGCCGAGACTGCCGAAGGTCCAGAAGGTGAAGTCGCGCAATTGCTGGTCGGACGCCATGAACACCATCAGCCCCGTGCCGGCGCCGGCCAGTGCGCCGAGCGCGATGCCGGCGAAGAGAAGCGTCGCCACCGACGTGCGCCCCTCCCGCGTCGCGATCGCGTGCAGCGCGGCGGTTGTCGCGAGCGCTCCCGCAAAGGCCGCAAACGGCAGGGCGAGACCGGCGATCTGCGTCGGCAGAAGCGCCGCGAGCGGAGCCCCGAGTACGATCCACATCACCGCCGCCAGCGCCCCCCCGCCGGAGACGCCGATCAGCCCCGGATCGGCCAGCGGATTGCGGAACATGCCCTGCATCACCGCGCCCGCCGTCGCGGTCGCGCCGCCGACGAGCAGCCCCAGCACCGTGCGCGGCAGGCGGATGTCGAGCACGACGATGGCCTCGCGCGCGGCCCGGCCAGCGGTCTCGATGCCGCCCGTCAGCGCGGCCGCGAGGATCGAGACGACGCGCGCAGGGGCGATCGTCACCGGACCCACCGCAAGGGAGGCGAACACCGCCGCAAGCGCCAGCGCGGCGCAGGCGGCAAGCCCGATGGCCCCGCGTCGCGCCCGCGCCAGCAGCGCGGCGGCCGGCAGATCGGAAAGGCCTTCGCTCGCCGCGCTCAACCGCCGTTCCCCCGTACCGGCTCGCCTGACGTCGGCGCCCAGGCGCGATCGGGAAGCGCGGGAAGGTCGAGATCGGGATAGATGGCGGCGGCGAGATCGCGCGCGGCCTGCGGCGTACGCGGGCCGAAGCCCAGCGCGTATTGACCGTCGACGCGCACCACCCGCCGCGTCGTCGCGACCGGCGTTCCGGCAAAGGCCGGCATGGCCAGCAAGGTCTCGTCGGGCACGCCGTGACCGGCCGGCCCGTTGCGCATCAGCACGATGGCCTCGGGTTCGGCGGCGAGCATCGCCTCGTCCACGGCCGGCTTGAACCCCTGCACGGATGCCATCGCATTGCCGGCGCCGGCGAGCTTCAGGATGGCATCGGCGGAAGAGTTGCTGCCGCCCACCACCGGCGCGCCGCCCGAGGCGGACAGCACGAACACGACCTTGCGCGGCGCCGCGATGCGCGCGCGCAGTGTCGCCAGAGCGGCGAAGTCCTCAGCGACCGCGGCGGCCAGCGCCTCGCCCTTGGCCGCTTCGCCCATCACCTGCGCCACCGCGCGAATGCGCGCGACGACGCCCTCGGCATCCTGCGCCGGCGGCAGGCTGACGAAGGCGACCGAAGCCCCCTTCAGCACCGCGACGGCATCGGGCGGACCGGCGCCGTCGGCGGCGAGGATCAGCGTTGGGCCGAGCGCCAGCACGCCCTCGGGCGACAGCGCGCGCATATAGCCGACATTCGGCTTGTCCTTCAGCGCGGCGGGCGGAAACACGCTCGTGGTGTCGACGGCGACGATGCGGTCCTCGAGCCCGAGCGCGTAGAGAATCTCGGTGACCGCCCCGCCGATCGCCACCACCCGGCTGGCATCGACGGCAACCGCGCCGGTTGAGGCATCGCGCGCCGACGGTGCGTCAGTTGCGCCCGCATGTGACGAAAATGCCACGGCGATTCCAATCATCGCGACGATGACGCCAACGCGCGTCACGGCACTTGGCAGCATTGGTCTCATCCGGCTTCGATCCCGATCCGATAATACTTGATATCTCTCGTTGTTATCTGGAGCGGCCGTAGACGTCGACCTCAATTTCGCAGTTTTTAATTCCTATAAATAAGAATTATAGTGTCTTGACGTAACGGTTAACCGCACATACGACGGCAACACGACAGGGGCGCGGGGGCAGCCCGGTCGACAGTCGTCAGCCAGCCGGCGACGCACCCCACGGGGTGCCGGGCGCTGCCAGCCATACGGCGATCTTGACCATCAATCGGGGATCTCCATGGCCGCGACCATCGCGCGCGCCGGCATGCGCCGGCGCTCGACCACATTTCGACACGCTCTTCGGCTCGGCACGTCGCTGGCCGCCCTCGCCCTTGCGGCTCCCGCCATGGCGCAGGACGCCCAGGACATCGTCGACGTCTCGACCTTCGAGCTCGACCCGATCACGGTCGTGGCCTCGCGCACCGAGCAGGAAGTCACGGATACGCTCGCCTCGGTCAGCGTCGTGCGGCAGGAGCAGATCGACTGGCTGCAGCCGGAGCGGCTGCAGGACATCTTCTGGAACATGCCGAGCGTCTGGTTCAATACCAACGCCGACGACCTGGCGACCGGCTTCAACATCCGCGGCCTGCAGGATTACGGGCGCGTTGCGGTGATCCTCGACGGTGCGCGGCAGAATTTCCAGCAATCCGGCCACGGGCCGCAGGGGCAGGTTTTCGTCGATCCCGACATGCTCGCCGGCGCCGACGTCGTGCGCGGCCCGGTCGCCAACATCTACGGCTCCGGCGCCATCGGCGGCGTGGTGGCCATGCGCACGAAGGACTCCTTCGACATCCTGCAGCCGGGCGAGCAATACGCCGTACAGGCCAGCGGCTTCGCCGGCAGCAACAAGGACAATTACCAGGGCTCCGCCTTCTTCGCCGGCCGCCCGAACGAGAATGTCGACTTCGTCTTCGGCGGCTCGGCCCGCACGGCGGGGGATTACGAGGATGGCAACGGCAACACGGTGCTGAATTCCGGCCAGGACGTGAACAACCAGCTCGCCAAGCTGACCTTCCGCCCCGCCGACGGCCACGAGCTCAAGTTCGGCGTGGTCAACCTGAACGGCCAGTTCGACAGCGGCCAGGGCGCCGCCAACGACGAAGGCCTCTACGGCAACAACGTCCGCAACACCACGGTCACGGGCACCTACTCGTTCGAGCGTCCCGATGTCCCGCTGATCGACTTCGAGGTAACCACCTACTGGAACCAGACCGAACAGGAGATGGTGGTCAAGGAGCAGTACGCGCCGGTCTGCAATCCGTTCTTCTGCATGGATTTCACCGGCCCGGTCGGCACGCTGACCAATTACAAGATCGATACGGTCGGCTTCGACGCGAACAATTCCTCCCGCTTCGAGAAGTTCGGCCTCAACCACACCGTGACGCTCGGCGGCGATTATTTCCGCGACGACGTGGAGACGTGGAGCACCTATGAGGCGCCGGATGCGGGTGTGAACCTCACGCCCTCCGGCAACCGCGAGGTCGGTGGCGCCTTCGTGCAGTGGCTCGCCGAATACAGCACCTGGCTCGATGTGGTCGCCGCGCTGCGCTATGACAGCTACAACCTCTCGAGCCCGGATGGCGGCTCCGACGGCGACCATCTCTCGCCCAAGATCACCGTCGGCCTCACCCCGTTCGAGGGCTTCACGGTCTATGGCACCTTCGCCGAGGGTTATCGCGCCCCGGCGATCAGCGAGGCGCTGGTGTCGGGCTTCCATCCCGGCAACATCTTCCTGTTCATCCCCAATCCGGACCTGCAGGCGGAGACGGGCAAGACCTATGAGGCGGGCGTCAACCTGCGCTACGACAACCTGTTCCGGAACGGCGACCGCTTCCGTGCCAAGGCGGCGATCTTCCAGAACGATGTCAGCGACTACATCGATCTCGAGAACGTCACCGGCATTCCGGCCTGCGTCTACTATGTCTGCTATCAGTACGTGAACGTCACCGAGGCGACCATCAAGGGCGTCGAGGTGGAGGGCACCTATGATGCCGGTCCCTGGTTCGTCAGCGCGTCCGGCAGCTATATGGACAGCGAAAACGAGGAGACCGGCGAGCGGCTGAACTCGGTGCCGCCCGGCATGGTCGCGGCCACGCTCGGGGCCCGCTTCCTCGACCGCAAGCTGCTCGCGGCGATCCGCTACCAGCATGTCTGGGGCGCATCGGAGAACCCCGCGACCGAGCTGCCCGCCGACGCCTACGACCTGCTCGGCCTGACGATCGCCTACGAGATCAACAAGAACGTGACGGCCTCGCTCATCGCCGATAACCTCCTCGACGAGCAATACACGCCGTATCTGCAGAACCTGCCGTCGCCGGGGCTCTCGATCAAGGGCGCGCTGAAGGTGCGCTTCGGCTACGTGCCCCCGGCCGATCTGCCGGGCAAGATGGTCGTCAAGTAGGCGCCGGCCGCGCCGTCAAGATCGCGGCCGCCCGGCGGCGGCCGCCAGTGAGGGAGAATGACATGTTCCTGGCCATGAACCGCTTCAAGGTGAAGCACGGCTACGAGACCGATTTCGAGCGTGTCTGGCGCGAGCGCGACAGCCATCTGTCGACCGTGCCCGGCTTCGTCGAGTTCGGCCTGCTGCGCGGGCCGGAGAAGGACGACCACACGCTCTACGCCTCGCACACGGTGTGGCGTTCGCGCGCCGACTTCGAGGCGTGGACGCGCTCGGAGGCCTTCCGCGCCGCCCATCGCAACGCCGGCGGCAACGCCCCGCTCTATCTCGGCCACCCGGAAGTCGAACTGTTCGAATCCGTCATCGAATTGTCGGCCGCGGAAGCCGCCGCCTGAGCGCCGGGAAACCCGACTATCATGGGCGCGATTCCATGGAAGGAACCGCGTCCATGCAGGCCCGCATCGCCACGCCGGAGCTGTTCGCGCCCTATGGCGTACTGATCCCGCCCGGAAATCCGGTGGCGCACAACGAAGGTCGCGGCACCCGCCGCGCCTTCCCCGCCCGGCTCGACCATGATCCGCGGGCATCGCGGCTCGACATATCCACGACGGTGATCGTCCCTTCCGCCCTGCCGGTACGCATCAGCCTCATCGAGCGGCACAGCCTGTCCGCGCAGGCCTTCCTGCCGATGAGCGACGCCCGGTTGCTTGTCGCCGCCGCGCCATCGGCTCCGGACGGATCGCCGTTGTTCGATGCCGTCGAGGCGTTCATTGTCCCCGCCGGCGTGGGTATCGAATATCGGCCGGGCGTCTGGCATGCACCGCTCGTCGCCCTTGAGAGGCCGGCGCACCTCGCCATGATCATGTGGGTCTGCGACGGGCCGCTCGATTGCGAGGAGGTCGCCCTGCCCGCGCCTCTCGACATCGTGCTCCGCGCGGAGAGTTGACGGAACGGGCCGGAGTTGACGGGACGGGCCGCGTGGCTTAACCGCTCGCGATCCTTGCCACCGGACCCGTTGCCGCATCATGGCCGACCCCGCGTCGCCCGACGCCCTGCTCGATTCGCCCGCCCCGGCGCCGCGCATCTCCTTCGTCTCGCTCGGCTGCCCGAAGGCGCTGGTCGATTCCGAGCGCATCGTCACGCGCCTGCGCGCGGAGGGCTACGAACTCTCGCGCCAGCACGAGGGCGCCGACCTCGTCATCGTCAACACCTGTGGCTTCCTCGACAGCGCCAAGGCTGAGAGCCTCGCCGCCATCGGCGACGCGCTGAAGGAGAACGGCAAGGTCATCGTCACTGGCTGTATGGGCGCCGAACCCGAGCAGATCCGCGACGTGCACCCCGGCGTGCTCGCGGTCACCGGGCCACAGCAATATGAGAGCGTGGTGAAGGCGGTGCACGAGGCGGTGCCGCCGAAGCACGATCCCTTCCTCGACCTGGTGCCGCCCCAGGGCGTGAAGCTCACCCCGCGCCACTACGCCTATCTGAAGATCTCCGAGGGCTGCAACAACCGCTGCACCTTCTGCATCATCCCGAAGCTGCGCGGCGACCTCGTCAGCCGCCCCGCCGCCGAGGTGTTGCGCGAGGCGGAGAAGCTGGTCGCCGCCGGGGTCAAGGAACTGCTCGTCATCTCGCAGGATACGTCGGCTTACGGCGTCGACCTGAAATATGCGGAAAGCCAGTGGAAGGACCGTGCGGTCCGCGCCCGCTTCCTCGACCTGTCGCGCGAGCTGGGCTCGCTCGGCGCCTGGGTGCGGATGCACTACGTCTATCCCTATCCCCATGTCGACGAGGTCATCGCCCTGATGGCCGACGGGGTCATCCTTCCCTATCTCGACATCCCCTTCCAGCATGCCTCGCCGAGCGTGCTCAAGCGCATGAAGCGCCCGGCGGCGCAGGAAAAGACGCTGGCCCGCATTCTGAAGTGGCGGCAGGACTGCCCGGACCTCACGCTGCGCTCGACCTTCATCGTCGGCTTCCCCGGCGAGACCGACGCGGAGTTCGAGGAACTGATCGAGTTCCTCGACGAGGCCGAGCTCGACCGTGTCGGCTGCTTCAAATACGAGCCGGTGCAAGGCGCGCCCGCCAACGATCTCGGTGCGGCGGTGCCGGACGCGGTGAAGCAGGAGCGCTGGGATCGCTTCATGGCCGTGCAGCAGAAGGTCTCCGCGCGGCGGCTGAAGCGCAAGGTCGGCACCCGCCAGCAGGTGATCATCGACTCGGTCGGCCCCACCGTCGCGATCGGCCGCTCCAAGGCCGACGCGCCGGAGATCGACGGCGTGGTGCACGTCGCCTCCCGCCGGCCGCTGAGGGTCGGCGAGATCGCGACGGTGAAAATCGAGCGCGCCGACGCCTACGACCTGCACGGCACCGCCGTCGGCTTCTGAGGGCTGACTACCGCTTCAGGTATTCGTCGAAGAACGCGATGGAATCGCGCACCGCCTCGGTCTGGACCGGGTCGGGCTCGTAGACGCCGGCATCGTTGCGGCCGACATAGACGAAGCCGTGCTCGTCGTGGTCGTAGGACTGCCAGCGCGCCTCCTTGTCGGCCTCGGCGAGCAGATCGTAGCTGACGCGGAAAATGCCCTGCAGTTCGTCCGTGTCGCGGCCCTGCACGAGGATCGGCGTCGCGATCGGCGCGACCCGGGCCCTGGCGACCTCTTCGGTGATGCGTGCGCGCACCTTGGCGGGATCGCGCATCAGCATCCGTTCGACATTGAGCAGGCCGCTCACCGGGTCGACATGGGCGGTCTCGTCCGGCCGCAGGCGCACGAACTCATGCGAGGCCGGCTCGCTCGCGATCATGGCGCGGAAGCCGCGATATTCGGACGCGATCTTGAGCGCCATCTCGCCGCCATGGCTCATGCCCATGTAGCCGATGCGCTCGCCATCGATGAAGGGAAGCGTCTTCGCGTGCTCGGCGATGGAAATGAGGTCCTCATATTCCAGCGGGCCGCGATTGAGGAGCTGCCGGCCCTGCCGGATGTCCTCCACCAGGACTCCGAAGCGGTCATAGGCGTAGTCGACCTCGGCGCGATAACGCGTCCACGCCACCGCGTAGCCCGCGTCGAGGAACCGCTCCTGCGTCCAGCTGCGGTTATGGGTGAGTTCGCGCAGCAGGCCTAGCCCGCCCCCGCCATTTCCCGTGGCGAAGAGCACGAGAGGGAATGGCCCTTCTCCCACCGGCAACCGCAGGGCGATCGGCGCATAGAGGCCGTCACGCGTTTCCACCTGAAGGAAATGCACCGGGTATCTCGACCCGGCGACGAGTTCGGTCACGACGCCGGAGTTCGGGCCGAACCGGCCGGCCGTTGTCGATGCGTCCGGGGCGGACAGGGTCGCCTCGCTCATGGGGGTATCCTCCGTGGATATCGCCCGCTCTGCGGCGAGCTCCCCCGCATCATGCAATCGATTGCATTTCTCTGCAAGCGAGTGTTCCGACAAGCCCGCACTTGCCGGCGACCCATGCTTTCGAGGGTCAGGGCGTCAGCAGGTCGCGCAGCGTGCGCTCGATGATGATGGTCGCCGCCTTCAGGTCGGATATCCGCACGTGCTCGTCGGCGGCGTGGGCATTCGCCTCGAGAATGGAGCGCGGCCCCGCTCCGTAAAGGGCCGTGGGGATGCCGTGGGCGGTGTAGTGTCGGGCATCCGTGTAGAGCGGCACGGCCGTGGCAGGTGGCGTCAGGCCCAGCACGTCAGCGGCGTGCCTCTGTATGGTTTCGACCAGCGGCTCCGTGCCCGGCAGGGTGCGCAGCGGCTCGGCCAGGATGATGCGCCGGCATTCCAGCTCGATGCCGGGGTGCGCCGCGACGGATTGCGCGATCAGCCGGTTCAGCTCGGCCTCCACCTGCACGCCATCTTCTTCGGGAACGAGGCGGCGATCGACGCGCATGACGATCCGGTCGGGCACGACGTTGGTGTTGATGCCACCGGAGATGAGGCCGACGGTGATCTTCGGTGAGCCGATGCCGGGCGTGGCGCTGACGATGGCGTTGAGGCGCTTGCGCTCGGCATAGATGGCGGCGAGCACGTCGGTCGCCGCCTCAAGCGCATCGACCCCGGTTTCCGGCATCGCCGCATGCGCCTGCTTGCCGCGCACGATGATCTCGAGGTGCAGGCAGCCATTATGCGCGACCACCACCGCGTAGGAGAAGCCGGCACAAATGGCGAGGTCGGGCTTCGAGATGTCGTGCTCCAGAAGCCATTTCGGCCCGAGGAAGCCGCCCGCCTCCTCGTCATAGGTGAGATGGAGTTCGACCGTGCCGTCGAGCCCCTCGGGTTGCTCGCGCAGCGCCAGAAGCGCGAAGGCGTAGGTCGCGAAATCGGATTTCGAGACCGCCGCACCGCGCCCATAGATGGCGCCGCCCTTTTCCTCGCCGCCATAGGGATCGAAGGTCCAGCCCTCGCCGGGCGGAACCACGTCACCATGGGCGTTCAGCGCAATGGTGGGGCCGCGCCCCTCGCCGAAGCGCTGACGCACCACGAGATTGACCACCGAACGCATGCCGTAGGTCTTGGCGAAAGGCTCGGGCACGACGTGCCGCTCGACGGTGAAGCCGAGTTCCTCCAGCAGGCCGGCCGTCACCTCGGCGTGGGGGGCGCAGTCTCCCGGCGGGTTGTCGCTCGGCACGCGCACCACCGCCTTCAGGAACTCGACCTCGCGGCCGAACAGCTCCGCCACCTTCTCGTCGCTCTCGCTCACGTCCGTGCTCCGCCTGCGTCCGGCAGGGTCCTGCCTCCCTGCGGCAATCCGAAGCGCTCGATGAAGCGCACCAGCGCGCCGACGGCAAGCCCCATGTCATCGGGCGCGGCATATTCCGCCGGATTGTGGCTGATGCCGTCCTTGCAGCGCACGAACAGCATGCCGACCGGGCAGAGCTTCGACATCGCCTGCCCGTCATGCCCGGCCCCGGAGGTCAGCGTGACCACCCGATGACCGACGCTCGCCACGGCATTGCCCAGCCGCATCTGGAGATCGCGGTAGCACGGCACGGTCGCCACCTCATGGAAGGCCGAGATGACGACGCCGAGGCCGCGATGATCGGCGATCCGGTGGGCCTCCCGCTCGAAACGCGTCAACGCCTCGCGGCGCGAGGCATCCGAGCCCGAGCGCAGGTCGGTGGTGAACACCACCCGCGAGGGAATGACGTTGATCGCACCGGGCTCGACATGCACCCGTCCGACGGTCGCGACCATGCCATGACGATCGACCTTGGCGATCTTCTCGACCATGAGAGCCATTTCGGCGGCGCCGAGCAGCGCATCGTGGCGCAGCCGCATCGGCACGGTGCCGGCGTGGCCGGCCTCGCCGCTCACCGTCACCGAGAGCCGGGAGGCGCCGGCGATGGCCGAAACGACCCCGAGCGGCTCCCCCTCGACCTCCAGCACGGGCCCCTGCTCGATATGGGCCTCGACATAGGCGATGACCCGGTTGGGGTCGTAGGCGCAGGTGGGGATATCGGCGGGGTCCTTGCCATAGGCGCGCAACGCCTCCTCGAACGTCACGCCATCGGCGTCACGCGCCGCCAGCGCCGTCGGCGGGAAGACGCCGGCAACAGCCGCCGAGGCCGACAGCGCGGTTGGAAAACGCGATCCCTCCTCATCGCCGAAGGCGAGGATGTCGATGCCGTACTCCGGCCGATGCCCCGCCTTGATCAGCATCTCGACCGCGAGGATCGCCAGCACCACGCCCATGGTCCCGTCATAGCGACCGGCCTCGATCACCGTGTCGATGTGCGAGCCGAGCAGCAGGCGTGGGGCTTCCTCCCCGGCCGGCCACCAGTGGCCGCGCACGGTTCCCAGCGCGTCCTCGCTCACCGCCATGCCGGCGGCGCGCATCCACGAGGCCACCAGATCGGCGGCGCGCCGATGCTCGGGGGTCAGGAACAGGCGGGTGAGGTGGTCCGGCGACTGCGAGATGGTGCCGAGTTCATCCAGCATGGCCGCGGCACGGGCGCCGAGCGCGCCGGTATCGAGGGCGACGTCCATCTCAGCGCTGCGCCCGCAACCAGGCCCCGAGCGCGGTCCGCTCGTCCGCGCTCATCGCCGTTTCATTCCCGAGCGGCATGGCGTTGCCCTGCACGGCCTGGGCGATGATGGCGGCGCGGTGGCTGCGGATGGCAGCGAGACTGTCGAGCATCACACCCTTCGGCGCCTCGGAAAAACCGTCATGAGACGGCGTCGCGGCATGGCACATGGTACAGTGTTTGGCAATCAGCGCGACCGCCTGCTGGTCGCTCATCACCGGCCCGCCCGCGCCCTGCGTGGGGGCCGTGAAAACGATCGCGCAGGCCAGCGCGAACAGGCCCGCAGGCGCCGCCCAGCCATAGGCGAGGAAATCCTTGCCGGCATCGGCGCTGTTGATGATGTGCCGGATCAGGCCGCCGACCACAAGGATGAGCGCCACCACCAGCCAGGAATGGGGATGGCCGAACAGCAGCGGATAATGGTTCGAGACCATCATCAGCAGAACCGGCAGCGTCAGGTAATTGTTGTGCAGCGAGCGCTGCTTGGCGCGGATGCCGTGGATGGGCTCGGGCGTCTCGCCGGCCAGCATCTGCGCGACCGTTTTGCGCTGGCCCGGCATGATCACGACGAACACGTTCGCCGCCATGATGGTGCCGATGAAGGCGCCGACATGGATGAAGGCGCCGCGGCCGGAGAAGACCTGGGTGAACAGCCACGCGGCGCCGACGATCAGCACGAAGACGCAGACCGCCAGCACATCGGTCCGCCGGCCGAGCGGCGAGCGGCAGATCCAGTCATAAATCAGGAAGCCGCCCGCCAGCGACGCGATCGAGATCATGATCGCCTCCGGCTTGGCAAGAGCGGCGACGGCCGGGTCGATCAGGTAGGATTCGGCGTGCCAGTAATACTGGACGACCAGCAGCGCGAAGCCGGTCAGCCACGTTAGATAGGCGTCCCATTTGAACCAGTGCAGGTGCTCGGGCAGGCGCTCCGGCGCCACCATGTATTTCTGCACATGGTAGAAGCCGCCGCCGTGCACCTGCCATTGAGCCCCGTAGATGCCGGGATGGCTGCCGGCTTCCTTGCGCAGACCGAAATCGAGGGCGACGAAATAGAAGGACGCTCCGATCCAGCCGATTCCGACGATCAGATGGAACCAGCGGATCAGGATGTTGAGCCAGTCCGAAATGAAGACGTCCATGCTGCTCCCACGCGTCGGCACCGTCGCCGGCAGCGGCGGCCGGCATGGGCGATCGGACACTACCCCCACACCGCCGCCTCATGGTGCATCCGACCCTTGCCGGAAAACACCGCGCCGCCCCCTCCATCAGCGGGCGGAATGCGGCCGTCGTCCCGCGACGGCCGCGCTGTCAGGCGGGATGGCTCACTGGCCGGGCACCTTGTCGTCGATGCCCTTGACGTACCAGTTCATCGACAGGATGCCCTTGTCCGGCAGCACCTCACCCTCCTTCACCACCAACTCGCCCTTCTGGTTGTAGATCGGACCCTTGAAGGGGTTGAGCGCGCCGGACTTGATGTCGGCCTCGGTCTTCTCCGCCATCGCCTTCACGTCGTCGGGCATGTTGGTGTAAGGCGCCATGACGACCTCTCCGTCCTTCATGCCGCTCCAGGTGTCGGTCGACTTCCAGGTGCCGTCCATCACCGCCTTCACGCGCTCGATATAGTAGGGCGACCAGTTGTCGACGATCGAGGTGAGCTGCGCCTTCGGCCCGAAATTGATCATGTCGGAGGCTTGGCCGAACGCCTTCACGCCGCGCGATTCGGCCGCCTGCATGGCTGCCGGGCTGTCGGTGTGCTGGGAGATCACGTCGGCACCCTGGTCGATCAGCGCCTTCGCGGCGTCGGCTTCCTTGGCCGGGTCGAACCAGGAATTCACCCAGACGATCTTGACCTTGATGTCGGGATTCACCGACTGCGCACCGAGCATCAGAGAATTGATGCCGGAGATGACCTCGGGAATAGGGAAGGAGGCGATGTAGCCGATCGTGCCGGTCTTAGAGGTTTTGGCCGCGATCTGGCCGAGGATGTAACGCCCCTCGTGGAACTTCGAGTTGTAGGTGGAGACGTTCTTGTCGCGCTTGTAGCCGGTGGCGTGCTCGAACATCACCTTCGGGTAGCGCTTGGCGACCTTCAGCGTCGGCTCCATGTAGCCGAAGGAGGTCGTAAAGATGATCTTGTTGCCGGCACGGGCGAGCTGCTCGATGACGCGCTCGGCATCCGGGCCTTCCGGAACGCTCTCGACATAGGTGGTCTCGACCTTGTCGCCGAACTCCTTCTCGACCGCCTTGCGGCCCTGGTCATGCTGGTAGGTCCAGCCGAAGTCGCCGACCGGGCCGATATAGACCCACGCCGCCTTGAGCTTGTCGGCCGCGTGCGCCGGGGCCAGTGCCGCGCCGGCGAGGCCGAGCCCCGCCGCGAGGGTGGCCGCTAGGGACAGTATCTTGCGCATGAACGTCTCCGCTGCATCCCGAGTGCGGCCGCGATTGTCTGCCTCGCCCGGGCGCGGCCGCCACCGCCCGAACGATCCGCCGCCAAGGCGGCCGCCTTTCCCGATCAGCGATCGGGCACGAACGGCACCCCGAGCGAGGCCGGCGCACCCTGCCCCTTCTTGAGCGCCGAGATCACCACCAGGGCCACCACCGTCGCAAGATAAGGCAGCGACGACAGCAATTGCGAGGGTATGCCGAGGCCGAAGCCCTGCACGTGCAACTGAAGGATCGAGACCGCGCCGAACAGATAGGCGCCGGCCAGCAGCCAGAGTGGCTTCCAGGCCGAGAACACCACGAGCGCCAGCGCGATCCAGCCGCGGCCGGCGGTCATGTCGCTGGCCCAGAACGGGGTATAGGCGAGCGACAGATGCGCCCCCGCCAACCCCGCGCAGGCGCCGCCGAACATCACCGCCAGCGTGCGGATTCTCCGGACGGGATGGCCGAGCGCATGGGCGGCGGCGTGGCTCTCGCCGACCGCACGGATGATGAGGCCGAGCCGCGTGCGCGCCAGCACATAGGCGACAGCGGCGAGCAGCGCGAGAGAAGCGTAGACGAAGGCGTCCTGCCCAAAGACAACGGGGCCGACCAGCGGCAGGGTGGAGAGGCCGGGAATGTCGAGTTCGGGCGCGCCGTCGAGCCGCGTGCCCACGAACGGCGCACCGATCAGGCCTGCCAGCCCGAGCCCGAGAATGGTGGTGGCGAGGCCTGACGCGACCTGGTTGGTCGCCAGCCATATCGCGAGGCCGGCGAACACCAGCGACAGCACGACGCCGGCCAGAATGCCGGCCAGCGCCCCGAGCAGCAGGCTGCCGGAGCCGTAGGCGGTGGCGTAGCCGACCGCCGCGCCGACGATCATCATGCCTTCGACGCCGAGATTCAGCGTACCGGCGCGCTCGGCCACGAGTTCGCCGAGCGCGGCGAGCAGAAGCGGCGTCGCCGCCGCGACGACGCTCGCCAGCACCGCGGCGAGGATTCCCGTCTCAAGCATGCGCCGTCCCCTCGACACGACGGATCCGGTAGCGCACCAGCACGTCCGCCGCCAGGATCGCAATGAGCAGCGTGCCCTGGAAGACGCGGGTGACGTCGAACGGCATGCGCATGGAGATCTGCGCCGCTTCGCCGCCGATATAGGTGAGCGCCAGGGCAAGGCTCGCGATCAGCACGCCGACCGGGTGCAGCCGGCCCAGCATCGCCGCGATGATGGCGGTGAAGCCGTAGCCCGGCGAGATCGAAGGCTGGATCTGCCCGATCGTGCCTGCCACCTCGATGATGCCCGCCAGACCCGCGAGGGCCCCGGAAACGGCGAAGACGCCGCAGGTGACACGCCGTTCGTCGAAACCGGCAAAGGCCGCCGCGCGCGGCGCCGAGCCGCCGAGCTCGATCGAGAAGCCGACCAGCGTCCGTCCGAGCACGAAGGTCGCGACAATCACGACCGCCAGAGCGACGACGATACCGGCATGCAGGCGCCCCTCCTCGAACAGCAGAGGCAGGGTGGCGACGGAATCGAAGGTGACGCTCTGGGGGAAGTTGAAGCCGCCCGGATCGCGCCACGGGCCGCGCACGAGATAATCGAGGCCGAGTTGGGCGACATAGACCAGCATCAGGCTGGTGAGGATCTCGCTCGCGCCGAAGCGCACGCGCAGCAGGGCCGGGATGAGTCCCCAGAGGGCCCCGCCCAACGCGCCCAGGACGAGCATGGCCGGCAGTACCCAGGGACCGGCCTCCGTCCCGTGCGTGACGAGCGCCAGCCATGAACCCAGCACCGCTCCCGCCACATACTGGCCTTCGGCACCGATGTTCCAGCGGTTCGCCCGGTAGCAGAAGGACAGGCCGACGCCGATCAGGATGAGCGGGCAGGCCTTCACGACTAGTTCCTGCAGCGTCCAGGGATCGGACAGGGGCTCGATGAAGTAGATCTGAAAGGCACGAAGGGGATCGTGTCCCAGCAGCGCGAACATCACCGCGCCGACCAGCAGCGTAAACGCCAGCGCAACGATCGGCGCCGCGATCAGACCGAGCGCCGACACGCTCTCCTGACGCTCGATCTTAAGCGGCATGGGCACCCTCCGCGTCGGCGCGTCCGCCATGCGCCCCACCCATGGCGAGCCCGATCGCCTCGCGGGACGTTTCCGCCACCGGCACGGGTGGGGTGAGGCGGCCGTCATACATGACGGCGATGCGGTCCGCGAACTCCAGCAGTTCGTCGAGATCCTGACTCACCACCACGATCGCGCATCCCTCTGCCGCCTTCTCGCGCAGCGTGGTGCGGATGAAAGCGGCGGCGGCGGCGTCGACGCCCCACGTCGGCTGGTCGACCACCAGCAGCCGCGGCCCGCGCAGCACCTCGCGGCCGATGACGAATTTCTGCAGGTTGCCACCCGAGAGGCGCCGCGCCTTGGGATCCCTGCCGCCGAAGCGGACGTCGAAGCGCTTCACGATCGCGGCAAAATGTGCCTGCAAAGCCCTGCGCCGGATGATCCCGCCATTGACGAGATGGCCGTCGCCATGGGTGGTCAGCAGGACATTGTCGGAGAGCCGCATATCGGGCGCCGCCGCATGGCCCAGCCGCTCTTCCGGAACGAAGCCCGCGCCGAGCGCCCGCCGCGCCGTCGGCCCCAGCGCGCCGGCGGGGCTCGCATCGATCACGATGCTTTCGGGATCGGGAGCAAGCCGTTCGCCGGAGAGCACGTCGAACAGGGCGGTCTGCCCATTACCGGCCACCCCGGCGATACCCACGATCTCGCCGGCCCGCACCTCGAGGTTGACGTCGTGGAGCGCGGAACCCCGGCTGCCGTCGCCCGGCAGGTTCAGGCCCTTGACCAGCAGGCGAGGCACGCCGATCTCGTGCTCGGCGATCCGTGGCGTGCGCGGAACGTCGGCCCCGACCATGAGCCGGGCGAGGCTCGCGGAAGTTTCCTGACGGGGATCGACCGCCCCGACGAACCGGCCGCCGCGCAGCACCGTGGCGCGGTCGCACAGGCGGCGCACCTCGTCGAGCTTGTGGCTGATGAACAACACCGCCCGCCCCTCGCCCTTCAGTACGTCGAGGGTGCGGAACAGGCTCTCCGACTCGTCCGGCGTCAGCACCGAGGTGGGCTCGTCGAGGATGAGAACCCGCGGGTCGCCCAGCAGGCAGCGCACGATCTCGACCCGCTGGCGTTCGCCGACCGAGAGCTCCGACACCCGTCGGCGCGGGTCGACCACAAGCCCGTAGCGGGCGACGCAGGCATCGATCCGCCGCGCCAGAGCGGCGAGCGATTCGCGGCCATCGAGGCCGAGCGCGACGTTTTCGACCACGCTCAAGGCATCGAACAGCGCGAAATGCTGAAACACGACACCGATTCCGCGCGCCCGCGACGTGGCGGGATCCGGGAAATGGATCGCCTCGCCGTCGCAGCGCAGTTCGCCGGAATCCGGCTGGAGCAACCCGCAGAGCATCTTGACGAGCGTGGACTTGCCCGCCCCGTTTTCTCCCAGCAGGGCGTGATTTTCGCCCGCCCGGATCGCGAGGCTGACATTGTCATTGGCGACCAGCGCACCAAATCGCTTGGTCAATCCGACAGCTTCCAGGAGCGGCGGCGGAACGGCTTCGGTCATCACACTCCCCGCGACGGGCGACGGCCCGGGCGCTTGGCCCACTCATGCAAGGCACCGGCCAACTGCTCCGATCACACCCGCCGCCGAGTATCGCCAGAGCTGTTTCGGTGGATGCGGCATCATGATGCCGCAGAATTGCGCAGCCCGCCCTCAGGGGAGCAGGACCGTGGAACCCGTGGTCCGGCGCGCCTCAAGGTCGCGGTGCGCCGTCTGGGCGTCGGCCAGAGCGTAGGTCTGATTGACCGGGATTTTCACCACTCCCGCGGAGACCACATCGAACAGGTCGCTTGCGTTGGCGAGAAGCTCGTCGCGCGTCGCGATATAGGCGAACAGCGTCGGCCGGGTGACGTAGAGCGAGCCCTTCTGCGACAGCGCCAGAAGGTTGAAGTTCTGGATCGGCCCGGAGGCGTTGCCGAAGCTGACGAACAGCCCCCGGGGCTTGATGCAGTCCAGCGAGGCGGGGTAGGTCGCCTGCCCCACCCCGTCATAGACGACGTTGCAGAGCGCGCCCTTAGTGATCTCGCGCACCCGTTCGACGAAGTTCTCGTCATTGTACAGAATGGTGTGCGTCGCCCCGTTGGCGCGGGCCAGCGCGGCCTTCTCGGGCGATCCGACCGTGCCGATCACCGTCGCGCCGATATGCGCCGCCCACTGGCACAGGATCAGGCCGACGCCGCCGGCGGCGGCATGCACCAGGATGGTGTTGCCGGGCTTCACCACATAGGTCTGCCGGATGAGATAGCGCGCGGTCATGCCCTTCAGCATCATCGCCGCCGCGCTCTGGTCCTCGATCGTCTCGGGCAGCTTCACCAGCATCCCGGCCGGAACCAGACGCTCCGTGGCATAGGCGCCCAGCGAGGAGCCGTAGGCGACGCGGTCGCCGGGCGCCAGATCGGTCACGCCCTCCCCCACCTCGAGCACAACCCCGGCGCCCTCGTTGCCCGGGACGAGCGGCAGGCCCGCCGGCGCGGGATAAAGCCCCGAGCGGAAATAGGTATCGATAAAGTTGAGCCCGATAGCCGTCTGGCGGATCTTCGCCTCGCCCGGCCCCGGGCGGCCGAGTTCCACTGCCTCGTAGCTGAGAACTTCAGGGCCGCCGGTGCGATGGATACGAACAGCGAATGCCATGCCTTCCCCTCAATGATCGCCGCTGATCCGCCGGCGACCCGGCCGCTCGAACCCGGCCAGCAGGAAATAGACGGCAATCGCGCACATCGCCACCGTCACCCATGCCGGCGGCTGCAGCTTCTCCACCACGGCGGTGATCGCGAGCACCGCCCAGACCGCCATGAGCCCCAGCGTGACGACGCGCAGCCGCACCACCCGGAAGGGATGCACGAACTTGATCGGCAGGAAGGTGGCGACCGCCAGCAGGGCTATGATCGCGACGATCACCCATGGGCTCATCGGCACGAGGAAGAAATAGAAAACGACGAGGTTCCACACCGCCGGAAAGCCTTGGAAATACTTGTCCTCGGTCTTCATGCTGGTATCGGCGAAATACAGCGCGCTGGTGAGCAGGATCACCGCGCTCGCGGGGATCGCCATCCATGTCGGCATGAGATTGCCGGTCGCCACCGCGAAGGCCGGCACGAGCACATAGGTGAGGTAGTCGACGACGAGGTCCAGCGTCTCACCGGACCAGCGCGGCAGCACCTCGACCACCCGCACGCGCCGCGCGATCGATCCGTCGATCCCGTCGACGAACAGCGCGGCGCCCAGCCAGGTGAACATCAGCGACCAGTTGCCCTCGACCGCCGCAATGAGCGCGAGCAGGCCGAAGACCGCCCCCGAAGCCGTGAACAGGTGGACGGCGAACGCGAGAGTCTGCCGCCGGGACGGCGCCTCGTCGCTCAGCTTCGTGAATACAGGCACGAAAGTCCTCCCGTCGCCCCCGCCGGATTGATCTGTCCGCAGCAGGCTCGGCATGCCCCGGCAGGCATCACCGATTTGTCACGTTGCGCAACGACTGCTTATCCCACACTCAGCCCCGTGCATACAGCCCCCGCTTGAACTGCGCGAGGGGCTTGAACAGGATGCGACCCGGATTCGGAGCGGCGAAAGAGCCGATGGAGGCGTGGATGAGCGAAGCGGATGCAGGGCCCGCCGACGTCGTGGTAGCCGGCGGCGGGGCGGCCGGCCTGATCGGTGCCCTCGCGCTCGCCGGTGCCGGGCTGGCGGTGACGCTCGTGGCGCCCACACGCCGGGTCGATCGACGCGCCACGGCGTTGATGCACGGCTCCGTGCAGGCGCTCGATGCCCTCGGCGTCTGGACCAGGCTGGCAGAATCCGCCTCGCCGCTGCGGACGATGCGCATCGTCGACGACACGCGGCGCCTCATCCGCGCGCCGGAGGTGGCGTTCGAAGCCCATGAAACCGGGCTGGATGCCTTCGCCTGGAACATCGAGAACGAGCCGCTGCTGGCTGTCCTCGAAGAGGCCGTAGCGGCGTCGCCCGGCATTCGCCGCGTGACCCGGCCTGTGGTCGATCTCGCGCCCGGCACCGACGACGCCACGCTTCGGCTCGACGACGGGAGCGCGATAAGCGCCGCCCTCGTCGTCGCCGCGGATGGGCGCAACTCGCTGCTGCGGGAGCGGATCGGCATAAGGACCCGTTCGCGCAGCTATCCGCAGGTCGCGGTGACGGCCACGCTGTCGCATGAGCGCCCGCATCACGACATCTCCACCGAGTTCCACACGGAGACCGGGCCGTTCACGCTGGTGCCACTGCCCGGCCCGCGCTCGAACATCGTCTGCGTGGTCGATCCGCGCGAGGCCGAGCGGTTGGGCCGGCTGGACGATGCCGATTTCGCGCGGGCGATGGAGAGACGGGCGCATTCAATCCTCGGGCGAATGACGGTCGAAACCAGGCGCAGCGCCTATCCGCTCGGCGCGCAGACGGCCGAGCGCTTCGGGGCACGGCGTGTCGCGCTGATCGGCGAGGCCGCCCACACGATCCCACCCATCGGCGCGCAGGGCCTCAATCTCGGCATCCGCGACGTCGCCACCCTTGCCGAACTGGTCGTGCAGGCCCGGCGGCGCGGGCAGGACATCGGCGCCGATGCCGTTCTTGATGCCTATGAGGCCCGGCGGCGCTCGGATGTCGAGAGCCGGACGCTGGCCGTCGACCTGCTGAACCGCTCGCTGCTGACCGGTTTTCTGCCGGCGCAGGCGGCACGCGGTTTCGGCCTGTGGCTGATGGATCGGCTTCCCCCGCTCCGGCAGGCCATCATGCGGCGAGGCGTCGGCCCCACGCGCGACGTACCGCGCCTGCTCCTCGGCGAGCCGCTCTGACGCCCGGCATCAGGGAAACACGGCCACCGGCAGCATGTCGTGCTGGACCGCGTAGAGCAGCGCGGTGACGGTCAGCACCGACACCGTCGTCCCGACGAGGACGCCGCCGGAGGCCGCCTCGACATAGGTGTCGTATTGCTTGGCCATGATGAAGGCGTTCAGCGCGGGCGGCAGGCCGGCCATCAGCACCGCCGTCGCCACCCAGACGGGCTCGAACGGTCCCGTGGCAAAGAGTACCGCGAAGACCAGCACCGGGTGCAGCACCAGCTTGATAGCGATCAGCGGCGGCACCTCCCATTGGAAGCGCTCCATCGGCCGCAGCGCCACCGAGACGCCGAGGGTGAAGAGAGCGCAGGGGGCGGCGGCATTCTTCAGGAAATCGAGCAGGCGCGAGAGCGCTTCCGGTGGCTGGAACTCGATATAGGCCGCGAAGACGCCGAGAAAGGTCGCGACATTGAACGGGTGGGTCAGCACCCGCCGCGCAACCAGCACCATCGTTGCCCCGAACCCGTGCTTGTCACGCCCGCTCACCGCCATCAGCAGCGGGACAATGGTGAAGAAGAACAGGCTGTCGAACACGAAGATCAGCGCGGTGGGCACCGAGGCGGCCGCGCCGAGCGCGCCGAGCGTCAGTCCCGGACCCATGTAGCCGACATTGGCATAGGAACCGACGATCGCCGCGATCGTCGCCTCCGGCAGGTTGCCGCGCCGCAGCCAGAGCCCGATGCCGAGCGACAGGGCAAAGCACGTCGCCGTCGCCGCCGTCGTCGCCGCGATGAAGCGGCCGTTCGTCAGCTGGTCGAAGGGGGTGCGCGCGACGAGCGAGAAGAACAGAGGCGGCAGCGCGACATAGACGATGAAGAAGCTCAGCCAGGCGAGCCCGCTCTCGGGGATCTTCGAGCCCCGGCCGCAGGCGAAACCCAGGAAAATGACGCCGAAGAACGGCAGTGCGAGAGCGAGGACAGCGGCCATTCCGGCTCGCTAGCGGCGGGCTCGCCTGCGGTCAATAGCGTCTATCGTTTCCCTTCTGGCTCGGCCATCCTGACGCTATGCTGCATCGCAACCAAGACAAGATGCGACTGCTGCGTCGGGAGGAAACCAACGTGACGACCAGGCTGCCCCGCAATTTCCACAAGCCGCTCGCCATCGGCGCGCCGGAACCGTTCCGTGAACTCCCCGTCCGGCTGGAACGGATGATCCACTTCATGCCGCCGCATCTGGAGAAGTTCCGGGCCAAGGTGCCGGAACTGATCGGCCAGGTCGATGTGCTGCTGGGCAATCTCGAGGACGCCATCCCGGCCGATGCCAAGCTCGCCGCGCGCGCCGGCCTCATCGAGATGGGCAGGGCCAACGAGTTCGGCGCCACCGGCCTGTGGACCCGCATCAACGCGCTGAACAGCCCATGGGCGCTGGACGATATCGTCGAGGTCGTCGGCGCGCTCGGCGCCAAGCTCGACGTGGTGATGGTGCCGAAGGTCGATGGGCCCTGGGACATCCACTATGTCGACCAGTTGCTCGCTCAACTGGAGGCCAAGCACGCCATCGGCAAGCCGATCCTGATCCACGCCATCCTCGAGACGGCCGAGGGCGTCAAGAACGTGGAAGCGATCGCCGCCGCCTCGCCCCGCATGCACGGCATGAGCCTCGGCCCCGCCGATCTCGCCGCTTCGCGCGCGATGAAGACCACCCGCGTCGGCGGCGGCCACCCGGACTACGTCGTGCTCGCCGATGCCCGCAAGGACGCCGCCGATGCCCCGCGCGCCGGCTACCAGCAGGATCTCTGGCACTACACCGTCGGAAAGATGGTCGACGCCTGCGCCGCCAACGGCATCAAGGCCTTCTACGGCCCGTTCGGCGATTTCGCCGATGCCGCCGCCTGCGAGGCGCAGTTCCGCAACGCCTTCCTGCAGGGATGCGTCGGCGCCTGGTCACTGCACCCGAGCCAGATCGCCATCGCCAAGAAGGTCTTCAGCCCCGATGTCGGCGAGGTGCTGTTCGCCCGCCGCATCCTCGACGCGATGCCCGACGGCACGGGGGCTGTCATGATCGACGGGAAGATGCAGGATGACGCCACCTGGAAGCAGGCGAAAGTGATCGTGGACCTTGCCCGGATCGTCGCCGCGGGCGATCCGCAGATGGCCGCCGCCTACGGGTTGCGCGTTGACAATGGGGGATAGCGGCCTTAACGGGTCGCGCCGCTCCAGAGGGCGAGTGTCAGGCCATGAAAGAACGCATCGCCAAATACCGGATCGGCCAGGTGGTACGCCACCGCCACTACCCGTTCCGTGGTGTCGTCTTCGATGTCGACCCCGAATTCTCCAACACGGAGGAATGGTGGGAGTCCATCCCGGAGGCGGTGCGGCCGACGAAGGACCAGCCCTTCTACCATCTGCTGGCCGAGAACGCGGAGACCGAATACGTCGCCTACGTCTCGGAGCAGAATCTCGAACCGGACACCTCCGGTGATCCCGTCCGCCACCCGCAGGTCGAGGAAATGCTTTCTGCCGACGGCGATGGCGGCTGGAGGGTGCGGTCGGAGCGGCTGCAATAGCGCGTCGCTCCGGTGAACATAGGCTCTTGAATCAGAAACGCCCGGGTTTGTGCCCGGGCGTTCGTGTTTCGAGCGGGCGTGGCCGCCCGGCGGCTACTGCGCCGGCTGAGCCGCATTCTTGAGCCGGTCGGCGCCGTACTTCTCGAGGCCTTCCTTGGCCTTGTCGTTCTGGACCTGCGCGGCGGCCTGAGCGGCCTGCTGGCGTTCCTTGATGTCGTCCTGGATCTTCTTGACCTGCGCTTCCCAGGCACCGGGCTCGGTCTGGGCGCCGTCATAGGTCTTGGCGAAGTCGCCCAGCCCGATCGGATAGGACACGACGCGGCCCGCCGCGTTGGCGACCTGGAGGGTGAGGCCGGGCGCCTTCTTCATGCGGTCGATGAAGGCGCCGTCGATCGGCACGTCGCCGCGGCAGGTGCGCTCGTCGCAGATGACGAAGGTGCCGGCCTGCGGCTGGTCGTTGGCGATCGTCACCCGGAAGCCGTTGCGCAGCAGCACGCCGTTCGGGAAGGCGACGGTGAACACCTTCTTGGGGTCGTCCTTCACCTCGAGGATGCCGAAGCGGACGAGGAACTGGCCCATGTCGGAGATGATCGTCTGCTCCATGTTGCAGACGGTCTTCTTGAGGTTCGGATCCTCGCCGCAGCGCTTCATCCACGGAATGGCGACAGCGGGAATCTGGGGCGCGGCACCCTGGCCGGAGGCCTGAGCCGGAGGCGTCTGGGCCGCAGGAGCGGTGGCGGCGGGCTTCTGCGCGGCCGGCTTCTGGGCCGGCGCCGGCTTGGCGGCGGGCTTCTGGGCCGGAGGAGTGGCCGGAGCCGGGGCCTGCTGGGCCGAGGCGGTGGCGATTCCCATGACCAGCGCCAGGGCGGAACCCGCAACAATGTGCGTCCACCGGCGCGGCGCGAGAGAGGAGCGTATGATCATATCGTTTCCTGTCGTGCAAATCGCCGAATCTGCGACGGCGACGGACGCCTGGGCGCCATCTCGGACGAGGCTGTCTCGGGTTCAAATGAGGCAAGACAGTGACCTGTGAGCCGCCAAGCCGCGTCGATCATGCTAGATTCCAACGAATGGTGTCTTGCTGCCAAGGGGATTGCAGACCATGCCGGGTATGACCCGCCGCCACCTGATCGGCGGCGGCATCGCCACGGCGGGCGGATTGCTGCTGGCCGGCCGCCCGACGCAGGCGCAGAACGCTGCGGACACAGGCCGGAGCATGGCCGCGCTCGCGATGCACGGGGCACCGCTCTATCCCGAGGACTTCCCTTATTTCCGCAGCGTCAATCCAGACGCACCGCGCGGGGGGCGCCTGCGGCAATCCGCCGTCGGCTCGTTCGACAGCCTCAACCCCTTTATCGTCCGCGGCAATGCGCCACCGATCATCCGCTGGAGCATCGTCGAAAGCCTGATGAAGCGCGGGCCGGACGAGGCTTTCACCGTTTATCCCCTGCTCGCACGCCGCATCGAGACCGACGACGCGCGCAGCTACGTCGCCTTCGAGCTCGACCCGGCCGCACGCTTCTCGGACGGCGCGCCGGTGACGGCGCAGGATGTGCTGTTCTCCTACGAGCTGCTGCACCGGCGCGGGCGGCCCAACATGCGCAGCTATTATGGCAAGGTGGCCGCCGCCGAGATCACCGATGAGCGGCGCATCCTGTTTCGGTTCGGGGAAGCGGACCGCGAATTGCCCCTCATCCTCGCGCTGATGCCCATTCTCGCCCGTCACGCCGTGAACGAGGCGCGTTTCGAGGAGACGAGCTTCGCCGCCCCGCTCGGCAGCGGTCCCTACGTGGTCACGGAGGTTCGGCCCGGAACCAGCATCGTGATGGCGCGGGCGCCGGACTATTGGGGCCGCGATCTGCCGGTCAATCGCGGTCTCTTCAACTTCGACACGCTCAGCTACGAGTTCTTCCGCGACGTGAACAGCCAGTTCGAGGCGTTCAAGCGCGATCTCTACGACATCCGCTTCGAGACCGATCCCGGCCGCTGGAAGACCGGCTATGACTTCCCGGCCGTGCGGCAGGGACGCGTCCGGCTGGAAGAGATCGCGGATGGTCAGCCCGACCCCTATTCCGCGCTGATCTTCAACATGCGCCGCCCGCCATTCGCCGACGCGCGGGTGCGCGAGGCGATGGTGGAGCTTTTCGACTTCGAGTGGATCAACGCCAATCTCTATTTCGGCGTTTATCGCCGCACGGCGAGCTTTTTCGAGGGTTCCGAGCTTTCCGCGCGCGGCCGCCCGGCTGGGGAGAGGGAGCGCGAATGGCTGGCGCCGTTCGCCGACGCGGTGCTGCCAGCGGTGATGGAGGGAACGTGGCAGCCCCCGGTCTCGGACGGCTCCGGGCGGGATCGCGAGCGCCTGCGCCGGGCGCTGGAACTGTTCGCGGCGGCAGGCTTCGAGCTGCGCAACGGCAAGCTTGTCGACCGTGGCACCGGCAGGCCGCTCGTCGTGGAAATACTGGTCGGGACAAAGGATCAGGAGCGTCTGTCGCTCGCCTACCGGTACATGCTGCGGCGCGCGGGAGTGGAACTTGCGGTGCGTCTGGTCGACAATGTCCAGTTCGAGACCCGCAAGCAGACCTACGACTACGACATGGTGCCCTATATCTGGGTGCAGACGCTGTCGCCGGGCAACGAGCAGAGCTTCTATTTCGGCTCGGCGGCAGCGGATACGCCGGGAACGCGCAACTTCATGGGGCTGAGAAGCGCCGCCACCGACGCGATGATCGCCGCGCTGCTGGCGGCCCGTTCGCGCGAGGATTTCGTGGCTGCCGTGCGCGCCCTCGACCGGGTGCTGATCTCCGCGCAGTTCGCCGTGCCGCTGTTTCATACGCCCGGTCAATGGCTTGCGCGCTGGCGGCGGATCGCCCGGCCGGAGGTGGTGTCGCTGTCCGGCTCGCTGGCGGAAAGCTGGTGGCTCGACGAGAGGTAGCCCCCAGCCACCCACGCCGATCCCGATACCCGCCGGCCACGGCTCCTTCACCATGCGGCAACGGCGTTCGGGGGTGTGGCCGCCAAGCCCTTCCGGCGGCGGCGTTTTCGGGCTAGGAACCGCGATGCTCCACTAGCTCGCGCGACAGGAACCACGCCATGCGCCACGCCACGCTCGTCCTCGTCGCGCTCATCGGCTGCGCCGCGACGCCCCTGCGCGCCCAGCAGCACATCACCATCCACCCCGAGCCGCCGGCCGGCACGCGCAACGCGGACGGCACGGAGTTCAACTTCAAGCCGTTGAACAACCCCAACTATCTCGACTACGGCCCGCTGCCCGACAAGCCCGGTTCCGACCACAGCATGGACTATGCGAACCAGGCGGGCGGCAATGATCCGATCATGTCGGGGCCCGGTTCGGACGTCGACGCCGACGAGATGCCGGACAGCGACGGCGCCTACGACGAGTGATCCGTCACCGCCGGAGAGCGTCTCCGGCGCGGTGGACGATCAGTGCAGTCAGGTGGACGATCAGTCCAGTTCCTGACCGATCGGACCGATGAGACCGATCGCTCCGATCAGGCCGCCTTCGCGCCCTGCTCGGCGATCTTCGCGAGCTCCTTCAGGATCGCGCCGGCGCCCTTCAGACGCGCATTGGCGTCGGGCCAGTCCGCCGAGAAGACCACCCGGAGGTCGGGCCGCACCTTGGCGATGACGTGCGGCTTGCCGAGGTACTGAACGAGGCCGCCCGGATTGGGGAAGGTGCTCTCGCGGAAGGTGAGCACCGCCCCGCGCGGGCCGGCATCCACCTTCTCGATATTGGCGCGCCGGCAGAGCGCCTTGATGGCGACCAGCTTGAGCAGCTGCTCCACCTCCTCCGGCATCTTCCCGAAGCGGTCGACCAGCTCGGCGGCGATCTGCTGGATCTCCTTGTCGGTGTCGATGTCGGCGAGGCGGCGGTAGAGCGTCAGCCGCACATGCAGATCCGCGACATAGTCCTCGGGGATCAGCACCGGCATGCCGATGGAGATCTGCGGCGACCACTTGTCCGCCACCGGCGCGGTGATCCCGGCCTTGAGGTTGGCGATCGCCTCCTCCAGCATCTCCTGGTAGAGCTCGTAGCCGACCTCCTTGATGTGGCCGGACTGCTCGTCGCCGAGCAGGTTGCCGGCGCCGCGGATGTCGAGGTCGTGGCTGGCCAGCTGGAAGCCGGCCCCTAACGTGTCGAGCGACTGCAGCACCTTCAGCCGCCGCTCCGCCTGCGCGGTGATGGTCTTCTCCGCCGGCAGGGTGAAGATGGCATAGGCGCGGGTTTTCGAGCGCCCCACCCGCCCGCGCAGCTGGTAGAGCTGGGCGAGGCCGAACATGTCGGCGCGGTGGATCACCAGCGTGTTCGCGGTGGGGATGTCGAGCCCGCTTTCGACGATGGTGGTCGACAGCAGCACGTCGAACTGCCCGTCATAGAAGGCGGACATGATCTCCTCGAGCTGGGTCGCGCCCATCTGGCCATGGGCGACCGCGACCTTGACCTCGGGCACCTGCTTGTCGAGGAAGTCCTTCACCTCGGCGAGATCGTCGATGCGCGGGCAGACATAGAAGCTCTGCCCTCCCCGGTAGCGTTCGCGCAGCAGCGCCTCGCGCACGATCAGCGGGTCGAACGGCGTCACGAAGGTGCGCACCGCGAGGCGGTCCACCGGCGGCGAGGCGATCAGCGAGAGTTCGCGCACGCCGGTCATGGCGAGCTGGAGCGTGCGCGGGATCGGCGTTGCGGTCAGCGTCAGCACATGCACCTCGGCGCGCAGCTGCTTCAGCTTCTCCTTGTGGCCGACGCCGAAATGCTGCTCCTCGTCGACGATGACGAGGCCGAGATCCTTGAAGGCGATCTGCTTGCCGAGCAGGGCGTGGGTGCCGACCACGATATCGACGGTGCCATCCGCCAGCCCCTTGCGGGTCTCGGCCATTTCCTTCGCGGTGACCAGCCGGGAGGCCTGCCGCACCACCACGGGCAGCCCCTTGAAGCGTTCCGAGAAGGTCTTGAAATGCTGGCGCGCCAGCAGCGTGGTCGGCACCACCACGGCCACCTGCTTGCCGTTCAGCGCCACCGCGAAGGCGGCCCTGAGAGCAACTTCGGTCTTGCCGAAGCCGACATCGCCGCAGACCAGCCGGTCCATCGGATGGCCGGAGCCGAGATCGTCGAATACCGCGTCGATCGCCGCTTCCTGGTCCTCGGTCTCCTCATAGGGGAAGCGGGCGCGGAATTCGTCGTAGATGCCCGCCGCCGGCACCAGGCGCGGGGCCTCCTTGAGCTGGCGCTCGGCGGCGACCTTGATCAGTTCGGCCGCCATCTCGCGAATGCGGCTCTTCATCCGCGCCTTGCGCGCCTGCCAGCCGCCGCCGCCCAGCCGGTCGAGCTGCGCCTCGGTATCTTCCGAGCCGTAGCGCGAGAGAAGCTCCAGATTCTCCACCGGCAGGAACAGCTTGTCGCCGCCGGCATAATGGATCTCGAGGCAGTCGTGCGGGGCGCCCATCGCCTCGATGGTCTTCAGCCCGATGAAGCGGCCGATGCCGTGGTCGACATGGACGACGAGGTCGCCCGCCGTGAGCGCCGTCAGCTCGGCGATCACGTCCTGCGGGCGGCGCGCCTTGCGCTTGGGGCGCACCAGGCGGTCGCCCAGTATGTCCTGCTCGCCGAGCACGGAGAGGCCATCGGAATCGAAGCCGCTCTCGATGCCGAGCACGGCGAGCGCGATGGTGCCCTTGGGCAGCTTGTCGGCGGCATCGCGGGTGCCGACCACCTGCATGCCCTTGAGGCCGTGGTCGGCCAGCACGGTCGAGAGACGGTCGCGCGAGCCGTCCGACCAGGCGGCGAGGATGGTGCGGCGGGTGGCCGCCAACTCGCGCAGATGCGCGACGGCGGCGTCGAAGAGCTGCGCCTCGGGGTCCGCCCGCTCGGGCGCGAAGGAGCGCGCCGGCCGGCCGCCGACGTCGATGACATCCTTCGATTCCGGCTGGTCGAAGGGGGAGAGGCGCAGGTTCGGGCGGGCGAGATGCAGCCGATCCCACTCCTCGCCGGTGAGATAGAGCGTTTCCGGCGGAAGCGGCTTGTAGGGCGCGCCCGATCCGGCGGCGGGGTGCTCGAACGCCTCGCGGCGGGCGTCGTAATAGTCGGCGACCTGGGTGAGCCGCTCCTTCGCGGCCTCCTCGGCCTGCGCCTCCATCACCAGCGGCGCGCCGTCGAGATAGTCGAACAGCGTGTCGAGCTTCTCGTGGAACAGCGGCAGCCAGTGCTCCATGCCGGGAAAGCGGCGGCCCTCGCTCACCGCCTCGTAGAGCGCGTCGCCCCGCGTCGCCGCGCCGAAGGCCGCGACATAGGCCATGCGGAAGCGGCGCATGGTCTCGGTGGTGAGCTGCAGTTCGCTCATCGGCACGAGATCGAGCGCGCGCATCTGGCTGGCGGTGCGCTGGGTCTCGGGATCGAAGGAGCGGATCGATTCCAGCGTGTCGCCGAAGAAGTCGAGCCGCACCGGCGCCGGCAGGCCGGGCGGGAACAGGTCGACGATGCCGCCGCGCACGGCGTATTCGCCGGTATCGCGCACGGTGGGGGTGCGCAGGTAGCCGTTGATCTCCAGCCAGCCGACCACGTCGTCGAGCGGCAGCGCATTGCCCGGCGCGGCGGAGAAGGACTGGGTGGCCACCACGGCGCGGGCGGGCACGCGCTGGAGCGCGGCGTTCACCGTGGTCAGCACGATGGTGCCGCCCTCGCGGCCGCGCACGCGGGCGAGCCGGGCCAGCGTCGTCATGCGGCGGGCGACGATGTCGCCATGCGGCGAGGCGCGGTCATAGGGCAGGCAGTCCCACGCCGGCAGCGGCAGCACCTCGACGCCCGGGGCGAAGAAGGCGAGCGCGCGCTCCAGCTCCGCCATGCGGTCGGCATCGCGGCAGACGACGCAGAGCGTCGGCCACGGCGCATCCTCGCGCGCGGCGAGCACGCGGGCGAGATCGGCGATGACGAGGCCCTGCATGCCGCCGGGCACCCCGGCCAGCGTCAGGGTGCGGCCGGGGGCGAGGCGGGCGGCGAAATCGGTGGTGCGGCGGGCGGTCATCGGGACGTGAGGCTCTCAGATGTCTTCAGGTCTTGCAGAAGTCTCGGGTCTTTCAGATTTCCGGAACGCCTTCGCCGGACAGGTGGAACTGCCGGAAACGGCGGAAGACGGGCGTGTCGTGATCGGCGGGCGGCGTCTCGCCGCCGATCCAGGCGAAGAGGTCGGGGTCCTCGACCTCGATGAGGCGCTCGAAATCGGCGACATCCGCCTCGCTGAGGCTGGGCAGATGCGCGTCGGCGAAGCGGCCCATCAAGAGGTCCATCTCGCGCGTGCCGCGATGCCAGGACCGATAGAGCAGCCGCCGCCGGCGCTCGTCGAGGCCCGCGCTGGAGAGGGTGGTCCCGGTCATATGAGCCTCGCGGTTCGCAATTGCGAGAAGGGCCGTGTCTTTAGCGCGGCGCGCGGGCGCTGTCAGGTGTTTCCTCGCGCGGGGGCGGCGCGGCAAGCGTTGCGCTCGGCGCGCGGCTCGTCCACCTTCCGGCGCCATGCGGCCCGACCTGCTCAACCCCTTCTTCGCGGCGATCACCGAACTGCCCGGCATCGGGCCGAAGCTCGCCAAGCCCTTCGGGCGCCTGCTGGGGCGGCCGGACGGCGCGCGGGTGCTCGACCTCGTCATGCACCTGCCCTCCTCCAGCATCGACCGCCGCGCCCGGCCGACCATCGCCGAGGCCATGCCGGACACCCTCGTGACGCTGGAGGTGGTGGTCGACCAGCACCGCCCGACGCCGCGCGGCACCCGCGTGCCCCATCGCGTGCTGGTCCATGACGACAGCGGCGACCTGACGCTCGCCTTCTTCAAGGCCGAGCGGAGCTATATCGAGCGGCTGCTGCCGGTGGGCGAGACGCGCTGGATCTCCGGCACCATCGCGCTCTATGACGGCATGCGGCAGATGGTGCACCCCGACCGGGTGCTCGACGCCGCCGGTCTCGCCCGGCTGCCGCCCATCGAGCCGCTCTACCCGCTGGTCGAGGGGCTCGGCCACGGCCATGTGCGCCGGGCGGTCGATGCGGCGCTGGCGAAAGTGCCGGAGCTGCCCGAATGGCAGGACGGGGCCACGCGCGCCGCCGCCGGCTGGCCCTCCTTCCGCGACGCGCTGGCGGGCGTGCATCACCCCGCCGACACCGCGGAGGCGACCCCCGCCGGCCGGGCGTGGCAGCGCCTCGCCTATGACGAACTGCTCGCCGGCCAGCTGGCGCTGGCGCTGGTGCGGGCCCGCAGCGTGCGCGGCGTCGGGCGGGCGAGCGTGGGCGACGGGCGCCTCGCGGCGCAGATCGAGGCCGCCCTGCCCTTCAGCCTCACCGGCGCGCAGCGGGCGGCGCTGGCCGATATCCGCGCCGATCTCGCCTCGGACGACCGCATGCTGCGGCTGCTGCAGGGCGATGTCGGCGCCGGCAAGACCGTGGTCGCGCTGCTGGCGGTGGCGACCGTGGTCGAGGCCGGCCGGCAGGCGGCGCTGATGGCCCCCACCGAGATCCTCGCCCGCCAGCACCACAAGACCATCGCCCGGATGGCCGCCGCCGCCGGCCTCCGGATCGCGGTCCTCACCGGACGCGAGAAGGGCCGCGCCCGCGACCAGCTTCTCGCCGCGCTGAAGGCGGGCGAGATCGACCTCGTCATCGGCACCCACGCGCTGTTCCAGGAGGGCGTCGAGTTCGCCGACCTCGCCCTCGCCATCGTCGACGAGCAGCACCGCTTCGGCGTGCACCAGCGCCTCGCGCTGGCCGCCAAGGGCGCGGCGGTCGACGTGCTGGTGATGACCGCGACGCCGATCCCGCGCACGCTGGTGCTCACCTATTTCGGCGACATGGCCTCCAGCGAACTGCGCGAGAAGCCGGCCGGCCGTACCCCGATCGACACCCGCACCGTCTCCGCCGAGCGCATCGGCGAGGTGGTCGAGCGGCTCGGCCACGCGCTGGCGCAAGGAGCCCGCGCCTACTGGATCTGCCCGCTGGTGGAGGAATCGGAGAATTCCGACCTCGCCGCCGCCGAAGCCCGCTTCGAGGACCTGCGCCGGCATTTCGGCGCCCGCGTCGGCCTCATCCACGGCCGCATGAAGAGCGCGGAGAAGGACGCGGCGATGGCCGCCTTCGCGGCCGGCGAGACGCAGCTCCTCGTCGCCACCACCGTGGTCGAGGTCGGCGTCGACGTGCCGGAGGCGACGATCATGGTGATCGAGCACGCCGAGCGCTTCGGCCTCGCCCAGCTCCACCAGCTGCGCGGGCGCGTCGGGCGCGGCACCGGCGCCTCGACCTGCCTGCTGATGTTCCGCGCCCCGCTCGGGCCGATCGCCCGGCAGCGGCTGGAGGCGCTGCGCGAATCCGACGACGGCTTCTTCCTCGCCGAACAGGACCTCAAGCTGCGCGGCGAAGGCGACGTCCTCGGCACCCGCCAGAGCGGCTTCCCCGGCTTCCGGCTGGCGCGGGTCGAGGTGCATGGCGAGTTGCTGGAGCGGGCGCGCACCGAAGCCGCCGCGCTGGTCGCCGCCGACCCCGCGCTCACGGGCCCCCGCGGCGAGGCGCTGCGGCTGCTTCTCTACATCTTCGAGCGCGACGTGGCGGTGAAGCTGCTGGACGCGGGGTGAGGGCCGGCCTGGAAAATCCCTCCCGGCACCGTCATCCCGGCCGGAGCCGCAGGCGCAGAGCCGGGATCGCTCACCAAGATACCTACGCAATCCCGGATACGGCCTCCAGCCGTTCCGAAATGACGCCTGTGGAGGACTCCCCGAACGGGTTCCGCGGAGCCGGCCTGGAGAATCCCTCCCGGCACCGTCATCCCGGCCGGAGCCGCAGGCGCAGAGCCGGCATCGCTCACCAAGATACCTACGAGATCCCGGATACGGCCTCCGGCCGTTCCGGGATGACGCCATTGTCCAGCGGCTCCGGGAAGGCGCCTGTGTCCCGCCGTTCCGGGATGACGCCTGTGGAGGACTCTCCGAACGGGTTCCGCGGAGCCGGCCTGGAAAATCCCTCCCGGCACCGTCATCCCGGCCGGAACCGCAGGCGCAGAGCCGGGATCGCACACCAAAATACCTACGCAATCTCGGATACGGCCTCCGGCCGTTCCGGGATGACGCCATTGTCCAGTGGCTCCGGGAAGGCGCCTGTGTCCCGCCGCTCCGGGATGACGCCTGCGGAGGACTCTCCGAACGGGTTCCCCTGGCACGCGTTTCCACGGGCCGGACAATCGCACTTGCCGGGCAACCTCCTATATGTAGCTTCGCATGCATCCGACCGAGAAGCCGCATCTCGCCAATTCCGCGCTGCGCTGGCTGCTGTTCGCGGCCGGCTGGCTCTGCGTCGGGATCGGCGTGGTGGGGCTCATCCTGCCCGGGCTGCCGGGAACCGTCTTCCTGATCCTCGCCGCGTGGCTGTTCGCGCGTTCCTCGCCGCGCTTCGAGGCGTGGCTGCTGGCGCATCCGCGGCTCGGCCCCAATGTGCGCAGATGGCGGGAGCGGGGCGTGATCCCGGCGCCGGCGAAGGTGGTCGCCTGCGTCAGCATGGGCGCGAGCTTCGGCATCATGACGCTGGCCGGCGTGCCGGTCCTCGGCCTCGCCGGCGCAGGCGTCTCCATGCTGGCGGCGGCGGCCTACATGCTCTCGCGGCCCTCGGCATGAGCGCGCATCCCCCGACCTTCGGCCTGATCCTCGCCGGCGGCCTCGGGCGGCGGCTGGGCGGCGTCGACAAGGCGCTGGTCGCGGTGGGCGGGCGCACGGTGCTGGAGCGCGTCACCGCCCGGCTCGTCCCGCAGGTCGCCGCGCTGGCGCTGAACGCCAATGGCGATCCCGCCCGCTTCGGCGACGCGCTGCCGGTGATGCCCGACCCCCTGCCCGACCGGCCCGGCCCGCTCGCTGGCGTGCTGGCGGGACTGGACGAGATCGCCCGCCGGGGCGGCGACTGGCTGCTCACCGTGCCCGCCGACTGCCCCTTCCTGCCGGTCGACTTGGTGAGCCGCCTGCACGCGCAGCGCGCGGATCATCCCATCGCCTGCGCCGTCTCGGCCGGCCGGCACCATCCCGTCATCGCGCTCTGGCCGGCCCGGCTGCGCGGCCCGCTCCGCGCGGCGCTGGAAGGCGGCGAGCGCCGCGTCGGCGTCTGGGCGGGCGAACAGGGATCGGCGCGGGTGGCGTGGCCGGCGACGCCCTACGATCCGTTCCTCAACATCAACACGGCGGAGGATCTCGCCGCCGCCGAGGCGATCGCCGCCGCCTATCCGGACGCCTGAGCGGCCGGGTCGCTGTTCCAGCGGATCTCGTCGAGGCGGGCCGCATGGGCGATGACGAAATCGGCCACCGCCGCCGCGTCGTCGAGCGCCAGAACCGGCAGCGGTGCGCCGGGCAGCGGCGCGTCGCTGGCGATGCCGACGATGTGGGGATCGTCGGGATGGAGCGGCGGTTTGCCGACGCCGGCCCGGTAGATCTCGATCTTGGGATGATGGTCGCGCTTGAAGCCCTCGACCAGCACCAGATCGACCGGGGCGAGATGGGCGAGCAGCTCCGGCAGTTCCGGCTCGGGCGCGCCGCGCAGCTCGTGCATCAGCGCCCAGCGTCGCGCGGAAGCGACCAGCACCTCCTGCGCGCCGACCACCCGGTGGGTGTGGGAATCCTTGCCGGGCGTGTCGACGTCGAACTCGTGATGGGCGTGCTTGATCGTGGAGACCGACAGGCCCCGCCCGGTGAGCGCCGGGATCAGCCGCGCCAGCAGGGTGGTCTTGCCCGCGCCGCTCCAGCCGGCGAAACCGATCACACGCATTCTGTCACCTCGACGGGCCGATTCCGGCCGGCGCACGCTACTGTAACGACCGCGGGACGGGTCAAGTGCGATTTCGCACGTCCGCACGTCCGCACGTCCTCACGTCCGCGCGCGCCGCCCGGGCCGGCCGCGCTTGCATCGCCGATACGCGCCCCCTATGCCGTTCGCGGTTTCCGGGGAGGGCGGGCACGGCATGGCCGACGGCAAGAGGGCGGAACTCGACCTGCGCGGGCTGAAATGCCCGCTGCCGGTGCTGCGGGCGCGGCGCGCGCTCGAGGGCATGGCCGACGGCGACGTCGTCGAGCTGGTCTGCACCGATCCCATGGCCGCGATCGACATCCCGGTGATGGTCCGGCAGCGCGGCGATGTGCTCGAGCAGCAGGACGCCGACGGGGCGCTGCTGCGGTTTCGCATCCGTCGCGGACCGGCGACAGGGGCCGGACGATGATGCCCGCCGGCCGAGTCAATGGCGCGCGATGACGATTCCCGGTTGTGTGTATCCCTGGTGTCACTTCCGTCCCGCCGCCAGTTCCGGCAATATGGCGCGGGGATAAGACAATCAGCGGGAAGCGTGGGGCCAATGAAGTGGCGTAACATGGCTGCGGGAGCGATGCTCCTGCTGGGCTGCTCCTTTGCGAATGCGGCGCAGGACATCGGACAGGCCGTCACCGTCAAGAATGATGTCCGCGGGCAGCTCGATGCCGTCGTGCGGCGGCTCGCCGCCGGGACACCGGTCGCGGCCGACGAAAGCGTGATCACCGGCAGCGCCAGCGCGACGCTGCTGCGATTCCTCGACAACACGCAGCTCAACGTCGGCGCGGCCTCCACGGTCGTGCTCGACCGCTTCGTGTTCAATCCCAATGGCGGTGCCAAGGACGCGGCGATCAACGTGTCCAAGGGCGCGATGCGCTTCATCACCGGCAATTCCAACCCCAACAATTTCGTCATCTCCACCCAGGTGGCGACGATCGGCATCCGCGGCACCGACATCCTGGTCATCTGCGACCCGGCGAAGGGCTGCGCGCTGGTGGTCGACAAGGGCGTCATCGGCGTCTGCCCCAAGCGGAACAACGTGGTTCCGGCGCGCGCGGGACGCAGCTGCCCCGGCTATTTCGAACTCAACATCACCAACAACTTCGCCTTCATCGACTTGAACGGGACGGTGACGGGACCGCAGACCATCTCCCAGTCCGCCATCCAGGGCGCGCAGGCGGCGATCGCCGGCGGCCAGGCGATCAATCTCGCGGGCCTGCTGCTGCCGGCCGGCACGCAGTTCGCAGCCCTTCCGGGCGTCACGGCGGGCACGCTGCCGGTGGTCGGACTGGTCGGCGTCGCCTTCACGATCGGCGTCGTCGCCACGCAGAACGACGGCAACAACCGGCCGGTCACCGGCAATGACGGCGGCGAGCCGCCTCTGGGGAACCAGTAGCACTCCAGCGCCGGCGCGGACCGCCGGAACGGCAGCCGCGCCGCCACATGCCGCCCGAAGGGCCCGGCGGCTGACGCCGGGCCGAGGCACGGCGTTTCGCGCGGAATGCCGCGTCCCCCCGGCTTCGGCGGCCTCGGCCGGCGGGCCGGGACGGAGCCCCGGCCGACGCGCCGCCGCCCCTCCCCGCCATGGCGGGGTATATCGCCGCAAACACCCCTTCCCTTCCGGTGCGATACCTAGCAACCTGTCGCCATCGTCCGCGAGCGTTGCGGTGAACAGAGAATGCGCCGTCACTCGGCCTATGCCGCGATCGTCACACTGCCGCTCGTCATCGTGCTCGGACTGATCTGGCTGCAGCCGGCCTCCTTCAGCCGCCTGCGCAACAACCTGTTTGACTTCTACCAGCGCCTCGATCCCCGCCCCTGGAGCCCGGACCTGCCGGTCCGCATCCTCGACATCGACGACGCCTCGCTCGCCCGCCTCGGCCAGTGGCCCTGGCCGCGCAACCGCATGGCCGAGCTGGTGACCCGGCTGGCCGGCGCGGGGGCGGCCTCGATCGGCTTCGATATCGCCTTCTCGGAAGCCGACCGCACCAGCCCCGACACGCTGGCCGCCGACCTGCCGGAGGGACCGGTGCGCGACCAGGTCGCCGCCGCGCTCGGCGGCCTGCCGAGCCATGACGACCAGTTCGCCGCCGCCATCGCCGCCGCGCCGGTGGTGCTCGGCGTGGTCCTCACCCCCGGCCGCCCGGCCGCGCTGCCCGAACTGCCGCGCAAGTTCGGCATCGCCACCGCCGGCGACGACCCGCTGCCCTTCCTGCCCGGCTTCACCGATGCCGTCGTGCCCCTGCCCGGCCTCGCCAAGGCGGCCTCGGGTCTCGGCGCGCTGAACTGGCTGCCCGACGGCGACCAGATCGTGCGCCAGGTGCCGCTGTTCCTGCGGCTCGGCGACCAGCTCGTGCCGGGCCTCGCGGCGGAGTCGCTGCGGGTGGCGCAGGGCGCCTCGACCTATGTGATCCGCTCCTCCAATGCCAGCGGCGACGAGGGTTTCGGCGCCTCGACCGGCATATCCGCCGTGCGCATCGGCGCCATCGAGACGCCCACCGACCGGTTCGGCGACGTGCGCATCCGCGTCGGCGGCACCGAGCCGCGGCGCTTCCTGCCGGCCTGGAAACTGTTCAGCGGCGAGCTTCCCGCCGACGAGATCGCCGGCCGCATCATCCTGGTCGGCAGCAGCGCCGCCGGCCTGCTCGACCTGCGCGCGACGCCGATCGACGCCTCGGTCGCCGGCGTCGAGGTGCAGGCGCAGACCATCGAGCATCTCGTGACCAATGCCCGCCTCGCGCGCCCGGACTGGGCGACCGGGGCGGAGATCGTGGTCGCCGCCCTGCTCGGGCTGCTCATCGCGCTGGTGCTGCCCTCCGCCGGGGCGTTCGGCGGCGCGCTCATCGGCGGCATCGTCGTCGCGGCGCTGTGCGCGGCGAGCTGGTGGGCGTTCCGCGAAGGCCATGTGCTGCTCGATCCGGTCGGGCCGGGCCTCGCGGCCTCCGCCGTCTATCTCGCCGGCACCATCCAGCTCTACAGCGCCGAGCAGCGGCAGAAGCGCTGGGTGCGTGATGCGTTCGGCCGCTTCGTGTCGCCGGCGGTGATCGAGCAGCTCGCCACCGACCCGGGGCGGCTGGTGCTCGGCGGCGAGATCCGCACCCTCACCGTCATGTTCAGCGACGTGCGCAGCTTCACCTCCATCTCGGAGCGGATGGACGCGCAGGCGCTTACACGTTTCATGAACCGTTATCTGTCACCCATGACGGACATCGTTCTCGAGCGTCGCGGCACCCTCGACAAATATATCGGCGACGCCATCATGGCCTTCTGGAATGCGCCCCTCGACGATCGCGACCACGCCCGACACGCCACCGGCGCCGCGCTCGCGATGCTGGGGGAACTCGAGGTGCTGAACGCGACGCTGCGCCGGGAAGCCGCGGCGATCGGCGAGACCGCGATCGAGGTGCGGATCGGCATCGGGCTCGCCACCGGCGACTGCTGCGTCGGCAATTTCGGCTCGGTCAAGCGCTTCGACTATTCGGCGCTGGGCGACACGGTCAACCTCGCCTCGCGGCTCGAGGGCGCCACCAAGTTCTACGGCGTGGTGCTGCTGGCCACCGACGCCACCCACGACCTCGCCCCGGATCTCGCCTGGCTCGAGGTCGACACCACCCGCGTCAAGGGACGCAGCCAGCCGGTCCGCATCTTCACGCTGGTCGGCGATGCCGCCTTCGCCGCGACACCCGCCTATCGCGACCTCGCGGAGGCGCATGGGGCGATGCTCGGGGCCTACCGCGCGGCCCGTTTCGAGGAGGCCGCCGCTTCCGCGGAGCGCGCGCACGCGCTGGCGCCCGGGAGCATCGGGAAGCTCTACGACGTCTATCACGAGCGCTGCCGGGCGCAGGCCGGCAGGCCCGCCGACGCGGCGTGGGACTATGTCACTACCCTGCTGGAGAAATGATACGTGACGCGCAAGGTGGACGATGCCGCGCTCAGCGTGACGTTCTGGGGCGTTCGGGGCTCGACGGCGACGCCGGGACGGGGGACGCTGGCCTATGGCGGCAACACGACCTGCCTCGAGATCCGCGCCGGCGACCGGCGGGTCATCCTCGATGCCGGCAGCGGCATCATCGGGCTGGGCGCCGCGCTGGCCGGCGACCCGCCGCAGCCGATCCACATCGTGCTCAGCCACCTGCACCACGACCATATCGAGGGGCTGTTCTTCTTCGCGCCGCTGTTCCGCCCCCGCACGGAGATCATCCTCTATTGCGGCAATCTCGACGGCGCGAGCGCCGAGGTGCCGCTGCGCCGCTACTACAGCCCGCCGCTGTTCCCGCTGCGCTTCGAGGATGTGCCCGCCAGCGTGCGCTATGTCGGCTTCCGCGCCGGCGAGACGCTGGATATCGGCGGCATGCCGGTCCGCACCCACCCGCTGCGCCACCCCGGCGGCGCGACGGGCTACCGCTTCGATCATGCCGGCCGCTCGGTGGCGGTGCTCACCGACCACGAGCATGCCGGCGAGGCGCCCGAACCCGATCTCGTCGCGTTCACGCGGGGATGCGACCTCATCGCCTATGACGCCACCTTCGACGACGCCGACTATGCCGGCCATCGCGGCTGGGGCCATTCCACCCCCAGCATGGGCGCGGCGCTCGCCGAGGCGGCCGGCGCGGGCGGGCTCGCCTGCATCCACCACGCGCCGCAATATGACGACGCCCGGCTCGACCGCATGGAGGCGGCGCTGAGGGAGCGGCTGCCGACCGGCTTCTTCGCCCGCGAAGGCGCCAGCGTCGGCTTCTCCCCGCGCAGCGCGCGCCGCAAGCCGTGAGCCGTGAGCCGTGAGCCGGCGCGGGCCGGACCCGAGGCCGGTGGAGGCGCGTCGAGAGCCGTCGGCTCACGGCGCGACCCGCCCGTCATCGTCCAGGGTTGACCGTAACCCGATCTTTACCATTGCGGAACACAAAAGGAACGTATACCTTTTGTTCGCAGTTTGTTTTCAATGCTTCAGGAGCGGTCGGGATCGCCATGCTCACGCGCAAACAATATGAGCTCCTGCGCTTCATCAACGAGCGGCTTCAGGAGAGCGGGGTGCCGCCCTCCTTCGAGGAGATGAAGGACGCTCTGGACCTTCGCTCGAAGTCGGGCATCCACCGCCTGATCACGGCGCTGGAGGAGCGCGGGTTCATCCGCCGCCTGCCGAACCGGGCGCGGGCGCTCGAGGTGGTTCGCCTCCCCGAGGCCACTCACCCGCCGGCACGCCCGGCGAAATCCTTCGCGCCGAGCGTGATCGAGGGCAATCTCGGCCGCGCCCGCCCGCCGGCGGACGAGCATGCCGACGCCCCGGTGACGGTGCCGGTGATGGGGCGCATCGCGGCGGGCACGCCGATCTCGGCGATCCAGTCGCGCAGCCACACCATCGCCATGCCGGCCGACATGCTCACCGGCGGCGAACACTACGCGCTCGAGGTGCGCGGCGATTCGATGGTCGAGGCCGGCATTCTCGACGGCGACATGGCGCTGATCCGCCGCTGCGAGACCGCCGATACCGGCGACATCGTGGTGGCGCTGATCGACGACGAGGAAGCCACCCTCAAGCGCCTGCGCAAGAAGGGCGCCTCGGTGGCGCTGGAGGCCGCCAACCCGGCCTATGAGACGCGCATCTTCGGCCCCGATCGCGTGCGCATCCAGGGGCGGCTGGTCGGCCTGTTCCGGCGCTACTGACCCTCCGGCGGCGGCAGGGCAAAACCCTCCGGCGTGGCACGCGGATCAGACGGGACGCTGCTCGCCGCGACAGCCGGCGTCGCAGGAGCTTCGGGCGGCGGGGTCGCCCGCGGCAACCAGGGCCGCTCGCTCCCCGGGGGTCGGGCCCATTCGAGGCGATAGCCCTCTCCCGCGGTGAAGAGGGCCGCGGCATTCGGCGCGGTGTCGCGGGTGCGGATTACCCGGGCTGCGCAATCCCGTGGCGGCTCGAAGCGGGTGACGAGGATGGTCGCGAGACGGCAGTCGTCCGCCAGCGCGTCCCGCGATCGCGGCAGGCCCACCACGCCGGGCGTGCCGGTCACCGTGCAGCCGGTGCGGTCGCAGCGGACGGCGGGGTCGGCACCCGGCGCAGACGGCGCGCGACCTTGCGCGGTCGGCGCGGAGCGTTCGCCGTTCGCCGCGCGCCATTGCTCGAGGGCGAAGCGGTTGGCCGGAGCGCCGTCGGCCCGGCTACCGACCACTGACAGGCTGCCGTCCGACTGCCGCACGGCGATCGTCTGGCCCTGCGGATCGATGAGCACAGCGGGGCGCGGGGCCAGCCCGGCGACGACGAGGGCGGCGGCGAGACAGAGCGGAGCCAGCACGATCAGCCGCGTGCGCAGCAGGCAGACGCCGATCAGCGCGAGGCTCGCCAGCCCCAGCGCCGCCATCGGAAACGCCGCGATCGAGCGGTCCGCGCCGGGCATCGCGGCGACGCGATCCGACACCGCCAGCATGCCGTCAATGCCCCATCCCATCACCCGCCAGGCCGGCCCGTCGAAGCCGAACGGGATCAGGATGGTCCCGAGCAGGCCGAATGGCATGACTAGCAGGGAGATCAGCGGCATGGCGACGAGATTGGACACGACGCCGAGCGGCGCCATGCGCTGGAAATGGAACGCCGCATAGGGCGCCGTCGCCAGCCCGGCGACCAGCGAGGTGAGGATCGAGGCGGCGATGATCGCCACGAGCCGGCCGCCGGGCACCTGCGCGAGGCGAGCGGCGAGCCGGCGCGGCGCGAGACGGCCCGGCCCTCCCGACCGCGTCGGTCCGCCCGGCGACGCACCGCGGGGCAACGCACCGTCGGCCCCGTCCGGGCGCAGCCGTTCATAGGCGGCGACCAGAGCGAGGGTGGCGGCGAAGGACATCTGCGTCCCCGGCTCGAAAATCGCCGCCGGGCTGAGGGCGAGCACCCCGAGCGCCGCCACCGCGAGGCTGCGGACGGTGAGCGCGGAGCGGCCGATCAGGACGCCGGCGAGCACGATCAGCGTCATCACATAGGAGCGCAGCGTCGGCACCTCGGCTCCCGAGAGCAGCAGGTAGAAGCTCGCCCCGGCGAGCGCCGGCACCGCCGCCATAGCCTTGACCGGATAGCGCAGCGCCATCCCGGGCACGGCGGCCAGCAGCGCGCGCACCGCGACGAACAACGTCATCGCCACCAGCGCCATGTGCAGGCCGGAGATCGACAGCACATGGCTGAGGCCGGACACCCGCATCGATTCCTCGACGCTCTCCGATACCGCATCCCGCGAGCCGGCGACCAGCGCCTCGGCAACCGCGGCGGCGTCGCCCGACAGCACCGCCCGGATGCGCCGCCCGATATCGGCGCGCAGGTCCTCGAACAGGCGGGCGATCCGCAGCCGCCACGGCACCGGCCCCGGTGCGGGCGCCTCCTGCAGCCGCCCGAGCGCGAAGCCGGTGGCGCCGATGCCCTCGAACCACGCCGCCCGGCCGAAATCATAGCCCCCCGGATAGGCCGGCCCCGGCGGCGGCCCGAGAGTGGCCCGCACCCGCACATGTTCCCCGATGCGCGGCAGCGGCCCGGAGGTGACCGACACGCGCACCCGGACCGGCCGGCTCGCCGGATCGGTCCGGCCGAGATCGGTGACGCGCAGCACCACCCGGGCTCCGCGCGGACGCCGCTCGGCCTGCTCGACGAAGCCGGCGACCTCGGTGGCGACGAGCTGCCGCTCGAGCACCGGATGGGCCATCGCGGCGACCTGCGCCGTCGCGACGGCGAAGCCGCCCGCCAGCGTCGCGAGGCCGGCGAGGAGATGGAACGCCAGCGGCCGGGCCCGGGCCCGAAAGGTCGCCACCGCGAAAGCGAGGCACAGCGCGATGGACGCCGTCAGCGAGGGTTCGTGCGCGGCGCTGAAATAGAGGGCGATGCCGGCGCCGAACGCGACCGGCAGCCAGAGAAAGGCCCGCCGGTCGGCAAGTTCCCGCTCGACATCGCGGGCAAGCGCGGCGAGAAGGCCGGCGATCCGCTCCCGCAGGCGCCGGCCTCCCGCCATCGGCCCCGCCCACGGCGCCGGCCGCCGGCCGGCACCCAATACCTGCGCCCCGGCGCGCCCCCCGCGCCGGCGCCCCGGCCCGGCGCCGTCCGGCGGCACGTCCGGCCCCGGCACCATCGCGAAGCGGCTGGAGGAAACGCTGCCATTCGAAGGGCCCGCCTCGGGCGTTGCCAGGGGCGCCGGTGCGGCTTGAGGAGCAGGAGGGTCCTGCGTGTCAGCCGCGGCGTGAGGGTCAGGCGCGACAGGCAGACCTAACGGAGCCGGTTTGCCCGGCGAATTACGATCGCCCGGCGGAGAACCGGGCTCGTGCCCGGCGCCCGGGGCCCCCGACGGAATGTTCGCCTCCGTCGCAACGACCGAGCGTCGGAGGGCGACATCTCCCGTCGACGAGCGTTCGCCGGGCGGCGCAAGGGGCGCCGGTGAGCGTTGAGCGACAGAAGCGTCCTGAGGATCAGGTGCGGAATTGAGGTCGGGCTCGGCGTGGAGGTCAGGTGCGATGGGGAAATCGGGCGGCACCAGGGGCGCCAGTGCTGCCGGAAGATCGGGGTCTCTCAGCGGATCAGGCGCGGTATGGCGATCAGACTCGATAGGGAGCCCCGGCGGAGCCGGTTCGCCCGGCGAATTACGGTCGCCCGGCGGAGAACCGGGCTCGTGCCCCGCGCCCGGGGTCTCGACGGGCGCGGGCGGCCGTGAGGCGCTAGGCACGTCCGACCCCGGCGCCGGCGCGAAACGCCCGAGAGGAACCCGCCCCGTCGAAGGGCCCGCCTCGGGCGTTGCCAGGGGCGCCGGCGCCACCGGTAGATCCGGATCTTCCTGAGGATCAGGAGCGGCATGGCGGTCAGGCGCGATGGGCAGCCCCGGCGGAGCCCGATCGACCAGAGGAGCCGGCTCGCCCGGCGGAGCATGTTCGCCCGGCGGAGAACCGGGCTCGTGCCCGGCGCCCGCAGTCTCCGGTGCAGCGGGCGGCCATGAGGGGTGGGCCGTGGGGGGCGACTGGCCGGTCGCGGAGGGCGACGGCGGGCGGGTCGCCGGCGGCGGATCGCCCGGCTCCTCGCCGTCCCGCCGGCCGCCCGGCCCGTTGTCGTCCCGCCCCGCCATGCGCGCCGCCCGCACCCCAACCGGCACCGCCGCATTTTCCCCCGCGGCGCGGCTATGCTACACGCACCGCTCCGCGCCGCCATTCCGTTCGCATCCGTTCGGCCGCCCGGCCGCAAGAGACACCGAATCGATGTCCGAAACCGTCGTCACCCGCTTCGCCCCCTCGCCCACCGGCTTCCTGCACATCGGGGGCGCGCGGACCGCGCTGTTCAACTGGCTCTATGCCCGCGCCAAGGGCGGGCGGATGCTGCTGCGGATCGAGGATACCGACCGCCAACGCTCCACCGAGGCGGCGATCGAGGCCATCCTCGACGGGCTGAACTGGCTCGGCATCGACTGGTCGGGCGACGTCGTCTACCAGTTCGCGCGCGCCGCGCGCCACCGCGAGGCGGTGGAGCAGATGCTGGCCAAGGGCCACGCCTATCGCTGCTACGCCACGGCCGAGGAGCTCGAGGAGATGCGCGAGAGCGCGCGCCGCGAGGGCCGGCCGCCGCGCTATGACGGGCGCTGGCGCGACCGCGATCCCGGCGAGGCCGTGGCGGGACGCAAGCCGGCCATCCGCCTGCGCGCGCCGCAGGAGGGCGAGACGGTGATCGAGGACCTGGTGCAGGGCCGCGTGACCTTCGCCAACAAGGACCTCGACGACCTCGTGCTGCTGCGCTCCGACGGCACGCCCACCTACATGCTCTCGGTGGTGGTCGACGACCACGACATGGGCGTGACCCACATCATCCGCGGCGACGACCACCTCACCAATGCGGCGCGGCAGACACAGATCTACCGCGCGCTCGACTGGGGCGTGCCGCAGATGGCGCATATCCCGCTGATCCACGGGCCGGACGGGGCCAAGCTCTCCAAGCGCCACGGCGCGCTGGGCGTCGACGCCTACCGGGCCCTGGGCTACCTGCCGGCGGCGCTGCGGAACTATCTGGTGCGCCTCGGCTGGAGCCATGGCGACCAGGAGATCTTCTCGACCGAGGAGATGAGCCAGCTGTTCGACCTCAACAGGGTCGGGCGCTCGGCGGCGCGCTTCGATTTCGCCAAGCTGGAGAATCTCAACGGGCACTATTTGCGCGCCACCCCCGATGCCGAGCTGCTCGCGGCCATCGACGCGCTGCTGCCCTATCTGCCGGACGGCGCCACCCTCGCGGCCCGGCTGACGCCGGAACGGCGGGCGCAGGTGCTGGAGGCCATGCCGGGCCTGAAGGAGCGCGCCAAGACGCTGGTCGAGCTGATCGACAGCATGTCCTATCTGCTCGACGCGCGGCCGCTTCGGCTCGATGCCAAGGCCGAGGCGCTGCTGACGCCGGAGGCGCGGAGTCTGCTGGCCGATGTGGTCGCCGAACTCGCGGGCATCGCCGACTGGTCGGCCGCGACGACCGAGGCGGGGGTGCGCGCGGTCGCCGAGCGCCGCGGCGTCAAGCTGGGCGCCGTCGCACAGCCGCTGCGGGCGGCGCTGACCGGCCGGGCGACCTCGCCGGGCATCTTCGACGTGCTCGCCGTGCTCGGGAAAGACGAAAGTCTAGGCCGTCTCTCCGACCAGACCGGCGCGGCCGGGGCCCCGCCCCCGCTCTGAACCGACCGAGCGCGCAGGGTCGCACAGGCGTCACGAGAAGCGCTTTAATTTCGTGGCGTTAGAGCACGGGCCCGGCGGACGGCGCGGCCGGCGGGGACCCGTCAGGGTGGGTATCCTGTGGCGGCGCACAAGACTTGCGTGCACCGGGGAGTCGTTTGTTTTCAATGACTCACCCGGCTTGCGCCATCCGGCGGCCGCCGTGCTCGCTGCGCTTGCGAGCGGGGGGTGAAAGGGATACGACTTTGACCTATTAAAGGCGCCGAAGGTGCCACCCCGTGCATTCCGTCGCTTTCGGCTCTCACGTCATTGCGCGGTCAGTGTTTGAACGGTTTCATAGGTATCGAGGAGACCCCCCACATGGACGCCATCACCGGCACATCGGCTGCGACATTGACTGTCGGCGACAAGAGCTGGGAGTTGCCCATCATGGGGGGCACGATCGGCCCGGATGTCATCGACATCGGCAAGCTCTACGGCCAGACGGGCATGTTCACCTATGATCCCGGCTTCACCTCGACCGCGAGCTGTGAAAGCCAGATCACCTATATCGACGGCGACGCCGGCATCCTGCTCTACCGCGGCTATCCGATCGAGCAGCTCGCCGAGCACGGGGATTTCCTCGAGACCTGCTACCTGCTGCTCTACGGGGAGCTGCCGACCGCGGCGCAGAAGGCCGATTTCGACTATCGCGTGACGCGCCACACGATGGTCCACGAGCAGATGAGCCGGTTCTTCCACGGCTTCCGCCGCGACGCCCACCCGATGGCGGTGATGGTGGCCTCGGTCGGCGCGCTGTCGGCCTTCTACCACGACAGCACCGACATTTCCGACCCGACCCAGCGGATGATCGCCTCGATCCGCATGATCGCGAAGATGCCGACGCTGGCGGCGATGGCCTACAAATACACCGTGGGCCAGCCCTTCGTGTATCCGCAGAACAATCTCGACTACGCCTCGAACTTCCTGCGCATGTGCTTCTCGGTACCGTGCGAGGAGTACAAGGTGAACCCGGTGCTCTCGCGCGCCATCGATCGCATCTTCATCCTGCACGCCGACCACGAGCAGAACGCCTCGACCTCGACGGTGCGGCTCGCCGGCTCGTCGGGCGCCAACCCCTTCGCCTGCATCGCCGCCGGCATCGCCTGCCTGTGGGGGCCCGCGCATGGCGGCGCCAACGAGGCGGCGCTGAAGATGCTGGGCGAGATCGGCTCGGTCGAGCGCATCCCGGAATACATCAAGCGCGCCAAGGACAAGAACGACCCGTTCCGGCTGATGGGCTTCGGCCACCGGGTCTACAAGAACTACGATCCGCGCGCCAAGATCATGCAGAAGACCTGCCACGAGGTGCTGGGCGAGCTCGGCATCAAGGACGATCCGCTGCTCGACATCGCCGTGGAGCTGGAGCGCATCGCGCTGCAGGACGAGTATTTCGTCGAGCGCAAGCTCTACCCGAACATCGACTTCTATTCCGGCATCACGCTGCGCGCGCTCGGCTTCCCCACCTCCATGTTCACCGTGCTGTTCGCGCTCGCGCGCACGGTCGGCTGGATCGGCCAGTGGAAGGAAATGATCGAGGATCCCGGCCAGCGCATCGGCCGCCCGCGCCAGCTCTATACCGGCGCCGCCCAGCGCGACTACGTGCCGATGGCGCGCCGCAAGTGAGAGCGCCCGTCGCCCGCGCCGGATGACCGTCCGGCGGCGGGCAGGCACTACGGATCGAGACACATCCCGGCGGCGCTCCCGCCGGGATTTTTCGTGGCGGCCGGGCGACCCCGCGCACCACCTTTCCGGCCGGAGGCCCGCGCGGTCAGCCGGGCGCCGCGCCTTCCCGCGCCTCGGCAGCCTCCAGCACCGCGCGGGCAGCCCGGCGGCTCGGCGCCTCGCCGCCCAGCTCCATCACCGCGTCGAGCCGGGCGAAGGCGGCGAGCTGGCGCTCGCGCTCCTCCCCGCCCGCGATGAGCTCCGCGAGCCTCGCCGCCATGGCCGGCGGGTCGATGTGCCATTGCAGATATTCCGGCATGGCGTTCGCGCCGAGGATGAGGTTGGGCAGGATGGCGGTGGTGACCTTGAGCAGATAGGGCGCGATCCACCCCTCGATCCGTGGAATGCGGTAGGCGGCGACGGTGGGAACGCCGGCGAGCGCGAGTTCCAGCGTCACCGTGCCCGAGGCGGCGAGCGCGGCACGTGCGATGCGGAAGGCCGCGCGCCGCTCCGCCTCCCCGACGACGATGCGGGGCCGCTGCGGCCAGCCCGCCACCATGGCCTCCACCTGCGCGAGGCGGGCGGGCAGCGTGGGCAGCACCAGTTCCAGCCCCGGCACGCGCTCCCGCAGCAGCCCGATGACCGCGCCGAAATCGTCGCCGAGCCGGGCGATCTCCGAGCGGCGGCTGCCCGGCAGCACGAGCAGCACCGGCGGCTCGCCGGCCCGCCGCGCGGCTTCCGCCGGCGAGGGCCGCAGCCGGTCGAGTTCGCCCAGCAGCGGATGGCCGACATAGGTGGTGGGCGGGCCGCCGAGCCGCTCCATCACCTCCGGCTCGAACGGCAGCACGGCGAGGACGCGGTCGACATGGGGGCGCATGGCGCGGGCGCGCCCCTCCCGCCAGACCCAGACGGTGGGGGCGACATATTTGACGATCGGCAGATGCGGCAGGCGCCGGCGCACCCGCGCGGCGACACGGTGGTTGAAGTCCGGCAGGTCGACCAGCACCAGCACATCCGGCGGCGCCGCGACGATGGCCTCCACCACCTCGCCCATGCGGCGGAGAATGCGCGGCAGGCCTGCGACGACCTGGGCGATTCCCATCGCGGTGAGGTCCTCCATCGGGAAGAGGCTGGCGAGGCCGGCCGCCCGCATCCCCGCCCCGCCGACGCCGCGAAAGGACGCGCCCGCCGGCGCCAGCGCCGCGAGTTCGCGCAACAGCCCGGCGCCGAGCGCATCGCCGGATTCCTCGCCGGCGACGATGAAGACATCGAGCGGGCGCTGGCCGTGCCCGACCCCGCCGCCGTCCGTGCGATCCGCGCTCATGCGCCCGGTCCGGCATCGGCGGGCGCGGCGGCGGTCCCGTCGATGCCGACGACGAAGAGCCGGGCGGTATCGGCGGCGCGCACGGTGCCCTCGATATCGGTCACGATCACGCCGCCCGCCTCCATGGCGAGCCCGGCGAGACCCGCACGGGCGACGCCCTCGACGGTGCGCGGGCCGAGCGAGGGCAGATCGAGGCGGCGGTCCTGCCCGGCCTTGGGGCGCTTCACCAGCACGCCCGCGCCCTTGCGCACCTTCAGACGGCCATTGAGGCGCAGTTCGACCACGCGCGCCAGCATCAGGTCGGTGCCCTCCGCCGCCTCCACCGCCACGATGTGCCCGTCGATGACCACCAGCCCCTGGCCGACATCGTGGGGGCTCATCGCCGCCAGGGCGCGAAAGCCGATGGCGATGTCGCGCTCATCCGCCGGCGTCGGCGCGAGGGTCCCTAGCCGCCCGGCCGGCAGCAGCAGATCGGGGGCCACCTCATGGGCGCCGAGCAGGCGGAAGCCCTCCCGCTCGAACAGCCGCGCGACGCCCGAGAGCAGGTGATCGTCGCCGCCGCGCATGAGCCGCGCCACCTGCGGCATCAGGCGCAGGGTCTTCCAGTCGAGCCGGATGTCCGACAGGCGCGGGCGCAGGGCGGTGCCGATGAAGACGATGTCGCGGCAGCCGCGGCGGCGCAGTTCGGCCGTGACCGCCCCGAACCGCCCCAGCGGGATCCACAGATGCGGCCAGCGCTCGATGCGGGAATCCGCGAACCCCTTGAGGCCGAGCATGACGACCTGGCGGCCGCCGCGCTCCGCTGCCTCGGCCACCGCCAACGGGAAGGCGCCGCCGCCGCAGATGATGGCCAGCGGCGCGCCCGCGGGCGCCGGCTCAGGCGGCGTCGCGTTCGCCGCCATCGTCCACATCATTGGGAACGGTGAGGCGGCGCTTGCCGACGCTGCGCGCGAAATCGACGATCCGCATCACATTGGGATCGTCGGCGAAGCTCGTGGCGACGCGCTCGACCCGCTCGGCCATGGTGCCGCCGCTGTAGAACAGCTCGCGATAGGCGGCCCGCAGGGCATGGATCTGCGGGCGGGTGAAGCCGCGGCGCTTCATGCCGATGATGTTGAGGCCGCCGAGCCCGGGGCGCCCCTCGATCATGGCGCCGAAGGGGATGATGTCCGAGCGCACGCCGCACATGCCGCCGATGATGCACTGCTCGCCGATGCGCGAGAACTGGTGCGCGGCGGACAGCCCGCCCATGAAGACGTTGTCGCCGACCGTGACGTGCCCGCCCAGCGTGACGTTGTTGGCGAAGATGACCTTGTTGCCGACGCTGCAGTCATGCGCGATGTGGACGCCGACCATGAAGAAGCCGTCGTCGCCGACCCGCGTCTCCATGTGCCCGCCGGCGGTGCCGGTGTTCATGGTGACGTGCTCGCGGATGGTGCAGCGCTCCCCGATCACCAGCCGGCTCGGCTCGCCCTTGTAGCCGAGCGACTGCGGCGGGGTGCCGAGCGAGGCGAAGGGATAAACCACCGTGCCGCCGCCGATCGTCGTGTGCCCTTCGACCACGACGTGAGAGATCAGCCGTACCCCCGCGCCGAGGCTCACGAATTCGCCGACGGTGCAGAACGGGCCGATCTCCGCGTCGTCGGCGATCCGGGCGCCGTCGGCGATGACGGCGGTGGGGTGGATGCGGGGCATCGGCGACTCACTCCTGCGCGATCATAGCGCCGACCTCGGCCTCGGCCGCGAGCTGGCCGTCCACCTTGGCCTCGCCGCGGAACCACCACATGTTCCGGCGCTTGGCGATCTGGGTCATGTGGTATTCGAGCACGTCGCCCGGCACGACGGGGCGGCGGAACTTGGCCTTGTCGATGGTCATGAAATAGACCGTCTTCGGCGTCTGCTGGCCGGCATTGAGGATGCAGATGGCACCGGCCGTCTGCGCCATGCCCTCCAGGATCAGCACGCCCGGCATCACCGGCCGGTCCGGGAAATGACCCTGGAAATGCGGCTCGTTGGCGCTGACGTTCTTGTAGCCGACCGCGCTCTTGTCGCCCTCGATCTGGCCGATGCGATCGATCATCAGGAAGGGGTAGCGGTGGGGCAGGACCGCGAGGATCTTCTGGATATCGGCAGAGCCGAGCGTGGCGGGGATCGTGTCGGTCATCTCGGCTCCTTCTCGGCGCTGCGCGCCGGCTCCGCCCGCCATTCGCCGCGCGCGATGCGCTGCAGCGTCATCACCTCGCGGAACCACTCCTTCATCGGCTTGGCGGGCGATCCACCCCACTGCGCGCCGGGCGGGACGGCGTCCTTCACATTGCTGGATGCGGCGATCTGGGCGCCGTCGCCGATCACCGCGTGGTCGATGACGCCGACCTGGCCGCCCAGCACCACGTAGTCGCCCAGCGTGGCGCTGCCGGCGATGCCGACCTGCGAGACGATGATGCAATGGCGGCCGATCACGACGTTGTGGGCGATCTGCACCAGATTGTCGATCTTGGTGCCCTCGCCGATCACCGTGTCGCGGATGCCGCCGCGGTCGATGGTGGTGCCGGCGCCGATCTCGACGTCGTCCTGAAGAATGACGCGGCCGATCTGCGGCACCTTGGCATGGCCGGCCGCGCCGCTCACGAAGCCGAAGCCATCCTGGCCGATGCGGGCGCCGGGATGGATGATGACGCGGTTGCCGAGCAGCGCGTGCTGCAGCGAGGCGCCGGCCCCGATCGCACAGCCGCGCCCGATGCGCACGCCCGGGCCGATCACCGCACCGGCGGCGATGATGCTGCCCTCGCCCACCTCGGCGCCGGCACCGATCACCGCGCCGGGATCGACGGTGACGCCGTCCTCCAGCCGTGCCTGCGGATGCACATAGGCGCCTGCCGCCACGCCCGGCTGGCCGAACTGGCTTTCGGGACGCAGGCTCGCCGGAAACAGGTGGCGGCTCGCCGTGACGAAGGCGCGGTAGGGCTTGGCGGCGATCAGGACATCCGTCCCGGCCGGCGCCATGTCGGCGAAGCGCGCGGTGGTGAGGCAGATGCCGGCACGGGTCTCGCGGAACTGCGCCACGTAGCGGGCCGCGTCCAGAAAGGCGAGATCGGCCGGGCCGGCCTGGTCGAGCGGCGCGATGCCGGTGACGGTCCGCGTGCGATCGACGCCCGCCGCCGGCACGGCACCGGTGAGGGCGCAGAGTGCCTCGACCGAGATCGGCGCGGGCGCGGGAAAGAAGACGGGATCGTTCATCCAACCGCCGGCGGCGCCGGCTCCTTCATGCGAAGCGGCGGCCCGGGGAACCCGAACCGCCGCATTCCATCACACGCAAATCCGGCGATCAGAACTTCGTGCCGCCGCTGAAGCGGAAGGCCTGGGTCTGGTCGTAGGCCTCCTTCGAGAGCACCCAGGCGTAATCGAAGCGCAGCGGACCGAAGGGCGACTTCCAGATCAGGCTGGCGCCGACCGAGGAGCGAACCGAGTCGCTGTCGGCCACGCAGACCGCGTTCCAGCCCTTGTCCTTCGAGTCGGGATACAGGCTGCAATCCGTCAGCTCGTCGCCGCCGACACCGGCAAAGTTCACCGGGCCGTCATACTGCCAGAGCGAACCGGCGTCGGCGAACAGGGCCGCCTTCAGGCCGAAATCCTTGGGCAGGAAGGAGAGCGGGAACTGCAGTTCCGCCGTCGTGCCCCAGTAGATCGAGCCGCCCAGAGCGTCGGTGTCGCCATAGACGCCCGAGGCCAGGTCGCGCGGGCCGATGCCGTTCGATTCGAAGCCGCGGACGAGATCGGGACCCTTGAAGAAGTTGTCGAGGATACGCAGGTCCTCGCCGCCCCAGGAGGTGACGTAGCCGGCCTGGCCGCGCAGCATCAGCACGAAGTCGCCGACGAGGGGATAGTACCAGCGCGCGTCACCCGTGGTGCGGAAGTAGCTCACATCGCCGCCGAGGCCCGCCAGATCCTGCTTGAGTTCGAGCAGGTAGCCATTGGTGGGCTCGAGGTTGTTGTCGAGCATGTTGTAGGACAGCGTATAGCCGATCAGCGAGGTCAGAGCGGGGTCGCCGCTGACTTCGCGCAGCGCCCACGACACGTTCTCGATGACCGCGTCGTTAACATTGATTTCCTTCTGGAACAGGCTGTAGCGCAGACCCAGCGTCAGCTCGTCCGTCAGCGGCAGGCCGAGGCGCAGCGTGCCACCGGCGGTGTTGGTGTCGTAGGGGCTGTAATCGGTCTCGCTGGTCGCCTTGTAGAACAGGTCGAAGCCGGCGGCGACGCGATAGTCCAGGAAATAGGGCTCGGTGAAGCTGAAATCGACGCCCTGCACGTTCTGGCCGATGGTGCCGCCGAGGCGCACATACTGGCCGCGGCCGAGGAAGTTCTTCTCGGACACCGAGACTTCGCCGATGAAGCCGTCCTGGGTCGAGTAGCCGCCCGAGATCGAGAAGTCACCCGTCGGCTGATCCTCGACGTTCACCAGCAGGATGACGCGGTCGGGGGCGGAGCCGGGCTCGTTGGTGATCTTCACGGTCTTGAAGTAGCCGAGGTTGCGCAGGCGGCGCTCGGCGCGGTCGACCAGCACGCGGTTATAGGCATCACCCTCGCCGAGATCGAACTCGCGGCGGATGACCCAGTCGCGGGTGCGGGTGTTGCCGCGGATGTCGATGCGCTCGATATAGACGCGCGGGCCCTCCTCGACCGCGAACACCACCGAGATGGTGCGCGTCTCGAAGTTGCGGTCGCCGCGCGGGCGGACCTGAGCGAAGGCGTAGCCGCTCTTGGAGATCTCGATGGTCGCGTTCTCGACCGACTTCTCCACCGCCTCGGCGTTGTAGACCTGCCCCGGCGCGACGCGCAGCGCGCTGCGGATGCGGGCGACGTCGACGTCGCGAATGTTGGAGACGACGTCGACCGACCCGAACTTGTACTGCGGCCCTTCCTCCATGTTGAAGGTGAGCACGAAGCCGCCGGTGGCGCGGTCGAGATCGGCCGAGACCGACAGAATGCGGAAGTCGGCGTAGCCGTTCTTCAGATAGAAGCGGCGCAGCAGCTCCTGGTCGGAATTGATGCGATCGACGTCGTAGATGTCGGTGTTCTTCAGGAAGGACAGCCAGTTGGTCTCGGTCGTGGTGATCTCTTCCGAGAGCTTCCACGACGAGAACGCCTTGTTGCCGACGAAGACGATCTTGCTGACGCCGAGCTTGTCGCCCTCGTTGATCTCGAAGACGAGATCGACGCGCCCCTGCCCGCGATCGATGGTCTTCGGCTCGACGCGCACGTCGTAACGGCCGGAGCGACGATAGAGATCGATGATGCGCTGGGTATCGGCCTGGACGGTGGCCTTGGAGAAGGCGCCACGGGCCTTCGACTGCACTTCGTTGGCGAGCACGTCGTCCTTGAGCTTCTTGTTGCCCTCGAACGCGACGCGGTTGATGACCTCGTTCTCGACGACGCTCACCACGATGCGCCCGCCGCTGGTGTTCACCCGGACGTCGGCGAACAGGCCGGTGGCGTACAGCGCTTTGAGCGCCTCGTCGATCTTGGCGGCGTCGACGCGCTGGCCCGGCGGAACGGCGAAATAGGACCGGATGGTCTCGGAATCGACCCGGCGATTACCCTCGACGACAATGGAACTCGCCGTCTGCGCGTGGGCGGCAACTGGCAGAACGACCGATCCGGCGACCCCCACCAGGGCCGTGGCGACACAGATCCCCACGACCGAAGCCATCTTACTCACGAACCGGATACGAGCAGCCATGTGGCGCGCTACCTTACTTTTGTTCCGACACCCGCGAACGCAACAACACGCGCCACAAGGCACAGACTCTCAACCTGTCCGTCGCTTGTACAAAGTTTTCCGGGGCGTGCAAACCGCGCGCCCCGGATACATCCCCGTTTTCCGCCCGGCGTTGCCCTCGCGCAACGCCCGCGCAAATGATGTCAAGATTTTGATATATTGAGAATATCGTTCCACGTCGCGAACAGCATCAGCATCAGCACGAGCGCAAGCCCGATGCGGAAGCCGACCTCCTGGGCGCGGTCGCTGAGCGGACGCCCGCGCAGCGCCTCCACGGCGTAGAACAGCAGGTGGCCACCATCGAGCAGCGGCACCGGGAAAAGGTTGAGGAGGCCGATGGATACCGACAGGACCGCGGTCAGCTGCAGCAGCGCGCCGAGACCGAACGTGGCCACCTGGCCGGAGACCTGCGCGATGCGGATGGGGCCGCCGAGCTGGTCGGCCGATTCGCGGCCGCTGAAGATGCCGCCGATATAGTCGAAGGTCCGCGTCACCACGAACCAGACCTCGCGGGTGCCCATCGCGACGGCGTCGACCGGTCCGTAGCGCTGGGTGCGCACGGTGGCCGGATCGTCCGAGCGGGTGATGCCGAGCACGCCGATGCGGTGGACGTTGCCGAAGCTGTCGCGGACCTCGCGCTGGTCCGGCGTGGCGGCCACCGTCACCGGCTCGCCGCCGCGGTCGAGCGTGATCGAGAGCTCCTGGCCCGCGCTGGCGCTGACGATGCGCTGCATGTCGGAGAAGGACTCGATCGGCGTGCCGTCGATCGACACGATGCGGTCGCCCGCCTTGATGCCGGCGCGCGCGGCGGCGGATTCGGCCTGCACCGAATCGGCGACCGGCATGAGGATCGGGCGCCCCAGCGTCATGAACAGGCCGGCGAAGATGACGATGGCGAGCAGGAAGTTGGCGATCGGCCCCGCCGCCACGATGGCCGCGCGCGCGGCGACCGACTTGCCGTAGAAGCTCTCCGAGGCCTCCTGCGCGCTCATCCGCGCGAGGCTGGCGCGATCGGGCGTGCTCGCGGCGCTCTCGTCGCCGTAGAATTTCACATAGCCGCCGAGCGGAATGGCGGAGAGCTTCCAGCGCGTGCCGTGGCGGTCGTTGAAGCCGGCGATCTCCGGGCCGAAGCCGAGCGAGAACGCGACCACCCGCACGCCGGCACGCCGGGCCACCCAGAAATGCCCGAGTTCATGGAAGAAGACCACGATCGTCAGCACGAACAGGAAGGGGATGACGTAGCCGAGCAGCCAGCCGACGCCCCCGCCGATCGAGGTCATGAAGTCCATCTGCCAGCGCCCTTCCCTGCCGTGATCGTATCCGGGGGCCAGCCCCGCCGGCACGCCGCCGGCCGCAGGTCCGGCGCCCGCCATTCCTGCCCTCTCTAGGATGCCTTTGCGGCAAACTTGGGCAAGAGATTTCGGACAATTTGCCTAATATCCGAATCGAGTGCGAGCGCTTCCTCAACCGAATTCGGACTTGCCCGCCCCGCGGCCGGGCCCGACAGCGCCGCCTCGACCAGCGCCGGGATTCCGGGCAGGCCGATCCAGCCGGCGATGAACGCTTCCACCGCCACCTCGTTCGCCGCGTTCAGCACGGTCGGGGCGGCGCCGCCCGCTCGCAGCGCCGCCTTGGCGAGGGCGAGCGCGGGGAAGCGCTCCTCGTCCGGGCGCTCGAAGGTGAGGCTGCCGATCGCGGCGAGATCGAGCGGGGCGACCGGGGTCGCCATGCGCTCCGGCCAGGCGAGGCAATGGGCGATCGGCACCCGCATGTCGGGGCTGAACAGGCCGGCGACCACCGATCCATCGGTGAAGGAGACGAGGCCGTGCACCAGCGACTGCGGGTGGATGACGACGTCCAGCACCTCGGGCGGCAGCGCGAACAGGTGATGCGCCTCGATCAGTTCGAGACCCTTGTTCATGAGGGTCGCGGAATCGATGGTCACCTTGGCGCCCATCGACCAGTTGGGATGGCGCAGCGCCTCGGCAGGCGTCGCCCGGGCGATGGCCTCGCGCGAGGCGGTTCGGAACGGGCCGCCCGAGGCGGTGAGCGTGACGCGGGACACCCCGCGGGACGGACCCGCCTGCAGCGCCTGGAAGACGGCGTTGTGCTCGGAATCGACCGGCAGCAGTTCCGTGCCGTGCCGGGCGGCCTCCGCCATGAAATGCGCGCCCGCGGCGACCATGCATTCCTTGTTGGCGAGCGCGAGACGCCGGCAGCGACCCAGCGCGGCGAGCGTCGGGGCGAGGCCGGCGACACCGGTGATGGCGCCGATGAGCATGTCGCAGTCGCGTTGCGCCGCCTCGATCACCGCCGAGGGCCCGGCGCCGCTGGCGATGCCGGTGCCGGCGAGCGCGGCGCGCAGTTCCGGCCCCGCCGCCGGATCGGCGATCGCGGCGAAACGGGCGCCGAACTCGCGCGCGAGCGCCGCCAGCGCCGGAACATCGCGCCCGGCCGCCAGCGATTCGACGGTGAAGCGCCCGGGGCCGGCACGGCGCAGGAGGTCGACGGTGCTCGAGCCGATCGAGCCGGTGGCGCCGAGCAGTGAGAGGCGAACGGGAGCGGATGCCCCGGCGGCGTTCACCACAGCAGAACCCCCTGGGCGGGCGCGGAAGGGTCGCGCGCCATGCCGACCGCCAGCGCGAAAGCCGCGGCGACGATGAAGCCGTCGAGCCGATCCATCAATCCTCCATGGCCGGGAATGAGGCCGCTCGAATCCTTCACCCCGAAGCGGCGCTTCATGGCCGATTCGAACAGGTCGCCGGCCTGGCTGAGAAGGCTCGCGCCCAGGCTGACCGCGGCGAGCGGGAGAGACGGGGCGATGCCGGCTGCCCTCAATAGCAGAAGCGCGGCGAGCGTTCCAAGCACGGTGCCGCCGATGGCGCCCGACCAGGTCTTCTTGGGGCTGATGCGCACCCACAGGCGCGGCCCCCCGATCAGGCGGCCGGAGAAATAGGCGGCGATGTCGGTGGTCCAGACCAGCGCGAACAGCCAGAGCACGGCGACGAGGCCGAGACCGTCGGCGAGCCGCAGCATCACCGGGGCGGCAAGTGCCGCCGCCGCATAGAGGAAGCCGCCCGCGGCCCAGCCTCGCCCCTGCTGCGCCGCGAGGCCGGTCGCCGCCAGGCCGAGGGCCGCGGCCGCAAACGCCATCGGCACCGCGCCGAGCCCGAGCGCCGTCGCGACCGTCAGCAGAGCGGCGCCCCCGATCGCGAGGACCGGCAGGCGCGGCGCGACCGCGCTCATCGCCGTCCATTCCCACAGGACGAGGATGGCGGCGACCGCCCAGAACACGGCGAAGGGCCAGCCGCCGAACCAGAGCACGCCCAGCGCCAGCGGAATCAGCACCAGCGCCGACAGCAGGCGCGGCAGGAAGTCCGCCCCGAGGGTCAAGGTGTCACCGCTCCGCTGCCTGCACGCCACCGAAGCGCCGCTCGCGCCGGCCGAACTCGGCCAGCGCCTGCTCCAGCGCGGCCCGGTCGAAGTCGGGCCACAGGATCGGCAGGAAGACGAGCTCGGCATAGGCCGCCTGCCACAGCAGGAAATTGGAGAGCCGCTGCTCGCCGCTGGTGCGGATGACGAGGTCGAGCGGGGGCAGGCCGGCGGTATCCAGCGCGCCCTCGAGCCGCTCGGGCGTGATGTCCGCGGGCGCCAGCCGGCCGGCCGCGACCTCGCGCGCGAGCTTCTGCGCCGCGCGGGCGATCTCGTTGCGCGCGCCGTAGTTGAACGCCACGGCGAGCTTGAGGCCGGTGTTGCCGCGCGTGCGCTGCTGCGCTTCCTCGAGCAGCGCCGCCACTTCCGGATCGTGCTCGGGCCGCTCGCCGATGATGCGGATCTGTACGTTGCGCTCGTGCAGCGTGGCGAGGTCGTTGCGGATGAAGCGCTTGAGCAGGCCCATCAGGTCGGCGATCTCGCGCGCCGGGCGGGACCAGTTCTCGCTGGAGAAGCTGTAGATGGTCAGTGCCTCGATGCCGAGGTCGCCGGCGGCCTGCACGGTGCGGCGCACCGCCTCGACGCCGCGGCGATGCCCCTCGAAGCGCGGCAAGCCGCGGGCCTTCGCCCAGCGGCCATTGCCGTCCATGATGATCGCCACATGGCGCGGCGGGGCCGGCAGGGCGGCCACGTCCAGGGGAGCAATGTCGGCGCGCACCGGCTCGATGGCTCCCTGTAGCGTCTCGCGGTTGGCCATGCCCATGGCGGGCCAGACGCCCGCCCTCCCGATCAGCTCTGCCCGCTGCCCATCAGACGGCCAGAATTTCTTTTTCCTTCGTCGCCAGCACCTGGTCGATCTCGGCGATCGACTGGTCCGTGGCCTTCTGTACCTGGTCGGCGAGACGGTCCAGATCGTCGGAGCTCGCCTCCCCGTCCTTCTCCGCCTTCTTCAGGGCATCGAGGCCGTCGCGCCGCACGTGGCGAACCGCGACGCGCGCCGCCTCGGCGTATTTGTGCGCGACCTTCACCAGTTCCTGCCGGCGCTCCTGCGTCAGCTCGGGGATGCGGATGCGCAGCACCTGTCCCTCGGTCTGCGGGTTGAGGCCGAGGTTGGAATCGCGGATCGCCTTTTCGACGGCGCTCACCAGCCCGCGGTCCCACACCTGCACCGAGAACATGCGCGGCTCCGGCACGTTGATCGAGGCGACCTGGTTGAGCGGCGTGTGGGCGCCATAGGCATCCACGTTGATGGGCTCCAGCAGGCTGGCCGAGGCACGCCCCGTGCGCAGCCCGCCGAGTTCGTGCTTGAGGCCGCCGATCGTGCTCTGCATGCGGCGCTTGATGTCAGCGACATCGATTGGACCGGTCGTCATGTCGGACCCCGTTTCATTCGTTGGTCTGGTCCCCTCGGCGATGCGGCCCAGCCGCCCCGCCGGTGGAGCCGGGCGATCTCAAGGAGCGACCGTCGTCGCACGCCCCTCCCCGCGGATGGCGGCGGCGATGGCTCCGGGCTCCCGGATGGAAAAGACGATTATCGGCAAGCGCGCCTCACGGGCAAGCGCGAAGGCGGCGGCATCCATGACCTTGAGATCGCGCTGCAGCGCCTCGTCATGGGTCAGGCGATCGTAGCGCGTCGCGCCCGGATCGACCTTCGGGTCGGCGGTATAGACGCCGTCCACATTGGTCGCCTTCATCACCGCGCTGCATTTCAGCTCGGCGGCGCGCAGCACGGCGCCGGTGTCGGTGGTGAAATAGGGGTTTCCCGTGCCGCCGGCGAGCAGCACGACACGCCCGCGCGTCAGGTGCCGCGCCGCCGGCTGGCGGGCATAGGGTTCGCAGATGGTCGGCATCGGGATGGCGGAGAGCGTACGGGCCGGGCTGCCGGCGGCTTCCACCGCCTTTTCCAGCGCCAGCGCGTTCATGACGGTGGCGAGCATGCCCATATTGTCGGCGGTCGCCCGGTCGAGCCCCTCGCCCGCGACGCTGGCGCCGCGCAGGATGTTGCCGCCGCCGACGACAACCGCAACCTCGGCGCCCGTGCGGCGCGCATCGACGAGATCGCGGGCGATCCGCGCGATGGTGGGTCCGTGAAGGCCGAAGGATTCGGGTCCCATCAGGGCCTCGCCCGAAACCTTCACCAGCACGCGCTTGTAGATCGCCCCACCGTCAGACGCTTCGCTCACGCTACCCCCTTCGTCGTTGGCGGCCCGGCATCCGGGCGCGCGCACAATAAAGCACGCCGGGCCGCCCGAAAGGGGGCGCGGCGTGCTTTTCCACCTCGTTCGCGGCGATCAGGCCGCGGAGCCGGCCGCCTTGGCGACTTCGGCCGCGAAATCGCTCTCTTCCTTCTCCACGCCCTCGCCGAGCGCGAAGCGGACGAAGGCGGTGAGCTTGACCGGCGCGCCGACCTTGCCTTCGCTCTCCTTGATCGCCTGGGCGACGGTCTTGGAGGGCTCGTGCACATAGGGCTGCTCGAGCAGCGTGACTTCCTTGTAGAAGGTCTTCAGGCCGCTCTCGACGATCTTCTCGACGACGTTGTCGGGCTTGCCGGAGGCCTTGGCCTTGTCGGCGAGCACCGCACGCTCGCGCGCGACCACGTCCGGCTCGATGCCGGCGGCGTCGAGCGCCTGCGGGTTGGTGGCGGCGATGTGCATCGCGATGGCGCGGCCGAGCGCGGTGAGCTCATCCGCCTTGCCGGTCGATTCGAGCGCGACGAGCACGCCGATCTTGCCGAGGCCTTCGCCCGCGGAGGAGTGCACGTAGCTCCCGATCACGCCCGAGCCCACTTCGAGGCGCTTGGCGCGGCGCAGGTTCATGTTCTCGCCGATGGTGGCGATGGTGGTGGAGATCACCTCGGCCACGGTGCCGCCCGCCGGGAACGCCGCCGCCTTGATCACCTCGACATCGTCGCCGCTCGCCAATGCGACCTGCGCGATGCCGCGCACCAGCGCCTGGAACTGCTCGTTGCGCGCGACGAAGTCGGTCTCGGAGTTCACCTCGACCACCACGCCCTTGGTGCCGGCCGTGGCGACGCCGATGAGGCCCTCGGCCGCGACCCGGCCGGCCTTCTTGGCGGCCTTGGCGAGACCCTTCTTGCGCAGCCAGTCGATGGCAGCCTCGATGTCGCCCCCGACCTCGCCGAGTGCGGCCTTGCAGTCCATCATGCCGGCGCCCGTCTTGTCGCGCAGCTCCTTCACCATGCCCGCGGTGATGTTGGCCATGTCTGTTCCTCGCACGAAAATATCAGGTGTCATTCGACGCTGCGGCCGGCCGGAGGGTTCCGGGCCGGCCGCATGTAACGATTTCCGGCGGCCCGGCCGCCGGTTCGCCTTCGGCAGAGATCACTCCACCTCGGCGGTCAGTCCCTTGGCCTGGGCCACCCAGCCGTCGACACGGCCCGGCAGGCCGACTTCCTCGCCGATGCGGTGCGCATCTTCGGGCGCCAGGCCGGCAATCTGCCAGTAGTGGAAGATGCCGAGATCGGTCAGCTTCTTCTCGATCGCCGGCGAGACGCCGGTCAGCTTCTTGAGATCGTCGGCCGGGCCGCGCGGGCCGGACAGCGGCTCGAAGCTGACCCACAGCGTCTCGGGCGGCAGGTCCTCGACGAGGGGCGCCTCGGAGGCGCCGATATCGACGCCGAAGTCGCCTTGGGCGCGGCCGATGCCGTCGATCGCGGCGCGGGCGACGAGATCGCAATAGAGGCTGATGGCGCGGCCGGCGTCGTCATTGCCCGGAACCGGGAAGGCGATGCCGTCCGGATCGCAATTGGTGTCGAGGATGGCCGCGACCGGGATGCCGAGGCGGCGCGCCTCGGCGACGGCGAGGTCTTCCTTGTTGGTGTCGATCACGAAGAGAAGGTCGGGAATGCCGCCCATGTCGCGGATGCCGCCGAGCGCGCGATCGAGCTTCTCCTTCTCGCGCTGGAGCGTCAGGCGCTCCTTCTTGGTGTAGCCGACGCCCTCGCCGGCGCCGAGCAGCTCCTCGAGCTTCTTCAGGCGGGCGATCGAGTGCGAGATGGTCTTCCAGTTGGTGAGCATGCCGCCGAGCCAGCGGGAGTTCACATAATACTGGGCGCTGCGCTTGGCCGCGTCGGCGATCGAATCGGCCGCCTGCCGCTTGGTGCCGACGAACAGCACGCGGCCGCCGCGGGCCACGGTGTCCGAGACCTGCTGCAGGGCGCGGTGGAGCGCCGGCACGGTCTGGGCCAGATCGAGAATGTGGATGTTGTTGCGGGTGCCGAAGATGTAGGGCGCCATCTTCGGGTTCCAGCGGTGCGACTGGTGGCCGAAGTGGACGCCGGCCTCGAGCAGCTGGCGCATGGAGAAATCGGGAAGTGCCATGTCGTCTCTCTTCCGGTTAGCCTCCGCGGACGAGAGCCGGACCGAGGGATTTCGGTGCCGGCACCGGAACGGCCGATATGGTGCCCGGCGTCTTCGGCCGTTCGCGAGGAACGGGAAGACGGGACACCCGGCCGCAGTCCGCGTGCGGGATGGCGCGGCTTATAGGCGAGCCGGCGGAATGGCGCAAGATGTAGACAGGACGATGCCCGCGGCCAGCCTCGGCGGGCATAGTGGCGGCTCGCTACAAGAGCAACCGATCCCTTGCCCGCCTGCGGGCGGGAGCGCCGGCAGAACCCGCCATCGACGCCGCGCCGGGCGCGTGCGGCACGACACCCTGCCCTCACGCGCCGCTCGCCCGGGGCCGGAATGGGCGGACCGGGCTCACCTTGCCGTCATGCGTTACACGCCTCCCGTGGCACGGCGCTGGATCGTCCAACGCGCCGAAGCGGACTACCGTGGTGCTCCTCATGCCGAGCCAGCCGTCAGAACCTACAACGCCCCGAAGCGGATCGCCACGCTACGGCCCATGCCCGGCCCACTACGCCGGAACGTCGAACGCTCCGCAGCAGGCCCCCACTGCTCGTCCCGTGCACCACGACCCCGTGATCGGCACTCACCAGCAGCGAAGACGGACCCGTGTCGGTATCCGCAGGACCGGCCTCCCCTGCCATCCGAGCGACCCGGAGCAAGCTGCCGCACTCCGTTGATGAAGCGCCGCTCCACCGATGAAGCGTCAACCTCCAACACCTCCCGAACACGCCGGCCGGATCGTGGCACGGGTACCGACTCGTCGCAGCGGCGCCTCCGAACTCGCGATCACGCAGCTGGCCGTGCCACGCCATTGACGGCGCCTTGCTTCGCTCGCCTGAGCCAGCGGCACGCGCGGGACGGCCGGCCCATCAATCGTCGTCATCTCGGGCCGCAACCTCCGACGCCTCCCGATCACGCCGGCCGGATCGTGGCACAGCTACTTAATCGTCGCGACGGCGCCTCCGAACCCGCGATCCCGCAGACAGCCATACCATGCGATCGACGGCGCCCTGCTTCGCCTGAGCCATCGGCACGCGCGGAACGCCCGGCCCATCGGTCGGCGTCATCTCGGGCGCAAACCTCCGAACCTTCCCGATCACGCCGGCCCGATCGTGGCACGGGTACCGACTCGTCGCAGCGGCGCCTCCGAACTCGCGATCACACAGAAAGACATGCCACGTCATCGACGGCGCCTTGCTTCGCTCGCCTGAGCCAGCGGCACGCGCGGGACGCTCGGCCGATCGGTCGTCGTCATCTCGGGCACGAACCTCCGACACCTCCCGAACACGCCGGCCGGATCGTAAGCACAGCTACCGAATCGTCACGACGGCGCCAACGATCTTCCGGAACAGGCCGGCGCAACGTCAGGGGTCCCACCAACCGTCCCAGCGGCCTACAGCGCGCGAGCGCCCTTGCCGCGCCGTCCGCGCCGCCGTCAATGCACCTCGACTTCGACGACGCCCGGAACCGCCTTGATCGCGCCGGCGAGCTGAGGCGACAGGCTGAATCGGCCGGGCAGCTTGACCTCCACCTCGGTCGCGCTGTCGTCGCCCAGCATCAGGATGAAGGAGACCTCGCCCTCGCCACGCCCCTCGCCGCCCGCCACCGGCCCGCCGAGGCGCTTCGCCACGCTGTCGAGCGGCGCCTGCGAGCGCAGGAAAATGCGCAGCGCCCGCTGCATCTTGGAAGCGGCGGCGTCGAGCGGCTCGACCGTCTGGATGCGCGCGCGTACGTCCTCGCCCTGGAGTTCCGCCGACACATACAGCAGCAGCGCCCGTCCCGGCTCGAGCAACTCGCGATACTGGCCCAGACCCTCCGAGAAGATCACCGCCTCGAACTGGCCGGAGGGGTCCGACAACGCCACGATGCCCATCTTGGTGCCGGTCTTGGTTCGCCGCTCCTGCCGGCTCAGGACGGTCGCCGCGAGCCGACCGACCGAGGCACCCGCGCGCACGGCGCGGTCGAAATCCGCCCAGCGCTGCACGCGTAGCTTCTCCAGCGCCTTGCCGTAATCGTCGAGCGGATGGCCGGTGAGGAAGAAGCCGATGGCGGCGTATTCCCGCTGGAGCCTGTCCATCGGCAGCCAGGGCTCGGCCTCCGGCATGCGCAGGCTCAGCGGGGTCGGCCCGTTGTCGAACATGTTGCCCTGGCCGGTCGCCACCTCCGCCCCCACCAGCGCGGCGTGGCCGAGGATGCGCTCGACCGCCGCCGCCGCGCGCGCGCGATTGGGCTCGAGGCAGTCGAAGGCGCCGGCATTCACCAGGCTCTCCAGCGTGCGCTTGTTCAGTGCCTTGGCGTCGATGCGGGAGGCGAAGTCGGCGAGATCCGCGAATGGCCGGGCGCCGCGCGCGGCCACGATCGCGTCGACCGCCTGCGCGCCGACGCCCTTGATCGCCGCGAGCGCGTAGAGAACCTTGCCGTCCCTCACGGCGAACTCGCGTCCGCACTGGTTGACCGAGGGCGGCACGACCTCGATCGAGAGGCGCTGCGCCTCCTGCCGGAACTCCGCCAGCTTGTCGGTGTTCGACATGTCGAGCGTCATCGACGCCGCCAGGAACTCGACCGGGTAATTCGCCTTCATGTAGGCGGTCTGGTAGGCGACGAGGGCATAGGCCGCGGCGTGGCTCTTGTTGAAGCCGTAGTCGGCGAACTTCGCCAGAAGATCGAAGATGGCGGAGGCCTGCGCCTTCTCGACGCCGCGCTCGGTCGCCCCCGACACGAAGCGTTCGCGCTGCTGGTCCATCTCCGCGCGGATCTTCTTGCCCATGGCGCGCCGCAGAAGATCCGCCTCGCCCAGCGAGTAACCGGACAGCGTCTGGGCGATCTGCATCACCTGTTCCTGATAGATGATGACGCCGTAGGTCTCCTTCAGGCTCGCCTCGAGCTTGGGATGCGCGTATTCGGCCTTTTCCTGCCCGTTCTTGACCGCGCAATAGACCGGAATGTTCGCCATCGGACCGGGACGATACAGCGCCACCAGCGCGATGATGTCCTCCAGCCGGTCGGGCTTCATGTCGACCAGGGCGCGGCGCATCCCGGCGCTTTCCACCTGGAACACCCCGACCGTCTCGCCGCGGGTCAGCATGTCGTAGGTCTTGCGGTCATCCAGCGGGATGGTCGACAGGTTGAGCTCGATCCCGCGCTCCGCGACGAGACGGACCGCGGTCTGCAACACGGTCAACGTCTTGAGGCCGAGGAAGTCGAACTTCACCAGCCCGGCCTGCTCCACCCACTTCATGTTGTACTGGGTGACCGGCATGTCGGAGCGCGGGTCGCGGTAGAGCGGCACGAGCTGGGCCAGCGGGCGATCGCCGATGACGATACCCGCCGCATGCGTCGAGGCATGGCGGTTGAGCCCCTCGAGCCGCACGGCGATATCGAAGGCGCGCTTGACGACCGGCGCCGCGTCGCGCTCCGCCTGCAGGCGCGGCTCGTCCTCGATCGCCCGGCCCAGCGTGACGGGAGCCGCCGGATTCTGGGGCACTAGCTTGCAGAGCCGGTCGACCTGGCCGTAGGGCATTTCCAGCACGCGCCCGACGTCGCGCAGCACGCCACGGGCCTGCAGCGTGCCGAAGGTGATGATCTGGGCGACCTGGTTGCGGCCGTAGCGCTCCTGCACGTAGCGGATGACCTCGTCCCGCCGCTCCTGGCAGAAGTCGATGTCGAAATCCGGCATCGAGACGCGCTCGGGATTCAGGAAGCGCTCGAACAGCAGGCCGAACCGCAGCGGATCGAGGTCGGTGATGGTCAGCGAGTAGGCGACCAGCGAGCCCGCGCCCGAACCGCGCCCGGGCCCGACCGGGATGCCGTGCTGCTTCGCCCATTTGATGAAGTCCGAGACGATGAGGAAGTAGCCGGGAAACTTCATCTTCTCGATGATGCCCAGCTCGAAGGCGAGGCGCTCCTCATAGTCGTTCACGGCCAGCCCGGGCGCGGGCCCGTGAACCGCGAGCCGCGCCCGCAGCCCCTCCTCGGCCTGCAGCCGCAGTTCCTCGGCCTCGTCCCGGTCGACGGTGAAGCGCGGCAGGATCGGCTTGACGGTGCGCGGACGGTAGCGGCACCGCCGGGCGATCTCCACCGTGTTGGCGATGGCCTCGGGCAGATCGGCGAACAGGGTCGCCATTTCCGCGCGCGTCTTGAAGCGATGTTCCGGCGTGAGGCGGCGGCGCTCGTCCTCCGCCACCAGCCGGCCCTCGGCAATGCAGATCAGCGCGTCATGCGCCTCGAAGTCCTCGGTGGCCGCGAAGAAGGGCTCGTTCGTCGCCACCAGCGGCAGACCGCGCACATAAGCGAGGTCGAGCAGTTCCGGCTCGGCCTCGCGCTCGTCATCCATGCCGTGGCGCTGGAGTTCGACATAGAGGCGATCGCCGAACAGCGCAGCCAGAACGGCCAGCCTCTCGCCCGCCAGCTCGGTGTTGCCCTCGATGATCGGCCGGTCGATCGGTCCGCCGGAGCCCCCCGTCAGACACAGGAGACCATCGGCATGACTCTCGAGCCAGTGCCGCTTCACATGCGGCGCCGTATCGGAGGCGGTTTCCATGTGGCTGAGCGAGACCAGCGCCATCAGGTTGCGCCACCCCACCTCGGTGGCCGCAATCAGCGCCAGACGCGGCCGCGCCTGCTGCACACCCGGCGCACGTGAGGGCGCCTGGTCGCCGAAATCGACGGCCAGAGAACAGCCGAGCAGCGGCTGAACCCCCGCCCCCGCCATCTTCTCGGAGAATTCCAGCGCGCCGAACAGATTGCCGGTGTCGGTCAGCGCGATGGCCGGCTGGCGATCCTTCTTGGCGAGTTCCGCCAGCTTGGCGATGGTGAGGGCGCCTTCGAGCAGCGAATAGGAGGAGTGGGCGCGCAGATGCACGAAGCCGGGGCCGCCCTGCCCCCCCTTGCTTCCGCCCGCCATTGCCTGCGCCATGTCCTGCCCTCCGACTCGTCCTCCATTGTGTCGCGCCGGCGGCGGCGGCGCCAACCTTCGGGCCGGGTTTCCCCGACTTCCTCACTCACGCCCCGGCCGCCACGCTGGCCCAGAGGCCGATGGCCGCGAGGAAGACGACGATCGAGGACAGCGCGGCCACTTCGCGGATCAAAACTACCACCACCGGAACCTCCTTCGAACAAATGTGAACATAACTAGAACGTAATGCTCGAAAGTCGTTGACGTCAAGCGCGTTCCTGATACGTTCCAATGAATGGTTAGCCAATAGTGAATTGATGTCTCGCCGGCTAGGCGAGTTCGTCGACCAATCCTTCGCGCAGGGTCACCCGACGGTGCATCTGCGCGGCGAGTTCCATGTTGTGGGTCGCGATGATGGTGGCGAGGCCGGTCGCCTCGACGAGCTGGGAGAGGGCGTGAAACACATGCGCCGAGGTCTTCGGGTCGAGATTGCCGGTGGGCTCGTCCGCCAGCAGGAGGCGCGGCGCGTTGGCGACCGCGCGGGCGATGGCGACACGCTGCTGCTCGCCCCCCGAGAGTTCGCCCGGGCGATGGTCGAGCCGCTTGCCGAGCCCGAGATAGCCGAGCAATTCCTTCGCGCGAGCGGTCGCCTCGCGCCGCGACAGGCCACGGATCATCTGCGGCAGCATCACGTTCTCCACCGCCGAGAATTCCGGCAGCAGGTGGTGGAACTGGTAGACGAAGCCCAGGTCGAGCCGGCGGATCCGGGTGCGCTCGGCATCGGACCGGCCGGCGGTCGGCACGCCGCCGATCCACACCTCGCCGGCGTCCTGATGCTCCAGCAGGCCGGCGATGTGAAGCAGCGTCGACTTGCCGGTGCCGGAGGGCGCGACCAGCGCGACCGACTGCCCCTCCCAGACGCTGAAGTCGGCGCCGCGGAGGATCTCCAGCGTGCCGGTTCCCTGCGCATAGCGCCGCTCGATCTTGTCGAGACGGAGCGCGACGCCGGGCGATGGCGGTGTCGACGTGTCACTCATAGCGCAGGGCCTCGACCGGATCGAGCCGCGCGGCGCGCCAGGAGGGGTAGAGCGGCGCCAGGAAGGAGAGGACCAGCGCCATGATGACCACCGAGAGCGTTTCCCCGGCATTCATCTCGGCCGGGAGGCGCGAGAGGTAGTAGAGTTCCGGCGAGAACAGCTCGGTCGAGGTCAGCCACGAGATGAAGCGGCGGATCTCCTCGACATTGAGGCAGACCACGAGACCGAGCAGGAAGCCGGCGAGCGTGCCGACGACGCCGATGGCGGCGCCGGTGACCAGGAAGATGCGCATGATCGATCCGCGCGTCGCGCCCATGGTGCGCAATATGCCGATGTCGCGCCCCTTGTCCTTCACCAGCATGTTGAGACCGGAGACGATGTTGAACGCCGCCACCACCACGATGAGGGTCAGGATGAGGAACATCACGTTGCGCTCGACCTGCAGCGCATTGAAGAAGGTGGCGTTGCGCTGGCGCCAGTCGACCACATAGATCGGCCGGCCGGCGGCCGCCGTCACCGCCTGGCGGTAATGGTCCATGCGGTCGGCGTCGTCGGTGTAGACCTCGATGGCGGTGACGTCGCCATCCTTGTTGAAATAGGCCTGCGCCTCGGGCAGCGGCATGAAGACGAAGGCGCTGTCATATTCCGACATGCCGATCTCGAACACCGCCGCGACCTTGTAGACCTTGATGCGCGGGGTCGTGCCCATGGGCGTTACCGCCCCGCGTGGCGCGACCAGGGTGAGGTTGTCGCCGGCGCGGATGGAGAGCTGGTCGGCGAGGCGCTTGCCGATGGCGACCCCCTCGCCGTCGTCGAAACCCTCCAGCGTGCCCTGGCGGATATTGGCGCCGATCGAGGGCAGCGCGCGCAGATCGGCCTCGGACAGGCCACGCACCAGCACGCCGCCGGCGTTGTAGGCGGACGAGGCCAGTGCCTGCCCCTCGATCAGCGGAACCGCGAGCTTGATGCCCGGCACGCCCCTGATGCGCTTGGCGACGGCGTCGTAATCGGTCAGCGGGCTGTCGATGGGCTGGACCAGCAGATGGCCGTTGAGGCCGAGGATCTTGGACAGGAGCTCGGTCCGGAAGCCGTTCATCACCGCCATGACGATGATCAGCGTCGCCACGCCGAGCATGATGCCGAGGAAGGAGAACCCGGCGATGACCGAGATGAAGCCTTCCTTGCGCCGCGCCCGCAGATAGCGCAGCGACAGCATCCATTCGAACGCGCTGAAGGGGCGCGTGCCGACCGGCTCGGCGCCGGCCTTTGCCCCCGCGCCCGGTGCGTCGCCGGCCTGAGTGGCCGTCCCCTGCGCCGTAGTCTTGCGAATGCTCATCGCGCCGCCGATTCTCCGCCTTCAGCCGAGAATGCGCGCAATAGCGGCGTCAATGGGGAGGGTCTCGCGCGAACCGTCGGCGCGCTTCTTGATTTCCACAGTACCGTCGGCCAGCCCCTTCGGGCCGACGATGATCTGCCACGGCAGGCCGATCAGGTCGGCGGTGGCGAACTTCGCGCCGGGCCGTGCGTCGGTGTCGTCATAGAGGGCATCCACGCCGCGGGCGACGAGCTCCGCATAGAGCTTCTCGCAGGCGGCATCGGTCGCCGCGTCGCCGACCTTCAGATTGAGCACGCCGACGCGGAAGGGCGCGATCGCTTCCGGCCAGATGATGCCGTTCTCGTCATGCGAGGCCTCGATAATCGCCGCGACCAGGCGCGAGGGGCCGATGCCGTAGGAGCCCATGTGGACCGGGCGCTCGACACCGTCGGGACCGGCGACCTTGGCGCCCATCGGCTCGGAATACTTCGTGCCGAAATAGAAGATGTGGCCGACCTCGATGCCGCGGGCGGAGACGCGCTTGTCTTCCGGCACGGCGGCGAAGGCGGCTTCCTCGTGCTTCTCGTCGGTCGCGGCGTAGAGGCTGGTCCACTGGCTGACCACCGCCTCGAGCGCGGCGGGGTCGCGAAAGTCGATGTCGGCGGGTGGGGTCGCCATATCGAGGTAATCGGCGTGGCAGAACACCTCGCTCTCGCCGGTGGAAGCGAGGATGATGAACTCGTGGCTGTGGTTGCCGCCGATCGGGCCGGTCTCCGCCACCATCGGGATCGCCTTCAGCCCCAGCCGGGCGAAGGTGCGCAGATAGGCGACGAACATGCGGTTATAGGCGACGACGGCGCTGTCGAAGTCGAGATCGATCGAATAGGCGTCCTTCATCAGGAACTCGCGCGAGCGCATGACGCCGAAGCGCGGGCGCACCTCGTCGCGGAACTTCCACTGGATGTGGTAGAGGTTCAGCGGCAGGTCCTTGTAAGACTTTACATAGGCGCGGACGATCTCGGTGAGCATCTCCTCATTGGTGGGGCCGTAGAGCATCTCGCGCTCGTGCCGGTCCTTGATGCGGAGCATCTCCTTGCCGTAGGCGTCGTAGCGCCCGCTCTCGCGCCAGAGATCGGCCGACTGGATGGTCGGCATCATGATCTCGATGGCCCCCGACCGGTCCTGCTCCTCGCGCACCACCTGGCAGATCTTGTCCAGCACCCGCTTGCCAAGCGGCAGCCAGGCATAGATGCCGGCGCTCTCCTGCCGAACCATGCCGGCGCGCAGCATGAGCCGATGCGAGACGATCTCCGCTTCCTTGGGGACTTCGCGCAGAATCGGCAGGAAATAGCGGGAGAGGCGCATGGGTGTCGGACTCGCGATTCGGCCCGCTCCTGTCGCAGGCCCCTGTTGGGGGCCGAGTGAAACCGGATCGGCCGGCAAAACACAAGCCCTTGCGCGCGGAGGCACGCCCGTCGGCGCGCAACGGCTTGCGGCGACACGCGCTCGCGCCGCGGGCGGCGGCGTCAGTGCGATTGGACGAAATTCGAACAATTGCCTAATATTGCATCGCAACATAGATCTATTGCGGCGCAAGGATGACAAGCGGCGATTTTCTGCTCTATTGTGCGCCACCTTGAAGAAAGGGGTCCGCCGTCGGTGCTTATGCGCGATGTCCGGTCCGGGTCTCGGGAGGAACTCAACGATAAAGCCCCCTGACAGACTGCCAAAAATGGCGCGGAATCAGGTGCGGGCGATCGATTAAAAGCAGGCGGGACTTCAATCCCGCCTCTTTTTTATCTATACGACTAGTTCAATCCAATTGACTTATTTGTCGCATATGAACGTCGTCCCCGACCGGGGGCGACGGATGTTCCGACGACGCCCCGCCGCCTAGCTCTTCACATCGAACGGCATCGGGAACATCTCCAGCGTCAGCCAGCCCTTTTCGACGCTCAGCGCGAACGCGCCGACGATCAGCGCCGCGATCACGGTCGTCGCCAGCATCTTGCGCAGCAGCAGCGGGCGCACCGGGGCGCCTGCTTCGGTGCCATCGGTCACCGCGCCATCCTCGTGCTGGGAGCGGACGCCGAACGGCAGCGTGGCGAAGATCACCGTCCACCAGACGATGAAGTAGATGGCGATATAGGTCGGGATACCCATGGGCGAGCCCTCAGGCCTGCTCGAGCTCGACCAGCGTGCCGCAGAAGTCTTTCGGGTGCAGGAACAGCACCGGCTTGCCGTGCGCGCCGATCCTCGGCTCGCCGGAGCCCAGCACGCGCGCGCCCTCGGCCTTCAGGCGATCGCGGACCGCGAGGATGTCGTCGACCTCGTAGCAGATGTGATGGATGCCGCCGTCCGGGTTGCGCTCCAGGAACTTGCCGATCGGCGAGTCGGCGCCGAGCGGCTCCAGCAGCTCGATCTTGGTGTTCGGCAGCTCGATGAAGACGGTGGTGACGCCGTGCTCGTGCTGCGGCACCGCCGCCGAGACCTCGGCGCCGAGCGTGTCGCGGTAGAGCGCCGTCGCCGCGGCGATGTCCTTCACCGCGATGGCGACATGGTTGAGGCGGCCGATCATGGCGGGCTCTCCTGTGCAGGGGCGCCGGTCACGGCAGCGCCCGGCATGGCGCTTTATACCGTGATCACCAGCGCATGGCAGAGCGGCTTCTTGCCCCACGCCGCGTTCACCGCCGCCCGCACCGCGCGGGTGAGCGATTCCGCGACTGCGTCGGCGTCGCGCCGCCGCGGCTTGGGCAGGCCGTCGAGGCAATCGAGCACGGCGTCCTCGATCACCTCCGCGATCGCGCGCCCGCCGACGCCCTCCTCCGGCAGTCCGGTGAGGTCGATCATCGGATCGCCGACGACCTCGCCCTTCCCGCTCATGGCGACCGCGATCGACACGACCCCGGCATAGGAGAGGCGCCGCCGCTCGGCGATCACCTTCGCCTCCGAGCTGACCAGAACCTGCCCGTCCTTGTAGAGGCGGCCGACGGGCAGTTCGTCCACGACCTCGGCCGGCCCGCCGGCGAGGCGCAGGAGATCGCCGTCGACGATGCGCACGACCTCGGGCACACCCATGCGCGAGGCAAGCTCGGCGTGCTCGGCAAGGTGCAGCGGCTCGCCATGCACCGGCACCGCGAGTTGCGGCTTCAGCCAGGCATACATCTGCTCCAGTTCGCCCCGCCGGGGATGGCCGGAGACGTGCACCAGCCCGTCCCGGTCGGTGATGACGCGGATGCCGTCGAGGATGAGCGCGTTGATGATGCGGTTCACCGCCCGCTCATTGCCCGGGATGGTGCGGGACGAGAAGATAACGGTGTCGCCGGCCGAGAGCGCGATCTCGGGGTGATCGTCCTCCGCGATCCGGTTCAGCGCGGCGCGCGGCTCGCCCTGGCTGCCGGTGAGGATGGCGACGACCTTGTCGCGGGGCAGGTAGCCATAGGCCTCGGCGGGGCGCAGCGGCGGCAGGCCGTCGAGCAGGCCCTGCTCGCGGGCAACCGTCACCACCCGCTCCATGGCCCGCCCGACCAGCACCACGTCACGGCCCGCCGCATGGGCGGCCTCGGCGATGGAGCGCACGCGCGCCACATTGGACGCGAAGGTGGTCACCGCCACCCGGTGCGGCGCCGCCGCGATGAGTGTGGCGAGTTCGCGCGCCACATCGGCCTCCGAGGGAGAGATGCCGTCGCGGATCGCATTGGTGGAATCGCAGATGACCGCGCGCACGCCTTCCGCACCCAGCGCGGCAAAGCGCACGGGGTCGGTGACATTGCCGACCACCGGCGTCGGGTCGATCTTCCAGTCGCCGGTGTGGACGACGAGACCGAGCGGGGTGCGCAGCGCCAGCGCATGGCTGTCGGGAATCGAATGCGCGACGGGGACGAACTCGACCTCGAACGGGCCGATCATCACGCGACCGCCCGAGGGCACGACGTGCAGCGGGATCTTCGGCGCGCCCGGCTCGGACAGGCGCCGCGCCTCCGCCAGCGCCGCGGTGAAGGACGTCGTGTAGACCGGGCAGCCGAGCTTCGGCCACAGGTCGACCAGCGCGCCGACATGGTCCTCATGGCCGTGGGTGAGCACGAGCCCCACAATGTTCTTCCGCTCTTCGACGAGGAAGCGGACATCGGGCATGATCAGGTCGATGCCGGGAATTTCCGGATTGGCGAAGGCCACGCCGAGGTCGACCGCCAGCCACTTGCGGCGCCCTTCCGGCCCGAAGCCGTAAATGCCGAGATTCATCCCGATCTCGCCGACCCCCCCGAGAGCCGCGAAGACCAGTTCGTCCTGTGCCTTGCTCACCTGTCGTCCTTCACGCTCCGATGCGGGCGGACGGGAATACGTCGCCCGCACTTATCGTCTGTCTGGTACCGTCCGCGCGACGTAGAACGAGAGCCCCGCTCACGTCGAGCCCTTCGAATATGCCCTCGGCCGTGCCCTCGCCCTGCCGCACGGACACGGCACCGCCGATGCCGGGCGCACGCCGCGCCCAGGCCTCGCGGATACGGTCGAAGCCGGCGCCGCGCTGCCACTGCGCCAATCGCTCCCAGAGGGCGGCATCGAGCGCGCGATGCAGCGCCGCGGCGTCGGTCGGCACGCCGGCGGCGGCGAGGCTGGTCGCGGGATAGGGCGTATCGTCGGGGAAATGCGCGCAGTTGACGCCGATGCCGATGATCGTCGCGCTGCGCCCGTCGCGGCGCCGCACGCCTTCGACCAGGATGCCGACCAGCTTGGCGCCATCGAGCAGGACGTCGTTCGGCCATTTCAGCGCGAGGCGGAGCGGATCGAGACCGGTGACCGCGCGGATCGCGTCATGCACCGCCAGCGCGGTGACGAAGCAGAGTTCGGGGAGCCGCGTCGGCGGCCCCGCGTCGACCAGCAGCAGGCTGGCGTAAAGATTGCCGGGTTCAGAGCGCCACGGCCGGCCGCGACGCCCGCGCCCCTCGGTCTGGCACTCGGCGACGATCCAGAGCGGCGCCCCGCCCTCGGCGCGCGCCATCGCTTCCGCGTTGGTCGAACCGATCGAGCGGAAATGGACGACCGGTGTCGTGCCGCGTGCCTCAGCCATTCCTCTAGAAGAGCGCCCGGGCGGCGGCGCCCGCCGCATTCAGCAACGGCGCCGGATAGGCGAACAGCAGGATGGTGAACACGCCCGCGATCCCCAGCACCGCCCGCAGTTCCGGCGCCATCGGCTCGAATGGCGTGGCCGGCTCGTCGAAGTACATGATCTTGACGATGCGCAGGTAGTAATAGGCGCCGACCACGCTGGCGAGAACGCCGACCACGGCGAGCGTGTAGAGGCCGGCCTTGATGGCGGCGAGGAACACGTAATACTTCGCGATGAAGCCGGCGAGCGGGGGAATGCCCGCCAGCGAGAACATCAGCGCCGCCAGGACGAAGGCCTGCCAGGGGCTGTTGCGGGCGAGGCCGGCGAGATCGTCGATGGTCTCGACCATGCCCTCCTTGCGGCGCATCGCCAGGATGCAGGCGAAGGTGCCGAGCGTCATGGCCATATAGACGGCCATATAGACGAGCACGCCACGCACGCCCTCCTCGGTGCCGGCGGCGAGACCCACCAGCGCATAGCCCATGTGGCCGATCGAGGAATAGGCCATCAGGCGCTTGAGATTGCGCTGGCCGATGGCGGCGAAGGCGCCGAGCACCATGGAGGCCAGCGAGATGAAGACGATGATCTGCTGCCACTGGTGGGTGACGTTCGGCAGCGCCTCGATGGCCACCCGCAGGAACACCGCGATGGCGGCAACCTTCGGCGCGGCGGCGAAGAAGGCCGTCACCGGGGTCGGGGCGCCCTCATAGACGTCCGGCGTCCACATGTGGAACGGCACCGCCGACACCTTGAAGGCGAGGCCCGCGAACAGGAACACGATGCCGAAGATGAGGCCGAGCGTGGCCTCGTGCGTCGAGGCGGCGATCTTCGCGAAGTTCACCGAGCCGGTGAAGCCATAGATGAGCGAGGCGCCGTAGAGCAGCATGCCGGAGGACAGGGCACCCAGCACGAAGTACTTCAAGCCCGCCTCGGTGGAGCGCACGGAATCCCGGTTGTTGGCCGCGATCACATAGAGCGACAGGCTCATCAGCTCGAGGCCGATATAGAGCGCGATGAGGTCCCCGGCGGAGATCATCATCATCATGCCGAGCGTGGCGAGCAGCACGAGGATGGCATATTCGAAGCGGCCCTGCTTCTCGAGCTTGAGCCAGTCGACCGACATGATCAGCGCCGCGCCGGCGCCGAGCAGGGCCAGCACCTTCATGAAGCGCGCGAAGGCGTCGACCTGGAAGCTGCCGCCGAAGGTCGCCGTCGGCGCGGCCGGCGCCAGCAGGACCAGCACCAGCGTCGCGAACAGCGCGGCGATGGATAGGCCGTTGACCATGTTGATGGACCGTTCGCCCGCCAGCGCGCCGAACAGCAGCAGGAATACCGCCGACAGGGCGAGAACGATCTCGGGCAGCGCGGGGCCGAGCGCAGGAAGCTGGTGAATCATCGGGCGGGCTCCGCGGAATTCGACAGACAGGTGATCACGGCAGCACCAGCGCGGCGGCCTGGACGGCGCCGGTGATGGCATCGGTGCGGGCGACGATGGTGCGCACGGCGCCGGCGCAGGCCTCCAGCACCGGCCCCGGCCAGACGCCGAAGAGAATGGTGAAGAACACCAGCGTGTAGAGCGAGACCGCCTCGCGCCCGTTCAGGTCGGCGAGCTTCTTCAGGCTCTCCTTCTCCAGCGGCCCGAACACGACGCGGCGATAGAGCCACAGCGCATAGGCGGCCGAGAGGATCACGCCCGAGGTCGCAAACAGCGCCACCCAGTTGTTGCGGCCGAACACCGCGATCAGGGTGAGGAACTCGCCGATGAAGCCGGAGGTGCCGGGCAGGCCGACATTGGCCATGGTGAAGATCATGAACACCGTGGCGTAGAGCGGCATGCGGTGGACGATGCCGCCATAGGCCGCGATCTCGCGGGTGTGCATGCGGTCATAGATGACGCCGACGCACAGGAACAGCGCGCCCGACACGAAGCCGTGGCTCACCATCTGGAACACCGCGCCCTGCACGCCTTCCTGCGTCAGGGTGAAGATGCCCATGGTGACGTAGCCCATGTGCGCGACCGACGAGTAGGCGATCAGCTTCTTCATGTCCTCCTGCATCATGGCGACCAGCGAGGTGTAGACGATCGCGATCACCGAGAGCGTGAAGACGAAGGGCGCGAAATAGGCCGACGCCTCCGGGAACATCGGCAGGCTGAAGCGCAGGAAGCCGTAGCCGCCCATCTTCAGAAGGATGCCGGCCAGGATGACGGAGCCGGCGGTCGGCGCCTCGACATGGGCGTCCGGCAGCCAGGTGTGCACCGGCCACATCGGCATCTTCACGGCGAAGGAGGCGAAGAAGGCGAGCCACAGCCAGTGCTGCATCCCCGACGGGAAGCCGTGCTTGAGCAGCACGGTGATGTCGGTCGTGCCGGCCTGCCAGTACATCGCCATGATGGCGAGCATCATCAGCACCGAGCCGGCGAGCGTGTAGAGGAAGAACTTGAAGGTCGCGTAGATGCGCCGCTTGCCGCCCCAGATGCCGATGATGAGGAACATCGGGATGAGGCCGCCCTCGAAGAAGAAGTAGAACAGCAGCAGGTCAAGGGCCGAGAAGGTGCCGATCATCAGCGTCTCGAGCACCAGGAAGCAGATCATGTACTCCTTCACGCGCAGCTGGATCGACTCCCAGCTGGCGAGAATGCAGATCGGCATCAGCAGGGTGGTGAGCAGCACGAAGGGCAGCGAAATGCCGTCGAGGCCCATGCGGTATGCGGCGACGTCGCCGAGCCAGGACCGGTATTCCACGAACTGGAAATCGGGGTTGGCCGGATCGAAGCCGATGAGCAGCAGCAGCGAGATGACGAAGGTGACGAGGGTCGCCCACAGCGCCACCCAGCGGGCGTTGCGCTTGGCGACCTCGTCGTCGCCGCGGATCATCAGGACGATGAGCAGCGCGCCGACGAGGGGCAGGAAGGTGACGACGGAGAGAATGGGCCAGTCGTACATCAGTGCGCGCCCCCGAACATGAACCAGGTGATGAGGGCGGCGACGCCGATGAGCATCACGAAAGCGTAGTGGTACAGATAGCCGCTCTGGAGCCGCACGACGCGGCTGGTGGCACCGAGCACGCCAGCTGCGACGCCGTTCGGGCCGTAGCCGTCGATGATGCGCCCGTCGCCCTCCTTCCACAGGAAGGTGCCGAGCCACTTCGCCCCGCGCACGAAGACGAAATCGTAGACCTCGTCGAAGTACCACTTGTTGAGCAGGAAGCGGTACAGCACGTCGTTGCGGGCGGCGAGCGCCTTCGGCAGGGCGGGATTGGCGATGTACATCCAGTAGGCGGTGGCGAAGCCGAGCACCATCATCACCGTCGGCGCCCACTTGGCCCAGCCGGGGATGTGGTGGATCTCCTCGAGAATCTTGTTCTCGGGGCCCATGAAGATGGCTTCGCGGAAGAAATGATCCACGTCGTGCCCGACGAAATACGGGTAGAGGATCATGCCGGCGAACAGCGCGCCGACCGACAGCACCCCGAGCGGGATCAGCATGGTCTTCGGCGACTCGTGGGCATGCTCATAGTGGTGGTGGTCGTGCGGATGACCGAAGAAGGTCATGAACATCTGCCGCCAGGTGTAGAACGCGGTCAGCGCCGCCGCCGCCACCGTCATGATCCAGGCATAGGTCGCGAACGGCGAATGGCTGACGAAGGCGGTCTCGATGATCGCGTCCTTCGAATAGTAGCCCGCGGTGAACGGGAAGCCGGTGAGCGCGAGGCCGCCGATCAGCATGGTGGCGAAGGTGAACGGGATCTTCTTCCGCAGCCCGCCCATGTGCCGCATGTCCTGCTCATGGTGCATCGCATGGATGACCGAGCCGGCGGCGAGGAACAAGAGCGCCTTGAAGAAGCCGTGCGTCAGCAGGTGGAAGATGCCGACCGAATAGGCCCCCGTGCCCAGCGCGACGAACATGTAGCCGAGCTGCGAGCAGGTCGAATAGGCGATCACCCGCTTGATGTCGTTCTGCACGCAGCCGATCGTCGCCGCGAAGAAGGCGGTCGAGGCGCCGACGAACAGCACCACGTTGAGCGCCACCGGCGACAGCTCGAACAGCGGCGAGAGGCGCGCCACCATGAACACGCCGGCGGTGACCATGGTCGCGGCATGGATGAGCGCGGAGACCGGGGTCGGGCCCTCCATCGCGTCCGGCAGCCAGGTGTGCAGGCCGAGCTGCGCCGACTTGCCCATCGCGCCGATGAACAGCAGCAGGCAGATGATGGTGGGGGCGTGCCAGTCGATGCCGATGAAGTGGATGGTCTTGTCCATCAGCGAGGGCGCCGCGGCGAAGACCTGCTCGAAGCCGACCGAGCCGGTCATCATGTAGACGGCGAAGATGCCGAGCGCGAAGCCGAAATCGCCGACGCGGTTGACGATGAACGCCTTCATCGCCGCCGCGCAGGCCGAGGGCTTCTCGTACCAGAAGCCGATCAGCAGGTAGGAGGCGAGGCCCACGCCCTCCCAGCCGAAGAAGAGCTGGACGAGGTTGTCGCTCGTCACCAGCATCAGCATGGCGAAGGTGAACAGCGAGAGATAGGCGAAGAAGCGCGGCCGGCTCGGATCCTCGTGCATGTACCCCATCGAATAGAGGTGCACGAGCGACGACACCGTCGTCACCAGGATCAGCATGACGGCGGTCAGCGTATCGACGCGGATCGCCCATTTCACGTCGAGCCCGCCCGACGCGATCCAGGTGAACAGCTCCACCGTCCCGTCGCGCCCGCCGAAGGCGGTGCCGAAGAAGACGATCCAGGCCAGCAGGGCCGACAGGAACAGCAGCGAGGTGGTCACGAGTTCGGACGCGCGCGCGCCGATGGTGCGCCCGAACAGGCCCGCGATCAGGAACCCGACGAGGGGGAGGAAGACAATCGCCTGATACATGGAGCTCCCCTCAGCCCTTCATCGTGTTGATGTCCTCGACGGCGATCGAACCGCGGTTGCGGTAGAACACCACGAGGATGGCGAGGCCGATGGCGGCCTCGGCGGCGGCGACGGTCAGCACGAACAGGGCGAAGACCTGCCCGACCACGTTGCCCAGGAACGCCGAGAAGGCGACGAGGTTGATGTTCACGGCGAGCAGGATCAGTTCGACCGACATCAGGATGACGATCACGTTCTTCCGGTTGAGGAAGATGCCGAGCGTGCCGAAGGTGAAGAGGATGGCCGCGACGGTGAGATAGTGCGAAAGCCCGATGACCATGGTCAGAGCCCCTTCCCCGTCGGTACCTTGACGATGTCGATGGCGCTCGCCCGGTTGCGCGCGTTCTGCGCCGAGATGTCCTGCCGCTTGACGTTCGGACGGTGGCGCAGCGTCAGCACGATGGCACCGATCATCGCCACCAGCAGCACAAGGCCGGACGCCTGGAAGAAATAGACATAGTCGGTGTAGAGCACGCGGCCGATCTGCACGGCGTTCGGCACGTCGCTCGCCGCCGGCAGCGCGGCCCCGCTCACGCCTTCGCCGAAGCTCCAGGTCGCGAACACCAGCACCAGCTCGGCGAGGAAGATCAGCCCGACCAGAACGCCGATCGGCAGGTACTGCAGGAAGCCCTGGCGCAGTTCGACGAAGTCGACGTCGAGCATCATCACCACGAACAGGAACAGCACCGCGACCGCGCCGACATAGACGACGATCAGCAGCATGGCGAGGTATTCGGCCCCGATCAGGATGAACAGGCCCGAGGCGTTCACGAAGGTGAGGATCAGGAACAGCACGGAATGGACCGGGTTCCGCGAGGCGATGACCATGAAGGCCGAGCCCACGGCGATCCCCGCGAACAGGTAGAAGAACAACGCGGCGACACTCATTCCCCGATTCCTTCTTCCGGGCAGGCCCGGCTTCTTGCCTTCATCGACATCGCGACGTCCATCCCCCTGCCCCGCCGGCGCCCGTCAGCGATACGGCGCGTCGAGGGCCATGTTGCGCGCGATCTCGCGCTCCCAGCGGTCGCCATTGGCGAGCAGCTTGGCCTTGTCGTAGTAGAGTTCCTCGCGCGTCTCGGTGGCGAACTCGAAATTCGGCCCCTCGACGATGGCATCGACCGGACAGGCCTCCTGGCAGAAGCCGCAATAGATGCATTTCACCATGTCGATGTCGTAGCGCGTGGTGCGGCGGGTGCCGTCGTTGCGGCGCGGGCCGGCCTCGATGGTGATGGCCTGCGCCGGGCAGATCGCCTCGCAGAGCTTGCAGGCGATGCAGCGCTCCTCGCCGTTCGGATAGCGGCGCAGCGCGTGCTCGCCGCGGAAGCGCGGGGAGACCGGGCCCTTCTCGAACGGGTAGTTCAGCGTCGCCTTCGGCTTGAAGAAATAGCGCATCGACAGGAAGAAGGCGGAGACGAACTCCGTCAGCAGCAGCGAGCGGGCGGCTTGGTCGAGCTTCATCAGTCGCCTCTCCTCAATCAGCCATCGTGGCGTAGCCGATGCCGATCAGCGGCATGCTGACCGCCACGCACCGGATCACCTTCCGCCACCAGTTCACCACGTCCTCGAGCTGTGCCGCCGTCAGCCGGCGCGCCTCGCGCGAGCGACGGATCGAGGCCTCGACGACGGGCGGAAGGAAGAACCATTCCGCCAGCCCGATCGCGGCCGCCACGAGGGCGACCGCCCAGCCGGCCAGCGCTGGACCGAGCAGCAAGCTCGCTTCCGGGGAACTGCCCAGCGTCTGTGCGAATGCGTGCGTGATCATCATCCACCTGCCCCGGGCGCCGTGCCCGTGAAGTGGAGCACGCTCGCCACCAGAACCACCATGAACAAGGAGATCGGCAGAAACACCTTCCAGCCAAGGCGCATCAACTGGTCGTAGCGGTAGCGCGGAACCATGGCCTTGACCATGGCGAACATGAAGAAGACCAGCAGGACCTTGAGCAGGAACCACACGATGCCCGGCACCCAGGTGAAGGGCGCGATCGGGAAGGGCGGCAGCCATCCACCCATGAACAGGATGGTCGTCAGCGCGCACATGGTCATGATCGCCACGTATTCGCCGAGCATGAACATCATGTAGGGCGTCGAGCCGTATTCGACCATGAAGCCGGCGACGAGCTCGGATTCCGCCTCGCCGAGATCGAAGGGCGGACGGTTCGTCTCGGCCAGCGCCGAGATGAAGAAGATCACGAACATCGGGAACAGCGGCAGCCAGTACCAGCCGAGGATGCCCCACGGGCCGTTCTGCGCCTCGACGATGGCGGTGAGGTTCAGCGAGCCCGCGCACATCAGCACGGTGACGATCACGAAGCCGATCGAGACCTCGTAGGAGACCATCTGCGCCGCGGCGCGCAGCGCCGACAGGAAGGGATATTTCGAATTCGACGCCCAGCCGGCCATGATCACGCCGTACACGCCGAGCGAGGAGATGGCGAAGATGTAGAGCACGCCGACATTGATGTCGGCCACCACCCAGCCGAGGTCGATCGGGATCACCGCCCAGCCGGCGAGCGCCAGAAGGCAGGTGACGAGCGGGGCGAGCAGGAACAGGCCCTTGTTCGAGCCGTCCGGGATCACCGGCTCCTTCAGCACGAACTTCAGCAGATCGGCGAAGGACTGGAACAGGCCGAAGGGACCGACCACGTTCGGCCCGCGGCGCAGCTGCACCGCCGCCCAGATCTTGCGATCGGCGAGCAGCACATAGGCGACGATGATCAGCAGCCCGACCATCAGGCCGAGGCTCTGCGCCAGGATGATCAGCACCTGAACCAGTGTGTCGAGCCAGGAGGAGGACGTCTCGGTCATGGTTCCTTCCCCCTCACTCGGCCGCGGCCGCGAGGCGGCCGGCGGCGAGCGCAGCACATTCGGCGAGCACCGCCGAGGCACGAGCGATCGGATTGGTCAGGTAGAATTCGGTCACGGCCGGCCGGAACCCCGCCCGGTCGCAGCTCCCGGTCCGTTCGGCGAGCGCGACGAGCGCCGACGTGTCGGCCGGCTCGACATGCTCGATGCGGGCGAGATGGGGATGACCGGCATAGAGCGCGGCCCGCAGCTGCTGCAGCGAATCGTAGGGCAGCTTCACCCCCAGCACGTCCGACAACGCCCGCAGCACCGCCCAGTCCTCGCGCGCCTCGCCCGGCGGGAACGCCGCACGGTTGGCCATCTGCACGCGCCCCTCGGTGTTCACATAGGTGCCGGACTTCTCGGTATAGGCCGCGCCCGGCAGGATGACGTCGGCGCGGTGGGCCCCGCGGTCCCCATGGGTGCCGAGATAGACGACGAAGGCGCCCGGCGCGATATCGAGCTCGTCGGCGCCCAGCGCGAAGATGACATCCGCCCCGCCCGGCGCCGCGATGGCGGCGGCGTCAAGCCCGCCCTCGCCCGGCACGGCACCGACATCGAGCGCACCGACCCGCGCGGCGGCGGTGTGCAGCACGCCGAAGCCGTTCCAGCCATCCTTGACCGCGCCGACGGAGAGCGCGAGCCGCGCGGCGAGCGCCAGCACGGCGGCACCGTCCGCGCGGGCCACAGCCCCCTGCCCGATCAGCACCAGCGGCTTCTGCGCCGCCTTCAGCGTTTCCGCGAAGGTGCCGGCGCCGACCATGTCGGCCAGCGTCTCGGGGCCGGCGCCGAGGTAGTCATAGGCATAGGTGAGGTCGACCCGCTCGCCCACCAGTCCGATGGGGAAATTCCCCTTCAGCCAGCGCTTGCGGATGCGGGCGTTGAGCACGCTCGCCTCGCGGCGCGGGTTGGCGCCGATGATCAGCAGGGCATCCGCCTGCTCGATGCCGGCGATGGTCGGGTTGAAGATGTAGCTCGCGCGGCCGAGCGCGGGGTCGAGCCTCGCGCCATCCTGCCGGGCGTCGATGCTCGCCGAACCCAGGCGGGTGACGAGATCCTTCAGCGCGAAGACCTCCTCGACCGAGGCGAGATCGCCGACCAGCGCACCGACCCGGGTGCCCGGCACGCCCTTCACCTTCGCGGCGATGGCGGCGAAGGCCTCCGGCCAGGTGGCGGGCTTCAAGCGGCCGTCGACGCGCACATAGGGGCGGTCGAGACGCTGGGTCTTCAGGCCGTCCCAGATGTAGCGGGTCTTGTCGGAGATCCACTCCTCGTTCACGTCCTCGTTGAGGCGCGGCAGCACGCGCATCACTTCGCGCCCGCGCGTGTCTACGCGGATGTTGGAGCCGACCGCGTCCATCACGTCGATGGATTCGGTCTTCACCAGTTCCCACGGGCGGGCGTGGTAGGCGTAGGGACGCTGCGTCAGCGCGCCGACCGGGCAGAGGTCGACCACGTTGCCCTGCAGCTCGGACGTCAGCGCCGCCTCGAGATAGGTGGTGATCTCCATGTCCTCGCCGCGGCCGATGGCGCCGAGCTCGGCGACGCCGGCCACCTCGGTAGTGAAGCGGACGCAGCGCGTGCACTGGATGCAGCGCGTCATCGAGGTCTTCACCAGCGGGCCGATATACTTGTCCTCGACCGCGCGCTTGTTCTCGGCATAGCGCGAGGTGTCCACGCCATAGGCCATGGCCTGGTCCTGCAGGTCGCACTCGCCGCCCTGGTCGCAGATCGGGCAATCCAGCGGGTGGTTGATGAGCAGGAACTCCATCACGCCTTCGCGCGCCTTCTTCACCATCGGGCTCTTGGTGAGCACGACGGGCGGCTCGCCGTTCGGGCCGGGGCGCAGGTCGCGCACGTTCATGGCGCAGCTCGCCGTGGGCTTGGGCGGACCGCCCTTCACCTCGACGAGACACATGCGGCAATTGCCGGCGATGGAGAGCCGCTCATGGAAACAGAAGCGCGGAATCTCGGCGCCGGCCGCCTCGCACGCCTGCAGCAGCGTGTATTCGGCGGGAACCTCGACCTCGATGTCGTCGACGATGATCTTGGCCATCACTTCGCCTCATGCGCTGCGCGATAGGCCGCGAGCATATCCGTCACGAGAATTCCATCGATCCGCATGCCGTCCAGACGGCACTCCGAGATCGACACCCCGACCAGATCGGCACGCGCGATGCGCGCGCCCGATACATTCGCGCATTCCAGCGTGAGGCCCGAGAAATTCACGTTCTTCACCGACCAGCCCGACATGTTCACATCGTCGAAGCGGGATCCGGCCAGATTGACGTCGACGAAGATCGACCCGGAGAGGTTGACGTCGTTCGCATCGATCCATTCGACAGTCTTGCGAAGTTCCATCCCCGTCACTCCGCCGCCACCGGCACGGGCACCGGATCGGAATGCGGGTTCGCCGCGTACTGGTCGATGCGCTTCTCGATCTCGGGGCGGAAATGCCGGATCAGGCCCTGGATCGGCCAGGCTGCCGCGTCGCCGAGCGCGCAGATGGTGTGGCCCTCGACCTGCGTCGTGACCTGCAGCAGCAGGTCGATCTCGCGCTTCTGGGCGCGCCCCGCCACCATCCGGTCCATCACCCGCCACATCCACCCGGTGCCCTCGCGGCAGGGCGTGCACTGGCCGCAGCTTTCGTGCCGGAAGAAATAGGAGATGCGGGCGATCGCCTTGATGACGTCGGTCGACTTGTCCATCACCAACACGCCGGCGGTGCCGAGGCTCGACTTCACCGCTCGGGTGCCGTCGAAGTCCATGATCAGGTCGGCGCACTGGTCGGCCGGGATGATCGGGCACGAGGCGCCGCCGGGGATGATGGCGAGCAAATTGTCCCAGCCACCGCGCACGCCGCCGCCATGCTTGTCGATCAGTTCCTTGAACGGGATGCCCATCGCCTCCTCGACGATGCAGGGCGTGTTCACATGACCGGAGATGCCGAACAGCTTGGTGCCGACATTGTTGGGGCGGCCGATGCCGGCGAACCACGCCGCGCCGCGACGCAGGATGGTCGGGGCGACGGCGATCGATTCGACGTTGTTCACCGTGGTCGGGCAGCCATAGAGCCCGACATTAGCCGGGAAAGGCGGCTTCAGGCGCGGCTGGCCCTTCTTGCCCTCGAGGCTCTCCAGCAGCGCGGTTTCCTCGCCGCAAATATAGGCGCCGGCGCCGTGGTGGACATAGACGTCGAAGTCCCAGCCATGGACGTTGTTCTTGCCGATCAGGCGCGCCTCATAGGCCTGGTCGACGGCGGCCTGCAGGTGCTCGCGCTCGGTGATGAACTCGCCGCGCACATAGATGTAGGCGGCGTTGGCGCCCATGGCGAAGCCGGCGATCAGGCAACCCTCGACCAGATGGTGCGGGTCGTGGCGCAGGATCTCGCGGTCCTTGCAAGTGCCGGGCTCGGATTCGTCGGCATTGACGACGAGGTAGTGCGGGCGCCCGTCATTGTTCTTGGGCATGAACGACCACTTCAGGCCGGTCGGGAAGCCGGCGCCGCCGCGGCCGCGCAGGCCCGAGGCCTTCATGTGCTCGATGATGAAATCGCGGCCGGCGTCGAGGAACAGCTTTGTGCCGTCCCAGGAGCCGCGCTTCAGCGCGCCCTGCAGGCCCCAGTCGTGATAGCCGTGGATATTGGTGAAGATGCGATCCTTGTCGGCAAGCATGGTTCGCTCCTCAGTTCGGCTTTTCGCCGTCGGGATCCGACGGACGCCAACCGGTCTTCAGCTTCGCAGCCTGCTCGATCCACTTGTCGCGCGAGGCGCGGCCGGGGAAACCCTCGAGGTTCTGGTCGATCCATTTGAGGTTGTCCCGCGACCAGGCGGCGATCTGGTCGAAATGGTAGACGCCCAGCCGGTTGAGCAGCCCCTCGATCTTGGGGCCGACGCCCCAGATCAGCTTGAGGTCATCGGCCTTGCCTTCGCGCGCGGCGTCGATCGGCGCGGGCTTGAAGGCATCGGGAACCTTCTCGGAATCGGCGGCGCCGGCAGCCTTCACGGCCTCGGCGACAGGCTCCTTGGCGGGTGCCGGATCGCTCTTGGGCGGGGCCGGCGGCGCGGAAGGCGCGGCCGCGGGCGGCGGCGTGGGAACGGTCTCGCCATTGGCGCGGGCGGCGAGCGCCTCGCGCGCGGCGGCCAGCCCGGCGCCGGTGCCGACCATCGAGCCGTCGAACAGTTCCGGCGCGGTCAGCGTCTTCGGGCCCGTCACCGGCTCGGAGGAGCGACGCCCGTTCTGCGGGCCGGTCTTCGGCGTCTCGCCACGGGCGAGCGCGTCGATAATCACCTCGAACTGCTCGGGGGTGAGATCCTCGTAGACATCCTTGAACACCTGCGCCATCGGCGCGTTCACGCAGGCGCCGGCGCACTCCACCTCTTCCCACGACAGCGTGCCGTCGGCGGAGAGATGGAAGGGGTCGTGATGGATCTTGCGCTTGCACACCTCGATCAGCGCACCCGCCCCCATCAGCATGCAGGGCGTGGTGCCGCAGACCTGGACGTGGGCGCGCGAGCCGACCGGGTTGAGCTGGAACTGGGTGTAGAACGTCGCGATCTCGTAGACGCGGATGGGAGCCATGCCGAGCATGTCGCCGACCACGCGCATGGCGGGCTCGGACAGCCAGCCGCCGGCCTGCTCCTGCGCGCGCATGAGCAGCGGAATCACCGCACTGGCCTGCCGGCCGGCGGGGTATTTCGCGATGGTCTGCTGCGCCCAGTCCTGATTCTCCGCCGTGAAGGCGAAGCTCTCGGGCTGGACTTCCTTAGGCGCGAGCCTGCGGACGGACATTGAGCACCCTTCCGATCGAACCGCTTGGCGAACCGCTCAGCGGTCCACCTCTCCGAACACGATGTCGAGCGACCCGAGGATCGCCGAGATATCCGCGAGCATGTAGCCGCGGCAGAGGAAATCCATCGCCTGCAGATGCGCGAAGCCGGGCGCGCGGATCTTGCAGCGATAGGGCTTGTTGGTGCCGTCGGCGACGAGATAGACGCCGAACTCGCCCTTGGGCGCCTCGACGGCGGCGTAGACCTCGCCGGCGGGCACGTGGAAGCCCTCGGTATAGAGCTTGAAGTGGTGGATGAGCGACTCCATCGAGCGCTTCATCTCGCCGCGCTTGGGCGGCACGATCTTGTTGTCGACCGCGGAGACCGGCCCGGCTTCCTTGAGCAGGCGCTGGCAGCACTGGCGCATGATGGAGGCGGACTGGCGCATCTCCTCCATGCGGATGCAATAGCGGTCGTAATTGTCGCAGTTCTTGCCGATCGGAATATCGAAATCCATCTCGGCATAGCACTCGTAGGGCTGCGCCTTGCGCAGGTCCCACGCCGCGCCGGAGCCGCGCACCATCACGCCGGAGAAGCCCCACGCCCACGCGTCCTCGAGGCTGACGATGCCGATATCGACATTGCGCTGCTTGAAGATGCGGTTGTCGGTGAGCAGGCCCTCAAGGTCGTCGCACACCTTCAGGAACGGGTCGATCCAGGCGAGGATGTCCTCGACCAGCGCGGTCGGCAGGTCCTGGTGGACGCCGCCGGGGCGGAAATAGGCGGCGTGCATCCGGCTTCCCGAGGCGCGCTCGTAGAACACCATCAGCTTCTCGCGCTCCTCGAAGCCCCAGAGCGGGGGGGTGAGCGCGCCGCAGTCCATGGCCTGCGTGGTCACGTTGAGAAGGTGCGAGAGAATGCGGCCGATCTCGGAATAGAGTACGCGGATGAGCTGGCCGCGCTTGGGGACATCGACGCCGAGCAGGCGCTCGACGCCGAGGCAGAAGGCGTGCTCCTGGTTCATCGGCGCGACATAGTCGAGCCGGTCGAAATAGGGCACGGCCTGAAGGTAGGTCTTGGCCTCGATCAGCTTCTCGGTGCCGCGATGGAGCAAGCCGATATGCGGATCGACCCGCTCGACGATCTCGCCGTCGAGTTCGAGCACGAGGCGCAGCACGCCATGGGCGGCCGGATGCTGCGGCCCGAAATTGATCTGGAAGTTGCGGACGTTGGGATCGGCCGGGGTCACCGCGTTCATGGGATCTCCTCGCCTCAGCCCGCCTTCGGGGCGGTTGCCTTCTCATCCCCGGGGAGCACGTAGTCGGGCCCCTCCCACGGCGACAGGAAGTCGAAGTTGCGGAACTCCTGCGCGAGCTTCACGGGCTCGTAGACCACGCGCTTGCGCTCGTCGTCATAGCGCACCTCGACGAAGCCGGTGGTCGGGAAGTCCTTGCGCAGCGGGTGGCCGTCGAAGCCGTAGTCGGTGAGGAGCCGGCGCAGCTCGGGGTGACCCGAGAACAGAATGCCGTACATGTCGTAGGCTTCGCGCTCGAACCAGAAGGCCCCCGGAAAGACCGGGGTCGCCGAGGCCACCGGCGTCGTCTCGTCGGTCTCCACCTTGACCCGGATGCGGGCATTCAGCGTGGGCGACAGCAGGTGGTAGACCACGTCGAAGCGCATCTCGCGCTTCGGCCAGTCGACGCCGCAAATGTCGATGAAGCCAACGAACCGGCAGGACGGGTCGTCGCGCAGGAAGGTCAACACCTTGATGACCTGCGACGCCGCCGCGGTCACGGTCAGCTCGCCATAGGCGAGGGTGACCTCTTCCACGGCATCGGGGAGCGCTGCCCTGATGTGCGCGCCCAGCTCCGTCAGTGTCTCGTCCATGTCCGTTCCCGAACCTGTTTTCCCGAGCTCTTGGTCTGCGCCCCCTGCCCTTTCGGGCGGACCGCGTCAGCGTTCGATCGTGCCGGTCCGGCGAATCTTCTTCTGCAACAGCAGCACGCCGTAGAGGAGCGCTTCCGCGGTGGGAGGACAGCCGGGAATGTAGATGTCCACCGGCACGATGCGGTCGCAGCCGCGCACGACGGAATAGGAATAGTGGTAGTAGCCGCCGCCATTGGCGCAGCTGCCCATGGAGATCACGTAGCGCGGCTCCGGCATCTGGTCGTAGACCTTGCGGAGCGCGGGCGCCATCTTGTTGGTCAGCGTGCCGGCGACGATCATCACGTCGGACTGGCGCGGCGAGGCCCGCGGGGCAAAGCCGAACCGCTCGACATCGTAGCGCGGCATCGAGGTCTGCATCATCTCGACCGCGCAGCAGGCGAGGCCGAAGGTCATCCACATCAGCGAGCCGGTGCGCGCCCAGTTGATGAGGTCGTCGGTGGCCGTGACGAGGAAGCCCTTGTCAGCGAGTTCCGCATTGACCTCGAGGAAGAACGGATCATCCGCGCCCACCGGCTTGCCGGTGCGCGGATCGATGATTCCCCGGGGCGCGGGGGCGACGGCGGGGCCGGTGCCGGCACTCAATCCCATTCGAGCGCTCCCTTGTTCCACTCATAGACGAAGCCGACCGTCAGCACGCCGAGGAAGATCATCATCGACCAGAAGCCGAAGCTGCCGAGCTCCCCGAACGTGATCGCCCACGGGAACAGGAAGGCCACTTCGAGGTCGAAAATGATGAAGAGGATTGAGACGAGATAGAAGCGGACATCAAACGTCATGCGGGCATCGTCGAACGCATTGAAGCCGCATTCATAGGCCGACATCTTCTCCGGATCGGGCCGGCTGAAGGCCAGAAGGAAGGGCGACACCAGAAGCGCGATGCTGATCACCAGCGCCACGGCGATGAAGATCACGACCGGAAGATAATCGTGCAGCAGGCTGCTCATCGCCATGCGTCTCCGGAAAGCTGGTTCGCCATGTGCACCCATCCGCAGTTGCGAAATGTTCAAAGCGACGAGGCAGGCTTATCGCACCGCACTAGGCGAGGCAAGGGTAGGAAAAAGTATGGATCGCATTCTGGCATACAATATTCATAACTTTTTACGCGTTGTCGCCTGACGATCCGCCCCGGACCGCCCCGATGCCTCCGGACAGCGCGCCGTCCGGCGACGGGGCACGATCCGGCCCCATACGAAAACCGCCGGGAATCCCCTGACGGGATCCCGGCGGCGTAATGTTCAAAGCAAGCCTGTGTTCACGGAAGACCTGTGCGGCCCAGCCGCCCGACCGCTAGTCGTAGCGCTCCTGCTGGCGCATCCACTGTGGCAGCGTGTCGGCTGACGGGACGGTGCGGTTCATGTCCATGAACACATCCGGCGGCACGACGGGCCGTTCCTCCACGTAGGGCGTATAGCCGCGCGGTTCATAGGGTGCGACGTACTGGCTCTGGGGATAGGAACGGATCACCTCGCCCGATGGCGTCACCTCGTGCACGATCGTCTGGGCCTGGGCGGCGGCGCCCAGACTTCCGACCAGCAACGCCCCGGCAAGAGCAATACTGATTCTCTTTTCCATCATGAACCTCCGTATTCAAATGCTGATTTTCGCTCACCCGCCGTTGAGATGGTGGCATATTCCAGTCACGTCTTTGACAAGGTACCGATTGAGCACTTCGCCATGGCTCGCGTCCATCCTTCGGTGTCTTGGCTGTTTCTCAAACGAACCGGACGCCAACGCGTTCCATTGGCAAGATCGGTGATCGAGGCGATGTGATCGCCCTGCCGCTACCGCGATCGGGCGCGGCGGCGACCCTGCGGTGTCGGTTCAATCCGGGCGGCCGAGCGCATAGGATCCGGCCGCGGCGCCGTTCAGCCGACGCGCCTGCGCCCGAACAGGAAGGTCGAATGGCCATGGCCCCGCGGATCACAGTGCTCGCTTTGGCGATCGTCGCCGCCGGCGCGAGCGCGTCGAGAGCCGACGACGACCTCGCCCGTCGCCTCGCCGACCCCGGCCAGCAGGTGCTGCAGACCGTCGACTACGCCAATACCCGCTTCTCGCCCCTCTCCGAGATCAGCACCGCAAATGTCGCCCGGCTCCAGGTGGCGTGGACGTTCTCGACCGGTGCGCTGCGCGGGCATGAGGGGGCGCCGCTCATCGTCGACAACATCCTCTATGTCCACACGCCCTTCCCGAATGCGGTCTATGCCCTCGATCTCGACCACGAGGAGCGCATCCTGTGGCGATATCTCCCACGCCAGGACGCCGACGTCGCGGCCATCATGTGCTGCGATCTGGTCAATCGCGGGCTGGCCTACGCGCAGGGCATGATCTTCCTGCATCAGGCCGACACGACGATCGTCGCGCTGGATGCGAAAACGGGCACGGTCCGCTGGCGGGTCGCCAATGGCGATCCGAAGAAGGGCGAATCGAACACGGCAACCGTCATGCCGGTGAAGGACAAGCTGATCGTCGGCATCGCGGGCGCGGAGTTCGGGGTGCGCGGGCACATCTCCGCCTACAACATCGCGGACGGCACGCTGGCCTGGCGCGCCTATTCGACCGGGCCGGACAGCGAGATGCGCATCGATCCGGACGCGACGACCGAACTCGGCCGCCCGGTCGGTCGCGATTCGTCGCTGAAAAGCTGGCAGGGCGAGCAGTGGAAGATCGGCGGCGGTGCCACCTGGGGCTGGTTCGCTTACGACCCGAAGCTCAACCTGATCTATTACGGCAGCGCCAATCCGGCGACGTGGAACCCCTCGCAGCGGCCGGGCGACAACAAATGGTCGGACACGCTGTTCGCCCGGGACGCCGATACCGGCGTCGCGCGCTGGGTCTATCAGATGACGCCGCACGACGAATGGGACTTCGACGGCGTCAACGAGACGATTCTCACCGACCAGCTCATCGACGGGTCGTCGACCCCACTGCTCACCCATTTCGACCGGAACGGCTTTGCCTACACGCTGAACCGCGCCACGGGCCTTCTGCTGCGGGCGACCAAGTTCGATCCGTCCGTCAACTGGGCCAAGGGCGTCGATCTGAATCCGGCAAGCCCGGCCTATGGCCGGCCGATCCGCGATCCCGCCTACAGCACCGAGGCGGAGGGCGAGGACGTCACCTATAAGGGCATCTGCCCGGCCGCGCTCGGCAGCAAGAATCAGCAGCCGTCGGCGTTCTCGCCCGCAACCGAGCTCTTCTACGTGCCGGCCAGCCATCTCTGCATGGATTACGAGCCGTTCCATGTCGACTACGTCGCGGGCCAACCCTATGTCGGCGCGACGCTGAACATGTATCCGGCACCGGGCGGCGACGGCCGGACCGGCAGCCTGATCGCCTGGGACATTCGCGGCGGCCGGGCGTTGTGGTCGGTGCCGGAGCGTTTTTCGGTATGGTCCGGCGTGCTGGCGACCGCGGGCGGGCTCGTCTTCTACGGCACGCTCGAGGGCTATTTGAAGGCGGTGGACGCGGCCACCGGCCAGGAACTCTACCGTTTCAAGACGCCATCGGGCATCGTCGGCAATGTGACGACCTACCGGCATCGGGGCCGGCAATATATCGCCGTGCTGTCCGGCGTCGGCGGCTGGGCGGGAATCGGGCTCGCCGCGGGATTGACCGATCCCAATGCCGGCTCCGGGGCGCAGGACGCCTACGCCGCGCTCGACCAGTACACCGCACTCGGCGGCCAGCTCACCGTCTTCGCGCTGCCCGAGCGCTGATCCCAGCGCACGCGCTCCGCGCGGTGCCCCGGGCGCGTTGGCAAGCGTGCCCTGCAATGGCATCTCGCCCGCATGCCACGGCGCCACTAGGCCTCGGTGCGCACGAAGGAGCATCCGCTTCCCTGCCCGCTCGTTCGGCGGCGGAGCCGCATAAGCGCCGGCGCGACGATGGCGGGGCCGGCATCACCGCCTGCAACCCGCCACCTGATCGGGTCGCGCGAAACAGCTCGTGGCGCAGCATCGCCCACGCCGGCCGGCAGCGCTCCCAACAGAAAAAGGCCGGAGACGATTGTCTCCGGCCTTTGCTTCAGGTCTGCAGGAGGATCAGAACTTGTAGTTCACACCGAACTTCAGGGTCTGCATCGTCACGTCGAAATCGCCGCGCCAGTTCTCATACACGTCGTAGTTCGGGTGGTAGTCGATGCTGCCGAGGTCGGCATAGAGATATTCGACCTTGACCGTCCAGTTGTCGGTGAGCGCGTATTCCACACCACCGCCCAAGGTCCAGCCCCACAGCGTGTCGCTGGCCGAGAAGGCCGCCGAGCCGTAAGCCACGTCGTCATAGGTGAAGGTGACGGCCTCGTTGACCTTCACGTTCGCCCAGGCCAGACCGCCCGTGACATAGGGGAGGAACCGGTCGAAGGCATAACCGAGGCGGGCGCGGACCGTACCGAAGGTCTCGATCTTGGTGTTGATCAGGCCGTACTCGGAGTAGCCGGTGTAGTAGCCCGCCGCGTCGAGAGCGGCCATCTCGCCGCCACCGTACGGCACGAAATACTCGTCAGCCCAGTAGGTGGCGCTGTCCTTCATGTCGGCGAACTGAACGTCCGCTTCGAAACCGAGCACCACATTGTTGCTGAACTGATAGTTGTAGCCGATCTGGGCGCCGCCGAACCAGCCATCCGGCTCCTGCTTGCCGGTGCCATTGAAGCCGTAGTCGTAGACATAATAGCCGTAATAATCGCTCGCCGCAGCCTTCACCGTCGGCACTTCGCAATTGCAGTCGTAGTCATAGTACCAGTCGAGGTACTTCTGCCACTTGCCGGAGTCGCCGACTTCACCCCAGCCGTAGCCGACGTTGGCGCCGATGTAGAAGCCGGTCCAGGTAAACGCCGGGGCAACCACCACCGGGGGAGCCTTGACCGGGTAGGACATATCGGCCGCGAAAGCGGACCCGGCCGCAATCGAAACCCCAAACGCGACAGACGCAAGCAGCAACTTCTTCATGGCAGTCCCCCAGACTTGATTAGCTCGAAGCTATGCGCCTCCCGCCCCGGTTGCTAGTGTATTTGGGTCACACCCACCCACGATCTGACGGCCGCTGCTGCGGAATGAGGCAACTAATTACCCGCAGATGCCGCGGCGGTATCGCCAGCCGCTCAAATGTTAACCAAGCAGAAAGGAACCGGGCCCGGAGCCGATGCTTGGGACCGCCGCCGACGTTACTTTGCACTCAAATGATTCGTGTCAGGCGATTCGGGCGGCGTGGTTGTCATAGCGCGGGCCGCCGCTCCGGCGGGTGACGACGCCGACACCCTCCTCGGCCGCACCGATCACGATCACCTCGCCGAGACCGCTGGTCGCGAGGAAGCGGCCCGCCTCGCGGGTGGGCGCGAGGCCACAACCGTCGACGAGCGGCACGGCGCCGAGGAACCGCCCGTCCCGCGCCCACACCCCCACGCGATTGCCGCGCGGGCTGGCGGCGGCGACATAGGCGCCCGACACATCGAACGAGACCGAACCGATATAGCTGCGGAAACCGCGCCAGGCCTCGTCCGGCGCATCGAAGGGCTGCAGGCGTCCCTCCGGCGTGAGGCGATGGACCAGCGGGCGCGCGATTCCGTCGGCGAGCAGGTCCTGCGCCGCCACGACCACCGAGCCGTCCGCCGCGCCCGCGAGGTGGCGCAGGGACAGCGAGGCGAGATCGGCGTCGAGAGCGGCAAGCGCGCGCGTCTGCCCGCTGCGCGGATCGAGTAGCGCGACGCTGGCACCGGCGATGTCGGCGCCGATCGCCTCCGGCGTGTGCGGCTCGATCCCGCCATTGGCCACCACCAGGGCATCGCCGGCCGGCAACAGGTCATGGGGACCGATGCCGGACGACGGCCACTCCGCCACGATGGAAAAGCCGTCACCGACATCGCGGAGCGTCACCGTCCCCTGCCCGCTGGCGCCGTCGATCTCGACGGCAAGGAAGCGGCGCCCATCCGCGACGAAACGGCCATGGCCGGAAAAGACGCGCCCGGCACCGGGCTCGAAGCTCGCGAGCACCGTGCCGACTCGCCGGTCGAACCGCACGGCGGTGGTGCCCGGCCGGCGCGCGACCGCGACCGCCGTGCGCCCGTCCGGGCTCGGCTCCACCCAGTGGAGGCGCTGGGCACCGGCCGACACGAGCGTCGGCGCCGCGTCGCGGCCCATCATCACCGGCGCAAACCCGCCGGGAACCGCCGCCGTCGCCAGCCACTCGGCATCGCCTTCATGGTCGCGGGCATGAGCGAGGCCGAGGAGGCTACGCGAGGCAAGTGCCAGCCCCCCGAGGCGGGTGAACAGCACGCGGCGCGAGGTCTCCAAGGCAGCCATCTCGTCCCTCCCGCGTCAGTCGCCGTCGAGCGCGTTGAAGCCGAGCGGCACGCCGAGGCCGGAGGCCAGCGGCTCCGCCACCGTCTTCTGCGCCGCCTTCAGCGCGGTGACCGCAGCCTCGATGGATTTGCGTCCGCGCGCATCGGTCGCCGCGGCGCCGACATCCGCCGGCAGGCGCTCCACCGCGGCCAGCGAGGCCTGCCCGGCCTTGTCGACGGTGGCGCGGGATTTTGCGTCGAGCCCCTGCGCCAGGCGCTCCGAGAGCGCTTGCGCGCTGGCGACCACCGCGAGCACGGTCTCGCGCGAGCGCCCGCTGCGACGGCGGTCGGCGAGCGCGGGCTTGGCATCCTCGGCACTCTTGCCCAGAACGACGAGCAGGCGCTGGTCGACGACGCGCTGATAGGCGCCGGCGAGATCGGTCACGATCTGGCTCAATAGCGCGTTTGGATCGGGGAAGAAGACCGGGTCCGGCTTGCCGGCCTCGAGCTGTGCCAACAGGCCACTGTTGCGGTCGCCCCAGCCGCTGCGGATGCCGCCGGCGATCTCGGCGAGATTGCCGGCGACCGCCCGGCCGATCGCGCAGCGCCGTCCGGACTCGGCGCCGGAGACGAGCGCGGCGTCGGCGCCGTCGTCATACAGCAGGCGCTCCAGCGCCGGCAGGCCCTGCACCGCGGCGCTAAGACGTGCGAATCGTTCCGGCGCGAGGCGCTCCTCGGTGGGGTCGGCGATCAGCTCGGCGAGGGAGCGGGCCACCGCGTTGCGGCGCTCGGGGAACAGGTTGAAGCGGTCCGCGCGCAGCGACAGCACCACCGGGCCGAAGGTGATGAACTCGACCGCCGCCCACGCATCGGAAACGGCAGCAAAGCGCGTCTTCAACTCCACCAGCCCCTCGCGCGAGGGGGCCTTGCAGAAGGCGTTCCAGGCGGCGAGTTGGGCACGCGCGGCCTCGTCGAGCGCGGCATAGCGCGGCAGCAGCCAGTCCGCGACGATGTCGGGCGCCTTCACCGCGTCGGCATGCGCGAGGCGGCTCGACAGCACCTGCGTCAGCAATGCCGCCGCACCGGCGAGCACCGGCAGCGACTGGCCGATCTGGGCGGTGAGCGCCACGACGAGCGCGACCAGGGAACGCCACATGCCTCAACCCTCGCCTTGGCCACCGTCAGCGGGTGGCGACATAGTCCACCAGCACGCGCCGGTCGCGCTCGGACAAAGCCTCGAAACGGGTCCGCGCGCCGGCGGCCTCGCCGCCGTGCCAGCGCACGGCATCGGGAATCGTGGCGGCGCGGCCATCATGCAGCAGGCCTCCCCCGGCGGCGAGCGCGGCGGAAAGGCCGGCGAGCGGCGCGGTGCGCCAGTCGCGCGCGCCGACACCCGGCACGCCGACCGGGTCGGCGAGCCCCTCGCCCATGTCGTGCAGCAGCACGTCGGTGAACAGGCGCGCCGTCCCGCCGTCCCGGAGCGGCAGGCCTGGGCGATGGCACGCCGCGCAGCCTAGGGACGCGAACAGCGCGGCGCCGCGCGGGTCCGCTTTCGCCTCCGCGGGTGGCGGCACCGGCAGGTCGCGCAGATAGGCGACGAGGCGGGCGACGATGGCGCCGCCGATCTCGCTCTCGCCTTCGTTCTCCCGTCCGTGCGGGGCGTTGCGGCAGGCCGTCTGGATTTCCGTGCAGTCGCCCCACGGCTCGGGGCCCAGCGGCGTCGACAGGCCGAGGTCGAGCGCAAAAGCCTCGGAGGTCTGGCCCTCCAGCGTCGCGTGGCTCGCCTTCCAGCCGAAACGGCCGATCGCCGAGCCGCCCTCCGGCGTCGCGAGCCGGCGGGCGCGGCCCCGGATGCCATCGTCGTCGCGATCGTCGGGATCTTCGAGCGCGAGGATGGCGGCATCATCCACCCGCTCCAGCAGCCCGCGCCCGCGCAGGTCGGGAGCCGCGCGCAGCGACAGATGCGTGGCGGCGTCGAGCGCGCCATAGCCGGGGGATTCGATGCGGGGGACGCGGGCGCCGGCGGCGGAGACGTCGACGAGGATCGCTCCCTCCCCCGGCACGCCGGGCAGCGTCATGGTCTCGAGGCGGTGGCCATAGGTGGGATCGGGGAGTCCGTCGGCGCGGATCAGAGACAGCACGAGCCCGAGACCCTCCGGCCGCCCCTGCGCATCGAGCGCTGTTGCGCCGCGCCCGGCGCCCGGGTGGCAGGCGGCGCAGGAGCGCGCATCATAGAGCGGGCCCAGCCCGTCATTGGCGCGGGTCGAGCTCGGCGCCGGCACCCAGGCGCGCTTGAACAGCGCCTTGCCGATGGCGACGTCGAGGCCGGCATCGTCGGCGTGAGAGGGCACCGCGCCGGCAAGGGCCGCCACAACGAAAGCCGCGACAAGGAGAGCCCGCGCCATCTCAGGTGACCCGGAAATAGCCCATCATACCGGTCTCCATATGCTCCAGTATGTGGCAGTGGAACACCCAGTCTCCCGGCGCCGCGACGAAGGCGATCTCGACCGCCTCGCCGGAGCCGACCAGCACCGTGTCGCAGAAATGGCGCGGCAGGCGGGAATTGCCCGAGGCGATCACCTCGAAGGCGTGGCCGTGCAGGTGCACGGGATGAGCGAAGCGGGTGCCGTTGCGGATCTCGACGCGGTAGCTTTTGCCCTCGCTCATGCGGGCGAGCGGGGGCGGCACGGCGCGACGCGCGCCGGTCGGCCAGGCTTCCTGGTTGATCGCCCAATAGGTGGCGGCGCCGACGCACAGGCTGTCGAGCAGCGCTTTGGCGAGCGGGTCGTCCGGCGGCAATCCCGCCTGCGCGATCGCCGCGTCGGTCGCCTGCTGCAGCGTGAACGAATAGCGCTGCGCCCGCTTCACATCCGGGCGCGGCAGCTGCGCCGCCGGCAGCGCCAGCGCGCGGAACGGGCGCTTCTTCAAGGGCGAGGCGGCCGCTTTCAGCGTCGCGAAGTGATAGATGTCGGCGCTGCGATAGTCGCCGACGCGCACCTCGCCGCCTGCCGCGGGCATGCGCAGGTGCAGGTCGATGCGCTGGGCCGGCCCCATGCGCCAGACGCCATCCGGCAGGTCGTCGAGATGGATCGGGATCAAGGCATGGCCGTCGACGGCGATGAGCGCGGCATCGGCGCCCTCGACCGAGATGTCCATGATCCGGGTGGAATCGACGTTCAGGATGCGCAGCCGGACATCGCCGTTGGCGGGCGCTTCGAGCGTGAGCGAGGGCTTGCCGTTCACGGTGCGGGTCGCGCCGTAGGTGCCGGCCTTGGCGGCGCCGTCCGGCTCGGACATGGCGAGGAAGGTGCCGTCCTCCGCCAGCCGCCAGTCCTTCAGGCAGAAGATGTGCTCGGCGTCGAATTCGGGATCGCGCGGATCGTCGACGATGAGGATGCCGGCGAGCCCCTTGCCCGCCTGCCCGGTCTCGTCGCAATGGGGATGGAAGAAGAAGGTGCCGGGGTCATCGAGCGGCACGCGATAGGCGAAGCTGCCGCCCGGCGGCACCAGCGGCTGGGTCAGCGTCGGCACGCCGTCGAATTCGATCGGCAGCCTTATGCCGTGCCAGTGCACGGTGGAGCCCTCGTCGAGGCCGTTGCTGAACTCGACGTCGAGCCGCTCGCCGCGCTTCGCCCGGATCAGGCGGAAGGGCTCGCCGTCATAGGCGAGGATGCGCGTCGCCGGGCGCCCCTCGCCGAGCAGGTTCAGTTCCATCTCGCCGGCCGAGAGGGTCAGCCGGCGACCCGCCGAGGGATCGGAAAGCCGGCGTGCCGCCGCGTCGCCCCTGGCGAAGCCGGCGACGGACGGCGCGAGGGACGACGCGGCAAGGGCCGCGCCGCCCGCGAGCAGAGCGCGACGCGAGAGCATCGCGCCCGTCATCACTCCGCCTGCACCTTGTCGGGATCGTCGAGGCTGTCGGAGCCCTCGACCTTGATCTTCAGCTTCAGCGCGGCGACCACGCCCTCGATGGCGCGGGTCTGCGCGACGAGGCCGTCGACCAGGTTCTGCACCAGCTTGTTGCCCTCGACATTGCCCTCGCCGATCATCTGGTCATAGGCCTGCTTGCCGGCATCCGCCTCGTCCTTCACCGCCTTGGCGGCGGCAAGCGCGGCGGCGAACTTCTCGTCGGCGACCTTGGCGGCTTCCGGCGCCTTGGCACTGGCGAGCGCGGCGACCGAAGGCCCCTCGACCACCGAGCCGTCGACGCGGGTGTACTTGCCGTAATAGATCGCGGTCATGCCCGCCTCGTCATAATAATGCGAGTTGTGGGTGTTGTCCGAGAAGCAGTCGTGCTCCTCCTCCGGATCGTGGAGGATGAGGCCGAGCTTGGTGCGCTCGCCCGCGAGTTCGCCATAAGACAGCGAGCCGAGGCCGGTGAGGATGACCCCGAGGCCGGCATTGTCCTTCTTCGCCAGCAGCGCCTTGCGCGCCTTGCCCTTGGCGCCCCACGCCGTCGCCATCTCCTGAAGGTCGCTGACGAGCAGGTCGGTCGCGGCCTTCAGATAGGCGGCGCGGCGCTCGCAATTGCCGCCGGTGCAGTTCTTGGTGTCGTAGTCGGTGGCCGGGCGGTTGCCGGCGCCCGGGCCGGTGCCGTTCAGGTCCTGGCCCCAGAGCAGGAACTCGATGGCGTGGTAGCCGGTCGCGACGTTCGATTCGACACCGCCGGCCTCCTGCAGGCTCTCCAGCAGCTTCGGCGTGATCTTGGTGGCGTCGATGGTCTTCTTGCCGACGCGGATCTTGGTGTTGGCGATCACGTTGGCGGTGTAGAGCGGGTTCTCGTCCGAAGTGGTGCCGTAGCTCTTGTCGACATAGTCGATCAGCCCCTCGTCGAGCGGCCAGGCGTTCACCTTGCCCTCCCAGTCGTCGACGATCGGATTGCCGAAGCGGAAGCCCTCGCTCTGCTGGTAGGGCACGCGCGCGGCTTTCCAGGCGGCTCTCGCCTTGTCGAGATTCTCGGCCGTGGGCGTCGCGATCAGCGTCCCGACGGCGCCCTGCAGATCCTTCGCCGTCTTCAGGCTGTCGCCGTACATCGCCTCGGCGATGTTGGCGTAGGTCACGAGGATGTCGCGCGGCTTCGGCGCGGCGGCGGGCGTTTCAGCGACGGCGGGACCGGCCACGAGGGCGGCGCCCAGCGCCACGGCGGCGAACAGAGAGAATGCTCGCATGGATGTCTCCTGGGAGGGCGCCCGGACAGAGCGGACGAGTGCCGGCACTCCTACGCCACGCGAAACCGCCGTCGCAAGATGAGGCGAGAAGATTGGAATTAGTGTACTTAAAGGGTCGATCGCCAATGCCATGACAATATCGGCACGGGGCGCCAACATTGGAATTTTTCTTATCTGCACGGCAACAGGGTGAAGCCTCGTCTAGCGGCACCCAAGCAATATCTTACGTTACGTCACTTAGATTCGCCAGCGCCGGCACGGCTGGGGCCGCTGCCGCGCGCTCAGTCCGCCACCTCGATCAACGGCGCCAGCGCCGCGGCGAGGTCCGCCTCGGTGACCGCCGCCAGCGGCATGAGCACCTTCGCCGCTTCGGTGCGCCGGCCGGGTCGCATGACCAGAATCACCGTCTCGGCGCCGCCGCAGGCCGGGTCGCCGCAGGAAATCTCGCTGATCGACACGGTCGCCTCCGCACCGACGCCGAGCAGAGCCCTCGCCTTGTCGGCGAGTTCGGCTGCCGCGTCCGGTGCCCGCGGTTCGCGCCTGAAAAAGAGCCGTGCCAACGGTTAGCCTCCCGCATCGAAGATCAGGTCCGGAGCATGATGCCACCAACGCGGCAAAGGTGAGACCGGCCCGACCATCGAGCCCGGTGGAAGGCGCCGGACCACCCCGAAGTATTCATCTTGAATTATTTAGAATTATAATAATCAATGAAGATAATTCTTGCCCGCTCGGCCTATCATCCTTAGAAATTCCAGCAATATCTCGACAGGGTCCGAACCATGGACCCGCCGCCGCTTCGCGAGCCCTTCATCCCGGCTGGGTCTCGCGGGTTGCGCGGGGCGACGACTCGCGCTCCCTCACGACGTCGCCCCGCGCTTTTCTTCATGACGTGCGCTGACCTCACGCCCGCCGCCGGGCGCGCTTGCGTGCCATATGGCGCGGCGCCAGCAGCCGTGCGAGCGCGGCGCCGTTGAGGATATGGCGATCGCGGCCATCCTCGTGATCCTCGAAGATCAACCCGGCAAGGCCGACCCGTTCGTCCTCGACGGCACGGGCGACCAGCGCCACCGGCCCCAGATGCACCCGATTGCCGACGGCCGGGCGATCGTCGAAGCGCTCGGCGAACACTTCGGCGATGGTCATGTCCCGCTCGTGGGCGGCAATGGTGAGGCCGTACAGGTCGGCGATCACGCCGATGCGGATATCGCCCTTGAACGGGAAGGCGGCGGCAAGCTCCACGTCCGGCGCGTTCTCTCCCGGCACGAAGAGGCGGTCGAGCCGCCCCACCCGCTCGGGCGGCGCGAGGACATAGGCATAGTCGCCCGGGCGAGGCTGGCCGGCCTGCTCGGCGCTCAATATCGCCCCCTCGCGCACCACCAGCAGCATCTGCGCCCAGCCCGGCAGCGTGCCGTGGCCGAGCACAGGGCTGCCGGCCATCACCGGATAGGCGACGAGTTCGTAATCCAGCTGGCCGGGCAGATCGATCTCGAAGCGCCGCACCTCATGGGAGGCCTCGGCGAGCGCGACGCCGGTCTTGCGTGCGGCCCAGGTCAAGGTCCAGCCCTGAACGACGAGCGAGACGATCACCACCGTGAAGGCGACGTTGAAGAACACCTCCGCGCTCGCCACTCCCGCCAGCGTCGGGATGGTGGCCAGGAAGATCGACACCGCCCCGCGCAGGCCGACCCAGGAGACGTAGAGCTTCTCGGAGGAGCGGAAGCCGAAGGGCGCGAGGCACAGCCACACCGCCACCGGCCGGCCGACGGCGATCAGGAATACGGCGATGACCAGCGCCGGCAGCGCGTAGTCGAGCACCTTGCTCGGCGTGACCAGCAGGCCGAGCATGACGAACATCACCAGCTGGCAGAGCCATGTCGCGGCATCGTGGAAGCTGGTGATCGAGGCGATGGCCCGCACCGGCCGGTTGCCGAGCACGAGGCCGGCCAGATAGACGGCGAGGAAGCCCGAGCCGTCCGCCACCGCCGCCAGCCCGAAGATGACCAGCGCCGCCCCCACCGCGAGAAGCGGGTGCAGCCCGCTCGGCAGGTCGAAGCGGTTGAGCAGCAGCGCGAGGCCGAGACCGCCGGCGACGCCGACCGCCGATCCGATCAGCGCCTGCTGGCCCAGCGCCAGCAGCACGTCCCAGCCGAGCCCGCCGTGGCCCTGCGCGATCAGTTCGACCAGAAGGACGGACAGGAAGATGGCGGCCGGATCGTTCGTCGCCGATTCGATCTCGAGCAGGGAGCCGACGCGCTTCTTCAGTTGCAGGCCGCCGGACTTCAGCAGGAAGAACACGGCAGCCGCGTCGGTGGAGGCGACCACCGCTCCCACCAGCAGCCCTTCGAGCAGCGGAAGCCCCAGCACCAGCATCGCCACCACGCCGACCAGCGCGGCGGTGATCACCACGCCCACCGTCGACAGCAGCACCGCCGGCCCCAGCGTGCCGCGGAAGCTCGACAGGCGCGTGCGCAGCCCGCCGTCGAACAGGATGATGGCGAGCGCCACGGACCCCACCAGATAGGTCGCGCGGTAGTCGCTGAAGTGGATCTGGCCGGGCCCGTCCTCGCCGGCCAGCATGCCGATCACCAGAAAGACCAGCAGCAATGGAGCGCCGAAGCGGGAGGCGACGAGGCTGGAGAAGATGCCCACCACCATCAGCGCGGCGGCGGCCAGCAGGAAGATGTTGGTGAGAGTGATGATCTCCATGCCGCCGATCGCCCGCCGATTGCCCGGCATCAGGATGCCGTGTCCCGGTCGAGAATTCGAGCCTCACAGGCGCGTTTCCCGGGCGCTTCGGCAAAACGGCGGCACACGGTTAAGGAAATCCGCGCCTCCGGCCGCCGGCTACCAGCCGCCCGTCCACGGTGGCGGCAGCGGGCGGCCCGTTCGCTCCAGAATGCCGAGCGCCGCGGCGTGCCCGCTCGCAAGACAGGCCTGGAGCAGGTACCCCCCGGTCGGCGCCTCCCAATCCAGCATCTCGCCGGCGACGAAGACTTCCGGGCGTGCCCGCAGCATGAGGTCGTTCCCCACCGCCTCCCGGGTGACGCCGCCTGCGGTCGAGATGGCGCGTTCGATCGGCGCCATCGCGGTCACGCGCAATCTCAGCCGCTTGATGCGGGCGGCGAGTGCGGGGGCCTCATGCGGCAGCGGAGTCTCGCCCTCCCGCAGCAGGCTGATCGCGACGGGCGAGAGGCCGCCGGCCTTGCGCAGATGGTTGGCGAGGGACCCCTTCCCCCTCGGCTTTGCGAGGCGGGCCGCCAGCGCCTCCTCGGCAAGGTCCGGGCGCAGATCGAGCGTGAGTTCGGCACGGCCCTCGCGCACCACCGCCTCGCGCAACGGCGCCGACAGCGCGTAGATGGCGCCGCCCTCCAGCCCGCGCTCGGTCACCATGACCTCGCCGCGCACGCGCTCGCCCCCGTGTTCGAGCACGACGGGCTTCACCGGCTCGCCCGCGAAGCGCGTGCGGAAGATGTCGGACCAGCCGATGGTCACGCCACAATTCGCCGGCCTGAGCGCCGCGACCGGCACGCCGGCCGCGCGCAACGCGTCGACCCAGCCGCCGTCGGAACCGAGGCGCGGCCAGCTCGCGCCGCCCAGTGCGAGGAGCGTCGCGTCGGGGCGGCGCTCGACCTGCCCCGCGACGGTCGCGAATTGCAGGGCGCCGTCTGCCGCCCAGCCCCGCCAGTCATGCCGTCCGTGGAAGCGGACGCCGAGAGCCGCGAGCCTTGCGAGCCACGCCCGCAGCATCGGCGACGCTTTGAAGCCCTTCGGGAACACCCGCCCGCTGGAGCCGACGAAGGTCGGCTCGCCGAGTTCGGCAGCGAGCGCGCACAGCCGGGAAGGCGGGTAAGCGTCGAGCATCGGGGCGAGCCATCCGGCCGCCTCGCGATAGCGGGCGAGGAACGCCGCGCGCGGCTCGGAGTGGGTGAGGTTCAGCCCGCCGCGCCCGGCGAGCAGGAACTTGCGGGCCGGCGAGGCCATGCGGTCATAGACGTCGACGGCGCAGCCGGCCTCGGCCAGCACCAGCGCCGCGACCAGCCCAGCCGGGCCGGCACCGATGATGGCGATGGAGGGAATTGCCGAGTCTGTGTCGGGGGATGCCGGCACCTGTTTCCATCCTGATTCAAGCGGTCGGGCCGGCCGTGCTGGTGCCGGCCGGTTCACACGCGTTCGTGGCCGCCCCGACATGCGGGGCGGGGCGCCGGAGGTCAAGTTCGCGAGTCGTTTCCGCGACTTGGCGCGCCCCGGTGGGAGCGCGATTCCGCCTGTTGAGGCGGGGATTCAGCCGCGACGGCACGCTCGCAAAAAGAGTCGGAAAATCCTCGTAAATTACTGACTTACATTATTTTTTCGGCATCAGCGACATCGGCGACGCGCAGGTTCACCTGATTGCGACCCTGCCAGCTGTCGATCTCGATCTGCCCGGCCACATGGACGAGCCGTCCGCGCGCGCCGAGCAGGGCGTGACCCAGCGGCCCCTGCGCGGCGCGGAAGGCGACGCCGGAGATCGTCGATCCGTCCGCCGCGCGCAGCCGCACCCGCACCGTATCCGCCGCCCCCGCCTCGGCATGGACGAGGCGATGGGCGGGAAAGGCGAAGGTCGGCTGCGGGTTCCCCGCGCCATAGGGCCCCGCCCGCTCGACCATCTCGACGAGCTCGGCGGTCGCCGCCCCCGCCCCCAGCGCGCCGTCGAGCGCCAGTTCGTCGACCGCGCGCGCATCGAAGACGGCATCGGCGAGCTCGGCTTCGAGATAGGCGCGCAGCGCGCCGAGCCGGTCGCGGCCCAGCGTGAGGCCGGCGGCCATGGCGTGCCCGCCGCCGCGGGCGATCAGCCCGTGCTCCGCCGCGCTGCGCACCACCTTGCCGATATCGACACCGGGAATGGAGCGCGCCGAGCCCGTGCCGATCTCGCCGGTGAAGGCGATGGCGAGCGCCGGCCGACCGAATTTCTCCTTGAGCCGGGCGGCCACCAGCCCCACCACGCCCGGATGCCAGCCCTGACCGCTGGCGATCACGATCGCCCCCTCCCCGGTCCGCCCCATCGCGGCTTCCGCCTCGGCCTCGGCTTCGGCGAGGATGGCCTGCTCCACCGCCCGCCGCTCGGTGTTGAGCCGGTCGAGTTCAGCGGCGATGGCCCCGGCCTCCACCGGATCGCGCGTCAGCAGCAGCCGCGCGCCCAGCGTCGCGTTGCCGATCCGCCCGCCGGCGTTGATGCGGGGGCCCAGCAGGAAACCGAGATGCCAGGCCTTGGGCGGCCCCGACAGCCGGGCGACGTCCATCAGCGCCGTCAGCCCGGGCCGCTCGCGCCGGCGCATGGCGATCAGTCCCTTGGTCACGAAGGCCCGGTTGAGGCCGGCGAGCGGCACCACGTCGGCCACGGTGCCCAGCGCGACCAGATCGAGCGCCGCCAGAAGATCCGGCTCCGGCCGCGCCGCGCTCCACCAGCCGCGCCGGCGCAGTTCGCGCACGAGGCCGACGGCGACGACGAAGACGAGGCCGGCGGCGCACAGGTGCCCGAGGCCGGAGAGATCGTCGGCACGATTAGGGTTCACCAGCCCGGCCACGTCGGGAAGCGTCTCGCCGGTCTGGTGATGGTCGATCACCACCACGTCGAGGCCGAGGTCGCGGGCGCGGGCAAAGGGCTCGAAGCTCGCCGTGCCGCAGTCGACGGTGACCAGCAACCGCGCGCCGCGTCCGGCCAGCGCCTCGATGGCGGGGATGTTGGGGCCGTAGCCCTCGAAGATCCGGTCCGGGATGTGGAACAGCGGGTCGAGCCCGCCCGCGCGCAGCACCTCGACCAGCAGCGCCGTCGCGGTGGCGCCATCGACGTCATAGTCGCCGAACACCGCGACACTCTCGCCCCGCATCACCGCGTCGGTGAGACGCTCCACGGTCGGCACCATGCCGGTGAGCGTGTCGGGATCGGGCAGCAGGCGGCGCACGGTGGGATCGAGGAAAGCCTCGACCTCGTCGATGCCGACGCCCCGCCCGGCCAGAACCCGCGCTAGCAGTTCGGGCACGCCGTGGCGCTGGACCATGGCCATGCTCACCTGCCCGGCGCGCGGATCCAGCCGCTCGCGCCAGCGCCGGCCGGTCGCCGACAGCTCGACGCCGAGGAAGGGTCGATTCGTGCTCATGCCGCGATCAAGCCGGGCGACAGGGCGGGAGTCGAGTCCGGCGCTGCACCGCGTCATCGCCGCGTCACCATTCCGTTACGACAGCTACACGGGAAACCGTCACATCGGGCCGGCCACCGGCCCCGTCGCCGGTCATCCGACCCGAGGAGACCCCATGATCCGCGCTTCCCTGCTGGCGGCCACCGCGCTCGCCGTCCTCGCCGCCGCCTCCGGCGCCCGGGCCGACCAGGCCTATCCCGCGACGCTGGCCGGCCATGCCGTGCTGCCCGCCGCCAGCTTCATCGAGATGCCCGCCGACGCGCCCGCGGACCTCAAGACCTCCGGCAAGTTCACGACGGCCAAGCGCGTCGATGCCGTCGGCTCGGTCGAGGGCAAGTCGGGGGGCCGGCCAACGGGCCTCTCGGTGCCGTTCAAGGGCCAGCCGCTGCAGGGCCATTCCGGCATCAAGGTGATGCCGGACGGGTCGTTCTGGATCCTCACCGACAACGGCATGGGCGCGAAGGCGAACAGCCCGGATTCGGCGCTCTACCTCAACCGCTACCGAATCGACTGGAAGAGCGGCGCGTTCGAGCGGCTCGAGACCGTGTTCCTCACCGACCCGGACAAGAAGGTGCCGTTCCGCATCGTCCACGAGGGGACCGACAAGCGCTATCTGACCGGCGCCGATTTCGACCCCGAGAGCTTCCAGATCATCGGCGACGACATCTGGATCGGCGAGGAGTTCGGCCCCTACCTGATCCGCGCCGACAAGACCGGCAAGGTGCTCGCGGTGATCGAGACGGTGGCCGGCGAGATGCCGGTGCGCTCGCCCGACCACTATGGCGTCGCCTCCCCCGCCACGCCGAGCGCGACCGCCGAGTTCAACGCCCGCCGCTCCAAGGGCTTCGAGGGCATGGCCGCCTCGAAGGACGGCAAGTTCCTCTACCCGCTGCTCGAAGGCCCGCTCTGGGACGCGGCGAAGAAGGATTGGCAGAAGACCGCGGATGGGAAGGAATACCTGCAGATCCTCGAATATGACGTCGCCGGCAACAGGTGGACCGGCCGTTCCTGGCAGTACGTGCTGGAGCAAAACGGCAACGCCATCGGCGATTTCAACATGATCGACGGCACGACAGGGCTCATCATCGAGCGCGACAATGGCGAGGGCACCGCCGACAAGGCGTGCACCGAGGGCCAGCGCCGTCCCGACTGCTTCCACGACCTCGCCAAATTCAAGCGCGTCTATAAGATCGAGCTGACCGACGCCAACGTCGGCGGCCCGGTGCGCAAGATCGGCCATATCGACCTGATGAGGATCGCCGACCCTTCCAGCCTCGCGCGCAAGCCGCTCAATGACGGCGTGCTGACCTTCCCGTTCTTCACCATCGAGAATGTCGATGTCGTCGACGGCACCCACATCGTGGTCGGCAACGACAACAACCTGCCCTTCTCGTCGAGCCGCGAGCCGAACAGGGCCGACGACAACGAGCTGATCCTGCTCGAGGTGGGCGAGTTCCTGAAGGCGAAGTGAAGACCGGAAACATCGCATCGCACGGGCAAGGGGCGGCCGGAGACGGTTGCCCCTTTGCCGTTTCAGGGCGGGGTGCGGACTGGCGTCCGAAGGCGTAATATGCCGGCCCGATGCGTCGACCGCGCATCGGCGCGGGTCCCCGCATCGCGGAGGATACGCCATGACAAGCTATGTGATGCTGGCGAACTGGACCGACCAGGGCGCGCGGGCGGCGCGGGATTCGCCCAAGCGCCTCGATGCCGCGCGCAAGATGCTCCAGGACATGGGCGGCGACATCAAGTGCTTCTACCTGACGATGGGCGAATACGACATCGTCATGCTCTACGAGGCGCCGGACGATGCCATCGCCGCCCGCTACACGCTGCAGATGGGCATGCTCGGCAATATCCGCACGCACACGCTGAAGGCCTTCCCGGAGGCAGCCTATCGCGAGCTGATCGCCTCGCTCGGCTGAAACGAAAAGGGCCGCCCCTCGGGACGGCCCGTCTCCTTCGCCCGCGTCGGGGTCTCAGGCGAGCTGGAACTTCGACAGGTCGCGGTGCTCGGCCTCGATCCAGCGGACGGTGCCGGAGGTCGAGCGCATCACCACGGTGTGGGTCTTGATCAGGCCCTTCTCGTACTTGACGCCCTTGAGCAGGTTGCCGGTGGTGACGCCGGTCGCGGCGAACAGGCAGTCGCCCCGCACCATGTCGGTGATGGTGTAGATCTTCTTCGGGTCGGTGACGCCCATCTTCTTGGCGCGCTCGCGCTTCTCCTCGCTGTCGAGGATGAGGCGGGTGTACATCTCGCCGCCGATGCAGCGCAGCGCCGCGGCCGCCAGCACGCCCTCGGGGGCGCCACCGGTGCCGAGATAGATGTCGACGCCGGTCTCGTCGGGGTCGGAAGTATGGATGACGCCGGCGACGTCGCCGTCGGTGATGAGCTGCACCGAGGCGCCGGTCTTGCGCACCGCCTCGATGATCGCGGCATGGCGCGGGCGGTCGAGGATCAGCGCGTTGATCTCGGAGGGCTTCACGCCCTTGGCCTTGGCGAGGGAGTGGATGTTCTCGGCCGGGGTGGCGTCGATGTTGATCGTGCCCTTGGGATAGCCGGGGCCGATCGCGATCTTCTCCATGTAGACGTCGGGGGCGTAGAGCAGCGTGCCGCCCTCGGCCATCGCCATGACGGCGATGGAACCCGGCATGTTCTTGGCGCAGAGCGTGGTGCCTTCGAGCGGGTCGACGGCGATGTCGACCGCCGGGCCCTGCCGGGTGCCCACTTCTTCGCCGATATAGAGCATCGGCGCCTCGTCGCGCTCGCCCTCGCCGATGACGATGCGGCCGGCGATGGGCAGGCGGTTCAGCTCGCGGCGCATGGCGTCCACGGCGGCCTTGTCGGCCGCCTTCTCGTCGCCGCGCCCGCGCAGATGCGCCGAGCAGACCGCCGCGCGCTCGGTGACGCGAACCAGTTCGAGCGTCAGGATACGCTCGAGCGCCTGGCTCGCATTGACCGTGATTTCCGCCATAGTCCCAGTCCCCCTCAGTCCTTCTCGATACGTATCAGCTGCGGCGACGCGGTGATGACACCGTCCGCCTCGATGGCGGCGATGGCGCGGCGCACCGCCTCCTCGGTGGTGGCGTAGGTGACCAGCACCACCGGAGCCGGCGCTTCCGCGCTTTCGGGACGGTCGCCGCCATGCGGCCGCCCTCGCCGATGCTGCATTATGGACTCCAGCGAGATGTTCTGCTCGGCCATATGTCGGGCAATGGCTGCCGCCGTTCCGGGCCGGTCGACCGCGGCGAGACGGATGTAATAGCCGCCCTCGTGCCGCTGGATCGCCGCCTTGCCGGCGGGCCGCAGATCCTGCGCGCGCCAGCCGAACGGCGCGCCGGCACGGCCCATGGCGAGGTCGCAGAGGTCGCCGACCACCGCGGAGGCGGTCGCGTCGCCGCCGGCACCGGGGCCGACCAGCGTCAGCGCCACCGCGTCGCCGTCGATCGCCACCGCGTTGGTGACGCCGGAGACCTGCGCGATTGGCCAATGTTTGGGCACCATGGTCGGGTGCACCCGAAGCTCCACCGCCTCGCCCGCCCGCGCCGCGACGCCGAGCAGCTTGATGCGGTAGCCGAGCTCGTCCGCCGCCTCGAGATCGGCGAGGGTGATCGAGCGGATGCCCTCGACATGGATCGCCTCCGGATCCGGCTGCACACCGAAGGCGAGCGCGGCGAGCAGCGAGAGCTTGTGCGCGGTGTCGAAGCCGTCGACGTCGAAGGTCGGATCGGACTCGGCATAGCCGAGCTGCTGGGCCTGGTCGAGGCAGCTGTCGAAGGACAGCCCCTCCTCCTGCATCCGGGTCAGGATGTAGTTGCAGGTTCCGTTGAGGATGCCGGAGACGCGGGCGATCTCGTTGCCGAGCAGCGCCTCGCGCAGGGTCTTGATCACCGGGATGCCGCCGGCCACCGCCGCCTCGAAGCGGATGCCGACGCCTTTCGCCTCGGCGGCGCGGGCGAGCGCCACGCCGTGATGGGCGAGCAGCGCCTTGTTGGCGGTGGCGATATCGTGGCCCGCGGCGACCGCCGCCTCGACGGCGGCCTTGGCGATGCCGTCATGGCCGCCGATCAGCTCGACGAAGACATCGATATCGGGATCGCGCGCCAGCGCGACCGGGTCCTCGTACCAGCGCATGCCGGAGAGGTCGCAGTCGCGGTTGCGGGTGCGGTCGCGGGCACTGACGGCGACGACCTCGACCGGGCGGCCGAGGCGCGCTTCGATGTCGTGCCGGCGGCGGGCGAGCATGCGCACCACGCCCGCACCGACCGTCCCGAGACCGGCGATGCCAATTTTCAGGGGCGGCGCCATGGCAGGTCCGAACTCAACAGGAAACGAAAAGGACGACGCCGTCCGGGCCCGGCGGCCCGGGCGTCAGCGCGCCGCGGCGAGAGGGACGACGTTGTGCAACGTTTCGCTGCCGGTTTCAAGGAACCGGCGGATGTTGCGCGCCGCCTGCCGGATGCGCTGCTCGTTCTCGACCACGGCGATGCGCACATACTCGTCGCCATGCTCGCCGAAGCCGACGCCCGGCGCCACCGCGACGTCGGCCTTCTCGATGAGAAGCTTGGCGAATTCGACGCTGCCGAGCGGGCGGAACTTCTCCGGGATCGGCGCCCAGGCGAACATCGAGGCCTTCGGCACCGGGATTTCCCAGCCCGCCTTGCCGAAGCTCTCGACCAGCGCGTCGCGGCGCTTCTTGTAGACCGCGCGCATCTCGGCGATGCATTCCTGCGGGCCGTTGAGCGCCGCCGTCGCCGCCACCTGGATCGGGGTATAGGCGCCGTAATCGAGATAGGACTTCACCCGCGACAGCGCCGCGATGAGGCGCTCATTGCCGACGGCGAAGCCGATGCGCCAGCCGGCCATGGAATAGGTCTTGGACATGGAGGTGAATTCCACCGTCACGTCCATCGCGCCCGGCACCTGCAGCACCGAAGGCGGCGGGTTGCCGTCGAAATAGAGCTCGGCATAGGCGAGGTCGGAGAGCACGATCAGGTCGTGCTTCTTCGCAAAGGCAACGACGTCCCGGTAGAAATCGAGATCGGCGACGCAGGCGGTCGGGTTCGAGGGATAGCAGAGCACCAGCGCCAGCGGCGAGGGAATGGAATGCGCCACGGCGCGCTCCAGCGCCCGGAAGAACTCCGGCCCCGGCTCGCACGGCACCGAGCGGATCGCCGCGCCCGCCATCAGGAAGCCGAAGGCGTGGATCGGGTAGGACGGGTTCGGCACGAGGATGACGTCGCCCGGCGCGGTGATGGCCTGCGCCATGTTGGCGAAGCCTTCCTTCGAGCCGAGCGTCGCCACCACCTGGGTGTCGGGATTCAGCTTCACGCCGAAGCGGCGCTCGTAATAGGCCGCCTGCGCCCGGCGCAGGCCTGGAATGCCCTTGGAGGCGGAATAGCGGTCGGTGCGCGGCCGGCCGATGGTTTCCTTCAGCTTGTCCACGACATGGCGGGGGGCATCGAGGTCCGGGTTGCCCATGCCGAGATCGACGATGTCGGCACCGGCATTGCGGGCGGCGGCCTTCACGCGATTGACCTGCTCGAACACGTAAGGCGGCAGTCGGCGGATGCGGTGAAAATCGCTCATGGTCCCAGGCCCTGGTCCTGCTGGTCGGCGCCCTGATCCGCCCGTTCTGCGATCAGGGACGACGTGGTCTGATAATGGGGGCGCCTCATAGCATTGTTCGCGCCCGCGCACATCGCCTGATCGCAGGGCACGGTGGCGGAAGCATGAAGCGTCTCGCCTACTCGCCCTGCTCGATCTTCTGCTTGAGCTTGCGCTCCCGGTCGCGGGCGAGGCTTTCGAGTTCCGCCTCCATCTTCGCCTGGGCGGCGGCGTCCATCACCGGGCGGGTGTTGGGGACCACCTGCGCGGTGCCGACGGAGGGATAGGGCAGTTCCGGCTGCCGGCGCGCCGCCGGGGCGGCGGGGCTCGTGGTCGCCGTGGCGACGGGGGCCGCCGGACCGCCCGCGGCCGTGGACGCCGCGGGTGCGGGCGTCGGCACGAACGCGTCATTGCCGGCACAGCCGGCGAGCACCGCCGCGAGCGCGAGGACCAGCGCGCGCGGCAGGCGCAGGGCACCGCGTCTCGCAAGGCTCGCTTTCGTCGGCTCTGCCTTTGTCAGCATCGTCCGGCTTTCGACTTCATGCCTCTCGCATGGGCGGATGGGGAAGGTTATGATGCTCTCTCCTATGAACGTGCATACCCGCGGGGACAAGCGGTGAGTAAGCGAAACGCCCTGGACGACACGCCGAGGCCCGACGCCAAGCCGGAGGCGGATACCAAGCACGCTGCCGGCTCGATGGACGATTTCGAAGCTTTCGCCGGGAATCTTGCCCGAATGGTGGAAGAAGGCGGGCGGGCCATGGCGGCCTATCTGCGCCCGCGCGAGAGCGGCAAGGTCAAGGACGATGTCGCCGAGGACATCGCCGACGTCATGAAGACGCTCGGCCAGGTGGCCGAATTCTGGCTCGCCGATCCCCAGCGCGCGGTGGACGCGCAGTCGCGGCTGATCGGCGGCTATTTGTCGCTTTGGTCGTCGACGTTGAAGCGCCTCAGCGGCGAGGAGGTGCCCCCGGTCGCGACGCCCTCCCCGCGCGACGCGCGTTTTTCCGATTCGGAATGGTCGAGCAATCCGTTCTTCGACGCGCTGAAACAGACCTATCTGATCACCTCGAACTGGGCCGAGGACCTCGTCAAGGACGCCGAGATCGACGCCCATACCAAGCACAAGGCGGATTTCTACGTCCGCCAGATCGCCGGCGCCGTGTCGCCGTCGAATTTCGTGCTGACCAATCCCGAGATCCTGCGCGCCACCATCGCCTCCAAGGGCGAGAACCTGGTGCGCGGCATGAAGATGCTGGCCGAGGACATCGAGGCGGGCGGCGGTGACCTGAAGATCCGCCAGTCCGACAACACCAAGTTCCAGGTCGGCGTGAACCTCGCGACGACACCCGGCAAGGTGGTGTTCCAGAACGAGCTGATGCAGCTCATCCAGTACGCGCCCAGCACCGAAACGGTGATGGAGGTGCCGCTGGTCATCGTGCCGCCCTGGATCAACAAGTTCTACGTGCTCGATCTCAACCCGGAGAAGTCGTTCATCCGCTGGGCGGTGGCGCAGGGGCTCACGGTCTTCGTGGTCTCCTGGGTGAACCCGGACCCCTCGCATGCCGACAAGGGTTTCGAGAGCTACATGCGCGACGGCGTGCTCAAAGCCGTCGAGGTGGCGCAGGAGATCACCGGCTCGAAGGACGTCCACACGGTGGGCTATTGCGTCGGCGGCACCATGCTCGCCATCACGCTGGCCTGGCTCGCGGCGCGGCGGAAGACCGCCGGCATCCGCACCGCCACCTTCTTCACCGCGCAGGTCGACTTCTCGCTGGCCGGCGACCTCAAGGTGTTCATCGACGAGGAGCAGGTCTCCTATCTCGAGCGCAAGATGCTGGAATCCGGCGTGCTCGATGGGCGCCGCATGGCCAACGCCTTCAACATGCTGCGCGCCAACGACCTGATCTGGCCCTATGTGGTCAACAACTACCTGAAGGGGCAGTCGCCCTTCCCGTTCGACATGCTCTACTGGAACGCGGATTCGACCCGGCTGCCGGCCGCGAACCACTCCTTCTACCTGCGCAACTGCTACCTCGAGAACAGCCTCGCCAAGGGCGATCTCACCATTGCCGGGCAGAAGCTCGACCTGCGCAAGATCAAGATCCCGACCTACAGCGTGGCGACGCGCGAAGACCACATCGCCCCGGCGGTCTCGGTGTTCCTCGGCAACCAACTGTTCGGCACGCCGCCGCGCTTCGTGCTGTCGGGCTCCGGCCACATCGCCGGCGTGGTGAACCCGCCCTCGCGCGGCAAGTACGAATACTGGACCGGACCGGCCCCCTCGGGGACGCTGGAGGAATGGATCGCGCAGGCGGAGATGCGGCCGGGCTCGTGGTGGCCGGACTGGATCGCCTGGCTGGAGCCGCAGAGCGGCGCGCAGGTGCCCCCGCGCGAGCCCGGCAGCGAAAAATACCCGCCACTCGAGGACGCCCCCGGCAGCTATGTGAAGGTGCGGGCGTAGCCCGCCCAAAGGCGAGGAGCGCCCACCTCTCGCCCGGGCGGTCGTGACACATCACCATCGAGGACGCCCCATGCGCCGTGTCGTCACCCTTGCCGCCCTCGCCGGCTGCCTCACCCTGCCCGCAAACGCCGCGAGCTTCGATTGTGCGGCGGCGAAGGCACCGGACGAGATCGCTGTCTGCGGCAATGCTCGGCTGTCCGAGCTCGACAGCGAGATGGGCGCGCTCTGGTTCGCCTATCGCGCCATACCGATGATGATGGGCGCCAACGGCGCACGGCAGGACGAGGCGCGCGCCTTCCTGCAGGACCGCGCCACCTGCGGCGGCAACGGCGCCTGCCTGACGAAGCTCTATGCCGCGCGCATCGCCGCGCTGAAGAGTGGCATCACCGCCGCCGTCGCCACCTGCGGCCCGGCCACCCCGTGATTCTCACGGGAACAGCGCGATCGGCTCCGCCGGCGTCTCGGGACAACCGAGCGCGAGGTTTCGCTCCTCCGCCCGGACGCCCCGCGGCAGCTCGTGACGAGGCGTGCGCGCGCCCGCCGCATCTTCGCAAGATGATTCCGCCGCGGCGGGCAAGGGATTGAAATCGCTCGCGGTCTCTTGTCCGCGATGGCGTCAGCTCAGGAACGCCACCTCCCCGGTGGCGAGATCGTAGACCCCGCCGGCGAGACGGAGCGTGCCGGCGTCGTGGGCCTTGGCGAGTATCGCGCTGGTTCCGATCATGCCGGTCAGCACATCCTCGACATTCGCCTTCACCGACGCCGCGACGATGTCACCGCCGCTGCGCTGCGCGCGCAGCACCGCCGGGACGATCGGCAGCACCATGCCCTCGATGGCGCCGGGATAGACGGTCTGGTTCTGGACCATGCTGATCGCCGCTTCCACGGCACCGCAATTCGAATGACCGAGCACCAGCACGAGCGGCGCGCCCAGTACCGCCACGCCATACTCGATCGATCCCAGCCCGGATTGGTCGACGGTATTGCCGGCGACACGGACGATGAACAGGTCGCCCAGCCCCTGGCCGAAGATGTGCTCCGGCGGCGTGCGCGAATCCGAGCAGCCGACGATCACGGCGAAAGGCGCCTGCCCGCCAGCGAGTTGGCCGATCTGGGTCGGCCCGCCGGCCGGAACACACGCTCCGCCCTTGACGAAGGCGGCGTTGCCTTCCTTCAGCTTGGCCAGCGCCTGGTCGGCCGAGAGCGTCGTCTTCGGCTTGTCGGAGGCCGCCATCGCCCGGGGAACATGGGTGCCGAGGCCGGCCGCGGCACAGCCGCAGGCAAGCGCGCCGAACAGGGAACGTCGCGAAAGGGCAGCGGCCGGATTCATGGAAGCCTCCTCATCGATCCTGATGATCGAGGCCTTAACACTATACCCCTCGCCACCGGCCGGCCACAAAACGTGCCCGGCATGGTTAGGACGCCGGACCGCAGTCCCTCACGGGAACAGCGCGATCTGCTCCAGCCCCAGCGTCTCGGGGAAGCCGAGCACGAGGTTCATGTTCTGCACCGCCTGCCCCGACGCGCCCTTGACGAGGTTGTCGGTGGTGGCGAACACGATGGCGCGGCCCGGCGCACGGTCCTTGGCGACGCCGAGGAAGGCCATGTTGGAGCCCTTCACGAAGCGCGACTGCGGCACCTGGCCGAACGGCATCACATGCACGAAGGGCTCGCCGGCGTAGTAATCGGCCAGCACCTTGCGCAGTTCGGCCGGCTCGATGCCGGCGGCGAGCGTCACATAGATGGTGGCGTAGATGCCCCGGCTCATCGGGATGAGATGCGGCGTGAAGGTCGGCAGCACGCTGCGCCCCGCGGCCCGGGAATATTCCTGGTCGAGCTCGCCGATGTGCCGGTGGTTGCCGACGCCATAGGCGTGCATGCCGTCGGTCACCTCGGTGTAGATGAGGTTCTCCTTGGCCGCGCGGCCGGCGCCGGTGACGCCGCTCTTGGCGTCGACGACGATGCCGTCGGCCTCGATCACGCCGGCCTCGATCAGCGGCACGATCGGCAGGATGGCGGTGGTGGTGTAGCAGCCGGGATTGGCGACCAGCCGCGCCGTGCGTATCTCGTCGCGATAGAGTTCGACAAGACCGTAGACGGCCTCCTGCTGCAGATCGAGCGCCTGGTGGGCGTGGCCGTACCACTGCTCATAGGCCCCGGCATCGCGCAGCCGGAAATCGGCCGAGAGATCGACGATCCGGATATGCGGGGCCACCTCGAAGGTGCGCTTGATCACCTGCTGCGTGGTGCCGTGCGGCAGCGCGCAGAAGGCGAGGTCGACGCCCGACCAGTCCACCTCGTCGATGGTGGTCAGCACCGGCAGCGCGAAGGGGGCGAATTGCGGGAACACCTCGGCCATGGACTGGCCGGCCTTGCGGTCGGCGGTGAGGGCGACGATCTCGACGCGCGGGTGGCGCAGCAGCAGGCGCACGAGTTCCGAGCCCGTATAGCCCGAGGCCCCCAGCACCGCGATCCGCGCCTTGGCGTCCATCATCAAAACCCTCCCTTGTCGAGGCGTTGGCTCTACACCCTTCGCATGTCACGCAAAAGACCCATGCGCGGTGAAGCTGCCATGCATGACGCCGGGGTATCTTGCGGGGGCGTCCGATAGGGCAGATATACTGAACGTTCGCGGCGCGTGATCCCATTGGGGGCTGCGGGCCGGACACGTTGGGAGTCCTGCGCATGTTCGGACCATTCGGCCTCTTCTCGATGGGCATGGAGTTCGCCACCCTCGCCGGCGAGGCGCAGATGGTGATCGCGCTTCGCCTCGCCCGCTTCGCGCAGGGCCATTCCTCCTCCGGGACCGAAGCGGTGCGCATGGTCACCGAAAAGGCCACGGCGCTCAGTGAAGCCGGCTTTCGTGCCGCCGCCGCCACCGCGCAGGGGCGCCCCGACCGCGTTCCCGAGGAAGTGCTGAAGCTCTACCGCAAGCGCGTGCGGGCCAATCGCCGTCGCCTGTCGCGCTGAAGCCTGCGCATCGCGTTCACGGAGTGTTCCGCTTTCGCCGCGGCGGTGCCATAATCGCGGCACGGCCCACCGAATCAGGTGCCGCCTGATCTCTCGAAATCCGGACGATGCCGAAGAACGACGACCTGTTCGCCGCCCTCCCCGATCCCGAACCGCGCCGCCCGTCGGCCGCGAAGGCGTCGGCGCGCCCTGCGCCCGTCTCGGCCGAGGCCGGCTATACCGCCGCCCATATCGAGGTGCTGGAAGGGCTGGAGCCGGTGCGCCGGCGGCCGGGGATGTATATCGGCGGCACCGACGAGAAGGCGCTGCACCATCTCTTCGCCGAGGTGATCGACAATGCGATGGACGAGGCGGTGGCCGGCCACGCCTCCTTCATCGACGTGGAGCTCGGAGCCGACGGCTTCCTCACCGTCACCGATAATGGCCGCGGCATCCCGATCGAGGACCACCCGAAATTCCCCGGCAAGTCGGCGCTGGAGGTGATCCTCACCACGCTGCATGCCGGCGGCAAGTTCGATTCCAAGGTCTACGAGACCTCGGGCGGCCTGCACGGCGTCGGCGTCTCGGTGGTGAACGCGCTCTCCGACGTGCTGGAGGTCGAGGTCGCGCGCGGGCAGGTGCTCTATCGCCAGACCTATTCGCGCGGCACGCCGCAGGGCCCGATCCAGGAGGTCGGCCGCGTGCTGAACCGGCGCGGCACCCGGGTGCGCTTCCACCCGGATGCGACGATCTTCGGCACTGAAGCCCGGTTCAAGCCGGCGCGCGTGTTCCGCATGGCGCGGTCCAAGGCGTATCTGTTCGGCGGCGTCGAGGTGCGCTGGAGCTGCGATGCCGCCCTCGTCGCCGGCTCGGACATCCCGGAAAAGGCGGTGTTCCGCTTCCCCGGCGGCCTCAAGGACTATCTCGCCGCCGATATCGAGGGCCACACGCTGGTCCACCCGGAAGTGTTCGCCGGCAAGACCTCGCGTCCCGGCGGGCACGGCTCGGTGGAATGGGCGGTGGCGTGGCTCGGCGACGACGATGGCGGCGTCTCCTCCTATTGCAACACCATCCCCACCGCCGAGGGCGGCACGCACGAGGCCGGCTTCCGCATGGCGCTGCTGCGCGGCCTGCGCGACCATGCCGAGCGCACCGGCAACGCCAAGCGCGCCGCCGCCGTCACCTCCGACGACGTCATGGCCGGTTGCGCGGCGATGCTCTCGGTGTTCGTGCGCGAGCCGGAGTTCCAGGGCCAGACCAAGGAGAAGCTGGCGACGGCCGAGGCGACGCGCATCGTCGAGAGCGCGATCCGCGATCCGTTCGACCACTGGCTCGGCGGCAACCCGGTGCAGGCCAACCGGCTGCTGGACTGGGTGATCGAGCGCGCCGACGAGCGGGTGCGCCGCCGGCAGGAGAAGGAAGTCTCCCGCAAGAGTGCGGTGCGCAAGCTCCGCCTGCCCGGCAAGCTGGCCGACTGCTCCAACAATTCCGCCGCGGGCTCGGAACTGTTCATCGTCGAGGGCGATTCGGCCGGCGGCTCGGCCAAGCAGGCGCGCGAGCGGCAGAGCCAGGCGGTGCTGCCGCTGCGCGGCAAGATCCTCAACGTCGCCAGCGCCGGGCGGGACAAGCTTGCGCAGAACCAGCAGCTCGCCGACCTGATGCAGGCGCTCGGCTGCGGCACCGGCACCAATTACCGCGACGAGGACCTGCGCTACGAGAAGGTCATCATCATGACCGACGCCGACGTCGACGGCGCGCACATCGCCTCGCTGCTCGTCACCTTCTTCTTCCGCCAGATGCCGAAGCTGGTCGAGAACGGCCACCTCTTCCTCGCCGTGCCGCCGCTCTACCGCATCACCCAGGGCGCGAAGACGCTCTATGCGCGGGACGAGGCGCACCGCGACGAACTGCTGAAGAGCGAATTCTCCGGGCGCGGCAAGGTCGAGATCGGCCGCTTCAAGGGCCTCGGCGAGATGATGCCGGCGCAGCTCAAGGAAACCACGATGAGCCGCGCCACCCGCACGCTGCTCCGCGTCACCGTGGAGGACGCCGAGCGCGCGGCGACCGCCGACACGGTGGAGCGGCTGATGGGCAACAAGCCCGAGAGCCGCTTCGCCTTCATTTCCGAGCGCGCCGCCTTCGCCGGCGAGGACCTTCTCGACATCTGAGGCGTTGTCAGGCGCCCTGCCCCATCGCCGCGAGGACACGCCATGCTCGACCATATCGGCTTCTCGGTCTCCGACTTCGAACGCGCCAAGACCTTCTATCTCAAGGCGCTGGCGCCGCTCGGCATCGGCCTCGTCATGGAGGTGAGCGCGGAGCAGACCGGCGACAGCGCGGCGGCGGGCTTCGGCGCGAACGGCAAGCCGTTCCTGTGGATCGGCTCCGGCCCCACCGGCGTCGCGCGCGACCATGTCGGGCATGTCCATGTGGCGCTGGTGGCGCCCGATCGCGCCACGGTCGACGCGTTCCACGAGGCCGCGCTGGCGGCGGGCGGGCGCGACAACGGCCCGCCGGGCCTGCGCCCGCATTACCACGCGAATTATTACGGCGCCTTCGTGCTCGACCCGGACGGGCACAATATCGAGGCGGTCTGCCACAAGCCGGCGTGAGGCGCGGCCCGCGGCGCCGGCGGGGGCTCATGCCGCACCGGCGGTAGCCCCGAAGGGCGGCACGCGGGATCGTTGGTCTGCCGCGTAGAAGGACCGGTACGCGGCGGGGCGCCGTCGCGCGTGGGCATCCCGCATCGCTGCGGCCCCTTGCGCGGATCGCCGGGCCCGGGGCGCCCTGAACCCGTACGCTCTCGCCTTGGCTTGGCCCGGGAGGCCAAGGCCCACCCTTCATCTGCCGCCACGCTTCCCCGCGTCATCCCGCTTGGGCGGCGATAGTTAGTCAATCAGCAAACTGTCCTTGACAACCCGCGATCGGCGATAATAGTTAGTCATATGACTAACCAATCCGTCGACCTCGACCAGCTGTTCCACGCCCTCGCCGACGGCACCCGCCGGGCGGTGATCGAGCGGCTCTCGCGCGGCCCGGCCAGCGTGAGCGATCTCGCCGGGCCGCTCACCCTCGCACTGCCGACCCTGCTGCAGCACCTGCGCGTGCTGGAGGCGGGCGGGCTCATCCGCTCGGAGAAGGCCGGGCGGGTGCGCACCTGCCGGCTGGAGCCGGCGGCGCTGCGCCTCGCCGAGCAGTGGCTGGGCGATCGCCGCACGCTGTGGGAGCGCCGCCTCGACCGGCTCGGCGCCTATCTCGACGACCTTCCCGAACCCGACACGCGCGAACCCGGAGATACGCCATGAGCACCGACGCGGCCCAGGCTCGCCTGCCCACGCACGCCTCCTTCACGCTCGAGCGCCATTACCGGCGCCCGCCCGCCACCGTGTTCGCCGCGCTGGCCGATCCGGCGGCGAAGCGGCGCTGGCTGATCGAGGGCGAGGGCTTCACCGTCGATTCCTACGTGCCCGGCTTCGGCGTCGGCGCGTTCGACCGCAGCAGCTTCCGCTTCGAGGGCGGGCCGGTGATCAGCAACGACACCGTCTATCTCGACATCGAGGCCGATGCCCGCATCATCTTCGCCTATACGATGCGGCTCGAGGGCACGCCGATGTCGTCCTCGCTGGTCACCGTGCTGCTGGCGGCGGAGGGCGCGGGCACGCGGCTCACCCTCACCGAGCAGGGCACCTACCTGCCGGGCTTCACCGATGTGGCGGGACGCGAACAGGGCACGCGCGAACTGCTGGAAGCGCTCGACCGCGAGGTGATGGCGCGCGCGGCGTGAGCCGCCTCACCGTTCCGCCGCCGGCGCCCGCAGCGCCCGCAGCGCGTTGAGGATCACCGCGACGTCGATCGCTTCCTGCAGCAGCGCGCCCTGCACCGGCGTCAGGTAGCCGAAGGCGGCGAAGCCCATGGCGAGGACGGACAGGCCGATGCCGGCCACCACGCTCTGCCGGGCAATGGCCAGCGCGCGTCGGGCGATGGCCATCGCTTCCGCCAGCCGGTCCAGCCGGTCGACCATCAGCACCGCATCCGCCGCTTCCGAGGAGGCGGCGGCGCCGCGCGCGCCCATGGCGACGCCGAGATCGGCGGCGGCGAGCGCGGGCGCGTCGTTCACGCCGTCGCCCAGCATCATCACCGGCCCGCGCTGGCGCTCGGCGAGCACCAGCGTGACCTTGTCGCCCGGTGAAAGTTCGGCGGCGATCTCGTCGACGCCGAGCTCGGACCCGACCGCCAGCGCGATGTCGGCACGGTCACCGGAGGCGAGCACGATGCGGCCGATGCCGGCACGCCGCCACGCTTCGAGCACCTGCGCCGCATCCTCGCGCACGCCGTCGCTCAGATGCAGCACCGCCGCGGCGCGCCCGTCGACGGCGACGGCGACGGTGAGCGCGCCGGGCGGCAGCGCCGGATCCGGCACCAGCGCGTCCGGATCGGCAATGCCGGCGCGCACGAAGGCGAGGCTGCCGAGGCGCACGCGGCGCCCCTCGACCTCCCCTTCCAGTCCGGTGCCGGCCTGCTCCTCGACCGCCTCCGGCGGCGTCAGCGCGAGGCCGCGTTCGCGGGCGGCCTCGACCAGTGCGGCGGCGACGACGTGGTTCGAGGCCAGGTCGAGCGAGGCGGCGAGCCGCAGCGCCTCGTCGGCGTCGATGCCGGGGCACGCCTCGATGGCGATCAGTTCGGCGCGGCCATAGGTCAGCGTGCCGGTCTTGTCGACCACGGCGATCTTCACCCGCGCCAACGCCTCCAGGGCGCCGCCGCCCTTCACCAGCACGCCGCGCTTCGCCGCGCGGGAGACGCCGGCGATAATCGCCACCGGCACGGCGAGGATGAGCGGACAGGGCGTCGCCACCACCAGCACGGCGAGCGCGCGCACGGGATCGCCGCTCGCGATCCATGCCGCCGCCGCGATCACCACGGTCACGGCGAGGAAGACGATGGCGTAGCGATCCGCCAGCCGCCCGATCGGCGCCTTGGCGTCGCGCGCCGCCTCGACCAGTCGCACGATGCCGGCATAGGTGCTCTCCGCCGCCGGCCGGCTGGCGAGCAGATCGAACGGCGCACCGGCGTTGATCGAGCCGCTGAGCACCAGCCCGCCCGGCCCGCGCTCCACCGGCAGCGCCTCGCCGGTGATGGCCGACTGGTCGAGCGCCGCGTGGCCCTGCGCCACCTCGCCGTCCACTGCCACCACCTCGCCATGGCGGACGAGGATGCGGTCGCCGGCGACCAGTTCGCCGATCGGCGTTTCGGCCAGCCCCCCGGCGCCGTAGCGCATGGCGGTGCGCGGCACGCGGCCGAGCAGCGCCGTCATCTCCCGCGCCGCCCGGCGCTCGGCATAGGCTTCGAGATACTGCCCGCCGGCATACATCAGCGCGATCACCGCGCCGGCCAGCGCCTCGCCGAGCAGCAGCGCGCCGCCCATGGAAAGCAGCGCGACGATGTCGAGCCCAGTCTCGCCCCGGCGCAACGTCACCGCGATCTGCACCGCCAGCGCGGCGAGCACCGGCACGGTGGCGGCGGCGAGGATCCGATCCGCCAGTTCGCCCCGGCCCGCCGCGGCAACGCCGAGGCCGACCACGAGCCCGAGCGCCGGCGCGACGACCAGCGCCGGGCGCACCCAGGTCAGAGCCAGTTCCCGGATCGACCGCATGCCGTCCCGCTCCGGATGCCGCGGGTCGCGCCATCTCCCGTAGCGGGATGCTAAGATTGGAATCGCTCAAAAGACATCGAAATCGACGGCCGCGGGCGAGACCGACGCCGGCCCGACAGGCTTTCGACAGGCATGCCGGCGGCGCGGCGCATCACGCCTTTTCCGGGTGGGGGTCGATGGCGACGATCTCGGCGCTGCCCGACGGCAGCTCCACCGCCTCGCCGATCTCCCGGCCCAGCAGCGCCCGCGCCACCGGCGACACCCAGGCGATGCGGCCGGCGCGCGGGTCCGCCTCGTCCTCGCCGACGATGCGCCACTCCCGGCGCCGGCCCGCCTCGTCCTCCAGCGTCACCGCCATGCCCACGGTGATCGCCGCGCCCCCGGCCGGCGGATCGACCGGCTCGGCGCTCGCCCGCCGCGCGCTCCAGTAGCGCAGGTCACGCGAGGCGCGGGCCACCCCGTCGCGGTCGCCGCTCGCGCCGGCCTCGGCGAGCGCGCTGCGCAACCGCGCGATCTCGGCCTCGATCAGGGCGAGGCCGCGCCGCGTCACCAGGTTCCGATGCGCCGAAACCGGCCGCTCCGGCAGCGTTTCGGCCCCGGAATCCTCTTTGATAAAGGCACGGCTCATTCCTTCATTCCCCTCATCGTCCCCGTCGCGACCCTCCCGCCACGGTACGTCACTTTCGGCGCGGGCGGGGGCCGGTATGCCGTTTCGCCGCCGCCGCCGATGCGTCCGGCCGGCAGCGCCGCGCGCCGCCCGTCTCTCCCACCGGAAGGATGAGGCGGCGCGAACCGGCGCAGCAGCCGGGAACCATTGACTTTACGAGCTTTCCGCCTATGTTGCGACGCATCGTCCGACCGTTCCGATAGATGCGCTCCGCGCGACGACGATGCTACCCGCCCCCGGATACGGCCCGGGGTCACGGACAAGCGGTGCGCTGCCGCAGAATTGAATCTGATGCCCTTTACCGATCTGGGCCTGAGCGACAAGGTGCTCTCGGCCGTCGCCGATGCCGGCTATACCGAGCCCACGCCGATCCAGGCGCAAGCTATTCCCCATGTGATGGCGCGCCGCGACGTGCTCGGCCTCGCCCAGACGGGCACCGGCAAGACCGCCGCCTTCACGCTGCCCATGCTGACCCTGCTGGAGCAGGGTCGCGCCCGTGCCCGTATGCCGCGCACGCTGATCCTCGAGCCGACGCGCGAACTCGCCGCGCAGGTCGAGGAGAGCTTCGTCAAGTATGGCAAGAACCACAAGCTGAACGTCGCCCTGCTGATCGGCGGCGTCTCCTTCGGCGACCAGACCACGAAGCTGACGCGCGGCGTCGACGTGCTGATCGCCACGCCGGGCCGGCTGCTCGATCATATCGAGCGCGGCCGCCTGCTGCTGACCGGCGTCGAGGTGCTCGTCATCGACGAGGCCGACCGCATGCTGGACATGGGCTTCATCCCGGACATCGAGCGCATCTGCAAGCAGGTGCCGTTCACCCGGCAGACGCTGTTCTTCTCGGCCACCATGCCGCCGGAAATCCAGCGCCTGGTCTCGCAATTCCTGTCGAACCCGGTGCAGATCGAGGCCTCCCGGCCGTCCTCCACCGCGACGACGATTACCCAGCGCCTCGTCGCCTCCGACCGCGAGGACTACGCCAAGCGCGAGACGCTGCGCGGGCTGATCAACGATGCCGAGAACCTGCAGAACGGCATCATCTTCTGCAATCGCAAGAGCGAAGTCGCCGTCGTCTACAAGTCGCTGCTGAAGCACGGCTTCAAGGTGGTGGCGCTGCACGGCGACATGGACCAGCGCTCGCGCATGCAGGCGCTCGACCAGTTCCGCACCGGCGAAGCGAACCTGCTGGTCGCCTCCGACGTCGCCGCGCGCGGCCTCGACATTCCGGCGGTGAGCCACGTCTTCAACTACGACACGCCCCACCATGCGGAGGACTATGTCCACCGCATCGGCCGCACCGGCCGCGCCGGCCGCGCCGGCGCCGCGTTCACGCTCGTCACCCATGCCGATGCGAAGTCGCTGGCGGCGATCGAGAAATTGATCGGCCGGTCGATCGAGTGGCAGGGCGCCCCGCTCGGCGACGCGCCCCCGCGCGAGGCCCGTCCCGCCCGCGGCGGCGAGCGTCGCGGACGCGAGGGCGGCGAGCGCGAGCGCGCCGGGTCCGATCGCGCCGGCCGTGGCGGCGGTCGCCCGCCTCGCGCCGACGATCTCGCCGAGCGGACCGGCGCCCGCCCCGCGCGGCGGCGCGGCACCGAGCGTGACGCCGCCGAGCCGGTCGCCGATGAGATTGCCGCCTCCGCTCCGGCACGCCGCCGTCCCGCCGCCGAGCACGCGGAAGCCCCGCGCGCCGCCGCGCCGAACGGCGCCAAGCCCGCCGCCCGCGGCCCGGTGACGCCGACCTCGCGCCGGCCGGCCGACCGTCCCGCCTATGACGAGCCGGCCGACACCTCCCACCTGCCTGCCTTCCTGCTCCGCCCGGTGCGCATCAAGGCGAGCTGAGCGCGTCTTTCGGACGTCCCGCTATCGGCTAGGGCGTTACGGCCCTCGGCTTCACTCCGCGATCAATCGGCACCGAGCCGAAATTGCCCGGTGCCAGTATGTCGGCAAAATCGCCCGAATAGGGGGCAGGCTTGCCGTTTTCGTCGGCGGCGCCGACCGCGATGGCGTCTTTGCAGCATGCTGGGCAGGCTGTTTTCCCGGGCGTGTTGCCGACGGCCGCGATCGTGATCGTGTGCTTCTTCTCCAGCGCGGTCACAGCCGCGCAGATCGGAGTCTCGTCGCAAGACTGGATATATGGGCTGCGCGCCGGGTCGCGTGCATTGCCGCATTCAAGGAACACGCCGGCGCTTACATTCACAACGTTTGCGCCCTCTATGCCTGCACGATCGAGCGCCTTGACCAGTATTTCAGGATCTGACGGCGTGGTGGTCCCGGCAACCTTTATACTGATGACCGGGCCCACCACCTCGCCCGCCGTCATCAGGAAGATCAGCGTGACGAAGGTACCGTGGCCGATGCGGTCTTCCGGCCCTTCGCCGGTGAGATCGATGCTCTTCGCGAGCACTGGCTTGATATAGGGGTGCTCGCTAAGCACGCCACTGTCGATAAAGGCGGTGACGAGCTTTGACAGCGGTGCCCCGCGAGCCATCCATGCACGGTACCGGCTCCAATCGCCATCGGGGATGCGGTAGCCGCCGTCCGCGTCGAACTCCGCGATGCTCGGAGCACCCCGCTCGAACAAATGTATTGTCTGCGCTACCGCAGGCAGCACTCCGCCGGCAAGCAGCATAGCGCCGGGCAGTGCCAGCAATATTCTAAGGTTTCGTATAAATTTCATCACCGAACTCCACGTCCTTGTCGGGCTGCGCAAACTCCGTCGAGTGCAGTTGGATAGCACCGAGCAAAAGCTCAGACGGCGGAGCATCGCGGAACGCGACATAAACCGTCCTGCGGATGTCGAGATCGCCATCGGCCGCGAGCGATATATCGACCTTGCCTTCCACACCGGAAACATAAGGGCCGAGTTGCTGTGCCGAGGCGGCCAGCGCCGCCCCCGACGCGTCGAGGAGACGCAGCCGTAGCCGGTCAACGCGGATTGCGCTGTTGATCCAGAAGACGTTGGGGAGCTTCAGTATGTCGCCGCACCGCTCCTTGAGCAGCGCGGCATTCGAGCGAGCGGCCCCCACGACGGCGATTGGAACGAGGGCTTCTTCGGTGGCGCCCTCGATCGTGATTTCGATCTGCCGGTTGGCTTCGCCCTTCAACTCAAGGCCGAGCAGGCCGAGAAACGTCGCCGCCGCGCTGCCCGATACCCGGGCCTTCTGGCGCGACAGGCCGAGCAGGCCGATCACGCCGGGAAGTGGTTTCAATGCGCTCGCCGGCAGCCCGCAATCACTCAGATGACCGAGTGGCCTGAAGCCCTTGCTGCGCGAAATCTGCACAAGCATTCCGACCAGCGGGTTGCCGCCGAAATCGCGCGGATAATCCAGCGCCACGTAACCACGCGGCACCGACAGCTGCTCGAGAATCGGTTGGGCACCGGCCAATTGTATTGTCGTAACAAGCCACCCGGCGGCGATGGCTCCGACCAGGACGCGCCGCATCTCTCTCCTCCTCCCGGCTCGAGAAGAGCCCTATCCCACGAGCGTATGGGGACACCGGAAACGGAGAGCAGGTTAATGCATCTTCTGATTGTTTCAATATGAAAACAATCTCTATACGCGCACGCTCCAAAGCGAGAGACTGTGCAGCCGAAGAAGACACCTGTCAGGCCCGGGATAACCCGGTTGAACCGCCGGCGATGGGCCTTAAGCGACGCCTGTGCGGCCGGCGGTATGGCGCATCGCCAGATGCCGCGCGAGGCGCGCCTTGATGGCGCCGGCATCGTGGGCGGAGGCCCAGGCCGACAGCACGACCTCGACACGGTCGACGCCCAGCCTGCCGATGCTGGCGGCGGGAGCGGGCGAAGGCTCGACCCGCTCGTCGTTGCGCAGCTCGGCCAGCGCGTCCGCGACCAGCGCCTCGATATCGGTATCGGGCTTCACCTCCAGGCTGACATCGATGCGCCGCGTGCCGTAGGCCGACTGGTTGACGATCGGCGCGCCCCACACCTGCCCGTTGGGGATCAGCACCTGTACATTGTCGCCCGAGGCGAGCTCGGTGGTGAACAGGCTCAGCCCCTTCACCGTGCCGGCGCGCCCGGCTACCTCCACCGCGTCGCCGACCCGGAACGGGCGGAATAGCAGCAGCATGACGCCGGCGGCGAGGTTCGAGAGCGTGCCCTGCAGGGCGAGGCCGATGGCCAGCGAGGTGGCGCCCAGCACGGCGATGATGCTGGTGGTCTGGATGCCGAAGCGCTGCAGCACCGCGACGCCGACCACCACCAGCACCGCATAGCGCGCCAGGCTCGACAGGAAGCCGGCGACGGTGACGTCGACCCGCCCGGTCGCGGCCAGGGCGCGGGCGACCATGCGCTCGACGAGGTTAGCGATCCACCAGCCGATGACCAGCAGCGCGAGCGCGTAGAGCGTGCTCAGCCCGTAGAGGACGAAGATATTGCCGAGTTCGTCGACGTCCATGCCGTTCTCCCTGTCGGTTGCCTGGGGGAGAACCGCTGAGGGCGCCGCGGGTTCATTTTCCCGGCCGGCGCGGCGGGCGCGCCTTTGTCGCAGCGCTGTTGCGGGCCACGCCGAGCGCGGCGCGGGCGATCTCGGCGACCGCCTCGGGATCGTCGATGCGCCGGTCCGGGATCGACCAGAAGCCCATCGACACCGGCTTGCCGCGCCGCTCATGGGTGAAGGGCCGGGCGCCCTCCGCTTCGAGGCGCACCGCGAGACCGGCGTCGGTCTTGAGGTAGATCGTGTCGTCGACGACGACGGCGAACATCAGCCCGTCGGCATAGACGCCGAGACCGCCGAACATGCGCCGCGCCGCCACCGGGCCGAAGGCGAGGAAGATGTCGGCGAGATCGTCCGCATCCATGGGAACGCGGATTTCAGGCCGGGACGCCCGCCGGTTCGGGGCGCGCCGGGGTGATGGCGACCGATTCGCCGCAGCCGCAGGCCGAGGTCTGGTTCGGGTTGTTGAACACGAACTGGGCCGACATCTTGTCCGCCTTGAAGTCCATCTGCGTGCCGAGCAGATAGAGGATCGCCTTGGGGTCGATGAGGATCGTCACGCCCTTGTCGTGGAGAACCTCGTCGAAGCGGCCGGCTTCCTCGGCGAACTCCATGGTGTATTCCATGCCGGCGCAGCCGCCGTTCTTCACGCCGATGCGCAGGCCGGCGACCGGCTTGTCGGCGCGCTCCATGATGGAACGCACGCGGGCGGCGGCGGCATCGGTCAGGGTCATCACGGCAGGGCGGGCACGGGTCGCGGTCATCATCGTCTCCACAATCGGCGCCGGTTCAAGGCCGGCGGATCGGCTCGCCTAAAATGGGGAAGTTCGCGGCGGGGCACAAGCCTGTCGCCACGCATGGCCGTCGCGCGAAGCAGGCGCGCGGTGACGGGGCGCCTCAGTAGTTCTTCCACAGCCCCGGCGTGGCCAGTTCGACCAGGTGGCCGTCGGGATCGCGGAAATAGAGGCTGGTGCCGCCACCCTTCCAGTCGACGCGGCCCTCGATCGCGACGCCCTTCGCGGCGAGATGGTCCAGCCATGCCGCCAGCGAACCGGCCGGAATCGCCAGCGCGAAGTGCAGCGGCCCGTGGCCGTCATGCGGTGGGATGGTGCCGCCGGGCATCGCCACCGGGGCCAGCGTCGCGCCGCGCGTGAACAGCAGCAGCACGCTCGCCGGGCCCGCGTCATAGCCGACGAAGCGGGCATCCGCGACCATGGCCTTCAGGCCGAGCACGCCCTCGTAGAAGGCGCGGGCGCGGCCGAGATCATCGACATAGAGCCCGGTCTCCAGCACGCCGGAGATCGGCGGCGCGGCGTCCCCGGCCGGCGCCATCGCGGCTCACCACAGGTTCAGCGCGAGCCGGGCTTCCTCGGACATGCGGCCCTGGTCCCACGGCGGATCGAAGGTGATGTCGACGCTGACACCGGACACGCCGCCCACCGTCGCCACCGCGCCCTCGACCATGCCGGGAAGCTCGGCGGCGGAGGGGCAGTTCGGCGTGGTCAGCGTCATCTCGACCTTCACCTGCCGGTCATCGGCGATGTCGACCTTGTAGATGAGGCCGAGCTCGTAGATGTCGACCGGGATTTCGGGATCGTAGACGGTCTTCATCGCCGCGATGATGTCGTCGGTCAGCCGTTCCAGCTCCTCGGCCGGAATCGCGGATTCGATGACGGGCAGGTTCGGCGCGTCGGTGGCGGTCTCGCTCATGCGAACAGATCCTGAGCCTTGATGAGGGCGTCGGCCAGGCGGTCGACCTCCTCATGCGTGTTGTAGAGCGCGAACGACGCCCGGCACGTCGCCGTCACACCATATCGGCCAAGCAGCGGCATGGCGCAATGGGTTCCCGCGCGCACGGCGACGCCGGCACGGTCGATGATGGTGGCGACGTCGTGGGGATGGGCGCCCTTGAGGTCGAAGGCGAGAATGGCGCCCTTGCCCGGCGCGTCGCCATAGATGCGCACCGAGTTCAGCCGCGACAGCCGCTCCTTGGCATAGGCGCCGAGCGAGGCCTCGTGCGCGGCGATACGCTCGCGCCCGAGGCTTTCCATATAGGCGAGCGCCTCGCCCAGCCCGATCGCCTGCACGATCGGCGGCGTGCCGGCCTCGAAGCGGTGGGGCGGCTCGCCATAGGTGACGCCCTCTTCCGTCACCGTGCGGATCATCTCGCCGCCGCCCTCGTAAGGCGGCATCTTCGCCAGCAGCTCGCGCTTGCCATAGAGCAGGCCGATGCCGGTGGGGCCGTAGAGCTTGTGGCCGGTGACGCCGTAGAAATCGACGCCGAGGTCCTGGACGTCGACCGGCATGTGCACCGCCGCCTGCGCGCCATCGACCACGACCAGCGCCCCGGCCTCATGGGCGAGGCGGGCGATCTCCTTGATCGGCGTCACCGTGCCGAGCACGTTCGACATGTGGGTGATGGCGACGATCTTCGTGCGCTCGCTGAGGAGGCCCTTGTAGGCCTCCATGTCGAACGACCCGTCCTCCAGCACCGGCACCCATTTGATCACCGCGCCCTTGCGCTCGCGCAGGTAATTCCACGGCACGATGTTGGAGTGGTGCTCCATGATCGAGAGGATGATCTCGTCGCCCTCCCCGATCGACTGGCCGAGCGAGGAGGCGACGAGGTTGATCGCGCCGGTGACGGATCGGGTGAAGATCACCTCGTCCAGCGAGGGCGCGTTGAGGAAGGCGCGGCAGCGCTCGCGCGCTTCCTCATAGGCCTCGGTCATGGCGTTGGCGAGGAAGTGCAGGCCGCGGTGGACGTTGGAATATTCGTTCTCGTAGGCGAAGCGCATGCGGTCGAGCACCTGCACCGGCTTTTGCGCCGAGGCGGCGTTGTCGAGATAGGTCAGCGGCTTGCCGTAGACCTGCTTGGACAGGATCGGGAAATCCTGCCGCACGCGGGCGACGTCGTAGCTGCCGTTCGCGACGGCGGGGTGGATGGTGGTCATCGGTTTCACCCATTCGCGACGACGCCTTTACACGCCGTCATGCCCGGGCTCGTCCCGGGCATCCACGCCTGCCGGCGCGGAGGAAAGACGTGGATGGCCGGATCAGGTCCGGCCATGACGAGATCAGAGCAACCTGCTCACCAGCGCGGACATCCTTCGAGGCTCGCTTCGCTCGCACCTCAGGATGACGTCGCGGTTTGAGCGTCATCGCCCTATAGACACGTAGATCGTCATCCTGAGGTGCCCGGGCAACGCCCGGGCCTCGAAGGATGGTCCAGCGAACGCCCCCTCAGCCCCGCGCCCGCAGCCAGGCTTCCGCCCGCTCGACCAGCGCGTCGCGCAGGCCGTCATGCTCGACGGTCTCGATCGCCTCGCCGACGAAGGCCTGCACCAGCAGGCTCTGCGCCTCGACTTCCGGGATGCCGCGCGCGCGCAGGTAGAACAGCAGGTCGTCGTCGAGCGCGCCGCAGGTGGCGCCGTGGCCGCAGGCGACGTCGTCGGCGAAGATCTCGAGCTCCGGCTTGTTGTCCATCTCGGCGCCCTCGCCGAGGATCAGGGCGCGGCTCATCATGCGGCCGTCGGTCTTCTGGGCGGCCTGCCGCACCACGATCTTGCCCTGGAACACGCCGCGGCTCTCGCCGTCCAGCACATGCTTGAACAGTTCGCGGCTCTCGCAGCCCGGCACGGTGTGGTCGATGAACAGCGTCGTGTCGGCATGCTGGCGGGTGTTGAGCAGCGCCGCGCCATGGATGCCGACCTTCGAGTCCTCGCCGATCAGCGCGCCATAGACCGAGGTGCGCGAGAGGGCGCCGCCGCTCGCCAGCGTGAAGCTCCTCAGCGCGACGTCGCGGCCGATCTCGAACAGCAGCGTGGCGAGGTGAAACGCCGCGTCGCCCTCCTCCTGCAGCCGCACCACATCGAGGCTGGCGCCGTCGCCGACGACGAACTCGGTCGCCGAATTGGTACGATAGGCAGTGGCGGCCGGGCCCTCGAAGCTCTCGGCGTAGGTCAGGCGGGCTCCCTCCCCGACCACCACCAGCGAACGGGCGTGGCTCGCCGCCGCGCCGCCGGCGAAGACGTGCGCGACGTGGATCGGCCGCTCGATCGCGGCGCCGTCCGCGACATGGATCACCACGCCGTCGACGGCGAGCGCGGTGTTGAGCGCCAGCGCGGCATCGTAGCGCGCCGGCACGACGCTGCCGAGCCGGGCGAGCAGCGGGTGGTTCTGCGCCAGCGCCTGCGCCAGCGTCAGCACGGTGAGGCCCGGCTCCTCCGCGAGGTCGGACAGCTCGGGCACCACGACGCCGTTGGCAACGACGATGCGGCGGGCCTCCACCGTATCGAAGGCACGACGGGCGGCCTCGACCTCGGCGCGGGTGGCCGGCACGGCGAGCGGGGCCGGCTCACGCATCAGGTTGCGCAGGTCGGTGTACTTCCACTCCTCGACGCGCCGGTGCGGCAGGCCGTGTTCGGTAAAGGCGCGGGCGGCGTCGGCGCGCAGCGTCGCCAGCCGGCCCTCGCCCGCGGGCAAGGCGTCGAGCGCGGCGTTGAGCGCCTGCTCGGCCGGGGTGCGGATCGGTCGGATCTCGGCGTTCATGGCTGCCCCCTCACGCCGCGTCCTGCTGGTACTCGGCATAGCCGTTGGCTTCCAGCTCCAGCGCCAGTTCCTTGCCGCCGGAGCGGACGATGCGGCCCTTGTGCATGACGTGCACAAAGTCCGGCACGATGTAGTTCAAAAGGCGCTGGTAGTGGGTGATGACGATCATCGCCCGGTCCGGCGAACGCAGCCGGTTGACGCCGTCCGACACCACCTTGAGCGCGTCGATGTCGAGGCCGGAGTCGGTCTCGTCGAGGATGCAGAGCTTGGGCTCCAGCACCGCCATCTGCAGGATCTCCGCGCGCTTCTTCTCGCCGCCGGAGAAGCCGACATTGACGCCGCGCTTCAGCATGTCGGAGGAAATGCCGAGCGCGCCGGCCTTCTCGCGCACCAGGCGCAGGAAGTCGGGGGTGGAGATCTCCTCCTCGCCGCGCTTCTTGCGCTGGGCGTTCAGCGCGGTGCGGAGAAAGGTCATGGTGGCGACGCCGGGCACCTCGATCGGGTACTGGAAGGCAAGGAACACGCCCTTCGCGGCGCGCTCGTCGATCTCCATCTCCAAGAGGTCCTCGCCGTCGAGGCTCACCGAACCCTCGGTGACCTCGTAATCCTCCTTGCCGGCGAGGATGTAGGACAGCGTCGACTTGCCCGAGCCGTTCGGTCCCATGATGGCGTGCACCTCGCCCGGGTTCACCTTCAGCGAGAGACCCTTGAGGATTTCCTTGCCGTCGTCGCCGTCGATCTTGGCGTGCAGGTTGTCGATGTCGAGCAGAGCCATGTCAGTCGTCCAGATGTCCGTTGATGATGAACCGGCGCGCTAGATAGACCATGATGTCCGCGTTCAGCCCGTTCGCCAGATCAAAGATGATTTTGAGGTCGTTTGCGACCGTCTCGTCGATGGACGGCCACCGTTGGAGGTCGAAAAGCTCAGGCGTATAGCAGGAGATGGAAATCGACGACCCATCTTCTCGCTCGCCCCTGATCTCGTTCTCTTCTAGCGTGAAGGCGACCTTACGGTCGTTCTCCGCAGCGAACGCGATCAGATAGTTGCAGAGCGACTCTGCAACGGCCGAACCCAGCTCCTTGTCGAAATTCTCCGCGTAACCCTCCGGTGCGTCGACGAGGTTTCCTTCCTCTTCGCCGAAGAGCCGCACGCGAGCGACAAAGGGTGGATCGAAATCGCCACCGCTCTCGGTATCGTCCACACTCATCCCACCGAGCCTTCAAGGCTCACCGAGATCAGCTTCTGCGCCTCGACCGCGAACTCCATCGGCAGCTGCTGCAGCACGTCCTTGACGAAGCCGTTGACGATCAGCGCCGTCGCCTCCTCGGGGTCGAGCCCGCGCTGGCGGCAGTAGAACAGCTGGTCCTCGGAGATCTTCGAGGTGGTCGCCTCGTGCTCGAACTGCGCGCTCGAGTTCTTCGACTCGATATAGGGCACGGTATGCGCCCCGCATTTGTCGCCGATGAGCAAGGAATCGCAGTTGGTGAAGTTGCGCGCGCCCGTAGCCTTGCGGTGGGCCGAGACGAGGCCGCGATAGGTGTTGTCCGAGTAGCCGGCGGCGATGCCCTTGGAGATGATCCGGCTGGTGGTGTTCTTCCCCAGGTGGATCATCTTGGTGCCGCTGTCGACCTGCTGGCGGCCGTTGGAAATCGCGATCGAGTAGAACTCGCCGCGCGAGCCGTCGCCGCGCAGGATGCAGCTCGGGTATTTCCAGGTGATCGCCGAGCCGGTCTCGACCTGCGTCCACGAGATCTTCGAGCGGGCGCCGCGACAGTCGCCGCGCTTGGTCACGAAGTTGAAGATGCCGCCCTTGCCCTCGCTGTCGCCGGGGTACCAGTTCTGCACCGTCGAGTACTTGATCTCGGCGTCGTCCAGCGCCACCAGCTCGACCACGGCGGCGTGCAGCTGGTTCTCGTCACGCTGCGGTGCGGTGCAGCCTTCGAGATAGCTCACATAGGCGCCTTCATCGGCGATGATCAGCGTGCGCTCGAACTGGCCGGTGTTGCGCTCGTTGATGCGGAAATAGGTGGAGAGCTCCATCGGGCAGCGCACGCCCTTCGGCACATAGACGAAGGAGCCGTCCGAGAAGACCGCCGAATTCAGCGTCGCGAAGAAATTGTCGGTCACCGGCACGACCGAGCCGAGATATTTGCGCACCAGCTCGGGATGCTCGCGGATGGCTTCCGAGATCGGCATGAAGATCACACCGGCCTTGGCGAGCTCCTCCTTGAAGGTGGTCGCCACCGAGACGCTGTCGAACACCGCGTCGACCGCCACCTTCGGCGCGCCGCTCTCGATGCCGAGCAGCGCGTCGCGCTCGCGAAGCGGAATGCCGAGCTTCTCGTAGGTCTTCAGGATCTCGGGATCGATCTCGTCGATCGACACCGACGCCTTCTGCTTCGGCGCGGAATAATAATAGAGGTCCTGATAGGGGATCGGCGGGTAGGAGACGCGCGCCCAGTCCGGCTCGCGCATGGTCTGCCAGCGGCGGAACGCCTCGAGGCGCCATTCCAGCATCCATTCCGGCTCGTTCTTCTTGGCCGAGATGAAGCGGACGGTGTCCTCGTCGAGGCCCTTGGGCGCCTTTTCCGACTCGATATCGGTGGTGAACCCGTACTTGTACTGATCGACGTCGATGGACCGGACCTGATCCACTGTCTCCTGTACCGCAGGCATCGTCTCGTCTCCTCTCCCACGCGGGGTCAAGGCCCGCGGGTCAGGTATCCTCACTCAAGCTCACGTCGCGGCGGAGGCCCGTCGCGGCGCGTCGTTCAGGCGGCGCGGGCGCGCCGCAGCAGTCCCGGCAGCACGCGGCGGAACACCGCCAGCGCGTGCTCAATATCCTCTTCCGTGCTCGACCAGCCGAGCGACATGCGCGCGGCCGAGCGGGCGATGCGTTCCGGCACGCCCATCGCCGCCAGAACATGCGAGGGCGCCACCTTGCCGGAGGAGCAGGCCGCGCCGGCGCTCACCGAGAGGCCGGCGAGATCCAGCGCGATCACCAGCGTTTCCGCCGGAACGCCCTTCAGCGCGAGGCACGAGGTGTTCGGCAGGCGCTCGACATCGCCGACGAGCAGCACCAGCTCCGGAAACTCGCACCTTAGAGCGCCTTCAAGCCGGTCGCGCAAGGCGCCGATACGTAGAACTTCGGATTCGACATGGTTTTTCGCAACCCGCGCGGCCGCCCCGAAGGCGGCGATGCCGGGCACGTTCTCACTGCCGGCGCGGCGGCCGCGCTCCTGCCCGCCCCCGCCCAGCAGCGCGTGGGGAAAGAGATCGGGATCGGCCATGATCAGGGCCCCGGAGCCCGGCGCGCCGCCGAGCTTGTGGGCGGAGACCGAGATCATGTCGATGCCCAGCGCGGTGATGTCGATGGGGATGCGCCCCGCCGCCTGCACCGCGTCGGAATGCACCAGGGCGCCCTGCGCATGGGCGCGCCGCGCCGCCTCGGCCAGCGGCTGGATCACCCCGGTCTCGTTGTTGGCGAGCATCAGCGAGACCAGCGCGCGCCGCCCCTCGCCGGCATGGCGGGCGAGCGCCTCGTCCAGCCGGGCGAGATCGAGGCGCCCGCGCGCATCGACGGGGAGCACCTCGACCCGGTCGGCCGGGAAGCGGTGGCCGCGCAGCACGGCGGCGTGCTCCACGGCCGAGGTCAGCAGCACGTCGCAGTGGATCGGCTCGCCGCCACGGGTGAAATCGGGCACCAGCGCCAGCGCGTCGGCCTCGGTGCCGCAGGAGGTGAACACCACGCCGCGCGGATCGGCGCCGACCAGGGCGGCGACATCCTTGCGCGCCTCCTCGACCGTGCGGCGCGAACGGCGCCCGTCGCTGTGGACCGCCGACGCATTGCCCGCCTCCGCCAGCGCGGCCACGAGCGCCGCGCGCGCCTCCGGCCGGATCGGCGCGGTGGCGTTGTGGTCGAAATAGGAGCGGTGGTCGGGGCGGTCGTTCATGTCGCGGTCGGTTCATCTCGCTGGGCGTCCGCCCGGATGGCGGCACGCCCTCTAGATAGGCATCTTTGCGTCACTTGCCGAGATGGGCGGATCGTTTTGCCGATCCCTCCCGGCAACGCGCGGGCGCCCGGAAGCCCCGCCCCCTTGCATACTTGCAAAACGGGGCCATCTCCGTCATAGGTTCACGTCCACCAGCCTCGGCAGAGATGGAAGCGCAGTTGCGCGCAAGTCTTCTGCAATCTGACGTAGAATATTAGAATTATTCTAAACAGATTAACGGGCTTCCCGCGACCCGTCAAGGCTGGTCAGGACGCGCGTCGCCGCCGGCAGCCCGAGAGGGCGGCTACGGCGGACCGGCACCGAGGTCCCGTTTTCGAGGTCACAGCTTTCATGCCCGAGGTCATCTTCACCGGCGAGAAGGGGCGGCTGGAAGGCCGCTACCAGCCGGCCAAGACGCGCAATGCGCCGATCGCCATCATCCTGCACCCGCACCCCCAGTTCGGCGGCACGATGAACAACCCGGTCGTCTACAATCTCTACTACCAGTTCGTGAACCGGGGCTTCTCGACGCTGCGCTTCAATTTCCGCGGTGTCGGCCGCTCGCAGGGCTCGTTCGACCACGGCCAGGGCGAGCTGGCGGACGCCGCCGCCGCGCTCGACTGGGCGCAGTCGATCAACCCGGACGCGCGCGCCTGCTGGATCGCCGGCTTCTCGTTCGGCGCCTGGATCGGCATGCAGCTCTTGATGCGCCGGCCGGAGGTCGAGGGCTTCATCTCGATCGCCGCCCCGGCCAATCTCTACGACTTCTCGTTCCTGGCCCCCTGCCCGTCCTCGGGCCTGTTCGTTCATGGCGACAAGGACGCGGTGGTGCCGTTCTCGGCGGTCACCGGCCTCGTCGAGAAGCTGAAGACCCAGCGCGGCATCGTCATCGAGCAGCAGACGGTGGCGGGCGCCAACCATTTCTTCGACGGGCGCACCGACGAGCTGATGGAAGTGGTGAGCGGCTATCTCGACCGCCGCCTGCCGGGCACCCGCAAGAAGGACAGCGCCGCCTGAGACGCCTGTCCTCGCGGCCTTGAATGCCGAACGGGCGCGGAGAGGTCTCCGCGCCCGTTTGCGTTTCAGGGGGCCGCGTGACGCGGCGGTCTCAGTTGAGCACGAGGCGGGCCGGGCGGCCGACGGTGATCGTGTCGCCGCGGCGGAAGATCTCGACCTGCTTGCCGAGCCCGCCCTCGGGTCCGGGCACCGAGACGGTGAGGCTCTGCTCGGGCTGCAGCGTGGCGGCCACCTGCAGCGGCGCGCCGCCGCCCACGCTCAGCGTCGCGACGACGTGGAAGCCCTCGGCCTCCGGCGTGTAGTAGGCGATGCCGTTGACATAGCCGAGGTCGATCGACTCCGCCTGCATCGGGGTGAGGTTCTGGGAGGGGCGGCTGCGGTCGAGCGCGCCGGCGGGCGCCAGCGCGGCACCGCCGATGAGGGTGGCGACGACGGCCGCCGGGATGATCACGCGGAAGGGAATGCGCATGCGAATGCTCCTTTGATCTGTCCAGGCCGAGTGAAGGGGTGCCGCCTGGCGAGCCGGCATGTCCGGGAGCCCTCAAGGTAGGGATTCCATGCTGCAACGCATCATCCAATTCTGCATCGCACCATTGCATTTAAGGTATGCTGACGAGATGTCGCATGTATTTCAGATAATCTGAACATCGCATTCAGTTTTCGTGACGCTTCGGAAATCCTTGCCGTGCAGTCTCGCCGGCACATCCCCTTCCTGTAGGATCGGCCGGCCCCGCCCCCATTCCGGAAGCCCATGTTCGCGCGTCTCGTCCGATATCCCGTCCTCCTCATCGCCGCGATCGCCGCCGCGATCTTCATCCTCTATGAGGTCTGCGTCCTCTTCTTCGCCTATACGGGCGACGCCTATGTGCTGAGCGACGTGGTGGTGCTCTCCGCGCAGATCGAGGGGCCGATCTCCTCCCTTCCCGTTCACGACAACGAGGCGGTGAGCGAAGGGCAGACGCTGTTCGAGATCGACCGCACGCCGTTCGAGCTGGCGGTGAAGGGCAGCGAGGCCTCGCTGGAGCAGGCGCAGGCCAACCTCGCCCTCGCGCAGGACGAACTCACCGCCGGCAAGGCCGGCGTCGCCTCGGCGGAGGCGGTGGCGACCAATGCGCAGGCCGCCTTCGCCCGCGCCCAGCAGCTCGCCAAGGACGGCTTCGCCTCCACCGCCAATCTCGACATCGCCCGCCGCGACATCGACACCGCCGCGGCGGCGATCCAGATCGCGCAGGCGCAGCTCGCCGTCTCCGCCCAGCGCATCGCGGTGGCGACCGCGGCGATCGACGTGGCCGAATCGCGCCTCGCCAAGGACCGCTATTTCCTCTCCAAGACCGTCGTCACCGCCGAATATGCCGGGCGCGTCGCCCCCTTCACCGTCCGGCTCGGCGATTATCTGGAGACCGGCACGCCGGTGATGGCGCTGGTCACCGGCAACCGCCGGCGCATCGTCGCCAATCTCAACGAGCGCCATCTCGCCCGTGTCCGCCCGGGCCAGCGCGTGTGGCTCACGCTCGGCTCCGATCCGTGGCGCATCCACACGGGCCACGTCACCGGCATCTCCCCGGGCATTGCCCGCACCGATTCGAACCAGCCCGTGCTGCCCTATGTCCAGCCGACCACGGACTGGGTGCGCCTGCCCCGCCGCTTCCCGGTGGAGATCGCCCTCGACGCGTGGCCCACGGCGCTGCCGCTGTTCGTGGGCGCCGATGCCCGCGTCGTGATCTGGTTCTGAGCCGGTGAACGAGATCGACCGCCACGCCCTCGCCACCACCGCCGGCGTGCTCGGCGCGGTGGTCGGGGCGTTCTACATGCACCTCGACAACCCCTACTGGGCGGCGCTCTCCGCGCTGATCATCGCCAATGTCGACCGCACCGCCCTGTTCACCAAGGGCCTGCTGCGCATCGCCGGCACCGGGGCGGGCATCGTCGGGGGCTACTATGTCGCGCTGGCGCTCGAGGGCATCCCGATCGCGCAGTTCGCCGCGCTGACGCTCGCCGCCGGCTTCGGCACCTATCTGCGCCAGCGCACCGTCTTCGCTTATGCCTGGTTCTACGGCGCGCTCAGCTTCATGCTGCTGATCGCCTGCTCGATGACGACGCCGGAGCAGCTCTACACCTTTGCGCATTACCGCTGCTACGAGATCGTGCTCGGCGTCGGAGCCGCCACGCTCGCCAACTGGGCGCTCGGCCCGCGCGCCGGCGAACTGCCCACCGGCCTCGCCCGCGCGCCCATCGTCCTGCCGGTGGAGGATGCGATCCGCGAATCCATCGCCGCGGCGGTCGGCACCGGCATCATCGCGCTGGCCTGGACGCTGTTCGAGCTGCCCTCCTTCACGCAGGTCATCATCTCCAGCCTCGTCATCATCGACCGCGACCTCGCCACCACCTCCGAGCGCGCGCGGCAGCGCATCCTCGGCTGCGTGATCGGCGGCGCGGCGGCGCTGGCGGTGATCGGCATCAACGCCGACAATTTCGTCTGGTGGTTCGCCAGCCTCGCCACCGGCACCTTCCTCAGCGCCCGGGTGCACCTGTCGAAGGTCAGCTATGCCTATGTCGGCACGCAATCGGCCATCGCGCTGCTGGTGACGCTGGTCGAGACCGGCCCGCCGACCGGCATCGAGGCGCCGTTCAACCGGCTGGTCGGCATCATGATCGGCGTCGCCATCATGGAGCTGACGATCTGGATGCTCGCCCCACGCCAGCAGCGCGAGGCGGCGGCGTGAGGGTTCATTGACAGAGCGGGCACGGCCGCCGAGCCTGATCTCTTGCGGATGTGGCCGGAGAGACCTGCCTTGCAGCTGATCGCACCCCAGGAGAGCCTCCCCGAGCCCGGAACTGTCGCGAATCCGGCGACGCTCTTCGACGGCGAGCATCTATACCTGTGCTACGCCGCCTCCCCTCGATCGGGCGCCGGCAACGTCGTGCTCCGCTTCACCGAGATCATCGATTTCAGGATCGCACCACTGACCGCCGAGGGGTTGGCCTCATGCCGATACCCGATCCGCCCCTGGGCATTCACTGAAGTGATCGGCAGCGAGGAAGCCGCGCAATGGAGCGTGCTGAAACCGCGCTTCTGGCTCATTTCCTTCAACGATGTCACGCTTGAGCTGCTTTTCGGGAGCGTATCGCTCGTTGCCCATGATCCTCGGCCCAAATCGGTTGCGACCACGCTGATGGACGTGCTTCGCGACTGTGATGTCGAACGGCTCGCGCCGGGTTAAGGGCGGCAGCGCGTCCCGGCCCCGCGGAGCCGCAGGCGAAGCGCAGAGCCGGGACCCAGGGGAGACTCCGCCGCAGGCGCTTCAGAAAACGCCGGCTTCGGCGACTTCTCTCCTGGGCCCCGGATCGGCGCTGCACATTCGTGCAGCTTGTCCGGGGAACGGCGAGGCCACTACAGCCCAACTTCGACGTCATGCGTCCTTCGAGGCCCGAGCCGTTGCTCGGGCACCTCAGGATGACGACGGGGCCGCACAACATTTGCCCGGAAGTAAGCGACGCCCGTTATGCCGAGGTGCCCCGCGCAGCGGGGCCTCGAAGCCCGCACTCTGGCGCCGGCTCCGCCCTACCCCACCACCCCGCCCGGCATCGGCGCGGGCACGCCGGTGGTGGTCGGGAAGCTCAGCGGCAGGCCGCGCAGCGCGCGCACGGCGAGGAAGGCGAAGGCCTGCGCCTCCATGGCGTCGGTCGACCAGCCGACGGCGTCGGCGGTGAGCGCCTCGACGCCGAGGCGCTCCGACAGCATGGCGAGCAGCGTCGGGTTATGGGCGCCGCCCCCGGCCGCGACGAGGGTGCGCGGGCGGGCGGGCAGCAGCGACACCACGGCGGCGACGCTGGCGGCGGTGAGCGCGGTGAGCGTCGCGGCGCCGTCCTCCGTGCTCATGGCGCCGAGGCCCGCCCGTTCCGCGACCCAGTGGCGGAAATCGTTGCGGTCGAGTGATTTGGGCGGCGGCAGGCGGAAGAACGGGTGCGCCATCAGCCGGGCGAGCGCGGCCTCGTCGACCCGCCCCCGCGCGGCGATCGCGCCGCCGGCGTCATAGGGCGCGCCGGTGCGCTCCTTGACGAAATCGTCGATGAGAGCGTTGGCCGGCCCGGTGTCACAGGCGATCGGGTCCGCTTCGCCGTCGATATAGGTGATGTTGGCGACGCCGCCGAGATTGAGCACCAGCAGCGGCTGCGGCCGATCGAGCGTCCGCGCCAGCGCGCGGTGATAGACCGGCACGAAGGGCGCCCCCTGCCCGCCCGCGGCGACGTCCGCAGCGCGGAAGTCATACACGAGCGTCGCGTCCCGCCCGGCCGGCGCCCCGGCACGCAGGGCGGCGGCGAGCGCGGGACCGTCGCCGAGCTGGAGGGTGAGGCGGATCTCGGGGCGGTGCAGCACGGTCTGGCCGTGGAAGCCGACGATGTCGACGCGCGCATCCCCGGGCAGGCCGGCGATGAAGCGCGCCAGCGCCTCGCAGTGGCGGGCGGTGATCAGCGCCTCGGCCTCGACGAGCGCGGGCGGGCGGGCCGCGCGGTCGGTCAGCCCCTCGGCCGCCGCCAGCGCGGCGAAGAGAACCTCCCGATCGGTATCCGAATAGGCATAGGTCGCGGAGGGGCCGAAGGCGGCGACGCTCTCGCCGTCGGTCTCGATCAGCGCGACGTCGATGCCGTCGAGCGAGGTGCCGCTCATCAGACCGATCGCACTCATCGTCCTCATCGTCCACCTCACTGCACTGACTGCACCGGCGTGCGTTCGCGCTCCGAAGCTGTTACTAGACCCCCGCCATAAACACCGCGTTTACGTCCGCAGGCCCCGCCATGACCCGTTTCCGATCCGATTTCCTCCACACGCTGCACGAGCGCGGCTTCATCCACCAGGTTTCCGACGAAACCGGGCTGGACGACCTCCTGCGGACCGAAACCGTCACCGCCTATATCGGGTTCGACCCCACCGCGCCGAGCCTGCACGCGGGCGGGCTCATCCAGATCATGTTGTTGCACTGGCTGCAGAAAACCGGCCACCGCCCGATCTCGCTGATGGGCGGGGGCACCGGCATGGTGGGCGATCCCTCCTTCAAGGAGGAGGCCCGCAAGCTGATGACGGTGGAGACGATCGAGGACAACATCGCCTCGATCAAGCGCGTGTTCTCCAGCTATCTCGCCTATGGCGAGGGCCAGAAGGACGCGCTGATGATCAACAACGCCGAGTGGCTGCGCGGGCTCAACTATCTGGAATTCCTCAGGGATGTCGGCCGGCACTTCTCGGTGAACCGCATGCTGGCCTTCGACAGCGTGAAGACGCGGCTGGAGCGCGAGCAGTCGCTGTCGTTTCTCGAATTCAACTACATGATCCTGCAGGCCTACGACTTCGTCGAGCTGGCCCAGCGCTACGACTGTCGGCTGCAGATGGGCGGCTCCGACCAATGGGGCAACATCGTCAACGGCATCGATCTCGGCCACCGCATGGGCACCAAGCAGCTCTACGCGCTGACCTCGCCGCTGCTCACCACCGCCTCCGGCGCCAAGATGGGCAAGTCGGTGAACGGCGCGGTATGGCTCAACGCCGACCTGCTAAGCCCTTATGAATTCTGGCAATACTGGCGCAACACCGAGGACGCGGACGTCGCCCGCTTCCTCAAGCTCTACACCACCCTGCCGATGGACGAGGTCGCCCGGCTCGCCGCGCTGGCGGGTTCCGAGATCAACGAGGTGAAGAAGATCCTCGCCACCGAGATCACCGCCATGCTGCACGGCCGCGCGGCGGCGGAGGCGGCGGCGGAGACGGCGCGCAAGACCTTCGAGGAAGGCGGCATTTCCGCCGACCTGCCGACGGTGCCGATGAACCAAGAAGTACATTCGGCTTTCTTGACCGAGCCTGGCGGCCTCGGCATTCTTACGGCTTTCCAATACGTTGGATTGGTTAGCTCAGCGAGTGAGGCACGTCGGCAAATCAAGGCCGGCGGCCTCCGGGTCAATGACAAGGTGGTGACTGATGAGGCGGCACGCCTCACGCCTGCGGACCTCACCCCGGAAGGGGTGATCAAGCTCTCCTTCGGCAAGAAGAAGCACGTGCTGCTGCGTCCGGCCTGACGGGTTTTCGGTAGCGGGGGCCGCGCGTTAGCGCGCGCCCTCGGCGCCGAACCAGCGGTCGTAGATCGCTTGGTAGGTGCCGTTCTCGGTGATGCGTAGCATGGCCGCGTTCACGGTCCGGCGCAGGTCGCTCCCGGCCGGGAAGATGATGCCGTAATCCTCCGTGCGGAACGGCATGCCGGCCACCTTCACCCGGCCGAGGCCGGCATGGCGGGCGTAGAACAGGATCATCGGCGTGTCGTAGACGGTCGCCACCGCCTTGCCGTCGAGCATGTAGGCAACGGCCTGCTCGAACGTGTCGAAATCGAGCGGATCGGCTTTCAACTCCTTGAGATAGCGCGATGACGTGCTCCCCGAGACGGTCGCGACGCGGCGCCCGATCAGGTCGCTCGGCCCCTCGATCCCGCCTTTCAGCGACGACACCGTCAGCGTCGTCGCCAGCAGCGCGGTGACGTAGGCGACCAGCAGGATGCCCCCCATCTTCCAGGTCATGGCGAGGCCACGCCCGGCGGCGGACGCCGGGCGGGTGCCCAATCCGATCATCGCCTCGGCCGCCCATGACAGCGTTTCGGCGAGCCCGCGCCCGTAGCCGAGCGGCACGCGCCACTCGCCCTCGGGCCGTCCCCGCCGCAGGAACCAGAAGCCATGGGCGGACAACACCAGAAGCAGCGCGAGGGCACCGATCACCGCCAGCGTATCGCGCGACAGGTAGCCCATGAACGTCGCCAGCGTGCTGCGCCCGCCCTGCGGCACAAGGATCGACAGGCCGGAACGGAACATCGGCAGCGAGAAATCCAGCACCAGCGCTCGTTCGGCGGTGATCGAGACCGCGGCGATGCCGATCGGATTGGCGCCGGTGCGCACCGCGTCGAGGAGCGCCGGCAAGGTGGGATAGGGCTGAAGCCGGTACTTGATGCCGGCCTCCTCGGCGATCGCCTTCCACAGCTCGACGCTGAAGCCGCCGAGTTCACCCTTGCCGTCATCGATGACGAACGGCGGCAGGATGCGGGTCGCGATGACGAGTTCCTGGGTGGGGACCGGTGGCGGCGCGGTGGTGCCGTCGGGCGCGGGCGGCACGCCATGGACGCGGATGTCCTGGGCCGACACGGCGAGCAAACCGGCCAGAGTCCAGACGAGGACCGCCACGATCTCCAGCATGCCCGCGCGACGCATCCGCCCATCTCCCCGTCCGCCGCCCTGCGATCCGGCGAGCGGCACGCGCGGCGGAACCCCGACCCGTGCGGCGCGCCCCGGCCGTCGCCGCATGGACGTAGGCTAATGCCTGCCGACCGGGATCGCCAAGGCACTCCGGATCGATGGTTACCGATTTATCGCGTCGGCGCCACGATCTGCGGCGGACGCGGATCCTGCGATTCGCGAAACTCGAAGATCTTGCGCAGGAAGCCGGGCGCAACGGCGGAGATGGGATTGACGCGCAGCGTCGGCCCGCTGAGCGGTCCGACGATCTCGTAGGTCACGCCGACGAGCCCCTCATTGGGGCCACCGCCCAAGAAGAAGCCCAGCACCGGCAGCTTGCTGAACAGGTTGTTGAGGCCGTAGGCGGGCACATAGGTCCCGCGCACCGAGGCGCGGTCGGCGGCGAAGTCGAGCGTGCCGTCGAAGGTGGAACCGATCGCCGTGCCCCAGATGGCGCCGTCGCGGATGGTGAGCTTGCCGGCGGAGCGCTGGAAGTCGACCTGCAGCTTGCTGAAGGCGACCGTCGATCCCGGGCGGGGCGTGCCGTCGCCGCGCTCGCCCGCGGGGGCGGCGGCAATCAGGCGATCGAGCCCCGGCTCGCCGCGAATGACGAAATTGCGCAGGTTTACGATGCCGTCCTGCGGCCCGCCGTCGCCGCGCGGGGCGTCGACACGCACCCACAGCTCGCCGCCATAGAGCTTGGCGTAGAAATCGACGAAGCGCAGCAGCGCGCCGGCATCGGAGGTGACGATCTGCAGCATCGGGCGGCCGTTCTCGCGCACCTTCAGGTCGCCCATGACGGCGCCCTTCTGGCCCACCACCGCGCTGAGCGTGAAGGTGCGCAATTCGCCGTTGCGGCGCGACATGCGCAGCACGGCATCCCGCATCGTCTCGCCATTGTTGCCGGCGACCACGCCCAGATTGACGTCGAGATCGATGTCGGCGGGCTTCTCGCCGCGGCGTCCCGCGACCGGCGCGTCCAGCAAGCTCTTCAGGAAGGCACGAGCCTCGATGACATCGCCCCGCACGGTGATCTTCGGCGCGCCGTCGACCCGCTCGATCCGCACATTGGCGCGGTCGCCATCGGAAAGCTGGAATGTCGGCAGGTTCGCCGAAATCGGCTTGGCATCGCCATCGAGATCCAGCGTGCCGCGTATGTTCACACCGGTGCCGGTCACGACGAGATCATCGAGCCGCGTGCCGTCGCCGCGCACGGTGGCGCGGGCGGTCAGCTTGGCGGGCTTGCCGGCCGGCTTCGACCAGCCGGGGATCAGCTCGGCGAGACGGGCACCGGTCAGATCGAGTTCGACATCGGCCCGCGTCTCGCGTTCGCCCAGCTTGCCGGCGAGCTTCACGACGACGGTCCCGGACAGGCCGGCCAGGTCGAGATCCATGCGATTGCGGGCGGCATCGTCGAGATTGGCCGCCACGCGGAACTCGATATCGCCATTGCCCCGCGGCCGACGCATATCGAAGCTCGCCGGGGCGCCGCCGAGCTTGCCCTCGCCGCGCAGCACCACGGCATCCGGCGTCGCGAAGACCTTGACGGTGGCGCCCTCGATACGCTGGCCTTTGATCACCTTGTCGGCGGCGAAGCTGGTGAGGTCGGCCTCAAAGGCGAAATCGACGTCCTCCGCGCCCATCTTCGGCCGGATCTTGAGGTTCACCTGAGCGGTGCCGGCGATGTTGCCCCTGACCGTCGCCGGATCCAGCACCATGCTCGACGAGCCCCGCAGCACCGGCAGGGCCGCGAGTTCGACTGCCGCGGCGGCCGGGCCCTCGATCCGCACCTGTACCTTGCCCTCGGGAACGTCGGCGGCGGTGTCGGGTACGTCCAGCACGCTCTCGGTCAGCGACAGCCGACGGCCGCCGGCCGTTTCCATCACCGCCTTGCTGGCGACGACATGGGCGGAGCGCCCGGTTGCCTGCACCGTCACATCCGCCTCGCGAATGGGGGGCAGGCCGGGGACGGGACGCAGCACGCCCGACGTGCCGGTGATCTCGAGGCTGAGCCCTTCGGCGGGGAGCGGCTTGTCCTTGTTGCCGATGGAATCGAGCGGGGCGTTGAAGGCGATCGTCGCGCTCTTCACGTCGCCCGCCGCGACATGGTCGAAGATCCACTTGCGCACATCCGGGGCGGCGACGATCGGCCAGAGCCGCTTGAGCGAGGTCACCGACATCGGCGAGCCCACCGTGGTCAGGGCGAGGAAGGGCTTCGGCGCGCCGAGATCGAGTTCGCCGCTGAGCTTCACCGCGGCGGAAGGCCCGCTGATGTCTCCCTTCTCGATGACGAAGCGGTTCGCCTCGGTCTCGAAGCGGCCGGCGAAATCGAGCTTGTCGAGCAGCAGCGGCGGATCGTTGTGGGCATCGGGTCCCCCCCCCGAGAGCAGAGCCTTGCCACCGGTGATCGCCACCCGCCAGGGATCCCCCGCAGCATCCGGCGGGTCGATCTCGGCGGCAAGCGTGGTGTCGAGCGCGCCGGCATGGATAGCCAGTTCGTCGATCACGATGACCCGTCGCGCCGGGTCGAGCGTGACGCGCAGCGAGGCTTCGTCGATCACCATGCGGCCGGCCGCATCGGTGCCGAGCTGGAGATTGCCGGCTCCGGCCGAAAAGTCGCCCTTCGCCGCGAGGATGCGGCCGGCGCCGTCGATGTCGAGCGCGACCTGCATCGACAGAGGCGAATCGGCGACCAGGGCCTCATCCGCCTTCCCGGCGGCGATCAGCAGGTCACGGGGAGCGAGGTCGCGCACCGCGAGCGACACGGAGCGGCGGCCGTCCACCAGCGCCCCAAGGCTCGCCGTGGTGGACCAGGGGCCATCCGTGCCGCTGGAACGCAGGTTCAGCGTCATGCCGCCGCCCGGCGGGCGCACGATGCTCAGGCCGATATGCTCGAAGGTCCATCGCCGGCCGCTGATCTCGCTCTCGACGATGAGCCGGCCATCCTTCAGGCCGAGTTCGGCCAGCGCGGCGCCGTCGAACCCGCCCTTGTCGAGGTTTTCCGCGAGAACGGCGAGCGCCGACAGGTTGAGAGGATCGATCGGAGCCGCAGCCGCGGCGGGTTCCGCCGGGGCGGCGGCGGCGGGCGACGCCTCGCCGGCGGCCGACGCGGGCGGGGCGACGCGGGTCGGCGCCTGCAGCGGCTTGGCATCGCGCCCCGCCGCGACGGTGATGGTGCCCTGGGCGTTGATCTTGACGCTGAGTTCCGCTCCGACGAGATCGATCCGGCGCGGTGTCGCCATCCACGGCACCATGTCGTTCTCGAGCGTCACGTCCGCGCTCGGCGCGCTGGCGACGATGTCTCCGGAGGCATTGCTGACGACGACGTCGCTCACCCGCAGGAGCGTCTCGCCATCGGCGTCACGGTCGGCGGTGATGGCGCCGATGGCAACCTTGTGGCCGCCACCGATCTGCCGCTCCAGCGCCCGCTCGACATAGGGACGCGCCATGTCGACGGTCAGGATGCCGGTCGAGAACAGCGCGTAGATGACCGCGCCGGCGGCGAATGCGAGGAGAACGAGCGAACCGAGCGACCAGCCGCACACGCCCCACCACGAGCGCTTCCGGCGCGCGCGGGCAACCGGGCGCCGGGCGCGGCGACGCGCGCGGGCGGGGGTCTTTCCCGGCGCGCGCGGGCGGGCCGCCGGCCGTTGCGTCCGGTCGATCGTCATCTACGCTTCGGATTCCCGCAGCATCCCGTCCAACACGCTCAAGAATCTGCCCCTGCCCCAAGATGAACGATCCGGAGGGGATCGCAATCCGTATCGGCATGCGGCATTCATCTCACGCGAATTCCGCGAAAAGCCGACGAAAGGAAGGCAGATGTCGATATCCGTGGGCGACGCCGCGCCCGATTTCACGCTGACCGGCGCCGATGGCGGCGCGGTTCGTCTTCCCGACTTCGCCGGGCGCAGCCTCGTGCTCTACTTCTACCCGAAGGCCGACACCCCCGGCTGCACCCGCGAGGCGATGGATTTCAACCGCCTGCGCACCGCGTTCGAGGCCGCCGGCGCGGCCGTGCTCGGCGTCTCCGCCGATCCGGCGAAGGCGCTCGCCAAGTTCAAGACCAAGCATGAGCTCGGCTTCGCTCTGGCCGGCGACGAGACCCACGCCATGCTGGAGGGTTACGGCGTGTGGGCCGAGAAAAGCATGTACGGCAAGACCTATATGGGCGTGACCCGCACCACGTTCCTGATCGATCCGAACGGCAAGGTGGCGCGAATCTGGCCGAAGGTCAGCGTCGAGGGGCATGCGGAAGAGGTTCTGGAAGCCGTCCGCGCGCTGTAGGCCCGCTGCCGGCGGGCACCGCGCAACGCTTAATTAACCATGGAAGCCGAGATTCGCGTGCGTCGTCCGTGCGCGAATCCCCGTGCCGGGCTGCTGGCACGGTGGCGTTGCGATGACCCTGCGTGGCTTCCCCATGGCTTTGCGCCGGGCATGGCCGTTCACCGCGCGCCCCGACCGCCGCCACCTGCTCGCCGGAAGCGCTCTCGCCGGCGGCGTGCTGCTCGTCGCATGGTCGGCGGCAACCACCAGCTACATCCTGTTCCACGACGATGCCCTGCGGGTGATCGCGAGCCACACCAGCGACCGGGCCGCCGGCTATGAGCGCGAGATCGAGCGGCTCGAAACCGAATTGATGCAGGAGCGGGCGCAGAAGCTGGTCGAGCAGAAGCGGCTGGAGACCACCGTCGAGCAGCTGCGCCAGCGCCAGACCACGCTCGAGGCCCGGCATGGCCTGATCTCCGACATGCTGGAGAGCGCCGGTGCGGCCCCGCCCGCCCCGGCCCGCGAGGGCACGCCAAAGGCCGCGCCGATTTCCGACACGATCATCCTCGCCCCGACCGACATGCGCGAGGCATTGGGGCCGACACCGAACCCGGCACGGCTCGCCGCCACCCCGCCACGCGACGCCGACAGCGAGATCGCCGACCTCGGCGCCCGGATCGCGACGCTGGAGCGGGCGCAGGACGAGGCCCTCGATGCTGTCGAGGCACGCATGGACGCCAGGGCGCGCCGCATGCGCAGCGTCTTCGCCGCGCTCGGCCTTCCCGCGCCGCTGCGACCCGCCGCCAGGGTCGCGCAGGCCGCGACCGGTGGCCCGTTTGTTCCGCTCGCGCCCGCGACGGGCGATATGTTCGAGCGCCGCAGCGAGCGCGCCCGCGCCTCGGCGGCCGATCTGAAATGGCTCGGCAAGCGGCTCGACAGCGTGCCGCTCCGCCGCCCGGTGCCGGGAAGCGTCGAGACGACGAGCGGGTTCGGCGCGCGGCTCGATCCCTTCCTGGGGCAGGCCGCCTTCCATACGGGCATCGATTTCCGCGGCACCACCGGCGACCCCGCCCGCGCCACGGCGGCCGGCCGCGTCGTCAGCGCGGAGCGCGACGGTGGCTACGGGCTGATGGTGGAGATCGATCACGGCAACGGGCTCGCGACCCGCTACGCGCACCTCTCCGCCATCTCGGTGAAGGTCGGCGACATGGTGGCGACCGGCGGCATCGTCGGGCGCGTCGGCTCCACCGGCCGGTCGACCGGGCCGCATCTGCACTACGAGACGCGCATCAACGGCGAGCCGGTCGATCCGCAGCGCTTCATCCGTGCCGGGCTGAGGCTTCAGGGCGCCGGCTGATCGTTCGCTCGGCGTCCCAAGCGTCCGTCAGTCCACGTCGTCGATGCTGGCCGGGCCGCCGCCATAGGCGCGCTGGGCGAGCGCGGCTTCCATGAATGGGTCGAGGTCGCCGTCCAGCACCTCCTGCGGCGTGCCGGAGGTGACGCCGGTACGCAGGTCCTTGACCATCTGGTAGGGCTGCAGCACGTAGGAGCGGATCTGGTGGCCCCAGCCGATATCGGTCTTGGCGGCCTGGTCGGCGGCGGCCTGCGCCTCGCGCTTCTTCAGCTCCAGCTCGTAGAGCTTGGCGCGCAGCATCTCCCACGCGGTGGCGCGGTTCTTGTGCTGCGAGCGGTCGCCCTGTGCCACCACGGCGATGCCGGTGGGGATGTGGGTGAAGCGCACCGCCGATTCGGTCTTGTTGACGTGCTGGCCGCCGGCGCCGCCCGAGCGCATGGTGTCGATCCGCAGGTCGCTTTCCTTGATGTCGACGACGATGCGGTCGTCGATCACGGGATAGACGTCCACCGAGGAGAACGAGGTCTGGCGGCGCGCGTTCGAATCGAACGGCGAGATGCGGACGAGCCGGTGGACACCGGATTCGGTCTTCAGCCAGCCATAGGCGTTGTGGCCCTTGACGAGGATGGTCGCCGACTTGAGTCCGGCGGTTTCACCCGCAGATTCCTCGATCAGCTCAACCTTGAAGCCGCGCCGCTCCGCCCAGCGCGTGTACATGCGCAGCAGCATCAGCGCCCAGTCCTGGCTGTCGGTGCCGCCGGCGCCGGCATGGACCTCGAGATAGCTGTCATTGGCGTCAGCCTCACCCGAGAGCAGCGCCTCGAGCTGGCGGCGGGCGACCTCGGCTTTGAGCTTGACCAGCGACGCGGCGGCCTCGTTGACCACGCCCTCGTCGCCTTCCATCTCGCCGAGCTCGATCAGTTCGACATTGTCGGCGAGGTCGCGCTCGATGCGTTCCAGCGCGCCGAGGCCGTCCTCCAGCGTGCCGCGCTCCTGCATCAGCTTCTGCGCGCGATCGGGATCGTTCCAGAGGTTCGGGTCCTCGGCGAGCGCGTTCAGCTCGGCGAGGCGCGCCTTGGAGCGGTCGAAATCGATGTGCTGCCGCAACAGGCCGGCAGCTTCGCGGATTTCGTCGACGCTCGTGGCGAGGTCGGCGCGCATGTTGGACACTCTCGGCTCAAGGGACGGCGCAGGGCGCGCAAGGCGGCGGAAAATAGTGGCGCGAAGCGCGGCTGTAAACGCCTCGCGCGGGCCGATCGGTCAGCCCGTGGCGCCGGCTGCGGCGAACAGCGCCCGGCCGACCGGCTTGTCGGCCTCGCTGCGCAGCACCAGCGAGGTTGTCACCGCGCCGAAGCGGCCGATCGAATCGACGATGGTGGCGAGCTGCTCGGGCGCCGGCACGATCGCCTTCAGGACGAAGCAGTCGTCGCCGGTGACGCGGTGCACCTCGACGATGTAGGGCAGCGCCGCGAATGCCCTGAGGCACGCAGCGATCTGCGCGTGCTCGGTCTTCAGCCGGATGATCGCGGTCATGCCGAGGCCGAGCGCGGGCAGGTTCAGCCGCACCGCGTAGCCGGTGATGACGCCATCGGCCTCCAGCCGCTTCAACCGCTCGGAGGTCGCGGGCTGCGACAGGCCGATGCGCCGGCCGAGTTCGGAGACGGAGAGGCGCCCGTCCTGCTGCAGCGCCTCGATGAGGTCGAGGTCCCTGGCGTCGAGCGTGGCCCGCGCGGTCCGGCGCGGCGGCGGGCTCGACCTTGAATCCATCGGCGCAACTCCGGTTTTTCGAATGAAGCAGCATGGCACGGGCGCGCGATCATCGCCATGCTGGACGGGTCAGCCTCGGCCAGGAACCCCGCCAATGCGCCTCATCGGCATGCTCGATTCGCCCTATGTCCGCCGCGTCGCCATCTCGCTCCGGCGGATGGGGCTGCCCTTCACGCATGAATCGACCTCGGTGTTCCGTCACTATGACGTCTTCGCCGCCACCAACCCCGTGGTGAAGGCGCCGACGCTGGTGACCGACGCGGGCGTCGTGCTGATGGATTCGACGCTGATCCTCGACTATGCCGACCGCCTGGTGCCGTCCGGGCGGCGCCTCTCACCCGAAGGCGTCGAGGCCTTCGCCCGGCACCAGCGGATCGTCGGGCTGGCGCTCGCCGGCTGCGAGAAGACCGTGCAGATCGTCTACGAGCACGAGCTGCGGCCCGAGGAGCGCCGTCACGCGCCCTGGCTATCGCGCATACGCGGGCAGCTCGGCGAGGCCTACCGGCTGCTGGAGGCGGAGATGGGGGATGGCGGCTGGCTGTTCGGCGAGGCGCCGCTTCAGGCCGACATCACCGCCGCCGTCGCGTGGAGCTTCACCCACCACATGCGGCCGGGCGAGATCGACCTGGAGGCCTGCCCCCGCCTTGCGACGCTCGCCGCCCGCGCCGAGGCGCTGGAGGATTTCCAGGCACTGCCAATAAGTTGAGGCATGGAGCGGAGAAAATGATTCACCGCTCCAGCCCCACGCGCGAGCGACCGGCGCACGACGATACAGCGACAAATACCCCCGGGAGAGGGCCGGGGCGGCATTCGTGCCGCCCCGTGCAACGTCGCGCGCCTCAGTAGAGGCCGCCCGTCCCCTGCCCCACCGCACGGTCCGCTTCCGGCGTCACGAAGCCGGGGCTGGCGGCGGCACCGATCACCGAATAGCTGTCCGGCGGGGCGGTGCCCGGCTTGAACGCCTCGAGGATCGAGTTTTCGCCCGGGCCGGCGCGCAGGCCGGTCTTCGGGTTGATGCGGATCAGCTTGATGCCGGGCGGCACCCGGAACGGCACGGCGGGACGATCGGCGATGGCGACCTGAAGGAAGTCGCGCACCACTGGCGCGGCGATCAGGCCGCCGGTCGAGCCCTTGCCCATGGGCTTGGGATTGTCGAAGCCGAGATAGACGCCGACGGCGATATCAGGGGTGAAGCCGACGAACCAGGCGTCCTTCTCGTCATTGGTGGTGCCGGTCTTGCCGGCGATCGGCTTGCCGATCGCCTTCAGCGCCGTGCCGGTGCCGCGCTGGACCACGCCTTCCATCATCGAGGTGATCTGGTAGGCGGTCATCGGGTCGAGCACCTGCTCGCGCCGGTCGACCAGGGCCGGCTCGGACTGGTTGGCCCACTTGTCGGCGTCGCAGCCGCGGCACTCGCGCTCGTCGTGCTTGTAGATGGTCTTGCCGTAGCGGTCCTGGATGCGGTCGATCAGGGTCGGCTTGATGCGCTTGCCGCCATTGGCGAACATCGAATAGCCGCCGACCATCCGCATCACCGTCGTCTCGCCCGAGCCGAGCGACATGGCGAGCACCGGCAGCAAATTGTCGTAGATGCCGAACTGCTTGGCGTACTGCACCACGGTCGGCATGCCGAGATCGTTGGCGAGGCGCACCGTCATCACGTTGCGCGACTGCTCGAGACCGAAGCGCAGGGTCTGCGGCCCGTAGAACTTGCCGGAATAGTTCTCCGGCCGCCACGTCGCCTGCCCCTGCTGCGACAGTTCGAAGGGCGCGTCCATGATGACGCTGGAAGGCGTGTAGCCGTTGTCGAGCGCGGAGGCGTAGACGAAGGGCTTGAAGGAGGATCCGGGCTGGCGCATCGCCTGCGTCGCGCGGTTGAACTGGCTCTCGTCGAAGGAGAAGCCGCCGGCAAGCGCCAGGACGCGGCCGGTATAGGGATCCATCGCGACCAGCGCGCCCTCGATGCGGGGCTGCTGTCGCAGACGCCACTGGCCCGGCTTGCCGTCGACCGCCTCGACATAGACGACGTCGCCCGGCTTCAGCAGGCCGGCGATGCCGGTCTTGTTGCCGCGAACCGCCCATTTGGCGCCGTCGGCGCTGATGAGACCGACATCGCGGTCATTGCTCAATTCGCCGGATTTGTCGCGCTGCGGCTGCAGGCCGATCTTGGCGACATCGGCGCTGGATTCCAGCACGACCGCGAGGCGCCAGGGAATGTCCGTGAAGGTGCGCACCGTGGCGAGGCGGGCGCCCCAGTCGCCGGTGGGCTCGATGCGGGTGACGATGCCGTGCCAGCCGCGCTGCTCGTCATAGCGCGTCAGCCCGTCGAGCAGCGCCTTCTTGGCGATCACCTGCAGCTTCGGATTGAGCGTGGTGCGCACCGACAGGCCGCCGCCATAGAGCTTCTCCTCGCCGTAGCGCTCGAAGATCTCGCGGCGGACTTCTTCCGCGAAATATTCGGCGGAGAAGATGTGCGCGCCGGTGGGGCGTACGATGACCGCCAGATCCTGGTTCTTCGCCTGCGCGGCCTGCTCGTCGGTGATGTAGCCGTTCTCGGCCATGCGATCGATCACCCAGTTGCGGCGATCGATAGCCGCCTCGCGGCGCCGGAACGGATGGTAGTTGTTCGGCCCCTTCGGCAGGGCGGCGAGATAGGCGGCCTCGGCGATGTTGAGCTCGTTCACCGACTTGTCGAAATAGAGCAGCGACGCGGCGGCCACACCATAGGAGCCGATGCCGAGATAGATCTCGTTGAGATAGAGCTCGAGGATCTTGTCCTTGGAATAGGCGCGCTCGATCCGCAGCGCCAGCAGCGCTTCCTTGATCTTGCGGTCGAAGGAGACCTCGTTGGTCAGCAGGAAGTTCTTGGCCACCTGCTGTGTGATGGTCGAGGCGCCCTGCGGGCGGCGGCCGGAGCCGTAGTTCTGGATGAACGCATAGCCCGCGCGGCCGATGCCGGTCAGGTCGATGCCGCCATGCTCATAGAAATTCTTGTCCTCGGCGGAGAGGAAGGCCTCCTTCACGAGGTCGGGAATGGTCTGGATCGGGAGATAGAGGCGCCGCTCCTTGGCGTATTCGGCCAGCAGCGAGCCGTCCGCCGCGTGGATGCGGGTCATCACCGGCGGCTCGTAGTTCTGAAGCTGCGAATAATCCGGCAGGTCCTGCGAGAACTTCCAGACGAAATAGCCCGCACCCGCGCCGCCGATCACGAAGACGATCGTGCCGAGCGCGAACAGAAACCCGAAAAACCGCAGAAGCAGCCGCATGCCGCCCCATTCCCTGAAGCTGAAGAACCCAGGGACTGCGGCTCCTCAGCCGAATCCCGCTACAGCGTACCATCCACGCGAACGTGCGGCACCGCCCTGCCCGTGTGCGGGTCAACTATGGCCTAATCGCGGCCGGTACGGCGGAGGCCGCCGTCCCGCGTATGGCGTCGATCGACCCGGTGGCGCTGATCGCCTCGACCGCGCCCGGCCCCTGGGTCGAGATCACATAGGCGTCGATCGCCTCCACCATGGCGTCCGTCACCTTGGCGCGCCAGCCATCGGAGGTCATGAGTTCGAGGTCCTTCTTGCTGGACATGTAGCCCAGCTCAAAGAGGACGGACGGCACGTCCGGCGCCTTCAGCACCTTGAAGCCGGCCGATTTCAGCGGCGACTTGTGCATGCGCGCGCTGGCGCTCACCTGGCCGACGAGTGTGCGCGCGAAATGCGAGGAGAAATTGCGCGTCTCCCGCTGGGCGAGGTCGAACAGGATGCCGGCGACGTCGCTCGGCTCCTCGGAAAGATCGAGGCCGGCGATCAGGTCGGCCTTGTTCTCCTCGTCGGCGAGGCGCTGGGCTTCGGCGTCGGAAGCCTTGTCCGAGAGGGTGTAGACCGTCGCGCCGCGGACGTCGCCATCGCGCGCGGAGAGCGAATCGGCGTGGAGCGAGATGAACAGGGCGGCGCGGTTGTCGCGCGCAAGCCGGATGCGATCGCCGAGCGGCACGAAGGTATCGCCCTCGCGGGTCAGCATGACGCGGTAGCGCCCGGTCTTCTCCAGCTTGGTGCGGGCGATACGGGCGATCTCCAGCACGACGTCCTTTTCCAGCATGCCGGCGGACGCGTTGACGGCGCCGGAATCGATGCCGCCATGGCCGGGATCGAGCACGATCAGCGGGCGGGGATCCCCCGCATCGGCGACCGGCGCCGGCGGCGCCATGGCCCGGCGGACCGGGGCCGCAACCGACTTGAGGAAGGTTTCGCGGTCGGTCTTGACGAGATCGACCACCAGACGCGCCGGCTGGCCGTCGATGGGGTCGAGCACGAACGCCTTGTCGATCAATACCGGCGCCCGCGCATCGATCACCACGCGCCCCTTGCCGGGCGCGAAGAGACCGAAGCGGTAGGCGCTGACGAGGCCCCGCCCCTCTTCGCCGCTGCTCTTCTTGAGAGTGAAGATGACATTGGGAATATCGACGATGACGCGATAGGGATCGGCCAGCGTGAAGGCGCCGAGATCGACCGGCCGGGAGAGGTCGATCACCAGCCGCGTGCGCTCCTCGTCGCCCACGAGCCGGGCATCGGTCGCCACGGCAGGCGTCTGCGCCGCCTCCACCGCCCTCGCGGGGACGGCCCCAACGGGCAGGACGAGTAGACCGGCCAGGGCGAAGGCCGCGAGTGCGATCGCCGTGGACCGCTTCATGCACCTCATGTCGACGCCGGCCTCCCTGGTCAGCTTCCTTCCTATCCGAATAGAGCGACGCGGTTAACCGGTCGATAACCGCATCGCGTCCGGGAGCGTTCCCGCGTGGCGCGGGGGCAACGCCGCGGCGCGCCGCGAACAGCGCAGACGCGCCTTGCCAATGCCGCGCGCATGCCGCTATTAAGGGCATTGCATATGGTTCGCATTCCGGTTCGCCAAGAGGTGTCCGGCTCTCGCGGTCCCGGCGGCGCGGACCCGTACCCGTAACGGAGCAGGATCCGCCCCTCGTCACGACAGGTTCCTTTTCGGGAAGCGTGACGAAGCGCAGCGCGGCTCTTGCTGAGCCGACGGCCCGCCCGGTTCCGGCCTGCCGACGTCCGTCCCGAAAGCTTCCGGATCCCCGTATGCCGCCGGTCGGGCCGTTCGGTCGCGGCCACCATGTTTGGTCGAGGGACGACGGCACACGACGATGAAGCACCCGCCCGCTGCGACGCATTTCGGAGGAAGTCGGCTTGGCCGGATCCTCCGTTGCGTCGCTCCGGCCCGCACCGTGCTTTTCACCGCCGCTCATCGGTCCGGCTCGCGCAATGCGCGACCGGCCGACGCCCTGCGCGACACGCCACACGCTTCTCACCTCTTCGTGATCACCGCTTACGGGCACCTCGCCCGCGTTCGGGCCCCTTTGCCGGGGTCGACGCCGCCGTGCCCCCAATTGAGAGTTCCATGGCAAACAAGATGCTCATCGACTCCACCCACCCGGAGGAGACCCGGGTCGTGGTGGTGCGCGGCAGCCGGGTCGAGGAGTTCGACTTCGAGGCCGCCAACCGCAAGCCGCTGCGCGGCAACATCTATCTCGCGAAGGTAACGCGGGTCGAGCCGTCCCTTCAGGCCGCCTTCATCGAGTATGGCGGCAACCGGCACGGCTTCCTCGCCTTCAGCGAGATCCACCCCGACTACTACCAGATCCCCGTCGCCGACCGTCAGGCCCTCCTTGCCGAGGAGGAGCGCCAGCAGAAGCGCGACGCCGAAGCCGAGGAGCCGAAGGCCAAGGGCCGTTCGCGCCGCTCCAGCCCGAAGCGCGGGACCGAGGACGAGAGCGTCAGCGAAGCCCCGGCCGCCGAGGGCGAGGGCGAGAGCGCGCCCGTCGACGCCGCACCCGCCGAGGATCGTCCGGCGCCGGCCCGCCGCTCCCGTTCGCGCAATTCCGATTCCGACGACGACGGCGCGGGCGGCGTCGAGGAGGTCGGCGGCGAAGAGGAGATCGTCGAGCAGGTCGGCTCGGACGACGCCATGGAAGAGGTGCCCGAGCGCAGCAGCGCCCCGCGCCGCGGCCGCTCCTACAAGATCCAGGAAGTGATCAAGCGCCGGCAGATCATGCTGGTGCAGGTCGTCAAGGAAGAGCGCGGCAACAAGGGCGCGGCGCTCACCACCTATCTCTCGCTCGCCGGCCGCTATTCGGTGCTGATGCCGAACACCGCGCGCGGCGGCGGCATTTCCCGCAAGATCACCTCGGCCGAGGACCGCAAGCGGCTGAAGGAGGTCGCCTCCGACCTCGACGTGCCCGAGGGGATGGGCGTGATCCTGCGCACCGCCGGCGCCAACCGCACCAAGACCGAGATCAAGCGCGACTTCGAGTATCTCCTGCGCCTGTGGGAGAACGTGCGCGAGCTCACCCTCGCCTCCTCCGCGCCGACGCTGGTGTATGAGGAAGGCTCGCTGATCAAGCGCTCGATCCGCGACCTCTACAACAAGGACATCGACGAGGTTCTCGTCGGCGGCGAGGAGGGCTATCGCGAGGCCAAGGACTTCATGCGCATGCTCATGCCGAGCCATGCGAAGAACGTGAAGCTCTACCGCGATCCGCAGCCGGTCTTCGCCCGCTTCGGTGTCGAGAGCCAGCTGGACGCGATGTTCTCGCCGATCGTCCAGCTCAAGTCCGGCGGCTATATCGTCATCAACCCGACCGAGGCGCTGGTCTCGATCGACGTGAACTCGGGCCGCTCGACCCGCGAGCACAACATCGAGGACACCGCGCTCAAGACCAATCTGGAAGCGGCCGAGGAAGTCGCCCGCCAGTTGCGCCTGCGCGACCTCGCCGGGTTGATCGTCATCGATTTCATCGATATGGACGAGAAGCGCAACAACCGGGCGGTCGAGCGCAAGCTGAAGGACTGCCTGAAGAACGACCGCGCGCGCATCCAGCTCGGCCGCATCTCGCATTTCGGCCTGATGGAGATGAGCCGCCAGCGCACCCGCACCGGCGTGCTGGAAAGCTCCACAGAGGTGTGCCCGCACTGCGGCGGCACCGGCCATGTCCGTTCGGTCTCGTCGGTCGCGCTGCAATTGCTGCGCGCCATCGAGGACCTGCTGCTGAAGTCCAACACGCATGACATCGTGGTGCGCACGCGGGCCGAGACCGCGCTCTACGTGCTGAACCACAAGCGCTCGCACCTGCACGAGCTGGAGGACCGCTTCGGCGTCGCCATCGTCGTCAACGCCGATCCGACGCTCGCGGGCTATACGCCCTACGTGATCGAGAAGGGCGAGCCGGCGGCCAATCCGCGCCCGGTGCCGCTGCCGTCGGCGCCTGCGCTCGCTCCGATCGAGGACGAGCCGGTCGAGGTGGAGGACGAGGTCGAGGAGACCGACGAGGCCGAGGCCACCGAAGCGGCTCCTGCGGCCGGCGGCGAGGCCGAGTCCCAGCGCGAGTCCACCGGACCCGAAGCGCGGCGCGCGGGCGGCGAGGAAGGTGGCGACGGTAATCGCCGTCGTCGTCGTCGGCGGCGGCGGCGGCGCGGCAATGGCGGTGGGGAGAACGGTGGTGCCGAGAACGGCGGCGCTTCCGATGCGAACGACTCCGCCCTGAGCGGCATCGAGTTCGAGGACGAGGGCGACGAGGTCGAGGCGGGATCCGAAGCGGTCGAGACGACCGCCGTCACGCCTTCTGCCGAACCGGCATCGGGCGATGCGCCTGCCAGCGAGGCCGACGAGCGCGCCGCACGCTTCGAAGGCGGAGACACTATTACCCCTGCGGAAGCATCGAACGAGGCCGCGCCGGAAGCCATCGCCGAGGCTTCCGAGACCGCTGGGACCGAGGAACCCGCGCCGAAGCCCCGCAGCCGCGCCAAGCGCGGCACCGGCCGGCGCACGCGCAAGGATGCGGGAGAAGCCGCGGCAGCGCCGGCCGACGCCGACGCCCCTGCCGTGGAAGCCGCGGTCGAGGCCGCGCCGGAGCCGGTTGCCGAGCCGGCAGCCAAGCCCGCGCGCCGACGCCGCTCCACCGTGCGGGAGAAGGCTCCCGTGGTCGTCAGCGAGGAAGCGGCTGCATCCGACGCACCGGCTGCGAGCGGCGAGCCGGTCGCCGTCGCGGCCGCGCCGACGGAGGCTTCCGCCAGCGACGCGGCAGCGCCGGCCGTCGAGACCGCTGCCGAGCTTGAATGGCAGCCCGGGAGCGATGAGCCGCCGGTCGCGCCGGAACCGGCCGCCGAGGCCGCCCCGCCTGAAGCGCCGCCGGCGGAGGATCCGAACCGCCCGCGCCGCACCGGCTGGTGGCAGCGCAAGCTGTTCGGCGGCTGATACCCCTTTCCCCAAAACGCGAAAGGCCGGGCTCGCGCCCGGCCTTTTTGTTTTCGCGAGCCGTGGTCAGCCGCGCGCGAGAAAGGCGCCGATGCGCGCCACCGCCTCGTGCATCTCGGCGCTCGATCCGGCGTAGGACAGGCGCAGGTAATGGTGGCCGCGCTCGGGATCGAAATCGACGCCGGGCGTCGCCGCCACATGCGCCTCATCCAGCAGGCGCGTGGCGAAAGCGGCGGAATCCTCGGTGAAGCGCGAAACGTCGGCATAGAGATAGAAGGCGCCGTCGACGGGCAGGAATTCCGGCAGGCCCGCCTTCGGCAGTCCCTCGACCAGGATGCGCCGGTTCGCCTCGTAGCCGTGCTTCACCTCTTCCATCTCCGCCGCGCCGTCGAACGCCGCCTCCGCGGCGATCTGCGACAGCGTGGGCACCGAGATCATGAAGTTCTGCTGCAGCCGCTCCACGGCACGCACGAGACCGGCCGGCATCACCATCCAGCCGACGCGCCAGCCGGTCATGCAGAAATATTTCGAGAAGGAGTGGATCACCACCGCCTCGTCGGAGAGGCGCGCCGCGCTCGTCGCCGGAAAGGCATAGTCGAGCCCGTGATAGATCTCGTCGGAGATGAAGCGGATGCCGAGCCCCTCGGCGGTGGCGACCAGAGCGGCCAGCGCCTGGGGCGTCATCATCGTGCCGGTGGGATTGGCGGGGCTCGCCACCAGCACCCCCTTCAGCGGCGCCTGCGCATGCGCCTCCGCCAGCGCCTGCGGGCTGATCGCCCAGCGCGAGGCGGCGTCGGTGTGGATCAGCACCGGCTCGCAGCCGAGTGCGGTGAGGATGTGGCGATAGGGCGGATAGCCGGGATTGGCGATAGCGACCCGGTCGCCCGGCTCGAACATGGCGAGGAAGGCGAGCATGAAGCCGGACGACGACCCCGTCGTCACCACCACGCGGGCCGGATCGAGATCGAGCCCGTAGGTGTCGCCGTAGTGGCGGGCGATGCGCGCGCGCAGGGAGGGAATGCCGAGCGCGGCGGTGTAGCCGACCCGGCCCGCCTCCAGCGCGGCATGGGCGGCGGCGCGGGCGGTGCGCGGGGCCGGCGCAGCCGGCTGGCCGACCTCCATGTGGACCACATGACCCCCGGCCGCCTCGATCCGCGCCGCCCGCTCCATCACGTCCATGACGATGAACGGGGCAATACCGCTGCGCCGCGAGGGACCGGCGAGACGTAGCAGCGCCGGCGCAGTACCGGCTCCGTCGAATTCCATGCGTCGCTTCCCCTGCCCGTCCGGCCTGCTTACTGTTGCCCCGCCGCATCCCCGCCGCAATCGGCGGCTGGTGTGCGTTTCTGTTTTCCCGCGACGAGATCGGCGCCCCTACGGCGTCCCGCCCGCCGGCACGTCGCCGACCCGCCGATGGATGATGCCTCTGCTGCCGTTTGACAACCCGACCTTCGGTTTCACCCTCCGCGGCCGGCTTCGGCCGGCAGGGCGCGTGCTGGGCCATACCATGGGCCTGCTCGCCGCCGTTTTCCTCGCGACGCAGCCCGTGGCGGCGCAGGAAACCGCGCAGCGGCGGCCGAACGTGATCCGCGACGCCGAGATCGAGAACCTGCTGCGCGACTATATGCGCCCGATCTACCGGGCCGCCGGGGTCGCCCAGCAGAACATCGAGGTGGTGCTGATCGGCGATCCCTCCTTCAATGCCTTCGTGGTCGACGGCCGGCGGATCTTCGTCAACACGGGCGCCCTCTCGCAGTCGGAGACGCCGAACGAGATCATCGGCGTGCTCGCCCACGAGACCGGCCACATCGCCGGCGGCCATCTCGCGCGCATGCGCCAGCAGCTCGAATCGGCGCAGACCATGGCCATCGTGGCGATGCTGCTCTCGCTCGGGGGCGTCGCGGCGGGCGCCGCTTCGGGCGCGAACATGGGCGGCGCCGCGGCCGCCATCGCCGGTCCGCAGGAGGTGATCCGCCGCTCGCTGCTCGCCTATCAGCGCAGCGAGGAGCAGGCCGCCGACCGCGCCGCGGTGAGCTATCTCAACGCCACCAAGCAGTCCGCGCGCGGCATGCTGAAGACGTTCGAGCGTTTCCAGAACGACCAGTTGTTCATCAGCCAGCGCATCGATCCCTATGTGCTCAGCCATCCCATGGCGACCGAGCGCATCGCCGCGCTGGAGGATCTCGCGCGCAAGAGCCCCTATTTCGACGCCAAGGATCCGCCGGCGCTGCAGGCCCGGCACGACATGATGCGTGCCAAGCTCACCGGCTTCATGGGCACGCCCGACCAGGTGGCGCGGCGTTATCCGCTGTCCGACAGCTCGATGCCCGCCCGCTACGCGCGGGCGATCTCGGCGTATCGCTATGGCAATGTGAACGATGCCGTCCGCCAGATCGACGCGCTGATCGCCGAGAACCCCGGCAACCCGTACATGTACGAGCTGAAGGGCCAGGCGCTGCTCGAGGCCGGGCGCGGGCGCGAGGCGGTCGCGCCGCTGCGCAAGGCGGTGCAGATCTCGGGCGGCAATGCGCTGATCCGCATGCTGCTCGGCCAGGCGCTGGTCGCTTCCGGCGACAAGACGACGCTCGACGAGGCGGTGCGCGAGCTCTCCTTCAGCCTCCAGCGGGAGAGCACGGCGCCCAATGGCTGGCGTTATCTCGCCATGGCCTATGGCCAGAAGGGCGACATCCCCAATGCCGACCTCGCCTCGGCGCAGGCGGCGCTGGCGAGCGGCGACATCAAGCTGGCCCGCGAACTCGCCGGGCGCGCGCAGATGCGCTTTCCGACGGGATCGCCGGGCTGGCTGAAAGCTGACGACATCGTCAATTTGAAAGTGCCCAAGGCTCCGGTAAAGAGGCCGTAGCCTTCAGGCGCCGTGCGGGCACGTGCCGCGCCCGACAACCGGAGATTTCGATGCTTTCGCTTCCGACCTTCCGCTCCCTCGGCGCTGTCGCTCTGGGAGCGAGCCTCGCCCTTGGCGCGGCGCTCACCCCGGCCCGCGCGCTCGACGATGCCCAGCGCAAGGAGTTCGAAAGCGTCATCCGCAACTACCTGCTCACCAACCCGGAAGTCATCCAGGAAGCGATCGGCGAGCTGCAGAAGCGCCAGGAGATGGCGGAAGCCAACCAGCGCAAGCAGGCGCTCGGCACGGTGAAGCCGCTGGTGTTCGATTCGCCGCGCGGCGTGGTGGTCGGCAATCCCAAGGGCGACGTCACCCTGGTCGAGTTCTTCGACTACAATTGCGGCTACTGCAAGCGGGCGCTGGCGGACCTGCAGGACCTCATCAAGAGCGACCCCAAGCTCAAGGTCGTGCTGAAGGAGTTCCCCGTGCTCGGCCAGGGCTCGGTGGAGGCGGCGCAGGTGGCGGTCGCGGTGCGGCTCGTTGCCCCGGACAAGTATCTCGCCTTCCACCAGAAGCTGCTCGGCGGACGCGGCCAGGCCGACAAGTCGCATGCGCTCGATGCGGCCACCGATGTCGGCGTCGACCGCGCCAAGCTGGAAAAGGCGATGAGCGATCCGGAAGTGCGCGCGACCCTGGAGGAGAGCTTCAAGATCGCCGACGCGCTCGGCATCAACGGCACGCCGAGCTACGTCGTCGCCGACGAGGTGGTGATCGGCGCGGTCGGGCACGACAAGCTCAAGAGCGCGATCGATTCGGTGCGGAGCTGCGGCAAGACCCAGTGCTGAGCCGCTCCCGCGGGCCGGCGTGGCCTCTGCCCGAGGTCACGCCGCTGCATCGCCTGCGACCAAATCGTTAACGACCTCTCACGGGGCTTGGCGCACGGCCTTGCATTGCCTATAACCGCGCCGCCGCCGACTCCTGCCCGTCGGGCGGCCTGCGGCCAGAGGCGCGATGCCCGACACCATCCACGTTCTGAACGGCCCCAACCTGAACCTGCTCGGCCTGCGCGAGCCGGACGTCTATGGCCGCGCGACCCTTGCCGACCTCGAGGCCGAGTGCCGCAGCGCCTGCGACCGGCTCGGGCTGGCGCTGGTGTTCCGCCAGAGCAACGTCGAGGGTGAACTGGTCACCTTCCTCCAGGAGGCCCGCGGCTCGCTCGGGGTCGTGCTGAACGCGGCCGCCTATACCCACACCTCGATCGCACTTGCGGACGCCATAAAGGCTGCCGGCCTCAATGTCGTCGAAGTCCACCTGTCCAACGTCTTCGCGCGCGAGTCCTTCCGTCATCACTCGTACATATCGCCGGTCGCCCGCGGGGTGATCTGCGGTCTCGGGTTTGCAGGATACAGGCTCGCCATCGACGCGCTCGCCGCCGCGCGCGTCACGTGAGGGAGACGGGCAGCGACCGTCACGGGAACATGATGAAAACCACCAAGCCCGCCATCGACCCCGCGCTGGTGCGCGAGATCGCCACTCTTCTGTCCGAGAGCGACCTCACCGAGATCGAGGTGCAGCACGAGGACCTGCGCATCCGCGTCGCGCGCGCCGCGCCGACCTATGCGCCGGCGCCGGCCTACGCGCCCCCGCCCGCCTACGCCATGCCGGCACCCGCCTATGCCGCGGCACCGGCTGCCGCTCCGGCGGCGCCCGCCGTCGCGGCGGAAGCCGCCTCGGCCGATCCGGCCCGGCATCCGGGCGTCGTCACCTCGCCCATGGTCGGCACCGCCTATCTCGGCCCCGAGCCGGGCGCCCGCCACTTCATCGAGGTCGGCACGGTGGTCAAGGAAGGCCAGACGCTGCTCATCGTCGAGGCCATGAAGACGATGAACGCCATTCCCGCTCCGCGCGCCGGCACCGTCACCCGCATTCTCGTCGAGAATGCCCGGCCGGTCGAATATGGCGAGCCGCTCCTGATCATCGAGTGAAGGGTCGCGCATGTTCGGCAAGATCCTGATCGCCAACCGGGGCGAGATCGCGCTCCGCATCCTGCGCGCCTGCAAGGAGCTCGGCATCGCCACCGTCGCGGTGCACTCCACCGCGGATGCCGACGCGATGCATGTGAAGCTCGCGGACGAGAGCGTGTGCATCGGCCCGCCGGCCGCGGCGGAGAGCTATCTCAACATTCCCGCGCTGCTCGCCGCCTGCGAGATCACCGGCGCCGAGGCGGTGCACCCCGGCTACGGCTTCCTCGCCGAGAACGCCCGCTTCGCCGAGATCCTGATCGATCACGGTGTCGGCTTCATCGGGCCCAAGCCCGAGCATATCCGCATCATGGGCGACAAGATCGAGGCGAAGAAGACCGCCCGGCGGCTCGGCATCCCCTGCGTGCCCGGTTCCGACGGCGGCATCACCTCCGACGAGGAAGCGCTGAAGGTGGCCGACGAGATCGGCTATCCAGTTCTGGTCAAGGCGGCCGCCGGCGGCGGCGGGCGCGGCATGAAGGTGGCGCGCTCGGCCGAGGAGCTCTCCTCCGCGCTCTCGACCGCCCGCTCGGAAGCGCGTGCGGCCTTCGGCGACGACGCGGTCTATCTCGAGAAATATCTGGGCACGCCCCGCCACATCGAAATCCAGGTGCTGGGTGACGGGCGCGGCAACGCGATCCATCTCGGCGAGCGCGACTGCTCGCTGCAGCGCCGGCACCAGAAGGTGTGGGAGGAAGCCCCCTCCCCGACCATCACGGCCGAGCAGCGGGCCGCGATCGGCGAGACGGTCGGCAAGGCCATGCGCGACATGAAGTATCTCGGCGCCGGCACGGTCGAGTTCCTGTACGAGCAGGGCAATTTCTATTTCATCGAGATGAACACCCGCATCCAGGTGGAGCATCCGGTGACCGAAGCCATCACCGGAATCGACCTGATCAACGAGCAGATCCGCGTCGCCGCCGGCGAGCCGCTCTCGCTGACGCAGGATGACGTGGTGCTGAGCGGCCATGCCATCGAGTGCCGCGTGAACGCCGAGCACCCGCGCACCTTCCGGCCCTCCCCCGGCAAGATCGACTACTGGCACGTCCCCGGCGGGCTTGGGGTGCGGGTCGATTCGGCGGTCTATCAGGGCTACCGGATCCCGCCCTATTACGACAGCCTGGTCGGCAAGCTCATCGTGCAGGGCAAGACGCGGGCGGAATGTCTGATGCGGTTGCGCCGGGCGCTCGACGAGTTCGTGGTGGAAGGCATCGAGACCACGCTGCCGCTGTTCCGCGAACTGGTGCGCAACGACGACATCGCGCGCGGCGCCTACGATATCCACTGGCTGGAGCACTTCCTCGCCGAGGGCGAGCCGGGCAGCTGAAGGGCGCTCGCCGCCCCTTCATTGTGATGGGCGGGCCCGGTGCCCGCCCTTTCCATATCGAGCCCTCTCCGTCATGCTGGCGCCATGTCCCATCCACGCGAGCATCAGGTCGAGATCACGCCCGAGGTGCTGCTGAAGGCCTATGCCTGCGGCATCTTCCCGATGGCCGAGAGCGCCGACGATCCGGGCCTCTACTGGATCGAGCCGGAGCGGCGCGGCATCATCCCGCTCGACCGCTTCCACATATCGAGCCGCCTCGCCCGCACCGTGCGCTCGGACCGCTTCGAAATCCGCATCGACCATGATTTCGAGGCGGTGATCGACGGCTGCGCGGCGCCCGGCCTCGATCGCGACAAGACCTGGATCAACGCCCGCATCCGCCGGCTCTATTGCGAATTGCACGCGCGGGGCTGCTGCCATTCGGTCGAGGCGTGGGAGGACGGCAAGCTGGTCGGCGGGCTCTATGGCGTGCGGCTCGGGCGCGCCTTCTTCGGCGAGAGCATGTTCCACACCGCCCGCGATGCCTCGAAGGTGGCGCTGGTGCATCTCGTCGCCCGGCTGCGCAAGGGCGGCTTCATCCTGCTCGACACGCAGTTCGTGACCGATCACCTGCGCAGCTTCGGCGCGATCGAGGTGCCGCGCCGGCAGTATCACCGGCTGCTGACCCCCGCTCTCGACGGTGAGGGCGATTTCTACTGCTGGCCGGCGGGCTTGGCGATCACCGGCGCGGACTGCTTGCAGTCGGTCAGCCAGACGTCATAGATCGGGTGCTCGACGCCGTGCAGGCCCGGGCTCGCGGCGAACATCCAGCCGCCGAACAGCCGCTTCACCTCGCCGTCGAGCTCGATCTCCTGCACCTCGACGAAGCCGGTGGTGTTCTGCGTCTCGGTCGAGGGCCGCGTGTAGCAGGCGCGCGGGGTGATGCGCAGCGCGCCGAACTGCACCGTCTCGTTGATCGCGACGTCGAAGCTGATGATGCGGCCGGTGATCTTGTCGAGGCCGGAGAACACCGCCGTCTTGTTCACGATCTTCTGCGAGGGCGGCTGCACGATCTCGATCTCGCCGCTGCCGCCGGGCACCATGTCGCCGGGTTGGGGCACGCCGGCCCGTCCGGTTCCCGGAGGCGGGGCGGCGGGCGCGACGCCGGCGGGCGGCGCCATGATCGAGGGAACGCCGGGGCCGCCGGGCGAATCATCGCGCGGCACGTCGGGGACGGCGCCGGGCGGCGGCGCGAGCGGCGCCGACTGGACGCCCCCCTGCCAGGGCTGCTGGGTTCGGGTCTGGGCAAAGGCGGCGGCAGACCATGCGATGCACGGCACAGCCAGAAGGCTGACGACGCGGGTACGGCCTGACATCGGGCGCTAGACTCGGCAGATCACGGGAGAGCGGACCAGACACCCGCAATACGGCAGCGGCACGGCGGGATCGACGATCGCGCTCACTCCGGCGTCCAGGCCTTGTAGTCGCCGGTCACGGCCGGACGATGGCCGCGGCCGAGGGTGGAGCCGGGCGGGCGATAGGCGGCGGGCGTTCCGGTCGGATTCGGCCGGTGCGGCTGCTCCCACGGGCGCGGCTCGTATTTCTCCTGGGAGGGCGGCACGTCGGAGCGCTGGTGCATCCAGGCGTGCCAGCCGGGGGGAATCGCGGTCGCCTCGGCATCGCCGTTGTAGATCACCCAGCGGCGCTCGAAGCCGAGCGCGGGATCGATCGCGCCGCCCTTGGTGCGGTAATATATGTTGCCGGCCTCGTCCGTGCCCACCCGTTCGCCATGGCGCCAGGTGTGGAAGCGGGTGCCCATCGTCTGGCCGTTCCACCAGGTGAACATTTCGGTGAGGAAGGTCGAGAAATTCACGTGATCGTCTCTCGCGGCTGAGGTCGGGCGGACCATGCCATCGGGCCGGCGCAGTGTCCAGACGGCGGCAAGCCGCAGGTTCACGCCGCGCGGAGATTGCGCAGGAAGAACCCGCCCCCCAGCGCGAGGCCGGCAATGCCGGCCACCGTCACCAGCGGCCAGCCGCCGGCGGTGTAGAGCGGGCTGGCGATCGCCGAGCCCAGCGCGCCGCCGGCGAAGAACGAGCCGATATAAAGCGCGTTGAGCCGCGAGCGGATGGCGGGATCGAGCATGAACAGCGCGCGCTGGCCGAACACCAGGTTCGCCGTCGCCGCGCCGTCGAGCACCACCGCGCCGATCGCCAGCGCGACGACGGAGCCATAGGCGGCCCCGATCGCGGTCATCGCGAAGCCGAGGATGGCGGTCACGAAGGCGATGCCGGTGCCGAGGCGGCCATGACCGCGATCGGCCATGCGGCCGGCGATCGGGGACGCGACGACGCCCGCCGCGCCCGCCAGCGCGAAGAGGGCGATGCGATCCTGGCCGTAGCCGAAATCCGGCCCGCTCAACAGCAGCGGCACCGCCGACCAGAACAGGGTGAAGGCGCCGAACATGGTGGCCTGGTAGAGCGCCCGGCGCTGCAGCAGCGGCGTGCGGCGCATCAGCGGCACCAGCGAGCCGACCAGCGCCGCATAACCGGCGGTCGAGCCGGGATGGCGCTTGGGCAGGGTGAGGCGCAGCGCCAGCGCCAGGAGCAGCATCAGCGCGGCGGCGCAGGCGAACACGCCATGCCAGCCGATCGCCGCGGCAATGAAGCTCGACAGCGGGCGCGCCAAAAGGATGCCGGTCATCAGCCCGCTCACCACGAAACCGACGCGGCGGCCGCGCTCCTCGGGCGGGGCGAGATGGGCGGCGAAGGGCACCGCGATCTGCGCCACGACGGAGCCGATGCCGAACAGGAAGGCAGCGGCGAGGAACAGCCCCGCCGCCGGCGCGCTCCAGGCGATGAGCAGCCCGGCCGCGGCCACGACGAGCATGGTGACGATGAGGCCGCGATTCTCGTGGAGGTCGCCGAGCGGGACGATGAACAGCAGCCCGGCGATGTAGCCGACCTGGCCGAGCGTCACGATCAGGCTCGCCCAGGTCTCGTCGAGGCCGATGTCGGGGGCGATCAGCGCGATCAGCGGCTGGGCGTAATAGAGGTTCGCCGCGCCGGCGCCGGCGGCGGCGGCGAGCAGGAAATAGGTGATGCCGGCGGTGCGTTCCGCCGTCTCGGCCATGGCAGTCATGGTGCCGTGTCCTTTCGGAGCCAGTCGGACGCCGTTAGACGCCCGCGAGGCGCCGCTGTCCATCCATACGAGCGTATGCGCGGATCAGCCGGAGGGAGGCCCGGTGCCCATGCGCTGCACCTCGATCGCTCGCGCGGCTGTGTCCTCCGGGACATTGCGCGGGACGGCCGAGAGGTCGAGACTTATCTCCGTGCCCTGCGATTCCATCGTGCGGCAAGGCACAAGATGTAGGGCCTCGCCAGCCCCCGGGGACGCTTTCCCCGTTATCCGCAGCCACGCACAAGAGCGATTCGCGGCCGCGGCCCAGCTGATTTACGATCTGGTAAGAGGCCCTGCGGCACACTACATCTAGATGACGCCCGCAGCGATATCCCCAACGGATAGGGATTTCGGGCTTTCCTTCGAGGCGGAATCGCGGCAGTTTTATGGTCCGTTCGCGTAGCCGGCTGGGGTCGGATCTTCGGACAAGCGAGACCATCGAACCGCCGGCGCCCACCACGCGCACGGCGCGGGAATCTTTGACGTTCAATGAACGCGCCCACCCTCGTGGGGCGCGAGGGGAGCCACGAGAATGCGCATCGAGCGCCGCTACACCAAGGCCGGACAATCTCCTTACGCGGATATCGCATTCCGCGCCGCGACCAGCGAGATCCGCAATCCCGATGGCTCGGTGGTGTTCCGTCTGGAAGGGATCGAGGTGCCCGAGCACTTCTCCCAGGTGGCGAGCGACATCCTCGCGCAGAAGTATTTCCGCAAGGCGGGCGTACCCGCGCGGCTGAAGCGCGTCGAGGAAGAGACCGTCCCCTCCTTCCTGTGGCGCGGCGCGGCCGACGAGAAGGCACTCGCCGCCCTGCCCGAGAAGGAGCGTTTCGTCGGTGAGACCTCGTCCCGGCAGGTGTTCGACCGGCTCGCCGGCACCTGGACCTACTGGGGCTGGAAGGGCGGTTATTTCGACAGCGAGGAGGACGCGCAGGCCTTCTATGACGAGCACCGCTACATGCTCGCCATGCAGATGGCCGCGCCGAATAGCCCGCAATGGTTCAACACCGGCCTGCACTGGGCCTATGGCATCGACGGCCCGAGCCAGGGCCACTTCTATGTCGACTACGCCACCGGCAAGCTGACCCGCTCGAAGACCTCCTACGAGCACCCCCAGCCGCATGCCTGCTTCATCCAGTCGGTCTCCGACGACCTCGTCAACGAGGGCGGCATCATGGACCTGTGGGTGCGCGAGGCGCGCCTGTTCAAGTACGGCTCCGGCACCGGCTCCAACTTCTCCGCCCTGCGCGGCGAGGGCGAGAAGCTCTCGGGCGGCGGGCGCTCTTCGGGCCTCATGAGCTTCCTCAAGATCGGCGACCGCGCGGCGGGCGCCATCAAGTCCGGCGGCACGACCCGCCGCGCCGCCAAGATGGTGGTGATCGACGCCGACCACCCGGATATCGAGACCTATGTCGACTGGAAGGTGAAGGAGGAGCAGAAGGTCGCCGCCCTCGTCACCGGTTCCAAGACCATCGCCAAGCACATGAAGGCGGTGATGAAGGCCTGCGTGAACTGCGAAGGCGCGGGCGACGATTGCTACGACCCGGAGAAGAACCCGGCGCTGAAGCGCGAGATCCGCGCCGCGAAGAAGGCGCAGGTGCCGGAAAACTATATCCGCCGCGTCGTGCAGTTCGCCAAGCAGGGCTACACCGACATCGATTTCCCGATCTACGACACCGATTGGGATTCGGAGGCCTATCTCACCGTCTCCGGCCAGAACTCGAACAACTCCGTGCGCGTCGACGATGCCTTCCTGAACGCGGTCGAGGCCGACGGCGACTGGAACCTCACCTCCCGCACCACGGGCAAGGTGACCAGGACGCTGAAGGCGCGTGAGCTGTGGGAGAAGATCGGCCACGCCGCCTGGGCCTGCGCCGATCCCGGCATCCAGTTCCACACCACGGTGAACGACTGGCACACCAGCCCGGCCGGCGGCCCGATCCGCGCGTCGAATCCGTGCTCGGAATACATGTTCCTCGACGACACGGCGTGCAATCTCGCCTCGCTGAACCTCTTACAGTTCCGCAACGCGGACGGCACGTTCGATATTGCGAGCTACGAGCATGCCTGCCGGCTGTGGACCGTGGTGCTCGAGATCTCGATCCTGATGGCGCAGTTCCCCTCGAAGGAGATCGCGCGCCTTTCCTACGAGTACCGTACGCTCGGCCTCGGCTACGCCAATATCGGCGGCCTGCTGATGACCTCCGGCATTCCCTATGATTCGGAGGCCGGCCGTGCCTATGGCGGCGCGCTGACCGCGATCATGACCGGCGTCGCCTATGCCACCTCGGCGGAGATGGCGAAGGAGCTCGGCCCCTTCCCCGGCCATGCGCCGAATGCCGAGCACATGCTGCGCGTCATCCGCAACCACCGCCGCGCCGCCCATGGCGAGGCCTCGGGCTATGAGGCGCTCTCCACCAACCCGGTGCCGCTCGACCACGCCGCCTGCCACGCGCTGAAGCTGAACGGCGCCGAGCTGGTCGCCCACGCCACCGCCGCCTGGGACCGCGCGCTGGAGCTCGGCATCGAGCACGGCTACCGCAATGCCCAGACCACGCTGCTCGCGCCCACCGGCACGATCGGCCTGGTGATGGACTGCGACACCACCGGCATCGAGCCCGATTTCGCGCTGGTGAAGTTCAAGAAGCTGGCCGGCGGCGGCTACTTCAAGATCATCAACCGCGCCGTGCCGGAGGCGCTGCGCACGCTCGGCTATTCCGAGAGCCAGCTGGCCGAGATCGAGGTCTATGCGGTCGGCCACGGCTCGATCGCGCAGGCCCCGGCGATCAACCATTCGACGCTGCGCGCCAAGGGCTTCGACGACGCCATGCTGGCGAAGATCGACGCCGGCGCGAAATCGGCCTTCGACGTGAAGTTCATCTTCAACCGCTGGACGCTCGGCGACGAGGCGATGGCCAAGCTCGGCATTCCCGCCGACAAGCTCAATGACCCGGCCTTCGACCTGCTCGCCCATCTCGGCTTCTCGAAGAAGGACGTCGAAGCCGCCAACATCCATGTCTGCGGGGCGATGACGCTGGAGGGCGCGCCCTTCCTGAAGGTCGAGCACTACCCGGTGTTCGACTGCGCCAATCCGTGCGGGCGCATCGGCAAGCGCTTCCTCTCGGTGGAGAGCCACATCCGCATGATGGCGGCGGCGCAGCCCTTCCTCTCGGGCGCGATCTCCAAGACCATCAACATGCCGAACGAGGCGACCGTCGAGGACTGCAAGCAGGCCTACCTGCTCTCCTGGCGCCTCGCGCTGAAGGCCAACGCGCTCTACCGCGACGGCTCCAAGCTGTCGCAGCCGCTGAACTCCCAGCTCGTCGCCGATGACGAGGACGAGGACGACGCGGTCGAGGCGCTCGTCGCCCAGCCGGCGGCGGCGCGCACCGCCGCGGTCACCGAGAAGATCGTCGAGCGCATCATCGAGCGGGTCGAGAAGATCGCGGTTCGCGAGCGCGAGAAGATGCCGGACCGCCGCAAGGGCTACACCCAGAAGGCCGTGGTCGGCGGCCACAAGGTCTATCTGCGCACCGGCGAATATGACGACGGCCGGCTCGGCGAGATCTTCATCGACATGCACAAGGAAGGCGCGGCGCTGCGCTCCTTCATCAACAACTTCGCCATCTCCATCTCGCTCGGCCTGCAATATGGCGTGCCGCTGGAGGAATATGTCGACGCCTTCACCTTCACCCGCTTCGAGCCCGCCGGCCCGGTGCAGGGCAACGAGATCATCAAATACGCCACCTCGATCCTCGACTACGTGTTCCGCGAGCTCGCCGTCTCCTATCTCGGGCGCAACGATCTCGGCCATGTGGAGCCGTCGGAATCGAACTTCGACGCGCTCGGCAAGGGCGTCGACGAGGGCAAGCCGGCGCCGGGAGCGGCCGCGGCGGTGGCCTCGCGCATGGTCTCGAAGGGGCTGACGCGCGGCAAGCCGGTCGGCTTCCTGGTGATGCCGGGCGGCGCGGCGGCGGGCACCGAACCGCGCGCAGCGGCCTCCAACGTCACCACGCTGCGCGGCGGCGTCACGGCCGCGACGCAGGGCGCCACCGCGCTGAAGCAGGAGCCGGAGATCGAGGCGGAAGCCGAGACCGCCGCCCTCCCCTGGAGCGCCCCGACGCCGGCCGCCGGCCCGACCAAAGCCGAAGCCCGCGCCATCGCGCGCGCCAAGGGCTATGAAGGGGAGGCCTGCCCCGAGTGCCAGAACTTCACCATGGTGCGGAACGGCACGTGTTTGAAGTGCGAGACGTGCGGGAGCACGACGGGGTGCTCGTGACCGCTCGCCAGCGATGACGACCACGAACGGCCGGATCACATCCGGCCGTTTTTCGTTCGTACCCGCACGCGGCAACCTCTTGTCACCAGATCGGTGACATCTTATCCTTTGGCATGCAGATCATCGCGCGCCGAACGCTGCGGCAGTTCTGGCAGCGTCATCGCCCTGCCGAAGGGCCGCTCAAGGCGTGGTTCGCGGCAGTCGCCCAAGCGGGCTGGAGCGGTCCTGCGGACATCAAGGTCATGTTTGGAACAACGGTCGACTTCGTGGGCGACAACCGCGTCATCTTCGATATCGGCGGCAACAAGTACCGGTTGATTATCCACGTGTCCTACCGATTTCGCCGTGTCCTCATCAAGTTCGTCGGCACTCATGCCGAGTATGATCGCATCGATCCGGAGCGCATCTGATGACCCCCATCCGCCCCCTGCGCAACGAGGCCGACTACGACGCCGCGCTGGCCGAGATCGCAGCCTGCTTCGAGCATGAGCCCGCGCCCGGCACGCCCGAGGCGGATCGGTTCGATCTGCTCGCCCTTGTCATCGAGGATTATGAGCGCCGCCGCTGGCCGGTGGAGCCGCCCGCCCCGCTCGACGCCATTCGCTACCGCATGGAGATGGGCGGCTTCAGCCAGGCCGATCTCGGCCGCCTGCTCGGCGCGCGCCAGCGCGCCTCCGACATTCTCAACGGCAAGCGCCCGCTCACCCTCGCCATGATCCGCAGGTTGCACGCCGCGTGGGGCATCCCCGCCGAGGCGCTGATCGGCACCAACGCGGCGGCCTGAGCGACGCCGTCCGCGCCGCCGGCTAGCGACGCCATGGCTGATCGTCGAACATGAGTTGGCGGGAGTCCCCGTCGGTCACATCGGCAAAGGACTGCCGCATCCGGTCCAATATCGCGTCGTCGACCGCGTGGACTTCATAGTAGCTGCTGTCGATCGCGCAGATGATCAGCTCGGGTGTCTCGGCGTCTTCGGTCGCGAAGCCCGCGAAGTCGCCCCAGATGACCTGATGCACGCGTTCGGCCAGCGCGCCGAACGCCGGCCCGGCCAGCCGCCGACCGGAGACTTCCAGCTGCTTCAGCTCGGCCTGCCCCTCGCCCATCGCCTCGAAATACTCGCCGTGGATGGGGCCGACCGCCCACCACAGCTGCTCGGCCCGATGACCGAGTACACGCAGGATGTGGCGCAGATCGACCGACAGGCACCGACCATCGCGATCGTTGATCTGCACGAAATCCATGCTGTCTCCCCGGCGAGGCCATGCCATAAGCGCGGAGTTAATTACCTCCGATCTTAAGCTGGAAACCAGCGCGTCGCCATTGTCGCGCTGGCCCCGACTCCGATAGGCAGAATATGGCCACAAGGAGCCTCGCCGCCATGATCCCCACCCTCACCACTCCCCGCCTCATCCTCCGCCCCTACCGGCTGGCGGATTTCGAGCCTTATGCGGCGATGTGGGCGGAGCCGGAGGTGGTGCGGTTCATCGGCGGGGTGCCGTTCACGCGGGAGGCGGCGTGGACGCGGTTCCTGCGGCAGATGGGGATGTGGCACCATCTCGGCTTCGGCTTCTTCGTTGTCGAGGCGCGCGATACCGGCGCCTTCATTGGCGAAGCGGGCTTTCACGAGGTGCGGCGCGACCTCATTCCCTCGATCGAGGGCACGCTGGAAGCCGGCTGGGCGCTGGTGAGCGCGGCGCAGGGCAAGGGGCTGGCCGAGGAGGCGATGCGCGCCGCGCTCGACTGGGCCGACGCGGCCCTCGCCAGCGGGCGGCTCGACGCGACCTGCCGCGACAAGGCCCGCACCGTCTGCATGATCGAACCGGCGCACGGCGCCTCGCTGCACGTCGCCGGCAAGCTCGGCTATTCCCCCTACACCGAGACGACCTATCACGGCCGCGCCGTTCGGCTGCTGGAGCGCCCGCGTCCGGAGGCGTGAGCGGACGATTCCCCCCGGGCTCGACCCGGCCGGCGGGGCGCGGCACGATCCGGCCCGCCGGGATCCGGACGCGCCGGGCATCCCCGTACGGATCCCTTCCCGCCCGATGGCGCGGGCGTGAGCCAGGGCTGGGCCCGTCTCGGCACGCGGTTCTGCCCGCGGTTCGGGCGCATGCCCGGCCTCGGAACAGCGTCGCCGCGCCCCCGGCGAGGCTCGACCGCATCAGCCGATCGACTTGGCAACCCCACTTATCTTACTTCCGCCGCCTGCCGTTTTTCTTGGCGGCGCTCCGGGCCCCTCGACATGGCCCTCCCCCTCCCCCACCCTGCCGCGGGGTTTGAATCACAAAAAGGGGATGTGATATGAGCGAGACCACGACTGCCGCGCCGCTCGAAGGGGCCTGCCATTGCGGCGCCGTGCGGTTCGAGGCGAGCCTCGATCTCGGCCGCGCCATCACCTGCAACTGCTCGATCTGCACCAAGAAGGGCCTGTTGCTCGCCTTCACGGACGAGGAGGGCTTCCGGCTGCTCAGCGGCGACGACCGGCTGCGCGAGTACCGGTTCAACCGTCACATCATCGGCCACATGTTCTGCACCGAATGCGGGACGGAACCCTTCGCGCGCGGCACCGGGCCGGACGGCGCGGCGATGGTGGCGGTGAACCTGCGCTGCCTCGACGGCATCGACCTCGCCGCGCTGTCGCCGCAGCCCTTCGACGGGCGCAGCGCCTGAGGCGGCGCGCGGGGAAACGCGCATGAAAAAACCGCCCTCCCTTCCGGGAGGACGGCTTTCACGAATCGGTCGGACGCGGCAGTTACCGCAGCCGTTATCAGGCGGTGCGCAGGTTGACCGCGGAGGTCTTGCCCGAGCGCTGGTCGGTCTGCAGCTCGAAGGAGATCTTGTCGCCGTCGCGCAGGCCACGCAGCCCCGAACGCTCGACCGCGCTGATGTGCACGAACACATCCTTGCCGCCGCTGTCGGGCTGGATGAAGCCGTAGCCCTTCTGCTCGTTGAACCACTTCACGGTGCCGGTATCAGCCATAGTCGTCGTCTCTCGTAGACTGGTTGCAAGCTCAGCCGGGTGCAGATGCGACCCGTCCGTTGGTCGAATTTGGAAGAGAAGCTGAACGTGCGCCCGTAGAAAGGCGAAACGGCCCAGTCGTCCGGCCAAAGTCTATTCAGTATGGTAACGATAACCGCGTTGAATGCAAGCCATCCCGACGACCATCGCCGGATGCGAAAAGGCCGCCGTTCCCCAGCGAGAACGACGGCCTCCATCCTGGCCGAGCCCGGCCCGGCGACGCGGCACGTACGCCGCGTCAGATCGTGCGCAGGTTGACCGCCGAGGTCTTGCCCGAGCGCTGATCGGTCTGCAGCTCGAAGGAGATCTTGTCGCCGTCGCGCAGGCCACGCAGCCCCGAACGCTCGACCGCGCTGATGTGCACGAACACATCCTTGCCGCCGCTGTCGGGCTGGATAAAGCCATAGCCCTTCTGCTCGTTGAACCACTTCACGGTGCCGGTATCAGCCATAGATGTAACCTTCAGAAGACGGAGTTCAGGTCAGGCGTGGTCCTGCTGAAACCGCGCCTGGTTCTGTCGAAGTTGATAAGAATCCGACCACCCGTGCATCCGTCAGGGAGGGCAACAGGCACCAGTCATCCGGCCAACGTCGATGGGGCCACCAGATTGGTCGACATTGTGGCAATTACGAGGCGGATCGACGGCAAAATCGCGTGAGAACGATCGCGCACGATGCACGGCGCGCGATCGGTAATCCTCCACGGCGGGCACGTCCGGTGCCCGCAGGCGAACTACAGTCCGTGTCAGTAGCAGTAGCCGCGGTCGACGCGGACGATCTTGCCGTTCGGGTAGTGGTAATAGCACCGCCCGCCGTTCCAGTAGTAGTACGAGCCGCCGCGATTGCTGTTGGCGCCGATAGCCGCGCCCGTCACGGCGCCGATGGCGGCACCTGCCGCCGCGCCGCCCGCGCGCCCGGTCACCGCGCCGCCGATCGCCGCGCCGGTCAGGCCGCCGATGAGGGCGCCGGCGGCGGCGTCGTTCTGGGCCGAGGCCGGGGTGGCGGCGAAAGTGGCGCCGACCAGCAGCGCCGCGAGTGAAAGCCGGGTGAACATCGACGACATCTCCAGTCGGAAGCGTTTTTCGGTGAGCCGCGGCTGCGGTCGCGACCCTTATGATTACAAGGGTCTACGCCGCCCAATCCGAACCGGAGATGAACGGCTGCCGCCGCGTCAGCGCCGGCAGTGGCTGTTCGGGGAGCGCACGACACGGCCGTTGCGGTCGCGGTAATAGCAGCGGCCATTGCGCCAGAAATGGCCGGAGCGGGCGCGGGAGCGGCTGTTGCCGATCGCCGCGCCGGTGACGCCGCCGACCACCGCCCCGGCCACCGCGCCGCCGGCGCTGCCGGTCACCGCGCCGCCGACGACGGCGCCGGTGGCACCGCCGACCACGGCCCCGGTCGTGGTCCGGTTCTGGGCAAAGGCGGCAGGCGCGAGGGCGAGACCGGCCGCGACGAACGCGGCCGCGATGGACAGGCGGGAGAACATGGGTCGACTCCGGAAAGGAATGGAAACGGGTGGTGGCGGGATCGTGCGCAGCGCACCCGGGATCGCCGGCGTCGCGAAACGCCGGGCGGGCACGTTCATGGTATCCGCGTCTGCGCCCGTCGCGTGGCGGAAAGCGGGCCGAGGCCCCGCCTCACGGCAAAGTGAGGCGGGGCGTCCGGCTCAGAGGCACTGCGCCTCGACCACCGCCAGCGCGGTCATGTTGACGACGCCGCGCGCGGTGACCGAGGGGGTGAGGATGTGCGCCGGCTTGGCGGTGCCGAGCAGGATCGGCCCGAGCGGCAGCGCGTCGCCGAACACCTTGATCATCTGGTAGGCGATGTTGGCGGCGTCGAGATTGGGCATGAGCAGGATGTTCGCCACGCCCTCCAGCCGCGAGCCGGGCAGCACGCGCTCGCGCGTCTCCGGCAGCAGCGCGCTGTCGCCCTCCATCTCGCCGTCGACCTGAAGGCCGGGCACCCGCTCGGCGATCAGTTCGGCGACTTCACGCATCTTGCGGGCGCTGCCGTCGTCGCGGCTGCCGAAATCGGAATGCGAGACGGCGGCGATGCGCGGCTCGAGGCCGAAGCGGCGGACATGGGTGGCGGCGAGCAGCGCCATGTCCGCGAGTTCCGCCACGCTGGGCTCCAGCGCGATCTGGGTATCGCACAGGAAGAAGGTGCCCTTCTGCGTGATCAGCGCCGACAGCGCGGCGAGTTCCTGCGCGCCGGGGGCGAGCCCGATGATGGTGCGCACATGGCGCAGGTGGCGCACGAAGCGCCCCTCGACGCCGCAGAGCATCGCGTCGGCATCGTTGCGCGCCACGGCGAGCGCGGCGATCACCGTCGGCGTGGTGCGCACCAGGGTGCGGGCGATCTCCGGGGTGACGCCGCGCCGGCCGGCGCGCTCGACATAGGTGTTCACATAGTCGCGGTAGCGCGGATCGTCGTCGGGGTTGATCAGGTCGAAATCGGTGCCGGGCCGGATGGAGAGGCCGAAGCGGGCGAGGCGCGAATCGATCACCGCCGGGCGGCCGATCAGGATCGGCCGGGCCAGCCCCTCCTCGACCACCACCTGCGCCGCGCGCAGGATGCGCTCGTCCTCGCCCTCGGCGTAGACGATGCGCTTGGGCGCCTGCTTGGCGAGGGTGAACAGCGGCTTCATCACGAAGCCGGAGCGGAACACGAACCGGTCGAGCTTCTCGAGATAGGCGTCGAAATCGGTGATCGGGCGGCTGGCGACGCCGCTCTCCATCGCCGCCTTGGCCACCGCCGGGGCGATGCGCAGGATCAGGCGCGGATCGAACGGCGAGGGAATCAGCGAGGCGGCGCCGAACACCGGGGTCTCGCCGCCATAGGCCTTGGCGACGACGTCGGAGGGCGTCTCGCGGGCGAGCTCGGCGATGGCGTGCACGGCCGCCGCCTTCATCGCCTCGTTGATGGTGGTCGCCCCCGCATCGAGGGCGCCGCGGAAGATGAAGGGGAAGCACAGGACGTTGTTGACCTGGTTCGGGAAGTCCGAACGGCCGGTGCAGATCAGCGCATCGGGGCGCGCCTCGCGGGCGAGGTCCGGCATGATCTCGGGGGTGGGGTTGGCGAGCGCCATGATCAGCGGGCGCTCGGCCATGGTCTTCAGCATCTCCGGCTTCAGCACGCCGCCGGCGGAGAGGCCGATGAAGATGTCGGCGCCGTTGATGGCCTCGGCCAGCGTGCGCGCCTCGGTCTTCTGCGCGAAGGCCCCCTTGTAGGGGTCCATCAGCTTTTCGCGGCCCTCATAGACCACGCCTTCGATATCGGTGACCCAGATGTTCTCGCGCTTCGCGCCCATCGAGACCAGCAGGCGCAGCGTCGCGATGGCGGCGGCGCCGGCGCCGGATGTGACGATCTTCACCTCGTCGAGCTTCTTGGAGCCGATGTGCAGGGCGTTCACGACGGCGGCCGCGACGATGATCGCCGTGCCGTGCTGGTCGTCGTGGAACACCGGGATCTTCATCTTCTCCTTCAGGCGCTCCTCGATCTCGAAGCACTCGGGGGCCTTGATGTCCTCGAGATTGATGCCGCCGAAGGTCGGCTCCAGCGCCGCGACGACGCTCACCACGTGGGAGGGGTCGTGTGCGTCGATCTCGATGTCGAACACGTCGATGCCGGCGAATTTCTTGAACAGCACCGCCTTGCCTTCCATCACCGGCTTGGAGGCGAGCGGGCCGATATTGCCGAGGCCGAGCACGGCGGTGCCGTTGGAGACGACGGCGACGAGGTTCTGGCGGGAGGTGAGTTCGGCGCCCAGCGCGGGATCGGCGTGGATCGCCTCGCAGACGGCGGCGACGCCGGGGGTGTAGGCGAGCGCGAGGTCGCGCTGGTTGGCAAGCGGCTTGGTCGGCTGGATCTCGATCTTACCGGGCCTCGGCAGGCGGTGATAGACGAGCGCACCCGAGCGCAGGTCGTCCGAGATATACGAGGCCATAGTCGCTTTCCTCCCGCAGAAAATGGAGCGCGAGAATAGGAGTTTTGGCGCGCGGCACAACGGGTTTCCCCGATATCCGACCAAGGAAGATGCCGTTCATGCTGCGTTGGGATAGGCGCGCTAAGGCTGCGCGCTTAAGTTCGCCATCGACGCCCCGCGCCGATTCCGGCCGGTTCCCAGGTAAGGACCCCATGCGCAAGCTCGCCCTCGTTCTCGTCGTTCTCGTGCTGGCCGGAATCGGCGGCTTCTTCGGCCTGCGCGCCTACGCCGACCGGGAGGCGGACCGGCAGGTCGCCCTCCTCTTCGCCGAGCTCGAATCGGGAGGCATCAAGGCCAGCCGCCAGTCGGTCGGCTTCGACCTGATGAGCCGCACGCTGGACCTTGCCGGCCTCGACTTCGCGTCCTCGGCCGGCACGACGAAGATCGAGCACTTCAAGGCGATCGGCTTCGAGGAGACCACGCCGGGGCGGATCAAGGCGCAGCGGATCGAGCTCACCGGCCTTTCGGTCGACTCGACGCTCGGCCTCGCACCGGGGTCCAATGCCAGCTACCGCGTGCCCCGGCTCGTGATCGAGAACTACGAGGGCCCGGCGCAGATCGAGGCGGGCGGCGGCGACGTCGCGATCGTGCTGCGCGACTTCCTCACCTCCTTCGCCGCCGACCGGATCAGCATTCCCGAGGCGACCATTGCGACCCGTGTCGGCGCCGACCCCAACGCGACCGTCACCGAGATACGCTACGGTGCGACCGTGCTCGCCGGAATCCGGGGCGGCACGCTGGCCGACCTCGCCACGGACCCGGCGCGCTTCACCATCAAGGGGCCAGCCGATCAGCCGACATCGTCCGGCAGCGGCGAGGTGGGCAAGATCGCGGCCCAGAACATCGACCTCGTGCTGAATCTGCTGCCCTTCACGCCGCCCGCCAACACCGACAACGCGTTCCGCACCCTCTATGGCCGGCTGACCATCGACGGTTTGCGGCTGAAGACGGATAACGGCATGAGCGTCGAGAGCGGCGCCGCGACGCTGGCCGATGCCGCGATGCGGCCCTCCGCGGCCCTGATGGCCGAGGTCGCCGCCCTCGGCTCCCGTATCGAGCTCAGCCAGCAGGACGGCAACAAGCCGGCGCCCGAAGATCTGCGACGTATGATGGTGGCGCTCGCCGAGCTCGGCGCGGGCATACGCATCGGCTCTTTTGCCATCGCCGATATCGCGATCGGCGTGCCGGACCAGGGCCGTTTCGCGGTCGGGTCCCTGCGCATGGGCCCGCTGGCCGATGGCCGCTTCACCACGATGGCCTTCGAAAAGATGGAAGGCACGACGCCGAGCATCGCCGACAAGCCCTCCCAGCCCTTCAAGATCGAGCGCTTCGCGCTGAACGGCTTCGACTTCACCCGCCTGATGCGCCTCGCCGATACGGCTCTGTCCGGGCGCGGCGATGCCAATTCCCTGCAGAACCGCCTCGCGGCCCTGCGCATCCTCGAGGGTATCGAGATTTCCGGCCTTGTCGGCCCGGTGGGCGACGGCTCGGACGGCGAGCTCAAGCTCGATACCTTCCAGCTCTCCTGGGGCAGTTTCGTCGGCGCGCTGCCGACCAAGTTCGCCGGCACCCTGCGCCTCGACGCGCCGCTCGCCGCCTTCGAGGACCAGGAATGGGCGGCGCTGCTGGCCGATGGCGGCGCCAAGCGCGCCACCGTCGCCCTCGACATCGGCGGCGCCTGGAACGAGGCGGACAAGACCGTCACCCTCGCCCCGCTCTTCGCCGAGGTGTCGCAGGCCTTCTCGGCCAGCGCGAAGGTCTCCTTCGGCGGGCTCGGCCGCGAGGCGTTCAACGAGGATGCCAGCCAGGCGCTGGCCGCCGCGGCGCAGGCGACCTTTGGCGGGGCGAGCCTCAACCTCGCCGATCTCGGCCTCTATGAGCTCAAGATCGCGGAAGTCGCCAAGGAGAACGACGCGACCCCCGAGGAGGTGCGCGAGCTGTTCACCGGCATCGCCGAGATGATGGTGACGCAGGCCACCGAGGACCGCCCGAATCTCGAGGCCGCCGGCAAGGCCGTGCTCGACTTCCTCGCCGCGCCGAGGGGCAAGCTCGCGGTGACGCTGACGCCGAAGGAGCCGCTGCCGATCGTCTCGGCGCTGATCGCCTCGCAGGTCGATCCGACCGGCCTGCTGGACGTTGTCGATATCGAGGCGACGAGTTCGCGGTGACGGGCGCCCCCCGCCCGGGCGCTCGCCGGCGCCGGGAGGTGACGATGCACAGATGGGCTATCGCGGCGTTCGTGCTGGCGCTGCTGCCGGTCTCCCCGGCGGCGGCGGGCTGGTATCGCGTCGAGACCTATACCGGCACGGTCGGCCCCTACCCGGTGACACTGTCGCTCCAGCGCTATGACGATTTCGGCAGCGGCATCACCGTCGAGGGCAGCTATGTCTACGACCGCCGGCAGAGCCCGATCGCGCTCTACGGCACGGCTGAGGGCGCGCGGCTGCGACTGTGCGAGACGGCGGAGGCGGCCGAGATCCAGCGCATCCTCGTGCAGGGTTTGAAGACCCCGGTCGACACCGCCGCCTGTCCGTTCACGCTCGACGTCGGGCCGGATGGCGCCAGCGGCACCTGGAGCGCGGGCGGGCGCAACCTGCCGGTCGCCCTCACCCGCACCGGCCGGCTGGACGACACCGGCGCGGGCGTGGTGGAGGGAACGGTCGCGATCCCGTTCTGGGCGCAGACCGCGCGGCACCGCTTCGCCGGGATCTATACGAAGTCGGATGCCGGCATCTGCATGACGCGCCTGCAGGCGATCGACAAGACGAGCGCCAAGGTCACCGGCGAGATCGCCTTCGATCGCGACGACTGCAATGCCGGCATGGTGATGACGTCGATCTATCTCAACGCCACCGCGCGAGCGGCACACGGCATCGGCAGCTATGTCGTCGCGGTCGAGTTCCGGGACGGGCGGGCCGGCACCACGGCCGACTACCTGTTCAACGACACGAACGGGACATTCCGCCGCCCGAAATGACGACGCCCGGCGCTGTGGGCGGCCGGGCGTATCATGAATTTCAAACGCGATGACAAAGACTTGCCGGCGGGAGCTGGCAATCCGATTCAGCCCCGCGCCTCACTTCTCCGGCAGGTTGGTGCGGATGTGGAGTTCGCGCAGCTGCTTCGGGCTCGCCTCGTTCGGCGCGCCCATCAGGATGTCCTGCGCCTGCTGGTTCATCGGGAAGATCGAGATTTCGCGCAGGTTCGTGGTGCCGCAGAGCAGCATGACGATGCGGTCGACGCCGGCCGCCATGCCGCCATGGGGCGGCGCGCCATACTGGAAGGCGCGGTACATGCCGCCGAAGCGCTCCTGCACCGTCGCCTCGTCATAGCCGGCCAGCTCGAACGCCTTCACCATCGCCTCGGGGCGGTGGTTGCGGATGCCGCCGGAGGCGATCTCGTAGCCGTTGCAGGCGATGTCGTACTGGAACGCCTTGATGGTCAGCGGGTCCTGCCCGTTCAGCGCATCGAGGCCGCCCTGCGGCATGGAGAAGGGGTTGTGGGAGAAGTCGATCTTCTTCTCCTCTTCGCTCCATTCGTAGAAGGGGAAGTCGACGATCCAGGCCAGCTCGAAACGGTCGTGGTCGACCAGCTTCAGCTCCTCGCCGACCCGGGTGCGGGCGAGGCCGGCGAACTTGACGAATTTTTCCGGGTTGCCGGCGACGAAGAAGGCGGCATCGCCTTCCCCGAGACCCAGTTGCAGACGGATTGCTTCGGTACGCTCCGGGCCGATATTGTTGGCAAGTGGCCCCCTACCGGTAACCTTTAGCGCAGCCGCGATGGCATGCTCATCCCACCCAGCCGCTTCAAAGCTCTTTCTGAGGTCATCAAGGACTGAATCTTCTTCCGGCCCCTTTACGAAGAAGATGTAGCCGAGCCCCGGCTGGCCCTCGCCCTGCGCCCAGCTGTTCATGCGATCGCAGAAGGCGCGCGAACCGCCGGTGGGGCCGGGGATGGCCCACACCTCGTTCTTCGGGTCCTCGAGCATGCGCGCGAACACCTTGAAGCCCGAGCCGCGGAAATGCTCGGAGACGTTCTGCATCACCAGCGGGTTGCGCAGGTCCGGCTTGTCGGAGCCGTATTTGCGCATCGCCTCGGCATAGGGAATGCGCGGCCAGTTCTTGGTGACCGGCTTGCCGTCGCCGAATTCCTCGAACACGCCGGTGATCACCGGCTCGACGGCCGCGAACACGTCCTCCTGCTCGACGAAGCTCATTTCGAGGTCGAGCTGGTAGAACTCGCCCGGCAGGCGGTCGGCGCGCGGGTCCTCGTCGCGGAAGCAGGGCGCGATCTGGAAGTAGCGGTCGAAGCCGCTCATCATGATGAGCTGCTTGTACTGCTGCGGCGCCTGCGGCAGCGCGTAGAATTTGCCGGGGTGGATGCGGCTCGGCACCAGGAAGTCGCGCGCGCCCTCGGGGCTCGAGGCGGTGAGGATCGGCGTCTGGAACTCGAAGAAGCCCTGCCCCTTCATCCGCGCGCGCATGGCGTCGATGATGGCGCCGCGCTTCATGATGTTGCGGTGGAGCTTGTCGCGGCGCAGGTCGAGGAAGCGGTAGCGCAGCCGCGTCTCCTCCGGATACTCGACATCGCCGAAGACCGGCATCGGCAGCTCGCCGGCCGGGCCGAGCACTTCGATCTCGGTGGCGTAGACCTCGACCTGGCCGGTCGGCAGCTTGTCGGTCTCGGTGCCGTCGGGCCGCCGGCGCACCCGCCCGTCGACGCGGATCACCCATTCCGAGCGCGCCGTCTCGGCGAGCTTGAACGCCGGGCTGTCGGGATCGACCACGACCTGCGTCAGGCCGTAATGGTCGCGCAGGTCGATGAACAGCACGCCGCCATGGTCGCGGATGCGGTGGCACCAGCCGGAAAGACGCACGGTCTCGCCCGCATGGTCGAGACGGAGGGCGCCGCAGGTGTGCGAGCGATAGCGATGCATGGGTCGATCTTCCCGGGCCGGCAACACGAAAAACCCCTCTGCGGGGCGCGCGGAGGGGTGCATGCAGGTGCGAGGTTTGTCAAGGATGCGGGCGTTGGCGGGCCCGAACGCAACGAGGCCCGGATCACCCGGGCCCCGGATCAGATCGCTGTGACGGCGGGTCGGGACGGTCCCGACCCGGCTCGCCTCACGGCACGTAGCGCAGGTTCAGCCCGGCGACGCCGAGCGCGAGGGAGGCGCCGACATTGCCTTCCACCGAGATCGGGTTGAGCACGATCGACTGGTCCGAGCCCCACAGCGCGTTGGCGCCGACGCCGACGCCGATCGCCACATTGCCGCTCACGCCGCCATAGGGGCCGGCAAGCTGGCCGGGGGCGATGCCGCTCGACACCGCCAGCACGCCCCAGGTCATCACGCCGCCGCCGGTGACGCCGAGGTCGAGGCCGACATTCTTGATGGTGCCGGCGTAGCGCTGCAGCGGGCCGTTGTTGGACGGCGTGAAGGTGCAGCTCAGCTCCTGCTTCGATTCGATGATCATGCCGATCGAGGCGCCGGCATTACACACCAGCACGCCGGCATTGACCTTGTCGGCCGCCCCGGCGGGAGCCGCAGCGAGGGAGATGGCGCACGCCGTCGCGCCCGCGAGGAGGAACTTGTTCAGCATGGGGTCGGCCTTTTCCGCAGTTGAGGTGTCCGTCAAGACCACGGCGCGGGGCGCGTCGCGAATCGTCCGTAGCTCTAGTTGAAGTTAGGCCCCGCCGCACGAAAATGCAGCGGCCCCGTCGTTGCGCCCGTGCGCGTACGCTATGTAAATGGGGCCATGGACATGATCACGACGACCGACGCCCTGGAGGCCGCCTGCGAGCGGCTCGCCCGCCACCCGTTCATCACCGTCGACACGGAGTTCCTCCGCGAGACGACGTTCTGGCCTAAGCTCTGCGTCGTCCAGCTCGCCTCTCCCGACGAGGCGGTGGTGATCGACGCAGTGGCGGAGGGAATCGACCTCGCCCCGTTCTTCAGCCTGATGGCGAACGAGGACGTGCTGAAGGTGTTCCATGCCGGGCGGCAGGACATCGAGATCGTCTGGCATCTCGCCGGCATCATCCCGCACCCGGTGTTCGACACGCAGGTCGCCGCCATGGTGCTCGGCCATGGCGACAGCATCTCCTACGACCAGCTGGTGCAGCGTCTCACCGGCCATGTGCTCGACAAGTCGCTGCGCTTCACCGACTGGTCGCGCCGCCCGCTGTCGGCAGCCCAGATCGCCTATGCGGAAGCCGACGTCACCCATCTGCGCGACGTCTATCTCAAGCTCGACGCGGATCTCGCCAAGCGCGGCCGCCGCGACTGGGTGACCGAAGAAATGGCCGTGCTCACCTCGCCGGAGACCTACCGGCAGGAGCCCGAGAACGCCTGGGAGCGGCTGCGCACCCGCGTGCGCAAGCCGAAGGAACTCGCCGTGCTGATGGAGATCGCGGCCTGGCGCGAGCGCGAGGCGCAGGGGCGCGACATGCCGCGCTCGCGCGTACTCAAGGACGAGGTGATCGGCGAGATCGTCTCGCAGCAGCCGACCACGCCCGAAAGGCTCGCTCAGCTGCGCTCCATCCCCAAGGGGTTCGAGCGTTCCCGCTCGGGCGAGCAGATCATCGAGGCGGTGAAGGCGGGGCTCGAGCGCGATCCGCGCACCCTGCCCCGCATCGAGCGCGACCGGCCGCTCTCGAACGGCGCCTCCGCGACGGTGGAACTGCTGCGGGTGCTGCTGCGCATGACGAGCGAGCAGCACGGCGTCGCCGCCAAGGTGCTCGCCACGGTGGACGACCTCGAGCGCATCGCCGCCGAGGACGAGGCCGACGTCGCCGCCCTGCGCGGCTGGCGGCGCGACCTGTTCGGCGAACGCGCGCTGGCGCTCAAGGCCGGCCGCCTGGCGCTCGCGATGCAGAAGGGCCGGGTGATCGCGCTGGAGCGGCCGGGGGAGTGAGGCATGCCGTGAGCCGGCGGCTGGAGGCAATGCGCGCCAACCCGGCGGGCAATTGGAGCATCGGCGACGTCGAACAGGTCTGCCGCGAGCATGGCCTGCTTTGTGCAGCGCCCCGTGGTGGAGGATCGCACTACAAGGTCGGCCATCCGACCGTAGCGCGTAAACTCACCATTCCCTTCAAGCGGCCGATCAAACCGGTATATATTAGGTTGCTGGTCAATCTGATCGACGAAGTGAGAGCCCTCTCATGAGCGTGTCGCAGCTCTACCCGTTCGTCGTCGAGCCCCTCCCCCCCGACGAAGGGGGCGGCTTCATCGCGATTGTCCCGGACCTGCCGGGCTGCATGAGCGACGGGAGCACACCCGAGGAAGCGGCCGCCAATGTCCAGGATGCGATCTCCAGCTGGATCGAGGCTGCCGGAGACCTCGGTCACGCGATTCCGCGCCCCTCGCGCCACCTCGCGATCGCGGCCGAGTAGCGATCACCCCGTCGCCATCACCGTCTCGCGGCCGATCAGCCGGCCCAGCGTCCGCAGCCGCGAGGCGAGGCGGTCGCCGGCGAGCGCCGCCTGGTCGCCTTCCAGATGCAGCACCAGCTTGCCCTGCTCGACCGCGAGCCGGGTGCGCGGCAGCATGTCCGGCATCGCCGCCGAGACCAGATAGGCAACCCGCATCGCCGCGCCCAGAATGCGCGCGCGGTCGAGCAGGCGCGTCGTCACCAGCTCGCGGATGCGCGGGGAGAGCTCGTCGTCGACCAGCCCGACATGGCGGTAGAAGATCGCCAGCGCGATGAAGGCGCGGCCGGGGTGATCGACGCCGATGAAGCCGGCATGGGCGATGATGTTGAGGCTCTGCTCGCCGCGGTAGTCGGGATGGGCGCGCCAGCCGATGTCGGCCAGCAGGCAGGCGGCATGGCGCAGCCGCCGTTCCTCGGCGCTCTCCTCGATGCCGCTGGAATCGATGAAGGCGTCCGTCCAGGCGAAGAGCTCCTCGCCATGGCGCGGCGAGCGCGAGCGCAGCCAGTTGATCTCGTTCGCGCCCGAAATCAGCGGGTCCTCGCGGCGCTCCTTCTCGGTGAGCTTCTCGTAGAGCAGCCCCTCTCGCACGCCGAGCGAGGAGACGTAGATCTGCGAGGGCTTGCCGATCCGGATCAGATGCTCCAGCACCAGCGCGCCATAGGCGAGCAGCGGCCGGCGGGCGGGCGCCACCATCTCGATCTTGGAGAGCGTGTCGACCGGCACGCGCTGCACCAGGCGGGCGAATTCCAGCGCCTCCTTGGCCGGCACGATGTAGCCATGCATGACGTGCAGCGGATAGCCGCGCTGGGCCATGTGCAGGCGGGCCAGCGAGCGCCAGGTGCCGCCCACCGCGTAGAAGGGCCGGCCGGCGAGGTGTTCGAGCGTCGCGCTCTTGCCGAGCGCGGCCTTCACGATCTTCGCCGCCTTGCTCAGCGAGCGATCGGAGGCGTCCTGCAAGGCGAGGCCGCCGAGCGGAAAGGTGACGCCGGCGCTGACCTTGTGGCCGTGGATGTCGGCGAGTTCGAGCGAGCCGCCGCCGAGATCCCCGACCAGGCCGTTCGGCTTGTGGATGCCGGAGATGATGCCGAGCGCGGACAGCTGCGCCTCGCGCTTGCCGGAGAGCACCTCCACCTCGGCGCGGCAGATGCGGCTGCACTCGGCGATGAAGGCGGGTCCGTTGGAGGCGTCGCGCGCGGCGGCGGTGGCGAGCACGTGGAGGTCGCCCACCTGCATCTGGTCGCACAGCACGCGGAAGCGGCGCAGCGCCGCGTGCGTCTTCTCCACCGCGTCCAGCGCGAGGCGGCCGGTCGAGGCGATCTCGCTGCCGAGCCCGCACAGCGCCTTTTCGTTGAAAATGGGCGTCGGGGCGCGGGAGAGATGCTCGTAGACGACGAGACGCACCGAGTTCGAGCCGATGTCGATCACGCCCACGGGCGCGCCGGCGAGCAGGCGGCCGGGCGCCTCGCGGTTCACCTCCACGAGCGGCTCACTTGCCACGGCGGCGGACGAGGCTGCGCGGCGAGGATTCCTTGAGCGATTTCCCACGTCCCGACAGGCTCGGATTGGTCATGAAATAATTCTGGGCGTTGAACGATTCCTCGCCCGGCGCCGGCACTATGCGTTCGGAGGTGCCGTCGGGCAACAGCCGCCAGCTCTGCTCGTTGTCCTCGAAATTGGCCATCATGATCTGGTCGAGGATCTGCATGTGCACCGTCGGGTTGGTGATGGGGCAGAGCGCCTCGACGCGGCGGTCGAGGTTGCGCGGCATCAGGTCGGCGGAGGAGATGTAGAGCGCGGCCTTGGGGCTCGGCAGCGGGTTGCCGTTGCCGAAGACGTAGATACGTCCGTGCTCGAGGAAGCGCCCGACGATCGACTTGGCGCGGATGTTCTCCGACAGCCCCGGCACGCCGGGGCGCAGGCAGCAGATGCCGCGCACCACGATCTCGGTCTGCACCCCCGCCGCGCTGGCGCGGTAGAGCGCGTCGATGATGGCGGGGTCGACCAGCGAATTCATCTTCAGCCAGATCGTGCCGGGCCGCCCGGCCTTGGCGAAGGCGATCTCGGCGTCGATGTGGTCGAGGATGCGCTTCTTCAGCGTGAGCGGGGAGACCGCCATCGCCTCCAGCTCGGCCGGCTCGGCATAGCCGGTGATGAAGTTGAAGATGCGCGCCACGTCGCGGCCGATCACCGGGTCGGCGGTGAAGTAGGACAGGTCGGTGTAGATGCGCGCGGTGATCGGGTGATAATTGCCGGTGCCGACATGGCAGTAGCTCGCCAGCGTGCCGCCTTCGCGGCGCACCACCAGCGAGAGCTTGGCGTGGGTCTTCAGCTCGAGGAAGCCGAACACCACCTGCACGCCGGCCCGCTCCAGATCGCGCGCCCAGCGGATATTGGCCTCCTCGTCGAAACGCGCCTTCAGTTCGACCAGCGCGGTGACCGACTTGCCGGCCTCGGCGGCTTCCGCCAGCGCCTTGACGATCGGCGAGTCGGAGGAGGTGCGGTAAAGCGTCTGCTTGATGGCGACGACGTTCGGATCGCGCGCGGCCTGGCGCAGGAACTGCACCACCACATCGAAGCTCTCATAGGGGTGGTGGACGACGAGGTCCTTCTCGCGGATGGCGGCGAAGCAGTCGCCGGCATGGTCGCGGATGCGCTCGGGAAAGCGCGGATTGTAGGGCTTGAACTTGAGGTCCGGCCGCTCCAGCGAGACCAGCTGGCTGAATTCGTTGAGCGCCAGCACGCCGTCGACCAGGAAGATCTCGTCACCCGCCACGTTGAGCTCGCGCGCCACGAAGCTGCGCAGTTCCTCCGGCATGGAGACGTCCACCTCGAGCCGGATCACCGAGCCGCGGCGCCGCCGCTTGAGCGCGGATTCGAACTGGCGCACGAGGTCTTCGGCCTCTTCCTCGATTTCGAGGTCGCTGTCGCGCACGACGCGGAAGCCGCCGACGCCCTTCACCTGGTAGCCCGGGAACAGCCGGCCGATGTAAAGGCCGATCATCTGCTCCAGCGTGATGAAGCGCGCCGCGCCCGAGGAGCCGTCCGGCAGGCGGATGAAGCGGTCGATCTTGGCCGGCACGCGGATCAGCGCGTTCATCTGCCGCCCGTCGACGATTCGCGCGAGCTGCAGGCCGAGCGAGAAGCCGAGATTGGGGATGAAGGGGAACGGGTGCGCCGGGTCGATGGCGAGCGGGGTGAGCACCGGGAAGACATGGGTCAGGAAGAAGTCGTCGAGCATCGCCCGGTCGCTCTTCTTCACATCCGCCCCGTCCACCAGCACGATGCCGTTCTGGGCGAGGGTCACGCGCAGCTCGCGCCAGCGCGCCTGCTGGTCGCTGGCCAGCTTGGCGACTTCATCGGAGATCAGCGGCAATTGCTCGGCCGAGGACAGCCCGTCCGGGCTGCGCGCCTCGAAGCCCTCGCGCACATGCTCCTTCAGGCCGGCGACGCGGACCATGAAGAATTCGTCGAGATTGTTCGCGGAGATCGAGAGGAAGCGCAGCTGTTCGAGCAGCGGGTGATTGGTGTTGGCCGCCTCCTCCATCACCCGGCGGTTGAAGTGCAGCCAGGACAGCTCGCGGTTGATGAAACGCTGCGGGCTCGCCATGAGGCCGGACGCGCCCGCCTCCGCCTCGCGCAGCAGTTCCGCCACCGATTCCTTGCCGTTCTCGCTCACCCTCGCCCCTCCCGTTGCGGCGCGGACCTTCGCCGCGCTTCATGACAGCTCGATGACGCCGCCGTCACCGGCATTTTATACGTGATCGCGGGCCGTTGCGCCCGTCCCCGGCGGCGCGGGCCGCGCACGGGCCAATTCCCTCAGTCCGGCTCGGTTCCCGGCGCCTCGTCCTCGTCGTCGCCTTCGCGGGCGCGCAGCAGTTCCGCGGCGAGCGCCCGCGTCACCGGCCGCCCGCGCGCCAGCGCCTCGCGGTCGAGGGCGGCGACGAGATCGGCGAGCGCGGCCACCGACCGCTCGACCCGCGCCAGCAGGAAGGTGACCAGCCCTTCGTCGGGCGCGATCTGGCGGTCGGCGAAGAGCTTGAGCGCGATGGCGCCGAGCAGCGCCTCTCCGGGCGGATCGAGCGTCACCGCCGGCATGGCCCGCAGGCGCGAGGCCAGGTCCGCCGTCGCCACCGCTTCCGCCAGGCGGGCGGGCGGCAGGCGGCTGGTCACCAGCACGCGGGCGTCCTGCTCCTTGGCGAGGTTGAGGAGATGGAACAACGCCACCTCGTCGGCCGGCCGGAGCGGGGCCGCCGCGTCGAGGTCCTCCAGCGCCAGCGCGCCGCCCGCCAGCATGTCCGGCACGCCGCCCTCGGCGAGGAGGTCGCGCGCCGGGGCGATGTCGGCGCCGGTCTGGTCGGCGAAGATGCCGGCGAGATGGCTCTTGCCGGTCCCCGCCGGCCCCACCAGCGCGACCACGGGCGCGGGCCAGTCCGGAAAGGCGTCGATCAGCGCCAGCGCCGCCCGGTTCGCCGGTCCCTCGAGGAAATCGGCGCGGCCCCGGCTCTCGACATGGGGAAGGTCGAGCGTGAGCTGACGCGGCCCGCGCTCAGGAATTCCGCGGGGCGCCCGGCCCCGGATGCTGTCCACCGCCATGCCCGCTCCTCTCAGGGGCGCGTCTTGACGCCGGCCTCGTCCTCGTCCTCGCCGGTATAGAGCGGACTGGCGAGATACTGGTCGAGCATGAAGCGCACCAGCACCCCGCCCGCCGCCGCCAGCGGCACGGCGATCAGGAGGCCGAGGAAGCCGAGCAGATAGCCGAAGGCGAGCAGCGCGAACATCAGCCACACCGGGTGCAGGCCGACGCTGTCGCCGACCAGTTTCGGCGAGAGGATGTAGCCCTCCACGAACTGGCCGAACATGAAGATGGCGACGATCAGCGCGATCTGCCCCCAGTCCGGGAAGAACTGCACGAGCGCGACGCCGGTCGCCAGCACCAGCCCGGTCAGCGAGCCGACATAGGGGATGAAGGTGATGGCGCCCGAGACGACGCCGATCACGAAGCCGAAGTTCAGCCCCGCCAGCGTCAGCGAGATCGCATAGAACGAGCCGAGGATGATGCACACCGCCGCCTGCCCGCGCAGGAAGCCGGCAATGGCGCGGTCCATCTTGCGAGCGATCCCGCGGACGGTCTCGCGGTGCTTCAGCGGCACCCAGGAATCGACCTTCACCACCATGCGGTTCCAGTCGTTCAGCATGTAGAACGCCACGACGGGGGTGATGACCAGCAGCGAGAACAGCGAGATCAGCGCCTGCCCGCCGGTCCAGATCGACTGCAGCAGGCTCAGCAGATAGGTGGCGCCCTGGCTGGCGAGCTGGCCGAGCGAGGCGCGGATGTTGGGCATGCGGTCGCCGACGATGTCGCGCAGCCATTCCGCCTTCTCGCCGGTGGCGAGGTTCTGCAGCTTGACGATGTAGTCCGGCAGCCGCTCGATGAAGGCGGCGAGCTGGCTGCCGACGATGGGGATCACCAGCAGCAGCGCCAGGATGATCACCAGCAGCGCGCAGCCGATGATGACGAGGCTCGCCAGCATGCGCGAGATGCCGCGCCCCTCCATCCAGTTGGCGATGGGGTTGAGGAAATAGGCGAGCGCGAGCCCTGCCACGAACGGCAGCAGCACGCCGCTGAACAGCCACGCCGCGACGAGAAACGCGACCAGCACGGCCAGCCAGAAGAAAACCTGTCTGTGCAGGGGGATATCCTCGCCTGATTTGCGCGCCGAGCATGTTCCCGGGCGGGAGGCGGGTCAAGCGGGGGCTGGTCGATGATCGGCGCGCGGGAGGGCACGGCCGGCGCGCAGGGTGATCGGCCGTCAGGCCGCGACGGCGTGAGTGGCGAGATAGGCCGTGACGAGCCGCGTGAGCTGGCCCGGGAGATGGGCCTCGAAGCCCGGCACCGCCTGCCCGTCGAGCAACAGGCGCACCGGACCGGCAATGGCCCCCATCACCATCAGCGCCGTGACGGCGGGATTCTCGAACCGCGCGTCGGAGGCGCTGGCCAGCAGCGCCGTCACCGCCGCCGCCATGCGCGCCTGCATGCGGGTGACCAGCGCCACGCCGCCCCGCTCGCCGGCCACCGCGTAGAGCGCCCGGGATTCGGCGGGCGCGCGGAACTTGGCCGCCACGAAGGCGTCGACCAGCGCCGCGGCCATCTGCGCCACCGGTCGTCCCGGTTTTCACCGCACGCCCGCTCGACGGCCGCGGCGACAGCATCGAGATGGCGCTCCAGCACGGCGGCGAGCATGGCGTCACGGTTCGGGTAGTACTGGTAGAGGCTGCCGACCGACATGCCGGCGCGCTCGGCGATCCGGGTCGTCGTGCAGCGGGCGAGCCCCTCCCGCGTCAAAACCTGAATCACCGCGCCTTGCAGCGCGTCGATGGTGGCGAGCGAGCGCGCCTGAACCGGGGATTTGCGGGGCTTCAGGGCGGCGTCGGCCGTATCCATGGAATGCGAATTCCGAACGTGAAGGATCCTTCATATGCTCCTGCCCGTTCAGACAGGGCAAGCAACGGAGAGGATCCGCCGATGAGCAGCATCGACAAGGCCGGCACCTTCGCGCTCGGCAGCCGCATCGTGAACCGGCTGGGCTATGGCGCCATGCAGCTCGCGGGGCCCGGCGTGTTCGGCCCGCCGAAGGACCACGCTGCGGCGATCGCGGTGCTGCGCGAGGCCGTCGCGCGCGGCGTCAACCATATCGACACCAGCGATTTCTACGGGCCCCACGTCACCAACGGGCTCATCCGCGAGGCGCTGCACCCTTACGCCGACGCTCTCACCCTCGTCACCAAGATCGGCGCCCGGCGCGGTGCGGACGCCTCCTGGCTGCCGGCGTTCTCGCCGGCCGAACTCACGCAGGCGGTTCACGACAACCTGCGCAATCTCGGGCTCGAGGTGCTGGACGTGGTCAATCTGCGCCTCATGTTCAGCGTCCACGGCCCGGCCGAGGGCTCGATCGAGGCACCGCTCACCGTGCTGGCCGAGCTCCAGCGGCAGGGGCTCGTCCGCCATATCGGCCTCAGCAACGCGACGAAGGCGCAGATCGCGCAGGGGCGCGGCATCTGCGAGATCGTCTGCGTGCAGAACCAGTACAACATCGCGCAGCGGCAGGATGACGGGCTGATCGACGATCTCGCCGGCCAGGGCATCGCCTATGTGCCGTTCTTCCCGCTGGGCGGCTTCTCGCCGCTGCAGTCCTCGACGCTCTCGGAGGTCGCCGCGCGGCTGGGCGCGACGCCGATGCAGGTGGCGCTCGCCTGGCTGCTGCGCCGGGCGCCGAACGTCCTCGTCATCCCCGGCACCTCCTCCCTCGCCCATCTGCGCGAGAACCTCGCCGCCGCGGCGCTCGAACTGCCGGCGGACGCCCTCGCCGACCTCGACCGGATCGCGGCGTAGCGACGCCTGCCGCGTCAGCGCGTCGGCAGGCTCGACCGCGAAGCGCCGGACTTGCAGAGACCGGAGGCGCGCCGGCGCCCCGTCGCGATGGCGGGGCCGCCCCGGCCCGGCTAGTGTGTGGGCATGCGCGAGACCGTCACTCTTCTGATGCCGCTCCTCGATGACGGCACCGACGTCTGGCGGCCGGTCTCGGACGAAGCGCTCGGCGATGACCTCTACCGCATCGTCGGCCGGCCGGAGGCGGACGAGCGCTGGGCCTTTCCCGTGGGGTCGCTCGTCCGATGCCGATGGCGGACGTTCGGGGGCGGCTAGGCGCACCTTGTGCCCAGCGGGCCGGTGCGATAGCGCTCGTCCGCCTTCCTCGGGAACTCCCCATGCGTGCCTCCATCGTCATCTCCGCCGTCGTCGCCGCGCTGGTCGGGTTCGCGGGCACGCTGGCGCTCATCGTCTCGGCCTGCCAGGCGGTCGGGGCGACGCCCGGGCAGACCTCTTCCGCCGTGCTCGGGCTGTGCCTCTCCATGGCCGGCACCACGGCGGTGCTCAGCGTGCGCTACCGCATGCCGATCATCACCGCCTGGACCACGCCGGGGGCGGCGCTGATCGCCGCCTCGCACGGCGTGTCGATGGAGGCGGCGGTCGGCGCCTTCCTGCTGGTCGGGGCGATGATCCTCGCCACCGCCGCGATCCGCCCGCTCGGCGCGCTGGTGGCGCGCATCCCGACCGCGATCGCCGCCGCCATGCTGGCCGGCGTCCTGTTCCGCTTCGCCACCGCCGTGTTCACCTCGGCGCAGGCGGACCCGCTGCTGCTGCTGCCGTTGATCGGGCTGTTCCTGGTCGCGCGGCGGCTCAGCCCGTTCGGGGCGGTGCTGGTGGTGCTGGTGGCGGGCGTCGGCCTCGCCGCGCTGGCGGGGCGGATCGGGGCGCTGCCGGCCGGCATCCCGCTGCCGACGCCCGAGCTGATCTGGCCGGTGTTCGAGCCGCAGGTGCTGATCGGGCTCGGCCTGCCGCTCTATCTCGTCACCATGGCCTCGCAGAACCTGCCAGGCTTCGCGGTGCTGGCGGCGGCGGGCTACACGCCGCCCACCGGGCCGATCCTCGCCGCGACGGGTTTCGCCTCGGTGCTCACCGCCCCCCTCGGCTCGCTCACCTCGAACCTCGCGGCGATCACCGCCTCGATCTGCACCGGGCCGGACACCCATCCCGATCCCGGCAAGCGCTGGATGGCCGGGCCGTTCTACGCGGCGAGCTATATCGTGCTGGCGATCGGCGGCGCCTCGCTGGTGGCGCTGATCGGGGCGCTGCCGGCCGGGCTCGTCGCCGCCTTCGCCGGGCTCGCTCTGCTCGGGCCGCTGGTCAACGCGCTCGGCATCGCCATGACCGACGTGACCCGGCGCTTTCCCGCCGTGCTGACGCTGGCGGTGACCGCCTCGGGGATTTCGCTCGGCGGGCTCGGCTCGGCCTTCTGGGGGCTGGCGGCGGGGCTGCTGGCGCTGCTGGTCGAGCATGTGCGCCGCCCGGCGGCATCGTGAGCCGCACGGGGCGCCTTGCCCCACGGACGATTCGACGCTAAGCCGCCCGCAACGTTCGGGGACAGCGCATGAGCGAGACGAAGCAAGGCCTCAGCTACCGCGACGCGGGCGTCGACATCGACGCCGGCAACCGCCTCGTCGACCTCATCAAGCCGCTGGTGAAAGCCACCCGGCGGCCGGGCGCGGATGCCGATATCGGCGGCTTCGGCGGCGTGTTCGATCCGAAGGCGGCCGGTTTCAAGGACCCGCTGCTGGTCGCCACCACCGATGGCGTCGGCACCAAGCTGAAGATCGCCATCGAGACCGGCCGGCACGACACGATCGGCATCGACCTCGTCGCCATGTGCGTCAACGATCTCGTGGTGCAGGGCGCGGAGCCGCTGTTCTTCCTCGATTATTTCGCCACCGGCAAGCTCGCCCCCGAGGTCGGGGCGCAGATCGTCGCCGGCATCGCACGGGGCTGCAAGGAGGCCGGCTGCGCGCTGGTCGGCGGCGAGACCGCCGAGATGCCCGGCATGTATGCCGATGGCGACTACGACCTCGCCGGCTTTTCGGTCGGCGCGGTCGAGCGCGGCCAGTTGCTGCCCGCTCCCGGCATCGCGCCGGGCGACGTGCTGCTCGGCCTCGCCTCCTCGGGCGTCCATTCCAACGGCTATTCGCTGGTGCGGCGCATCGTCGGCCTGTCCGGCCTCGGCTGGGACCAGCCGACCCCCTTCGCGCCCGGCCATACGCTCGGCGAGGCGCTGCTGACGCCGACGAAGCTCTATGTGCGCTCCTGCCTCGCCGCCATCCGCGCCACCGGCAAGGTCAAGGCGCTCGCCCACATCACCGGCGGCGGGCTCACCGAGAACCTGCCGCGCGTGCTGCCCGCGGGCACCATCGGGCGCATCGATCTTTCCGGCCTGCCGGTGCCGCCGGTGTTCCGCTGGCTGGCGCAGACCGGCCATGTCGCGGGCGAGGAGATGCTGCGCGCCTTCAACTGCGGCATCGGCATGGTCGTCGTCTGCGCGCCCGAGGATGCCGAGCGGGTGGCGGACGCCTTCGCCGATGCCGGCGAGGAGGTGATCCATCTCGGCGCCATCGAGCCCGGCACGGGCACGGCGCACACCGTCTATGACGGTGCGCTCGACCTCGCCCGGCCGCTGTGAGCGTGTCGGTGATCCCGCAGCCGCGCCGCACCAAGGTCGGCGTCCTCATCTCCGGGCGCGGCTCGAACATGGCCTCGCTGCTGAAGGCCGCCGCCGCGCCCGATTTCCCGGCCGAGATCGCGCTCGTCATCTCGAACCGCGCTGACGCCGGCGGCCTCGCCACCGCCGCGGCGGCCGGCGTCGCCACGCAGGTGATCGACCACAAGGCCTATCCCGACCGGCCGAGCTTCGATGCCGCGCTCGATGCGGCGCTCGACGCGGCGGGGGTCGAGCTGGTCTGCCTCGCCGGCTTCATGCGGCTGCTCACGCCCCGCTTCACGCAGGATCGCTACGGCCGGATGATCAACATCCACCCGTCCCTGCTGCCGCTGTTCAAGGGCCTGCACACCCATGAGCGGGCGCTGGCGGAAGGCGTGCGCCTGCACGGCTGCACCGTGCACTTCGTCACCGCCGAGATGGATGTCGGGCCGATCATCCTGCAGGCGGCGGTGCCGGTGCTCGACGACGACACGCCGGAGACGCTCGGTGCCCGCGTGCTGGCGCAGGAGCACGTGATCTACCCCGCTGCGCTGCGCCTCGTCTGCGAAGGCCGCGCCCGGATCGAGGACGGCCGCGTGCGGATCGACGCGATGGGCGACCTCGCCGGCCGCCGCGCGCTGGTCTCGCAGGGCGGCTGACCTCCCTCCTCCGGACACCACCGCCGCCCGCGCTCCTTCCGGCATCGAAGGCGTTCACCATCGCGCGCAAACCCCGCCGCGCGGCGCGCTGCCGCCTTGCGCCGCGGGGTCGGCTGCCGCACAAACTGACGCAAGGGGAAAAGAGACCCCGGTCGAACCGGTCGAAGGAGTGAAGCAGAATGTCCGCCCAGGTGAGTGCCGCAGACGACGGGAACGAACTCTACGAGGAGCGCGAGGCGGTCGGCGTCTTCCGGGACGAGGCGGCTCTCAATGCCGCGGTCGACGCGCTGATCGATGCCGGCCTCTCGCCGCAGGATATGAGCGTGCTGGCCCATTCCGAGCGCCTGTCCGGCGGCAACGTGGCCGCGCTGGAAGATGCCGGCGACAGCCCGCGCGCGTCCTATGTGGCGCCCGACACCCGCGCCGGGGCGCTCGCCGCCACCGCGGCCACCCCCGCTCTGCTGGCCGGGCTCGGCCTCGCGGCCGTGGTGGGCACCGGGGGCGCGGCGCTGGTACCGACGCTCGCCGTCACGCTCGGCGGCACCGCCGCGGGCGGCGCTATCGGCGTCATCTTCGCCCGCGCCTTCGGCCGCCGCCATGCGGCCAATGTCGAGCGCCAGATCGTGAATGGCGGCCTGCTGCTGTGGGTGCATGCGCCCGATCCGGCGAAGGACGCCACCATCGTCTCGCTGCTGAAGGCGAACGGGGCGCAGGATGTACACATCCATGTCTGCACCCGGTCCTGGGGTCCGGCCGACGTGCCGCTTCATGATTTCAATCCCGACCCGCTGCTCGGCCGGGATTGATCGCCGGACAACACGTTGGCGCCGTCGGATTCCGCTGAATCCGGCGGCTTGCCGTCCTACTGCACGGCCTGCGTCACCACCCCGCGCACCCAGGCTTCCGGCGAGACGCCGAGGGCGCTCGCCTTGGCGGTCACCGCGTCGAGCGTGGCCGGCGCCAGCGGCACGTCGAGGATGATGGCCTCGGCGCTGTCGAGCGCATAGACGACGCGGGTGATGCGCGCGGCGAAGCGGCTCACCCGCGCGGTCTTCTCGGCATCGGTCAGTTGCTGCGACGCGACCGTCGGGCAATAGGCGGCGATCAGCCCGTCGATGATCAGAACCGGGTTCACCCCCTGCCCGCGCAGGTTGATCACCGCCGCGTTCAGCGCCTCGACGCGATCAAGCCCGTCCCCCGTCGGCAGCGCCGCCTGAACACGCTTGTCGCCCGGGACGTCGAGCGGGCGTGCCGGGCACTCGAAGCCGGTGGCGGCGACGGCCGGGGATACGGCGCCGGGCGCGGCGAGCGCACAGGCGAGCACGAGGGCGGAGAGCAACGGCGCGGTGTTCATGGAAATCGGTTCCTTCCTGCGAAAGCATCGATGAAACACAGAATGTAAAAGACCACAATAGCCGCCACCGGCACCGCCAACACCCATCTCCAGTGGGAGAATAGGCCGGCTTTAGCGGGATCAAGCTAAGGCACCCGATAGACGGTGACGCTAAAAATAGCGAAAAATTAAAGCGTTCTTCGATGAGAGAACCGGTCATCTGCCAGGGCTCTGGTGCGTCGTCGGCCCGGCACCAGCGTCAGGCCCCGGTGTCCGCCTCCACCCGCTCCAGCTTCACGCGGTTGTCGTGGAACGCCGCGCCGCCGACCGGGGCGACGGGATCGGCACCGGTGAGCGAATTGATGCCGCGCCCGCCCTTGTGGGCGCCGTTCGGCCAGATCGATTCCGCCACCACCACGCCGCGCCGCAGCCCGTCGAAACGGCGGACGGTGAGCTCCACCGCGCCGCGCGGATTGGAGACGCGGACGGCATCACCCTCGCCGAGGCCGAGTTCATCGGCGTCCTCGGGGTGCAGCAGCAGCTCGGGCCGCTTCTCGCGCTTCAGCGAGCCGGGCGTCTCGGTGAAGGAGGAATTGAGGAAGGAGCGCGCCGGCGCGGTGACGAGGCGGAACGGATGCTCGGCCGTCGCCTCCTCGATCACCGCCCAATGGTCGGGGAAGGCGGGCATCTCGCCGACCGGCCCGAATTTCGACGGCGCGGGATAGGGCACCTTTGCCCAGTCCGGCTTCAGGCGGAACCTGCCGTCCGGCCAGGAGAAGCCCTTCAGGTAATGTGCCGTCTCGAAATCCGGCTGAATGTCCAGGAAGCGCTTCTCCTCCAGCTCCGCCAGCGTGCCGTGGCGGCTCGCCTGCAGCGTCCAGTCGATGATCGCGCGCGGGCTCATGGCAAAGCCGGGATGCTCGGCGCCGAGCCGTTCCGCCAGCGCGCAGACGACGTCGTGGTTGGAGCGGCACGTGCCCGGCGGCTCGACCAGCTTGGGCCCGAGGATGATGTGCTGGTTGCCGCCGGCCTGGTAGAGGTCGTCATGTTCGAGGAACATGGTGGCGGGCAGCACGAGGTCCGCCATGCGCGCCGTCTCGGTCATGAAGTGCTCGTGCACGGCGACGAACAGGTCCTCGCGCGCGAAGCCGCGCTTGACCCGCTCCTGGTCGGGCGCGACGGAGACCGGGTTGGTGTTCTGGATGAGCATGGCGGTGACCGGCGGGCCGCCGAGCAGCGCCTCGGCATCGCCGTCGAGGATCGCGCCGATGCGCGACTGGTCGAGCGCGCGGGGGCGGCGGCCGGATCCGGACCGATCGGCCTGACTGGACTGACCGGCCTGATCGTCCACCTGACTGGACCGACTGGTCAGCAGGTCCAGCCCCTCGATCATGGTCTTGTTCCAGCCGAAAATCGCGCCGTTGGTGTGGAAGGCACCGCCGCCCTCGTGCTGCCAGAGGCCCGCCACGGTGGCGATGGAGACCACCGCGTGCATGTTGACCGCCCCGTTGCGGGAACGGGTGAAGCCGTAGCCGGCGCGGATGAAGGTGCGCGGCGTCCGCCCGATCCGCCGGGCGAAATCCTCGATCTCCGCCGCCGGAAGGCCGGTCAGCGCCGCCGCCCATTCCGGCGTGCGGGTGTCGAGATGCGCCTCCAGCTCGTTGAAATCGCGGGCATATTTTTCGAGGTAGGCGCGGTCGGCCAGCCCCTCCCGGAACAGCACGTGCATGATCGCGCTGGCCAGCGCACCATCGGTGCCGGGGCGGATCAGCAGCGGGATATCCGCCTGCTCCATGGTCGGGGACCGGTAGACGTCGATGACGGCGATCCTGGCGCCGCGCTCCTTGCGGGCGCGGACGGCGTGCGCCATCACGTTGACCTGGGTGGAGACGGGGTTGGTGCCCCAGATCACGACGAGATCGGACTTGCCCATCTCGCGCGGGTCCGGCCCCGCCAGCCGGCCGGTGCCGGCCATGTAGCCGCTCCACGCCGGATTGGTGCAGATCGTTGAAAAGAAACCGGAATATCCCATCGCGTTGCGCAGCCGGTTGATCCCGTCGCGCATCACGAGGCCCATGGTGCCGGCGTAGTAGTAAGGCCACACCGCCTCGGCACCGTCGCGGGCGGTATCGGCGGCGAACCGCTCGGCGATGCGGTCGAGCGCCTCGTCCCAGCCGATCGGCGCGAACTGGCCGGAGCCCTTGGGGCCGGTGCGGATAAGCGGCTGCGTCAGCCGGTCGGGGTGATGGATGCGCTCGGCATAGCGCGCCACCTTCGCGCAGATTACGCCGGCGGTGTAAGTGTTTAACGCCGATCCGCGGACGCGGCCGATGCGATCGCCGACAACCTCCACCTCCAGCGAGCAGGTGGACGGACAGTCGTGCGGGCAGGCGGAATGGCCGATCGAGGGCGAGATGTGGTGGTTCATGAAAAAAGCGCTCCGCCACCATCGTAGCGGAGCGCTCCTTCATGTCACCCGATTAACGGGCATAGCCGGCATCACCTTCAGTGATGGCCAACGGCCTCCGCCCGCGCCGCCCGGCGGGTCTTCACGATCCAGCCGAAGCACAGCACGAAGATCGCGCCGGCGGCCGCCGCCACATAATGGGGCAGAGCGGTCGGCTTCAGGCCCACCGGATCCTCCGGATCGGCGATCCGCTCGACCAGGCTCGGCGCGTTGGTCGCGAGATATTCGAGCACCACCTTGTCGCCCAGCAGCATTTCGCCGGCGATCCAGCCCAGCAGCGCCGCGCCGGCCCAGACCAGCAGCGGGAAGCGCGCGATCAGCTTCAGGATGATCTGCGAGCCGAACACGATCAGCGGGATGGTCAGCAGCAGGCCGAAGATGAAGAGCTCGGCATGGCCGCGCGCGGCGGCGGCGATGGCGACGACGTTGTCGAGGCTCATCACCGCGTCGGCGATGGCGATGGTCTTCACCGCCTTCCACAGGCTGTCGGCCCCGGCCACTTCATGGCCGCCGCCCTCCTCCTCGAGGACGAGCTTGATGGCGATCCAGAACAGCAGCACGCCGCCGAGCACCTTCAGGAAGGGCACGCCGAGCAGGTACGAGACCACGAGGGCGAAGATGATGCGCAGGCCCACGGCGGCACCGGCGCCGAGGATGATGCCCCATTTGCGCTGCTTCTCGGGAAGCGATCGGCAGGCCAGGGCGATGACGACGGCGTTGTCGCCGGAGAGGAGCAGGTCGATCCAGATGATCTGGAGCAGGGCGACCCAGAAAACGGGGCTACTGAAGTCCATTATAGCCTCACAATCGCGTCGACGTCAGTCGAGATTACGTTGGGGAATCTGAAAGGTACAGCGCCTCGCGCGGGCGGGGCTCCACCCGCGCTCCCGCGGCCGAAGCCGCGGGGATCAAGAGGAAGCGGTGCGATGCGACCGATCAGGACTCGGCGTGGCGGGCGTGCCTCTGGCGCCCGATGAGCCAGCCGATCGCCACCACCAGCGCCGCGCCGGCGGCCGCGACGGGGTATTCGAGGTGCTCCACCGTGAGCTCGCCCAGCCACTCGTGGATCTTCACGTCCGAGATGAACATCTCGCCGGCCACCCAGCCGAGCAGAGCCGCGCCCGCCCAGACGAGGAAGGGAAAGCGTGCCAGCAGCGACATGATGAGGGCCGCGCCCGCAATGATCATCGGGATCGAGATGAGCAGGCCGATGATGATGAGGGTCCAGTTGCCGTCGGCCACCGCCGCGATGGCGACGACGTTGTCGAGGCTCATGACCAGGTCGGCGACGGCGATGGTGCCGACCGCGCGCCACAGGCTGTCATGAGCCTGCACGCCGCCCTCCCCGGCCTCGTCCTCCGGCAGGACGAGATCGACGGCGATGTACATGAGGGCGAGGGAGCCGACGATCTTCAGCCAGGGCAGGCCCAGAAGGGTCGCGACCACCGCGGTGAAGATCACGCGCATGCCGACCGCAACGGCGGCGCCCATGATCATGCCCCAGCGGCGCAGGCGATCGGGGAGCGACCGGCACGCCATCGCGATCACGACCGCATTGTCTCCCGACAGCAGCACGTTGATCCAGATGATCTTGAGCAGGGCGAGCCAGAAGACAGGCTGCATATAGTCCATGAGAGCTTCCTCACCACTCGCCGCATCGGGCGAGACCGCTTTGGGTTCAATTCGGGCGTTGGCGCGCCGCTGATGGGTGAGGCAAGAGGAGGTGGCTCCGGCGGGCCCACTCCTAGGTGCGCTCAATGGCGCGCCGTAAAGCTATCCCCGCTGCGGGCCACTTCTCCGTGGCCGGACCCCCGCAGCGCATCTCCGTTAACATACATAATATTGCATATGGACGCAAAGCCCCTTTGAGGGGGAAATCAACTTTGCGTCATAAAAATATAAAACCCGAGCCGGCAGGCGCCGGCTCGGGCCACGTTTCGCACGGCTCGCCGCGGGGCGGCGCGGGCTTCAGCCGACGATTTCGTTTCCGGAGAAGAACTGCGCGATTTCGATCGCGGCGTTCTCGGCGCTGTCGGAACCGTGGGCCGAATTCTCACCGACCGAGAGGGCGAATTCCTTGCGGATGGTGCCCGGCGCGGCGTTGGCGGGGTTGGTGGCGCCCATCACTTCGCGATACTTGGCGATGGCGTTCTCGCCTTCCAGCACCTGCACGACGACCGGGGCCGAGGTCATGAACTCGACCAGTTCGCCGAAGAAGGGGCGCTCCTTGTGGACGCCGTAGAAGGTCTCGGCCTGGGCGCGGGTCATCAGGATGCGCTTCTGCGCGACGATGCGCAGGCCCGACTGCTCGATGAGCGCGTTGACCGCGCCGGTGAGATTGCGGCGGGTGGCGTCGGGCTTGATGATCGAAAAAGTGCGCTCGAGCGCCATGACGTTCGTCCTTGGATCTGTGCGGCTATCAGGGTTTGAAGGTGCCGCGGCTTATAGCGGCGACCCTGCGGATCGGCAAGCCGCCGTTGCTTTCGGACACCCAGCCGACAGGTTCACGGCTATATGAACGGCAGATAACGACGAGTTCAGCTTTCATTGCATCGCGCCGACGCATTTAGCCCCCACATCAGGGCAGTCGGTGTCCGATCGCTGTCCCGGACCGGATGGAGCACGCCAATGTCGAGAATGCCGATCATCGGGATAGTATCCGCCGCGGGCCTTGTCGCTCTCGCGATCCTGCCGCAGGTCTCGACCGCCGCCGTGCAGGGCAACCATCGCGCACCCCCCGTCGTCGCGACAGACACGGCGGGTCAGGGCACGGATGCTGTGGCGTCCGCCAGTGAAGGCTACAAGACCTGCTTCATGAAGCGGAGCATCGTCTACACGGGCGGTGCTCCGAAGGCGGTGACCACCCGCCAGTGCGTGCAGTAAAAAATTCACCAAGGCGCGGAACTCCACACCCCCTTAACGGGTTTTAACCGCGAAGACGAGAACGGCAGGCTGCTTCGGTAACGAGTGCCATTCATCTTGCTGAACGCCAGACAACGACGGGTTCAGCTTCGGTTCCGAAGCAACGTACGAAGGTAGCGTTAATGACGCGTATATGAGCCGGCGACCAACGCCGGACATCGGCAGGAAGGACAGTCGCCATGCTCAAGACCGTTATAATAAGTGCGATCGCCGCCGCTCTGTGCCTCACCGCGCTTTTCGCCGGGGCGGCATCCGCCACCGGGTATCTGCGCCGCGCCGTGGCCGTGAACAACGTGCCCACCACCCCGCTCGCCACCGAAGTCGCCGGCGATTGCGTCGTGCAGACGCGCTGGGTGAAGAGCGCCGGCCAGATGGTCCAGGTCGAACGCCCCGTCTGCTACTGATTTTCAGGCTCGAGGCCGACGCCACGGCCTTGCCGCTCACGCATTCCGGAACAGGCTCGCGCATCCCCACCCCAAACCCCACGCGAGCCCGCCAGCCCCGGCTCCTCCCCCAGGGAGCCGGGGCATTTTTTTTGCGCGTGGTACCGATCACGTTGGCCCGAGGGTGCACCGACCCCACGCCCCTCCAGGTGCGACGGCGCGCGGCGCTCAACGCTCGCGGCAGGCTTGCACAAGTTCCGCCAACGCCTCGATATCGGCGGTACGGGGGGCGCTGCGTCGCCACACCAGACCCACCACACGCCTTGGCTCCGGAACCGTGAAGCGCATGAGTCGCACGCGCTCGTCGGCCATCCGCTCCGCCTCGACGAAGAGTTCGGGCAGGAGCGTAACGCCCTGGCCGTTGGCGACCAGCTGGACGATGGTGGTGAGGCTGGTCGCCCCATAGCTGCGCAGGCGACGCGGATCGATATTCGCGCACACCTGCAGCGCCTGGTCGCGCAGACAATGGCCATCCTCGAGCAACAGCAGGTCTTCGCGCATGAGCAGATCCGCGCTCGCCATGCCGTCGGCCGGCACGGGCGCGTCGGCGGGCACCGCCAGCAGGAAGGCGTCCTCGAACAGCGGCAAGGCGGCGAGATCGGCGTGGTCCACCGGCAGGCTCAGGATGACCGCATCGAGGTCGCCGGCCAGCAATTCGCCGAGCAGCATGTCGGTCTGCGTCTCCCGCAAGCCGAGCTCGAGCCCGGGATAGAGCCGCCGCGCCGCGGGGAGCAGGCGGGGCAGCAGGAAGGGGGCGATGGAAGGGATGACGCCCAGCCGGAAGCGCCCCTCCAGCGGCCGGCCGTGAATGGCGGCCGAGGCCTCGAGATCGGCAACCGCCAGCAGGATGGCGCGGCCGCGCTCGGCGGCGTCGTTGCCGGCCTCGGTCAAGCGGACGCCATCGCGGCCACGCTCCACCAGCGCAACGCCCAACCGCGCCTCGAGGTCGCGGATCTGCATCGACAGCGCCGGCTGGCTGACGCCGCACAGTGCCGCCGCCCGGCCGAAATGGCGCGTACGCCCCAAGGTTTCGAGGTAGCGGAGTTGGCGCAGCGAGATCATGCGATCAGACTATCTGATCGCGCCGGCACCGCGAACTGATTTGATCTTATCCGGCGCGCCTCGCAGAATGGGCAAAGCTGCAGGCGAGCCCCTCCCGATGACGGGCGGGGCTGCGCAGGCCGGCGTTTGCCGCCGGAAACGAAAAGACAGAGTGCCGCAACCGGCGCCCTGTCGGAGATGGAGCGGATCGGTACGCCCCCCGGCCGGTACGCTCCAGGGGTGCGGAGCTCTCCGCACCCCACCCGGGGCGCCGCAGTGCGCGGGTCAGCCCTCGAGGATCTTCTTGCGGAACAGCAGGCCCGCCAGGAAGGCGCCGATCGGCGGCACGACGATGAACAGCCAGAGCTGCGACATCGCCTTGCCGCCCACGAACAGCGCCGGCCCGAGGCTGCGCGCCGGATTGACCGAGACGCCGGTGACCGGGATGAAGGCGATGTGGATCATCGTGAGCGACAGGCCGATGGCAAGGCCGGCGGCCTGGGTGACGCCCGCCTTGCTGGTCGAGCCGAGGATGACGACGAGGAACACGAAGGTCGTGACCAGTTCGCCGATCACCGCCGCGCCCAGCCCGAAGCCGCCGCCATAGCCTTCGCCCCAGCCGTTCTGGCCGAGGCCCGCCGTCGCCACGTCATAGCCCGAGAGCTTGCCGGCGAGGAGCAGGTAGAGGATGCCCGCGCCGGCGATGCCGCCCAGGAACTGGGAGATGATGTAGCCGGGGAGCGCCGAGGTCGGCAGCCGGCCCGCCGCCCACACGCCGATGGAAACCGCCGGGTTGATGTGGCAGCCCGAGACATGGCCGATGCCGTAGGCCATCGAGGTGACGGCGAGGCCGAAGGCGAAGGCCACCGCCAGGAACCAGACCGGCGAGGTGCCGGCAAAGCCGGTCAGCACGACGGAGCCGCAGCCGAAAAGCACCAGCACCGCGGTGCCGATAAATTCTGCAACATATTTGTTCATCAGAACCCCCGAGGGCGGCGCGTCCCACCGACTCATACCGCCTTCCGGCATTATAGGGTGGAGTCGACTGCACAACAAAAGGGCTCTTGTCGCTCAACCGTACGGCGCTTGGTTTCAACGCGCCGCCGCTCCACATTGCGTCGATCCACTCCGCCCCACTACCACTCCGCCCACGTATCGGTCACCCCATGACGACCTCCCCTGCCCGACGCTACCGCACCTTCGCGCACTATAATCGCTGGGCGAACAGGCGCCTGTATCAGGCCGCCGCCGCGCTGGGCGAGGCCGACTACCACGCCGAGCGGGGCGCCTTCTTCGGCTCGGTGCACCGGACGCTGAACCATCTGCTGGTCACCGACCGGATCTGGATGGCGCGCTTCGCCGGCGATGCGACGGGGGTGGCGCCGCGGCTCGACGCGGTGCTGTTCGAAGCGCTTTCCGATCTCGCCCGCGCCCGCGACGCCGAAGATGTCCGCATCATCGACTTCGCCGAGGCACTGGATGGCGCGCGGCTCGCCGCGCCGATCCGCTACGCCAACTCGTCCGGACAGAGCTTCCAGCAACCGCTCGACAGCGCGCTCGACCATTTCTTCAACCACCAGACCCACCACCGCGGCCAGGTGCATGCGTTGCTCACCGGGCTGCGCGGCCGGGATGGCGCGCCGAGCCTCGACCTGATCGTCTTCCAGCGCGAGACCGGCGCGAGAGGCACGAGCAACGGCTAGGGCCGGCCGACGGGTGCTGGCGAATCGGGCGCGGTGAATCACGATCGACGAGAAGGCTTGCCCTGCCGCGTCACGGGCGGCACAAGGCGCGGATGATCACCTTCGACGATATCTCGCTCCGCATCGCCGGCCGGCTGCTGATCGACCACGCCTCCGCCTCGCTGCCGGAAGGCGCGCGGGTCGGCCTGGTCGGGCGCAACGGCACCGGCAAGACCACCCTGTTCCGCGCCATCACCGGCGATCTCGCGGTGGAGAGCGGGCATATCCGCGTGCCGGTGCGGGCGCGGATCGGCCAGGTGGCGCAGGAAGCGCCGGCCGGTCCGGAGCGGCTGATCGACGTGGTGCTCGCCGCCGATACCGAGCGCGCGGCGCTGATCGCGGAAAGCAGGACTGCGCAGGACCCTGCCCGCATCGCCGAGATCGAGACGCGGCTGGCCGACATCGGCGCGCATTCGGCGCCGGCGCGCGCCGCCCGCATCCTCGCCGGGCTCGGCTTCGACGAAGCCGCCCAGCAGCGCGCCTGCTCCGAATTCTCCGGCGGCTGGCGCATGCGGGTGGCGCTCGCAGCGCTGCTGTTCGCCCAGCCCGACCTGCTGCTGCTCGACGAGCCGACCAATTATCTCGACCTCGAGGGAACGCTGTGGCTGCAGGACTATCTGGCCCGCTATCCCTATACGGTCCTCATCGTCAGCCACGACCGCGAGCTGCTCAACGAATCGACGACGCACATCCTGCATCTGGAGCGCGGCAAGCTCACGCTCTGGCGCGGCGGCTATGATTCCTTCGAACGGCAGCGCGCCGAGAAGCTCGCGGTCGACCAGAAGCACCGCGCCAAGGTAGAGGCCAAGCGGCGGCACATGCTCGCCTTCGTCGAGCGCTTCCGCGCCAAGGCGACCAAGGCACGGCAGGCGCAGTCTCGGCTGAAGGCGCTCGCCCGACTGGAGCCGATCGCCGACGCGGCGGGCGAGGACGCCGCCGCCATCTCGATCCGGCACCCGGAGCGGATTCTCTCGCCCCCGATCCTGACTTTCGACGGCGCCAGCGTCGGCTATGACGGGGTGCGGCCGGTGCTGCGCAACCTGACGCTCCGCATCGACCATGACGACCGCATCGCTCTGCTCGGGCCCAACGGCAACGGCAAGTCGACTTTCGCCAAGCTCACCGCCGGCCGGCTGGCGCCGATGGCCGGCCGCTTCGTGCGCGCGCCCGGGCTCGACGTCGCCTATCTGGCGCAGCACCAGCTCGACGAGCTCGTCGCTGGCGACAGCGTCTACGACCATGTGCGCCGGCTGATGCCCGATGCGCCGGAGGCGCGGGTGCGCAGCCGGGCGGCGGAGATGGGATTTTCCGGCGGCGCGGCGGATACCCGCATCGGGGCGCTCTCCGGCGGCGAGAAGGCGCGGCTGCTGCTGGGGCTCGCGGCCTTCCACGGACCACATCTGCTCATTCTCGACGAGCCGACCAACCATCTCGACATCGCCGCCCGCCAGGCGCTGACGGAGGCGATCAACGCCTTTCCCGGCGCGGTCATCCTCATCAGCCATGACCGCTCGCTGATCGATGCCTGCGCCGAGCGGCTCTGGCTGGTCGCCGACGGGACGGTGAAGCCCTATGAGGGCGATCTCGACGAGTATCGCCGGCTGGTGCTGGCCCGCAGCGGCTCCGGTGAGACCAAGGCCGGCAAGACGGCGGCAGCGGGCGAAGGCGCGGGCGCGGCGAGCCGGCGCCTCGCCGCCGAGAGGCGGGCGGAACTGGCGCCGCTGCGCAAGCGGCTGAAGGAAACCGAGGCGGCGATGGAGAAGGCGCGGCGGGAGATCGCGGCGCTCGACGCGCGGCTCGCCGAGGCCGGATTCTATGAGCGCGCGCCGGCCGAAGCCGGGCGGCTGGCGCAGCAACGCGCGGCGCTCGCCGCGACGCTCGCCCGGACCGAGGACGACTGGCTCACCGTCTCGGAGCAGATCGAGGCGGCGGGCGGGTAGGCCGGGCGGCTCGCGGGAGAGGAAGGCGACACGCCGGCAAGCCCCCACGAGGAAGGCCTCTTCGCGCCGGAACGATCGCCACGACCTTCGCCTGCGGCGGAGCGCGCAAGTCACCCCCCCCTGCCCTGCGGCCTTTCCGACCTTCTGGAAACGCAAAAAGAAACCCCGGCTTTCGCCGGGGTTTCCATTTTCAGACCGTTTGATCGCAAGGATCAGAAGGTGCGACGAACCGACAGGATGACCTGCTGGGCGTCTTCGCTGCCGCCGTTGTAGCGGTACAGATCGTAGTCCTCGCCGTTCCAAACAGCGGTAGTGCCGTTGTCGTAGTCGTACTTCGAGTAGGAGTACTGAGCGACGAAGAGGAGGTTCTTCACCGGCGACCAGTTCAGGCTCGCACCCAGGGTATAGGTGTTGTAGCCATTGCCGTAGAACTCAGAGAAACCACCCGGACCAGGAACAACGTACTCCTGGATCGGGCCGTTCTTCGCGTCGAGATCGGCGTAGCCACCGTACAGAACCGTGAAGACTTCCGGGGTGAAGTAGTGAGTCAGCTCAGCCGCGACGCTCCAGGAGTCGGACGCATTGAACTGGCCGCTAGCCCAGTCATAGTACACATCGCGACCCTGCGGGACGAGGCCGCCCGAAGCGCCCGTGTAGCCGACCGCGCCCTTGGCCCAGGTGCCTTCGATGTACAGCGTGTCGCCATCGCCGAGAGCCGGCAGGTTGAACATCACGCCAGCGAGCAGGGCGTAGCCCCAATCGTCGGAGAGGTTCGAGGAAACATTGCGCCACAGGATGGTGCCGTCGGTGTCGAGTTCACGCGCCGCAGCGGAGAAAGCGAGCGAACCCCACTCGGCTTCGTAACGCAGCGCGCCGATGATCGCCGGAATGTCGGTGCCCAGATCCCAGCTGCTCGCCGGACCGTAATCATAGACGCCGTTGGCGCGGTTGCTGTCGTCTTCGATCGAGATCGTCGCCGTGAAGCCATTGCCGAAGTCGGCGGTGTAGGCCGCGGCAATGGTGTTCGAGTCGGCGGTGATCGCCGGGGAGTCGAAGCCCCAGATGTTGTTGTCGGCGTAGAAGTCGAAGAACGACTGCACCTTACCGAAGGTGAAACCGGCGAACTGGATGTACGCCTTATCGACCGTGAAGGTCTGGCTCTGGCCGAAGTAGCCGTCGCCCTGGTCGCCGCCGTTGCCGTAGGTGCCGCGCAGATCGATGAACGAACGCAGGGTGCCGTACTCGGTCTGCGTGCGGGCGTCGAGGCGAACGGTGCCGCGGGCCTTGAAGTAGGTGTCTTCGTAGGCCGACTCCGGAATGTCGGAGTAATCCTGCCAGTAGTAGTCGGTCTGGACGAAGCCGCCGACCTTCAGGCAGGTGTCGGTGCCCGGAATGTAGTAGAAGCCGGCGCCGTAGGTGGAGCAGATCTTCACATACTCAGCCGCCTTCGCCTTCACAGGCAGGTCGGCCGCCGCAGCGGTACCGACCATCGCAATCCCGGCAACGCTACCGAGGAGCAGATTCTTCATGACCGTCTTCACTTCATTCTCCCCCAAATTGGACCAATGTTGGGTTTTCGATTTTCAGGGACCCACCGCACGTGAAGCACGGCATCCGCAGATGATATTGTTGGAAACGACTTCGGGGCGCAAAGCCAAAGTGGCCGTTCGGCGCCCCGGGAACCCATTCCGCAGAGGAGTGTTGCACGCGCGACACGATTTCGAGAGCGGTAAGGGAGGAACGGCGTGATTTCGGGCGCCCGCGCAACCCCCGGAAGATAAACGCTTTCTTAATCCCGCCCGCCGCGCCGGCTCCAGCGGCCGGAATCGTCCTGCTGCCAGTAGGCCACCTCGTGCCCGTCCCGCCGGACCGCCCGCCAGTCCGCCCGCGCCTGCTCCACCTGGGATTCGTCGGTACCGTCGAAGATGCGGATGACGCGGACATAATTGGCGGCGTCCGCGAGGTCGGCGCGGTCAATCAAAAACCGCACCTTGGCCGCATTCGGGTTTGCCGGGCCGGTGGTCAGCACCACCGGATGGCGGGAGGGGTCGGGCTCCCATTCGGTGCCGTGGGGCAGGAACGAGGCGTCGTCATAGGTCCACAGATGCTGGTCGAGCGATTCGACCCGCTCGCGACTCGGCGCCTCGACGACACAGTTCCAGCCGCGCTCGAGGCATTTCTCGATCAGGAGCGGCAGCACCCGTTCCAGCGGCTGGCGCTGCAGATGATAGAAGTGCACCTCCGACACCGGCGGCTCCCCCGATCGCGGGGCCGGCGCGCGGGGCGCCGGCCGCCGGACTTTACGATTCGTAGTGTTCGGCCACGAGGTCATCGAGCAGGCGCACGCCCCAGCCCGAGCCCCAGCTGCGGTTGATCTCGCTCGCGGGCGAGGACATGCCGGTGCCGGCAATGTCGAGATGGGCCCACGGCACATCGCCGACGAATCGCTTGATGAACTGCGCCGCGGTGATCGAGCCGCCGAATCGGCCGCCGGTGTTCTTCATGTCGGCGAACTTCGAATCGATCAGCTTGTCGTAATCGGGCGAGAGCGGCATGCGCCACACCTTCTCGCCGGTGGCGAGGCCCGATTCGGTGAGGCGTTGCGCAAGCAGATCGTCATTGGAGAACAGGCCGGCATGCTCGGTGCCGAGCGCGACGAGGATCGCCCCGGTCAGCGTGGCGAGGTCGACCATGAAGCGCGGCTTGAAGCGTTCCTTGGCGTACCAGACCACGTCGCCCAGCACGAGGCGCCCCTCGGCATCGGTGTTGATGATCTCGATGGTCTGGCCGGACATCGAGGTGACGATGTCGCCGGGGCGCTGGGCGTTGCCGTCCGGCATGTTCTCGACGAGGCCGATGAGGCCGACCGCGTTCACCTTCGCCTTGCGCGCGGCAAGCGCGTGCATGAGGCCGACCACGCAGGCGGCGCCCGCCATGTCGCCCTTCATGTCCTCCATGCCGGCGGCCGGCTTGATCGAGATGCCACCGGTATCGAACACCACGCCCTTGCCGATGAAGGCGACCGGGGCCTCACCCTCCTTGCCGCCGTCCCAGCGCATGACGACGACGCGGCTTTCCTGCTCGGAGCCCTGGCCGACGCCGAGCAGGGCGCGCATGCCGAGCTTCTTCAGCTGCTTCTCGTCCAGCACCTCGACCTTCACGTCGAGCTTCGAAAGCTCGCCCGCGCGCGCGGCGAATTCGGTGGGGGTCAGCACGTTCGGCGGCTCGTTGACCAGATCGCGGGCGATGATCACGCCCTCGGCCACCGCGTCGCGCTTCTTGAACGCGCGCTTGGCGGCGGCCTCGTCGGCGACCAGCAGGGCGATCCGCGGCCGGCCGCCGTTCTCGTCGGGCTTCTTGCGGGTCTTGTAGAGATCAAAGGAATAGGCGCGCAGCCGTAGGCCCGCGGCGAAGTCGGCGGCGCGCGCGGGCTCGACCTCGGCGCCGGCGGTCTCCAGAAGGATGCTCGCGTCGCGCACGGAGGACGGCAGCGCGCCCATCACCGTGCCGCCGAGCTTCAGCCAGTCGAGCGGCTTGAGGTCCGATGCCTTGCCGATGCCGACGATGATGAGCCGCGCGGCGGCGAGGCCGGACGGAGCCACGATGTCGAGGGTGGAGCCGGACTTGCCGGTGAAGCGGTCGGCCCCGGCGGCGCGCGCCAGCAGATCGCCGGCCGGCGCCAGCAGCGCCTCCGATACCGGGCCCAGCACCGGCGCCGAGGTCGGGCCTTCGCCCGCCAGCAGCACGACGACGCCGGCCGGCGTGCTGGAGAGCTTCGCGAAACTGATCTTGAGGGAATCGGACATCGCCACGTACCTTGGGGGTGGGCCTCCGGAAACGGGCGCCACTTCATGGGCGATGTTTAACCGAATGCGCGTCGCCCGACGAGTGCGCGCGGTCGGCCATAATCCCGGAGCATTGCTTATTCTTAATCGCGCGGCGCTCCCCGGCGGATCGGGGCGGCTGTCCGTGGGGAAGTTTGCGCATGCGCGCAGCTACGCTTAATTGAACGCCCGCGATGCCGTGGCCCCCTCCCCGGCGTCGCGACAGTCGAAACCGGAACTGCCTGCATGATGCGCCGCCTCGACCGCTACCTGTTCCGTTCGGCGGGGACGGCGTTCATCGGCACGCTGCTCGTGCTCTCGGCGATGATCTGGGTGACGCAGGCGCTGCGCGAGCTCGACATCATGACCGCGCAGGGCCAGACCATCCTCGCCTTCGCCTACATCACCAGCCTCACCATGCCGGTGCTGATCCTGGCGCTGGCGCCGGCGGCGCTGTTCATGGGCGTCGCCCACACATTGTTTCGCATGAACGGCGACTCGGAGATCGTCGTGGCCAGTTCGGCGGGCATCTCGACCTGGCGCTTCCTGCGGCCGCTGATCATCCTGGCGCTGCTGGTCTCGGCGATCTGCCTGGTGCTGTCGCTGGAAGTGGTGCCGGCGGCGATGCGCCAGTTCCGCACCGAGATCACCCGGATCCGCGCCGACGTGGTCGCCTTCATCGCCAAGCCGGGCATCTTCACCACGGTGGCGAAGGGCATGGTGTTCAATGTGCGCGAGCGCAACTCGACCGGCGTGCTGGGCGGCATCTTCATCAATGATGCGCGCAATCCCGACGAGGTCAGCACCTATCTGGCCGATCGCGGCCAGATCGTCGACACCGAGAACGGCACCTTCCTGATCCTCGAGAACGGCGCCATCCACCGCCGCTCGCCCGGCAAGAGCGACACCAACGTCGTCGAGTTCCAGCGCTACGCCTTCGACCTGTCGCCGCTCGCCTCGAGCAATGACGGGCCGACGCTGAGGCCCGCCGAGCGCGGCCTTCACGATTTGCTAAATCCTTCGCTGGACGATCCCACCTACAAGCGCGATCCCGGCCGCTTCACGGAGGAACTCCATCGCCGCCTCTCGCTGCCACTCTATATAATGGCGTTCTTCAGCATCGCCGTGGCCGCCCTTGCCGAGCCGCGTACCACACGCGAAAGCCGGGGGCTGGCGCTCGCCGGCACGCTGCCCTTCACGATCATCCTGCAGGTGGCCAATTTCGGCCTCGTCGGCCAGGTGCGCAATTCGAGCGCGGTCATTCCCTTCGTCTATCTCCTGCCGGTCGTGATGATCATCGGCAGCGCCCTCGTGCTCGCCGGCCTCAAGCCGCGCACGCCCGCCGCGGTCAGCCGCTTCTTCGACGACATGGCGCGGCGCGTCGTGCGCGCCACCGTGAACTGAGCCGCGCCGTGATCGGTCGCACGCTCGGCTTCTATTTCGGTCGCCGGTTCCTCGGGGCGGTCGCGTCGATCTTCGTCGGCTGCGTCTTCCTGATCATGCTGGTCGACTTCCTGGAGATGGCGCGCCGGGTGGGCGAGCGCGATGTCGACACCTCGACCATCGTGCTGCTGATTTTCTACCGGGCGCCCTATTTCACCGAGCAGCTGCTGCCCTTCGCCGTGCTGTTCGGGGCGATCGGGACCTTCCTGACGCTCTCCCGACGCCTCGAGCTGGTGGTGGCGCGGGCGGCCGGCATCTCGGCGTGGCAGTTCATCGCCCCCTCGGCGATCATCGCGCTCACGCTCGGCGTGCTCTCGACCACGCTCTACAATCCGATCTCCGCCGAGTTCAAGGAACGCGCGACGCAGCTCGAGGCGGAGATCTTCAGCCGCCAGACCGGCCTGTTCGCCTCCTCCGGCGGCAGCGGCTACTGGATCCGCCAGCAGAGCATCGATGGCCAGGCGATCATCCAGGCGGCCGCGAAGACCGATGGCGGACGCCAGCTCTCGGGCGTCACGGTGTTCGTCTTCGACACCGGCGGCCAGCTGATCGAGCGGATCGAGGCCAAGAGCGCGAAGCTCGAAACGGGTGTGTGGGTGCTCAGCCAGGCGCGCGTGCTCACCCCCGGCATCGACGTGCAGAGCTACGACACCTATCTCGTCGCCACCAACCTGACGCCGAATCAGATCCAGGATTCGCTGCAGAGCGAAACCGTCTCGTTCTGGGACCTGCCGGGGGCGATCGACGCGGCGGCGCGGGTCGGATTCGGCGTCGAGCGCTATCGGCTGCAGTATCAGAGTCTCCTCGCCCGGCCCTTGCTGCTGCTGGCGATGGTGCTGATCGCGGCCTCGGTCAGCCTGCGCGTGTTCCGGTTCGGCGGGATCGGCCAGACGATTCTCGGTGGCGTGGCCGCCGGCTTTCTGCTTTATGTAGCGACCAAGCTCGCCGAGGATCTCGGGGAGGCCGGGATCATGCATCCCGTGGTAGCAGCGTGGTTTCCAGCGGTCGTTGGAGCTTTGATGGGGATCCTCATCTTGCTCCACCGGGAGGACGGATGAAGGTCGGCGGCGTTGATGCCGGCCAAGCGGGGCCGAGGAGATCGCGACGAGCGCGATTGAACGGTTCGGCTTGTTGGCTGTTCTTTACGGCAGTTTCCGGTGCGCTGGGCATGCTTTTCCCGGCGGGGGAAGCTGCTGCCCAGATGATCGACGGCACCAAGCCGGTCTATGAGACCCCGCTCGGGCAGTGGGGGCTGGATCGCGTCGATTCGTCGAAGGGCACCTTCACCGAGCAGATGGCCTCGCAGCGCAAGGTCGATCCGAACGCCAAGATGCTCGTGACCGCGGACGAGCTGGTCTACGACTACAAAAACGACCAGATCTCCGCCGTCGGCAACGTGCAGATGTATTATGACGGCGCGGTGCTCGAGGCGAAGCGCGTCATCTACGATCGCAAGAGCGACCGCCTGCGCGCCGAGGGCGGCGTGCGGCTGAAGGATCGCGACGGCAAGATCATCACCGCCGACAATCTCGACCTCGCCAAGGATTTCAGCGACGGCTTCGTCAACTCGCTGCGCCTCGACACGCCCGACAAGCTGCACTTCGCCGCGGCGCGGGCGGAGCGTTCGGACGGCAACACCACCACCTTCGAGCGCGGCGTCTACACGGCCTGCGAGCCCTGCAAGGACAAGCCCGAGAAGCCGCCGCTGTGGCAGGTAAAGGCGGCGAAGATCGTCCACAAGGAAGCCGAGCAGACCATCTATTTCGAGGATGCGCGCTTCGAGTTCGCCGGCGTTCCGATCGCCTGGATGCCCTATTTCTCGGTTCCCGACCCGACCGTGAAGCGCAAGTCCGGCTTCCTGGCGCCGAGCTTCATCAACACGTCGGAGATCGGCTTCGGCGTGGTGGTTCCCTATTTCTGGAACCTCGCCCCGAACTACGACGTCACCTTCTCGCCGATGCTGACCACCAAGCAGGGCCTGCTGCTCGACGGCGAGTTCCGCCATCGGCTGCTGACCGGCTCCTACAGCATCCGCGCCGCCGGCATCATCCAGCAGGACAAGGATGCCTTCTATTCGGTGACCTCCGAGGGCATCCCGGACCCGACGCCCGGCTACCGCGACAACCGCGGCATGGTCGAGACGCACGGCAAGTTCAACATCAACACCGAATGGTACTGGGGCTGGGACGGCTGGCTGGTCTCGGACAAGACCTTCCTGAGCGACTACAACTTCATCCCTGACACGATCAAGGAAGAGGTGTCCCAGCTGTACCTCGTCGGCCAAGGCGACCGCAGCTTCTTCGACGCCCGCGCGATGTATTTCCTCGGCCTGTCGGAATACGACAACCAGGACCAGCTGCCGGTGGTCGGGACGGTCGACTACAGCAAGGTTCTGGGCCAGTCGCTGTTCGGCGGCCAGTTCAGCTACAATTTCAACTTCACCGCGCTCACCCGCGACGAGGTGGACCTGCGCGCCACCTCCGCCGCCTTCGTGGTGCCGCAGGTCGTGCAGGGCGCGACCAACGAGTGCGACGTGCTGAAGGTGATCGCCAGCGGCGCCGACCTGCGCGACAGCTGCCTGATGCGCGGCATGGCGGGCAGCTACCAGCGCCTGTCCGGCGAGGCCGACTGGCGCAAGACCTTCGTCGATTCCGCCGGCCAGATGTGGACGCCGTTCCTCAACATGCGGGTGGACGTCGCGGCCGTGCAGGCCAACGACACCGACATTCCCTGGCTGCCCGGCGGCGACCAGCAGCTGATCCGCGCCATGCCGGCGGCGGGCCTCGAATACCGCTACCCGTTCATCTCGGTGCAGAACTGGGGCACCCAGACCATCGAGCCGATCGCCCAGGTGATCGTGCGCCCGAACGAGGGCGATATCGGCCTGTTCCCGAACGAGGACGCGCAGAGTCTGGTGTTCGACGACACCAATCTGTTCGAGCTCAGCAAATATTCCGGCTATGACCGCGTCGAAGGCGGCGGCCGCGCCAATGTGGGCATCCAGTACACTGCCCAGATCCGCGGCGCCGGCCAGATCAACGCGCTGTTCGGCCAGTCCTACCAGCTGTTCGGCAAGAACTCCTACGCCAACCCCGACATGGCCAATACCGGCGACGAGTCGGGGCTGGAGACGGACGTTTCCGACTATGTCGCGCGCATCTATTACGCGCCGACCAAGGACCTCGCGCTGATCAGCCGGTTCCGCTTCGACAATGACGACCTGTCGATGCAGCGCTTCGAGTTCGAGGGCCGCACCACCATCGACCGGCTGACCATCGGCGCCATCTACGGCTACTACGAGGCCCAGCCGGACCTCGGCTATTACGAGCGCCGCGAGGGCATCTTCACCACCGGCTCGCTGAAGCTGAACCAGAACTGGAACCTGTTGGGCGGCATCCGTTACAACCTCCAGGAAGACGAGATCGACTACAGTCTCGTCGGCATCAGCTATATCGACGAGTGCTTCGGCATCAGCCTCAACTATCTCTCGGACTACACCGAGAGCGGCAACCGCGAGCGGGTGGACAAGTTCCTGCTGAAGATCAGCCTGCGCACCCTCGGCGAGGGCGGCATCACGACGCATCTCGGCTCGACCATGACCAGCGAGGAGTGATCGGCACGTCCGCCGATCACATCCCCGACAGGCGCGCTCCGGCCGCCGCGTCGTTTACCCAGCGGCACGCCGCGCGTCGCATTGATGCCACAAGCGAACCCCAGAAGGGGACCCGAGGTGGCCGCGCGCCTCGACGGATATGCCCTGCCGGAGACATCACGCACCATGCCGACGGATCTCGCTCACACCGCTGCCCTCCTCCGCCGCCTGCCGCGCCGCTGGGCGCAGCCCCTGCGTCGGCTGGCCTGGGCGGTGGCGACGCTGATGCTCCTCGGCGCGGCCCCGGCGTCGGCGCAGATCCTCGTCATGGTCAATGGCGAGCCGGTGACGGCCTATGACGTGTCGCAGCGGATCAAGCTCGCCCAGGTCACCGAGCGTCAGAACCTGAACCAGAAGCAGGCGCTGGACGCGGTGATCGACGACCGTCTCAAGATCTTCACCGCCAAGCGCTTCGGCGTGGTCGTCGACGACGACGAACTCAACAAGATGTTCGCCAACACCGCCAGCCGCACCGGGCGCACGCCGGAACAGCTGACGCAGGGACTGGCGCAGCAGGGCGTCGACGCCCGCGCGCTGAAGGCGAAGATGCGCGCCGACTATGTCTGGAACGGCTATGTGCGCGCCCGCTTCTCCTCGGCGACGCAGGTGCGCGATTCCGACATCTTCGCCGCCATGCAGGCGAAGGGCACCGAGGTCGGCGCCGCCGTGCAGCGCACCACCGAATACACCATCCGCCAGATCGTGCTCGTGGTGCCGCGCAACGCCGCCCCGGCGGTGCGGGCGCAGCGGGCGAGCGAGGCCAACGCGCTGCGCCAGCGCTTCAGCGACTGCGACAGCGGGCTCGCCGCAGCCCGGGCGCTGAAAGAGACCGTGGTGCGCGATCCGGTGATCCGCACCTCGGCCGATGTTCCCGCCGGCCTGCGCAAGCTGCTGGAGGAAACGCCCGTCGGCAAGCTCACCCCGTTCGAGGTCACCCAGTCGGGCGTCGAGATGGTCGCCATCTGCAACAAGCGCGAGGTGGTGGGCGACAGCGTGCAGAAGCGCGAAGTGCGCGACGAATTGCAGAACAAGCAGTTCGAGACGCAGTCGAAGCGCCTGCTCGAGGAAGCCCGCAAGTCCTCGCTGATCGAGTATCGCCGCTGAACCTGCCGCGTTGAACCGGCGGGCGGCTTGGCGTAAGCGAGGGCAGACCGGCTTGGCCGGTGGTCCTCGTGCCCAGTGGTGCCAGCCCCATGTCCGCTCCCCTCGCATTGTCGCTCGGCGAACCCGCCGGTATCGGCCCCGACGTGGCGTTGATGGCGTGGCTGCGGCGGCGCGAAGCGAAGCTGCCGGCCTTTCTCATCTGCGGCGATCCGGGCTGCCTCGCGCGGCGGGCGGCGCTGCTCGGCCTCGACGTGCCGCTGCGCATCGTGGCGCCGGGCGAGGCGGAAGCCGTCTTCGCCGACGCGCTCCCGGTCATGCCCGCCGGTCCCGAGGCGACCGCGCCCGCCGGCCAGCCGGACGGCACCAGCGCGGCGGCGGCCAAGGCCGCGGTCGATGCGGCGCTGGCGCTGGCGCGGTCGGGCGCGGCGGCCGCCCTCATCACCAATCCGATTGCCAAGGCGGTGCTGTATGGCGCCGGCTTCGGCTTCCCGGGCCACACCGAATACCTCGCCCATCTCGCCGCCGATCCCGCCCCGCGGGCGGTGATGCTGCTGTGGTCGCCCGAGCTCGCCGTGGTGCCGGCGACGATCCACATCCCGATCAGCGAGGTCCCCCAGCGCCTGACCTACGATCTCCTCGTCGACACCGGGCGCATCACCGCTCATGACCTTTCCACGCGCTTCGGCGTCGCGCGGCCCCGCCTCGCCTTCTGCGGGCTCAACCCGCATGCCGGCGAGGGCGGCGCCATCGGCCAGGAGGACGAGGCGGTGATCCGCCCCGCCGTCGCAGCGCTGCGGCGCGAGGGCATCGACGCGCGCGGCCCGATCCCCGCCGACACCATGTTCCACGCCGCCGCGCGCGCGACCTATGACGTCGCCATCGGCGCCTATCATGACCAGGTGCTGGGGCCGGTGAAGGCGCTGGCCTTCGACCGCGCGGTGAACGTCACCCTCGGCCTGCCCTTCATCCGCACCTCGCCCGACCACGGCACGGCGTTCGACATCGCCGGCACCGGCCGCGCCGATCCCTCCAGCCTCATCGAGGCGCTGCGGCTCGCCCGCCGCCTCGCCGATCACCGCGTCTTCGAGCCGGCATGAGGGTGCCCCGATGAGCGCGATCGACGACCTGCCGCCGCTGCGCGAGGTGATCCGCGCGCATGGCCTCAACGCGCTCAAGTCGCTCGGCCAGAACTTCCTGCTCGACCTCAACCTCACCGCGCGCATCGCGCGCACGGCGGGCGACCTTTCCGCCGTCACGGTGGTCGAGGTCGGCCCCGGACCGGGCGGGCTGACGCGGGCGCTGCTGGCGCTCGGGGCCCGGCGCGTGGTGGCGATCGAGCGCGATTCGCGCTGCATCGCCTCGCTCGGCGAGATCGCGGCGCGCTATCCCGGCCGGCTGGAGATCGTGGAAGGTGACGCGTTGGCGGTCGACATGGCGGCGCTGGCGGGCGGCGGGCCGGTGCGCATCGTCGCCAACCTGCCCTACAACATCGCGACGCCGCTGCTGATCGGCTGGCTCACCGCCGAGCCCTGGCCGCCCTGGTATGAGAGCCTGACGCTGATGTTCCAGCGCGAGGTCGCCGAGCGCATCGTCGCCGCGCCCGGCTCGAAAGCCTATGGCCGGCTCGGCGTGCTGGCCGGCTGGCGGGCCAGCGCCCGCATCGCCTTCGACGTCGCCCCCTCCGCCTTCGTGCCCCCGCCCAAGGTCACCTCCTCGGTGGTGCATCTGGTGCCGCGCGCAAGCCCCCTGCCCTGCGACCGGCGCACGCTGGAGCGTGTCACCGAAGCCGCCTTCGGCCAGCGCCGCAAGATGCTGCGCCAGAGCCTGAAGAGCCTCGGCGTCGAGGCCGGCGCGCTGCTGGAAGCCGCCGGCATCGAGCCGACCGCCCGGGCGGAGGAAATCCCGGTCGAGGGCTTCGTGGCGCTGGCGAATGCGTGGGAGCGGATGCGCGTACGGCGCAATCAAGATAACGCGGAAAAATAATTATTAATACACTCTGCAATTATTGGTATCTTATATCCTTTTATTGTTTGTTCGTGCTTTATCCAACTACTTTGAATTGCAACAATCCAATATTTCATTGAGCCGTCTTCGTATTTCTTGAAACCAAAAATCGGCCCACCACTCATCCCCTTGATGCTCTCAAGTGGATGAGGCGCAAGCTTCCCTAAAAACGGACTGTCCACTCTGCCGCCTTCTTCATTCAAGGCATCCACCGGAAGCATAACGACTGAAACAATCCACTCGCTGGTGGAAATCTCATTCTTTACAATAAGTTCAGCAGGCGGCCCTAGAACAGCATATCTGTCAAAACCGATGCCGCCCTGATGCGCCCAATTTTCATCCTTTAATACTACGATGCCATTTTTAATTAATAAATTGACATAATACGAACTCAATTCGATGAAACCAAAATCCATAAGATCATTATTTACATAAATGAAACTCTTAATGTCAATTGCAAATGGTATAGGCAATTTTTACGAGGCTGAATCTCCGAATGTGTCAGCCAACACCGCGTTATACTCAGATAAAATCTCCCCCTCTATTCCGTTGCGGATTTGCTCCAAACTATGCCCAGCAGTGAGAAAAAGGACTTTACCGCCGATTTCGATAATTAATCCAGGATACACGGCAAATTTTCTCTTAGGAGTCCCTCCATCTTGCGCGCGGAAAGCAATACATAAAGCAACCAAATGTCGGCAAAAATACCCTACCAAAGTATCTTGCTCGGACGGGAGAGAAGATGACATGCCAACTTACCTTGTAAGTTCGGCCAGCTCGTCGTCGAGCCGCGCAATGATCGCCGGCAGGCCCTGCTGGCGCTCGCGGCGCAGGCGCTCGGCGAGCAGGATGTTGCGCAGGTTGGCGAAGGTGCTGTTCAGGTCCTCGTTGACCAGCACGTAATTATAGTCCTCCCAGTGCGCGATCTCGGTGCGGGCGTTCTTCAGCCGCTTCTCGATCACGCCGGAGGCATCCTCGGCGCGGCGTTCCAGCCGGGTCTTCAGCTCATGCGCCGAGGGCGGCAGCACGAAGACGCCGACGATGTCCTCGCGCATGCGGGCATAGAGCTGCTCGGCGCCCTGGTAGTCGATGTCGAACAGCACGTCGCGGCCGGCGCGCAGGGCGGCTTCCACCGGCTCGCGCGGGGTGCCGTAGAAATTGCCGTGCACCTCCGCCCATTCCAGCAGGTCGCCGCCGTCGCGCATGCGCTCGAAGCGCTCCTTGCTCGACAGGAACTGGTAGTGCACGCCCTCCACCTCGCTCGGCCGGCGCCCGCGCGTGGTGACGGAGACGGAGAGGTAGATGTCCGGGTTCTGCTCCAGCAGCAGCCGGGCCAGCGTCGACTTGCCCGCCCCGGAGGGCGAGGACAGGATCAGCATGAGCCCGCGGCGGGCGATGTGGGTCTCGGGCATAGGGCTCACTCGATGTTCTGGACCTGCTCGCGGAACTGCTCGACCACGCTCTTCAGCTCGAGGCCGATGGCGGTTAGCGAGACGTCGTTCGCCTTGGAGCAGAGCGTGTTGGTCTCGCGGTTGAATTCCTGCGACAGGAAATCGAGCTTGCGGCCGACCGCGCCGCCCTCCGCGATCAGCGCGCGGGCCGCCGCGACATGGGCGGCGAGACGGTCGAGTTCCTCGCGCACGTCGACCTTGGCGGCGATCAGGATCGCCTCCTGGTGCAGCCGGTCGGGATCGAAATTCGCGCCGGTATCGATGAGCGCGCGGATCTGCTCGGCGAGCTTGGCGCGGATCGCCTCGGGGCGGCGGGCCGGCGAGGTCTCGGCGGCGCCCGCGAGGCGCTCGATCTCGTCGAGCCGCCCGCCCAGCACCTTCGCCAGCGCGGCGCCCTCGCTGCGGCGCATCTGCGCGAGGCTCTCCAGGGCGGCCTCGAAGCCCGCCAGCACGGCTGCCTCGGCGACGCGCCGCTCCGCCTCGGTCTCCTCCGCCTCGGTGACCTCCAGCACGCCCTTGACGCCCAGCAGCGCATCGAGCGCGACGGGGGGCGCGCCGATCTCGGTGGCGACCGAGCGGACCGCCGCATAGGCCGCGCGCAGCACCTCGCCGTTGACGCGGACGGCGACCGCCGCGCCGGCACGGCTCATGGTGAGGTTGGCGGTGACGTTGCCGCGGTTCAGCCGGGTGGCGGCGGACTGGCGCAGGCCGATCTCCAGCCCCTCCCAGCCGACCGGCAGGCGAAGCCGGATGTCGAGCCCCTTGCCGTTGACCGATTTCAGCTCCCAGGCCCAGCTCCAGGCACCCGCGACGCCGTTGGCGCGGGCAAATCCGGTCATGCTGGTGAACGCCATCGCGATTCCTCCCGCGGGCCTCCCGGGCCGGCGGGGCGGACCATAACGAGCCCCCTTGAGGGGCTCAAGCCGATAAGCGGCCGTCCGCGCGGTACAGCCCGACCGGGCGTCAGTTCACGCCGGAGGCGCCGGTGCCGCCGGCCGGCGCCGCAGGGGCTGCGGGGTCGGCGGCCTTCTGCGTGCGCTCGATCTCGCGCCAGCGGGCGACGTTCTTGTTGTGCTGGTCCAGCGTCTCGGCGAAGACATGGCCGCCAGTGCCGTCGGCGACGAAATAGACGTCCTTGGAGGTGGCGGGATTGGCGGTCGCCTCCAGCGAGGCCTTGCCGGGATTGCCGATCGGGCCGGGCGGCAGGCCCTCGATGGCGTAGGTGTTGAAGGGCGTCGGCGTGTTGATGTCGGTACGGGTGAGCGGCCGGTCCAGCTTGCCCTTGCCGCGCACGATCCCGTAGATGATCGTCGGGTCGGACTGCAGCTTCATCTTCTTGTTGAGCCGGTTCACGAACACCGCGGCGACGCGGGCGCGCTCGTCCGCCTGCCCGGTCTCCTTCTCGACGATGGAGGCGAGAATCACCAGCTCATCCGGTGATTTCAGCGGCAGGTCGGGCGACTTGTTCGCCCAGATGTCCTTCAGCACGCGCTGCTGCTCGCGGGCCATGCGCCGCAGCAGATCCTCGCGCGAGGTGCCGCGGGTCACCTTGTAGGTCTCGGGCAGCAGCGTGCCCTCGCGCGGCACCTGACGCACCAGGCCGGTGAGGATGTCCGCCTCGGCGAGACGCTGCACGATCTGGTCGCTGGTGAGGCCCTCGGGGATGGTCACGGTGTATTCGACCACCTTGCCCGAGACGATGGTGGCGAGCACCTGCTGCGCCGAGGCTTCCCGCGTGAAGGCGTACTCGCCGGCCTTCAGCTTGCCGGTGGCGCGGCTGCCCAGCGCGCCGCCGATGAACACCCATTTGTCGCTGATCACCCCCTTGTTGGCGAGGATGTCGGCGATTTCGAGCAGCCCGGTCTGCTCGGGAATGACGACGTTGGTGTCCTGCGGCAGCGGTCCCGGCGCGACGAAGCGGGACTGCCCCACCCACAGCGCGGTACCGCCGAAGATGATCGCGACCAGCAGGAAGGTGAAGACGGCGCTGCCCGCGACCACCAGCGGATGGCCGGCGCGCTTGGAGGCGGTCGATTTCGGAGCGGGTTCGGTCTCGGTCATGGACTGCCTCGCGTGGCGCTCGCGGGGGCGTAACGCTCCGGCAGACTAGCCGCAAATGTGGCCAAAGAGGGAAGCCGGCCCCATCACATCACGCGGATCGGGCCGGTTTCGCGATCGGATCAGTTCCGGTAGCGCTGGAACACCAGCGAGGCGTTGGTGCCGCCGAAGCCGAACGAGTTCGACAGCGCATAGTCGATGCTGCGTTCGCGCGCGGTGTGCGGCACGAGGTCGATCGGCGTCTCGACGGACGGGTTGTCGAGGTTGATGGTCGGCGGGGCGATCTGGTCGCGGATCGCCAGCAGCGAGAAGATCGCCTCCACCGCGCCGGCGGCGCCGAGCAGATGGCCGATGGCCGACTTGGTCGAGGACATCGAGATGGTCGCCGCGGCATTGCCGACGAGGCGCTGCACCGCGCCGAGCTCGATCTCGTCCGCCATGGTCGAGGTGCCGTGGGCGTTGATGTAGTCGATCTCGGAGGCGGTGATGCCCGCCCGCTTCAGCGCCGCCGACATGCAGCGATAGGCGCCGTCGCCGTCCTCGGAGGGGGCGGTGATGTGGAAGGCGTCGCCGGACATGCCGTAGCCGACGATCTCGCCATAGATCTTGGCGCCGCGCGCGAGCGCGTGCTCGAGTTCCTCGACCACGACGACGCCGGCGCCCTCGCCCATCACGAAGCCGTCGCGGTCCTTGTCATAGGGGCGCGAGGCCTTCTCGGGCGTGTCGTTATAGGAGGTCGAGAGCGCGCGGCAGGCGGCGAAGCCGGCCATGCCGATGCGGCTCACCGACGATTCGGTGCCGCCCGCGACCATGACGTCGGCATCGCCGAGCGCGACGAGGCGGGCCGCATCGCCGATGGCGTGCGAACCGGTCGAGCAGGCGGTGACGACGGCGTGATTCGGGCCCTTCAGCCCGTGGGCGATCGAGACATAGCCGCCGGCGAGGTTGATCAGCCGGCCGGGAATGAAGAAGGGCGAGACGCGGCGGGGGCCGCGTTCCTGCAGCAGCAGCGCGGTCTCGGCGATACCCTGCAGGCCGCCGATGCCGGAGCCGATCATCACGCCGGAGGCGATCTGGTCCTCATAGCTCTGCGGATGCCAGCCGGCATCGTCCAGAGCCTGGGTGGCCGCCGCCATGGCGTAGATGATGAAGTCGTCGACCTTGCGCTGTTCCTTCGGCTCCATCCAGTCGTCCGGATTGAAGCTGCCGGCGGAACCGTCGCCGCGCGGAATCATGCAGGCGATGCGGCAGGGCAGATCGTCGACCTGGAAGTGCTCGATGCGGCGGGCGCCGCTCTGGCCCGCCAGGAGGCGCTGCCACGTGATTTCGACACCGCATCCGAGCGGCGACACCATGCCGAGGCCGGTGACGACGACGCGCCTCATCCCATGTCTCCGAAGCACATTTCACATCGCGGGCGGATGCGGCGGCGCATCAGGGCGCCGCCGGGTCCGCCGCTGGCGCGGCCCTCAGGCCGCGGCGTTCTTCTCGAGGAACTTGATCGCATCGCCGACGGTCAGGATGCTCTCGGCGGCGTCGTCGGGGATCTCGACGTTGAACGCCTCTTCGAAAGCCATCACCAGCTCGACCGTGTCGAGGCTGTCCGCGCCGAGATCGTCGATGAAGCTCGCCCCTTCCGTGACCTTCTCCGGCTCAACGCCCAGATGTTCGGCCACGATCTTCTTCACGCGCTCGGCAATATCGCTCATCGGTCCACCCTCGTCCGTTCAGGAGGTTCGCTAAAGTCTGTGTTTCGTTCGATGCCATCATGCCTGCCGGCACGACGGAAGGCTCATTTCCTGCCCCATCCACAGGTCCGATCGGATCGCGCCGACGGCGCATCGCGTTTCGGGCCCCATGAGCCGAGCGGGTCGTTACCATACTTCCACGGGCAAGACCAGCGCCCGGGCCCGGCGCCGGGGGCGCCGGTAATACTTTGATTTTCGCGAAGCAACTCAAGGAAATGGATCGAATTCGCGGGTCGATCCCTTTGTTCTTCTCGATCGCCGGTGGCGACACACTGGCAATTTCTAGATCATCGCCATGCCGCCGTTCACATGCAGCGTCTGGCCGGTGACGTAGGCGGCCTCGGCGGAGGCGAGATAGACCGCCGCCGCGGCGATGTCCTCGGAGGTACCGAGGCGCCCCGCCGGCACCTGGCCGAGAATCGCCTCGCGCTGCTTCTCGTGCAGCGCGTCGGTCATCGGCGTCGCGATGAAGCCCGGCGCGATGCAGTTCACGGTGACGCCGCGGGCGGCGACCTCCTTGGCCAGGGCCTTGGACATGCCGATCATGCCGGCCTTGGCGGCGGCATAGTTGCCCTGCCCGGCATTGCCGGTGACGCCGACGATCGAGGTGATGCCGATGATCCGGCCGGTGCGCCGGCGCATCATCGACTTCGCCGCCGCGCGGGAGAGCCGGAAGGCGGCGGTGAGGTTGATGGCGATGACCGTGTCCCAGTCCTCGTCCTTCAGGCGGATGAACAGGCCGTCGCGGGTGACACCGGCATTGTTGACGAGGATGTCCAGCGGGCCGAGCGCTTCCTCGGCCTGCGGCACCAGCTGCTCGACCTCCTCGGTGGAGCCGAGATTGCACGGCAGCACATGGGCGCGCTCGCCGAGCTCGGCGGCCATCGCCTCCAGCACGTCGCGGCGGGTGCCGGAGAGCGCGACATTGGCGCCCTGCGCGTGGAAGGCCCGCGCGATGGCGCCGCCGATGCCGCCGGTCGCGCCGGTGACCAGGGCCGTCTTGCCGGTGAGGTCGAACATGGGAACTCCTGTTGCTTCAGGCGGCGCTGCGGGCGGCGGCGAAGGCGGCGATATCCTCGGCCCCGCCGACATTGGCCACCGCCAGCTCGCGGGCGATGCGCTTGGCGAGACCGGCCAGCACCTTGCCGGCGCCGACCTCGACGAGGCGGGTGACACCCGCGCCCGCCATGTAGCTCACCGATTCGCGCCAGCGCACCGTGCCTGTGACCTGGCGTACCAGCAGGGCGCGGATCTCGTCGGGTGCGGTCACCGGCGCGGCGGTGACGTTGGCGACGACCGGCACCACCGGCGCGTTCACCGTGACGCCGGCCAGCGCCGCCTGCATCGCGTCGGCGGCAGACTGGATCAGGCGGCAATGGAAGGGGGCGGACACCGGGAGCAGGATCGCGCGCGAGGCGCCCTCGCGCTTGGCGATCTCGACGGCGCGGCCGATCGCGTCGGCGTCGCCCGAGACCACCACCTGGCCGGGGGCGTTGTCGTTGGCGATGTCGCACACGCCCGCGCCGGCCGCCTCGGCGGCGACCGCGCTCACCTTGTCGTAGTCGAGCCCGAGAATGGCGGCCATGGCGCCCGCGCCCACCGGCACGGCCGCCTGCATGGCGATGCCGCGCAGGCGCAGCAGGCGGGCGGCGTCGGCGATGGAGAAGCTGCCGGCGGCGGCGAGCGCGGAATATTCGCCGAGCGAATGGCCGGCGACGAAAGCGGCGTCGCGGGACAGATCGAGCCCGGCCTCGGCCTCCAGCACGCGGATCGCCGCGAGCGAGGCGGCCATCAGCGCCGGCTGGGCGTTGGCGGTCAGCGTCAGCGTCTCGATCGGGCCGTCCCACATGATGGCGGAGAGCTTCTCGCCGAGCGCCGCGTCCACCTCGTCGAACACGGCGCGCGCGGGCGCGAAATTCTCGGCGAGCGACTTGCCCATGCCGACGGCCTGGCTACCCTGCCCGGGGAAGATGAAGGCGGTGGTCATTCGGCCTCGCTCGCGGCGTTGGTTAAGGAACCCTGACGATCGGGTCCGGGGAGGAACACTTCCCCGCGGCCCGTGTCAAGCGCGCCGGCCCCGCATCGGCGTCCTGCCTTGCATTCCCGCGCATTTTCAGTATAAGCGCGCGCACTGTCGGTCCCGGCCGGGGGCTGAACGGACGGTCGTGCCGTGCGCATGGCAGGATCCTGGCGGATCCGTCGTCCCGTGTCCCCGCCTTCGAGATTGTTCGAGCCTTCCGAGGCTCGAAGGGCTCGGCGCCGGGACGGCGGCCGCAATAGTGCGGAACCAAAAGGAAGGCACGAGACATGGCTCTCTACGAGCACGTGTTCCTCGCGCGCCAGGATATTACGGCGCAGCAGGTCGAGGAACTGACCGCCCGCTTCAAGGGCGTGATCGAAGCCAATGGCGGCACCGTCGCCAAGGCCGAATACTGGGGCGTGAAGACGCTCACCTACCGCATCCGCAAGAACCGCAAGGCGCATTTCTCGCTGCTCAACCTCGACGCCCCCCCGGCGGCGGTGGCCGAGCTCGAGCGCCAGCAGCGCATCGACGAGGATGTGCTGCGCGTCCTCACCATCCGCGTCGACGAGCTCGAGGAAGGCCCGTCCGTGATGCTGCAGAAGCGCGACCGCGACGATCGCGGCGAGCGCGGCTTCGGTGATCGCGGCTTCGGCGGCGACCGCGGCTTCGGTGGCGGCGGCGGCCGTGGCTTCGGCGGGGGTCGCGATCGCGACGACCGTCCGCCGCGCCGCGACCGTGAGACCAGCAGCGACGATTCCAGCGCGGAGGCGGTGTGATGGCATTCGGTGGTACCTCTTCCGGCGGCGCCTCGTCCGGCGCCCGTCGCCCCTTCTTCCGTCGTCGCAAGACCTGCCCGTTCTCCGGCGCCAACGCCCCGAAGATCGACTACAAGGACGTGCGGCTGCTGCAGCGCTACATCTCGGAGCGCGGCAAGATCGTGCCGAGCCGCATCACCGCGGTGTCGGCCAAGAAGCAGCGCGAGCTGGCCGCGGCCATCAAGCGCGCCCGCTTCCTCGGCCTGCTGCCCTTCGTGATCCGCTGAGGCGGGTCGCGACCTTCTGAATGCCGCGCCCGGCCGCGTGCCGGGCGCAGCTCTTTCCGACGGGCCGGCGGGATCCTCCCGCAAGCCTCTGCTGGAGCGGACCTGATCCGCCCCTAACCGCGACGGCGGGACAGCTGGTCGATGCTGACGACGATCCTCATAGCGCTGGGAGCCGGCGCGGCTTCCGCCCTTCTCGTCGCTGCCGTGGCGACGGGCAGCGCGCTGTCGGTTCCGCTGTTCTACCTCGCCCCCCTGCCCGTGCTCATCGTCGGGCTCGGCTGGTCGCACCGTGCCGCCTTGATCGCGGCCGGCGCCGGCACCATCGCCATCGGCAGCTTTTTCGGCCACGAGCTTCTCGTCGCCTATGCCGCCGGCGTGGGCGGGCCGGCCTATGTGCTCTCCTTCCTGGCGCTGATGGCGCGGGCGGCGCCGAACGACGGCGCGCTCGAATGGTTTCCGGTCGGGCGCATCGTGCTCGCCGCCGCGATCGCCGGCACCCTCACCGTGCTCGCGCTGGTGCCGCTCGTCGCCGGTGACATCGACACCTACAAGGCGGCGCTGCGCACCCTGTTCGAGGCCGAGCTCCAGGCCCGGACGGGCGAACTTCAGGGCGATGCCGGCCGCTTCGTCGACCTGCTGGTCACCATCATGCCGCCGACCGCGGCGGCACTGACCATGCTCACCCAGATCGGCAATCTCTGGCTGGCGGGTCGCATCGTGCGCACCTCGGGCCGGCTGATGCGGCCCTGGCCCGATCTCGCCGCCGCCAGCCTGCCGCGCGAGGCGGGCCTCGTCTTCCTCGGCTCGCTCGGTGTCGCGCTGGGCACCTCGGGGCTGCTCGGGCTGGTCGGCACGCTGCTGACCGCGACGCTGGCCATGGCCTTCGCGCTGGTCGGCCTCGCCACCATCCACGCCATCACCCGCGGCGCCGGCGGGCGGGCGCTGGTCATCGCCACGGTGTGGCTGGCCTGCCTGATCCTGGTCTGGCCGTTCGCCCTCGTCGCGGTCCTCGGCTTCGTCGAGACGGCCTTCGGGCTGCGCGCGCGCTTTTCCAATCGCGGTTCGGGTCCCCCCGCCGCAAACGACCGCTGAAAACCTGTTGAACACACTGACACGACACGGAGAACCACAATGGAAGTGATCCTGCTCGAACGCGTCGCCAAGCTCGGCCAGATGGGCGAAGTCGTCCGCGTGAAGGACGGCTTTGCCCGCAATTTCCTGCTGCCGGCCGGCAAGGCGCTGCGCGCCACCAAGGACAACAAGACCAAGTTCCAGTCGATGAAGGCCCAGCTCGAGGCCCGCAACCTCGAACTGAAGACCGAGGCCGCCGCCGTCGGCGAGAAGCTCAACGGCACCGAGGTCGTGCTGGTCCGCCAGGCCGGCGAGACCGGCCAGCTCTACGGCTCGGTGTCGACCCGCGACCTCGCCGACGCGCTCACCGCCGCCGGCTTCTCGGTCTCGCGCGCGCAGATCGTGCTCAACCACCCGATCAAGACCATCGGCGTCCACGCCGTGCCGGTCAGCCTGCACCCGGAAGTCGAGGTCTCGATCAAGGCGAACGTCGCCCGCAGCGCCGAGGAAGCCGCCCGCCAGAGCCGCGGCGAGGATCTCTCGCTGGCCCGCGACGCCTATGACGACGAGGACGAGGACGAGGCCGCCGAAGTCGAGGCCGAGGCCACCGACGAAGCCTGATCGTATTTACCTAACGTCATCCATCAAACGGACGGGCTCGACCGGCAACGGTCGGGCCCGTTCGGCGTTTTCGGGGCCGTGTCCCGCCTTGCGATCGGTTTTCGTCTGTGTTGCAATGTTTTTCATCAGTGAACAGATGTGCCCTTGACTTGGGCTCGGCCGCGCCGGGGCGAGGCGGCCGCAACGGTGGAGGCGGCCGATGGAGCGGTTGCTTGCGCGCGTGCTGTCGCGGATCGTACGCCGCGGCGACCTGACCCTCGATCTGGCTTCCGGCCGCCGCATCCGGCTCGGTGACCGGTCCGGCCCGCCGGTGCGGATGCGCTTCACCACGCGGGACTGGCAGCGGGCGGTCGCGCTCGATCCCGAGCTGAAGCTGGGCGAGGCCTTCACCGAACAGGGCTTCGTACTTGAGGCCGGCGACATCGCGGCGCTGCTGGCGATGCTGATGTCGCAGGTCGGGCTCGATCCGCCCGGCCCGGGCGCGCGGCTGCTCACCCGCCTGCGCTATCTCCACCGCCGCCGGGCCCAGTTCAACCCGCCGGGCCGCGCGCAGCGCAACGTCGCCCACCACTACGATCTCGACGGGCGGTTCTATTCGCTCTTCCTCGACGCCGACCGGCAATATTCCTGCGCCTATTTCGAGCGCCCGGACCAGTGCCTCGACGATGCCCAGCTCGCCAAGAAGCGCCATGTCGCCGCCAAGCTGCGGCTGGAGCGGCCGGACCTGTCCGTGCTCGACATCGGCGCGGGCTGGGGCGGGCTCGGGCTCTACCTCGCCGAGCAGGCGCAGGCGCGCGTCACCGGCGTGACGCTGTCGCAGGAGCAGCTCGGCGTCGCCCGCCGCCGGGCGGAGGAGCGCGGGCTCGCCGGCCGGGCGGTGTTCCGGCTGGAGGACTACCGCGACACGCAAGGGCCGTTCGACCGCGTCGTCTCGGTCGGCATGTTCGAGCATGTCGGCATCGGCCATTACGAGACCTATTTCCGCCGCATCGCCGAGCTGCTGGCGCCGGAAGGGGTCGCGCTCGTCCATTCCATCGGCCGCTCGGAGGGGCCGGGCATCACCAATCCGTGGATCGCGAAGTACATCTTCCCGGGCGGCTACATCCCGGCGCTGTCGGAGGTGCTGCCGGCGATCGAGAAGGCGGGGCTTCTCGTCACCGACATCGAGATCCTCAGGCTACATTATGCCGAGACGTTGAAGGCGTGGCGGGCGCGTTTCCTCGCCCATCGCGAGGAGGCCGAGCGGCTCTACGACGCCTGCTTCGTGCGGATGTGGGAATTCTACCTCGCCGCCTCGGAGATGGCGTTCCGCCACCAGGGGATGATGGTGTTCCAGATCCAGCTCGCCCGCTCCGAGGGCGTGGTGCCGATGACGCGCGACTACATCGCCGCCGCCGAGGCCCGCCTGCGCGCCACCGAGTCCCACACCCGGCCGGGGCTGAGACTCGCGGGGGAGTGAGCCGGCGGCGGGCGGATTCCCGCTTCGCACGGTCAAGCGCGATTTCGCTGTCCACAGCCCGTCCACAGGACAAAAATGCACGGCTGCCGAATCAGACGGACTCGGCGCCCCCCTCGGCGCTAGCTGTTGCCGACCGATCGCAAACGGAAGCCCGATGCTCGATTCCCCTTCCCGCCCGGTGGCCGCCGCCGAGCCCGCCTACCGCACCGCGCCCCACAATGTGGAGGCCGAGCAGGCGCTGCTGGGCGCCATCCTCGTCAACAACGAGGCGTTCTACCGGGTGTCGGACTTCCTCGAGCCGCGCCATTTCTTCGAGCCGATCCACCTGAAGATCTACGAGACCGCCAGCGCGCTGATCCGCGCCGGCAAGGTGGCGACCCCGGTCACGCTGAAGACCTTCCTGCCGGGCGACCTCGACATCGCCGGGCTGACCGGCCCGCAATATCTCGCCCGCCTCGCGGCGGAGGCGACGACGATCATCAACGCCGAGGATTACGGGCGCACCATCTACGACCTCTCGGTGCGCCGCGACCTGATCGCCATCGGCGAGGAGATCGTCAACGAGGCCTTCGACGCGGCGATCGACGCCACCCCGCAGGACCAGATCGAGGAGGCCGAGAAGCGGCTCTACGAGCTGGCCGAGACCGGGCGCTACGATGGCGGCTTCCTGCGCTTCACCGACGCGCTGAAAGAAGCCGTCGACATGGCGAGCCGGGCCTTCCAGCGCGAGGGCCACCTGTCGGGCCTCGCCTGCGGCCTCGACGACCTCGACCACATGATGGGCGGGCTGCAGCCCTCCGACCTGATCATCCTCGCCGGCCGCCCGGGCATGGGCAAGACCGCGCTCGCCACCAACATCGCCTTCAACGTCGCCGCTGCCTATCGCGGCGAGACCCTGCCGGACGGCTCGGTGCGCGCGCTCGAGGGCGGCATCTGCGGCTTCTTCTCGCTGGAAATGTCGGCCGAGCAGCTCGCCACCCGTATCCTCGCCGAGCAGGCCGAGGTGCCCTCCTACAAGATCCGCCGCGGCGACATCTCGGAGGCCGATTTCGACAAGCTCGCGGGCATGGCGCAGATGATGCAGACCATCCCGCTCTATATCGACGACACCGGCGGCATCTCCATCGCCCAGCTGCGCGCCCGCGCCCGGCGGCTGAAGCGCCAGCGCGGCCTCGACTTCATGGTGGTGGACTATCTCCAGCTCCTCACCGGCTCCTCGAAGAGCTCGTCGCAGGGGCGCGTGCAGGAAATCACCGAGATCACCACCGGCCTGAAGGCGCTGGCCAAGGAGCTCGGCGTGCCGATCATGGCGCTGTCCCAGCTCTCGCGACAGGTCGAGAGCCGCGACGACAAGCGTCCGCAATTGTCCGACCTTCGCGAATCCGGCTCGATCGAGCAGGATGCCGACGTCGTGATGTTCGTCTTCCGCGAGGAGTATTATCTGAAGGGCAAGGAGCCCAAGGAAGGCACCGAAGAGTGGTTCAAGTGGGATGCGGATCTGAAATCGGTTCAGAACACCGCTGAAGTGATCATCGGCAAGCAGCGTCACGGGCCGACGGGAACGGTGAAGGTGGCCTTCGAGCCGCAATATACCCGCTTCTCCTCGCTGGCCCGGGAAGACCATCTGCCGGCACGTACGGGTGATTGATCGTGCAGAACGACGAGCTGCCGCGGGCAGAGGAAGCCGGCGGGCATCTGACCATCGATCTTGGCGCACTGGCCGCCAATTTCCGCGATCTCGCCGCGCTCGCCGCCCCCGCCGAATGCGCGGCGGTGGTGAAGGGCGATGCCTACGGCACCGGGCTGGAGGCCTCGGCGCAGGCGCTGTGGAACGCCGGCGCCCGCACCTTCTTCGTCGCGCTGCTGGGTGAGGCGCGCCGTCTGCGCGCCGCCCTGCCGGACGCGACCGTCTATGTCCTCAACGGGCTCTTCCCGCACACCGAGTCCGTCTATCTCGAGCTCGGCCTGCGGCCGGTTCTGGGCAGCCCGGAGGAGGTCGACGGCTGGGGCGATTTCTGCGCCCGCATCGGCCAGCGGCTGCCCGCCGCGCTGCATGTCGACACCGGCATGAACCGGCTCGGGGTCTCGCCCGCCTGCGCCATCGGCATGGCGGACCGGCGCGACGAGCTCGCCTTCGACATCGCCCTGCTGATGAGCCATCTCGCCTGCGCCGACGAGCCGGGCCACCCGCTGACCGCCCGGCAGGTCGAGGATTTCCACGCCATCGCGAAGCTGTTTCCGGGCGTGCCGGCCTCGCTCGCCAATTCCGCGGGCACGGTGGGGCTGAAGGAGAGCCATTTCGATCTCGTGCGGCCGGGCATCGCCGTCTATGGCGGGCGGGCGCGGCTCGGCATGCCGCCGCTGCGGCCGGTGGTGCGGCTCGACCTCCGGATCGTGCAGCTGCGTGACGTGCAGGAGGGCGAGACGGTCGGCTACGGCGCCGCCGCGACCGCCCGGCGCGCGAGCCGCGTCGCCATCGTCTCGGGCGGCTATGCCGACGGCATTCCCCGCCTCGCCGGCTCCTATGATCTGCGCCCCGGCGCGGAGGCGATCGTCGCAGGGCGGCGCTGCCCGCTGATGGGCCGCATCTCGATGGACCTGATCGCCATCGACGTCACCGACCTGCCGCCCGATGCGGCCAGGCGCGGCGACTTCGTCACCCTGCTCGGCGAGGGTCTGACCATCGAGGATCTCGCCCCCCATGCCGAGACCATCGGCTATGAGGTGCTGACCTCGCTCGGCCGGCGCTATTATCGCCGCTGGATCGACTGAGCCCGGAGCACGCGTGGCCAAGCGCTCGACCGCCTTCATCTGCCAGGCCTGCGGCGCGGTGCATGTGCGCTGGCAGGGCAAGTGCGATTCCTGCGGCGCCTGGAACAGCATTTCCGAGGAGGAGGTCGCCACCGCCCTCCCCGCCACCCAGCGCGGCGGCCGCAAGGGCCGGGTGTTCCCGCTGGAGGGGCTGTCGGGCACCACGCTCGATGCGCCGCGCACGCGGATCGGCATCGGCGAGTTCGACCGCGTCACCGGCGGCGGCCTCGTGCCCGGCTCGGTGCTGCTGATCGGCGGCGATCCCGGCATCGGCAAGTCGACCCTGCTGATCCAGGCCTCCGCCGCGCTGGCCAGTGCCGGCCATCGCGTCGTCTATGTCTCGGGCGAGGAAGCCTCGGCGCAGGTGCGCCTGCGGGCCGAGCGGCTCGGCCTGTCCCCCGCCCCGGTGCAGCTCGCCGCCGAGACCAATGTCGAGGACATCGTCGCCACGCTCTCGGCGGGGCGCCCGCCCGCTTTGGTGGTGATCGATTCGATCCAGACGATGTGGACCGACACAGCGGAATCCGCGCCCGGCACGGTGACGCAGGTGCGCTCCTCGGCGCAGGTGCTGATCCGCTACGCCAAGCAGGCGGGCGCGGCGATCGTGCTGGTCGGCCATGTCACCAAGGACGGGCAGATCGCCGGCCCGCGCGTAGTCGAGCACATGGTCGACGCCGTGCTCTCCTTCGAGGGCGATGGCGCCCACCAGTTCCGCATCCTGCGCGCCCAGAAGAACCGCTTCGGGCCGACCGACGAGATCGGCGTGTTCGAGATGACCGGGCTCGGCCTCGCCGAGGTCGACAATCCCTCGAAGCTGTTCCTGTCGAACCGCGAGGGCCATGCGCCGGGCACGGCGGTGCATGGCGGCATGGAGGGCACGCGCCCGGTGCTGGTCGAGATCCAGGCGCTGGTGGTGCCCTCCTCGCTCGGCACGCCGCGCCGCGCCGTGGTCGGCTGGGACCCGAGCCGCCTCTCCATGGTGCTCGCGGTGCTGGAGGCGCGCTGCGGCATCAAGCTCGGCGGCCACGACGTGCATCTGGCGGTGGCCGGCGGCTTCCGCATCGCCGAGCCGGCGGCGGACCTTGCGGTGGCGGCGGCGCTGGTGTCCTCGCTGAGCGGAGCGGTGCTCTCGCCCGAGAGCGTGCATTTCGGCGAGATCAGCCTCACCGGCGCGGTGCGCCCGGTCGCGCACGAGGCGGCGCGGCTGAAGGAGGCGGCGAAGCTCGGCTTCACCCGCGCCGTCATCCCCTCCGCCCGCAGCGGCACGGGGAGCGCGTCCGGCGAGCCCGGCATCGCCGTCGACGCGGTGACGACGCTGGCCGATCTCGTCGCCGACATCGTCGCCCGGGCGCCGAGGCGCGCGCGGAATCAAGGCGTTCCACAGGCCGCGTCAGAAGACGGATGACGCGGCGCACGCGGCGCGGTATACGTCCCGCGCAGCCCATCACCCGCGGCCGCACGGCGATTCCCGTCGTCGGCCCGCGGGTTCTGTTTCCAGCCATGGTGCGCCCCGCGTGACACTGCTCGACATCATCCTTCTCGCAGTGATGCTGATCTCGGGGATGCTCGCCATGGTGCGCGGGCTGATGCGCGAGGTCTTCGCGATCGCCTCCTGGGTGATCGCCGCCGGCGTCACGCTCTGGGGCTATCCGCACGCCCTGCCCCTCGCCAAGCAGTACATCTCGCAGGACACCTTCGCGATGGCGGCGGCGGTCGGCGGCGTGTTCCTGCTGACGCTGCTGATCGTCTCGATCATCACCGTGCGGATCTCCGACGCCATCCTCGACAGCCGCATCGGCGCGCTCGACCGCACGCTCGGCTTCCTGTTCGGGCTGGCGCGCGGATTCCTTATAGTGGTGGTGGCCTTCCTGTTCTTCAACTGGCTCGCCCAGAACGAGCAGGGCCAGCCGGCCTGGATCAAGGACGCGCGCTCCCGGGTCGTCTTGCAAAATGCGGGTGACTGGCTCATCTCAATCCTGCCGGACGATCCGGAGAAGCTGATCCGCGAAATCCGCGGGCCGAAGGACACGGATGCCGAGCCGACCGAGCCCCCGCCGGAGCCCACCGCACCGGCGCGCCCGACGGCGCCGGCGCAGTAGACCGCCGGGGTGCTCCGGCAATCGTTAGGGGTGCGAGCGGCGCATGGCGCCTGTCAGCCCGCACGGTACAGGACCGGAGACTGTCTGATGAACGTGACCGATGCGGGCGCGATGGACGACCTGTTCGATCCCAATGCCGATCGCCTGCGCGAGGAATGCGGCGTGTTCGGCATCGTCGGTCATCCCGACGCCGCCGCGATCACCGCGCTCGGCCTGCACGCCCTGCAGCATCGCGGCCAGGAAGCGGCCGGAATCGTCACCTATGACGGGCGCCGGTTCCATTCGGAACGCCGTCTCGGCCTTGTCGGCGACGCTTTTTCCGATGGCGAGGCGATCAAACGCCTCCCCGGCCCGATCGCGGTCGGCCATGTGCGCTACTCGACGACGGGCGAGACCATCCTGCGCAACGTCCAGCCGCTCTTCGCCGAGCTCGACGGCGGCGGCTTCGCCATCGCCCATAACGGCAACCTCACCAACGGGCTGACGCTGCGCCGGCAGATCGTGCGCGAGGGCGCCATCTGCCAGTCGACCTCGGACACCGAGGTGGTGCTGCACCTCGTCGCCCGCTCCAAGAAGAACCGCTTCATCGAGCGCTTCATCGAGGCGCTGCGCCAGCTCGAGGGCGCCTATGCCTTTGTCGGCCTCACCAACAAGAAGCTGGTGGGCGCGCGCGACCCGCTCGGCATCCGCCCGCTGGTGCTCGGCGAGCTCGACGGCCACCCGATCCTGACCTCGGAGACCTGCGCCCTCGACATAATCGGTGCGCGCTACGTGCGGGACGTCGAGCCCGGCGAAGTCATCGTGTTCTCCTCCGACAAGGTCGAGACGCTGCGCCCCTTCCCGATCGTCGACCCGCGCCCGGACATCTTCGAATACATCTATTTCGCCCGTCCCGACTCCATCGTCGGCGGCCGCAGCGTCTACCAGGTGCGCAAGAAGCTCGGCATGCAGCTCGCCGCCGAATCCCCTGCTAATGCCGAGGTGGTGGTGCCGGTGCCCGATTCCGGCGTGCCCGCCGCCATCGGCTATGCGCAGGCCGCCGGCATCCCCTACGAACTCGGCATCATCCGCAACCACTATGTCGGGCGCACCTTCATCCAGCCGACCCAGTCGGTGCGCGACCAGGGCGTGCGGATGAAACACTCGGCGAACCGTTCGGTGGTCGAGGGCAAATCGATCGTGCTGCTCGACGACAGCCTCGTGCGCGGCACCACCTCGGTGAAGATCGTGCGCATGATGCGCGAGGCGGGCGCGCGCGAGGTGCATTTCCGCATCTCCTCGCCGCCCATCACCCACCCCGACTTCTACGGCATCGATACGCCCGACCGCGACAAGCTGCTCGCCGCCTCGCTCGATGTGGAGGGCATGCGCCGCTATATCGGCGCCGACAGCCTCGCCTTCCTGTCCATCGACGGCGTCTACCGCGCCATGGGCTATGAGGGCCGCGACGCGCTGCGCCCGCAGTTCACCGACCACTGCTTCACCGGCGAATACCCGACCCCGCTCACCGATCTCCACGACAAGGTCGCCCCGCGCCAGCTCTCGCTGCTGGCCGAGGCGAGCTGAGGCGGGCGGAAACCCGAGAATACGCCGTCATCCCGGCCGGAGCGACGCTTGGAGCCGGGATGGCTCGACGGTGACCCGCTTCCCGCGATCCCGGACCGGCCCGCGGCCATCCGGGACGACGACATTCCGGATGACCGGTTCAAGCACCAAGGAGGTCGCGGCGTGGTCGAACTGAACGAATGGCATCGCGGCCGGCTGATCGACCACATCCAGCTGGTGGTCGCCGACCTCGACGCCTGCCGGCGCTTCTACGGCGCGGTGCTGGAGGTGCTCGGCGTGCCGCTGGTCGACGGCGAGGGCTATTTCTTCTGCGACGAACTCTTTGTCAGCACCGGCGAACCGACCACCGGCCGCGCCCATATCGCCTTCCAGGCGGCTGACGCGGCGATGGTGCAGCGCTTTTATGCGGCGGCGCTGGCGGCGGGCGGGCGCGACCATGGCGCGCCGGGCCTGCGCGAGTACCATCCCGGCTATTACGCCGCCTTCGTGCTCGACCCGGAAGGCAACAACATCGAGGCCGTCTATCACGGACCGGCCCGGCGGTCGGCGCCCTCCGTGGTTCTGACCGACGACACCTGACAACTCCCGAGGAACGCCGGATGACCGATCCCACCGCCGCGCGGCCGCTCGACGGCCGCATCGCCCTCGTCACCGGCGCCACGCGCGGCATCGGCCAGGCGACCGCCCTCGCCCTCGCCGCGGCGGGCGCCCATATCGTCGCGGTCGGCCGCACCTCCGGCGCGCTGGAGGAACTCGACGACGCCATCAATACCGCCGGCTCCAGCGCCACGCTGGTGCCGCTCGATCTCAAGGATTTCGCCGGCATCGACCGGCTCGGCGGCGCGCTGTACGAGCGCTTCGGGCGGCTCGACATCTTCGTCGGCAATGCTGGCGTGCTCGGCCCGATGACTCCCCTCGCCCAGGTCGAGCCGAAGGAGTGGGACGACGCGGTAGCGGTGAACCTCACCGCCAACTGGCGTTTCGTGCGCTCCTTCGATCCGCTGCTGCGGCTCTCCACCGCCGGGCGCGCGGTGCTGGTCACCTCCGGCGCGGCGCACAAGGCGCGGGCCTATTGGGGCGCCTATGCCGTCACCAAGTCGGGGCTCGAGGCGCTCGCGCGCACCTGGGCGGCGGAGAGCGCCAATCTCTCGAACCTCAAGGTGAACCTGTTCAGCCCGGGCCCCACCCGCACGCGCATGCGCGCCAAGGCCTTCCCCGGCGAGGATCCGGAGACGCTGCCGGCGCCCGAGCAGGTGGCGCAGGCCATCCTCGCGCTCTGCCGGCCGGATTTCGAGGAGACGGGCAAGATTTTCGAGTTCACAACGGGGCGGCTGTTAACCTATCATTTACCATATTGAGTGGGTCGTTCCGGGAGCCGGGCGATGAACCTGTTGCCCGGACTTCTGGTGATCCTCACCGTGCCCGGTTATCTCTATCTGCAGTCGCGGGCGTTCAGCCTGTATCGCGGCGCGTGCCAGGCGGCGGCGCTGATCCCCTTCGCCCTCATCGCGGCGGCGAGCAGCTACGCCCTGCTGGCCTATTCGCTCGACGGCGCCAACGCCTGGCCGTTGGTCTTCCTCGTCACCTGCCCGCTCGCCTGCGGCTATCTCGCCGTGCTCGACATCGTCGACTGGTACACGGCCTGAGGGCCGCCGGGGCGCTCACCCTCAACCCGGAGCGACCATGCCGCTGACCATCCGGGCCGCCGCGCCGGAGGACGAATCCGCCGTCGTCGCTCTGTGGCGGGCCTGCGACCTCGTCGCGCCCTACAACGACCCCGCGGCGGATTTCCGCTTCGCCCGCGCCGGCGCCGGATCCGACATCCTGCTCGGCGTGGACGCGGCCCGCGTCGTCGGCAGCGTGATGGTGGGCCATGACGGGCACCGCGGCTGGCTCTACTACGTCGCCGTCGCCCCCGACAGGCGCGGCGCCGGCATCGGGCGGCGGATGATCGCGGCCGCCGAGCGGTGGCTGAGCGAGCGCGGTGTCCCGAAGGCGCACCTGCTGGTGCGCGCGACCAACACCGGCGTCGTCGCCTTCTACGAACGCCTCGGCTTCGAGGTGGCGCCCCGCGTGGCCATGAGCAAGTGGCTGGAGCCGACCGCCTCCTAGGCGGTGCTCGTCCCTGCCCACCGCGGGCGACATCGCAGGGCGGCGGGCATCATAGGGTGGCGGGCGCCTCCGGCAGGCGCGCCGCGGGCGATGGCCCTGATGGAGCCCGGCCGTGCGCGGATGCCACGCCTGCCGCGCCGCTCAGTCCTTCTCGGCGTAGGGATTGTCCTTCTCGCGCAGCGTGATGCGGATCGGGACGCCGGGCAGGTCGAAGGTCGCGCGCAGGCCGTTGGTGAGGTAGCGCAGATAGCTCTCGGGGATGGCGTCGGCGCGGGAGCAGAACAGCACGAAGCTCGGCGGGCGGCTCTTCGGCTGGGTGATGTAGCGCAGCTTGATACGGCGGCCCGAGACCGCCGGTGGCGGGTGCTCGCCGGTGGCCTCGCTGAGCCAGCGGTTGAGCGGGTTGGTGGCCACGCGCCGGTTCCACACCTCGTGCGCCGAGGCCACCGCCTGCGCCAGCCGGTCGAGGCCGGCGCCGGTGAGGCCGGAGACCAGCACGACCGGCATGCCCTTGGCCTGCGGCAGCCAGTGGTCGGCCTCCTCGCGCATGCGGGTGAGGAAGCCGGCCTCGCCCTTGACGAGGTCCGACTTCGAGATCGCCAGCACCAGCGCCCGCCCCTCGCGCACCACGAGGTCGGCGATGCGCAGGTCCTGCTCCTCGAAGGGGTGGGTGGCGTCCATGAGGACGACGACCACCTCGGCGAAGCGGGCGGCGCGCAGCCCGTCGGCGACGGAGAGCTTCTCCAGCTTGTCGTCGACCCGGGCGCGCTTCCGCATGCCCGCGGTGTCGAACACCTTGAGGCTCACCCCTGCCCGCTCGACATCGACCGCGATCGAGTCGCGGGTGATGCCGGCCTCGGGCCCGGTCAGCAGGCGGTCCTCGCCGAGCAGCGCGTTGATCAGGGTCGACTTGCCGGCGTTCGGGCGGCCGAGCACGGCGACCCGGATACGACGGCCGGCGCCGCCGCTCTCATCGGCCTGATCGTTCTGATCATCCACCTCATCGGCCTGATCATCCACGGCGTCGGAGGCATCGTCCGGGAAGCAATCACGCAGCGCACGGAACAGGTCGCTCATGCCCTCGCCATGCTCGGCGGAGATGGGAACGGGCTCGCCGAGCCCCAGCGAATAAGCCTCCATGAAGCCCGCCTCGCCGCCCCGCCCCTCGCTCTTGTTGGCAACGAGGATGGTGTGCTTGCCCGAGCGGCGGACCAGATCGGCGAAGGCGCGATCGCTCGGCACCAGACCGGTACGCGCATCGATCACGAACAGGAGCACGTCCGCATCCGCGATCGCCGCCTCCGTCTGGGCGCGCATACGGCCTTCAAGAGTCTCGGCTTTTGCCTCCTCGAGGCCGGCCGTGTCGACCACCTGGAAGGCGAGATGACCCAGCCGCGCCTCGCCCTCGCGGCGGTCGCGCGTGACGCCGGGGCGGTCGTCGACCAGCGCCAGCCGCTTGCCGACGAGCCGGTTGAACAGCGTCGACTTGCCGACATTGGGACGGCCGATGATGGCGACGGTGAAGGTCATGAGAAAAAAGCCCGATGAAAATGCCGCCGCTCACGCGGCGCCGGAGATCGGCGACGTCCAATGCCCCGCCGCCGGCCTCGGCTCAGCGCGAGGCGGGTGCCGCCGGCTGGGCGGGAGCGGCGGGCTCGTAGCCGCCCGGGCTCGCCGGCTGCGGCGGCGCGGCGCCGTAGTCGACGCCGGGCACACCTTCGGGGAACACCGGCGTGCGCGTTCCCGGAAGAGGTTTTTCCTTTTCGCCGAACGGGTTGAGCTTGTCGAGCGACTCGCAGCCGGCCGTGCCGAGGGCCATGCCGGCGAAGAGCGTCACCAGAGCCAGACGTCGCGCGATTCCCCTCATGTCCGCCTCCTTACTGCGTTGCCGGCGGCGTCGAATTCAGGATGCCCGCGCCGGAGGTCAGTGCCTGCAGCAACTGGGCGCGCTGGCGCAGGCCGGGCGGCGCCTCGGCATCGGCCAGGGCGGCATCGATGGTCTTGGCAGCACCCGCCAGGTCGCCAGCACGGTACTGGGCCAGGGCGATGAGCTCGCGGGCGGTGTGGCGGAACGGGCCGGTGGGGGTGTCCAGGTCCTTGAGACGGCTTTCGATTTCCACCGCCGGCGCGGTATCCACCAGCAGCATGCCGGCCCGCAGCCGCGCGATGTCGCGGGCGAGCGGATCGATCCCGCCATCGGCGGCCAGCGCGTCATAGGCCGCGACCGCGGCGGCCTTGTCGGTGGGCGCGAGCTCATTGGCAGCGCGGAATCGGGCGAGGATGCGGTAGCCGTTGGTGCCATCTTTGCCGAGGGCAGCGAAAGCGGCCTCCGCCTCCGCGTGCTTGCCGGCCTCGGAGAGCGCGAGAGCTTCCGCGAAACGGGCGCCGGACGCCTGCGCCTCGCGGGTCTGATACCATTCATAACCCCGCCAGGCGGCGACCGCGGCGACGATCAGCACGGCGAGGCCGATGATATAGGCGCCGTAGCGGCTCCAGATCCTGCCCAGCCGCTCCCGGCGCAGATCCTCGTCGATCTCGTGAAAAATGTCGGCCATTTCAAATCCGTGCGAGGGGGCGCTCAAGGAAGGCGGCCGTGGCGGGCGAACCGCCCCGGCAGGGCCGGGTAAATTAGCCATGCGGCCTTATCAAGGCAAATGATGCGGCGTCAGGGCTTGCGGGCGGCATAGACGTGGTCGGAGGTCGGGAAGGCGCGCGAGCGCACATCGGCCGCGTAATCGGCCACAGCCTTGCCGATCGAGGGGCCGATATCGGCATATTTCTTCACGAAACGGGGCACCCGGTCGGAGAGGCCGAGCATATCCTCCAGCACCAGGATCTGGCCGTCGCAGGCGACCGAGCCGCCGATGCCGATGGTCGGACACGCCACCTCCTCGGTGATGGCCCGCGCCAGCGGCTCGGCCATCGCCTCCAGCACGATGGCGAAGGCGCCGGCCGCGGCGATCGCCCGGGCATCCTCGAATATCGCCTGCGCGCTGGCCTCGTCGCGCCCCAGCGCCTTGAACGAGCCGAGCGTGTTGATCGACTGCGGCGTCAGCCCGACATGGCCCATCACCGGCACGCCGCGATCGGCCAGGAAGCGAACGGTATCGGCCATCAGCCGTCCGCCTTCCAGCTTGATCGCGCCGGCGCCGGTTTCCTTCAGCACGCGCGAGGCGGTGGCGAAGGCCTGCTGCGGCGAGGCCTCATAAGAGCCGAACGGCAGGTCCACCACGACGAGAGCGTGAGCGGAGCCGCGCATCACCGCCTGCCCCTGCAGGATCATCATCTCGACCGTCACCGGAACGGTCGTCTCCATGCCGTGCATGACCATGCCGAGCGAATCTCCGACGAGGATGAAGTCGACATGGGGATCCACCAGGCGGGCCGTGTGCGCGTGATAGGAGGTGAGCGACACGACCGGCTCGCCTCCCTTGCGGGCGCGGATGTCCGGGGCGGTGAGACGGCGCACGGCGGACTGGATCGACATGGCGGGCACTCGGCGATTCAGGTCGGAGGCATGACGGGCACGCCGACCACATAGGGGTGGAAATAGAAGGCGAGCGCGGCATAAAGCACGAGACCGCCGACCACCGCAACGACGTCCCCGGCCCAGCCGGCCGGCGCAACCGGAAGCGGCCCGCCGCGGCGCTTCAGGGAGATGCGGTCGAATACCGCCCAGGCGAGAATGGCCCCGAACAGCGTGATGCCGGCGACATCGCCGTTCACCAGCAGATGCGCCAGCGCCCAGGTCTTCACCGCGACCAGCAACGGATGCTTGAGCCTGGCGCGGATGCGGCTCGGCACATAGGCGGCGACGGCGCAGATGGAGGCGATGAGCATCAGCAGATTGTTGAGATGGCGCAGCCAGACCGGCGGATACCAGAGCTGCGCCGGCCCTTCCGCGCGCCAGGCCCCGAAGCCATAGGCGGTTGCCAGCAGCCCGGCCAGCGCGACCACCGAGTAGAGCGCCTTATAGGGCCCCTCCCCGATCCGGGCGATCAGCGCCGCACGGGTGTCCCGCCGCGTGGTGAGGATGTGTGTTCCGAGGAACAGGGCGAGGCCGAACAGCATGAGGATCATCGCGGTGCTCCGTGGAAAGACGTCAACCGACAAGGTGCCACGAGGCTAGATCGATTCCAGCCTGCTATCCATGCGACGACGAGCCCTCCCTGCCGCGAGGACGATCGCAGGCTGCAGATCGGCACCTGCTCTCAACCATATGATCAGCCAGCGCTTCTGCTGCGCGCCCGGACATGGCAGGATTGTGGCAGGGTCCGTTACGTCAACGGCATGCGCGCCGATCTGCGCTGCCAGCGCAGGGGGTGGGGAATGAGGGGGATTATCGGGGCGTTCGTCGGCGCCGCGCTGTTCTGTCTGGCCACACCGGCCAGTGCCGAGGTGGTCGCCCGCGTCGACCTGTCGTCGCAGCGCATGTCGGTCTCCATCGACGGCATCCCGCGCTACAATTGGGCGGTTTCGACCGCGCGCAAGGGCTTTCGTACTCCGGTGGGCAGCTACCGGCCGCAGCGCATGTACCGGACCTATTTCTCGAAGAAATATTACAATTCCCCGATGCCCCACTCCATCTTCTTCCGGGGCGGCTACGCGATCCACGGCACGAACTATCTGAACCAGCTCGGCCGGCCGGCGTCACATGGCTGCATCCGGCTCGCTCCCGGTAATGCCGCAGCGCTCTATTCTCTGGTACAGAGTTATGGCCCGCGCAACACGCGTATCGTTATCTCGCGCTGAGGCTCACCGGAGGATTTGATGCGTCGCTTCCTATGGGCGGTGCTCGCCGTTCTGGCGGCATCGCCGGCCTTCGCCACCGCAGGCGGCCCGGATCGATGGCATGTGCAGGGCGTCGCGGCCGGCGAGATTCTGACGGTGCGTTCCCGGCCAGATACCTCGGCGCGGGTCGTCGGGCACTTGCCGGCCAATGCGCGCGACTTGTCCAATCTCGGCTGCAACACGCCCTCCTTCGAGCGGTGGCTCGCCATGACGCCGGCGCAGAAGAACGCCGCCGCCGCCAATCGATGGTGCAAGGTGCATTATCGCGGCCTCACCGGCTGGGTGCGCGGGCGCTACCTGCGGGAAGCGGACTGAGCCGATGCGGCCGGGCCACGCCCGCCCTTCTCCTATCGGAAGACAGCATCGGCGTTGTGGTGGCACCGGTGGCCGAGTGCGACCACGGGCCGACTTAGGCAATGCCGCCTTTGCCTGTATAAACGTACGGCGCTTGGCCCGGTGAGGCTGCGCCTGCGCCGTACCCCCGGATGCACTCCTCATGCTGCTCGACTACAACTCGATCCTGCTGTCGATCGGCTTCTCGGCGCTGTGCCTGTCGGCCATCCTGTTCGCGACATGGTGCTCGACCCGCGCGGACGGCGTGCTGCTGACCTGGTCGGTGGCGGCGCTGCTGATTGTCGCGAATGTGCTGTCCTACGGGCTTTACGTCGAGCACCCGCGAAGCTGGCTCGCCGTGGCGGCGTTCGCCTCCCTGCTCGCGGGGCTTTCGACGCTGCTGGGCGCGGCGCGGCAGTTCCGGCTCGACGTGCGGCCTCTGCGCCGGATCGTGCTCGCCATTGTCGTCTCGATGGGCATCGCTCTGCCGCCTTTCGCGATCGGCTATGACGGTATCGGCTTCATGCTGGCCAATCTCGCCGCCGCTGTGCTGCTCACGCTGACCGCCGGCGAATATATGCGGGCCCGCCACGAGGCGCCGAGCGCGATCGCCGGCATCACCGGGCTGTACCTGTTCGTGGCGCTATCCTTCGCGCTGTGCGCGATCGCCCTCGCGATCGAGGGAAAGCCCGTGCTCGACGGGCCGCCGAGCAACTGGGCCGAGGATCTGAACCTCGTCGCCGTCATCGTCGGCGTGGCGGGCATCGGGGCGATGTCGCTGGCGCTCAACCAGACCCGGCTGGCCCGCATCCACAAGCACGAGGCGATGACCGACCCGCTCACCGGGCTGCTGAACCGGCGCGCGCTGTTCGACCGGTTCGGCACCGGGCCGATGCAGGAGAATTTCGCGGTCATCGTGTTCGACATCGACCACTTCAAGCGCATCAACGACGCGCACGGCCACAGCATCGGCGACGACGTCATCGCCCGGTTCGCGCGGGCGCTGCGCGAAGAACTCGGCGAGGGGATGTGCGCGGCCCGGCTCGGGGGCGAGGAATTCGTGCTGGTGGTGCCGCGCGCGAGCATGGAGACGGCGCTGCGGCACGCCGAGCGGGTGCGCGCCGGTTTCGCCGCGGCGACCCGCCGCGAGCACGGGCTGGAGTGCTCGGCCTGCGCCGGCGTCGCCTTCAGTGAGATGTTCGGGGCGAGCTTCCAGAGCGTGTTGAGCGCTGCCGACGAGGCGCTCTACCAGGCCAAGCACGGCGGGCGCGACCGCATCGCCACCACCGGGCTGCGGCTGGCGGCCGATGCCGGCGTCAAGCTGCGGTCTTTTTCACGTCCTTGATGTCGGTAAAGACGATGCCGGGCCAGCGGTCGGCGGTATAGCCGACCATGAAGGCGGACGAGGCGAGGAACACGAGGTCGCCGTCGAGGTCCTCGGCGGTGCCGGACCGGTTGGCGCCGGCGAATTCGTCCAGCCGCTTGCGATCCGCGGACGAGACCCAGCGGGCGAGCTGGAACTCGGACATGTCGAAGCCGATCTCCAGGCCATATTCGGCCTCCATCCGGTTCTTCAGCACGTCGAGCTGGAGCTGGCCGACCACGCCGACGATGGCTGGCGAACCGTCGGTGGGGCGGAACACCTGCACCACACCCTCTTCCGCCATCTCCTGCAATGCCTGCTTCAGCTTCTTCGCCTTCATCGCGTCGGAGAGCTTCACCCGCCGCAGGATTTCCGGGGCAAACGAAGGCACGCCGACGAATTTCAGCTCCTCGCCCTCGGTCAGCGTGTCGCCGATGCGCAGGTTGCCGTGGTTGGGGATGCCGACGACGTCGCCGGCATAGGCTTCCTCGGCGAGCTGGCGGTCCTGCGCGAAGAAGAACTGCGGCGTGGCGAGGCTCATCTGCTTGCCGGTGCGCACCAGCTTGGCCTTCATGCCGCGCGTCAGCTTGCCCGAGCACAGCCGCGCGAAGGCGATGCGGTCGCGGTGATTGGGATCCATGTTCGCCTGGATCTTGAAGACGAAGGCGGACATGCGTGGCTCGTCCGCCTCCACCCGACGGGTGTCGGCATCCTGGTCGCGCGGGGGCGGCGCGAACCGACCGAGCCCCTCCAGCAGGTCGCCGACGCCGAAATTGCGCAGCGCCGAGCCGAAGAAAACCGGGGTGAGGTGACCCTCGAGAAAGGACTGGAGGTCGAACGGGTTGCTGCCCTCGCGGACCAGCGTCAGCTCCTCGTCGAGCTCGGCTTCGTTCAAGCTGGGATTGAGAGCGGCGATCTCGGCCATGCTCATTTGGCGCAGCGGCCCGGTCTTGCCTTCATCGCCGTCGAGCAGGCGCATGCCACCGCTGGCAATGTCCATGGTGCCGACGAAATCGCGCCCGCGCCCCACCGGCCAGGTCATCGGCGTGGTGTCGAGCGCCAGCGTCTTCTCGATCTCGTCGAGCAGGTCGAGCGGCTCGCGGGTCTCGCGGTCCATCTTGTTGATGAAGGTGAGGATCGGGATGTCGCGCAGCCGGCACACTTCCAGCAGCTTGCGGGTGCGCGACTCGATGCCCTTGGCGCCGTCGATCACCATCACCGCCGCGTCGACCGCGGTCAGCGTGCGATAGGTGTCCTCGGAGAAGTCCTCGTGGCCCGGCGTGTCGAGCAGGTTGAAGACGTGGCCGCCGAACTCGAAGGTCATCACCGAGGTAGCGACCGAAATCCCGCGCTCGCGCTCGATCGCCATCCAGTCGGAACGGGTGGAGCGGCGGTCCTTCTTTGCCCTCACCTGCCCCGCGAGCTGGATCGCGCCGCCGAACAGCAGCAGCTTTTCGGTCAACGTGGTCTTGCCCGCGTCCGGATGCGAGATGATCGCAAAAGTGCGCCGGCGCGCGACCTCGCGGGCGATCGGCGACTGGGGCGTATCGGTGAGTGCGTCCATGGTCGCGGATGTGGCAGGGAAGCCGGCCAAGATCAAGGGCCGGCGCGCCCGGTCGCGATCTCAGCCGAACGTGCTCGCATAGGTCTCCGGCCTGAAGCCGACCAGCAGCTTTCCGTCGATGTCGAGCACCGGGCGCTTGATCAGAGAAGGTTGCGCCGCCATCAGCGCCAGCGCCTTCGCCTCGTCGATGCCGGCCTTGTCCGCCTCGTCGAGCTTGCGGAAGGTCGTGCCGGCGCGGTTGAGCAGCGTCTCCCACCCGACCTGCTTCGCCCAGCCGGCGAGACGGGCCGGCTCGATGCCTGCCGCTTTGTAGTCGTGGAAGGCATAGGCGACGCCATGGCCGTCCAGCCAGGTACGCGCCTTCTTCATCGTGTCGCAGTTCTTGATGCCGTAGATCGTCACGCTCATGCAAACACCTCGGGGCGGAACCGCCTCGGCTGGAGCTACTTCACCCGTTCGATCAGCGCCATCGCAGCCGCGGGATTGCGCACCTTGTGCCCGCTGATGACGAAGAGGAAGACGTCCCGGGCGTCATTCATCCCCTGCCCTGCGTCGCCGGCATAGGCGAGCCCCTCCGGCGCCCCGCCGGCCGCCCAGGTCTTCGCACGCTCGGCCCAGGCGTCGAGCTCGGCCGGCGCGTAGCCCGCCGCCTCCCCCTCCGTGGTGCCCATGATGCGGGCGTAGACAAACGGCGCCGTGAGGTCGGCGATCTGGGGATGCTCGCCATCGGCCGCGATGAGGATGGCGACGCCGTGCTCGCGCGCCAGCGCGACGAAATCGGGAGCGCGGAAGCTGTCGTGCCGGACCTCGACGGCGTGGCGCATCGTGCGGCCCTCGATGCTCTTGGGCAGGCGCTTCAGGAACGCCTCGAAATCGGCCGGGTCGAATTTCTTCGTGCCCATGAACTGCCAGTTGATCGGACCGAGCTTCTCCTTCAGCTCAAGCACGCCGCTGGCGAAGAAACGGTCGATGGATTCGCCCGCCTCGGCCAGCACGCGCCGGTTCGTGGTGAAGCGGGGCCCCTTCAGCGTGAAGACGAAATCATCCGGCGTCTCCGCGTGCCACTTGGCGAAGCTCTCCGGCTTCTGCGAGCCGTAATAGGTGCCATTGATCTCGATCGCCGTGAGCTTGCCCGCCGCGTATTCCAGTTCGCGCTTCTGCGCCAGCCCGTCGGGATAGAAGGCGCCGCGCCAGGGCTCGTAGGTCCAGCCGCCGACGCCGATGCGGATGCGTCCCTTGCTCGTGTTCGGCATGATCGAATCCCCGTTTCGGTCCGGACCGGAGGCTGCCCCCTGACGACAGGTGGTAGCAATCCCCATATTGGCGGCGATCATCCGCCGCGCGCGGGTTCCCGCCAAGGCCAGAGGAGGCGCCGCCCATGACGACGAGCACAGCCTATCGCGTTACCCGGACCGACGCCGAGTGGCGCGCGCTGCTGACCCCCGAGCAATACCGGATCATGCGCGGCCACGGCACCGAGCCGCCGGGAAGCTGCTCGCTGCTGCGCGAGAAGCGCCCCGGCACCTTCGAATGCGCCGGCTGCGACAGCCCGCTATTCGAAGGAAAAGTGAAATTCGAGAGCGGCACCGGCTGGCCGAGCTTCAACGAGCCGGTCGAGGGATCGGTCGAGACCACCGTCGACCGCAGCCATGGCATGGTGCGCACCGAGGTGCACTGCGCCACCTGCGGCAGCCATCTCGGCCATGTGTTCGACGACGGTCCGCCGCCGACCTATCTGCGCTACTGCATCAACGGCGTCGCGCTGAAATTCGTGCCCAAGGGCTGATCCGCCGGCCGAGCTGACCATGATGAAAGGCCGTCACCTGAGGGGTGGCGGCCTTTTTTGTCGGGCGGGCGTAGGCACGCAGCCAAGCGCTCAGCCGGGCTGGAAGCCGATCTGGTCCTTCGGGAACCGCGCGATGGCGGCCGGGTCGATGTTGAGGTGCTGCGCGACCAGATCCGGTGGCGCGTGGGTGAGCCAATCGGCCAGGTCGACTTCCTGGTATTCCGGCGCCTTGAAGATGACCAGCATTTCGATGTCCTCGCTGCCGGTGTTCTGGATGTAGTGCCCCTGGCTCTTCGGAACGACACCGACGTCGCCGGGCTTGAAATCGATGGTCTGGGCGCGCGGGCCGGCGTTGAACACGGTCATCCGGCCTTGCCCCTTCATCCAGTATTGCCATTCGTCGGCATTGGGATGCCAGTGCATGCGGCGCAGGGCGCCCGGCTTGATGGTCTCGATCGCCGCGGCGATGGTCGTCGACGCCTTGAAGATGTGGCTGTCGGCGAGCCGGACGCTTCCGGACGAGGTTTCCTTCACCGGTTTGCTCGCGCCGAGCGAGAAGGTGAAGGGCTCCGGCGGGCTGCCGCCCGAGGCGACTGCCGCCTGGTCGGCGGCCAGGGGCCCGGGCAGCTTGCCCTGAAAGATCCAGAGATCGTGCAGCGGGATATTCTTGAACGTCTCCGCCGGCACACCGAAGTTCTGAGCCAGGACCTCGGGCGGCGTATGAGCGATCCAGTCGGTCAGCAACAGGGTGTTGTACTCGGACTGGTAAGCGTCGTCGAAAACGATGAGGAACTCGCAGCCCTCCTCGAGCCCCTGCAGCGAATGCGGGCAGCCGGCAGGGAAGAACCAGAGATCACCGGCACCGACGTCCTGAACGTATGCCCGGCCGAGCTGGTCCAGCGTCGTGATACGGCAGCGGCCGTTGGTCATCAGCGCCCACTCGCCGGCGAGGTGCCAGTGCATCTCGCGGATGCCGCCCGGCCCGAGGCGCATATTGACGCCCGAGACCTCCTTGGAGGCGGGGAATTCGGTGGCGGTGAGCTGGCGTGCCCAGCCGCCGTTCTGCACGCGCTTCGGCATGATGTTGAAGGACGACCAGTTCATCGGCATGTTGCCGATATCCGTCGCCGGCGGATTCTGGAACGACGGCAGTTGCTGCTCCAGCGTGGGGTTCCGCGGCCCCGGCTCCGACAGCGCGCCCGGGGTCGCGTTGATCGCACCCTGCGGCGGCTGGTCGGGATTGCCGAAGCTGGCGGCGTGCGCGCCGGCACTGGCCACCACGGCGCCGCCGAGGGCACCAAGGGCCAGAAGGGAGCGTCGGGACAGATCTTCCATGGTGCGATCTCCTTGGGTGTCCGGGTGCTTCGCCCGGTGCCGTTGACGAGGACGGATGGAGCAGGACGGATGGAGCATGCGCCCCGGCGAGGCCGTGGTCTTTCGGGGACGAATGTCGTGCGAATTCGTAGCCTTGCGGGTATCTGGCGCGGGTCAGCGCGCGGAGTCCGGCGGGACGAGCGGCCCGGCGGGGGCAGCCCGTAGAAGAGCGACGAGGACGAGACCGACGAGCGCGATCCAGCAGGTCACCTGGAAACCGTCGATATAGGCGAGCACACTGGCCTGCTCGGCCACCATTCCTTTGAGCGTGCCGAGCGCACGCCCCAGCGCCAGGGCGCCGGACGCGCCGTCGGCCGCGAACAGGCCGGTCAGTCGTCCGACGGCGTCGTCCGTGTGGGCGCCTCCGGCGGGCACATGCAACCCGAGCAGATAGGAATGAAGTTGCTCGCGGTGGCGCAGAAACGTCGCCATCACGGTCGTGGCCGTCTCCGCACCGCCAAGGCGCAGCACCTGCACATAGGCCGCCACTGCCGTCGACTGCTTGGGATCGGAGTTCGAGAGGATGAAGACGATGGCTGCCAGCAGCGTGAAGCCTTGCCCGACCGACTGGACCAGCGACATCGGCGCAAAGTCCCACGGCGCCCAGACGGGGCTGAGATTGGTTCCCATCCACGCGCTGATGGCGAAGGCGATGAAGCCGAACAGGATGACCAGGCGGGCGTCGATCCGGCGCAGCAGGATGACGGCGAGCGGAACCGTGACGATCAACGGCAATGCGCCGGTCAGGAAGATCGGCAGGCCGATCTGCTCAGGACGCAGTCCGGCGACCGTGGTGAGGAAGCCCGGTATCAGCTGCGAGTTCGACAGGCCGGTCGCCGTGTAGGCGAGGATGATCATGAAGCTGAGGATAACGTTGCGGCTGGCGATGACCCGGTGGCTGGCCCAGGGATGCTCGACCAGCCGCTCGTTGATGGCGAAGCCGACAACGAGGATGGCGCCGCCCGCGATCAGGCAGGTGATCAAGCCGGACTGGAACCAGTCGAGCCGATTGCCCTGATCGAGGCCGGCATAGATGAGCGCCCACCCCGTGCCGAGCAGCGCCATGCCGCCCCAGTCGGCGCGCTCCAACAGGCCGACATCGACCTTCTGGAGCGGCGTACCCAGCGAGACCAGGATGCCGATGAGCGGGGCGAGGATCATGTCCTGCCAGTAGATCCATTCCCATCCGACATGCGTGTCGTAGAGACCGATCAGCAGGGGGCCGGTATTCAGCGAGAACGCGAGCCGGAAGGCGTAGACGCCCAGCGCCCAGATCCACCAGCGCTGCGGCAGCGTGCGGAAGATGATCATGATGGTAGCGGGGATGAACACGCCGAGCAGCAGCCCGCGCAGCGCGTGCAGCAGCACCAGCACCTCCCACTCCCGCACCTGCGGCAGCACGAACGAGATGCCCGCATAGGCGAGGCTCGGCCAGAACAGCACGCGGCGGACGCCGAAGGTCGCGGCCAGCCACGCAACGGCTGGCGCGATCAGGATTTGCGGTGCGGTGGCGAAGGTGTTCAGCCACGCACCCTGATCGAAACTGAGGCCATAGGCGCCGCGCAGATCCGGCAGGCCGATGGTGAAGAGGCGGGTGTCGAAGCCGACGAGAAACGAGCCCAGCAGCAATGCACTGACGGCAAATATGGGTCGCACCTGTCCGGCGGCTTCGCCGGTGGCGGCGGGGGCGGGTTCAGCGCTGGCCATCGACATGGATCCGTGCCTCCACCGACATGCCCGCCCGCAAGTGCGCGGTGAGCGCCTGACCGGCTTCGAGTTCGATCCGCACGGGTATCCGCTGGACCACCTTGGTGAAATTCCCCGTCGCGTTGTCGGGAGGAAGCAGCGCGAACACTGCGCCGCTCGCGGGCGACAGGCGGCCGACATGGCCGTGCAGGATCTGGCCGGGGAAGGTATCCACGGTGATGTCGACCGGCTGATCCGTGGCGACCCGGGTCAGCTGCGTTTCCTTGAAATTCGCGATGACGTAGACGTTCGGCACCGGAACGACTGCGATCAGGTCTGTGCCGACATTCACATAGTCGGCCGGCTGGACACGCCGCCGGCTGACCACACCATCGAAGGGGGCGACAACCTTGGTATAGCCGAGCTTGAGCTTCGCCGTCGCCAGATTGGCCTGCGCGGCCTCGAGATTCGCCCTGAGGGTGCCTTCCTGCCCCACAAGCACATCGAGCTGCCGCTTCTGCGCCTCGATCGTCGCGACGCTGGCGGCAACCGCGGCGACCGCCTGTCCGTAGGCGGCCACGGCCTGTTGCAGTCGCTGCTCGGTGCCGGCGATGCCGCCGTCCACCAGCGTCTGCTGACGGTTGCGCTCCTGCAGGGCAAATGTCTGGGAGGCGATCGCGGAGTCGTGCTGAGCGGAGGCCTGCTGCACCAGAGCGCGCTGGAGCGCTTCCTGATTGGCGAGGTTGTCGAGCGCCGCGCGGGCGGCGGCGACCGCGGCCTCGGCGGCGTGCTCGGCGGCGATATAGTCGGAGGGGTCGATATCGACGAGCACATCGCCCGCCTTCACCTGCTGAAAATCGTCGACGTGCACGCTCAGTACATTGCCGCTGACACGGGCGCTCAGAACGGACACATCGGCTTCGACATAGGCGTCGTCGGTTTCCTGAACCGCCGCGGCGCCCATCCAGCCGTCCCACCGACTGTCGGCGACAGCGATCAGGCCAAGGACGGCGGTGATCGCCGCCGCGGGTATGGCAAGCCGCTTCAGACTTCTCGACAGCGCTCTACCCGGCGACGCGGGCTGGGCAGCGACATAGCTATTGGCCGGCTCGACAAGCGACATGGCGCGGGCTCCCCGGCAGGCCCGGCGTCAGCCCTTCCTCCGCCGTCCCTGCCCCTGTTCTGGTATGGAACAAGGATAGCCGGGGCGGCGGGGGGCACCATTGTACGGCGGTTTGACGCTCCTCTTATTGGGTGTGGCGCAGCCATACCTTGGTTTGGCCGGCGCCCCGTTCCGTCGCCATCATCGGCGCTTGAGCGCCTCCGCCAGCGCGGCTCCGAAGGCTCCCTGCGGCGGCGCGGTCGACGCGCGCTCACGTCCCTTGCCGCCGTCGGGGCGCCCGGCATTTTTCGACGGTGCGGACGGCGCCTCGCCGCGGCCCTGCCCTCCACCGGCGCCATCCTTGCGCATGGTGAGGCCAATGCGCTTGCGCTTCAGATCAACCTCGACCACCCGCACCTTCACGACATCACCCGCCTTCACCACCTCGTGGGCATCCTTGACGAAGCGGTCGGCGAGTTGGGAGACATGCACCAGCCCATCCTGATGGACGCCGATGTCGACGAAAGCGCCGAAAGCGGCGACATTGGTCACCGTCCCTTCCAGCAGCATGCCCGGCTTCAGGTCCTTGATGTCGTCGATACCCTCGGCGAAGGTCGCGGTACGGAACGCGGGACGCGGATCGCGACCGGGCTTTTCCAGCTCGGCGAGGATGTCACGTACCGTCGGCAGGCCGAAGCGCTCGTCGACGAACAGGCGCGGGTCGAGCGCCTTGAGCGCGGCACCGTCCGCCATCAGCGCGCGCACATCGCGCCCGCATGACGCGATGATCTTTCGGGCGACGCCATAAGCCTCGGGATGGACTGCCGACGCATCGAGCGGCTCCGCGCCGTCGGGAATACGCAGGAACCCCGCGCATTGCTCGAAGGCGCGCGGACCGAGCCGGCTGACATCGAGCAGTTGCCGGCGGTTGGCGAAGGGGCCGTTGGCATTGCGGTGTGCCACGATGGCTTCCGCGAGCGCCGTGCCGAGACCCGACACGCGTGCCAGAAGCGACGCGGAGGCGGTGTTGAGATCAACGCCGACCGCGTTCACCGCGTCCTCGACCACGGCATCCAGGGCGCGGGCCAGGCGATGCTGATCGACATCGTGCTGGTATTGACCCACGCCGATCGACTTCGGCTCGATCTTCACGAGTTCCGCCAGCGGATCCTGGAGCCGCCGGGCGATGGAGACGGCGCCACGCAATGAAACGTCCAGGCCGGGAAATTCGGCCGCCGCCACTTCGGAGGCGGAGTAGACCGAGGCGCCGGCCTCCGAGACGATGACCTTCAGCGGCTTCGGTGCCGGCATGTCGGCGAGCATCGCGGCGACCAGCGCCTCGGTTTCGCGGCTGCCGGTGCCGTTGCCGATCGCGACCAGTTCGACCTTGTGGGTGCGGATCAGGTTCGCCAGTTCGACCTGAGTGCCGCGCACGTCGTTCCGGGGCGGGAACGGATAGACCGTGCTCGTGGCCAGCACTTTTCCAGTGCCGTCCACTACAGCGACTTTCACACCCGTGCGGATGCCGGGATCGAGCCCCATGGTGGCGCGCGAGCCGGCCGGCGCCGCGAGCAGCAGGTCTTTTAGGTTGCGGGCAAAGACCCGGATCGCCTCTTCCTCGGCGCGCTCGCGCAGCGTGCCCATCAGGTCGAGCGACAGGTGCAGCGACAGCTTCACCCGCCATGTCCAGTCCGCCACCTCCATGAGCCACACGTCGCCCGGCAGTTGCCCGCCGATCCGATACGCGTCGGCGATCGTCCGCACCACCGGCTTGATCCGCGACGTGTCGTCGGCATCGATCTCGAGATCGAGCGCCAGCACTTCCTCGTTTCGCCCGCGCAGCATGGCCAGGGCACGATGGCTCGGCACGCCCGACCACCGCTCGGAATGGTCGAAATAATCGGAAAACTTGGCACCCGCTTCCTGCTTGCCCTCGATGACGCGGGCATGCAGCAAGGCACGTTCCTGCATGTAGCCGCGCAGCCGGCCGACCAGTTCGGCATTCTCGGCAAACTGCTCGGCGATGATGTCGCGCGCGCCTTCGAGCGCGGCCTTTACATCCGCCACCTCGGCGCCGACATGGGCCGCCGCAAGGGTCGCGGGGACGGCGGCACGATCGGCCAGGATCGCTTCGGCCAGCGCGCCCAGTCCCTTCTCGCGGGCAATCTGCGCCTTGGTACGACGCTTGGGCTTGAAGGGCAGGTAGATGTCCTCCAGCTCCGCCTTGGTTGCCGCCGCCGCGATCCCCCCTTCCAGTGCCGGCGTCAGCTTGCCCTGTTCGCGGATCGAGCCGAGGATCGCCTCGCGCCGGGCTTCCAGCTCGCGGAGATAGACGAGGCGTTCCGACAGGCGCCGCAATTGCCCGTCGTCGAGCCCACCCGTCACTTCCTTCCGGTAGCGGGCAATGAAGGGCACGGTCGCCCCCTCGTCCAGCAGGGCGATCGCCGCCGCCACCTGCGGCAGGCGCGCGCCGACATCGGCGGCAATGGTCTGGGCGATGCGGGTGGCGGTCTCGGTCGTGCGGATGGTCATGCGCGTTCCGGATTCTGTCAAAGGGCCGCGACCATAGCCCCGACCGCTTCCGCACGCCATTTCCGCCGAAGACAATCGACTCGACCGGTCCCACCGGCGGGTGGTCAGCTCACCAGTTCGCCACGGAAGGCCCAGCGCGTCATGCGGCGCTCCACCAACGCGCAGATCGCATACATGGCGATGCCCATGATCGCGATGGCAAAGAGCCCGGCGAAGGTGGTGGCCGAATCGTTGCGGGCGCCGGCCGACAGCATCAGGAAGCCGATGCCGCGATTGCCGCCGACCGTCTCCGCCAGCACCGAGCCGACGAAGGCCAGCGTGATCGACACCTTCAGGCTCGCGAAGAGATACGGCATGGCGCGAGGCACGCCGACCTTGGTGAGAATCTCCCAGTTGCTGGCGCCGAGCGAGCGCATGACGTCGCGCATCTCGGGTTCGATCGTTGCAAGCCCGGTCGCCACATTCACCACGATCGGGAAGAACGAGATCACGAAGGCGGTTATGACCGCCGGCAGCGCCCCCACGCCCAGCCAGATCATCAGGATCGGCACGATCGCCACCTTCGGGATGGCATTGAAGGCGATCAACAGCGGGTAAAGCCCCGAGTAGACGAAGGGCGAGGCTCCGATCGCAAGTCCCAGCGCCAGTCCGAAGGCAATGGCGATGGCGAAGCCGATCAGCGTGGTGGTCAGCGTCTGAAGGCAGAAATCGAGCAGGATGCCCCAGCGCTGGATCATCACCTCGACGACACGGCTGGGCCGCGGCGCGATGATCTCCGGCACGTCGAGCAGGACGCAGGCACCTTCCCATGCCAGCAGCAGCCCCGCGAGGACGAGCCAGGGCATGGCGTGGCGCAGCGCACGCTCTGCGGCAGGCGTCATCCCGCATGCTCCGCGTGAATGCGCTCGCGCAACTCCTGCACGATGGCGACGAATTCCGGCTCGAAGGTGCCTTCCAGCGTCCGCGGGCGCGGCAGGTCAATCGGTCGGCGCTGCACGATGCGGCCGGGCCGGCGGCTCATCACATAGACCGTATCGGCGAGATAGACGGCCTCGCGCAGATCGTGCGTGACGAGGACGCAGGTAAAGCGCCGCTCCAGCCAGAGGCGCTGCATCACGCCCCACAACTCCTCGCGCGTGAAAGCATCGAGCGCGCCGAACGGCTCGTCGAGCATGAGGATTTCAGGCTCGTGGATCAGCGCACGGCACAGGCTCGAGCGCTGCTGCATACCGCCCGACAACTGCCAGGGATAGCGATCGCCGAAATCGCCCAGGCCGACCGAATCGAGCAGCTTCTGAACCTTGTCGTAGTATTCGCCCCGGTGCGCGCGCAAGCGCCCCTTGTGCGGCGCCACCACCTCGAGCGGCAGCCGGACATTGTCGCGGGTCGTGCGCCAGGGCATCAGCGTCGGGTTCTGGAACGCCATGCCCACCCCGCCGATCGGCCCGGTCACCGCCCGGCCGTGCACACGCACCTCGCCGCGTGTCGGCCGAATCAGCCCGGTCACCAGCTTCATCAGCGTGGACTTGCCGCACCCGGACGGGCCGACGACCGCGATGAACTCGCCCTTCGCGATGTCGATGGTGGCATCGGCGAGCGCGAGGACACCGCCCTCCCCGCCATAGGCGAGGCTGACACCGTCGAGCTCGATAAGGGGCGACATGCTCATGCCGGCAACGCACGCATTGGCCGGGGCAGATACCGGCCGGCGTCCATGCCCGCGCCGGCGGCGGCGCCCGTCGATCGCGTCAGCCCGCCTGTTTCGAGGCGTTCAGCCTCCGCCTCGCCGTTCATCGGACCAGCCTCAGTTCGGCGCCACCATGCGCTCGGACTTCGGGGGCAGGAACTGGTTGGTGAAAACCTTATCGGGGGTCGGCGCCACCGGCAGGCCAAAGGCGTCGGCCACATCCTTCACCGAACGCGCGAACCGCTCGGGGTCCACGTCGCCCATGCCGTTGGCCTTCACATAGGGGGTGAGAACGTTCATGGAAAGCGACATGTTGAGCCGCTCCAGCTCGAGCGCCTCGTTGATGAGCGGGTCACGCTTCCGGGCGGCCGCGATCCCGATCGCGGGATCGGCAGCGACGTCCTTCCAGGCCTTGGCGGTGCCCCTCAAAAAGCCCTTCACGACCTCCGGCTTGGCCGCGAATGCCGGCGAGACGATGATGCCGTTGCCGTACACATCCATTCCGGCGTCGGAGTAGGTGAAGGCGACGATGTCCTCCATCTTCACCCCCCTCGCCTTGAGATCGAGGATCGACGAGAAATAGTGGCCGGAGATGAAATCGACCGAGCCCTGAACGAGCGATTGTTCGCGCAGCTGCGGCGTCAGGTTCACGTGCTCGACGCTTTTGGGATCGATTCCGACCTTCTTGGCATAGGCCGGGAACAGCCGGAACGAGGCATCAAACACCGGCGCGCCGAGCTTCTTGCCCGCGAGGTCGGCCGGCTTGGCGATGCCGCTCTTCTTCAGCGCATAGACGCCAAAGGGCGGGAAATCATAGGCCATGAACACGCTCAGCACTTCCTTGCCGGGGTTCTTGGCGTTGTATTCGATCAGCGAGTTCACGTCGGCAAAGCCGATGTCGTAGGCGCCGGTAGCGACGCGCTGGACGGCACCCGCCGAGCCTTGGCCGGGATCCATCGTCACGTCGAGACCCTCGGCCTTGTAATAGCCCTTGTCGAGCGCCACGAGGAAAGGCGAAGTCGGCCCCTGGAACACCCAGTCCAGCGTGAACTTGACCGGAGTCTGCGCCCATGCCGCCGGAGAGCAGGTGGCGGCCAGAACGGCACCGGCGAATGCGGCGACCATCCACGCGCGATGCCCGTAGCGCCACGCCCCCCTTTTGCCCTGCAACGCTCCGCTCATCGTTCGATATCCCGCCTGCGACATTCCCTTACGTGGCGGCAGGCTAGGCAGTCGCGGGAAGGCGGTCAAGCGAAGCGAAGGCGCTATTTGCCCGAAATCGGAGCACGCCCAATGGATCAGCACGATCCGACCTACATTCCGCTAGCGCGCATGGAAACCGGCTCGGCTAAACTACCCGGATCGCGCGAACCGGATGGATTGGCGCTGAGCGTCATCCCCGCCGACGGGCCGACGCCGATCGCCCTGCGTGTCGGACCTATGCACAGGCGCTGCGCATCGCCGTCCATTCACGGCTTGCAATGCCGTTCGAAACCGGGTAGCTCACAGGCCATTCGCGGGGGCCACCCTGCGACGGCCCGCCAACAGCCTCTCTCGCGAGGGCATGGCGAGCACGACGGGCGCCCGTAGCTCAGCTGGATAGAGCACCAGACTACGAATCTGGGGGTCAGAGGTTCGAATCCTTTCGGGCGCGCCACTTTTCTAATTAGATATCAATATCTTGGGCGGGAGATGCCGCCTCACCATTCCGTCCCTTAGGGCGCATTGTCGCCACCGCGTCGCCACCGGCGCGCAAGCCCCGCCCCACCGGCCGGCTCGCCCCGTCCGCCTCGGACCGCGAGCTGTGCATCTCTGGCGTGACGGCCCGGCCATCCCTGCCTTGCGCGGGACCAGCCTCCAGAAGATCAAGGAGTGCACGGTCACCGTCGGCCTCTCGACGCAAAAGAAATGCCGGTGATCGTCACCACGGCGGCAGAACGAGGGCCCTCGCTCAGCGCGCCGTGGGAGAGACCACGGCGCTGCAGCGTCCGCTGCCGGACGAGATGTTCATGCGCGCCGATAGGCCACTGGCAACTTAGTTGCTACCGGGATTTATGTCGCACGGTCGCGGCCGCTTTTTACCCATTGGCGACGTTGGCGAGGCCCTTTTCGGATCGAGCTGCCCGCAGCTGAGCGGCTGACAACGGGACTTCAGGCCGCGCGACGGCCCCGAATCAGGCGCGTACTGAGGGTGATCGCCTCGATCAATTCGGCCTCGCTGCCGCCGGCGCTTAGGAACCCTTCGGCGGCGTCGCGGACACGAGGCGAAATTTCTCGCGTAGAAAGAAGAATATTAGCATATTCTTGAAGCGCGCTGGTGTCCGCCGTCTCCCGCTTCAACGCGCCGCTCTTCGCCTTGGAAACGGTGCTCTGCGTCAGCCCCAACGCAACAGCAATTTCCTTTTGAGTTGCAAGCTTGGCGCGAAACACCCGTTTCAGGTCTCGCGCCAGCTGTTCCAGGGCTGTTGCTGCCTCTTGCGCCATAATAGAATAATGGCATAATCAAACGCGAAGCGGAAGGGTCGTCGTGGCGAGGAGCCAAGCAGAGAGGGGACGGATATGGCTCCGACTACATCTACCGCCTACGTCGCCTTCGAGGAGTGGACCGGGCGACGTGACGTTCCGACGCTCGGGACCAATGCGGGTGCGGCTACTCTGCCGTTCCAAGGCTGGCGCCGCTTCAAGGAGGCGTTCGCCCCCGAGCTGGTGCGCCTGGCGATCGAAGAGACTGGCGCCGTCGAACGGGTGATCGACCCCTTCGGGGGCTCGGGCACGACAGCCTTGGCCGCCCAGTTCCTGGGCGTGCGCCCCTCGATGATTGAAGTTAATCCGTTTCTGGCGGATCTCATCGAGGCCAAAATCGCGCGCTACGAGATTAATGCCGTGGTGCGCGGCTTCACCCATGTCGTGGAGCTGGCGCATGGTAAGAACCGAGACCCGGCCGAGTTCCTGGCGAACGCGCCGCCGACCTTCGTCGAGCCGGGCGTCAATGACCGTTATCTCTTTTCGCAGGATGTCGCGGCGCGGTTCTTCGCCTATCGGGCCGCGATTGAAACCGTGGAAGATGCGCCGACGCGCCGCCTGCTGAGAGTGTTGCTCGGTGCCACGGCCGTGCCCGCCAGCAATGCGCTTGTCAGCGGCAAGGGGCGCCGGTACCGGCGCCAATGGAGGGAGACCCCCATCCAGCCGGGCGCGGTGGATGAGATGTTCGAGCAGGGCGTCCTGAGCGCCTTGTTTGACCTCCGGCGCTTTGAGGCTCGGCGGTGCCGTGACTACGAGGTGTTCCGTGGCGACGCCCGCGCGCTCCTCGCCGAAATCGAACCCGCCGACATGGCGATCTTCTCGCCGCCCTATCCTAACTCCTTTGACTACACTGATGTGTACAACATTGAACTTTGGATGATGGGGTATCTGAACGGCGCGGCTGAGAACCGCCAACTGCGGGAAGCTACGCTGCGCAGCCACGTGCAGATCAAGCGCGATCTCAGCGCGGCGGCGCCGGTGCCTGGGTCACTGCTTGAACGGACCATGGTGGCGATGGCGCAGGTTCAGGCCAGCCTTTGGAACCCAGACATCGCGCCGATGATCGCCGCCTATTTCGACGATATCGGAGCGATCTTGGCGGGCCTCTCGGCACGGCTGCGCGAACGCGGGCGGGTCTACATGGTGGTCGGTGACAGCCGGTATGCGGGCATCGACGTTCCGGTGGCCGCCATTCTCGCGGAACAGGCGCCAAGTCATGGTTTCGCGCTCGTGCGCGCCGAGCCGTTCCGCTCGATGCGAGCCTCGCCGCAGCAGGGGGGCGGCCACGAGCTTTCAGAGACGCTTCTCGTCCTCGCCCGCGTTTAGGCTGGCGGAAAGTAGCCGGCGTCCCGCGCCTGCTGCGCCGAGCCGAATAGAGGTGTCAGACGCATGTCGGGCGGCGGGCTGCAGGTCGGCAGCACCGCTTGCACTTCGGCATGCTGCCGCGGATCGGCAGCCTTGTCGGCACGCATGTCGTAGATCTCCAGGACCGCGCAGGTACAGCCGCGATTGGTGCGGAAGGCGTGCGCCTGCTGCACGCCCTTGGCCACGTCCCGAGCGTTGACGAGCGGGCCGACCTTGACGGGGGCGCCGCCCTTCTTGGAGTGCCGATACGATTTGACCACCTTCAACTCAACGACGCCCCAATAGGTGAGGCCACCGCTTGGATCGGACGGCGGGATCAACAGGCCGATGTCGATGCGACCGATCTCGGTCGGGATTTCACGATCGATGCGAAGCTGCCCCCGGAACCAGCCTGTGAGGAACGTCCGAAGCTGCGCCTGTAGAGAAACTTCAGGCGTCGACCCGGCGTGGTAGGATTCCGCATAACCCTTCCGCCAGAGCCCCTCAGGACAGTTATGCGGCGTCAAGACGTGCGATAAGTGGAAATTGTCGAGGGCCTCGAACAGCCCCTCGCGGGTGACCCGGGGCGGTTCGGTGCGGATCGGCTCCTGACGCGTCATCCCCTGCTGTGCGCCATTGGCCCGCTCGATCAGCAGCAGCGCGGTGCGGTAGACTAGGATCACTTGGCTGCCGCCGAAAGGGAGTCCGCTCAGCCACTCGATGATCTCGCCGGGATCCGAGGTCGGGAGGTCGGCCGACCAACCTTGGGAGGCGTTGCGGTCGAGTAGGAACACGCGGCCCATCAGCGGCTCGACCGTGCCGATCATGTCCGCCGATGGCTTTGAAGCCGTAAGTGCGCTCGCGGCCTGGCGGGGGTAGGCCGCGCGGACGAAGATCGAGATGCCGGCTTCGCCTTCGCCTGGCCATTCGCGGCGCGCGCGGTCCTCAATCAGGCTCTGCACCTGACCAAAGAAGAGCTCGCGATCGTCCGCCTCGACATCCGGCTGACCGACAAGCGTCCGCGTAACCGAGGCGAGGTCGGTGTCCGAGACGTCCGCGATCTGACCGCCGGTGTTAGCCGCCATGGATGCGGCGTCCGAGGTAGGTGGCGTAGAGGTAGAGCTTTTCGCCAGGCGACAAGTTGGCGCCCTGCGGCATAAAGCTCGAGAACCGCTCGGCGGTCTCAACGCTGCGGTTCGATCGCGCCGACGGCGTAATGTAAATCAGGTTCTCGTTGTCGATCTGGCGATCGGAATAGGTGACGTCCGATGTCGCCGCGCGGTCGATCTCGTCCTTGGGCAGGCGGGCTAGGGCGCCGGCCAGCTCGACCAAGAAGGCGTGGACCTTCACGTCCTGCGGATCGAGGGCCAGAGCTTCGCCCCGGGCGCCGAGGCGTCCCAGCAGGGTCTCCAAATGGGGCGAGCCGAAGCGCAGCCCGTAACTTGCCTCTATCCGTGCGCCTTCACGCGGACGCGGAACGTAGCGGATGTTCGTAACCTCAAGAAGTCCAGCCGCCACCAGACGATCCATCTCCCGTTGCAACTCGGGGAAGAAGGGGCCGTCGCTCGATTTAACGACCACTTGGTCGAACGCTGGTAGGCGCCAGACCGGGCTGAGCACGTCTGCGAGGAAGGCCAGAGCGTGGAGCCGGTCGGTCGAGAGGGGGGCCACTGCCGCGCGCTCCGCAGCGTCGAGCAGCAGCAGGACACGACCGCGTTGACGCAGGAGTTGAAGCTCCTCATCGCTTATTTGCGGTGTAGTTGTGTCTCGCTCCGCCATCACGCGCCCTTCAGCGCCTTGTCGAGCAGCGCCAGATAGCGGCCGTCTACATCGTCGAGTAGCGCCCGGTTCTTGGCGCTGAGGGTCAACAGGTTGACGGTGCGATCGTAGCGGCCGGGCAACTCCCCGCGATCCTTGACCGGACCGCCGAATAGCCAAGCGATCATGCCAGCGTTGGTCAGGTTGCTCGTGGCGACGAGGCGGTTTGAGCCCGTCGACGCGAACTCGTAGAGGGCCCGACCGACGCGCTCCATCGCCAATTCATCGAGGCTCGCCTCCGGTGTCTCCATCACCAAAGTGGACGCGCTACTCGCCTCGGCGGCCTCGAGGAGCGCGAAGCGGAAGGCGAGGTCGATGAGCTCGCGCTGGGATTCCGACACGTCGTTGGGGCCGCGACGCCGCGACATGCCGGGCCGCCCGGCGGACGTCATGTCGGCGTAGAAGGAGGGGACCTGGAACTGTTCCTCGGCCTGGGCGATGCCCGCGTCGATGTTGTCCCGCACGAGGACGGCATCTTCGGATAGCAGGCTGTGGGCGTAGCGCGCGAAGGCCTCCTCCAGGGTGCTCGTCTTCTCGACGGCGGCGTTCTGGACAAGTTGGAGGGCGTCGCGAAGCTCGCCGGCCCGCTCGGCGCGCCGCGCCCTGTGGCCCGCCAGCGTCTCTTCCATGGACTGAACCTGCAGCTCCAGGGCCTCGATTTCCTTGGTCGGGCGCGGCAGCTTGGCATCGAGGGTCCGCAACTCCGCCTCGAGGTCGGAAATTTCGGAGCTCATGGCTTTGATCTGCGCGAGAACATCGTCGTATTCGGCGTTGAGTGCCGTAAAGCGCCCCGAGAACGAGGCCTCTTCGGCCATGGCCTGCTGCGCCCGGTGCCGCAAGCGCTCGAGGCGAGAGGCCTCCACCTCGTGCGCAGCCACCACGTTGGCCTGCTCGGCAGGCGATGAATGGCAGACGGGGCAAACGCCCCCGGCCAACTCCGCCTCCATGTGCTTGCGGGCTGCTTCCGCATGTGCGCCGCAGACCAGGCAGTTGCCTTTCGCTAGCAGGGTCAGGATGGTAAGGAGGGCGGCGTCCTCGAGCTTGGGGAAGACCCGCGAAAGCGATTCGTACTTCAGCCGCTCGACGGCACGGGCGCTTTCCTCGCGCTCGATCTTCGCCCGTTCGTAGTCGAGCTGGACGGCCCGTCGTTCCGCTTGCACGGTCTCTCGCCTTTCGTCCAGGACTGAACGCCTTGCCTCGGCCGCGGCCAGCAGAGCTTGCTTGGATTTCACCGTCGCTCGAACCGCCGGCGCGGCCACCTGCGTGGCCTTTGCGTCCTCCAGGCGACGGCGCTGGGGCCCAAGCACTGAGTTAAGGTTCCGCGCGGCGCTGTCCGCGCTGCCGACTTGGCGTTCAAGATCGGAGATCCTGGCGGCGAGCGGCGGGGGCAGCAGGATCGCGCGCAGGAGCTGACGTTGGGCGTTGCGATCCCAAAGCGCGCCAGGCCTTCCTTCCGGAAAGAAGATTGTGTGATGCAGGACCAGGAGCACGTCGACGAACGACGACAGATCCATTAGCTCGCACATAGTTGACTGGTAGTGGGCCTCATCGACGACCGAGAGTGGCAGGCCATCCACCGTCGCCTCGAGAAGCTGCAGGTTCTGCAGCCGCCGATTGACGATGAGCTCACGGGTTCCAAACCGTGCCTTCAGGGTGGCGGTGGCGTCCTTCGCGTCGTCGGCGACGCGCTGGGCGAAGAACCGCAGGGCCTCACGCGACAGGCTGGCCGGCTTCTCCGGCAGGGTGGAGCCGACGTCTGGCCGCCCGGCGCTGGTAAGGTCATTGGGGCCGGTCAGCAGCCGCAGGAGAGTCATCAGAAGCGTGGTCTTGCCCAGGCCATTGATGCCCGCGATCAGCGTCACCCCGTTCTCCACGGGACGATCGATCCCGCCAGCCCCATCGAGGCCTGGGAAGAGGTCGAACCCTTGGATGTCAAACGCCGTCAGGAGCGGAAGCGTGGCGATTACAGCACGCTACTATAGCTGGTGTGCCTTGCGGTAGCCCACTGGGCGATTTCACACCGGCGGATAGCTAAGAAAGCTCCCGTTCAGGCCGGAGAAGGTCCGCACTGTAGGCAGCGGCGAACATCCACAAATGGCACAACCGTGACCTTCAGGCGGTAAGCAGCAACGTCCGCCTTGAGGAATCCGTTAATCCGACTTCTACGGCCAGAATGGGGCGCGAAGCGGACGTCACCTAAGGGGCTATTTAGAATCGCCAACGGCTCGGTCCCGCCGCTGACGACAGAACGGCGCCGCCAAGCGAGGTCTGATACCGCAATTGGCTAAGCGGCCGCCGGCCGATCGATCAGCATCAGCATCAGCATCGTATCCGGTAACGGCCTCTGCAGCGCCTTGGCCTCAGCCCATGCCGCGCAGCCAGGTTTCGCGCTCCTCGGCTGTCGTGAGGATCACCGGCATGACGAGTTCGCGCTCGCCATCCGCGCCGGTGTCGAGGGTGTTCTCGATCAGAACGTCGCCGGCTTCGAAGTCGATCAGGACATCGAAGACGTTGAACTCGAACTGGTGACGGGTCAGCTCCGGGCGTTGGGCGCGTTCCGCGATCTTTTCCAGGATGGCATGCGGAGCGTGCGGTCGTCCCTTAGCAGCGAAGCGAGAAGCGGCGGCGGCGTCGGCGATTTCCTCACCCGTCGTTCGATGCGTTGAGATCCTCGACGGGTCTGCCATCGTCGGCGGGACGCTGCTTCTTGAGGCGCACTCCGGGCCCCTCGCCATTCTCCTCGACGAAGATCACGCCCGCGGCTTCGAGGGCGCGCCTCAGGACATCAAGCGTCGCATTCCGAGGCTGCGAGGCGCCGGATTCGAGCTGGCGGACGGTCACCACGCCGACGCGGGCCGCGTCCGCAAGTTGCTGTTGTGACCAGTCGAGGAGTGCGCGAGCGGCGCGGCATTGGGCTGGCGTCATCATGCAAGTCAAATAGCACGGTCCATCGCCAATCACCAGAACCATCGAAAAACACTTGATCTATCCTTAAGCATCTATTAGCGTCGTAACTGTCGTTTTTCGACAGCTGGAGTGCCCATGCCGAACGCCCCTGTTCCGGCCAACGCCACCCGTTTGCCGCCCCGGTGCCGAGACAGATCGGCCCCGACGATTGCAGCCCGTTCCCTGATGCAGAGAGAGCGCCATGAAGCCGACACCTGACGCTTCACCTTCCGCCGACCCGCCGCCGCTGTTCTCCCATAAGGCCTTCGAGAGTGCCCGCCTCGCATGGGAGCGGAACTGGCTGGCGATGCACGATCCGGCTTCGACCGGCACGGAGCATGACCAGGCCGAACTGCCGCTCGCCGTCGCTGCGGTGACGGCTCCCGTCGCGACCATCGATGGCATCATCGACAAGCTGCAGATCATCCTGCGCTACGCAGGCCCCGGCGCCGGCATGCAGCCCGACTCGTATGAGCGCATCACGCTCATGGGTCTGCACATGGTGCTGATCGACCTCGAGGCCATCGAGCGCTAGCCGGCCCGTCACCACCACCACCGACCTGACAACGTCCGGCGCGCACCGCGCGACCGGCGAAGGAGGAGCCATGTCCGAGACGATGTTCGACCACCAGCCCGAGCTGCGGCTGCTGGAGGAGATGCCGCGCATTCCGCCCGGCTGCATGACCTTTCTCGTGCAGGACGAGGCGTTCGAACCTCACCTGCACCGCGGCGAGTTCGCCGTCGTGGACCTCGCCGACCATCGGCCGGCACCGGATGAGATGTTCCTGATCGGCTATCGCTCGCCGCTACTGGCGACCGACCTCGCCGTCCGGCTCTGCGTCGCCCGGCGGTCCCGCCACCGGCCGGACGCCCGTCCGTCGTGGTGGGCGGTGCACCAGATGCCCGACTCGCGGCGGGACGTGCCGTCGTGTTCAGAAGGCCCGCTCTCGGCGGACGGCCTCGCCTCGATGCTGATTGGCCGCGTCATCGGCGTGTTCGTCCCCAAGATCGGCGCGGATCGGGAGGTGGCCCATGGCTAGGCTCTCCCGCCGCAAATTACTCGCGGCTCTGCCGGTGATGACGCCGGCCGCCGTTGCAGCGCTCGCCGCGCGCATCTCCATCGCCGATGCGGAGCATCCTGACGCTGAGCTGGTCCGCCTCGGCGCGGCCTTCGACATCCAGCACGCCGCCTGGGTGCGCGCCCGTCTTGATGCCGACGAAACGCCCGGCTGCCCGTTCGACGATGAGGCCGCTGCCGACGCGTGTGACCGGATCGCGGAAGCGGTGCGGGGGCTGCCAGCCCAGACGCTCGCCGGGCTGCTCGTAAAGCTGCGCGTGCTGGCCTGGGACATCAGCCTCTCGGTCGACCTCGCGGGACCGCCAACCGACCTCGATTGGGCCCCGAAATGCTACCTCGCCATGGTGCGCGAGGTGGAGCGCATGGCGGCGATCGAGCAAGGCTGGCATGCGGCGGCGTGATCGGCGTAGTCCTTTGTCGCATCCTGCGCTGGCGACAATACACCCCACCCGTGCCGCCCGGTCGGCCGCACCAGCCCGCCCTTCCGAGTGCGGGCCGGTTCGTGCTGGGAGCAGTTCAGCCGCGGAGATCGCGACAGAGGGCCACGATGCCCGCATCATAAGCGGCGGGCTCAGAGAGGACGCCGACGCAGCGCAGCTTCCTTGCCGTCAGGTCGGAATCACTGGTGCCACGCGGCCCGGTTGCGACCGTACCGCCGCCGGAGTTGCCGCCGGGGCGGAACCCGCCGTTGCCGGGTCCGTTGCCGCCACCGGGCAGGCCGCCGCCAGGGCCGCCGCCACCGATGCTCACGTCGACATCCACCGCGGCGACCCCCGGTCCGCCGACATCCACGTCCGCCCGGGCCTTCAGGCCCTTGCGACCGCCGAGCCCGACGCGGGCATCCACATTGGCCACCTTGCCTTTGCCGAGCACGGTGGCGTCGGCCTTGGCCTTCAGGCCGTTGCGCCCGAAGGCCGAGGCACGAACATCCGCATCGACGAGCCCCTTGCGCCCGCCGACGACGGCATTGGCATCAGCCTTCGTCCCCTGCCGGCCGAGCACGGAGACGCCGACATCGGCAACGGAAACACCGCTGCGCGGCCGGTCGCGGCGATCGACATCGACCAGTTGGTGATGCGCCCCCTTCTTCTTGAGCAGGTTGACCTGTAGCGAGAGCAGGCTCTTGCTCGGCGGGGCGTTGCTCGCGCTGCTGCTGGCGCGGGCGCTGGATGAGGAGGGCGTCCCGGCGATCGAGCGGCCCGCGCCCTGCGTGGCGCCGGCAGTGGAGCCAGCGCCGGACACGCCGCCGACCGCGTCACCGACTCCGGAGACAGCATCGCGGGCCCCGGAGACGGCGCCGCCCACGGCATCGCCGACCGCCCCACCGAGACCGCCGACCGCGTCGCTCACCGAACGGCCGACGCCACCCAGGCCTCCTCCCAAACCTCCGCGATCTCCGCCGGGACGTTCGCGCGCATCCGCCACTGTCACCGTACTGGCCAGCAGAAGAGCCATAAGAGCTGTGCCGCGAAGATGCTTATGTCGATGTAACATCCTCTCGATATGCATGTTCGTCGCTCCTGTTAACGGGTGTCATCTGTGCCAATTGGCAGGGACACCCATGAAAAGCGAACGTTAAAGCGTATATTCAGTTCGACGCTCGTCATATTTACAGTAAAAATTGGGATACAATTTCGTCAGCAAATTTAATCAAACGCGAACGCTTAGTGAGTTCTCAGGATCCGATGACGCAGTTCAGGAGGTCGCGGACGCCATCACGCTCAACCAAGCGACCTTCGCGCACATGGACAGAGCGCCACGACAATGTTCGGCGCGATGCGCGCAAGATGCTGGCCGAGCTTCATGGCGATCACCGTCTCCTCAGTTTTGAGGGAACGGTTGATCGCCCCAATCCCAGTGGTGGCGCGCCGATCAGATCATCGGTTCGGCACCTTCCGAAGCGGGAAGCGCTCGTGGTGGTCTCGGGCAAACCCCGGCATTCCCCGCCGGGGTGTCACGCGAGCGACACCGAACGCCACTAGGACCGCTCGCAACGACGCGCCGCTCCGCCGCGCGCGCAACGCCCTCCTGAGAACCCGGAGCCGCCTATGCGATCGATCTTCCTCGCCACCGTGAGCCTCGCCCTGCTGTCGGGCGCGGCGCTCGCCGACACCGTCTACCCGCTGGATCGCGCCACGATCCTCGCGGGCTCGCCCTTCGACTTCAAGGTCGAGTTTTCTGGCGTGGTGAAGCCGGATGACGTGAAGGTCACGATCAACGGTGAGGACTACAAGACGACGCTCGGCAAGGAGGCCACCTTCGTCGCGAAGGAGACGGGCGTGGAGGCCTCGGCGCTGATCCTGCGCGGCGCCGCCATCGCCCGGCCGGGCACCTACAAGGTCGAGGTGAGCGCCGGCGGTCAGGGCAAGACCGTCACCTGGGATGTCTACGCCACCCCGGCAATGGCGAAGGCGAAGAACATCATCTTCTTTCTCGGCGACGGCCTCTCCGTGGCCCACCGCACCGGCGCCCGCCTGATGTCGAAGGGCATGAGCGAAGGCAAGGCCAATGGCCGCCTGAACCTCGACGACATCCCGCCGGTCGCCTTCGTCGGCACCTCCGCCACCAATGCGGTCGCCACCGACAGCGCAAACACCATGTCCGCCTACATGACCGGCCACAAGACCGCGGTGAACGCGCTCGGCGTCTATGCCGACCGCACCAAGGACACGCTCGACGACCCCCGGGTCGAGACCATTGCCGAGGCGTTGAAGCGCACGACCCGGAAATCCGTCGGCATCGTCTCCACCGCCGAGATCGAGGACGCGACCCCGGCGGCGCTGGTCGCCCATACCCGCGCCCGCGCCGAGAAGGCCGCCATCGTCGAGATGCTCTACGACGTCAAGCCGGAGATCATTCTCGGCGGCGGCTCCGCCTATTTCCTGCCCAAGGCCACCAACGGCTCGAAGCGCAAGGACGAGAAGGACTTCATCCAGCTGTTCAAGGACGCCGGCTACACGCTCGCGACCGACAAGGACGGCCTCACGGCGGCCAGCGGCACCAACACCGGCCGGATCCTCGGCCTGTTCCATCCCGGCAACCTGGATACGACGCTCGACCGCGAGTTCCTGAAGAAGGGAACCGTGCCGAAGTTTCCGAACCAGCCCGGCCTCGTGGAGATGACGAAGGCCGCGCTCGCCCAGCTCGCCAGGAATCCCGATGGATTCTTCCTGATGGTCGAGGGCGCATCGATCGACAAGATGAGCCATCCGATGGACTGGGAGCGGGCGCTCGTCGAGACCATCGAGCTCGACAAGGCGATCGGCGAGGCGGTTGCCTTCGCCAAAGCCAATCCCGACACCCTGATCGTGGTTACCGGCGACCATACCCACGGCGTGTCGATCATCGGCACCATCGACGATGACAAGCCCGGCACCGAGATGCGCGAGAAGGTGGGCACCTATGCCGACGCCGGTTTCCCGAACTACGAGGACAGGAACGGCGACGGCTATCCCGACCGCGTCGACGTGTCCCGCCGCCTCGCCATCTTCGCCAACAACTTCCCGGACTATTACGAGACCTTCCGCCCCAAGCTCGACGGCCCGTTCGTGCCGGCGATCAAGAACGAGAAGGGCGAGTACGTCGCCAACGAGGCCTATAAGGACGTTCCCGGCGCGGTGAGGCGCGAGGGCAACATCCCGCGCTCCGACGACACCGCCGTCCATGCCGTCGACGACGTCGTGCTGCAGGCGATCGGCCCGGGCGCGGAGCATTTCCGCGGCTACATGGAGCAGAGCGATATCTACCGCGTCCTCGTCGACGTGCTGGCCATCGCGCCGGCGAAGACCAACTGACACGACGACGCAGCGGGCGGGAAGGGCGAGGACCTGCCTCGCCCTTCTGCCGTTTCAGATAACCGATGCCGCCGCACCGGGCGTGCCGCCCCGGCCCCGCCGAACCACTTGGGCGATGGGGCGCGCCTGTCGGGAAACGGGCCGGCTCCCGACGGTCGCCGGAGGGGAGAAGCGGGGAGAATGCCGCATGATGCCAGTGACGCGCCGGGCGCTGCTGCCCACACTCCTCGCCGCGCTCGCGCTGCCGGCCACGACGCGCCTCGCCACCGCCTCGCCGACCGCGCTCGACTTCGACGAGCTATACGGCGCCATCAGCGTGCTCGGCCTCGAATTCTCCGGCAAGGTCAAGGAACTGGACGGGAAGCCGGTGGCCATGAAGGGCTTCATGGCCCCCCCGCTCAAAGCCGAATCGAATTTCTTCGTGCTGACCGAGATCCCCATGTCGATCTGCCCGTTCTGCTCGTCCGACGCGGACTGGCCCGACAACATCCTCGTCGTCTATCTCGACGCGAGGCAGACCTTCGTGCAGACGAACGGCGTCATCCGCGTCAGCGGCATCCTCGAGGTCGGCTCGTGGACCGATCCGGAGACCGGGTTCGTGAGCCGCCTGCGGCTGCGCGGCGCCAGCTTCGCGGCGGCCTGAGCGCCATGCCAGCGTCCATACCCGTGTCCATGCCCGCGCCCGCAACTCCCGTCGCGACCGGCGCACCGGCGCTCGCCGTCGAGGGTCTCGTCATCCGCTTTCCGGGGCTCCCCGATCCCGTCCTCGACATCCCCGCGCTGGCGATCGCGCCCGGCGAGCGGGTCGCCGTCACCGGACCGTCCGGCTCGGGCAAGAGCACGCTGGTCAATGCGCTCACAGGGCTGGCGAAGGTACGCGAGGGCCATGTGCGCTGGGAAAGCATCGACCTCGCGGCACTCGGCGAAGGGCGGCGTGATGACTGGCGCGCCCGCCATGTCGGGCTGGTGATGCAGGATTTCCACCTTTTCCCCGGCCTCAGCGCGATCGAGAACGTGCTGCTGCCCGTGCGGCTGCGTCGGGCCCTCGACGCGGATCTCCGCCGGCGGGCCGGCGATCTGCTCGCGCGCGTCGGCTTGGCGCGTCCGGGCCAGGCGGTGGAGACGCTCTCGCGCGGCGAGATGCAGCGCGTTGCAGTCGCCCGCGCCCTGCTGCGGCGACCCGGCATACTCGTCGCCGACGAACCCTCGGCGAGCCTCGACGCGGCGAGCGGGGCCGCCGTTGCCGAGCTGATCCTCGAACTCAGCCGCGAGGAAGGTGCAACGCTGATCGTCGTCAGCCATGACGAGCGTATCGTCGGCCGCCTGGAGCGCCGACTGCGCCTCATCCGCGGGCGCCTCGGCGATGCGGAAAGCGACGCGACATGATCGGCTTCGTGCTCGCCGATCTGCGCCGGCTGTGGGTCGGGGGCCTGTTCGTGGTGGTGTTGATCGCTCTGGCGACCGCACTGGGCGCCGCGGTCATTCTTCAGGAGCGCGCGCTGCGGCTGGGCAGCGCCCGGGCAGCGGATGCCTTCGACCTCGTGATCGGTGCGTCGGGCAGCGAGACCCAGCTCGTGCTCTCCACCGTGTTCCTCCAGCCCGCGCCGCTGCCGCTGCTTCCGGGCGCCGTCCTCTCCCGGCTCGCGGCAGATCCGCGCGTCGCCTTCGCCGCGCCGGTCGGCTTCGGCGACTTTTACGGCGACCACCCGATCATCGGCACCACCAACGCGCTCGCCACCTTCGGCGGCCGCTTTCCCCTTGCGGAGGGGCGCGGCTTCGAGCGGCTCGACGACGCCGTCGCCGGGGCGCGCTCCGGGCTCGCTCTCGGCGACACAGTCCATCCGATGCACGGGCATGCCGAGGAGGGTGGCCACGGCCACGAAGCCGTTGCCTATCGCGTGGTCGGACGCATGGCGCCGACCGGCACCCCCTGGGATCGCGCGATCCTCGTTCCGATCGAGGCGGTCTGGGCAGTACACCGGCCCGGCGCCGGCAATTGGCCGACGACGCCGGGCGCGGCGTCGCACGGGCGGATCGACCTGTCCGGCCCGGTCGGCATGGCGGACGCGGAAAATCCCGGCGTGCCGGCGATCCTGGTCAAGCCGAAGACCATCGCCGAAGCCTATCGCCTGCGCGGCGAATACCGCACCGGCCCGACCCTCGCGGTATTTCCCGGCGAGGTGCTCACCCGCCTCTATGCGACGCTCGGCGACGCGCGCACCGTGCTCGCCATCGTCGCCTATGGCGCGCAGGCCCTGGTCGGCGCGGCGATCGCCCTCGTCGCCGTGCTGCACGTCGCCCAGCGCCGGCGCCAGATCGGCGCGCTGCGCGCGATGGGGGCACCACGCCTGGCAGTGTTCGGCATCGTCTGGTGCGAACTGCTGGCGCTGGTCGGCGCGGGCATCCTCGCCGGTCTCGCCCTCGGCTACGGCGCCGCGCGGCTGATCTCCGGCGGGCTGGAGCGCAGCGGCGGCTTCAGCCTGCCGGTCGCCTACCAGAGCGCCGATGCGGGCTTCGTCGCGGCACTGCTCGCTGGCGCCGCCCTCATCGCGGCGGTGCCGGCGCTGCTCGCCTATCGCCTGCCGCCAGCCGAGGCCCTGCGGGTCTGAAGGCCCCCGTCACGCCGGACGACACCGCCGAGCCGCCCATCATCGTGAGGGTGTTGAAGGCGCGCACCGACTGCGCCACCCGGCCGAGCGCCCGCATGTTCGCCTGCTGCGAGATGCCACAGGTGCCCCGGATTCGGTCGCGCACGCCGGCCAGATCGATCATTGCCTGATCGTACTGCCTGCGCAGCGCGAGGCGCTCCTTCTCGCTGCCGGCGCCGCGCGCGAGCGCCGCATGCCACCGCCCCGACCACGCATGCCGATAAAGCAGCCTAGCGTCCCGGCAAAGACCGATCGATCGCCAGATCGTCGTACCAACTTTCACGGTGACCGCGGATCATATTCCCGAGCATATGGGCTGCGAGGAAACTGAAGGTTATGCCGTTGCCCCCATATCCGTAGGCGGCGAAAATATTGGGCTCCGTCGGCGTTTCACCGATCAGTGGAAGCCCATCGACGGTCTGTCCAAACGCCCCCGACCACATATAGTCTGCGACCAGTTCAGCCTCCGGGCGCAGCGATTTGAGCGTCCGAAGCAGCGCCTCTCGTTTTGCGGGCGTCAGCGCATCGCGTTCGTTCGGATCGATCACCTGATCATCGTCCTCGCCTCCGATGATGATGCGACCGTCAACCGTGGTCCGAGCATAGTGGTAGTCGTCCGACGCCTCCCAGATCAGCGCGCCATCGTGCCATAACGCGCCCGGCGGTTGCGGCGCGGTCGCCAATGCCCAACTCGAGGCGGTCGTATGCAGCTCTGACGTCAGGAATGCCGGCATAACGTACCCAGAAGCCAGCACCACATGCCTGGCTTCGATCTCACAGCCATTGTCGAGTCCGACCAGCGCGCCGCGGCTGAAACCCGAATAGGCGATGGCTTCGGCGTCATATATCGACGCGCCGTTCGCAAGCGCCGAGGCGATGAGGCCGTGGGTCAGCAGCAGGGGATCGGCTTCAGCCGACCCGGGCGAGACGATAGCGGCCTCCCTCTCGATATCGAACTCGCGTTTCAAGGTCAGATAGTCCAGGTAGACGCCGGGCAGATCCGCCCGATCACGCAGGGAGCTCTCCGCACGCAGATTAGCCGGATCAGCCTGTTCGACCGCCAGATAGAGAGATTGCCGGGCCCGAAAGGCACAGGCAATTCCGAGCTGTTGAACCAATGCTCGCAGGCCCGCGACGGCGCGAAAGCTCTGCCGGAAGATGTTGGCCGCCCGGTCGAAGCCGTAAAGGGCGGTCAGTTCGCCGAGCGAGCAATCGATCTCCCACTGGAGCATGGCCGTGCTGGCCGCCGTGCTGCCAAAGCCGACACGCTCACGATCGATCAGGCACACCTGCCGACCAAGCGCCGTCAAATGTTGCGCGACCAGCGCTCCGGTTATGCCACCGCCGACGACGAGCACGTCACATTTCAAGCTGTGATCGAGCGCCCTGCGTCGTGGCCTGGTGAAACCACTCTGCCACGGCGATTCACCACCGCGCAGATCCTTCTGTTCGGTCTTATTGGCGTCGAGCATGGCCAACCCGCCCCATGTGGCGACCCGAGAACAATTTCCGGAATCGCCGCACGACAACCCCGCGAACGCTCGTTGGTTCGCGCCAGAAGGACAACCGGCTGAAAGCTGGCATTGGGCCTCGCGTGATGTCTGGATACGAGCGCATCCATGGAAAAGAAAGTGCAGCCGATCCAGGATCGACGGCACGAAGGCGCAGGAAGGTCAGCCGAAAAATACCCATTCCGCCTACGAGGAGAGATAGCGCTGCCGTTCGCGAACAACATCGTCCGCCGAATAGCCGTTCCGCCTTCGTCGAAGCCGGTCCATCCGCCAGCACGACAATCACGTTGCCGGGCCGTCAGATCGACGTGGTTCTGCCCGTCGAGCAACGCCTGCGTTTCCGATGCGCGATAGTCGGGCCCGCGCGGTGGAACATTGGTTTCAGCGCGGCACACGCCTTCCGCATAGATGTGTGCCTGATCAGAAGGCACGCCTTCCGTGGTCATGGCGCCGACAATCCCACCCAGAGCGCCTCCCGTGGCGGCCCCGGCCGCCGCCCCGGCGACATCGCCGCATGGGCCGAAAAGCATATGGGGTCGGGCGGATAGCCGATCTCGCCCGGCAGGAGAAGCGGCCGCCGTCAGCGTCGTGCCGCGGGGCCGCTAAAGCGTCACCGTCCAAGGCAGCTGCAGCATGCCGATCCCGGCAGGCGTCCGGTCCGCGAAATGTCGCAACGCTCGGCGGTTCCGTTGCCGCACTGGACTTAGAGCCCTTCCCGTTCGGATCGACATCCGAACGGGAAGGGCTCTCGATTCAAAGAGCTGAAGCCATTCCTCTTCGATCAGATGAATCCGTCTGATCGGGAAATGCCCTAAAGCTGGATGGTAGCCGGGGGGAATGTCGACGCCGCCGCGAGATCGACGCCGGCCGGCTCCCGCTCCTCGCTCCACACCATAACCGCGTGTTCGGGCGACACCTCCCGGTACTGACGTACCGGCGGAACATAGTCCGGCGGCCAGATCGGGCTTTTCAGCTCCTGATCGACATTCCGGCGCTTTCTTTGACGCTGGCTGGGATCAGCGACCGGCACGGTGGCCAGCAGGCGCCGGGTATAGGGATGCTGCGGATTGCCGAAGATCGCTTCCCGCGCGCCGATTTCGACGATCTCGCCGAGATACATCACCGCGACGCGGTGGCTGAGGCGCTCCACCACGGCCATGTCGTGGGAAATGAACAGATAGGCGAGCCCCAGCCGCGCCTGCAGATCGAGCATGAGGTTGACGACCTGCGCCTTCACCGACACGTCGAGCGCCGAGACCGCCTCATCGGCCACGATCAGTTTCGGCTCGAGCGACAAGGCGCGCGCGATGCACACCCGTTGGCGCTGGCCGCCGGAAAATTCGTGCGGGTAACGCTTGGCCATGTCCGGGGTGAGGCCCACACGGCTCAACAGATCGGCGACGCGCTCGCGCGCTTGCGGCCGCGTCGCCATCCGGCTGATCAGCAGCGGCTCGGCGATCGCGTCGCCCACGGTCATGCGCGGATTGAGGGAGGCGAAGGGATCCTGGAAGATCATCTGCATCCGCTTGCGCTGTTCGCGCAGCGCGGTGGGGCCGAGCCCCAGCACATCGACCCCGTCGAGCAGCACCGACCCCGCGCACGGCTCGATCAGGCGCATCACCGAGCGGCCGGTGGTGGACTTACCGCAGCCGGATTCGCCGACCAGCGCCAGGGTTTCCCCGGCACGCACGCTGAACGAGACGTTCTCCACCGCGTGGACGCGCCCGATCACGGAGGACAGCAGCCCGCCGCGCATCTCGAAGCGGGTGGTGAGGCCGCTGACCTCGAGCAAAGGCCGCTCGCCCGGCTGCACCGTATCCGGCACCTCGGAGGGGTCGTCGCTCTTTCCGGTGGTGCGATCGACGACCGGGAAGCGCATCGGGCGCGCCCGGCCGGTCATCGAACCGAGCCGCGGAACCGCCGACAGCAACGCCCTGGTGTAGGGCTTGCGCGGATTGGCGAACATCTCGGCGGTCGGGGCGACCTCGACCTGCTCGCCATTGTACATCACCACGGTGCGGTCGGCGATTTCGGCCACCACCCCCATATCGTGGGTGATGAACAGGACCGACATCTCCTCCTCGTCCTGCAATTCCTTGATGAGGTCGAGGATCTGCGCCTGGATGGTCACGTCGAGAGCGGTGGTCGGCTCATCGGCGATCAGCAGCTTCGGCTTGCAGGCCAGCGCCATGGCGATCATCACGCGTTGGCGCATGCCGCCGGAGAACCGGTGCGGATATTCGTGAAAGCGCGACTTCGCCGTGGGAATGCGCACGCGTTCGAGCAGGCGCACCGTCTCCGCCTCGGCCTGGTTGCGCGACAGGCCGCGGTGCAGGATCAGTGCCTCGGCGATCTGGAATCCGACGGTCAGCACCGGGTTGAGCGAGGTCATCGGCTCCTGGAAGATCATGGCGATCTCATTGCCGCGAATATGGCGCATCGCGGCGTCCGGCAGCGTCAGCAGTTCGCGGCCGGCGAGCGTGATGGAGCCTTCCGTCCGGCACGAATCGGCCGGATTGAGACGCATGATCGACAGCGCGGTCACGCTCTTGCCGGAGCCGGATTCCCCGACCACCGCTACCGTTTCCCGCGCCCCGATGTCGAACGACACGCCCTTGATCACCCGCTGCCACTGTCCCTCGACCCGGAACGAGGTTTCAAGGTTCCGGATCGACAGAACCGGCGTGATCTGCGCGTCGGTGCTCATACGGATATCGCCTCCATGACGAAACAGGACGGGGCCGCCGTCGCCCACGTCATTCCGCGGCGCGCGACCGGACGTCGGCAAGGCTACGAAGATGGGCGTCCACCTCGTCCAGCTTCATCACGTCCACATATTTGTGGTGGAGGTCGAAGAGGTTGGACTTATGGACGAATTCGGAGCGATCGAACGTGCATTCCTCGACGATCGAGACGTGGAAGCCGTTCGAATAGGCATCGACCGTGCTTGCCCTGACGCAGCCCGACGTCGCTTCCCCGCACACGATCAGGCTCTCGATGCCCAGCAGATTGAGGTGGGAGAGGAACGGCGTGCCCTGGAACACGCTGGCGCGCTGCTTGTAGATGACGACGTCACCCGGCTGCGGTGCGAATTCCGGGTAGATCGCATAGTCCTCCGCCGTCTGCGGCGGCAGCGGCCGGTGGGTCGAGAAGGCGCCGGGCGGGCGGTTATGGGGCCGCACATCCTGCGTGCAGTAGAACACCTGCAGCCCGGCGGCCCGCGCCGACGCGATCAGCCGCTTGGTCGGGGCGATGGCCTGGTGCGCGAACACCCCGCAGCTGTTCGGATGGGTCTTGTCGAGTTCGTAGGGCGAGCCGCTGCCGCCGCGATAGGCGAGCGCATACAGGTCGATGACCAGAAGCGCCGGCCGAGGTCCGACATAGGTCTCCCGCGCATAGGGTGCATAGAGCGCGATGTCCTGCGCCGGGATCAGGTCCTTCCAGCAATGGTCTTCGAATTGGTCGATCGTGGCCATGTACACATATCCAGTTCAAGGAAGCGAAGGGGTCACCGGGACCCGCCCGAGCGGCGCAGCTTCGGGTCGAGATTGTCGCGCAGGACGTCGCCGATCATGTTGATCGACAGGACGGTGAGGAAAATGGCGAGCCCGGGGAAGATGGCGATCCACCAGGCCGTGCTCACATAGGCGCGCCCGTCCGCCAGCATGCCGCCCCATGTCGGAATGGAGGGCGGCACGCCGAGGCCGAGGAAGGACAGGCTGGCTTCGGCGATGATCGAGGTCGCCATCGCGAAGGTGCCGACGATCAGCACGGACTGAAGCATGTTCGGCAGCAGATGCCGCAGCAGGATGTGCGTGTGCGTCGCCCCGATCGAGCGGGCCACGGTGACGTAGTCGCGCTCCTTGAGCGACAGGGTGTTCGCGCGCGTGAGCCGGCAGAACGGAATCCAGCGCTGCGCCGCCAGCGCGGCGATCAATATCGGCAGGTCCTGGCCGAGGAAGGCGACGACCGAGATGGCGAGAAGAAGCGGGGGAAACGCCCAGACCACTTCCACGCCCTTCTGGATGGCGAAATCGGTCCGGCCGCCGGCATAGCCCGAGATCATGCCCAGCGCAGTGCCGACTATGCCCGACAGCAATACGACGCAGACCGCGATGATCAGCGAGGTGCGTGCGCCGATGATTACCCGCGAGAGAATGTCCCGCCCGATATGGTCGGTTCCGAAGAGATGCCCGCTCCATGACGGGGCCATCAGGGCGGCACTGAGATTTTGCTGCTGCGGGTTATAGGGCGCGAGCAGCGGACCGAAGAGCCCGCACACGATCACGAGGCCGACGCCGGTGAATCCGATCAGGGCCTTGGTGCGCAGCCAGGGGCGCAGGCGCCGCCATGCCGATTGAAACCGCGGGGCGGACACGGCCATTACCCTGCGCTCAGCGGCCAACGCCGATTCGGGGGTCGATGAGGCCATAAAGCACATCCATCAGCAGGTTCACGACGACGAACAGGGTCGTATAGACAAGAACGACACCGGTAATGAGCGGATAGTCCCGGGCACTGATGCCCTGGAGCAGCAGGTTTCCGATCCCCGGCCAGGCAAAGACCGTCTCGACGATGATCGAGCCGGACAGGAGCGCACCGAATTCGAGGCCGACCACGGTCACAACGGTGACGAGGGCGTTGCGCAGCCCGTGCCGCCAGATCACCCGCCCCTCGTCGAGGCCCTTGGCCCTTGCCGTCTTGATGTAGTCTTCGCCCAGCACGTCGAGCATCGCCGATCGCGTCACCCGCATCACGATGCCGACCATGTTGAAACCGAGGACGAAGGCCGGCAGCGCGAGATGGGCGAGAGCATCGCGCAGCGCGGCCGGGTTGCCCGCGAGGACCGCGTCGAGGGTGGCGAACCCGGTGATCGGGTCCGCGCCCATGCCGAGCGTCTCGCGACCGCTGGAGGGCAGAAGGCCGAGATAGCCGGACACGAACAGGATCACCACCAGCGCGAGCCAGAAGTTCGGCATGCTGATGCCGATGAACCCGATCGCCGAGCCGCCATTGTCGATCCAGCCATTGGGCCGGCGCGCGGCCCACATGCCGAGCGGAATCGCCAGAACGATCGCGAAGACCGACGCGAAGAGCGCGAGTTCGAGCGTGGCGGGAAAGCGTTCGGCGATCAGCCGGGTGACCGGCTCGCCATACTTGAAGCTGTCGCCAAAATCGAGCGTCGCGGCCGAGCGGGCAAATTGCAGGAACTGGATCAGCGGCGGCTGGTCCAGACCCCAGCGCTGGCGCGCAGCCTCGACCTCCGCCGGACTGGCCTGGTCGCTGATCAGCATGGCTGCCGGATCGCCGGGGGAGGCCTGCAGCAGCATGAACACGCAGAACGCGATCAGGACCAGGACCGGAATCGTTCCGACCACACGCTTCAGAAGATAAGCGGCCATCGCGCGCTCCTCCTAAGCCGCCACGTCACCTCCCCGCCTGGAGATTGATGGCCCAGCCGAAGGCATCGCCGGTCGGCGTCGGCTCGAAGTCGATATTCTTGGCGGCGCCCCACGCCATCTGATGCCGCCAGAGGAAGGCCGCGGGCGCCTCCTCCACGATCAGCGACATGGCCTGGCGCAGCAGAGCGTCGCGCTCGGCGGGGTCGAAGGACTGGCGCTCGGCGCGCAGCGCAGCGTCGACCTCGGGGTTGGAGAAGCCGATGCGCGGCGAGCCGCCGGTCTCGAAATACTGCTGGAGCGCGACGCTCGGGTCGGTCATCGTTCCACGGCCCATATAGTAGAACGGGATGTTCCCCTTCTGCACATCGGCCCACAGGGTGCTCCATTCAGGGGTCTTCAGATTGACCTTGAACCCGGCGGCTTCGAGCATCTGCGCGATGGCCTCGCAGATCTGGCGATCCGACACGTAACGGCCCACCGTCGCGTAGAAGTCGACCGCGACGCCATCGGGATAGCCCGCCTGCTTGAGCAGCTCGCGCGCTTTTTGCGGGTCGAAGGGATAGCGCGCCGGGGAGGGCGCATAGCCCACCTGGCCGGGGCCGATCGGCATATCGAGGCGGGTGGCGCGGCCTTGCAGCACATATTTGATGATCGCGTCGCGATCGATCGCGTAGGCCACGGCCTGGCGCACCTCCTTCTTGTCGAAGGGCGGCGAAGGACGCATCGCGACGAACATCATCTCGACCGGATCCACCCAGATGACCTTGGTGCCGGGGTTGTTCTCGATCCGGTCCACCAGCTGCGGCGGCAGGAACTGCGCGATCTGCACTTCACCGTTGAGCAGCGCCGTGGCCCGCTGCTCGGGCTCCTTGATCACCCGGTAGACGAGTTCGTCGGGATTGCTGGCCGAGATCAGCGGATGATCGGGTTTCTTCTCCAGCATCACGTAATTGTCGATGGCGAGCCGCTTGAGCTTGTAGGGTCCGGCGCCATAGGGCTGTTCCCTGTCGGCGTCGCGCCCATGCGCGTCCCATTGCGCCTTCGACGTCACCACGACCTGGGTGAGGTAGTCGGGCAGGGTGGCGAGCGGCGCCTTAGTCTTGATGACCACGCTGTCATCGCCGCGGGCCTCTATGCTGGCGATCTGCGAGACGCGATACGCCTGCCGGCTCTGCGGATCGGTCCGCATGCGCTCGACGCTGTGGACGAAATCCGCGGGAACGACGGGTTCCCCGTTCTCGCGCTTCAGGCCGGGCTTCAGCTTGAAGACCCAGGTCTGCGGGTCCTCTGTGGTCCAGGATTCGAACAGGTCGGAGGTGTAGGCCTGCTTCTTCGGGTCGTAGCGCATCATGCAGCCATAGACCTGGCACCACACCGAGTTCATCAGCGCCACGCTGTCGCCATAGGGATTGTACCCGGCGATGGTCTCGGTCACCGCGACGGAGACGCGTGTCGCCGCCATGACGGAGGTGGACCCCAGCAGTGCGCCCATCAGGGCGGCGCATCCGGTGAGAACGCTGGAGAATCTGGCTGCCTGTGCCATCGAACCCTCTTCTCGTTATGCGGTCTAACCGTCGAATTGGGTCCGATCCGCTCGCCATTCCTCCAAGAGCCCCTGGCTCAGTCGATTATTCAGGCATGAACAATAATTCACCGATCAATTCATACAAATTTATAATTGCGATGAGTTATTCGCATCTGGCGATTAATGGTAGGCGAGGAAGGGCAATCGACGCGCCGGTGGGAAGGTATCTTCGTGCCATCGTGGTCCCCGGCGCCGTGGGCTTCTCGAACGCCAATCGCGTCGCGGCGCGGGATAGAGCCGCGTGTTGCCGCTGGACCTCGATCTCTGAACGGCTAATCTCGCGGCGCCTTCGCTCCGCAATTCGCACCAAGGCATTCCCAGAACGCTCCATGCGGCGGCGGTCCAACGGACACGAATACTCTCGTGCCCTCTCCGCATTCGCTGCATTGCCGTGAGAACCGCATCGGTGCTTGAACTCTAGACCGATCCTGAGGCGGTGGCGATTGCGCCTGCACCCCTGACGATTCCGGTGCTGATGCCGTCGGAAGCGGCGATGCCGAGACTCTCCGGGAGAAGGCAGCAGCCGCTATCCCGGTGCACACGCCAACGAGGATGCTGAATAGGCCGACAGGGGATCGCCGCACGCCACCGTGGTGCGAGCAAGCCCCCTGCCGGCCGATTGACGAAGAACGCAACCCGTCCTGGCAACGAGCCGGGCCGTCCATCCACGACAGGACGTTGAACGAAACGATTGCGGCCGAAAGGCCAATCACCCATGGATTGATCCGCACCGAGTTCGTTCCTAGCACCAGCCCGCCCCTCACCCAGAGCGGCGGGCTTTTCGTGGCCCGGCGCATCCGTCGTGATTGCACCAGCTGGCTCGGCTATCCTCCCGCCGGTCAGTCGAGGAGAGCGCCATGCCATCACGCCGTTCCGAAATGCCACTCTACCCCAGCGAGGCGGAGATTGCCGAGGCGGTGCTGGGCACAAAGCGCTCTGCTGAATGGAAGTCACTTGCTGTCATCCTCGAGCGGCACGGTCTTCCGAAGGTCAGCCACCTCACCGGCGCGCGCTACTGGCCTTCCGTGAGAGCGTGGCTCGACCGCTACAACGGCCTTGGTACGATGCCGGTGCCGTCAAGACCCGACGGCGTGGAAAAACCAGTGCCGTAGAGGTCACCGATGCCACGTCCGCTGCATGAGATGCCCCTTTTTCCGACCGAGGCGGAGATCTCGCGCGAGCTGATGGGGCCCGGGAAGTCCGACATCTGGTCGGGCGTCGCGCTCGCGCTGGAGCGCCAGGGCTTCCCGCAGAAAGACGCCACGTTCGGCCGGCGCTACTGGCCCGCCATCAAGCAATGGCTCGATCACCGCCACGGTGTCGGTAATGTGGAAGCGCCGTCGGGACCAGACGGCGAGGAGGACTGGTCATGGAACAAGCCACGGGCGAAGCGCACGCCCAAGGCTTGAGCATGTCGAACGCTGCGGGCTTATGATCCTGCTGACATCGCTGTAGGACCAATTTTCTCGGGGTGCCTCCGATCAAATGGTTGGAACGGTGCCCCCGTCGACGACGAGTTCCGTGCCATGGATTGAAGAGGCGCGATCCGAGGCAAGGAAGGCGATGGCTTCAGCGACTTCGAATGGCTCGGCGCCGCGGCCGATGGCAATGCCGCCGAGGCCCTTCAGGACGAGCTGGCGGGCGTCCTCCAGCGTGCCGCCGGTGGCGTCCTGGATGCGCTTCAGGAAGACATCGGCCGCCTCGGTCATGATCCAGCCGGGCGAGACGGCATTCACCCGCACACCCTTCGGCCCGAGTTCCTTGGAGATCGACTTGCTGTACGTCCGGAGCGCGGCCTTGGCGGCGGCGTAGGCGGTGGTTGCCTCGGGAAGCGGAAGCACCGACTGGATGGAGGTCACGTGCACCACCGCGCCGGCGCCCCGCTCGATCATCTGCGGAATGAGCAGGCGATCGAGACGCACCGTGGCCAGCAGGTTCAAATTCAGCTCGGACAGCCAGTAATCGTCGGTCAGGGCGAGAAAGCCGCCGCCGGGCGTGGTCGAGCCGCCGAGCACGTGGGCGAGGATGTCGACGCCGCCCAAGCGGTCGAGCGCCGCCTCGGCCAAAGCTTCGCCTCCCGAGGCCGTCGTCAGGTCCGCCTGGACGTATTCGACGCCGTCGATGGGGTCCAACGTTCCACGGGCGGAGGTGATCACCCGTGCGCCGCCGGCCAGGAAGCGGTCGACGGTGGCGCGGCCCAGACCCTTGGTGCCGCCACTGATGAGCACGCGCTTGCCCGCGAACTCGGTCGGATCAGCCTTGATGGTCATGCCGTGATCTCCAGGGCTTTGATGGCGTCGTTTTCCAGCGTGAAACGGTAGGTGAAACGGATCGGGCTTCCATTGAAGTCGCCATGGGCGGGGCCCTCGAGGACGACCTCACCGTCCTCGTGCCTCACGGTGTCCGGCGTGAAGATTGCCTTCACCGCGACCGCCGCCTCCTCGAAGAGATGCCGGAGTTCGGCGTGACCGCGGAAAACAGTGCCATTGTCGCGAAGGACGGCCTCGGCCGCGAAGGGGGCCAGCATGCCATCGACGTCTAGGCGGGCGTTGGCAGCCACATACGTGGCAATAGGGGATGGAAGGTCGAGCGACATTGACTTGTCCTGTTTGATGCGGTCGAAGCCGTGACGGCGGAACGTGCGCCTGTCATCCAAGCTAGCGATGGACAGCCCATCCGATAATCAGGACAATCGAGGACGTTTCATCGCGAAAGGCGAAACAATGACGCAGGGCGGCCTGACGGAACTGGACGCCGTTCTCATGGTCGCACGTCGGGGCAAGTTCCGCACGGCGGCGCTCGAACTCGGTGTTTCGACGACCGCGCTCAGCAATGCGGTGGGCAAGCTCGAGCGCGCGCTGGGCGTACGATTGTTCAACCGGACGACGCGCAGCGTCTCCCTGACCCAGGCAGGCCAAAGGTTTGTCGCGCAGGTTGCTCCTGCCGTGCGTGACATTCACGAGGCGATGGAGGTTGCGCGCTCCCAACAGGCGACGCCTTCGGGTACGTTGCGCATCAACGCCTTTCCGACAGCGGCGCGGGAGATTTTCTCCTGGCTCGTCCTGCCGTTTCTGCGCGTCCACCCTCAAGTCCATATCGACATCGTCACGGAGGGCCGTCTCGTGGACATTGTCGCGGGCGGCTTCGATCTCGGCGTCCGCAGTTCAGATCTTGTGCCGGCGGACATGATCGCGCTCCCAGTGGGTGCCGCGCGGCGCAATGTCGTGGTGGGCACACCGAGCTATCTCGAAGCACACGGGACGCCCCTGAACCCCCAGGATCTCGCCGGGCATTCCTGTCTCCGCGTCCGGCTTCCCAGTGGGGCGATCTACCGCTGGCCATTCGAGAAGGACGGTCGATCGGTCCATATCGATGTCGAGGGCTCCCTCACCTTGGACGAGGCGAGCCTCGCCCGCACCGCGGCCCTCGCCTCCATCGGTCTCACCCTGGCGATGGAGTCCGACGTGCGGGACGACATTGCCGCAGGTCGGCTCGTGCGCGTGCTTGAGGATTGGACGCCCACTCTCTCGCCTTTGAGCCTCTACTATCCGAGCCGGCGCAATCCCACCGCCGCGTTCAAGGCGTTCGTCGAGTTCGCGAGGCGCCATAATGAAGGCAGTGATGCCCCGAGATCGGCGACAGGTCCAAATGCGCTCGGGTAGGAGTGATTAAACTGCGGTGGCGATCAGATGGAGCCCGAGCTTGTCAGGCTCGCTCGCCGCGCAGCTTCTTGCCCAGCCGCCGGCGCGCCCGTCGCGGGTTCTCTTCCACGAGGCGCTGCTCTGCCGCGGTGAGCTTCGCCTTCCGCACCTCCCAGCTCTTCAGCCCGCCCTTCCGGCCCATGGCCGCCATGACGGAGCGGGTGCGGGCGTCCACGGTGGGGTTCGTTTCCGGGACGAGCTTCTCAGCCTTCCGCCCGTCGCGCGGGCGGATGATGATGTCGTATCCGTCGGGAAATACCGCGTCGACAAGCAGCTGGAGGGTCGCCCAGTTCGCCTGCCGGCCGGTTTTGGTGTCGGGATGCAGCAGCTTCGCAACATACCCGTCCTGGAGGCCGCTGAGGTCATCGCAGCGGGCCATCGTGATTCCGAGCCGCCGAATCCGTTGGTGGATTTGCGCCGTGATGGCGAGGTAAAGCGCGGTTGCGGGGGTGTGCCGGGCGGAGGGACGGGCCGCCGGTTCGTCGGCGAGCGCGGGCAGTTGGCCGTGGGTGCGGTCAAGCATGTTTCGATGGCCCTTCGCGGAACGGCGACACCATCGTCGAAGCGCTACACTGCTCACAACGCACGGCGGCACCGAGGTCGGTCACCGGGAGCGCCATGACGTCGTCGGAGAGCCCTTCGAGGTCGCGGTGCTGGGCGATCTTGCAGGCGCCGCACCAAACCGACAGGCGGTTCGTGCCGTGGCGCGCGAGATAGGCCAACGTTACGCTGGCGCGGTCTGCGGGCTCGGCGGAAGCCGCCGGCGCCGGGAGTGCACTCGAACGCGGCGGCTTCTTCTGCGTCCGACCGCGCAACACCTCGCTCGGCGTGAACGGGCGGTACGGGCTGCGCTCGATCGACCAGCCGCCGCCATGCCTCCCCCGGTTCCAATTGAGTTTTGTCACTGAGCGCCTCCCGGCAAGGCCTGTCCGGGCGACCACCAAAACGACTGGCCGTAATCGCGCTCGGCGGCGCGCTCCTGCCGTCGGAAGCTGGCGCGGTAGTCGGGATCCACGAGGGTTTGAAGCTGGTCAAAAATCACCCGGTCAACGGCGAGGCGCGTGTACCAGGTGCCGGGATCGTAGCGTCGGGCGGTGCGCACCATCTCGGCACCGAAGGTGGTGTTGCTCCCCTCCATCAGCCGACGCAGCTGCTGCGAGGACAGCCGGGCGACATCCTCAGCGGCGCCGATCGCCGGGCCTGCCAGGTCGGAGATGAAGCTGCGCCCGGTGCGCGATGACGAGGCGCTGATGAGGTCGCCGTACACGCCGAGGGAGCCGGATTGCAGGCCTGAGCGCGCCCAGAACGCGGCGCTGTCCATCGGCTCGGGCTCCTTGCCGGCGAGGATGCTCTTGGCCTGGATCGCCGCAGCGCCGGCGAGCAGGTTGAAGGTGACGAAGGCGGCGCCGTTCCAGAGCCGGGATTCGATCGGCCCCTGGGTGGCGATCCGCATGAGATGGGTGGCGATCATCGTCACCGAGAACGACTTAAACAGTGTCGCCGATCTGATCATTTCCCCCCAAAAGGTGCCTGCCGTCGTGCCGCCGGTCATCACGGCGCGGATTCGCGCGTCCGGCTCCAGCACAGCGAATGCGCGCTCCTCGACAATGCCGCCGAGCAGCTTCTCGGCGAGCGCGCGGTCGCCGATCGCCTCCGTATCGAGGAAGGTTGCGCCGTCGACGATGAGCGGCTGCGTCTTGCGGATGATGTCCCACTCGCCGGCGCCGATCTGATGCCGCTCGAGGAAGTTCGCCAGCGGGCGATTCGCCTCCGCCAGATCGGCGAGCGAATAGCGGGCGTGGTCGGCGAGATGCCCCATGAACTCCATGCTGAAGGTGCGCTTCATCATATCAGTCCATGCCGCGAGCCCCTGCGAGCGGATGACCACATTCGCTACCGCCCGGAGCATTTGCGGACCGGCGACCTCGTCGGTGAAGCGCGAGAACCCGTGCGCGAAGTCCATGGCGGCGTGGGCGGTGAGGTTCAGGCGGGCGGCGAGCGCTTCGCTGTCGACACCGCCGCGGGAGATTTCCCGCAGCGCCCCGGCGAGGATGCGGCCGGGCGGCATGCCATTGTACGAAGCTGCCAGTCCCGCGGTGACACTGTCCCCCGGCACGGCGCTGATCACCGCGCCACCGAGCTTGGCCGCCACGTTGATCGAGCGAAGGCCACCGAAGATGCCGGCCATCAGCGGACCGTCGACGGCGTTGGCGCGGCCCGTCAGAACGTTGTACGTCCGCTTGGCGACGGAGCGGCTCTCCAGCATGCGAACCGGGTTCAGCCGTTGCAGCCGAGACAGCCCCGCTTCTTCCTCGCGCACCAGCGGCAGGGCGGCGCGGATGATGGCGCCGTGATTGGGTCCGATCACCTCGGCGAGGGCGATATCGGTCGCCATCCGGTTCAGATGGCCGGTGAGCATGCCCAGGACGTTTTGTCCGCTGCCGAATTTGTCGGAGAGCCGAAGCCAGGCCTCGGCACCCTCCGCACTGTCGGCGAACTGAAAGGTGCGCATCTCCGGCGAGAACGCCGCCGAGCCGCTGTCGCCGATCGTTATGTCCCTGTACGCCCGATCGAGGATGAAGGCGGTCCGCTCCGCCGTGGCCGGCTTGCCGGTGTCGCGATCCCATAGCCGCAGCGCGCCTCGATCGACCTCCGCCTTGAAGTCGCGGGCGAACTCTTCCCGCGTGAACTTGCGGACGCGGAGCGAGTCCCAGAACTGCGGAAGCCTCCAATCCTCATTCGCCGGCAGATTTCGGCCCGCCGCGCGGACGCGCTCGACGGCCTCGGTCGTGGCGGCCTTCCAGCCGGCGGCGGCCGCCTTCGCCACGGTGTCGCCCGTGTCGACGCCGAACACTTCCCGCACCAGATTCCGCACCCCAGCGAGCTGCTGCGCCGACTGGCCGAAGATGCCGGGGGCATAGGCACTCATCCCGGCCTCGAACTTCCGCGAGAGCTGCGCCCAGATCACTTCGGCCTTGGTGGCGACGTTCTCGCCGCCCTGTTCCCAGATGTCCCGGGTCAGCATGGACATCAGCCCGGCGGCGCGGCCCTGATTGTGTTCCAGCACCCGCTTCTCAGCGTTCGCCCAGGCGAGCGACTGTTTTGCGACGTCGTTGCGCAGCTTCTTCGCCCCGGCCTCGATCGACCGGGCGGTCGCCAGCGCGGCGGCGGCATCGGCCTGTGCCGGGCCCATGGTGCGGCCGAACTCGCCACGGCTCCGCTCATACAGCCCGAGCGCCTCATCCCCGATCTCCTTCGAGATCGAGCCGGCCTTTACCAGCTTGGCGACGCAATCCGCGATGCTCATCAGGCTGGCTCCGGTTGCGGCAGGGCGCAGGCGGCGATTTCGCGCGCGGCGGCGAGGCGCGCGTCGGCCTCGTCAATGAGCTCGTCGACGCTGCGCATGTCCGCCTCGAGCTCGCCCCGCTCGTTCAGCCGCTCGCCGATTGGCACCTGCCGGTCACCCATGGCGCGGAGCTTGTCGAGGTCATGGGCGACCACGTCGTCGACGGCGGCATCGCTGCGGGCGGCGGCGATCCGAGCGGGGGTGAGCTCGTCCGCGAGCACCGCAATCTGTTCGGGGCGCGGCTCGCCGGCTATGCTGGCACCCGTCCGCGAGGGGGAGGAGCTGTGCGAGTCCCCCTGGAGACCGCCGGGGCTCTCAGTCGTACCTCCGGCGCGCGGACGCTCCAGCCGAGCCGCCTCGGTACCCGGCAGCGTCGCGGCCATGGTGCGCGGCCGCAGGAGAAGCTCGTCGAGAATCGCACCGGCGGCGTCCTCGTCAGGGGCGCGGGCGATGGCGGCCGCAACGGCGCCGGCATCCTCGCGGGGCATGTTGTGCCCGACCTCTCGGGCCAGCGCCTGAATGTGCTTGCGCGCCTCATCTATCCAGTATCCCCGACGGGCCTCCTGCTCGGCGATCGGCGCAGGCTTGCCGATGCCGGGTTCGGCGGCGGGGCGGCTTCGAAGCGCTTCAAGACGTCGGTCGACCAACGTCTCGGTCAGCGCGCGCAGGGCATCGTCGACCTCGCCGTCGCCGGCGCCGAGGATCCTTGCGGCGAAGGCCTCAGCATCGTCACGCGGCAGGCGGACGCTGTAGCCCTCCTGCGCGAGGCGGGAGACGGCGCGGCGCATCTCGGTGGCGAGCGCCTCGCGCTGTCCGGCCACGCGCGTCTCGGCGGCTTTGCGGCGGCCCGGCAGCGCGGCGTCGGTCTTGTCGAGCTTGGCCCGGGCGCGGGCCTCGGTGGCGGCGGCACGATCGAGCGCCTTCTCTTTCCGAGCCAAGGCGCGGCGAAGGCCCTTCGCTTCCGCCTCCAGCGAGGCGGCCAGGCGGGCATCGCCCGGCGCGGTGGCCGCTAGTGTCTCGGCGATGCTGGCGCGCTCGCCCTCGAGATAAGCGCGGCGGTCGGCGGGGATGTTCTCGACGGCGAGATCGGCATCGATGGCGTCGAGGCGGGCCTGCGTGTCGGCGTCGATCGGCGGCCGCGCGTCCGCAATGCGGGCCTCGACACGCTCGACATCGGTGCGCAGGCTGTCCACCTCATCGCGCAGCGCGCCGATGGTGGCAGTGCGATCCAACAGCGCGCCGCGCTGCGCGGTCAGGCTGGCATCCTCCGCATCGAACCCCTCACGCAGCCCCGCGGCCGCGGTGTCCACCGAGCGTGCGGAGGCGCGGATATCGGCAAGCTGCACCTCCGACAAACGCTCCACCGTGGCCGGCAGGCGTGCGCCCTCGCGTTCGATGGCGGCAGCGGATTCACCGGCGGCAATGGCCTTGGCGCGAGCCTCCAGCACCGGCTGCAAGCGGGCCTCGTAGCCGCGCAGCAGGCTCGGCGTGATGGTGTCCGACACGTCGACCGGGCGGCCGCTCACCAGCGCGTCTATCGACGCTTGAAGCGCGGTGCGGTGCGCGACCTCGCCCTCGACGCCGGGAAGAATGTTCGTGTCGGCGAGCTGCGCTTCCGAGGCCACGACGTTGCCGGCGTCGCGGATGGAGCGGGGCCAGGCGCCGGTTTGCACGCGGGACCACAGCGCCCCGAGCGCCTTCGCCCCGCCGCCGAGCACGCCGCCCGCGACAGCCGCACCGACGACGTTCTGTCCGGCCTCGCCGCTGTCGACATAGCCCGGCTCTACGCGCTCCTTGTAGCCGGCAGTGACGGCTTCGATCGCGGCCTGGGTGCCGGCGGTGATGCCGGCCGTCGCGAGCGCGGTGCCGAGGATCCCGAGCGAGGCCGGCGCGGCGAGCGGCACGGCAATCAGGTTGACAGGATCGACACCGCCGGCGGCGACCGAGCCGAGCAGCGAGCCGGCGACGGCGCCCCAGGTTTGCTCACGCCCGGCCATCCGCTGTGCCGCCTCGCGGGCATCGCGGCTGCGGCCTTCGCCGAGCCGGTCGATATCCTCCTCGGTGAGCGCGTGCAGCCCGAGGTCGGGGTGCTTCACGGACAGCTGCACCAGCTGGGCATTCATCTGCTCCAGCGCCGCCACGCCTCCGCCGAGCGCCGGGTTGACCAGCAGCACGCCGGTTCTCTTCCGGACATCGTCGACAAAGTCCTGCACACCTTCGATGCGGGCGCGGGCCTGGGCGTCGCTGTTGCCGAACTCCAGCCCAGCTCGCCACGCGGCATCGAAGCTCTCGCTGAAGGTCGCCGGCAAATCCTGCGCCAGGTGCTGGCGCGCGAGGGCGAGGCTGGCCTGCTCATCACGCTGAAACACGTCGAGGCTCATCGGTCGCTCCAGCTCGTGCCGAGGCCGCCGAACGGGCCGGAGGTGGAGTTCCACGACGGCGCCGGCGCGCCGCTCGCCGCCGGAGCACTGGCCCAGGACGGCATCGTGGCGGGTCGACGGTCCCGAAGGTCCAGCACGAAGGGCGCCGGCGGGACGGCGGGGTTGCCGCTCGCCTTCACAGCGTAGGCCGGCCGGGCCGGATCGCCGTGAGCCGGACGAGATAGCGGCCATCGCCGACCGTATCGAGCTTCGCGGACCCGCGCAGGTACTCGGGCGTGACCGGAGAGCCGGACAGCGTCTGCACGCCCGCGAGGTCGTCGACGCCTAGCCCGACCGGGTCGCGGTCCAGCCCGGCGATGGTCGCATCGCGGACGGAGGCGAAGTCGCGAAGCCAGGCGGAACGGCCGGGCGGCAGGACGCCAGCGGCACCGGCCTGTTCGGCGGAGGACACGGCGGCCTGCTGCGCACCGAGGCTGTCCCGTTCGAGGCTGCGGGCGGCATCATAGCGGTCCAGCCGTTCGCCGATGTCCTCCAACAGGTCGCTATCGCCCGAGAGCGTGGCGCCATTAATGAGCGCGGCGAGCGCACCGGGCGCCGGCCGCACGCCGGCGTCGAGGTCCGCGCTGAGCTTCTTCCAGTCTCGGGCGACCGACTTCGCGAGTTCGGACTGCGCCTCCTTCGCGAAGCGCAGATCCGGTTCGGTGTCGCCTGACTTGGCCCCGGCGAGCCGCGCCGCATCGTTTTGCCGGTTCTGATAGCCATTCGAGCCAGTCGGATCGCCGGGCTTCCAACCGCCCGGCCGTTCGAAATCCAGCATCGCCACCGCGGCCGCGCGCGGGTCGGTCGCGGCGCGCAGCTTGTCACCGGCGGCCTTCTCCGTGGTCGTGAGCTCGTGGTGCAGGAATTCGAGCTGGGTCTCGAAGTCGGTCGCCGGCTTGCCGCGCGCCTGGGCGAACTTCTCGAGCGCGGTCTTGCGACCCTGGCCCGGCGCCTCGTCCCGCCAACCGGCAATGCCGAGGCCCGTGCCTCCATCATGCGACAGCGTCGGGTCGAGGCCACGACCGCTCTCGCCGACGAGATTGCCGACGATGCCCGCCGCCTGGGCTGGGCTCCAGCCCTTCGCGATGTAGAACTCCATCGCGGCGCGCTCGCGCGCCGACGGTGGCACGAGCTGCTCGAACTGCTGCACCTGCTGCGCGAGCGGCTGTCGGCCGAAATCGCGCAGTCGATCCGCGCGAGCGGCGGCGGCGCGCAGCCGGGCGGCATCGGCCTGGCCGCCGTTGGCGCTGAGCTGATCGGCCAAGCTGTCGATCGTCTCGGGGCTGACCCGAACGCCGCCTTGCATGGCCGCCTGCGCATCGGTCGCGGCCTTGCGGGCGATGGATAGGTCCTGACGGCGCAGGGCTTCCTCGGCGCCGAGCTCGGCCGTTATTTTGCTCGCGTAAGCCCTCCGATCATCGGCGCTCAGCGGCAGCTCGGGATTATTGAGAATTCGCTCCTCGACCACCTTCCGGGCGGCACCGAGGGCGTCCGATCCGGTCGCGCGCGCGTCGTCGTAGGCAGACTTGGCGCTGTGCAGTACGCCTTCGGCCTGTGCATCGCCCAGTATTTGATTCAGCCGCAGGTCGGCTTTCTCGCGCGTTACCAAGCCACTCGAAACTGCGCTGTCGAGCACGCTACGCAGCTTGACCGCCGTGATCTGACCCTTCTCCGACCCGAGCTCGCCGCGCATGGCGGTGGCGGTCAGATCGTTCGCCGTGGCCTCGACAAGCGCGTTCACCCGCTCAGTATCCTGCTGGCGGTCGCGGGTGCGCTTACGGTCGAGGATTTCGCCGAACGCGGAATTGCCGAGCGACCCCAACGTCGCTCTGGCGTGCGGCACCAAGTCGGGTTCGATGGAGGACAAAACGCCTTCGCGGTAGCCCTGCCAAGCCCTCTGGAAGCCGCCGGGGTCTTCACGAAACATGTCCTGCAATTCGATCGCGCGCTTGCGGTCGGTCGTGTCCCGATCCGCTAGGCGACCGATCAGTGCCTGGCGGTGCTCTTGCTCAAGCAGGTTGCCAGCGGCATTCGCGAGCTTCGCGCCCGACGCGGCAATGCTGGCCCAGGATCGCGCCGACGTCAGTCCGTCGCCGTCGATGACGCCGGGCCCCTGCGCCAGAACGCCAGATTCGGGGATCGGGAGTCCGCTGCCGGCCATCAGGTGCTCACCCTGCGGAAGCTTGCCATGCGCTCGTCCTGCGCGGCGATCGCACGCTCGGTGAAGCTCACCAGCTCGGCTTGCGGCATCGGACCCACGGCGACGATCGTGGCGGCGGAGGCTTCGGCCAGGAACTGGTCCATCACGTCCGAACTGACCCAGCCCATGTCGACGGCGGCCTCGAGCAGGCAGCGGCCGAGCCAAAACGCCACGGCCGTCTCGACACCGTCCGGCGTCTCAATCAGCAGCGTGTCGCCGGCGGCGTCGCGGTGCAGGTCCGCGAGGAAGTTCGGTGCGCTTTCATCAGGAAATCGCGCTGCAAGCAGAATATCGGCCAGCGCGACCCAGGCAAGCTGATCGCCGGCCGGGCTCCGAAAGAAGCGAACGGCGATGGCGTTGACGACGCCTCCGTGGATCGGCTCGACAGATGGATGCTGATCGCCCATGTCACCCTACCTTTGGCTTTGCTATCAGCTGGGAATAGTCGTAGACGCCGCCGGCGATGTCAGCCCCGGCGTCAACGAGGCCGGACAGCAGCGAGTATGTGGCTTTCTTGCCTGATAGGGCGCCGGCCATCCGGCTCTGGTCCGCCTTCAGGAGATGGTTCAGCGACGCCTGCCGTGCGTCGCGCGTCATCTCCGACGCCACCGTCGTCAGGGTCGCCATGCCCGTCGGCGATGACATGCCGACCCCGCGCCCGGCGCGCACCGCTTGTATGGTGCCCAGCGCCGAGGTCAGCTCCTCGCGCTTGCGAGCCTCCGCCTGCGCCGCCGCCGTGCGCTCGACCTGCGCTTGGATGCCGTATTGCTGCTGCTCGAACTTCGCCGCCCGCGCCTGCTCGCGACCAGCCATCACCGAGCCGACGGCCTTGAGGCCGGTGCCAACGATCAGCGCGATTTCACCCATCAGGCGCTCCCCGCCGGCAGGGCCCCGGCCAGCGCGCGCTGGGCATCGAGCCGGGCGATATGGCCGCGCAGGAAATGGCTCGCCACAGCCATCACCGCCTCGCGCGGGAACTCGTTCGCCAGCAGGTCGAGCACGCTCCACAGGGTGAGCGCCGGATCACCGAACGGGGAGGGTTCATCGGCACCGCGCCGCCGGAGACCCTCCAGGATGTCGGCGTACTCGCACATGATCGCGATGCGCGTCTCGAAATCCGGGCCGCCACGAATGACGGGCGGCAGATCATCGACGCGGAGGCCCGCAGCACCAGCGGACGGGATGATCACATCGTCACGCATCGGTCAGCCCCCTCGGAAGATTTCGAAAAAAATCGCGCGGAGCATGGCCGCGGGGACGGCGATTTGCGTTTTTGACCCCCCGGCCCCTCCACGAGACGCGGCTGGAAATCGGGTCCCCCATGGGGGGGTCGAACGGCCGCCCGAGGACGGGGCACGGCCGGCCGCCGGCCCCACCGGGCGGCGGGGCGAACGGTCGACAGACGCTGTTCGGATCGGGATGGTGAGCGCGGTGCTCGGCATGGTGTTCTCCATCGGCATCCGGCCAGCCAGGCCCGATGCGATTGCGGGTGATCGTCGTGACGATCTCCGAAGCCGATGGAGAGTTCGGTATCTCGGGGATCGCATTGCCGCCTGGCTGGGCGGGGAATGTTTGTGACGTGACGATGCAGCAGCAGGTGAAGCGAGCCCAACGCACGGGACGGTGGAGGCGATTGCAGGCTTGACGGCCACCAACCGTACGGGCAGTGTAACAAGCATACCTTGGTCAGCTTGTTTCAATATGGCGTTTCCGCGCATCGTCGGGAGCGCATCTGCATGGGGGCGCACCACATGGCCGAAGGCACGTTCGTCGCGTACTACCGCGTCTCCACCGACCGGCAGGGCCGCAGCGGCCTTGGGCTCGAAGCCCAGCAGAAGGCCGTCCGCGACTGGCTGAACGGCGGCGCGTGGACGCTGGCCGGCGAGTTCGTCGAGGCCGAAAGCGGCAAGGATGACGAGCGCCCCGAGCTGCGCAGCGCGATTGCGATGTGCAAGCGCCGCAAGGCCAAACTCGTGATTGCCAAGCTGGATCGCCTGTCGCGCAACCTCGCGTTTGTCGCGGCTCTCATGGATTCGGGCGTCGAGTTCGTCGCCGTCGACAATCCCCATGCCAACAAGCTGACGCTCCACATCCTCGCGGCCGTTGCCCAGCATGAGCGTGAGCAGATCGCCGAGCGCACCAAGGCCGCGCTCGCCGCGAGCAAAGCGCGCGGCACCCGCCTCGGAAAGCACGGCGCGGACGTGCTCGCGCCGCGCCTGCGGGCAGAGGCTGCCGAGCGAGCCCAGCCGCTCGGCCCTGTCTTCGCCGAGCTGGCGGAACTGTCCACGCGCCAGGCGGCAGCCGAGCTCAACCGGCGCGGCATCCCGACCCCGACCGGCGGGACGTGGCTGCCGATGCAGGTCAGCCGCACCCGCAAGCGCCTCACCGGCTGAGAGCCCGATCACGCCTCGCCTCCATCGTCATCGCCGCAAGCCGCGTCACCCGACCGGGCCGGCGTCAGGTCGATCGTCCGCGGACCCGCCTGCCGGATCGGCTCCGTCGCGCCCGTGCTGGCGGCGATCCGCGCGTGCGAGCCGTCACCGCCCGACAGGTCGATCACATAGCCAGGCGTGACGGCCAGGTTCACCACCGGCGTATCGCTTTTCGGGAACATCGCGTTCAGCCGGAGAATAACCTCGGCTGCTTCAAGCTTGATCTTGTCGGTCTTGCCGTCCCGCATGATCGCCATGACGGTTTGAACCGCCTCCGGCCCAGCATCGGTGAGAACTTCGCGGCTTCGGCGCGTGTAAAACGCGGCCACTTGTGGTTTTCGGAGACTTTTACTCAGCCATTCGGGTGTCAACCCGGCCTTGGCTGCTGCCGCTTTCCACGTGGTGACCGCACCCGTGACCTTGAGTTCAACGGCATGTCGGACCCGCTTGGGAATGCCCCGACCTTCGCCCGGGTTTAGCCCGCTTTCGTCCAGATCGGTGCCGCTCATCGCACGCCCCTGTTCAGCACTGCGGTGGCGAACAAACTGGCGAACATTTTCACCGCTCTTATAGAGCGGGTGAAAAAATGTTCGCACGAACAGTCCGGCGAACATCGAGCGTACTTCTTGCGAACATCGGCGAACATTTTGGCTCCCATGGCGAACATTTTCAGTAGAGGCGCTGTTCGCTTCCTAGCAAAACAGGCGAACATTTTGATTTGTTCGCCACCCGTTAGACTGTCGTCATCTGGCGATCCAGACGAGTTCATCCCACACGCCGATGACGCTCGAGGCTTGGAGAGCTTCGGCCGCGCGCTTGAATGCTAATTGCCGTGCCCTCGGCGTCTCGCTGTCGGACGGCGTTTTTCTATAGAAATACTGTCGCCAATTGTCGGCATTGACGACGCGAACCTGAGGCGGAATGTGGTTCGATGCGGGCGCCGGCTGGCCCATGTCGCCGATGGCCTCGCGAAGGGCATCGAGGGCAATCCGGGCGCCCTTGGAGAGGCGAAGAGCCGCGCCGCGCTCGGGCGTGGCGGCCTGTTCGGCCGGCTCGATCACACACGAGGTGATCGGGTCGCCCTCATCGTCGACGCCGACCTCGACCACTCGCAGCCGGGAGGTCGTCGTGTCGTCGGCGGGCCCGTCCTTGGCGTATTCGACCGTGGTAACGATCTGGTCGGCCGCGTCCCGCTTCACCGCGATCTGCACGTCGGCGGCGCCGAGCAGCGAGGTGTGCCCGCGCGGGCGGGTGCCATCCAGTCCACTGTGGTGCACGATCGCCACCAGGCAGCCGAAGGCTCGCTCGATCGCGCCGGCAGCGCGGATGTAGGCCGGCATGTCCTTATCGTCACTCTCCGACCCGGCCAGGCTGCGGTTCAGCGTGTCGATGGCGACGACCGCGGGGCGGAGCTCGCCCAGCGAGGCCCGAATATCCGTGATGAGGGTGCTGTGCTCTCGGATCAGGTCCAGCGACGTCGCGACCAGCAAGAACGGCACGTCACCGTCGTAGTCGCGGAGAAATTCTTTCTCGAATGCAACCTTTCGCGCCCGGAAACCGGAAGCGCCCTCGAGGCACAAATAGACTACAAGACCTTGCCGAACCTTCCGGCCGCGATAGGGCCAGCCCAGCGTGACATGCATCAAAAGATCGAAGAGCCAGAACGACTTGCCACATTTGGCGGCGCCCCAGATCACGGCGAGGCCGGTCGAGCAGAGAAGGCCCCGCACCAAGTATGAAGGCGCCGTCGATAAGGCGATGTCGGCGAAGGGCACGAGCGGGAACCGGCGGCGGCGCTCTGCCTGCTCCCGCTCCATGACGGCCACCGGCACCAGATCGTCGACGCGCATCACGCGGCTCCCTGTCGGTCTGGGCGAGGCGCGTAAATTCTGTCTTTTCCGACGCGCGGAGCCAGATCGCGGGAGAGTTGGATGGCGTGCGCGGCATCCTCGCCGACGAGTGCGGGAGCGTCCGCGAGCTTTCTCGCCGCGGTCGGCATGTCGATAATCACGATGCCGCGCGCCTCGTGCTGCAGCCATGTTAGTGCGCTGCGAAAAACCGGGAGCGCTTGCCCGTACGCGAACGTGGCAGGGTTGCCGACGAGGCCTTCGCCGAGCATGGATCCGGTGCCGGACCAACGGGCGAGATGGCGAGGATTCGTGATCGGCCACGCGGCGAGGTCGATGACCTCCTCGCGGGCATCGCGGATCGGCACGATGAAGCAGCGTTCGCCGTCGCCGGGGATCTGGGCGAGCTCGAAGAAGTTGGCGAGAAAGAAGGTGCACGCGAACGCTTTGACGTCCCGTAGCATGTATTCGCTCACACCTGCCCCGCGCAGCATGGTGAGTTCGTCACGATCCACCATCGGGAGTGGCAGCCATGTCGCCTCAGCGATTGACGGCAAGTCCTCCCGGAATGGCAGCACGATGGCGCTCATCGGCCCGCCCCGTCGGTCAGCAGTCCCAACGCGATCGCCTGCCGTTCAGCCTCGTCGAGCGCCGCGCGAAGTTCGGCGATGAGCCGCGGTGCCAGGGTCACGCCCTTCTTGGTGAAGGCCGGATTGCTGCCGCTGGCGATGTCGAGGGTTCGAATATCGAGGTACGCGCGCCCCTCGTATTCGCAAAGCCGGACCGACAGGCTCTCGCGCGCCGACTTGCGGATGGTCGCAATTTCAAGCGGCAGCGCCGGCGCGGTGGTCATGCGCGACCTCCGGGCTGGATCCACGCCCCGTTCAGCCGGTCGAACTCGTCCGAGAAGGCGGCAATGCCTTGGTCCTGGATTTCGCGGACAAGCACGGGGTCGGATATGCCAGCGCCCATGGCCGATTGTGCGAGCGATGCTTCGACACGATCGAGGGCGCCCGACCAAGCCGCCTCATAGGCTGCATCCGCCGTGCAGTCGGGCCACGTGACGGTGGTACCAAACAGGGCGGCGGCGGCCGCCTTTCCCGCAGGCGTAGCGAGGAGGGCGAAGCTGACGGCTTCCATCGCCTCGCCCTCACGCCGCCGCGCCGCGGTCAGACGTCGAGCGGCGCTTCAGCCCATCCAGCCACTCGCGAAGGTCCGCCGGGTCGTAGAGGACGCGCCGACCACCGACCTTCACGAACCGCGGCCCGCCGCCGGATATGCGGAGTTTGTCGAGTGTGGATTTGCCGAGCCCGACGATCTGCGCGGCCTCGTTCGTGTCCAAGAGCTTTTGCAAGGCGGTCATCGATGATCCCCGAACTGTTGCCGCCAATCGCGGCGCTTTCGGAGATCATGCGGATAAATCGCGAGCCTCAAATGCCCGAGAACTATGGTACGACTTCTCGGATATCCGAGAAGTCGGTTACCCCTTTTCGGTCATCCCCCTGATAGCTGTCACGAAGGCCGCCGCGGGCAGGCTTTTCGCGATGCTGTACACGGCGCCCACGAGCGGATCGTCTTTGGCCTCGTCGTACCGCTTCGCGAGACTCGCCGCGCTGCCGCCCAGCGCGCGATAATCTTCACGCTTGATCAGCATTCGCGCCGCGTCCGCCTTGGTCTTTCCGACCGCCATCAACTCGACCATGTCCGCTACGAGGCGAGCCTTGCGCGCGCTCGTCCATGCCTGCGGGCGGTGCGCCACCGTCGCGGTGCCGATCCGCAAGCCAGGTACATGCTCGCGAGCGAGCTCAATCGCAAGCATCGCCATGCTCTCGATGCCCCGATCCGTCGGCACGCCATAGTGCTCCATAAGCAGCACGTACCGGTGCTCCAGCTCCGCAGCGATCCTTTGCTTTTCCGCCTGCACCTGCGCGTCGCGCTCGTGCGGATCGTCGAGCAACGATATCGATACGTCGCGCCGCTCGATCGGCGTCGCGAGGTCACCAGTGTACTGCGCTGCCGCCTTCTTCATCGCTGCCCCGCTCCCTGCGTGCGCCCACGGGCCGACTCGTCACGCGGCCTTCGCCGGCCCGACGGTCAGCGTTAGCCCGAGGGCCCCCAGCACCTTCAGGATCGTCGCGAACTCGGGATTGCCGTTCTCGCTCAGAGCCCGGTAGAGCGCCTCCCGCGCCACCCCGGTATCGCGGGCAAGGCTGGTCATGCCGCGAGCACGCGCAACGTCGCCCAACGCGGCGGTGATGAGTGCCGGCGTGCCGTCTTCGAAAGCGGCCTCCAGATAGGCGGCGATGGCCTCCGGGCTATCGAGGTGATCGGCCGCATCCCAGCGCGTCGTCTCCAATGCCATGTCACTCCCTCCACTGCTTCGCCAGGGCCTTCGCCCTCGCGATGTCCCGTTCCTGCGTCCGCTTATCGCCGCCGCAAAGCAGCAGCACGAAAGCCTCGCCGCGTTGCGCGAAATAGACCCGGTAGCCCGGTCCATAGTCGACACGCAGCTCGCTTACGCCCTCCCCGACCGGCTTGACATCGCCTGGGTTGCCGAGCGAGAGCCGACGCACCCGGATAAGAACCCGAGACCTCGCGCGCTCGTCCCGCAGCGATGCGAACCACGCCGCGTAGTCGGCACTCTGGCGAACCTCCATCATGAAGGAACGTAATTCATGGGTTACGATTTGCCAAGCAATTTGTAGCTTATGGGTTACGATTTGGGCAGTTTGCGAGTGGAAAGGGGCGGCCTCCGCTTCGGCTTCGGCGACGTCCCATCCATCGCCGCGACGATGGCGCTACCGATTTGGTCCGACGCGCGGCGCAGCGGATCGTTGTCGAGATGAGCGTAGCGCTGCGTGGTCGCCGCCTGCGTGTGTCCGAGCAGCTTGCCGATGATCGGCAGCCCCAGGCCGGCACCGGCGCCGATCGACGCGTGGGTATGACGGAGGTCGTGCAGTCGCACTCCGGAGAGCCCTGCCCTCCTTGAGACCGCTGACCACGGTCGCTTCAGGTCCGAGCGTGGCCGCTCCTCCTTCGTACCGGCGGATGCGCCCGCAATAACGAACGCACCGACGCGCGGCAGGCTTGAAAGTAACGTGACCGCCGGCGCGTTCAGCACCACGGCCTTCCGTCCCGTCTTGCTGTCGGGCAGCAGGAGCAGGCCCCGCTCGAAATCGACCTCGCTCCATCTGAGATGCAGAATCTCACGCAGCCGGCACCCGGTCAGCAGCAGCAGGCGCAACGCCGCGGCGGCGTGTTGATCGATGATGGTGCGCTGCTGCGCCTTGGGCACGTGCTTGGCCTTCGGATTGCTCGGATCGATCTGCCACGGGATGCCGGTCGTCTCCGCCTCGCGGATCGCCTCGCCGAGCCGGCCCATCTCCTCCGGTGTGAGAAAGCGTTCGCGGCCATTCTCGCGGTAGCGCTCGACATCAGCGGCAGGATTCGCGCCTGCAGGCACTAGGTTGTTCTTCGCTGCCCAGCCGTACAGGCTGCCGAGCACTGCGAGCATGCGGTTTGCCTGCACCGGGGTATCACGAAGGCGGCCGTGAAATTTCGCGACCTCCGGCGTCGTGACCGCCTCAGCCTTCCGGCTGCCGAGCTCTGGCACGATGAGGCGATCGATGATGTCACGGTAGTACGCAGCCGTGCCCGGCTTGCGCTTGGCCTCAACGTGCTCCTTCAGGAAGGCTGCGGCGACCTCCTTCAACGAGACTGCCCGCCGCTCGGCAGCCCGGACGCCTGCCGGGTCCGCACCAAGCCTCGCCTGCGCAAGCAAATCCTTCGCCTTCGCCCGAGCCTGGTCCGGCGTCAGCATGGTTGTGGCGCCTATGGTGATACGCCGCTTTGCAACGGACCGCCCCCCGGCACCGGGGCGATACTCGACTACCCAGGACTTCGCGCCAGTGGATAGGACACGCACGCCGAAGCCCTTGAGATCAGCATCATAAGCGACGTAGGCCTTCTCCCGAGGCTCGAGCCCATCAACCGCACGTTTCGTCAGCTTGGTCGCCATGCCGATCCCGACTTTGCCCCGGAGCAGGCATATCAGCGCTCGATCAGAATCGCCACCGTGTCGCCACCGAAATCCCAAGCCACGGGAAACATGCGGAACGACTGGATCATGAAAACCCCTTCCTGACCTACGTTTATTGACACTCGAGGAAACGTGAGGATAGGTACGGAAACGTAAGTCGACAGACTACGAATCTGAGGGTCATAGGTTCGAATCCTTTCGGGCGCGCCATATTTCTTGTGGAATATCAACATCTTAAGCCGAACGTGCGGCCTCGATCCACCCTCCCTCCGCGGACGCTGTCGCCACCGACGCGCAGTGTCGCTCCGTCAATCATTTGCCGCTTCGCCGCCTGCGGAGCACGTGCGCCCGTGCCGTCGCCGGCACAGTATGTTGATCAAGGCTCGCAGCGCCGCGCGCGTGGCCTCGACTTCCTCCGGAGAGGGCGCCAGTGCAGTCATGTCGCTGGGCCAGGCGATTCACGCTAGATAGGCCCAGAAGCGGCGTGTGAGCGATCTGCCATGTGCTTCTTCGATGAGTGCTGAGCGAGTAGCTAATGGCCTGAAGCTTCTGATGCGTTCAGCCGCGGCCCCCGCCCCTGGGCAATCCGCGGCTAGAGTCCATCTCCGAGGGGCGGTAACGGTATTCAACTCCACTTACCTCAATGAGGTCTGAAACAACTGCTCCCGCGGGGCGAAACGGCCATCAGCGATCTTTCCAAGCACCGCTTGCATAGCGCACTCTGTTTCAGCCCGCAGGCGGCGAGGAACCGCAGGCGCTGGTTTGGTTTGTGCCGGGTCATGCTTTCGGCCTGGCGCGAAGCATTGTGAGGGCTGGCAAGCGCTTCCCGCGGCGCGAACCAAGGAGTGGATGTGAAAACCGGCGCCACGGACATACGACAGATCCGGGTCTTCCTGGCTGTGGTTCAGAGCGGAGGCTTCTCCGCCGCGCAGGAGATACTGAATCTCGCGCAGTCCACCATCAGCACCGAGATCGCCGCGCTCGAGACGCGGCTCGGCTACAAACTCTGCCGTCGCGGGCGGGCCGGTTTCCAGCTCACGCCGCAAGGCGAGGCCTTCGTGCGGGAAGCGACGGCGCTTCTGGCGGCCCTGTCGCATTTCGAGACCAAGGTCGCGCGAAACGCACGTCACGGGCTGGGCACCATCCGCCTCGCCCTGATCGACAACCTGGTAAGTGATCGAACCTGCCCCCTCGTCAGTGCCTTTGATCGTTTCCATCAGCGTACCGAGGGGCGCGCCCACCTGATCGTCGATGTCCTTGGCCCGCGGGAGATCGAGCAGGGCGTCAGGGCCGGCAAGATCGACATCGGCGTCGGGATCTTCTCCGAACCCGAGGCAAACCTCACCTATCACCCGCTCTATCGCGAACGTGACGTGCTCGTCTGCGGCCGCCGCCACCCGCTCTATGACACCGACGGCGACCTGACGCTGTTCTCCCGGATCCGGAGTGCCGAGAAGGTCGTGCGCAGCTTCCTTCAACTCGATGATTTCTTCTTCCTTTCCGACCAGCGCGAAAGCATCACCGCAGAGGTCGAGAGCATTGAAGCGGCGGCGTTCCTAATTCTCGCCGGGCACCACATCGGCTTCCTGCCGGATCACTATGCCGCGCGCTGGATCGACGGTGGCGATATGCGCGTATTGATCGAACGCAGCTATACCCGACGTTCTCAGATATCGATGGTCCACCGCAGCGATCGCGCCAAGATGAGCCCGCTGGCCCGAACCATGGCGCAGGAGATCCTCACTGATACATCGGCTGAGCCGATGAAAATATTGAAGCTCGCGCATTGAAGGCCGATTTAGCGCGCGACAAGGTCAGCCGGTGAAATTCTTCGAGGGACGTCACATCCTCGTGCCGACCTGCGGAAAGCTTTCCCGATGCTCACCGTCAACGCCCGTCCCTATGCCTGGCCCCACACCGCCGATCTCGTCCCCCGCACCACCGCCCTCATCATCGTCGACATGCAGCGGGATTTCTGCGAACCCGGCGGCTATATCGACACGATGGGATATGATGTGGCCCCGGCGCAGGCGCTGATACCGCGCATCCAGGCTCTGCGGCAGGCGGTCCGCGACTGGGGCGGATTCGTGATCTACACCCGCGAGGGGCATCGAGGCGACCTGACGGATCTGCTGCCGCAGAAGCGATTCCGCTCCCGCGTCGGCGGTGGAGAGATCGGCAGCGCCGGGCCTCTGGGCCGCCTGCTGATCCGCGGAGAAGCGGGGTGGGACATCGTGCAGGAACTGGCCCCAGTGCCCGGCGAGCCGGTGATCGACAAACCCGGCTTCTCATCTTTCTACGCGACCGATCTAGATCGCCTTCTCGTGACGCGGGGCGTGCGGCATCTGCTGGTTTGCGGGGTGACCACCGACGTCTGCGTGCATTCCACGATCCGCGATGCGGTGGATCGGGGCTACGAGCCATTGCTGATCTCGGATTGTTGTGCGGCGACGGTGAAGGCCAACCACATCGCCGCGATCGACTCAATCTGCGCGGAAGGCGGCATCTTCGGAGCGGCGGCCCCGAGCGGCGAGGTGATCGAAGCCCTGGGCGGCCAGCGAGATGGCCGGGCAGCGGCCAGCTAACACATTGATAGAGAACGCGTGATTCGATCAGCATGCTGCGCATGCTTGTTGGCATATGCTCCAGTCTTACACCGCCCTGTCGACGACGATCGGTGCGATCTTCAGTTGGCCGAATTCGTCCCGCGCGGTGCCATGCTGATGAGCCTTGCGCGAGGCCGCGTCGTCCACGACCTGCACTTCGATATCGGCGAGACGATCCTCCGCAAGCAGACCGCGCGCGGCAAGCATGTCGCCCAACGCCTCGATCCACCGGGTGTAGTAGTCGGTCTCGTCGACGATGCAGTTCGCCTTTTCAAAGCTACCGACGCGACCGATCAACGCCGCCTGGAAGTCGTTCAGCGTGAACAGACCCCGTTCGGAAAGCGCGAGCGTGAGGGCAAACGCCCGGGCTTCCCAGGGCTCGGCGAATACGGCGTCCGGCGCCTGCGGCCGGGCGAGGAGCAATGACAGACCGGAAGCAATGTCAGAGTGCATGCGAGCGGTCCTCACAGCGTGACATGCGCGACGCCGATCATCGCGTCGCGGCTGATGATGGCGGCGAGTTCGTCCTCGCTCATATGCTCGGTGCCGGCCGGCCGTTCCGGCAGCACCAGGTAGCGGATCTCCGACACGCTGTCCCAGACCTGGATAGTGACATCCTCGCCGAGCGGAAGCCCCATCTCGGCCAGCAGCCGACGCGGTTCGCGCACCATGCGGGAACGATAGGCGCTCGACTTGTACCAAGCCGGCGGAAGACCGAGGATGGTCCACGGGTAGCAGGAGCAGAGCGTGCAGACGATGACGTTGTGCACGGTCGGCGTGTTCTCCACGACATGGAGATACTCCGTCTCGGGACCGCCCAACCCGAGTTCCGCACATGCCTCGAGGCCGTTGGCGAGCAGGCGGGCCTTGAAGGCCGGATCCGTCCACGCCCGGGCGACGACCTTCGCGCCGGACTTCGGCCCGATCTTCTCCTCGTAATAGGAGACGATCGCGTCGACGCGTGCCGGATCGACGATGCCGATCTCGGTCAGCAGGGCTTCGACCGCCTCGGTGCGCACCGCCTGCCAGGGCTTCTCGGCGCTGTGCGTATGATGATGGCCGTCGTGACCATGCGGATGGCCGCCCGCCAGCGCACGAAGCGGTTGTAGAGGGTTGTACGCGGACCGTAGCGCTCCGGCACATCCCGCCACGGCGCACCGGTGCGGAAACGCCACAGGATGCCATTTATCACCCGGCGGTCATCCACCCGAGCCACGCCGCGCACCTTGTTCGGCAGCAGCGGAGCGATAATCGCCCATTCCTCGTCGGTCAGTTCGTGACGGCGCATCTCTCAAGCTCCCGGTTCCGGAGCTTGAATCACGACACGCTCAGGCACGCAAATTTATGGGGCCACGGCCTAGCTGGCATCCTCACCCGATCCGGTCAGGGGACGTGGCGAGGTGTGCCGCATTTCTGCAACATCTCCGAACTGCTCGTACTTGCTCCCCACGTCGTGGTGGAGCCGCCGGCATCGAGGCTTTCCGGAGCGTCGTCCCGCGATGCCTGGGCGCGGGAATCGACGTGGTGGCGGTTTCGGCCGCGGCCATGGCTGAAGCGGTTGTGGAGGCGGAAATCAGCCAGAGCGCCGCGCGCGGCGGAGGCCGGCTCTTCTTCGCCAGCGGCGCGGTGGCGGCGCTCGATGCGCTTTCCGCAGCGCGCGAGGACGGATTGGAGTATGTGAAGGTCATCCAGCGAAAAACCCGCCCACGCACTGCTGGACGCGGTTGAGGTGCGGCGCTCGAGGCACCTCGCATCCTGTCGCAAACCACCGCACGGCAGACCGCGCTGCGCTTTCCCCGCAATTCCAACGTTGCTGCCGCGGTAGCGCTCGCCGGCATCGGCTTCGACGCCACCACGGTCGAAGTCATTGCCGACCCAAGCGAGACACGAAATGTCATCGAGGTTCATGCGGCCGGGCGGTTTGGCGAACTGCACCTCGTGATGCGCAACCAGCCGAGCCCCGTGCACCCCCGCACGGCGATGATTCCTCCGATGAGCGTCCTCGCGGCGTTGCGCCGACGCCAAGCGGCCTGCGTCGTCCCGGCCTGACGGGCCCGCAGGTCGACAAGACGGTCGCGCGCGCCTCGAGCGGCCCGTGGCCCGTTTCCTGCTTTTGGCCGCGATGCCCGCCGGCCGCCGCGGGCTATGGTCGTCCGTCGTAAAGCGAAACTATCGGCCGCTTCCGGTGATCGAAGCACGTCAGGGGTGAACGTAGATGATCTCAGGCCACGGCAATCCGCGCTTCACCCTGAGGCAACTGGTCTATCTCGTGGCGGTCTCGCGGGCGGGCGGGGTGAAGCAAGCGGCCCAGATCCTCCATGTCGCCCCCTCTTCGGTGTCGGAGGCCATTACCCAGCTCGAGGAAAGCTTCGGCCTGCGCCTGTTCGTCCGCCTCAAGGCGCACGGCGTGCGTCCCACGTCCGATGGCGTCCGGATCATCGCATCCGCGCGGCAGTTGCTGGACAGCGCGCGGGAATTCGAGGAGGGCGCGGCCGGGCTCGGGCAGGGCCTCACCGGCACCCTTCAGATCGGCTGCGTGAAGACCATCGCCCCGATCATTCTCCCGGGACTGATGCGCCGCTTCACCGAACGCCATCCGGGCGTGTCGATCGCGTCGAAGGTCGGCGACCAGTTTGATCTGCTGCGCGGCCTCACGGTCGGCGAGCTCGATCTCGCCATCATCTACCAGATGCATCTCGACCGCGAGACCGACTTCCATCCACTGATGACACTGCCGCCCTACATCCTCCTGGGACCGGCGCTTGCCGCCCGATTTCCGCAGGAGACCGTGAGCCTGGCGGACATGGCCCCCTACGACCTCATCCTGCTCGATCTCCCCGTTGCCGGCGACTACTACCTGTCGCTGTTCCAGCTGGAGGGGGTCGCCCCGAGGATCGCGCACCGCACGACCGCCCTCGCTATGGTGAAGTCACTCGCGTCCAACGACTTCGGATATGGCCTGCTAAACGAGCGTTCGATCAACGACCGCGCCGTGGATGGCAAGATTCTCTCGATACGCGCCCTCCGCGGCAGTCTTCCGCCCCTGACGCTCGGTGTTGCCCAGCCGCGCGGCATGCGTGCCACGCGCAAAACCGAGGCCTTCATCGGCACCTGCCGCGATGGACTTCTGGCGGGGCCCCCAGATCGGTTTTTCCGAACTGCCAAGTCCATATAATGATGTTTTCAGTAAGCGTGGCTTCCCTATGATGGAGATACCGTAGCCAGAGGAGAATTCACTCGATGAGAGGGCGTTCGGCGCTTCCCATACTTGTCGCAGGGCTGCTGTGCCTGACCCTGTTCAGTCCGGTTCAGGCGCGCTCCCTGCAGGACATCCTGAGCGCCGGCGAAATACGTATCGGCGTAAACGTACTCATCCCGCCGCGTGCGCAGATGGACGATCGCAACGAGATCGTCGGCTTCGATCCGGACGTAGCCAGCGCGATTGCCCAGAAGCTGGGGGTCAAGCTGGTTCTGGTCAACGTCAACGGGCCCGAGCGCATTCCGTTCGTCGCCAGCGACCGCATCGACGCGTCGATGGGCGGCATGACACGCACGTCGGAGCGCGCCAAGGTCATCGACTTCACCGTGCCGATCTCCGGAAACAGCTACGGTATCATCACGCGCGAAGACACCGGCATCGCCACGCTCGACGACCTGAACCAGGAGAACCGGACCATCGCGATGTCGCGCGGCACGGCAGTGCTCGCGGCGGTTCAGGCCCGCCTTCCCAAGGCCAAGTTCCTCCTGCTCGACAACATCCCGGACCGCGACCGCACCGTCGCTCAGGGACGGGCGGACGCCATCGTCGATCTCATCGACAGCACCCGGGTCGCCAAGACCTACCCGGACGTGAAGTGGCGCATCGTCGCCACCCCGGAACTGGCGCCAAGCTTCGACGGCATCGCCGTCGCCAAGGGCAATGAAACGCTGCGCCTGTGGCTCAACATCGCCATCTGGGAACTGCACAACAGCGGCACCATCCTAGAAACCTGGCAGAAGTGGTTCGGCAAGCCGATGGCGACACCGGTGCCGGTGTCACCCTTCTTCTAGCCATGACGTACACGTTCAACTTCGGGCAGGTCTGGCCGTTCCTGCCCTACCTCCTTGGCGGCGCCTGGGTGACCGTGCAACTCGCCGTGTGCGCGTTCGTCGGCGGCGCCGTGCTGGGGCTGGCAATCGCGATCGGCATTCAGGGCGGCCCGGCATGGGTCAGAGACCCGCTGCGCTTCTACCGCAACTTCTTCACAAACACGCCGCAGCTGGTGAAGATCCTGCTGATCTTCTTCGGCCTCGGCGAGATCGGCTGGTTCGTGTCTCCCTTCTGGGCGGCGGTGCTGGGGCTGATGCTGGCCGAGGCGGCCTATCTCGCCGGCATCTTTCGGGCCGGGCTGACCAGTGTCCAGCAATCGGAGCTGGATGCGGCAGAGACGCTGGGTCTGCGACGCGTCCACATCCTGCGCCACGTCGTCCTGCCGCACGTCGTACACACGGTATTCCCGCCGCTCGCCAACCAGTTCATCGTCAGCATTCTCTACACGTCGCTGGCGTCGATCATCGGAGTGGAGGAATTGACCGGTCGAGCTATGAACATAAACTCGCAAACCTTTCGTTCATTCGAAATATTCACCATCATCGGCGCGATCTATATTCTACTGACAGTTCTGTCGACCTGCGCCCTGTATCTGTTCGGGCGGTATTCCCTCGGCATACGGGCGCGGGTGTTCTAGACATGTGGGGTGTCATCGACGAGTTGCCGCGCTTCTTCAGCTTCTACAACCTCCTGTTCCTCGCGCAGGCGATCGGCATGACGCTGACGCTCAGCATCCTCGGATGCCTGCTCGGCTACCTTGCCGGCTTCGGCATCGCACTGGTGCGGACCCGGCAACTGATCGACATCGCGCCGCTGCGCTGGGCGGCTGTGACCTTCGTCGAGACCGTCCGCCGGCTGCCCTTCCTCGTGCTCCTGTTCCTGGTCATGTTCGGCTTCCAGGCGGCGGGCTTCATCCTCTCGAGCTTCATGATCGCGCTGCTCGCCGTGTTCCTGCGGACGGCGGCGGTCGGCTCGGAGACGATCCGGGGCGGCCTCGACTCCGTACACCCCACCCAGTGGGACGCGGCGGTGACGATGAACCTGCCGCGGCTGGTGCAACTCCGCAGCATCATCCTGCCGCAGGCCTGGCGGGTCATTCTGCCGCCGTCGCTGGTGCAGTTCGTCCAGCTCATGAAGTCGACCTCGATCGCCTCTCAGTTCAGCGTCGTGGAACTGACCTACGCGGGCAAGATACTCAACCAGAAGGGTTTTTCCGCCATTCTGAGCTACGGCACCGTACTGGTCCTCTACTACATCCTCTGCCTGATCGCCGAGAAACTCATTCAGCGCCTGGAGAAGCGGCTTGTCCTTTCTTAGCATCGCCCGACTTGATGCCGCCTACGGCGCCATGCCGGTCCTGCGCGGGGTATCGCTCGAACTGTCCCGCGGCCAGGTGGTCGGCCTCATCGGCCCTTCCGGCTCCGGCAAGAGCTCGGTGCTGCGGGCGATCATCGGGCTGCTGAAGCCGAGCGCGGGCCGTGTGGCGCTCAACGGGACCGTGGTCGACTACAGCTCCGCGGGAAGCCTGCGCCTGCTGCGCGACCGCGTCGCCATCGTCTTCCAGCAGTACAACCTGTTCCAGCACATGACGGCGCTCGAGAACGTCAGTATCGCGCCGGTGCTGGCGAAGGGCAGGCCCCGCGGCGAGGTCCAGGCCGAAGCCGAGGCGTTGCTTGAAAAGGTCGGGCTCGCCGACCGCATGCACCACTATCCGCGCCAGCTTTCCGGCGGTCAGCAGCAGCGTGTGGCGATGGCGCGCGCCCTTGCGCTGAAGCCCGAACTGCTCCTGCTCGACGAGGTGACTTCGGCGCTCGACCCGGAACTGGTGAACGAGGTGCTGGATACGATCGGCCTCCTGGCGGCCGACGGCATGACCATGCTCATCGTCTCGCACGAAATGGCGTTCATCCGCGAAGTGGCGGACCAGGTCGTCTTCATGGACGAGGGGCAGGTCATCGAGGCCGGCCCGCCCTCGCAGGTTCTCGACGATCCCCACAGCGAGCGCGCCCGTCGTTTCGCGGCGAAGATCCTTCGCCATCACTGGAAGCCGAAGTCCGCATGAGCACCGATGTCCTCGCCGAATACGGCCTGCGCCGCATCATCAACCTGGCGGGAATCGAGACCGCGCATGGCGCTGCGGCGGTGCCGCCCGAGATCGCCCGCGCCGTGCACGACATCCTGCCGCACTATGTCGAGATGAACGAGCTGCAGTCGGTGGCCAGCGCCGAGATCGCGGCGACGACCGGCGCGGAAGCGGGCTTTGTGACCAACTGCGCGGCCGCCGGCATCACCGTCGCCGTCGCCGCGACGATGACCGGCCTCGACCCGGCCCGTATCGAGCAGTTGCCGGACACCACCGGCATGAAAAACCGCGTCGTCCTGCAGAAGGGACACGAAGTGAATTTCGGGGCGAGCGTGACGCAGATGATCCGGCTGTCGGGGGCGGCCGTGGTCGAGATCGGCACCGCCACCAGCGCCGCTCTCTTCCAGCTACGCGCCGCGCTCACCCCGGATGTCACGGCCGCGCTCTATGTGGTTTCGCACCACACCGTGCAGCACGGGCTGATCCCGCTGGCGGAGTTCTGCGAGGTCTGCCATGCCGCGGAGGTTCCGGTGATCGTGGATGCGGCTGCCGAGTACGACTGGGGGGCGTTGCTGGCACAGGGCGCGGACATCGTCGTGTTCAGTGTGCAGAAGGCCCTGTTGGGGCCAACCGCTGGCATCGTTGCCGGGCGGCGGGATCTGGTGCAGGCGGCCCATCACCAGGAAGCGGGCATCGGCCGTCCCATGAAGACCGGCAAGGAAGGCATCGCGGGCGCCATCGCCGCGCTGCGCCGCCGCCGCCGCGAGGAGATCGGTGCGGATGCGGAGCCGCGGCTGACGCGTACGGAAGCCGCCCTCGCTGCCGTCCCCGGACTGAGTACCCGGCGGCAGCGCGATCCGACCGGTGGTCCGTTCTCGCGGCTGGAACTGCATGTCGATCCGTCGCTGACCGGTCGCAACGCGTGGAGCCTCGCCGCCGAACTCGCCGGCGGCTCGCCCAAGATCGCGCTGCGCACCTTGCACGCGGATCTCGGCTATCTGTTGCTCGACATGCGTCCGGTGAGCGACGCCGAACTCGAGGAAGCACTCGCGGCGATCATAGGCTGCTGCGCTTCCTCGCCGGCGATCGATCCGGCTCGGGCGCGGCAGCGACGTGGCGACCGGATGGCCGCGCAGTATCGCGGCTGGCCGCGTAGCGTGCGAGGCGCGCCATGACCATCGTCGACGTCCGTGTCCATTGTCTGCAAATCCCGACTCGCCCGGCCTTCCCTCCCGCCGTTCATGAAGGCGCCGCCTCGCGGCACACGCTGATCGAGGTCGAGACCGATGACGGCCTGGTGGGGGCGGGCGAGGCTTTCCGGCTCGCACCGGAGGCGGTGAAGGCCCTCATCCGCGACGATCTGCGTCCGCTGCTGATCGGTCAGCCGGAGGCGGAGATCCATGCCATGGCGGCGGCGCTGCGCCGCCACGTATTCCGGTTCGGCCGCACCGGCATTGCCATGATGGCGATCAGCGGCATCGAAGTCGCCCTCTGGGACATTCTCGGCCAGCGCGCGGGCCTGCCGCTGGTCGACCTGCTCGGGGGGCGATGCCGGCCCGATCTGCGGGCCTATGCGAGCCTTCCCCGCTATGGGTCGCCCCGGGATGCCGCCTTCATCGCGGCCCGCTGCGTCGAGGACGGCTTCGGCGGCGTCAAGCTACACCAGAGCGATCCCGCCTTCGCGGGCGAGGTGCGTGCCGCCATCGGCCCGGACGTCGCCCTGATGTTCGATGCCGGAGGGGCCTGGACCCCGCGCGACGCGCTCGATGCGGCGCATGTGCTGGCGGTTCATGATGTTCTCTGGCTGGAGGAACCGGTCTCGGCCATGGCAGACTATGCCGGCATCGCCTGGCTGGCCTCCCGTTCGCCGGTCCGGATCGCGGGCGGCGAGAACGAATACGGCGCCGGGGGGTTCGTGCAGCCGATCGAGCGGCGGTCGTTCGACGTGCTGCAGCCCGACATCATCAAATGCGGCGGGATCAGCGAAACGCGCAAGATCCTCGCCCTTGCGGAGGCGCACAACATCGAAGTGGCCCTGCATTGCTATTGCCATGGCCCGGGACTGCTGGCCACGGCGCATCTCAGCCTAGCGACGCCGGGTATCGAGTGGCTGGAGATCGTCCCCACCGAGATCGCCATCGGCGTGTTGGACGCGCCTCTGCGCGTCATCGATGGCAAGGTCTGCGTACCGGATACGCCCGGCTTGGGTGCGAAATTGGATTACTCCACCTTCAGCAAGCCCCAGATATAGCGGCACTGGAGCGAAGGCACTCAGCGACCGTCGGGCGCGCCATCATCTTTTGCCGACCCCTCCTCCGGCATCTGGCTCAACGGCTTGCCTATCTCCGCCTCGCACGGAAAGAGACCCGGATGGTGTACGGGAAGTGGTTTCGTTAGGGGCTGCATGGCGGTGTCTTTGTGTGGAGCCGCCATCATATTCGACCAGGCCTTGTGCTTCGGCGCTCGCCAGAAGACGCCAGCCGGCACTTCTGCTCCGCGGGGGCAGACCTTAGGCCCTATCCTCTAGCCGGACGCCCGGGCCGTTTCCGGTCCGATCGATGAAGAGAACGCCGGCGGCTTCGAGGGCGCGCCTCAGGACATCAAGCGTCGCATTGCGAGGCTGCGAGGCGCCGGATTCGAGCTGGCGGACGGTGACCACGCCAACGCGGGCCGCGTCCGCAAGTTGCTGTTGTGACCAATCAAGGAGTGCGCAAGCGGCGCGGCATTGGGCTGCACCGCGGCGAGTTCGCCGTCGTGGACCTCGCCGACCATCGGCCGGCAGCGGATGAGATGTTCCTGATCGGCTATCGCTCGCCGATGCTGGCGAGCGACCTTGCCGTCCGGCTCTGCGTCGCCCGGCGATCCCGTCGCCGCCTCGATGCCGATCCGTCGTGGTGGGCGGCTCACCAGATGCCCGGTTCCCGGCGCGAGACGCTCTCGTGCTCAGAAGGCCCGCTGTCGCAGGACGGCCTCACCTCGATGATGATTGGCCGCGTCATCGGCGTGTTCGCCCCCAATATCGGCACGGATCGGGAGGTGGCCCATGGCTAGGCTCTCCGCCGCAAGCTGCTCGCCGCTTTGCCGGTGATGACGCCCGCGGCCCTCGCTGCGCGTATGGCCATAGCCGATGCGGACCATCCTGACGCGGAGCTGATGCACCTCGGCGCGGCCTTCGATCTCCAACATGCCGCCTGGGTGCGCACCCGCCTCGATGCCGACGCCCCCCCGGCGGCCTGTTCGACGATGAGGCAGCGTCGGAAGCTTGCGACCGGATCGCAGAGGCGGTGCGGGCGCAGCCGGCCCAGACACTCACCGTGCTGCTCGTAAAGCTGCGGGTGCTGGCCTGGGACATCAGCCTCTAGGTCGACCTCGCAGGACCGCAAACCGGCCTCGACTGGGCCCCGAAGTGTGTCCTCGCCCTGGTGCGTGAGGTAGAGCGCATGGCGGCACGGAGGGAGGTCGGCATGAGGCCGCGCGATCGGCGCAGTCCTTCGTCGCATCCTGCGCTGTCCACAGTGGAAACCACCCATGGCCGCAGCGCCAGCGATTCGCGCAGATCCATTGCTACGTTCCCCCCGTCGATCGAGGCGGCGGCGGTGAACATAACCGAGGCAAGACCGCCAGCTGGACTAGACGACGTGTGTCTGTGGCCGAGAAGCAACGCAAGGCGAACGGACCTCTTGAAGGTCCTGGAGCAGCAAAACGCCACGGCGATTAGCCTTTCTCTCTTCTCGTTCCCGCTCGGGGGATGAACGCGACGTACGATTTTTCTTCCCGGCCGGCCGCCGAACTGCCGCGCGAATATGTTGCTCCGAAGACACAGCGGGTCGTTGCAGGGCTTGCCTTGGACGCGCTGCGAAGGACACCCTCGATTCCTGTAACTTCGATCCGTGCGTTGTGGGGCCGCGTCGCCCTGCGCCAGTCTGACCTCACGACCTTCGTCCCCCGCAGCCACGGGGGAAGGAAATGCGACCGTTTCCGAGCTTCATCGGCTCCCGGCGGTTGCTCTGCAACCCCGCTTTTGCATTTCGGCGGCGTGGCTGGCCGGGAGCTGATGAGGACTAGATGGACGCCGGCCGGACTGCCGATCTCCCCCACGACATCGACGCCGAGCAGGCGCTGCTGGGCGCCTTGCTCGCGCACCCCGAATTGTTCGGGATAGTAGCCGGCCGCCTGGCGCCGGAGCACTTCTGGGAGCCGCGGCACGGGGCGGTATTCGGCATCGCCCGGGACCTTCAGGCGGAGGACCGGACCCCGAGCCCGGTTGCGATCGAGACGCGTCTGCCGGGCGACATCGGTCTCGGCGACCTGTCACTCAGCCAACATCTGGCCCGCGCGGCGAAGCTGGGAATCCGAACCAATGGGGCTATCGACTACGCCAAGAGAGTGAGCGCGCTCTGGGCCGATCGCCGGATCATCGGTCTCGGTGAGCATCTCGCGGCCTCTGCGCATATGCCGGGCGCCGATCCTCGTGCCATGCTCGCCGAGGCTATGACCGAACTGGACGAAATCCGCGCGGCCGTCGACGTACGCCGGACCACCGCGCGCTGGGCGGGCGACTTCGGCAAGACGCGCTTGCCCCACACAATCGCGGGCCCGTGCCACCGGCGGCCATACCGGAGCAAGACACCCCCCGTCGACTAATGAGAGCGTGTGGTTGGCCGCCACCGCGACCATCCGAACCGATGGGGCTTCGGGGCTCTGGGGCCGCCGCCAGGCGAAGGGGGTTGCCGAGCTCCGCCCGAGGTGCTGGTTCGGCACGGGTATGCGGCGCAGGCCGCGAATGAACGGCGCAGGCTGACCGTCACGCCACGGCACTCGCGCCCTCGGCGCTTGTGGTGGCGATGGCGCGGCGCGAAGTTACCATCGCCGACGACGATCCGACGCCGTTCGCGCAAAGAAACGGGCGCGTTTCAAATCCAGCCCGGCCGGCTGCCCGTACGAGCCTGCATGTCGCGCGCACTGACCATATTCCCGCCCCGAAGCTCGGCCCAGCCATCCGCCTGGCTGCTTGCCGTCGCGGGAACGCTGCCCTTTCTCGGCGGCCTCGCCGACAGCGCGCTGCGCGGGGGAGAATGGCTCGGGATCGTGCGGATCTATGCCGCCCTCACCGTGTCCTTCGTCTGCGGCATCCATTGGGGGGCGGCGCTCTTCATACCCGAGCGGATCGCGACGCGCCTGCTCGTAACGAGCAACGCGTCGGCGCTGTTGGCATGGCTGGCCGCGCTGCTGCCCCATCGGCCGGGCTACCTGCCTGGCGGCGCCCTGTTCGCCGCCCTACTGGCAGTCGACCGCCAGATGTGGCGCAGCGGACTGTCGCCCGCCTGGTGCCGGCACCTGCGGGCCGCGATCACTGGCGTGGCGGTGTCCAAGTGCCTGCGCATCGGGGGCACGGCATGACACGCATCGCCATCGTCGGGACGGGCGGCGGCGGACTGGTGCTGGCCCGGGAACTTCATCGCGCGCTCGGCCCGCGCTGCGGCGTCACGGTCTTCGACAAGGGGCTCGGCGTGGGTGGGCGCATCTCCACACGACGCGACGGCGGTTACCGTTTCGACCATGGCGCGGCAAGCTTCACCGTTCGTACGGCGGCTTTTCGCGAGTGGCTCGCGCCACTCCGGGCGGCGGAGATCGTCGCGGAATGGCGCGGCCCGGCGGTCAACCTCGCCGGCGGGCGGGTGCTGGGTCCGCGCCACCATGCCGAGCCTCGATTCGTCGGCATGCCCGGCATGAACGCGCTGGCGCTCTGCCTCGCCGACACGCTCGATGTGCGCTGCGGCGTCGAGGTCGCGCCGCTGGAGCCCCGGCCGGGGGCGCATCGGCTGCGCAGCGTCGCCGGGCACGAACTGGTCACCTTCGACCTTGTGGTCGCCGCAGCGCCGGCGCACCGGTCGGCCGCGCTGTTCCGCGCGGCGGTGCAAGCTGCAGCGATGCCCACGGCGCGGATGAAGCCGCGGCATGGCCTGATGGTCGCGCTCGATCGACCGTGGGGTGAGTCCTGGGTCGCCGCACGGGTGCAGGACGGCCCGCTGCGATCGATCTTCGTCGACAGTTCCAAACCCGGGCGCGCCACCGACCGCGCGACCCTCGTCGCGCACACCCGCGCTCGGTGGTCCCGCCTCCACGAGGAGGTGCCGGCGGAACTGCCGGCGCCGATCATGCTGCACGCGCTTCGGGCCGTTCTGCCCTGCGACATCGGCGCGCCCGGTCTCGTCAAGGCGCATCGGTGGCGCTCGGCGCTCGTCCGGCGCCCCCTGCGTCCCGGCCCGGGGATCGCGACCGGCGACTTCGCCGCCGGCAACCGGATCGAGGACGTGTGCCTTTCGGCCCGCGAGCTCGCCGAGCGCCTCAGGCGAGACACGCCATGAACAAGGTAGCCGCCATGACCAAGGGAAGCGCCGTGACCGGAGTGACCGTCTGGTACGATTCCGCGTGCCCGCTTTGCCGGCGCGAGATTGCCCTGATGCAGCGTCTCGACCGGCGGGGGCGCATCGCCTTCGTCGACATTCACGCCGCGCGCCCGGTGAATCCCGTTGCCCTGCTCGCGCGGCTTCTTGCCCGCGAGGATGGCGAACTGCGCTCCGGCGCCGCGGCATGCGCGGCGATGTGGCGGCAGATTTCGCTGCTGCGGCCGCTCGGCCTTGCCGGGCGCAACCCTGTCGTACTCGCCGTTCTGGAGCGGGCCTATCTCGCCTTCCTGCGCCTTCGTCCCCGGCTGCAGAGCCTCGCCCGGCGTTTCGAGGGACGACGCGGATGAGGCAAGCCGTCGTGATCGGGGCGTCGGGCGGTATCGGTGCCGCGCTGGCCGAGGCGTTGCGGCAGGGCGGCGCGTTCGACGAGATCGTGGGACTGTCGCGGCGTTCGAGCCCCCCGCTCGATCTGTGCGAGGAGGCGAGCATCGCCCAGGCGGCCGAACAGGTGGCGCGGCGGGGGATGCCCTGTCTGGTCTTCGATGCGACCGGACTGCTCTCGGACGGCACTCTTCAACCGGAGAAGTCGCTCCCGTCGCTCGATCCGGCGGCGATGGCCCGCTCCTTTGCCGTCAACGCCATCGGGCCGGCACTGCTGATGAAGCACTTCCTGCCCCGCCTGCCCCGCAACGGACGCGCGGTCTTCGTCACGCTGTCGGCGAAGGTCGGCAGCATCGGCGACAACCGCCTCGGCGGCTGGTACAGCCACCGCGCTGCCAAGGCGGCGCTGAACCAGCTGGTGCGCACCGCGGCCATCGAGCTGGCGCGCACGCATCGCGAGGCGATGTGCGTGGCCATGCATCCGGGAACGGTGGATACGCCGTTGTCGCGGCCGTTCAGCAAGGCGGGGCTGGAGGCGATCGCGCCGAGTACGGCGGCGCGGGACCTGCTTACCGGGCTCGCGCGGCTGGGACCGGCGGACAGCGGCGGCTTCTTCGACCGTCACGGCCAGCCGATCCCCTTCTGAGGCCGGACGCCGGTTCGTCCGCGTTGCAAAGGAGCCACGCTATATGCCGCGTATGCGCAAGAAGTTCGAATTGCCGACCCGGACCTGCCGCCGGCCCTTTGTCTGGCACCGCAAATGGGCGCGCGACTGGGATCGTGTCCTCTACTGCTCCGACCGCTACCGCGCCGGCGCGAGAACTATGCCATCGGACACGGCCGGGACATGACCGGGCAGCTGCGTTTCGTGCTCGGCGATCAGCTGACCCGCGATGTGTCGTCGCTGGCGGACCTCGATCCGGCGCGCGACATCGTGCTGATGGTCGAGGTGAAGACGGAAGGCCGCTACGTTCCACACCACAAGCAGAAGATCTCCTTCCTGCTTTCCGCCATGCGCCACTTCGCCGAGGCGCTGCGGAGCGAGGGCATCCGCGTCGACTATGTCCGCCTCGACGATCCGGCCAATACGCAGTGCTTCTCGGACGAACTCGCCCGCGCGGTGGCGCGCCACGAGCCGGCTTCGGTCATTGTCACCGAGCCGGGCGAATGGCGGGTGCGGGAGATGATGTCGGACTGGGTCGAGACCCTCCCCGTGCCGGTGGAGGTTCGCGAGGACGATCGCTTCCTCTGCTCGCATGCCCGGTTTGCCGCGCTGAGCCGGGCACGGAAGACGAGCCGGATGGAGTATTTCTATCGCGACATACGCCGATGCACCGGTATCCTTATGCAGGACGGTGAGCCTGAAGGCGGCCAGTGGAACTTCGATCCGCGGAACCGTCGGGCGCTGCCGCGCGGCCTGCCCGTTCCCCCGCGCCGGCGCTTTGAGCCGGATTCGATAACGCGGGAGGTCATGAAACTGGTGGCGGCGCGCTTCGGAGACCATTCGGTGATCTGGAGCCGTTCGGCTGGGCCGTCACCCGCGCCGACGCCCTGGCGGCGCTCGAAGATTTCATCGCGGTCGGCCTGCCGGCCTTCGGCGACTACCAGGACGCCATGAAGGCGGGCGAGGACTTTCTCTTCCACGGCCTGATATCGCCCTATCTGAACTGCGGCCTGCTGACCGCGTGGGAGGTCTGCGCTCGGGCCGAAGCCGCCTTTCATGCGGGGGCAGCGCCGATAAACGCTGTGGAGGGTTTTATTCGCCAGATTCTCGGCTGGCGCGAATTCGTGCGCGGCATCTACTGGGCCGAGATGCCTGCCTATGCAAAAAGCAACCACTTGAACGCCCGGCGCGACCTCCCGGCGCTCTACTGGACCGGCGAGACGGCGATGCGCTGCATGGCCGAGTGCATCGGCGCCACCCGCCGGCATGCCTATGCCCATCATATCCAGAGGCTGATGGTGACCGGCAATTTCGCGCTGCTGGCGGGGGTTGCGCCGGCGCAGATCGAGGCGTGGTATCTCGCCGTCTATGCCGATGCCTTCGAATGGGTGGAACTGCCGAACGTCCACGGCATGGTGATGCACGCCGACGGTGGCCGGCTCGGCTCCAAACCTTACGCCGCCTCCGGCGCCTATATCGACCGCATGTCGGACTACTGCAGGTGTTGCGCCTTCGACCCCAGCATCAAGCTCGGGCCGGGCGCCTGCCCGTTCAATTACCTCTACTGGAACTTCCTCATCGAGAACGAGACGGCGTTGTCCCGTAATCCGCGCATGGCCATGCCATACCGGACGCTCGCGCGGATGCCGGCGGAACGACGCTCGCAGATCGTCGAAGTGGCCGCCGATTTCCTGTCCGCAATGCCGTGACGGCGGGCCGGGCGCGCACGGACCCGGGTTCAGTTGGAGCTCAGTCCAATGGCCGCGCAGGTCGCTTCGCTCCCGCGGGCGAGTTCCTCGAACTGCGCCGCCCGCCCGCTGCCGGCCCGACAGAAGTAGCCTATGTCGCGGCTGGCCGGCCATCCGTCGAGGGTCAGCAGGACGATATCCTCGTCCACGCGGAATTCCGAGCGTGCATAGAGCTCGGGAAACAGCGACATGCCCAATCGATTATATCCGCCGTGAAGGGCGCCAGATTGCCGAGGTGATGGTGATGCGCAAACCGCGCCGGTTCAACGCTCTCAAGCTGAAGCCGATCCGTTAAGCGGCGGCGCCTGACCTCGAACGACTCTGCAAGTTCCCATGCCCCGAGGTCCGGGCCCCTCTGACGGCGATGTGCCGCCATGTCGGTCCTCTTCCAGCGGACGCCCGGCACGACAGTCCGCGGCGTTCGCCCCCGCGCCGCGGACTTTTCCGCGTGCGGGTGCAACTGTGTCTGACTGCCCGAGGACCTCAATGGGCACCCTGTTTTGGTTGATTACCGCCGACTTCATCGGCAAACCGCTCTGGCTCTGGCTGAGCTTCCTCAGTATCGTCTTCGTGCTGCTGGCCTTTGACCTCGGCGTGCTGAACAAGGGCAACAGGGAGCTCGGCATCGCGGAGAGCCTCAAGCTCTCAGCCTTCTACATCGCCGTCGCCGTCCTGTTCGGCGGCTGGATCTGATACTCGATGGGGCCGGAATCCGGCCTGCAATACTTCACCGGCTACGCGATCGAGAAGGCGCTCTCGATCGACAACGTTTTTTGTGATCTCGCTGATCTTCGGCTATTTCGCCATTCCTCGTGATCTCAGCCAAGAGCTTTCTGCTGCTGGTCGGTGGCCTCGTCATCGGCGGGATCATCGGCAAGTCCAGTCTCGCCCCCGTGCGGCCCTTCTGCGGTGACCTGTTCCTAGGCTTCCTCTGCCTGTTCCTGCTGGAGCTCGGCATCGTCGCGGCGGAAAAGGTCGAAGCGGCCTGGAAGGCGGGTGAACGGCTCTTCCTTTTCGCGTTAACGGCACCGCTGATCAACGGCACACTCGGCCTTGCCGCCGGCTATGCGGCGGGCCTTTCGGAAGGCAGAGCGGTGGTGCTGGCGACGCTGGCTGCGAGCGCCTCCCACATCGCCGCGCCCGCCGCGGTGCGGCTGGCCTTGCCCGAGGCGAATGCGGCTTATTCGCTGGCCGCGAGCCTTGCGATCACGTTTCCCTTCAACGTCGTGCTCGGCATTCCGCTCTACGCTGCGCTCGCCGCCACGGTTTATGGCTAGATCGTACCACTCAGGCTATGATCGCCAGCAGCGCGTGGCTCGTCCGCCTGGCGCCAGAGTAGGCATAGGGATGCCGATGCACTACCCTGATGGTCTGCCTTAGAGGATGCCGACCACATAGCCAGAATGGCGAGCGTAGTGCGGATCCAGGCCAGAAAGTCTAATCGTTGTTCCGAGCCGTTAATCAGCCAGTCGGCTTGAGCATACCTGAGGCAATCACCAGGGGCTTTGATGCGAGCAACACGAATGCAATGACGCAGGCCTCTGTCCCACGGTTAACCCAGTTATGCATCGTGCCGCGCTGCACCAGTACGTCACCCTGCTTGAGGTGGATGACGCCCTCGTCGAGTTCCATGTCGATCTCTCCGGAGATAACGACGGCATAGTCGATCGATTCCGTGCGGTGGACGCGCGGCGCGACGCCGGGGTCGTACTTGACAATGCGGAATACCGAGCCGTTAGGGTCGCAGGTGGCGACCGTTCGGCGGCTGCCGTCTTCGCCCGCCAAGTTGTCGGATGGGAATTCCCCCGTCGACCACATCACGCAGCTCGCGTGCTTCTCGCGGCGTGAAATGACGTTGCTGGCGATCTCGTCGATCGTCACGACCGACTTGCCGTTTTCATCGTGGCCTGTGACGATTCGGCGGATGTTTAGGTTCATTGGTTGTCTCCTGATTTGACCGACGTTTACGCCGAGCGTTTTCGTCGATAAAAGGGTGATCAATCGAAAATTATCGTTTTTCAGCGTGAGGCCGATGAGCAAGCCTGCCGGTGTGGAATCGCTGACGACGCAAGCCTATTCGCGGCTCTACACCGCCATCATCCGGGCAGAATGCGCACCCGGCTCGAAGCTTAAGATCGAGGATCTCAAGAACCGGTACGGCATTGGCACAGCGCCGCTTCGCGAGGCGCTGAGCCTGTTGACGTCGGCGGGGCTGGTCGAGCGCATCGACCAGCGTGGATTCCGGGTGGCTCCCGTGACGCGGGCGGAGTTCGCAGACCTGCTGCAGTCGCGCTGCTTGCTCGAGGGGCACTGCCTCACGCGCTCCATCCGCAATGGCGGGCGCGACTGGGAGGAGCGGATTGTGTTGGCTCAGTATCATCTCTCCCGCATCGCGCGTTCGCAGGACAGCACCACCGTGATGGACGAGTGGGAGGCGGCGCATAAGGAGCTCCACATGGCGCTGATCGCGGCGAGCGGCTCGCCGATCCTTCTGGACATGGCCGACAAGCTGTACGACCGGAATATCCGTTACCGCATCATCTCCCGGCGTGCGGCCTACCCCGAACGCGACGTTGGCACGGAACACGATGCCATCGTTCGCGCCACGCTTGACCGCGACGAGGCCAGGGCCGTTGAGCTTCTCACGTCGCATTATTCGACCACGAGCGCGTTTCTGGATTTCTCGAACATTTGAGGAGAGGCGGCCACCGCCTCTCCTATAGGAACGTTGCTATCGAGAACTCACTCCGGCTTGATGCCGGCGTCCTGCGCCACCTTCGTCCATTTGGCGAGATCGGCCTTGATCACCTCGGAGAAGGCGGCCGGCGTGCTGCCGACGGGAACCGCGCCATCGGCGGCGAAACGCTCACGCACGTCAGGCTCCTGCAGGGCGGCGGACACTTCGGCCTGCAGTGCATTGACCACGTCGGGCGGCGTTCCGGCCGGGGCAAGGAGGCCGTACCACTGCAGCGCTTCATAGCCGGGCAGCCCGGCTTCGGCGATGGTCGGCACATCCGGCAGGCTGGGCACGCGCGTCGTGCTCGTCACGCCGAGCGGGATGAGTTCGCCCGACTTGATGAACGGAGCAGCGGTCAGCACATTCGCCATGGTGGCCGAAATGCGCCCGCCCAGAAGATCGGTGATCGCCGCCGACGTTCCCTTGTAAGGAACGTGCTCGATCTCGACACCCGCCATGCTCTTCAGAAGCTCCATGGACATGTGCGGCGAGGTGCCAATGCCTGCGGAGCCGTAATCGAGCTGGCCGGGCTTCTTCTTCGCCTCCGCGACGAACTCCTGCATCGTCCGGGCGGGGAACTTCGGATTGACCAGGAGGACGTTGGGCAGGCTCGCAGCGAGCGACACCGGCGCGAAGTCGCGCTGCGGATCGTAGGCGACATCCTTGTATATGAGGCCGTTCAGCACCAGCGGCGTGGCAGCGACGAGAAGCGTGTAACCATCATTGGGCGCGCGCGCGACCGTCGAGATACCGATCATATTGCCCGCGCCTGGACGGTTTTCGACGACAAATTGCTGGCCCATCTTCTTGCTGAGCTTCTCGCTCAGCACGCGCGCGGTGATATCGATGCCACCGCCCGGAGGGGACGGCACGATAATCTTTACGGTCTTCTCGGGGTATTTCGTTTGCGCGAGCGTCGGCGCTGCGAAGCAGAGCACGCCGAGTGATATGCCCAGCAAAAGTCTCTTCATGTCCGCGTTCTCCCTAGGTGAGTGGCGGCTTTCCGCCTTGCGTTGGAGTGCTCAGTCTTCTTCGAAAGCGACGCTTCTCTTCTTCTGGATCGACGGAAGGATGCTCACGATCAGGACAAGAAGGATCAGCATGAGGATCGAGAACGAGATCGGATTGGAGACGAAGGTCGTCATGCTGCCGCGCGACAATTGCAGCGCGCGCCGCAGGTTCTCTTCCATGAGGGGGCCGAGCACGAAGCCCAGCAACAAGGGGGCAGGCGGGCAGTCGAGCTTCGCGAACAGGTATCCGACGAGGGCGAAAATCGCCAGAATCACGACATCGAACGCGTTATTGCCGATGCTGTAAACGCCGATGCAGCAAAAGGCCAAGATGATCGGGTACAGGATGCGGTAAGGGACGGTGAGAAATTTGACCCAGATGTTGATCAACGGAAGGTTGAGCACCACCAGCATTGCATTGCCGATCCACATCGAGGCGACCAGGCCCCAGAACAGCGTCGGGTTGGATGAGATGACCTGCGGGCCGGGGGCGATATTGTGGATCATCATGGCGCCGACCATCAGCGCCATGACGGCGTTCGACGGCAGGCCGAGCGTCAGAAGGGGCACGAAGGCTGTCTGGGCGGCGGCGTTGTTCGCCGATTCCGGCCCAGCGACGCCTTCGATCACGCCGGTTCCGAATTTCTCAGGATGTCGAGAGATCTTCTTCTCCAGGGCATAAGCCGAGAATGACGCGAGAATGCCGCCACCGCCCGGCAGTACACCGAGCACCGAGCCGAGCACCGTCCCGCGAAGGCTCGCGCCGGCTGCGGCGCGGGCGTCCTCACGCGACAGACGCAGCTTTCCGACCGCGTTTGTAAAGATATCGCGCGCTGTACCGCGCTCGATGTTCGTCACCACCTCGACGACGCCGAAAATGCCCATCGCCAGCGCGACAAAGTCGAGACCGTCGATCAGATGAATGGAGCCGAGGGTAAAGCGCTGCGCGCCGGTGCTGACATCTGTGCCGACAAGGCCCAGCAGGATGCCGAGGATTACCATCGCTACCGACTTCGGTACAGAACCGGACGACAGGAAGACGGCAAGGACCAGCCCGAGCGCCATCAGCGAGAAGTAATCGGCGGGGCCGAACTGGATCGCGAGGCCGGTGAGGAGTGGTGCGAAAGCGGCAAGGACCGCGGTTCCGACCGTACCGGCGAAGAACGAGCCGAGCGCCGCAACCGCCAAGGCCGCACCCGCCTTGCCCTTCCGGGCCATCTGGTAGCCGTCGAGGCAGGTAACGACTGATGAGGCTTCGCCCGGAAGGTTCACCAGGATCGCGGTGGTCGAGCCGCCATATTGCGCACCGTAATAGATGCCGGCGAGCATGATCAGCCCGGTCAGCGGCTCCAGCGCGAAAGTGATGGGCAGCAGCATTGCGATGGTCGGGACTGGGCCGATGCCCGGAAGCACGCCGATCAGCGTTCCCAGGAACACGCCCAGAAAGCAGTAGGCCAGGTTCTGGAAAGTGAGGGCGGCCTCGAAGCCGATAGCGAGATTTTCGATCATCGCGATCACATCCCGGCGGGAAGGACAGGAATGGCCATGCCGAGCCCTTTGACGAAGACCAGCCAGCAGAAGATGTTCAGGCCGACGACGAGTGCCGCGACCTCGCCCATGCGTGTTTCTTTCGAAGCGAGTGCGCCGAGAACTATGACGCCGGTCAGCGCGGCAAAGAGGCCGACAGTCTCGACGCTTGTAAAGACGAGGATCGCAGCGACAGACATGCCGAGCGGGCGAAGGTGCATCGGCGCGATGGCCCCGGCGCCCCGAATCCACCCCAGGATCAGGATGAACAGGCCGAGCGCCATGAGCGCCATGGACATTACGGTCGGGAAGTAGCCCGCGCCCATGCGGGCCATCGTGCCCTGCGTCAGGCTCGAGGACAGCAGCAGGCCAAGCGCGCCCAAAGCCGCGAACAGGAATCCGGACGCAACATCCTTGTCGGCGCGTCTGATCAAGCGCGTTCCTCCATTGGCGTTCCTCGGCGCGCCTCATTCTCCGGGAGCGCTGTCAGGAAACTACGCACCGTCGTGTGCGATCGTCAATGCTAATCGATAAATTAGCGTCTTTGACGATTTTCGGCGATACATACATTTCTTATGAGAAAATATCGATATAATTGACAGCGTGTCGTGTGGCGTGCCAGCCTCGTGCCCACATTCGGTGCGCAGGAGCCAGCACATGCCCACGACCCAGATCCGCGGCGTCGAGATCAATTACGATGTCATCGGTAGCGACGGGCCATGGATCGCCCTCACACCCGGCAGCCGGCGCGCTTACGGGGAGCTCATTCCGCTTGCGCGCGGGCTTGCCGCCAAGGGCTACCGCGTCCTTCTTCACGACCGCCGGAATTGCGGCGCCTCTGAAGTCTCGTTCGATCCGAGCGCGTCGGAGTTCGAAGTCTGGGCGGATGATCTCCACGCGCTGGCCTCAAGCCTCGGCGCACTGCCGCTCTATGTGGGCGGGGCCTCGGCGGGTGGGCGGCTCGCAATCCTGTTCCTGCTCCGCTATCCGGAGGCGGCGCGTGGCCTTCTCATTTGGCGTGTGACCGGCGGCCGCTTCGCCGTGGAGAAGCTCGAGAAGTCCTATTACGGCGATTACATCGCGGTGGCCGAGCGCGGCGGGATGGAAGCGGTCGCTGAGACCGACCATTTCAAGGGCTGCATTGCGGCCCGGCCGGCAAATCGCGAGCGCCTTCTGTCGACGAGCAAGGATCACTTCATCGCCACGATGCGGGAGTGGCGCAAACCGTTTATCGAGGCGCTCCACCTGCCCGTGATTGGTGCCTCGGAAGAGCAGTTGCAGGGCATCCGGGTGCCAGTATGCGCGATTGCGGGCAATGACCGCGTCCATTCTCCCGTGACCGCTCGCCGCTTCGCGACCCTCGTCGCCGACTGCGAACTACACTGTGACGTGGTACCAGAACGGCCCGACGACAATTTGCGGTTGGAGTGGAATGAGAAAGAGTGGACGGAAGCCGAACCGCGCATGCTGGAGCTCTTCGGCGCCTTCCTCGATCGGACAAAGTGAATCGGACGCCGCGATCTGATGATCTCAAATGTTATGCCGAGTACTGTGAGATAGAGTATCTGCGTCCATGGATCCCGGCACTGGGTCGCAAATCCGGCTGTTCGTACTGGCGTGCCTAGAGGGCCCTTTGGGCCAGCGCCGAACGTGATTGAACTGCTGAGACGCCCGAGTGCGTTTGTCAGGGCACCGGCTTACCCAATGTAACCCGAGCTTTGTCAGGCTCGCTCGCTGCGCAGCTTCTTGCCCAGCCGCCGGCGCGCCCGTCGCGGGTTCTCTTCCACGAGGCGCTGCTCTGCCGCGGTGAGCTTCGCCTTGCGCACTTCTCAGCTCTTGAGCCCACCCTTCCGCCCCATGTCCGCCATGACGAAGCGGTTGCCGGCATCGACGGTCGGGTTGGATTCAGGCTGGAGCTTCTCCGCCTTCCGGCCGTCGAGCGGGCGCAGGATCACATCGTAGCCTCCGGATAGATGGCATCCATCAGCAACTGGAGGGTCGCACAGCTTGCCTGTCGGCCGGCTTTTTGTGTCAGGATGCAACAGCTTAGAAGTGTATCCATCCTGCAATCCTGAGCGGTCGTCGCAGCGCGCCATGGTGACGCCAAGCCACCGAATCCGTTGGTGGATTTGCACCGTGATGGCGAGCTAGAGCGCGGGGGCGGAGGGCTGCCGTGCTGAAGGTCGGGCCGTCGGTTCAATGGCGGGCACGGGGGAATGATCGTCGCTACGGGCGGGCATCGCGACGCGCCCCCTCGGTAAACGGGCTGACCATCGTCGAAGCGCTAAACTGCTCACAACGCACGGCGGCACCGAGTTCGCCGACCGGAAGTGCCATGAGGTCGGCGGAGATCCCTGCGAGGTCGCGGTGCTGGGCGATACGGTAGGCGCCGCAGCAGATCCACAGGCGGTTCGTGCCGTGGCGCGCGAGATAGGCCAGCGTAACGCTGGCGCCGTCTGCGGGCTCGGCGGAAGCCGCCGGCGCCGGGAGTGCAGTGGGACGCGGCGGCGTCTTCTCCGTCCGACCGCGCAACAGCTCCGACGGTGTATAGGGCCGATACGGGCTCCGTTCGATCGAATACCCGCTGCCGCATTTGCCCCGGCTCCAGATCATCCGCGTCATCGCGCGCCTCCCGGCAGGGCCTGACCGGGCGCCCACCAGAACGGCTGGTCGTAGTCGCGCTCTGCGGCGCGCTCCTGCCGGCGGAACGAGGCGCGGTAACTCGGGTCGATCAGTGTCTAAAGCTGGTCAAAGATCACCCGGTCGACGGTGAGACGGGTGTATAACGTGCAGGGGTCGTAGCGCCTTGCCGTGCGCACCAGCTTGGCGCCGGAGGTTGTGTCGGCCCCCTCAATCAGCCGGCGCAACTGCTGGACGACAGCCGGGCGACTTCCTCCGCGGCGCCGATCGCCGGGCCGGCAAGGTCGCAGATGAACGACCGGCCAGTGCGGGAAGACGAGGCGTTTATCAAGTCGCCATAGACGCCGAGCGAGCCGCTCTGCAGCCCCGAGCGCGCCCAGAATGCCGCCGTGTCCCTGCTTTCCGGCTCCTTGCCGGCAAGGAGCGATCTCGCCTGGATCGGCGCGGCACCCGCCAGCAGGTTGAAGGTGACGAATGCGGCCCCGTTCCAGAGGCGGCTCGCGATCGGCAGGCGGTCACGACGCCGGAGGTGGCGAAATCTCATGGCCGCCTTCGTGACACGCCCATCCAAATGAACCGAGGGGTCACGCGCAGACCAAAGCCTTTCAGCTCTGCATCCCAGAGCACGTAGCGATCCGCCGACGGCTCAGCGGCATCGACCGCGCGCTTCTATAGCCGAGCGACCCGCTCAGGCGTGTAGTTCGAGCTAGGTCGATCAATCCGGATCACTGCCAAATTAGAAATCACAGAATACGCTAGGAACGACGTTACATCTAAAACAATCAACAAGCCTTTGTTGACACCAGAGTAAAGGTCAGGATAGCTGGCGATACGTAAATCCTGAGACTATTAATCTGGAGATCAGAGATTCGAATATTTTCTGGTACACCATTTCGGTACAAAACTGCGAAGAGCGTTCGCTGCCGCTCTTACGCTTGATGCGGCAGCAAGTGTGCGAAGCAGAGCAGATTTGTTTCCCACCGGCCGAATCTCCGACTTGCTCATCCCCTCGACGCGTCGAGCGAGTTCTCGAAGGTGATCGCAGTGATACTCGCCAGTCTATATGCGTAGTTTAGCGCGGGCGACCTCGGAGAAGCGCGTCAGGCTCTCGATTGTGACTTTCCGGCCGATGGGCTCGACCGCAGCTTGCGCACGCTCGGTGTTGTCGATGCGGATGTTTCCCTGTGTGGTCCGCCCGGCGTCCACTACGGCTGGCGGCCAGCTCGGCCCTGCCAACCCATGCCATCGGTTTGCATCACTCCGCCGAATATAGGACAGTGATTGCAGCGACGATCCGCCACCGTCGATGCAGGCCTCCGCTTGAGCATAGTGGCCGGAATAGCTCCCGATCCCTCCCCCCGGCCCCGGGTTCGATCGAGGTTCACGGACCGCGCGGCACGAATATCTCGGGGATGCCACCGGAGTGCAGGAAGACGACCGGCCCCTTGCTCGCCAGCGTGCCGGCACGTGACAGTGCCATCAGCCCGCTCATGGCTTTGCCGGTATAGGTGCCGTCGAGAACGATGCCTTCAGTTCGCGCGGTTTCGAGGATCGCTGCCGTGCCCTCCTCGGAAGGTTGGGCGTATCCCGGCCCGACGAAGGCATCGCTCACCACGACGTCCTCGAAGTGCGGTGCCGGCACGCCAAGCAGGTCGGCGGCATCCAGGGCGCAGCGTCGGATCTCGGCGGTGAGAATTTCCTCCTTCCAGCTCGCGCTCACGACCAGGAAGCGCGTCTGCGGCGCCCAGATCGAGGCTCCGAGCAGCAGGCCGGCCGCGGTCGAGCCGGTGCCGCCGGTAACGGCAAGGGTCAGGCGCCGTTCATCGCTCGCCGCAGCCATCTGGTCGAGGATTTCCCGGAAGGCGAGCACATAACCGAGCGTGCCGAGCCCGGTCGCCCCGCCGAGCGGCACCGCCAGCCCCTTGCGGCCGGCGGCCGCCAGTTCCTCGACACGCGCGGCCATGCGGGCATCGATCGCGCGGTAGTCGATCATGCCGCAAAAATGGATCGCGGCCCCGAACAGCTCGTCGAGCAACAGGTTGCCCGCTCGTGCCGTGGTTGGCTCGCCCTTGAGGTAGAGCTCGCACGCAAGCCCCGCGCGCGCAGCGACGGCGGCGGTGAGGCGGGCATGGTTCGACTGCGCGCCGCCCGTGGTGAGCAACGTGTCGACCCCGTTCGCCAACGCATCGGCCAGGATGAATTCCAGCTTTCGCAGCTTGTTGCCGCCGAGACCGAGCCCGGTCAGATCGTCGCGCTTGATCCACAGGGCGAGGCCGAGCCTGGAACCGAGTCGCTCGGCGCGATCGAGCGGCGTCGGCAACGCGACGAGCGGGGTACGGGCGATGGTGGCGAGGCGCTGTCGCGCCGTTTCGCTTACTGCTGGGCACATAGCAACGCTCCCGCGAGCGTGTAGACATTGGCGGCGTGGATCAGATCGTCCACCCGCATGCTTTCGTCCACCACGTTGATCTCCTCACACTTGCCGGGCCCGTAGATCACCGTCGCGATGCCGGCACGGTTGAGATGTGAGGCGTCGGTGCCGAAGAAAACCTGCGGATAGAGCGGCCCGACATAGGGGCGCGTCCCAGTGAGACGTTGGTGAGCATGCGCCACGGCGCCAACGACGGTATGGTCGCGATCGACAAGATAAGGGTGCTGCTGGCAGAAGACGGGGCGCTCGATCAGGCTGATCTCGACGTCGGGGATCGTGCCCGCCGGGGTACGAGTACCGGCGATGGCCCTTTCGATGTCGGCGAGAACGCTCTCCGGCGTCATGCCGGGAACGGTTCGCACATCGATCAGCGCCTCGGCCTCGGCCGCAAGCATCGAGGCCATGCTGCCGCCGGTGACCTTGCCGATGTTGATCGTCGGCAGTCCCGGGAAATCCGGGTGCGGCCGGAAGGTCAGGCAGCCCTCGCCGATCGACGCGAGGGCGGGCAGCAGCTCGGCGATGGCGTTGCGGTCATCGTGGCGCCGGGAGACATGCACGTAGCTGCCGCGCGCGCGGACGCGCAATTGCGTGACACCGACGTGGCAGGTCATCACCTGCAGGTCGGTCGGCTCGCCATTGATGCAGAAGTCAGCCGAAAGTCCGTCCTCGACCAAAGCGACCGTGCCGAGGCCGAGGCTGTCGCATTCCCCCATCACGGCGGAGAGGATGATGCGACCGCACAATTGCTCTTTCGCCGACGACAGCGCACCCATGGCACCGATCATCGCGGCGACCGCGCCCTTCATGTTGTTGATCTCGGCGCCATAGATTCGCCCGTCCCGGACGAAGCTGCGAAACGGGTCATGAGAATAGCCCGCCGGCACCGGCAGGGTGTCCAGATGACCGTTGAAGAGCAACGTCGGCCCGGGGCGCCCGGTCTCCAGCGTGGCGATGATGTTGGAGCGCGCGGGCAGCACCTCCTGCCGGCGCGTGGCCAGCCCCATTCGGGACAGTTCGGCCTCGACCCACTCCGCCAACGCGCCTTCCGTGCCGGAGACGCTGGAGCGCTCGCACATCGCACTGACGGTGGCGATGACGCGTTCAGGGTCGGGCAGGTCGATGCCGCCCGTCGTCGAGATCGTGTCGAGCATGGGAAACCTCAGTTGGTGGCGAGGGTACGGAAAAGCCGGCAATCGACGGTCGGCAGCGGCTCGATGCCACCGAGCTTCCAGCAATGCCACGCGATGGCGAGATTGCTGGTGAGGATGGGGCGTCCGATCTCCGGCTCAAGCCGGGGCACGAGTTGCGAGGTCGGCACGCCGGTACAGCTCATCACCACGCCGTCACCGCCGGCGGCGGCGAGGCCGCGGATGAAGTCGGCGAGATGGTCCGGCTCGATGTCCTGCAGCGCGTAGTCGTCCACTTCGCCGGCATAGAGGCTGCGAACGTCAACGGGTGCGATCCCGTGTTCGCCGAGAAAGGCGTGTAGCCGCTGGTTTATCGTCGCCGAATAGGGCGAGCCGACCGCCGGACGGGTGATGCCGAGCGTGCCGAGCGCGGCGGCGAGGGCGGCGCTCGCCGTCGTCACGGGAACATCCCCCGCGGCCGCCTTGAGGCGCGCGATCAGGCGTTCGTTACCCGCCTTTCCCTCCGAGAAGCTGCCGCTGGTGCAGGCCCAGGCGATTGCCACCGGCCGGATGGGCAGCAACTCCTCGACGCAGGCCACCGCGCGATCGGCCGCGATCGCGAGGTTCTCGACTGTGACCCGGCGGGGATAGATCACCCGCGCGGTGTGGATCTCCACCCCCTCGGGCAGCAGGCGGCGGAGGTCGGGTTCTATGGTGAGGTCGGCGTCGAGGACGATCAGTCCGATGCGACCCTTGCGACCATACATGATGGCCTCCGTCAGTTCGCGTCGCGGGAGAGGTCGAGGTGGCCCTGCGGGTCGACCGTCATCGACCAGCCGCGCGGCACGAAGGTCGTCGCGGTCGGCTCGGCGATCACGGCGGGACCGGCGATGGCGTCGCCGGCCATCAGCTCGTCGCGCTGGGCGAAAGCGAGCAACGGCGCGCCTTCGAGCCGGCTCGGCAGGCGGCCGAGCGGCACCGGAGCGCCGCTGCGCGCGGGGAAATCCGGCAGCGGCGGCGTCGCGACGGCGACCGAACCCGACAGCCGCAGGTTCATCATCTCGACGTCGGCGTCGCGCTCGTCATAGCCGAACTTGGCGCGGTGGACGGCGTGGAATCGCTCCGCCAGGCCGTGGATGGTCGGTGCGGTCAGGTGTTCGATCGGAACGATCAGCTCGGACGCCTGTCCGACATAGCGCAGGTCGGCGCGGAAGCTCCATTCGACCGGGCGGCCCTTGGCGATCGCCGCCATCTCGGCCTCCACGCCGGCGCGGAAGGCGGTGAGTTCGTCCCTCAGGCGCGCCTCGTCCAGCGCGGAGAGCCGGATCGGCCAGGAGCGGACGAAGTCGCGCTTCAGATTGGCCGAGAGCAGGCCGAAGGCGGAGAAGGCGCCCGGAAAGCGCGGCACCACCACGCGGCGCACGCCGATCTCCTCGGCGACGGCGCAGGCATGCAGCGGCCCGGCGCCGCCGAAGGCGACAAGCGCGAAATCACGCGGATCGTGCCCGTCCCGTACCGACACGAGGCGGACGGCGTTCGCCATCTTCACATTGGCGAGGTGAAGCACCATCGCCGCCACCCGCTCGACCGGCTCGCCAAGCGCCGTCGCGATCGGCGCGAAGGCGGTCTCGGCCGCCTCCGGCACGAGCTTCATGCGCCCGCCGAGAAAGAACTCGGACCGCAGCAGCCCGAGCACGCACAGCGCGTCGGTGACGGTCGGCTGCGTGCCGCCACGTCCGTAGCAGGCCGGGCCCGGCGTCGAGCCGGCGCTCTCCGGCCCGACCCTCAGCATGCCGCCGGCATCGAGCACGGCGATCGAGCCGCCGCCCGCGCTCACCGTCTCGATCGCGAACATGGGCAGGGTGATCGGCAGCCCGTCGATCTGGAACTGGGTCGAGACCACCGCCTCGCCGCCGCTGACGAGGCAGACATCCGTGCTGGTGCCGCCCATGTCGAAGGAGATCAGGTCCGGCATCCCCTTCTCGCGGGAAAGGCGCTGGGTGGCGAGCACGCCGCCGGCGGGGCCGGACAGGCACGTCGTCGCCGCGTGCGCGCCGGCGATCTCCAGCGGTAGCACGCCGCCATTCGAACCCATCACCGAGATGCCGCCGTCGAAGCCGCGCTCGCCGAAGCGGGCGCCGAAGCGGTCGAGATAGCCCGACACCTTGGGCCCGACATAGCCGGAGATGGCCGTCGTGCTGGTGCGCTCATATTCGCGGAAATGCGGCGCGATGGCGCTGGAGCGCACGACATAGACGCCGAGCGCCTCGCGCAGGCGGTGCGCGGCGGCGATCTCGTGGGCGGGGTTGGCGTAGGCGTTGAGGAAGCTCACCGCCACCGCCTCGACCCCGGCGGCACGCAGCGCCGCGATCACCGCCTCGAGGCCGGCATCGTCCAGCGGATCGACGATGGCACCATTGGCGGCGACACGCTCGCGCACCTCGAAGCGCAGATGCCGGGGCACCAGCGGCTCGACCTTGCGGATATAGAGATCCCAGATGTTGCGCCGTTCCTGGCGCTGGAGTTCGAGCACGTCGCGGAAGCCGGCCGTGGTGAGCAGCGCGAGCCGCGCACCCCGGCGTTCCAGTATCGCATTGGTCGCCACCGTGGTGCCGTGGACGATCGAGCGGACCCCGGCCAGCGGCAGGCTGAGGCCCCCGGCGGCGTCGGCGGCACCGACCGACTGGTCATGCGTGGTCGACAGGCCCTTGGTGACCTCGATGCGCCCGTCCGACCCGAGCAGCACGACATCGGTGAAGGTGCCCCCGACATCGATGCCGATGTCCAGGGTCAGGTTGTTCTGCACAGCACTCATGATCAGGCCCGTCCGGACTGGGGGTAGTGGCTTTGCACGAAGGCCGGTGTGGCCTTGCCGGCGCCGACATCCGACGCGATCGCCTCGATGCCGCGCTCCTCCGGCCGGCCGAAGCCGCCCCCGCCGCCGACCACGATGCGCACGCGGTCACCGGCCTTGAGCGGACAGGCAGTCTTCGATGGCAACGCGATCTCCTCGTTGCCGCGCAGGATGGCGAAACCGCCCCGCGCTCCCGGCTCGCCGCCGGCGGCGCCGCGCGGCGCCTGGCGGTGGCGGTCGGCGTAACCAAAGAACTCGACGCCCTCGTCCAGCACCTCGAACTCGCGCAGCGAGCCGAGGCCGCCCCGGAACCGGCCGGCGCCGCCGCTGTCGGGGATCAGCTCATAGCGGCTCACCCGGATGAAGGGATGATCGAGCTCGATCGCCTCGGCCGGGGTGATGCGGCAATTGGAGAGCGGCGCGTCGAGCATGTCGGCGCCGTCGCCGATCGGCGTGCCGCCCCAGCCGCCGCCGATGTCCTCGATGAAGATCGAATAGGCCTCGCCCTCGCGGCGGGTGAGGCCGACCGTGGTGTTGACGTGGAAGCCGAGCCCGGCGGCGCGGTCGGGCAGCGCCTGCTGCAAGGCCATGAGGATGGCGTCGAACACGCGATAGGCGCCGCACATGCGGGCACGCGTCGCGCTCGGCGCCGTGGGATTGAGGATGGAACCGGCCGGCGCGTGGATGCGGATCGGGCGGTAGCAGCCGTCATTCGACTGGATGGTGGCGCGCCCGGCGGTCAGCGCCATCTTGATCGCGCTGAAGGCGCTGGAGCAGGTCGAGCCGAACGGCACGTTGAGGAATTCGCGGATCTGCGGCGCCGAGCCGGAAAGATCGACATCGATCTCCCCGCCCCTCACCTCCAGCGCAACACGGATCGGGATGGGCTGATCGGAGCCGATGCTGTCGTCGATGAAATCCGCCGCCTCGTAGCGGCCGGGCGGGATGCGCGCGATCTCGGCCCGCATCAGCCGCTCGGAATGGTCCATCGAGGCGCCCATGTAGAAGGCGACGGTCTCCGCGCCATAGCGGGCGGCGAGCTCGCCGATGCGGCGCCGGCCGACCTCGTTGGCGGCGAATTGCGCCTGGATGTCGCCCCAGGTGATCCGCGGCGCGCGGAAGTTCGAATGCACGAGGTCGTAGAACACCCCGCCCTTGGCGAAGTCGCGCTCGCGGTTGAGCTTGAGGGCGCTGAAGCGCAGTCCCTCCTCGTAGAACTCGCGCGCGGTGAGCGTGAGCCCGGCATTGCCGCCGCCGATATCGACATGATGGGCGATGCTGGCGGAAAAGCCGAGCAGCGTCCCGGCGTGGAAGATCGGGCTGAAGATGGTGATGTCCTGCAGGTGCTGGCCGCCGAGGAAGGGATCGTTGGTGACGAACACCTCGTCCGGCCCGATGGTGCCGTGCTTGGCGAGGCAGGCGCGCATCGGCAGCGACAGCGAGGACATCTGCACGGGGATGTGCTCGGCCTCCGCCACGATCCGCCCTTCCGCGTCGAGCAGCGCGCAGGAGCAGTCGCGCGCCTCGCGGATGATGGTCGAGCGGGCGGTGAGCAGCAGGTTGACGCCCATCTCCTCGGCGATGGAGTGGAAGGTGCTGGCCATGACGTTGAGGGTCACGGGATCGAGGGTCGGTGTCGCGGAGATCACGGTGCGGCCTCCTTCAGGCTGGCCTCGCGCCGCAGCAGGCGCTGGAGGAACAATTGCGTGCGCTCGTGGGTGGGCCGGGTGAAGATCGTGCCGGGCGCGCCGATCTCGACGATCCGGCCGCGGTCCATCATGACGATCCGATCGGCGACCTCGCGGGCGAAGCCCATCTCGTGGGTGACGATCACCTTGGCCTTGCCGTCATGGGCGAGTTCCTGGATCACGGCGAGCACCTCGCCGACCAGCTCGGGATCGAGCGCCGAGGTGGGCTCGTCGAAGAGCAGGATGTCGGGGTTCAGTGCCAGCGCCCGGGCGATGGCGACGCGCTGCTGCTGGCCGCCGGAGAGCTGCGCCGGCCAGGCGTCGAGCCGGTCGCCGAGGCCGACCCGTGTCAGCAGGTGCCGGCCGATCTCCGCCGCTTCCGCCCGGCTGCGCTTCTGCACCTTCACGAGGCCGATGGTGACGTTGTCGAGCGCCCTCAGATGCGGGAACAGGTTGAAACGCTGGAACACCATGGCGCTGTGGCGGCGGGCGCGGGCCGCCGCGCGGTCGATGGCGCGGAAACCGGGCGCGGGGTCGCCGGGCTTCAGGTCGAGGATCAGCTCGCCGGCGATCTCCATGCGGCCCATGGTCGGCACCTCGATGAGGTTCATGCAGCGCAGCAGCGTGCTCTTGCCCGAGCCGCTCGGGCCGATGATGGCGACCACCTCGCCGGCGGCGATGTCGAGGTCGATGTCGGCGAGGGCCTCCAGCGCGCCGAAGCGTTTGCCGAGCGCCGTCATCGACAGGATGGGGACGGGCGTGTGCGCGTTCACGGCAGGTGCGCCCCGTTCGAGGTCCGCCGCTCCAGATAGGCGATGAGCCGCGAGAGAACGTAGGACATGGCGAGGTAGATCGCGGCGACCATCAGGTAGATGTCCATCGCGCGGTAGGTGATGGCGACGCGGAGCTGGCCCGCCCGCAGCAGTTCGCTGACGCTGATGGTGGCCACGAGCGCGGAATCCTTCAGCATGGAGATGAAGTAATTGCCGACCGGCGGCAGGATGGTGCGGATCGCCTGCGGCAGGATGATATCGCGCAGGATGACGCCGCGGCTCATGCCGATCGAGGCCGCCGCCTCCCACTGGCCGCGGTCGACCGCGAGGATGCCGGCGCGGTAGACCTCGGACAGATAGGCGCCGTAGTGGACGCCGAGGGTCAGGAAACCGGCCACGAACGGCTCGAACCGGATGCCGACGCTCGGCAGGCCGTAATAGACGATGAACAGCTGCACCAGCAGCGGCGTGCCGCGCACGAGCTCGATATAGAGCCCGGCGAGAAAGCGCGGCAGCCACATCCGGCTCAGTCGCCCGATGGCGGCGACCAGGCCGAGAACGAGTGCCAGCAGCATCGAGACGAAGGAAATCTCGAGCGTGACGAGTGCCCCCTTGAGCAGGTAGGGCATCACTTCCCAGAACAGGGACGACTGGAGTTCCTCGAGCACGGTCGCGCGCCAGGATCAGTTGGCGATCGGGAAGTAGGGCACCTTGTAGCCCTCGAGGATCTTCTTGATCGAACCGTCCTCGCGCATCTTCAGAATCGCCGCATCGACCGCCTTCTTCAGCGCGGCGTCGTCCGGGCGCAGCCCGACCCCCGCATTGAAGCGCTCGTCCGGCACGAACTCCTCGACGATCCTGATGTTGAGCGAGGGATCGTTGGCGATCGCCCACGCCGCCGTCGGCGCCTCGAGAAAGGCGGCGTCGATCCGGTTGTTGTTCAGCTCGATGATGATGGTGTTCTGGTCGGGGTAGACCTCGAGCTTGCCGAGGCCCTTTTTCTCCAGCGTATTGACCGTCACCGAGCCCGCGAGCACCCCGACCTTCTTGTCCTTCAGATCCTCGAGACCCTTCACCGAGGTGTCGTCCTTACGGACCAGGATCGTCTGGCCCGAGGCGTAATAGGGCGTCGAGAAGCGGATGACCTTCTCGCGCTCCTTGGTGATGAACATGCCGTCGACGATGGCGTCGCAGCGCTTGGACATCAGCGCGGGGATCAGCGCATCCCACGTCACCCACGAATACTCGGCGGTGGCGCCCAGATGCCCGGCGAGCTGGCGAGCGATCTCGACCTCGAAGCCGGCGATCTTCGCGTCCGAGCTGGAATACGGCAGCATGCCGTCAACGCCGCAGACGACGAACTTCTTCGAACTCTTGATGCCGTCCAGCGCGTCCGCGGCGGCGGGGCCGGCCGCTCCGAGCGCACCGAGGGAGCCGGAGACGACGAGCGCGAGGATGGAGACGGCAAGGCCAGGCATTCTGCTGATGGTCGACATCGTGGATTTCCCTCCGGGACCGTTGATCGGCCTGCTGATCGCTTCGATCACTGTTGCGTGCCGCGCAGCAGGTGGATAGACGATATTTGATCGGGCTCATCATAATCTGACGTTATGGCACCTTCCCTCAAGTCGCTGCCGCCTTCGCGCGTCCTGGTCGTGTTCGAGGCGGCGGGACGCCTGCTCAACTTCAGCGCCGCCGGCCGCCATCTCGGGGTCTCGCAGGCCGCGGTGAGCAAGCAAATTCAGGAGTTCGAGGCCAATCTCGGCATCAAGCTGTTCGTCCGCAGCAATCGAGGCCTCACGCTGACCGCCGCCGGCCGCCGCCTGCATCAGGCGGTCTCGTTCGGGCTTTGCCATATCGCCGACGCGATGGAGGAGGCGCGCCCGCGCTTCCAGGCCGGCCGCGTGACCATCACCACCACCATCGCCCTCGCCTCGGTCTGGCTGATGCCGCGCATCGCCAAGTTCCGGGCCGACCACCCGGCGATCGACCTGCGGGTCATCGCCACCGACGCGGTGCTCGATCTTTCCGGCGAGGGGATCGACGTCGGGCTGCGCTACGGGATCGGGCAATGGCCCGGCACCATGGCGCGCAAGCTGTTCGGCATCGAGCTCTTTCCGGTGTGCAGCCCGGGGTTCCTGGCCGCGGCGCGGCCGATCCAGACGGTGGCGGACCTGCTGAAGACGACGCTGCTGCATGTCGACGAACCCAACACCAGCGACGCGGACTGGGGCGTGTGGTTCCGTGCCGTCGGGCTCGGCCACGGCGCGCCGCCCGGCGGGCTGCGCTTCAACAACTATCCGCTGCTGGTGCAGGCGGCGGTGAACGGGCAAGGGGTCGCGCTCGGCTGGGGACATCTGGTCGACGATCTCCTCGCCAGCGGGGCGCTGGTGCGCTGTCTGCCGACGACGTTGCGGCTCAGTTCCGCCTTCTATCTCGTCAATGCGGATAACGTGCTGCTCCGCGGTGAGGTCGCGACCTTCTCGGACTGGATGGTGCGCGAGACCTCGTGCTTGCGGGACTGACGTGCGGGCGCCCCTCGCCTGCGACACGGCCGGGTTCGATGGCGGCGCGTCACCCGGCGCCGCCAGAAGGATGGCCCGACGTCCCGCTCGGCGGCGCTCTTCTGGCGGCGCGCTCCGGACGCCGGTAGCTGGCGCGGCTAGTCAGGTTCGATGAGGGTCTGCAACAGGTCCCAGTTCACCCGGTTGACGCGCGACATCCTTCGCGGGCGCCGATGGGCCGGCAAGGTCGCATCAGAACAAGCGGCCGGTGCGCGACGACGAGGCGCGGATCAGGCCTTCAACGCGAAATCGGCCCTGGTGACGAGGCCGTTTTCGATCGCCTTATCAAGGCGCTGCGGCTTGGTCTCGGGCGCGGTCGCACGCGTATCGGGCTCGGCGAGGTGCCGGCGCCGCCGCTCTATCCCCTCCTCGCGTCGGGCGAAAAACGGCGCCGGACGGATGGCCCCCTGAAACGTGGTTTTCCCGGCATTCTGCCCGTTGATTGTCAAGCAACGAACCGCCAGAGTGGGCGTTGTCTAGCGATGGGCAACATGGCTCATTGCTTCAGTTTGGAAGGTATCGTCGATGAAAATCTTGTCGGTACTACGGGTCGGGCTCCTCGCCTTGGCAGCGCTTATCGGCGCCGTATCGATGGCGAGCGCCGCTGACGGCTCAGTCAGCATACGTATCTTCAAGGCCGGGTTCGTGGTCGGCGGATCGGCCGGCGAAGGCGTGCTGACGTTTCAGGGCCGCAAATATCCGCTCTCGGTCGGGGGGCTGAGCTACGGCTTCACCTTCGGCGCCTCCGAGACGCGACTTCATGGCAGGGTCCGGAATATCCGGCGTCCGTCGGACATTTCCGGCGTCTATGCGCAGGGCGGTGCCGGCGCCGCCCTCGGAAAGGGCGCGCAGGTCGTCATCCTGACCAACCAGAACGGCGCTGTTCTGGAACTCGGCGGCGAGCAGAAGGGCGTCATCGTCAGCCTTGATCTGAGCGGACTGGCCTTGTCGCTGAAATGACCGTTTGAAGAGGGCGTCGGCGCACGTTAGCTGCGCCGACCGGAAGCGAAAGGCGATCCGCGTCAACGGCCACCGCGATGGCCCATTGACCTCTGCCTCGCCTTTCGCCGCCGCCCGATGCCGCGGCACCGCGCGGCCGGGTATGCCGCCGCGTCAGTTCGCCAGATATCCGCCGTCGACGGCGATGGTGCTTCCCGTGACGTAGGTGGACAGATCGGAGCCGAGAAAAACGACGGCTCCCACCAGTTCCTCGGGCTTGCCGAAGCGCGCCATCGGGATGCGGGCGAGCAGCCGGTTGCGCCGACCGGGCTCCTCGCGCGAGGGGCGGGTCATCTCCGTTTCGATGACGCCGGGCGCGATGGAGTTCACGCGGATGCCATCGGCGGCCAGTTCGCAGGCCAGCGCCTTGCTGAGCATCTGCGCCGCCGCTTTCGAGGTCGAGTAGGCGATGGAGCCGGGCGAGGCATTGTACGCGGCGATCGACGTGATGTTGATGACCGCCCCCCGCGTTCGACGCAGGCCCGCGAGCCAGGCCAGGGTGGTGTTGCGGATGCCGTCGAGATTGACGCGGATCGCCTGCTGCCAGTGCAGGTTCCGGTCCGCGCTCTCGAACGCATGGCGCGGCCGGATGCCCGCATTGTTGACCAGAATGTCGAGGTCACCGAAATCGGCGGCGGTCGCAGCGGCAACACGCTCGCATTCCAGGCTGCAGGACACGTCCAGCATCAGCCCGACGCAGTCGAGACCTTCCGCGCGCAGGGTGCGGACCCGGGCCTCCACGGCGTCGGCATCGATGTCGCTGAGGAGGACGCGAGCGCCGTGCTCGGCGAGCCCCCGGGCGATCGCCGCGCCGTTGCCGTTCGCGGCGCCCGTGACGAGAGCCAGCTTTCCTTCCAGGAGGGAGGTCGAAGTCATGTCGATACCGCCATGGGCTCAAGCGCGGACTGAGGATTGGAGAAGCTGACGGCGCCGGCGCTGCAGATGCTGCATGAGCAGGAACAGGCAGGTCGAGAACACCATCACGATGGTCGCCACGGCCGTGAGTTCCGGCGTGATCGTCTCGCGCAGGCCGGAATACATCTCGCGCGGCAGCGTCCGCTGACCGGGCCCGGCGATGAACAGGGCGATGACGACGTCGTCGAAGGAGGCCGCGAAGGCGAACAGCGCGCCGGACGCCATGGGCGGGGCGATCGCGGGAAGGGTCACCCTCCGGAAGGCGGTAAGGGGACGGGCGCCGCAGGACGCCGCGGCGCGCGCGAGGTTCGGATCGAGCAGCTCGATCGCCGTCAGCACCGGTATGATGACGAAGGGCACGGCGATGACCGTGTGCGCCAGCACCATCCCCGCCATGGTGTTGGCGAGCCCCAACGGCGCCAGGAACAGATAGAGCGCCACCGCCACCAGCACGATCGGCACGATCATCGGCGAGAGCACGATGACCTTGATGGCGCTCACCCAGGCGCCCTTGCGGCGGGCGAGGCCGAACGAGGCCAGCGTGCCGATCACCACCGCGATCATCGTCGCCGCCACGCCGATGATCAGCGAGTTGAGGAAGGCCGAGAACCAGCGCGGCGAACTGAACACCGCCTCGTACCAGCGCAACGACAGGCCCGGCAGCGGGTAGGTGAGGATGCTGTTCGAGGAGAAGGACAGCGGGATCACCGCCAGCACCGGCGCCAGCAGGAACACCAGCACCAGCCCGCAGAAAAGATGGAAGCCCCAGCGCGCCAATCGCATGACGTCACCCGAGCGAGATCGCCCGCCCGCCGGAGAGGCGCTGGGCGACGAAGTAGAGGACGAGGGTGACGACCAGCAGCAGCAGACCGAGGGCGGAAGCGAGCCCCCAATTGCCGGTCGTCGTGGTGTAATCGGCGACGAAGGCGGACAGCATCTGGTCGGCGGGTCCACCGACGAGCGACGGCGTGACGTAGTAGCCGAGCGACAGGATGAAGACCATCAGCCCGCCGGCCGCGACGCCCGGCATGGCGAGCGGCAGGTAGACGCGCCGGAACGCAGTCACCGGCCGCGCCCCGAGGCTGGCCGCGGCGCGCATGTAGCCCGGCGGTATGCCGCGCAGCACGCCGTAGAGCGGCAGGATCATGAAGGGCAGCAGCACATGCGTCATCGCGATGATCACGCCGGTCCGGTTGAAGATCATCGCCAGCGGCTCGTCGATGATGCCGAGGTAGCGGAGCGCGCTGTTGATGAGCCCCTCCTTCTGCAGCAGGACGATCCAGGCGGTGGTCCGAACCAGCAGCGAGGTCCAGAAGGGCAGCATCACCAGGATGAGCACCCAGTCGGCCACCCGTTCGCTCGCCGTCGTCAGCAGCACCGCGACCGGGAAGCCGAGGATCAGGCAGATGAGCGTCACGGTGGCGGAGATCAGCAGTGTGCGCCCGAGCACGTCGAGATAGATCCGGTTGTCCGCCGGCGCGCGCGCCAGGCTGCCCTCCGGCGTCCGTTGCAGGTCGACCGAGGCGAGCAGGTAGTGATCGGTGAGCGGCCGGCCGGTCCGCTGGACCACGGCAAAGAACGCCGGCGTCGCCAGAACCGGATCGATGGCCTTGAAGAAGGCGGCGTCGAATGCCGTGCCGGACGGGGCGCCGCGCACGGCGCGGCCGGCCCGCGACAGCACCGAGCGCAGGCCGGGGATGTCGTAGTTCATCCGCCGCGCCGCATCCGCCATGGCGCCCGATTGGCCGGCGGCGGTCAGATCCGCCGCCAGCGAGGGGAAGGCCGAGGCGGGCACCGAGGTGCCGCCATCCCAGCCGGCCAGCGCCGCGAGCGTGGCCGGCATGGCGTTCGCCACTTCATTCTGACGAACGCTGAAGGACAGGAACCAGACCATGGGCACGACGAAGAACACCACGAGGAAGCCCGTGAGCGGCAGCAGCAGGAGGTTTTTCGTCGTCATGCCGTATTCCCGATAGGCCTTGGTCGCGATCTGGGGGTGGCGACTACTTCGTGCCGGACCAGGCGGCCCAGCGCTCGCTCAGATCGTCGAAATTGTCGATCCAGAATTCCGGGCTGTCGGGGATCGCGACCGCGAAATTCTTCGGGTTGGACGGCAGGTCGGCCATGAACTGCGCGGGGATGAGCGGAATGGCCTCCTTGTTGGTCGGGCCCGAGCGGTTGAGCGGCACGATCTGCGCCTGCGGCTTGGCGCGCGTGGAGAACTCGACCAGCTCATAGCTCTGCTTCAGGAAGGGCGTTCCCTTCATGATGACCCAGCTGTCCATGGTATAGATCGACTGGTCCCAGACGATGCCGAACTTGGTGCCGTCGTTCTCGTTGGAGGCGGTGACGCGGGAATTGAAGGTCGTCGTCATGACGACGTCGCCCGCGGCGAGCATCTGGGCGGGCTGCGAGCCGGACTTCCAGAACAGCAGGTCGCCCTTGATGGTGTCGAACTTGGCGAAGGCGCGCTTCACGCCCTCGGGCGTCGCGAGCACCTTGTAGATCTGGTCCGCCGGCACGCCGTCGGCGAGCAGGGCGATCTCGAGGTTCCATTTCGGCCCGTTGCGCACCGCGCGCTTGCCGGGGAACTTCTTCGTGTCGAAGAAGTCGGCCCAGCCGGTCGGCTTCGGGCCGGGCTTGGCGGTGTCGTAGGTCAGGACGACGTTGTAGATGACCGCCCCGACGCCGCATTCATGCGTCGTGCCGGGCAGGAAGCGTTCCTTGCCGCCGACCTTCGCGAGGTCGATCTTCTCGAACAGGCCCTCCTCGCAGCCGATCGCCAGTTCCTCGGCCTCGACCTGCACCACATCCCAGGTGTTATTGCCGCCCTTGATCTTGGTGCGCAGCGTGCCGACGCCGCCGTCCCAATATTCGTCGACCAGCTTCAGCCCGGTCGCCTTCGTGAACGGCCCGAACATGAACTCACGCTGGGCCTCCTGATATTTGCCGCCCCACGACACGACGGTGAGGTCGCGGGCGGATGCGCCGGCGCCGGACATGGCGAGCGTCAGCGCCGCGGCCAGTGCGAGGGTTCGGCCATGTCGTTCCAGAAGGTGCTTCATCTTTGTTCCCCGAGTTCTGGTTGTTCCGTTTTCACAGGATCCAGGCGTCCTGCCATCCGAAGTTCAGACTCACGCTCTCGCCGATCCGCAGCCCGCCCGGGAGCTGGGCCGGAACGCACTTCACCATCCAGGGCAAGGCCGCGCCCGGCAGGCCGGGCCTGAGGATCAGGCGCCAGTGATCGCCCTGGTGGATCATGTCGGTGACGGTCGCCGGCACCGTGTTGTCGGCGGCATCGCCGCCGGCTTCCGCGCCGGCGAGGCGCAGCGCCTCCGGCCGGACGCACAGGCTCGCCGCATCTCCCGCCGCCAGCGCGCCGGGATGCGCCCGCCCGCCCAGCACCACCTCGCCGAGGCGGATCCGCGCCGGCTGTCCGGCGCTCCCCGTGTCGACGAGGCTGCCATCGGCGGTGTTGTTGTCGCCGATGAAGCCGGCGACGAAGCGGTTGCGCGGCGCGTCGTAGAGTTCCGATGGCGGCCCGAGCTGCTCGATCCGGCCGCGATTGAACACCGCGACGCGGTCCGACAACGTCATCGCCTCGGCCTGGTCGTGGGTGACGAACACCATGGTCACGCCGAGCTCGCGGTGCAGCCGGCGGATCTCCAGCTGCAATTCCTCGCGCAGGCTCTTGTCGAGGGCCGAGAGCGGCTCGTCCATCAGCACCAGCTTGGGATCGAACACCAGCGCCCGGGCGAGGGCGACGCGCTGCTGCTCGCCGCCGGACAGCTGCACGGGGCGGCGGTCGGCGTGGCGGTCCAGCCTGACGCGGCCGAGGGCGCGGGTCACGCGCTCGCGGATGTCGCTCCGGGGCAGCTTGCGCATCTCCAGCGGGAAGGCGACGTTCTGGGCGACGCTCATGTGCGGGAACAGCGAATAGCTCTGGAACACCACGCCCATCTCGCGTTCGTAGGGCGGCAGGTCCTCGATATGGCGCCCGTCCAGCAGGATGGCGCCGGAGGTCGGGGCCTCGAAGCCGGCGAGCATCATCAGCGTGGTGGTCTTTCCCGATCCCGACGGGCCGAGGAAGGTCATGAACTCGCCGCGATCGATGGTGAGGTCGAGCTTCTCGATCGCCACGACGCCACCATTGGGGCCGTATGCCTTATGGATGCGGTCGAAAACAATGAAGCTCATGGTCGCCGTTTCTCTATTCCGAACACGTCAGGCCGAGGCCGAAAGCCAGTCGAGCGCCTCGTCGAGCACCCGTGCGAGAATGGCGAGTATCGCCTCCACCTCCGCTTCGGACGTAATCAGCGGCGGCGCCAGCGCGATGATGTCGCCGGGGATCGCCCGCACCATCAGGCCGTGCTCCAGCGCCCGCCGCAGCACCCAGCCGCCGACGCCGCGCTCGGGCTCGAACGGCCGGCGGGTGGCGGGATCGGCCGAAAGTTCCAGCGCCCCGATCATCCCGAGGCCGCGGGCCTCGCCGACCAGCGGGTGGGAGGCGAGCGCGCGCAGCCCGGCCTGCAGGTGCTCGCCGACGCGCCGGGCGTTCCCGATGACGTCGTCCTGCCGGTAGATGCGCAGCGTCTCCAGCGCCACCGCCGCCGACACCGGATGGCCGCCATAGGTATAGCCGTGGCCGAAATAGCCGACCTGGTCGCTGCCCTGCCGCAGCACGTCGCAGATCCCCTCGCTGACATAGAGCGCGGAGATCGGCGCATAGGCGGCGGAGAGCATCTTGGCGACGGTGATCATGTCCGGCTGGAGGCCGAAGACCTGCGTGCCGAAGGGCGCGCCCAGCCGGCCGAAGCCCGAGATCACCTCGTCGGCGATGAACAGGATGTCGTGCCGCTTCAGCAGCGCCTGCACGCGCGGGAAATAGTCGGGCGGGGGGATGATGACGCCGCCGCCGCCGATGACCGGCTCGGCGATGAAGGCGGCGATGGTGTCGGCGCCCTCGCGCGCGATCAGCTGCTCGATCTCGTCGACCAGCCGGTCGGTGTACTGCGCGAGGCTCTCGCCCGGCCGGGCGTTGCGGTAGTAATGCGGCGCGCTGACGCGCAGGATGCCGCCGATCGGCAGGTCGAACATCTGCCGCGCGCCGGGCAGGCCGGAGAGCGCCGAGGCGACCGCGGTGCTGCCGTGGTAGCTGCGCTCGCGGGCGATGAACTTCTTCTTCTCGGGCCGTCCCAGCACGTTGTTGTAGTAGTGAACGATCTTGTAGGCGGCGTCGTTCGATTCCGAGCCGGAATTGGCGAACAGCACCCGGCCCATCGGCACCGGCGCCCAGGCCATCAGCTCGTCCACGAGCTCGGTCACGATGGCCGGCACGCGGCCGTTGAACGAGTGGTAGTACGGCATCTCCAGCATCTGCCGGTAGGCGGCGTCGGCGAGGCGGCGTTCGGAGAAGCCGAGGCTGGCGCACCACAGGCCGCCCATCGCCTCGATATAGGAGCGCCCCGCCTCGTCGAGGACGCGGATGCCTTCGCCGCGGGCGATCACCAGCGGGCCGTCCGCCTCCACCTGCCGCAGATTGGTGTAGGGGTGGAGATGATGCTCGGCATCGATCCGGCTGGCGCGGCTGCGATTGTGCACGCGATCCGTTCCTCTTTGGCAAATGGCCACGCGCCACGGGGCGCCGTCCGGTCGGACACGCGACCGGAAGCCATGGGGTGTCGGTTCTGTCTGAGATGCCGCGGGGACATCGGAAATGTCGTCCGCTGTAGAAACATATCGACCAAGGCGGCCTGAGCCTAACGAATAAAACGACACTCGCCGCTGTCGGGAAAGTCGAGACCGGCCGGCGGCGCAGGAGGCGGGGGTGCGCTTTCCGACAGGGGCGAGGCGAAGAAAATTCGTTACCCCGCCCCCGCGCGGATGGCCTAGCTTCCGCGCCGGGCGCACGGACTACGCCGCTGACGTCGCCACCCCTCCCCTGCTTCTTCCGAAAGGCGCGCCGCCGATGACCGCATTGCCGCGTTTCCGCATGTTCATCGACAATGACTTCGTCGATCCGCTCTCGGCGGGCTGGTTTCCGACCGATAATCCGGCGACGGCGCAGCCCTGGGCCGAAGTCGCCGCCGGCACGGCGGAAGACGTCGACCGCGCCGTGAGCGCGGCGGACCGCGCTTTCCGCCGGCCGGACTGGGCGCGGATGAGCGCCTCCGATCGCGGCGTCCTGCTGAACCGCCTCGCCGATCTCATCGCCGCCCATTCGGACGAGCTCGCCCGTGCGGAAACGCAGGACAACGGCAAGCTGCTCGCCGAGATGCGCGGCCAGATGGCCTACATGCCGCGCTGGTATCGCTATTTCGCCGGCCTCGCCGACAAGGTGGAAGGCGCCGTGCTGCCCTCGGACAAGGCGGACATGGTGAGCTTCACCCAGCTCGAACCGCTTGGCGTCGTCGCGGCGATCGTGCCGTGGAATTCGCCGTTGCTGCTCACCGCCTGGAAGCTCGCCCCGGCGCTGGCCGCCGGCAATACGGTGGTGATCAAGCCGTCCGAATTCACCTCGACCTCGATCACGCCGTTCCTGGAGCTGGTGCGCGCGGCCGGCTTCCCGCCGGGCGTGGTCAATGCGGTGACCGGCACCGGGCCGGAGGTCGGCGCCGCGCTGGTGGCGCATCCGCGCGTGCGTGCCGTGGCCTTCACCGGCGGGGAGTCGGCCGGCGTCGCGATCGCCGAGAGCGCGGCCCGCAAGCTGATCCCGGTCACGCTCGAACTCGGCGGCAAGAGCGCCAACATCGTCTTTGCCGACGCCGATCTCGACCGGGCGGTGAACGGGGTGGTCGGTGGCATCTTCGCGGCGACGGGGCAGACCTGCGTCGCCGGCTCGCGGCTGATCGTGCATGCCTCCATCGCCGCCGAATTCGTCGAGCGCGTTGTCCGGCTGGCGCGCACCGCGCGGATCGGCGACCCGGCCGATGCCGGCACGCAGGTGGGCCCGGTGACCACCGAGCAGCAGCTCGGCCGTATCCTCGATCATATCGCCGGGGCCAAGGCGGACGGGGCGAGCTGCATCCTCGGCGGGCAGCGGGCGGACCGGGAAGGCTGGTTCGTCGAGCCCACCATCTTCACCGGCGTCGCCGCCGACGCCCGGCTCGCCCGGCAGGAGGTGTTCGGGCCGGTGCTCGCGGTCATGCCGTTCGACGACGAGGCGGAGGCGGTGGCGCTGGCCAACGCCACCGACTACGGCCTCGCCGCCGGCATCTGGACGCGCGACCTCAACCGGGCCCACCGGATGGCGCGCGCGGTGGAAGCGGGATCGGTGTGGGTCAACACCTACCGGACCTCGGCGCCGATGGCGCCGTTCGGCGGCTACAAACGCTCGGGGCTGGGTCGCGAGGGCGGCGCGGACGCCATCCGCCAGTTCCTGCAGGTGAAATCGGTCTGGATCGATCTCGGGGATGCCGCGCCGCCGCCGTTCGTCATGCGGCTGTGAGGACCGGTCCCGCTTCTCCAAGGGCTTGGCCGCCCATCCGATATTGCCTAGCCTCGGCAGGGGGATATCGGCATGACGCTCAAACAGCTCGAAGCGCTCTACTGGTCGGCCGTGCTCGGCAGCTTCGCCCTGGCGGCGGAGCGGCTGTTCATGACGCGCTCCGCCCTCTCCAAGCGCATCCAGGAACTGGAGGCGGAAGTGGGCGAGCCGCTGTTCGACCGCTCCGGCGCCAGCGCGCGCATCACCGAGGTCGGCGAGCGGGTGTTCGCCAAGGCCGAGCAGATGCTGGCGCTGTGCGACGAGATTCTCGTCGCCGCCGATGCGCCCCAGCGCGTGAAGGGCACCTGCCGGTTCGGCATCAGCGAGCTGATGGCGATGCAGTGGCTGCCGCGTATCGTCTCGGAGGTGCGGGCCGCCTATCCGGATGTGGTGATCGAGCCGCGCGTGGCGGTGACGCGCGAACTGCTGGAGGACGTCGAGCGGGGCGAGACCGATTTCGCGCTCTGCGCCGGGACCTCACCCGACCCGCAGGTCCAGTCCGAGCAGATCGGCCGTGTCGAGCTGCACTGGGTCGCCGCGCCGGGGCTGCCGATCGAAGGCGGGATACTGACCGCCGAAACGCTGCAGACCCATCCGGTGATTTCGATGTCGGTGCAGGCGGGCAGCACCATCAACCTGCAGAATTTCAGCTCCGAAAGCGGCCTGAAGTTCCGCCGCATCGTCGCCTCAAACAGCCCCGAGGCGGTGGCGGCGGTGACGATCGCCGGCCTCGGCATCGCGCTGCTCGCCGGGCCGTTCGTCGAGCGCTTCATCCGCAGCGGCGAACTGGTGCGGCTCACGGTCGAGGATCGGCTGCGCGTGCCGGATCTCGCCTATGCGCTGCATTGGCGGGCCGACAATGGCCGCCTGCTGGCGCGCACGGTGCGCGACATCGCCCGCCGCATCTGCACCGCCGACGGCGCCGCACCGGCGGCCTGACGCGGCTCTCAGTCGATGTCGGCGTCGGCCGGCTGCTCGGCGACCAGGCGCCGGAGCATCGCTTCCAGCCGGCCGGCATCGCGGCTGCCCAAGGCGGCGCGCAGGGACGCGTCGTAACCGTTGGCGAGTTCGCCGAGCCGGGCGAACACCCCCTGCCCTTCGGGCGTCAGCATCAGCAGTTCGGCCCGCCGGTCGTCGGCATGGCGGCGCCGGGCCAGCCAGCCATGCGCCTCGATCGCCGAGACGGCCCGGCTCACCTTGGTCTTCTCGACATGGGAGATGCGGCAGATGTCGCGCGCGGTCATCTCGCCGAAGCGGCCGAGATTGGCCAGAACGCGCCATTGCGTGCGGGTCATGCCGTATTCGCTCTTGTAGAGGGCGTGGAACGAGCGGCTGGTCGCCTCGGCGGCCTGGTTGAGGAGATAGGGCAGGAATCGATCGAGATCGAAAGGCTTGTCGGGGCTTTCTTCGGTGCTCATCGCGGCCTCTACCTCTGCCGCGAAGCTGCCACAGCCGCCCCACCGTGTCACGACGGCGGCGCGAGCGCGTCGGGATGCGCCGCGGCGAAGGCCGGCAGCGCCTCCAGCGCGCCGGCGATGCGGGCGATCCGGGGGTAGCCGTCGAGCGGAACGCCCCAGCGCCGCGCATTGTAGAGCTGCGGCACGAGGCAGACATCGGCGAGGCTGACGCGATCGCCGTGGCAATAGAGGCCCGCCGGGCCGTCCGCCAGCATCGCCTCCAGCCCGGCGAGGCCGGCGGCGATGAAATGGGCCATCCACGCCTCCCGGGTGATGGCGCCGCGCGAGGCGTCCATGGCGTGGCGCACCACGAGGAGGTTGGTCACCGGCTGGATCTCCATGGCCACCGCCATGGCGAGCGCCCGCACCCGCGCGCGCTCCGGCGGCGTGCGGGGAAGCAGCCCGGCGCCGTGCACCTCGTCGAGATATTCGAGGATGGCGAGCGACTGGGTGAGCACCCGCCCGTCGATCTCCAGCGTCGGCACGAGGCCCTGCGGGTTGCGGGCCCGGTTGGCGGCCTCGCTCTGCTCGCCCTTCAGCAGGTCGACCGGGCGGCGCTCATAGGTCTTTCCCGCCAGATTGAGGCCGATCCGCACCCGGTAGGACGAGGAGGAGCGCCAGTAGTCGTGCAGCACGATCGGGGCGGTGGTCATCGGGGCTCAGCGTCCTTTGCGCGGATTTCGGCGGATGCGCAGCGAAGGCTACTTGACTTAGTTGCAAATGCAACCATTCTTGCGACAACAATCACGCATGTGCCGGGGAGCCACGCCGATGAACGCCAACGCCCTGCCGCCCGGAATGCTGCGCGCGGCCGCCTTCGGCGGAACCGTGGCCGGCTATCAGCCGGGCTTCGGCAATGACTTCGAAACCGAGGCGCTTGCGGGCGCCCTGCCCCAGGGGCAGAACAGCCCGCAGAAATGCGCCTACGGGCTCTATGCCGAGCAGCTCTCGGGCACCGCCTTCACGGCGCCGCGCGGCAAGAACGAGCGGACCTGGTGCTACCGCATCCGTCCCAGCGTGAAGCACGTCTCGCGCTTCGAAAAGATCGACGTCCCGCTGTGGCGGAGCGCGCCGCATGTGCTGCCCGACATCATCTCGCTCGGCCAGTACCGCTGGGACCCGATCCCGCAGCCGCAGGAGCCGCTGGACTGGATCACCGGCATGCGCACCATGACCACCGCCGGCGACGTCAACCTGCAGATCGGCATGGCGAGCCACGTCTATCTGGTCACGCGCTCGATGGTGGATGAATACTTCTTCTCCGCCGACAGCGAGCTGCTGGTGGTGCCGCAGCAGGGCCGGCTGCGCTTCTGCACCGAGCTCGGCATCATCGACCTGGAGCCGAAGGAGATCGCCATCCTGCCGCGCGGCCTCGTCTACCGGGTCGAGGTGCTGGAGGGGCCGTGCCGCGGCTTCGTGTGCGAGAATTACGGCCAGAAGTTCGAGCTGCCGGGCCGCGGCCCGATCGGGGCCAACTGCCTCGCCAATCCGCGCGACTTCAAGACGCCGGTGGCGGCGTTCGAGGATCGCGAGGCGCCCTCGACGGTTGTGGTGAAATGGTGCGGCAGCTTCCACCGCACGCGGATCGGCCACAGCCCGCTCGACGTGGTGGCGTGGCACGGCAATTACGCGCCGTGCAAATACGACCTGCGCACCTACTCGCCGGTCGGGGCGATCCTGTTCGACCATCCCGACCCGTCGATCTTCACGGTGCTCACCGCCCCCTCGGGACAGGAAGGCACCGCCAATATCGACTTCGTGCTGTTCCGCGAGCGCTGGATGGTGGCCGAGCACAGCTTCCGCCCGCCCTGGTACCACAAGAACATCATGTCGGAGCTGATGGGCAACATCTACGGCGTCTATGACGCCAAGCCGCAGGGGTTCGTGCCCGGCGGCCTGTCGCTGCACAACTGCATGCTGCCGCACGGGCCGGACCGGGCCGCCTTCGAGGGCGCCTCGAATGCCGAGCTGCGTCCCGAGAAGCTGGACGAGACCATGTCCTTCATGTTCGAGACCCGCTTTCCGCAGCACCTCACCGCCTTCGCCGCCGAGCAGGCGCCGCTGCAGCAGGACTACATCGACTGCTGGGCGAGCCTCGACAAGAAATTCGACGGCCGCCGCGGCCTCGCGTAACCCCCACGAGGCCCGTTCCATGCGCTTGCTGCGTTCCTGGGTCGGCTCGGCCAATGCGCCGTCGAGCCCGTTCCCGCTGAACAACCTGCCCTGCGGCGTCTTCTCCCTCGCCGGCGCCGCGCCGCGCTGCGGCATCGCCATCGGCGACCTCATACTCGACGTCGCCGGGCTGGAGGCGTCGGGGCTGTTGCGGCTCGACCCCGCCCCGCTGTTCCGGCAGCCCGCCTGGAACGCGCTGATGGCGGCCGGGCCGCCGGTCTGGCGCCAGCTGCGGACGCGGCTGACCGAGTTGCTCGCCGAGGGGGCGCCCGAGCGGGCGGCGGTCGAGCCGTTCCTCGCGGCGCAGTCGGATGCGCACCTCCACCTGCCGTTCACCGTGGCCGAATTCACCGATTTCTATGCCGGCCGGCATCATGCCGAGAATGTCGGCGCCATGTTCCGCGGCAGCAACACGCTGCCGCCCAACTGGCTGCACATGCCCATCGGCTACAACGGCCGGGCCTCCTCCGTGGTCGTCTCCGGCACGCCGGTGCGGCGCCCCTGGGGCCAGGTGAAGGGGCCGGACGACGCCGCCCCGGTGTTCCGGCCGTCCGGCCGCTTCGATTTCGAACTCGAGATCGGTGCCGTGGTCGGGGTGCCGTCCGTGCCGGGGCGGCCGGTGAGCGTCGCCGAGGCCGAGGCGATGATCTTCGGCTATGTGCTGCTCAACGACTGGTCGGCGCGCGACATCCAGGCCTTCGAATACCAGCCGCTCGGCCCGTTCCAGTCGAAGGCGACCGCGACCAGCATCGGCCCGTGGATCGTGATGGCGGCGGCGCTGGAACCCTTCCGCATTCCCGGGCCGGAGCGGGAGGTCGCCTTGCTCGATCATCTGCGGGAACCGTGGCCGATGCGCCATGACATCGCGCTCGAGATCGCCCTCGCCCCCGCGGACGGGGCGGAAACCGTCATCGCACGGACCCGCTCCCGCGAGCTCACCTATTCGGCGGCGCAGCAGCTCGCCCACCATGCCGCCTGCGGCTGCCCGATGAACACCGGCGACCTTCTGGGCTCGGGCACGATCTCCGGCCCGACCCGCGAGAGCCGCGGCAGCCTCCTCGAAATCTCGTGGAACGGCACGGAGCCGCTCACCCTGCCGGGGGGCGAGGTCCGCCGCTTCATCGAGGACGGCGACACCCTCACGCTGCGCGGGCAGGTCGCGGCGGACGGCTACCTCATCGGCTTCGGCGCCTGCGCGGGCACGGTTTTGCCGGCGCTGGCCGATCCCTATTCACGCTGACAGGAGCGATCATGGCCAAGGCCTTCGCCTCGCAGGCAGACCTGAGCGAAAAGACGACCAGCTTCACGCCCATCGGCGAGGGCATCTACGCCTTCACAGCGCAGGGCGATCCGAATTCGGGGGTCATCATCGGCGACGAGGGCGTCCTCGTGGTCGAGGCGCAGGCCACGCCCCGCCTCGCCGCGCGCGTCATCGACGAGGTGCGACGCGTCACCGACAAGCCGATCACCCATGTGGTGCTGACGCATTACCATGCCGTGCGGGTGCTCGGCGCCTCCGCCTTCGGCGCCGGCCAGGTGGTGATGAGCGAGGCCGCACGCGCCATGGTCGTCGAACGGGGGATGGAGGACTGGGCGAGCGAGTTCCAGCGCTTTCCCCGCCTGTTCCAGGGGCACGAGTCCATTCCCGGGCTCACCTGGCCGACGACCACCTTTCGCGGCACCATGAGCCTCCATCTCGGACGGCGGCGGGTCGATCTGATCCATCTCGGGCGCGCCCATACGGCCGGGGACATCGTCGTCCACGTGCCGGACCAGAACGTCATGTTCACCGGCGACATCGTCGAGGCGCACGCCGCCTGCTATTGCGGCGACGGTCATTTCCGCGACTGGGGGCCGACGCTTGACCGCATCCGCGCCTTCGACGTCGACGCGCTCGCCCCCGGGCGCGGGGACGCCGTGATCGGCCGGGCCGGGGTCAACGACGCCATCGAGCGGACGCGCCATTTCCTCGACGCGACGTTCCGGCCGGCCGCCCGGGTCGCCGCGCGCGACGGCACGCTGAAGCAGGCCTTCGAGGCGGTGCGCGCCGCCTGCGACGACCAGTTCCGCGACTACGCCATCTACGAGCACTGCCTGCCGTTCAACGTCAGCCGCGCCTTCGACGAGGCGCGCGGCATCGACCATCCGCGCATCTGGACCGCGGAACGCGATCTCGACATGTGGAATGCGCTGCAAGGCTGAGACAAAGCCGGCGGAGGGGGAAGCGATGAAGGAAACCGGCGGGCCGCGCCACGAACTGGCGTTTCGACTCTATCCCTATGAACGGGTGCCGGAACAGGACGCCGCCGAGCCGGCGCGCTGGCCGGTGGTCGTCGTCGGGGCCGGCCCGGTCGGGCTTGCGGCGGCGCTCGACCTCGCCTCGCAGGGCGTGCCGGTGCTCCTGCTGGACGACCAGGAAGGCGCCGGCACCGGCAGCCGCGCGATCTGCTTCGCCAAGCGCACGCTGGAGATCTGCGACCGCCTCGGCGCCGCCGATCCGATCGTCGAGAAGGGCGTCGTGTGGAATGTCGGCAAGGTCTTCCGCCACGACCGCCTGGTCTATGAGTTCGACCTGCTGCCGGAGCCGGGCCACCGTTTCCCGGCCTTCGTGAACCTGCAGCAGCCGCATTTCGAGAAGATCCTCCACGATCGTCTGGTCGCGCTGCGGGCGGCCGGCGCGCCGGTCGAGATTAGGGGCGGCAACCGGGTGGACGCCGTCGAGGCGCGGGACGATCGGGTGCGGCTCACCGTGGCGACGCCGGACGGGCCCTATCGGGTCGACGCCGACTGGGTGATCGCCTGCGACGGCGCGCGCTCGCCGGTGCGCGGCATGCTCGGGCTCGGCTTCGAGGGGCGCGCCTTCGAGGATCATTTCCTCATCGCCGACATCCGGATGAGCGCCGACTTCCCGACCGAGCGATGGTTCTGGTTCCAGCCGCATTTCAAGTCCGGCGACAGCGCGCTGCTGCACCGCCAGCCCGACGGGATCTGGCGGATCGACTTCCAGATCGGCCGCGACATCGACCGCGAGCGGGAGCTCGAACCCGGCCGCGTGCGCGCGCGCGTCGCCGCGATGCTGGGTGAAGGGGTCGATTTCGAGATCGTCTGGACCTCGATCTACAGCTTCCAGTGCCGCCGCATGGAGACGTTCCGTCACGGGCGGGTGCTGTTCGCCGGCGACAGCGCTCACCAGGTCAGCCCGTTCGGGGCGCGCGGCGCCAATTCCGGGCTCCAGGACGTCGACAATCTGTGCTGGAAGCTGCGCTTCGTGCTGGAGGGGCGGGCCGATGACCGGCTGCTCGACAGCTACAGCGCCGAGCGCGTCGCCGGCGCGGACGAGAACATCCTCAACTCGACGCGCTCGACCGACTTCATCTCGCCGGCGACGCCGGTCACGCGGCTGTTCCGCGATGCGGTGCTGGACCTCGCCGAGCACCTGCCCTTCGCGCGCTCGCTGGTGAATTCGGGCCGGCTGTCGGTGCCGTGCGTCTATGACGGCGGCCCGCTGAACGGCCCGGACCAGCCGGGCCTGCCGGCGCGCACGCGCCCCGGCGCCGCGCTGCCCGATGCGCCCACGGACGCGGGCTGGCTGCTGGCGCGGCTCGGCCCGGACTTCACCCTGCTCGCGATCAACGCCGAGCTGCCCGGGCGCATGAGCGAGCATGGCGTCCCGGTGACCTGCGTGTCGATCGACGCGGCCGGCAACGAGATCCTGCGCGATCGCTTCCTCGGCGCGTGCGATCGGGCCGTCTACCTGATCCGTCCCGATCGCCACGTGCTGGCGCGCTGGACGGATTTCCACCCCGAGGCCGTGGCCGCCGCGCTCGGCCGCGCCCTGGCCCTCTCATGAGGTCGTCATGCTCGTCACCACGCTGAACCTGCGCGATCCTGACGGGGTCTATGCGCGCCTGCTCGCCGCCCATGACGGGCTCGACGAGGTGCAGAGCGCCGCGCTGAACGCCCGCCTGCTGCTCATCCTCATAAATCATCTCGGCGCGGACGATGTCTTCCAGGAGGCACTGGCGCTTGCCATGCGACCAACGCCGGAATGAGCCGGCCGTCGGCGTGCGCGTGCGTCGCCACATCTCGCGCGGCCGGGGAACGCATGGCTCAACCGAGGTGATGTATCCAGAGGACGGCCATCAGCAAGCACAGTATAGAGGTCGGCACGCCGGCCCGCGCGAATTCGCCGAAGCCGAGAGGAATGCCGCGCCGGCGGCATTCCTCGGCAACGATGATCCCGACCAGGCTGCCGAAGATCACGGCGCTCGAGGAGAAGCCGGTGCCGAGCGCGATGGCCGCGCCGAGCGCTTCCGGCTGCGAGGCGCCGCCGATGAAGGGCGCCACCAGCATAACGGCCGGGTTGTTGCCGACGATGTTGCTGAGCACCGCCATGATGATCAGCATGGATGGCGGATCGTGCAGGTCGAGCCCGATCGTGCGCAGGCCGGCCAGAACCTGTTCCGGCAGCCCCGTCGCGGTCAGCGCCGCGTTGACGACGAACAATCCGAACAGCAGCAGCAACAGGTCGCCGTTGACGTGATGCAGCAGGTTACTCGAGGCGAAGCGCCGGCTGACCAGCAGGACGCTCGCCCCCATCAGGGCGATCAGCATGTGCGGCAGGTCGCTGAAGATGAAGGCGGCGACGACGGCGAGGGTGACGAGGCCGGTCTTGATCGTCTCGCCGCGGTTGAAGTCCGCGGGCGCGGCCACGGGGGTCGCGCCGGCGGCGGACGGGCGGGCGTCGTCGGCAAGCGTCCATCGGCCGCGATAGCACAGCACGATCACGATCCAGATCACCGGCAGGCCGAGCAGAGCCGGCGGTGCGGCGGCCGCCATGAAGCCGACGAAGGAAAGCTGCAGCGTCTCGGCGATGATCATGTTCTGCGGGCTCCCAAGGATCGTCGCCGCCGACGCGAAATTGGCCGCGAAGCAGAAGCCGAGCAGGAACGGCAGCGGATTGAGCCGCCGCTCCACGCAGATGGAGCAGAGGATCGGCGTCATCGCGACCGCCACCACATCCTTGTTCAGCAGAGCCGCCATCGCGCCGGAAACGGCGATCAAGATGGCGAGGAGCCCCCTCGGGCCGACATTGAGGCTGCCGACCTTCACCGCGACCCGATCATAGAATCCGGCGACCACGAAGGACGCCGACACCGTCATCAGGCCGAAGAGCAGGCCGATGACGCGGTAGTCGACCGACGCCCAGGCCGCCGCCGGCGAAATCTGCCCCGCGGCGATGAGCACCATCGCCCCGACGATGGCCGCACCGGTCCTGTCGAGACGAAAGCCCGGCAGGTGGCCGACGCCCATGGCGACGTACACCAGAACGAAGATCGCGAGCGTCAGGTCCATGGAAGCATTGGCCACAGGCGGCAGCAGACGTGAATCAGGGACGCCCGCACGGGTGCCGGACCCGCGCGGGCGTAACCGTTGCCTCGCGGCATGGGAAGCCGCGGGGGCTTCCCATGCCGACGATCACTTCGGATTTCCGCGATCCATGTTCCAGAAATTGAAGGCGCGCTCGCCGTAGAACGGTTTGTCGAGCCCCTCTTCCTGGATGGTGTCCGGTACCCGCAGCACACCCATGCCATCCAGAAGCTTCAGCAGGATGAAGGTGATGACAGAGGCATAGGCCGCGACGATGGCGACGGCGAGGGCCTGGACACCCAGCTGGTGAATGCCCGCCGACACCTGATTGATATGCGAACTCGCCAGCACGCCGATCAGCAGCGCTCCGGTCATGCCGCCGACGCCATGCGCGCGCCAGACTTCCAGCGAGTCGTCGATCTTCAGCCAGGCCTGCACATGCTTGGCGTGGTAGCAGATCGTCGCGCCGACCGCGCCGATGAGCAGGGCGGACATCGGTTCGACATAGCCCGAGGCGGGGGTGATGGTGGCAAGGCCGGCCACGGCGCCGACCAGCACGCCCGAGAAGGTGGGCCGGCCGTCCTCGCGCCACTCCCAGAACATCCACACCAGCATCGCGATCGAGCCGGCCAGCATGGTGTTGGTGAAGGCGTAGGCGGCCAGCGCGTCCGCCGCATAGGCGCCGCCGGCATTGAAGCCGAACCAGCCGAACCACAGCAGGCCCGCGCCCAGGGCCACCAGCGGCAGGCTGGCCGGCGCGGATTCGCTCTCGCCCGGGGCGAGCTTGCGCTTGCCGAGATAGGCCGCCGTCACCAGCGCGGAGAAGCCCGCCGCCGTGTGGATGACGATACCGCCGGCGAAATCGACGACGCCGAGCGCCGCGAGGAAGCCGCCACCCCAGATCCAGTGCGCGGCGGGCAGATAGACCAGGATGGTCCACAGGGCGATGAAGAAGAGATAGGCGCCGAAGCGGAAGCGGCCCACGAACGCGCCGGTCATCAGCGCCGGCGTGATGATGGCGAACATCATCTGATAGGCGAACACCATGATGAAGGGGATGCTCGGCCCATAGGTCGGGTGCGGTTGCACGCCGACATGGTACATGCCGAAATAGGGCACGATGCTGCCGATGACGCCGCCAATATCGGGCCCGAAAGCCAGGCTGAAGCCGCCGAACACCCAGATCAGCCCGACCACGCCCATGCAGACGAAGTTCTGGATCATGATCGACAGCATGTCGCGCTGCTTGACCAGACCGCCGTAGAACAGCGCCAGCGCCGGGGTCATCATGCACACCAGGGCGGTGCACAGGAGAATGAACGCGGTATCACCCGCATTGATCGCTTGCATCTCGTCTCCCCTTTCGTGGGTGCGCGCGTGGGACGTTCCGGCCGGATACGCGTCGCTGGAGCCTCGGGCGGCGGCTCGTAAGCCGCCGTGACAGTCAGGTCGGCCCTCCCCGGGGCCGACAGGGCGCATCAGCCCGCCTTGGTGTGCTCGTGCCCGACCATGTGGCCGGCCACGGGCCGGTGCGGGTGCGGGGCGAGAAGCTTCTGCGGTGCGATGAAGAGATACATCGTCAGGACGTAGGGCGCCGTGAACGAGGGGATGCCGGCAGGCGCGACGATGACGTCCAGTGCGCCCTGCACGAAGACGGTGGTGACAGTCGCGAGCAGCGCATAGAGCACCACCTTCCGCGAGGTCTTGAGGAATATGACGCCGACCGCCAGCGCCGTGAGCACGGGGCTGAAGCCATACAGCCCCTGGCTGACGATGGCCGGATCGGCCCCCATGCCGATCGCCACCACCATCGCGACCAGCGAGCCGGCGGCGGCGGCGATGCCCGCCGGAATGGAGGCGATGAAGATGCCCAGCAGGATGATCGCGCCGGAAATCTCGTTTCCGAGTAGATAGACCTGGCCGATGTTGCGGAAGAAGATCTGCACGAGCTCGACCGGCTGGGGAAGCGGCGCGAGCCCCTGCACATAGTCGGTGGCGAGCTTGGGCGCATCGCCGGTGACGTCGAGCCCGCCGAAGGAATAGGCGCCGGCGACCATCAGCCAGCCGGTCAGCACGAAGGGGCCGGTCGAGCCGGGAATGCCCCATTTCGCGGTCAGCGTCGCGCTGAAGGCGGCGGTGACGACCGTGCTCGTGGCGGCGCCGACGATGACATAGACCCAGAGCTGAGGCGACACGGCGATGAAGGTCGGCAGCGCGGCACCGACGAGGACGCCGTTGAAGCCGAACAGGCCCGAGGCGATCGATGTCTCGTCGCACTCCAGCAGCCGGGCGGTCAGCGTGGCGACGACGACGCCGATGGCCGCGCCGATGGTGGTCGCCCAGACGCCGGACGCATAGGACGCATAGGCCATCGCGACGAAGAACAGCGCCCCCGTGACGATGTTCTCCATGAAGAAGACCTGACTGGTGCCCTTGAAGGAATCGGTCAGGAAGTTGCTCTTGTGTTCGGCCATGGCCTCGGTCCTTGGGTCAGCGCCAGAGGAATTCCTGCGGAAGCGACCGGCCGCGCGCCTCCTCGCGAACGATCTGCCAGAAGCGGCGCACCTCGGCGCGCACGTCGTAGGTCTCCACCCCCACCGCGCGCAGCATCAGGCCGGCGTCATTGGGCAGGCGGCAGACGCCCGAGATCGCCCGCGGCGCCTCGGTCGGGAAATTCGTTTCGAACCGCTCCTTGATGCGGGCGGCGACCTGCGGCGGCGTCAGGCACATGATGTTGGCGAAAGCGTCGTAGCCGCGCATGACCGCCGGCGAATCCACCGACGCGTCGCCCTTCTCGATCAGGATCTTCTCGGCGAACAGCTTGCGCCCGTCCGGCCGGCGCACGGCGACGGCGACGGACAGCAGGTCGAGCCCGAACCGCTCGTCGGCGTGATGGTGCTTGCGGCCGGCCAGCATCATCTCGCCATAGAGCAGCGTCGCATCTTCCGCGATGACGATGTCGGTCTGGTTGATGAAGCGGGAGTCGCGGTAGGGAATGGTGAAGTCCGGCAGATATTCCAGATACGCGCCGCTTTTGAGCGTCACCGTCTGATGCTGGGAGGCGTAGTTCGCATCCATCTGATGGACGCGGTTGGCGCTCTGGGTGGTGACGTGGGCACAGGCCCCCTCGCCCACCGAAATGTCGATCTTGTACCGGTCGCCCTGGAGGATGCCGCCGCCGATCGAGATGATCGAGCAGATCGGCAGCTCCGGCATGGCCTCGTCCCAGTAGAGCGCTCGTTGGACGAGCAGCGGCGCCACGCGATAGAGATCGTGCAGGATGGAGCGCCCCTCGCGCAGGGCGAAGCCGAGGCGCAGCTCCCCGACCTTCCCCGGCCCGGCGGCACGCATCTGCGCGGGCTCGGCCTTGAAGTCACGCAGTTCGCGCGCCGCGTCGAGGCGACCGAGTTGCTCGTGCAGCGCCATGGCGTCAGGCATCCACCTTTGCGGGCGGCGTGACCTTCACGTCGAACAGCGCCATGTCGAGGATCAGGCGGATGAGATCGTCGACGCCCTCCCCGGTCTTGCAGTTGGTGAAGATGAACGGCTTCTTGCCGCGCATGAGCCTGGAGTCGCGGTCCATCACCTCAAGGCTCGCGCCGACATAGGGCGCGAGGTCCTTCTTGTTGATGACGAGAATGTCGGACTGGCACACGCCGGCGCCGTTCTTGCGCGGGATCTTGTCGCCCGCCGCGACGTCGATCACGTAGATGTAGAAATCCGCCAGCGCCGGGCTGAAGGTCAGGGTCAGGTTGTCGCCGCCGGACTCGATCAGGATCACGTCGCTTTCGGGGTATTTCTCCTCCAGTTCCTCGACGGCGGCGATGTTCATGGAGGGGTCTTCGCGGACAGCGGTGTGCGGGCATGCGCCCGTCTCCACGCCGACGATCTTCTCCTCCACCAGAATGCCGTTCAGCGTGCGGCGCACCTGCTTGGCGTCCTCGGTCGTCACCACATCATTGGTGATGATCAGCGGCTTGATGCCGAGGTCGATGAGCCGCGGCGTGATCACCTCGATGACCGCCGTCTTGCCCGAACCGACCGGGCCGCCAATGCCGATACGCGTGATCTTCTTCATGAACCGCTTCCTTTGCCGATGCCGCGTTCAGTTCATGAACAGGCGGACATGGGTGGTCGTGTGGTGGGCGACGAGGACGTCGAAGACGGGGGCGAAGGACGCCATTTCGTCCAGCGAGAGGTCGCGCGCCGCGTGGTAGTCGCCCTCCACGCGTCCCTGTGCCGTGAACAGGATGCGCTGGGTATCGAGATGGTCGATCCGCATCAGCCGCAGCGCCGCGCTCAGGATCATCGAGGCGATGGCGTATTGGTGCATGACGAAGGCTTCCACCTCGTCGACGCCCATATGCGCGAGCGCCAGCGCCTGGCCGATGGGCAGGCAGCCCGGCGTCGCATTCGCCTTGATGTCGCCGAGCCAGCGCTCCAGCAGGGGCGAGGGCATGATCTTCAGCACCAGTTCGGCGAATTTCTTGCCCGTGCGGGTGAGCATCATCTGCTGCTCCTCGCCGACGCGGCGGCAGAACAGTTCGCTATCGGCTTCGAGGATCGCCTCGTAGTCGCCGGCCAGCGCCGCACGGTGCGCGTGCAGCAGCGCGATGCCGTCCATCCGGGCGCTCTGCCGCAGGATGAGCTCGACATAGTTCAGCAGGCTCTCCGGATCGGTCACCACACCCGTCTGCAGCGCGGATTCCAGCCCGTTGGAGAAGGCGAAGGAGCCGATCGGCAGGGTGGAATCGGAGAATTGCAGCAGGCGCGCGAGATGCACCATGCCCGACGACGCGCCGCCCTTTCCGCCGCCTCCCGCGCCCATCACTTCACCGGCGACTGCGTGTGGCTATGGGCATGCGAATGACCGTGAGCGTGGCCATGCTCATGATCATGGTTGTGGTCATGAGCATGGCCGGCATGATGGTGGTGGGGCGTCGCATCGGCGCCGGCAAACAGCAGCCGCACCTCGCGGGCATCGAGCTTGGCGGCGATCTCGGCGCCCGGCGCGAAATAGGTGCGCACATGCGGATAGGCATGAGTGCGCATGACCGACGCCATCACCTTCTGGTCCACTGAAAGCGGCACATAGACCGTGGAGCCCTTGATCACCGCCGGCCAGTGCTGGTTGCCGAGCCCGTGGCCGAGCTCGAAACAGGTGCGCAGGATCTCGAGCGGCGAGAGCTTCTCGATGTTCTCCAGCTCGATCACCAGCACGTCCTTGAGCGCGATGGCGGCGACGACGATGACGCCGGCGGCCTCGTCATGATGCAGCACGTCGCCATCGTGCAGGTGCTCGGCGCGCGGCAGCGAGATGGCGAGCTCCACGCCGCCTTCGCTCTCCTTGCGCAGGCGGTTCTTTGGGGCCTCCCATTGCTCGAGCACGAGGCGATCCACGCGGGCACGCGTCGCGCGCTCCTGCCAGACCGGGTCGCGGAGATTGCCGAGCGTGGTCTCGACGAGAATCATGGGTATCTCCAAGCAGTTGCCTCAGGCGCGACGCAGCTGCGCCGCCGCCCGAAGGCCGAGCAATGTAACGCTGTAGCCGACGACGAGACTGGATATGACGTAGAGCACGGAAAGCCCGAGCTGGCCCGGCGTGGTCATTTCCGAGTAAGCGCCGAAGATGAAGGTCGAGAAGGTCGACATGCCCCCGCAGAACCCGGTCGACACCAGCAGCGTGACATGGTCGGAGGCGCGTCGCCGCTGGTGAAGGCCGAAGATGAAACCGAGCAGGAACGCCGCGAGACTGTTGGCCGCGAAGATATCGACCGGGAAGGCCGCGCTGTAGCGCCCGAACAGGAGCATGAAGAGCTCACGGGTGATCGCCCCGAGACCGCCGCCGACGAACACGATGAGCACCGGAAGCCCCATCGCGACCTCCTAGACCCGGGCCAGCGCGACGCCGGCCGCGGCGGCGAGAAGGCCCGTTCCCACGGAGGCGACGAGATAGACGATGGCGAGCCCATGGCGCCGGGCCGACGCCATCTGCACCGCATCGAGCTGCATGGTGCTGAAGGTGGTGTAGCCGCCCAGCACGCCGGTCAGCACCAGCGAGGAGATGACGTTGCCGTAGCGATGCTCCCAGCCGAAGGCCAGCGACGCGGAGAGATAGGCGATCACGAAGGCACCGGAGACATTGATGACGAAGGTGCCGAGCTTGAACGGCGTGCTGACGCGCTCATCGATGAATCGGCCAACCCGCCAGCGCAGCAGGGAGCCGACACCGCCTCCCAAGCCGACCCACAGGATGTCGATTAGGTCCATCGGACACGTGCCATCAGGTTGGTGTGGAGGGGCCCGCCCCTCCACATTCCGATGCGAGGCTCAGCTGAAGAAGTAGAGCTGGCTGAGCGGGAGCCGCGTCGCCGGCTCGATCGTCGCGTGCACGCCGTCGACCGTCACCGCGAAGGTCTCGGGATTGACCTCGATCAGCGGCATGGCGGTGTTGCGCACCATCGAGCTCTTGGTGATCGTGCGCGTGCCATAGACCGGGACAACCTGCGACTTCAGCTCGTAGCGATCGACGATACCGGCCTCGTAGGCCGCATGAGACGTGAAGGTTACGCGGGTCTTGGGCAGCGCCGAACCCATCGCGCCGAACATCGGGCGATAGATCACCGGCTGGGGCGTCGGCAGCGAGGCGTTCGGGTCGCCCATCAGCGCCCAGGAGATCATGCCGCCCTTGATGACCATCTTCGGCTTGGCGCCGAAGAAAGCCGGCTCCCACAGCACGAGATCGGCCATCTTGCCGACCTCCACCGAGCCGATCACATGGGCGACACCCTGCGCGATGGCGGGGTTGATCGTGACCTTGGCGACGAAGCGCAGGACACGCTCATTGTCGTTGCCCGACGTGTCGCCCTTGTAGGCGCCCCGGCGCAGCTTCATCAGGTCCGCGGTCTGGATGGTCCGCGTCCAGTTCTCGCCGATGCGGCCCATGGCCTGGCTGTCGCTGGAGAGGATCGAGATCGCCCCGAGGTCGTGCATCACGTTCTCCGCCGCGATCGTCTCCGCGCGCACCCGGCTCTCGGCGAAGGCGACGTCGGTCGGGATCTTCGGGCTGAGGTTGTGACAGATCATCGTCATGTCGAACAACTCGGCCTGGGAGTTGATCCCGTAAGGTAGGGTCGGGTTGGTCGAGGAGGGAATGACGTTGGACAGTCCCGCCACCCGGATGATGTCCGGCGCATGGCCGCCGCCGGCGCCTTCCGTGTGGTAGGTGTGGATCGTGCGCCCCTCGAAGGCGGCGATCGTGTTCTCCACGAAGCCGGCTTCGTTCAGCGTGTCGGTGTGGATGCAGACCTGGACGTCGTGACTGTCGGCCACGGTCAGCGCGTTGCGGATCGCGGCCGGGGTCGAGCCCCAGTCCTCGTGGATCTTGAGGCCCGCCGCGCCGGCGCGGATCTGCTCTTCGAGCGGAACCGGCGCCGAACCGTTGCCCTTGCCGAGCACGCCGGCATTCACCGGCCACGCATCGAACGAGCGGAGCATCATCTCGATGTTCCAGGTGCCGGGCGTGATGGTGGTGCCGTTGGTGCCGTCGCTCGGCCCGATGCCGCCGCCGAACACGGTGGTCACGCCATTCGACAGGGCGGCCTGCGCCTGCTGCGGCGAGATGTAGTGGACGTGGGCATCGATGCCGCCGGCGGTGAGGATGAGGTGCTCGCCGGATATGGCGTCGGTTCCCGGCCCGAGCGCGAGGCCGGGCGTGACGCCGGACATGGTCGAGGGATTGCCGGCCTTGCCGATGGCGCAGACCAGCCCGTTCTTGATGCCGACATCCGCCTTGATGATGCCCTGCACCGCGTCGACGAGGGTGACGTTGGTGATGACGAGATCGGGCGCGCCGGCGGCGCTGGTCAGCTCGTTGTCGTAGCCCATGCCGTCGCGCAGCGTCTTGCCGCCGCCATAGACGGCCTCCTCGCCATAGACGCGCAGGTCCTTCTCGATCTCGATATAGAGATCGGTGTCGCCGAGGCGGATCTTGTCGCCGGTCGTGGGACCATAGAGGTCCGAATATTGCTGCCTCGAGATCTTGGCCATCTCAGCGCTCCATGACCTGAATGTTGCGGCCCATCACGACGTGCTCTTGAAGCCGTAGCGCTTCGCGCGCTCCAGGGCGTCGGTCAGGCGCGGGCGGTAATCGTCATAGTTCTCGTCGCCGACCCAGCCATTGACCAGACCGTTGAAGCCCAGAACGCGCTGCTTGCCCTGAAACGGCACGAGCACGACTTCCTTCTCGTCGCCCGGCTCGAAACGCAGCGCCGTGGTGGCGGGGATGTTCAGCCGCTTGCCGAACGCCTGCTCGCGATCGAACTCCAGCGCGGCATTCACCTCGAAGAAATGGAAGTGCGAGCCCACCTGGATCGGCCGGTCGCCGGTGTTGCGAACCTTCAGCGTGGTGGTCGGATAGCCGGCATTGATCTCGATGTCGCCCTTGCCCAAGACGAGCCCGCCGACGGGGGCCTTCTTCTGATCCTTGCTCATGGTGACGCCCTTTCGCCGAAGCTACTTGATGGGATCGTGGACGGTGACGAGACGGCTGCCGTCCGTGAACACCGCCTCCACCTGCACGTAAGGGATCATCTCCGCCACGCCTTCCATGACGTCGGCGCGGGTGATCGCCTTGCTGGCAAGCTCCATGACCTCTTCGACGGTCTTGCCGGCACGAGCACCATCAAGCGCCGCGACGGAGATCAGCGAAACCGTCTCCGGATGGTTGAGCTTCAGTCCCTGATCCTTACGCTTCTGCGCTACCTGCGCGAGCGTGTAGATGAGGAGCTTGTCGATTTCCCGTGGCGTAAAATGCATGAGCAATTCCTCGACGAGCGCGGCACGATGGCGATGCCGTAATGGCAAGCCGGTTCGATCTACGGGATCGTGCAGCTTTGATAGCAGTTGCCCCTGCGGGAATACCAGCGTCAAATCGTTCAGTCATCGAGTTATCGTGAACGGCAATAAATAGCCACTTCAGATAGGGCGCGGGCATTCGCCAATTCATGCGAATGTTCATTTTAGATGCAAATTCCATGCAAATTTGTTCGACCATACCGTCGATGGACGCGGGAGTCTGGTGAACAGGCGGGCGGCTATGGATTTCCGCCGGCGTGAACGACCCTGCCGGATAGCCGGCTCCGGAACGAATCGCGGGGCGCGGGAGACGCGCAGCGGCGCTGCCGGGACAGTCGAGCGGAGCCCGCCGCAAGCCGGCGGCGCCGCTCGCAATCGACAGCCTCGATCGGCTCGTCGAGCGTCATTGCCTCCGGCTTCATGGCGCGCCTACCAGCGATTTTTCGTCGCCGCACGCGGCGTTCTCCCGGTTTCCCTCAGCTTCATCCCTGTCGTGGATGAGCATCATTCGCCTGCGCACCCGATCCGCCCGCACCGTCAGCACGGGCGTTTGCGGATTCGGAGAATCGCCCGCGTTCAAGGAGCCAAGGCCGGAACCGGTCGCCGGTATTTATCCATCATCGCGATAAGTGCGAGGCTGGCGTCGCGTAAAGCTGGTCACCCGCGATCCTTCATGCATAAAGATCGGCAACGCGCGAAAGCTACGGGCTGGTACACATGCAGGAACAGGGCAGTCTCATCGACACCGATGAGTTGCGTGCATTTGACGTCGTCGCGACCAAGCGTAGCTTCAGTCTCGCCGCCACCGAAATCGGGACGTCGCAGTCCACCATCAGCCAGCGGGTTGCTCGGCTCGAGAAGCGGCTCAACCGCACGTTGATCTACCGCACCACCCGGCAGGTGAAGCTCACCTCGGACGGTGAGGCCATGTTGATCTACGCCCGCTCGATGCTTGCCATCTCGGACGAGGCGCGCGCCCGCCTCGCACAGCCGGGGCTCAAAGGCTTCCTCAAGCTCGGTATCGAAGACGAGTTCGCACGAACACGGTTACCCGAAGTGCTCGGCATCTTCCGCGCGCAATTTCCGCATTTCGGCCTGAAGTTCATCACCGGCCGCAATGAGCATCTGCAAGACGTACTGCGCTCGCATGAAGTCGACGTTATTCTGGGCAAGAGCCACGGCCTTGCGAAGGGAACGGCGCTTTGGCAGGAACAGTTGGTGTGGATCGGGCACCGATCGCTGCAATTGACGCCTTCCGATCCGGTGCCGTTGGTAACCTACCTGAAGCCGAGCCTGACGCGGTCTATCGCCGAGAGCGCGCTTCTCGCGCAGGGCCGCGCATGGATCGAGGTCGCAGAATGTAGCAACCTGCTCGGTGTCATTGCCGCCGCCCGCTCGGGCCTCGGGGTCATGGCGATCGGAGAGAGCTTCAAGAAGACGGTCCTGGACGTCGTTGCGAAGGAAGCAGGCCTGCCACCCCTCGGGAAACTGACCTACGTCATCGAAGGCAATCCGGGCGCGGCCGACCCAGCCGTCGACGCGTTCCGAGCTGTCCTGAGCGAAGTCGCCAGGCGGTCATCCGGCGCCAAGCGTGAAGGAATGCAGGGTATTGGGAGAGACAGCGACTAGGCCGGCGGCCCTCGCGCCGCCTGCCGTCATCGTGGGCCCGGACTGGCGCAACCTCGCCATCTCCGTGCGCATGGCCATCGCAGCCATCGGCGCGCTTGCCATTGCCTATTGGCTGGAACTCCCGGAGCCGCAATGGGCGATCCTGACCGTCTATCTGCTGCCGCAATCCTCGGCCGGAGCAGCGCTCGCCAAGGGGGCGTTCCGCCTCGCGGGAACCATCCTCGCCGCGATCTGCGCCCTGGTGGTCGTCAAGGCGTTCTCCCAGATTCCGGTTCTGCTGGTGGCGGCCGCCATGGCCTGGATATTCGCGTGTTATTACGGCGCCACGCGGATGAATAATTTTGCCTCCTACGGCTTCATGCTGGCGGGATATACCGGCCTGCTCGTCATCTTCGAAGGCGCGGCGGATCCTTATGGCGCATGGGCGGTGGCCGTGAACCGTGCCACGGAGATCTCGATCGGCATCGCCTGCGCCACGGCGGCAACGAGCATGGTCATGCCCGCCTATGCCGGCAGCCAGCTGCGCGGTCTTCTGGCCAAAAGCCTGGGGGAGCTTGCCGCTCACGCGGCTGCGGCCTTGAAGACCGAGCTGCCGCTTCCCGCGTTCCTGGCGCAACGGCGCGATCTCCTGGCGACAATCGTCAAGTTCGACGCATTGCGCTCGTACTCAAGGTTCGAACGTCAGGAAACGAGGGTCGATGACGTCGCCTTGCGTGTAACCGTCGAGCAAACGCTTGCGGTTCTGGCCGTCGCCCGCAGCCTCTATCTTCGTCTTGCCGACTTCCGCGCCGTGCACGAGGCCAGCGACAGCGATTCCGCCCGCCTCCTATCCGCGCTCGACGCGACCGTGGACACGCTGGACGCCATCGCCAAGGGAACGGCGAAGCCGACCGAACTTGGCTTGTCACGCTCGGAGCTTTGTCGTGCTCGGCGCCGCATGGCCTCGCTCGAACGGGAGGTCGAGGCGATGGCAGGTGACGGTCCGCTATGGCCGCGTGCCGATACGCTGTTGATCATCCGGCGCACCAACACGTTGTTGCGCGGACTGTCCGTGCTGTCGATCGTCGGCAGCGCGGCATTCGACGCCAGAAAATCGCGCGTGAGAGGCGCATTGCGCCGCGGCGCAGGCGTGGGGCGCCCGGCGCCGGGGGCGCAGCGCGAAGCACTGCTACAAGGCTTTCGGATCGCGCTGGCGGTATGTGCACTGTGTGTGTTCTGGTACGCGACCGAATGGGATCAGGGTATCGCCGGTATCACCGGGCTCGCCCTCATGAGCTATCAGTGCGTCAAGACCACCGATCCCGAAAAGTTGGGCTGGCCTTATTTCCGCGCCGCCGTGGCGGCGTGCTTCTGCGCCTATGCCGCCATGGCGTACGTCTACCCTTGGCTCGAAGGGTTCGGCATGCTGGCGGTGTTCCTCCTCGCCGTGCTCGTGCCCCTCGGGCTGCTGATGAACTCGCCCCGGTATGGCAAGTCGGCGGGAACCTTCACCATCTATTTCGTGGCCGCGGCCGCAACGGCAAATGTCTATGATCCGGCCCCGCTCGATTTCGTCAATTTCTGCTCGGGGCTCATCTTCGGCATGTTTGTCTGCCTTATGGCGGCGCGGTTCATTCCCGTCACCTTTGCGGCGTCACGCCGCCTTGCGTTCCGGCGCGCCATCGGGGAACTCCTGCCGGAAGCGGCAACCGGCACCCGGCGACCGCGCCTTGTCGCGGGCGAGATCGTCGGCCTTTTGGCTGACATCCTGCCCCGGCTGAAGCTCGGATCCGGCAACGACGAGATTTTCCTGCGCGGCATGCTGGCCGGCGCGTCGAGCGCTCTCGAACTCGGCCTCCTGCGCCGCGCCACCACCGATCCGGATATGCCTGCGGCCGGTCAGGAAGCCATCAAGCGTGGCCTCGCCCTCCTTGCCGCCGTCCTGTCCCGCGTGCCCACGCTGGGAGCCCGGCGCGATGCGGCAATCGACCAAGCCAAGGCTGAGATATCGCGGATGTCGGCTTCGCTTGAGCAACTCGTGCCGGATGCGGGTTCACCCTCTGCGCGTTGCGTGGTGCGGGCGGCATCCAGCCTGCGTTTTCTCGCCGACCGCCTTCATCTCGACCACGCCTTCCTTCAACTTGTACTTACGGACTGAGGCCCGCATGGTTTCCCATCCGCTATTCCGTACGGTCGATCTGTTCGGCTTCTATCTGCCGCCTGTCGTGCTCTGGGCGGCCGCCGCCCTCCTTCCCTACCTGATTGTCAGTCGGCTTGCGGATAGAGTGGGCTTCTACCGCTTCGTCTGGCATCGCCCGATGGTCGATGCGGCCCTCTATGTGATCATCGCCGGCGCGTTGATCTTCGGCCTACCGCTTTTGACGGGAGCGACACAGCGATGATCTCGAGCATGCTGCGCTTCGCCATCACGTTTCTCCTCGTGGCCGTCGCCGCCATCGTCGGTTGGCAACTGTGGACCTATTACACCCTCAGCCCCTGGACACGCGATGCACGCGTGCTCGCCAATGTCACCCAGGTGGCGCCCGACGTTTCCGGGCTGATCAGCGCCATCCATGTGAAGGACAATGAGGCGGTTGCGAAAGGCGACCTGCTGTTCGAGATCGACCAGGAACGCTTCCGAGCGGCACTCGAGCAAGCACAGGGCGATGTAGCCATGAAGAAGGCCGCCCTTGATCTCGCCCGCGACAACGCGAACCGCTTTGCGACGCTCGAGCGCGAGAACAGCCCCGGTTTGTCCGTTGAAGTCGGCCAGCGCATGAGCACCATTGCCGCCGAGGCGGAGGGCGCCTTGCTGGTGGCCCAGGCCAACCTCACGGTGGCCGAAATCAATATGAGGCGGAGCAAGATCCATGCTCCGGTGAACGGCCACGTCACCAACCTCACAGCGGTACAGGGCGACTTTGCCAGCACCGGCAAGGGCGTTCTCGCGCTGGTCGATTCCGACACGTTCTACGTGTACGGCTACTTCATGGAGACCAAGCTTCCGCTTATCCAGGACGGCGCCCGAGCGCAGGTCGAGCTGATGGCGGGCAACGTCATCCTGGACGGCGTCGTGGAAGGCATGGCGCGCGCCATCGCAAATCCCGACGATACACGCGGGCTGCTGGCAATGGTCGACCCTCAATTCTCCTGGATACGGCTTGCCCAGCGCATTCCGATACGCGTGCGTCTGACGGATGTACCGCCCAATGTGCGCCTGGCGTCGGGAATGTCGGCCACGGTCATCGTGATGCCGGAACCGGCGCCCTGAGCGCCATGCCGCTGCCTCGGCGCCTATTCGGCGGCCGCGGTCCGGCGCTCCAGCACCATTTCGATCTCGACCAGCGCCCCGCGTCCCAGCCGGGCGACGCCGACCGTGGTGCGCCCCGGCATGCGGGAATCGTCGTTGAAATAACGATGGTAGACGGTGTTCAGGCCGACATAGTCGCGGTCGAAATCAGCGAGATAGATCCTTACGAAGACGGCATCCGACAGCGCGTAGCCCGCCGATGCGGCGATCCGCGCGAGGTTGCGGAAGGAGAGTTCGGCCTGCGCCTCGATGCTGTCGGGCAGCAGCGCCTCCGGCCGGTCGGGATCGATCGGCAGTTGGCCGGTGACGTACAGCATGCCGCCGGCCTCGACGGCGTGAGAGTACCGTGCCGTCTTCGGCGGCGGCGCGGCGTCGGGGGTGGTGATGTAGCGTGCCATGAGGTCAGGGCTCCGATCGTTCGTTCGCGGTTTCGGTCAGCGCCCGGGCGACGAGGCGGGCATGGGCGGAGGCTTCCGGCACGCCGGTCGCCTCGCCGACCACGGCGCGGGCCAGCGGTCCCGCCGCCCACAATCCCGGCGTCGGGGTGCCGTCGCGCCCGAGCACATGGCCGAGCGCGTCGACGTCGAGCCCCAGACGCAGCGCGTCCGGCCGTACATGGCCATCGCGGATGGCGGCGCTCAGCAACGGATTCGCGGATCGGGCGAGATCGGCGTCCGGACCGGTGCAGTTGATGATGGCGCCGAAACGTCCGGTCCGCGCCGCCTCGCCCTTCGGCGTCCAGCGGACGGCGAAGCGTCCGTCCTCGACGCCGATCGCGGCGATGCGGCCGGCGCGCACGGCCAGCCAGCCCTCGCGCTGCCCGTCCGCCATCAGTTGCGCTACCTGGGGCGCGATCCGGAACCGGTGGACGTCCCAATAGGCGCGCAGGCGACGGACAATCGTCGCGCGCTCGCCGATCGGCAGGCTCGCCCAGTAGCGGAACAGACTGCGCCGCAGCGAGTCCACGACGGCATGCCATTGCCGGCCCTCAGCCGCGAGGTCGCGGATATGGCGGCGGATCTGGCGCAGCAGGCCGAGAGCCGTGGCGGGCGGCGGCGCGCCGGCGAACAGATCATATTCGGTATCGAATTCGCCATGCGGGCGAGGCGTCAGGGCGCGGCGCGAGACGGCGGTGATGCTGCCGCGATGTCCGCCCTGGCGCAGCGTGACGATCGCGTCGCACATGGTGAGGCCGGTGCCGATGACGAACACGTCGGCATCGCGCGGGATCGCGGTGATCGCCGGCCAGTCCCACGGGTTCCGCACGAGATGCGGCTGCGCGGCGGCGTCCTCGCGCAGCGGCCAGGGAAAGGCCGGGGCGCCATAGGTCGCGCACAGCACGACGTCGTCATAGGTCGCCGCGCTGCCGTCATCGCCGTCGACACGCCATGCGCCATCGTGGCGTTCGAGCCCAGATGCCGCCGCACGCACATGCCGGATCGTGCTGACGGATGCATTCGAGGCCGCCGTCTCGGCGACCAGCTCGGCGATATAGCTGCCGAAATCGAACCGGCGGGAATAATGGTCGCCCTCAGCCGTCAGCGCGTCGGCATCCGCCTGCCAGCGGCCGGTGCGCCTGAGCCAGTCCGAGAAATGCAGCGGTTCCTCGGCGAACACCGACAGGCGGTCGCTGGGCACGTTGATGCGGTGTTCGGGCCGGCAGGAGCCATAGGCGAGCCCGGCCCCGAGCGTTGGTCGCGGCTCCAGTATGTCGATGTCGACGGGCGTCCGCGCCGACCGGGCGAGATGCACCGCGAACATGGCGCCGGTGAAGCCGCCGCCGATGATGCCGATCCTGCGGCGCAGGCCTTCCTCAGCCGGAGCGACGGTGCAGGTGGCCGAAGCGGCCGTGCTCCTGCTCATGCCTGCATCTCCGCCGGCGGCGCGGACGCCATGGTGTCGAGCGCGGCGAGTGCGGACTGGAAGCAGGCGAGCGGCGCCTGCGCCACCCCGATGCCGATCCAGCCGGCGACGCCGTCGCGATGGGCGATACCGGTGTGGATGCGCACGCCCTCGCCCGACGCCGCCACGCGGCGGGCATCAAGGCCGATGCCGGCACCCGCCTCTCCCGCCAGGGCCGGCCGCACGATCGGGCTGGCCCCGGCGAAGAGGGCGCGCATCCGCTCGCCGGCCGCGATCGCCTCCGGCCAGGGCCGCTGCATGGCGCGGGCGATCTCGGGTGCGGCGTGCGCGATGCAGCCCCCGAGCCCGAAGCTCTCCATGATCGCGCTGTCGCCGAGGTCGCGATGGGCATCGTCGATGGTGAAAGGCGGGAAGAAGCCGCCCCGCGGCAGGTCCGCCGGCGCGGTGAACCATCGCTCGCCGGTGCCGGCGAGTTGCACGCCGCAGACCAGCCCGTTGCGGCTGATCGCGGTGACGATGGCCGATCCCTCGATCCCGCGGGCCCGGTCGAGGCAGAGCTTGGCCGAGGCCATGGCGTAGTTCAGGAAATGCTGCGGATGGTCGGCCATCCACATTGCGATATCGCCGGGAAGCGCGAGCGCGGCGAGGAACGCCAGCATGCCCCCGACATTGCGCTGGTGCACGTCGTCGCCCAGCTCGACGCCGCGCGCCACCAGCGGCAGGATCGGCAGGCCGCCGGGGGGGATCGACCGCGCGATCGCCTCCGCGACGGGGCCCTCGACGAAGCGCAACCCTTCCGCGACCGCCTCGTTGTAATAGCCGAACCGCAGCACATGCCGCCCCTTCTCCGCCAGCGTGGCGAAGGTGGAGGCGCCGCTCGCCCGGTCCGCGATGCGGAACAGCGTCTGGCTCGGCCGCACCACGCCCGACATCGGCGAGACCGTGCCGAGCGCGTGGTTGGGGATCAGCCGGAGCGCGCCCGAGCGCACCAGCGCGCGGCCCTCGTCGAGGGTGCCGGCCCATCCCTCGTGCACCGCGGCACCGGCGAGCGCGTTGAGCACCACCACCGGCGGCTCCTCGCCCGCGCCGAAGGGTGGCCCGGAATGGCCGAGCTGGCCGTCGTCCAGCCCGAGCGCCTCGTGCGCGGTCACCCGCTCGCACAGGACGGGCTCGGCGGCGGCGATCCTGTCGACGGCCTCTCGATCAGCCGGATTCATCATGTGGTCCGATCCGTGCTCACATAGCCGCCTGCCGCCGGCAGGAGCGGCCGGCTGCCGGCTCGCCCCCGGTGGCGATGCCGATCAGGTTCCATAACCATTCCCCGGTTCTTCGACGCGCGCCCGTGTGCTCAAGCCGGCGAGCGGACGATCACGCGGATCGGCGTGGGGTTGTACGCATTGCAGGGATTGTGCATCTGGGGGCAATTCGACAGCACGGCCAGCACGTCCGTTTCGGCACGCAGATCGACGAAGCCGCCGGGCGGCGACACATCGGCGGCGACGCCGGCGGTGCCGTCGTCCATGATCGGCACCTGCATGAAGAAGTTGACGTTGCCGACGATGGCGCTGCGGTCCAGCCCATGGCCGGCGAGTTCCTTCAGGAAGTTCGAGTAGCAGCTCTCGGTCGTCCGAACGCCGTAGCGCAGGTAGTTATTGGGGTTGCTGCAGCAGCCATAGATGGTGTCGTGCCGCCCGAGCGTGTCCTCCACCACCGTCAACAGGGCGACGCCGCTGTCGCTGTAGAGCACGGTGCCCTTGCCGACATAGCTGTTGCCCTGCACCTTGATGGTGTTCATCGAGCTGTAGCGATCGCCCGGATCGGCGGCGTTGTAGCAGAGGAAATCGACCGCCTGCTGTCCTTCCAGATCGATGATCCGCAGGATCTCGCCCGCCTTGATCACCCGGCTCCAGGGCTGGCGCGCCGGCACGACATGGTCGTAGGTGACGCCGTGCAGATCGGCCGTCGCGAGGATGTCGGGGCGCTCGTTCACAGTCGTCTCCTTGAAGCCGGCATCAGGCATTGACATAGCGTTGCAGGAACTGGCGCGCCCGTTCCGTGCGCGGATTGCTGAAGAATGCGCCCGGATCGCCGCTCTCGACGATGCGCCCGCCATCCATCAGGATCACCTTGTCGGCGGTCTCGCGGGCGAAGCCCATCTCATGCGTCACCACCAGCATGGTGCTGCCGCCGAGCGCCAGGTTGCGCATCACCGACACCACCTCGCCGACCAGTTCGGGGTCGAGCGCCGAGGTCGGCTCGTCGAACAGCAGCAGGTCGGGCTTCATGGCCAGTGCCCGGGCGATGCCGACGCGCTGCTTCTGGCCGCCCGACAGGCGGGCCGGAAAGGCGTCGCGCTTGTCGCGAAGGCCCACCTGCTCGAGCAGCGCCTCCGCCTCGGCGACCACCTCCTCGCGGCGGCGGCCCTGCACATGGATCGGGGCCTCGATGATGTTCTCGATCACCGTCAGGTGCGGCCAGAGGTTGAAATGCTGGAACACCATGCCGATCCGCGCCCGCGCGCGGGCGAGTTCCGAGACCGACATCGGCACGTTGCCGCCCTCGCGCAGCCCGATGCGCCGGCCCGAGATATAGATCGCGCCCTGGTCGGGCGTTTCGAGATAGTTCACGCAGCGCAGCAGCGTCGACTTGCCGGAACCGCTGGGGCCGAGCAGGCAGACGGTCTCGCCCTTGGCGACGTTGAGCGAGACGCCGTCCAGCACCACGTTGCTGCCGAAGCTCTTGGTGAGCCCGCTCACCGTGAGCACGTGCTCGGGCGCGCTCTCGTTTTCCCCAACCATCAGCGACGGGCCTCCGCAAGGCGTTCGACGGCGTAGACGCCGGCCTCGACCAGCATGCAGAGCAGCCAGTAGAGCAGCACGGCAGCGATGAAGGCGGCGAACGGCACATAGAATTCGGACTGGATGGAGCTCGCCGCGTGGGTCAGCTCCGGCACGGCGATGATGGTGAGGAAGGCCGTGTCCTTGATGATCTGCACCAGCTGGTTGCCCATCATCGGCCCGGCGGCGAGAAACACCTGCGGGAACACGATGCGGGTGTAGAGGCGCGGCCCGTGGAAGCCGAAGGCGGCGGCGGCCTCGAAGGTCTCGACCGGCAGCCGCTTCCAGATGCCGCGCAGGATCTCGGCCATGTAGGCGGTGTTGTAGAGCACGATCGAGAACAGGCCGGCGCTCCAGTTGTCGAGCTTCAGCCCGAGCCGCGGCAGCCCGTAATAGACGAGATAGGTCAGCAGCAGGAACGGCACGCAGCGCAGCAGGTCGACCAGCCCCTGGCTCGCCAGACGCACCACCCGGTTGCCCGACATCAGCAGGATCGCCACCCCGCAGCCGAGGACGAGGGCGCAGGTGGCGCCGACAAGGGCGAGCGCGACGGTATTGACGAGGCCGTCCAGCAGCCGGTCCGAATGCGCCCAGACGATCGCAAATCCGTTCATCCCGCGTACCCGCCATAGGCCCGTTCGGCGAGGCGCTGCAGCCCGACGAAGATGAGGATGAGCACGATGTAGAGGCCGGTCGCCACCAGCATCGGCGGCAGCGGGTCATAGGTCTGGGCACCGATCCGCGCCGCCGCGCGGGTGATCTCGACGACGCCGATCACCGCGATGGCGGGGCTGCCCTTGATCAGCAGCGTCATCTCGTTGACGAGGCCCGGCAGGCAGGCGCGCCAGAGCTGCGGGAAGACGATCCGGCGGAAGCTCAGGGCCGGGGTCATGCCGAAGGTGCGGGCCGCTTCCAGCTGGTCCTTCGGGAAATTCATCAGCCCGCCGCGCCACACCTCGCAATTGAAGGCGGCGGTGTTCAAGGTCAGCGTCGCGATCGCGGCGGTCATCGGGCTCATGTCGAGCCCCAGCGTCGGCACGGCGAAGAAGATCAGCAGGGCGAGCGTCACGGCCGGGGTCGAGCGCATGAGGCTGACATAGACGGTGACGACCTGGCGCAGGATCGGGACGCGGCCCCAGCGCGCGAGCGCCAGCAGCAGCCCCAGCGGAACGCCCAGCAGGATGCCGGTCGTCGACACCAGGAGCGTCACGCCGGCACCCTGCAGCAGGGTAAGGAAACCCGCAAAGCTGATCATGGCTGAAAGGCCGGCCGCTGTTTACCTGCGGCCGGCGCCATCGCTCACGGGGTGATCGAGACCGGGAGGTTCGGGAACGCCTGCCCGAGCCACTTCTCCTGCAGCTTGCCGAGTTCGCCGCTGGCCTTCTCTTCCGCCATGAACTTGTTGAGCAGGGCCAGCAGCTCGGTGTTGCCCTTGGCCACCGCCCAGGCGGGCGCGGAGGGGCCGGAGACCGCCTCGCCGATCGCGAACACCTCGGGCTTGTCCTTCACCAGCGACTGCGCGTTGATGATTGTGTTGACCACGTAGTCCACACGGCCGAGCGCGAGGTCTTGGTAGGCTTCCGGATAGGAGGTGTACTGGACGACCTTGCCCAGCTTGCCGCCGGTCTTGGCCAGCATGGCCTCCAGTTCGGGCAGGCGTTCGAGCAGGGCGCTGCCGGCCTGCACGCCGACCGTCTTGCCGCTCAGGTCCTTCACGCTCTTGATGCTCGTGTCGTCCTTGCGGATGATGTAATAATGCGTCGCGTCGGCGATCGGCGAGGTAAAGTCGAGCGACTTGACCCGCTCCTTGGTGATCATCGCCGCCGTGACCGCGACGTCATACTTGCCGGTGCTGACACCGGCGAGCAGGCCGGTCCACGGGATGATTTCCTGACGGATCTCGAACGGCACCGTCTTGCGCAGTTTGTCGAGCAGTTCGTGGTCGAAGCCGGTCGGCTTACCGTCGACGACATACTCGAACGGCTTGTAGTCGTCCTCGGTCGCCACGATCATGTAGCCGCGCGCCTTGATCTCCTCGAGCGTCGCCGCGTGCGCGGACACATGCCCGAACGACAGCCCGGCGGCCGCGACGGCGAGCGCGGCGAGAAGCGACCGGGTTCCGGAAAGCTTGAAGCTGTTCATCAGTGCCTCCTGCGCCGGGCCAGTTCAGGGAGCAAGGTCGGGCGGCGCGTCGGCAGACTGAAAAGCAACATTCATGCCTGACAGGAAAGTCGCGCGAGCTTGCCGCGACGCTCGCCTGCGGGTTGCGGCGCGCCAGAGCCCGCGCGCATGGCGTCCGGCGCCGGCCATCGCCGTCAGGGGGCCGGCGCCACGTTGAGGACGCTGCGTCAGTATTGCCGACGCCGATCCACCCGGTTCTTCAGAGGCCGGCCGGCCAGCAGCCGCTCGGCATTTTCGAACACCAGATCGAGAGTCTTCGGCGTGTAGAGATCGACGTCATCCGACGAGCAATGCGGCGTCATGATGAGGTTCGGCGTATTCCAGAGCGGTGAAGATTCAGGCAGCGGCTCGGGATCGAAGACATCGAGCACCGCGCTGAGCCGTCCGGACGACAATTCGGCCCGCAGCGCGTCATAGTCGACCAGATTGGCCCGGCTGTAGTTCACGAGGCCTGCACCGTCTTTCATCAGGCCGAGTTCGCGGGCGCCGATCATATGGGTGGTCGCATCGGTATGCGGCGCGCTCACCAGCACGAAATCGGCGCGGGGCAGCAGCTCGTGCAGTGCCGCCGGCGTGTGCATTTCGTCGACATGGGCGTGGCGGCGGCCCGAGCGGCGGATGCCGAGCACGGTGAGGCCGAACCGCTTCGCCCATTTCGCCGCCCCCGCGCCGACATGTCCGACGCCGATGATCAAAGCGGTCTTGCCCACGATCGAGGTTGAGAAGCGCTGCTCCCATGTCGCGCGGCGCTGACTGGCGACGCATTCCGGCACCCGGTTGTTGAGCATCAGCAGCGCCATGATGGTGTACTGGTCGGCCTTCTCGCCATGAATGCCGCGGCTGTTGGTCAGCACCGCGCCTTTCGGCAGCCAGTCCATCGGCAGCAGGTGGTTGATGCCGGCGCCGTGGGCATGCACCCAGCGCAGCTTCGGTGCCTCCCCGCGTGCGATCAGGGCGAGGTCGAACTCCCAGCCGAACAGGATGTCGGCCGAGGCCATCTGCGCGGCGAAATCGGCCCCGTCGGCGCCGATGGTGACGCGAATGCGGTCCGCCAGCCCCGGCCGCTTCGCCAGCGCGACGCGGACGCGCTCGGCGGACGCCTCAAAGACCGGGCCGAGTTCGGTCCGATTCTCGATATGAAGATGCAGTTTTTCGGGCATGACAGTGCTTTCGCGTGTGAATTGAGGGCGCAAAGCGACAGCCTAGCACCCGACCCGCGTCGAGGAGGCAATCGAAAACCCGGTCGGACGGGCGATGAAGACATTCTGGCCTGCCGGCGCTCAGGCTCCGCCTCAGTGCGCCAGGAGCAGCGGCAGGTCCGCGACCTCGAGCAATTCACGCGTCACACCGCCGAACAGCCATTCCATCCATTCCATGTGCCCATAGGCGCCGCCCACCAAGAGATCGGCATCGAGACGATCCGCCTCCCGGACAAGCTGGGTCGCCGTCGGCTCTCCCGTCGGCGGCAGCATGAGGAATTCGGGGGTGATCGTCGCAAGCGGCCACATCGACGCCGGATCAGGGGCCACATTGCTCTTGCCGGTAATGCTGATCGCGGAGATGCGGTCTGCCGCGCGAAGCCAGGGTTCAGCCGCGACGATGGCGCGGCGCATCGTATCGTCATCGATCAGTCCAACGGCGATGTGAGAAAAATGCGTGAGTGCTCTGGAGCGCCAGGTCGGTGGCGTCAGCAGCACAGGCTTTCCCGTCGAGAAGATCGCGGCGTGAAGCGCGTCCGATGCATCGATGTTGGCATCGTGCGGCACGACGACGAGAGCGACGTCCGCGGCGGCCTCGCGGACCACGCTGCCCGTTTCCGCGCCGGCGACGGAACGCCTGATGATCGGAACCGCCTTCGGATCCCGCTGCGTCATCCACAACTCGAAGGCCGCCTGCACCGCCCGGGCCCGCTCCGACGGCGTCCCCTCCCGCAACCCGCGCAATTGCTGGATGCTGACCTCCTCGCTGGAAACCACCCTATGGCCGGCACCGACCACGACGTCGAGCGCCTCGATCGAGGCGTCGGCGAGGGCGCCTGCCGCCAGTTGGGCGGCATCGAGCGCGGGGGGAACGCTGGCCGCGCTGGTCAGGACTGCCAGTATTCTCATGCTCACACACTCCCGGACAGGCTGGCGACAGTACCGGGCAGCATATAGCCCGGAGCGGCGGCGGCCACGCGTCGCGTCAGCGGCAGGTCAATGCTGGGGACGCCCACCCCGGCTCCTCCCTTCAGCAGCGCCGATGTCGTCAAACGGAAGAATTGAAGGTGGTGAAGCTCCCGCACGGATCGACCGGCATGAACCGGCGCCTCTCGAGCGACATCGACGTCCCGCTGAACCGGCTGCGCGACACGTTGCGACCGGATCATCCGCAAGCGGCCCGCGGCGTCGAACTATGACGTCGAGGGATCAGGCCGGCGGCTCTCCTCGCGGACGCAGTCGAGCCACGCGGCGGCGGCCCGCGGCGTCGAACTATGACGTCGAGGGATCAGGCCGGCGGCTCTCCTCGCGGACGCAGTCGAGCCACGCGGCGGCGGCCCGCGGCGTCGAACTATGACGTCGAGGGATCAGGCCGGCGGCTCTCCTCGCGGACGCAGTCGAGCCACGCGGCGGCGGCGTGTGAGACATAGGCCCCCCGGCGCCAGACCATCGCCATGTTCCAATCGAGGTATTCGCCCTCCAGCAGGACGGCCTTCAGCCCTGGATCGCTCTTGGCGGCGGCGATGAGGCGCGGCAGGAAGGCGACGCCGAGGCCCGCCCGCACCAGTTCGACCATGAAGTCGATCTGGGTGCTGCGCACCGCGATCTCCGGATCGAACCCGGCCTGCCGGCAGGCCTCCAGCACGATCCGCTGCAATGTGAAGCCGCTGTCGAACAGGATGAAGGGCGTTTCCCTCAGTTCCTCGATGGCCAGCGTGGCACGCGTGGCGAGCCGGTGCTGCGCGGGCAGCAGCGCGACCAGCGGCTCGCAGCGGACCAGTTGCCAGTCGAACTCGTCCGAGGTCGGCAGCAGGGCGCCGGCGAAGTCGATCTCGCCCGCGCGCAGCTTCTCCTCGAGCAGGTCGCTGCCATGCTCGGCGAGCCGCAGCTCGATGCCGGGATGGCGCCGCCGATAGGCCGCGACCAGCGGCGCGAACAGGGTGCTGCTGCCGACCGGCGGCAGGCCGAGCCGGAGCACGCCGCGGCGCAGGCCGCGGATCTCCGCGAGCTCCGCCAGCAGGTCGTCGCGATCGGCCAGCAGCCGGATGCCGCGCCGAAAGACCGCCTCGCCCGCGGCGGTGAGCACGGCGCGATGGCCGATGCGGTCGAGCAGCGGGATGCCGACCTCGTCCTCGAGCTGCTTCACCGCCTTGCTCACGGTCGGCTGGGTGGCGTTGAGGACACGGGCGGCCGGCGAGAAGCCGCCGCTGCGGACGACTTCGACGAAAGCGCGGAGCGGGCGGAATTCCATGTCCATTCCATATCCGACTGAAATGAATTCGATCAATTCATTTTCGTTATTTTGCTTCCGCGCGTAGGTTCCGCGCAACCAAGGAGTTGCCGCCATGTCCCTGCGCTTCCGCGCCGCCCGCATCCTCCGCCGTCATGCCCCGCTGCAGGCCGTGGTGGTGCTGGTCTTCTGGCTCGTCGGCGAAGGCCTGGTGCGGGTGCTCGGCCTCGCCGTTCCCGGCGCGGTGGTCGGGCTGGCGCTGCTGCTGGCACTGCTCGCCACGCGCCGGATCAGCGCGCCCGCGATCCGCCGGGGGGCGGACTGGTTTCTCGCCGACATGCTGCTGTTCTTCGTGCCGGCGGTTCTGGCGGTGCTCGACCATCGCGAGTTCCTCGGGCTGGTCGGGCTCAAGATCCTGTTCGTGATCGTGGCGAGCACGGCGGCGGTGATGCTGGTCACCGCGCTCGTCGTCGACCGCTGCCAGCGCTGGAGGGCGGCGCATGCTCGCGTTTCTGCAAGCCTCCGCTGAACCGGCGTTGCACGCGGCGCTGTGGTCGGCATTGACGATCGGCGTCTATCTCGGCGCCAAGCGCCTCCATCGCCGCTGGCCACGCCGGTGGCTGATGCCGCTGGCGGTGGCGCCGGCGGTGGTCGGGGCCGCCGTGCTGGCGCTCCATGTCAGCTATCGCGACTACATCGGCGGCACGCGCTGGCTGGTGCTGATGCTGGGGCCGGCGACGGTGGCCTTCGCCATCCCGATCTACCAGCAGCGGGCGCTGATCGCCCGCCACTGGCCGGTGCTTCTGGTCGGCATGGTGGCCGGCAGCCTCGTTTCCATCGGCACCAGCTGGCTGCTGGCCAAGTGGGTCGGACTCGACGAGGCGCTGCGCCTCAGCCTGCTGCCGCGCTCGGTGACGACCCCGTTCGCGATGGAGGTGTCGGGCGAGATCGGCGGCGTGCCGGACCTCACCGCGGTGTTCGTCGTCGTCACCGGCATCACCGGCGCGCTGCTCGGCGATCTCATCCTGGCGCGGGTGCCGATCGCCTCCGCTCTGGCGCGGGGGGCTTTGTTCGGGATCGGGGCGCATGGGGCGGGAACGGCCCGGGCGCAGCAGATCGGGGGGCGCGAGGGAGCGGTGGCGGGGCTCGTCATGGTGCTGGTCGGGTTGATGAATCTCGCGCTGGCGCCCCTCCTCGCTCTCGCCGTGCGGTGAAGGACGATCGGTGCGGTGAGGTGGACGATCGGTGCGGTCGGTGCGATCCCGCCACGCCGTTCCTCACTTCTCGTCGTCGCGCCCGACCGGCGGGGCGGAATGGGCGGCCCGGACGCTGTTGGCGATGACGCTGAGCATGCCCGCGGCGGCGTGGGCGACCTCGGGATCCTCGCTCTCCTCGCCCATGCGGCGCTTGGTCTCGATGACGTTCTCGATCACCTCCACCACCTCCTCGCGGGTAAGAACCCCCTGCTCGACCAGCGACAGGGCGAGGCTCTCGACCAGCATGAGCGCAGCCTGCGCCTTGGCTTCGACCTGCGTCGGCGGTGTCACGGGCTTCGACGATGCCATCCCCTGCCCTTCTCAGCTCTCGCCGCCGAACGCGAAGCTCCGGCGTTCGAACGTGTCCATCAGCGGCCGGGCGATGGCGCGCAGCTCGGCCTCGTCGCGGATGCTCACCGTCCTGCCGCGCAGCGACGCGATGCCCCGCTCGCGCAGGTGCCGCAAGGTGCGGTTGACGTGCACCGTCGACAGCCCGATGTGGTCGGCGATCTGTTCCTGCGTCATCGGCAACTCATAGCTGGCGGCTTGCGGCGGCAGCGTGCCGGACAGCACCAGCCGCGCGCGAAATTCGAGGAAGAACAGCGCGATGCGTTCCTCCGCGCTGCCCCGGCCGAGACCGACGATCCAGGTGTGCAGACGTCGCTCCTCCTCGACGATCTGCCATGTGCAGCGCAGCGCGATGTCGGGGTCGCGGTCATAGGCCTTCTTCAGCTCGCGGTGGTCGATCTGCTCGATGGTCGAATCGCAGAGCACCTGAACGGCGTCGGGATGCTCGGTGATGAACATGCTTTTGACGGCGAAGAGGTCGCCGGGCAGGAAGACGAGGATGTACTGGCTGCGGCCATCCTCCAGCGTCCGCACCCGCGCGGCCCAGCCGCTGCGCATGCGGTAGACGAAATCATGCGGCTCGTCGGCGTTGATCAGCACCGTGCCGCCCGCGACCCGGCGCACGTTCCGGGCCCCGAGCTGGCGGATCTTCTCGTCGCCGGACCTCAGGGCCGCCGACAGATCGGGACGGTGGAGTGCGAAAGCAGATGAATCAGCCATGTCGTATCGATATCGTTGCGTTGGGAGAAGCATCACGGACGGGACCTGGTTCCCGCCTCCGCCATATTCGCGTGCACAGCTCGCGTGAGAACCGGCCGAGGCAGCGGCGCGGCGGCGGCGGCGGCGGCGCCAACCGGCGACGGGTCCGGTCCGGCCGCAAACCCCGCCCCCGTTCAAGCGGTTGTCAGGCGATCGTGGCTTATGGAAAGGCGCTCCGGCGCCAAAGCCGCTACAAGCGGGAAGGCCCACGGGCACCCGCCGACAGGGAGTGAGCGACCATTCCATCCCGCGCCGAACATCACGTGGTCGTCGTCGGAGCCGGCTTCGGCGGCCTCGAGGCCATCCATAACCTCGCCGGCACGCCGACGCGCATCACCGTCGTCGACCGCCGCAACCATCACCTGTTCCAGCCCCTGCTCTACCAGGTGGCGACGGCCTCGCTGGCGACGTCCGAGATCGCCTGGCCCATCCGCCAGCTGCTGCGCAAGCGGCCGGACGTCACGACCCTGCTGGCCACGGTGGTCGGCGTCGACACCGCGGCCCGCGCCGTCGAGCTCGATGACGGCACGCGGCTGGCCTATGACACGCTGGTGATCGCCTCCGGTGCGCGTCATGCCTATTTCGGGCACGACGACTGGGAGGTGCATGCGCCCGGGCTCAAGCTGCTGGAGGATGCCACCACGATCCGGCGCCGCCTCCTGCTGGCCTTCGAGAAAGCCGAGCGGACGACGGACGAAACGGCGCGCGCCGCGCTGCTGACCTTCGTCATCATCGGCGCCGGACCGACCGGGGTCGAGCTCGCCGGCACGATCGCCGAGCTTGCCCGCGTCACCCTTCCCGACGAGTTCCGCAACATCGACACCCGCACCACCCGCGTCGTGCTGGTCGAAGGCGGCCCGCGCGTGCTGCCGAGCTTTGCGCCGGACCTGTCGGCCTATGCGCAGGCGGCGCTCGAGGGCCTCGGCGTCGAGGTCAAGCTCGGCCATCCCGTATCCGAATGCTCGGCCGAAGGCGTGGTGTTCGGGCCGGAGCGGCTCGCCGCCTCGACCATCATCTGGGCGGCCGGCGTGCAGGCCTCACCGGCCGCGGACTGGCTGGGGGCGGAGGCCGACCGTGCCGGACGGGTGAAGGTGGAGCCCGACCTGACCGTCGCCGGCCATCCCGAGATCTTCGTGATCGGCGATACCGCGGCGGTAATCGACGCCAACGGCAACCCGGTGCCCGGCATCGCGCCCGCCGCCAAGCAGCAGGGCCGCTACGTCGCGTCGGTCATCCGGGCGCGCCTGGCCGGCAAGCCGCCACCGCCGCCGTTCCGCTACCGGCACGACGGCAGCCTCGCCACCATCGGCAAGCGGCTCGCGGTGATCGATTTCGGCCGGTTCAAGCTGCGCGGCGCGCTCGCCTGGTGGATCTGGGGGCTTGCCCACATCTATTTCCTGATCGGCGTCCGCAATCGCCTGAGCGTCGCCATGAGCTGGCTCTGGATCCACGCGCGCGACCAGCGCGTCGCGCGGCTGATCACGCAGGGCAGCGCCAACCCCAAGAACGACTGAGGCCGGCGGGTGGCGCGCAGCCCGGAGGCGGGCGCCGCGGCTTCAGGCCAACAGCACGGCCTCTGCCGCCATCGCCCGGGCCAGAAGCGTGTCGTCGGCGCCGGAGGTCATGCAGAACAGGGTCGAGAGCGGCAGGCCCTCTTCCGTCCGCCCCGTGGGCAGGGCGACGCCCGGCATGTCGAGGAAGCTGGCGGTGAGGGTCAGCGCCAGGGTGGCGACATTCACCTCGGCGAAGCGCACGGGATCGGCCTCCAGCGGCGCCAGCAGCGGCGCGACATGCCGGACGGTCGGCAGCACCAGCGTGGCGCCGCCGAGTTCCGCGCGCAGGCGCGGCATTTCCTGCGCGCGGATCGCGGCGAGTTCCGCCGCGGCCTCCGCCGAGATGGCGGCGGCGCCGTCGAGCCGGCTGACCACGCGCGGGTCGACCAGGGCGCGGTCGGGGCCGTTCAGCATCTCCCGATGGAGTTGGCGCGCCTCATAGGCGCCGAGCCAGCCGAGGCGGAGGATGGCCTCGCGCACGCGGTGCCAGGCGCCGACGCGCCGGCGGCTCACCCGCGCGCGCCCCGCCAGGCGGGCCAGCACCGCCTCGATATGCGCGCGGACGGGGGCGGTGATCGCGGGATCGTCCAGAATGGCGTCGTCGACGACGAGATCGAGCTCCGCCGCCGGCAGCGGGCGGGGGAGCAGGCCGCGCATCGCCGCATCCATGGTCACGCAGTCAGCCACCGAGCCGGCGAGCGGGCCGAGGCTGTCGAAGCTCCGCGCGAGGGGAAACACGCCGTCCATGGGGTAGCGCCCCCGCGAGGCCTTGTAGCCGACGCAGCCGGTGAAGGCGGCGGGCACCCGCACCGAGCCGGCGGTGTCCGTGCCGATCGCCGCCGGGACGATGCCGCGCTGCACGGCGACGGCCGAGCCGGAGGACGAGCCGCCCGGCATGCGCGCCTCGCCCGGCAGGTCGGCGGTCGGCGTGCCGAAATGCGGGTTGGCGCCGAGGCCGGAAAAGGCGAATTCGCTGAGATTGGTCTTGCCCAGCGCAATGAAGCCGAGGCGGCGCGTCGCCGCGACGACGGGCGCGTCCGCCGTCGCCGGCTCGACCCCGTCGCGGGTCCGCGAGCCGGCGCTGGTGCGGGTGCCGGCGATGTCGAACAGGTCCTTCCAGGCGATCGGGATGCCGTCATAGGGGCTGAGGGGGCTCCCTTCCTGCCATCGCCGGCGCGCGGCTTGGGCCTCGTCGAGCGCGGCGTCCGCCATCAGCGTGATGAACACGGCCTCGGACGCCTGCGCCCGCGCCAGCGCGCGCTCGACGATGCGGACCGGGTCGGTACGGCCGGCGGCGAGATCGGCGGCGAGATCGTCGAGGCGTTCGGACATGATCGGCTCCGGCATGAGGGGACCTCACGCCCGGCGAGAGGCCGGCGTGAGGTCTCCCTGTGTGTGTCAGACGTGGCCGTATTTCGCCAGCGCGTCGGCCAGCGAGAGGCCGTTCGCCAGTTCGGCGCGGATGGCGACCTCGGTACGGGTGAGGCGCTCGGCCTCGACCAGCACGGTCTCGACCACGCGGGCGGGGATGACGATCACCCCATCCTCGTCGCCGAGCAGGAAATCGCCGGGCGAGACCTCGACGGTGCGGCTGGTGGCGCCGCGCATCACCACCGGCACTTGCCAGGCATTCACCTTCCAGCGCCCGATCGACTGGGTCGGCGTGCGGTAGCGGGCGAAGACCGGGAAGCCGTGCTCGCCGATCCAGCGTATGTCGCGGATGCCGCCGTCGATCACCGCGCCGACGCTGCCACGCTCCTTCATGCCGAGCGCGATCAGTTCGCCGAAGTAACAGACGCCCTCGCCGTCGCCGCTCCAGACGGTGACCTCGTCGGGGCCGACGCCGTGGCAGGCCTTCATCTTGTCGGCGTCGCCGCCGAGCGGATAGGGCGTCCGCTGGCCGCGGATGGTGTAGGCCCAGCCGGCGATGCGGTTGTTGTGCGCCGGATAGGGCGCGAAGTCGGCGGCGAGGCTCTGGTCCATGAAGCCGAGCGTATCCAGCACGTCGGCGACGTTCGAGGTGTCGACGGCGAGGTAGCGGCGGCGGATGTCAGCCTTCTCGTCCGCTGTGAAGGATCGGGCGCTGTCCGTTGCGTTCATTGGGTTTTCCCCCTGTCTCAGATGCTTTGCAGATAGCCGCCGTCGACGCGGATCACCGAGCCGGTGATGTAGGCGGCGCGGGCGCTGGCGAGGAAGGCGACGGCGTCGGCATATTCCTCCGGCTTGCCGTAGCGGCCCGCCGGGATGGCGGCCGTGCTCTCGGCGATCACCTCCTCGACCGGCCGCCCCTCGCGCTTGGCCTTCTGCTCGTCGAGGAAGCGGATGCGGGCGGTGGCGATGCGGCCGGGCAGGATGATGTTGGCGGTGACGCCGTCGGCGGCGACCTCGCGCGCCAGCGTCTTCGACCAGCCCACCAGCGAGGCCCGCAGCGCATTCGACACGCCGAGATTGGGGATCGGCGCGACCACGCCGGAGGAGGTGGAGGTGATGATCCGCCCCCATTTGCGCGCCCGCATGCCGGGCAGCACCCGGTCGGTGAGATGGATCACCGACAGCACCATGGCGCGGAAGTGCTTGTCCCACTCGGCCGGGGCGACGCCGTGGGCCGTGCTCGGCGGCGGCCCGCCGGTGTTGTTGACGAGGATGTCGACCGGCCCGAGCGCCGCCTCGATGGCCGCGACATGCCCCTCGCAGGCGTCGATGTCGGCGAGGTTCCACGTGAGCGGCAGCGCAACGCCACCCGCCGCATCGATGTCGGCCTGCGTGGCCGCCAGCGCCCCGGCGTCGATGTCGGCGAGGGCGAGCTTCGCCCCCTCCCCGGCCAGCGTCCGGGCGATGGCGCGGCCGAGCCCGCCGCCGGCGCCGAGGACCAGCGCCGTGCGTCCGTTCAGTTCGAGATCCATGGATGTGACCTTTACGATCCGACCCGCAGCGGCGCGTTCAGCTTGCGCAGGTAGGAAATGACCGAGAGCGCGGTGATGCGCCCCGTCTTGGGGTTGTCGGTGGGGATGTTGGCGATCGACATGGAGAAGCTCGCCGAATCCGCGTCCACCTCGATGGTGTGGGTGTTGCGGGTGAGCGCGGGGTCGGCCCAGATCTCCAGCCGCGTCCGGTCCGGCCCGATGCCGGCGAGCGCCAGCGCCACGGCCACGTTGAGATTGGCGGGAAATCCGACCGCCGCCTCGCGCGGGGTGCCGTCGAAGATGCGCAGCGGCTCGGTGATGTCGTCGATGGCGATGTCGTGCTCGACCAGATAGGGCGCGCCGACGAGGCCCTTCACCGGCTTGCGGGTGATCATCCGCACCGAGCGGATGTCGCCCTCCGCCGCCGCGGTGACGGCGTCGAGCCCAAGCAGGGCGCCGGTCGGCACGACGATCTGGCCGCCATGGGCACGGGCGAGATCGACCAGTTCCTGATGCGCGAGGATGGCGCCGGACGACAGCACGATCACCGTCTTGCCGGCCTTGAGGAACGGCCCGGCGATGGCCGGCAGCAGCGCCGCCGGGGCGCATTCGACCACGATATCGGCCAGCGGCTCCAGTTCGTCGACCGCCACCACCGGCACCGGGCGCCGCAGGTGGGCGAGCCGCTCGGCCGCGCGGGCGCGGTCATGGGCGGAGACCGCGGCCAGTTCGCAGCCGGGCACGCCCTTGTCGAGGGCATGGGCGACGCGCAGGCCGACGGCGCCGAGGCCGGCGATGGCGACGCGGAGCACGCCCCGGCTCGGGTCGGGCGTGGCCGGCGCGGGCGCCGGCTCGGTGTGGAGTGAACTCATGGCTGCTTACCTTGCTCGGACGGCTCGACCGGCGCGGGGAACAGCGTCGCGTAATGCTGCGCGCAGGCGCCCGCCGTGGTGAACCAGATGCGGTCCTTGTGGCGGGCCAGCGCCTCCATCACCCGGCGGAACTGCCGGATGCGGAAAGGCTGGCCGATGATGAAGGTGTGGATGGTGATGCCGTAGACGAGCGGCTGGCGTTCGGACTGCGCCAGCATCTCCTCGAGATTGTCGATGGCCATGTCGGCGAAGGCGGTGGCGGTGCCGTCGTGCAGCACCACCATCGGCACGTCGTTCACCTCGTGCGGATAGGGCATGGCGAGCAGCGGGCCGCCGGCGGTCTTCATCCAGACCGGCTGGTCGTCGATCGGCCAGTCCATGGTGTAGCCGTAGCCGGCCCCGGCCAGCAGGTCCTCGGTGCGGGCGCTGGGATGCGCGCCGGGGCTCATCCAGCCGGCGGGAGGGGTTCCCTCCTCGGCGCGGATGCGGGCCGTGACCTCGGCGATGAGCGCGCGCTCGGTCGCCTCGTCCATGCCGTTCTGGTGCTCGGAATTGGTGCGGCCATGGGCGACGATCTCGTCGCCGCGCCGGCGATGGGCGGCGACGAGTTCCGGGCAGTGATCGTAGCAGGCGCTGTTGAGCAGCACGGTCAGCGGCAGGCCGTACTCCTCGAACAGCTCGATCAGCCGCCAGCCGCCGACCCGGTTGCCGTATTCGCGCCAGCCCCAATTGTAGGAATTGGGATGGCTGAGCCCCGGCGAATAGGCGAGTCCCAGCCCGGAGCCATAGGAGAAGTGCTCCACGCAGAGCGCGACATAGACGGCGAGGCGCTTGCCGTCCGGCCAGGAGAAATCCGGGCGGGCGGTGACGGGCGAATAGGCGAAGCGATCATGGGACGGCAGCATGGCGGCACTCCGGGCGATCAGGGCCGATAGTCGGCGGGGGCGACGACGAGGCTGAGATCGACGCTGCCCACGTTCTCCGGCGTGACCAGCACGGCCGGCGTCACCACCTTGGCCTCGACCTTCCCCTTCGTGGCGGCGGCAACCGCCTGGTCGAGCGCTGCCTTGCCCTGCGCCACGATCTGCTGGATCGAGGTGCAGGCGAGGTCGCCGTCCTTCAGCATCTGCTGGGCGGTGGGCGAGAGGTTGGAGGCCGAGACCTTCACCGACTTCTTGCCCGCGCTCTTCAGCGCGGAGACCACGCCCGCCGCCATGTCGTCGGTGGCGCTGTAGACGCCGGCGAGATCGGGGAAGCGCTGGATCCAGTCGTCGGCGGTGGTCAGCGCGGCGTTGCGGTTGTCGGCAAGGCGCGATTCCGCGACCACCTTCACGCCGGGCGCCACCTTGGCGAGGGTGTCCTTGAAGCCCTGCGCGCGCAGGTCCGACCAGGCCTGGCCGCTCGGGCCGGCCATCATCGCCACCTCGCCCTTGCCGCCGATGGCCTTGGCGAGGCACTCGGCCTGGAGCTTGCCCATGTCGTAATGGTCGGCGCTGACCACGGCGGCGAGCTTGTCGGTGTTGGGCGGCGAGGAGATACCGACCACGGGGATGCCGGCCGCCACCGCGCGCTCGACGATGGCCTTCACCGCATCGCCATTGGTGGCGCCGACGACGATGGCGTCGACCTTGCGCTGGATCAGGTCCTGGATCTGCGAGATCTGCTGGCTCGAATTGGCGTCACCGCCGGCGTTGAGCGTGACCAGCTTGGCCTTGCCCTTGGCCGCGGTGTCGACGCCGTACAGCACCGAGATCCAGAAGGACGAGCCGAGATTGGGGACGGAGACGCCGATGACCGGCTCGGCGGCACGGGCGGGCGCGAGCGCCGTCGACAGGAGAAGGGCGGCGAGGGAGGCGGCACGGAACAGGTTCATGGGAGTGTCCCTTTTTGCTGGAAGGTTCTGCGGGTTCGGGAGAGCAGGAAGCGCAGGCCGGTATCCATCAGCCCCGAGGCGATGATCACGGCGCCGACGGCGATCTGGGCGAGGAAGGGCGAGACGCCGGAGAGGTTCAGCCCGGTCAGCACGACCTGGACGAAGGCCGCGCCGGCCAGCACCGCCCAGGCGTTGGCCCGGCCGCCCGCCAGCGCGGTGCCGCCGATCACCGCCGCGGCGATGGACTGGAGCTCCATGCCGGCGCCTTCGGTCGGCAGGCCGGCCCCGGCACGGGCCGCCATCAGCGCGCCGGCGAGCCCGGCGAAGGCGCCGCAGAGCTGATAGGCGCTTATCTCGATCCGCCACGGCGTGCCGCCGACCAGCGCCACCGCCTCCGGGTTCGAGCCGAGCATGAGGAGGCGGCGGCCGAGCACGAGGTGCCGCAGCACGAGATGCGCCAGCGCCACGCAGCCGAGCGCGGCCCAGGCGAGCGGGGGCAGGCCGAGCACGGCGTCGAAGGCGAGCGCGGCGGCATCGCCCGACGCGGCCAGCGGCACCGCCTGCCCGTCGCCGGTGACGAGGAGCGCGAGCCCCTTCACCGCCAGCAGCGTGCCGAGCGTGGCGACAATCGGCTGGAAGCCGGCGCGCCCGACCAGCCAGCCGTTCACCGTGCCGCAGGCGAGGCCCACCGGCACCGCGAGCAGCAGCGCCGGCAGCCCGAACAGGTTCGCCGCCATCGCCCCCAGCGTGCCTGACAGCGCGGCGACCGCGCCCACGGAGATGTCGAAGCCGCGCACGGCGATGGCGAACATCTGCCCGACCGCGAGCAGGGCGAGGATCCAGATCTGGCCGGCGATGCTCAGCGCGTTATCGAGCGTCAGGAACCCCGGGGTGGCGAGGCCGAACAAAGCGGCCGCGACCACGATGGCGCCGGGGGCGACGAGGAAGCGGGCGTCGCCGTCGCGCGAGTGCCTCATCGGCCGGTCCTCCCGACGAGGCGCTTCAGCGCGGCCCAGTCCTTCTGCAGGCCGACGGCGGCCAGCACCGCGAGGCCGAGCAGCACCAGCTGCCATGCCGCCGGCAGGTTGATGAGCACCACCGCGTTGTTCAGCATGGCGACGGTGAGCACGCCGAACACCACCTGCAGCACATGCCCGCGCCCGCCCGACAGCGGCAGCCCGCCGATGGCGCAGGCGGCGATGGTCTCGAACGGCAGGTTCGGCGCCAGCGCCGGCTGGCCGGAAGCGACGCGGCTGGTCAGGATGATCGCCCCGACGGCGCAGAAGGCCCCGGCGACCGCATAGCCGAGCAGCGTGACGCGGGCGACGTCGATGCCGGCGAGCCGCGCGGCGAGCTGGTTGGCGCCGACATGGTACCAGAGCCGGCCGATCCGCCCGCGCGCCAGCATCAGATGCAGCACGAGGCAGGCCAGCACGGCGGCGAGGATCGGCACGGGAATGCCGAGCACGCGGCCGCGCGCCGGCCACGAGAAGACCTCGGACGGCGGCGCGTCGAGCGGCAGGCCGCCGACCAGCCACGCGGCCGTGCCGGCGGCCATCATCAGCGTGCCGAGCGTCACGATCACCGGCGGCAGGCCCATGCGCCCGACCAGCCAGCCGTTCACCGCGCCGACGGCGACCACCGTCGTCCCGCCCGCCGCCAGGGCGGGGATCGGCCCGGTCGCGGGCAGCGCCATCACCGTCACCACGCTGGCGAGCGCCGCGGAGGCGCCGAAGGAGAACTCGATGCCGCCGAGGATGATGACGATCGCCTGCCCGCAGGAGACGATGCCGAGAATGGCAGCGACCCGCAGCACGTTCTCGATGTTGCCGTAGGTCGCGAAGCGCGGCACGAACAGGCAGCACGCCACGAACAGCGCGAGGCACACCAGCGCCACCGCCGGCGGGCGCGGCAGCCGCAGGGAGGCGAGCGGTCCGGCAAGACGCTTCGTCATCATGCCGCCACGCTCCCCGACAGCGCCGCCAGCAGCGCCCCGCGCGGCGCGCCCTGCGGCAGCTCGGCGGCAAGGGCGTGGTCGCGCACGATGAGGTAGCGGTGGGCGAGGACCATCAGCTCGTCGAGATCGCTGGTGGCGACGAGGACCGCGACGCCGGCGGCGGCCGCCTCGCGGATGGCGTCGTGGATGACGCCGCGGGCGGCGACATCGACGCCGCGGGTGGGCTCGAGCAGCACCATCGCCTTCAGCCCCGGCAGAGCGAGGCCGCGGGCGATCAGCAGCTTCTGCTGGTTGCCGCCGCTGAAGGTCGACGCCTCCGCCTCCGGCCGCAGCGGGTGCAGCTTGAGCCGGCGCAGCAGCGGGTCGGTCCGGGCCTCCTCGCCGGCGGTGCGCAGCCAGCCGAAGCGGGCGAACTCCCCGAGCGCGGAGACCGACACGTTGCGGCGGGCCGGGAGCGAGGCGAACAGCCCTTCGACATGGCGGTCGGCCGGGACATAGGCGATGCCGAGCGCCGCCGCGCGCCGGCGGTCGCCGGGCGCGAAGCGCTGGCCCGCGACCGCGAGTTCACCGACGCCGGCCTGCGCCCCGGCAAGCCAGGCGGCGAGGTGGAGCGCCCCGGAGCCGATCAGCCCGGCGAGCCCGACGACCTCGCCGGCATGGACGGTGACGTCCGTGCCGGCCCCGGCGCCGCCCCGGGCTTCGAAGCCGCGCCCGACCAGAACCGGCTCGGCGCGGGCGCTGAGCCGTTCGGGTGCCGCCTCGACGCCGGCGCCGAGCATGGCATGGGTGAGGTCCTCGCGGCTGTGGCGGCCGATGGGCGCGGCGTCGATCACGGTGCGGCCGTCCCGCAGCACCGTCACATCGTCGGCCAGCGCCTCGATCTCGTCGAAACGGTGGGAGATGAACAGGGCCGCCGTGCCGCCGGCGCAGAGCCGCCGCACCACCGCGAAGAGCCGCTCGGCCTCGTCGGCGTTGAGCGCGGCGGTAGGCTCGTCGAGCACCAGCACGCGGCATTCGAGGCTGAGCGCGCGGGCGACCTCGACCAGCTGCCGCTCGCCGAGCGAGAGCGCGCCGAGCGGCAGGGCCAGATCGACATCGAGCCCCACCTCGCCGAGCCAGGCGCGCGCCCGGGCCGGATCGACGAGGCGCCGTCCCGCCAGCAGGCCGCCACCGCCGGCAAGGGCGAAGGCCGAGAGATTCTCGTGCACGCTCAGTTCCGGGAACAGGCTGAGATGCTGGTGGATCGGCACGATGCCGGCGCGGATCGCCTGCGTGACCGAGCCGAAGGACGCGGACACCCCGGCCAGCGCGACATGGCCGGCATCGGGCGTCACCGCCCCGACGAGGATCTTCACCAGCGTCGACTTGCCCGCGCCGTTCTCGCCGAGCAGCGCATGCACGCGCCCGCGCCGCAGCGTCAACCTCGCATCGCGCAGCGCGCAGGTCGCGCCATAGGTCTTGGCAATGCCGGAGGCGACGAGGGCCTCGTCGGGGACGTGCATGAAGGATCCTCGCCCGGGCGGGGAGGCCCGGCATGGCTGGAATGGCGGCGGTCGCGTGGAGATCGGATGGCGCTACGATGCCGGACGAAAGGGGGTGTCACAAACGATTTGTTCGGCGCGCATGCATGATCTACGCTCATGCATCGTGGAGGCACTGAATGAGAAAGAGGCGACTGCCGCCGCTGAATGCGCTGCGAGGGTTCGAGGCGGCCGCGCGCCACCTCTCCTTCACGCTGGCGGCGGGAGAGCTGCATCTCACCCAGGGCGCCGTCAGCCGGCAGGTGAAGGAGCTCGAGACCGAGCTGGGCCAGGAGCTGTTCGTCCGCCACACCCGCCGGATCGAGCTCACCCCCGAGGGCGAGCAGTTCTTCCGCGTGGTCGAGGGGGTGTTCGACGAGCTCGAACGGGCGGCCCAGCGGCTGGTCCGCCGGCGCAGCGACCCGGCCATCACCATCAGCGCGCTGCCGACCATCGCCACGGTCTGGCTGATGCCGCGGCTGCATCTGCTGGTGGCCCGCCACCCGGAGATCGAGGCGCGCATCGTCTCCTCGATCGAGGCGGCGGACCTGCTCGCCCATGACGCGGACATCGCCATCCGGGTCGGTCGCCTGCCGGGTCGCCGCTACGAGCGGACGCAGCCGCGCATCGAGCTGCCGATGGTCACCCGCTGGGACGGCGTGCACGCCGACGAACTGTTCGCCGACCGGCTCGTCCCGGTCTGCGCACCGGCGCTGCTGGGGAGCGAACTGCGCGAGGCCGCCGACCTGCTCGCCTATCCGCTGATCCACACCACGACGCGGCGCTATGCGTGGCCGGACTGGCTGCGCGCCAACGGCGTGCGGTACGATACGGAAGGCGATCCGCACCTGCAGTTCGGCCATTTCTTCATGGCGCTGGATGCGGCGCGGCAGGGGCGCGGCATCGCGCTGATCCCCGACATATTGCTGACGCAGGACGAGGCCGCGCGCGGCCTGTGCGTGCCCTATGCGAGCGAGATCGCGAGCGCGGGCGAGTATTACCTCCTCATCCACGAATCCCGGATGGACGATCCGCGGGTGCAGGCCTTCCGGTCGTGGCTGCTCGACGAGGCGGTGGCTCTCCGACGGAACGGCACCCCCCTCGCCGCGTCGTGACGCGGAGCGGCGGACGGCTCAGCCGACCCGCCGGCCGGAACGATCGTCCCGCAGCCGCAGATAGTCGGCGAGATCGTCGACCGTGACCAGCGCCAGCCGGTCGCGCCCGCGCTCGACCAGAACGGCCGCCTGATCCTCGTCCAGGATGCTGCGGGCGACGCGGAAGAAGCATTCCTCCGGGCCGCAGCGCCGGAGCGGCCGGCGCGCACCCGCCCCCGTGTCGACCAGCGCGAGCGCGACGTCGCGGACGGACAGGATCCGCTCGGGCGTGCCGCAGGGGCGTACGAGCAGCACCGCCGGCAGCCCGGCGAAGGTCATCAGCCGGGCGAGCGAGTCGATCGGCTCGTCGCAGGCGACCTCGACGACCGGCGAGCCGACCGACTGCAGGATCTCTCCGATGGTGAGGGCGGCATCCGCAGCGGGCATCGGCATCGTCCGGTGGCGTGAGCGATGAAGGAGGCGGCGCCGGACCGCGCCGGCACCGCGTTCCGCGCGTCGGGGGGTCAGCAGATGCGGGGCAGCTGGTCGCCGACCAGCATGTCGACGATGCGCTCGCCGCCGAAGCGCGTCTCCATCACCACCCGCCCCGGCCGGCGGTCGGTGATCTCGCCGATGATCACCGCATCGCGGCCGAGCGGATGCGCGCGCAGAGCCGCCAGCGCCGCGTCCGCCTCGGCGGGCGGGACGACGGCGACCAGCTTGCCCTCGTTGGCGAGATAGAGCGGGTCGAGGCCCAGTATCTCGCAGAAACCGCGCACATCCGGGCGCACCGGCGTGTCGAGTTCGCGCACCCGCACGCCGACGGCGCTCGCCTCCGCCAGTTCGTTGAGCACGGAGGCGACGCCACCGCGCGTGGCATCGCGCAGGCTGCGCACGCCGGGCGCGGCGGCGACGAGCGCCTCGACCAGCCCGTCGAGCGGCGCGCAGTCGCTCTCGACGGTCGTCTCCAGCGCGAGGTCGCCGCGCGCGTTCAGGATCGCCGCGCCATGGTCGCCGAGCATGCCGTTGACGAGGACGACGTCGCCGGGCCGGGCGCGGCCGATGCCGATGTCGCGGCCGGCGCGGACCACGCCGATGCCGGTGGTGGTGACGAAGAGCTTGTCGCAGGCGCCGCGGGCGACGACCTTGGTGTCGCCGGTGACGATGGCGACGCCGGCCGCGCGCGCGGTCGCCGCCATCGAGGCCGCGACCCGGCGCAGCACGTCGACCGGCAATCCCTCTTCGATGATCACCGCGCAGGATAGCGCCACCGGCCGCGCCCCGCCCACGGCGAGGTCGTTGATGGTGCCGCAGACGGCCAGCTTGCCGATGTCGCCGCCGGGGAAGAACAGCGGGTCGACCACGAAACCGTCGGTGGTGAAGGCGAGCCGGTCGCCGGACCGCGCCAGCGTCGCGAGGTCGAACCGCGCCTGATCCTCGAGCGGTCCGCCGCCCTCGGTGAAGGCGGCGACGAACACCTCCTCGATGAGATCGCGCATGGCGCTGCCGCCGCCCCCGTGGGCGAGCGTGACCATGGCCGGCAGGGTACGCCGCAGCCGGCGCGGCGGGGCAACGTGGGATGTCATGCCGCGCCCTCCAGGCTGGGCTGGCGCATGCCACCATACTGGTAATAGGCGGCGCAGGAGCCCTCCGACGACACCATCAGCGCCCCGAGCGGCACTTCCGGCGTGCAGGCGGTGCCGAACATCGGGCAGGCCCAGGGCTTGATCTTGCCGGTGAGCACCTCGCCGCAGCGGCAGGCATCGGGATCGGGCACGCTGGCCTCGCGGACGGCGAAGCGGCGCTCGGCGTCGAACGAGGCATAGGCCTCGCGCAGCCTCACGCCGGAGCGCTCGATCGAGCCGAGGCCGCGCCATTCGAAGGCCGGGCGCTCCTCATAGACGCGCGCCACCGCCGCCATCGCCTGCGGGTTGCCGGTATCGGGCACCACGCGGGCGTACTGGTTCTCGATGCGCGCGCGGCCCTCGTCAAGCTGGCGCAGCACCAGCAGCAGTGATTGCAGCAGGTCGAGCGGCTCGAAGCCGGCGACCACCAACGGCTTGCCGAACTCCTCGGCGATGAAGCGATAGGGCTCGGTGCCGATGACCATGGAGACGTGGCCCGGCCCGATGAACCCGTCAATGCCCAGATCCGGCGTCTCCAGCAGCGCCCGCAGCGTCGGGATGATGGTGATGTGGTTGCAGAACAGCGAGAAGTTGGCCACCCCCTCGCGCGCGGCGCGCAGCACGGTGAGCGCGGTGGAGGGCATGGTGGTCTCGAAGCCGAGCCCGAAGAACACCACCTCCCGATCCGGGTTGCGCCGCGCCAGTTCGAGCGCGTCGAGCGGCGAATAGACCGAGCGCACATCCGCCCCTTCGGCCTTGGCGGTGAGCAGGCTCTTGCGCGAGCCGGGCACGCGCATGGCATCCCCGAAGGTGGCGAAGATCACCTCCGGATGCTCGGCGATGGCGACGCAGTCGTCGACACGCCCCATCGGCAGCACGCAGACCGGGCAGCCCGGCCCGTGCACGAACTCGATCATGTCGGGCAGCAGCCCCTCCAGCCCGTAGCGGAAGATCGCATGGGTGTGGCCGCCGCAGACCTCCATGACCGCGAAGGGGCGATCGCGGCCACGCTCCATCCGCGCGGCCAGCGTCTCGATCTCGCGGATCAGCGCGCGGGCCAGGGCGGGGTCGCGGAACTCGTCGACGTAGCGCATCACAGGGCCCTCCCGGCCAATCCCGCCGCGGCCGGCGGGGCTTCCATCTCGACGCTGCCGAGGCGGATCGCCTCCATCTCGGCCTCGGCCTCGCCGATCTCGGCGAGCACCTTCAGCGTCGCGGCGGCCTCCTCCTCGTCGATGACGCTCATGGCGAAGCCGACATGGACGATCACCCAGGCGTCGAGCAGGTCGGAGAGCGGGCGATCGGGCGCGGCGACGCAGACCACGTCGACGGTGCGGCGCACGCCGCCGACATCGACCGTGGCCAGCATGGCCGGCTCGTCGACGATGGCGACGATGCGGCCGGGAATGCCAAGGCACATATCGGTTCTCCCTAGTGGCTCTGCCCGAAGGGGGCGTCTCGGGCGATGCCGTAGCGTTCGAGCTTGGCCCGCAGCCCGACGCGGGACAGGCCCAGTTCCTCGGCCGCGCGGCTCTTGTTCCAGCGGCAGCGCACCAGCGTTTCCATCAGGATCACGGCCTCCAGCCGCTCGACCCGGTCGCGCAGCGGTCCGGCCTCGCGGATATTGGCGTCGAGCGCGACGACCTTGGCCGACGCGGCGGCGCCCTGCACCACATGCGGGGACAAGAGGTCGGCGCCCAGCAGCTCGCCGGGCGCGAGCACCAGCATGCGCGTCACCTCGTTCTGGAGTTCGCGCACATTGCCCGGCCAGCCATAGGCCTCGATGCAGGCGAGCGCCTCCTCGGTGAAGCCCTTCACGCGCTTGCCGTGGGTGGCGCAGAGCTGGTCGAGCAGCAGCAACGCCAGCACCCGCAGATCGCCGCGCCGCTCGCGCAGGGGCGGCAGGGTGAGCGTCAGCCCGGCGAGGCGGTAGTAGAGATCCTCGCGGAAGCGCCCGGCCGACGCTTCGGCGGCGAGCGCGCGATGGGTGGCGGCGATCACCCTCACATCCACCCGCTTCACCTCGTTCGAACCCACCGGGCGGATTTCACCTTCCTGCAGGAAGCGCAACAGCTTGACCTGGAAGGCGGGGGAGACGTCGCCGATCTCGTCGAGCAGGACGGTGCCGCCGTCGGCCTGGTCGAGCAGCCCGATGCGGTTGGTGTGGGCGCCGGTGAAGGAGCCCTTCTTGTGGCCGAACAGTTCGGATTCGAGCAGTTCGTCCGGGATCGCCCCGCAATTCACGGCGAAGAAGGGGCGATCCGAGCGCAGGCTCGCGTAGTGGATCGCGCGCGAGAGCAGTTCCTTGCCGGTACCGGTCTCGCCGAGGATGAGCACGGGGACATCGAAGGCCGCGACCTGGGCGGCGCGCCGGCACACCTCGTTCAGCGGGCTGCCCGGGGTGCGCAGCAGCGCGTCGAAATGGAAATTGCTCGCCACCCTCTCCTGCTGCTCGACGACACGCGCCTGCGCCGCCGGCGCCACCAGCTTGAGTTCCAGCGAGAGGCGTTCGTAATCGCGCTGGAGCTGGTACAGCCGTGCCGCGCCCTGCGCCGCCAGCGTCAGCTGATCGGGGTGCCAGGGCTTGGTGATGAACTGGTGGATGCCGGCTTCGTTGATGGCGCCGATCATGTCGGCCGGGTCGGTGTAGCCGGTGACGATGATGCGCACGACATCGGGCCAGCGCGTGCGGACCTCGGTGAGCAGATCGACGCCGGAGCGCTCCGGCATCCGCTGGTCGCAGAAGATCGCCTGGATCCACTCGTTCTCGAGGATGCGCAAGGCTTCGGCGGCGGTCAGCGCGGTGAACACCTCGAAGTCCTCGGCGAGCACGCGCGCCATCACCTCGACCGAGCGGGGCTCGTCGTCCACCACCAATATGCCGGCCTGCGACGTGCTCACGGCACCAGTTCCGCGCTGGCGCGCAGGGCGCGGGCCCGGCGCTCGGTTTCCTGCGCCAGCGCGTCGATCTGCCGGCGCCGCTCCTCGCCGAGCCAGCCCAGCCAGGCGGCGAGGCCGGGCAGGCCGCGCGCCGAGCTGTGCAGGATGGACGCGGCCGGGTTGATGCGCGCGATGTTTCGCTCGATCGCCGCCACATCCACGTCGAGATGGGGCAGAAGGTCGACCTTGGTCAGCACGACGAGGTCGGCGGTCTCGAAGATGTTGGGGTATTTGAGCGGCTTGTCCTCGCCCTCGGTCACCGAGATGAGGGTGACGCGGCGGGTCTCGCCGAGATCGAAGGCGGCGGGACAGACGAGGTTGCCGACATTCTCGATGAACAGCAGCCCGCCCGGCGGCAGCGGCAGTTGCTCCAGCGCGTGGCCGACCATGTGCGCGTCGAGATGGCAGCCCTTGCCGGTGTTGATCTGCACCGCCGGCGTGCCGGTGGCGCGGATGCGATCGGCGTCGTTCTGGGTCTGCTGGTCGCCCTCGATCACCGCCGCGGGCACGCGGGCGCCGAGCGCCTTCAGCGTCTCGACCAGCAGCGTGGTCTTGCCGGCACCGGGCGCGGCAAGCAGGTTCACGGCGAAGATGCCGCCGGCGGCGAGGCGCTGGCGGTTGCGGGCGGCATAGGCATCGTTCTTGGCGAGGATGCGGTCTTCGAGCTCCAGCAGCCGCTGCTCGCCATGGGAGTGGTCGTGGGCGCGCCCGTGGGAGTGGTCGTGGCCGTGGTCGTGGTCATGCGCGCCCGCGGCATCGGCGTGATCGTGATGATGATGGGCGCCGTGATGGTGCCCGCCATGGGCGTGATGGTGGGCGTGATCGTGCGCGTGATCCGGCTTGTCGGCCGGGCGGGCGCCGCCCTGGGCGTCCGAGATCGCGACTTGGTCGGGGCCGCAGCCACAGGTCACGCACATCACACCACCTCCAGGTCCTTGATCCGCATATCGGTTCCGCCGTTGGGCCGCAGCCGCTCGCCGCCGCAGCGGGGGCAGGCGTCGAGACGGCTTGCCAGCGGCACCGTCTCCGAACAGCCGAAGCACCAGGCCGTGCCGGGCTCGTCGATCACCACCAGCTCCGCGCCCTCCGCAAGCGAGTCGCGCATGACGACGTCGAAGCCGAAGCGCAGCGCCTCGACCTCGACCCCGGCGAAGCTGCCGACGGCGAGACGCACCCGCGTCACGCGGGTGAAGCCGTGGTCGCGGGCGGCATCCCGCAGCGACGCGAGCAGGCTCTCGCACAAGGCCATCTCATGCATGGCAGACGCCCTCCCGCGCCTCGAACCGCAGCCGCACGGGCACACAGGGATTGACGCCCGCCAGCGCGATGCGGGCCAGCATCGGCGTCTGCGCGCCCAGCGGCAAGGCGGCGAGCATGCGCGCCAGCAGCCCGCCGGGCGCGAGGTTCCACGCGCTCGGCGGGACGATGCGGTAATCGAACACCCTCCCCTCGCGCAGGCAGGCCCGGTGCGCCAGCAGGCCGCGCGCCGCGCGGGCGAGGCCGATGCCGGGTGGAAGGCCGGGCGGCAGCGGCGGCGGCGGGTCGCCGTCGTCGAGGCCGGCGACCAGCTCGAGCAGGCGCGCCAGCAGCCGCACGAACAGGCTCGTCCCCTCGCCCGCGCGGAGCGCGCCGATCAGCGGCGCCTGCCGCCAGCGGTCGAGGGCGGTGGTTTCGCGCGCGGCCCCCGGCGCACCCGTCTCCAGCGTCGCGACGATGTCGTCCGCATCCGGTTGATCGAGGTCGACGCGCCCCCATTCCGGCCGCACCTGCTGCCGGATCCGCCGCAGGAGGCGCGCGACCGGGCTGGCGCCGCGCACCAGCCACGCCTCCAGCGTGGCCGGCGTCGCGCCGGCGAGATCGAGGTCGGCGCCGAGCAGGTGGTGGCGCAGCGCCGCACGATCCGGCGCTGCGAGCAGGCGCAGCCCGTCCCGGTCCAGCGCGCCGCCGACCAGGGCGGGCCATTCCGCCAGCACCGCCCGCGCATGGTCGCGCCGGCATTCCTCCCGCGCGGCGGCCTCACGCCGGGCGGCGTCCACGGCGCTGGCCGGCAGGCCGAGGGCCGCGTGCGCCGCACCGGCGTGGGCGGCGGCGCAGAGATTGAAGATACGCGGCAGCATCTGTGCCGCCTCCCCCGCCGTGCGCCCGACGAGGTGACGCTCCACATCCGGCCCGGCGACCGGCGCGAAATGCCAGCGCGGCGCCGGTCCGCGCGCCGCGAGGGTGATGTCGAGCGCGCCGAGGCTCATGCGCCCGCGCTCCCTGTCGTCGCCGGCAGGCCGCCGAAGATGAGGGCGCGCCGGCTCGGCTCCATCCGCCGGGTGCCGCCGACGGCAGGGGCCGGCCCCTGCGGCGGGGCGTCCGGCTCCGCCTCGTCGTCACGGATCGCCGCATCGAACAGCGCGGCAATGGCCGCGCGCGCCGTCTCCTCCGCCTGCAGCATGGAGGAGAAATCGAACATGGGGGAGAACAGCGAGCAGGCCTTGTAGGGGCCGGTCTCCGGGCGGTTGGCGGCGATGAACTCGTATTCCCCTGACGGGAAATCCAAGAGTTCGCGTCCGCCCGGCACCAGCCCGCTCCAGTCCTCGTCCGGCCCCGGCACCAGCACGATGTTCATGAACCACGGCGTCAGCACGATGCCGATCACCCGTCCCTGCCAGGGCCGAAAGCCGATCGAGCGCACCTCCAGCGTCTCGTTGACGAGCGGGACGCCGCGCATCTGGCCGACATGGATCTCGCGGAACGTCGCCTCGAAGCGCGCCGCCGCCGCGGCCGCAAGGGCGGGCAGCGGATCGACGCGCACCGGCGCCGGCGCGGCGGCGATCGCGGGCGGCAGGGCGGGCGAGGTCTCGCCGATGACCATGAACTGGTCGCGGGCGCCGTCGCAGCGCGGGCAGCGCCAGTGATCGGGCAGTGCCGTGAACGGCGTTCCCGGCGGCACCTGCCAGTAGTCGCATCCCTCCGTCGGATCGTAGACGTGCCAGCAGATCTTGCATTCCAGCAGGGCGGCCGGGTGCAGCCGGGTCTCGTCGCCCAGGAAGGAACCCTCGAAGCGTGGAAAGGACATGGCCGCTACCCTCCGCGCACGACGTCGAGGATGTCGGCCAGACGGGCGGCGGAATCGGCAATGTCCTCCGGCGCCGCGCAGGCCACCATCGGCACGTCGACGATCTCGATCGTGTCGAGGATCAGCGCGTCGGCGGAATTGAAGTAGCGCACCCGCCAGACATCGCGCGTCGCGGTCGCGTCGATCCGGCAATTGCCGTAGCCACGGGAGAGGATGACCACACCGCCCTGCCCCAGCCCGGCCTCGATGGCGAGGAGGTCTTCCGGCGTGACGGGCAGCAAGGTGAGGTTGAGGACATAGGGCGCCGCGCCCGGGCGGCGGTTGCGGCTCTTGTGGGCGACTTCGGCGAGTATGGCGGGGGCGTTGATCACGCCGGGGCGCTGGGCCGTCGCATAGCCCGCATCCACCGGCCATTCGCGGGGAAAGGCGCGCAGGATGGCGCCGCGCGGGAAAGCCGCGACCTCCACCCGCTCCGTGCTGGCCGGCGCCGCGCTGCCCGGCCGGGCGGCGAGGCTGCGCACCCGCCAGACCCCCGCCAGCGTCGCTTCCTGGATTTCCACATGCCCGCCGGGCGTCTCGACCCGCACCGAGACCTCGCCCTCGCCGAGCGTCTCGTCGACCAGCGCCCGCCCGGCGGCGTCGAGCCCGTCGAGCGCGATGGTGGTCGAGCCGTTGGGGCTCCAGCTGGCGAGCGCCGCGGCGATCGCCTCCAGCGCCGCCAGCGCCGGGCGGGCGCGCTCGACATCCTCGATCTGCGGCAGATGCGGCTCGTAGGTCCGCATGCCCGAGGGCATCGGCAGGTAGGCCAGGCCGTCCTCGCCCTCCGGCTGGCTGCCGGGGCCGTAGCCGATGGGCGGGACCGTCGCATAGGGCAGCGATGCCATGGGGTGCCTCACGAATTGATCGAAACAGCGACGGGCGGAGCGGATGCCTCCCGCGCGAGGGCGACGAGCGGGGCGAGCCGCTCGAGAAACTCGTCCCAGTCGCGCATGCGCGACAGCGAGCCGACCGGCTCGCGCCCGCGCAGCACGACGATGGCCGGAAGGGCGATGCCGCCGAGACGCTCGCGCAAGGCGCGCTCGCAGGCCGGCCCCGCCACCGCGCCGCCATCCGCCCGCAGCGCCGCCACCAGCTCGGGCAGCACCACGGCGAGATCCGGCGTTTCGTCATGCGGGCGGCCATGGGCGGGCAGCAGCAGCAGCCGGGCTCCGGCCGTCCAGTCGGGCAGCGGCTCGGCGTCGATCCAGGCATAGCCGAGAGCGTCGATGAGCCGCCCCACCAGCGGGTGGACGGTGTCGGGGCGGGCGGGGTTGGCCGGAGCGGGTCCGGAATGGTCGGCGAGGGTATGGGTCACGGCGTGATGTCCTCCGGGTCGAGGGCCCGCTGGGCGGCGAGATGCGGCGGCAGCTCCGGTTCACGGCCGACGAGATCGGCGAAGGCGGCATCGATGCCGGCGGTCTCGCCGCGCATGACGGCGGCGACCGCCGCGAGCGCCTGCGCGATCTGCCGGGCCTCCTCGGCGTCCAGCAGGCGGCGGCCGGCGCCGAGGAAGGTGAGGACATGGTCGCCGACCCGCGCCTCGGGCAGCAGGGCCAGGTCGATCGCGTGGCGGGCCTCGCCGTCGCGGCAGGTGCCGATCCAGCCCTCGATCGCCTCGATCCGCATGGGAATGCCGAGACACATGGCCCCTACCCCCGATGCCAGCCGGCCAGCACGCGGGCATCGCCGATACGGCAGGCGTCGTCGGTGCCGGGGCGGCCCTGCTCATAGGCCTCGCGCGAGATCGCCGGCGGCGTGAAGTCCGCGAGCGAGTTCCGCGGCTCGGCGGCGATGCCGAATTCGTCGGCGAGCAGGTCCAGCACCTTGGCGATCGCCGGCTCGATGCGCGCCGCGACCGCCGGGGTGAGGCCCCCGCCATAGTCGTCGAGCCGCTCGGGCTGCACGCCGACGAGGCGCAGCCGGCGCGGCGCGCGCCCGCGCAGCTGCAGCAGGGCGAGGATTTCCTGGAAGCCGGTCTGGTGCAGGCTGACCTTGCGGGTGCCCAGCACGGCCGGCACCTCGTCGTCGCGCAGCACCTTCAAGGTCGCCGGCGGCAGGCCGTAATCGATGGCGTCGACGATGATGACCGCCGCGGCATCCTCGATATAGGGCAGCAGATAGAGCCCCTGGGTGCCGCCATCGAGCAGGTCGACGCGATCGGGAAAGCGATAGCGCGCGTCGAGCGCCTCGACGACGCGGACGCCGAAGCCCTCGTCGGCCCAGAGTATGTTGCCGATGCCGAGCACGAGTATGCGTTCGTCGTCCATGCGCGACGTCTCCCCGAGCGGATTTCCTGGCCCTTGACGTAAAGCGGTCTGCCGCCGCTTCTTTCACATGCTTCCATTTCAAGTCGCGTGCCAACCCGCATCGGCAGCATCAATATACTGAAAAATATGGATTATTCAAATTTCAGGGTTGCGACGCGCACTCGCCGGATGGACACTTTCTTTCCACTCTACCCAAAATCGGAAAGATGACGTCCAAAGAAAAATGGGGCGCAGCCGAAGCCGCGCCCCAATACCGACCGTGTCCCCACACGGCGGATCCCGGGAGGCCGGGATTGGATGTCAGTCGGGATCGTCGTCCTTGAAGGTGCGGACCCCGGAGATCATCGTCGAGACGATGGACTGACGGGACATGATGTCCTCGCGGATCGCCGCGTAGACATGCACGATCACGAACAGCACGATCACCCACATGCCCAGATGGTGCCAGGTGTGGACGTCGAGGCTGCCGCCCAGCAGCGGGATGACCCAGCCGAACAGCTTGTCCTGCCAGCTGCCCGGCCCGGCGCCCTCCGAATAGAGCGCGAAGCCGGTGACGATCATGAACACCGATCCCACCCCGATCGCCCAGAACATGGCGAACTGGGCCAGCGGGTTGTGGCCGACATATTTTTTCGGCCGCGCCTCGAGGAAGAGATACCAGCGCGCCTCCTCGAACAGGCCGACCCAGTAGGAGCGGCGCCAGAACGGCAGCACGAAGAGCTGGCGGGCATGGTGGTTGCCCACGAACGCCCAGTAGATGCGGAACAGGAAGCCGACGGCGAAGATGTAGCCGGCGGCGAAATGCAGGAAGCGGATGGTGCCCATCACGTAATGCTGGCTGGCCTCGCCGGTCATGGTCGGCAGCGGCGAGCCGATCAGGTAGCCGGTCAGCGCCAGCACGGTGATCGCCGCGGCGTTGGTCCAGTGCCACAGCCGCACCGGCGCCTCGTAGACATAGACCGCGCTCACCCGCCCGACCGTCTCGCCGGCAACGGGCGATGCCGGCGGGGCGTGGACGGGAGCGGAGACGGCGGGATCGATGCTGCTCATCGCCGCCTCCCTCAGCGCACGGTGACGCGGGCCATCTCGTCCCCGTCGGGCGAGATGACATGGGTCGAGCAGGCGAGGCACGGATCGAACGAGTGCAGCGTGCGCAGGATCTCGACCGGCTCCTCGGGCCGCTCCATCGGCGTGTTCATCAGCGAGGCCTCGAAGGCGCCGATATTGCCCTTGGGATCGCGCGGGCCGCCGTTCCAGGTGGTCGGCACGACGCACTGGTAGTTCTCGATCCGCCCGTCCTTGATGCGGATCCAGTGGGCATTGCCCCCGCGCGGGGCGGCCACCGTGCCGACGCCCTTGGCCTCCTTCGGCCAGGTCGCGGGATCCCACTTCTCGACATTGGCGGTCGAGCGGTCGCCGGCCTTGATGTTGCCGATCAGCCGCTCGAAATCCTCCAGCATCATCTTGGCGCAGTAATGCGCCTCCAGCGCCCGCGCCAGCGTGCGGCCGATGGTGGAGGGCAGCGCCTGCTTCGGCGTGAGATTGGTACCGGCCAGCGCGTTGAACCGGCCGACCGCGTCGGTCACCTGATCCTTCACATAGGTGACGTTGTGGCCCCAGGCGAGGATGTAACGCGAGAGCGGGCCGACCTCGACCGCGTTGCCGCGCCAGCGCGGCGCCTTGATCCACGAATATTTCGCGCTCTCGTCGAGCTCGCGGATATCCGTCTTGGTGCCCTTGAAATTGGGGCCGAGCTCGAATTTCGGCTGGGTGACGCCGTCCCAGGGGTGCAGCCCCTTGGTCTCGTCGCCATAGCTGTACCAGCTGTGGGCGACGAACTCCTGCACCTGGTCCGGGTCGCGCGGATCGATCGGGTGGATCTCGTCCCAGTTGCCGTTGAGGATCACGCCGCCGGGCAGCTGGTCGGTCTTCTTGTCGCCCGGCACCAGCTCGTAGTCGCCATAGTCCATGACGTTGGTGGCGGAGAGGCCGCCGCCATAGAGCCAGTCTTTGTAGAAGGAGGCGATGGCGATGACGTCGGGCACATAGACGTTCTTCGAGAACTCGAACGCCTCGATCAGCCGCTGGTGGACGAAGTTGAGGCGCTCCATGTTGAGCGGCGCGCCGGCCGCCATGTCGCCCTCCATGTTGATGGCGCAGGGCACGCCGCCGACCATGTAGTTCGGGTGCGGGTTCTTGCCGCCGAAGATGGTGTGGACCTTGACGATCTCCTTCTGGAAATCGAGCGCCTCCAGATAATGCGTCACCGCCATCAGATCCGCCTCGGGCGGCAGCTTGTAGGCGGGGTTGTCCCAGTAGCCGTTCTTGAAGATGCCGAGCTGGCCGCTCTCGACGAACTTCTTCAGCCGGTTCTGGATGTCGCGGAAATAGCCGGGGCTGGACATGGGGTGGTCCGGCCCGACCATCTGCTGCAGCTGCGAGGTCGCTTTGGGATCGGCTTTCAGCGCGTTGACCGGGTTGACCCAGTCGAGCGCGTGCAGGTGGTAGAAGTGCACGACATGGTCGTGCCACTGCAGCACCTTGGCCATGATCTCGCGGATCAGGTGGGCGTTGTAGGGGATCTTGATGTCGAGCGCGTCTTCCACGGCGCGCACCGAGGCGAGCGCGTGGCAGCCGGTGCAGACGCCGCAGATGCGCTCGACGAAGGCCCAGGCGTCGCGCGGGTCGCGGCCCTTCAGGATGACTTCGAGCCCGCGCCACATGGTGCCGGTGGAGACCGCGTTGCGGATGACGTTGTTGGCGTCGACATTCACCTCGCAGCGCATATGGCCTTCGATGCGGGTGACCGGATCGACCACGATGCGCTTGCCGGAGGTGTCCAGGCTGAAGCCGTTCGGCGTCTGGATGGTCATGCCGCTCCTCCCGTGTGGCCATTGCCGGCCTTGTCCTGAAGATCGCCGCCCTGGTGCCGGGCGCGCTTGAGCGCGCTCACCGCGGCATGAACCGCGACCGCGCCGCCGACGACGCCGGCCGCGGCCATGCCGACCCGGTCGGCGTTGGATTCGATGCCGAAGCCGACCCCGTGCAGATCGGTGAGCCGGGCATACCAGGAGCCCTTGTCCCAGAACCCGTCCTCGGAGCAGCCGATGCAGCCGTGGCCGGACTGGATCGGGAAGGAGACGCCGTCATTCCAGCGGGTGGTGGAGCAGGCGTTGTAGGTGGTCGGGCCCTTGCAGCCGACCTTGTAGAGGCAGTAGCCCCGGCGCGCGCCCTCGTCGTCGAACGCCTCGACGAACTGGCCGGCGTCGAAATGCGGGCGGCGGTAGCACTTGTCGTGGATGCGCTGGGAATAGAACATCTTCGGCCGCCCCTGCCGGTCGAGCTCGGGGATGCGGTCGAAGGTGAGCATGTAGGTGATGACGCCGGTCATCACCTCGGCGATGGGCGGGCAGCCCGGCACCTTGATGATCGGCTTGTCGGTGATGACCTCGTGCACCGGGGTGGCGCGGGTCGGGTTGGGGCGCGCCGCCTGCACGCAGCCATGCGAGGCGCAGGAGCCCCAGGAGATCACCGCCTTGGCGTCCTTCGCCACCATCTTCAGCTGGTCGAGGAAGGGCTTGCCGCCGATGATGCAGAACATGCCGTCCTCGTTCAGCGGGGGATTGCCCTCCACGGCGAGGATGTAGTTGCCCTTATACTTCTCCATCACCTCATGGAGGATCGCCTCGGCCTGGTGGCCGGCGGAGGCCATCAGCGTGTCGTCATAGTCGAGCGAGATCATCGACAGCACGACATCCTTGGCGAGGGGATGGGCCGAGCGGATGAAGCTCTCCGAGCAGCAGGTGCATTCCAGCCCATGCAGCCACAGCACCGGCGTGCGCGGCTTGGTCTCCATGGCATGGGCGATCTGCGGCACGAACTCCGGGCCGAGGCCGAGCGCGGCGGCGGTGAGCGAACAGTATTTCAGGAACGAGCGGCGGGTGATGCCCTGGCGTCGCATCACCTCGTAGAACGTCTCAAGCCCGGCCATGCGGCGGTCCCTCCGATTGTTGCGCCGGGGCGTCGAGGCATTCCCGGTCGGAGAGACAGCAGCAACCACCGTGCCACAGCATAAAGCTATTTGATTACAGATATTTATATCTCGACGCCGCGCGAGCCCCGCGGAAGCCGGAAGACCGCTTTCCGCTCCGAGCGGAAAGCCGCTTACCGCCCGATCAGCCGGGCCGCGGCGATGACGGCCTGCCCGAAGGCGAGGCCGCCATCATTGGCCGGCACCTCGGCGGGGACCAGCGCGCGGCAGCGCCGCCGCTCCAGCCGTCCGACCAGGCGTTCGAGCAGCAGGGCGTTCTGGATGACGCCGCCGGAGAGCGCGACCGCTTCGACGCGGTGGCGGCGGGCGAGATCGGCCGCGAGGTCGGCGAAGGCATCGGCGAGGCCGGCGTGGAAGTGCCGCGCGATCGCCGCCGGCGGGTGCCCGGCCGCGCGGTCCGCCAGCGCCGCCCGCCACATCGGGGCGGGATCGATGACGAGGGGGTCCCGGTCCGTCCGGATCGCGAACGGATAGGCCGACGCGTCGTCCCTCCCCCGCCCCGCCAGCGCCTCCAGCGCCATCGCCGCCTCGCCCTCGAAGGACAGGCGGCGGGGCGCGCAGCCGAGCAGCGCCGCCATCGCGTCGAACAGCCGGCCGGCGGAGCTGGCGAGCGGCGCATTGATACCGCCCGCGATCATCGCCCGGAGCGTGGCCGCCGGGAGGCCCTCGAACAAATGCGCCGGCACGTCCGCCGCCGGCAGCGCCGCGTCGAGATGGGCGAGCAGCACCCGCCAGGGCTCGCGGCTCGCGGCATCGCCGCCTGCCAACGGGATCGGCTTGAGGCCTGCCAGCCGCCGGCTGCCGGCATAATCGCACAGCAGGATTTCGGCGCCCCAGGCCGTGCCGTCGTCGCCGAGGCCGAGCCCGTCGAGGGCGATCCCGATCACCGGGCCGGCCTCGCGCGCCCAGCCGTTCTCTGCCATGGCGGCGGCGATGTGGGCGTGGTGATGCTGGACCTCGACCAGCGTCAGCCCGCGCTCGGCGGCCAGCGCGGCGCCGAGCCGGCTGGCGCGGTAGTCCAGATGCCGGTCGATCGCGACCGCTTCCGCATTGTGGTCGAACAGGGCGGTGCAGTCGGCGATGGCGGTGGCGAAGGCGTCCTGCGTCGCCAGTTCGTCGAGATCGCCGAGATGCTGGGAGAGCAGCGCCCGCCCGCTCATGGTGAGGCAGATGGCGCTTTTCAGCTCGCCTCCAAGCGCCAGCACGGCCGGCGCATCGGCAAAGCCGGGCGGCAGCTCGCGCGGCGCCGGGGCGAGACCCCGCCCCCGGCGCAGGATCCGCAGCCGGCCGGCGGCGACCCGCGCCACGCTGTCGTCGAGCCGCCGGGCGATCGGCCGGTCATGGACAAGGACACCGTCGACGATGCCGGCAAGGCGTTCGCGCGCCTCCGCGTCGCGGAACACCTGCGGCTCACCCGACCGGTTACCGCTGGTCATCACCAGCGGCCGGTCCACCGCCTGCATCAGCAGGTGATGCAGCGGCGTGTAGGGCAGCATGACGCCAAGCCGGTCCTGCCCGGGCGCCAGCGCGGGGGCGAGGTCCGCATCCGCGCGCTTGCGCACCAGAAGGATCGGCGCCGACGGGTGGCCCAGCGCCTCCGCCTCGGCCGGTCCGACCTCGCACAGCCTGTCCAGCATGGCCCGGTCACGCACCATCACGGCGAGCGGCTTGGCCGGGCGGTGCTTGCGGCGGCGCAGTTCGGCGATGGCGGCCTCACAGGTCGCGTCGCAGGCGATGTGGAAGCCGCCGATGCCCTTGATCGCGAGGATCGCGCCCGCCGCCAGCCGCCGCCCGGCCTCCTCCAGCGGATCGCTCGCTACCTCGATACCGGCGACCTCGAGCGTCAGCCGCGGTCCGCAGACGGGGCAGGCGATCGGCTGGGCGTGGAAGCGGCGGTCGGCCGGGTCGCCATAGTCGCGCGCGCAGTCCCGGCACAGCGTGAAACCGCGCATGGTGGTCGCGGCGCGATCGTAGGGCAGGCCCTCGACGATCGAGAAGCGCGGCCCGCACTCGGTGCAGTTGGCGAAGGCGTAGCGGTGGCGGCGGGCGGCCGGATCGTCGATCTCGGCGCGGCAGGCGGGACAGGTGGCCATGTCCGGCACGACCCCGGCGGAGATGGTGCCCGGCGCGCTGGCGGCAATGACGAAACCGTCGGCCGCGAAGTCGGGGATCGGCGTGCGCTCGACCGACAGCACGCGCGCGAGCGCCGGCGCCTCGGCGTCGAGGGCAACGGCAAAGGCATCGAGCGTCTCCAACCCGGCGCGCGCGCGGATCAGCACCGCGTCGCCGACATTCGACACCTCACCGGCGATATCGAGCCGGCGGGCGAGGCGCCAGACGAAGGGGCGGAAGCCGACCCCCTGCACCAGCCCGCGCACGCGGATTTCCTCGGCGGGCATCGTCGCGGCTCAATGCACCGTGCAGACCATGCACGGATCGAAGGAGCGCACGATGTGCTGCACCGCCACCGGCGTCGTTTCGCCGCGCAGGACAGGGGCGCCGACCAGCGCCGCTTCCAGCGGTCCCGGAACGCCGGCGGCATCGCGCGGCGAGAAGTTCCAGGTGGTCGGCGCGATGATCTGGTAGCCGGCGATGCGGCCGTTCTCGACCCTCAGCCAATGGCCGAGCGCGCCGCGCGCCGCCTCGGTGAGGCCGGCCGCCCGCCCGGCGCCGGCCGGAATCGCGCGGGCGCACCACGGCGCCCCCGGCTCCAGTTCCCGCACCCACTGCTCCATGGCGACGAGGGTCCGCGCCGTCTCGACCAGGCGGGCGACGACCCGCGCGAACACGCTGCCCCCGCCCGCCGCGACGATGGCGCGCAGCAGCGGCTGGCCATCGACGAGCTGGCGCGCCACCGCGCCGGTCTCGTAGGGCAGCCCGTCGAGCCGGGGCGCCTTGCACCAGCTGTAGCCGGTCTCGTCGGCGGCATCGGGAAAGGTGAACCCCTCGAACGGGTGGTGCGGGCGCCAGCGCCCCTCCATCCGGGCGTTGGTGTGATCCTCGGTGATGGCGCCGGTGTCGAGCCCGGACACGCCGTCAACCGCAAAGGTTCCACGCGCATAGAGCGGCCGGCTCTCGCCGGGATAGGCGCCATAGCTCAGATAGCGGTCATAGGCCCGCCCCATCCTTTCAAGCGCGAGGTCCTCGGCGATGGCGAGGAACAGCGCCAGATCGCTCTGCCCGGCGCGCAGGGCGGCGAGTTCGGCCGGCTCCGACAGGCCGGCGACCTGCTCCAGCGGCACCCCGAACAACCGCTCTTCCAGCGCCTGGCGAACGGCGCCGAGGGTCGCCGCGAGCCGCATCTTGTCGCGCGCGTCGGCGCCGCGGGTGACGCCGCCCGGCTGGATCGCCAGCGTGTGCGGCCAGCGGCCGGCGAGCAGGCCCAGCACGTGCAGAAGCGTGGCACGCGTCGCCAGCGCCGCCCGCACCGACGTGCCCTGCCCCGCCTTGAAGCGGGCGTGCGCCGTCGCGAACCATGGCCGGCCGGCATAGGCCGCGCGGGCGAAGTCCGGCATAAAGAAGACGTGGAAATGGGTGAGGTGGTCGGCGACGTTCTCGGTCGCCACCAGCAGGTTGGTGGCGATCCGGCCGTTGCGCGTCGGCGCGATCCCCTGCACCCCGGCGAGCGCCAGCGCCGCCGCATGCGACTGCGATACCGAGCAGATGCCGCAGATGCGCGGCGCGATGACCAGCGCGTCGTTGGGGTCTCGCCCCTCGAGGATGCGCTCGAAGCCGCGGAACAGCGGCGAGGTCACGAAAGCGGCGTCGACGCGGCCGTCCGCGATATCGAGGCGGACCTCAAGATCGCCCTCGACCCGGTTGAACGGGCCGACCACCAGCCGGGCCTGACCCTCGCGCTCCGCCACGCCCGTCACCGCCGCCCGAGGTCGCGCACGGCCGGCGGCGTCACCACGTGATCGCTCACCGCGTTGCGCCGCAGCCGGTCCGGCGTCGCCGCCTTGGCGAGGGAGGACAGCGCGACGAACCAGGCCTTGGGCATGTCGGTGGGCAGGCCGACCGGGATGCCGGCGATCTTCGGGGTCTCGAGGAAGGCATGGCCCGGCTCCTCGAACTCGGGCGCCGTGCAGTTGATGCAGGCATAGCCGCCGCGGGTGCAGGAGCCCTCGCCGTTCCACAGCCGGGTGTTGCAGTCCGCGTGCGCCTGCGTGCCGACACAGCCGAGATGCTCCATCATGCAGCCGAGATCGGACAGCTTCTCCGCGCTCGCCTTGTATTCGTAATATTCGTTGCGCGGGCAGCCGTGATGCACGAGATGGTCGGCGTAGAAGCGCGGGCGTCCATAGACGTCGAGGTCGCCGGCACCGAGCAGGTCCGCGGCCAGCAGCATCAGCGTCTCGGTGATCCAGTTGGGATGGGTCGGGCAGCCCGCGACATTGATCACCGGCAGGCCGCCCGCCGCCCGGAACTCGGCGCCGAGCGCGCCGCCCGGCCGCCGGCCGTCATATTGGAGGCCGCAGGCGTCCGTGGGGTTGACGCCGGCCGCCGTGACGCCGCCATAGGCCGCGCAGGTGCCCACGGCAACGACGTGCCGCGCCCGCGCCGCCAGCCGGCGGACCCAGTCGATGGTCGGGACACCGGTGCCGGCGAGGATATGGAAGCGCCCCGTGTTGTTGGGGCCCCGCAGCAGGGCGCCCTCGACGCAGAGCGCATCGAGGCGCAGGTCGCCCGCGATGATGCGGTCGAACAGGACGAGAGCCTCCGCCCCGGTTTCTTCCGAGAGGGTCGGGTGCCAGAGCAGGCGGATATCGGCGCTCGCCAACGTCGCGACGAGGTCCGGCGCCTCGGCGCAGAGCAGCGACATGGTGCAGCCACCGCACCCCCCGGACTGGATCCACAGGACGTTGAACCCGCCCGCCCGCGCCGTTGCCGCATCGCTCATCGGATCACACCTCCGCCACGGCCGGCAGGCGCAGCGTCATCACCGCGCCGCCATCGGGATGATTGGACGCTTCGAGGCGGCCGCCATGCTCCTCCACGATGCGGTAGCTGATGGAGAGCCCGAGGCCGGTGCCCTTGCCCACCGGCTTGGTGGTGAAGAAGGGGTCGAAGATGCGGGAGGCGATGTCGGGCGCGATGCCGGGGCCGGTGTCGCGGACCGCGAGCACGAACTCGTCGCCGCCACGGCCGGTGATCTCGATCCGGCGGACGGGTTGGCCGTCCATGGCGTCCACGGCGTTCTGCACGAGATTCATGAGCACCTGGTGGATATGGCCGGGATGGCCGATCGTGACCAGCCCTTCCGGCACATCGACGTGCGTCTCGATGTCCCGCGCCTGCGCCTTCGCGACCCATTCCAGCGCGGCGCGGACCAGGGCGGCGAGGTCGACGCGCTCGCGCACCTCGGGCCGGTCCGCCGAGAAGCGGCGCAGGTCGGCGACGATGTCGCGCACGCGCTCGGCCCCCTCCAGCATCCCGTCGAGCGTGCCGTTGATGTTGGCGAGGGTTGTGTCGAGCTTCAGCTCCTGGCGCAGCTTCATCAGCGCCCGCGCGTCCACACCGCGCGAGGCGGCCTCGGCATAGGCGGTGAGGCGCTCGCTGTAGCGGCGCAAGGTGTGGGCGTTGCCGTACACGAACGAGATCGGGTTGTTGAGTTCGTGCGCGACGCCCGCGACGAGACGGCCCAGCGAGGCCATCTTCTCGGAATGGACGAGGCGCTGCTGGGTCTGCTTCAGCCGCTCATGGGCGGCCTCGAGATCGGTATAGGCCTTGCGCAGCTCCCCGATCGGCCGGCACACCAGCACGAGGCCGACCGCGCGCCCCCGCGCATCGAAGCGCACGGCGCCGTTGGCGGACACCGGAAACGGGCCCTCGCGGGTGTTGAACACCAGTTCCCGGTCGCTCACCCGCGTGCGCTGCTCGATGGCGCCGCGCAGATGATCGAAGTGCGTGGGCGATTCGGGCGCCAGCAGCTCGGCCAGATGGGTGCGGGCGAGTTCGCCGGTCGGCCGGTCGAAGACGCGTTCGGCGGCGACATTCACCTGCTCGATGCGACCGGCCAGATCGCAGGCGATCAGAATGTCCGTCATGGACGCCATCAGCCCGGCGATGAAGGTCTGCGCCTCCTCGAGCTCGGCGTTCTTGCGCTCGAGCGCGACCTGCTGGGCGACCAGCTCGGCATAGGTCTCGTCGATCTTCCGGATGACCGCGATCCACGCCTCGTCGGCGTGATCGGCGGGCGCGGCCACCGCGCGCCCGGAAGGCCGAGACGTGTCCAGCTTGTCCGGCATGCACCCTTCCCTGCGGCCGACCGGCGGTTCCATTGCTGGCGGACGGCGCCCGAGACTAGGGCGACGCCCGCGTTTGGGCAATGCGGTGGACGGCGGGTGCCGGCCGGCAGGCCGCTCCGGGCGCACCGCGCGACCGCGCCCCCCCCCCGCGGTGGCATGGCACCTCGATGGATTTCAACGCTTTCGGAGGCTCATCCGGCGTGCGATGTAGCGGGGAAGAAGCCGTCCAGGAGGGACAATGGCGATTTCCCGACTCTCCTTCATTCGCGCGACGCTCATCCTGCTGGCCTGCGGGATGGTCGCGCTCGTCGCCATCGTCGGGACCTCGATCTGGCTGGTCAACCGCACGCAGGCCTACACGGAAGCGGTCGTGAAGGCGCGGACGCTGCGCAGCCGGACGGTCGATCTCCTCACCGTCGTGCAGGACGCCGAAACCGGACAGCGCGGCTATCTGCTGACCGGCGACGATGCCTATCTGGCGCCGTTCGAGGCGGCGAAGACCGCGATCACCCTGCGCGAGCAACGGCTGGAGGCCGCCGCCGATGCCTTTCAGGATCCGGCCACGCGTGCGGAGGTCGGGCGCCTCGTGCCGATCATCGACCGCAAGGTCGCGGAGTTGAGCGAAACCATCGCCCTGAAGAATGCGGGCCGCACCGACGACGCCCTGGCCATCGTGCGCAGCGATGCCGGCAAGCAGCTGATGGACGAGGCGCGCGCCATTTTCGCCAAGCTCGTCACCACCGCCGAGGACCGGCTCAACGACGGCCTTGCGGATCAGCGGGGCAGCGCCCAGACGCTGTGGTGGACGGTGGTCGGCGGCGGGCTGTTCATCCTCGCGGTCACGCTGGCGGGGTCGATGGCCATCGTGCGCTACACCCGCGAGCTCACGGCCGCCCAGTCCGAACTCAAGGAACTGGCGGCGGGCCTCGAGGAACGGATCAAGGAGCGCACCGCCGACCTTTCCCGCGCCAACGAGGAGGTCCAGAGGTTCGCCTATATCGTCACGCATGATCTGCGGGCGCCGCTGGTCAACATCATGGGCTTCACCAGCGAGCTCGAGGCCAGCATCGCCGATCTGCAGAAATTCGTCGCCACCCTGCCCCCAGACATCGTCGACCCCTCCTTCGTCGATGCCCGCCGCGCAGCGGAGGAGGACGTGCCGGAAGCCCTCGGGTTCATCCGCTCGTCGACGCGCAAGATGGACGGGCTCATCAACGCCATCCTCAAGCTGTCGCGCGAAGGACGGCGAACGCTCAAGCCCGAGACGCTCAGTCTCGACGCGCTGCTGAGAAACGCCAGCGAGACCATCGCCCACCAGCTCACCGAGAATGGCGGCCGCATCGAGATCGCCTCGCAGGTGCCGACGCTGATCTGCGACCGGCTCGCGCTCGAGCAGATCATCGGCAACCTGCTCGACAACGCCGTAAAATACCGTGCGCCGGAACGATCCCTGCTGATACGCGTTACCGCCAACATGGCCTCGAGAGGGAGGGTGGTGATCGACATCGCCGACAACGGGCGCGGAATAGCCGAGCAGGACCACGAGCGGGTCTTCGAGCTTTTCCGGCGTTCCGGCACACAGAACACCGCAGGCGAAGGCATCGGCCTCGCCTATGTGCGCACGCTTGTCCGTCGGCTGGGTGGCGACGTGAAGGTGAGTTCACGGTTTGGACAGGGAACCACCTTCACAGTAGATTTGCCGCGCGATGTGCGGGCGTTTGTCGGGAGTGAATCAGCGTGACGGAAGACGCCAAGCCTGTAACGATCGTGATGATCGAGGACGACGAAGGTCACGCCCGCCTCATCGAGCGCAACATCCGTCGCGCCGGCGTCAGCAACGACATCATTCCCTTCACCAACGGCACGGACGCGCTCGAGTTCCTTTTCGGCAGCGACGGCAGCGGCCAGGTCAGCAGCGGGCGGCAGCTCCTCATTCTGCTCGACCTCAATCTGCCGGACATGACCGGCGTCGACATCCTGGAAAAGGTGAAGGGCAACCCGCACACCCGGCGCTCGCCGGTCGTGGTGCTCACGACGACCGACGACGCCCGCGAGATCCAGCGCTGCTACGACATGGGCGCGAATGTCTACATCACCAAGCCGGTCAATTATGACGGCTTCGCCAACGCCATCCGCCAGCTGGGCCTGTTCTTCGCCGTGATGCAGGTACCGGAGACCGCGTGAACCGATGATCGCTCATGCCGCGCCTGCCCCCTCCCCGCCGGACGACACGGCCCGTCCGGACGCCGCGTTGCGGGTGCTGTATGTCGATGACGACCCGGCGCTGGCCCGCCTCGTCCAGCGCTCGCTGTCCCGGCGCGGCTACGCGGTGGTGACGGCCGCCGATGCGGCGTCGGGCCTCGCCCGCATCGCCGAGGGCGGGATCGACGTCGTGGCGCTGGACCACTTCCTGCCGACCGGCACCGGTCTCGACGTGCTGGCCGCTCTGGCGCAACACCAGACGCCGCCACCCGTCGTCTATGTGACCGGATCGGCCGAGACCAGCGTCGCGGTGCGCGCCCTCAAGGCGGGCGCCTTCGACTATGTCGCCAAGAGCATCGACGACGAGTTCCTCGAACTGCTCGGCAGCGCCATCGACCAGACCGTCGACAAGGCGCGCCTCATCCGCGCCAAGGAGGAAGCGGAGCGGCAGGTTCGCGTCGCGCTGGAGCGTACCGAGACGCTGCTGGCGGAAGTCAATCACCGCGTCGCCAACAGCCTGTCGATGGTCGCCGCGCTGGTGCGCCTGCAGGCCAACGCCCTGAGCGACAGCGCCGCCAAGGCCGCGCTCTCGGAGACGCAGGCCCGCATCATGGCCATCGCCGGCGTCCACCGCCGCCTCTATACCTCGCACGATGTCCGCACCGTCGAGATCCGGGAGTATCTCACCGGGCTGATCGAGGAATTGACGGTGTCGTTGCGGGAAGCCGGGCACAGCGCGTCCGTGCGGGCGGGCGTGGAAGCGATGGCGGTGCCGACCGACAAGGCGGTCTCGATCGGCGTCATCGTCACCGAACTCGTCACCAATGCCTGCAAATACGCCTACCCCGATGGCGCCGGCGAGATTCGGGTGCGGCTCGACGTCGTCGGGCCGAACATGGCGGAACTGTCGATCGAGGACGACGGCATCGGCTGGCGCGGCAAAGGTCCGGCACGCGGGACCGGCCTGGGCAGCCGCGTCGTCAAGGCGATGGCCACGAGCCTCGGCGCCGAGCTCATCTATGACGCGCCCGAACGCGGCACCCGCATCCGGCTGCGCCTGCCGCTCTAGGCGGGGGCGCGCCGCACCCCGGCGTTCAGATTCTCCCGCGGGCCGGATCGGCACCCGCAACGGGAGGCAAGCCAAGCCCCGCGCAGGCGGCGGCGACGATCTCGCCGGGCGACAGCGCGATCGAGGCGACGACGACCTCTTCGTCCGGACCCGGCCGCTCGAGCGTCGCGATCTGACTGTCGAGCAGCGACACCGTGGCGAAATGGCCGGGCCGCTGGCGCATCCTTTCGGCGATGAGGTCGCGCGGCCCGTCGAGGAAGACGAAGCGGACGCCATCGAGCCGCTCGCGCAGGAAATCGCGATAGGCCCGCTTGAGCGAGGAACAGGCGATGACCACCGGCCGCCGCGGGGCGTGCACCGCGGCGTCGCAGACGGTGGCCAGCCAGGGCCAGCGCATCGCGTCGGTGAGCCCGCGGCCCTCGCGCATATGGCTGACGTTTTCCGGGCTGTGCAGGAGGTCCGCTTCCAGGAACACGCCGGCGATCCGCGCGGCGAGTTCCTCGGCCACGGCACTCTTGCCGCAGCCCGACACCCCCATCACCACGATGAAATCGGGCAGCATGCCGTCTCCAGGTCCTGTCGATCCGATGGCGAAACGCCGGTGCAGGCTCCCCCTCCCGGGAGCCGGCCGCCTCCGCATCAGCCGCCGAAACGGAATTGCACCTTCATCGCCTTGCGGCGATCCGAGGCCAGCGCGAAGGCGGCGGGCGCCTCCTCGATCGGGAAGCTGCCGGTCAGCAAGGGACTGAGATCGACCGTGCCGGACGAGATTAGCTCGGCGGCGATGGCGAATTCCTGGTCGAAGCGGAAGCTGCCGGAAATCTGCAGCTCCTTGGCGACGATGCTGTTCATCGGCAGCGACAGGTCGCCGCCAAGGCCGACCAGCACGATGGCGCCGCGCGGACGCACCAGTTCGATGGCCGTCGTCAGCGCGCGGCCGTTGCCGGAACATTCGATGGCGGCGTCGACGCGGCCTTTGTTCTCGCCCAGGTCGGCGAGCGCATCGGTACCGTTCGAGACATCGACGCAGCGCGTCGCGCCGAGGCGGGCGGCGATCGCCAGCGCCTCGGGGGCGATGTCGGTGGCGATGATCTCCGCAGCGCCGGCCAGCCGGACGCCGGCGATGACGAGGCATCCGATCGGGCCGCATCCCGAGACGAGCACCGTCTTGCCCGCGAGGTCGCCGGCCTGCGCCACCGCATGCAGCGCGACCGAGAACGGCTCGCACAGCGCGGCAAGCCCCAGCTCCACGTCGGGCGCCACCTTCAAGGCCTGCGCCGCCGGCACCGTCATCTCCTCGCGGAAGGCGCCCTGGACATGGGGAAAGCGCATCGCGCTGCCATAGAACCGCATGTCGAGGCACTGGTTGCGCAGGCCGCGCCGGCAATATTCGCACGCCCCGCACGGTCCGCTGGGGTTGACCGCCACCTTGTCGCCGACGGCCAGGGCCGTCACCGATGATCCGACGGCGGCGACCGTGCCGGCCACCTCATGGCCGAGCACCATGGGCTGCTTCAGGCGGACCGTCCCGAAGCCCCCCGCGTGGAAATAGTGCAGATCGGACCCGCAGATGCCGCCCGCCCCCATCCGCACCACCACCTCGTCGGGGCCGGGTGCGGTGGCGGGCATGGGCTCGATGCGCAGGTCGTGCGGGGCGTGGATGACGATGGCACGCATGGCGATAGGTCCTTGAATGCAGGGAAGAGGATGACCCGCTCAGCGGGTCATCCAGGCAAGCGGCCACATGACGATCTGCGGGAAGGCGACCAGCAGAAACATCACGATCGTCTGCGCGATGAGGAAGGGCAGCACGCCGCGGATGACGCCGCTCATCGGCACCTTGGCGACGCCGCAGACGACGTTCAGCACGGTCCCGACCGGCGGGGTCACCAGGCCGAGCGCGTTGTTCATGATGAACAGCACGCCGAAATAGACCGGATCGATCCCCGCCTGCTTGATCACCGGCATCAGCACCGGCGTCAGGATCAGCACCGTCGGCGTGAAATCGAGCGCCGTGCCGATGATGAACACGAGGATCATCAGGATGGTCATGAGCAGGATCGGGCTGTCCATGAACGGGGCGACGATCTCGGCGAGCTGCTGCGGGATGTCCGCCGTCGTGATCAGCCAGGCCGACACGCCCGCGGCGGCGACCAGGAACATGATGACGGCGGTGGTCTCGGCGGCGCGATAGATCAGGTGGAACAGGTCGCGGACCTTGATCTCGCGGTAGATCACCAGACCCACGAACAGCGAGTACATCGCCGCGATGACCGCGGCCTCGGTCGGCGTGAAGATGCCGAACTTCAGACCGCCGACGATCACCACCGGGAGCAGCAGGGCCCAGAACGCATCGCGCGTTTCCTTCAGGCGCTCGGGAAAGGACAGCCGGGGCTCGACCCGCGGGTTGTCCTTCTTGATGCACCAACGCCAGGCCAGCATGATCGCCAGGCCCATCAGGATGCCCGGCACGATGCCGGCGATGAACAGCTTGGTGATCGAGACGCCCCCGGTCACGCCGAAGATGATCATGCCGATCGAGGGCGGAATGACCGGCGCGATGATGCCGCCGCAGGCGATGAGGCCGCAGGAGCGGTTCACATCGTAACCGGCATTGCGCATCAGCGGCACCAGCACCGAGGCGAGCGCCGCCGTGTCGGCCACGGCCGAGCCCGACAGCGAGGCCATGATCACCGCGGCCATCACCGCGACATAGCCGAGGCCGCCGCGGATATGGCCGACCCAGGCCATGGCCATGGTGATGATGCGGCGGGTCATGCCGCCGGCGTTCATGAACTCGCCGGCCAGCATGAAGAAGGGAACGGCGAGCAGCGGGAAGCTGTTGGCGCCGTCCCACATGTTCTGGATGATGATCTGGGGATCGGTGAACCCCATGTAGAACATCATCACCAGCCCGCAGCCGATCAGCGCGAACGCCACCGGCATGCCGAGCGCCATGAGGGCGAGCAGGGATCCGACGAAAACGAAGACGATCACGACGGGCTCCCCTTGCGCGCAGTCTGCTCGACGAGCTCGTGTTCGACCTCGGCGATTTCCGACATGCCCTCTTCGTTGACGTCGATCAGTTCATCCTCGTTCACATGGCCGAGGAGGAGACGGACGAGATTGGCGAGGCAGATGACGGCGATGGCCGCGCCCGTCACGTAGCTGACGCCGTACACCCAGAGCGTCGAGATCTGGGCGACGGGCGAGGCATTGCCCGCGATGATTTCGTGCTGCAGCCAGGTGCCGTAGAGAATGTAGAGGCTGCAGACCAACATGATGGCCTGGCTGATGCCCCAGCAGAGCTTGCGGCCCAGCAGCGGCAGCGCCCGGACAACGATGTCCACGCCGAGATGGGCCCGCTTGTGCAGGCCGACGATGGCGCCGAGAAAGGTCAGCCAGACGAAGGCGAAGCGGGGCATCTCCTCGGACAAATCGATGCCGGTGTTGAAGACGATCCGGAGCACGACATTGCCGAAGACCATGACCAGCATCACGACCATGCAGATGACCATGACGACTTCGAGCAGGCGATAGAACGCAGCGATCGCCAACCTGAGCAGTTGGTTCATCGGAGCACCTCAGCGAAAGGGACAAACGTGCGGGCCAGCTGCCGGCCGGGCGCCCGCCGCTGCCGTCGCGCCAGCGGCGCGAGGGCAACGACAGGAACTCAGGGCCGATTTCAGGCGGTATGCGACGCGCCGGGAGCGTCCCGGCGCCTCATCGTCAGTTGCTGCCGCGCGCCTTGGCGATCTCGGCGTAGAAGCCGTCCACGAACTCGTCGCCGATCTGCGGCTTGAACTTCGCGACCACCGGCTTCACCTGCTCCTGGATCTTGGCGAGCTGCTCCGCGGGAACGGCATCGACCTCGACGCCCGCTTCCTTGAACTTGGCGATCACGTCCTTGTCGCCCGCGTCGAGCAATTCGCGCTGGTAGAGGCCCGCTTCCACCGCCGCCTTGCGGATCGCGTCCTGGTCAGCCGGGGAGAGCTTCTCCCAGAACTTCTTGGAGGCGACCAGCGCCACCGGCGTATAGACGTGGTTGGTCAGCGAGATGTACTTCTGCACTTCCTGCATCTTGTTGGCGTACATGTGCAGGAGCGGGTTCTCCTGGCCATCGATCGCCTTGACCTCAAGCGCCGGGAACACCTCCGAGAACGGCATCGGGGTGGCATTGGCGCCGATCGTCTTCCAGGTGTCGAGGGCCACCGGATTGGCCATCACGCGGAGCTTCAGCCCGGCGATGTCGTCGAGCTTGGTGACGGCGTGGCGGCTGTTCGAGAGATTGCGGAAACCCATGCCCGTCCAGGTGAGACCGACAAGGCCGGTCGGCTCGATCTTCTCAAAGATCTTCTTCGAGGACGCGCCGTCGAGGACCGCATAGACCTCCTTGGTGTTCTGGAACATGAAGGGCAGGTCCCACACCTGCACTTCCTTCACGCGCGTCGACAGCGGCGCGAGCGTGCCGATGTAGAACTCCTGCGTGCCCGCCTGGGTCGCCTGCAGCTGCTTCTCGTCGCTGCCGAGCAGGGCGCCGTGATAGGTCTGCACCTTCACGTCACCCTTGGTGTAGGTCGACACCAGCTCGGCGAACTTGTTCATCGCCGCCGCCTGGGGATGGCTGTCGGGCATGGCATGGCCGATCTTGGCCTTGATCTCGGCAGCTGCCGGGGACGCGGCGAGCGCGGCCGTCGCCGCCATCACGGCCAGCGAGGCGAGACGCATTCCGAAGTAGGATTTCATCGGTTTTCTCCTTGGGAATGTTGTTGTTCTTCGGGGGATGACCGCGGCGGTGCCGCGGGGTTCACAGGACGGCGAGAATGCCGCCATCGACGTAGATCAGCTGGCCGTTGACGTAGTCCGACGCGCGCGACGACAGGAAAACGGCAGCGCCTACAAGTTCGTCGGGCCTTCCCCAGCGCTTGGCCGGCGTCCGCCCCATGATCCAGGCGTCGAACTTGGGGTCGTTCATCAGGGCCTCGTTCATATCGGTCGCCATGTAGCCGGGACCGATAGCGTTGGCCTGGATGTTGTATTGCGCCCATTCGGCGACCATCGAATGGGTCAGCGTGCGGATGCCGCCCTTGGCTGCCGTATAGGGCGCGACGGTCGCGCGGGCCGCCTGGCTCATCAGCGAGGCGATGTTCACGATCTTGCCGCCGCGGCCGCGCGCGATCATGCGGCGCGCCGCCTGCTGGCTGACCAGGAAGGCGCTGGTGAGATCGACCTCGATGACGCGGCGCCAGTCGGCCGGATCGAGATCGATCATCGGCTTGCGGAACTGGATCCCGGCGTTGTTGACGAGGATGTCGATCTCGACGCCGTCGGCGTCCAGCGACTCGAAAGCGGCCGCCACGGCCTTGTCGTCGGTGACGTCGAAGGCGAGCGGACGGGCGTCGAAGCCCTCGCCCACGAGCGTGTCGCTCGCGTCCCCGGTCGCGGCCGCCTTGGTTCCGTTGATGACGACCCGCGCCCCGGCGGCGGCGAGGCCGCGGGCGATGCCGTAGCCGAGGCCGCGGGCGGAGCCGGTGACGAGCGCCGTGCGGCCGGCGAGCGAGAAGAGTTCGTGCGACATGACGTTTCCGTGCGTTTTCACAGGGCGCTGCGGCGAACGCTGAGGTCGCTGCGCGTAAAGACGTCGGGTTTCAGTTCGAGGCCGAGACCGGGGCCTTCCATCGGATAGGCGTAGCCGTTCTCGATGCGCGGCATGGCGGTGACGAGTTCGTTGTACCAGCCGCGATAGAAGGCGCGGACCGACTCCTGGATCAGCGTGTTGGGCTGGCTGAACGAGCAGTGGATCGCCGCCGCGAACGCGACCGGCCCCGTGCAATCGTGCGGCGCAAAGGGGCGATGGTAGGTATCGGCCTGGGCGGCGATCTTGCGGCCCTCGGTGAGCCCGCCGGTCCAGCACAGGTCGACCATCACCACGCCGGCGGCGTCGACGTTCAGGAAGTCCTGATAGGCGAAGCGCGAGCCGAGCGTCTCGCTGGCGCAGACCCAGACATCGGTGGAGCGCGCATATTCCGCCAGCGCCTGCGGCGAGTTCATGCGGATCGGGTCTTCGTACCAGGTCGGCGCGTAGGGCTCGAGCGCGCGGGCGATCTTCTTGGCGGTCGGCAGGTTCCACAGCGAGTGGAACTCGACCATGATCTCCATCTTGTCGCCGACGGCCTTGCGGATCTTCTCGAAGGGGAGAATGGCCGCCTTCATCTGCTCGGCGGTAATGTAATTGCCGCCCGTCTCGATGGCGGCGGGGTCGAACGGCCAGATCTTCATGGCCGTGATGCCTTCGTCGAGCAGGCTTTCCGCCAGCTCATCGGCGCGGTTCATGAAGGCGTCGAGGTCCTCGTAAGGACCCTCGGCGTCGCCGAGCCCCCAGGTGGACACCGGCTTGATGCTCATCGAGCGGACGTATTTGTAGCCCGCGCAGGTGTTGTAGAGGCGCAGCTTCTCATGCGCGAGGCCGCCCAGCATCTGGTGGACCGGCTGGTTGCAGAGCTTGCCGAAAATATCCCACAGCGCGAAATCGATCGCCGAGGCGGCGCGATACTCGACGCCGGTCGAGGCCTGCGCCAGCGGCAGGTTGACCATTTCGCGGTTCAGCGCCTCGATCCGCAGCGGGTCGCGGCCGAGCAGGCGCCCCGCCAGCGTGTCGTGGATGTGCGCCTCGACGGCGCCGGCGCCGTAGAAGGTCTCGCCGAGCCCGACCACCCCCTCATCGGTGTGCACATGGACCCAGAGCAGGTTGCCGAATTCGGCGAGGCGGATCGTCTCGATAGCGGTTATTTTCATCGCGGCGGCACTGTCACGGCAATAACCGACCTTGCCCGCGCGCAGGACGGCGGGTCGGTCGATCGGAAAGCTGAAAACGATACTCGGCTGTCGTCACCCGGCGGCATCGCCAGGGTAACGCGGGCGGCGGACCGCCTAATTATGTCTGGGCGACGTCATCGAGGTTTTCCTCCCGGGAATTGATACTGGTTTTCTTGTTGTTGCCCGCACCCGCGGGAGAAAGGGCCACAGGGTCGACGCCGGCGTCGGCGCTCATCCGCCCCTGCACCCGCAGAACATGACGCATGTCACGTTCCGCATCATTCAAAAGCTCGATCACGGCCGTCTCGGCGTCGACCGGGCGGTTCTGCACGATCGCCTCGCAGACGTTGCGATGCAGCGGCAGCGAACGCCGCCGACCGCCCGGCATGGCCGCCACCCGCTCGAAGCAGATGCGCAGCACCGTCGCCATGACGCTCTGCAGCTGGCTCACGAAAGGATTGGCACAGGCCTGGATGATCGTGCTGTGAAACGCGAGGTCGGCAGTGACATAGTCGCCCCGCCCTTCGACCGCCGCCGCCATGGCGTCGTAGGCGGCGCTCAGGGCGGCGCGCTCGGCCGCACTCGCCCGCTCGGCCGCCAGCCGCGCCGCAGCCGGCTCGATGATGCGGCGCAATTCCATGATATCCGTGCCGAGCGACAGATCGATCCCGTTCGCGTCGGCGCGCCAGATCATCACGTCCGGGTCGAGCAGGCTCCAGCGGCTATGCTCCAGCACCACCGTGCCGGTTCGCCGGCGCGCCTCGACCATGCCCTTGGCGGCGAGGCCCTTGATGGCTTCGCGCAGGACGATCCGGCTCACCCCCAGCTGGGCGCACAATACGGGCTCGGCCGGGATGACCTGGCCGGGGAGATAGACCCCCGCGCAGATATCCTTTCCCAGCCGGACCAGCGTATCGTGAGACATTGTCATGCATTCATCATACGTATGATGATTGGGGAGTCAATCGTCCCCATCCCCTCCCCCGCCGGCCACGTGGGCGCCGCGAGCCCGCTCGCCTTCGCCCCGCCCGGCGGTGTAAAAAGGCCCGATGGCCTTCCGATTCATCCATTCGAGCGACCTGCATCTCGGCAAACGCTTCGGGCAGTTCCAGGGGGACCTGCCGGCGCAGCTGCGCGAGGCACGCCATGCCGTGATCGGCCGGCTCGCCGAACATGCGAGGGCGCACGGGGCGTCCGCGATCCTGCTCGCCGGGGACACGTTCGACACGGAGACACCGGCCCCCGAGGTGCGGCGCCAGGCGCTCGCCGAGATGCATCATCACGCGCCCATCCGCTGGGTGATCCTGCCCGGCAATCACGACTCGCTACAGGCGGCCCCGCTCTGGGCCACGCTGCGCACGGAGGCGCCCGACAACGTGACGCTGGCCCTCGAGCCCACGGCGCTCGATCTCGCCCCCGGCGTCACACTCCTGCCCGCGCCCTGCACGACGCGGCGGCCGGGGCGCGATCTCACCGAATGGATGGACGGCGCGGCCACCGGCGGCGCCGCGATCCGCATCGGCCTGGCCCATGGGGCCGTCCAGCGTTTCTCGGAGGAAGGTGCGGGGCTCGATGTGATCGCCCCGGACCGCGCGCGGCGGGCCGGCCTCTCCTATCTCGCGCTCGGCGACTGGCACGGCGGTGTCGAGATTGATGCGCGCACCCGCTACAGCGGCACGCCCGAGCCCGATCGCTTCAAGCATGACCGGCCGGGCGAAGCCCTGCTGGTCTCGCTCGAGGGCGCCGACGCGCTGCCGCAGGTGACACCGCTGGAAACAGGCGCCTTCTCCTGGACCACCCTGACCCTCGACCTGCTCGACGGCGACGACGCGGTCGCATCCCTCGAAGCGCTTCTTCCCGAGCGGCGCCTGAGGCGGCGCGCCCTGATCGCGCTCGTCGCCGCGGGGCGGGCGCGTCTTCCGGTGCGGACGGCGCTTGCGGCGGCGGTGGGCCGGCTCCAGCCGGACTTCGCCCATCTCACGCTCGACGACGGCCGGCTGGTGACGGAGTGCGAGGCCGGCGATCTCGACGCCATTGATCGCGCCGGCGCGTTGCGCGAAGCCGCCAATGCCCTGATGGCCGAAGCCGACGATTCCTCGCGCTCGGCGGAAGAGCGTGAGATCGCCCGGGCGGCGCTGGGGCGGCTTTATGCCTATGCGCAGGCCGTGACGTCATGAAGCTGCTGGCACTGCGCCTGTTCAACGTGAAGCGCTTCGCCGGACGCGGCGTCGCGATCGAAGGCATCGGCGACGGCGTGAACGTGCTGTGCGCGGCCAACGAGTTCGGCAAGTCGACCAGCTTCGAGGCGCTGCACGCGCTGTTCTTCCAGCCGCATGCGAGTACGGCGGGCGATGTCCGCAATCTCCGGCCCTACAGCGGCGGCAATCCGCTGGTCGAAGTCGATCTCGCGACACCGGCGGGCACGTTCCGCATCACCAAGCAGTTCTACGGGCGGGGGGCCGCGCGCGTCGTCGATCTCGCGCGCGGGCAGATCGTCGCGCAGGCCGACGAGGCCGAGGCGTTCATCGCCGAACTGGTGGGCGGCGGCACCGCCGGCCCGGCCGGCCTCTTGTGGGTGCGCCAGGGCGCGACCGGCATCGAGAAGCGCAGCAAGTCCGAAGAAGAGGGCGAGACGAAGGTCCGGACCAGCCTGCTGCAATCGGTGCAGGGCGAAGTCGAGGCGGTGACGGGAGGCCGCCGCATGTCGCAGATCATGGCCGCCGTCGACGAGGCCCTCGCCCGGCTTGTCACGGCCACCGGGCGTCCCAAGGCCGGAGAACGCTACGCCGCGGCGATCGACGAACGGGACGCGTTGCAGCAGCGGGAGAGCCGGCTCGGCGCCGAGGTCAGGTCGCTGCGCGAGGCGCTCGACACGCGCTCGGCGGCGGCCCGGCGGCTCGCCGAACTGGACCGCCCGGAGGATCGCCACCAGCGCAGGCACGCCATCGAGGCCGCGCAGGCCGCCTTCGATGCCGCCCGGAGCCGGGCCGAGGCGCTCCGTGCCGCCGAAGCGGAACTGAGGCTGCTGCAGGAGCAGCGGAGCAACGCCCATCGCGCGCTCGGTGATTTCCGCGGTGCCCTGGAGAAGGCAACCGGTCTCGATGCCGAGTTTGCCGACCACGAGCGCCGACGCGCTCAGGCCCTGGCGAGCCGTGAGGCAGCCACGGCCTCCGCGCGGGGCGCCCGCGCCGCCGTCGAGGCCGCGGAGGCGGCGGAGCAGGAGGCGCGCACGCGTCTGACCCGCCTCGAGGCGGCGCTCGGCGCACGGGACGCCGCCGCGCGGCTGTCCGAACTGGAACAGCGGCTCGAAGCCGCCGAAGCCGTCCGTGAGGAAATCGAGACCGGCGAGGCCGAGCTGAAGCTGCTGCGTCTGCCGGAGGCGCCGGTCCTGGAACTCGAAGCGCTCGACCTCGACATCGCCAAGCTACGTGCCCTCGCGGAGGCGGCACGCCCCTCTCTCGTGGTCGCCTACGCGCCGGCGGCACCGGTCGTGACGCTCGACGGCGAGCCGCTGCGGCCGGGCGAGGCGCGCAGCTATGACGGGCAATCCGAACTCGCGATCCCCGGGATCGGGACCGTCACGCTGCGATCGGGTCGGGAGAGCGGTGGCGAGAAGCCGCTGCAGGCGGCGGAAGAGCGGCGCCGTGTCCTGCTGGCGTCGATCGGCGTCGGCGATCTCGCATCCGCCCGCGCGCGGCGGTCCGAAGCGCAGCGTGCCGAAGCTACCTTGCGCGAGAAGAAGATGCGCATGCAGTTGCTGGCGCCGGAGGGGCTGGCAAAATTGCGGGCCGAGATCGCGTCTCAACGGGCGGCCGCGGCGGCCGGTCTCGAACTCACCGAAAATCCCGATCAGGTGCGCGGTGCGCACGCGGACGCGGTGGACCGGCTGCTGGCTGTCCGCGAAGCCTGGCGTGCAGCCGAACTCGTGCAGTCGAGCGCCGGCGATGAACTGCTCGCCGCCGAGCTCGGCGTCGCCCGGGTGGAGGCCCAGCGCCAGGCCCTCGAAGCGATCCTCGGGCCGGCACCGGGGCGCGGCGATCGCGAGCGGATGCTGGCGATGCGGCTGGCCGATCTCGACGTGTCGTTCGCGCGGCAGCAGGAAGCCGTCGAGCGTCTGCGAAAGGACGCCGCGGACCTCGCGTCAGCCGAAGCCACGTTGCGCCGCCTGCGTTCCGTGGGACAGGCGGCCGAGGAGGAGGTCGGCAGGTTGAGGGAGGAGATCGCCGGCCTCACCGCTGAAATACGCGCCCGTTCCGAGGATGCGGTCGAGGAGAAGTGGCGCGAATGTACGGAGGCTCTGGCATCCGCCACCCAGCGCGTCACGCGGTACGCCAAGGAGGTCGCCGTCCTCCAACGCTTGCGCGCGGCGCTCGAAACCGCACGGGGCGATGCCCGGGAGACCTATCTGCGTCCGGTCATGACCGAGCTGCGCCCCCTGCTGGGCCTGCTCTTCGACGACGTGTCGATTTCCTTCGACGAGAAGACGCTGCTGCCGCACAAGATCTCGCGTAACGGGCAGGAAGAGGACGTCGACCGCCTCAGCGGCGGCATGCGCGAGCAGCTTTCGGTGCTGACGCGGCTGGCCTTCGCCCGTCTCCTGGCCCGCGACGGGCGCCCTGCCCCGGTGATCCTCGACGATGCGCTGGTCTATTCCGACGACGACCGCATCGAGAAGATGTTCGACGCCCTGCATCGCCAGGCGCGCGACCAGCAGGTCATCGTCTTCTCGTGCCGCCAGCGAGCCTTCCAGAAGCTGGGCGGGAACGTACTGCACATGGCCGACTGGACGCCGGACGGCAGGATGTAGGCCCGCGAACCGGCTCGTCGCCCGCAGCGCTCTTCTGAGCGCATTGACATATCGGAAAATGTCGATATATAGAGAACATGCAACTGCTCGAAATATTCAAAGCCCTGTCAAACCGGACACGCCTTGAAATCGTGCAAGGTTTGAAGGACCCCGTAAAGAACTTCCCGCCTCAGGACGAAGGTGACGTTCATACCGTCGGCGTCTGCGTCAGCAGCATTCAGGAGGGTGTCGGACTGTCACAATCGACGGTTTCCGATTACCTCGCGACATTGCAGCGCGCGGGCCTGATCGAGGTCAAGCGCATCGGTCAATGGACATACTACAAGCGGAACGAGGCGACGATCAAAGCTCTGGCCGAGATCATCGGGAAAGAACTGTGATCTTTTGACCTGATATATCGGAAATTCTCGATATCCCTTTTTAACGAAATGAGGACGCGAAAATGAAAGCCATGACACTGAACGCCTTTGGCGGCCCGGAAGCGTTCGAACTGAGCAACGTTCCCAAGCCCGTTCCGCAGGCGGGGCAGGTTCTCGTGCGCGTACATGCCACGTCGATCAACCCGCTCGACTACCAGGTGCGGCGCGGCGACTACCGCGACTATGTTCCGCTTCCGGCCATCACCGGCCATGACGTTTCCGGCGTCGTCGAAGCCGTCGGTCCCGGCGTGACGGCGTTCGCGGCGGGCGACGAGGTCTGGTACACACCGCAGATCTTCGACGGGCCGGGCAGTTATGCCGAGTACCATGTCGCGAACGAAAACATCATCGCCAGGAAACCCGCCGCGCTGAACCATCTGGAAGCGGCAAGCCTGAGCCTTGTGGGCGGCACCGTGTGGGAAGCTCTCGTCACGCGTGTCTCTCTCAGAGTGGGCGAGACCATCCTGATCCACGGCGGCGCCGGCGGTGTCGGTCACGTGGCGATCCAGGTTGCCAAGGCGATCGGCGCGAAGGTGTTCACGACCGTGCGCGAAGACAATTTCGAGTTCGCACGCCGTATCGGCGCGGATGTGGTCATCGACTACCGGAAAGAAAACTATGTCGACGCCGTCCTGCGGGAAACGGATGGCCGCGGGGTCGACGTCGTGTTCGACACGATCGGTGGCGACACCTTGTCCACCAGCCCGAACGCGCTCGCTCAGCTTGGCCGGATTGTCTCGATCGTCGATACCGCACAGCCGCAAAATCTCATCGAGGCCTGGGGCAAGAACGCAAGCTACCACTTCGTCTTCACCCGACAGAACCGCGGCAAGCTTGATGAGCTGACGACACTGGTCGAGCGTGGCCAGCTCCGGCCGCATGTCGGCGCCGTCTATGCGCTCGAAGACCTCCCGCAAGCCCATGCGCTGCTGGAGACCCCCAACAACGGTCTTCGCGGCAAGATCGCCATCGCGGTCAACCCGTCGGCCGGCACCACACGCGCCCGCGCCTGAGCGCGGCCCGCCACTCTCTACAGGTGAAATCATGATTTACGAGATCGCTATGCTGCCCGTTTACAGGGATCATATTGAAAATTTCAGACAGGCCTTCGCCAAGGTCGCGCCGTTGCTCAGCCGCGCGGAGGGTTACCAGGGCCACCTTCTGGCGCAAGGCGTCGAAACGCCCGAACTGTTCCACCTGATCGTGCGATGGCGCTCGCTCGCAGACCACACACAGGGCTTCGAGAAAAGCCAAGACCATGAAACCTTCATGGCGGGCTTACAGGAGTACTTTTCGGACGAACCACGAGTTCATCACATCGAGGGCGCGGCCTTTTCGACGGGCGGCCACCTTCCTTAGATGGATCACAAGCGCAGTTGATGGACGCTCGTTGGATAAAACTAATAAACCTCCCTTTTCCGCCAGTACCTGCGATAAGAGAAACGTATTCAAGACGGCGTCATGCCGGATCATCCGGTAGACGCCCAGTGGAATAACCTAACGCGACGATGTCTGCAGTTTTGGACTGCGGTCCAAATCTAACTCTTTTGCCGAGGCGCGGCACCGAAAACACTCCGAAACGGTGCGCCCGCGGCGTTGCGCGCCGGCAGCACATGCCAAGGGGACACGCCGGAACACAGCAAGATCGGCACCAATCCCGCAGCCTGTACACCGCGACGATGCCAGTCATTCGATATGTCTGGGGCCGATTCAGTGTCTCCTCTCAACCAGAAAGGACGTAGTGATGACCTTTCGCAATGGGCTGCCCTCGCTTCTTCGCCCTGAAGACTCGGTTCTTGTGCTGATCGACCATCAGCCCTACCAGCTCGCCAATCTGAATAGCCACGACCCGCATATGGCGGTGAACAATGCGGCAGGCCTGGCGAAAGCCGCCAAGGTCTTCGGCGTTCCAACGATCCTGACCAGCGTGGTCGCGGAGAGGGGCGGCTATATCTTCCCCCAGGTGACCGACGTGTTTCCCGATGAGAAGGTCATCGATCGCACGTTGATCAACACTTGGGAGGACCCCGCGGTGGTGGACGTCGTCAAGGCCACCGGCCGCACGCAGCTGATCATGGCCGGCCTGTGGACGGAGGTGTGCGTCGCGATGCCGGCGATCCAGGCGGCCGGCGAAGGCTGGGATGTGACGGTGGTCACCGATGCATCGGGCGGCACGTCATTGGAGGCCCATCAGGTCGCCATCCAGCGCATGATTGCGGCCGGCGTCAACATGATCACCTGGATGGCGCTGGCGGCCGAATGGCAGCGTGACTGGGCCCGGATGGAAACGGCGCTCGCCATCAACGAGGTGGTGAAGCAGCACGCCGCCGGCAGCGGCATCGCCTATCTGTGGGAGCAGCAACTGCTCAACACGCCCGTGCCCATCACCCAAAGCGGACATTGAGGTCGGGTATGGCGAGGCGAGCCCCGCGGCATGCCGGGGACGACGTCGCCTCGCCCGCCACGCGCCCGCCCGAACCCGCCGCGAAGGAGGCGTCGATGGATTTCGAAACACTCATGCAGGCCAATCTTGATCTGGTCTTCGGCGAGCGTGATGCCACGCGGCGCCTATCGGCGATCCGAAAGATCTACGCTGACGACGCGGAGCTCCACGAGCCGCAGCGCTCGGCGCGAGGGCATGAGGCTATTTCGCACGCCGTAACAGAATTGCTCGAGCATCTGCCGCCCGATTTCGTGTTCACCGCGATAAGGCCGGCATCGGGCCATAACGGGGTCGGCCGCCTGCAGTGGCAGGCCGGCCCGGCCGGCGGTCCGGTCGCGGTCACCGGCACCGATGTCGCGCAGGTGGAAGGCGGGCTCATTCGAACCCTCCATGTCTTTCTCGATCAGCCGGAGAGCTGAACCATCATGAGGCGGTGAGCGGATTACGCACTGTCCGTCCTTCGGTCGGTTGCGGTTGCGCGTCGCCTCCCGCCGCGTTTTCCAGATGCGGCGCGCTCCGGTGCGCGTCTTCGTCGCGTCCTTGACCCGGCGCGCGTTCCGGCAGCCGGGCTGGATCGCCCTCACGTCAAAGGGAGGAAGGTTCAATGACCGGATCCGGTTTCCCCGTCGGGCTGCAAATGGACGTCGCCTACCCGGCCTTCCAGGTCAGCCTGACGCTGCTGTCGGCGACGCAGTTGCGGTTCGAGATCAAGGACGGGCCATTCGCCCGGACTGAAACCGTCGGGATTCAGGTCATTGCGCTCGGCAACGGCATCTTCGCCGTGAGCTGGAAAGAGGCGAGCGGGGCAACAGTGACGAATGTGCAGGACTATGACCGCGGCCTGGTCCATTCATTCGCGACATTGCCCGATGGGCAGTTCCTCCGCATGACCGGGACGATGTCGGTCACGCGCGATGCGAACCGGACGTCCGACGATCGTCCCCGGCGCAACAAGGCGCTGGTTCTGGAGGCGATGACCTCGCTGTTCCAACGTCACGACGCGTCGGCCGTGGAGCGGCTTTATGGGTCGGACTATATCCAGCACAACCCCACTATCCCCCAAGGTCGCGAAGCGCTGCGGACGCTCGTCGCCGGGATGTCGCGGGACGTATTCTACGAGCCCGGACTGATGATCGCCGAAGGCAGTTTCGTCGCCATCCACGGCCGCATCCGCGGCTGGGCCGATGAACAGCAGGTCGTGGTCGATATATTTCGTGTCGAGGACGGCAAGCTGGCCGAACACTGGGACGTGCTGCAGAACGAGGTGACGGCAATAGCGGCCGATGGAACCGTGTCGATGTTCGATCCCACGGAAACAACCCTCCTCGCCCGGGAATAGGCGCATTCCCCTGCCCTTCGGCATCCTGTACGGCAAACGGGTCTGGCGCCGCCCCGGTTCAGGCACTGGTTCAACAGGTCTTGATGGCGGCATCCAGAGCGATGACCAGCCTGTCGAGGTCGGCCTCCGTGAGGCTTTTCCCCCGGACGATCATGCGCGCATAGAGAGACGAAAAGAGAAGGTCGATCGCCAGCTCCCTGTCGAGGCCCGGGTGCAGTTCGTTCCGGGCAATGGCGCGGTCGAGCAGCCGATGGCCGAACTGTCGACGCGCCGCCGCAATGCCATCCAGCATCGTCGACAACTCGTTTGATCGGAGCCGCTCGGCGACCAGGTCGGGGATGATACGGCGGACCAGGGGATGCCGCAGCACCGTGCGCGTCGCGCGAAGATACGCACGGATATCCGCCTTCAGCGACCCCTGATCGGTGGAGCCCAGCCTCACGACCTCGACGCTGCGTATCGCTTCGCACGCGAACTCCAGTTTCGATGGCCACCGCCGGTAAATGGCCGCCTTTCCGGCACCGGCCCGCGCTGCAATTCTCTCCAGGCTGATGGCCGCGTAGCCGGTCTCTGCCCACTCCTCGAACAAGGCCCTGAAGAGCGCGATCGTCAGTTCAGGCCGGATGATCGCGGCACCGGTCGGCACTCGTCTGCCCAATTTGCGGTCGACACGGTTGCGTTCCATCCACGAATTTCCCATTATGGACGGAACGGTATCGTATCGACCGATCAGCGAAAAGTGTCGAAGCAATCTCGAACGAGCATTTTCGTCCCATGCGTGCGGCGACGGAAACGGGATGGCTCAGGGTGGCCGGATGGGCCTCTGCCCGGCCCAGGCCGAGAGGTGGCGACAGAGCGTAGGAGACACAGCGATGACCGCGCGTGCCTATTCGTCTTTTGCGCAGTGGCACCAGAACGGGCGACACTCCTCCTATGTGCGTTCGATGAAATCCCACGACGGAATCCTCGATCTTCTCGAGATCGAACGACCGGCTGGCGACATGTCCCGCCCGGCCCTGCCGGACATGATACTGATCCAAGACTTGCTCGGTGGCGGCCGTGTCAGTGGTGATCTGGGCGGGGGGCGCTTTGATGTGACCAGCAGGAAAGGCGACCTTACTCTCGCGGCGCCGACATTCGCTGCGGAGGTGATCAACGACTCGAGCCACCATCTTCGCAGCTTCGCCTTCCCGATCGGCGAATGGCAAGTCGTGCTCGACGAAGCCAGCGGCAGCCGGTTCTCCTTCGATAGCTTATGCCTCTATGGCCAGATTTTCGGCTCGCCGGCCATCCGTTCAGCGCTTCGGAACCTGTGGACGCTTTGTGAGGACGAAGGGACGCCCTCCCGATTGCTGGCGCGCGCCGCCGGCTGCGAGATCCTGGCCGAGCTGTGCCGGTTGGGCGGGCGATCATTCACACCGGCAAAAGGCGGCCTTGCCCCGTGGGCGGAGCGGCGCTGCCTGGAGTTGATGCAGGCACGGCTTTCGGAAGACATCAGCCTCGACGAACTGGCAGCCGAGGCGCGGCTCTCGCCCTTTCATTTCGCGCGCATGTTCAAGCAAAGCGTCGGCGTGCCGCCACGGGTGTATCTGACGCAACTCCGAATGGAGCGAGCCTGCGAACTTCTTGCGCAGACAGACCTCTCGGTCACGGAGATCGCGCAGGACGTCGGTTATTCCTCCAATCAGGTACTGGCCCGCGTCTTCGTCAAACATCGTCAACTCAGCCCCTCCGACTATCGCCGGGCGGTTCGCGATCCGGCGCGCCCGGATGGCACGACCGCGCGCGAGAGTGCGCTGGCGCCGTCGGTGACGAGGCAATAACCGGGCATGCCTGCTCCTCCGGCATGGCCCGCGCGCCACGGGCGGCGGCTGTCGCGGGATCACGTCTGCCCCATCGATGTAGTCGACGTCGTCGCGCGCCTCCCTCGGGGGACCGCGAAGCTGCCGAGGTCGTCAACGGCACGATGCGCACGTCCTACACGGCACGACGGGTGATCGCTATTTCCCCGTGCGTGAGCCGGCCTGCGCCGTTCTCACGGTCAGTATATGCTCGAAATCCTTCAGCGCGGCGGCGGCGGTGGCGAGAGGCTCGGTTCCGGATCCAATCGCGATCGTCTCGCCCATGGCGTCGGTGGTGATACGGATCGCCTTGTTCTTTCCGGCCACATGGGCCAGCGGGTCGCTCAACGGATAGGTCCGGACACCGACAGCGGCCCGCGTGACGCCGTCCGTGCGAGTGAGGCTGCCGACCAGCTTGGGGACGCGGCCGCGTTCCCGCCATGTGGCGATCTGCGCATCGGTTGTCGATTGGATGCCCTCGACGACGAGATCATCCATCTTCAGGTCGGCGTCGAGGCCGAAATTGGCGAGGATCAGCAGCTTGCTGGCCGTGTCCCAGCCTTCGGTGTCGTTGCGCGGATCGGCTTCGGCGAAGCCGCCCGCCTGCGCGCGGCCCAGCGCCTCATCGAAGCCGAGCCCCTGCCCCATCATGGCATCGAGCAGATAGTTGGTCGTGGCATTGAGGATACCTTCGATCTCGACCACTTCGCAGCCTTTCAAGCTGTGCTCGAGAAGATCGATCGTCGGCAGCGCGGCCGCGGCGGCGCCGCTGAGCTTCAGCATCGAACCCGAGGTGCGGGCCAGCGCACGCAGTTCCGAGCCGCTATGGACCAGCGCGCCCTTCGAGATGACGATGGCATCACGCCCGGCTGACAAGGCGGCACGAAGATAGGCCAGTCCCGGGCCGCCGGTGCGGAAGTCGCTGGGGCCGGCTTCGATGAGAATGGTGGCGCCGCTCGCTTCGATGAAATCCGGGCCGGATCGACCTGGCGCCAGCGCGTCCAGGTGTTCCGGTTCGAGCCCGTCCGGGTCGGCAAGACCGGACCGGGAGCCGCAGACGGCCACCAGGCGAACCTCGGCTCCATAAATCCGCCGGTAGCGATCCCGGCGCGTCAGGAGCAGGTTGGCCGTCGCGCGCCCCACGCCCCCGAAGCCGGCGATCGCGACCCGGATGACACTCATGCCGTGGTTCCTCTCGCTCCGCGCGCCGCCTCCATCTGGTCGAAGCTGAACGCCCGGCTTCATCGGCTATGTCAGGCGCGAATGAAGGCCAGGAGATCGGGGTTCACCACCTCGGGATGTGTGGCGAACAGGCCGTGGGAAAGGCCGTGATATATCCTCAGCGTACCGTCTTTCACGAGAGTGATCGCCTTTTCGGCCGAATTGGCGATGGGCACGACCTGATCGTCGTCACCGTGAATGATAAGAACGGGAATGGCGAGCGCCTTGAGATCCTCGGTGAAGTCGGTCTCGGAGAAGGCTGCAATGCAGTCGTAATGCGCCTTCGCACCGCCGGCCATGCCCTGGCGCCACCAATTGTCGATCAGGCCCTGGCTGACTTTCGCGCCGGGACGATTGAAGCCATAGAACGGCCCGCTCGGAACATCGCGATAGAACTGCGCGCGGTTCGCAGCCACCGCGGCACGAAACCCGTCGAACACCTCCATCGCTACGCCGTCCGGATTCGCATCGGAACTGACCATTACCGGCGGGATCGCTGCGATCAGCACGATCTTGGCAACCCGGCCACGGTCGGCGCGCGCCGCGTAGCGCGTGACCTCGCCGCCACCGGTCGAATGACCGATGTGGATGGCATCACGCAGGTCCAGCGCCCTGGCGATCGTCGCAACGTCTCGCGCATAGGTGTCCATGTCGTTGCCGGTGTCGGTCTGGTCGGATCGACCGTGCCCGCGCCGGTCATGCGCGACGACCCGATAGCCGTGCGACAGGAAGAACAACATCTGATTGTCCCAATCGTCGGCGCTGAGTGGCCAGCCGTGATGGAACATGATCGGCTGCGCGTCTGTCGGGCCCCAATCCTTGTAGAAGAGGTTCGTGCCGTCCGAGGCGGTGATGGTTGCCATTAACTATCTCCTTCAGAGGCGGGACGGATGCGTTCGCGCAAAAGCAGCAAGGGCCAGCAATCGGCGCCGTCGTCCGCGACATCCTCCGTCGCAACGAGTGCGCGATCGGGTTACCGTCCGGAACGTAGCGGGCTTCGAATGACATCGCGGCGCAGAAGCTGCTGCCGAGTTCCGATCTTGCGGATCAATCACCACCGCGGATGTCGCTCCGGGTATGTGCTCGACCTCGCCCGCACGACCGGGCACGGCGAACGAGCCTGCGGCCCTCCGCTGGGACTATGCGGGTTCGACCGGGTCGGCCCCGACAGTCTGGTCGTGTGTCACGCGTTCGAGGCCCCGCGGATCATGGCGGGAACGCGACCAATCCCCAGGCTCCGCCGCCTCGCGGCGCACGGGCGCAAGATCGGCACCTTCACCGCACGACATGCGACGTTCATGATGACGGGACATGCCATACCCCGACCCGATGCGCGCCATCGGCGTGCAGCGATCGTGCGGCATGGCGAGCCCCGGGTGGCTGCTGCCATGATGGATGGCGCTGCAGTTGCACCGATGCTGTGAACCCATGGGGAGCAAGGATGCCCACACTCTTCTACGCCGTCGGCGCGTGCTCGCTGGCGCCCCACGTCGCTCTGGAATGGATCGGCAAACCCTACGAAGCCGTGCGGGTCGACTACGGCTCCCGGGAGTTGCGTGAGGTGAACCCCGCCGGCGCCGTACCGACCTTTCGGGAAGACGACGGCTGGCTGCTGACCCAGTGCGGCGCGATACTCGACTATCTGGCGCAAAAGCACCCGGAGGCGGAGATCGCGGGCGGTGATGGCTTGCGCGCAAAGGCCGAGGCGCACCGCTGGTCCGCCTTCTTCACCTCGGACGTTCATGCCTCCTTCTGGCCGGTCTTCATGCCGTTTCGCTACACGACCGATCCGAGCGACGCGGCCCGACAGGCCGTGGTTGAAGCGGGGCACAAGCTGATCGCCAGGCAGTTCGGCATCCTGAACCGCCACCTCGACGGACGAGACTACATCCTCGATGGAGGGCGCTCGGTGATTGACGCCTATTCCCTCCCGATGATCCGATGGGCCATAAAGCTGCTGCCCGGCGGCCTGGAAGCGTACCCGCACGTCCAGGCGCTGCATGACAGGCTGGCTGCCGACCCGGCCGTGCGAACGGTACTCGCACGCGAGAGCGGCGGCTGATTTCCGGGGACTCAAAGGGAATGATGAGCGGCATCCACCACGTCACCGGCATCACGGCCAATGTGCAGGCCAACGTCGATTTTTATGTCGGCTTTCTCGGTCTCAGGCTCGTGAAGCAGACGGGAGGCTTTGCGGACGCCGAGCAGTTGCATCTCATCTATGGCGACGGGCTCGGTAGCCCCGGCTCATTGCTGACATTCCTTGTCTGGGAGGCCGCAGGCCGAGGTCGAACCGGCATCGGGCAGGTCTCGGAAGTGACGCTTGCCGTGCCGCCGGCCTCGATCGGCGACTGGCTGACCAAGGCCCTCACCGCCAATGTGCCGTTCGAGAGTCCTTCCCGTGAGTTCGATGAAACGGTTCTTCGTTTGAAGGACCCGGACGGATTGATCGTGAAACTGGCCGGCGTCGACATGATGACGCCGGCTCCGCTTCCGAACGCCCCTGCCCGGTTGCGTGGCGTCACGCTTCTCACCGACAGGCCGCTCGAGACCGCCGGCTTCGTGGCACGTTTCGGCTACAGGAACGGCGCGCGCGCCGAACACACGCAGCGGCTGGTGTCCGATACCGATATCGTCGATGTCAGGGAGGTGTCGGGCTTCCTGCCGTCCGTGCCCGGCGCCGGGGTGCCCGACCATGTGGCCTTCCGCGCGCCGGATGCCGACGCCGTCCGTGACATGCGGCTCTTGCTGATCGATCACGGGCCGACGGAAGTTCACGACCGAAAATACTTCCTCTCGCTCTATGTGCGCGATCCGGCCGGCATTCTCCTGGAATATGCCACCGACGGCCCTGGCATGACCGTCGACGAAGAGGCCGGCGCGCTCGGCAGCACGCTGTTCATGCCCCCGCGCGCGGCCGACCGGGCCGAGGATCTGAAGGCGATGCTGCCGCAATTCGCCCTGCCCGGCGAAGAACGATTTCCCGTCCGGGATCTTCCGTTCATTCATCGCTTCAACCGGCCGAAGGAGCCGGATGGCACGACCCTCGTGCTGCTCCACGGCACCGGCGGCAGCGAGGCCGACCTGATGCCCATCGCCCGCCGCATCGCACCGCGCGCGACGCTGATCGGCGTGCGCGGCCGCGCGACCGAGGAAGGAAGCAATCGCTGGTTCCGCCGGGTCGACGCCGCGACATTCGATCAGGCCGACATCCGCAGCGAAGCCGAAGCGTTCGAGGCCTTCGTCGACGGCGCGATCGCCGGTTACGGGATCGACGCGGGCAGGCTCACCTTCCTCGGCTATTCCAACGGAGCGAACTTTCTTGCGGCGGTGATTCAGCTCCATCCCGGCCTGGTGCGGCGCGGGATATTGCTGCGCGCCATACAGGCATTGGAGAACCCTCCCGCCGCGGACCTCTCGGACACGAGCGTGCTCCTCATCGAGGGACGTGACGATCCCTATACGGCTCACGTTCCGGCGCTGACGGATGCTCTAGCCAGCTGCGGTGCGCGCGTCGACTTCCAGCAACTCTCAGCCGATCATGAACTGACAGCTGCGGATGCCATTGCGTCAGCCGACTGGATTCTGCGCAATCTCGTCGCAACCTGACGCCCGCAGGACTTGCGGCATCAGCCGACAGAACGACCGCTGGACGGCGGCGCAACTCGCGTGCACTCCGACATCCGCCGGTCTTCCAAGTCATGAATGGGAAGCATCGATCACCCGGTTAGTCGACGCTGATGCCCCAAATCGCAAGCCGTAAACCCGCAGCCTCACCCGGCTCTCGGTGCGGGCCGGCCTGTGACACACGGCCGGTCCACGAAATAGCGACAACGGCTGCGGCCGGCGCCACGAACCGTCAGGAACCATACACGTCCGGAAGAACCGCCACCGAACTTAAGCTACCGCCGCCGTCCATAACCGTCACTCCCACTCAATCGTCCCGGGTGGCTTGGACGTTACGTCGTAGACGACGCGGTTGACGCCCTTGACCTCGTTGACGATGCGCGTGGCGACGCGGGCCAGGAAGCGCATGTCGAAGGGGTAGAAGTCCGCCGTCATCCCATCGACCGACGTCACGGCGCGTAGGCCGACGACATAGTCGTAGGTGCGGTAATCGCCCATCACGCCGACCGTCTTCACCGGCAGGATCACGGCAAAGGCCTGCCAGATGTCGTCGTAGAGGCCGTGCCGGCGGATTTCCTCCAGATAGATCTCGTCGGCAAGACGCAAGATGTCGAGCTTCTCGCGGGTGATCTCGCCCGGGCAGCGGATGGCGAGGCCCGGCCCCGGGAAGGGGTGGCGGCCGACGAAGATATCCGGCAGGCCCAGTTCGCGGCCGAGCACGCGGACCTCGTCCTTGAACAGCTCGCGCAGCGGCTCCACGAGCTTCATGTTCATGCGCTCGGGCAGCCCGCCGACATTGTGGTGGCTCTTGATGGTCACCGAAGGACCGCCGGTGAAGCTCACGCTTTCGATCACGTCCGGGTAGAGCGTACCCTGGGCCAAGAATCCGGCACCACCGATCTTCTTCGCCTCGGCCTCGAACACGTCGATGAACAGCTTACCGATGGTCTTGCGCTTCACCTCCGGATCGGTCACGCCTTCCAGCGCGCCGAGAAACATCTCGGAGGCATCGACATGGACCAACGGGATATTGTAGGCGTCGCGGAACAACGTGACCACCTTCTCCGCCTCGCCGAGGCGCAGCAGGCCGTGATCGACGAAGACGCAGGTCAGCTGGTCGCCGATCGCCTCGTGGATCAGCACCGCCGCCACCGAGGAATCGACGCCGCCCGACAGGCCGCAGATCACCCTGTCAGTGCCGACCTGATCGCGGATGCGCCGGATCGCCTCGTCACGGAAGGCGGCCATGGTCCAGTCGGACTTCAGCCCGACGATGTTGTGCACGAAATTCGCCAGCAGCCTGCCGCCATCCGGCGTGTGGACCACTTCCGGGTGGAACATCGTGGTGTAGATGCGCCGGCGCTCGTCGGCGGCGATGGCGAAAGGCGCGTTCTCGGAGGTTCCGATGACCTCGAAGCCCTCAGGCAGCACGGTGACGCGGTCACCGTGGCTCATCCACACGGGATAGCGCTCACCGACCTGCCACACGCCCTCGAACAGCGGGCTGGGGTGCCGGATCTCCACATCGGCCCGGCCGAATTCGGCCGCGTGGCCGCCTTCGACAACGCCGCCGAGCTGCAGCGCCGCCGTCTGCTGGCCGTAGCAGATCGCCAGGATCGGCACACCCGCATCGAACACCGCCTGCGGGGCCCTCGGGCTCCCTTCCCGCGTAACGGAATCGGGCCCACCGGAGAAGATCACGCCCTTCGGCTTCAGCCGCTCGAAGGCCTCGGCGGCACTCTGGAAGGGATGGATCTCGCAATAGACGCCGGCCTCACGCACGCGACGCGCGATGAGCTGCGTGACCTGCGAGCCGAAGTCGATGATCAGGATGGTGTCGTGATGGGCGGGAGCATCGAGCGTTGTCATGGCGGGCTTCTAGTCATCACCGGCGGCGGCGTCCAGCGTGATTGGGGCATCCCTGTCATTACAATGATGCGTGGCACTTGTCCGGTTCGCAATCACCGTCCGTCGCGCCGGAGCATGGCGAAGAAAAACCCGTCCGTCCCGGTCCGCCTCGGCGTCAGCAGCAGGCCCTCCTCGCCGGCGAGCGCGGCGCGCTTGAGCATCAGGCCGCGCTCGCCGAGCGCCAGCACGGTTTCCTCCGGTGGCATTACCCGGAAATCGGCATGCGCCCCGAGAAAATCGCGGATCTGGCCACCATTCTCCTCGTCGAGCAGGGAGCAGGTGACGTAGGCGATGCGCCCGCCCGGACGTACATAACGGGCGGCGTCCGCGAGGATCGCGCGCTGGTCGCGGATGCGCTCGGCGAGGGCACCGGGGCGGATGCGCCATTTGGCATCGGGATTGCGGCGCCAAGTGCCCGTGCCGGTGCAGGGGGCGTCGACGAGCACAAGGTCCATGCGGCCCTCGAGGTCCTCCAGCACATCCGCCTTGCCGCGCGGGGTGCGGACCTGGACATTGTGGACACCCGCCCGCTTCAACCGCTCGTGGATCGGCGCCAGGCGGCGCATGTCGGCGTCATAGGCATAGAGCTGGCCGGCATTGTCCATCAGCGCGGCGAGTTCGAGCGTCTTGCCGCCGCCGCCCGCGCACAAGTCCAGCACCTGCCCGCCGCGCGAGGGCGCGGCGAGGATGGCGACGATCTGCGACCCCTCGTCCTGAATCTCGACCAGCCCCTTGAGATAGGCCGGCTCGGCGGTGATGGGCGGCGCCTTGCCATCGCGCTCGAAGTCGATGCGCAGGGCCAGCGGCGACCAGCGCCCGGCGTGCGGGGCGAGATGGGCCAGCGCCTCGCCAGCCTTGTCCGGCGTTCCCCGCAGCGAGTTGACGCGCAGGTCCAGCGGCGCACGAGCCGCCAGCGCCGCGCCTTCCTCCGCACGCTCGTCGCCGAAGACGGCCGCCAGGTGCGGGTCTAGCCACTCGGGATAATCACCCAGAACATGAGCCGGCGCTCCCGCCGGAAAGGGCGCGGAGAGACGCTCACGCTCCTCCGTGCTCAGGGCAGCAGGCGCATGGCGCTCGCCCGAGCAGAGCGCACCGATCGTCTCGACATCGAGACCGCGTTCGAGACGAAGCATGCCGAGAAGAACGACGCGCGCCGTCTCGGCACCCATGCTCCAGGCCGATGAGGCCCGCCGCCGCAGCGCGTCGAAGACGAGGCCGCCGATGGCGGCACGATCGCCGGAACCGGCGAAGCGATGGGCGCGGCCCCAGTCCTTCAGCAGATCGGCCGCCGGACGCCGCTCCTTCTGGATCGACTCGAACACGTCAATGGCGGCGGCGAGCCGTGCGGCAGGCGTCATGCGGACACACCGGAAAGCTAGGGAACAAGGGGCGCGAACAGGATCGCCAGCGCAAATAGCACCCACATCAGCAACAGAACAGCCACGCCGACGAGATAGAAGGGAAAGCGGAAGCGGATATCGTTGGAGCCCAGATGCACGGCGGCATGGCCGATGCGGCTGAGGACGAAGACCCAGGACAGGACGACAAACAGCAGGTCCGCCTTTCGCGTGACCAGTGCCAGAACGACGATGATGTAGAAAAGCACCGGTATTTCGAACTGGTTGCGGAAAGAATTGCCAGCCTGGCGCACCTTTTCCGGCCAGACACGATCGTCGAGCAGCGCCTCATCGCCAATCTCGCCGCGGCGCACGGGTCCGAGCCGCCGCCGGCCCAGGACCACCAGGATGGCGAAGGTCAGCAAGACCTGGACGAACAGAGGCAGGAGAATTGCGGCAACGCTCATGACGGCTCCTCCGGCGGCATGACCGCCCATCGGCTGACGGATACCCGTCACCTCACAACGCTTTCTCCTCGCCCGCGGATCAGGGCGATGCAACAGATCGCCTCGCCGATCAGGATCAGCCGGGCCAAGGCCGATGGATGCGATGCCCCGGTCCGATGATCGACCTCAGACGACGGCAGAACGGCGGGAACTCTCCGCCCGCCCCGCCGTTCTGCCGTGCGCGGCACTCACGCCGGGCCAGCGAGGACGGCGTGTCATGACGGCGGAAATCCCATCATCGCCTGCGAACCGCAGGAACGAGCCGCATTCGAGCCGCGAGCCGGGCTCCCCCAAGAGATCCGCCTTCACGCGCTTCTCGCAGGCTGTCGCCAGTTACGCCGGCAAGCCGGCGACCTTCGTCGGTGCGGTGGCGATCATCCTCGCATGGGGTCTCAGCGGCCCGCTGTTCGGCTTCAATGACACCTGGCAGCTGGTGATCAACACCTCGACCACGATCATCACCTTCCTGATGGTGTTCGTGATCCAGAACAGCCAGAACCGGGACACGGCCGCCATGCAGATCAAGCTCGACGAGCTGATTTCGAAGCTGGAAGGCCCACGCGAAATCCTGCTCGATCTCGAAGAACTCGACGAGACCGAGCTCGAGAAGCTGCGGGCGGAGTTCGAGGCCATCGCGCGCCGGGCACGCGATGGCCGGCCGTCTCAGGCGGCGCCGGGATAGTTGGGGCTTTCACGCGTGATGATCACGTCGTGGACGTGGCTCTCGCGCAGGCCCGCGCCGGAAATGCGGACAAACTCGGCCTTCTCGCGGAATTCGGCGAGATTGGCGGCGCCCACATAGCCCATCGAGGCCCGGAGGCCGCCCGCGAGCTGGTGCAGCACGCCCGCGACCGGTCCCTTGTACGGCACCTGCCCCTCGATGCCTTCCGGCACCAGCTTCAGCGTGTCCTTGACCTCGGCCTGGAAATAGCGATCGGCAGAGCCGCGCGCCATCGCCCCGACCGAACCCATGCCGCGGTAGGATTTGTAGGAGCGCCCCTGGTAAAGATAGACCTCGCCCGGGCTCTCGTCCGTGCCGGCGAGCAGGGAGCCGATCATCGCGGTCTCGGCGCCGGCGGCCAGCGCCTTGGCGAGATCGCCCGAGAACTTGATGCCGCCGTCGGCGACCACGGGCGTATCCAGCGCCTGCGCGACTTCCACGGCGTCGAGAATGGCGGTGAGCTGCGGCACGCCCACACCCGCCACGATACGCGTGGTGCAGATCGAGCCCGGCCCGATCCCGACCTTGATCGAGTCGGCGCCGGCGTCGATCAGCGCCCTCGCGCCCTCCCCCGTCGCGACGTTGCCGGCGAGGATCTGGACCTTGTTGGACAGGTGCTTGATGCGGCTGACCTGATCCAGAACCTTGCGCGAATGACCATGGGCGGTGTCGACGACCACGAGGTCGACCCCGGCATCCACCAGCAGTTCGGCGCGGCGGAACCCGTCCTCGCCGACCGTGGTGGCTGCGCCGACCCGCAGCCGGCCCTGCTCGTCCTTGGCCGCGTTCGGATTGGCGACCGCCTTCTCAATGTCCTTGACGGTGATCAGCCCGACGCAGCGATAATCCGCGTCGACGACCAGCAGCTTCTCGATGCGGTATTGATGCAGCAGCCGCTTGGCTTCCAGCTGGTCGACACCCTCGTGAACGGTGACCAGCCGCTCCTTGGTCATCAGCTCGGCGACCGGTTGGGCCGGATTGGTGGCAAAGCGCACGTCGCGATTGGTGAGGATGCCGACGAGGCGCCCGCCGCGCCCGTTCGGACCGCGCTCGACGACCGGAATGCCGGAGATGACGTGCAGTTTCATCAGGGCCAGCGCATCGGCCAGCGTCTGGTCGGGATGGATGGTCACCGGATTGACCACCATGCCCGATTCGAACTTCTTCACCTGCCGCACATGTTCGGCCTGCACTTCCGGCTCGAGGTTCCGGTGCACGACGCCGAGACCGCCCGCCTGCGCCATGGCGATGGCGAGGCGCGATTCCGTCACCGTATCCATCGCCGAGGACAGGATCGGAAGGTTGAGCCGGATGGACCGGGTCACGCGGGAGCCGATATCGGTCTGCCCCGGCATCACGTCGGACAGGCCGGGCTTCAGCAGCACATCGTCGAAGGTAAGTGCTTCACGCACGAGGCCGTCTTTGATCGGCATCGCCAACTCCTGAATCACGGGCCCGGAGGCCGAAACACGGATGGATGGAGCGCTGCACCGCAGCAAAGCGCCCTGTCGAGTTGGCGAGGGCTCATACCACGGTGCGACCGGGTTTCCTAGTGATTCGACACCGTCCAGACCTGCCGGGAACGCATGGCGTCAGCACGGGTTACCGCTCGCCGCGCGGCGATGAACGGCGATAGCGAACATGCCCGATCAAAGCGCCTTGATCCCCTCGCGCACAGCCCTTCCGCCCTATATCAAGGCGCTTCCGCGTGACCGGGACCGCCCGTGAAAAACAGCCAGCTCGTTCCCCTCATCATCGCCTGCGCGCTGTTCATGGAGCAGCTCGATTCCACGGTGATCGCAACCTCGCTGCCGGCCATCGCGCGGGATCTTCACGAAGACCCGATCGCGTTGAAGCTGGCCTTGACGTCGTACCTCCTGAGCCTCGCGGTGTTCATCCCGGCCAGCGGCTGGGTGGCGGACCGCTTCGGCGCCCGGAACGTCTTCCGCGCCGCCATCGTCGTGTTCACCATCGGCTCCGCCCTGTGCGGCATGGCGGTGTCGCTGCCCGACTTCGTGCTGTACCGCATGATCCAGGGACTGGGCGGGGCCATGATGGTCCCGGTCGGGCGGCTGGTGATCCTGCGCACGGTGGCGAAGGGCGAGCTCGTATCCGCCCTTGCCTGGCTGACCGTGCCGGCACTGCTCGGGCCGGTCGTCGGGCCCCCGGTGGGCGGTTTCATCACCACCTATTTCGACTGGCGCTACATCTTCTTCATCAACATACCCATCGGCCTTCTGGGAATCGTCCTGGCCACACGCTTCATCGAGGATATCCGTGAGCGGGAGGTCGGCCCGTTCGACTATCGCGGCATGCTCCTGTCGAGCGTCGGGCTGGTGGGCCTGGTGTTCGGTTTCACGCTGCTCGGCCAGGAGCTCGTCCCGCAGAGCTTCGCCCCGGCCTCGATCGCCATCGGGGCCGTCGCCATGGCGTTCTATATCCGGCATGCCCGACGTACGCCCCGTGCCATCATCGACATCGGCCTCCTATCGATTCCCACGTTCCGGATCGGGGTTCTCGGCGCCTCGCTCTTCCGCGTCGGCATCGGCGCCATGCCATTCCTCCTGCCGCTGCTGCTTCAGCTCGGCTTCGGGATGACGCCCCTTGCGTCGGGTCTGGTCACATTCGCATCCGCCGCGGGCGCCATGACGATGAAGCTGACGGCCGCCCCGATCCTGCGTCGCTTCGGCTTCCGCCGCGTCCTGGTGGTGAATGCCTTCATCAGCAGCGCCTTCATCGGGATTTCGGCGCTGTTCGTGCCGGGAACTCCGGCTCTTGTCATCTCGGGTTGCCTGCTGTTGGGCGGTTTCTTCCGGTCGCTCCAGTTCACCAGTTCCAACGCCCTGACCTATGCGGACGTGTCGCCGGACGCGATGAGCCGCGCCACCAGCTTCGCGAGCGTAGCGCAGCAGGTGTCGATATCCACGGGCGTTGCCGTCGCCGCTCTCGTGCTGGAAACGCTGCGCGCGGCACGCGGCGACGATCAGATCCACGTCTCCGACTTCTCCGCAGCCTTCGTCGTCGTGGGAATGGTGAGCGTGCTGTCGGTGTTCTTCTTCCGCCAGCTTACCGATGATGCCGGTGCCGAACTTTCCGGCCGCCCGCGAGCGGTTCACAGTGAGGACGGACCGTCCGCGTGACGTCGTCACCGGCTTCGGAGCGGCACACCATCCGCCTGCCATAGCTCTTGGGGACATACGGCTCCAGCCGCGCCATCCGCTCGGCCGTCAGCCAGCACAGCTCACTTACATCCCGTCTCCTTGCGGAGCCTCAATCACATCACTGCCATCCGATTAATGTTAACTGACCCTAATGCTGCCCATCACAAATGGGATATTGATAGTTCATCGTGTGATGATACGTTGAAGATCACTATGTTCTTGTTTTCGAAACGCGTTTAGCGCGCAAAATCTGCCGGACGATGGATTTTTCGGGGAGTACAGATTGCCCCTCATCGAGATTGAGCTTTCGCTGGCCCTGAAGAAGGCGCTGGATGACGAGGCCGCGCGGAGCAACCAGAGCACGCAGTCCCTGATCGCCGAGATTTTGTCGCGGCATACGGATGTAAAGCTCCACACGGTCTTCCAGGTCTCGACCTCAGGGGCGCTCGTCGCTGGCGTGTACGACAAGGAAGTGACGGTCGGCGCCCTGCTCGAGCATGGCAATTTCGGGCTCGGGACCTTTGCTGGCCTTGACGGCGAGATGGTCGTTCTGGATGGGCACGTCTATCAGGCCCATGCCTCGGGCAAGGTGACCGAAGCCGGATCCGAGGTCGGCGCGCCGTTCGCCGTCGTGACGGAGTTCACGCCCGACAAGAACGGGAAAGTCGAAGCCGTGGCGAGCTTTGACGATCTTGGAGCGAAATGCGACTGCTTCCGGAGTTCCAACAACATTTTTCACGCCCTGCGCCTTCACGGTCGTTACAAGCGGATCAAGGCGCGCGCGGTAAGCCCTCCCGAACCGGGAACGAGCCTTGTCGAGGCCGCGAAAGCCCAGAGCGAATTCGTCTTCAACGACGTGACCGGCACGCTGGTCGGCATCTGGTCCCCAGCCTTCTCGGCCCAGTTCAGCGTCGAGGGCTACCATTTCCACTTCATTTCCGATGACCACACGCAGGGCGGCCATGTTCTAGACGTGGAAGCGGATTTCCTCGATCTCCAGGTCGAAACCCTGAATGATTTTCGCCTCATTCTTCCGGAAAGCGAGGAATTCTTGAAGGCGGATCTCAGCAAGGACATCGCGGCCGAGCTCAATTCCGCCGAACGATCCCATTGAGCCGCTATCGAGCCCGTTCCGGTGAGTTCCGGTCCATCGGATAAGCTCCTGATCTTTGTTTCCATGCATTTTTCACGTGAGCCGAAATCCGCTTCGCTCAAAAATGCTCAAGCTGGAGCCTCAAAATGTCCGACCCAAAGCGCCCTTCGCAGATCGGGGCCGATCTCGTGGTCCGCTCGCTCGAACAGCATGGTGTGAGCCATGTCTTCGGCATTCCCGGCGCCAAGATTGATGCGGTTTTCAACTCACTGAGCCTGTCCAAGATCGAGACCGTCGTCTGCCGCCATGAGCAGAATGCCGCGTTTATTGCCGGCGGCATCGGCCGCATGACCGGAAAGGCCGGCGTGTGTATCGCGACCTCCGGTCCCGGCGTCTCCAATCTCGTCACCGGGCTGGCCACCGCCAATTCTGAAGGTGACCCCGTCCTCGCGCTCGGCGGCGCCGTGGCCGTGGGCGAAGCCGACAAGCATCTTCACCAGACCATGGACGCGGTGTCCATCCTCAAACCGGTAACCAAATACGCCGTGAGCGTGGGTTCCACGGAGCAGGTCGCCGAAGTCATGGGCAACGCCTTCCGCGCGGCGGAAAGCGGCCGTTCGGGCGCGGCTTATGTCAATCTGCCGCTCGACGTGATGGCGGCGCAGGCGCCGCAAGCGACGGTCAACCTGCCAAAATTCGCCGGCCAGGGGCCGGCCGACCCTGCCGGCATCAAGGAAGCGGCAGCGCTCATCAGCAAGGCGGCCAATCCGGTCGTGCTGCTCGGCATGCTGGCCAGCCGCCCGGCGGCGGCGGCGGCGCTGCAGCCCTTCCTGGCAAGGGGCAATCTGCCAGTGGTCGGCACCTTCCAGTCCGCCGGAGCCGTCGGCGCGCTGATGTTCGACAATTTCGGCGGGCGGGTCGGCCAGCTCAACAACCAGCCCGGCGACCGGCTGCTGGATGCCGCCGATCTGGTGATCACGGTGGGTTACGATCCGGTGGAATACTGGCCGCCGGAATGGAATCTCGGCAAGAGCCGCACGATCATTCACATCGACGTCGTCCCCTGCACGATCGACGCCAATTACCAACCCTATGTCGAACTGGTGGGCGATATCGCGCAGACGCTGAATGCGCTCACCCCGCAAGTGAAGCGCGAGGGCCGTTCCGCATTGTCCGCGTCGATGCTGGAGACGATCAGCAACGAACGCAAGCTGCTGGCCGATGCGGTGGCCCGGAAGAGCGGCACGCCGATCCATCCGCTGCGCCTTGTTCATGCGCTGCAGCAGTTTCTCAGCGACGACGTCACGCTGTGCCTCGATATGGGCTCGTTCCATCTGTGGATCGCCCGTCATCTTTACAGCTTCCGGCCGCGCCAGGTCCTGATCAGCAACGGCCAGCAGACGCTCGGCGTCGCCCTGCCGTGGGGCATCGCGGCCTCGCTGGTGCGTCCGACCGAGAAGGTGCTCTCCATCTCCGGGGATGGCGGCTTCCTGTTCTCGGCAATGGAGCTTGAGACCGCGGTGCGCCTCGGCACCAATCTCGTGCACATGGTCTGGATCGACGGCACCTACAACATGGTCAAGGTGCAGGAGGAACTGAAATATGGTGGCCGCAACTCGGGCATCGATTTCGGGCCGATCGATTATGTCAAATACGCCGAAGCCTTCGGAGCGAAGGGCATGATGATCGACGCTCCGGACGACATACTCCCGGTGTTGAAGAAGGCTTTCGATACGCCGGGCCCGGTGATCATCGGCGTCCATGTCGACTATAGCGACAACGCCAAGCTCTTCGAGCACGTTTCCGAAACCGCCTTTCATTGACGGGGCGTCCATTCATGGCGCGGACGGCCGGGACGGTGACTGTGCAGTAGGGGTTCTGAAATCGCCTTGGCACCGCTGTCCATGAACTCGCCGCCGGCAAGGGCCGACATTCCGGTGCGCTGTGGCCCGCCTCCGACGTGCGTCAATCGCTTCAACCGGCGGGGAAAGGCGGGCAACTGGCGCGCATTCTGCAAGCCGTCTGCTCTGCTAACGATGGCGACATCCCGACGATCGACGCCTCGTCGATCCGCATTCACCAACATACCGCCAGCCTCGACCCAGCGCTGGGCGAGGCGGCGATCCGCGAGCTCGAAACGATAACGCCCGAGCGATCGCCCGAACAGGCGATTTCAGCGAAGCATCAAGAGGGGAAAAGCGCAATAAAATCAATTGGCTGGGGGACCAGGATTCGAACCTGGACTAACGGAGTCAGAGTCCAAAATTTGGACGTTTCGAGACGTTTCACCAAATCCGAAAATCGTACGTTTTGAACGATTTGCGTTGCATTTTGCGTTTCACGGCGTATCGATACGTTGCGTGTTTCGGCCCGATTTTGTGACACGATCTGTGACACGCTGGCCGATCGACACCAAACGGACCTCGATCGTGTGACACGGGAAGCGGACCATGGCGAAGCTCACGCAGGCGAAGGCAGACGCACTTAAGGCAGGTGACCGTCGGATCGTATGGGACGGCAACGGCCTCGGCGCTCGGATCACCTCAGGCACGGTTTCGTGGATTGTCGACTTCTCCGACCCCGCCACAGGCAAGCGCACCCGCCGCGTGATCGGGGAGGTTCACGGCGATGACCGGAAGCTCCTTGTTGAGGCCCGCGCCGAAGCAGCCCGACTGAGGGCGGGCGGAGCGGCAGCCGCGCCGAAGGCTGGCGGTGTCACGTTCAAGGAATGCTGGGAAGCTCTCCTCGATACGGCCCGCCTGAGTTTGAGCCCGGCGACGATCGCAAGCTATGAGCAGCGCATCGGCTATGTGCTCGCCGCTCTCGGCACCAAGGCGATCGCCAAGATTACCGAGGATGACGTCCGGAAGTGCATCTTCGCGCGAAAAGGTGAGCGCGACCGCACCTACGCGCACACCCTTATCCGGATGACGATCAATTGGGCGGTTAAGAATCGGCGCCTGCCCGCCAGCCACCACAACCCGGCTTCCGTAATCAAGAAGCGCGAGATGCTGGACAAGGACAAACTCAAGCCGTCGCGGGAGATCGAGCAGGCGGACCTTGCCAAGTTCGGACGCAAGCTCGCTGAGCAGGAGGCCAAGGGCTCGGTTTCACCGTGGCTGGCCGCCCTCCTCCGCCTGTCGCTTTTATGCGCCCTCCGGCCGGGCGAGGCGCGGACGCTGCAATGGGGAGACGTCGATATGACCGGCGGAACTATGGTCGTTCGCGGCAAGACGGGTGCTCGCAAGGTGTACCTGTCAGTTGAGGCTCGATCGGTGCTCGAGTCCGTGCCGCGCATCGAGGGTGTCGATTGGTGCTTTCCCGGCAAGCGCTATGGGCAGCCGATCCAGTCGGTGCACAAGGTCCTGCATGCTGTTCAGGACGCAGCTGGCGTGCCGCGCTTTCGGCCCTACGATCTTCGGCATACCTCCGCCACCGGCGCGCTGGCGGCTGGCGCTGATCTGAAAGCTGTTGCGGATCTGCTAGGCCACTGCGACACCAACATCACGAACGTCTACCTGCACGCTAGCGACGACCGAAAGCGCAAGGTCGCCGCGGTCGCCGGACGCCGGGGCGCCGTGGTGCTGCCGATGAAGAAGAGAGTTGCGAAACGCTGAAAAATACTGCAGCGTTGTTGCATCTGATTTCGTGCCGGCACTAGTCGGATCATACTCGAATCAGACGGGTCGACGTTTAACGCTCTGGCGCCGGCTCACCCGCAATCATGCACTGCCCGCTATACGGGTAGGAGCGACCACGTATCCGAGAGGATGCGAGGTCGCGCGTCTGTTGCGAACCTCGCATCCTCTCGGACATCGAGAGCGATTGAGCGATGAGCGAAGAGACCAAATCGAAGCGGTACTTGACCGAAGCACAGGTACGTACCCGCTACGGCGAGCCTCACCGGACGACCTTGTGGCGCTGGTGCAATGATCATGAAACCGCCTTCCCTGCCCCTGCCCTCCGCATCAACGGGCGGTCGCTCTGGGATGAGGCCGATCTGGACAGATACGATGCGTCTGCGCGCCTGAACCCTGCCCGCAAGTTCGGGGAGGCCGCGCGATGATCACACGACGCACCCTTATCGCTGGCGCCGCGTCCGTCGCGCCGCTCGCCGCGCTTCCAGCCATCCCGTTGGCAGCAGCCAGCCCGGAGCGTGCGCCGCCGACGCTCGACGAGCTGCGCCGATACTACGCGTTTTTGTGGAGCGAATTCAGAAGCGTGGCTGACGAGTTGGGCGTGGATATGCACGACGCGGACGTGTTCCAACTCGGTGGCGGCAAGGATGCAGTCCAGCAGATGACGGGCGACAGCCTGCCCTCAACGCGCGCCAGGGTGGTGATGCGGGCAGCTCAGAGGGCGACCGCATGAGCGAGGCGGCCGACGACTACAGCTTCGTCCTCGCCGAACTCGGCGAGGGCTGGCGGGTCATCCTCCGTCCGGTAGGCGCGCGCTACCTCCTCCAGCGGCGGTGCGGCAGCGGTGCCGCGCCGTGGCGGGAGGACGCGCATAGCTGGTCGCGCCGCGGCCTGGTCCGGGCAATCACGATGCGCGGCCTTGATGTACCCAAGACCGTGAGGCGGCTTCCAGCGCTTGCTCGCGATGCACGGACCCGCGAGGTGTCGGTATGAGCGCCGCCCTTCGCAAGCTCCTCGCGTCCCTCTCTCAGGCGGATAGGGACGCAGCGCTCAGCAACCGCTGGGGCGATGGCGATCGCCTCGCTGCCCGCTGCGGCATCGACTTCGGTGAGCTGCGAGCCTTGCTCAGCGATACCCGCCCGCAGGCGCCGGCCGATCGGTTCAAGTGGCTCGCCGCCATTGCTGGGTGCCGGGCACTGTCCGAACGCGGCTTGCGCGTAGCGATAGTGCTTTTCCAGCACATGGGAAGCACCGGCTACGTCTGGCCATCCCAGAAGGCTATCGCCCGCGCCGCCGGCATCGATGAGCGCCACGTCCGCCGCGAGCTTCATCACCTCCACCGCATCGGCGCCATCCGTCGCCTCCGGGGCGTGGACGCTCCGCGCGAGGTGACGAGCGTCATTCTTCGACCCGCGAAGGAGGGCGGAAGTGGCCGCACGGCGAGGGCAAATTGCTATGCCGTGATCGCCCCGGACGACTGGTGTGGGGTTTCGGATACAGGGCCGAATTGGCCCTCCAATAACAGGGCCGATTTGGCCCTCCATAACTATAAGATGGAACCCAAAGGTGCTTCGCACCAGGATTCTATCATCTCTTCTGGTTCTAGTTCTGAAACCTCTCCACCAAGCTCAACTGTTGGCGTTACACTCGACGGTATGGTTCAGGACGAATTCTGTTGTGCAGAACCCCGCGCGCGGGAGGCCAACCATGGGTGATCTTCGTTCGTTTCCGGGCACTCTGCGGCACAAGGCCAACCTGCTCGCTGTCGATCTGCAGCCGCGCCAGGGTTCCGTGCGACTGCGCCTCGCGCACCAAGAGGCCGGACGGGTCCGCGAAGCGGCCCTGAGCTCGGGGTTCGCCCGCTGGGAAGCGATCAAGCTCGAGGACGACTTCCTCGAGGCTGTGCGCCTCCGGCTGGTCCAGCTCGACACCCTCGCCGGTGAGGCCGTCGTCACCCGAAACGTTTTCAGCCTACCGCGCCGCGATGGAGCCGCAGCATGACGATCCACGAAGATCTGTCACCTCCCGAAGGAGAAACGACCGTCGCCGTCGTTGCTTGCGATGAGACGGCCGTCGAGCTTCTCATGCCGACCGGACACCGCCTCAACGTCCAGCTTGCCACGCCGCGCCAACGCTACGCTGTCATCCAGCACCAGGCCGGGACCAAAGCGATCATCGTCGCGGCGCTGTGCGACACGCATGATGAGGCCACGGTCAGGTTTTACGACCTCCTCGAAGACCGCGGCCTCGTGACGGCCGCCGAGCGGGGGCCAAAGCCATGAGCACCGATCCCATCATCCTCGAACGCCGCACCCTTGTCGGGCTGACCTGGCGCGGCCGGACGGGTGAGCCCGTCCATGAGCACATCGACGGATCGCCAACATTCGTCGTCCATCGCGCTGGCCGCACGCTCGAGCTCGGACCGAGCTACGAACTCGCGCGGGAGAGCGCCGCTCGCCAGGCGCGGGACTGGGGCTGCGAGTTCATCGACCTCATCGCGGAGTCGGCGCCGTTCCCCGACAGTGCCTCGCCATGGTTCACCGAGCAGCCGAGCGCCCCGCCGCTATCCTTCGTGCAGACCCTGCGTGCCGTGCCGTCGGCCGCCGCTCGGCTCCGCGAGCCGCTGGCGCGGGCGGCGGAGGCAGCGCGCCAGCTTTTCGGTCCCCATCCCCGCCAGGCGTCAGAACCCGGCCCTCTGCTTCGCCTCCTGCAACGGGACGCCGGCGACTAGCATTTGCAGAAAGTCGGCATGCCGCTGCGCCGATGTCCGGTCGGCCGGCGGCGTCTTCCGGTTGAGCCCGAGCCGGCGGATCCGCCGGAAGATGGAGTTGGGGGCCAAGCCCAACTCCCGCCCCATCTCCCGGATTGAAGCGCCGTCCGCATGCATCGACCGCAGCAGGCCGTCGCGCGCCGGCGTCCAGGTGCTCTCCGCCATCCGCCTATTCCTCCCCGGAGGGCGTCTCGCAGGACAGCGAGGTCGTGTAGGGCCCGCTGGCGGAGAAGTTGTGCGTGACGGTCGCGACCCGCCAGAGCCCGTCCACGCCCGGCCGGACGCCGCTCACAGCTGCGTAGGCTTCCGCCTGGGCGAAGGGGGAACCGTCGATTTCGAAGCTGGCGGTGCCTTGCAGGCGCCGAAGGTCCTTCGCCTGGGCCTTTGCCGCGCGCTTCGCATCGTCCCGGTTCTGGAACGGGTAACGCAGGCTGAAACGCGGCCCGTCGAGGCCGGTGGATTCGGACTCGGTTTTCACCTCGTTGGCGTCCCGGTCGTACCAGCTCGCGTCGACCTCTTCGTGCTTCGCTTCGTCTCGAAGCGAGACCGAGTAGCCAATCAGGTTGACGCCGGGCCGCACCGGGATCTGGTCGAGGGCGCTGCCGCTGGCGCTCTGGCCGGCGCCTTCCATGACCACGATCAAGTGCCCGGCCTTGACCGTCACGGCGGCGCCGAGCTTCTCCGCGATGCGCTCGAGGAACTCGATGGAGCTTTCGTCGGACTGCGCCTCGTAGTGGTTGGCTTCCGATTTCAGCTCCGGCGCCATGCGGAGGGTGAGCCCAACGCCCTTGGCGATGTCGTCGAAGACGTCGCCATAGGTTGGAAACTTGTCCGGTGGAAAGCCCTTGCGGTTCCGCTGCTTCGCCAGCGACAGAGCGTCGACCGACTTCGCGCTGATAGAGATGCGCTGCGGCCACCCCTCATAGGTCACGGTGTCGACCACGAAGGTGCCGAAGTCACGGAGCTCCACATCTGCATAGCCTCCGACCGGCCTGAGGACGGCCCCGGTGCGCGGCGCGATCACGGAGGCATCGGCATCGTCAATGTCGATCTGCAGCGTGTCCGCCTGTAGCCCGGCAACGTCGGTGATCGTCATCGACATGAGGCCAGCGCCGGTGAGGTTGGCGGTAACGTCCTTGCCGTCGGCAGAAATCGTGAATGTGGGAACAGGCATCTCATTTCATCCCATATAGCGAGGACGCGAAGGCGGTCTCGGATTGGCGGCGGAGCTGGCGATTGAGCGTCGAGCCGAGCTCGTCTGCCACCTTCCGTGATGCCTCGCGGGCGATGCGCTCGACGTCCTTCAGGCCGTTCACCTTCATGTTGAGGGCGACTGAGACGGGGGCGTTGATGATCACGCTGGCGCCGACAGGCGCGGAGGCTGCTGCTGGCAATGGTCGTGCCGCCTCTCGATAGGCGCGGTTCGGGAGGATCTGCCCGTTCTGGCTCGGGCTGAAGAGCTCCGGCCCTTCTTCGCCGACGGGATAGATCGTGCCCTTGCGGACGGGTCCGCCCGTCGCCCGACCTGGTCCGATGGCGAGGCCGCTGGTGCTGTCCCGGTTGAGCCCTGTCGGTCCCCACCGGCCTGCCGAGCGATTGTTGCTGCCGGCCGCCGGTGCGGGAGCCGGGCCGCCGCCGCTCATCCACGACGGCATGGACGGCCATTTGATGAGGCTTCCGATGTCGATGCTGCCGATCGCGGCGAGGATCTTGGCCGGAAGCTCCCGGAACCACGCAAGCAGGTCACCGAGCATGGACTGCATGCCGTCGATCATGCTGGTGATCGCGCTCGTGCCGACGCTCGCCAGGTCCAGCGTCCAGCCCCGCACCTGCGCCTGAACGTCCTGCCACCATTTCCCGACCGCCGATGCGTCGAGCGAATCGGAGAACGACTTCCACGCCTTGGCGCTCTCATTGCTGGCGGCGAGGCGCTGTTCGGCCGTGCGCTGAAGATCCGCGATGACTTCGGGAATGAAGGAGAGCAGCGTGCCGCCGGCCATCATCGCGCGCATGCCGTTGGCGATGGCACGGCCGGCACGGGTGCCGTAGGCGACGAAGCCGGTCACCGGCGCGCTGGCGGCCGCCGACGACATGCCGGCGATCATGCGGTCGCTAGCCTGACGAGCGGCGCCCATCCCGCGCACCATGGCGGCGGAGGCGTTCTGCGCCGCGCGACCGGACCGCTCCATGTTCTGCGAGGCGCGGGAGAAGCCGGCCATGGCCGCCGGAATGGCGACCTCCGCCTTCCGGCCCCACGAGAGTAGCCCCGCAAGCGGCCGCAGGATCTTCGCGCCGGCAAGCCCGACCGTCAGCAGCCCGCCGGCGAGCCCGCCGAACACGAACCGTGCCCCGGCGACGGCAATGCGCAATCCCACGAGCCCGGCCGTAGTGCCGACGATGCCGGCCGTCACGTTCGGGAAGCGCTCGCTCAGGCTGCCGATGGCGTTGATCATCGGCACCAGCTTGTCGGTGATGGTGGTCAACGTCGGCAACAGCGCGTTGCCGAGCGCGATGTTGAGGTTTTCGACCGAGCCGAGAAAGCGGTCGACCTTCGCCCCGGCGGTCTGCATGCGGCGCAGGAAGTCCGCCTCCACCTCGCCGCTGGCCTTGATCGCCTCATCGCGGATCTTGCGATAGCGCTCCATGTCGGCCAGCAGGGCGAGAATACCGAGCTGCGCCTGGCGATCCTCGAAAAGGTCGCCGATCTTGACGCCCTTCTTCTTCAGCGCCTTCTGCGTGAGCTCCGCCATCGCCTCGATCGGCGACTTGCCGGCCGCGACCGCCTTGTCGAACTCCTTGCGGAAGTTGATGCCGACCTTGGCGAAGGCTTTCTGCGTCGCCGGCGTCGAGGCCTTCTGCAGCACGTTTATGAGGTTCGTCGCCGCTTCTTCGGCGTTGCCCGCGCCCTGGCGGACCACCTGCAGCGCCGCGGCGAGGTCTGCCGCGCCCTTCACGCCCTTGACGCCGAGATTGGCGGCCATGGCCGTGATGCTCGGGAAGTACCGGGCCATATCGCGAAGCTCGAAGGCGCCGGCCTTGCCGGAAGAGGCCATCGCGTCGAAGGCCTTAATCACCTCCGCCGCCGGCACTTTCAGGTTCGCGAACACCGCCTGTCCCGCCCGGGCGATGTCATCCGAGGCGGCGCGGTACGCGGTGGCGACCTTGTTGATGGCTGGCATCATGTCGAGCGCGGCGCGGACGTTGTCGGCGTCGGTGGCGCCGCCGAGCCCGAGGCCCAGCAGTGCATCGAAGGTACCGGCGGTTTCCTGTCCTGCCCGACCGGTGGCCTTGGCGATTGCGCGGATCTGATCGCCGAGCCGGTCGAGCGCCTGGCCGGAGAGGCTGGCCTTCTGGCCGATATCCTCGAGCGTGGTGCCGAAGCGCAGGCCGGCGCCGATCGGCGCGCCGAGCGCCCGCTGAAGCGCCCATGCGTATGCAACGGCGTCGACCATCCGGCCGCGCATTGCGTCCATGCGCTTCGCGTTGGCGTCGAGCGCGGCGGACAGGCGGCCGGCGAGCGTGCCGTCGACCGCGCGTGCCGCCGTGCCGATGCCGCGAATAGACGAGGATGCCTTTCGAGCGGGCCCCGTGACCCGGTCGATCAGACTGACGATCAGGCTCGAAGATTCAACGCCGCCTGCCATTTCCGCACCTCATTGAAAATGTGCCCGGCTTCGGCGTGCCAAGCGACAAGCTGGCGCCACCGCATGCGCGTCACTGCGTCGACCGGGGTGTTCAGCACATGAGATATTTCGGCACCCATGCTGCGCCAGCGGCCGAAGCCGCGTTGCCAGGCAGGAACCGTCCATCCGTGCCAGCGACCGACGATCAGTCCAAAGGGCCGGGCGCCTCGGTGAGTGCAGCGCCCCCGAGAGACTGGACGATGCGCTCGAAATCACTCCGGCGCAGCTTGCGCACCACGTCGATCGGGATTTCCGCGAAGAGGGAAATCATCAGGAAGGTGAGCTTCGGTTCCGGCGTGTCGCGCGCCGCGTCCTGGATCTGCTCCAGCACGCCGACGACGGGATTGCTGACGTCGATCTGGGTGTAGGTGATGCCGTCGTGCGTGACCGGAAATTCGAGAGTAACAGGGCCGGCGTTCACCACGGGGCGAACGGCCGGCTCGGCCTCCCGGATGCTTGCCGAAGCGGGCTGCTGCCCTGCCTCGATGGCGGCAATCTCCGCCGGTGTCAGTGCTTTGGTCACGATGTCCATGTCGTCTCCTATCGGTTGCGGTCCATCCAGCTCGACCGGATGACCTGAGGGGTGCGTGGCACTGGCGGGGTGCCGCGGAGTTCGTCTTCGCGGGTGTCGAAGGTGATCGGGACGCCGCGCCGGGCGGCGAAGGCGTAGACCAAGCAGTCGAGCGTCTCGGCGCGGGCGCCGGGGATGCGCTCGAAGCGGCGCACCGGCCGGCCGCGGATGAACCGGACGACCCGGCGTTCGGAGGCGAGTTGGGCGAAGTAGGAGGACTCGAGGTCGACGGAGAAGCGGATGAGCGCGCCGCGCTTCAGCCGGTCGAAGATCAGGCTCTTGAGACCGTCCACGCCGATCAGGAAGAGCCGCCCGCCCTTCACCTTGCTCGCGGACACCTTGATCGCCTCGCGGGCGCCCCACATGCCCTTGCCGGCCCAAATGCGGCGGGCGAGGCGCGGGAAACAAAACGCATAGACACGGTCCGTCCAATCGCCGTCGCCGGAGTCGACCACGGCCGCGTCGACCTTCAGCATCCCGCCGTGCGGGTGCTGCCACCGGGTGCGCAACAGCGCGTCGAGCTCCGCCCAAGTCGTGTCATCGTCGGGCGAGCCCCAGATAATCACGTGACCGAGCACGAGCGCCGCATCATCTCGGGTCCAGCCGACGATGCTTGCCTCGAGGCGATCGTCCTGCACGTCGACGCCGACGGTGACGATGAGCACCTCCGCCGGGATGGCGTTCAACCCGAACGGCTCGACCCGGCCGGCGAGCGCGGATTCGTCGACGTCGTCGGCGCCGTCGCTCCAGCCCTCCGCGAGATAGGTATTCACGAAGACACGGCGCCGCTCGGCGTCGGCATGGACGACCAGCCACTCAGCCGCGAGGATGCTCCATGAGGCTTTCGCCATGAGGGACACCAGCGCATTGAGCCGGAAGCCGGCATGGCCGCGCACCTGCGGCGCCGTCGCGCGCCAAGCGCCGGCCGCCACCATGGCCGGCTTGTCCCGCTCATCGATGATGCAGCCCGAATCCGGGCACACGGCATAAGCGTCATCGGAACGGTGGCTACCGTCCTCGTTCTTCGGCCACCGGATGTCCTTCCACATCATCTCGAAGCGGTGACCGCAATGGGGGCACGGCACCTCGAAGACGCGTCGATCGCTCTCCCCATAGGCCTTCAGCACGTTCGACGTGTCGGTGTCCGTCGGCGTCGAGCCAATCACGATCTTGCGGTTCGGGAAGGAGAGCGTGCGCTTTTCCGCCAGGTCGATCGGCGAGCCTTCCGCGCCCGACCGCATGGCGTCGGCTTCATCTACGATGAGCACCCGCACATTATGGGAACGCAGGTTCCTCGGCGACTTGGCGGCGACGAAGCGAAGCGAGCCGCCCGGGAAGCGGCGGGCATCCAGCGTGTTGCGGCCCGACTCGGTGTTATCTTCGGAGAGCAGCCCGGCGAGCGATGGCGACGCCGCGAAAATAGGCTCGATGTCGTCGACGACGTAGCGGCGGAAATCACCCTCGGTAGGCAGGACGGCGAGGATCGGCGCCGGTTCGTTGGCGACGTAGGACGCGATGGCGCCGGTCAACACCGTCGTGAAGCCAACGCGAACCGGCTTGACGATCGTGACTCGCTCGATTGCCGGATCACCGATGGCGTCCGCAATGCCTCGCTGGAACGGCCAAAGGCGCACCGGCCCGGACTGCGCCGAGATGCTGGCCGGCAGGAAGACGTTCTGTTCGATCCACGTCGAGAGAGACAGGCGCGGCGGCGGAATGAGGTTCCGCAGCGCCGCGCGGCGGGCTAGTTCAAGCGGGTGCGCCGTCATTGCCCAACTCGTCGAGCGCCTGGCGCAACTCGGCGTCGATGACGTCGACGTCGTGCGGCTTGAGGAACGGGAGCCCTTGCTGCACCCGCGATGGCACAGCGAGCACCCGTGCCCGAAGGCGCCGGAAGATCCCGGACCACTCGGCGGTGACGGCGGCAGCGGAAACCATCTCGCCGAGCATCGCGGCGCGCTTCATTTCTGCCTGATCGGCAAGCGCCTTTGTCAGGCGTGCCTTTTTCACCGTGAGCCCGGCCTGCGCATCGCCGCCGCGCCCGGCCGCCTGTTCACGAAGGTGAGCGCAATAGGTGGCCACCGACGCGGCGAGGTCATACCGGCCGCGCGCTGAGACCCGCACTACGAGCCCCCGGGCCGCCAGTTCCCGCACCGTGCGCGGGGCGACGCCGAGCACCCGGGCGAGCTCATCGGCCGTCACCGGCGCCCCCAACGGCGGCGGAGCCCCCTTAGGCGGAGCTGCAGCGAGCGAAACCTCGCGCTGCAGCGCCCCGCGGCACATAGACGCCGGGAAGGCCCCGCTCGCGGCCTTGGCCATCGGTCAGACGCCCGCCTCGAGGCGCCGCTTGACCTCCCGCATGATCCGGGGCCCGAGCGTGCCGATGTCCTGCTGCCACGCGATGAGAGGGGCGCCGTCATGGCGGACCATCTCGCGGGCGAGGTTCGGGCCGAACAGCTTGTGCAGCGGCAGCCGGCCCTTGCCAGCACGGACGAAGACGTGCCCGCCGAGCGAGGGGATGGGCACACGGTTGCCGATGCGCCCGCCCATCATGAAGGCGCCCGTGAAGAGGCGGCGCTTGGCCCATGGAGAGGCGGACGTGCCGCTCCGCACCTCGCGGGGCTTGAACTCCTTGAGGGACATCCACCCGTCCTTGGCATCGACCTGAAAGGTCAGCACCGTGGCACTGGCCTTGCGGGGAGTGACGACCTGGCTGACGCGGCCATAGCCAGCGCCCGTGTAGGTGGCGAGCTCGCGTCGAACCGTGGTCACTGTCGGCGCCATGAAGCGGTTGAGCGTCTGCGCCAGCAGCTTCGCGTCGGCGCCTTCGACCCGCACCGCCAGCCGCCCGACGCTTTCCGCGCCCGTGATCCGCACCGTTGCCATGGTCAGACGCTCACACCATTCAGGCGCACGTCGACGGTGGCGCTGGGATTGGCGGCCGCCGCGACCGCCACACCCACCAGCGTGTTCCCCGATGCGGTCTTGTTCACGACCTTGGCGGCGTTGTCCCAGTAGACCTTGTCGCCGACACTGATCGCGAGGGCGCTGGTCTTGGCGATGGCGAACACGCCGATCAGGGCAAGCTCGACGGTCTCGCCCTCCGCCGCGTCGCCGCTGGCGATGCCGAAGATGCCGCCGACAAGAACGCCCTGGCCAGAGGTGACGCCGCCCGACGGAGCGGCAATCGGGGTGGTGTTCCCCGAACGCTTGAAGTTCTTCATGACCAGCCTCGGTTCATCGTGATGGTGTGGAACTTGATCCCCGGCCGTCCTTCGGCCGCGGCGATCTGGGATTCGAGGTCGCGGATAGCCGCGGCCATCTCGGTGTCGGACTTGTATTCAACCGTCCTGTCCCGGAACTCGGCGCGCCGCACGCCCGACGCGCGGGCTTCCCGGAGCGCGTCGAGCCATTCCCTGAGCGTGGCGATGTCCGCCATCGTCAGGCGCCGGGGTTCTTGTAGAGGCCGCGGAAATCGATCGCACCCTTGCCGAGATGCACCCAAGCGGTGACCTTCACTCCGCGGGTGTCGAAGTCGATCTCGGTGAAGATCTGCGGCCCCTCATTGCCGGCCACATAGCCGTAAACGACACTCGGCACGCGCGCTGGGTCAGCCATGACGTACCAGGTGTTCCCTGTGATGTTCGCGTCGATGATGAGCTCCATCATCCCGGACCACGGATTCACGTCGGAGGTCTTGGCCGGCGAGATGGTGGTGAGAAGCTGGCGCGCCTCGAGCTCCTTGGCAGAGCCGCAGACGAGGAAACGCGGCACGATGTTGAGCTTCAGCCCGTCGAGCCCCTTCTGCTCCCGGAGGGCGGCAACTGCGGCGGCCACGGTCGTGGCATTGATCGCGCCGCCAGAGGCGGCAAGATTGCCGCGGCTGGCGTGGAACAGGGCGACGCCGTCCCGCAACGCCGCGTTGGCGGACAGCACGCCATAGACCCAGTCGTTCTCATTCTGGGCGGCCCGCATAGCGATCATGCCCGAGAAGTCCGAGAGCGCCGACAGATCGTCGTTAACAAGAGCCTTGTACCCGATGGGAATGCCGGTGGTGTAGCTCTCGCCGGTGATTGTCTCCAGGTTCTCGCTGATCGAGCCGTACTGCACCTCGCCATTCTCGCCGACGGGTTTGAAGCCCGGGAAGTCCCCCAAGCGGAGGAACTTGTGTTCCTTGAAGTCCTTGAGCGAGCGGCGCGCGGCCCACTGGCGATAGGTGGGGGCGGCGGCCTCATATTGCGGCAACAGCGACTTGTTGGCGGCGTCGGCCAGCAGCAGCGGGAAGTCGCTGGTGGAATGCGCGCCGACGGCACGCTCCATCAGGGCGCTCTGATCGTGCAGACTTACCTTGTCGCCGCGGGCGTGCGCCAGCGCCCCGACCATGTCGAGCGCGCGATAGCCACGGAACTCGACCGCGCGGCCCTCGAGCCTCACCGCGCCGTTCGCCAGGCGGTGTGCGAGGGCGTCCGCCATGGCGGAGCGGATCGCCTCCGGGTCGGTGTGGTCCTGCCCGACGCTGGCACGCACGGTGCGGATCGGCGCCGGCGAGCGGGTGCGCATGGCTTCGAAGGCCGCGGCGCGGGCGGCGTCCGCCGTGGCGTTCGCATCGATCTGTGAATCGATCCATGCCTGATCGAGCTCGGCGAGGCCCGCGATGGAGCGGATTTCCGTGTTGACCGCGGCGCGGGTCTCGGGGACCTGCGGGGTGATGATCGGCGGGGTGGTCGGGGACGGAGGAGTGACGACGGGATCGGGCATGGGATTCTCGCTTCGGATGGTAGCGCCGGGATCGGCGGCGACGGGGACGATGGAGAGTTCGGCCGGCGCCCATCGCGCCGCCGTCTTGATGCGCTTGCCCCCCTCTGTGCTCTCGCGCCACTCCGCGACGCCGTAGCCGACGCTGACGCCCCGGAGGTGCCCGTCGAGCACGTCCTGCACGACGGTCTCCACATCGGGGCGGCGAGAGAGCTTGATGATGGCGCGGGCTTCGGTCGGGCTGACCGTCCACGCCTTGACGACATGACCGAGCACGTCGGTGACGTCGCCGCGCTTGTGCGCATTGAGGACAGGGGCGCCGATGAAAGGCGTCCAGTCCTGATGGAGGTCCAGCCGCTCGACATAGGCGCCGCGGGCGTCCAGGCGCTCCACGCCGGCGCCGGTGGAGAACACCACCTCGAGGGTGCGTTCCTCCGGCTTCCAGCTCGACGCGGACAGCGGCGCGCGCCGGACCAGCAATTCAGGTTCAGGCATCTTCGGGTTCCTTCGGGACGGAGGCCGGCGCCGCGCGCGGCACGAACGTGTCGGCGGCGATCTCGGCATCCAGCTCGGCAAGGTCCCGCCCGCGCTTCGCCACCAGCTCGGCGCGTGAGGTCAGGCCGGCGTTCAGCGCGAGGATGTCCGCGGCGGTTTCCTTCTGCGGATCGATCGGCAGCCAGGCCGGCCACGAGATAATCGGCTCGAGCGTGGCGGCGAGGCTCGCCGGGATCCGGCCGTGCATGGCCTCATAGGCCAGCCATTTGCGCCAGAGCGGGCGGATGAGCTGGGCTTCGATCAGCGTCCGGCGCAGCACGTCGACGCGCTTGCGGAACTCGCCAAAGCCCGCCCGCATGGAGCTGTAATTGACCTGGCTGAGGTCCCCGGTGACCAATTCGAACGGGAGACCCACGCCTGCGGCGACGGCGCGGAGCGTCTCGCGTCGGGTGGCGTCCGCGCCATTCAGGACCGGCGGGTCCGTGAACTTCACGTCCACGCCCTCCGGCATCTCCAGGATCGTGCCGGGCGACATGCCAGCCGGCGGTGCGACGGCGTCGGCTGGCTGGCCGCTGGTATTGGTCATGACGCCGCAGAACAGCGCCGCCGTCTTCGCGACCGCCAGCACGGAGGTTTGCAGGTCGGTCAGCTCGGCAAGCTGAGTCGCCACCGGCGTCAGCCACGACAACTCCCGCACCTGACCCGGTACGTCCCGGCGGTAGACGTGCAGCACCTCGCCGGCCTCGACCCGCTGCGGCTGCAGCAGATAGGCCAGTAGCACGTCGGTGGCGGGCCGGACCCAATACGCCGCCGGGCGGCCGCGCGCGTCCATCTCGACGCCGGAGATGATGTTGCCGCCGGCGCCGGCCGGGCGGGTGAGACTGGCATCGACCTGTTCGGGAGCGATCGAGCGCAGCACCAGCTCGCCGGTCTCATCCGCTTCCATGACGAGTAAGGCTTCGCCGCTCGCCACGATGCCGCGCCCGACGCGCGAGAGGATGCCGCCGAAGTCGTCGCGGCCTTCCGCGTCGCAACGATCCCACCAACGGGACCACGACTCGCCGACGCGCTGGCGCAGCGCGGGATCGTCGGTGCGCGGGACGATGGAGGGTCCATCGCTCACCAGGTTGGCGGCCCAGCGGTCGACGATGGCCGCGGCGGTGGCGTCGTTGATCGCCAACCATGCGGCCCGGTCCGCGGCGAGCTGGCGTCGCAGGTTCACCTCTTGCGCAGGCGCACGGAGGGTCTTGCCGTTCCAGCGGGGACCATTGGCGCCGGCCTCGATCGTGGTGGAGCGCAAAGGAAAAGCCGCCCGGAGGCGGCTGAGCAGAGATGCCATTGGTGTCCCGAAGCGCAGTCCTAGCGACTACATCGGCGAATCTACGGGAAAGCCGGAAAAGTATCAATATTGCTGATGTAGATCGCTTGACGCATTGGATCTGCCGATGCGGTCGGCTCGGTTGAGCGCGTCGGCGATGGTGTCGAAGGCTTCGCGCAGGTGCCGCTTCAGTGTCGGGTAAGAGGCGGCGTCGGTGGTGGCGATATCGCGGAAGGGGATGCGTCCGGCACGGGCGCGGCACCAGAGCTGCAGCGCGCGGCGGTGCCGTTCCCACCGGACCAGCCCGAGCCATGCCAGGGCTTCCTCCGCGTCCTGTATCTCATCCGCCGTGGCGCCGATGCGCCAGGCGTTTCGGCGGCCGGCATGGTCGTGGAGCGTCTCGCGTTGCCACCAGATGTCTCGACTGTCGGGGCGGACCTCCGGCCATGCCGAGCGTATGCCTTGCGGACCCGGGCGGGAGACGGTGCTTTCCGTGAGAGCGATCGCCGCGGCAAGCCGATCCTTGACCACCCCGTGCGTCCACTGCGACCTGACCTGTAGCATGTCGGCGCCTCGCAATTGGATAGGATCAATCGCGAGATTCTAGCGCATTGCATCGGGAAATGTTATTCATTCGTTACCGAAGCGTTCACGCTTCTTCCGCTTCGGCGGCGGGACGATCGCATCGTAATCGTCCGCAAACCCGGCGCCCGTCTTCCTCGGGCCCGCGGGGCAGGCGATGGGGACATCGCCATCCGAGCCGGGAAAACGGCCGGCCGCCTTGGACCCCTGACTGCGGGCAGGGAGTGAGGGCGGCCTCACCCTTCGGGAGCCCGCCATGTCGATCTTCGACCGCCTTGACCGCATGACGAGCCAGGCCATCGACCGGGTCTACTCGAGCGCCTTCACCTGCACGCCGATGGTATCCGCGCCGAACGGCCGATCGAGCCCCGATCCCGACCGCGAGGCATGGGACGGCGCCGGCATCCTCACCGAGAACCCGGTCGATGCACCGATCGACGTCGGCGCCCGCAACCGGAGCAATGACCTCCGCACGCTGGTGAAGGGCCACGGCTTCGACCTGTCGGTCGACCGCGTGCGCTATCCCGGCGCCGACACCGTGCGCCAGCGGGACCGCTTCACCATCGGCGAGCGGACATTCGATGTGGTCGACGTCCGGCGGGACGGGTTGAGTCGGGTGGTGTTCGGAGTTGCCGAGCGGTAGAGGCCTCCGATACTAACCGGGCGCAGCGGCAGCTGGGCGCGGGGCATCAGGCTGGTGGCGGCCCCCGCTGAAACAGCTTAAATATTGGTGAATGATTGGAAGCGATAATGGGCCGATAGGGCCGTATGATGCTAAGAGAACCGCACATAAAAGCCGCCGTCATTGATGCCCTATTTAAGGAGGGCTTCGTCGATGATGACGCCGTGCTGATCAGTGAATTACCCGTGGCAGGGTGGTCTCGCCGCGCGGATTTGGTGCTTGCCAACGGCAGATTGATCGCATTTGAGATCAAATCACAGGCGGACAGCCTTCAACGCCTGGAAGCGCAGGTTAAAGCCTATCAGGGGGTGATGGAGGGAGTGACCGTGGTTGCCGACCCCCGTCATGCCCACGAGATCCTTAAGGCTGCAGATTCTACGGTTGGCGTTTTTCAGATCGAGGCTGGCTCGGACGGCGCGGCACAAATTACCCTCCTGCGCAAACCACATATTCGTCCACTATCCTTGGAAGCCTCCATCAAGCACATGCTCGCAGCGGATCTGAAGCGCCTTGTTCGCGCGAATGGCGAGCCTGCCACAACTTCTGACAGGCACTCGCTCGAAATATTGGCCCGAAACCTTCCTGTTCTTAACGTCCGAAAGGCAGCAATTGCAGCGCTTAAACAGAGATATTTGCGTTACCATGCCCGCTTTCTCTCAGAGCGAGTTCACACATCAAGCTTAATTGCCCTCAAATATTTACGCAGACCAAGCTGGCAATCCGCGGCTACCGCTTCCCACACCAAGACAATAAATGACGCATCGTTCCATATAGTGGATCTTCGAAATATCAAAATCACGCCCCGCAAAATCGAGTGATTTATCCAAATACACTTTCGTCGCCATTTTCCGAAAAATGTATTTGCTGCCATAAGTGCAAGTTGACGCGGACAGCTATCCACGGACCGGGCTGCCCCATACCCGCTATATTTCCGCTTGATGCGTCTTTTATTTTTACCGCACCCCATACATGCTGCTCTGGGAGAGATGCATCCCAATCGGGCAGATCAACAATCTGTTCCGCGCAGCGAATGAAACCTCGCTGGTCAGCGCGGGCGCGACGGAAAATCCATGCGGTCGGCAAGGAATAGTCGACACGAGGCACAAACCTAGATTGCATGGGTTCGAACGGCTCGGGGTGTATCGACGCGTGGTCCCCGTAAATTGCGATCTGATCCCCTCCAATCAAGGCGTGCAATGTACGCTCCTCGATTTCCAAGGTCGTACCAGAATCGCTATATGCAGCAGCGGATCGAGGATAGCTCGACCCCATAACCACAATACGGGTCGCCGGATCGACACCACGCAATGTATTGATCGCTGTGGCCACCTCCAACGAAACGGCAGCTAACCTTGAGCGGATGTAGCCGAAATCAAGAACAACCAGAACATTTCCGGTAGAGTCGACAGCACTGAGGATCGCACTAAGCCGGGAAAGATCTGCGATAGGAGACTGTGTGCGGACTACGACCTTCCCGAAGCTTTGTTCCATCCTCGTTACTTGCTGAACAACCGACCGAAGCGGTGCGTCTGTTGGTAGGAGCGCAGTAGGAACAGCACCGTTTCGTTCCTGTATGAAGCGCCGCCACGGCTCGAACCCATTGGTATGATCGGCGAGAGTTGCAGCATCCGCGCAAGCTAGCAGCGGATGCAGTTCGAGATCGATGATGTATGGGCGACCCTCGGTACTAGCCTCAACAATTCCGGCGACGGCTTCCACTCCAACCGTTCGGTGATGTCGAGTCAACCGGAAGAGCGGCAATAGCGCGTCTTTGTCTAAACCTCCCAACTCCTTATATCCTCGCAACTCCCACATCCGGGCACGCAGAGATGGATAATATTTGAATGCATCAAAGTCGGCCATTCTAAGCCTCTCGATCGGCTTCTGCTTCCGTAGTAGGAATATTCCTCGGGCGAATTGACGGCATTACCATAGTCACTGAGATAAATTTATTGAGAGAGTCGGAATTCTTTTGTGCGATTGAGCGCCACTCTTCAATCTCCGATTTGTACTCTAAAAGACCCTCTTGCGCCTCTTTGGTTCGACGATCAGCCCGCCGGACTATAACAAGCAGAGGAACGACCAATGCCCATCCTGCCCCCGCTATTAAGGCAAGCAGAACATCGAAGCGAGCGCCGACCCAAGTGCCGATTCCGACAATCGTGCCCACAGCGCCGCATGCGATTAGACCAGTCTCGACCCAACGATCCTCGGAACGCACCGTCCCCACCGATTCGCTACCCTGTGTAATCATTCTTCAGAGGCGCAACTTTTCAATCAAATTTGGGGGTTCGCTCGCCAGCCCGCATCGGACAAAAAGGACGGCAAAAGACCATCAGGCGCCCGTATCAAGTACGGCGACCAAGGGGACCCGCCCCGCGGATTCGTGACACGGGATGTGACACGGCGCGAGTAAGCCCGTGACACGCTATAAAATTTGCTTGTTTTCAGAGGCGTTAGGTTGGCTGGGGGACCAGGATTCGAACCTGGACTAACGGAGTCAGAGTCCGCAGTTCTACCGTTAAACTATCCCCCAACGAAGCCCTTGATATTCAAGGCCTTTTGGTATCCAGCCACAACAGGGCAAAGCGCGCTGTAGAGCGGGCGGCAGATGCGGGGTCTATAGCGCCTCGCCTTTGCGCGGTCTACCCTAAATTTCGGGGATGGTGAGCATCGTCACGGCCGTCCCCATCCGGCGCCAGCCACGATCATGGAATGCCCCTGCGGAACTGCAAAGGCAGGACACCACACCTGCGCCTGGTACATGGCTTATACATCGGCGCACACCGACATTCGAGCCATTGAGCGCTAAAATCAATGATATCTCATTGTTATTCATGACATTAGGCGCGAATTCGCGTCGCCACGCTCCATAACGGCCGGACGCAGGGAATGCACGACCGCGTCCAACGCAACGCTGCTATGCAGCAAAACTCTTGTTGCGACGCACAAGGCTACCTAATTTCCTGGCATACCAAATTCAGGAGGCTCCCATGAGCACCGTGTCCGTCACCCACCGTACCTCCCCCGACCTGTTCGCCCGCGTCGTCGAGACCGTGGCCGCCTTCTTCGAGGCTGTCGGCGAGGGGCGTCGCATCGCCCAGCGCTATGAGGCGCTGTCGCGCCTGTCCGACGTTGCGCTGAAGCGTCGGGGCCTGACCCGCGACCAGATCGCCCGCGCCGCGATCCAGGGCCGCTGATCCTATCGCTCTTCCCGGCTCCGTGACGCTCGCGTCCGGAGTCGGGGAGCGGTCATCGACAACGGTGCCTCTCAGCGCAGGCGCAGATTGACGCTGTCGCTTGCGCCGGTGTCATCGACGACCGTCAGCCTGACAAACCCGGCTCCTTCCGCTTGCCACGCCAGAACCGTTCCGGTCATCGGTTGGCCCAGCGGCATGCCGTTGACAAGGATGCTGACGCGCCCGCTCGCGCCCGCAACCTTCACGGTCAGCGGATCGTCGGGGATGCGTTCCAGCGTTGCGCCATCGGGCGGAAACGCAATCCGCAGCGTCGTGTCTGCCGTGGCACCCGGGTCCCGACCAAAATGGCGAAGCGGAGGCGGCAGCCTCTGGTAAGTCGTCACAAGCGCGTCCGGAGGCGCCGCCGGCAAAGGTGCCGGGCGGGTCGCGATCCGGGCGAAGGCATCGAACAGCAGCGGTGCCGCGGCGGTGCGGCCGATCATTCCGGGTACCGGTTGCCCGTCGGGGCGACCAATCCAGACGGAAATGGTGCGGCGGCCGTCAAAGCCGACGGCCCAGGCATCGCGATAGCCGAACGACGTGCCCGTCTTGAAGGCGATCCGACCGCCCGCCGCGTTGCGCGGCGGCGGTGTGCCGATGAGGACCTGGCCCAGATGCCATGCGGCAGCGGGGCTCAGCAGGCGCGCCCACCGATGCGGCGCCGTGGCGGCGTCGTCGAGCCGCGTGGCAAGCGGCTTCGCGTCGCCCCCCCGCGCGATCGCCGCATACAGGCCGGCGAGATCCTCCAGGCTTACACCAACGCCGCCGAGACCGACGGCGAGTCCGGGCACCTCTCCGGGCGGGAGGATCAGACGCGTTCCCGCCTCCCCCAGGCGGCTCGCCAGACGTTGCGGGCCGACGGCCTGCAGCAGAGCGACGGCGGGCACGTTGAGCGAGAGCTGCAGCGCCCGCTTGACCGGCACAGTGCCTTGGAATTCCAGATCGAAGTTCTCGGGCGCATAGGCGCCGAACCGGGTCGGACGATCGTCGATCAGCGTTTCGGGATGCGCGATGCCGTCCTCGAAGGCGAGCCCGTAGATGAACGGCTTCAGGGTCGAGCCCGGCGAGCGGATGGCGCGTGTGAGATCAACCGAGCCGGCCCGCTCGCGATCCGCCGGATCGGCGCCGCTGATCCGGGCGAGGACATCGCCGCTCGCATTGTCGACGACGAGCATCGCGAGCGAGACGCCGCTCCCCAGACCGCCAACCCGTTCGCGCGCCAGCGTTTCAAGCGACAGCTGGGTTCCCCGATCGATGGTGAGGCGCTGCTGTGCCGCCGCAGGTCGGTTGCGACGCGCGGCCTCGGCGGCATGAGCGGCGATCATGGGCATGGCCACGCGACGGGCGGCGACCGGCGTCGCGCGGGCGAGATCGGCTTCGGTGCCGCCGAAGATGCCCAGATCGGCGATGCGGGCGATGACGCGATCGCGCGCGCGCCCGGCGGCGATGGCATCGCGGTCCGGGCGGCGGGCCTCGGGCGACTGCGGCAGGGCAACCAGCAGCGCCGCCTCGGCGAGCGTCAAGCGCCTGGGTTCCTTGCCGAAATAGGCGAGACTGGCGGCACGGACGCCCTCGATATTGCCGCCATAGGGAGCGAGGGTGAGGTACAGCGCGAGGATCTCGTCCTTGGACAGGCGCGCCTCGAGCTGGATGGCGCGGCGAATTTCCCGCAGTTTCGCGCCCATCGTGCGACCGCCGCGCGGCTCGAGGAGGCGGGCCACCTGCATCGTCAGCGTCGAGCCACCGGAGACGACCCGCCCGTTCCACACGAGTTGAAACGCTGCGCGAACAAGGGCTTGCGGGTCGACGCCGGGGTGGTCGCGGAAGCGGCGGTCCTCATAGGCGATCAGCATCGCGACGAGGCGGCGGTCGATCTTCGACAGGTCCGCCGAAAGCCGCCAGCGCCCGTCCGGTAAAGCGAACGGCCGCAGCAGCTGACCGTCGCGATCGAGCACCTCCGGCGAGAGCGCGATCACGGGCGCCGGCGGCGCCGCGGCGCGCACGCCGGCGATCCAGGCCTGCGTCCCGCCGGCCAGAATCGCCAGTCCTGTCAAGGTGATGGCGGCAGCCCGCGCGAGCGGGCCGCCGGGACCGGGCCTCACCGGGCCGCTCCCGTCACTTCCATCGCGCCGGCGGCGGTGCGGCCGAAGCGATCGGGACGGTACATGTCCTCGATGGTCGCCGGCGGGTGCGCATAGCGCCCCGGCGAGACCGCCCGCACGATGTAGGCGACGCGCAAACTCCCAGCTTCTTCAGCATCTTGCGTGAGATCGACGGCGGCGACGAAGCGGTCGTCGCGGAACTCGGCATGGTCGACTTCGGTGACGTCCTCCAGCCAGGCGAGCGCGCCGGTGTCGCCGCCCGAGACGAGGTTCGGATTATCGATCTCGAAGCCCGCCGGCAGATGGTCGACCAGCAGCAGGCGGGTCGGCGCGGCCTCGTCCTCCTCGGCGTCGAGAACGACGACAAGACGCTGATTCTGCGTGACTTTCACGGGGTCGAACGGCTTGCCGTCCAGCGTGAAATAGCTGCGCTTGATGCTCAGCCCCTTGGACGCCGCCGGCTCGGGCGCGACCGGCGAACCGTCGATCGAAACCGTCACATCGATGGGTGTCTGGCCCTGGTTGGTCAGTACGATGGGGTTGGTGGTCAGTGCAGTGCGATCGAAGGTGCGCTTGTACACGCCCTCATGCGGCTGGCCGTCGACGGTGAGCCCCATCCCGCTCGCCACGCCCGCCGCGCGGGCGGCCAGCAGCATCCAGGCGTCCTCCTGTGTCGAGGTCCGCGACTGCAGCGCCGCCGCGGTGGCGGCCCGCTCGCGGGCGGTGAGCGCGGTGTTCGGGAAGCCGGCTTCGGCGGCGAGGGTCGCGACACCGGCGGCGTCGCGGAGCATCGATCCGAAATCGGCGCGGCCGAGCGTGTCGCGCTCCATGGTCGCGGGAAGCTGGTCGAGCGCGGCCTTGAACACCCGCTCGGCTCTCCCCTTGTCGCCGAGCATGGCGAGCGCCGCGGCGATCTGGCCGCGGGCGAAGGGCGTCGCCACGTCCTCGAGCTTGGCGTCGGCGACATAGCGCAGGTCGCCGAGCGGGGCGCGCCCGTTCCGCGCCAGCACATAGACCGCGTAGGCGTCGGCGTTGCTGGTGGGACCGTCGTTCTGGCTGGAGATGGCGACACCGTTGCGCAGCCGGTCCAGCGCCTGCGAGAAGGTGAGGTCCGGCACCTTGTAGCCGGCCTCCCGCGCGCGGGTGAGGAAGTCGGTGACATAGGCATCCAGCCAGAGGTCGCTGCCCCCCTCGCCCCACAGGCCGAAGGAGCCGTCCGAGCCCTGCCGCGATACCACGCGGGCGATGGTCTCGTTGATGCGCTCCGCCGGCTTGGTGCCGAGATCGACCTGCGCCTGCGAGGCCAATTCGCTCAGATACAGCATCGGCAGGGATCGGCTGGTGAGCTGTTCCGAGCAGCTGTAGGGGTAGCGGTCGAGCGCCAGCAGCAGGCCGGGCACGTCGATGGCCGAGGGCGGCGCGGCGAGCACCGCGACCATCCCCGTGCCGGGCACGAGATCGGCGAAGAGGTCGTCGCTCAGCGTGAGGCTTTCGCCGGGATTGAGCGTGCGCACGCTGCGCCGGATGATCTCCGGATAGGCGGGTCGGACGCGCAGATTGTAGTCGCGGCGGATGGCGAGTCCGCCGGGGCCGGCGACGCGCACGGAGATGCGCGAATCGCCCAGCCCCTTGCCGTCGAGCGGCACGATCACGCTCTGGCGCGCGCCGGTGGCGAGCGTGACGGTCTTCGGCGCCGTGCCGAAGCCGACCGGCCCCTCGCCGACGAGGTCGAGGCTGTAGTCGCCGGCCTCGCCGTCGACATTGGTGAGGTCGAGCCGCAGCGTCGAGCGGTCGCCGGCCGCGAGGAAGCGCGGCAGGGTGGCGGTGATGACGACCGGATCGCGGATGGTCACGTCGGCCTGGGCGTGGCCGACACGGTTGGCCGACCAGGCCACCGCCATCAGCCGGCCGGTGCCGTCGAAGGGCGGCACGGCGAAATCGATGGTCGCCTTGCCGTCGGCGCCGACCTTGACGACGCCCGAGAACAGCGCCAGCGGCGGCTGGGTCGGCGGCTCGGCCTTCATGCCGCCCTCCCCGGCGTCGCCGCCCGAGCGCAGCCGGCCGCGCGTGCCGGCCATGCCGTCGATGAGCTGGCCATAGAGGTCGCGCAGCTCGGTCGCCAGCATGCGCTGGCCGAGATAATGGTCGTCGGGATCGGGCGCCTCGAAGCCGGTGAGGTTGAGGATGCCGACATCGACGAGGGCGAGCGTCACATAGGCCTCGTCGCCGGCGGAAAGACCCGCCAGCGTCACCGGCACCGAGAGCGTCGTCTCGGGCCGGATCTGCGCCGGCGGCTCCAGCTTCACGCCGAGCGTGCGGGCGGCGCGGTCGACCGAGAACCAGGCGAGGCCGATGGCCCGGCCAGGATTGCGGCCGGCGGCGACGTCGAGCGGCCGGTGCATCAGGGCGAGCGCATAGGCGCCCGGGCCCCATTTCTCGGTGACCTCGAAGGTGACCTTCGAATCGCCCGCCGGGATGTCCAGCGTCTTCGAGGCCAGCACGCCGTCGCCGACGATCAACACGGTGGCGGAGCCGGCGGCGCGGCTGGCGAGGTTCACGGTGAGCGTGTCGCCGGGATTGTAGCCCGGCTTGTCGAGCGCGACCTCCAGCCGGTCCGGCGTTTCGGCGGTGGCGTCACCGCCCCAGCCAGCCTCGAAGGGCACGGCGGTGGAGACGCCGCCGGCCGTGACCTCGAGCCGGTAGCGGCCCCATTGCACCGGCGCCTCGATGCGGCCGGGCTGGTCGGTGCCGAGCGCGAGGGTGCCGTCGGCGACCTTGCGAGTGGTGGTGACGGGTTCGTAGTCCCAGGCGCCGTCCATGCGGTACCACTGGTAGCGGCGCTCGACCCGGAACAGCTCCCACTTCACGTCGCCATTGGCGATGCGGGCGCCCTTCGGGTCGACCATGATCGCCTCGAAGGCGGCGTTGGCGCCCTCGGCGAGATCGCGGCCCTTGAACAGGGGGCGCACGCCGATGCCGTTGCCGGTCGCGGCGACGGGCAGCGTCAGGGTGCGCTCGACCGCGCGCCCTCCCCCCTCGGCGAGGCGGACCACGACGTCGAGCTGGAGCGGACGCTGGGTGGCGGGAAGCGGGGGCAGCGCGATCTTCAGTGCCGCCTTGCCGTCCGCCGCGGTCACCGGGCTGTCCGCCAGCGGGGTCAGCACGTTGGTGAAGCCGTCATCGGGACGCCCGAAGCGCCAGCCGGCAAAGCCGGGACGCTCGGAGGCGACGCGCAATTCGGTCTCGCCCTCGATATAGAGGCCGGCGGCTGGCGGGCCGAACAGCCAGCGGCCGGCGGCGGTGACCGTGACGGGGGCGGCGGCGCCGATCTCGGGCGCGCCGGCGGAGAGCTCGAGCGCGAGGCGCTCTGGCACGTAGTCCTCGACGAGGAAGGTCGCCTCGCCCACCGCGTCGCCCTTGGGGTCGACATAGGCGGCGAGCCGCCAGGTGCCGCGCATGGAGCCTTCCGCGATCGGCAGGTCGACGGCGCGCCCGCCGGCGCCGGCGTCATTGGCGAAGACACGGCGGTCCTCGACGCCGTCCGGACGGCGCAGCACGATGGTCAGCGGCACGCCGGGCGCGGCGCGGGCCTGCGGGTCGCGCAGCAGGGCGGTGACATGGACGGTCTCGCCGGTGCGGTAGACGCCGCGCTCGGGGGTGACGAAGGCGTCGAAGCCGGTCGGGGCGGCGCGGCCGCCGACGCCGCGGTCGGTGAGATCGAAGGCCTGGTCGCGCAGGGAGAGGAAGGCGTAGTCGCCCTCGGCGGACTTCGCGACGATCACGGCGGGGGCGAGCCCCTCCTTGCCGCGGGTGAGCGCTGCGTCGAAGCCGGCGCGGCCCTCGGCGTCGGTCTTGGTGGACGCCAGCACCTCGTTGGAGTTGGCGAGGAGGCGCACCTCGACATCGCCGAGCGGCTTCGCGCTGCCGAGGCCGCGCACCAGCACGTGCAGGCCGTCAGAGCCCGATAGCGCGGTGAGGCCGAGATCGGAGACGACGAACCACTGGGTGGCGCGCGCCTCGTAGTCTTCCGTCTCCTGCAGGCCGCCGGTGGGGGCGGCGGTGAGGACGTAGACGCCGGGCTGCAGCGTACCGATCGCCTCGTCGACCGGGAAGGAGGTGACGACCTCGGCGTTCAGCGTGCTCAGCGTCTCCAGCTTGCCCTCGAACACCTTCTCGGCGCGGCCGTCGATCAGCTTCTGGCGGTCGTACCCGTCGAGGCTGCGGCGGAAATCGCCGTCGAGCGCGGAGGGAATCAGGCTGCGGTCGCCGATGCGGAAGAGCTCGACCGCGACGAGGTTGGTGTTGACCGAGACGACCGGGATGCCGCGCGGGCCGGTGCGGGGCAGCACATAGGTGCGGCCGGTGAAGCGGACGGCCGGGTTGCGGTCGCGGACATAGACGGAGATGTCGGTCGCCTTCTGCAGCTTCTCGGCCGGGACGACCGAGGGCAGGCCGGCGCGCACGGTGATGTCGTAGCGCTCGCCATGCTTCAGCCCCTCGACGCAGAGCTGGCTGTCCTCGACCGTGACCGCCGGCTTGTCCTGCCCGACGACGCTGACGAAGGCGGCGAAATCGACCTTGCCGGGGGCGAGGTCCTCGGAGAACTGCACGCAGACGCGGGGATTGGCCGAATCCGAATCGACGGAATAGTCGTAGACGCGGAAGCCCTTCTCCGCCCGCAGCTTGTCGTACCAGGCGCGTTCGGCCGGCACATCGCGCAGGTCGAGCGCGAGCTTCTGGGTGTCGAGCGCAGCGCGCCAGAGCGAGCGCTCGCTATAGAGATGGGCGAGGAAGAACAGCGCGTCCGCCTCCTCCGCCCTCGTCGTCGCACGCCGATAGGCGATGAAGCCGGCGGCGCCGGCGCGGTCGAGGAAGGTGTAGCTGTCCTCGTCCTGGTTCGGCTTGATCTGGGTGAGCGACCGCCCCAGCCGCAGCCACAGGCCGTAATCACCCGGTGCGGCGACGACGAGCTGGCCGTAGAGATCGGCGGCGGTGCGGGCGTCGCCCTTGGCGAGCGCGGCCTCCGCCTCCTTGCGCAGCTGCGCCACCGGCTTGGCCGAGGGCTTCTGGGTGCGGCGCAGCTGAGTCTCGAACTTGCGGGCGGATTCGACGAGATCGGCGCGGGCATAGGTCTTCGGCCCGGCGGGAACGGCGGGCGCGGCCGGGGCCGGTGCGGCCGTCGCCGGCCGGGGCTGCGGCGTCTGCGCCAGGGCTCCGGAGGCGAGGAACGCGGCCGCCGCCGCCCCCATCAACGCGCGCGAGAAACGAGACGTCATGACTGCCCTCCACCATTCGCCGGCGGGTATAGCACAGCAAGCTGAACGCCGGCTGACAGGCACCGGGCCTGCGGTCGAGACCGAGAAACCACACCGCGCGGGAATGACGATCACGCGCCATTGAATAGGCGGTCGCGCTTAGGTATACGGGCCGACATCCCCTAACGGGCTGCTTGCGCGCGTTTCGCGCGGGCGGGCGCCGTTGACGCACCGTGGCCCGGCCGCGGCCAACCGAGACCAGAGGCTACCCATGTCTTCCACGTTCGACACCGTAGCGAACATCATCGCCGAGACGTGCGACATCCCGCGCGAGAACATCACGCCGGACAGCCACGCCATCGACGATCTCGGCATCGACAGCCTCGACTTCCTCGACATCGCCTTCGCCATCGACAAGGCGTTCGGCATCAAGCTGCCGCTGGAGCAGTGGACGCAGGAAGTGAACGAGGGCAAGGCGACCACCGAGCAGTATTTCGTGCTCAAGAACCTGTGCGCGCGCATCGACGAGCTGATCGCCGCGAAGACCGCCTGAGACCCGCGTGAGGTGGCGGCCCTTCCGGGCCGCCGGACGAAGACCGCCCGAGGCCCGGCACGCCGGGCCGAAGGCCCGCCGGAGCAAGACCGGCGACACGGACGGAACGATGCGCCTCGAATATTTCCAGATGATCGACAAGGTGCTCGCGCTCGATCTCGAGGCGCGCACCCTGAAGTCGGCCAATACCGTTCCGCTGGAAAGCCCGATCTTCGAGGGCCATTTCCCCGGCCACCCGCTGCTGCCGGGCGTGCTGCTGTTCGAGATCATGGCGCAGAGCTGCGGCATGCTGCTGCTGCGCTTCCACAATTTCGACCGCATGGCGTTCCTCGCCTCGGTCGAGAAGGGCAAGCTGCGCACCTTCGTGACGCCGGGCCAGGTCATCGAGGTCGATGCCAAGCTGGAGCATGACGGCTCCGGCTATGGCCGGCTCTCGGCGCAGGGCCGGGTCGAGGGCAAGCTTGTCTGCAACGCCGAGATCACCCTGAAGACCATGCCGTTCCCGGCACCGGAGCTCAGGGGCTACCTGCTCTCGACGGCGGAGCGCATCGGCATGCCGATGGGATGCGACGCGAACACGACTGGGGGGGCGACCCCAGGAGAGAGTCTGACGCATGTCTGAACGCCGTGAGGTCTGGATCACCGGGATAGGGCTCGTATCCTCGCTCGGTGAAGGGCTCGATGCGCATTGGAGCGCGCTCGCCGACAGGGCCGAGCCCGTGCTCGATCCGACCGGTTTCGCACCCTATGTGGTGCACCCGCTGGCCCCGGTCGATTTCGGCAAGCAGATCCCCAAGAAGGGCGACCAGCGCCAGATGGAGCCGTGGCAGCGGATCGGCACCTATGCCGCCGGCCTCGCCCTCGAATCGGCCGGCATCGCCGGCAACAAGGACATTCTCGGCGCCACCGACATGGTGGTGGCGGCGGGCGGCGGCGAGCGCGACCAGTCCGTCGACGGCTCGATCCTCACCGAGATCGAGAAGCAGCCGCGACCCGACGTCTACCTCAACGAGCGGCTGCAGGCGGACCTGCGCCCGACCCTGTTCCTCGCCCAGCTCTCCAACCTGCTGGCGGGCAACATCTCGATCGTGCACGGCGTCACCGGCTCCTCGCGCACCTTCATGGGCGAGGAAAGCTCGGGCACCGACGCGGTGCGCATCGGCTTCTCGCGCATCGCCGCGGGCACCAGCGAGATCGCGCTGGTGGGCGGCGCCTATAACGCCGAGCGGCGCGACATGCTGCTGCTGTTCGCGCTGAAGCGGCTCGCCATGCACGCGCCCTGGGCGCCGGTGCTGGCCGATCCCAAGGGCGTGCCGACCGGCTCGGCCGGCGCCTTCCTGGTGCTGGAATCACCCGAGCACGCCAAGGCGCGCGGGGCGACCCCGATCGCGAAGCTCTCCGGCGTGTGGTCGGAGCGGGCGCGGCGGGGCGAGCCGGGCGCGGTCGAGGCCGTGCTGGACGAACTCATCGCCAAGGCCATGGGCGTCACCACCGAGGGCACCGCCATCCTCTCCGGCGCCAGCGGCGCGCCGGATGCCACCCGCGCGGAAACCGAGGCGCTGGCGAAGGCCGGGCTTCCGGTCCGCTCGGTGACCGACCGCGTCGGCCACAGCCTCGAGGCGCAGATGCCGGTGGCGCTGGCGCTGGCGGCGCTGGCCGTCTCGCGCGGCAAGCTGTTCGCCCCGCTGGACGGCGAAACGCTGGAGACGCCCTTCGAGGCGCCGCTGACGCGGGCTGTGGTGACGGCGGTCGGTCACTGGCGCGGCGAGGGCGTCGCGCTGGTGGAAAAGGCCGGCTGAACCGCCATATCTGTCCGGCGCGCCCCGGTTTCGCCGGAGCGCTGCCGCACACCGCGTGACAGGCCCTTGCGACGGAGCGGCGATCCCCGCGCCGGTGCGGCCTTCGCCGCCGGGTGCGGCGGGTTGATTTGATGCCGGGGGGCATCGGGAGACGAAGAGCATGGCGTCCTATACCGACAAGTCCGGCCGTCCCGTCGTGGTCGTCACCGGCATGGGCCTCGTCACCTCGCTCGGCCAGGGCAAGGACGACAACTGGGCCAAGCTGACCGCCGGCCGCTCCGGCATCCACCGCATCTCCCGCTTCCCGCTGGACGGGCTGAAGACGACCATCGCCGGCACGGTGGATTTCCTGCCGGGCGAGCCGCGCACCGCGCCGGACCTGTCCGAGCATCTGGCCGCGCTCGCCGCCGAGGAAGCGGTCGCCCAGTCCGGCATCGGCCGGATCGGCGCCTTCCCCGGCCCGCTGTTCTGCGCGGTGCCGCCGATCGAGCTCGAATGGCCGCAGCGCCGCATCCTCGCGCAGGAGGCCGCCGCCAACGGGCCGGTGAGCTATGACGACCTCTTGCGCGCCGCCGAGGCTAACGGCCACGACGCCTGGCACGAGCGTTTTCTCTACGGCTCGATCGCCGACCACCTCGCCGACCGCTTCGGCACGCGTGGCCAGCCGATCTCGCTGTCCACCGCCTGCGCTTCCGGCAACACCTCGATCCAGCTCGGCGTCGAGGCGATCCGGCGCGGGGAATGCGACGCGGCGCTCTCCATCGCCACCGACGGCTCGGTGACCGCGGAGGCGCTGATCCGCTTCTCGCTGCTCTCCGCCCTCTCCGCCAATAACGAGGTGCCGGAGGCGGCCTCGCGGCCCTTCTCCAAGAACCGCGACGGCTTCATAATCGCCGAGGGTGCCGGCGCGCTGGTGCTGGAGAGCTACGAGCACGCGGCCAAGCGCGGCGCCACGATCCTCGGCGTCATCGAGGGCGTCGGCGAGATGGCCGACAGCTTCCACCGCACTCGCTCCTCGCCGGACGCGAAGCCGGTGATCGGCTGCATGCGGGCGGCGCTGGCCGATGCCGGCGTCTCGCCCGACGAGATCGACTACATCAACGCCCACGGCACCTCGACGCCCGAGAACGACCGGATGGAATACACCGGCATGAAGGAAGTGTTCGGCGAGCGGCTCGGCTCGATCCCGATCTCCTCCAACAAGTCGATGATCGGGCACACGCTGACCGCGGCCGGCGCGATCGAGGCGGTGGTCTCGCTGATGACCATCGCCAATGGCCGGATCCCCCCGACCATCAACTACGACGTGCCCGACCCGAGCATCCCGCTCGACGTGGTGCCGAACGTCGCGCGCGACGCCAAGGTGACGCGGGTGATGTCGAACTCCTTCGGCTTCGGCGGGCAGAACGTCGCGCTGGTGCTGACCGGCGCGCCGTCCTGAGGTCACCCATCTCGTGCCCTCCCCCGCGCGCGGGGGAGGTGATCGGCCCCCGGGCCTCGCCTTCCGCGAACCCGGGAACAGGCTCCGCCGGACGGAGGGGTAAACCCCACCGCGGCCCGGCGTTCCCCCCTCCCCGACCCTCTCCCGCGCGGGAGAGGGAGCCCGTCGCAACCATGGGACATCCGGCATGACCTCCCCTCGCGTTCTCGTCACCGGTGGCGGCCGCGGCGTCGGCGCCGCCATCGTCCATGCGCTCGGCGTGGCCGGCTTCGACGTGGTCTTCACCGTGCGCACCGCGACCACCGAAGCGGAGCAGGTCATCGCCGGCGTGGCGGCGGTGAACCCCGAATCGCGGCTGGAAGCCCGCTCGCTCGACCTCGCCGACAAGGGCGCGGTCGACGCCTTCGCCGCGCAGGTGGCCGAGGAGCCGGCCTATTTCGGCTTCGTCCACAATGCCGGCATGAGCTACGACACCCTCGCCGCGATGGTCGACCAGACCAAGGCGGAAGAGCTGATGCAGGTGAACTACTGGTCGTTCGTGAAGATCGCCGGCGCGCTGGTGCGGCCGATGTCGCGGGCCAAGGCCGGCCGCATCGTCGCCATCGGCTCGATCGCCGGCGAGGTGGCGAACCCCGGCAACGGAGTCTATTCCGGCTCCAAGGCCGCGCTCGCCGCCTATTGCCGCACGCTGGCGGTGGAAAGCGGGCGGCGCGGGGTGACGGTGAACACGGTCGCGCCCGGCTTCGTCGACACCGCGATGCTGGAGCGCTACGCCGCCTATCGCGCCAATGTCGAGAAGCAGGTACCGCTCGGGCGTTTCGCGCGGCCGGACGAGGTGGGCGCCCTCGTCGCCTTCCTGATGTCGCCGGGCGGCAGCTACATCACCGGCGCCACCATCCCGGTCGATGGCGGGCTCACCGCCGCACTAGCCATCCAGCGCTGAAACCGATATCCAGCGCCGTCCTTCAACGGGCGGCGACCGCTGCCTCCCTCGCGCCGGCTTTCGAGCCCGGCGGCCAGACGACCTCGCGGCCAGACTCCTGCCGCCTCCGGTCCGGTTCTGGTGCCCCGGCTCCGTGCCGGGACGGGAGCGGTGAGCGTCGCCGCCGTCCTGTGGAGCCTTCCATGCGCGCGCTTCAGCTCGTCTCCGACCGTAACCTGATCCTCGCCGACGTGCCGGAGCCCGGCGCGCCACAGCCGGGCGAGGTGCGCGTCAAGGTCAAGGCGCTGGCGCTGAACCATATCGACGTGTGGGGCTGGCGCGGCATGGCTTTCGCCAAGCGCAAGCTGCCGCTGGCGGTGGGCGCCGAGGCGGTCGGCGAGGTCACCGCCGTCGGCGCCGGCGTGACGCGCTTTGCGCCCGGCTCCCGCGTCGCCATGTACGGCGCGCTGACCTGCGGCCAGTGCAAGGCCTGCAAGCAGGGCCGCGACAATCTCTGCGAGGAGGTCGCCGGCGTGATGGGCTTCCACGTCGACGGCTTCGCCCGCGACGAGCTCAACATCGCCGAGCGGCTCTGCGTGCCGATCCCCGAGGGCATCGCGTGGCGCGACGCCGCCTGCGCGCCGGTGACCTTCTCCACCGTCGAGCACATGCTGTTCGACAATGCGAAGCTCGAGGGCGACGAAACCGTGCTGGTGCATGCCGGCGGCTCGGGCATCGGCACGGTGGCGATCCGCATGGCGAAGGAGATCGGCGCGACCGTCATCACCACGGTGGGCGACGACGAGAAGGGCGCCAAGGCGAAGGCCATCGGCGCCGACCACGTCATCAACTACAAGACCGACCGCTTCGAGCACGAGGTGCGCAAGATCACCAAGAAGGTCGGCGTCGACGTGGTGTTCGAGCATGTCGGGGCGGAGACCTGGAACGGCTCGCTGCTCTCGCTCAAGCGCGGCGGGCGCCTCGTCACCTGCGGCTCGACCTCGGGCGTCACCACGACGATGAACCTGATGCAGCTGTTCCAGCGCCAGTACCACATCTTCGGCTCGTTCGGCGCCCCGATCCGGGCCATCACGGACGGGCTGAAGCGCATGGAGCGCGGCGTACTGCCGGTGATCGACTCCGAATATGCGCTGGAGGATTTCGAGCACGGGCTGGAACGGCTGGAGACGCGCCGGGTGTTCGGCAAGGTCGTGGTGCACTTCTGAGCGAACTCCGGGAGACGCCCCGCGTGGCCGAGCCGAAGCGCAGCCTCACCCAGCGCCTCTACCAGGGCTTCCTCACGGTGGCGGTGTGGTTCCTCGTGCGCGCGCTGCGCCTCATTCCGCCCGACACCGCGGCGAATATCGGCAGCTGGGGCGCGCGCACCATCGGGCCGCGCACCAAGATCCACCAGCGGGCGTTGATCAACCTGCGCGCGGCCTATCCCGACGAGACCGAGGCATGGCGGGTGAACATCACCCGCGGCATGTGGGACAATGTCGGGCGCGTGGCGGGCGAGTTCGTCCATCTCGACCGCATCTGGCAGTACAATATGTGGGAGCCGGCCAAGAGCCGGATCGAGACCACGGGCGTGTCGAACTTCGTCTCGATGCGGATCGACGGCAAGCCGGCGCTCGTCTTCACCGCCCATCTCGCCAACTGGGAGCTGCCGGCCATCGCCGCGGCGGCGCAGGGGCTCGACAGCGCGGTGCTGTTCAAGCCGCCGGACAACGCCTTCTTCGCCGAGCTGCTGCTGGGCGCGCGGGCCGAGGTGATGGGCGATCTCGTCGCCGCCTCGCATGTCGCGGTGTTCGAGCTCGCCGCGGTGCTCGACCAGGGCAAGCATCTCGGCATCCTCGCCGACCAGAAGCGGCGCGGCGGGCCGCGGGTGACCTTCTTCGGCCGTCAGTGCAACAGCAACCCGACCATCGCCCGGCTCGCCCGGCTCTATGAGTGCCCGGTGCACGGGGTTCGGGTGATCCGCCTGCCGGGCGGGCGCTTCCGCATCACCTGCACGCCGCCGATCGAACTGCCGCGCGACGCCAAAGGCAAGATCGACGTCGACGCCTCGATGCAGGCCATCACCTCGATCATCGAGGGCTGGGTGCGCGAGCATCCCGAGCAGTGGACCTGGTTCTACCGCCGCTGGCCGGAGCTGAAGAAGGTGTGATGGGGGCGGGTGCCGGAGGCCCGCGCCCGATTTATTCCAGTGAGGGGGCGGAGCCGGCGGGAACGACGATCTCGCCGTCCTCCTTGGTGAAACGGTCGGGCCGGCGTTCGAGCAGGTCGAGCACAGCCTCGGACGGGCGGCACAGCTTCACCCCGAGCGGCGTCACCACCAGCGGCCGGTTCACCAGGATGGGGTGCTCGATCATGGCGTCGAGGATACGCTCCTCGGCGACATCATCGCCCAGCAGGCCGAGGTCGGCGGCCGGCGTTCCCTTCTCGCGCAGCAAATCCCGGAAGCTCAGGCCCGCCCGCGCGGCAAGGTCGCGAAGCTGATCGCGGGTCCAGCCGGTCTCGAGGTACTCGACGACGTCCGGCTCGTAGCCGGCGGCGTGCACCAGGGCAACGACGTTGCGCGAGGTGCCGCAGGCCGGATTGTGGAAGATCACAATAGGAAATGCGACGTCGTTCATGGGGTTTTCTCCGGTCGCAGGAGCCAGCCGAATAGGCCGGCCGCGAGCAGCGCGCCAGCCATTTGGGCGAGGATGAAGGCGGGGGTGGAGGCCGGCGCGATGCCGGCGAAGCTGTTCGTCAGGCTCCGCGCCAGCGTCACCGACGGGTTCGCGAACGAGGTGGACGCGGTGAACCAGTAGGCGGCGACGATGTAGAGGCCGACCGCGACGGCGGTGCCATCAGGCCGGAACCGCGCCGTGCCGAGAATGGCACCGAGCAGGCCGAAGGTGGCGACCGTTTCGGCAAGGATGCGGCCCGGATCCGCGCGCGGTGTGAGCGAGACCTGAAGCAGCTGTTCGCCGAACATGGCATGGGCGCACCAGACGCCGAGGATCGCTCCGGTGAGTTGCGCTACCACATAGGCCAGCGCCAGCCGCCACGGCAGCGCCCGCCGGAGGGTGGCCACCAGCGTCACCGCCGGGTTGAAGTGGGCCCCCGATATCGGGCCGAATATCCAGATCAGCACGACCAGCGCCGCCCCGGTCGCCAGCGCGTTGGCGAGCAGGGCGAGCGCCGCGTTGCCGCCGGCGAGATGCGCGCCCATGATGCCCGAGCCGACGATCGCGGCGAGTAGCAGGGCGGAGCCGAGGGCTTCCGCGGCGATCCGTCGGGCCGGGCCGAAGCTGTCCATGATCAGCCGCCCGCCGCCGGCGCGCCGAGCGACGCGCAGCTGCCGGCCCGCTCCAGCAGGGCGCCGAGCGGCGCGCAAATCTCGGGCGCGCCGTTGCAGCAATCGGCCATCAGGAAGACCAGCAGGCCGCGGGTCGCGGCATAGTCCACGCGATAGCGGATGGACCGGCCCTCGCGGCGCGAGCCGATCAGCCCGGCATGGACCAGCACGGCGAGGCTGGCCGACAAGGTGTTGGGCCGCATGTCGAGCGCCCGGGCGATGTCGCCCGCCGCGATGCCCGCCGGGCCGGCCTTCACCAGCAGGCGGAAGATGGCGAGGCGCCCCTCGTGCCCGAGGGCGGACAGCATGGTGGTGGCGTGCTTCGATTCCATATTTCTATATTTCTCGAAATATGGATTTCATCAACGCCGTTTCATCGGCACGCGCATCCGCGCAACGCAAATCCCCGGCCGCGAGGCCGGGGATCGGGTCTTCACGAGCAGGTCGCGCAGGCGCGGCTCACTTGCCGCGCTTGAACTTGTTCCACGTGCGGGTGACCACGCGCTGGACGTCCTGCGGGTAGGTCGTCACGGTGAACAGCTTCGCCTGCACATCGGCCGGCGGGTAGATCGACGGGTTGTCGAGGATCGCCTTGTCGATGAACTTCTGCGATTCGAGGTTGCCGTTGGCGTAGGAGATGTAGTTCGAGTTCTTCGCCGCCACTTCCGGCTTCATCATGAAGTTGATGAAGGCCAGCGCCTCGTCGACATGCTGCGCATCCTTCGGGATGGCGAAATTGTCGAACCACATCAACGCGCCTTCCTGCGGGATGACGTATTCGATATTGACCGGCTTCTTCTTGGTCTTGGCGGCGGCTTCCTCGGCGCGGGTCTTGGCCTGGAACACGTCACCCGACCAGCCGGTGGCCAGACAGATATCGCCGCGGGCCAGCGCGTTGATGTAGCCGGAGGAATCGAACTTCTTCACGAACGGCCGGATCTTCATCAGCAGCTCGCCGGCGGCCTCGATGTCCTTGGGATCCTTGGAGTTCGGATCCTTGCCGAGATAGCGCAGCGCGGTGGGGATGATCTCCTCCGGGCCGTCCAGCATGTAGACGCCGCAATCCTTCAGCTTGGCGAGGATCTCCGGCTTGAACACGATGTCCCAGGTGTTGAGCGGGATGTCGCCGAGGCGCTCCTTCACCTTGTCGACATTGTAGCCGATGCCGGTGGTGCCCCACATGTAGTTGACGGCGTACTGGTTGCCCGGGTCGTAGACGCCGAGGCGCTCGGAGATCGCCGGCCACTGGTACTGGAGGTTCGGCAGCTTGGCCTTGTCGAGCGGCAGGAACACGCCGGCCTGGATCTGGCGCTGCAGGAACGAGCCGGTGGGCACGACCACGTCATAGCCGGTCTTGCCGCTGAGCAGCTTGGTCTCCAGCACCTCGTTGCTGTCGAACACGTCGTAGCGGACCTTGATGCCGGTTTCCTTGGTGAACTCCTCCAGCACCGACTCGTCGATATAGTCGGACCAGTTGTAGACGTTCACGACCTTGTCCTGCGCCACGGCAGGGCCGACCGCGAGGGCGGTCAGGCATCCGGCCGCTACGGCCGCGAGGAGGCGCTTCATCCTGTTCTCCCGTCGATGTTGCATCTCGTTAGGAACGTCCGCCCCCGCTTCGGTCCCGTCGCCTTAGGTTAGTGATTGCCGTTTCTATGCTCAAGCCTTCGGCATGATTACAAATACGTCTCGTATTCGAGCGGATTGATCCGCCGCTCGAAGGCCGCCAGTTCCGCCTCTTTCATGATCGCGTAGACCCGCTGGTACTCGACGCCGAAGGCGCGCCCGACGAAATCCGACCCCGCGAAGGTGGCGATCGCCTCGCGCATGACGCTGGTGAGGCGCGGCGCGCTGGCCTCATAGGCATTGCCGGCGAGCGGCGCCGGCGGCTCCATATGCCGCTCGATGCCCTCCAGCATGCCGGCGAGCATGCCGGCCAGCACGAGGTGGGGATGGGCGTCGGCGCCGGCGATGCGGTGCTCCAGCCGGCGCGCCTTGGGCGGGCCGTTCGGCACCCGCACCGCCACCGAGCGGTTGTCATAGCCCCAGGAAATGCCGGTCGGGGCGTAGCTGCCCGGCACCAGCCGGCGGAAGCCGTTATAGCCCGGCACGTAGAACAGCGCGGTGTCGGCCATGGTCGCCAGCATGCCGGCCGCGGCGTGGCGCAGCAGCGCCTCGCCCGCCTCGCCGTCGGCGAAGGCGTTCTTTCCCGCATCGTCGAGCAGGCTCGCATGGACATGCATCCCCGACCCCGCGAAATCGAGGAAGGGCTTCGCCATGAAGCTGGCGCGCAGGCCGTGCTTGCGGGCGACGCCGTCGATCATCCGGCGCAGCAGGATGGCGTGGTCCGCCGCCGCCATGGCGTCGGTCGAATGGTAGAGATTGACCTCGAACTGGCCGGGCGCCGCCTCGGAGATGACGGTGTCCGCCGGCAGGCCCTGGAGGCGCGCGGCCTCGCGGACCTCGTGCAGCAGGCCGGCATAGGCGTCGAGATCCGACATGGCGTACATGTTCTGCCGGGCCGGGCCGCGCGAGGCGGGAAACACCGGCTCGGGCGCGCCATCGGGACCGGGCGACGGCTTCATCAGGTAGAATTCGAGTTCGAAGGCGACGCAGGGGTGCAGGCCGCGGGCGGCAAATCCCGCCAGCACCTTTCCGAGCACATGGCGGGGATCCAGCACCCAGGGGCGCTCCCCGCCCCGGCCGTCCGGCTCGTACATCGACACCATCACCTGAGCGGAAGGGCGCGGCGACCACGGCACGGGCTTGAGCGTGCCGGCCACGGGGCGGCAGATGCCGTCGCGGTCGCCGGTCTCGATGTGGATGCCGGTCTCCTCGACCTCGCGGCCCCAGATGTCGAGCCCGAAGATCGACAGCGGGATGGCGACGCCGTCCGTCCAGACCTTGCCCGCCGCGCCGCCGGGGAGCCATTTGCCGCGCAGAATGCCGTGGGTGTCGGGCAGCAGGATCTCGACGATCTCCGGCGCGCCTTCGCGGGCAAGATAGGCGCCGAGTTCGTCGGCTTCCTCGGTCGTCGCCGCGATGCTGATCGCGGCCTCAGGCAATGGCATGATCCACCCTGCGGGAATTTGCGTCGATTGTGACCATGGCGCGCAATTGGTCAAGCGCCACCCGATCCGCCCTCTCTCATGCCACGGCGCGCGCCTTGACGCACGTAAAATGTGATCACATTCTAGCAGCCACTCGATGGTGCGCCGCCGATGGCGGCCTGCGCCCCGCCAACCCGGATCGGATTTGATCATGACGCTGCCCGCCTCCACCGCCGAGCTGCGCGCGCTCGACGCCGCGCATCACCTCCACCCGTTCAGCGACACCAAGGCGCTGAACGCCGAGGGATCGCGGGTGATCGTGAAGGCCGATGGCGTCTGGCTGACGGATTCGGAGGGCAACCGCATCCTCGACGGCATGTCGGGCCTGTGGTGCGTCAATGTCGGCTATGGCCGCGAGGAGATCGCCGACGCGGTGAGCGCGCAGCTGCGCGAGCTGCCCTACTACAACACCTTCTTCAAGACGACGCACAAGCCGGCGATCGAGCTCGCCGCCAAGCTCGCCGAACTGACGCCCCCGCAGTTCAACCGGGTGTTCTTCACCGGCTCCGGCTCGGATTCCAACGATACCGTGATCCGGCTGGTGCGCCGCTATTTCGACCTGCGCGAGCAGCCGCAGAAGAAGATCATCATCTCCCGCCGCAACGCCTATCACGGCTCCACCGTGGCGGCCGCCAGCCTCGGCGGCATGGCGCCGATGCATGCGCAGGGCGACCTGCCGATCCCGGGCATCGTGCACATCGCGCAGCCCTACTGGTGGGGCGAGGCCCGGCAGGGCGAGACGCCGGACGAGTTCGGCCTGCGCACCGCGCGGGCGCTGGAGGCGACCATCGACGCGCTCGGCGAGGACCGCATCGCCGCCTTCATCGCCGAGCCGATCCAGGGCGCCGGCGGCGTCATCGTGCCCCCCGCCACCTACTGGCCGGAGATCGCCCGCATCTGCCGCGAGCGCGACATCCTGTTCATCTCCGACGAGGTGATCTGCGGCTTCGGGCGCACGGGGAACTGGTTCGGCTGCGAGACCTTCGGCACCCATCCCGACATCCTCGTCATGGCGAAGGGCATCACCTCCGGCTACATGCCGCTGGGCGCGGTGATGGTCGCGGACCGGGTCGCCGAGGTGCTCATCGAGAAGGGCGGCGACTTCAACCATGGCTATACGTATTCCGGCCACCCGGCCGCCTGCGCGGCGGCGCTGGCCAACCTCGCGATCATGCAGCGGGAGAAGCTGGTCGAGCGGGTGGAGAGCGACGCCGGCCCCTATCTCGCCGCCCGCTGGCGGGCCCTGGGCGAGCACCCTCTGGTGGGCGAGGCGCCGATGGTCGGCCTCGTCGGCGCGCTGGAGCTGACCCCCGACAAGACCGGCCGGACCGCCTTCCCCGAGGTCGGCAAGGCGGGGACGCTGGCGCGGGATTTCTCGTTCCGGAACAATCTGGTGATGCGCGCCGTGCGCGACCGGCTGATCATCGCGCCGCCGCTGACCATCTCGCATGGCGAGATCGACGAGCTGGTGGCGCGGGCGCGCACGACGCTGGACGAAACCTGGGCCGAGCTGAAGCGGCGGGGCTGGGTCGGCTGATCCGGGCCGGGGGCGCCCCGCCCTGTCGCTCCCCTCTTGGCCGAAGCGTGCTTTGATGCTTCTATCATGACATCAGGGTACACACCTTCGGTTGCATCAGCATGGATGACCTGACCGTCCGCCCGACCGCCGGCGTCAGCCCCAGCCGCACGGCGGCGCTGCGCTCGGAGGCCGAGGCGCTCTATCTCGGCACGCGGCCGCGCACCCGCGCCGCGGCGGGCGCCGCCGCGAATCTGTTCGACGGCGTGCCGATGCACTGGATGCGGGACTGGTCGACGCCGGTGCCGCTCATCGTTTCCGAGGCCAGCGGATCGCGCATCACCGATCTCGACGGCATCGGCTATGACGATTTCTGCCTCGGCGACACCGCCGCCCTGTTCGGGCACGGCCCGGAGCCGGTGGTGCGGGCGGTGACCGAGCAGGCCCGCCGCGGCCTCGCCACCATGCTGCCGAGCCCGGACGCGGCGCGGGTCGGCCAGCTTCTGGCGGAGCGTTTCGGCCTCCCCCAGTGGCAGATCGCCGCCACCGCCTCCGACGCCAACCGCTTCGCGCTCAAGGTGGCGCGCGCCGTCACCGGGCGCCCGCGCATCCTCGTCTTCGACGGCGCCTATCACGGGGCGGTAGACGAGACCTTCGTCGAGCTCTCCCCCGAGGGGCAGGTGGTGCACAAGACCGGCCTGATCGGCGAGGTGCGGGACCTGTCCGCGCTCACGCGGGTGGTGCCGTTCAACGATCTCAACGCGCTGGAATGGGCGCTGGCCGACCGCAGCGTCGCCTGCGTCATCGCCGAGCCGGTGATGACCAACTGCGCGATGGTGATGCCGCGGCCCGGCTTCCACAAGGCGCTGCGCGAGATGACGCGCCGGCACGGCACGCTGCTGCTGATCGACGAGACGCACACCTTCTCGACCGGTCCGGGCGGCTATACGCGGCTCCATGGGCTTGCCCCCGACCTGTTCGTGGTCGGCAAGGCCATCGCGGGCGGCATTCCGGCCGCCGCCTGGGGCATGAGCGAGGAGACCGCCGGCCGCTTCCAGATCGCCCGCGCGTCGGTGGCGGAAGGCCATTCCGGCATCGGCACCACGCTGGCCGGCAGTCCGCTGCAACTCGCGGCCATGCGGGCGACGCTGGAGGAGGTGGCGACGCCGGAGGCATTCCGCCACATGAACGCGCTGGCCGACCGGCTTGAAGCGGGCCTCGCCGGCGTGCTGCGCGAGGCCGGGCTGCCGTGGCATGTCGCCCGCTGCGGCGCGCGGGTGGAGGTGGTGCGCAGCCCGATGCCGGTTGCCAATGGCGGCGAGGCGCGGCTCGCCCATTTCCCGGCGCTGGAAGCGACCATCCACCTCGCGCTTCTGGTGCGCGGGGTGCTGATCTCGCCCTTCCACGACATGATGCTCGCCGCCCCCTCGACAAGCGGGGAACAGGTCGACCGGCTCGTCGGCGCGATGCGCGAGGTGGTGGGGCGGCTGGTGGGGTGAGGCCGCCGGGCGGTCAGCGCGCCTGCTCAGCCCTCGAGCAGGACCCTCAGTTCGGCCGGATCGGTGATCAAACGCCGGAGTTCATCCCTCGCCTCGCCGGCCAGGCGCACAACGTCGTGCCACTTGGGATCATCGAGCACGGCTTGATTGTCGTAGTCATTGCCGGTGGGTGACACATGGGCCGACAACGCTTCGGTAAAGGTGATCACCGCCCGATGCTCGGCGCTGGAGATAAAGCCCACCGACAGAACGTAAGCATAATAGTCATCATAGATCGTGCTGTCGAAATAGGAGCAGACGAACTCGATATAGCTCCAATGCGGCGAAGGATCATTGCCCCATCTGCGGCGCTGAAGATCGATATCCGCCAGATCACGGATCAGCCCCAGCCATGGCGCCATGTTTGACGGAATTCAGCCGAATCCGTTTCCATTCCCGGGCCTCCGCCGCGATGGAGGTGACGCGACCCCGCCCCGCTCAGCCCTTCTGCGTCTCGAAGCCGGCTTCCTTCCAGGCGAGGATGCCGCCCGCCATGTGGCGGTGGAGGTCGTGGCCGGCGGCCTGGGCGGCCGCGGCGGCCTTCTGGGAGCGCTGGCCGGAGCGGCAGGAGAACACCAGCGTCTTCCCGCCGGGATCGGGCAGCGCGGCGGCATCGAAGGTCGAGAGCGGGAAGTCGACCGCGCCGGGAATGCGCTCGGCGGCAAGTTCGTTCGGCTCACGCACATCCACGAGCAGGATGGTGCCGGATTCCAGCCCCGCCTTCACCTCATCGACCGAGAGATGCTCGATCACGCCACCAAAGGGATTGGACTGCATCGCACCGCTCCTCGCCAGACTGGGCAGGAGTTAATCCCGCGGGCAGGCCGCCGCAAGGGGGGCGACGGCCTGTCCGGGATCAGCGCGGGCGCACCGCTAGCACGCCGAGGACGATGAGGCTGCCGCCGACGATGGCGGCAAAGCTCGGGAACTCACCGAAGACGAGCGCCGCCATCGAGATGCCCACCACCACCTGCACCAGCAGCACGATCGAGACCGTGCCGGCCTGCAGCCGCCCGAGGGCGAAGGTGGCCAGGCCCTGCCCGACCGCATGGGTGACGACGCCGAGACCGGCGACGGCGAGGAAACCGCGCAGGCTCGCCGGCACGATCTGCTCGCCGGTGCCCACGGCCCAGGCGAGGCAGAACAGCGCGCCCGCCGCCGAGGACAGCAGCGCCACCATGCCGCCGCTCATCGCCGTCGTGCTGCCGGCCCGGCGCACCATGCGCACGACCAGCATGTAGGCGGCATAGGTCGAGGCGGCGATGGCGCACATCAGGTCGCCGGTCACGCTGGCCGCACCGGCGCCGCCGCTGCTGGTGCTCGCGAGGACGATCACCGCCGCCCCGCCCAGCGCCAGCGCCAGCGCCGTCATCAGCGCCAGCGTCGGGCGCTCGCCGAGCAGGAGCCACGCCATGAGCAGCACGAAAACCGGCGCCAGATTGCCGAGCAGCACGCCGTTGGCCGTTGTCGTGCGGGCAAGGCCGGCGTGGAACAAGATCAGGTCGACGGCAAAGAAGAATCCGGCGAGGGCGCCGAAGGCGAGATGGCGCGCGCCGATGCGGGTTGCGCCGGTCGACCGGCGCACCAGCGCCTCGCGCCGCTCGGCATAGGCCCACAGCGCGGTCGGACCGAGCGCGAACAGCAGGCGCCAGAAGCCGATCGCCGCCGGCCCGACATCGGCGAGGCGCACGAAGATCGGCGAGAATCCGATGCAGGCCGCCGCCACCAGCGCCGCCACGAAGGCCTGCCGGCGCAGGCGCTGGGCCTCGCCCGCCAGCGTGAGCGACGGCATCGCGCCGTCGACGTGATGAAGGGCTTCCGGCACCAATGCCGCGGCGGGAGGCGGGGGAGACATGACACGCTCGAAAGGGCTGGGACGATAATCGCGGCGTGGCAGTTCCAGCGGCCTGCTCGCGTCGTGGCACCGGCCGGCAGGCCGTATGCAGCATCTACTGCCTGCCTATAAATCGGGAAAGTGAATTTATTTTGTACATCCATTTGCATCGATGATAATCATATCTGGCATGCGCGGGCGGCATGCCACCGTCATCCGGCCGTGTATTGCGGGCCGTTTCACGCTGAAATCGCTGCGAACGAGGATGCTCATGCGCCATCTCGATACCGAATCGCTCGGCATGCTCATCGCCATCGTCGACACCGGCGGCTTCACCGCCGCGGCCGAGCGCGTGGGGCGGACCCAGTCGGCGGTATCGGCGCGGATCGCGCAGCTCGAGGAAAGCCTCGGCGTGCGGCTGCTGGAGCGCTCGCGCCGGGGCGTGTCGCTGACCGAGACCGGGGAACGCCTCGTCGCGCATGCGCGGCGGCTGCTGGCCTTCGAGAGCGAGGCGCTCGCCGACCTCAAGGGCGGCACGCCGGAGGGCAGCGTGCGCATCGGCATGCCCGACGATTATGTCGACGCCTATTTCACCCCGACCATCAGCCGCTTCGCGGCGGCCTATCCGCGCGTCGAGATATCGATCCGCTGCGAGCTCTCGAAGACGCTGGAGCCGGAGGTGGAGCGCGGCCAGCTCGACCTCGCGTTGTTCACGCGCGATCTCTCGCGCCCCATGGGCGAGATGCTGAAGCGCGAGAAGCTGCTGTGGCTCGCCGCGCGTGGGCACCGGCCGGAGCGCAGCGACCCGCTGCCGCTCGCCCTGTTCCCGGTCGGCTGCCGCGCGCGACCCCACATCGCCGCGGCGCTGGATGCGGCCGGGCGGTCCTGGCGCGTGGCCTGCACCTCCTCCTCGCAGGGCGGCATCAATTCGGCCGTCGAGGCAGGGCTGTGCATCACCGCCCTGCCGGAATGCGCCGCCCCGCCGGAATGGCGGCGGCTCGGCCCGGCCGATGGGCTGCCGGCATTGCCGGAGATGGAGGTCGGCCTGCTGCTCGCTCCCAACCCGCCCCCCGCCGCCCGGCGGCTCGCCGACACGCTGCGCGCCGCGCTGGCGCAGAGCCCGGCCGCCGAGGCGGCCTGACCATCCCGACTCAGCCCGGCTCGTAGCGGCGGACGAAGGGAACGCCGTTGAAGGTGTGGGTGCAGCAGCTGCAGGACGGGCGCATGTGCTCCACCCGCAGCTCCGGATCGACGCGGGCGAGACGGCCCGCCTCATCCACGAACAGCCCGCTGTAGTAGCTGCTTTCGCCGATCAGCACGAAAGGCCGCCGCTCCTCCTCCCGGCGGGCGACCAGCCAGAAGATCGGCTCGCTCCGGTCGAGCCGGGATACCGCCTCGCCATAGACATCCGCCCAGGGCTCGCCGACCCGCGCCAGCAGGAAGCGGAACAGCGGCGTGTAGTCGTGCCGCCGATGCCGGTTGGCGTGCATGCCGGTGCGGACGGACCTGCCGCCGGGGCCGCTCCGCCGTCGGCGCGCGGCACCGGCGGGGCGGGCGGCATCGTCAATCTCCTCGATGTCCGGGTCCATCGCATCGTCGCACGCGTCGCCGAGCGCGGCCGCCTCGGCGCTTCGGCGGGTCCAGCGGTACTCGCCACCGGCGTGGCGGACGCCGTGCGTGCGGGTGTTGACCCGCCGGTAGAGCGGTTCCTTCTCGCGCATCCCCGGCGCTCCCTGCTGTGCGGGGCGAGGCTACGCCTTTTGCCGCCGGACGCGAACATGCCGGTGCCGGATGTCCCTACACGCTGTCACGCAGGCCTGCTATCGCTCGCCCATGAGCGATAGCGCGATCCCCCAGACCATGTCCGCCGGCTCGGCCCGCGAGGTATTCGCGGTCTTCCTGCGTCTCGGCCTCACCTCCTTCGGCGGACCGATCGCCCATATCGGCTATTTCCGCGAGGAGTTCGTCGCCCGCCGCCGCTGGCTGGCGGAACCGGCCTTCGCCGATCTGGTGGCGCTGTGCCAGTTCCTGCCCGGCCCGGCCTCGAGCCAGGTCGGCATGGGTCTCGGACTGATGCGCGCGGGACTGCCCGGCATGGCGGCGGCGTGGATCGGCTTCACCCTGCCGTCCGCGCTGCTGATGCTGGCGATCGCCTATGGCGCCACCAGCCTCGGCGGCATGGCCGGCGCCGGATGGCTCGGCGGGCTGAAGGCGGCGGCGGTCGCGATCGTCGCGCAGGCGGTGCTCGGCATGGCGCAATCGCTGTGTCCCGATCGTCCGCGGCAGACCCTGGCGCTGCTCGCCGCCGCGGGCGCGGTGCTGCTGCCCGGCGCCGGCGGTCAGGTCGGCGTCATCCTCGGCGGCGGGCTGGCCGGTCTCGTCTGGCTGACCGCCCCGCCGCGGGCGGAGGCCGGCCATATCGCGGTCACCATCGGCCGGCGCGGGGCGGTCATGGCGCTCATCCTGTTCGCCGTGCTGCTGGTGGCGCTGCCGCTGGCCGCGCAGGCGAGCGGCGACGGCGCGCTGCGGCTCGTGGACGCGATGTACCGCGCCGGCGCGCTGGTGTTCGGCGGCGGGCATGTGGTGCTGCCGCTGATCGAGGCGGAACTTGTCGGCCCGACCGGGCTCAGCCGCGAACTTTTCCTCGCCGGCTATGGCGCGGTGCAGGCCATGCCCGGGCCGCTGTTCAGCTTCACTGCCTATGTCGGCGCGCTGATGCCGGCGCCGCCTAACGGGGCGGCGGGAGCGGCGCTCGCGCTCGTCGCCGCCTTCCTGCCTTCGGCGCTGCTGATCTACGGCGCCCTGCCCTTCTGGGCCGGGCTCTCGCACGACGCCCGCGCCCGCAACGCGCTGTCCGGCATCAACGCCGCCGTGGTCGGGCTGCTCGGTGCCGCGCTGTGGGACCCGGTGGCGACCGCCGGCATCACCTCGGCACCGGGCTTCGCCATCGCGCTTATATGCTACCTCGCCATCGCGCTGTGGCGCATTCCGGTCTGGGCGGTGGTCCTCGGCGCCGCCGGGCTGGGCGCGGCCCTGCTGTGAGCCTCACGCGCTGCGGGTGATCTTCAGCCCGGCGAAGCTCTGGCAGGTGGCGAAGGCCTGGATCCGCGTGATGTTGACATGGCGCGGCACGGTGCAGGCGAAGAACACCTGCTCGGCGATGTCCTCGCCGGTCATCGGCTCGGTGCCCTGGTAGACGCTGCCCGACTTGTCCGCATCGCCATGGAAGCGCACCAGCGAGAACTCGGTCTCGGTCAGCCCGGGCTCGATGTCGGTGACGCGGATATTGGTGCCGGCGAGGTCGGCGACGAGGTTCAGCGCGAACTGCTTGACGAAGGCCTTGCTGGCGCCATAGGCGTTGCCGCCCGGATAGGGATAGTCCGCCGCGACCGAGCCGGTGGTGACGATATGCCCCTCGCCCCGCTCCACCATGCCCGGCAGCGTCGCCCGGATGGTGTAGAGCAGGCCCTTGATGTTGGTGTCGACCATGTCGTCCCAGTCGGTGAGATCCGCCCGCTGCGCCGGCTCGAGCCCCAGCGCGAGGCCGGCATTGGCCATCACCACGTTGAAGCGCGCGAAAGCGGCCGGCAGCGCGGCGAGCGCGGCGACGAGGGCCTCGTTGTCGCGCACATCCACCTCGAGCGGGTGGAAGCGGGCGCCGAGTTCGTCCCGCAGCGCCACCAGCCGCTCGGCCCGCCGGCCGGTGCCCACGACATGCGCGCCGGCATGGGCGAAGCGCCGCGCCACCGCCGCACCGATCCCCGAGGTGGCGCCGGTGACGAGGACGGTCAGCGTGGCGGGATCGAGCATCTGGTACATCGGCACATCTCCTCGGCAGGGGCGGACGGCGGGCGGCGACCGCCGCGCCCTCGCCAGATAGCCCGCGCTCCCGCGGGCGTCCATGCGGGCGGGCGCCCTTGGCAATGATTTGTTGAGGATGAGGCGGGAATCTGCCGCCTCATCGCCCGCGCCGGCGGCGCGGGGTCACGCTCACGCCACGATCCTTGCCGAAACAAGGCGCGGGGAAGGGAGCCGCCGCGCAACTGGCGTGGACGGTGACGGGCTGCACGGGGCGTGCTCAGGCGCACGCACCGGGTCAGGAGAGTGAAATTGTCCAAGAAGATGCTCGCGGCAACGACCGCAACGGCTTTCCTGCTCGCCGGCTGCAGCACGGTGATCGACGGGTTCGGCTCGGCCAAATCCACCCCCGCGGAAGTGAGCGCGATTACGCCGGCCCCGACCGGGTCGGTCGAGAGTTCGGCGGTTGCCGCCCCGATGGCGGCTCCCGTCTACGGTGCCGGCGCCTCGACCGCCGCCGCCGCCGTCACGCCCCGCTCCACCGCCGCCGCCGTGGTGCCGATCAGCGCGCCGCCTTCCGCGACCGCCCCGGGCGGCGTCGCCTATGCCGAGCCGGGCAGCCAGCGGGCGCAGCTCGCCGGCACCTGGACATTCTCGTGGGACGGCGGCAGCAAGTCCTGCCCGGTCACCCTGACCACCGAGCGCGGCATGACCGATTTCGCCGCCCAGGGCGACGTGAGCTGTCCCAAGGACATCTTCATGACCAAGAGCTGGGACATCTGGAGCAACGACATCGTGCTCCAGAACCATGTCGGCAAGGTCACCGCGCGGCTGAAGCCGGCAGGGCCGCAGCGCTTCGAGGGCACCTCCGCCTCGCTCGACGAGACCGTGACGCTGACGCGCTGATCCCCGCGCCTTCCGGCAAGCGCCGTGCGGGCTGGCAAGCCCGCGTCGCAGGCATCACCTAGGGTGACGTTCACGTGATCGGGCGCCCATGCGCGCGCGATCAGGGGCGGGAACGAAAAAATAAACGATGCGTTAACGCCCCGGCCCAATCATGCTGTGCATGGCCAAAGCTGATCGATTCGGCTTTGCCATCGGAGGACGTTGTGATGCTGAGAGTGACCTCGGTTCGTGCCGAGCCCAGCCTCGGGGTCGGCGAGATCGGCGCGGAGGGCGGCGATGCCGTCTATGCCCGTCGCCAGCGATCGTCCCGCATCGCCGAGATTCCGGCCTTGCCCGCCATGATGTCGGCCCATCTCGATACGGCCCGTCCCCGTACCGACGCCGAAGCGTTGCAGATTCTCCGGAGCGCCTTCCCCACGGCACCGCTGGCCCTGCGCGTGGCGGCGCTGGCGGCCCGGCCGCGCTGAGCGGGGCGTGCCGCCGCACCCCTCTGTTCAGTTCAACGTGACGCGGTCGGCGCGGTCGTCGTCCTCCCGAGGCGGCGTCGGCTCGCCTGCGGCGACGTGGGAGCTGCGCCGCGCGCGCTCGTATTCCCGTGACAGGCGGGCATAGCGCAGCGCCGAGAAGGGCAGCATGGCGAGATAGGCCAGCGTGCAGGCGGCCAGCGTCTGCCACGGCCAGCTCGCCAGCACCGCCGCGAACAGCACCACCGCGACGAACAGCGGCAGCACCGCCTCGCGCGGGATGCGGCTGCCCAGCTTCTTGCCCGACCAGGCCGGCAGGCGCGAGACCATCAGCAGGGCGATGCCGAGGCAATACAGCGCCGCCACCGCCGGCGAGGCGACGAGGCGCGGCAGGCCGGTGAGTTCGAGATAGACCGGCAGCAGCACGCAGAGCGCCCCGGCCGGGGCCGGCACGCCGGTGAAGAAATCGGCGGCGAAGGGCGGCCGGTCGGGATCGTCCAGCATCACGTTGAAGCGGGCGAGGCGCAGCGCCGCGCAGATGGCGAAGGCCAGCGCCGCGATCCAGCCGAACGAGCCCAGCGATTCGAGGCCCCACATATAGAGGATGAGGCCCGGGGCGACGCCGAAGCAGACGAAATCCGAGAGGCTGTCGAGCTCGGCGCCGAAGCGCGAGGTGCCCTGCAGCAGCCGGGCGAGGCGCCCGTCCATGCCGTCCAGCACCGCGGCGAGCACGATGGCGCCCAGCGCCAGTTCCAGCCGTCCCTCGATCGCCATGCGGATGCCGGTGAGGCCGGCGCACAGCGACAGCAGGGTCACGACATTGGGGATGAGGATGCGCAGCGGCACCGCCTGGAAGCGGCGGCGGCGCGGCTCCGGCGGATCCGGCTCGAAGGGCGGGAACAGGTTCGACATCGCTTCGTCCTCGACCTCGGGAAGTCGGCGGCAGGGCGGGCCGCAGGGCCTGTCAGCTTAGCCGAAACGCGACGTCGCGCGAGGGCGTGGCGAGATCGGCCAGCACGGTCTCGCCCGCCACGGCCCGCTGGCCCTCGGACACGCTGGCCTGGCTGCCGACGGGCAGATAGACATCGACGCGCGAGCCGAAGCGGATCAGCCCGAAGCGCTCGCCGGCGCCGAGGTGCTCGCCCTCGCGCACGAAGGAGACGATGCGCCGCGCGACGAGGCCGGCGATCTGCACGACGCCGATGCGGCCCGCGGCGGTCTCCAGCACGAGGCCGTTGCGCTCATTGTCCTCGCTGGCCTTGTCGAGATCGGCGGAGAGGAACTTGCCGGGCTTGTAGGCGATGCGGGCGATGCGCCCCGCCAGCGGCGCCCGGTTCACATGCACGTCGAACACGTTCATGAAGATGCAGACCCGCGGCAGCGGCGCCTCGCCCAGGCCGAGTTCCGGCGGCGGCACGGCGGGACCGACGAGGCAGACCCGGCCATCGGCGGGAGACACCACCAACCCGTCGCGGATGGGCGTGACGCGCGCCGGATCGCGGAAGAAATAGCAGATCCACACGGTGATCAGCACGCCGATCCAGCCGAGCGGGGGCACCAGCCAGAGCAGCGCCAGCGACACCACGGCGCCGATGGCGATGAACGGATAGCCCTCGCGATGGATCGGGGCGAGGCCGCTGCGGATCGAGTCGATGACGGACATCAGTGTCTTCCGGTTGTCGGGCGCGGGCAGGGTTAGGGCCCGCGCGGGCCCGCGTCAAATCGCGAGCGGGTGGGGGCGCCGATTGCGGCGCGTTGCGCCGCTCGCCCGGTGCCGCTCAGCCGGCGGCTTCGCACTTCACCGTGGCGCCGTTGCGCGTCAGCGTGCCGCCCTTGCCCTTGACCCAGAACTCGACGTCGCCGTCGGCGTAGCGTCCGCCATCCGCCGAGATGACCTGCGGCAGGCGCAGCGGCGGCCCCTGCTCGAAGCGCAGCGTGACCGCGCCGGGCTCGCTCTCGCCGCCGGTGAAGACCGCTTCCAGCCGGCCGCCGTCACTGCAGGTGAAGCGCGCCTCGATGGCGGCCGCGGGACCGATGGTTGCGGCGAGCGCCGCGAGTGCCGCCATCGCGGCGGCAAAGAACGTCCTGTTCATGACTTCCTCCCTGAAGCGCCCGGGGGCGCTGCCCGACGCCGGCTCACGCGGCGGCGTCGTTCTCCGATTCCTCGCGCTCCACCTCCTCGCGGGCGGAGCGGCGCGGCGCGCCTTCGACGGCATCGGCGCCGGGCGCCGCCACCGGCGATTCGGCGACCGCCGCCAGCGTCTCGCGGGCGCGGTCGGCCTTGCGCTGGCGCTCCCACAGGGCGGCATAGAGCCCTGCCTTCGCCAGCAGCTCGGCATGGGTGCCGCGCTCGGCGATGCGGCCATCGGCCAGCACGATGATCTCGTCGGCATTGATGACGGTGGAGAGGCGATGGGCGATGACCAGCGTGGTACGCCCGCGCGAGACGCCGTCCAGCGCATCCTGGATCTCGCGTTCGGTCTGGCTGTCGAGCGCCGAGGTCGCCTCGTCGAGCACGAGGATCGGCGGCGCCTTCAGGATGGTGCGGGCGATGGCGACGCGCTGCTTCTCGCCGCCGGAGAGCTTCAGCCCGCGCTCGCCCACCTCGGTCTCGAAGCCGCGCGGGGTGCGCCGCACGAACTCGTCGATGCGGGCGAGGCGCGCGGCCTCCTCGACCTCGGCCTCGGTGGCGTCGCCCCGGCCGTAGCGGATGTTGTAGGCGATGGTGTCGTTGAACAGCACCGTATCCTGCGGCACCATGCCGATGGCGGCGCGCAGGCTCTTCTGCGAGACCTCGCGGATATCCTGCCCGTCGATGGTGATGCGCCCGCCGGCGAGGTCGTAGAAGCGGAACAGCAGGCGCGAGATGGTCGACTTGCCGGCGCCCGAGGGGCCGACGATGGCGACGGTGCGCCCGGCCGGCACCTCGAAGGTGACGCCCTTCAGGATCTCCCGCTCGGGATCGTAGGAGAAGCGCACATCCTCGAAGCGCACCGTGCCGCCGGTGACGGCGAGCGCGGGGGCGCCGGCGTGGTCCTCGATCTCCGGCGTGCGGTCGAGCAGGGCGAACATCATCTCGATGTCGATCAGCGACTGCTTGATCTCGCGGTAGATCATGCCGAGGAAGTTCAGCGGCTGGTAGAGCTGGATCATCATGGCATTGACCATGACGAACGCGCCGACCGACTGCCGCCCGGCCTTGATGTCGAGCACCGCCAGCACCATCACCGCGCCGAGGCCGATGGTGAAGATGAAGGCCTGCCCGGCGTTCAGCCAGGCGAGCGAGGTGTAGGTGTGGACGGTGGCGCGCTCGTAGCGGGCCATCGCCTTGTCGTAGCGGGCGGCCTCGCGCTCCTCGGCGCCGAAATATTTCACCGTCTCGTAGTTGAGCAGGCTGTCGACCGCCTTGGCGTTGGCGTCGGTATCGCTCTCGTTCATCGCCCGGCGGATCGCCATGCGCCGCTCGGTGAGCCAGAAGGTGAAGCCGGTATAGGCGGCGATCATCAGGAGCGTCACCGCCGCATATTTCCAGTTGAACTGCCAGACCAGCACGCCGATGACGAGGGCGAATTCGAGGATGGTCGGGGCGAGGTGCAGCACGATCATCCGCACCACCGTCTCGATGCCCTCTCGGGAGCGCTCGAGGATGCGGGTGAGGCCGCCGGTCTTGCGCTCCAGGTGGAAGCGCAGCGACAGCGCGTGCATGTGCTCGAAGGTCTCGAGCGCGAGGCGGCGCACGGCATGGATGGCGACGCGGGCGAACAGGCCGTCGCGCCATTGCGTCAGCCCCGCCATGACGATGCGCGCGAAGGCATAGGCGACGGTGAGCGCCACGGGCGCCGCCACCAGCCAGCCGAGCGCGTCGGTGGTGATGCGGGCCCCCTCGCCCTCGGCGATGGCGTCGGTGGCCCACTTGAAGAAGAACGGCACCATCATGGTGGCGATCTTCGCCACCACCAGCAGCGCCAGCCCCCAGATGACGCGGGCGCGCAGGTCGGCGCGATCGGCCGGCCACAGATAGGGCATCAGCCCGCGCAGGGCGACCAGCAGGCTGCCGCGCGGTGCCGTCTCGGCGCTTGCCGGGCGGATCGAGGGGCGCACCGGCACGCGCGGCACTGCTGGCAGCACCGGCGCCGTTCCGCCGTCAGGCGCACTCATGAGACGAAATCCCGATTATGTTGTCAGCCGTCCGAGCGGCCTCGTTGCCTCAACAGATAGGTGGCGCCACGCCGATTGCCAATCCGCCACCGCCGCATGACCGGGCGGGCGGTAGCGGAGGGCCTCGCCGCATCCGGCGTTGCCCGTGCCTCGCCGCGGATGAACCGCGCCGCCCGGTCGAGATGGGCGCCGGCGCGGGGCTCGGCTTGACGCTCCCCCGGTGCGCTGCAAAAAGGATGGCATGTCGAAGATACGAAGCATCTGCGTTTATTGCGGCGCGGCGCCCGGCGCGGAGCCGGTCTATTCCGAGGCGGCCGCCGAGCTCGGCCGCACGCTGGCGCGCGAGGGCGTGCGCCTCGTCTATGGCGGGGGCGGCGTCGGCCTGATGGGCCTCACCGCGCGCGCCTGCGCCGAGGCCGGCGGCCAGGTCACCGGCATCATCCCGGACTTCCTGATCGGCAAGGAGCAGGCGTTCGAACACTCGCACGAGCTGATCGTCACGCGCGACATGCATGAGCGCAAGCGCCTGATGTTCGAGCGGGCGGACGCCTTCGTCGCGCTGCCGGGCGGGGTCGGCACGCTGGAGGAACTGGTCGAGCAGCTCACCTGGGTGCAGCTCAACCGCCACGCCAAGCCGGTGATGGTGATCAACATCGCCGGCTTCTGGAACCCGCTGCTCGGCCTGTTCGACCACATGCAGTCGGCCGGCTTCATCAATGTGGCGCGCCCGCTCAAGCTGCTGGTCGCCGAGGAGATCCGCGCCGTGCTGCCGAGGCTGCGGGTGGCGCTCGCCGGCGTGCCCGAGAGCGAGCTGCGCGAGGCGGCCGCCGCCGAGGTGCTCGACCGGATGTGAGGGAGCGGGCGCCCGGAAAGGCGTCATCCCGACTGAAGCGCAACGCAGAGCCGGGATCGGCCGCCGGAAGTGCTGATGACGATCCCGGATACGGCCTCCGGCCGTTCCGGGATGACGGCAGTCGGGAAAAACGGGCTTTCCAAACAGTCGAGTGCCGGCGCCTCACGCCGCCAGCGTCTTCTCCAGCGTGGTGTTGCCGAGCCAGACGTCGCCCAGCGGCACAGAGTTGCGCTGCTTCGCGACGTAGCCGCGCTGCTGGAAGAAGCCGAGCGCGGTATCGCTGGCGTCCACCGTCAGGCTCTTCGCCCCGCGCGCGGCGGCGAGCTTCTCGATCGCCTCGCACAGCAGCGCGCCGACGCCTTGGCCCGCCGCCTCGGGATGCACGTAGAGCATGTCGACGACACGATTGTCGGCAAGGGCGATGAAGCCGACCGGAATGCCGCCGCGCGTCGCCACCAGCGCCAGTTCGCCGGCAAGGCGGGCGGCCAGCGCCTCCTCGTCGGCAGCGGCCTCGGCCCAGGCCTCCTGCTGCTCCTCGTCGTAATCCTCGCCGGTCAATTCCAGGATCGCCGCCTCGACGATGGCGGCGAGAACGGGCGTGTCGCCCGGCAGGGCCGGACGGAGCGCGGCGGCCGGCGCGGGGGCGGGCGCCATCACGCCGGCTCCCAGCTCGTGGTGCCGTCCTTGTTGTCCTTGAGCGCGACGCCGAGGGCGAGCAGTTCGTCGCGGATGCGGTCGGAGGTCGCCCAGTCGCGGGCGCGGCGCGCCTCGATGCGCTCGGCGATGCGGGCCTCGATCTCGTCGGCGGGCAGGGCGAGCGTCGGCCGCCGCTCCGCCTGCCAGACGCGGAAGCGCTCCGGCGCGAGGCCGAGGAAGGCCAGCGTGCCGGCGAGCGCCTTCTTGCCGGCGTGATCGCGCAGCGCGTGCATCTCCGCCACCATCTTCGGCGTGTTCAGATCGTCGCAGAGCGCTTCCAGCACGCCCGGCGCCGGGCGCGGCAGCGCCTCGAGGGCGGCCGCCTCGAACCACTGCTCCAGCGTCTTCGCGCTTTCCTCAAGCCCCTTCAGCGTCCAGTCGATCGGCTGGCGGTAATGGGTCTTGAGCATGTTGAGGCGCAGCACCTCGCCCGGCCAGTCGGCCAGAAGCTCGCGGATGGTGACGAAGTTGCCGAGCGACTTCGACATCTTCTCGCCTTCCACCTGCAGGAAGCCGTTGTGCATCCACACCGTGGCCATGATGCCGGAATGGAAGGCGCAGCGGGTCTGGGCGAGTTCGTTCTCGTGGTGCGGGAAGACGAGGTCGATGCCGCCGCCATGGATGTCGAAGGCCTCGCCGAGCAGCTTCCAGCTCATCGCCGAGCACTCGATGTGCCAGCCCGGCCGGCCGAGCGGGGCGATGCCCGCGGGCGAGGGCCAGCCCGGCTCGCCCTCCTTCGAGGGCTTCCACAGCACGAAGTCCATCGGATCGCGCTTGTAGGGCGCGACGTCGACGCGGGCGCCGGCGATCATCTCGTCGAGCGGGCGGCGGGAGAGCTCGCCATAGTCGGGCATCGAGGGCACCGAGAACAGCACATGGCCCTCCGCCACATAGGCGTGGCCGGAGGCGACCAGCTTCTCGATGAGCTCGCGCATGCCGGCGATGTGCTGGGTCGCGCGCGGCTCGTGGTCGGGGCGCAGCGTGCCGAGCGCCTCGACATCCTCGTGGAACTGCGCCTCGGTCCGGGCGGTGACCTTCGCGATCGCCTCGTTGAGCGGCAGGCCGGGATGCTCGGCGGCGGCCCGCGCGTTGATCTTGTCGTCGACGTCGGTGATGTTGCGCACATAGGTGACGCGGCCGGCGCCGTAGAGATGGCGCAGCAGCCGGTTCAGCAGGTCGAACACGATGACCGGGCGCGCATTGCCGATATGGGCGAAGTCGTAGACGGTCGGCCCGCACACATACATGCGCACATTGGCGGCATCGAGCGGGGCGAACGCCTCCTTCGCGCGCGTCAGCGTGTTGTAGAGCCTGAGTTCGGGTAGACCAGCCTCGCCGGGCATGCCGCGTTCCTTGCGCCTTGTGCTTGTGACCTTTCGGCGGGGCGTCTGTCGGCCGTTTGCGCCGCCTCGTCAAGCCCGAGGCGCGTCCGCGGGCATCGGCTGCGGCGCGCGGGCCACAGCCCGGGCAAATCCGAAAAGGGACGGCGAACGCGATTGACCCTGCGCCGGGCGCGAAGCTACTCAGGCGGCATCCGGAAGCTGAACGCGCGCTGCGCCGGTCGTTCACTTTCTATTCAATTCTCGTGCGCCATAGTCACGCCACAAACGCCGAACCACCCCAGCCAAGCCATAGAGCCATGTTGCTGCGTCGCGCCCTTCTCGTCGCCACCCTTTCGCTCGCCCCCAGCCTCGCTTTCGCCGCCGGTGAGACGAAGGTGTTCCTGGTGGACAATTCCGACGGCTACGGCATCGACGCCTGCCTCGCGGCGGGGGCGAGCTGCGGCGCGGCCATGGCCGGCGCGTGGTGCCGGACCCACGACTTCGCCCGCGCGACGGGCTTCGGCAAAGTCGTTGTCACCCCCACCCTCGTCGCGTCGATCGGCACGGTCGCCTATGAGGCGAGCGAGGACGCCAAGGTCGCCATCACCTGCGAGCGCTGAACGGTCGCGTGCCGGCGGCACGGGGCGCCGGAGCGCCCCGCCCTTCCCTCATTTCAGGAAATCGGCGCAGCGCGGCGCGTCCCCGGACGCCCCCCACGGCATGATCGGCACGCTGGTGGTCGAGTTCTTCGGGCTGCCCTCGATCAACCGGTCCGAATAGACCAGATAAACCAGCACATTGCGCTTGGCGTCGCAGCCACGCACGATCTGCATCTTCTTGAAGATCAGCGAGCGGCTCTCGCGATAGACGATATCGCCCTGCTCGAACTTCTCCTTGAAGCGAATCGGTCCGACCTGCCGGCAGGCGATCGAGATGTCGGATACCTCCTCGGCGACGCCCAGCATGCCCTTCACGCCGCCGCGCTCCGGCGTGGTGTAGTGGCACGCCACGCCCTCCACCACCGGATCGTCGATGCCGTAGACGGCGAGCTTGTCGTCCGGGGTGAGAAACTTCCACACGGTCGACTTCTTGAAGATCAGGTCGGGATCCTCCGCCGCACGGGCCGGCGCGCCGGCGAACAGGGCGAGGGCGAGGAACGCCGCAAGCGGCGAAAGGACTTTCATCGAGGAGGCTCCGATGCGATACCGGCGCTCATATGGGGCCTGCGCCGGCACGACGAAAGACGCGACGGCGAGAAGGTCGTTGACCGCAGGGCAGGTTCAAACTTTGGTCACCATTGACGGGCTCATTGCGGCGGCTGACGTCGCGGTGTGCCGGGCGTGGCTGATTCCGCCGACGAGACGAAACGCATCATGACGCATTGCCGCCTCCGGGCCGTACCTTCCGCACGCCGTCCCGATCGCCCCGGGAGGCGTGCGACGCTCGGCCTGCTGGCGGCGGCGATGCTGCTCGGCGCGCTCCAGCCCGCCGCAGCGCAGGGCTTCCCGCCGCAGGATCCCGGCAGCGACCGCTCCGCCGCCTGCATCCGGCTCGAGGGCCAGCTGGCGCAGCTCGGGCGCGGCGGCGGGCGCGACAATTCGGCGGCGCTCGCCAAGCAGCGCTCCGACCTCGATTTCCTGACCGGACAGGCGCGGCAGATGGGCTGCGACAAGCGCGGCTTCCTGATCTTCCAGCCGCAGCTGCCCCCGCAATGCGACGCGCTGAACCGCCAGATCACCCAGGCCCGCACCGCGCTCGACCGCGCCACCATGGCCGCGCGCGACCAGCAGGGCGGCGTCGACGAACAGCGCCGGCAGCTGGTCTACGCCCTCGCCCAGAACGATTGCGGCCCGCAGTATCGGGCGGCATTGGGCAATGCCAGCGCCAATGCCCAGCCGCGCCAGCCGCGCAATTTCTTCGAGCAGCTGTTCGGCGTGCCGCGCGGGGGCGGCGAGGACGAGACCGGCCCGATCGACGTCGAGCCGATGGAGATGCCGAAGGTCTCGACCTATCGCACCGTGTGCGTGCGCACCTGCGACGGCTTCTTCTTCCCGATCTCCTTTGCGGCGACCCCGGCCCGCTTCAGCACCGACGAGGTGCTGTGCCAGCGCCAGTGCCCGGGAACCGAGGCGCGGCTGTTCGCCTATCGCAACCCGGGCGAGGATATCCGGCAGGCGGTGGGCACCAACGGCCAGCCCTACACCTCTCTGCCCAACGCCCTGCTGTTCCAGAAGCAGTTCGTGCCGACCTGCTCCTGCCGCCCGGCGGGGATGAGCTGGGGCGAGGCGCTGGCCGGCGTCGAAGGCACCGATCCGACCCTGCGCCAGGGCGATATCGTCGTCACCGAGGACAAGGCCCGCGAAATGGCGCAGCCGCGCGCACCGGGCAGCCCGGGCGCCTCCCGGGCCGCGACCAGCGCCGCGCCGAAGCCCGCCGCTGCCCGGCCCGCCGCCGCCGCCCCGGCGCAGGCGCCGCGCGCGGGCCAGTTCCTGCCGCCGGCGCCGGTGCAGTAAGCCCGCCATGGCGCCGGCTGCGCGGACCATCTTCGTCTCGGACGTGGTCCTCGATTTTCCCCATCTCGGCGGCGTGCCGGAATTCGCCCAGCGCCTGCTGGACGGGCTCGCCCCGATCTATGGCGACCGGCTGGTGCCGCTTCGGCAAGCCGCCGCGGAGCTGCCGGGCCGGAACAAGGCCTTCGCGCACCCCAATTATTTCGTCCGGGAGGCCGCCATGGCCGGCGCCGTTGCCAAGGCGCGGCCGGGCGGCGTCTTCCTGTTCCCCAATTTCAGTGCGCCGGTCGGCCCCGCCGCGGGCGCCCATGGCGTGCTGAACGTCGTGCACGACCTGCAATACAAGTTCCTGCGCCAGAACTTCAGCCTGCCCGGCACCGTGGAAGGGCTCGACCGTGAATTCGCCCGCACGGCCGCGGCGTCGGATGCGGTGCTCTTCGTCAGCGAGACCACGCGGGCGCATTTCACCCGTTTCTTCGGACCGCCGCGCCGCGGGGCGGTGATCCATGCGCCCATCCTCGTGTCGGCACCGGCGGATGCGCCCGTTCCGGCGGACGAACCGCCCTTCCTGCTCTCCAGCAGCCACATGTCGGACGACCATTCCCACAAGAACGCGCCGGGTGTGCTGCGCCTGTTCGAGGGGCTCGCGCCCCGGATCGAGGGCCTGCGGCTGCAGCTGACCGGGCGTGGCGGACCCGCGCTCGACGCCCATCTCGCCCGGCTGGCGCCGGAGCTGCGCGCGCGCATCGTGCCGCTCGGCTTCGTCTCCCGCGGCGCGCTCGACGCGCTGTACCGCCGCGCGCTGGCCTTCGTCTCGCTGTCCTATTTCGAGGGCTTCAACCTGTCGGCCGGCGAGGCGGCGACGCATCGGACGCCGCTGATCCTCTCGCACCTGCCGGTGCACCGCGAATTGTTCGGCCATGGCAGCGGTGCGCGCAGCGCCTGCTTCCTCGACCCCCGCACCCCCTCCGCGGAAGTTGCGGCCGACTGGCTCGCCGCGTTTCCCCATGCTGAGCGGGCCGCGCCCTGGCCGCTTGCGGACACCTGCCGGCCGGAGGCGGTCGCCGCACGCGTCGCCGCCGAGATCGACCGCGTCGCCGCGCGGCCCTGAGACGTCAGGCGCGGTGGCCGCGCAGACGCGCCGACGCCCGGTCGCGCCCCATCCGCGGTAGCAGCGCCTTCAGTTCCGGGCCGCTCTCCTTCCCGGTGAGGGCAAGGCGCAGCGGGTGGAACAGCGCCCGCCCCTTGCGGCCCGAGGCGGGCTTCAGCGCATTCAGCCACGTGGCGTAGACCTCGCCCTCCCACGGTTCCGCCGGCAGAAGCTCGGCCGCGATGGTGAGGAAGGCGGTATCCTCCGGCGCAGTGACCGGCTCGATCGGTCCCTCGACCACGCGCCACCAGCGGGCGGCGTCGGCCAGCCGCCCGAGATTGCCGCGCACGGCCAGCCAGAACGGTTCCCCGCCGCCCACGCCGAGCGCGGCGAGTCGGGCGGCGACGGCGGCATAGGGAAGCTGGTGCACCGTCGCCGCGGTCAGCGCGTCGAGGTCGTCGGGATCGAAGCGCGCCGGCGCCCGCGAGATCTTGCCGAGATCGATGCGGGTGGCGAGGTCGTCGAGGCCCGCCACCGGCTCCACCGGCAGCGAGGTGCCGGTGAGCACGGCGAGGCTCGCCACCGCCAGCGCCTCCTGCCCCGCCTCGCGCAACGCCCGCAGCGAGAGATGGCCGAGCCGCTTCGACAGCCCCTCCCCGCTCGGCAGCGTCAGCAGGTTGTGATGGCCGAAGGCCGGCGGCGCGGCGCCGAGCGCCTCGAAGATCTCGATCTGGACGCCGGTATTGGTGACGTGGTCCTCGCCGCGCACGACGTCGGTCACCCCCATCTCGATGTCGTCGACGACGGAGGTCAGCGTGTAGAGGTAGGAGCCGTCCGCCCGCACCAGCACCGGATCGGACAGTGTCGCGGTGTCGACCACCTGCTCGCCGCGTACGCGGTCGCCCCAGGCGAGCCGCCGCCCGTCGAGCCGGAAGCGCCAGTGCGGCTGGCGGCCTTCATCCTCGAGGCGGGCGCGGTCGGCGTCGGTGAGGGCGAGCGCGGCGCGATCATAGAGCGGCGGCAGGCCGCGCCGGCGGCGGCTGGCGCGCTTGCCCTCCAGTTCCTCCTCGGTCTCGAAAGCCGGGTAGAGGCGGCCCGATGCCTTCAACTGCTCCACCGCCGCGTCGTAGCGCGCGAGGCGTTCGGACTGCCATTCGACCCGATCCGGGCGCAGCCCCAGCCAGTCGAGATCCTCCGCGATGGCGGCGGCGAATTCGGCGGTGGAGCGGGCGCGGTCGGTGTCGTCATAGCGCAGGATGAAGGTGCCACCCTCGCGGCGCGCGAGCAGCGCGTTGTAGAGCGCGGTGCGGGCATTGCCGACATGCAGCAGGCCGGTCGGCGACGGGGCGAAGCGGAGGATGGGCGGGTGTTTCATGAGGGAGCCTTATCGGCCACGGGCGGGGTTGCGGCAAGCGAGCAGCCGGACTCCACCGGCCTCAGGCCGCGACCGGGCAAACCGATTGGCGCAGGTAAAGCGCGCCGGCGACGAGCGCCAGCAGGCCCATGCTCATCGCCATCCCGCGGACGGCGGCACGCCGGCGCGGCTCGTTGGCCTCGCCGAAGGCACCCGGGCGCTTGAACCACAGGCCCATGTCGAACATCTTGCGATCGTGGCCGAGATCGCGCCGGAGCGCCGTCGCCTGCCAGGACGCGCGGGTCGCCATCGCGAAGGCCGCGAACAGCAGCAGCCAGGGGGCGCCGCCGGCGAGAAGACAGGCAACGCCAGAACCATCTCCGCTCATCACGACTCCTCCCGGAAGCCGTTGGTGATGGGATAGCGGCGGTCGCGGCCGAAATTGCGGGCGGTGACCTTCACCCCCGGCGCCGCCTGCCGGCGCTTGTATTCGGCGATGTTCAGCAGGCGCGCGACGCGGGTGACGGTGGCCGGCTCGAAGCCCTCGGCGACGATCTCCGCGACCGGCGTCTCCCGCTCGACCAGACGCTCGAGGATGGCGTCCAGCACCTCGTAGGGCGGCAGGCTGTCCTGGTCCTTCTGGTTCTCGCGCAGCTCGGCAGTCGGCGGCTTCACGATGACGTTCTCGGGAATCACCCTCCCGTCCGGGCCCAGCGCGTCCGCCGGCTTCCAGCGGTTGCGCAGGTGGCAGAGCCGGAACACCTGGGTCTTGTAGAGGTCCTTCAGCGGGTTGTAGCCGCCGTTCATGTCGCCGTAGAGCGTCGCGTAGCCGGTCGACATCTCCGACTTGTTGCCGGTGGTCACCACCATGGCGCCGAACTTGTTGGAGATCGACATGAGGATGGTGCCGCGGGCGCGGGACTGGAGGTTCTCCTCCGTCACATCGCGCGGCAGGCCGTCGAACAGCGGCTTCAGCGCCGCCTCCAGCCCCTCCACCGCCTCGGCGATCGGCACGATGTCGTAGCGGCAGCCGAGCGCCTGCGCGACGCCCGCCGCGTCGGACAGCGATTCGGTCGAGGTGAAGCGGTAGGGCAGCATCACGCAATGCACCTTGCCGGGGCCGAGCGCGTCCACCGCCATCGCCGCCACCAGCGCCGAATCGACGCCGCCCGACAGGCCGAGCACCACGCCGGGAAAGCGGTTCTTGCCGACATAATCGCGCAAGCCGGTGACGCAGGCGGCGTAATCGGCCTCGTCGCCCTCGACCAGCGGCGCGCGCGCGCCCTCCTCGCAGCGCCAGCCATCGGCCCAGCGCTCCCAGCGGGTGATGCGGATGCGCTCCTGGAAGTTCGGCAGCTGGACCGCCAGCGAGCGGTCGGCGTTCAGCACGAAGGAGGCGCCGTCGAAGACCAGTTCGTCCTGCCCGCCGACCTGGTTGACATAGGCGAGCGGCAGGCCTGTCTCGACCACGCGGGCGACGGCGATGTTGGCGCGCTCGTCATAGACCGAGCGGCGATAGGGCGAGCCGTTCGGCACCAGCAGCAGCTCGGCGCCCGTCTCGGCGAGGCATTCGACCACGTCCTGCGTCCAGATATCCTCGCAGACCGGCACGCCGAGGCGCACGCCGCGGAACGGGATCGGGCCGGGCATGGGGCCGATGGCGAAGATGCGCTTCTCGTCGAAGGTGCCGTAATTGGGCAGGTCAACCTTGTAGCGGGCGGTCGCGACGCGGCCCTCCTCCAGCAGCAGCACGGCGTTGTAGAGCTTGTCGGCCTCGACCCATGGCGAGCCGATCAGCACCGCCGGGCCGCCATCGGCGGTCTCGGCCGCCAGCGCCTCGACCGCTTGCCGGCAGGCGCGCTGGAAGGCGGGCTTCAGCACCAGATCCTCGGGCGGATAGCCGGCGATGAACAGCTCGGTGAAGACGATGAGATCGGCGCCCTGCTCCGCCGCATGGGCGCGGGCGGCGCGGGCCTTCGCGGCGTTTCCGGCGATATCGCCGACCACCGGGTTCAGTTGCGCGAGGGCGATGAGGAGCTGGTCGGCGGGAGCGCTGGACATGGGCGTGATTTAGCGAGGGCGCGGCCGTGCCGCAATCACGGACGCACGCCCGCACGCGGCCGGCGAACGCATGGCGCTCATTCCGCCGCCGCGAGGGCGAGCGCCCCGGTGCGCCGGCGTCCCCAGGCCGCCATCGCCAGCACCGCGGGACGCAGTGCCTCGCCCTCGGCGGTGAGCACGTATCCGACCTGCGGCGGCACGGTGGGGTAGACGCGGCGGGCGATCACCCCGTCCGCCTCCAGCTCCCGCAGCGCCTTGGCGAGGATGCGCGGCGTGACGTTGGACATGTGGCGGCGCAATTCGCTGAAGCGCAGCTCGCCGTCGAGCAGGTGGAAAAGCGTCGCGCCCTTCCACTTGGCCCCGATGATCTCGAGCGTCGCTTCCACCGGGCAGCCGACGCTGCACTCATAGCTCTCGTGACGCTTCGCCATGCCTTGCGCCTCCGCCTGCCACCGCCGCGCACAAGATAGGTGGCCGGCGCGGCGGGTGGAAGACGGTTTCATTTACGATAGCTGCCGACCGAATTGTGCCGTCTTGCGGAATTCGCCCGCCGGCCGACATTGGCACCATGTGATCCATCGGTGAGGAGACCCCCGTCATGAAGGCCGTCGGCTATAGCGATTCCCTGCCCATCGGCGAGGCGCGTTCACTGTTCGATTTCGAGGCGCCGAAGCCCGTGCCGGGCCCGCGCGACCTGCTGGTCAAGGTCGAGGCGATCTCGGTCAACCCGGTCGACACCAAGGTGCGCCGGCGCCGGCAGGGAACGGCCGAGGCGCCGGTCATCCTCGGCTGGGACGCCGCCGGCACGGTGGAGGCCGTCGGCAGCGAGGTGAGCCTGTTCAACCCGGGCGATGCCGTCTTCTACGCCGGCAGCCTGACGCGGGCGGGCACCAATGCGGAATACCATCTCGTCGACGAGCGCATCGTCGGCGCCAAGCCCGCCTCGCTCGGCTCCGCAGAGGCGGCGGCGCTGCCGCTGACCGCCATCACCGCGTGGGAGGGCCTGTTCGACCGGCTCGCCGTGGGCAAGGGCGAGGGTCGCAGCCTGCTGATCGTCGGCGCGGCGGGCGGGGTCGGCTCGCTCGTCGTCCAGTTCGCCCGCCAGCTCACCGGCCTCACCGTCATCGGCACCGCCTCGCGCCCCGAGAGCCGGGACTGGGCGAGCGCGCTCGGTGCGCATGTCGTCATCGACCACCGCAATCCGCTGAGCGAGGAACTGGCGAAGGCGGGCATCGGCGAGGTCGACTACGTCTACAGCCTCACCGCCACCGACACGCACTGGGGCGAGATCGTCAAGGCGGTGAAGCCGCAGGGGCGGATCGCGCTGATCGACGACCCCGCCAGCCTTGACGTCATGCCGCTCAAGCCCAAGAGCGCCTCGCTGCACTGGGAGTTCATGTTCACCCGCTCGATGTTCACCACGCCCGACATGAGCGCGCAGCACGACCTGCTGAACGAAGTGGCGAAGCTGGTCGACGCCGGCACGCTGCGCACCACGCTGGGCGCCCATTACGGGACGATCAACGCGGCCAACCTCAAGCGCGCGCATGCGACGCTGGAAAGCGGCCGCGCCATCGGCAAGATCGTGCTGGAGGGCTGGTAGCGCTCAGATGAGGCCGAGCGTGCCGGCGAGCCAGGCGAGGACGGCGTCCGGATCGAACCGCTTCTGCCGCAGCCCGACATAGTTGTCGGGCCGCACCAGAAAGGCGCCGCCGTCGAGCGGCCCGAGCGCGGCGGCCGACATGCCGGCCGCGTCGTAGAGCAGCTCGACGCCGGGCGGCTCCTCCATCGCCGCCTCGCCGCCGACCAGGGCGACCACGCGGACGAGGCCGGGCCAGCGCGCGCCGAGCCGGGCGGCGGCAGCTTCCGCCATCGCGGGATCGCCGCCCGCCAGCAGCAGCACCGGCGCGGTGCCGCGCAGCACCTCGTGCAGGCGCAGCGGGAAGCCGATGCCGAAGCGGCGCAGCCCCTGCGCGTCGGGCATGCGGTCGCCGGCCCGCACGCCGTCCCCCTCGGCCCCGGCGGCGAGCGGGCCGCCGCGGTAGCCGACGAGGATCTGCGTGTCGGCGAGCCGGTCCTGCGCGACCCGCTTGCCGAAATTCACGCTCGCCTCGACGGTACGGTTGATCACCTCGAGCGCAACCGGCTGGCGCTCGGCCTCGTAGCTGTCGAGCAGCGCCGGCGCCGCCTGCCCCTTCACCACCAGCGCCAGCTTCCAGGCGAGGTTGTAGGCGTCCTGTATGCCGGTGTTCATGCCCTGCCCGCCGGTGGGCGGGTGGACGTGCGCCGCGTCGCCGGCGATGAAGGCGTTGCCGACCCGGTAGCGCGCGGCGAGCCGCATGCTGATGCGGAAGATCGAGGTCCAGCGCGGATCGGACAGGCGGACCGGCGGCGACAGCAGCCGGTCGGCGACCTCCTGCAGATCGGCCAGTGTCGCGTCGGGCCGGTCGGACTGGATGCCGTGGTCGGTGCCACTGCCCGCGGGGGCGGCGAGCCGCTCGGGCGCGCGCATCGAGACGCGGTAGCGGCCGCGTTCCGGCAGGGGGATGGCGACGAAGATGTCCGGCGGCGCGTCCTCGGCCGGCACCACGGCGAAGCGGGCGAGCCCGCGCGCGAGCGGCTCGGCGCCCCAGTCGATGGCGACATCGCCGAGCATGAAGTCGAACGGCCAGGTCTCGCCCTCGAACGCGATGCCGGAGAGCCGCCGCACCGCGCTGTGGGCGCCGTCGCAGCCGACGACGTAGCGGAACCGTGTCGGCCCGCCGCCGCCCGAGCCTTCGAGCGTCACCCGGGCGCCGCCGGCGTCCTGGTCGAGGCCGGTGAGCGTCACGCCGCGCTCGACCGTAATGCCCAGCGCGGCGAGGCGTCCGGCCAGCACGCGCTCGGTCTCGGGTTGTGGCACGCCGAGCTGGGAGAACGGCAGGTCGGCGAGATCCGGCGCGCGGTCGACGGGCGGCTTACCGGGAACCGAGCTGCGCACCCCGGTGAGGAACAGCCCGGCGTCGATCATCTCGCGCGCCAGACCCATGTCGTCATAGACTTCCAGCGTGCGCGGGGTGACACCGATGGCGCGGCAGAACGGCAGCGGCTCGGTCCGCCGATCGATGATGCGCGGCCGCACGCCGTGCCGCGCCAGTTCGCAGGCCAGCGCGAGCCCGACCGGGCCGGCGCCGACGATCAGGATTTCCGCGCTCATTCATCCCTCCCGCTGGTGCCGTCCATTCGTAGCGGGCGGCGCGGCGAAAGGCGATGCCGAGCGGGGCGATCCGGCGGACCCTGCGATGGGACGCCGACGACGGGTGCCCGAAATGCAGAACGGGGCCGCCAGAGGCCGCCCCGTGCGCTCAATCCGTATGCGCTGGCGCGCTCACTCGGCGGCTTCGGTCACCGGGCGGGCGCGGCCGGCGCGCTCCTGCTTCAGCAGCTCGGCGACGAGGAAGGCCATCTCGATGGCCTGCTCGGCGTTGAGGCGCGGGTCGCAATAGGTGTGGTAGCGGTCCTTCAGGTCCGCGTCCGAGATGGCGCGGGCGCCGCCGGTGCACTCGGTGACGTTCTTGCCGGTCATCTCCAGATGCACGCCGCCGGCATAGGTGCCCTCGGCCGCGTGGACGGCGAAGAAGTCCTTCACCTCCTTGAGGATCTGGTCGAACGGCCGGGTCTTGTAGCCCGAACCGGCCTTGATGGTGTTGCCGTGCATGGGATCGCACGACCACACCACCGAACGCCCCTCGCGCTGCACCGTCCGCACCAGCGCCGGCAGATGATCGCCGACCTTGTCGGCGCCGAAGCGGCCGATCAGGGTCAGGCGGCCGGGCTCGTTGTCCGGGTTCAGCAGGTCGATCAGACGCAGCAGGTCGTCCGGCCGGCTGGAGGGGCCGCACTTCAGGCCGAGCGGGTTCTTCACGCCGCGGCAATACTCGATATGGGCGTGGTCCGCCTGACGGGTGCGGTCGCCGATCCAGATCATGTGGCCGGAGGTGGCGTACCAGTCGCCGGAGGTCGAATCGACGCGGGTCAGCGCCTGCTCGTAGCCGAGCAGCAGCGCCTCGTGCGAGGTGAAGAACTCGGTAACCCGCATCTCCGGGTGGTTTTCCGGATCGATGCCGATGGCGCGCATGAAGTCGAGCGCCTCGGTGATACGGTCGGCCAGCGCCTGGTAGCGGCCGGACTGGGGTGAGTCCTTGATGAAGCCCAGCATCCAGGTGTGCGCGTTGCCGAGGCTCGCGTAACCGCCGTTCGCGAAGGCGCGCAAGAGGTTCAGCGTCGCCGCGGACTGGCGATAGGCCTCGAGCTGCCGGCGCGGATCGGGGATGCGCGCGGCCGGCGTGAACTCGATGTCGTTGACGATGTCGCCGCGATAGGACGGCAGCTCGACATCGCCGACCTTCTCCATCGGCGCCGAGCGCGGCTTGGCGAACTGGCCGGCGATGCGCCCGACCTTCACCACCGGCGAGGCGCCGGCATAGGTCAGCACCACCGCCATCTGCAGGAAGACGCGGAAGAAATCGCGGATGTTGTCGGCCGTGTGCTCGGCGAAGCTCTCGGCGCAGTCGCCGCCCTGCAGCAGGAAGGCCTCGCCGTTCGCCACCTTCGCAAGCTGCTTCTTCAGGCGCCGCGCCTCGCCGGCGAAGACGAGCGGGGGAAACGAGGCGAGCTGCCGCTCCACCGAGGCGAGCGCCTCCGCGTCGGGATAATCGGGCACCTGCTGTACGGGCTTGGCCCTCCAGCTTTCGGGTGTCCAGCGCTCAGCCATTGCTGCCTCCTGCACGTGCCGTGCCGCCGACCTTCCGGCGGAAAGGGGCGCCTTATACACCCAAGGGCGCAACCTGCGCCAGAGCGGCAGCCCTCATCAGATCGCGGGGGTGGCCTGCGCCGACTCCTCTGGCAGGTCGCTCGATTCATGTTTGGTGCGCATCGTCACCAGCTCCTCCGCGGCGCTCGGATGCAGCGCGACGGTGCGGTCGAACATGTCCTTGGTGGCGCCGGCGGTCATGGCGACGCCGGCGAGCTGGATCATCTCGCCCGCCCCCTCGCCGACGATATGGACCCCGAGCACGCGGTCGCTCGCCTGGTCGACCACCATCTTCATGAAGATGCGCGTCTGCCGGCCGGACATCGTCGCCTTGAGCGGGCGGAAGCTGGTCTTGTAGATGTCGAGCCGGTGGCCCTTGGCCCGCGCCGCCGCCTCGGTCAGCCCCACCACGCCGACTTCCGGCTCGGTGAACACGGCGGTCGGGATGAGGTCGTATTCGACATGGGCGGCGCGCTTGCCGAACACACGGTCGGCGAAGGCGTGCCCCTCGCGGATCGCCACCGGGGTGAGGCTCACGCGGTCGGTGACGTCGCCCACGGCGTAGATGGAGGGCACGCAGGAGCGGGATTCGCCGTCCACCACCACCGCGCCATTGGCGCGCAGCGCGACGCCCGCGGCCTCGAGCCCCAGCCCGGCGGTGTTGGGCGAACGGCCGATCGCCAGCATCACCTGGTCGACCACGAGCTGGCGACCGTCCGAGAGGTGGACGCAGCGCGCCTCGCCCTCCGTCTCGATCGCGCTGATCGTGGTCCCCAGCGCCAGGTTCACGCCCGCCATCACCAGCTCGGCGGCGAGATGGTCGCGTATGTCCTCGTCGAAACCGCGCAGCAGCTTCTCGCCGCGATGAACGAGGGTCACCTGTGCGCCGAGGCCTGCAAAGATGGCGGCGAACTCGACCGCGATGTAGCCGCCGCCCTGCACGACGATGCGCGCCGGCAGTTGGTCGAGATGGAACGCCTCGTTGGAGCTGATGGCGAGGTGGCGGCCGGGAATGTCCGCCCCCATCACGGGATGCGCGCCGGTGGCGACGAGGATGGTGCCCGCGGTGACGCGGGATCCGTCCGTCAAGCGCACGGTGTGGGGATCCTCGACCACGGCGCGGGAGCGGACCACCTCGACCCCGGCATTGGCCAGCGTCCGGCCATAGGCCGCCTCCAGCCGGTCCAGCTCGCGATCCTTGTTGGCGATCAGGGTCGGCCAGTCGAAACGGGCGCCCTCGACGGTCCAGCCATAGCCGGCGGCGTCCTGGAACTCATGGGCGAAGCGCGAGGCGTAGACCAGCAGCTTCTTCGGCACGCAGCCGCGGATCACGCAGGTGCCGCCGAGCCGGTACTCCTCGGCGAGCCGCACCCGGGCGCCGTAACCGGCGGCGATCCGCGCCGCGCGCACGCCGCCCGAACCGCCCCCGATGACGAAGAGATCGACGCTGCTGTCGGCGGTCATGGCGCGGTTTCCCTGATTCAGGCCCGTTCCATGTCGGCGCTCGCGCCGGTCGCGTCAAGCGGCCTCGACGGAGGCGGCTCAGATGGTGAAGCCGCGCTTCTTCATCTCCTGCCTCACCCGATCCTCCATCTCGCGGGCGAGGCCGCGGCCCCATTGCTGGACGCCGCGCAGGCCCTGATCGACCATCGCCTGGCGCTGCTCGACCATCTTGCGGCCCGTCTGGGTGCGGTAGAAGGCCAGCATCTCCTTGAGCTCGGTCTCGGTGAAGTTGACCGCGTAGGTGCGCGCGAGGATGTCGACGATCTCGCCCTTGCGCTTCTCGAACTCCGGTACGAGGCCCACCGCCACTTCGCGCAGATCGCGGATGAGATCGGGATTGGCCTGCACGAAGCTGTTGGCGGCCTGTTCGAGGATGTTCGGCACGATGTTGTCGAAGCTGCGCGCCTCGCCATTGGCATCGACCACGTCCTTGGCGAGCTGCAGCTTGGCGGGCGGCACTTCCTGTGCGGCCGGCGCCGCGGCGGGCTGCTGTGCCTGCGCGGGAGCGCCGGCGAGCAGGAAGCCGGCGGCAGCGCTGGCCAGCAGCAGCCGGGCGAGGGACGGGCGAACGAATGAAACGGTCATGAAAACAACTCCCTCGACAATGGATCAGCGGCGCGCCAGCACGGTAACGCCGCCCTCGCCCGCCAGGAACACCCGGCCGGCGAGACCGATGAACAGGCCGTGCTCCACCACCCCGGGCACCGCCGCGAGATGGGCGGCCAGCGCGACGGGATCGCGGATCACGCCATAGGCGGCGTCGAGGATGACGTGTCCCTGATCCGTGACGAAAACATGACCGTCCGGCGTGCGCCGCAGCGTGAGCAGGCCCTGGCACCCGGCGGCGCGGGCGGCGCGCTCGATGCCGCGCCGGATGGCCGCGACGCCGAAATCGACCACCTCGATCGGCAGCGGGAAGGCGCCCAGCGTCGCGACCTTCTTGGTCGCATCGGCGATCACGATCATCTCGGCGGCGGCCGAGGCGACGATCTTCTCGCGCAGCAGGGCGCCGCCGCCGCCCTTGATCAGGGCGAGGTCCGGGCCGATCTCGTCGGCACCGTCGATGCACAGATCGAGCACCGGCGCCTCGTCGAGCGTGGCGAGCGGGATGCCGAGGCTTTCCGCCTGGCGGCGCGTCGCCTCGGAGGTCGGCACGCCGACCACTTCCAGCCCCTGCGCGACCCGCTCGCCGAGCAGCTCGACGAAATGGCGGGCGGTGGAGCCGGTGCCGAGGCCGAGCTTCATGCCCGACCGCACCAGTTCGAGCGCGCCGGCGGCCGCCTCGCGCTTCAGTTTCTCGGCGTCAGCCATGAACAGTTTCTCTGGTCCGATGCGCCGTCGCGCGCGGCGCCGGCGGCATTGCTGTTGTTGGGCACCGGCGGCCGAGCGTCCGGCCCGGCCGGATCCTCGTCGCCGATCGGCCGTCGCCGTGCCGATCCGCACCGGCTCTAGCGCCGATCGGTGGGCGGGTAAAGCATCCGGCATCGCCGCGGCGCGCGGCACGGCGGCGCGCCTTCGGCCGTTTCAGCCGCGTTGCGCGCTAGCCGGCAGGCGGCGTGCACACCACGGTCGGCTCGACGCCCCCGCCCACCTTCGGCATGTTGCGCACGTAGCAGATGCTCATCTCGCCGGTGTCGCGGTTCACCCGGAACACGCCGGTCTCGCCGGAAAATCCGGTCGTCACCAGTTCGTAGGCCCCCGCCTTCTGGGGGCCGGCGCCGTCGCCGCGGGTGAAACATTTCGTCACGCCGATGGGATTGCCCTCGGGGCGTTCGAACTGGCAGGCCGCCACTTCCCCGGTCGCGCTGTTCACCGAATAGACCCGGTTGGCCTGCGCCGAGGGCGGCGGGGCGAAGGAATAGGCGGGCGTACGCGCCGGCGCCGGTGCGTCCTGCGCCAGGGCCGGCGCGCCGGCACCGAGGGTGCCGGCGGCCAGCGCCAGGATGAAGGGGGCAAGGCTGAAGCGGGCAAGGCCTCGGCGAACGCACGTCATCGTCAGAACTCCCTCGAAAAACCGCCTCACGACGCAGCGTCGCCCACGTGTGGCCTTCGGACGCGGACGCTGGACAGCAAAAGCGGCAGGATTGTAGGCAAGACGGCAGCCCATCGCGATATTCGCGCGGCACGATCTTCCAGCCGGAGCCGATGCCATGCCCGCCACCGACCCGATCGACCCGCCCCTGCCCGCCGTCATCGCCTTCGATCTCGACGGCACGCTGGTGGACACCGCCCCCGATCTGCTCGACACGCTCGATGTCGTGCTGGAAGCGCAGGGCGTCGCGCGGCTGCCGCGGGAGGACACCCGCAAGATGATCGGCGCCGGCGCGCGCGCCCTGGTCGAGCGCGGCGTCGCCGCCGCCGGCCTGCCGATCGATCCGGCGCAGATCGACCGCATGTTCGCGCAGTTCCTCGATCACTACACGGCGCATATCGCCGACGCCTCGCGGCCGTTCCCGGGCCTCGTCGAGGCGCTCGACGCGCTGGAGGCGCGCGGCCACGTGCTGGCGGTGTGCACCAACAAGCTCGAGTTCCTCTCCGTGCGCCTGCTCGAGCAACTCGGCCTCGCCCACCGCTTCAGGGTGATCGCCGGCGCCGACACCTTCGCCGTCCACAAGCCGGATGCCGGCCACCTCATCGGCACGGTGGAGCGGGCGGGCGGGCATATCCGGCGGACCATCATGGTCGGCGACAGCGCCACCGACGTCGCCGTCGCCCGCAATGCCGGCGTGCCGGTGATCGTGGTGCCGTTCGGCTATACCGAGACGCCGCCGCACGAGCTCGGCGGCGACGAACTGGTCGATCATTTCGACGCTCTGCCGGCCGCGGTCGAGCGGCTGCTCGCACGCTGATCGCGCGGGGCGCTTGACACCGCTCGGTGCGAGCCGATACATCCAGCCGCCTCGATGGTCGGCGGGCGATTAGCTCAGCGGGAGAGCACTCCCTTCACACGGGAGGGGTCGCAGGTTCAATCCCTGCATCGCCCACCATCGACCCTTCCATAAAGACAGGGCTTCCCCTTCAGGCATGCCGTCGCGTCGGGTCTCACCGGCCGCAACTGGCATGGCACGTGCGTGCGGAAAGCAGCGTTCAGGCTTACCGGGGATGGGGAATGGCCGTCTATCTCGTCACGTTCGAACTGGGCCGGGAGATTCATCACGCCGGCCTCACCGCCGAGATCAAGAAGACCTCCTGGACGCAGTTGACCGCCACGACCTACGCCGTCGACACGACGGAACTGGCGGAAGAGCTCTTCAGCCGCCTGCGGCTGCACACCGACAACCGCGACAGCCTCTATGTCATCGCGCTGAAGATGCCCTATGGCGGCACCGGCGACCGCGATGTCGGCTACTGGCTGGAGGAGCATCTGCGCTGGTGAGCGTCGCGCCGGGGAGCCGTTACACCTGACGTAACGCGATCGTCATCCGGGCCCGCCTCGTTCATGGCGCCTTCGTGGCGTAATGTGACCGATAAGGCGGCATTCGCGCGGCGAAAAATTCATCGGTTATTCAGCCGGCCGGGGCGATGATCGCGTCATGCGTTCGACCATGGGGCTGATGATGCGTTCCACTTCCCTTGCTTCCCTGCTGATCGCCGGCCTGATGGGGCTCGGCGCTTTTGCAGGCACGAGTGCGCCGGCCGAGGCGCGCGATTCGACCTTCTTCCTGTTCGGGCGGCCGTATAATTTCGGCAACGGCCCGCGCACCGGCTATTCCGGCTCGGCGATTCCGCGCCAGACCGTGGCCTTCGAGGGCAAGTACCGGCCGGGCACCATCGTCATCCGCACCGGCGAGCGCCGGCTCTATCTCGTGCAGGGCGACGGCACGGCGCTGAAATACGGCATCGGCGTCGGGCGCGACGGTTTCCGCTGGAACGGCGTGAAGACCATATCCCGCAAGGCCGAGTGGCCGGGGTGGACGCCGCCGCCGCAGATGCTGAAGCGCCGGCCCGACCTGCCGCGCTACATGCCCGGCGGCATCGACAACCCGCTCGGCGCGCGCGCGATGTATCTCGGCTCCTCGCTCTACCGCATCCACGGCTCCAACGAGCCGGAGACGATCGGCCAGGCGGTCTCCTCGGGCTGCTTCCGCATGACCAACGAGGACGTGACCGACCTCTACAACCGCGTCAACGTCGGCGCGACGGTCTATGTGATGAACTGACGCGGCGGGAGGCGGGCGCCTCCCCTGTCGACACGACAAACGAAGGGTCGGCTTTGCCGGTCCTTCCGCGTTTGGAGGGATCGCGCCGGTCAGTGCCGGCGCGCGGCGCCGGCCAGGTCGCGCGAAAGGTTGCGGGCGGCGAGCTCCTGCAGATAGGCGGTCCAGCGCCGGTCCTGCTCCTCGCCCAGCGTGCGGAACACGTCCCACGTGTAGATGCCCGTCGAATGGGTATCGTCGAAGACGAGCCGCACCGCGTAATTGCCGACCGGAATCACCTCGTCGATGCGCACCTCGCGCTTGCCGGCGACGAGTTGCCGGTCGGCCGGCGAATGGCCCTGCACCTCGGCCGACGGGCTCTCCACGCGCAGATATTCCGCCGGCAGGGTGAAGCTCGCCCCGTCCTCGAAGGCGATGATCAGGGCGCGGCGATCCTTCTGGAGGCGGATCTCGGTCGGCCAGGCGTCGGTCACGGGTCTTCTCCGCAGCTGTCTGCTCCCCACATAAAGACGTGATCGCGCGGCGCAAGCGCATCCTTGAGCGAAATGTATGATCGGCCGATACGAAACGGCGTATTGGCAGCCCGGCGGCCGGTCCCTATGACTGTATGACAATGGGCCGGCATGCAGAATGGCCCGCGGGAGCGAGATCATCGTGCGGAACGGCGACGACATCCTCTTCGATCGCATCCAGTCGGACACCGGCCGTCCGCCCCTGGTGGACACCTTCGGGCGTGCGGTGACCTATCTGCGCGTCTCCGTGACCGACCGCTGCGATTTCCGCTGCGTCTACTGCATGGCCGAGCACATGACGTTCCTGCCCAAGCCGGAACTTCTGACGCTCGAGGAACTCGACCGGCTGTGCTCCGCCTTCGTCGCGCGCGGCGTGAAGAAGCTGCGGCTGACCGGCGGGGAGCCGCTGGTGCGGCGCGACGTGATGACCCTGTTCCGCTCGCTCGGCCGCCATCTCGAGACCGGCGCGCTGGAAGAGCTCACCCTCACCACCAACGGCTCGCAGCTCGCCCGTTTCGCCGGCGACCTCGCGGCCTGCGGCGTCAAGCGCATCAACGTCTCGCTCGATACGCTCGATGCCGACCGCTTCCGGGCGCTGACCCGCTGGGGCGACCTCTCCAAGGTGCTCGCGGGCATCGATGCCGCCCAGAAGGCGGGGCTGCACGTCAAGCTGAACGCCGTGGCGCTCGCCGGCGAGAACGAGCACGAAATCCCTTCGCTGATCGAATGGGCGCACGGGCGCGGCATGGACGTCTCGCTGATCGAGGTCATGCCGCTCGGCGAGACCGGGGCGGAGCGCGCCGACCAGTACCTGCCGCTGTCGACCGTGCGCGCCCGCCTCGCCGAACGCTGGACGCTGGAGGACATCGCGTTCCGCACCGGCGGCCCGGCGCGCTATGTCGCGATCAAGGAGACCGGCGGGCGGCTCGGCCTGATCACGCCGCTGACGCATAATTTCTGCGAGGGCTGCAACCGCGTGCGCGTCACCTGCACGGGCACCCTCTATATGTGCCTCGGCCAGGAGGATGCGGCCGACCTGCGGGCGCCCCTGCGCGCCTCCGAGAGCGACGAGCGGCTGCACGCGGCGCTCGACGACGCCATCTTCCGCAAGCCCAAGGGTCACGATTTCGTGATCGACCGTCCGGGTCAGGCCCCCGCCGTGCGCCGGCACATGAGCGTCACCGGCGGCTGACGATCGCCGCCGCCGAACCGCTCCCGGCCACCGCGTGCCGGGCGCATGCCAGCCCTGCCGCCGCACGCCTTGCTGCACCGCAGCAACGGCCTTATACGAGCAGGCTGAGATCGCCCGTCAAAGCCTGAGGTACGTCCCCCATGCAGCTTCCGCTCCTGGCGCTCGCGATGGCGTCCTTCGGCATCGGGACGACCGAATTCGTCATCATGGGCCTTCTGCCGGAGGTCGCGGCCGATCTCCACGTCTCGATCCCGGCGGCCGGCCTGCTCATCACCGGCTATGCGATGGGCGTCGTCATCGGCGCGCCGATCGTCGCGGTGATCACCAACAGCCTGCCGCGCAAGGCGACGCTGATCGGGCTCTCCAGCATGTTCGTGCTGGGCAATTTCCTCTGCGCCATCGCGCCGGACTACTGGTCGCTGATGGCGGCGCGGGTGGTCACCGCCTTCTGCCACGGCGCCTTCTTCGGCATCGGCGCGGTCGTCGCCTCCAATCTGGTGCCGCCGAACCAGCGGGCCAGCGCCATCGCCATGATGTTCGCCGGGCTGACCATCGCCAATGTGCTGGGCGTGCCGCTCGGCACCGGCTTCGGCCAGATGTTCGGCTGGCGCGCGACCTTCTGGGCCGTGGTGGCGATCGGCATCGTGGCGGTGGCCGCCATCGCGCTCTGGGTGCCGTCCAACATCCCGCACACGCACAGCCGAATCCTGCGCGAATTCGGCGTGCTCAAGCGGCCGCAGGTGCTGCTGGCGATGGCGATGAGCGTGCTCGCCTCGGCGAGCCTGTTCACCGTGTTCACCTACATCGCCCCGCTGCTGCGCGAGGTCACCGGCCTCGAGCCGCGCACCGTCACCGTCGTGCTGCTGCTGTTCGGGGTGGGCATCACCATCGGCAACATCCTCGGCGGTCGCCTCGCCGACTGGAAGCTGATGCCCTCGCTGATGGGCATCTTCGTCGGGCTGGCGCTGGTGCTGGTCGGCTTCGTCTTCGCCCTGCCGTTCGAGGCGCTGGCCATCGCCACGATCTTCGTCTGGGGCATCCTGGTGTTCGCGGTGGTGGCGCCGATCCAGATGCGGGTGGTGGACAGCGCCATCGGCGCCCCGAACCTCGCCTCGACCCTCAACCAGGGCGCGTTCAACCTCGGCAACGCCGCGGGTGCCTGGATCGGCGGCGCGGCGCTCACCGCCGGCCTGCATTATGACGACCTGCCCTGGGTCGGCGCCGCGCTGGCGCTCGCGGCGCTGGCGGTCTGCGCGGCGTCCGCCGCGCTCGACCGGCGACCGGCGGTGGCGGCCGATATCGGCGCCGGCGAACCGGCCTGCGCGGGCGAGAAATGCTGACGGCGCATAGCCGATCAACGAAATAGACACATTTGGGTTCTAACGGTCTGGCGTAGAAGGACCTCCTGTCCGTTCCAGTGCGTGCCGTTCCATGCCCAGTTCCAGTGCCAACCTGCGCGGCATCGTCATGATGGTCGCCGCCAGTGGCTGTTTCGCCGTCAACGACGCCTGCTCGAAGTTCCTCCTGCCCCACATGCCGCTGTCCGAACTGCTGGCGCTGCGCGGCGTCGTGGCGGGCGGCCTGCTGCTCGCCCTGATCGCCCTGCGCGGCGAGATCGGCGGCATCCGCTTCGCCCTGCAGCGCAATGTCATGGGACGGGCCGGCATCGAGACGGTCAGCGCGCTGCTGTACGTCTCCGCCCTCGCCTACATCACGCTGGCCGACGCCTCGGCCATCCAGCAGGCGGCGCCGATGTTCACCACCGCCATCGCCGTGACGGTGTTCGGCACGCGGGTGGGCTGGCAGCGCTGGCTGGCGGTGGCCGCGGGTTTCGCCGGCGTGCTGCTGGTCATCAAGCCGGGCGCCGGCAGCTTCCAGCCCGTCGCGCTGGTGATGCTCGGCTGTGCGCTGCTGGTCGCCATCCGCGATTTCGTCACCGGGAGCATTCCCGTCCGTGTGCCGACGCTGGTGGTGACGCTGGTGACGGCGGGCGTGAGCGCGCTGGCCGGCTTCGCGCTGGCCGGCGCCCAGGAATGGCGCGCGCTGGAAGGCACGACCATGCTGCTGCTGGGGCTCTCGGGCCTCGCGCTGGTGATCGGCCACATGTCGGCGATCGCCGCCTTCCGCGGCACGGCGCCCGACGTGGTCTCGCCGTTCCGCTATTCCAACGTGCTGTTCGCGGTGGTTCTGGGCCTCGCGCTGTTCGGCCAGATGCTGGACGGGCTGTCGCTCGTCGGCGTGGCGCTGGTCATCGGTGCCGGCCTCTATTCGCTGCACCAGGAATGGGCGCACCGGCCCGCGGGCTCGCGCGATTCCGCTGTCCACAACCTTCCCGCGCTGGCGAAAAGCAAGGTTTGACCCCCCCCGACCATCGTCTATCTTGCTTGCTTCCATCAAACAAACCGATGGAAGCATAACGACAAGAACGATGGGCCGGCCGGGGGAGGACACGCGTGAATCTGCTGTTGGGTTTCAGCCGGGGCGTCGACGCGGTGAACACGCGAATCGGCCGCTGGATCGCCTGGGCGATCCTGCTCGCGGTCCTGATCTCCGCGGGCAACGCCATCGTGCGCAAGCTGTTCGACATGAGTTCGAACTCGTGGCTCGAGGCGCAGTGGTACCTGTTCGCCCTCGTGTTCCTGATGTGTTCGCCCTGGACGCTGCTGTCCAACGAGCATATCCGCATCGACATCATCAACAGCCTGCTGCCGAAGAAGGTCCGTGACGGGATCGACATCTTCGGGCACATCTTCTTCCTGCTGCCGTTCGTGATCGTGATGCTGGTCACCTCCTGGCCCTTCTTCCTCACCTCCTATTTCCAGAACGAGCAGTCGATGAACGCCGGCGGCCTGCCGCAATGGCCGGCCAAGTTCCTCGTGCCGCTCGGCTTCTTCTTCCTCCTGCTGCAGGGTCTGTCCGAGCTCATCAAGCGCGTGGCGATCTTCACGGGCCGCATCGAGGACCCCAACGCCGGAGCGGGCGGGCACCATGCCGCGGCCGAGGCGGAGGTCGAGCGGCTGCTCGCCGATACCGGCCTGCCGAAGACCTGATCCGCCATCGCCTCGCTGCGTAACCGACGGACCCATGCACATGTCCTCCAAGCCGCACTCGCTCCTGCGTGCCATCGGCCTCCTCGCCTGCCTCGTCAGCCTGATGCTGCTGACCCGGCCGGATCTCGCCTACGCGGCCGACGGCACCTTCCGCGGCTGGTTTACCCACAACATGGCGCCGATCATGTTCGCCGCGCTGGTGGTGTTCCTGCTGCTCGGCTATCCGGTCGCCTTCGCACTGGCGGCGAACGGGCTGATGTTCGGCCTGATCGGCATCGAGCTCGGCCAGTTCCAGCCGAACTTCCTGCAGGCGCTGCCCGAGCGCGTCTACGGCACGATGAACAACGACGTGCTGCTCGCCATTCCGTTCTTCACCTTCATGGGGCTGGTGCTGGAGCGATCGGGCATGGCCGAGGACTTGCTCGACACGATCGGGCAGGTATTCGGGCCGGTGCGCGGCGGCCTCGCCTATGCGGTGATCTTCGTCGGCGCGCTGCTGGCGGCGACGACCGGCGTGGTGGCGGCCTCGGTCATCTCGATGGGCCTCATCTCGCTGCCGATCATGCTGCGCTACGGCTATGACCGACGCCTCGCCACCGGCGTCATCGCCGCCTCCGGCACGCTGGCGCAGATCATCCCGCCCTCGCTGGTGCTGATCGTCATGGCCGACCAGCTCGGCCGCTCGGTCGGCGACATGTACGAGGGCGCCTTCATCCCCGGCCTCGTGCTGTCCGGCCTCTACGCCTTCTATGTCTTCCTCGTCTCGATGATCTTCCCCAAGGCCGCGCCCGGCCTGCCGCTCGAGGCGCGCGTCCTGCGTGAGCCGGACGGGAGTTCGGGCCTTCCCTCGCTCGGCGTCGTCGTCGTCCTGTCCGGGCTGGTCGGCTATTTCGTGATGCGCGAGAGCGGCCTGAAGGCGGGTGCCGACTTCGTCATCCTGGCCATGTCCGTGGGCGTGGTCACCTCCTTCGTCATCGCCGTGCTCAACCGGCTGCTGCGCCTGAAGCTGCTGTCGCGGCTGGCCGAGCAGGCGGTGTTCGTGATGGTGCCGCCGCTGGCGCTGATCTTCCTCGTGCTCGGCACCATCTTCATCGGCGTCGCGACGCCCACCGAGGGCGGCGCGATGGGCGCGGTCGGGGCGATCGTGCTCGCGCTGATGAAGAAGCGCCTGACCGTCGACCTGCTGCGCCAGGCGGTCGAATCGACCGCCAAGCTCTCCTCCTTCGTGCTGTTCATCCTGCTCGGCGCCCGCGTCTTCTCGCTCACCTTCTACGGCGTCGACGGCCACAAATGGGTCGAGGAACTGCTGGTCGGCCTGCCCGGCGGCCAGACCGGCTTCCTCATCGTCGTCAACATCCTCGTCTTCCTGCTGGCCTTCTTCCTCGACTTCTTCGAGCTCGCCTTCATCGTCGTGCCGCTGCTCGGACCGGCGGCGGAGCGGCTCGGCATCGATCTGATCTGGTTCGGCGTCATCCTCGCCGTGAACATGCAGACCAGCTTCATGCACCCGCCCTTCGGATTCTCGCTGTTCTTCCTGCGATCCGTGGCGCCGAAGTCGCCCTATGTCGACAAGATCACCAAGAAGACCATGGACCCGGTGACCACCGGGCAGATCTACAAGGGCGCGATACCCTTCGTGGTGATCCAGTGCATCATGATCGCGCTGGTGATCCTGTTCCCGTCCATGGTCATGCACTACAAGGGCGCAGCGTCGACCGTGGATCCGAATTCGATCCAGATCGACATTCCCGGCATGGACATGCCGGACCTCGGCCCGCCCAAGTTCTGAGGACACCGACGCTTGCCCGTGAAACGAGAACGCCGGCCCCCTCGGGCCGGCGTTTGTGCATGGTGCGGGGCGTGAGCGAGGGCGGCGTCAGCCGCGCGTGCGGGCGCGGATCATGTAGCCGTCATAGGGGTATTCGCCGACCTGCCACCACAGATATTCCTCGCCGCGGAAGGCGAGCAGCGCGTCGTAGATGGTCTTGAACTCGGCATTCTTGCCGGCGATCTCGCCGAGCAGCTCGGTCGAGACCTTGTAGGAAGCGTCCATCACCTCCGGCGGAAAGGCCCGGAGCTGCGCGCCCGCCGCCACCAGCCGGCGCAGCGCCGCCGGATTGCGGGCGTCGTATTTCGCCAGCATGTCCTCATTGGCATAGGCGCAGGCGGCGGTGAAGACGGCCTGGTAGGCCTTGGGCAGCGCGTTCCACGCCTTGAGATTGGCGAGGAAGTGGATGGTCGGGCCGCCCTCCCACCAGCCGGGATAATAGTAATAGGGCGCGACGCGCACGAAGCCGAGCTTCTCGTCGTCGACCGGCCCGACGAATTCGGCGGCGTCGATCACGCCCTTCTCCAGCGCCGGATAGATATCGCCGCCGGCGAGGTTCTGCGGCACCAGGCCGAGCCGGGCGAGCGCCTGCCCGGCGAGACCCGGGATGCGCATCTTGAGCCCCCGGAGGTCGCGGGTTTCCTTGATCTCCTTGCGGAACCAGCCGCCCATCTGCGCGCCGGTGTTGCCGCCGGCAAAGCCGATCATCCCGCCCTTGGCCAGAAGCGCGTTCTGAAGCTCCAGGCCGCCGCCATGGTAGAGCCACGCGGTCTGCTGGCGGGCATTCAGGCCGAAGGGCAGCGTCGTGAACGGCGCATAGGCCGGGTTCTTGCCGATGTAATAGTAGAGCGCGGTCTGCGCCGCCTCGACCGTGCCGTTCTGCACGGCGTCGAAGGCCTGCAGGCCCGGCACGATCTCGCCCGGCGCGAAGAGGTCGATGACGAACTGGCCGTCGGTGGCCTCGCGCACGTATTTGGCGAGCAGTTCGCTGGCGCCGTAGATGGTGTCCAGCGTCTTGGGATAGCTGGAGGTCAGGCGCCAGCGCAGCTTCGGCGCGCTCTGCGCGATCGCCGGCGCCGCCAGCGTGGTAGCAGTGGCGGCGAGCCCGGCGCCCGTCAGCAGCCGGCGGCGGGAGGGGGGCACGGACGATGACGTCATGGGGCGCTTCCTGGCTGCCGCCTCCCCGCCGCCTCCGGACGGCCGGAGCCGATCCGGGACCGTCGAAAGGCGGGCGGGGACGCGCATGCGATCCCGGTTCGCCGGCTTTCGCCGCCGGCCGGGATGACGATCGTTCCTATCCGCGCGTGCGGGCGCGGATCATGTAGCTGTCGTACGGGTACTCGCCGACCTGCCACCACAGATATTCGTCGTTGCGGAACGCGGTCTGCGCGTCGACGATCTTCTTGAAGCCGGCATTCTTGGCGCCGATCTCGGCATAGAGCTCGTTCGTCGCCGCGTAGGAAGCATCGAGGAAGCTCTGCGGAAAGGCCTTGAGCTGCGCGCCCGCGGCCACCAGCCGACGCAGCGCCGCCGGGTTGCGGGCGTCGTACTTGGCGAGCATGTCGGAATTGGCATAGGCCGCCGCCGCCTCGAAGATCGCCTGATAGGAACGCGGCAGCCCCTCCCACTTCGCCTTGTTGACGACGATATGCATGGTCGGGCCGCCATCCCACCAGCCGGGATAGTAATAGTAGGGCGCGACGCGGACGAAGCCGAGCTTCTCGTCGTCATAGGGCCCGACCCATTCGCAAGCGTCGATGGTGCCCTTCTCCAGCGCGGCGTAGATGTCGCCCGGCGCGATCTGCTGCGGCACCACGCCGAGCTTGGCGACCACCTGCCCGGCAATGCCGCCGATGCGGAACTTCAGGCCCTTGAAGTCGGAGAGATCCTTGATCTCCTTGCGGAACCAGCCGCCCATCTGAGTGCCGGTATTGCCGCCGAGGAAGCCGACGACGCCGTATTTGGCGAGGAACTCGTCCTGCAGCTCGCGCCCGCCACCATGGTAGAACCAGGCGTTCTGCATGCGGGCGTTGAGGCCGAAGGGCATGGCGGTGAAGCAGGCGAAGCCGGGATCCTTGCCGAGATAGTAGTAGAGTGGGGTCTGGGCGAGCTCGACGGTGCCGTTCTGCACCGCATCCAGCGCCTGCAGGCCCGGCACGATCTCGCCGGCGGCGAAGGGCTGGATCTGGAAGCGCCCGTCGGTGGCCTCGCTCACATATTTCGCCACCAGTTCATTGGCGCCGAAGATGGCGTCCAGCGTCTTCGGCACGCTGGCGGTGAGGCGCCATTTGATCGTGGGCGCGGACTGGGCGACAGCGGGGGCGGCGACGAGCGCGGCGCCCGCGAGGCCCGCACCGGTGCTGCGCAGGAACTGGCGGCGCTTCATGGGATGTCTCCGGCGTCAGGCGCGGCGCGACAAGGCGTCTGGCCTGCGCTCATGGCCATGCGGCGGCCACGGGTTCGGTACGACCATGGCCGGGAGGGAGCCCGGCCATGGGATTGAGCGGGATGCATTGGCCCCGAAGCGGGCCCGCGTCAAGCGGCCCGCCCGGGTGCAAGGCGCCTCAGCCGCGGGCGCGGTTGCGGATCTGGAAGGTGTCGAAGGTGTATTCGGCGACCTGCCACCACAGATATTCGTCGTTGCGGAAGGCCTGCATGGTGTCGATCGCCTTCTTGAAGTCGGCGTTCTTGGCGGAAATCTCGCCCCAGAGTTCGTTGGTGGCCTTGAGGCAGGCTTCCATCACCTCGTTCGGATAGGGGCGCAGCTGCGTGCCGTTCGCCACCAGGCGCTTGATCGCCGGCGGGTTCTGCACGTCGTAGCGGCCGAGCATGATGGTGTTGGCATAGGTCGTCGCCGCCGTCAGCGCCGCCTGGTAGTTCTTCGGCAGCTCGTTCCACTTGGCGAGGTTGGTGAAGGCGTGGATGGTCGGCCCGCCTTCCCACCAGCCGGGGTAGTAGTAGAACTTCGCGACCTTGTAGAAGCCGAGCTTCTCGTCGTCATACGGGCCGACCCACTCGGCGCCGTCGATGGTGCCCTTCTCCAGCGCCGGGTAGATGTCGCCGCCGGCGATCTGCTGCGGCACGACGCCGAGCTTGGCCATGACCTGGCCGGCGATGCCGCCGATGCGCATCTTGAGGCCGTTCATGTCGGCGACGGTCTTGATCTCCTTGGTGAACCAGCCGCCCATCTGGGCGCCGGTGTTGCCGCAGGGCAGGCCGTAGACGTTGAACTTCTTGTAGAACTCATTGAAGAGCTCGTTGCCGCCGTTCTGGTACAGCCAGGCGTTCTGCATGCGGGCGTTGAGGCCGAACGGCACCGAGGCGGCGATGGCGAAGGTGGGATCCTTGCCGACGAAGTAATAGGACACCGTGTGGCACATCTCGACGGTGTTGTTGGTCACCGCGTCGAGCACCTGCAGGCCGGGGACGATTTCGCCCGCCGCGAAGACCTGGATCTGGAACTTGCCGTCGGTGAGCTCGGAAACCATCTTCGACATCACCTCGGCGCCGCCATAGATGGTGTCGAGGGACTTCGGGAAGCTGGAGGCGAGGCGCCACTTGATCTCGGGCGCGGACTGGGCGATCGCCGGCATGGCAACGGCCGCGGAGGCCGCCGCGCCGGTACCGGCAGCAGCGAGGAACTGACGGCGCTTCATGGGGAGTGTCTCCTTCTGGGGTTTCCTCACCGGCGGGAACGTCGGGGCTCGGTACGGCGCCGGTGCCTTATTATTTTGGGCCTGCAAGAAAGAAAGAGGTACGACAAGGGTTTCCGCAAGGCAACCAGCGATCGCTTTCGCCTTTTGGCGGAGATGGCACCGGCTTTTTCGCCCCTCCCCGCCTCACCCCTCGACGATGATGCGCGGCGCCGGGCGGGCGCTCGCATGGCGCCCCGCCAGCGCCTCGCGCACGCCGGCCGCGATGGTGCGGTAGATGCCGGCCTCGACGCTCGCCGGCGCGGTCGCCACCACCGGGCGCCCCGCATCCGAGGTCTCGCGGATCGACATGTGCAGCGGCACCTCGCCGAGGAAGGGCACGCCGAGCCGCTGCGCCTCGTGCCGGGCACCGCCATGGCCGAAGATGTCCGAGCGCGTGCCGCATTGCGGGCACAGGAAATAGCTCATGTTCTCGACCAGCCCGAGCACCGGCACGTTCACCTTCTGGAACATGGCGATGCCGCGCCGGGCGTCGATCAGCGCGAGGTCCTGCGGGGTCGAGACGATCACCGCGCCAGCCAGCGGCACCTGCTGCGCCATGGTGAGCTGCGCGTCGCCGGTGCCGGGCGGCATGTCGACGACCAGGACGTCGAGCGGCGCCCAGTTCACCTCCTTCAGCAGCTGGCTGATCGCCGACATCACCATCGGCCCGCGCCAGATCATCGCCGTCTCCTCCTCGACGAGGAAGCCGATCGACATGACCTTGAGCCCATAGGCCTGAAGCGGCTGGAGCATGCGGCCCTGCGCTTCCGGCCGGCCCTTGAGGCCCATCAGCCGCGGCACCGAGGGGCCGTAGATGTCGGCGTCGAGCAGGCCGACCTTGAGGCCCAGCGCCTGCAGGCCCAGCGCCAGATTGGCGGCGAGCGTCGACTTGCCGACGCCGCCCTTGCCGGAGGCCACCGCGATGATGGCGCCGACGCCCGGCAGGCCGGGGGTTTCCTTCAGGGCGCTCGGGGCCGGCGCCGGAGTGCCGTGGCTGTGGCCCGCATGCGAATGGCCGGCATGGGCATGGCCGGCGTGCACGTGGCCTGCGGCTGCCCCCTGCCCCGAGACGCGCACCGGCTGGGCGCCGGGGGCGCTGCCGGCCCGGCGCTCGGCGGTGAGGGCGACCAGCGCCGAGACCACGCCCGGCGTCGCGCGGATGGTGCGCTCGACGGCGGCCCGCACCGGCTCCCAGGCGGGGGCGGCGGCCGCGTCGACGGTGATCGAGAGATAGACCTTGCCCTCGGAAACGATGATGTCCGACAGCGTGCCGCTCGCCGTCACCGGCCGCCCGTCCGGCGCCGTCACCTGCGCAAGCCGTGCCTTGATCTCGTCGGCCGTCACCGCCATCGTTGTGCTCCCTCGCATTTCGCGCTCAGGTGAGACACCAGCGAGGGCGCATCGTCAACCGCCCTGCGACCGTCGCCCCATAGCCCGGACCGATGGAGGCGAGCGGCTGCACAAGACATGGACAATCGCGCTCCTGCCGAAGAATGCAGCACGCAGTTGCATCCCCACGGAATTTAGTGCCACCATCGCGGCGCCGGAAACAACGAGCAAGAGCGCCGGCACCAGAGATCAATTTCCAGAGGGGAACAGCATGAGCCTCGCCACCCGCATCGCGGCCGCCGCAATCCTTGTCGCCGTCGCCGCCTCCGGCGCCAGCGCCAAGGAGTGGAAGACGGTCCGGATCGGCACCGAAGGCGCCTACCCGCCCTTCAACTACATCGAGAACAACGAGATCAAGGGCTTCGACATCGATGTCGCCAAGGCCCTGTGCGAGAAGATGAAGGTCGAATGCACCTTCCAGGCGCAGGATTGGGACGGCATCATCCCGGCGCTGCTGGCCGGCAAGTACGACGCCATCGCGGCCTCCATGTCGATCACCGACGAGCGCAAGCAGCAGATCGCCTTCTCGAAGAAGTACTACAAGACCCCGGCGACCTTCGCGGTGCCGAAGGACTCCAAGATCACCGACACCTCGCCGGCCGCGCTGAAGGGCAAGGTGCTGGGCGCCCAGGGCTCCACCATCCACTCCAACTATCTCGAGGACGTGTACGCCAAGGCCGGCGCCGACGTGAAGCTCTACGGCAAGCAGGACGAGGCCAATCTCGACCTCGCCAATGGCCGACTCGATGCCGTGCTGGCCGACAAGGTGGTGCTGCTCGAGTGGCTGAACTCGAAGGACGGCGGCTGCTGCAAGTTCACCGGCGCCGAATACACCGATCCGAAGTATTTCGGCGAGGGCGTGGGCGTCGGCATCCGCAAGGACGACCCGGAGCTGGTGGCGATGTTCAACAAGGCGATCGACGAGATCCTCGCCGACGGCACCTACAAGAAGATCAACGAGAAGTACTTCCCCTTCAGCGTCTACTGAGCCGCGTGCCCGCTCCGGCGCGGCCGGCGGGCCGGCGCGTCATCCCGGAACGGCCGTCGGGCCGTCTCCGGGACCGTCGGGCGGGTTTCTCCGGATCGATCCCGGCTCCTCGCCTGCGGCCGCGGCCGGGAATACCGTGGCCGGGGATGACCGTGCGATCCGGCTGCCGGGCGATGGCGCGCGCGCCGCTTTCGTAGCAGAGTTCCGGCCGGAGCCGGCCTTTCCCCGCCACGGAGTCCCCCTTCTCCCATGCTCGACCTCCTCCCCCTGCTCTCTTTCGGACCGGACGGCTGGGGAGACGAGATCGCGCGGGGCGCGCTGCTGACCATCGAGCTGGCGCTGGCGACGGTTCCCTTCGGACTCGCGATCGGCCTCGCCGTCGCGCTCGCCAAGGATTCGTCCTCTGTCATCGCGCGGGGCATCGGCAATATCTACACCACCGTCTTCCGCGGCCTGCCGGAACTGCTCACGCTGTTCATCGTGTATTACGGCGGCCAGATGCTGTTCACCCGCATCGCCGCCTTCTTCGTGCCGGGCGCGACCATCGAGGTGAACCAGTTCGCGGCCGGCGTCATGGCGCTGGGGCTGGTGCTGGGCGCCTTCTCCAGCGAAGTGTTCTACGCCGCGCTGCGCGCGGTGCCGCGCGGCCAGAAGGAGGCGGCGGCGGCGCTCGGCCTGCCGCGCTGGCGCGCCTTCCGGCTGGTGGTGTTTCCCCAGCTCTGGCGCGTCGCCCTGCCCGGCCTGTCGAACAACTGGCTGGTGCTGCTGAAAGATACCTCGCTGGTCTCGGTCATCGCCATCAACGACCTGATGCGCCAGACCGCGATCGCGGTCGGGGTGACCAAGCAGCCCTTCTTCTTCTACCTCGTGGCCTGCCTGATCTACCTCGCCTTCTCCATCCTCTCGAGCGCGGTGTTCACCCGCGCGGAGGCGCGCGCCAATCGCGGCCTCAAGCGCATGGCGGGGAAGGCGTGATGGACACGTTCGCGCAGATGATCGGCAGCGGCTTCCTCGCGCTGATGGGGATGATCGGGCTGAACGCCGACCTGATGGACCGCTACGGGCTGCGGTTCCTGCAGGGGCTGTGGGTCACCCTCCAGCTGGTCGGGCTGTCGATGTTCTTCGGGGCGCTGCTGGCGCTGCCGCTGGCGATCGCCCGGGTCGAGGGCGGCAAGATCGTCGCCCGCGCGGCCTTCGCCTATTCCTATTTCTTCCGCGGCACGCCGCTGCTGGCCCAGACCTTCCTCGTCTATTACGGCGCCGGCCAGTTCCGCGAGGAACTCACCGCGCTCGGGCTGTGGTGGTTCTTCCGCGACGCCTTCTACTGCGCGGTGCTGACCTTCACGCTGAACACCGCCGCCTACCAGGCGGAGATCCTGCGCGGCGGCATCGAGAGCCTGCCGGCGGGCCAGCGCGAGGGCGCGGCGGCGCTCGGGCTGACGCGGGTGCAGACCTATCTCAAGGTGATCCTGCCGCAGGCGGTGGCGGTGGGGCTGCGCCCGCTCGGCAACGAGCTGATCCTGATGATCAAGGCCTCCTCCATCGCCTCGGTCATCACCGTCTACGACCTGATGGGCGTCACGCGCCTCGCCTTCTCGCGCTCCTACGACATGGAAGTCTATCTGTGGGCGGCGGTGCTCTACCTCGCCATGGTCGAGATCGTGCGGCGGGTGTGGGACCGGCTGGAGCGCCGGCTCAACCGGCACCTGCTGCTGTCGCGCTGAGGATGCCTAGCGCGCGAGGACTTGCGCCACCTCGGCGCGCAGCACCGGCAGCAGTTCCTCGGCGAACCACGGGTTGCGCTTCAGCCAGCCCGTGTTGCGCCAGGAGGGGTGTGGCAGCGGCAGCAGGCGGGGGGAACGCCGCGCCTCCCATATCTCGCGCCAGCGCACCACCCGCTCGGTCAGGCTGAGCCGGGTGAAGCGCTCCAGCCCCAGCCGCCGCAGGTGGTAGTTCTGCGCCGGCGCGCCGATCACCAGCACCAGCTCGAAGTCCGGCAGCGCCGCGAACAGCCGGTCGTGCCAGGTCGCGGCGCATTCGGGACGCGGCGGCAGGTCGGCGCCCCTGGCATCCTGCCCGGGGAAGCAGAAGCCCATCGGCGCGATGGCGATGCGGGAGACGTCGTAGAAGATCTCGGGGGTCACCCCCATCCAGTCGCGCAGCCGGTCGCCGGAGGCGTCGGTGAACGGCAGGCCGGAGAGGTGCACCTTCGTCCCCGGCGCCTGGCTGGCGATCAGCAGCCGCGCGCTCGGCGAGACGCGGATCACCGGGCGCGGCGCGTGCGGCAGCGGCGCCCGCAGCGGCGTATCGATACAGACCCGGCAGCCGCGGATGGCGGCGAGCAGCGTGTCGAGGGAATCGTCGGGCGGGGGCATCCCGCGATAGATGGGCGTCGCGGCCGCGCTTGTCACGGCCGCGACGCCCGGTGTCAGTCCGCGCGATCAGGTCGCGCGGACGCGCGATCACGTCGCGCGGAACTCGTCGAGCTTGAAGGGCAGCGTGCGCAGCCGCTTGCCGGTAGCGTCGAAGATGGCGTTCGAGAGCGCGGGGGCGACACCCGGCACGCCCGGCTCGCCGATGCCGGTCGGGGCGTTGGCGGAGGGCAGGATGTGCACCTCCACCTTCGGCATCTCCGACATGCGCAGCGGCACATAGGTGTCGAAGTTCCCCTGTTCGACCACGCCCTTGTCGAGCGTGATCTCGTCGTGCAGCGCCGCGCCGAGGCCGAAGCCGACGCCGCCCTCGATCTGCGCCACCACCACGTCCGGGTTGACGGCGATGCCGCAATCCACCGCGCAGACGACCTTGTCCACCTTGATCTTGCCGTCGACCACCGACACGTCGATCACGCTGCCGACCACGGTGTTGAAGCTCTCGTGCAGGGCGATGCCGCGCCCCTTGCCCGCGCCCGCCTTGGGACCCCAATTCGCCTTCTCGGCAAGGAGCTTGAGCACGGCGGTGTGGCGCGGCTTGTCCTTGAGCAGCTCCAGCCGGAACTCCACGGGATCACGCCCCGCCGCATGGGCGAGCTCATCCACCATCACCTCCACCACATGGGCGGTGTGGGTGTGGCCGACCGAGCGCCACCACAGCGTCGGCACCTTGACCGAGGTCGAGTGCAGGTCCACGGCGAAATTGCCGATGTCGTAATTGGTGTCGGACGCCCCCTCGACCGAGGTGCCGTCCACACCCTCCTTCACGATAAACGCCTCGAAGGGCGTGCCGAGAATGAAGGACTGGCCGACGATCTTCTGTTCCCAGCCGGCGATCCGGCCGTCGGCGGTGACGCCGGCGCGGACCGTGTGCAGGAACATCGGGCGGTAGAAGCCGCCCTTGATGTCGTCCTCGCGGGTCCAGACCAGGTGCACCGGGGCGCGCCCGTCGATCGCCTTGAGGATGGTGGCGGCCTCGGCGACGTAGTCGGCCGGGATGTTGGCGCGCCGGCCGAACGAGCCGCCGGCCCACACCGTCTGGATCTTCACCTGCTCGGGCTTGAGGCCGAGAATGCCGGCGGTCACGCCCTGCTCGATGGTCTGGAACTGCGAGCCGGTGGTGATGGTCACCCCCTCGGCCGTCTTCTCGATGACGCAGTTCAGCGGCTCCATCGGCGCATGGGCGAGATAGGGGAAGGCAAACTCCGCCTCGATGGTCTTGGCCGCGCCGGCCAGCCCCTTGCCGGCATCGCCCCGGCGCGCCGCCGGCTTGCCCGGCGTCGCGGCGAGCCGACGATATTCGTCCAGCAGCTCGGGCGTGCCGCGCATTTCCGCGCCGCTCTCGTCCCACACGATGTCGGCGAGCGCCTCGCGGCCCTGCAGGGCGGCCCAGGTGTTCACCGCCAGCACGGCGATGCCGCTCGGCACCGCCACCACGTCGGTGACGCCCGGCACCTTCTTCGCCGCGGTCGCGTCGAAGCTCTTCACCGTGGCGCCGAACCGGTCGGGACGGCGCACCACGGCGGTGAGCATGCCGGGGCGGCGGACGTCGAGCGCATAGACCGCGGTACCATTGGTCTTCGCGCCCGAATCGAGGCGCGGCAGCCGCGTCCCGATCAGCTTGAAGTCCTTCGGGTCCTTCAGCTTCACCTCGGCAGGCACGGGCAGCTTCGCTGCCGCCTCGGCGAACTCGCCGAAGGAGCCGCTGTGGCTGCCGCTCTTCAGCACGCCCTTCTCGATGGTGATGCCGGCGGCCGGCACGCCCCATTTGGCGGCGGCGGCCGCGACCAGCATCTGCCGCGCGGCGGCGCCGGCGCGGCGCAGCTGATCCCAGCTGTTGGCGGTGGAGGTCGAGCCACCCGTGCCCTGGATCGGGCCGAAGGCGAGGTTGTTGTAGAGCTTGGCATCGGCCGGCGCGAAGGCGGCGCGCATCTGGCTCCAGTCGGCGTCGAGTTCCTCGGCGACGATGGTGGCGAGGCCGGTGGTGACGCCCTGGCCCATGTCGAGATGCTTGACCAGCACGGTCACCGTGCTGTCGGGCGCGATCCGGATGAAGGCATTGGGCTCCGGCGCGGCGGGGGGAGCCGCGGCCGGGGTGTTCGCGAAGGCCTTGCCGGCTTCGAGGTGCAGGCCGATGACGAGGGCGCCGCCGCCGGCGGCCAGTCCCTTCAGGAAGCCGCGCCGGGAGGGCGGGGCCGCCGGCACGAGGCGCGCCAGCATCTGGCGGTATTGATCAGGCTTGATGACGTGCATGGCGCTCACCCGAGATGGCTGGAGGCTTCATGGATGGCGGCACGGATGCGCTGGTAGGTGGCGCAGCGGCAGACATTGCCGTCCATGGCGCTGTCGATGTCGGCATCGGTGGGCTTGCGGTTCTCCTCCAGCAGCGCCACCGCCGACATGATCTGGCCGGACTGGCAATAACCGCACTGGACCACGTCCAGCTTGCGCCAGGCGTTCACCACCGCGGTGCCGACCTCGCCGGACACGCCTTCGATGGTGACCACCGACTTGCCGTCGACATCGGACATGGCGGTCTGGCAGGAGCGGACCGCCTGCCCGTCGACATGCACCGTGCAGGCGCCGCAAAGGGCCGCACCGCAGCCGAATTTGGTGCCGGTGAGCCCGACCACGTCACGCAGCGCCCACAAGAGCGGCATGTCCGGGTCGACCTCGACCGTACGCTCGGTTCCATTGAGTGTGAATTTCATCGTCGCCCTCTCCTTCAAGGGATGAGGGTGCAGTCTTCCGCCTGCCCGGCGCGACGACGCCGGGACAGCCGGACGACGCGCTCCCGTGGGGAGGCTAGCGCCGGGGTTATATGATGACCAGTCACCAAATAGTGACGCTAGCGCCCCTTGTCGCCGGCGCGGGCCCGCCAGTCGGCCGGGATCTCGAACGGCCCGGACCAGATGCCGCGCTTCGCCGCGCGGGCCCCCCGTTCCGCGCCGGCATAGGAAAAGCTGGTGGCGATGGCGAAGCCCTGCTCGACCAGGCGCTCGGCGATGTCGACCTCCCCCGCCCGGCAGACGGCGACCGCGCGCCCGTAGCGGTCGGTGTCGAGCGGGCGGCAGGTGACGGGCGCGCCCTTCACGAGGGCGGCAAGGGCGGCGCGCGCCTCGCGGCCGCAGGGCCAGCGCCGCTCCGGCGGGCCGCACTCCTGCGCCAGTTCGGGGGCGTCGATGCCCTCGAGGCGGATGCGCTCGCCGCCCAGTTCCAGGCTGTCGCCGTCGGCGACGCGCACCTCCCCCGTCAGCGCCGGCAGGAGCCGTTCGAGCATCAGCGCGGCGCCGATCATCAGGCCGGCAAGGGCCAGCGACACATAGGTGCTACGGCGCCACACTTATGATCTCACACGCATTTCGGTTTCGGCCCGTCCTCGCGTTAACCATTCTTCTAGAGAAGCCGTTAAGCATTCGCGCTTGATGCTTCCGGTGGGGCGTCCAGGTTGATCGGCGGGGGCAGATGGGCACGACGGCGGAAGCCGTTCGAGGTGTACGGGCGCGGGAGGCGGATGGCGCCGCGACCGAGCGGCGCAGCCATGTCTCGCGCAGCGTGCGGGAGGCGCGCGACCGTCTCACCTCCACGTCCGGCACCCGTCCGGCCTATGACCATGAGCTGGTCCGCGTCTATGTCGACAACCGGCTCGGCGCGACACCTGCTGTCATCGCACTGATCGCACTGACCGGTGCTGCGACCGCACTCTGGCTGCCGCCGCTGACGGCCGGGCTGTGGACGCTGGCGATGGCCCTGCTGCACGGGGTAAGTGCCTGGGTGTGCAGGCGCTTTCGCGCCGAACCGGTCGATCCGCTGGTGCTGCGGCGTTATCATCTCGGTTTCATCGCGCTCGACGGCGTGCAGTCCCTCGCCTGGGCGGGGATCATCCTGTCGGTGCTCTATTATGGTGGGACCGGCGCGCGGGAGTTCGCGCTCACCACCGCGCTGGTGGTCATCGCGGGCGTCGCAACCCTTTCGTCCTGCATCCCTTTTGCCGTTTATGCGGGGGCGCTGCCGGTGGTGTTCGCCATCTGCGGCTATTATCTGTGGCGCGGGGCGGCGGTGGACCTGGCGCTGGCCGTGCTGGTCTGCGAGGCCTCCGCCTTCTTCCTGATCATGGCCCGCCGCCTGAATGCGATCGCACTGACCACCCTCGAAGCGCGCGGCGAAACCGACGCCCTCATCGGCGAACTGGAACAGGCCAAGGCGAAATCGGACGATGCTGCCCTGCGGGCCGAGGCCGCCAGCCTCGCCAAGTCGCGCTTCCTCGCCCAGATGAGCCACGAACTGCGCACCCCGCTGAATGCGATACTGGGCTTTTCCGAGGTCATGAAGAGCGAGATCCTCGGTGCCCATGCCAACCCCACCTATCGCGAATATGCCGGTGACATCCATGCCTCCGGCCAGCATCTGCTCAACCTGATCAACGAGATCCTCGACCTCTCGCGGATCGAGGCCGGCCGTTACGAACTCAACGAGGAAGCGGTCTCGCTCGCCCATGTGGTCGAGGACTGCCGGCACCTCCTGAAGATCCGAGCGAAGACGCGCTCGATCACCATCCACGAACTCTACGAGCCGAACCTGCCGCGCCTGTGGGCGGACGAGCGCGCGCTTCGGCAGATCTGCCTCAACCTCCTGTCCAATGCGATCAAGTTCACGCCCCAGGGTGGCGAGATCTGGCTGAAGGTCGGCTGGACCTATTCCGGCGGGCAATATCTGTCCGTGCGGGACACCGGTTCGGGCATTCCCGAGCACGAGATTCCCGTCGTCATGTCATCCTTCGGCCAGGGGACCAACGCCATCAAGATCGCCGAGCAGGGCGCCGGGCTGGGGCTCCCGATCGTCAAGGGTCTGGTTGAGCTGCACGGGGGAACGTTTCACCTGAAGTCGCGCCTGCGCGAGGGTACCGAGGTGATCGTGACCTTTCCGGGCGAGCGGGTGATGGCCGCGCTGCCGCCGGTCTCCGACACCGCGCCTCTGGCGCCTGACGCGCCGCCGGCCGAGACCGACACCGACGGCGATCCCTCGCGCCCGCGCCGACGCGCCTTCCTGACCCGCCGCGGATGGTGAGATCAGCCCTCGGCCACGCCGGCTTCGGCAAAGGTGGCCATACCGGCATGGCAGGCCAGCGCCGCCTTGATGACGCCGATCGCCAGCGCCGCTCCCGAGCCCTCCCCCAGCCTCATGCCGAGTTCGAGAATGGGGGAGAGGCCAAGCCGCTCCAGCACGTGCCCGTGCGCCGGCTCGGCCGAGCGATGCCCGGCGAAGCAGTGATCCAGAGCGCGGGGATCGAGCGCGTGCAGCACCGCCGCCGCGGCCGTCACCACATAGCCGTCGAGCACCACCGGCACGCGCTGGAGACGCGCGGCGAGGATCGCTCCCGCCATCGCCGCCACCTCGCGGCCGCCGAGGCGGCGCAGCACTTCCAGGGGATCGCCGATATGGCCCGCGCAGCGCTTCACCGCCGCCGCGACCGCCGCGACCTTGCGCTCCAGCACCTCGCCCGTGGCGCCGGTGCCGGGGCCAACCCAGTCGGTCGCCGCGCCGCCGTAGAGGGCGTGAAAGATCGCCGCCGCGACGGTGGTATTGCCGATGCCCATTTCGCCGAGGCAAAGGAGGTCCGGCTCGCCGGCCAGTGCCTCCATGCCGAAGGCCATCGTGGCCGCGCACTCGGCCTCGCTGAGCGCGTCCTCTTCCACGATGTCGGGCGTCGGCAGGTCGAGCGCGAGATCGAAGACGCGCAGGCCCGCGCCGAATGCCGCGCAGATCTGGTTCACCGCCGCTTTTCCGTCGGTGAAAGTGGCGACCATCTGCTTGGTCACCTCGGAGGGATAAGGCGAGACGCCCCGAGCCGCGACACCATGGGTGGCCGCAAAGACGGCGACGCTCGGCCGGTCGACGCGCGGAATGGGATTTCCCTGCCATCCGGCGATGTCGATCGCGATCTGCTCCAATCGCCCGAGCGCACCGGGCGGCTTGACAAGCTGTCCCTGCCGCTCGGCGGCGGCCTGCCGCGCGCGTGCATCCGGCTCCGGCATCTGCAAGACGAGGCGGCGGATGTCGTCGAATGGTAAGCCGGATTCGGTGCGCAGCATGATGGAAGCTCTCTGCCTCTCGCGGAACGGACGCGGGCGGGGTAGACCCTGCCGCGGCGCGGCGCAAGCATGGCGTTCCGCGGCTCGGCCGCAGCCTGGTTCCCCTTTCCCTGTCCCCATACGCCGGAACGCGGTCGACGCCATGCTCCTGCCCCCGCCCATTCGCGAGTTGCCGGCTGCGCTTCGCTTCCTCACCCGCATTCCCCTGCCGGTGATGCGCTTCGAAACAGAACCCGAGGCGCCACCGGACATCGCCCGGCTCGCGCCCGCTCTGCCTCTCGCGGGCGCCGCCATAGGCGCGATCGGCGCCGCTTCTCTTCTGCTGGCGCTTTCGGCTGGGCTGAGCGCCTTCGTCGCCGCCACCCTCGCGATCGGCACCCTCGCCTTCGTGACCGGCGCGTTCCACGAGGACGGCCTCGCCGACACCGCCGACGCCCTGGGCGGGGCGACGCCGGCGCGACGGCTCGAGATCATGAAGGACAGCCGGGTCGGCACGTTCGGCGTAATGGCGCTGATCCTCGCTACCGCACTGCGGATTGGTGGCCTGCAGGGCCTCGCCGGCGCCGGGGCCTGGCACGCGGCCGCAGCGCTGATCGCAGCGTCGGGGGCGGCCCGCCTGGGAGGCCTCTGGATTCTGTGCGCGCTGCCGCCCGCGCGCTCCGATGGTCTGGGCCTGACCGTGGGCCGGCCGGCGATGCAGCAGCTACGGCTGCCCGGCCTCTTTTGCCTGTTCATCGCGGCCACACTCATCGGCCCCACATTCGGTCCGCTGGCGCTTGCTGTCGCAGCCGGCGCAGGCATGATGGCGGCGTTCGCCGTGCAACGCCTTGCGCTGAACCAGTTCGGTGGCCAGACCGGCGATGTCGCCGGCGCCGCGACGCTGGCCGTGGAGATTGCCTTCCTGCTCGCGCTCCTTATTTTCGCTCCGCACTCCCTGACAGGCTGACTCGCCCACAAGCCGACGGACATGACCGCGCCCGCATCCACACCCTGCATCCGCGTCTGCACGCTCGACGCTTCCGGGCGCCTCTGCCTCGGCTGCGGACGCACCATCGAGGAGATCGGCGCGTGGCGCGCACTCGACGAACCCACCCGTCAGTCGATCATGGCGCGGCTGCACCCGCGCCTCGCCGCGCTCGCGGACAAGCCGACCTCATGAATCCCGATCGCATCCTGTGGATCGTGATCGTCGGCCTTGCGGCGGGCCTGGGCATTCTCGTGCTCAGGACCGAGCATGGCGAGGTCGCCGGCATCGCGCTCGATGACTTCGCGCATCTGGTCAAGTATGGGGCTCTCGCTCTCGTGATCGCCGCGGGCGGGTTCGCCGCCTTCAGCGGTCGGATCGGCGAGGCCTTGCGAGCTCTGGCGCTCTGGGCGGTCATCTTCGCCGTCATCGGCGTCGGCTACACTTACCGGTTCGAACTTCACGCGGTGGCCTATCGCGTGCTCGCCGAACTCGCGCCCGGCTACGCGGTGCCGCTCGCCCACGGCACCGGGCCGGCGGTCGAGGTGGCCCGGGCAAGCGATGGTGACTTCAACATCCGCGTCGAGGTCAACGACACGCGCATCCCGATGCTGGTGGATACGGGCGCGTCGAGCGTGGTGCTGACCCCGGAAGCGGCGCGGGCCGCAGGCTTGCCGGTCGATTTCCTGAAGTACGACATCGCCATCGACACGGCGAACGGGCGCGGACGTGCGGCCTCCGTCATTCTCGACCGCATCGCCATCGCCGGCATTCAGGAGCGGCGCGTTCCCGCCCTCGTCGCCAGCCCCGGTACGTTGCGGCAGAGCCTGCTCGGCATGACCTTCCTGTCGCGGCTGGAAAGCTTCGAAATCCGCGGCGAGAAACTGGTGATGCGCGCCAAGCCGATCCCCGATTAATCGCTCACGCCCACAGCGCCAGGGCGAAGCGAGCGCCCACCGACAGCAGGAACAGGCCGAACAGCACCTCAAGCTGCCGCTTCGAGAACGCGTGGGCCAGCCGCGCACCCAGCGGCGCGATCAGGGTGGAGATGGTGCCCACGAGAACCGCGCTCGGCAGCGAGACATAGCCGAGCGACAGCGGCGGAAGAGCCGCCAGATGCGGCAGGCCGCCAAGGATGTACCCAATGGTCCCGGGGATGGCGATGAGCACGCCGAGCCCTACCGAGGTCGCGATCGCCTGATGGATCGGCACCCGGTAGAGGGTCAGGATAACCGTCGCGATGCCGCCGCCGGAGATGCCGATCAACGGCGAGGCCAACCCGATGCCGAAGCCGTAGGCGTTCATCGCCGCGCGACCCGGCAGCGTCTCGCCCAGATTCCAGTGCTCCCGCGCGAATAGCAGCCGGCTCGACATCAACGCCGCGAAGACGACAAAGGCGATCTTCAGCACCCGGTCCGGCGATATGGCGGCCAACGCGCCGCCGGCGATCACCCCCACCACGACCGGAACCGCCCACAGACGCAGCGCGTCGGTACGGATCGCGCTGCGGGCGCGGTGGGCCATGAACGAGCGCAACGCGGTCGGCACGATGATCGCGAGTGAGGTGCCGACGGCGAGATGCATGCGCTCGGTGTCGGCCACGCCGAAGGCGCCGAACACCTCGTACAGCACCGGGACGATCACCGCCCCGCCACCGACCCCGAACAGTCCGGCGAGAATGCCGGTCGCAACGCCTGCTCCGACCAGGGCCGCAGCAAGCCAGACGAGTTGATCCACGGGAATGAGCGCAATCATCGCGACGCCTTACTAGAGCTGTTTGGGGCGCAATTGAAGAGCGCCACGCGACTGCCTCCCGGTAATCCTCGGGTCGTCACCCGGAAAGCTCAGGCGACCATCGGTTCGCGTGCCGGACGGCGCACCTCGGCGACGGCGTTCCTCAGAATCTCGAGGCCCGCCCCCGTCGCGACGCCCTCCGTTGCCAGCCGACGCCGGAAAGCGCGGGCGCCGGGAAGGCCGGTGAAGAGCCCGAGCATATGACGGGTAAGATCGTGCAAACGACCTCCGGCAGCGAGGTGTGCCGCCACATACGGCTCGAAAGCCTCGACCGCCGCGAATGCGTCCGGATGGGGCGCGGGCACGCCGTGCAGGCGGGGATCGACCTCCAGCAGCAGCTCCGGTGTCTGGTAAGCGGCACGCCCAACCATCACCGAATCGACGTTTTCCAGATGCCTCTCGACCTCATGGAGGCTCCGCACGCCGCCATTGATGGCGATCGGCACATGCGGCAAACGCGCCTTCAGGCGATAGACCCGGTGGTAATCGAGCGGTGGAATTTCCCGGTTTTCCTTCGGCGAGAGCCCTTCGAGCCATGCCTTGCGGGCATGGACGACGAGGGCATCGGCACCGACCGCGAGCACCGCGTCAACCAGCGCGTCGAGCGCGGTCTCGATATCTTGCTCGTCGACGCCGAGCCGGCATTTGACCGTGACGGGCAGCCTCACCTCCGCCTTCATGGCCGCGACGCAGTGCGCGACCAATGCCGGATCGCGCATGAGACAGGCGCCGAAATTGCCCCCCTGCACGCGATCGGAGGGGCAGCCGACATTGAGGTTGATCTCGCCATATCCCCAGTCCGCGCAGATGCGGGCCGCCTTGGCGAGCGCCTCCGGCTCGGATCCGCCGAGTTGCACGGCGACCGGCTGCTCAGCCTGCGAAAAGCCCAGCAGGCGCTCCCGATCTCCGAAGATGACGGCATTGGCCGTGACCATCTCGGTGTACAGCAGCGCGCGGGCGGTGAGCATGCGGTGGAACGCCCGGCAATGCCGGTCGGTCCAGTCCATCATAGGGGCAACGGAAAATGCAAACGATTGATTATTTGGCATTATTTTGTAACTTCAAGTAGTTGGGTCTCGTCGTGTGCATTCTTTCGACATGCCCCTGCGGCCTCCAGCCTGGCGACCCTTCTGAATCAGCTCCAAGCCGATTTTGAAATCCCAAACCGATTCAGTCAGGCCAAAACGTGCTCTAGAGGCAGCCCGCACGGCTTAGCATATCCTCGACGAGAATGGGGGTAGCCGCCGTTTTGTCCCACGTCCCCTTGTCCGTGCGAGAAAGCGCGGCGAGAGCCGCTGTGCTGGAAATACCAAGTGGCCTCGCACAGGTGATGCTGGCTGAGGAACGCCGCCCGGCCTCGGCCACCAGCAGGCCGGTGGCCTCCCCGACGCCCGCGAGATAGGCCATCGCTGCGTTTCGGGCGGCATTATCGTTTGGCGAGCGCTGGATCAGGTCGACGACCTGGGCGACGGAGATCGCTCCCGTGGGAGTTGAGGGGGTAGCCTGAGCCGGCAAGGCGAGGCCAAGCGAGAGCGCAAGCAGCGCGGAGCGTATGGCGTACATGGCAAACTCCGTTATCGTAAAACAACAATTTCACTTATCCAGCGGCCAATAATTATTGTCAAACAATAATTATTGGCTCATAGCTCAAGCCCGATCGAAGGGAGAGCACCATGCTGAACCGAAGTGCCGGCGCCTGCGTCCGTGAGGTGGGGTCGGCGGCTGCCCTGAGGCTGTCGCCGCGGGCACGTCTCGCGTTCAGCACATTGGGCGTGGTGGCGGCGGGACTGGCGGCGCTGTTGCCAGCACTGGCTATCGGCTATTGGCTGCTCAGTTCCCAGCCCGTGGCCCACGGCACCGGCATGCAGATGGTCGCGATCGCCACAGCGCTTCTGCATCTCCTGCCCATGAGTTGGGGCCTGTTGCGGCTCCGCGTCTGTCTCGCGCAGTTCGCGACAGGGCACCCCTTCGCTGCCGAGGGTATTGCCGGGCTGCGCGATTTTGCTCTCGGCACCGGGCTGAGCGCTTTGGCAAAGCCATTCGCGGGTATGCTGTTCATGCTGGCGTCGAGCTGGAATGGCGGCCCCAAGCAGATCGCCATCGAGATCAGTTCCGACGTGATGATCCTTGCGCTGTTTGCAGGCGTGGTCGCGTCGTTGGCCTGGGCCATGGAAAAAGCCGCCGTGCTCGCCGAAGAAAACAGTCAGTTCGTCTGATCACCATGCCCATCAAAGTGAGTCTTGCGGCGATGCTGGCGCGGCGAAACGTCAAGTCCAAGGAACTTGCCGAATATATCGGTATAACCGAGGCGAACCTCAGCCTGCTCAAGCAGGGAAAGGTCAAAGGCATACGATTCGACACGTTGGAGGCAATCTGCCGTTACCTTGACTGCCAGCCGGGGGATATTCTCACATATGAACCCGGCAGCGAAACGACCACAGCGCCGACCGTGTAGGTGGAGCTTGGCCGCCCGGCCGCGGCAGGAAGGCCCGCCCGTCCCGTGCCTGCCGCGGCACTGCGTCGATCGACGCTTCGCCCGCGCACCGGAGCACCAGCGCATTCAGGGAAGAAGGCTTGGGCATGTCTCTGCCCTCAACCGAAGATGATCGGCCTGCGAGAATGAGGGGTCGGATCTCCCCGCATTAGCTTCTAGGCAGAGTGTTTCACCATCCGGCTCTCGCGCAGAGCGCCCTGCTGCTCGAGGATGGGATAGGCCACCGAGGCGATGTGGGCGTTGATCCGTTTGAGATCGCGGAGAATGTCGAGATGCAGCGCGCTGGTGGCGACGCTCTCCATCCGCCCGTCGCGCAGCCGCTCATAATGGCTCTGAGCCGAGTGTTGTTCGAACCGCCGGACGTCGACTTTCAGTTCGACAAGCTGGCGGGCGAGGTCGGGATCGCGCGCGAGGAACAGGCTCTGGGCGAGACGCAGGTTCGCAAGGGTGCGCTCGTAGAACGCATCGATTTCGGCCCGTCCCTCGACGGAGAAGCTGAGATGATGGCGGATCTTCTTCGATACGATCTGCCGCAGGTTGCGGTCGATGATGTCGCCGATATGCTCGAGATTGACCGCATAATCGGCGATCTCGCTCGAGCGGGCCGCATCGGCCTCGCTAAGTTCGGCGCGCGACAGGCGCGCGAGATAGAGCTTCACCGCCTCGTTGAGCCGGTCGACCTCGTCGTCGAGCGTGGCAGCTGCGGCGCAGAGCCTTGTGTCGTCGCGGCGCAACGCCTCCAGATTTCCCTCCAGCATGGTGGCAACGCGATCGCCGATGCGCAGCGTCTCGCGCGCGGCATTGGCGAGGGCGATCGCCGGGGTGTCGATACCGGCGGGATCGAGATGGCGCGGACCGTCCGGTGCGGCTAGCACATCCGGCACCAGCCGCCGCATCGCAGTCGCCATCGGGTCCAGCAACGGCAGCCCGATGATCGCCAGAGCGAGGTTGAACAGGATGTGTGCGTCGATAACGAAGAGGCCGGCATCACCCACATGCGGGGCGAGCAACGCCGCCAGCGGTCCGGCGACGGGGAGCACCAGCGCGCAGCCGGCGATGCGGATCAGGAGATTGCCGAGCGTCACCCGCCGCCCCGCCGGCATGCCCTTGAGGCTGGCGAGCACCGGGGGTACGGCGCCGCCGAGATTGGCGCCAAGCACCAAAGCAAGCGACAGCGATGGCGCGAGGCCGCCGCCTCCGGCGAGCGCCATTGCCAGCAGCACCACGGCAAGGCTCGAGGACGCCGCGCAGGCCAGCACCGCCGCGACGAGAACGGCCAGCACCGGCACCGCACCGAGCGCCGCCATCAGCGCGGCGAGCACCGGCGCGTGGCGCATCGGCTCCGTGGCCTGGCCGAGCAGATGCAGTGCGAGTAACATCAATCCCACGCCCAGCACGGCGCGGGCGCCCGAGCGCCAGGCGCGCGTGGTCGTCAGAGTGAAGGTGGCGACGCCGGCGGCGATCAGCAGCGGCGCCAGCATCTCCAGGCCGGACGAGAGCAGGCGGGCGACGAGGCTGGTGCCGAGATTGGCGCCCAGCATCACCGCCTGCGCCATCGCGCCGCTCATATAGCCGCTGCCGGCGAAGGCCGCTGTCATCAGGGCGGTAGCGGTGCTGCTCTGCAGCGCGAGTGTGGCCACCAGCCCGACACCACAGGCGAGGAAACGGTTGCGCGTGCCGGCCCCGATCCAGCGCCGCAGACGCGCGCCGAACGCCCGCTCGACACCGGTCTTCACCATGCGCAGGCCCCACAGCAGCAGCGCGACAGCGCCCATCAGGTCGAGCATGGGGGACCTCCTGTTTCACAACACGGCGGCGCGGGCCAAAGATGCGGGCCGATCAGCTCGCCAGCCTCTCCAGCGCGGCGGGCACGTCCGTCCAGCGCTCGACCGTCGTGGACGCGCCATGCTCGCGCAGGCGCTCGGCGTGGTTCGGCCCGCAATGCGCCCCGCCGGTGAAGCCGATGACCTCCATCCCCGCCGCGCGCGCCGCCGTCACGCCGGCCACGCTGTCCTCGATGACGCAGCAGCGCTCCGCCGGCGTCTCAAGCGCGTTGGCGGCGTAGAGGAACAGATCGGGAGCCGGTTTGCCGCGCTCGACCATAACCGAGCTGAAGATGTGCGGCGCGAACTGACCCTTGAGCCCGGTGACGGTGAGCGCGAGATCGAGCTTGGCGGGCGCGCTGCTCGACGCGACGCATTTCGACAGCGGCAGCGACGCCAGAATAGCTCCCACGTCCGGCAAGGGCTGCAGTTCCGTGCGCAGCAGCTCCTTGACGCGTGAAGCCACGGCCTCGGCAAAGTCCTCGCCCAGGGAGCGGCCGGTTTCCCGTTCCACCGTCGCCATGAAGTCCGCCTGCGAGACGCCGGCGAACCGCCTGAGCACGGTTTCCAGCGTGTAGTCGGCAAAGCCGCGACGGGCGAGTTCTTCCGCGTCGACACGGCAGGCCAGCACTTCGCTGTCGACCAGCACACCATCGCAATCGCAGATGAAGAGGGAAAAAGGCATCGATGTACTCATGACTTAGACGTTTCTGAAGATGTCGAGGGTGCCGGGGCCCCCGTCGAGATCGGCGACCTCGCGCGCAACCGGCGTTTCGTCGGGCTGGACCTGCATGTGATGGAGGATGATCGTCTCGCCCTGGAACAGGATCAGTTCGTAGGAGGGCGGACGGTCGACATAGTCCGCCGCCATGCCGCTGAAGGGCGGCAGCAGCGGATGGCAGGTGCCGCGCGCCGCCGAAAAGGAGCGGCCCCGCCGACGCCCGAACACCGGGACATGGACGTGGCCGACGGCGAGATGGACAACCTGCGGGTGCCGGTCCAGCAGCGCTTCCAGTTCCGCTCCCTCGGCAAGGAGCATGTAGCGGAAATACTCCATGCCGAGATCGAAGGGCGGATGATGCAGTGCGAGCAGGGTCGGCTTGGTCGGCTCGGCTTTGAGCGTCGCCTCCAGCCAGGCGAGGCGGCGCGCGCACAGGTGCCCGGCGCTGGGAAATGCCTCGTCGAGCGTGTCGAGAAAGACCAGCCGCTGATCGCCGAGGTCGATGGCGCCCTGCACGAAGCCGGCGCCGTCGTCCTCAGCCTGCGGAAAGACGCGGCGGAAGGGCGCGCGGCTGTCGTGATTGCCCAGCATCAGGCAGAGCGGCACCGGGAAATCCGCCAGAAGCGCGCGCAGCCGCAGATAGGACGCCTCGTCGCCGCGATCGGTGAGATCACCGGTGACGAGGCACAGGTCGGCGTCGGCATGCTCGCGCCGCACCGCATCGAGAACCGTCCGGAGCCGCGCTTCAGGATCGAAACCCACGACGCGCTCGCCCTCCGGGCAGAGATGAAGATCGGAGAGCTGGATGATCTTGCTCATGGGGGGCGCTCCTGCATCCGAAGGGGCACGCGAGGGTTCAAGCTCGCGCGCCGTTGTCGTCCGGAGAACGTCAGTTCTTGGCAAGCGCCAGACGGCTGGTCAGCTCGACCAGGGAGGCGAGGCCCTCGTCCGGCGTGACCTGGCCGCGCATGATCTTGGAGAGCACGACCTTCTGCTCGTCCCAGATGCGCGGGCCGGAGCCGCCGGGATAGCCGAACCACGGCTTGGCGATCGGCCACTGCTTGAGGCTGGTCGTCCAGTCCGGGTTCTCCTTGTAGAAATTGCCGAGATACTCCGGATCGGTGGTCCGCAGGTTGGTGGGCATGTAGCCCGAGCCCAGCACCACGATCTTCTGCCCTTCCGGCCCCGTGACGAACTTGAGGAATTCCCACGCGGCGCGCTGCTTGGCGGCGTCCTTGGTCAGAACGACCGCTGCGCTGCCGCCGGTCGGCAGTCCGCCCTCGCCCTTGGTGGCTTTGGGATAGGGCGCCGTGCCCAACTGGAACTTGCCGCCGATGGTCTGGCCCATGACGCGGACTTCGGCGGTCGAGCCGATGAAGATGCCCAGCTTGCCAGAGGCGAATTGCTGGATCGCCTGATCCTCGTCGAGGAAGGGCATGCCGGTCTCGGTCACGAAACGGCGGAGCAGCGCCACGGCGCTCTTGCCGCTATCGTCGCCGAACGTCACCTTGGTGCTGTCGGCATTCATCATGTGGCCGCCGGCGTTGAGGATGAGCGCCTGCCACAGCCAGTCGTCGCCCCACTCATTCGCGGCATAGGACATGCCGTCCGCCTTGCCGGCGGCGGAGATTTTCTTCGCCGTCGCGACAATGCCGTCCCAGCTGCCCAGGTCGCCGGCCGAGGCGCCGACGGAGTCGAGCAGATCCTTGTTGTAATAGACGATGGCGGTAGAGGCGGTGAAGGGCAGCGCCCATTGCTTGCCCTGAACCTGGCCGAGCCGCAGCGTCTGCTCGGAATAGTTCGCCTTTACCCACTCGGGGCTTTCCTTGCCGAGGAAATCGGCGACCGGGACAATCTCGCCGCGCGGCTCCAGCGTGCGAACCAGCTCGTTCAGGTAGCTGTAGCCGGAGTACCAGACATCCGGCAGGTTGCCGGTCACGGCACCGCGCAGGATGCGCTGCTGGCCATCGGTGTAGCTCGCCGCCGGCGCGAGATAATTGATCCGGATATCCGGATGCGTCTTCATGAAGGCTTCCGCCAGCGGATCGTGGAAGCGCTTATGCGAGGGCCACGCATATTGTACGTTGAGCGTGACCGGCTCGGCAAACGCCGGGCTCGCCACCGCGGCGGCGAGGCAGCCGGCCGCGAGGAACTGTATCCATTTGGACATGGGGTATCGCCTCCTGAGCAGAAGATGAAGATGAACGCGGTAAAGCTGGGTCAGGGGGCAGCCGCCTCGGCGGGAGGCGGATGTCTAGGTCATTTGAGGCCCGTCATGGTCAGCCCCTTGATGAACTGACGCTGGGCGATGAGGAAGATGACCATCACCGGGGTCACGGTGACGATCGCTCCCGCCATCAGGGCACCGTAGTCGGTGCCAAGGTCACCATCGCGGAAGTACAGCATACCGAGCGGCGGCGTTGCCATGTCCTGCGACGAGACGACGATCAGCGGCCAGTAGAGATCGTTCCAGTGCGCCGTTATCGAAAACACCGCGAAAGCTGCGATGACAGGGCGCGCGCTCGGCACGATGAGCTTGAGCAGGATCTGGATCTCGCTGAAGCCATCGAGCCGGGCCGCCTGGATGATCTCGTCCGGGAACGCCTTGAACTGCTGCCGAAGCATGAAGATCGCAAAGGGCGAGAAGAGGAAGGGAAAGATCAGGGCGAAATAGCTGTCCAGCGCTCCGGCATAGGCAAGGGCGATGTAGATCGGCAGCATCGGCACCTGAATGGGCACGCACAGCGCCGCCACGACCAGCCCGAACAGCAGGTTACGACCCGCGAACGGAAATTTCGCCAGTGCATAGGCGGCGGGTATCGACACAGCGAGCTGAAGGAACAGCAGCACTGTCACCACGATGGCGCCGTTGAACAGGAAGCGCGCCATCGGCACCGTGGTGAAGGCGCGGTGGAAGTTCTCCACCACGATGCCGAAGCCCTGCGGCAAGCCGAACGGATCGCTGAAGATCTCCGCCGGCGAGCGCATCACGGTCAGCAGCATCCAGGCGAAGGGCAGCAGCATGATCGCGGCAAGCACCATGAGCACTGCATTCGTGCCGGCCGTGCGCAGCATATCGGTCGAAGCGTTTGGTGCGCTCATGAGTAATGCACCTTCTTCTCCGCGACGAAGATCTGGAACATCGACAACGCCGCGATGAATGCCAGGAACAGGATCGAGAGAGCCGAGGCGTACCCCATATTGGTGTACTGGTAGGCCTCGAGATAGATCTTGTAGAGCAGCGTTTCGGTCGAACCGGCAGGCCCGCCCTGCGTCAGCGCCGCGACCCCGTCGAAGGCCTGGAAGGCGGTGATCGTGGTGGTGACGACCACGAAGAGCGTCGTCGGCCCCAGCATCGGGAAGGTGATGCGAATGAAGCGGTCCCAGCCCGCCTCCATCCCGTCGAGCGCGGCCGCGTCGTAGATGTCGGACGATACGGAGGAGAGGCCGGCGAGGAACAGGATCGTGGTCTGACCCACGAGCTGCCAGGCGCCGATGACCGCCAGCGTGGGCAGGGCCGTTGCCGGATCGGTGAGAAAGTCGATCCGGCCCACGCCAATCCACACCAGCCAGTCGTTGATCGGCCCGATCCGACCGTGCAGCAGGAACTGCCACACCAGCGCCATGGCGACGAAGGTGCTGGTGGCGGGCAGGAAGAACAGCACCTCGTAAGTATGCCGCAGCCTCTGACGCTCCTGGATCAGCAGGGCGAGGAACAGGCCGAGCAGCACCGCGAGCGGCACCACGATCGCGACATAGACGAGCGTGTGGCCGATTGCCCCCAGCGCGCGGGCATCGCTGGCGATCTGCTGATAGTTGCCGAGACCGATGAAGGAGACGCGGATCGCGCCGAGGCTGTAGTCGGTGAAACTCAGCCCAAACACCACGAAGATCGGCGCAACCATGAGCATGGAAAGAAAAAGGATGGCCGGCCCGGCCAGCAGCAGCCCATGGACGGCGTCCCGGTTCACCGCCGGCCGTCGCCGGACAAGCGGGAGGACAGAGGTGGCGCTCATCACGACGCCTCCGCACGACGCGGCACCGACGCCACCTCGCGGTCGCCCGCAATGTGGATCAGGCGCGCACCGCTCTCGTCGAACAGCTTGAGGGCGGCGGGATCGAACCCGATCGCCACGCGGGCATCCGCCGGCATTGCGAAGCCCGCGAGCTGCGGGCCGGACAGGCGGACGATGACCCGTGGTCCGTCATCCACGCGCGCATGGACCAGCGTCTCATGCCCGATCGGCTCCAGGCGCTCGACCGTCGCCATCCACGACGGAGCGCTGCCGCCTCCCTTTCCGGCGCTACGCACCGTCATGTCCTCCGGCCGCACGGCGATCTGAACCGGGCGGTCCGCCAGCTCCGTCGTGGTGACGGGAAGATCGCGCCCGAGACACCGGACGCGACGCCCCGATGTTTCGCCCGGCAGGATGTTGATCGCCGGCGTGCCGAGGAACCTGGCCACGGCGATGTGGCGCGGATCATGGAAAATCTCTGCCGGTGTGCCGATCTGCAGCGCCCGGCCGTCCATCATCAGCACGATGCGGTCGGCCATGGTCATGGCCTCGGTCTGGTCGTGCGTGACGTAGATGGTGGTGATGCCGAGCCGGCGCTGGAGTTCGACGATCTCGCCGCGCATCTCCGTCCGCAGCGCGGCGTCGAGGCTGGACAGCGGCTCGTCCATCAGGAACAGCCGCGGTTCGCGGATCAGCGCGCGGCCGATGGCGACGCGCTGCTTCTGCCCGCCGGAAAGCTGGCCGGGCTTGCGCGCCAGAAGATGAGAGATGCGCAGCTGCGCGGCAACGCGCTCCACGGCGCTGGAAATCTCGCCGCGACGTGCGCGGCCGCGCGGCAGGAGGGCGCCCAGCAGGGGCTGGCGCTGCGCCCAGGACATCTGTCGCATCACCAGAGGCGCGGCGATGTTCTCATGCACGCTCATATGCGGATAGAGCGCGAAGCTCTGGAACACCATCGCGATGTCGCGACGGCTCGGCATGACGCCGATGAGACTGGCACCATCCTCGGTCTCAACGGTGCCTTCGGTCGGCTCCTCGAAACCCGCGAGAATGCGCAGAAGCGTGGACTTCCCGCAGCCCGAAGGACCCAGCAGGCAGAGAAATTCTCCCGGTATCACATCGAGGTCGAGCCCCCGAAGTACGGTCGTATCGCCGAAATGCTTGCCGAGGCCCCTTATCTTCAGGCCACGCGATGATGTCCCCATTGGCACGGTCGCCCTCTGTTTATGGTGCCGTTCAGTTGCCTGCGCCATCGCGGTACGGAGCAAAACTCCACGCCTGCGCAAGATCCAGCCCGAGTGGGCGCGACGTCCTCATGAGCGGGACGTTAATGGAGCATTACTTCATTTTTATGACGCTATCAATGGAGAAAAACTCCATCAAGCGTCATTGTCGGATCCGCGCGGCGACGCGAGCGCGGCTAGCGCCTCCGCGATATAGACGGCCCGCGGCACGGCGTTGATGTAGCCGCCATAGGCCGGGATGTTCAGCTTCGCCATGGGCAGCACCACATCGGCGTGCCGCGCCAGGGCGCTTTTCGGGTGGCACGTGACCGCGACGCAATAAGCCCCCGCCGCCCGCGCCGTGCGCAGGAAATCAACGGTGTTGAGGGTCACGCCGGATTCGGAAATGGCGATCGCCGCGGAATCGGGGCCGAGACCGTTCGCCACTTCATGGGCGAGGGTGACATCGCGAAAGGCATGCGCGTTCAGGCGGGAGCGCAAAAGCCGGTAGGAGAACAGCTCGGCGATGATGCCGGAGACGCCCGAACCGTAAATGTCGATGCGATGAAGCGGGCGCAGCCGGTCGGCGACCTGCTGCACGAGCGCGAGATCGAGCCCTTCCGCCGTGCGCGTCACCGAACGGGAAAGTTCGCCCGCGAGCGTGAGCAGCTGGTGCTCGTCCTTGGGCACCGACTCCGTCCCGACCGTGTCCCGCACGGCCAGTTCGCCGGCCAGCGCCAGCTTGAAATCGGAGAAGCCGTCGAAGCCCGACATCTGGCACAGCCGAATGATGCTGGCCTCGCCGGCCCGGCACAGCCGGCTGAGCTCCTTCAGCGAAAAGCGGACGACCTTTTCAGGGTTCTCGACGATGTAGAGCGCCGTGCGCGCCAGAACATTCGGCAGGCTCGGCATGCTGGCTTCGAGATACGCGAGGGGGCCGGAATATCCGGTGCTCGGCAGGGCGTTGCTGGTCGTCGGGGAACGGCTGTCGTGTGGCATGTTGGTGTTTTACTCCATGCCGCCAGCTCTGCCATCCTCCATTTTCCGGCGGATCAGCCCTCGCTTTCCACCTCGTTCCTCGCGTCGTCCCCGCTCCGGTAATGCGGGTTGAGGAGGGTGAGGATCGGCAGGGTCGCGGCCCCGCGCGCCACGGCGTCCGCACCGAGATCGGGGCGCATGAGGCGCGGCAAGGCACGATCACGGTGCAGGGCGATCGATTCATGAAGCGGCTCGACCATGCGGATGAGGGCGTCGATCAGCCAGGCCGGCGCATTGCCGCCGATCATGATGGTTTCGGGATCGAACAGGTTTTCCAGCGTGTTGATGCCATCGTGCAACGGAACGACGGCCTGCTCGATCCATTCCGCTACGAGAGGATGATCGGCCGCGACGGGATCGTCCAGATCTGGCGCCTGCGTCAGGCCGGCCTCCCGCGACGCCAGGAACCGCCGCAGCGCCTCGACACTGACATAGGTCTCCAGGCACCCTTTCTTGCCGCACACGCATGTATGTCCGCCGGGCACCGCGATGGTGTGTCCGAGTTCGCCGGCATTCCCCCGGGCGCCAGCCAGCACCGCGCCGTTGATCATGATGCCGGTGCCGAGCCCATCGCCGATATAGAGATAGACGAAATCGCGCAGCTGGCGCGCGGCGACACCAAAACGGGCTTCGGCGGTGACGGCGCATTGGCCGTCATTGGCAAGTGCCACGGGATGGGTCGTCGCCTCCGCCAGCGCACGCCGCAGGGCGAGACCATCCCACCCCGGCAGGCGCGGCGGGCTCATGCGGGGCACGTCGAACGGGCCGGGCGTCGCAAGGCCAATGCCCAGAAACCGCCCTCCCCCGCCATGGGCAAGAAGCCGGGGGACCATCGCGGCGAGCGTCTGCGCCACCGTCGTGACATCGACGCTGCCGAGCGGATGGGCTTCGCGATAGAGCACGGCGCCGCCGAGATTCATCACCACCGCGTTGGCCATCCCGAAATCGACGTGAAAGCCGAGGGTGAAAGCACCATCCGCACGAACCGCGATCGGCTTCGGCGGCTTGCCGACCCGCCGCTCACCCGATTTCTCCTCCTGCACGAAGCCGAGGGAGAGCAGTTCCTCGACCAGATCGGAGGTCGCCTGCTTCGACAAACCGGTGATTTCCGAAATGACGATGCGGGGAATGGGGCCGCGAATACGAATGGCCTCCAGAACCACCCAGAGGTTGAGCGACTTCGACTTCACGGCATTCGTCGCGGACAGCATATGGCACCACGTAAATTAATAAGTCAGTTTGACGGAATAATTATTGACAGCGCAAGCCACCCCTCGCAGTCTGGTGGCAAGGCGTAAGTCAAAAGCCAGAAGGGGTCCATCAATGTCTGTCCTGCTTTCGCGTCGCGACATGTTGCTGGCCGCCTGCGCGGCCGGCGCTGTGGCCAGCCTGCCTGTCGACATCGCCCGCGCGGCCGACGCGCTGAGCGTCTTCGGGCCCCTGCCGCCCGACCCTGCGCCGCCGGGCGCGGCGAAGTTCGCCGAGGCCGCCTTCGAGGCCTGGAAGAAGGCGCACAACGCCAGCGTGAGCTATGATCTTCTGGCATGGCCGCAGCTGCATGACCGCATGGCCACTGCCTTCGCCTCGGGCTCGGCGCCGTGGAACGTGGTCTATATGTGCGGCTGGGTGCCGGAATTTGTCAGCTTCCTCGCGCCGTTCGCCGACGATCTGCCGAAGACGCTGGTGGACGACCTGCCGGCCTCCAGTTTCGAGACCGTAACCTGGCAGGGCAAGCGCTACGGCGCGGTGTTCACGCTGTCGCTGCTCACCCTGTTCTACAACAAGGAGCACCTCGCCGAAATCGGCTTCAACGCAGCGCCCAAGAACTGGGACGAGTTCAAGCGCGCGGCGAAGGAGCTGACGCGCGCCGGCCGCTACGGCTTCGTCGCAAATTACGGCGACCCTGCCGGCATCGGCGGCACCGCCAGCTACTGGATGGCGTTCCTCCAGCAGGCGGGCGGGAAGATGTATGGCGAGGACGGCCTGCCGGTCTTCAAGGGCGATGCCGGCGTCGCGGCCCTGCAGATGATGATGGACCTGATGCCGGGCACCGATCCCGGCTCCATTTCCTATGCCGGCATCAATGACGCCACCAACGTCCTGATGGCGGGACGGGCCTCGATGATGATGAACTGGCCCTTCATGTGGAACGCGGCGCAGGACCCCGCGCAGTCGCAGATCGTCGGCAAGCTCGGCAGCGCGATCCTGCCCGCCGGGCCCGCCGGCAGCGCCTCGATCGACGGCACCGACGCCTGGACCGTCACGAAGGCCAGCGCCAACCCGGTTCTCGCCCGCCAGCTCGTCGAATTCTACCTTGATGCCGACGTCCAGAAGCGGCAGGCGCTCGATACGGGCTGGCTGCCGATCCGGCTGTCGGTGCTCGCCGACCCCGAAGTACAGCAGAAGCTGCCCAACGCCGCCGTGGTACTGGAGCAGGCCAAGCACCCCTATAACAGCTTCGTCACGCCGGACTTCAACCAGGTGACGCAGGCGCTGGGCACGGAAGTCCAGAAGGCGCTGCAGGGCCAGAAGACGGCGGCGCAGGCCATCGCCGATGCCTCCGATCTCGTCACCGCCATCGTGAAGCGTCGCGGCTGATTGCCCCGATGCCGTCCCCTGCCACCTATGAACAGCGCCGGCGGTCCGCCGGCCTGATCTTTGTCGCGCCGGCCATCGTCATGCTGCTGGCGATCCTCGGCTACCCCATCGTGGACTCGCTGCTCCTGGCCTTCCAGAAGGTGCAGCTTGCCGCCGGCGGCATCGACCGGCAGTTCGCAGGATGGGCCAATTTCCAGCGGCTCGCCGCCGACGAGACGTTCCGACGCGCCCTCGTGAACACGCTCTATTTCGCGGCGGCGGAGGTGGTGCTGGTGGTGCTGATCGCCTTCGCCATCGCGCTGCTGCTCAACCATCCGTTCGGGCGAAGCGGCCTGTTCCGCGTCCTGCTGGTGGTGCCCTGGGCGATCGCGCCGGTGGCCAATGCCGTGCTGTGGAAGTGGATCCTCAACGCCAATTACGGCGTGCTGAACGGCCTGCTGCAGTCGCTCGGCATCATCGACCACTATCAGGTGTGGCTCGGCACCCCGCGTTCCGCGCTCAATTTCCTGCTGCTGGTCGATGTGTGGAAGTCGGTGCCGTTTGTCGCGCTGCTGCTTCTGGCGGGGCTCCAGCGCGTGCCGTCGGTGCTGTACAAGGCGGCCTACATGGATGGCGCCAACCGCCTGCAGGCGTTCGTCCACGTCACGCTGCCCTCCATGCGGGCCGCCATCGCCGTTGCGGTGGTGCTGCAGACCATCTGGTCGCTGCGCGTGTTCGATCTCGTCTTCGTGCTCACCCGGGGCGGACCGGCCGATGCCACGGTGCTGCTGAACTTCCTGGCCTACCGCGTGACCTTCAACTTCCTCGACATCGGCTATGGCGCGGCGATCGCCAACGTCATCTTCGCGATGACCGTCCTGCTGGCGATCCTCTACATCCGGCTGGTGCGGCCGGCGGGGGAGGCCGCGCGATGAGCTATGCGCGCCATCGCCGCGGCGGCCCCGGCCTGCGGCTGCTCACCTGCGCCGGCCTCGTGCTCTTCGTGGTCTGGTCGGCGGCGCCGATCCTGTGGCTGGCGCTGTCGAGCATGCTGGAACAGCGGGCGCTAATCGCCCGGCCGCCCGACCTGTCGCCGCAGAATCTCACCATCGGCAACTTCGTCACGGTGTTCGGCTCGGCGGCGGCGCTGGGACGCGGCATGCTGAACTCGCTCATCGTCGCGCTGTTCGCCACCTGCGCCTCCCTCGCGCTCGGCGCGCCGGCCGCCTATGCGCTGGCCCGGCTTTCCGTGCCGCGCGCCAGCACCGTCGCCTTCCTTGTACTGGCGACGCAGATGCTGCCGAGCATCGCCATCGCCATTCCGCTGTTCCTGGTCATCAGCCGGCTCGGCCTGATCGACAATCTGTTCTCGCTCGGCGTCGTCTACCTCTCGTTCAACCTGCCGATCGTGATCTGGATCCTGCGCAATTTCTTTCTCGGCATCCCCGACGGACTGGAAAAGGCGGCGGCGATCGACGGCGCGGGCGTGATCGGGACGTTCTGGCACATCGTGCTGCCGATTTCGCTGCCCCCGCTCGGCGCGGCCGCCGTCTTCGCCTTTGTCGAGGCGTGGAACGAGTTCTTCTTCGCGCTGATCCTGACGCGCCAGTCGGCGCAGACCGTGCCGCTGGTGATCGCCGCCTTCGCCGGCCAGTACCAGACCGTGTTCGGCCAGATGATGGCCGCCGCGCTGATCAGCGTCGTGCCGGTGATCCTGCTCGCCGTGATCTTCCGCAACTGGATCGTGCGCGGCTTCGCCGACGGAATGATGAAAGGATGACCCCGGCCATGCACTCGTCACCCGCCTCGGTGCCGCCGGCCATCGAGTTGCGCGCCGTCGCGAAGAGCTTCGGCAGCGTGCAGGTCTGCCGCGATGTCGACCTTGCCATCGCGGCCGGTGAGTTCGTCACGCTTCTCGGCCCCTCCGGCTGCGGCAAGACGACGACGCTCAACATGGTCGCCGGGCTCGAGGACTGCACCAGCGGCGACATCCTGCTGGCCGGCCGGCGGGTGAACGAGCTCTCGCCGGTGGAACGCGACGTCGCCATGGTGTTCCAGAACTATGCGCTCTATCCGCATATGACGGTGGCGCAGAACATCGGCTTCACCCTGCGCATGCGCGGCACGCCACGTGCCGAGATCGACCGCCGGGTGAAGGCCGTCACCACCGCGCTCGAACTGTCGCATGTGCTGGAGCGCTTGCCCGCCCAGCTTTCGGGCGGGCAGCAGCAGCGGGTGGCGATCGGGCGCGCCATCGTGCGCGAGCCGCGCATCTTCCTGTTCGACGAGCCCTTTTCCAATCTCGACGCCGCGCTGCGCGTGAAGATGCGGGCGGAGGTGAAGCAGTTGCATCGCCGCCTGGGCGTCACCTCGCTGTTCGTCACGCATGACCAGGAAGAGGCCATGTCGATCTCCGACCGGATCGCCGTGATGAATCGCGGCCGGGTCGAACAGTTCGGCACGCCGGAGGAGATCTATGCCCGCCCCGCCACGCGCTATGTCGCCTCCTTCATCGGCAACCCGCAGATCGAGCTGCTCGCCGGCGTGGTCGAGGCCCATGCGGGCGGCCCGGCGGTGCGGCTTGGCAGCCAGGTGCTGGGGCTGCCTCCCGCCCTCGCCGTTTCCGCGGGACAGGCGGTGGAAGTCGGCGTGCGGCCCGAGCATGTGCGCCTCGGCAGCGGAACGTTCGCCGGCACGGTCCGGCTCGTCCAGCCGGTGGGGCCATCAAGCCACATCGTCATCGACTGGGACGGTGGCTCCCTGATCGCGGCGCAGCCCGGATTCTGCCGGCTCCAGCCAGGCGAAGCCGTCCGTGCGGAGATTCCCGCGAGCGATGTCATGGTTTTCGATCAGGCAAGCGGGGCGCGTCTCACGCCATGATCCTGCGGCCACATCTAATAAGTCCGTTTGACGGAATAATTATTGACACCGCCGTAACCTCGCGGCATTCTGGAGAAAATGGCGATCGGCTCCGCTCCGGGGAGCGACGGTAGCCGTATCGGCCGGCCGGTTGAACGACGCGACCTCTCCTTAGCCATCCTGCCCTTGTCCGGCGTCGCCGAGCGAAATCGCCCCGCGACGCAGGATGAAATCGGACTTCTTCACGAAAGGCGTGGCCCCGAGCTGCTGCGGATTGCGCGCGCGGCAGCGGACCATTCGCCATCAACACACGACAGGTGAGCCATGAACCAGCCCGTGATGACGAACTCGCTCGAGGGGCGCGACATCGCCTTCCACCTGCACTCGCAGACCAATCCGCGGCAGATGGAGGAACACGGGCCGATCGTGGTCACGCGCGGCGAGGGCATCCGCATCTACGACGCCGACGGCAAACCCTATATCGACGCGATGGCCGGGCTCTGGTGCGCTTCGCTGGGCTTCGCCAATGAGCGCCTCGCCGCCGCGGCAAGCCGGCAATATGCCGAGCTCGGTTTCTACCACACCTTCTTCCAGCGCACCCTGCCGGGGGCGACGGAGCTAGCCGAGAAGCTGGTCGACCTCACCGGCATGACCGGCGGCAAGGCTTATTTCGCCACCTCCGGCTCGGAGGCGAACGAGACCATGGTGAAGCTCGCCTGGGTCTACCACACGGTGCGGGGCAAGCCGACCAAGCGCAAGGTGATCGCGCGCGACCGGGCCTTCCACGGCTCCACCATCGCGGCGGCCTCCATGTGCGGCCTCGGCTTCATGCATCGTGAGTTCGGCCTGCCGCTGCCGGGCTTCCTGCACACGCTGTGCCCCGACGCCTATCGCGGCATGCTGGAGGGCGAGGACGAGGCGGCCTTCGTCGAGCGGCTGGCGCGCGAGCTGGAGGCCCTCATCCTGCGCGAGGGACCCGATTCCATCGCCGCCTTCATTGCCGAACCGATCAATGCCGGCGGCGGCATCATCCTGCCGCCCGCCGGCTATTTCCCGCGGATCCAGCAGATCCTGAAGAAGTACGACATCCTCTTTCTCGACGACGAGATCGTCTGCGGCTTCGGACGGACGGGCGAATGGTTCGGCAAGGACACGGTCGGCGCGAGCCCGGACATGATGGCGCTCGCCAAGGGCCTGTCCTCCGCCTATTTCCCCATCTCCGCCGTGGTCCTGGCGCCGGACATCTATGAGGCGGTGAAGGAGTTCAACAAGGCCGGCGGCAATTTCGGCCATGGCTTCACCAATTCAGGCCATCCCGTGGGCGTGGCGGTCGCGCTCGAAGCCCTCGCCATTTATGAGGAAATGAACGTCGTGGAGCATGTGAGGGCGATGGGCGCGCGCCTTCGCGGCCATTTCGAGCGGATCGGCCGCGCCTCGCCCATCGTCGGGCAGGTGCGTGGCGCGGGTCTCATGCTGGGCATAGAGCTGGTGGCCGACAAGGCGAGCCGCACCCCCTTCGATCCGCACCTGCAGGTCGGCATGGCGTTCGACCGCATCGCCTATGGCAATGGCCTCGTCGCGCGCTGCATGGGCGACGTGCTGGGCTTCTCCCCGCCGCTCATTGTCACCGAGAACGATGTCGATGAGATCGCCGAGCGCTGCGAGACGAGCCTGCATCAGCTTGAGCGGCAGCTGGGCCGCTCATCCTGAGCCCGGCAGCTTCCACGCTGGACGGCGACGTCGAGAAGCCATGTCGCGCCGGCGGCGGTGAAAGCGCGACGCGTGTGATGCGCATCCCCTGCCCCCGGCCCTTTGTCAGTCGAGGCTTGATCGCAAAGTGAGCGAAGACGAGCTGAAGCTTATACCAAAAAGATCAACCTAAAGCCGCCGCGCCTCTTCCTGTTGGAGGCAGTGGGAGGCCGAGGCCTTCTACAACAGCGCACGCCACCCCATGGGCTTCATCGAGCCGGACAAGGCCGGCGCCACTGCCGCGAGTATCGGCAATGTCTTAAACCTTGGCAGTGGCTTTTAGGATGCGAACTCCACATTGGGAGGGAGCCTCCCGATACCATGATCTGGCCCATTCGCCACACGGACGAGGACAAGGCGCCTCCGCCTCAATCCAGATCTTGACGACCGCCCAGGCATGGACCCTAAATATAGTGGTCACGGTCTCTCGAATCGCAAGATGAGAGAGCTAAGAGGGAAGCTGGTGAGCCGTGTATGGCAATGCCGGCGCTGCCCCCGCAACTGTAAGCGGCGAGCCTGTCGTCCATTCCGCGTCACTGGAACGAGAGTTCCGGGAAGGCCGGGCGAGAGGTGGTGACCCGCGAGCCAGGAGACCTGCCCTGACAGAATAATCGTCCCTGGGCGGGGTGTCCCGGTGGTGCGTTCGCGCGTCCGCCGGTGCTATGCCGTCGGTGGCGCCGATGCGTCGCTCGGCCTTTGCCCCCAATGCTGATTGGGGTTTGCCGATGTCTCTCCTTCACGATACCGCGCCGGTCGTCGAACCGCCTTTTCTTCCCGCCTCGGTCGGGGCGGGCCCGGCCAGCACGCCGGGCTACCAGCTCATCCGCCGCAATGGCGCGGTGACGCCCTTTGACCCCGCGAAGATCGCGATCGCGCTCACCAAGGCCTTTCTCGCCGTCGAGGGTTCGTCCGCCGCGGCCTCGCGCCGCGTGCACGACATCGTCGCGGACCTCACCGCGCAGATCGTCTCCGGTCTCACCCGCCGCGCCGATGCGGGCCGGACCTTCCACATCGAGGACGTGCAGGACCAGGTGGAACTCGCCCTGATGCGCGGCGAACACCACAAGGTCGCCCGCGCCTATGTGCTCTACCGGGAAGAGCGTGCCCGCGAACGCGCGGCGACCCGAGCCGGCGCGGCGACGGCGCCGGCCACCACCGCGCTGCGCCTGCGACTGGCGAGTGGCACGCTGCTGCCGCTCGACGAGGCGCGGCTCGCCGCCGTCATCGGCGAGGCCACCGCCGGCCTCGCCGAGGTCTCGAGCGACGCCATTCTCGCCGAGACACGCCGCAATCTCTATGACGGCATCAGCGAGGACGAGCTCGCGCTCGCCCCCATCCTCGCCGCCCGCACGCTGATCGAGCGCGAGCCGAACTACGCCAAGGTGTCCGCCCGGCTGCTGCTCGACAAATTACGCCGCGAGGCGCTGAGCTTCCTCGCCGGCACGCCGGATCAGGCGACGCAGTCCGAAATGGCCGAGCGTTACGGCGAGTATTTCCGCGCTTACATCACGCGCGGCATCGCCGAGGAGCTCGTCGACCCCGAACTCGCCCGTTTCGATCTCGCCCGGCTCGCCAGCGCCCTGCTGCCCGAGCGCGACCTGCAATTCGACTATCTCGGCCTGCAGACGCTGTATGACCGCTATTTCCTGCACGCGCGCGGCACCCGCTTCGAGCTGCCGCAGGCCTTCTTCATGCGCGTCGCCATGGGTCTCGCCCTGCGCGAGGTCGACCGCGAGGGCCGCGCCATCGAGTTCTACCGGCTGCTGTCGTCCTTCGACTTCATGGCCTCGACGCCGACCCTGTTCAATTCCGGCACGCCGCGCGCGCAGCTCGCCTCCTGCTTCCTGACCACCGTGTCCGACGATCTCGACAACATCTTCAAGTCGATCAAGGACAACGCGCTGCTCTCCAAATATGCCGGCGGCCTCGGCAATGACTGGACGCGGGTGCGTGGCCTCGGCGCCCACATCAAGGGCACCAACGGCGAGAGCCAGGGCGTGGTGCCGTTCCTGAAAGTCGCCAACGACACGGCCATCGCGGTCAACCAGGGCGGCAAGCGCAAGGGCGCGGTCTGCGCCTATCTGGAAACCTGGCACATCGACATCGAAGAGTTCCTCGACCTGCGCAAGAACACCGGCGACGACCGCCGGCGCACCCACGACATGAACACCTGCAACTGGGTGCCGGACCTGTTTATGCAGCGTGTGGAGGCCGACGGGCACTGGACACTGTTCTCGCCCGACGAGACGCCGGACCTGCATGATCTCTCCGGGCCGGCGTTCAGGGTCGCCTACGAGGCCTATGAGGCGAAGGCCGGGCGCGGCGAGATGAAGGTCTTCAAGCAGCTCCGCGCCGTCGATCTGTGGCGGCGCATGCTGACCATGCTGTTCGAGACCGGCCACCCCTGGGTGACGTTCAAGGACCCGTGCAATCTGCGCTCGCCGCAGCGCCATGCCGGCGTGGTGCACTCGTCGAACCTGTGCACCGAGATCACGCTGAACACGAGCGCCGATGAGGTCGCGGTCTGCAACCTCGGCTCGGTCAACCTGCTCGCCCATATCACGCCGGACGGGCTCGACCCGGAGCACCTGTCGCGCACCGTCGCGACGGCGATGCGCATGCTCGACAACGTCATCGACATCAATTTCTACACCATCCCGGAAGCGCGCCGCTCGAACCTGCGCCACCGCCCCATCGGCCTCGGCGTCATGGGCTTTCAGGATGCGCTGCACGCGCTGCGCATTCCCTATGGCTCGGACGCCGCCATCCGTTTTGCCGATGAGAGCATGGAGGCGGTGAGCTTCCACGCCATCTCGGCCTCCTGTGATCTCGCCGCCGAGCGCGGGCGCTATTCCAGCTATAACGGCTCGCTGTGGTCGAAGGGCATCCTGCCGATCGACAGCATCGAGTTGCTGGCCGAGGCGCGCGGCACGCTCGACCTCGACCGCTCATCCACGCTCGACTGGGAAGGACTGCGCGCGCGGGTGGTGACGACCGGCATGCGCCATTCCAACACCATGGCCATCGCCCCGACCGCGACCATCTCCAACATTTGCGGCGTGTCGCAGTCGATCGAGCCGGCCTACCAGAACCTCTTCGTCAAATCGAACATGTCCGGTGACTTCACGGTGGTGAACGCGTTCCTCGTCCGCGACCTGAAAAGCCGCGGCCTGTGGGACGAGGTGATGGTGTCCGACCTCAAATATTACGACGGCAGCGTCGGCCAGATCGACCGCATCCCGGACGACCTCAAGGCGCTCTACGCCACCGCCTTCGAGATCGATGCCGCGTGGCTGATCGAGGCGGCGGCCCGCCGGCAGAAATGGATCGACCAGTCGCAGTCGCTCAATTTCTACGTCGCCAACCCTTCGGGCCGCAAGCTCGACGCGACCTATCGGCTCGCCTGGAAGCGCGGGCTGAAGACGACCTATTACCTGCGCTCGCGCTCGGCCACCCATGTCGAGAAATCGACGCTGAAGGGCACGGACGGCAAGCTGAACGCCGTCTCCGCTACGGTCGCGGCAGCACCCGCCACCGTGCCGGACATGGTCCTCGGCAAGGCGTGCTCGATCAACGATCCCGACTGCGAAGCCTGCCAGTAACCACCGTCATGCCCGGCCTCGGGCCGGGCATCCACGCCTTCCCCGCACAACGAACGTCGTGGATGGCCGGGCCGGACCCGGCCGTGACGCCCTCTCAAGGAACCTCCATGCTCGACTGGTCCGATACAAAACCCGCACCCGCGCCCATTCCTTCGGTCCCTGCCCCGCTGGCGGGCGATGCCACCGGCCTCGGCGCCATCGAACGCGGCGCCGCCCGCGTTACAGTGGACGAGAAGCGCATGATCAATGCGCGCGCCGACGTGAACCAGCTTCTGCCGCTCAAATATAAATGGGCGTGGGAGAAGTACCTCTCCGGCTGCAACAATCACTGGATGCCGACCGAGGTCTCCATGCAGGCCGATATCGCGCTGTGGAAGTCGAAAGACGGCCTCACCGAGGATGAGCGCCGCATGCTGAAGCGCAATCTCGGCTTCTTCGCCGCCTCGGAATCGCTGGTGGCGAACAACATCGTGCTCGCCATCTACCGTCACCTCACCAACCCGGAGTGCCGGCAGTATCTGCTGCGGCAGGCCTTCGAGGAGGCGGTGCACACCCACACCTTCCAGTACATCGTGGAAAGTCTCGGCCTCGACGAGGGCGAATTGTTCAACATGTACCGCGAGGTGCCCTCGATCACCGACAAGGCCGCCTGGGCGCTCAAGCACACGCAGAGCCTCGACGATCCCGCCTTCCAGACCGGCACGCCCGAGGCCGACCAGCAGTTCCTGCGCGATCTCGTGGCGTTCTACGTCGTGTTCGAGGGCATGTGGTTCTACACCGGCTTCGCGCAGATCCTCTCGCTCGGCCGGCGCAACAAGATGGTCGGCATCGCCGAGCAGTACCAGTACATCCTGCGCGACGAGAGCATCCATCTGAACTTCGGCATCGATGTCATCAACCAGATCCGGCACGAAAACCCGCACCTCTGGACGCCCGCCTTCCAGGACGAGGTCCGCGGCATGCTGAAGGACGCCGCGGAACTCGAAGCCGCCTATGGAAGGGACACCATGCCGCGCGGCTTCCTCGGCCTGAACGCGGCGTTGTGCGAGCAGTACATGCACTTCATCGCCAACCGCCGCTGCGCCCAGCTCGGCCTCGCGCCCGTCTTCGCGGAAGCCGAGAACCCGTTCCCGTGGATGAGCGAGGCGATGGACCTCAAGAAGGAGAAGAACTTCTTCGAGACCCGCGTGATCGAATACCAGAATGGCGGCGCGCTGGCGTGGGATTGAGGGAGTGGCTCAGCGACGGCCCCCGCCGCTGAGCCGCCCTCACGCCGATACCCGCTCCCACGCCGGAAACGGATCCGGCAAGTGCCGGAACGGCTCCGGATCGAACACTTTCAGCTTCGTCGGACCGACGAGGCACGCGTCCAGCGCCGTGCGGATCGCCGCCTCGTCCATGTTCACGCCGATGAACACCAGTTCCTGCCGGCGGTCGCCGTAGCCGGGCGTCCAGTGCGAGCGAAGCCACGAGCGCCAGTCCGGTTGCGTCGGCCAATGCTCGGTCGGGATGGCGGCCCACCACTGACCGATCGAGCCGGTGCGGCAGATGGCGCCGGCGAGCGACATCTCGCCCACCCGGCGCGGCCGCGTGGCCAGCCAAAACAGTCCCTTGGCACGCACGAGGCCCGGCCATGTCCGCGCCAGGAAGGCGTTGAACTTCTCCGGGTGAAACGGTCGGCGGGCGCGATAGACGAAGCTGGAAACGCCGTACTCCTCCGTTTCCGGCACATGATCGCGGAAACCGTTGAGCTCCTTGAACCAGGTCGGGTGCTCGTGCGCCCGCTCGAAGTCGAAGCGGCCGGTGCCGAGAATGTCCTTCAGCGGCACGGCGGCGTGATCGGTCTCGATGATCCGGGCATCGGGATTGAGCGCCTTCACCACCGCACGTACCTCGGTGCGCCGCGCCGGGTCTACGTCCGACACCTTGTTCAGCACGATCACGTCGGCAAACTCGATCTGGTCGGTGAGCAGGTCGACCAGCGTGCGTTCATCCTCTTCTCCCGCCGTCTCGCCGCGGTCGCGCAGGAAGTCGCGCGAGCCGAAATCCCCGAGCAGGTTGGCCGCGTCCACCACCGTCACCATCGTATCGAGCCGGGCAACGTCGGAAAGCGAAAAGCCTTCCTCGTCGCGGAACTCGAAGGTGGCGGCGACGGGCAGCGGCTCGGCGATGCCGGTGGATTCGATCAGCAGGTAATCGAACCGTCCCTCGCCCGCGAGCCGGCGGACCTCGGCCAGCAGGTCGTCGCGCAGCGTGCAGCAGATGCAGCCATTGGTCATTTCGACCAGCGTCTCCTGCGTGTGCGACAGGTTGGCGCCGCCCGAGCGCACCAGCTCGGCATCGATGTTCACCTCCGACATGTCGTTGACGATGACGGCGACCCGCAGCCCTTCGCGATTGGCCAGCGCATGGTTGAGCAGCGTGGTCTTGCCGGCACCGAGAAAGCCGGACAGAACCGTTACCGGAAGACGTGAGTCCATCATCAATGCGCTCTCCACGTGTATAATGATACATTGTATCATTCACATGCATGAGCGATCCGTTCAAGTGAGCCTGTCGGCTCCTGCACACATCACACGTGGACGGGGACTGGCCGATGGTCGGCGTCGACCGCCACCATGACGAACGTGCCGGTACCGCACCGATAACGCTCGCCGGTGCCGAGGTTTTCCGACCACAGGCGTGTCTCCACGGTCATCGAGCTGCGCCCTGCGCGTGCCCGCCGGGCCTCAACCTCGATGATCGCGCCGGGCCTGATCTCGCGCGCGAACGCGACCGCCGGCGCCGCGGCCATGACCACGGCGCGGCGCGAATGCCCGGCCGCCGCGATGAAGGCAACCCGATCCATGAGAGCGAGGCCGGCACCCCCGAAGAGGGTGCCGTGATGGTTGGTGGCGCCGGGAAAGACGATGTCGATCAGGCGTGTCGTCACCGCGGCCGCAGCCCCGCTCATTCGGCTGCCCTCGCGAGAGGACCGCGCAGGCGACGCGCCGCCGCCACCATATTGATGAGCGCCGGACGCACCCCTCCCATTGCCGCGTCTTCAGCCCGCAATCGGGATTGACCCAGATTTGCGCTGCCGCGAGCCGTTGCGCCGCCCGCTCCAGCAGTTCGACCATCTCCTCGACCGGCGGCACGCGCGGCGAGTGGATGTCGTAGACCCCCGGCCCGATCTCGTTGGGGTAGCGATCGTCGACGAAGGCGTCGAGCAGCTCCATCTTCGAGCGCGAGGTCTCGATGGAGATGACGTCGGAATCCATGGCCGCAATGGCGGCGATGATGTCGTTGAACTCCGAGTAGCACATATGGGTGTGGATCTGCGTCGCGTCACGCACGCCCGAGGCGCACAGCCGGAAGCTCTCCACCGCCCAGTCGAGATAGGCCGCCCAGTCCGCGCGGCGCAGCGGCAGGCCCTCGCGGATCGCCGCCTCGTCGATCTGGATCATCGCCGCGCCGGCGGCCTCGAGGTCGGTCACCTCGTCGCGGATGGCGAGCGCGATCTGCCGGCAGGCGAGGCTGCGGGGCACGTCGTCGCGTACGAAGGACCAGTTGAGGATGGTCACCGGCCCCGTGAGCATGCCCTTCATCGGCCGCTCGGTGAAGCCTTGGGCAAAGCGCCACCACGCGACGGTCATCGGCGCGGGGCGCGAGACATCGCCGAACAGGATTGGCGGGCGGACATAGCGCGAGCCGTAGCTCTGCACCCAGCCATGCTTGGTGAAGGCAAAGCCCGAGAGCTGCTCGCCGAAATACTGCACCATGTCGTTGCGCTCGAACTCGCCATGCACGAGCACATCGAGCCCGATCTCCTCCTGCCAGCGAATGGTGCGGGCGGTTTCCTGCTTCAGGAACGCCTCATACGCCGCATCGCTTAGTTCACCCTTGCCATGGGCGGCGCGCGCCTTGCGCACCTCCGGCGTCTGCGGGAAGGAGCCTATGGTCGTGGTGGGGTAGAGCGGCAAGCCGAGGCGGGCACGCTGCCGTTCGGCGCGATGGGTGAAGGGGCTGGCGCGGCGCGCATCCTCGGGCGTGACGGCCGACAGGCGTGCGGCGACGGCGCTATCGTGCACCTTGGTCGAGGTCTTGCGGGCCTCGGCGGCTCTGGCCGAGGCGGCGAGCTTGCCGAGCACCACCTCCCGCCCGCCCGCGAGCGCGGTGCCCAGCGTGACGAGTTCGTCCATCTTCTGCACGGCGAAGGCGAGCCAGCTCTTCACATCCGGATCGAGCCCCGTCTCCGGCTCGAGGTCGATCGGCACATGCAGCAGCGAGCAGGACGGGGCGATCTCGACATGGTCGGTGCCGCGCTTGCGCACGAAGGGTTCGAGCGTGTCGAGCAGCTTCGGCAGGTTGGCGCGCCAGACATTGCGCCCGTCGATGACGCCGAAGGAAAGAACGAGCCCCGCCCTCGCCTTGTCCGCCACCTCGCGCAGTTGCCCGGCGCCTCGCACCAGATCGAGATGCAGCCCGGCGACCGGCAGGGAAAGCGCGGTGTCGAGATTGTCGCCCAGCCGGCCGAAATAGGGGGTGAGCATGATTTTCAGCCGGGGCAGTGCATGGGCGAAGAAGCCATAGGCCTCGCGTAATGCGGCGCGGGCGGCGTCATCAAGGTCCGTGACGAGACAGGGCTCATCGATCTGCACCCAGTCCGCTCCCGAGGCGGAGAGCCGGCGCAGCACCTCGACATAGACCGGCAGCAGATCGCCGAGCAGCGAGAGCGGGTCGAGCCCCGGCTCCGTCGCCTTGCCGAGCGTGAGGAAAGTCACGGGGCCGAGCAGAACGGGGCGCGTTTCATAGCCCAGCGCCTTCGCCTCGCGGTACTCCTCGACCGGCTTGGCGGAGGTGAGCGCGAAGCGCTGTCCCGGCGCGAATTCCGGCACCATGTAGTGATAGTTGGTGTCGAACCATTTGGTCATTTCCAGCGCCGGGACGCCATGCTCACGGCCGTGCGAATGACCATGGACACATACGGCTTCATCACCCTGCGCCCCGCGCGCCATGGCGAAATAGGTGTCGAGCGGCACCGGCCCGCCGGTCCAGCCATAGGCCGGCGGAATCGCCCCCACCATCACCGCCGTATCGAGCACGTGGTCGTAGAGCGAGAAGTCGTTGGAGGGGATGTTGGTGACGCCCAGCGCCTTCTGCCGTGCCCAGTTGGCGGCGCGCAGGCGCGCGCCCACCTCCAGCAGCGCCGGCGCATCGCTCTTGCCGGACCAGTAGCTTTCGAGCGCGCTTTTCAGCTCGCGGCACGGACCGATGCGCGGCGTGCCGAGGGTGGAAACCGGCACCGTGCCGGCGGAAGAAGGACAGTTCATCGGCTAACCCCAATCAGGATTGGGGGCAAAGGCCGAGCGGACGCGAGGCGCGGCCACGGGCGCACGGCACCGGTGGACGCGCGAACGCACCACCGGGACACCCCGCCCAGGGACGATTATGCTGTCAGGGCAGGTCTCCTGGCTCGCGGGTCACCGCCTCTCGCCCGGCCTTCCCGGAACTTTCGTTCCAGTGACGCGGAATGGACGACAGGCTCGCCGCTTACAGTTGCGGGGGCAGCGCCGGCATTGTCCCGAAAGACTCACCGACTTCCCTCTTAGCTGCGGCGCCAAGAACGCCGCAGAACCATGACCCGCGCAGGATGCCCCTATGGAGGCGACAGGTCAACTGACATAAAGACATGTTTATGTCGTCATATGACGTGCCATCTGGCGGTTCCTCGCGCGGGGGCTTCCAGATGCCTGATCTGGTGGCTCACCACCGTCACCGTCACGCACAGTTCGCCGGCGGCCCGGCGGAAGCTGAGATGGCGCGTCGTGGCCTAGAAGGCGCGGGCGGCCTTCAGCGAGGGCAGCTCACGCCTCGCGATGATCCCTGTTCCGGGCCCTCAGATGACGACGAAGTGGGCGTCCGTCGGCCGCATGTCGTTGACCGGAATCATGTCCTGCGGGCAGGCCGAGAACACGACGATCAGGTCCATCTCGGCACGCAGCGTGACGTACTGGCCTGCCTGGCTGACCGGAGGCTGGAACGAAAGACGGCCGTCCGCATGGACGGGCACGTTCATGAACAGGTTGAGCGGGCTCGGGGTGCCGCGTCCCGAAACGCCCCGCTTCGCCAGTTCGTCCCTGAGATTGTCCGTGCAACTGTCATGGTGCCCGACGGCCCCGAGCTGCCGGTAACGGTGCTCGTCGCAGGCGGCGATCAGCAGGTCGTGGATGCCGGGCGTGGTGTCCTCCACGACGCTCAGCATCGGATTGCGGCGATTGCTGACCAGCGTGTCGCCGACTTTCGGGATGATCCGCAGCAGCGACGCCCGGCTGTGCTCCATCGACAGATGTTCTTCGATGTCGACAGCGTTGAAGGCCCAGGTGTCGACCACCTGCTTGCCGTGCGTGTTGATGACGCGCACGCAAGCGCCCCGGGAGACATAGGCCGACGCGCCCCGCCGCGCGGGGATGGTCTGGAGATTGGCCACGGGCTCGATCGTCACGTCGCTCATTGCAAGCTCCTTGGGATTTTGCGTCGCGGCCACGAGGACCCACCGCTCAATTCGAATCCATTCATTTGATCTGAGTTTACTATTACGAATTGATACGATGCCGGCATGCAGCTGCGCCATCTGGACTATCCAAGTGGGGCAATGCCGGCGGCCTCAGTCCCTTCCGACAGGGGGCGCTGCCGGCGGCTCTCCTCCCGCCCGGTAGAGTTCGACCTCGACCAGCAGAGACTGCGCGGAAGGCCCCTGGCCGAGCGCGGAGGTACCTTCGTCCCGGGTGAGGACGTTCGGATTTCCGTTCAGTTCGAGCGCCCCCGAGGCACCCGCCTCATCGGCCAGATACCAGGCGCCCGTCGCCAGATGCGCGACCCCCGGCAGCAGGTCGGGCGTGGTCACCGCGCCGGCAAGGCAGGCCCCTCGCCCGTTGAACACCCGGACGACGTCACCGTCGCGGATGTTGCGGGCGCGGGCGTCCTCGATATTCATCAGGATCGGCTCGTGGCCGGCGATCTTCGACAGCCGGCTGACCTGCGCGTTGTCGAGCTGGCTGTGAAGCCGTGTCGCCGGCTGTCCGGACAGCAGATGAAGCGGATAGGCGCCGGCTCCGGTCGCGCCGAGCCATTCCTTCGGCGGCAGCCAGACGGGGTGACCGGGGCAATCGGCATAACCGAAGCGGGCGATGGCCTCGCTGAAGATCTCGATGCGGCCCGACGGCGTTGCCAGCCTGAACCGGTCGGGATCGTTGCGAAAGCTCTCGAACAGCGTGAAGGCCTTTTCCGGCGGCGGGATCTCGGCGAAGCCCCTCTCCCAGAAAGCGTCAAAGAGCGGCAGGTCGACATCCTGGGCGAGGGCCCGCTCGCGACAGCGCTCATAGGCGTGCCGCACCCATCCCGCGATATCGCGCCCCTCCGTGTAGGCGGCCTCGACACCCATGCGGGCCGCGAGATCGCTGAAGATGTCGTAGTCGTTGCGGGCGGCGAATTGCGGCGGCACGAGTTGGGGCATCGCGACGAGAAAGCGGTCGCGTGGGGAGGCGCCGATATCGTCGCGCTCGAAGCTCGTCGTGGCCGGCAGCACGATGTCGGCGTGGCGGGCGGTCGCCGTCCACCAGATGTCCTGCACGACGATGGTGCGCGGCCGCTGCCACGCCCGTATCAGGCGGTTGAGGTCCTGATGGTGGTGGAACGGGTTGCCCCCGCACCAGTAGACGAAGCGGATGTCCGGGAAGGTGACGCTGCTCCCGTTGAACGGGATGGTGCGGCCGGGCTCCAGCAGCAGGTCGGCCATGCGCGCGACGGGAATGGCCAGTCCCAGCGGGTTGCGGCCCGACTCCATGGCCGGGGCGGAAACGGGCCGGCGCGGCACGCCCATGCCGTTGATCGATCCGTAGCCGAAGCCGAAGCCGCCGCCAGGAAGCCCGATCTGTCCCAGCATGGCGGCGAGCGCGACAATCGCCCAGTAGGGCTGCTCGCCATGGTCGGCGCGCTGGAGCGACCATGTCGCGGTGATCATGGTGCGCGAGGACGCCATGCGGGCGGCGAGGTCGCGGATCGCGTCCTCGGCGATGCCGGTCAGCGGCGCGGCCCAGCGGGCACATTTCGGCGTGCCGTCCTCGACGCCCAGCACATAGTCGCGGAACCTCTCATAGCCGACCGTGTACCTGTGCAGGAAGGCAAGGTCGGCCCGCCCCGTCTCGATGAGCGTGTGCGCGAGGGCGAGGATGAGCGCGGTGTCGGAACCCGGCCGTATCGGCAGCCATTCGGCGCCGAGTTCCTCCGGCATGTCGGCACGCGAGGGACTGATCGAGACGAACCGCACGCCCGCATCGCGCGCCGCCCGGAACCAGCCCGGGGATTCATGCGCGCCGGCGCCGCCCGTGGTGATCAGCTGGTTGCGTGCCGGCGCGCCGCCGAACAGCACCATCAGTTCGGTGTTCTCGACGAGGGTCGGCCAGTCGCTCACCGGACCGGCGACCGGCTCGATGCCGCCGACGACATGAGGAAGCAGGATCGCCGCGGCGCCCCAACTGTAGTTGGTGACCTGATCGACGCAGCCGCCGATCCGGTAAAGAAAGCGGTGCAGCAAGGTGCGGGCATGGTTGATCCTGCCGGCGCTCGACCAGCCATAGGAGCCGCCGAAGATGGCCTCGTTGCCGCCCTCCGCCCGCGCCTCCTGCAGCCCCTGCGCCACCAGCGCGAGCGCCGTGTCCCAGTTCACCGGCACGAAAGTCTCGCCGCCCCGCCGGCGCCCGGCGTCCGCCGGGCCGCGCCGCAGATAGCCCTCGCGGACCATCGGCTCGCGGATCCGCGTGTCGGAATGCACCGCGTCCGGCACCGAGCGCAGGAGCATCGAGGGGTCGGGATCGCGGGCGAAGGGCTCGACGCCGACGATCCGGCCCCCCTCGGTCAGCGCCTCGAAGGTCCCCCAATGCGCGTGGGTCAGCCGCCTAGCCACTCTCCCCCTCCCGCGCCGTCGTCGCCACCGCCACGGGCCGCGCGTACAGCTCGACCCGGCGGGTGGCGAGGTGGCTCTGGACCTTGCGGCGGGTCGCCTCCGGGTCGGGCCACGTCGCCAGCAGCAGCGCCTCCCCGTCACCCGCGGCCGGCCCGGCGATGGGGCGGCCATTCGGCCCGAGGACGAAGCTGCCGCCGAGGAAGCGCACGCCGTTCTCCGCGCCGATCCTGTCCGCACAGGCGATGGTGAGTTCGTTCGAGCAGGCCGCCGCCGTCGCCAGATGAAACGCCATCGGCACCTGCGCACCCGCCTCATCCGCCTGCCGGGGCGGCGTGAACCAGTTGCTGGGCGCAGCGACCAGCGACGCCCCCGCCAGCGCCAGCGCGCGCGCAACTTCCGGGAACCAGAGGTCGTAGCAGATGGCGAGACCGACCCGGCCCCAGCATGTGTCGGCGCAGACCAGCCGGTCGCCGAGATCGAACAGCCCGCATTCATTGCCGAACAGATGCGTCTTGCGGTAGGTGGCGACGTCGCCCTCCGGGGTGACGAGCACCGCCGTGTTGAACAGCCGGTCACCGGCGCTTTCGGCGAAACCGGCCACGATGTGGATGCCCCGCCGCGCCGCCGCGTCCCGCCAGGCGGTGACGCCCGGCCCCTCCAGCGGCTCCGCATGCGCCCGCAACGTCGCCCGATCGGAGAAGGCGAGGCCGGTTAAGCTGCATTCCGGCAGCACCACCAGCCCGGCGCCGGCATCGGCCGCGCGCTCGATCCAGGCCAGCGAGAGGGCGGCATTGGCCGCGGCGTCGCCGAACACCGGCGCGTATTGGGCGACCGCGACAAGCGGGCGAGCGTCAGCCGTCATGCGTCGTCACCTCGTCCCAGCGGGAGGCAAGAAAGGCGACACGATCGCCCGAATGCACGACCGGATCGCGGCGCATGGCGATGATGTGCGACTCCCCCTCCACGACGATCTCCTCCTCGATGTCGCCGAAGAGGTTGCGGACCCGCCCGAGCGGCGCGCCGGCCGGCAGCACGGTTCCCGGTGTCGCCAGCGGCTCGAACAGACCGCCGCTCGCGGCCAGCTTGTGCGCGCGGGCGGTCACCCGGCGAAGACGCGGCGCGCCTTGCCCCACGCTGTGCTTCTCGATCATGCCTAGCCGGGCGGCGAGGCGCGCGAGCCCGCGCACGCCCTGCTCCACCGCGGCCTCGTCCAGGCATCCCCCCGAGCCCAGTTCCACCATGAACGCTGCCTTGCCGCGGGCGAGCATCTGATAATCCAGCGCCCCGGCGATGTTGCCGGGCAATTCCCCCCCCGCCCCGCTCACCGGCATGCGGCAGGCCACCGTCGGCTCGAAGCAGGAAATGAGGGAGAGCAGGCGGCTTTCCGGCACGCTCCCGTTCGGATGAACCTTGTAGACGGCGTAGGGAAGCGCGGTGAACGGCGTGCCGAGCGTATGAATGTTCACGGTGACGTCGGCCTCGCCGCCGAAGCGTTCGAACAGCTTGGCCGCCAGACGTTCCGTGGCAAAGCCGTCGGCGCGGCCGGGAAAGCTCTGGTCCATGTCTATGCCGTCGATGGCGGTGGTCTTGCGCCGCTCGTCGAAGGCCAGCACGTTCGACACCGGCGTGACCACCACCGTGCCGGCGAGATCGGCGGTGCGGACGCGCTCGAAGAACCGCTGCGCGGCGAACACGCCGTTGATCTCGTCGCCATGCACCGCCCCGTTCACCCACAGGCATGGCCCGGGCTGCCGGCCCCGGCGGAGCATGTAGGGCACCTGAACGGGCCGGCCGCTCGCCAGGGTGCCGATCTCGATCGCTCCGCGCTCGACCTCTGCCGAGCCGGCACTGGCGGCCCGAATGACTGTGCCCTGTTTCAACATATGCAACTCCGTCCCGATTATGCGCGCATTTCCTGCGCTTTCCTGCCGGCTCGGTCACTCCGCTTCGAGCCGGTTATCCAATGCGCCGTCCGCCTCAGGCGATGTGCCTCGGCGCAGGCGCGCTCCTGTCGGGCGGCGGGGAATAGGGATAGTCCGCCGCGCCGCATTTGATCGACAGCCTGCGCCCCTCGGTATGCAGCAGAGCGACGAGCGATGGGACTTCGGCCGTATCGAACAGGCGATCCGGAATGACGAGGCCGAGCGCCGCGACCGTCTGGGCGAAGCGGCCGAGCACGGGCACGGCGATGGCGGCGAGGCCCGGCGCGCTTTCCCCGCGCGTGATCGACATGCCCGCGCGGCGCACTTCCGCAAGCTGCCGGCGCAACGCCTCGGGGTCGGTGACCGTCGCCGGGGTGATCGCGGTCGGCGGATGCCGGGCGATGAAGCCGGCGATCAGTTCCGGGTCCATGCCGGCGACCAGCACCTTGCCGGCGGAGGTCGCGAAATAGGGCAGCCGGTTGCCGACGCGCCAGCGCCCGTCGATGTAATGAGGCCCCTCCACCGCCAGCAGATGCAGGACGAGTTCGCCGCGCATCACCGTCAGCGTGGTGGAATGGCCGGTCTGCTCCACGATCTGCCGCATCACCGGCAGCGCCTCATGGGCGATCGGCTGCGACTTCACGTAGTTCGAGCCCAGCTCGAAGGCCGCAAGGCCGATGCGGTAGCGCCGGGTCAGCTCGTCCTGCTCGAGAAAACCGTTGGTGCGGAACACCGCCAGCAACCGGGAGACCTTGCTCTTGGGCAGCCCCGATGCCTCGGCAATCTCCGTCACCGAGAGCGTTTGCTCGTCGGTGTCGAAAAGCCGGAGCAGTTTCAATGCGGTGTCGAGCGTCTTCATAATGCCTGCGTTGATTCGAGCCGTTGGATCATTCGATTATCTCGTAAGCGGCATCGGTGGGCATCTTTCCCAGCCCGTTCACGGTCTGGATGTCCTGCGGGCATGCCGAGATGACCACCAGCAGATCGGCCTCGACGGCAAACAGCACGTGGTCGCCAGGACGGGAGGCCGGCGGCTCGCGGGTGATGATGCCCTCGGCCGAGACGGGAAAGTTCATGAACAGGTTGAGCGGTCCCGGCGTGAAGGGCGACGACACGCCGACCGAAGCGAGCGCCGCGTGGAAATTGTCGTGGCAGTTGTCGTGATAGCCTTTGAACTTCAGGCGTTCATAGGTCTTCGCGCTGCAACAGCACATCAGCGTGTCGTGCACGCCGGGCGAGGTGTCCTCGAGCACGGTGAGCATCGGGGTGAACCTGTTGCTGACATAGGTGTCGCCGACGCCCGGAATGATGCGGCTCGTGGCCGAGCGCGTATGTTCCATCGACATGTACTCGGCCATGTCGCCGGCCATGAAGGCCCAGGTGTCCAGCACCTGCGAACCGTGGGGGTTCGATATCTTGAACGTCTGGCCGCGGCGGAGCGCGACGGCGATGCCGCGGCGGGCGGGGATGATGGTCGGCGATGTGCTCACGCGGCGTCCTCTTCCATGGGCGTGCCGCCGAGAAAGGCGGCCTTGATACGGCTGTCGTGCATCAGTTCGCGGGCCGGCCCGTCGGCGAAGATCCGGCCGAGTTCCAGCACGATGGCCCGGTCGGAGATCATCAGCGAGCCGAAGACGTTCTGCTCGGCCATCACCACCGTCACGCCTTCCTTGCGGATGGAATCGACGGTCTCGAAGACTTCCGCCTGCATCTTCGGCGACAGGCCGAGCGAGGGCTCGTCGAGCAGCAGCAGGCGCGGGGCGCTCTCCAGCACCATCGCGGTCTCCAGGATCTGCTGCTCGCCGCCGCTGAGATTGCCGGCGAGTTCCCGCCATTTGCGCCGCAGCAGCGGAAACAGCGCCGTGACGCGCTCGATCGCCGCGTCCGCCGCCCGGCGCGGCAGGAGGTAGGCGCCCATCTCGAGATTCTCGGCGACGCTGAGCAGCGGAAAGTTGCAGCGCCCCTGCGGCACGATGCCGATGCCCGCCCTCAGCCTGTCCGCCGGCGCGAGGCCATGGACCGGCCGCCCCTCGAAGGTCATGCTGCCGCCGAAGCGCTTGTTGAGGCCGAAGATCGACTTCAGCAACGTCGACTTGCCCGCGCCGTTGCCGCCGATGAGGCTCGTCACCGTTCCCGTCTCGAAGCGGGCGGAGACGTTGCGGACGATCGGCTGGTCGAGATAGCCGGCCGACCAGTCCTCGATGTCGAGCGCGATCGCTTTTCTATCCATGGAAGGCCAGCTCCATGGCAATGGCGTCGGCCTTGCCGAGATAGGCGTCGAGCACGCGCTCGTCCTCGCGGATGATGGCCGGAGGGCCTTCCGCGATCTTGGCGCCCTGTTCCATGACGACGACCTTGTGACAGTGATCCATGATGAACTGGACGTTGTGTTCGACGATGACGAAGGTCTGGCCCTGCCGGTTCAGCTGGTCGATCAGGCCGGCCACCCGCCGGATGACGGTGGGATTCACTCCCGCCAGCGGCTCGTCGAGGATGATGACCTTAGGATCGCTCATCAGTGCCATGGCGAGCGCCAGCAGCTTCTTCTGGCCATAGGACAGGAAGCTGGCCGGAAAGGTCGCCACCGCGCCGAGCCCGACCAGCTCGATCAGCTCGCGGGCGCGCTCGGCCGCCCGCAACTCCGCCCGGCGCGCGGCACCGCCGCCCAGGAAGCTCTGCCACCAGCCGACGCGATCGTAGCTCTGCCGGGCGATCAGCGCGTTCTCGATCAGCGTGAGGCGGTCATAGACCCGCACGTTCTGGAAGGTGCGCACCAGCCCGGCGCGGGCGACGTCCTCCGGCGACGCCGAAGACAGGTCCGCGCCGTCGAGCAGAACCGATCCCCGGTCCGCGAGCGTGAAACGGGTGATGCAGTCGATCGTCGTGCTCTTTCCCGAGCCGTTCGGACCGATCAGCCCGACGATCTCGCCGCGGTTCACGGTGAAGGACACGTCGTCGACCGCGCGCACGCCGGCGAAGGCCTTGGCGAGCGAGCGGACCGCAAGAAGCGTTTCGTCCCGGCTCATGTCTCGAACCTCCGCAGGCGGCGATGGCGACGCTGCTCGATGAGGCCGCCGAGGCCCTGCGGCAGGAACTGGATGGTGACGATCAGCAGCAGGCCGAACAGGACCATCCTGAGTTCGGGCGCCAGGCGCAGCAGCTCGGGAAGCGCCGCGAAGACGAAGCTCATGGCGATGACGCACCAGAAGTATCCGGCCCCGCCGACGATGACGATCATGAGCATCATCTGTGCGTAGTAGATATCGAAGATACCGGGATCGACGATGCCGAGCTTGAAGATGTAGAGCCCGCCGGCGAGACCGCCGATACCGGCCGACAGCGCGAACGCGGCGAGTTGCAGGCGGCGCGCCGAGAGCCCCTGGGACCTCGCGAGATGCTCGTCGAGGTTCGCCGCCACGAAGGCGCGGCCGATGCGCGAGCGGAGCAGCCGCCAGGTCAGGCCGAGCACGACGGCGGAGAAGGCCAGCGCGATCCAGTAGAAATCCTCGGACCGGCTGCCGTCCAGCGTGCCGACGCCGGGAATATGCAGGGTGGGCGATGGCAGTCCCGGTATGCCCATCGGTCCGCGCGTGACGGTGGTCCAGCTCCGCGCCAGCAGCTGCAGCAGCAGGCTGAAGCTGAGCGTAACGACGACGAAGGCATCGCGCGAGACGCGCAGGGCGGCGAGCCCGCCGAGCAGGGCCGCCAGCACGCAGATCGCCCCGGCCGCCAGCGTGGCGGTCCAGACCGACAGTCCCGCATCGGTGACCAGCAGGGCGGCCGCATAGGCGCCCAGCCCCCAGAAACCCACCTGCGCGAAGGACAGCAGCCCGGCATAGCCGTAGACGACGTTGAGGCCGGTGCTGGCGACGGCGAAAAACAGCGCCAGCGTGGCGACGCCGGTGACATAGCTCGAGGGCGACCACAGCGGCAGCGTGAGCAGTACCGCCCCGGCGAGGATGCCGCCGGCGGCCGACAGGCGCGTGGCGGAGCGGGTGGAGGCGGCGATCATATGCGCGCTCCCCGGCCGAACAGACCCATCGGGCTGATCTGGAGCATGGCGATCATGACGAGGAACACCGCCGCGTCCTGCAGCGAGGCCGAGCCGAAACCGCCGGCGAGGCTCTCCGCCACTCCGATGATCAGGCTGGCCACCACCGCGCCGGGCAGATGCCCGAGCCCGCCGATGATGACGATGGCGAAGGCCTTGAACAGGATCGGCGCGCCCATCATCGGGTGGACGGTGAAGACCGGGGCGAGCGCCGCCCCCGCCAGCCCCGCCAGCCCCATGCCGATGACCACCGCGTAGCCGGCCACCACGACGGGCCGGATGCCGACCACCAGCGCGGCTTCCCGGTTCTGGGCCAGCGCGCGAATGGCGAGCCCGAAGCGGGTCCGGGTGAGGACGAGGTGCAGCGACAGGATGGCGACGACCGCGAAGGCGACCGCCAGCGCTTTCACGAGCTCCACCCGGAAGCCCAGGAATTCGAGATCGACGAAGTTGTATTCGGTGTCGATGATGCGCGGCGTCGCGCCGAAAAAGTAGAGAACGCCGTTCTGCAGCACGATGGCGATGCCGAGGGTGAGGATGATGCCGCGCTCGAACTCACCCTTGCGGATGAACCGCAGCGTGAGGACGTAGAGCACATACCCGACCGCGGCGACCGCCAGCATGGCGATCAGCGCGGCTGGAAAGTAGCCCAGGCCGAAATGGGCGACGAGGAGCGCCATGGCCAGCGCGCCGAGCGCATAGATCTGGCCATGGGCGAAGTTGACGATTTCGAGGACCCCGAAGATCAGGGACAGGCCGACGCCTATCAGGGCGTATATCGCGCCCATGATCAGACCGTTCAGGATGAGGGTGGCGATCAACGGAGAATCCTCCCGTCAGGACCAGCAACGAGGTCTCAGGTGCCGAACAGGCCCTTCACCGCGACCTTGCCATTCTCGACGCGCAGGATCACGGCCGAAGGGTGGGCCTGATGGTTGGCGTCGAATTTCAGCTGGTCGCCGAGAATGGTCTTGAAATCCGAGGTCGCGAGCGCGTCGCGGATCTTGGCGGGCTCGCTGGAGCCGGCGCGGGTGATCGCATCCGCCAGCAGCTTGAACGCCGTATAGGACTGGAAGCTCTGGGCGTTCGGCACCTCGCCGAACTTCTTGCGGAAGGCCTCGACGAAAGCCGCGTTGCCGCCGGCCGTGATCAGATCGGAATAGGGATAGACGCTGGTCGCTCCGTTGATGGCGCCGCTCTCGACGATGCGCTCCTGAAGTTCGGAGAACTCGACCCGGCCGGTGAGCGGAATATCGAGCCGCGCGGCACGATACTGGCGCAGGAAGTTCAATTCGTCCGCGCCGTTGAGATACAGCGCGATGGCGCCCGGACGCTCGCTGGCGAGGCGGGTGAGGATGGCGGAGAAGTCCTGCGTGTCGCGGGCGATGAAGTCACCCTTGCCGAGCTCGATGCCGTTCTGCGCCAGAACCTTGCCGAGCGCGGCATGGCCGCCGCGTCCATAGTCGGTATCCTCGCCGACGAAGGCGACCTTCTTAATCTTGCCTTCGGCGATGAGATAGCGCGCGAGACCGACCGCAAGCTCGGCGTCCGACGGGTTGATGCGGAAGCTCCATTTGTTGCCGCCCACGCCGGACAGCTCGGTGATCTTCGGCGAGGTCGCGGTTTCCACGACCAGCGGGATGCCGGCCTTCTCGACGATCGGCAGAATGCTGAGGGTCGCCGAGCTGCACAGCCCGCCCACGATGGCCGACACCTTGCCGACCGCGATCAGCTGTTCGGCGCTGGCCGCGCCCTGCGTCGGGTTGCACTGATTGTCCTGCACCGAGAGAACGATGGGACGGCCGAGCACGCCGCCGGCCTTGTTCAGCTCCTCGATCGCCAGTTCGGCACCCCATTTCTGGTGCTGGCCGAGATAGGCGGCGCCCCCGCTCTGCGGGCCGCTGAGGCCGAGGAGGATGGGATCGGCAGCGGAAGCCGGCAGCGCGCCGAGACCGAGAGCGGCAATGGCGGCAGCCAGGGAAAGCTTGAATCCGATATGCATCAGGCTCATCCTTCGTTAGTTGCATATAATGCAACATTGTTTCATAATTAATGTGATTTCGTACTCTAGGCTGCGAATTCAGTCTACTATTTTTATAGATTAACGCTCTGCCTGATGATCGGGCAGCCGAAACTGGCTGCGCTCGTCGGGGCTCAGGCGGGCGACCAGCCCGGTCTCCCAGGCGAGGTAGGCGCGCGCGGCGTCGAGATTGCCGCTGTGCCGGTCATGCGTAAAGAACACGAAGTCGAGAGCCCGCCCGTCGGACGGGGTCATCGGCGTCGTCTCCAGGGCGAGGCCGGCATCGGCCCAGCTCTCCGCGCCGCCGCGAAGCGCGCCGATGTCGGCGAAACCGATATCGCGCAGCTCCTGCGCGAAAACCCCGAGCAGCGCCTCGTCGTCGCCGACCAGCACCACGGGCCGGTCGCGCCCGATGCCCGCCGTCGCCTCCGGCAATTGCCATCGCAGCAGCCAGCGGGCGCCCTCGGGATGGCCGGCACGGTGTGCCATGGAGGAGCGCGTATCGATCATAAAGGCCGATCCGGGTATCGGGCGCGCGGCGTCCGGCGGAGCGGAGGGAACCGCAACGGCAAACCGCGGCACCGACAGGGTCGGCCAGCGATCGGCATCCGCGTCCAGTACAACGCACTCCCATCCCATCAGCCGCAGCCAGCGCGCCACCACCACGGCGCGCAGCCCGGTGTCGTCGGCGAGCACGATCCGGGCCCCGCGGACCGCCGCCCACTCGTCGGTGGACTGCACCAGTTGCCCCCCGGGCGCGTGGACGAAGCCGGCGATGTGACCCGCGGCGAATTCGGGCTGGCTGCGGACGTCGAGGCAATAGGTCGTGCGTTCCGTCGAGCCGGTCCAGGCGGCGAGCGTGTTCTCGTCGACCAAGGGAACGCCCCATGTCTGGGCGAGCGCACGGGCCTGCCCGCGCATGGTGAGGCGGGCCTGCGCGGACGGGGCCGCCTGCGCCATGCGGGACGAGCCATGTTCGAGCGTGAGGCCCGCCAGCGTCCAGCCCTGCGTCCCGTTGCGCAGCGCGAACACCGGGTTGGGCACGCCGAGATCGCGCAGGATCTGGGCGCCGATGATCGAGCGCGTCCGGCCCGCGCAATGCACCACGATCGGAACGTCGGGCGGCGGCAGCACCTCGCCGAGGCGATAGGCGAGTTCGCCATTCGGAAGGCAGACGCTGCCGGGGATGTTCATGCGCCGGTGCTCGTCGAGCGGGCGGCCGTCCAGCAGCAGCACGGGCCTGCCCTGCTCCTGCCACGCCCGAAGCTCGTGCGCGTCGATATGGGGAACGTGAAAAGCCTCCTCGACCATCTCGCCGAAGGCTTTGCTCGGGACGAAAACCCCCTCGAACAGCTCCCTGCCCGCGTCGGCCCAGGCGGCGGTGCCGCCGTCGAGCACGCTGATGTTCCGGTAGCCGAGCGCGCCCGCTATTTCCGCCGCCCGCGCGGCGCGACCGGAGGCTCCGTCGTCCATGAAGACCACGCGGCACTCCGGGTTCGGCACCAGCGCGGCGATGCGCGCTTCCAGCCGGCCAAGCGGCAGGCTGGAAGCGAACAGCGCATGCCCCGCGGCGAACTCGCCGGCCTCGCGCACGTCGAGCAGGGCGAGTTCGCCATCGCTGGCGAGCCAGGTCCCCAATGTGAAGGGATCGATGGAAGCCACGCGCGACATGGGCCTACCGCTTGGTCCTGACGCCGATGGGCATCGGCCACGCCTCGCCGGCGTCGAGATCGAACATCAGGCGTTCGCCCAGCGTTTCCAGCGCCTTGCCGTAGAAATGGAGGTGGCGGATGATGGTGTCGCCCCGGATCTCGACGGAATGGATGTCGTCGGGCATCAGCGCGATGCCCGTGCCGGGACGCACCTCGACTTCGCGCAGTCTCTTCAACTGCGCGGGTCCCGCACCCGTTCCACCGTCCAGCCGCTCATAGACGGCGTTGAACTCGCTGCCCTCGACCGCGGCCACACAGGCCCAGGTGGTGTGATTGTGGGGCGGTATGCGCTTTCCCGGCCGCATCACGTTCAGATAGAGCGTGAAGCTGTCGTCCGGGTCGGTGGATATGAGGTAGCGCGCCTGCTGCTCGTCGGGCGCCGGATCGGGATAGGCCTCCGCGCTCCAGCGGCCGGGCAACTCGGCGGCACGGCGGACAAGCCCGAGCAGCCGGTCCAGCTTCGCACGATCGATCGGCGTCTCGCCGACGACCGCCCGCGCTTCCGCGACGAGACCTTCGACAGTGTCATGGCTCACGGTCTACGCTCCTTGTTGATGGGGATCGGGATAGGCGGCGTCGAGCGCGCGTGCGAGGTCCCCGACGAGATCGTTCGGATCCTCCAGCCCGATATGGAGGCGCACCAGCGCTCCCTCGACCGGCAGGTGCGAGGCCGTGCGCACCGGCTTGGCCGGCAGGACGAGACTCTCGAAGCCTCCCCAGCTCGACCCGATGCCGAAGAGCGCCAGACCGTCGATGAAGACCCGCAGGCGATCCGGGTCGGGCCGCGCCAGTTCGAAGCTGAACAGGCCGCTCGCGCCCGAGAAATCGCGCTTCCACAGCTCATGCGAGGGATCGCCCGGCAAAGCGGGATAGAGCACGCGGCGGACGGCCGGATGCCGCGCCAGCCAGTGCGCCACGAACAACGCGCTTTCCTCGTGCTGGCGCAGCCGCGCGCCCATCGAGCGCAGGCCACGCAAGGCGAGCCAGCAATCGTCCGGCCCCGCGAGCAGGCCGTCGGCGGCGGCCCCTGCCCGCACCGCATCGAGCGCCCGCTCATTTGTCGCCGCGACGCCGAGCATGGCATCGGAATGGCCGACGACGTATTTCGTCGCCGCGCTGATGGAGACATCCGCCCCGAGCTCCAGGGGACGATGGAAGAGCGGGCTCGCCCAGGTGTTGTCGACGACGAGCAAGGCACCCGATCGGCGGCAGGCCTGCGCGATCGCGGGCAGATCCTGAACCTCGAAGGTGAGGCTGCCGGGCGATTCGCCGTAGACGACACGGGTCCGCGGCCGCAGCAGATCGGCGATGCCGCCACCGATGGCGGGATCGAAGTAGGTGGTCTCGACCCCCGCCCGCCGCAGCGCCCCGTCGCAGAACTGGCGGGCTGGGCCATAGACGCTGTCCACCATCAGCAGATGGTCGCCCGGCGCCAGAAGCGCGCGCAGCACGCTCGATATGGCGGCAAGGCCGGAGGGGTAGAGCACCGCGCCCGCGGCCCCTTCCAGCTCGGTCATCGCCTCCTGCAGCGCGAAGGCGGTCTGGGTGCCGTAGCGGCCGTAGCGCAGCGAACCGAACTTGTGGGCCCGCGAGTCCTCATAGGCGGCGAGGTCGGGATACAGAACGGTCGACGTCCGAACGACGGGCGTGTTCACAGCGCCGCCGAACTGCTCGGGATGGCGGCCCGCATGGACGAGACGGGTCCGCCGGCTGGCCGGAGACGGAGCGGTCGCGGAGTCGACATCTCTTGTTGACATGATTGATCGTTTGTTGCTATATATGAAACTTGATTGTACTATTCTGAACTGACTAGGGCGCATGTCAATAGAAACATGCGTTCGATCTATCCAATTCTGAGGGACTGCCCGCGTCTCACGGTGGTTTTCCGGACCGCCGTGGCGGATGCCCGCGCGAACGTGAAGACGGTCCGCTCCTTCAGGCGACGACCGGTCGGACGGCGCGGCACCACCTCAAGCCCGAGGCGCGGCACATGCTCCGGGCGGCGGCAGCGCCGTGAAGCGCCCGATCACCGCAGCAGTGGCAGCAGGATGTCGCCCTGACGCTTGATCTCCGTCAGGTAAGGCGTGTCGGACAGGATGAACTGGGAGATGCCCAGTTCGGCATATCGGCGCAGCGAGGCAGCGACTTCCTCTGCCGAGCCGACCAGCCAGGTCGTGCCGGCGCCGCCGCCGCCGAACTTGCCCGGCGCGGTGTAGAGGTTGTCGTCGAGAACGTCGCCGCGCCGGTTGAGATCGAGCAGACGCTGCTGGCCGGCGGCTACCGGCCCCCGATGGTCCTGCCACCCTGCCCCGCCGGTGCGGGCCATCTCCGCGACCTTGGCCTCGGCATCGGTCCAGGCCTGCGCGCTGGTCTCGCGGACCAGCGTGGTGATGCGCAGGCCGAATTCGAGCGGCGGCAGATCGCGGTCGAGGGCTTGCGCGAGATGCGTCAACCGCTCGATCCGCTCGGCGACGCCGTCCCGTGTCTCACCCCAGAAGAGCTGCACATCCGCGTCGGTCGCCGCGACGCGCTCGGCCGCCTCGGACGCGCCGCCGAAATAGAAGCGCGGGTGGCGCCGGTCGCCGCGCACGGTGAGGCGCGGCTGCACCGTCGAGTTCGCCACCTGGAAATAATCGCCGGCGAAGGTGACGTCCTCCTCGGTCCACAGCCGGCGGACCAGCCGCATGAACTCGCGCGTGCGGTCGTAACGCTGGGCGGCGTCGCCTTCGCGGTCGCCATAGGCGGCGAGACTGTCCTTGCCGGAGACGATGTTGAACCGCGCGCGGCCGCCGGAAAGCTCATCCAGCGTGGCCGCCGCGCTGGCGAACTGCGCCGGCTGCCAGTAGCCGGGACGGATCGCGATCAGCGGTTGAAAGCGGGTGGTGCGCGCGGCGAGCATCGCGCCCACGGTGAAGGTGTCGGGGCGCCCCCAGCCGGTGCCGATCAACGCCCCGTCCCAGCCCGCCGTCTCGATGGCTTTTGCCTGCTCCGTCAACCTGTCCAGGCTGACGGCGGCCCCCTCCATCGTGTCGCCGCGATGGCCGGCCTTCACGTCATTGGGGATGTACCAGAGGAACCCGCCGCTCATCCACGCCTCTATATATAGTATATTGACTTTATATCTTATTATGCCAAGTGTCTGTCAACCTCGGACACGGAGACTTCCCATGCGCTTTCGCGCCATCCTCGTGGCTGCCGCCTTGCTGGCCGGCGGAACGGCGAGCCTCTCGATCATGCCGGCCGCGCGGGCGGAAACCGGCCAGTTGCGGATCGCGCAGCAATTCGGCATCGCCTATCTGCCGCTGATCGTCGCCAAGGAGCAGAACCTCATCGAGAAACACGCCGACGCCGCCGGCGTGAAGGACCTCAAGGTCGACTGGCTGCGCCTCTCCGGCGCGGCGGCGATGAACGACTCGCTCATCTCCGGCGGACTGGACTTTGCCACGGCGGGCGTCGCCCCCGCGATCCTCACCTGGGACAAGACGCGCGGCAAAACCGACATCGTGCTCATCGCCGCGCTCGGCTCGATGCCGAACGTGCTGACCACGAACAACCCGAAGGTGAAGACCATCAAGGACTTCACCGATACCGACCGGATCGCCCTGCCCTCCGTCAAGGTCGGCTTCCAGCCGATCGTGCTGCAGATCGCCGCCGAGAAGGCCTTCGGCCAGTATGACAAGCTGGACCATCTGACGGTGAGCCTGCCGCACCCGGACGCGACGGCGGCCATCCTCTCGGGCACGGGCGGCATCACCGCGCATTTCACGTCGCCGCCGTTCTTCGAGCAGCAGCTCGCGAACGAGAAGGTCCATGCCGTGCTGAACAGCTATGACGTGCTGGGCGGCCCCCACACCTTCAACGTCGTCTACGGCACCAAGAAATTCGCGCAGGACAATCCCAGGACCGTGCAGGCTTTCGTCGCCGCGCTGGACGAGGCGAACGACTGGATCAAGGCCAACCCGAAGGAAGCAGCCGCGCTCTATATCGCCGCCGAGAAATCCAAGCTCGATCCGGCTTTCGTCGAGGCGATCATCCGCGACCCGCAGATCCGCTTCACCACGGTGCCCGAGCGGGTCGAGGTGTTTGCCGATTTCGAGTACCGCATCGGCCTCATCAAGCAGAAGCCGGGTTGGAAGGAGCTGTTTCAGCCCGGCCTGCATGCCCGCGATGGCAGCTGAGCCTGTGGGCGGGCTCGCGCATGACACCCGGCCGGCGGCATCCGTGCCGCCGCTCGCGGTGGACCATGTCACGCTACGCTACCCGACCGACGCCGGCACCGTCACCGCCGTGGAGGACGTGTCCTTCACCATCGGCGCCGGCGAACGCCTCGCCCTGCTCGGCCCCTCCGGCTGCGGCAAGTCGACCCTGCTGCGGGCGGTCGGCGGCTTCCTCAGGCCGAGTTCCGGCGCGATCCGGCTTCATGGCGCGCCGGTGCGCGGGCCGGGGCCGGATCGCATGGTGGTGTTCCAGGAATTCGATCAGCTGCTTCCCTGGCGCACGGTGGCGGGCAACATCGCCTTCGCTTTGCGCAAGGCCCGCGGCCTCGGCCGCGCCGACGCCTGGGAGCGGGCGCGCCACTGGGCAGGGCGTGTCGGCCTCGGCGCCTTCGCGGACGCCTACCCTCACACGCTGTCGGGCGGGATGAAGCAGCGTTGCGCCATCGCCCGCGCCTTCGCCGTGCAGCCGGCCATCCTGCTGATGGACGAGCCCTTCGCCGCGCTCGACGCGCTCTCCCGCCGACGGATGCAGGACGAGCTGCTGGCGCTGTGCGAGGAAACCGGTGCAACCTGCCTGTTCGTCACCCACGCCATTGACGAGGCGCTGCATGTGGGCACGCGCGTGCTGGTGATGACCCCACATCCCGGCCGCATCGGCGCCGAATATGTCGTGCCGGACGCGGCGCGCCGGCGCGGCACGCCCGAGTTCGGGCGGTTCGAAACCGAGATCCAGCAGCGCATTTTCGGCGCGGCTCGCCCGGCCGACGCGGGTGAGGACGGTGGACCGGACCTGCGCGACGGGCCCGCGGCCATCCGCGTTCCCCAACGCCGCGAGGCTCCCCTTCATGTCTGAGGCCAGCCTGTCGTCAACCGCGCGCCGTGCGCCGCTCGTGCTCGGGGCACCGGCCCGCCGGCTGATCATCCTCATCGCCCTCGCCGCGCTCTGGGAAGGATACGCGCGCTGGCTGGGCAATTCCCTGCTGCTGCCGAGCTTCCTGGAGACGCTCACCGCATTGTGGGAAAATCTGCGCAACGGCGAACTGCCGGAACGGGTGCGCGCCTCGCTGGTCGTCCTGCTGAGCGGCTACGGCATCGGCATCGTCCTGGCGGCTTTCATCACCGCGCTGGCGGCGCTCAGCCGCTGGGGAGAGAGCCTGCTGGGGCTGCTCACCGCCATGTTCAACCCGCTGCCCGCCATCGCCCTCCTGCCCGTGGCCCTGCTTTGGTTCGGCGTCGGCGCATCGAGCCTCGTCTTCGTCATCGTGCATTCGGTGCTCTGGCCGCTGGCGCTCGCCTGCCATGCGGGCTTTCGCGCCGTGCCGCCGACCCTGCGCATGGCCGGGCGGAACATGGGACTCACCGGCCCCTCCTATGTGATCTACCTGCTCGTTCCCGCCGCCCTGCCCTCAGTCCTGTCGGGCCTGCGGCTTGGCTGGGCCTTCGCCTGGCGCACGCTGATCGCGGCGGAGATGGTGTTCGGCGCCAGTGCGCGCGAGGGCGGGCTCGGCTGGTTCATCTTCGTGAACCGATCGCAGCTCGAGACCGCCAACGTCTTCGCCGGCCTTCTTGCCGTTATCCTGATCGGGTTGGCCGTCGAAAGCCTCGTCTTCGCGACGCTCAACCGGCTGACCGTGCAGCGTTGGGGGCAGGAAGCCTGATCACGCCAGGCGCCGTCCGCGTCCGACCTTGCCGCGCGGCGGAGCCCTTTCCTGTCATGGCAAGCACCACGACGCTTCCCACATCGGCGTGAAGCCGCCCCGGGTTGCTGCGGCGGCGGCCTGATCGAGGGACGGCGCCTGCCGACCGCTCGAAGCAGCGTCTCGCGGCGGTGCCACTCCGGCAGCGGCACCCTCCCCGAGCGGCACGGGGCGGTCAGCCCGCGGCGCTGATCACCGCGTCGGCCACCACGATCTTCCGGGGCAGCAGGCCGAGCTCGAAGAAGGTATCGGCCACGAGCTGCTGGTCGGCGATGACCTTGTCGGTCAGCGGGGCGACGCCGAAGCTCTGCCGCCCCACCGCGATGGACAGGATCGGCGCGGGAATGCCGGTGGAGGGCGCGAGTTCGGCCACGGCGGCGGCGGGGTCCTTCTGGATCCAGTCGTCGGTCTCGCGGATCGCCGCGATCAGCGCGGTGATCACCTTCGGGTTGGCCTTCGCGAAGCTGCGCGAACCCAGGTAGAATTGGTAGTTCGGCACGATCCCCTCGGCGGTCGTGAGCGTACGCGCCTTGATCGCCACCTCGGCGGCGGCCTGGAACGGATCCCAGATCGCCCAGGCGTCAAGCGCCCCCTTCTCGAACGCCGCGCGCGCATCGGCGGGGGGCAGGAACTTGGTGGTCACGGCGGAATAGGGCACGCCCGCCTTTTCCAGCGCCTTCACCAGCAGGAAATGCACGTTCGAGCCCTTGTTGAGGCCGACCGTCTTGCCCTTCAGCTCGGCCACCGAGGTGATCGGGCTGTCCTTCGGCACGAGGATCGCCTCGCCCTTGGGCGCGGGCGGTTCATTGGCGAGATAGACCAGGTTGTCGCTCGCCGCCTGGGCGAAGATCGGCGGCGCTTCGCCGGTCTGGCCGATATCGATGGCGCCGGCGTTCAGCGCCTCCAGCATCTGCGGCCCGGCGGCGAACTCGGCCCATTTCACGGCGATGCCGAGCGGCTCCAGCTTTTTCTCGAGGATGCCGCGTCCTTTCAGCAGCACCAGCGTGCCGTATTTCTGGAAGCCGACGCGCACCTCGGCGGCGGCACGGGCCGGACGCAGCGACGGGGCGGACAGGGTGGCGGCAAGGCCCGCGGAGAGGCCGGCGGCGCCGGCAAGCACGGAGCGACGGGACAGGCGGGTCATGAGGATTCCTTTGTCAGCCGGCGAAGAGGTGGGAGAGGAGGCGCTCTTCCAGCGCCGCGAGTTCGGCCGAACCGCGCCGGCGCGGGCGCGGCAGCGGCACGTCGAGGTCGAAGGCGATGCGCCCCTGGTCGATCAGGATCACGCGGTCGGCCAGCGCCAGCGCCTCGGCGACGTCGTGGGTGACGAGCAGGGCGGTGAAGCGCTGCTCCAGCCAGATGCGCTCGATCAGCCCCTGCATCTCGATCCGGGTCAGCGCATCGAGGGCGCCGAGCGGTTCGTCGAGCGCCAGCAGACGCGGTCGCGAGGCGAGCGCGCGGGCGAGCGCCACACGCTGCTTCTGGCCGCCGGACAGCACCGCCGGCCATTCGCCCACCCGGTCGGCCAAGCCAACCTCGCCGAGAATGGCGCGGGCGCGCCCGGCTCGCTCGGCGGCCGGCGTGCGCCGGGGCAAACCGACCTCGACATTGGCGCCGACGCGCTGCCACGGCAGCAGGCGCGGCTCCTGGAACATCAGCCGGATCGCCTCGCGGTCGGCACCGCCGTCAAAGGCGATGCTGCCGCTCGAGGGTTCGTCCAGCCCGCCTATGAGCCGCAGCAGGGTGGATTTGCCGCAACCGCTCTTGCCGATGACGGCGACGAACTGGCCGGCGGGAATGGCGAGGTCGAGCCGCTCCAGCACCCGCTTTTCGCCGAAGCGGCGCGACAGGCGCTCGACATGGACACCCAGCCCGTGGGAGGCGGCCGGCGACGGGGTGCGGAAGGGCGGGGCGACGCAGGATGCGGGGGCGGCGGTCATGGGCAGCGCTCCCGTCAGCTCTTCGGCGTGTGGAAGGCGGGGTGCCATTGCAGGCACAGATGCTCCAGCCCGGCGGTCAGCACATCCGCCAGCTTGCCGAGCAGCGCGTAGATGAGGATGGCCAGCACGACGACGTCCACCAGCAGGAACTCGCGCGCCTGCATCGCCATGTAGCCGAGACCGGAGGAAGCGGCGATGGTTTCGGCGACGATCAGCGTCAGCCACATGATGCCGAGCGCGAAGCGCAGCCCGACGAAGATGGAGGGCAGCGCGCCGGGCAGGATCACCTTCCGGAACAGGGTCAGTGGGCCCATGCCATAGACCCGGCCCATCTCGATGAGCTGCGGATCGACCGTGCGCACGCCATGCAGCGTGTTGATATAGATCGGGAAAAACACCCCGAGCGCGACGAGGAACAGCTTCGCCTCCTCGTCGATGCCGAACCACAGGATGACCAGCGGGATCAGCGCCAGGTGAGGCACATTGCGCACCATCTGCAGCGTCGTGTCGGTATAGCGCCGCGACACGCCGGAGAGGCCGTTGGCGATGCCGAAGACGAGCCCGATCAACCCGCCGACCGCCAGCCCGGCGAAGGCGCGCGCGGTGCTCACCGCCATGTGGTGGAGGAGTTCGCCCGACTTCAGCGCCTGCCAGCCGGCCAGCGCGACGGCGGAGGGCGCGGGCAGCACGTTCGGCGCGATGTAGCCCAAGCGCGCCAGCACTTCCCAGGCGATGACGAGCAGTGCCGGCAGGAGCCAGCCGGCAAGCCGGGCCTCGAGGCGCAGCAGCCGGGCGCGAGACCCGGCCGGCACGGCGGCGGCACGGCGGCCGGTTGCCGTGGGACCAAAGTCGGCGCCGCGCGGGCGCGCCGAACGTTCTGCCAGCGACATCAGGCGGCCTTTCCGATGGCGGAATGATGCGTCTGCCGGCGCGCGCCGAGCGCGTGGACGGCTTTTCCGACCAGCCGCCCGACACGCTGTTCGGCAGGACCGGCGGCGACCATGCCCTCGCTGAAATCGCGCCCGGCGAGACGGGCGCCGGCGGCCAGTGGTCGTGCCCGGCAGACGGCGAAGGCATCGACGCCGGTGAGCCGGTGGCCGCGCGCCGTGACCGTCTGCGAGCCGGTGACCCGCGTCCCGATGGTCGGCGTGCCGATGGTCGGCGTGCTCATGCGCATCTTCCTCGATAGCCGGCCCTGTGCGGGGCGGCCCTGCGCGCCCGTAGCGGGCGGCCGCGGTCACCGGCGCGTCGTTCACACACCTCTTGCACGGCTCAAGCCATTAGTCTATCGAAAATATAGATATATGATCGGAGCCGCCCCCATGACCGACGCCTTCCGCCGGCCTTTCACCCGGCGCTCGCTTGCCGTCCTCGCCGCTGGCGCGGTTGCCGGCACGCTGACGCTGTGCGGCTTTGCCGCCGCTCCCGCCCAGGCCGCGCCGCCGACCGAGATCCGCGTCGACTGGGCGACCTACAGCCCGGTGTCGATCGTGCTGAAGGACAAGAAGTTCCTGGAGGAGGAGTTCGCCAGGGACGGCATCGCCATCCGCTGGGTGCAGTCGGCCGGCTCCAACAAGGCGCTGGAATTCCTCAACGCGGGCTCGCTGGATTTCGGGTCCACGGCCGGCGCGGCGGCGCTGGTCGGACGCATCAACGGCAACCCGATCAAGTCGGTCTATGTCTATTCGCGGCCGGAGTGGACCGCGCTGGTGACGCGCAAGGACAGCGGCATCACCAAGGTCGCCGATCTCAAGGGCAAGAGCGTCGCCGTCACCCGCGGCACCGATCCGCACATCTTCCTCATCCGCGCGCTCGCCGCGAACGGCCTCACCGACAAGGATGTCCGCTTCGTGCTGCTCCAGCACGCCGATGGCCGCCTCGCGCTCACGCGCGGCGATGTCGACGCGTGGGCCGGGCTCGACCCCATCATGGCCTCGGCCGAGCTGGAGGACGGGGCGGTGCTGTTCTTCCGCGACCCCGCCGCCAATAGCTGGGGCGTGCTGAATGTGCGCGAGGCCTTCGCGCAGGAGAACCCGGAGATCGTCAAGCGTGTTCTCGCCGCCTACGAGAAGGCGCGTAAATGGGCGGTCGCGAACCCGAAGGAACTGGCCGCGCTGCTCGAAGGCGCGACCAAGCTCCCCGCCCCGGTCATCGCCCGCCAGCTCGAGCGCACCGACCTGACCCACGGGCCCATCGGCGAGGCGCAGAAGCAGACCATCACCGCCGCGGGCAAGGCGCTGCAGCAGTCGGGCGTCGTCGCCGCCGGCGTCGACGTGCCCGGCACGGTGGATGTGCTGATCGATTCCCGCTACCTGCCGCCGGGGCCGTGAGATGAGCGCGGCGGACGGCATCATCGAGACGCCCCTCGCGGCGTCGCCCGTCGAGCGGCGCGTGCGCGGCCTGCGGGGCTGGCAGCGGGCGCTACTCGGTCTCGCTCTGCCGCTCGGCGCCGCGCTGGCGTGGGAGCTCGCCGTCCGTTCCGGCCTGGCGCAGGGGCGCCTCGTGCCGGCCCCCAGCGCCATTCTCGCGACGCTCGCCGAACTCGCCCGCGGCGGCGATCTCGCCCTTCACATCCGCGCCACCCTGGCCCGCGTCGCCGCCGGCTTCGCGCTGGGCGTGGCCGCCGGCACGCTGCTCGGGGCGCTGGCCGGCGCCTCGGGGCTCGCCCGCGCGCTGCTCGACCCCACGCTTCAGGGCCTGCGCGCCATTCCCTCCATCGCCTGGGTGCCGCTGTTCATCCTGTGGCTCGGCATTTTCGAAGCGTCCAAGGTGACGCTGATCGCCGTCGGCGTTGCCTTTCCGGTCTATCTCGGCACGCTCGGCGCCATTCTCTCGGTCGACCGCAAGATCATCGAGGTCGGCCGCAGCTTTCGGCTCACCCGCCTCCAGCTCGCCCGCCGCATCCTGCTGCCGGCGGTGCTGCCGCACTACGTCGTTGCCCTGCGCTCCGGGCTCGGGCTCGGCTGGATGTTCGTCGTCGCCGCCGAGTTCATGGGCGCGTCCGAGGGGCTCGGCTATCTGCTGGTCGATGGCCAGCAGCTCGGCAAGCCGGCGCAGATCGTCGCCGCCATCGTGGTCTTCGCGGTCCTCGGCAAGCTGACCGATGCGCTTCTGGTCGCCGCGAGCGGCCCGTTCCTGCGCTGGGAAGACACCGCCCAGCGCGCGCAGGGCGAGGGCTGAACCATGCTGCGCCTCGACCACATCGCCAAGACCTACGCGACCGGCACGCAGGCCCTCGCCCATCTGACGCTGAGCGTCGAAGCCGGCGAGATCCTCGCCATCGTCGGCGGCTCGGGCTGCGGCAAGAGCACGCTGCTGCGCCTCGTCGCCGGGCTGGACCGGCCGAGCGCCGGGCGCGTCGAGGTGGATGGCGAGGTCATCACCGCCCCGCACCCGGCGGTCGGCATCGTCTTTCAGGACCCGCGCCTGCTCGCCTGGCTCACCGTGGAGCAGAATATCGGCTTCGGGCTCGCGTATCTTTCGCGTGCCGCGCGCGAGGCACGGGTCGCGGCGGCGCTGGAGCGCATCGGCCTGCCCGGCCATGGCACACGCTGGCCGCGCGAGCTCTCCGGAGGTCAGGCGCAGCGCGTCGCGCTGGCCCGCGCGCTTGTCACCCGCCCGCGGGTGCTCCTGCTCGACGAGCCCTTTTCCGCCCTCGACGCCTTCACCCGCGCCGACCTGCAGCAGCACCTGCTCGCGCTGTGGGACGATGCCCGCCCGACCCTGGTGCTGGTCACCCATGACATCGACGAGGCGCTGACCCTCGCCGACCGCGTCGTCGTCATGCAGCCCCATCCCGGCCGGGTCGCCGCGATCCTGCAGGTCGCAGCGGACCGCCCGCGCCAGCCCGGCTAACCCGATATCGAGGCGCTCAAGCGCCAGATCCTGAACGTCCTCAGACCGGCGAGCCACCCCGCGACACGTCCGGTCGCCGCAGAATAGGGAAAACACCATGTCTCACCCCGGCGCCTCCCAACCCGCCGCCACCGGCGACGGCCTGAATGTCCTGTGGTTCCTGCCCACCCATGGCGACGGGCGCTATCTGGGCACCGGCCTCGGCGCGCGCGAGGTCGATATCGACTATCTGCGCCAGATCGCGCAGGCGGCCGATCGGCTCGGCTATTACGGGGTGCTGATTCCGACCGGCAGGAGCTGCGAGGATTCATGGCTCGTCGCCTCGGCCCTCGCCCCGGTGACCACGAATCTGCGCTACCTGGTGGCGGTGCGTCCGGGCCTTGCCTCGCCCACCCTCTATGGCCGCATGACCGCGACGCTCGATCGCATTTCCAACGGCCGGCTGCTCATCAACATCGTCACCGGCGGCGATCCGGTGGAGAATGCCGGCGACGGCATCTTCCTCAACCATGACGAGCGCTACGAGGTGACGGACGAGTTCCTCGCCGTCTATCGCCGCCTTCTGGCCGGCGAGCGCGTCACCTATTACGGCAAGCACATCAAGGTCGAGGACGCCCATCTGCTGTTCCCGCCGCAGCAGGCGGGCGGCCCGGCGCTCTATTTCGGCGGCTCCTCCGAGGCGGCGAACAAGGTCGCGGCCGAACATATCGACAAGTACCTCACCTGGGGCGAGCCGCCGGCGGCGGTGGAGGCCAAGATCAGGCAGGTGCGCGCGCTGGCCGAGGCCGAGGGCCGCACGGTCTCCTTCGGCATCCGCCTGCACGTCATCGCCCGCGAGACCGACGCCAAGGCGTGGGAGGCGGCGGAGGACCTCATCCGTTATCTCGACGACGACACCATCGCCGCCGCGCAGAAGGTGTTCTCGCGCCTCGATTCGGTCGGCCAGGCCCGCATGTCCGCCCTGCATGGCGGGCGCCGCGACGGGCTGGAAGTCAGCCCCAACCTGTGGGCCGGCGTCGGCCTGGTGCGCGGCGGCGCCGGCACCGCGCTGGTCGGCTCGGGCGAGACGGTGGCGGCGCGCATTCGCGAATATGCCGATCTCGGCATCGACAGCTTCATCTTCTCGGGCTACCCCCATCTGGAGGAAGCCTACCGCGTGGCCGAGCTGGTTCTGCCGCGCCTCAAGCTCAACCACTCCATTGCGCAGGCGAGCGGCAAGGTGAATACCGGCCCCTTCGGCGAGACCATCGCCAATGATTACCGCCCGCCGGTGCGCGCGGCGCAGTCGTGAGCGCCGTCCCGCCCGGCGCGCAGCCCCCCGGCGCGGCCGATGATGCCGGGCGCGGCCGGGACACCGCCTTGATCGAGACCCCGGTGGCGATCGTCGGCGGCGGCTTTTCCGGCGCCGCCGTCGCCTGGCACCTGCTGCGCCAGCGGCCGGACCTCGCCGACATCGTCATCATCGAACCGCGCGCCGAGATCGGCCGTGGCCTCGCCTACAGCGCGTCGGATCGCCAGCACCGCGTCAACGTGCCGGCGACGCGCATGTCGCTGGTCCCCGACGCGCCCGACCATTTCAACGACTGGCTGGAAGCCTCCGGCGCGCTGGAGGCCGACGCGGCCGCGCGCATCGGTACGCTCAACTTCCCCGCCCGCGCGGTGTTCGGCGCCTATGTCGCTGAAGCCATCGCGGCGCTGGGCACGCGGCTGCGTCATGTGCGGGCGCTGGCCGAGGACATTGCATGGGCCGACGACGTGACGCGGCCGGACGACGTGGCGCAGGCCGGCGGCACCGCGGGCGCGGGCTATCTCATCACGGCCTCCGACGGCACGCGCATCCGCGCCGGGATCGTCGTGCTGGCGGTCGCCCATGCGGCGCCCGCCGCGCCCCGCGCGGTCGAAGCGGAGCTTGCCGGACATCCGCGCTATGTGCGCGACCCCTGGCAGGATGGCGCTTTCGACGCCATTCGCCCGCAGGACCGCGTGCTGATCGTCGGCACGGGCCTCACCATGGCCGACATCGTGGCGAGCCTCGCGGCGCGGGGCCATCGCGGCGAGATCCTCGCCGTCTCCCGGCGCGGCCTGCGCTCGCGCGGCCACCCCGCCGCCCAGCACGATCCGTTCGGGGACTTCGCCAGCCCGCCCGTCCGCACCGCCGGGACGCTCGTGCGCCGCATCCGCGCGGCGGTCGCCGACGCCGAGCAGGCCGGGAAAAGCTGGCACTGCGTGCTCGATCAGGTGCGTCTGCAGGGCAGCGCGATCTGGCGCGGCCTGCCGCTGCCCGAGCGCGCGCGGCTGCTGCGCCATCTGCGCCCGTTTTGGGACGTGCACCGCTTCCGCATCGCCCCGCAGGTGGAGCAGGTGCTGGACCGACGCCTTGCCGACGGCACGCTCGCCATCCGCCCCGCCTCGCTGAAAGCCATCGCGCGGCAGGGCGACACGATCCGCGCCAGCCTGCTCGACCGCCGGCGCGGGGCGCGGGAGGAGCACAGCTTCGACGCGGTGATCGTCGCCACCGGCCCGGCGCATGGGTCGGTCTTCGCCTCGAACCCGGCCCTCGCGGCGCTGGAGGCCCATGGCCTCGCCCGGCCCGACCCGCTGCGGCTCGGCATCGACGTGACGCCGGAGGGCGCGGCGATCGGCGCCGACGGCACGGCGCGCGGCACGCTGCTGGTCGCCGGCCCGCTGGCGCGCGGCACGATCGGCGAGCTGATGGGCCTGCCGGATGTGACCCACCACGCCATCCGCATCGCCGGCGCGGTGGCGCAGGCGCTCGGGGCGCCGCCCGCGCGGGACAACGCAACCGCGTCGCTCGGGGCCTCGGACGCCGCGTCCGCCGCGCCGTCCGTAACGGCGCCTGCCACGCCGCGTCGCGTCGGGGCGAAATAATTCTACTAATTTAGTAGATTTATGTTGACGCTGCCGGCGCAGTCTGCTCGACTACCCATCAGCGGCGGACGAACCCGGCCCGCCGCCCTCGCGGTCCGCACGTGATCGCCACGGCATTTTCGATGTCGCTCGAGGGGGAGCGCGCTTCATGACCTGGATCTGTCGACGCGGCTGAGCCGCCTTTCCCATCCGGCCCCCTGTGCGCAGCGCACGGCACGGCCCCGTTTTCCCTTTCCCGACCTGATGGCTGGCGTCGCGCGGAGCCGCGCGCCACCGGGTCCCGCTCGAGTGGATGAACCCTATGTCCCGTCTTTCCCGCCGCGGCGTTTTCGCCGCCACGGCCGCGCTCGGCCTGCTGTTCGCCGCGCCCGCCTTCGCCGCCGACGTGACCATCGGCTACCAGACCGGCGCCGACCCGGCGAAGGTCGCGCAGGCCGGCGGTGCCTATGAGAAGGCGACCAAGTCCAGCATCGACTGGCGCAAGTTCGACAGCGGCGCCGATGTGATCGCCGCCATCGCCTCGGGCGCGATCCAGATCGGTTATGTCGGCTCCTCCCCGCTCGCCGCCGCCGCCAGCCGCGAGGTGCCGATCGAGACCATCTATGTCGCCGCCCTGCTCGGCGATGCCGAGGCGCTGGTGGTGCGCAACGGCGCCGGCATCGACAAGCCCGCCGACTTCAAGGGCAAGAAAGTCGCCGTGCCCTTCGTCTCGACGACGCACTATTCGCTGCTGGCGGCGCTGAAGCACTGGGGCGTGGACCCCAAGAGCGTCGAGATCCTGAACCTGCGGCCGCCGGAGATCGCCGCCGCCTTCACCCGCGGCGACATCGACGCCGCCTATGTGTGGGATCCGGCCCTCGGCAAGATCAAGGAAACCGGCAAGGTCTTCACCTCCTCCGCCGAGGTCGCCAAATGGGGCGCCCCGACCTTCGACGCCTGGATCGTGCGCAAGGACTTCGCCAAGGCGCACCCGGAGATCGTCGCCCAGTTCGTCAAGGTGACCGCCGATTCCTACGCCGATTACGCCAAGAACGGCGCCAGCTGGACCGCTTCGTCGCCGCAGGTCGCGGCCATTGCCAAGCTGACCGGCGCCAAGCCGGAGCAGATCCCCGAACTGCTGAAGGGGAACAAGTTCCCGCTGCTGGCCGACCAGGTCTCCGAGGGCCTGCTCGGCGGCGGCACGGTGGAGGCGATCGCGCAGACCGCCGCCTTCCTGAAGGAACAGGGCCGTATCGACGCCGTGCTCAAGGACTACGGCCCTGCCGTCAGCCGCCTCCCGGCCGAGCAGGCCGCCAAGCTCAACTGATCCGGTCCCTCTGCCGGTTTTCCCTCGGCTGATCCTCCCGTTCCCGAGCGTCGTGGCTGGTGAGACCCGCGACGAACTTGAGGCCCGGCATCCGCTCCCGACAGGGTGCCGATGCCGGGCCCTTTTCTCTCGCACTCACTGGCCTCATCGGTCTGACTGGTCGTTCCCATGACACTGACCATCCACCATCTCGGCGTGCGTTATCCGAAACCGCAGGGCGGCGACACACCCGTGCTCGCCGACATCGATCTTGCCATCCCGGCCGGTGAATTCGTCGTGCTGCTGGGCGCGTCCGGCTGCGGAAAGTCTACGCTTCTCAATGCGATAGCCGGTTTTTCGTTGCCGACGGAGGGCGAGATCCGGGTCGACCAGCGCCGCATCACCGGCCCTGGCGCCGATCGCGGCGTGGTGCTGCAGACGGACGCGCTCTATCCCTGGCTGAACGCCCGCGAGAACGTGGCCTTCGGCCTGCGCCTCCGCTCCATCCCCTTGAAAGAACGTCAGAAACGGGCCGAGGATACGCTCGCTCTGGTGGGGCTCGCCGGCAAGGGCGAGCATGCGACCTGGCAACTCTCCGGCGGCCAGCGCCAGCGCGTCAGCCTCGCCCGCGCGCTCATCGCCGATCCCGATATTCTGTTGATGGATGAACCGCTTGGCGCCCTTGACGCGCTCACCCGCGAGCAGATGCAGGACCTCGTATTGGAGGTGTGGCAGCGCACCGGCAAGACCATCGTGTTCGTCACCCACAGCCTCGACGAGGCGCTCTATCTGGGCACCCGGCTGTTGATCCTCGCCGGCCCACCCGGCCGTATCATCCTTGACGAGGGCATTCCGTTCGCCCGGCAGGCGCTCGAAATCGGAAGTAAAGTCAAGGCCTTGCCGGACTTCGTCGCCGCCCGCGAGCGGCTGCGCCAGGTCATCTTCAACGGTGCCGCCGCAGCCGGAGACCTCGGATGAACGCCCCCCGCACCGACCTGCCCAGCCCCGTTCCCGTGGCGGACATGCCCCTGCCGCACCTCGTGCCATCCGAAGGACTGCCCCGCAGCGCCGAACAGGGGACGGCCCCGGCGCCGAAGACGCGGACCATTCCGCCGCGCGTGACCATCTCGCTGGCCACGCTGGCAAGTTTCGTCGCGCTCTGGGGGCTGGTGACGGGCCTCGGACTGGTCCCCGCGCTCTTTCTGCCGTCGCCCGCCACCGTCGCCGAACGGCTTTTTCGCCTTGCAAATGAGGGCTTTGTCGACGCGACGCTGGCGCAGCACCTCAGCGCCAGCCTGCTGCGCGTCTTCGCCGCGCTAGGCGCCGCGCTGCTTATCGGCGTACCGACCGGCCTCGCCATCGGCCTCTCAACCGTGGGACGCGGCATCCTCGATCCCGTGGTGGAGTTCCTGCGCCCGATCCCGCCGCTGGCCTATCTGCCGCTCGTCATCATCTGGGCCGGAATCGGCGAGGCGGCGAAGGTGCTGGTGATCGGTCTCGCCATGCTGCCTCCCATCGTTCTCGCCACGGCGGCCGGTGTGAGCGCCGTCGATCGTAATCGAGTCAATGTCGCCCGCGCGCTGGGCGCCACACCCCGGCAGGTGCTGCGCTTCGTGGTGCTTCCCTCGACGCTCCCTTCGATCCTCACCGGCACGCGCATCGCCCTCGGTGCCGGCTGGTCGACGCTGGTGGCGGCGGAGTTGGTCGCGGCAACGCGCGGCGTCGGCTTCATGATCCAGTCCGCGGCCAATTTCCTTGCCACGGATGTGGTCATCGCCGGCATCTTCGTTATCGCCGCTGTTGCCTTTGCGCTCGAACTCACCGTGCGCTTGATCGAACGGCTGCTGGTCGGCTGGGCCGGACGAAGCTGACGCCGGACATGAGGGCCTCCCCGCGCAACGTCGCCGAATTCCTGCGCAGCTTCGCCCTCCCGATATCATCCGCGTAAGGGGCGGCATCTACGCGCGGTGACGACGACGCGCGTGCCAGCGGTGAGGCACGCGCGTCATTCTCAATCGAAGGCGCGGAAGCGCACCAAGCCGTCGCGCTCCAGCTGATCCACGATCCCATCACCCCAGCGCACATAGGCCTCGAGAGCAACCCGCCGCTCCGCCAGGGTTGGCAGCGGCGGCAGCGCCTCTTCCGGCACCAGCGCGGGCTGGTCGACGCCGCTGCGGAATTCCAGGCGCTCGTCGACCCAGCTCTGCGTGCCGCCCGCCAGGGCGAGCACCCGGCCGCCCGACACTCGCCGCGATCTCCGCCACCGCCAGAGCGGCAACACGCCATCCTCGTCATCCACCAGCACAACGATCCCGTCGCGCGTGCCGATGAAGCTGTCCGTGGTCTGCACCACCTGCCCGCCCGGTGCCGACAGCGTGCCGGGCAGATGACCGGCAAGGAATTCCTCCGGCGTGCGCACGTCGAGCAGATAAAGTGAACGCTGGTTGGCCTCCGCGCGCAGCCGTGCGAGCTCGCCGGCATCGATCCGCCGCACGCCGAAACGCTCCGCGATGCGCGCGGCGGCCGCGCGGGCCCGGGCAAGCCCCTCCGGGCTCGGCGGGCCGACCTTCTCTGTGGCCCCGCGACCGGGCTCCAGCCCGGCGAGGATCCAGGCGCTGGTGCCGTTCTCCAGCGACACCACGGGATTGGGGAAGCCGGCATTGAGCAGCGCCTGCGCGCCGATGATCGCGCGCGTGCGGCCCGCGCAGTTGATGACCACCGGCGTATCCGGCGAGGGAACCGCGTCGAACACGCGGTAGAGCAGTTCAGCTCCGGGAGCCGCCACGCCGCCGGGAATGCTGATGTGGTGGAACTCCTCGAGCGGTCGTGTATCGAGAACCACCAGATCGCCTCCCGAGCGGAAGCGCTCCTCGAGCTCCCGGACGCCGATGCGCGGCGTGTGGTAACGCCGCTCGACGAACTCGCCCAGCGCCTTGCTCAGCGAGTACTGGCCGGTGATCAGTTCGAAGCCTTCCGCCGCCCAGGCGGCAAGCCCGCCCGCCAGCAGCGCGACGTCGCCATAGCCGAGCGCGTGCAGGCGTCGCACAGCCCGGCGCCCCAGCGCACCACCCTCGTCATCGGTCACCACCAGCCGGATCGAGCGGCGCGGCAACAGCCGCTCGACATGAAGCTCCAGCTCGCCGAGCGGCAGCGGCAGCGGCACAGCGACCGAGACGTGCCCGGCCTCGAAGCGTCCGCCCTCCCGCACGTCGACGACAGCAGTCTCACCCGGCTCACGGATGGCCGCGTGCAGCGCAGCCGGCGTGAGGGTGGCGATGGCATTCTCGCCCTCGAATTGGCGGGCCTCGGGCTGCACGGTCATGGCTTGTCTCCTTGTTCCGCCGGCGAAGGTCGCAGCAGCGCGTCAGCTGGAAAGCCTAGGGGTGCCTGAGGGGAAATACGTCCTGATCTTCCCCCGGTCCTTTGGGCGGTTCCTCCGTCCCGGCGGGTGGATCGAGGGAATAACTCCCCGGCAGCTGGGCCATGCTCACGAGGCTTTTCCGCTTCGCCGCGATGGGGATTCCGTGAACCGCCCGACCCCGCCCACCCTATCTCGCCGTGTCGCCTGTCTTTGGGCTCTCACGGCGTGCGCCTTGCTGGCCACGGTGAGCGTGGCGGCCCCGGTCCCCCTCGCGCCGCTGCGCATCGGCGTCACGCATCTGCCCGCCAAGGCCGACGTGCCGGCGGCGCGCGTCTACACCGAAGACGGCTTTGATCTCGACCTCGCCGCGGAGCTTGACGCCAATCGCAAGGCGGGGGCGACGATCCTGCACAGGGTCACCTACCACCCCAGCGTCGCCAACACGGAAGCGGCCATCGCACGCACCGCGTTCCTGCCGACACTCTCGGACAGGAAGCTCGCGGGCATCGACCGGCAGAAGCGGTTCCTGCTGGAGCACGGCTATATCGCCCGCGATTTCGACAGCCGGTCCTGGGCGGACTCCTCCTATCTCGAGGAAGCTCTCGCCACCGCCTGACGGGCGCCCTTCCCCTCACAGCCCGGCGGCCGTGACCGCCGGGCGACAGATCGGATGAAGCATGAGCACACGCGGCAATCTCGACCTACGCGATGTCGAGAAATTCTATGAGGTGGACGGGCGTCCGCTGAAGATCCTCGAACGGATCAATGTTCACGTCGCCGCCGGCGAGTTCGTTTCCATCGTCGGCCCCAGCGGCTGCGGCAAGTCGACGATACTGCGCCTCGTGGTCGGGCTGGACAGCGACTATTCCGGCCTCATCAGCCTGCATGGCGAACCCGTACGCGGCACCAGCCTGAAGCGCGGCATCGTGTTCCAGGACCATCGCCTGCTGCCCTGGCTGACGCTGGAGGAAAATATCGGCCTCAGCCTGGAGAATTCCGGCTGGAGCCGCGAGGAGAAGCAGCGCACCATTCGCGACCATATCCAGCTCGTGGGCCTGCGCGGCTTCGAGAAGGCGTATCCCTACCAGCTCTCCGGCGGCATGGCGCAGCGCGCTGCCATTGCCCGCGGGCTGGTCAACCGCCCGGAAGTGCTGCTGCTCGACGAGCCGCTGGGCGCGCTGGACGCGCTCACCCGGCTTCGCCTGCAGGAAGAACTGCTGCGCATCTGGCGCATCGAGCAGACCACGATGATCCTCGTGACGCATGACGTGGACGAGGCGATCTATCTGAGCGACCGAATTCTGGTGATGCACGCCAATCCCGGCCGCATCGTCGATGAGGTCCGGGTGGATCTCCCCCATACGCGCGACCGCGGCAGCCCGGTCTTTGCCGGCCTCAAGCGGCGCATCCTCGAGCAGATGGGCGAATACGCCGTCCATGTGGAGGCGGCGTGATGGCGCAGCCTTTCGCGCCCTGCGCCTGGCTCCGCGGCGCCCTCATCGCCACGACGGCGATGCTGGCAAGCGCCGCCCTTGCCGTCGATACCCCGCCCTCCGACGCGCTACCGGACCTCGCACCCATTCGCACGCTGATCTATTCCGGGGAATACGCCAAGGCGGTCGCGGAGCTGGAGCCGCTGGCGCAGAAGGTGCGGCACGCGGATGTGTTCAACCTGCTGGCCTTCAGCCTGCGCAACGTCGGCCGCTATGACGAGGCCGACAGATGGTACCGCGAAGCGCTCTACTACAATCCCGAGCACCTGCAGGCGATCGAGTACCAAGGCGAATTGTTCATTACCACCGGCCGCCTCGACAAGGCGCAGGAAAACATTGTCACGCTGAAGATCTTCTGTCCCAAGGGCTGCGCCGAACTGGAAAAGCTGGAGACGGCTTACGCGAAGGCGGCCGCGACCAAGTAGCGCCAAGCGCTCGCAGACGACCGGGCTGGCAGGCAGTGCTCTTCTGTACTGGTCGCGGGGACGACGGCGAGCGCTGCTACAAGCGTCGGCGCAGCACTCGATACCGAGCTCTGTGAGCCGGATCGAATTCGATGGGCGCGTCAAATTAGCTTAACCTCGCGTCCACAGAGCCGACGGACGGCCCTGACCCCGCGCCAAACCCGACCGATGCCGTGCTGCTGCGCACCCCGCGCGGGCCTCCGACACCCTCGCGCGCCCGATAAAGATGCCGGGTGATGGCAGCGCGCCCCTCTTCAGGCATGTGACGAACTCGGGTGCACACCAAACTCGCCGTGGCGCACGGCGAGAGCCGCCCACCTCGCGGAGGTGATCCAGGATCATAATGGCTCTCCGCGGACGGATTTGGTTCAGGTCACCTACTGGCAGGAGAGGTTCATTTTTGATAGTGAATCGAATGGCACATGATATGCGCCGCCGCTTGGCGGCGCGCTGATGTCATGCAATTCGACGGCAAGGTATTTCGACGCAAATCATGCAGCAGCGAATGAGGTCGTTCTCCTGCATTTTTATCGCCACGACGTTGCAGCTAGGCTTGGGAGGATGCACTCAAAACGCCTCACCATCACAGCCATTATTCGGAGCCTACTTTCCCTATTGGCTAGTGTGCGCGGCCGTTGGCATTCTTGGCGGGGTTTTCCTCAAGGCCATCTTCGTCCGCGTCGGCCTCGATGAACTTCTGCCCTGGCGGCTCGCCGTCTATGGCGCCCTTACCGCACTGATCGGTTTCGCATTCGCCCTGTCGGTTTACGGGCGCTAGGCATGGCACGGTCGGCCTATTCCCGTTCATCGAGCCTTGTCGGCACCAGCATCGCGGCGCTCATCATCATCGGCGCGATTGCTCTGGGGGGCCTGTATCTCAAGCGGGCCGACGACAATCCCCTGTCGGAAGACGCGGTGCTGACCGCGAGCATCGTGAACATTGCGTCCAGCGTCGCCGGCCGGATCGTCACGTTGGACGTGAGCGAGAACCAGAAGGTCGCCAAGGATCAGCTGCTGTTCACGCTGGACGCCACGCCGTACCGGCTGGCGGTCGAGCAGGCGCGCGCGGAACTTCGTATGGCGGAGGCCGCGCAGAACGCGCAGCAGCGCGCCATCGACGCGGAGCGATCGAACGCGATCATCGCCGACCAGCAGATCGCCCGCGCTCGCACTAATCTTGCGCTGGCCGAGCAGACACTCGCCCGCCTGACGCCCTTGCTGCCCAAGGGCTATGTCACCGCGCAGCAGGTCGATGACGCCCGAACCGCGCGAGACGATGCGCGCACGAGCCTCGCCCAGGCGGAGAAGCAGGCACAGGCTGCCGCCAGCCTCGTCAGCACGCTGGATGGCACCGAGGCACTGGTCGAGGCGCGCCGAGCGGCGCTGGCGCTGGCAGAACGCGGCCTCGCCGATACCGAGGTCCGCGCCCCACATGAGGGGCGCGTCGTCGGCCTCACGGTCTCCACCGGCGAAATCGTGGCGCCGGGCCAATCGGTCTTCACCCTCATCGACACGCAAGCCTGGTTCGCCAGCGCCTCCTTCCGCGAGACGGAGCTCGCGTCCATCGAGGTCGGCGACTGCGCGCGCGTCTTCGTTCTCGCCGACCGGTCTCTCCCGCTGCGCGGACGGGTCGAGGGCATTGGCTGGGGCGTGCTCTCGGAAGGGCTCCTGAACGTGCCGCGCGGCCTGCCCTATGTACCGAAGTCGCTCAACTGGGTGCGCATCGCCCAGCGCTTTCCCGTGCGCATCCGGCTCATCGATCCGCCCGAGTCGCTGATGCGCATGGGCGCCTCGGCGGTCGCCATCGTGCATCATGGCGAGCGCTGCGAATGAGCACGCAACCTCTGGCTCATTCCGCGCCCGCCGAGGGTCCGCCGTGGTGGGCGCGGCTGCGCGCCGACCTCGCGCCCTTTCCCGGACGCCTGGCGCTGACCTGGCGCATCGCGCTGCTCTGTGCCCTCGTTTCCGCCACCGCGATGCTCTACCAGACGCCGGAAGCTGCGATCAGCTGCTACCTCGTCATCTTCCTGATGAAGCCGAGCGCGGTCGAGAACATCGGCACGGCGGTGGGGTTGATCGCACTCGTGGCGGTCGTCGTCGCGCTGATGATACCGCTCATCAACGCCACGGCGGATTCGCCCGGTCTGCGGCTGCTGGCCATCGCCCTCGTCTCCTTTGCCTTCCTCTTCCTCGGCGCGGCCAGCCAACTCGGCGAGACCGGCGGCGTCATCGCCCTGGTCGTGGCGTTCCTGCTGACGCTGGTGAGCCTCGCGCCGGTGGCGGATGCGCTCAGCTTCGGCCTGCGTTATGCTGCCTACATGGCGATGATGCCGATGGCCTGGATGATCGGCTTCAACCTCGTGCTCGGGCTTTCGCCCGTGCGGCTGCTGCGGATGAGCCTGCTGCAAAGGCTGGAAGCGAGCGCGCAGACCCTCGACGGCGGTCCGCGTGCCCCGCTCGACGAATTGCTGCGGGCGGGCAATGACGCGGCGGAGAAGCAGAGCGGCTTCGTTCGCCTGCTGAATCTCCTGGCGCGAGGTGATGCGGCGCAGGTGGGACGCGACGGCCGAGCCGGCTATCGGCTGATGCTGGCGGTGGCGGCGCTTCCCCCCGACGTGCCGACCGAGCACCGCGCCACCCTCGCGGCGGCGATCCGCGCTGCACGAGAGGCGCTCTGCGCGAACCGGAGCCCGCCGCGCCCGATCGGTCCGCCGCCCGATGCCAGCGCTGCCGAACGCGCAGCTTGGGATTCGCTCGCCATCATGGCCGGCGGGCCCGAAGGTCCGGTGACGCCCGCCCCAAGCCCCCCCTTCCTTGCGCCCGACGCCTTTAGGAATCCCGACTACGTCCGCTTCGCGCTGAAGACCACGGCGGCAGCGGTCGTCTGCTACATCATCTACAGCGGTCTTGACTGGCAGGGCATCCACACGGCGATGATCACCTGCTATGTCGCCGCCCTCGGCACGACGGGCGAAACGGTTCACAAACTCGGCCTGCGCATCGGCGGCTGTCTCATCGGCGCGGCGATGGGGATGGCGTCGATCCTGTTCGTCATGCCCCGGCTGGAGAGCATCGGTGGGTTGATGGCGCTGGTCTTCGCCGGCGTCCTGATCGGCGCCTGGGTCTCGACCGGCCCGGAACGCATCGCCTATGGCGGAGTGCAGATCGCTCTCGCCTTCCTTCTCACCGTACTCCAGGGCTTCGGGCCGACGACCTCACTCGATACCGCCTGGGATCGCATTGTCGGCATCCTGCTGGGCAATCTCGTCGTCTATGTCATCTTCACCCGCATATGGCCGGTGTCGATCGAAAGCGCGGCGCGTGGCCACCTGCTCACCGCCATCGACGGACTGGCGCGGCTTTCGGACGTACCCCGCGACGGCCGCGGCGGCACCATCGCCCAGGCGGCGCAGGTGGAAGCCGAGATCGGCAAGGCCGGGGAGCTTCTGGAGCTTATTCCCTTCGAGCCCCGCAGCATCCGCCCCGACGTGGAGACCCAGTCCGCCCTGCTGTCGGCCCGGCGGGACATGACCACCCTCAATCGCGATCTCGCTCTCGGCCGCGAGAATGGCGATGTCCAGGCCCGACTTACCGAGCTGCGTGCGAAGGTGGCGGCATGAGGCGGTGGCCGCTCCTCCTCGCCGTGCTGGCTCTCGCCGCGTGTGCGCCCAACGCCGCGAACATGACCTCGCCCTCGGCCGACGCGCCGTGGACCCCCAACGGTGGAGAGGCGGGCCTGTGGAGCGCACGTACGGAGCCTTCCGCAGCCTCTCCGGCGACACGCACAGGGGCGGCCGATTTCGCGATCCCCGCCAATCCGGCGCTGGCCGAGCTGCCGCCCACCGACGGCGTGGACCTCTCGCGGACCTACCGCCTGCCGGAGTTGATCGACCTCGCCCAGAGGAACAACCCGGCGACGCGTGGCGCCTGGCAGCGGGCGCGCGAGGCCGCGCTGGCGGTCGGCATGGTCGAGGCGACCTATCTGCCGTTGATTACCGCCAATGTCATCGCCGGGCGGCAGGACACCACGGCGTCGATCCCCGTGCCCTCCGGCACCCAGCGCTATCTCACCACGACCCTGGAGGGCGTCGCCCCCTCTGTCGCCCTCCAATGGTTGATCTTCGATTTCGGCCAGCGGGCGGCGGTGGCGGATGCAGCGAAGCAGGGTGCGATGGCCGCCAACGTGCTTTTCAACGGCGCGCATCAGAAGCTCATCTTCGATGTCACCCGCAGCTATTACATTTACGGCGCAGCGGTGACACGCAGCCAGATCGCCCGGCAGACGTTGAGCAACAGTCTCGCCATCCGCAGCGCCGCCGAGGATAGGCTCGGGCGTGGGCTGGCGACCACGGTCGAGGTCGCGCAGGCACGCCAGCAGGTCGCGCAATCGGAGCTGCGGCGCGTGCAGGCGGAAGGGCAGGAGCGTGACACCTATCAAGCGCTGATCTCCACCCTCGGCATCAACGCGACGGCGCGGCTGCGGGTGGCGAACTCCGGCACGCGCCGCCTGCCGGCGCCGGCCGACGTACCGCTCGACGCCATGGTGAAGCTGGCGCTCGCCCAGCGTCCGGATGTCGCTGCGAGCTATTCGGCACTCGCGGCGAGCCGGGCCGGTATCAAGGCGGCGGAGGTCGAGTTCCTGCCGAAAGTCTTCGTCGCCGGCGCCATCGCCACCGGCGACAGCAATTTCAACGCCAACGGCCTGCCGACCATCGGGCAGCAGGCGACGGGATCGGGCGTGCTGATCGGTGCCACCATGCCGCTTTACGATGCGGGCCTGCGCGCCGCGCAGCTGAAGCAGGCCCAGGCGCGCGCCGAGGCGGCAGAGAGCCTTTTCCGGCGGGTGCAGACCGACGCCGTCGGGGAGATCGTCGCCGCCAGCAACGCGCTGCGCACCGCCCTTGAATCCTACAGGGCGGCAACCGCGCTCGCTGGCGCCGCCTCCACCACCTATGACGCCGCTATCGATGGCTATCGCAACGGCGTGGGCACCGTAACCGCGGCCAATGCCGCCGATAGCGGGCTTCTCGACGCGCGCCAGGCGCAGGCCGACGCGCATGCGAGCGCGCTGATCGCCGCCGCCAACCTCGCCTTTGTCGTCGGCGCCCTCACCTCGCGCGACGCCGCACTTCGGGTCGGGCCGGGATGATCCGCCCGGCAAGCCCGCACACGACCGACCGCAGCAAGGAGCACACGCGATGAGAAATCGACACTCGAAAGGCGCTCTGCGCAACGAGCTGCTGGACGACGTCTATGCCGCCGGCGACCTCGCGCTTGCACTGCCGAACTCGGTCTTTCCCGCCAATGAGCGCGATCCGCGCCATATCTTCGCCTCGGTGCGCGACGAGCTGATGCTCGATGGCAATTCGCGGCAGAACCTGGCCACCTTCTGCCAGACTTGGGTGGATGACGAGGTTCACGAGCTGATGAACCTGTCGATCGACAAGAACATGATCGACAAAGACGAGTACCCGCAGACCGCCGAGATCGAAGCGCGCTGCGTCGCGATGCTGGCCGAGCTGTGGAACGCGCCCTCTCCGGAGACGACACTCGGCTGCTCGACGGTCGGCTCATCGGAGGCGGCCATGCTGGGCGGCCTCGCGCTGAAATGGCGCTGGCGCAAGCAACGCCAGGCGGCGGGGCTGCCGGCCGACAAGCCGAACCTCATCTGCGGTCCGGTGCAGATCTGCTGGCACAAGTTCGCCCGCTATTTCGATGTCGAGCTGCGCGAAATCCCGCTCGAGGGCGACCGGCTGATCATGAATCCCGAGGAGGTTCTGAAGCGCGTCGATGAGAACACGATCGGCGTGGTCCCCACGCTCGGCGTCACCTTCACCTGCCAGTACGAGCCGGTGACGGCGGTGAGCGAGGCGCTGGACGCGCTTCAGGCTCGTACCGGGCTGGACATTCCCATCCATGTCGATGGTGCCTCCGGCGGCTTCCTCGCTCCGTTCTGCGCACCGGAACTCGTCTGGGACTTCCGTCTGCCGCGGGTGAAGTCGGTAAACACCTCCGGCCATAAATTCGGCCTCGCCCCCCTGGGGGTCGGCTGGGTGATCTGGCGCGAGGCAGAGGACCTGCCGGAGGAACTGGTGTTCAACGTGAACTATCTCGGCGGCAACATGCCGACCTTCGCGTTGAACTTCTCCCGCCCCGGGGGCCAGGTGATCGCGCAGTACTACAATTTCCTGCGTCTCGGCCGCGAAGGCTACGCCAAGATCCACACGGCCTGCTATGCCACTGCCGGCTATCTCGCCCGGGAGATCGCGGCGCTCGGGCCGTTCGAGGTGCTGTTCGATGGCGATCCGGCCAGCGGCATTCCGGCCCTGTGCTGGAAGCTGAAAGAGGAGACCGGTATCGGGGGCTATACGCTCTACGACCTTGCCGACCGGCTGCGCAGCCGGGGCTGGCAGGTGCCGGCCTATTCCATGCCGGCGAACCGCGAGGATCTGGTCATCCAGCGCATCCTTGTCCGTCACGGGGTCAGCTTCGATCTGGCGAGCCTGCTGCTCGCCGACCTCAAGCGGGCGCTCGATTTTTTCGAGAAGCACCCGGTCGTGAACCCGCTCACCCACGACGAATCGGCGAGCTTCAACCACAACTGATTCCGCTCCCGGCGCCCGGCTTCACCGGGCGTCGCTCACCGGCCGCGACGGCCCTTCCCGTTTCCCGCGGAGACGCCCCCCATGTGTACCTCCCTCGGCTATACCGACTCTGCCGGACGCGCCTATTTCGGCCGCACGCTGGAGCTCACCGTCGACCTTCCCTACCAACTCGCCTATTTCCCGGCGGGATTCGTGACGCAGTCTCAGGTGGCCGATCACCCGGCGCTGGCGCTCACGGCGCGCCACGCGGTGCTCGCCGTCACAATGCCCGACCGGCTGCCGACGGCGCAGGCGCCGGTCGGCATAACCGACCTGAAGATCCTCGAGGGCCTCAACACGGAAGGGCTGACCTTCAGCCTGCTCTCCTACCCGTCGGCGGGCGGCAAGCAGGCCGCGGTCGACACGACCAGAGCCGTGCTCTCGGCCTCCGATCTTGGCGCCTGGGCGCTCGGCCAGTTCACAACCGTGGCGGAGGTGAAGCAGGCGCTGGCGGCGCAGCCGGTGCAGCTCCAGCGGCTCGCGCTGCTGGGCGGGGTCGTGTCGCCCTTCCATTACGTCGTGCATGACGCGACCGGCGCGGCGCTGGTGATCGAGTTCGACCGGGGCGTGATGACCGTCTACGACAACCCGGTGTCGGTCATGACAAACGGGCCGAAATTCGACTGGCACCTCGTCAATCTCGGTAACTACACCTTCCTCAGCAATGTCGACAAGTCGAGCGCCAGCTTCGGCCGATATGAGGCGCGCCAGCCCGATTCCGGCATCGCAACAGCAGGGCTGCCATCGTCGAACACCTCGGTCGGGCGCTTCGTGCGCGCAGCGTATTATGCGCAGTTCACCGAGAAGGCAGCGACGCCCGATCTCGCCGTTCAGACGCTCGCGCACATCCTCAACAATTTCGACCGGCCGCGCGGGGTGAGCATTGATTACCCGGACGGCAAAGGCGGGCACCTCGAGGTCGAAGGTCTGGAATCGGCGGGCTCGGAGCCCTACGCTACGGAATTCACCTGCTGGACCAGCCTGTCCGACCTTGATCGTCGGCTGTTCCACGTTCGGGACTACCGCAGCCTGAATTTCTCCCGTGTCGACCTCGCCGACCTCGCCAGCCTTGCACATCCGGCGGTGCTGCCGCTGGAGACGCTGGTGGGCGCCGATTTCGACGTGACCCACCTGCTCAGGGCCGCCGCCGCGTGATGCCCTCGCCGGGGCCTGTCGTCGCCAGCGCGACGGCACCGCTATGAGCGGCCATTTCCTGCACCGCGACGGCATTCGCGTTCATGTCGAAGGCCCCTGGCCCTTCGTGACGCGCCTTCGCTATGCGCTGCACGGGCGGCGGATCGAGTGGCTGGCGCGCCAGCATCGCAAGGGCCTCCATCTCGAAGCGCGCGCGCTCGACGCGCGCCTTCCCCTCTTCTGGCAGAGCGAGGCCTATAACCGCGCCATCGGCCTCATCTTCGCGGTGGGCTCGCTGCTGTTCATGCTGGGCAGTGCGCTGAGCCTGCTGCCCCTCGCTTGGCAGCCGGCGATGCTGTGGCTGAACCTCATCTTCTTCGCCGGGTCGGTTCCCTTCACCCTTGCCGCCTATCTCCAGCATTTTCAGGCGGCCAATTCCGGCGACTTCACCTTCATGCCGCAGACGCCGCGCCGGCGGCGTCTCTCCTTCGTCGGCTGGCATCCGCGCAACGCCGGGTGGATGAGCACCATCACCCAGTTTGCCGGCACGCTGGCATTCAATGTGAACACGTTCGACGGCGTCCTCGCCCGGCCCGGCTGGCTGGCGCAGGATGTCGCGCTCTGGGCTCCCGATATGATCGGCTCGGTGCTGTTCCTCGTCTCCGGCTATCTCGCTTTCATTGAAACCGGGCACCGTTACTGGAGCTGGCACCCGGCCAGCCTTGCCTGGCAGATCGTCTTCATCAACCTGATCGGCTGCATCGCCTTCATGATCGCCGCCATCCTGGCCTTGGCCCTGCCGGGCGGCGAGGCAGCATGGATCGGAACCGCCTCGACCGTGAACCTGCTGATCGGCGCCACCTGTTTCCTGATCGGCGCGCTGCTCTCCGTGCGCGAGGCGACGACGCAATCATCTGTCAGCGCCTGAAGCGAACGGCAGGCCCGCTAGACAGGCACATCCCGGGGCCGCGGTCACGGCCGGCCCGGGGACGATTTCTCGCACGCGCACCTGCGGCCCTAACTCACCCAACCATCGCCTCAGTCGTTTTCCAGCCCCATCTCATACAGTGCAGCTCCGGGGGTGGAGAGCGGCGCGGACAGCGACGACCTCAGCGCCGAGGCGTAGAACAGCGGCGGCGCCATCGTGCGGGCGAGCGCGACCACCTTCTGCTGCAATTCGGCCACCGTCTCGGGATGCTGCGCGGCGAGGTCGGTCGTCTCGCCGGGATCGGCGTCGAGATCGAACAGCTCGACCTTCGGCGGCAGAACGGCATGCCAGACCAGCTTCCACTTGCCCTCGCGGATCGCGCCCTGGGTGGGCTCGATATTGTAGACGACCTCATGTCGGCCCCCCTCCCCCGCGGCCAGCGTCGCCCAGATGTCGGCGCCGTCCAACGGCTTGCTACCGGCGAGTTTGGCACCGGCGAGCCCGGCCAGCGTCGGCAGCATGTCGACGATATGGATCACGCCTTCCGCCGTGCCGGGCGCGATGCGACCGGGCCAGTTGGCGAGGGCCACGACGCGGGTGCCCCCTTCATAGATCGAGCCCTTGCCCTCCCGCAGCGGCGCATTGCTGGGCGGCAGATCGCCGGCAACCGCCCCCTCGCCGGTGAACATCTTGTTGCGCGTGCCGCCATTGTCGCTGTGGAAGACGATCAGCGTCTTGTCGCGCAGGCCGTGCGCTTCCAGCGCGGCGACCACCTTGCCGATCTGGTCGTCCATGGCGGTGATCATGGCGGCATAGGCGCGCCGATCCGGGTCGGCGATGCCGGCATACTGATCCAGGTAGCTCTGGGGCGCCTGATAGGGCGTGTGCGGAGCGGTGAAGGCGAGATACAGAAAAAGTGGCGTTGCCGGATCATGGCTCCCGATCAGCCGCACGGCGTCGGCACCGAACAGATCGGTGTCGTAGCCCTCCTCCTTGAGCAGGGCGTTGTCGCGGTACCAATCGGTGACACCGTGCGCCTCATGCTTGAAATGGTCGATCTCGCCGACGAGCGGGCCGTAAAAATAGTCGAAGCCGCGCTGGCGCGGCCAGTATTTCCGATCGGCATGACCGAGATGCCATTTGCCGACCAGCGCGGTGCGGTAGCCGACATCCTTGAGCGCCTGCGGCAGCAGGAATTCATCCGTCGCGAGGCCGTAGGCGGCGCCCGAGGGAATCGCCCCGACCTGAAGCCCGTAGCGCATCGGGTAGCGCCCCGTCAGCAGCGCCGCGCGGGTGGGCGTGCACAGGGGCTGGGTATAGAATCGGCTCAGCTTCGCGCCGCCCGCCGCCAGCGCGTCGATGTTCGGCGTGCGGATACCCGAGCCCTGGAAGCCGACATCGGCGAAGCCGAGATCGTCGGCCATGATGTAGAGGATATGCGGGCGCGGGGCGGCCGCCGCCCGCGCGCCCGGCGCCAGCAGCGAAAGGCCGGCGACGGCGGCCATGAAGCCGCCGGCACCCGCCAGGACGTCGCGGCGGCTTGGCGCCGCCGGCGAAGCGGGCGCGGTTTTCGAAAGATCGGTCATCGGTTCCTCACGCAGGGTCGAGACGGCGCACACAGCGAAAGCCGATGTGGACCGAGGCGGTATCGAGGGTCTGGGGCTGGCGCGCAGCGGGACGGTAGCGCCGGCAATAGTCGGGCGCGCACAGGTGCGAACCGCCCTTGAGCACCTTGCGCGGCGCGGGGGCGGACGGCATCAGCGGATCGAGGCTCTCATCGGCGCTGCCGCCGCGCGGATTGCGGGGCAGGCAGCAGAGTTTGGCCGCCGGTTCGGCGTGGCGGGGGCGGTACCAGTCGTCGGTCCACTCCCACACATTGCCGATCATGTCACGGAGACCAAAGCCATTGGGAGGGAATGCCGTCACCGGCGAGGTGCCGACATAACCGTCCTCGACGCGGTTCTCGACGGGAAACGCTCCCTGCCAGGTGTTGGCGCGATGGACGCCGCCGGGCGCCAGTTCGTCACCCCAGGCGAACTCGGCACCATGGAGCTCTCCTCGCGCCGCGAATTCCCACTCGGCCTCGCTGGGCAGTTCCTTGCCGGACCAGTGCGCATAGGCCAGCGCGTCGCCGTAGCAGACGTGGACCACCGGATGATCCTGGAGCGCCTCGATCGAACTGTCCGGCCCTTGCGGATGGCACCAGTCCGCGCCCGGCACGAAGCGCCACCAGCGGTTCCAGTCACCCGGGTCGCCGGCATCGTCCGGCGCCGTGAAAACCAGGGATCCGGGCACCAGCAGGGCCGCATCGACCCCGGGATGATCGATGGCCAGCGGCGCCCGCTCGGCCAGCGTCACGAAGCCCGTGGCGGCGACGAAGCGGGCGAATTCCCGATTGGTGACGGGGGTGCGGTCCATGAGAAAGCCGTCCACGATGACGGTATGGGCCGGCGCCTCTTCGGGATAATGGCGGTCCGATCCCATCTCGAAGGTTCCCCCGGGGATGAAGACCATTCCGGTATCGGGGCGCGCCGGCTCCGCTCCCGCAGGCCTAGGCTCTACCGCACTCGTCTCGCCCATGGTCGCTCCGTCGGGTGCTCCGCCGCGTGAACGCGCCATCCCGCACGCCCGGACCGGGGAGCCCGATCACCTCACGGGGTCAGCAATAACGGCCCACGGCCGCCCTGCTCAATTGCCATTTCGCGCCACATGGGCACGGCGAAAAGCCGACGGTGCATCGCCCTCCCAGCGGCGAAATGCTCGGATGAAGTGAGCTGGATCGCGATAGCCGAGCAGCCGGGCGACCGACCCCACCGGAAGCGCCGGGTCGGCAAGATGCCGGCGCGCTTCGGTCCGGCGCCAGCCATCGACCAGCATCTCGAACGAGGTGCCGAGGGCGGCGAGGCGCCGCTGCAGGCTGCGCGGGGCAAGGCCGAGGGTGCGGCAGGCGCCGCTGAGCGACAGGTCTCCCGCGAGTGCCGATCCGGAAAAGAGGCGCTCAAGGGAGGCAATCACCGCCGCGTCGTCGAGCCAGTCCCTTGTCCCCGGCGATTGCGGCACCGCCATCGGCGCCGACGCGACTGCGCCCGCCAGCCGGTTTGGCCGGTCGAGCCACCCTGCATCGAAGCTCACGATGACGCCGACGCCATTGCCGAAGGAAACACCTGCGTCGAGCTTGTCCTCGTAGAGCGTGGTCGACGCGCGTGCGCGGTGCGGCAGATCGACATGCAGCCGCACAGGCGCCGCCGCCTCCTCGCCACCCGTCACCGCGCGAAGCGCTGCGACGACGAAGGCCGCGACCCCCTCGTTCAGCACGGCGGCATGATGGGCGTCGCTGTCGAGGAAGCTGTGGCGCCAGTGCGCGATGCCCCCGGCTTCCTCGAGCGCCACCCGCACGCCGCCCTGCAGCGTCGGCATCTGCAGGGCATGGGCCGCAAGGCCTTCGCGCAGCGTTCTCCCGCCCAGCAGGGCCCGGCCCGTCAGGCCGAGGCGGAGCGGATCGGCGGCGGCGGCGAGATCTAGCCCGAGGGTCGGCTCCTGCGCGCGACGGGCGACGGCGTGGAGCAAGGTCGACACCTGTGCGCGCGCGACGAAGCGGTCAGCTTCGAAATGCTCGTCGAGCCCGGCGCTGGCCAGCAGCGGCGCCATGCCAAAGCCGTAGCGCTCGGCGAATTCGGGCAGCATGTGAATCAGCGACAGCTTGACGGGATGGCGATCCCACATGGTGTTCTCCGCTGCGCCTTTCCCGGCTCGCGGCCACAGTTGCGGGACCCCGTGGCTTTTCGGCGGCGGCGCAGGCAAGCTGCCAAGCGCGACGTTCCTTATGACGCCACTGCGAGGACCGACGATGAGCGACACGCCGCATCACGACCATCCACCGGCCGATCACTGGAAGCACAACGGCGTACGGGTGATCAAGGGCGACCGGCTGGATTCGAATACCGCCCAGACTCCGGGCATGTTCCGCCAGGCGGCGATCAACCACGCGCGCGTCGGTGCGCAGAATATCTGGGCCGGAACGATCACCATCCAGCCCGACGCGAAGACTGGCGTGCACCATCACGGCGCACTGGAGAGCGTCATCTATGTCGTGCGCGGCCGGGCGCGCATGCGCTGGGGCGAGCGGCTCGAATTCGTCGCGGAAGCCGAGCCGGGCGACTTCATTTTCGTGCCGCCCTATGTGCCGCATCAGGAGATCAATGCCGATCCGGACCAGCCGCTGGAATGCGTTCTGGTTCGCTCGGACAACGAGGCGGTCGTGGTGAACATCACCGATGTCGAGCCGGTGGAAAAACCCGAGTCGGTCTATTGGGTCGACCCCATCCACACGGCACCGCGCGGGTAGGCGCCCATCCGTGCCAACCGCCCTGTCGCGGCACGCCATTCGGCGCTACAGCTCGGCACGGCAGATGGCGAATGCGCCATGGGAGAAGATTCATGAACGAACACAAGGTTGCGATCATCACCGCCGGCGGCAGCGGCATGGGCGCGGCCGCCGCGCGCCGTCTCGCCGCCGATGGCTTCAAGGTTGCCATCCTCTCCAGTTCCGGCAAGGGCGAGGCGCTGGCGCAGGAACTCGGCGGCATCGGCGTGACCGGCTCGAACCAGTCCAATGACGATATCCGGCGTCTCGTCGACCTGACGGTGTCGACCTGGGGGAGGATCGATGCGCTGGTGAACAGCGCCGGACATGGCCCGCGCGCGCCGATCATCGCGATCAGCGACGAGGACTGGCACAAGGGGCTGGACACCTACCTGCTCAATGTCGTGCGCCTGGTGCGGCTGGTCGTCCCGGTCATGCAGGCGCAGAAGTCCGGCGCCATCGTCAACGTGTCCACCGCCTGGGCCTTCGAGCCTTCAGCCATGTTTCCCACCTCGGCGGTGTTTCGGGCCGGCCTCGCCGCCTATGCCAAGATCGTCGCCGACACCTATGCGGCCGAGAACATCCGCATCAACAACGTCTTGCCGGGCTGGATCGACAGCCTGCCCTCGACGGAGGAGCGGCGGGAATCGGTTCCCATGAGGCGCTACGGCACGGCGGAGGAGATCGCCGCGACGATCGCCTTCCTCGTCTCGGACGGCGCCGGCTACATCACCGGTCAGAATATCCGGGTCGACGGAGGCCTGACGCGCTCGGTTTAAGGCCGAGCACGCAGAGCCTTGTCCAGCTTACGCGACCCGCCTCTCGCATCCGGGAAACGAACATGTCCGCCGATCCCTCGAACCTCGATTTCCTCGTCCTGCCCGGGCGGGAGAACTCCCCGCCGGCGCATTGGCAGTCGCATTGGCTCGCCGCCTTGCCCAATTCGAGCCGTGTCCTGCAGGCGGACTGGGGACGTCCGGATGCAGCCTCGTGGGTTGCCCGCGTCGATGCGGCCGTCGCGACGGCCCCGCGCAAGATCGTGCTGATCGGTCACTCGGCCGGTGTGGCCACGGCGGTGCGCTGGGCGGCGCAGGCCGATGCGGATCAGCTTTCCCGGGTCGGCGGCGCCTTTCTCGCCGCGCCGACGAATGTCGACGACCCCGACCCGTCCTTCGATCTCGTGCGCACATTCGCGCCGATGCCGCTCGCTCCCCTGCCGTTTCCAGCGCTGGTGGCGGCGAGCCGCGACGATCCCCGCGTCAGCTTCGATCAGGCGAAAATTTTCGCCGATGCCTGGGGCGCGGACTTCGCCGATGTCGGCGCGGTCGGCCACATCGGCAGTGCGTCCGGTCTCGGCATCTGGCCGCTTGGCCTCCTGCTGCTGGGGCGCCTGCTGGCCCGGATCGACCCCTGACACTCGGGGGCTTGCCCTCGCCCCGACAATTCGCGTAACGCGGGACGCCTGCCGTTTCGGCGTGCGCGAACGGAGAGAAACGCATGGATATCTTCGACCGGCTTCGCGCCGAGCGCGCCACCGACTGGTCGAGCTATGTCGACCACGCGTTCGTGGAGCAGATGGCCCTGGGCACGCTGCCGGAGCGCGCCTTCCAGGCCTACCTCGTGCAGGACTACCTGTTCCTGATCCAGTTCGCCCGCGCCAATGCACTCGCCATCTACAAGAGCCGGACGCTCGCCGACATGCGGGCGGCGCAGGCGGGACTTTCGGCGATCCTCGATGTCGAAATGGATCTCCACATCCGCCTGTGCGGCGCCTGGGGCCTGTCGCCCGAGCAACTCGAGGCCGCACCGGAGCATCCGGCCAACATCGCCTATACCCGCTTCGTGCTCGATTGCGGGCTGTCCGGCGACCTGCTCGACCTGCATGTGGCGCTGGCGCCGTGCGTCATCGGCTATGCCGAGATCGCCGCGCGCATCGCACCGCCGGATACCGCAGCCCTGGGCACACACCCCTATCGCGACTGGATCGGCGAATATGCCGGCGCGCCGTACCAGGCTGTCGCGCAGGCCGCCCGTGCCCATCTCGACCGGCTCGCGGCGCGCTCCATGACCGAGCACCGCTTCGCCGAGCTGGCCGGCATTTTCGGCAAGGCATCGCGGTTGGAGGCTGATTTCTGGCAGATGGCGCTCGACGAAGCGGGCTGAAGATCCCGCGCGCCCGCGTTAACGGCGCGTTAACCATATCGGCCGACCCTTGCCCCTGGGTACAATTTGCGCGGGAAACTCGATTCGCCGCGAAGGGGACGGGCGATGCTGGATCGTTTGGCGCAACGGGCCGAAAAAACGAGGCGTGAACTCGCGCAGTCGCAGACCCGTGGCGGCTACCTGCCACCCGGCAATCCGTATCGACACATGCCGCGCTGGATGCCGTACTGGCTGGCGGCGAGCCTCGCTTGGGTACTTTCGCCGGGGAGTTCCGCGCCGCCGGCGAACGATCGACCGAGCGAACGCAAGCGCAGCGGAAGCGCGGCCCGTCGCCTCGCCTGAGCGTCGGCGTCAGGCGGCGTCCCACACCTCTCCCGCGCGAAGCGGACGGAACCGCTCGGGCGGGATGCCGCGGCTCTCCAGTGCGCCGAGCAGATCGATCGCCGGTTGCTCGCGCCCCTCGTCGGTGAGCCGGAACGTGCCCCAATGCACGCCGAGCGCCTGCTGGGCGCCGCAATCGAGGAAGATCTGCACGGCTTCGGCAGGGTCGACATGCTGAGCCTTGAGGAACCAGCGCGGCTCATAGGCGCCGATGGGCAGGATGGCGAGGCGAGGTGTGCCGTAGCGGGCGCGCACATCGCGGAACACCGCGCCATCGCCATACCCGGTATCGCCGGCGAGATAGACGATACCGCGCGGCGTTTGCAGCACGAAGCCGCTCCACAGCGCCATCCGCCGGTCGCGGATTCCGCGCGCCGACCAGTGCAGCGCGGGATGCAGCGCGACCGTCACCTCATGTGCGAGTTCGATCCGGTCGTGCCAGTCGCCGGCCACGACATCGATATCGGAGGCGATCCGCCGGAGAATGGCGTCATTGCCGAGCGGTGTCACGAAGCGCGGTCGATGGGCCGCGTGAAGCCGTCGCACTGCCACGCTGTCGAGATGATCGTAATGATTGTGGCTGATGAGAACGGCATCGATCGGCGGCAGGTCGTCGAAGGCGATACCGGGCGGATCGGCCCTGCGCGGGCCGGCAAGCGCGAAGGGCCCCGCGCGCTCGGCCCAGACCGGATCGACGAGCAGATTGAGGCCGCCTACCTGCACCAAGACGCTGGCATGGCCGATCATCGTCACCCGCAGGTCCTCGACGCGCTCGGCCGGACGGGCTGAGGGTCGCGCCGCTCCTCCGGGCGCGGGCCAGGACTGCATGCCTCCGCCGAAGCGCCAACGGAGTAACTGGTGCAGGCTGCGATCCTGCGGCGGACCAGGGGAAAAGAAGCGGACGCCGTCGAAATGGTCGGAGGCCGGTCCTTGATAGTAGGGATTGCGCGGCTTTCGCCTCGGCCGCTCGTCGGGTCCACCGGTCACGTGCGCTCCTCGGGCCATTGCGCCGTAACCGGCTTCGCATGGGCAGGACGGCGGAGGCAACTGAACCCGCCGTGATTAGTCATATTATTGCGCAGCCCCCTTCCGATTGGCGTGAGCGAGGTTTAGTTGAAGGCGATGTCTGGCGCCCTGCCGGCGCGCACGCCCATTGCGAGGATCTTTCATGTCCCAGCCTGCTGCCGAGGTCACTTTCCCGAGTGTGTCGCTGTTCATCGACGGCGCATGGCGGGGCGGAACACAGCACAATGGCGCCGCAGCCGAGCAGCCGATCATCAACCCGGCGACCGAGGAGACCATCGGCATGCTGGCAAACGCCAGCAAGGCCGACCTCGACGCCGCGCTCGCCGCCGCCGAAAAGGGCTTCAGGGTATGGAGCCGGGTCGCCCCGCACGACCGCTACAAGCTGATGCGCAAGGCGGCCGAGATCCTGCGCGAGCGCTCCGAGTCGATCGCCCGCATCATGACGATGGAACAGGGCAAGCCGCTCCCGGAGGCGCGTATCGAGACGCTCGCCGCCGCCGACATCATCGACTGGTTCGCCGAGGAGGCCCGCCGCCTCTACGGGCGCCTGATCCCCGGCCGCTCGGGCAGCGTCGAGCAGGTGGTGATCAAGGAGCCGGTCGGCCCGATCGCCGCCTTCACGCCGTGGAACTTCCCGATCAACCAGGCGGTGCGCAAGGTCTCGGCCGCACTGGCCGCCGGCTGCTCGGTGATCCTGAAGGGCCCGGAGGAGACGCCGGCGAGCTGCGCCGCGCTCGTCAAGGCCTATGAGGATGCCGGCCTGCCGCCGGGCGTCGTCAATCTCGTCTTCGGCGTGCCCGCGGACATCTCCGAGTATCTGATCCCGAGCCCGGTGATCCGGAAGATCTCCTTCACCGGCTCGACCGTGGTCGGCAAGAAGCTGGCCAGCCTCGCCGGCGCGCACATGAAGCGCATTACCATGGAGCTCGGCGGCCATGCCCCGGCGGTGGTGTTCGAGGATGCCGACGTCGATACGGCCGTGAAGCTGCTCTCCGGCGCCAAGTTCCGCAATGCCGGGCAGGTCTGCGTGTCCCCCACCCGCTTCCTCGTGCACGAGAACCTCTATGAGCGCTTCGTCGACGGCTTCACCGAGGCGGTGAAGGCGATCAAGGTCGGCGACGGGCTAGACCCCGAGACGCGCATGGGCCCGCTCGCCAATGCCCGCCGGGTCGAGGCGATGGAAGCGCTGACCGCCGACGCCATCGCGCACGGCGCGAAGCTGAAGACGGGCGGCGAGCGCATCGGCAACAAGGGCTATTTCTTCCAGCCCACCGTGCTCGCCGACGTGCCGCTCTCGGCGCGCATCATGAACGAGGAGCCATTCGGGCCGGTGGTGCCGATCTCGTCGTTCCGCGACCATGAGGCGGTGCTCGCCGAGGCCAACCGCCTGCCCTATGGCCTCGCCGCCTATGCCTATACGACGTCGCACAAGACGGCGGCCGAGTTCTCCCGCCGGGTGGAGAGCGGCATGATCTCCGTCAACCACCACGGCCTCGCCCTGCCCGAGACGCCGTTCGGCGGCATCAAGGATTCCGGCTACGGCTCGGAAGGCGGCATCGAGGCGATCGAGGCCTATGTGAACACGAAGTTCGTGACGCAGACGGGCGTGTGAAGCAGGAACACAGGGTTTCGGGGAAACGGTCATGAGCCAGCCGGATGCTCTGGATTGGCTCATGGCCTGGTACCGAAGCAACTGCGATGGCGACTGGGAGCATAGCTTCGGCGTAAAGATCACGACGCTCGACAACCCGGGCTGGTCTGTCGCGATCGATCTAACCGGAACGGGCGTGGATGGACTCCATTTCCCGAGCCGTCAGCACAATTATGAACACGAGGCGGATTGGTGGCTTTGCCGCACGGAAGATAACAAGTTCATCGGCGTGGGTGGCCCGATGCACCTCGGATCGATCATTGAGGTGTTCCGCAGCTGGGTCTTGTCGACGGCGCATTGAGCTGCGCCATCGACCCTACCCCCTCCCCCGCACCACTGTCCGGATCGCGAAGTTCGACTGGATGCGGGCCACGCCCGGCAGGCGGGAGAGCACCTCCTTGTGGATGCGCTCATAATCCGCCGCGTTGTGGGTCTCGACCCGCAGCACATAGTCCGACAGCCCGGTCATCAGGTAGCACTCGCGCACCTCGGGGCATTTGCGCACGGCCGCCTCGAAGCGGTTGAGATAGTCCTCGGTCTGGCGGTCGAGCGTGATCTGCGTGATCACCACCGCGACGTCGCCGTCGACCGGCTCGTCGATGATCGCCGCATAGCCGCGGATGACCCCGCTCTCCTCCAGATGCCGCAGCCGCCGCAGGCAGGCGGAGGGCGAGAGGCCCACCTCCTCGGCGAGCTTCGCATTGCTCATGCGCCCGTCGCTGCGCAACAGGCGTACAATATGCGCGTCGATGGCATCGAGGTTCATGGCAGATTCGGCGAAAGCGCCGCATGTTATTGCATCTTGGATATCAAATGAGCGGAAAGCGGCGCTCATTGCAATGACAATGATCGATTGTTGCGCCTAGACTTGTCGTAGTCCCAATCCATCTGCAGGCGCCGTCCCGCAAGGCGGCGCCGTTGCCCGTTCCGCCGGAGAGCACTGTGAAGGTCGTCATTCTGGGCAGCGGCGTGGTGGGCGTCACCTCCGCCTATTATCTCGCCAAGGCCGGCCACGAGGTGGTGGTGATCGACCGCCAGCCGGCGGCGGCGCTGGAGACGAGCTTCGCCAATGCCGGCGAGATTTCGCCGGGCTATTCCGCGCCGTGGGCCGGGCCGGGCGTGCCGGTCAAGGCGATCAAGTGGATCACCATGAAGTTCGGCCCGCTGGTGATCCGGCCGATGCTGGACCCCGCCATGTGGCGCTGGGGCGTGCAGATGCTGCGCAACTGCACCGCGGAGCGCTACGCCGTGAACAAGGCGCGGATGGTCCGCATCGCCGAGTACAGCCGCGACTGCTTCAAGGAACTGCGGGCGGAGACCGGTATCGCCTATGACGAGCGCCAGCAGGGCACGCTGCAGCTGTTCCGCACCCAGAAGCAGCTCGACGGCACCGGCGGCGACATCGCCGTGCTGAAGGCCTCGGGCGTGCCCTACGAACTGCTTGACGTGGCCGGCTGCATTGCCGCCGAGCCGGCGCTGGCGCGGGTGAAGGACAAGTTCGTCGGCGGCCTGCGCCTGCCGGGCGACGAGACCGGCGACTGCCACATCTTCACCCAGAAGCTCGCCGCCATGGCCGCCGATCTCGGCGTCACCTTCCACTACGACACCACGATCGACCGGATCGAGACCGATGGCGGCCGCATCACCGCCGTCGCCACCAATATCGGTCGCATCATCGGCGACGCCTATATCCTCTCGCTCGGTAGCTTCTCACCCAAGCTTGCCGGGCCGCTCGGTCTCGACCTGCCGATCTATCCGGTAAAGGGCTATTCCATCACCGTGCCGATCGCCGATGCTGCCGCCGCGCCGGTGTCGACCGTGATGGACGAGACTTACAAGATCGCCATCACCCGGCTCGGCGACCGCATCCGGGTCGGTGGCACCGCGGAGCTCGCCGGCTACGATACCTCGCTGCATGAGGGCCGGCGCCGGGCGCTGGAGCATTCCGTCGCCGACCTGTTCCCGGATGGGGGCCGCCTGCCGGAGGCCACCTTCTGGGCGGGACTGCGGCCGATGACGCCGGATGGCACGCCGATCATCGGCGGCACGCGCTATCCGAACCTCTACCTCAATACCGGCCACGGCACGCTGGGCTGGACCATGTCCTGCGGATCGGGGCGCCTGATCACCGATCTCGTCTCGGGGCGGACACCGGAGATCGATACCGAGGGGCTCGGCCTTTCCCGCTACGCCTGAGCCCTCGGCGGGCACACGGGAATCGGCTATCAGGCCGCAGCTTCACGCGGCGGCCGCGATCAGGCCGCCGAGCACGGGCCGAGCATGGATCTCAGCGTCTTCCTGGCGGTGATCGCGGCGGCAGCCATGCACGCCGGCTGGAACGCCATACTCAAGATCCGGCTCGACCCGTTCGTCGCCGTCGTGCTGGTCAACGCCGCCTGCGGCATCATCGCCCTGCCCGCCGCGCTCTGGCTTGGGCCGCCCCCGCTCGCCATCTGGCCTTGGATCGGCGCCTCCGTGCTGATCCACGTCGCTTATTATCTCACCCTGTCTGGCGCCTATCGGCGTGCCGACATGGGGCAGGTCTATCCGGTCGCGCGGGGGAGTGCGCCGCTGATGACCAGCATTCTCTCGGCCACGCTGCTGGGCGAGGATATCGGCGTGCAGGGCTTCGCCGGCGTGCTGCTGCTGGCGATGGGCATCCTCGTCATCGCCCGGCGGGCCGGCGGCATGGTGTTCGACCGCACGGCGCTGCTGCTGGCGCTGGGCTGCGGCGTGACCATCACCGCCTATACGCTGGTCGACGGCACGGGCGCCCGGCTGGCGCCGAGCCCCCATATCTATTCGGCGTGGCTGTTCATCGGCGACGGCGCCTTCATCACGCTGTTCGCCTTGCTGTGGCGGGGTCCGGCCGCGCTGAAGCCGGCGCTCTCCTTCATTGGGCCGGGATTTGCGGGCGGCGCCATGTCGCTCTCCGCCTACTGGATCTCGATCTGGGCGATGACGCGGGCGCCGATCGGCCTCGTTGCGGCGGTACGGGAATCGAGCGTCCTGTTCGGCGCCGTCATCGCGGTGATCTGGCTGCACGAACCGCTGCGCGCCAACCGCCTTGCGGGCGCGGGCCTCATCATGGCCGGGCTGGTGCTGATCAAGCTGCACTGAGCGCGCGCCTGTGCTCCATTCACCGTCATGACCGTCTCAGAGCCCGGCGCGATTCGCGCGCCATCTCCGCCCGTCGTTCTCGACGATGCCTTCGAGGCGCCGATCGCGCGCCTGCGCGAGGGCGCGCCGGTCACGCTCGTGCTGGGTGGGGCCGGAACCGGCAAGACCAGCTTCCTGCATGCCCTGCGCAAGGCCGGCGGCACGAAGCAGGCGTTTCTGGCGCCGACCGGCGTCGCGGCGCTGCAGCTTGGCGGCCAGACCATCCATTCGTTCTTCGGCCTGCCGCCGCGCCTGCTGAACCCTGAGGACGTGAAGCCCCGGGCTCAGCGGCGCACCGTGCTCAAGAAGCTGGAACGGCTCGTCATCGATGAAATCTCGATGGTACGCGCCGACGTGCTCGACGCGGTCGACCGCTGCCTCCGTATTGCGCGGGCCGATGCCGCCCCCTTCGGCGGGGTGCAGATCGTGCTCGTCGGCGACTTCCTGCAACTGCCACCGGTCGTTCCGACGGCGGAACGCGAGATTCTCGGCCGCATGGGCTATCGCGGTCCCTTCGCGTTCGACGCGCAGGTGCTGGACGAGGCGGAGGTGACCCGCCTGCCCTTCACCCGGGTCTACCGCCAGACCGATGTCGCCTTCGCGGCAACGCTCGCCGACCTTCGCTCCGGGCGCCGGGTAGCGGAAGCCGTGGCGCAGATCAACGAGGCGGCGTATGGCCCCCACCGCACCGGCCGCGTGCCGGTGGTGCTGGCGCCGACCAATGCGCGCGTCGACGCCTATAACCGGCAGGGCCTCGAGCAGCTCACCGACTTCCCCCGCACCTTCGGCGGCGTGATCCAGGGCGAATTCGACCTCGCCAATGACCGCCTGCCGGTACCGGAGGAACTGACCCTGAAGGTCGGCGCGCGCGTCATGGCAGTGCGGAACGACCCCGAGAAGCAGTGGGTCAACGGCTCGGTCGGCACGGTCATCGGCCTCGCCGCGGACCGTGCCTTCGTCCGGCTCGACGCCGGTTCCGTCGTCGAGATCGAGCGGGTGAGCTGGGATCGTATCCGCTACGACTGGGACGAGGATGCCGGGAAGGTCGAGGCAAAGGTGATCGGCAGTTATTCGCAGCTGCCGCTGGTGCCGGCATGGGCCGTCACCGTGCACAAGGCGCAGGGGCTCACCCTCGACGATGTCCGCATCGATCTCGACAGCGGCGCCTTCGCAGCCGGTCAAGCCTATGTGGCGCTGTCCCGCGCGCGCTCGCTGGAGGGACTCTCGCTCGCGCGACCGCTCCGTCCGGACGATATCCGCATCGACCGGCGCGTCGCCGCCTTCACGGCGGAGTTTGAACGGGCAGCACTTGCCGATATATAACATTATATTTATGTGTTTTATTTAAATCCACATCAGCCTGTTTACATCGACCATCTTTTCGATAGACTATGGTCCCAATGAGGGAGAGGGCCATGGCCTCGCGCACACCGCGCCGTTATCGCGATACGCTGATGTTCGTCGTCGCCTATGGGGTGATCGCGGCCGCCGTGCTGTTCGCGCGCCCACTCCCAGGGTCCGTTCCGGCTTCGCCGGAGCCCAGCCAAGCGGTATCCTCGCGCTGATAAGAGAGGGCGGCGCTCATCGCCCACTGGAAATTTTCGGCACGATCGATCATCTATGTCGGCGACGGCCGCGGGTCAGACTCTCGCGGGTCGAAGGGCGGGATCGAGCGGATAGATGCTGACCAACAAGGGTAAATACGGCCTCAAGGCGATGATCCACCTCGCCATGCTGGAGCCCGGCTCGACGGCCATGGGTGCGGAGATCGCTGCCGTCAACAACATTCCCAAGAAATTCCTCGACGCCATCCTGCTGGAACTGCGCAATGCGGGCATGCTGCGCTCGAAGAAGGGCCCCGGCGGCGGCTATGCGCTTTCGCGCACCCCTCGTGATATCCGTGTCGGGCACATCATCCGCACGCTGGACGGTCCGCTCGCCCCGATCGGCTGCGCCAGCAAGAGCGCCTTCGTGCCGTGCGAGGACTGCCAGGACGCCGCGACCTGCGCCGTGCGCATCACCATGAGCCGCGTGCGCGACGCGATGTCGGATATCCTCGATCGCATGACGCTCGCCGAGATGGTCGAATACGGCCGGGCGGCCAACCCTGACCTGATGTACCATATCTGATGCCCGCCCTGTTCGGCCTCGTCGCCCACGACAGCAAAAAGGACGAGATGGTCGCCTGGGTGCGCGCGCATCGGGAGGCGCTGTCTCGTTTCGATATCGTCGCCACCGGCACGACGGGCGGCCGCATTCTGGATGCCTGCCCTGATCTGCGCGTCACGCGCCTGAAAAGCGGCCCGCTCGGCGGCGACCAGCAGATCGGCGCGCTGATTGCCGAGGGACGGATGTGCGGGCTGGTCTTCCTCATCGACCCTTTGACCGCCCAGCCGCACGACGTGGACGTCAAGGCGCTCATGCGGCTGGCGGTTCTCTATGACGTGCCGCTGGCGCTGAACCGCGCCACCGCCGAAATGCTGATCGGAAACGTACGCAGCAGCTGAGCATCCGCTCATCGCACATTGAAGCGCACCGGTACGACGAAGCTGAGGCTGGCGCCGCCGACACCCTCGGGCGGCGGCGGGACCGGCGAGGCGCGCCGCACCATGGCTACCGCCTCGGCATCCAGCAGCGCGCTGCCCGACGAGGCGGCGATCCGCGCCGCGGTCACCTGCCCGGTGCGGTTGATGGTGAAGGCCACGCGCGGCTGGCCCTGAGTACTGCCGGCGCCGGCCGGATAACGCTTGTGCCGGTTCAGATGCGCCATGAGGCGGCTGCGCCAGTCAGCCGGCGAGACGCTGCGCGAGGAGGCCGCACCGGCGGAGGGCGCTGCGACGCGGTCGGACGGGTTGGCCGCCACCGACGAGCTGACGCGGGTGCGAGGTGCTGGCGGGCGCTGGCTAGCGTCCTGCTTCGGTCTGGGCTTCGGCGGCTGCACGGGCTTCGGGCGCACCTCGGGCTTGGGCGGCGGCTTCGCCTCGATGCGCTGCACCGCGGGCCGCGGCGGCGGCGGCGGCGGCGGAAGTTCTGGCGGCGTAAGCTCCGCCGCAAGCGCGAGCGGCGGGGGGAGCGGCACCTCGATGTCCTCCACCGGCGCCGGCGCGACCTCCGGCACCGGTTCGGGCGGCAGTTGCGCGACGGGCTCGGGAGCCAGCGGCTCGGATATCGGCTCCGGTGGCGGCAGTTCGGCGCGCTCCACCGGTTCCGTCTTCACCTCTTGAGGCACGGGCTCGGGGGCCTCGATCATGTCGGGGGCCGGCGGCGCCTCCATCGGCACATCCTCGGGGGCCACCGGCACGGGAGCCAGTTCGACCATCACCGCCGCTTCTTCAGCCGGCGCGGCGACATCAGGCCGCGATCGCAGATAGCCGATGAATGCGACATGCACCGCAAGCACGATGGCCCCGGCGGCGAGCCACCGAGACGCCTCCCCCGCCCGGCCGCGCGGTCCGTGTTCCAGCAGTACCAGGCTCATGGAGGCGAAGCCTCGGCAGGTGAAACGCCACCCCCGGCGGGAGCCTCCAGCCCCACCAGCGCGATCTTGAGGTAACCCGCCGCACGGAGCCGGTTCATCACCTCCATGAGGTCGCCATAGGCGACGGCCTTGTCGGCGCGCAGGAAGATGCGCTTGTCCGGATCGCCCTCGCTTGCGCGTATCAGGGCGCCGGCGAGAGCCTCGGGCGCGATCACCTCCTCGCCTACCGCGAGCGACAGGTCCGCCTTCACGGTGAGATAGAGCGGCTTGTCGGGACGCGGCTGCGGCTGCGCCGTCGAGGCGGGCAGGTCGACCTTGACGTCGACCGTCGAGAGCGGGGCGGCGACCATGAAGATGATCAGCAGCACCAGCATCACGTCGATGAACGGCGTGACGTTGATCTCGTGGTTCTCGGCGAGTTCGTCGCCATCCCCGACCGGCAGCCGTGACGCCATGGCCGCGACGCCTATTCCGCTGCCGCGCGCAGGTGCGCGCCGCGCGGCCGAACGTGATCGCTCGCCGCGCGGTCGAGATCGCGCGAGAGCAGGCGCAAGGTCTCGGCCGAAGCGTCGCCGAGCAGCGCGCGATAACCCGACACCTGCCGGCTGAAATGATTGTAGATCACCACGGCCGGTATCGCCGCGACGAGACCGATGGCCGTCGCAAGCAGCGCTTCGGCAATGCCGGGCGCGACCACGGCGAGGTTCGTCGTCTGGGCCTTCGAGATGCCGATGAACGAATTCATGATGCCCCACACCGTGCCGAACAGGCCGACGAAAGGGGCCGTCGCGCCGATGGTGGCCAGCTGGCCGGTGCCGCGCGTCATGCGCCGGCCGGCGCCTGCTTCGATGCGCGCCAGCGCGATGGCGACGCGCTCCTTGATGCCCTCCGCCGGCAGGCCTGCCGATCGTTCGAGTTCGAGTTCGGTCGCGCCCAGCATCGCGGCGGCGGGACCTCCCGCACGCTGGGCGGCGGTGCGGGCTTGCGCGAGCCCCACGCTGGCGAGCAGAACGCGCAGGGCTCGCCTGAGCCGGCCGACGGCGAACCAGAGTTCCAGCGTCTTGGCGATCCAGATCGTCCACGTCAGCACCGAAGCCAGAGCGAGACCGATCATGACCGCCTTGACCACCCGATCGGCGGCCAGAAACATGCCCCAGGGCGACAGGTCGTGCGGCAGCAGAGCGGCGATGTCGCCTGCTCCGGCGCCATCGCGGGCATCCATGCCGACCGCGCCGGGCTGATCCGCCGCGCTCGCCGGAAGCGGCGCCGCGGCCGGTTCGACCCGGGCGACAGGGGCCTGCGGAGCCGGCACTTCCTGCGCGCCGGCCGGTACCGCGATCGCGAGCCCCAGCAGGAGGGCCGCGAGACGGGCAAGGCGGGTCGTGGAGCGACTGAAGCGGCGCGGCATCGGCTTTACCCGTGTTGCGTTTGGCCGCGCCCTGCCGCCCGGTCGCCGAACGCGCCGCGCCGGCGGGCGCCGCCAGTCCGGGCAGGCTTAACCCTCAGCACCGTCGAGCGACAACAGATAATTGTGTGAAGACCCTCAATATAGAATTGTTGAAATATAAATCAGGCCGCCACAACGGCGGATATTCTCACGATTCTAAACTGGAATTACTTTGATGTGGATGACAGCACCTTCCCCGGATTGAGACGGCCGTCGGGGTCGAGCGCGGATTTCAGCCGGCGCATGAGATCGAGGCCGACAGGGTCGCCGTAATGCGCCAGTTCCTGCTGCTTGAGCCGGCCGATGCCGTGCTCGGCGGCGATCGAGCCGTCCATGTCGACGACGATGTCGTGGACGATGCGGTTGAAATGCTCCCACTGGGCGATGAATGCCGCCTTCTCCATCCCCACCGGCTGGCTCAGATTGAAATGGATATTGCCGTCGCCGACATGGCCGAACGGACAGGGCCGTATCCCCGGCATCGCCGTCTCGACCGCCTCCAGCGCGCGGCGGAGGAAGGCCGGCACGCGGGAGACCGGCACGGAGACGTCGTGCTTGATCGAGCCGCCCTCGTATTTCTGCGCTTCCGACATGTCCTCGCGCAGACGCCAGAGCCCATCGGCCTGCGCGCCGCTGGCGGCGATCACCGCATCCAGAACCTCTTCCGCCTCGAAAGCGGCGCCGAGCGTGGTTTCCATCAGGCCGGCGAGGTCGAAGGCGCGGGTCGGCGCGGAGAGTTCGACCAGCACGTACCAGGGATAGTCCTGCGCCATCGGGCGCACTGTGCCCGGCATGTGCTTCAGCACCGTCTCCAGCCCGAAATGCGCCATGAGCTCGAATGTGGTCAGGGCGTCTCCCGCCTCGCCGCGGAAGCGGCGCAGCAGCTTCAGCGCCTCCTCCGGCGAGGCGACGCCCGCGAAAGCGGTGGCGCGCTGGGCCGGCTGGGGGAACAGCTTCAGCACGGCGGCGGTGATGATGCCGAGCGTGCCTTCCGTACCCAGAAAGAGCTGCTTCAGATCATATCCCGCATTGTTCTTGCGCAGCCGCCGGAGTCCGTTCCACGCCCGCCCGTCGGCGAGCACGACTTCGAGACCCAGCACCAGCTCCTTGGCGTTGCCATAGCGAAGCACCGCCGTGCCGCCGGCGTTGGTCGCGAGATTGCCGCCGATCCGGCAGGAGCCCTGCGAGGCGATGTGGAGCGGGAACAGGCAGCCCTCGGCCTCCGCCGCATGGTGGACGGCATCGAGCGTGCAGCCCGCCTCGACCGTCATGGTCATGTCGATCGGATCGACCTCGCGAATCCGGTCGAGCCGGCCGAGCGAGAGAAGAACCTCGCCGAACGGCACCTGCCCGCCGACCAGCCCGGTATTGCCGCCCTGGGGCACGATGGAAACGCCTGCGGCGGCACAGGCGGCCACCACATAGGCCACCTCCTCCGTCGAGCCGGGACGCACCACGGCGGGCGTCCGGCCATGATAGAGCCCCCGCTCCTCGACAAGATAAGGCGCCATGTCCTCCGGTGCGGTGAGGACATGGCGGGCGCCGAGGCGACCGGTGACGTCGGCGAGGAGCGCGGCGATATCGGGCATGGGACAACTGCGTGAGGGGTCGCGTGGTCGCCTATACAGGCCGACCGCAGGCAGCAGCACAAGCCCCTGCCCCTACGGAGTTCACCCCGCAAGCGGCGCCATGCTCTCCCGGGTCATGCTCGCCTGGGTCTTGCCCCGCGCCGACGCATCCCCTATCCCGGCGCCATGGCACCCCCTCTCCTCCTCCTGCAGGACACGCGGCTCACGTTTGGCGGCACGCCGCTGCTCGAAGGCGCGGAACTCTCCGTCTCGTCCGGGGAGCGCGTCGGTCTCGTCGGGCGCAACGGCTCCGGCAAGTCGACCCTGCTCAAGATCGCCGCCGGCCTCGTGCAGGCCGATAGCGGCGCGCGCTTCGTCCAGCCGGGCGCGACCGTGCGCTACCTGCCGCAGGAGCCGGACCTGTCGTCGTTTCCGACCACGCTTGCCTATGTCGAAGCGGGCATGGGGCCGGGCGATCAGGAATACCGGGCGCAATACCTGCTCGACCAGCTCGGCCTGACCGGCCAGGAAGATCCCGCGCGCCTCTCCGGTGGCGAGGCCCGCCGGGCGGCGCTCGCCCGCGTGCTGGCACCGGAACCCGACATCCTGCTGCTGGACGAGCCCACCAACCATCTCGACCTTCCGGCGATCGAATGGCTGGAAAGCGAGATCGCCTCCTCCCGCTCGGCGCTCGTTCTGATCAGCCATGATCGCCGCTTCCTCGAGGACCTCACCCGCACCACCGTCTGGCTCGACCGGGGCCGTACCCGGCGGATGGAGCGCGGCTTCAAGTTCTTCGAGGAATGGCGCGACCAGGTGCTGGAAGAGGAGGAGCGCGAGCAGCACAAGCTCGACCGCAAGATCGCGGCGGAGGAACACTGGATGCGCTACGGCGTCACCGCCCGGCGCAAGCGCAACATGCGCCGTGTCGGCGAACTCGCCGAGATGCGCAAGCAGTTCCGCGAGCACCGTCGCGCCCTCGGCACCGTCACGATGACGAAGACCGAGGCCGACGTTTCCGGCAAGCTGGTGATCGAGGCGGACGGCATCGCCAAATCCTTCGCCGGCCGGCCGATCGTGGCGGATCTGTCGATCCGCATCCAGCGCGGCGACCGTATCGGTATCGTCGGGCCGAACGGCGCCGGCAAAACGACGCTGCTGAAGATGCTCACCGGTGACCTCGTGCCCGATCGCGGCACGGTGAAGCTCGGCACCAATCTGGAAATGGCGACGCTCGACCAGCGCCGCGCCGCGCTCGATCCCGAGCGCAGCGTGCGCGACACGCTGACCGAGGGGCGCGGCGACCAGGTGTTCGTCGGCGGCAATCCGCGCCACGTCATCGGCTACATGAAAGACTTCCTGTTCAGCCCGGAGCAGGCGCGCACGCCGGTCGGCGCCCTCTCGGGCGGCGAGCGCGGGCGGCTGCTGCTGGCGGTGGCGCTGGCGCAGGCCTCGAACCTCTTGGTGCTCGACGAGCCCACCAACGATCTCGACCTCGAGACGCTCGACCTCCTGGAGGAGATGATCGACGACTATGCCGGCACCGTGCTGCTGGTGAGCCACGACCGCGATTTCCTCGACCGGACCGTGACCGCGGTGATCGCTTTCGAGGGCGGCGGCCGCTGGGGCGTCTACGCCGGCGGCTATTCCGACATGGTGGCCCAGCGGGGGCACGGCGTTCGCGCGCGCGAAGGCGAATTGCGGGAGAGCGGCGCCAAGGCCAGCGTCGTGGCGCCGGCTGCCGCGAAGTCGGCCCTCAAGCGCAAGCTCTCCTTCAAGGAAAAGCACGCGCTCGACACGCTGCCGAAGACCATCGCCAAGCTCGAGGCCGAAATCGCGACGCTCGCGAAGAAGATGGAAGCGCCCGACCTCTACACCCGCGACCCCGCCGGTTTTGCCAAGGCCTCCGCCGCGCTGGAGAAGGCGCAGGGCGAACTCGCGCGCGCCGAGGAGGAGTGGCTGGAACTCGAGATGCTGCGCGAGGAACTCGGGGCGTGAGCCGCCTCATTCCCCTCGCCTCGCCCGACGATCCGCGCATCGACGCCTATCGCGTCATCAAGGAGCGCGACCTGCAGGGGCGCGGCGGGCGCTTCGTGCTGGAGGGGCGCACGGTGCTCGACGTCGCGCTCTCCCCGCGCAACCGCTTCGGCGTGGAATCCCTGCTGCTCTCGGAAAGCCGGATCGGTGCATTGGGCGCCCTGCTGGCGGGCGTGCCGGAGGGTGTACCAGTCTATACGGCGAGCCAGCCCATACTCGACGGCATCACCGGCTTCCACATCCATCGCGGCCTGCTCGGCATCGGCCTGCGCGGTGCGGAGCCGGACGCCGCCTCCCTGCTGGCCGCGCTGCCCGACAGGGCGCTCGTCGTCGTCCTGATCGGCGTGTCGAACCACGACAATGTCGGGGGCATCCTGCGCAATGCTGCCGCCTTCGGGGCCGACGCGGTGCTGCTCGACGCCTCGTCCTGCGATCCGCTCTACCGGAAGGCGGTGCGGGTCTCGGTCGGCGGCAGCCTCATCGTTCCCTTCGCCCGCGGCGGGTCGGGCGCGGATATCCTCGACCTGCTGGAGCATCACGCCATCGTGCCGCTGGCGCTCAGCCCCTCGGGCGCGGAGACCCTCGCCGAGGTCGTGCGGCCGAACCGCGCGGCCCTGCTGCTGGGCGCGGAGGGGCCGGGCCTGCCGGAGGCGCTGCTGGCGCGGGCGCTTACCGTCCGCATCCCGATGAGCGGGGGATTCGACTCGCTTAACGTTGCCACTACGTCGGGCATCGCGCTCCATCAATTGACCTGCAATTCACGCCCAGAAGGCGTATGATACCCGGCAAGCGTCCGGCGGCGAACGACCGGTCGCGCACGTCCGGGAGAGACGTCATGCGATATGCCAAGCCCCTTCTCGCCGTCGCGGTGCTGATCGCGCTGACGACTGCTGCCGAAGCCCAGGAAGCCGGGGCCGACCGGACCTGGAACGAACTGAAGCCGGACGTGTTCGGCGAACGCCCGATCACGGATGGGAGCCCGCTGGTGCGCCTCACGGCGCCGACCCGCGCCGAGGACGCCGCCATGGTGCCGGTGGAGGCGGAGGTGATGCTGCCCGCCGGCGACCCGCGCACGATCAGGAAACTCACCCTGATCGTCGACGAGAACCCCGCGCCCGTTGCCGCCACCTTCACCTTCGGGGGGCAGCGGCATGACGTGACGCTCGCCACCCGGCTGCGGGTGAACTCCTATTCCTATGTGCGGGCCATCGCCGAGACCAGCGATGGCGCGCTGCACATGGCCGAGCGCTATGTGAAGGCCTCGGGCGGGTGCTCGGCGCCGGCGATGAAGGATGAGGAAGCCGCGCTCAAGAATATCGGCCAGATGAAGCTGCGCTATGTCGCGGACGGCCAGCAGGGCGATGCGACGCAGGCCAACCGCCTGTCCCGCCTCCAACTGATGATCCGTCACCCGAATTATTCCGGGCTGCAGATGGACCAGGTCACGCGGCTCTACATTCCGGCGAAGTTCGTGAACCAGATCGCCGTCAAGCAGGGCGACGACCTCGTCTTCACGATGGAGGGCGGCATCTCGCTCAGCGAGGATCCCAACATCCAGTTCTCCTTCGAGCCGAACGGCAAGGAGATTCGCGTCGAAGCCGCCGATACCGACGGCCGCTCCTTCGAGGGCGAACTGAAGCCGGCGGGCTGACGGACGGGCGTAGCCCGGCCGCCGGACAGCGCGGCCATGCGCATCAGGGCCTAAAGCGCTCAGTAGAAGCAGGTCACCTCGGCTTCGGCCTGGGCGCGGCGCAGGTCGGCGACCATGTCGCGGAACATGCCGGTCGAGCGGAAGATTTCCGCCTGCTGGCCGGTCACCTGGCCGACGCTCAGGATGGTCTCGGCCTCGACATACTTGTCATAGGGCAGGATGGTCGCGATCGTGTCGATCGAGCAGGAGCACTTTTCCAGCGCCTGTCGGGTCTGGCCGTTGGCGGCCATACAGCCGAACACGTAGTCGGCCCTGGCGACGGTCGGATAGTCGTTGACGATCCCCGCCGCGACCTGGGGTGCGCTCGCCCCACCCATGGTCACGCCGGCCGGACCGACGAGGCCCTGCGTCACCGGGCCGGCCATCGGCGCGGCGGCGGGCTGTTGCGCCCGGGCCGGGGCAGCGGACAGGGCGGCGGCCAGCATCAGGCTCGATATCAGCAAACCGGAACGGCGCATCCTCGTGTCCTTTCCTATTTCGGCGCTGCGGGTGTCGTGGCGGGAGCGGCACCGGCGGCGGGCGGCGTCGAGCCGGTCAATGTCAGGCTGGTCTCGATCATGTTGGACTTGCCGTCCGCCTGCGGCGTGATCACCCGGATCGCGTAGATGCCGCCCGGCACCTCGTCGGCGAACACGAACTCGTAGCGCCGGCCGGCGAGTTCGAGCAGCTTGTCCTTGTTCGGATCGGTGGCGAACGGCATCATGGTGAGCTTCCAGGCCGGAACGCTGCGCCCGTCATAGTCGACGCGCGTCTCCTCGACCTTGCCCGCGACCAGCCCGTCCTTCACCCGGTTGCGGAGATAGAAGGGGCTTCCCTTGCTCAGCGCAGCCATTTCGCGCACGTCGCGTTCCAGCAGCACCAGCGAGATCGGATTGCCGTTCATGGTCGGAAAGGGGCCGGCCTCGCGGTGCTGGGTGCCGCGCATGATATCGACATCGGCAATGCGCTTGGCGCCATCCTGCGGATCGGCGTCGATCTTCAGCTCCATCGTTTCGTTGAAGCTCTCGCCGAGCTTTTCCTCGGCCGTGACGTGCTTGTAGACATAGGCGATGCGCGTGCCCGGCGCGATTTTCTGGAGATAGGGCTGCTCGAAGAACAGCTCCGTGCCTGTCGGTTCCGCGCGGGCGCCGGAAACGCCCAGCGACACGCCGAGCGTGAGAGCCGCAATGGCGACCGCAAGATACTTCATCGAACGCCTTCTCCCTGATCGTTTTTTGTTGTCGTCGCGTCCGCGGCTGGCGTCAGGACGAGCGATCCCCCCTGAGATAGCGCCGATAATCATACTGCGCCACGCCGGCGGCCGCCTCGGTCGTCGCCAGCGCGAGCAAATCTGCGTGCAGCGGCGATTTGTGGCAGGCCGGATCGGTCGCCGCCGCATCGCCGGCGATCGCCATGGCTTGGCAGCGGCAGCCGCCCCAGTCGATCTCCTTGCGCTCGCAGGAGCGGCACAGATCCGGCATCCAGTCGGTGCCGCGGAAGGCGTTGAAGGCCGGCGAATTCTGCCAGACGTCCTGCAGCGCGTGCTCCCGCACGTTCCAGAAATCGAGGCTCGGAATGGTCTCCGCCGCGTGACACGGCAGCACTTTGCCCGAGGGCGTGACGTTGAGCGACTGCCGACCCCAGCCGTTCATGCATGGCTTCGGGTATTTCGCGTAGTAATCCGGCACGACCGCGTCGATGACCAGCTGGCCCTTCAGCCGCTCGCGGGCCTTCTCGACGATATCCAGCGCCGTAAACACCTGCTCGCGGGTCGGCATCAGCGCGGCGCGGTTGCGCAGCGCCCAGCCGTAGTATTGCGCGTGGGCAATCTCGACGCGCTTGGCGCCGAGCTTCATCGCAAGGTCGATGAAGTCGGGGATCTGATGGATGTTGGCCCGATGCACCACCGCATTGACGGTCAGCGGGATGCCGAGCCGGCGCACCTCGGCGGCGAAGGCGAGCTTGCGCTCGAAGGCGCCCCGATAGCCGGAGACATGCTCGGTCACCGGCCCGTCCGCCCCCTGGAAGGAGAGCTGGACATGATCGACGCCGGCCTCCGAGATCGCCGCGAGGCGTTCAGGGGTGACGCCGACGCCGGCGGTGATGAGGTTGGTGTAGAGCCCGACCTCGACGCAGCGGCGGATCATCGCCTCGAGATCGCGCCGCGAGGTCGGTTCGCCCCCCGACAGGTGGACCTGGAGCACGCCGAGCTTCGCCGCCTCCTCGAACACCCGCAGCCAGGTCGTGGTGTCGAGCTCGCCATCACGGCGGTCGAGCTCGACCGGGTTGGAGCAGTAGGGACATTGCAGCGGGCAGCGATGCGTCAGTTCGGCCAGCATCCCGTAGGGCGGCGGCACCGGCGGTCGGCCGGCCTCGACCGGACGCGCGGTGGGCGCGAGATCGGTGAGCGCATTCATGGCCATGCCTCCCTCATGGGCGCATCTCCAGCATACCCTTTTCCATCAGGTCGCCGAGAAACGCCGAGACATCGGCGGCGATCTGGTTGCGATCGGCAGCGAAGGTCGCCGCGAGATCGTCGACGATGCCGTCCAGCGTGCGCGCGCCATCGACGCGCTTCAGGATCTCCACCGCCACCCCGTCGGGCTGCAGCACACGCTCGGGCGCCAGCAGCACCCATTGGCCGCGCGCCTCGTCGTGACGCAGGCGCACACCACGCGCGAAGCGCGGCACGCCGGTGGTGGCGAGGCTCGCCTCCACCTCAGCGCTCCGCTGGCGCAAAGGCGCCGGGATAGGCCATCTTCGGCTCGACATAGGCGAAATAGAGCGCGTCGAGCTGCACCCAGAGCACGTCGCATTTGAATTCCAGCGCGCGGATCGCCTGCTCCTGCTGCTCGGGCGTCCTGGCGTGCTGCTTGACGTAGTCGAGCGCGAAATCGGCGTCGCGCGGCGCCTGCGTCAGGCGCTTGTCGAAATAGGCGAGCGTGTCCTTGGACACGAAATCGTAATTGGCCAGCATCCCGGCCACCCGCTCGCCGATGATGCCGGGCGAGAACATTTCGGTGAGCGAGGAGGCGATCGCCTCGAGCAGGGTCTTGTCGCGCACGAAGTGCACATAGGCGTCGACCGCAAAGCGGGTCGCCGGCAGCAGGCCGCGCAGCGAGGTCACGTAATCACGCTCGAGCCCGAGGCTGTCGGTGAGCTTGAGCCAGCGGGCGATGCCGCCATCGGCCTCGCTGTCGCCGTCATGGTCAATGATGCGCTGGCGCCAGATGCGGCGCAGCTCGGCCTCCTCCATGCGGGCGAGCACGGAGGAATCCTTCACCGGGATCATCGCCTGATAGTAATAGCGGTTCAGCGCCCAGGCCTGCACCTGGCCGAAGCTCAGCTTGCCGCCGTGCAGCAGCTTATGGAACGGGTGCAGATTGTGATAGCGGCGCGCGCCGACATCGCGCAGGCGCCGCTCGAGTTCCTCGGGAGACAGCAGGGCAGTCACAGGTCGATCTCCATCCCGTCCTCGGCGATCTCCCACCCGGCGGCGCGGGCCTCGGCCCGTTCCGGCGAATCCTCGATCAGAACCGGGTTTGTATTGTTGATGTGCACATAGATGCGGCGGCCGAGCCTGAGCCCGCTCAGCGCAGCCATCGAGCCCTCGGCGCCCGACATCGACATGTGCCCCATGCGTCGTCCGGTCTTGGTCCCGACACCGGCCAGTTGCATCTCGTCGTCGCGCCAGAGCGTGCCGTCGAAAAGAACGACATCGGCGCCGTCGAGCCGCGCCCGCAGCGCGTCGGTCATGGCAGCGCAACCGGGTATATACAGAAGCCGCGCGCCGTTGGCGCGCAGCTCGACGCCAACCGTCTGCTCGCCCTCGACCGCGGTGGCGAGCTCCCCGGCACGGGCGACTTCGCCCGCCTCAAGGTAGAGCGCGACCTTGCCCGGCACCGGGAAAATCTCGGCGCTGACGCCGTCGGCCAGCGCGAACGCCTGGTTGAACTGTACCGTTCTTCGGTCCACAACGCCCGGCGCCAGAACGTCGAAGACGCTGTTCCCGCCGATCACGGCGTGAACAGCCGCCGTCGCGTGGAGATGGAACGGTTGCGCCTCCCGCAGGCTCAACAGGCCGGCGATATGATCGATGTCCGCATTGGTCAGCAGCACATCGCCCACCGGCGAATGGCGACGCCCCTCACGCGGGTGAAGCAGCTTGACCTGAGCGATCTGCGACAGAATCTCCGGCGCACAGTTGACGAGCGCCCAACGCTCCCCGTCAGCGCTAACCGCCAGTGACGATTGCGTCCGGCGGCGGACACGCGGATCGCCAGCCCACGCCAACCCGCACACCGGACAGCGGCAATTCCACTGCGGGAAGCCGCCGCCGGCGGCCGAGCCAAGCACGACGGCTCGCAGCCGGACGTCCGGGCGGGTCATCAGGATGTCTCCGGATCAGCCCGCCCCGAGGCGTCAGATGTCCGCCGGGAAGTACGCGTTGACTTCCATGCCGACGCAGACTTCGACGATGCGGGGAGTGGACCAGGCCATAGCAACTTCCTCCATGGTTGATTCCGCCTCCAGAAAGATAAGAACTTAATAAGAGGCGGATTTATCGTCACGTAATGACCGCGACGGAACTAACCTGTGCGCCCGATGCCCTGCCGTCAAGCATCATCCGTTCAAAAAACATCCGTCATTGGTCGCACGGGAAGTATATCCCGGAACATTTCCTTGTGCGCCGCAACACGCGGGAAGAGCAACTTCACGTCTGAAGCATGAAACCGCGCCCGCGCACGGTCACGATGAGTTGACCGCCGTCGGGCAGCGCCTCGGACAGCTTGTGCCGCAAATAGCCGACATAGACGTCCACCACATTGAGCGACGCCCCGCCGTGTCCAGCCCAGAGCGCGGTGAAGATATCCGCCCGTGCGAGCGGCTCGCCGGCGTGTCGCATCAGCAGCGCCAGCAGATCCACCTCGCGCTCGGTAAGCCGGACACGCGTGTCGCCGAGCCGGGCCTGCCGCGTTTCGAGGTCGAGCGTCAGCGCACCGGCCGTCAGCGAACGCGGGTCGTCCTCGCTCGTGCTGCGGCGAAGCGCCTGCACCTTCACGCGTGCGAGGAGTTCCTCGAACGCGAAGGGCTTCACGATGTAGTCATCGGCGCCGGCAAGAAGGCCCTCGGTCCGCTCGTTCACGCTGGATCGGGCCGAAAGCATGATGATCGGGGCGGTCTGGCCGGCGGCACGAAGCGCCTTGCACACATCGATGCCGGAGCGGCCTGGCAGCATGACATCGAGGATGATGGCCTCCAGCGCCCGGCCGCTGGCGGCGCGCAGCGCGTCCTCGCCGTCGCCGACAAGTTCGACCTGATATTTTTCCGAGGCGAAGCCGCGCCGAAGCAGCGAGCCGATATCGGCATCGTCCTCGACGATCAGGATGGTCATTGTGCAGCCTCCAGCGTCAGATGCGGCAGCACCGCGGGGAAGCGCAGGGTGACGACCGTTCCCGAGGGCCCGCCCTCCTCGCCCTGCCGCACGCTCTCCACCTCGATGCCTCCATCCTGACGCTCCACGATCCATTTCGCGAGTGCGAGACCAATGCCGAATCCGGCTCCTTCGCGCGAGCCGTCCCCGCCACGCCAGAAGCGCTCGAAGACGTGCGGCAGCTCGTCGCGGGGGATGCCACGCCCCCGGTCCACGACCCGGATGACGGCGCTGTCGCCCTCGGCATCCGCCTCGATGCGGATCGGCTGGCCGGGCGGGGAATGGCGAACGGCATTGTCGACGAGGCCCTCGATCACCTGCCGCAGCCATTCGCGGTCGGCTTCCACGGCAAGGCTGCGGTGCGGGCAAACGACATCGAGCGGATTTCCCGTGGCGCGCGCAAGCGGCGCGGCACTCTCGCGCACCTCCTCCAGCAGGTCGGCCACCGGCACCAGTATACGATCGAGCTCGATCTGCCCGGTCTCGGAACGCGCCACGCGCAGCAGGTCCTCGACCCGGCGGTGGAGGCGGCGTGCGCGCGACTGGATGACGACGAGCGCCGCGCGCAGATCCTGCGGGGCCGGCTCCGCCTGCCGCAACGTGACCTCCGCTTCGCCGAGGATGACGGTGAGCGGCGTGCGCAACTCGTGGCTCACATCGGTGAAGAAGCGCCGGCGCGCCTGATCGACCGCTTCCAGCCGGCTGTTGGCCTGCCGAAGCTCGGCGGTTCGGGCGTCGACGATTTCCCGCAGCCGGGTCTGATCCGCGACCAGCCGCCCCTCCCGGCGCGCGAGATGCGCCGCCATGCGGTTGAATCGGGCCATGGCCAGGCTGAGTTCGTCATGGCCGGCGACGGTGAGGCGCGTATCGGTGCGTCCACGCGCGATCGCCGCGGCGGCGGCGGCGACGTCGGCGATGCGGTCGACCACCGGCCGCGCCAGCATCTGGTAGAGAGCGACCGCGACGAGAACCGCGAGGGCCGCGCCGGCAACCGCCCAGCGCAGGGTGCGCGCTCGCAGGTCGTGGATCGCCTGCTGGGCCGAGCGGGCCGTGGCGCGCTCGTCCTCGATCGCCTGGCCGAGCGGCGCGCCGAAGCCGGCGGCGAACACGTCCAGCGCGACCCGCACGCCGGTGTCGTTGCCGGGAACCGCGAGCGAGGTCGCGATCTGCCGGTCGAGCACGTCGAACTGGGCCTTGAGGCGCGCGGCGATACGGCTGCGGGCGGCGATCAGCGTTCGCGCCTCCTCGTCGGAGAGCCGGGCGACATCTTCGCCCAGCGCCCGTTCGAAGCGGCCGAAGGCCTCGGCGACACGCTGGCGCGCCCCGGCGAGACCCGCGTCTCCCGTCGGATTGCGCGCGGCATCCTCAGCACGCGCCGCCTGCAGGGCGACCAGCGCGTAATCCCCGACGCGCCCGGAGATCGACGACAGCAGATCGAGGCGATGCTGGGCGGAAACCAGACGCTCGACATTGGCATCGGCGAGATTGAGCGCGGCCACGAGGGCGACCGCCGCGGCGCCCGTGACCAGGACGGCCACGGCGAGGAGCAACGCCATTCGAGCGCGCAACGAGCGGAATGATACGCGCCGCATGCCGTCCGATCCCGGGTTTATTGTCGAACAATGCCGTTGCCCCGGCCGCCATGAGGGGACCGGGCAGGGATCGCCATGATTTCACGTCCGGCCCGCCCACGCACGCTGCACCGCACCACGCGCGCCCGGAGAACGCTCCGGGGCGCGCGTGGGCCGTTGCCCGCAGATGGCTGAGGGAGCCGGAATGGAGACGCCCGGCGCTAGCCGGCGGCCGCCTTCTTGCCGTCATTCACGAAATCGATGCACTCGTCATATTCCTTCTCGCCGAGTTCGCGCTCGGCGCCCTTGAGCGCCTTGTTCAGCTTGTCGAGCTTGGCCTTGGCCGGCTTCTTGGCGATCTCGGCCTTGAGCACGGCAATGCCGTCGGTGCAGGTCTTGGCATCGTCCGCGCGGACGGCCGCGGTGCCGGCGACCAGCAGCGCCCCGGCGATCAGGATTCCCGTCAGTTTCATGGCGTATGGTCCTTCCCTTTTCCTTTTAGCGGCCGCTACTTGACGGTGAGCGTGCCCTTCATGCCCTTGTCCTGAAGCCCCTCGATCCACCAGTCGAACGTGCCCGTACGGATCGGCACGAACTCCAGCGCGATGGTGCCCTCCTCATCGAACTCGATGTGGTGGGGGGCGCCATAGGGGTGTATCTCCAGATGGTTGATGACGATCTGGTTCATCCACACGTTCCGGAAGAATTCCGGTGCCATGAACTTGTATTCCTTGCCGCCATTGGAAGTCACCTTGAGGCGGTAGGACTTGCCGCCCTCCATGGTGATGTCCTTCACCGGCACGGCGAAGTCATTGCCGTCCTTGTCGCCGAGGATGATCTCGGGCAGGTCCTGGCGGCCCTTGGCGAGATCGCCGGCGAGCGCCGGCCCCGCCAGCAGCGCGCCAGCGACGGCAACGGCGGCGAACAGGCGCCGAATGCGGATTTCCATGCGATCCTCCCTGTCATCTTGGGGCGCCGGTCAGAACTCGATGCCCAAATTCAGTTTCAGTTGCTGGCGGTCGTGGCCGATCAGGTCGAGGGAATCGAGGGCCTCCGGCGCGGAGCCCGCGACCTGATACGAATAGGCAGCCTTCACGTAGGCGGATTTCGAAATCTGGGCGTAGAGGCTGGGTCCGATGTAGAAGGCGCCGCCCTGGAAATGCTCGAGGGCGAGCCCGTCATAACCGGCAAGATAGCGCAGCTCCCCGCCGAGGAAGATGCCGGGGCGGCATTGCCAGCTCAGGGCGCCGGAGAGCTCCAGTGCGGATTCCCGTTCCGTGCCCTCCTCGCCGTCCGTCCATTCGGGAGCATAGGTCAGATTGACCGCGGCGAAGAGCGTCTCGGAGACGAGTTCGCTGTCCAGCATCAGCTTCACGGGCAGCTCGAAGCCGTCGGCGCGCTCGCCGCTGTCGTCCTCGAAACGGCTCCATTCCGGCGCTACCGAGACCGCGAACCCGACCGGCGCGTGCTCCCAGCTGAGGAAGCGGTACTTGATCTCGCCGCCGACGCCGTTGAACGCCGTCCGGTCGACGTCGTCGAGATCGGCGATGTTCGAGACGTCGAAGCGGGTGAAGGACGCCCCCAGGCTCACGGTCAGGTTCCGCGTGACGCCGTATTGGTACTCGATCTCGGCTTCCCACGCCCGATAATGCGCGGAACCCGGATCCCCGGCCTGCCGACCGAGCGCGCCGACAAGGTCGAGCTCCAACTCCCGCTCGCCCTTGTCATTGGTGTCGCTTCCCTCGGTGAAACCGAAGATGTTCTCCGAATCGATCTCGAACGTGACACCCGAGGCGGCTCCCGGCGTATCGTCGTCGTCCGCAAAGGCATGAACCGCCGCAGCGCCGTCGATCCCGGCGAGCAGTGTGAACAGAATGAGAAGGTGCCGGGAAACGCTCATGCGCATGCGATCCGAGCCTCAAGCGAAAATGCTCGAAACCCAGCGTAACGATCACGCGAGCCTTGTCTAGCAAGTTGATTCTTATGATTATTTTATAATTCGACGGACGTCGTTCAGATGTCCTGGCCGCGCCCTGCCGGACGCCCGCACCGCCATTTAGTGATGCGCCATTTCGGATGGCTCTCCGACCACTCGGCGATCATCGGCTGGGCGCCCATCATGCACTGGGTCGGCATGGACACCTGCTCGGCACTCATCGAGAGATATTCTTCCTTGCACACGCCCGGGGAGGCGATGAGGCAGATGGACAGTATCAGCTCCATGGCTCGATCCTTGTCGGCGTGGATCTGGCTACCCGAGTGTTTCTCCCCGACTTCTTTACGGCTTGATACGCTCGATGGATCGAGCGCCCACTCGCAGCCGCTGGCAAGACGCAAAACGCAACACCGCCAGCGTGCCATCGCGATTGCTGCAATGCAACATAATCGCCGCAGAAGCATGCTGAAATTGTCGGCGCGGCGCTTTCCGGTTTGCACGCAATACGTTCATCGGGCACCGGCGTTCCCGAAGCGCGGCCGAAGGTCGCGTTGCCCTCGCGGCGCCGCAGGGGATTGCGGGCGGCCGCCCCGGCGCCACGCAGAAAGCGCCGAATCTCGCGAGGAAAGCCTTGCGATAAAACGCGAAGCAGCACTAGTGTGCGCTCCGTGGAGTGTCCGTGGTCGCGCTATCAGGCCAACCGGTTTGGTGTTTCAAACGCTGCAACAAAGATAGCCGGGACATCATCGAGGGACAGGTCCCTGTCACTCATTTGAGCAACCCCGTTTTGGGAGGATTAGATGGCCAAGATCAACAAGGTGCTGATCGGCGAATCGCTGGTCGGCGACGGTAACGAAGTCGCTCACATCGACCTGATCATCGGACCGCGCGGCTCGGCGGCGGAAAGCTCGTTCCTGAACGCCCTGACCAACAACAAGGACGGTTTCACCTCGCTGCTCGCGGTGGTGACCCCGAACCTGCTCGCCAAGCCGAACACCATCCTGTTCAACAAGGTGACCATCAAGGACGCCCGCCAGGCCGTCCAGATGTTCGGACCCGCGCAGTATGCCGTCGCCAAGGCGGTGGTGGATTGCGTCGCCGACGGCACCATCCCCGAGGACGAAGCCGACGACCTGTTCATCTCGGTCGGCGTGTTCATCCACTGGGAAGCCGCGGACGACGCGAAGATCCAGAAGTTCAACTACGAGGCGACCAAGGAAGCCCTCAAGCGCGCCGTCAACGGCGAGCCGAAGGTCAAGGACGTTCTCGCGCAGGCCGCCTCCGCCAAGCATCCGTTCGCCGCTTAGATCGGAAGCAACCCTGGGCAGAAAACAACCCCTCCGCCCGCGGCCCCGCCGAAGGGCCTGCTCCAGCGGTTGGCGGCTATGTTCCTCGGCAAGTGACGGCGGCGCCCCGCGCCTCCGGAAGCCTCTACAGGATACGGCCGCCGGGCGCCGCCCGGCAGCCAGTTAATGACCGCCGACTTTCCGGCCCGGGATCACGTCCCGGGCCGTTTTCATTTCAGCCTGCGTTCGACAGTGGAATTCGGACGATCAGGCCTGAAGCTGCGCCCGCAGGGCCTCCAGCGCCGCGCCCCCCGCGCGTTCCGCCGGGCTCAGGGTCACGCCGATATCCCGCACCACCGCCAGCGGCCGCCCCTCCAGCACAACGACCCGGCTCCCGAGCGCCAGAGCCTCGCGGCTGTCATGGGTGACGAACAGCACGGTCGCCGCATGACGGGCCAGCAAGGCGCGCAGGAGATCGCGCAGGCGCGTGGCGGTCGCCTCGTCCAGCGAGGCGAACGGTTCGTCCATCAGCAGGAGATCCGGCTCCAGCGCGAAGGCCCGGGCCAGCGCGACGCGGCGCTGCTGGCCGACCGAGAGGCGCTCGGGATAGGTGTCGGCGAATTCGGCGAGGCCGACATCGGCGAGCCGATCGCGCGCGCGCCCGGCCGCATCGGGCCCTGCCAGCGGCAGGGCGATGTTCTCGAGCACGGTGCGCCACGGCAGCAGGCGCGGATTCTGGAACACATAGCCGAGGCGCGGCTCGGCGACGGGACCCGCCGCGCCCTCGAAGCGGATACGTCCCCGATAATCGCCGTCGAGGCCTGCAACCAGGTTGAGCAACGTCGTCTTGCCCGCGCCCGATGGCGCCAGCAGCGCCACGAACTCACCGGCCGCGACCTCGAGACCGAAATCGCGGTAGATCGTGCGCGATGGGGCGCCGGCGACGGCCGGGAAGGTCTTTTCCGCGATCTCGATGTCGATGCCGATCATCGCCGCCACCGGTTCGCGTGCCGTTCCCAGGGCTGCACCACGCCGATCTCGATGAGTTGCACCACTGCTGTGAAGGCCAGCGCATAGGCCAGCACCATGGCCACGTCGAACAGCTGGAAAGCGTTCTGCAGCTCGAAGCCGACTCCGTTGGAGCGGCCGAGCAGTTCGACCACGAGCACGATCTTCCAGGTCAGCGCGAGGCCGGATCGGGCGGCCGCGGCGAAGAAGGGCGCGAGCTGGGGCAGCACCACGTGGCGCAGCGTCTTCACCGGGCCGAAGCGGAACGCCTTCGCCATCTCGTCGAGATCGCGGGACAGCGCCGCCGCGCCCTCCCGCAGCGTGATGGCGACGTTAGGGATCTTGTTGATCGACACGGCGGTGATCGCCGCCGCCTCGGTCAGCCCGAACCACACATAGCAGAGGATGATCACGACCAGCGCCGGCAGGTTCAGCAGCACGATGAGCCAGGGGCCGAACACCGCATCGAGCCGGCGCGAGCGCCCCAGCGCGATGCCGATCGCGGCGCCCAGCACCATGGCGATGAAGAAGCTCGCCGCCACCCGCGCGAGCGTGATGGCGATGTTGAGCTGGAGCTCGCCCTGGGCCGCCGCCCGCCCCATGGCGTCCAGCACCGCGCCCGGCCCCGGCAGCAGGCGCGAGGCAATCAGCACCGCCGCCACCTGCCAGGCGAGCAGGAGCAGCGCGAGAGACAGCACCGTCATGCCGAGCCGGCCGGCGGCCTTCATGCAGCCGGCGGCCAGAACAGCGTGGGATCGAAGCGGGCATCGGGGCCGACGAGCTCGGCCCCGCCGACGCTGGCCAGCACCTCGAACAGGCGCGCGCAGGAGGCCCGCTCGGCCGCGCCGAAGCCGGTGGGGATGCCGGCGCGGAAATAGTCGCGCAGGCTGACGAACTCGGCCTCGCCCTCGGCCTGCATCACCGGCTTCAGCCGCAGCCATGCCGCATCCGAGGTCGCCAGCACCCGGTTCGCCGCCTCCACGGCGCGGAAGAAGCCGGCCAGCGCCGCCCCCTTCTCCTGCATGATGCGGCCGTACCAGACGAAGCCGGTCATGGGCGGCGGCGGCGTGATGCCGAGGCCCTCCACGACATTGCCGACATCGATGAGACGGCGAAAGCCGCGGGCATCGAGACGCGCCGCGAAGGGCCAGAAGGCGAGCGCCGCATCCACGCGCCCAAGCGCCAGCTGCTCGCTCACCAGCGGCGGGGCGCCATAGACCGGTTCGGCGAAATCCTTCATGTCGACGCCGAGTTCGCGGCGCGCATAGGCCCGCAGCAGCACCCAGCTCTTGTCGAGTGCGCCGCCGGCGACACCCAGCTTGCGCCCCTTGAGGTCGGCGAGCGAGCGGATCGGCCCGTCCTTCGCCACCATCACCGCGCCCAGCGCGTTGGAGAAGGGCGAGAAGAAGAGGTCCTCGCCATCCGTGCGCCGGCGCAGCGCCCACAGCCAGTCGCTGACGATGAGATCGACCGCTCCGCCCTGCAGCGCCACGGTGGTCGCCTGCCCGGCGGCGTAGTCGACGCGCTCGATGGCGAAGCCCTCCCGCCGGTCGAGGCCCTCGGCGGTGATGGTGTCGAGCATCCAGCCGAGCGTTCCGGTCTTCAGCGCGCCGACCCGCAGCGTGGTCGAGGCGGCGGCGGCCGGGCGCAGTGTCGCGGCCAGCGCCGCGCCGGCGAGCAGCGTACGTCGCGAGATCATCACCGCCTCCCTCACGGCGCCGCCTTCCCGGTGAGCGGGGGATCGAGCAGGCGGTTGCGCACGAGATAGGAGGTTCCGCGCATCCACGACTCGTCGGAGTTGCTGCGGATGTCGGCGCTGCCGGCCCGCAGCACCGCGCCGGTGGCGACATCGCGGAGCTGGAAGTTGATGTTGAGGATGAGGTCGGACACTTTCTGCACGAGGCCGATCACTTCGATATCGGCGCCCAGCGCCTGGGCAATAGGCAATTCGCAGCTGTTGCAGTTACGGAAGGGCGCGTTTTCCATTATACGCTTTTCTTCCGGCGCGAGGTCGACGACGGTATAGCCCGCCTGCGCGAGCAGCCGGCGCACCTCCTGGGTGATGAGCGCGAGGCGCGTATCCTCCGCGGCGCGCATCGTCGGCGTCACCTGCTGGCCGGAGGTGTCGAACAGTTCGAACTCGAAAACCGCAACGCGGGTGGCCGCTTGCGCGCCGGAGGACAGCGCGGCAAAGGCCAGCAGCCCGATGGCCGCCGCCTTGAAAAGACCCATGATGGCCGCCCTCCCCGGCGGTCGGTGTGCTTGCCCGCGATCATATCGGGGCCCGGGCGGGTCGCAACGCCTCCTGTTCAATTTTCGGTTAGTTCCTAGTCGAATCTCCCGGCAGCGCAGGCAAATAGACGGGCTTATTAAGTTCTTATGCAATCTATTGTGTTGAATACAGTTTCGTCTTTGGTAGTGTTTCGCCGGCTCTGATAAAAATCCACAGCAAGCCGGACAGAAGAGCAGGATGGAAACGCCAGAGAGACGTGCTCCCCGGTTCGGGGCCGCCGCCGCGACGCTGCTCGCCGCGCTGACGCTCGGCCCGCTCCCCGTCGTCGCCCAGACCGCGCCGGAGGCCCCGACGCCGGGGACGGCGGCGGCGACCTCGCAGCCGGCGACGGCTCCCGCCGACAAGACCTTCCGCATCGGCTTCGTGCGGCAGCTGCCGCCGGATCCGCCCTGGGTGGCCCCGCTGCAGATGCCCCCTGAAGACCTCGGGCTCGCCGGCGCGGCGCTGGGCATCCGGGACAATCTCGGCGCCGGCCGCTTCCTCAAGCTCGACTACAAGCTCTCGACCGAGCTGGTACCGACCGACGGCGATCCGCTCGCCGCCGCGCAGAAGCTGGTCGATGCCGGCAACGATTATCTCCTGCTCGACGTGCCGGCCGATGCGCTGCTGAAGATCGCCGACGCGCTCAAGGGCCGGGACGTGCTCCTCCTCAATGTCGGGGCGACCGACGACCGGCTGCGGCAGAAGGACTGCCGCGCCAATGTGTTCCACGTCGCCCCCTCGCGCGCCATGCTGACCGACGCGCTGGCGCAGTTCCTCGCCAGCAAGCGCTGGCGCAACTGGTTCCTGATGACCGGGCGCACGCCCGAGGACCGGCTCTATGCCGATGCGGTGCGTGCCTCGGCGAAGAAATTCGGCGCCAAAATCGTGGCCGAGAAGACCTGGGATTTCGGACCCGACGCGCGGCAGACCGGCCAGAGCGAGATTCCGATCGTCACCCAGGTGGCTGACCACGACGTGGTGGTGATTGCCGACGAGCTGGGCGAGTTCGGCGAGCTCATTCCCTACAACACCTGGTATCCGCGCCCGGTCACGGGCACGCAGGGGCTCATGCCGCTGTCCTGGCACGAGACGGTCGAGAACTGGGGCGCCTCGCAGTTGCAGAGCCGCTTCTTCAAGGGCGCCAAGCGGCTGATGCGCACGCTCGACTATCAGGCCTGGGAGGGTGTCGCGGCGATCGGCGCCGCCGGCAACAAGACCCGCACCAGCGACGTGAAGACCGTGCGCGACTTCATGCTGGGCCCCGGCTACGATCTACCGGTGTTCAAGGGCGTCGCCGCGACCTGGCGCCCCTGGGACCATCAGCTGCGCCAGCCGATCGTGCTTGCCCACACGACCAACGTCGTCACGCTCTCGCCGCAGCAGGGCTTCCTGCACCAGCGCACGCCGCTCGATACGCTCGGGGTCGACCAGCCCGAGAGCCAGTGCAAGTTCAACTGACAACAACACCCCGGAGGAAAATGCCATGAACCGCCGCACCAGCCTCGCCGCGGGCCTCGTCTTGCTGGCCTTCGGCACCGTGCCGGCCGGCGCGCAGGAGACCGGCAATTACCGCGCCTTCGTCTCCAACGAACGCGACCATACGGTCAGCGTGATCGACCTCAAGGACATGAAGGTCGTCGAGACCATCAAGAGCGGGCGCCGCCCGCGCGGCGTGACCGCGAGCCCCGACGGCAAGCTGATCTATGTCGCCGCCTCGGACGACAGTCGCGTCGAGGTCTACGATTCCAAGACGCTGAAACTGGTGAAGACGCTGCGCTCGGGGCCCGACCCCGAGCTGTTCGTGCTGCACCCCAGCGGAAACCCGCTCTACATCGCCAACGAAGACGACAACATGGTCACCGTCGTCGACGTGAACAGCAATGAGCTGCTGGCGGAGATCGAGGTCGGCGTCGAGCCCGAGGGCATGGGTATCAGCCCGGACGGGCGGTACATGGTCAACACCTCCGAGACGACCAACATGGCGCATGTGGTCGATACCAAGACGAACGAGGTGATCGAGAACGTGCTGGTCGACTCGCGCCCGCGCATCGCCGAGTTCCGCAAGGACGGCAAGCAGCTCTGGGTCTCCGCCGAGGTCGGCGGCACGGTCTCGGTGATCGACCCGGCCACCTGGAAGATCGTCAAGAAGATCAATTTCGAGATCCCCGGCGTCAACAAGGACGCCATCCAGCCGGTGGGCGTGCGCATCACCAAGGACGGCAAGAAAGCCTTCGTCGCGCTCGGTCCGGCCAACCGCGTCGCCGTGGTCAATCCCGAGACGCTCGAGGTGGAAAAGTACCTTCTGGTCGGCCAGCGCGTCTGGCAGCTCGCCTTCACGCCCGACGAGAAGTTCATCCTCGCCACCAATGGTAATTCCAACGACGTCTCGATCATCGACGTCAACGCCGAGAAGGTCATCAAGTCGCTTGCCGTCGGCCGCGCGCCCTGGGGCGTCGTGGTGGTTCCGTAAGTGCCCCCCGCTTCCAACCAAACCCGGAGGACATCATGAAACCCGCCCTCGCCGCCGGCGCCTTCGCCGTGCTCGTCACCTCGACCGGCGCCTTCGCGGCCGGCGACCTCGCGATCCGGCCGACCAAGCTCAACGAACTCGTCGTCGGCCAGGGCGAGTCCGGCTTCGGCGTCTCACAGAAGACCTATGAGCTTGAAACCGGCAAGGCCTACCAGCTGATGATCAAGTCGACCGGCAACAAGGAATGCGCGTGGCAATCGCCGGGCCTCGCGCAGAACATCTGGCTGCGCAAGGTCGAGGCCGGCGGCATCGAGATCAAGGCGGTGCATCTCACCGAGCTCGAATTCGAGGATGAGGGCGAAGCCGAAATCTTCTTCGTTCCCGTGCGCACCGGCACCTTCAAATGGTATTGCAAGGGCATGGAAGAGCGCGGCATGGAAGGCGAATTCATCGTGAAGTGATCGTTCGTCGTGACGTGATCCTGCCCGGCCTTCCGCCGGTCATCCAGCATGGCGTCGTCGCCGGAATCGGCGGCGGCGCCTTGCGTCCCTGAAGGGCCTGCCTCGATGCCGCCAGCCGCCCCCGACACAGGCGCGCCGCCTGCCCTCTCCGTCGCGCACGTCACGCACCGCTTTGGCGAGCGCACGGCGCTGGCCGATGTGAGCCTCGAGGTGCCGCGGGGCAGCTTCACCGCGCTGCTGGGCCCCAACGGCGCGGGCAAGACCACGCTGTTCTCGCTGGTCACCCGGCTCTACGACAACCGCTCGGGCGCGATCCGCGTGCTCGGCCACGATGTACGCACCGAGCCGGCGGCCGCGCTTTCCCGCCTCGGCGTGGTGTTCCAGTCGCGCACGCTCGATCTCGAACTCAGCGTGACGCAGAACCTCGTCTATCACGCCACGCTGCACGGCATCGGCTTCGCCCGCGGGCGGGCGCGGGCGCTGGCCGTCCTCGATCAGGTCGGCCTCGCGGACCGGGCGAAGGACAAGGTCCGCCAGCTTTCCGGCGGTCAGATGCGTCGGATCGAGATCGCCCGCGCGCTGATGCACGAACCGGATCTGCTGCTGCTCGACGAGCCCACGGTCGGCCTCGACATCGCCTCGCGCGCGTCCATCGTCGCCGAGGTGCGGCGCCTTGTGGCGGGCTCGGGCATCGGCGTGCTGTGGGCCACCCACATCATCGAGGAGATCGAGGCGGGCGACCGCGTCGTCGTGCTGCACAAGGGCCGCGTGCGCGCGCAGGGCACGCGCGGCGAGGTGGTGGCGCAGGCGGAGGCGGCGGACCTTTCCGATGCGTTCCTGCGCATCACCGCGGCGGCGGACACCGCCCGGGAGACCGCCGCGTGACCCCCTCCCCCCATTCGCGAGGCGCCCGCCTGACGCCGGCCGGCTATGCCGTCTGCATGCTCGGCATCTGCTGGCGCGAGGGCCTGCGCTTCCTCAACCAGCGCGGGCGATTCCTCTCCGCGCTGGTGCGGCCGCTGGTGTGGCTGTTCATCTTCGCCGCCGGCTTCCGCGCCGTGCTCGGCGTCTCGATCACCCCGCCCTACGAGACCTATGTCCTCTACGAGGTCTATGTCGCGCCGGGGCTGGTGGCGATGATCCAGCTGTTCAACGGGCTGCAGTCCTCGCTTTCCATGGTCTATGACCGCGAGGTCGGGGCGATGCGCATCCTGCTGGTCAGCCCCTATCCGCGCTGGTTCCTGCTGGTCTCGAAACTCGTCGCGGGCATCTGCGTCTCCTTGCTGCAGGTCTATGCCTTCCTGTTCGTCGCCTGGTTCTGGGAGGTGGAGGCGCCGCCGATCGGCTATCTCACCGTGCTGCCCGCTTTGCTGCTCAGCGGGCTGATGCTGGGCGCGATGGGGCTGCTGATGTCGTCGCTGTTCCGCCAGCTCGAGAATTTCGCCAGCGTGATGAACTTCGTCATCTTCCCGATGTTCTTCGCCTCGTCGGCGCTCTATCCATTGTGGCGGGTGCGCGAAAGCAGTCTGGTGCTGTATTACATCTGCAACCTCAATCCGTTCACCTATGCGGTCGAACTGATCCGCTTCGCGCTCTACGGGCAGTTCGAGCCGCTCTCGGCGGCGGTGGTGACGGGCACGGCGCTCGTCTTCCTTCTGGGCGCCATCGTGGCTTACGATCCTTCCGCCGGCGTCATGGCGCGCCGCGGCGGCCCGGAGACGGGCAAATGACAAGAAACAGACGGGAGACGCCCATGATCACGCCGGCCAACCGCCCTGCCCGCGCCGCGCGCGGCATCTCAATGCCCGGCGCCGCGACGCTCGGTGCCGCCGCGCTCGCGCTCCTGCTGTACGCCGCGCCCGGGCCGGCGCAGGCGGCGGATGCGACGGGGCTGTGGCCCTGCATCCAGCCGAAGGTGGCGAGCCTCGCCGCCGCGCAGATGTGGGCGGGCGATCCGGTGGAGGGCCTGACCTGGCGCGACGACCCGCAAGTGGCGGATCTCGTGCCGGTGCTGGCGGCCCGCCGCACGCCGATCGACAGCGCCACCACGATGATCGACGATTTCGCCAAACAGGCCGGCGCCGGGCGCAACAAGCGCCTCACGCTGCTGTTCGCCGGCGTGTTCGACCAGATCAACACCCAGCGCTCGCGCATCCTCTCGGGAATCGAGCGCTACGCGCAGCATCAGGTCGACCTGTCCAAGCGCATCCGCCAGGACAGCCTCGACCTCGCCACCGCCAAGAAGGACACCAGCGACGCCGGCAAGGCGAAGGCCGTCGAACTCGAGAAGCAGCTTTTGTGGGACACCCGCATCTACGACACTCGCACCCAGGCGGTGACGGCGGTGTGCGAAAGCCCGGTGATCCTCGAACAGCGCGCCTTCGCCCTCGCCCGCGCCATCCAGAACGCGATGGAGTGAGGGGAGCGTCGCGGAACGTCGGCATGTACTCACGCCGCCACGGCTTTGCTAGCACCGCGCTTGAGGTCCAGTACCGAAAGATGGGATTCCGCGATGGCAGCATTGCTGAATTTGCCGAACGGCCATGTGTCGCTGGAATTTCGGGCATCCGACATGGCGTCCATCGGAAAGTTGCTTCGCAAGCTCCATGGCAAGCCATCGATTGTGCAGCACCCAACGTTCTCCGAGTATCAGTTCGTCGGCTTCTCTCTCATCTTTCAGAATGAATGGGACGACCCTTGCCTGATCTCGTCATCGAATGAGGGGGATCAGGCTTTGCATATGCTGCGTGATTTGTTGAGCGCGGCGTGAGCTGATCGGAATCGCCGGCGCTCGCCCATCCTCGCCGGCTCTCCAAGCGCATCCGCCAGGACAGCCTCGACCTCGCCACCGCCAAGAAGGACACCAGCGACGCCGGCAAGGCGAAGGCCGTCGAACTCGAGAAGCAGCTTTTGTGGGACACCCGCATCTACGACACTCGCACCCAGGCGGTGACGGCGGTGTGCGAAAGCCCGGTGATCCTCGAACAGCGCGCCTTCGCCCTCGCCCGCGCCATCCAGAACGCGATGGAGTGAGGGGGCATCGAGCGGCCTATCGCCCCGGCGCGTAGGCCAGCGGGATTTCGGTGGTGTTTTTCAGCTCCTCCATCGCGAACATGGAGGTGACCTCGGTCAATTCGACCTTGCTGATCAGCTGCTTGTACAGCGCATCATAGGCGGCGATGTCCGGCACGACGGCCTTGATGAGGTAATCGATCCCGCCCGCCAGGCGATAGAATTCCAGCACTTCCGGGATCGTGTTCAGCGCCTTGTGGAACTGTTCGAACCATTCCAGCCCGTGCCGGCTGGTGCGGACGGCGATGAACACGGTGACACCTACATTCAGCTTCTTCCGATCGAGCAGCGCGACCCGCCGGCTGATGACGCCCTGGTCCTCGAGCCTCTGGACGCGCCGCCAGCAGGGCGTCGACGACAGGCCGACCTGATCGGCGATTTCGGCCGTCGACAACGAGGCGTCCTGCTGGAGCAGTGCGAGGATGCGGCGATCATAATCGTCGATCACCGCCAAAGTGGAATTCTTTTCCATAATGCTGACTCAGAGTGGAAAGTTATTGCTGCAACTCTGGCATTCGGAAGAAAACTTGCAACAAAATTTCTGCCATTCCCGCTATATTCATCTCATTCAGCGGTGACCCCGCCCCGCGCTGGAGGATTGAGATGACCATGTCTGCCCGGATTGCCGGCGAGGTGCTTCCCTTCGTGGAACTGAGCCGCGTGACGCGCACCCTCGCCGACGCTTATCTCGACCATGCCCGCACGACGCTCGAAGCGATCATCGCCCGGCCGGCGCTTCTCGACCACGTCCGGCTGGAGCGCAACGGCGAGCGCTATGCGCGGACGCTGCTGTTCGGCGACAGCCAGATGAGCGCGTGGGCGATCCTGTGGCCGCCGGGATCGAAAACCTCGATCCACGACCATCATTGCTCGTGCTGCTTCGGCGTGATCAGCGGCGCGCTCGACGAGGTCCGGTTCCGGACGGTCGCACCGCGCCAGGTCGTCGTCGAGAGCGTCAGCCACCGCGAGCGTGGGTTCGTCGCGGCCATGCTGCCGACCGGTCCGAATATCCACCAGATGGTCAATGCGGGCAGCCGCGACTGCGTGTCGGTGCACATCTACGGCTTCGACCACGCGATGCACACGTCCTCGATCCATCACGAATATGAGCTGGCGCCGCAGTAGGGACACCTCCGCTCACGCGGGGCACCGCGGCGGAGCGCGGCGGCCGGCGCGGAAGTCTATGCCCGGAGTTACTCCATCGGCCGCGGCGTCGCCTCTTCCAGCGGCAGGCCGGCCTTCGCCCAGCCGTCGCTGCCGGGCGGATACCAGGCGACGGCGGTGTAGCCATAGGCCATGGCGCGCTTGGCGGCGTTCCACGACATCCAGCAATCGGTGAGGCAGTAGAACACCAGCGGGGCATCCATCCGGCCGCCGGCAACCTCGCTGAGCGAGCGGCGAAACCAGCCGTCCATCTCCGGGCTGAGCGCGCCATAGCCGACATTGGGCAGCCAGACGCTGCCCGGCAGGTGATCGCGCCGCTTGTCGCGCCAGACGGTGCCGGCGGGCAGGTTGGCCGGCTTCACGTCGCGGGGCATGACGTCGACGAAGATCGCCGCCTTGTCGCGCCACAGCGCCTGCGCCTGCGGGGTATCGAGCACCCGTGCGCCCTTGAGCGTCGCCGGCGTCGGCGCACGGTAGGCCTCCATGCGGTAGTCGGCCGGCTCGTCGACGGGTGCCGCGGGCGACGCCCCCTGAACACCCGCGGCGGGAGCCTGCGCATGTGCCGGCGCGAGCGTCAGCAGCACCAGTGCCAGTCCGGCGATGGCGATCCAGGCATAGGGCGCGAGCGATCCCTCGCGCCGGCCCGCGGCAAGGCGGATCCCATGGCGTTTCTCGAGGCCGAAACGCGTCGCGGGCCGATCGTTCGGCTCGGCGAAGACACGACGCGTATCGGCCGGAGCGCTCATTTTGCCGCCTCGCTCATGGTGCTGGCTCCCGCATCATCCGCCGCTCAGGGCGAGGCCGTCGCCGGTCGGCCGCGTTCCTCGACCAGCGGCACGCCGTAGGACTTCAGGATGCGGTCGATGTCCGGCTGCCGGCGGGCGATGAAGTCGTTCAGCTGGTGCTTCCACTTCAACTCGCCGGGACGGATGCCGAAGGTGATGCGGTAGACCATGGCGGGGTCGCCCCGCTCCTTCACCAGCGGCACGACATCGAGCGGGGTCTTGGAACGGGACGCGAAGTAGCCCCCGATCGGTCCCCAGAGGATGCCGCCGTCGATCTCGCCCGAATCGATATCCGCGATCATCTGCTCGGCCGGGCTTTCGAAGCGTCGGTCGACCATCAGCGAATAGGGCTTGGCGAAGGCGAGCAGGCCGTTGCGCCCCATGAGATCGGCCGGCGGCGTCCCCGCCACCACGCCGAGCCGAAGGCCCTTGAGGCGCGGATCGGCGAAGCTGTCGACACCCTCGATCGGGCCGCCCTTGCGGGAGACCAGCACCCAGGCGGAGGTGTAGTAGGGATTGGTGTTCAACACCGGGTCGCCGCCCGCCACATAGCCCATGACGATGTCGCAGCGCTTGGCGCCGAGCGTCATGCGGTAGAAGCCGGTGGCCTGGGGAAACCAGGTGTAGTCGACCGGCACGCCGAGATCGCTCGCCAGCAGCTCGGCGATCTTGTTCTCGAACCCCTCGCCCTTCTCGTCGGTGAAGGGCATGTTGGCCGGGTCCGCGCAGACGCGCAGCGTGGCGCGGTCGACGAGATCGGAGACCTGCGCCTGCGCGGCCGGGAACCCCAGCAGCAACGCGGCGAGGCCGAGGGCCGCCGCGCCCACCGCGGCGCGGGACGGCGCTATCCGCCCCCCGCCGCGCCGGCTGCGATCAGTTCGGACGTCCGAAGCACTGATTCTCATTGGCTGTGTACGCCTTCGTCTTGTCCTCGCGCTTGCTCGGGCGGGTGCGGTCGAGCGCCCCGTCGGCGCGGGCCTTCAGGTAGACGTAGATGTCGTCGAGATAGCACATCACGTTCAGGTTCTCGCCGAAAGCCGGCATCACCTGGTCCGCCGTGCCGTGGCCGACATTGCGCTTGCCGTTGACGACGATCTCGAAGAACTGGTCGTAGGTCATCGTCTTGAGCGAGTTGGCAAGGGCCGGGGCATAGGTCGAGCCCATGCCGTCGGGACCGTGGCAGACATGGCATTCGGCATGGTAGCGGCGGTAGCCGGAATAGGCATACCAGTCGATCGTGCCGTCCTCGCCGACATGATAGGTCGGCTGCCCTTCCGGGGTGACGTACTTGCCGAGTTCGTCCTTCTCAGCCGGCGGGTTGGCGACGGCGGGCGCCGGTGCGCCCTGGGCGGCTGCGATGCGCGGCGCGAGGGCGGAGGCGAGGCAGACCGCCACCAGCAGCGCCATCGGCGATGCCACCAGCCGTCCGGGCAGGAAATACTTCATGTGGACGCTCCCGAAGGGGCCAGGTCAGGAAGAGCGCTGGCCTGGAATTCTTCTAAGATGTTCATAAGGAACAGGTTTTCGAGACGCCGGGGCCTGGCTCACCGGTATGTTCCGATGGCCAGGCCCCTTTGCCGTGCAGTTCAAGCGGTTAGGCTCGAACGGTCGTCCGTGCCGATCAGTTCGGCAGACCGAAGACCGTCAGCTGTCCGCCGAGGTTGGTGTAGTTGGAGAGGGCCGCATAGCCACCCACCGCACCGAGACCGGCATTCGGGTCGGTCAGGCCGGCCGCCAGGCCGATGCCCGCCCAGCCACCGACACCCGACAGGATGGCGATGTACTGCTTGCCCTTGTGCTCATAGGTGGTGACGTTGCCGATGATGCCCGACGGGGTCTTGAACTTGTAGAGTTCCTTGCCCGTCTTGGAGTCCACCGCCTTCAGATAGCCCTCGAGCGTGCCGTAGAACACGATGTCGCCATCGGTCGCGAGCGCGCCGGACCACACCGAGAAGGGCTCGGGCAGCGACCACACGATCTTGCCCTTGGTGTTGTCCCAGGCGATGAAGTTGCCCATGCCGCCATGGCTGTTCGGCGCGGGGAACATCGAGAGCGTCGCACCGACATAGGGCTGGCCCGCCGTGTAGCTCACGCGGAACGGCTCGTAGTCCATGCAGACGTGGTTGGTGGGCACGTAGAACAGCTTGGTCTTGGGCGAGTAGGCCGCCGGCTGCTGATCCTTGGTGCCGAGCGCCGCCGGGCAGATGCCCTTGGTGTTGACGTCCTCACCACCCTGCGCGGTCGAATACTTGGCCACGACCAGCGGACGACCGAAGGTCGGGCTGTTCCGGTCCATGTCGACCTTGGTCGCCCAGTTGACGGCCGGGTCATACTTCTCGGCCACCAGCAATTCGCCCGAGACGCGGTCCAGCGTGTAGCCGAAGCCGTTGCGGTCGAAATGCGTCAGCAGCTTGCGCGGCTGGCCGTTGAAGTCCTGATCCGTGAGGATCATCTCGTTGACGCCGTCGAAATCCCACTCGTCGTGGGGCGTCATCTGGTAGACCCACTTGGCGACGCCAGTATCCGCGTCACGGGCCCAGATCGTCATCGACCACTTGTTGTCGCCGGGACGCTGAGCCGGGTTCCAGGTCGAGGGGTTACCGGAGCCGTAATAGACGAGGTTGGTTTCGGGATCGTACGAATACCAGCCCCAGGTGCAGCCGCCGCCGATCTTCCACTGATCGCCTTCCCAGCTCTTCAGCGAGGAATCGGGGCCGACCGGCTTGCCGAGCGCCGTGGTCTTGGCCGGATCGACGAGCATCTCGTTGTCGGGGCCCATCGAATAGCCGCGCCACACCTGCTTGCCGGTGGCGGTGTCGTAGGCGGTCACGTGGCAGCGCACGCCGAATTCGCCGCCCGAGATGCCGACGATGACCTTGTCCTTGACCGGCAGCACGGTCGCGGTGTTGGTCTCGCCCTTGGTCGGGTCGCCGTTGACGGCCTTCCACTTCACCTGGCCGGTCTTGGCGTCGAGCGCCACCAGCGTGGTGTCGGCCTGATGCAGGTAGATCATGCCGTTGGAGTAGGCGAGACCGCGGTTGACGGTATCGCAGCACATCACCGGGATGACGTTCGGATCCTGCTTGGGCTCGTAGCGCCACAGGATGCGGCCGTCATTGTTGAGGTCGAGCGCATAGACGATGTTGGGGAACGGCGTGTGGACGTACATGACGTCGCCGATCACCAGCGGGCCGCCTTCGTGGCCGCGCAGAACACCGGTCGAGAACGTCCAGGCGACCTGGAGCTTGTTCACGTTGCCGGCGTTGATCTGGTTGAGCTTGGAGAAACGGGTGTTGGCGTAATCGCCGGTCTGGATGCCCCACTGCTTGGGGTCTTTGATAATATTCGTCAGCCCGTCATTGGCCATCGCCGGACCACAATAGGCCGCCGACCCCAGAATCAAGGCCGCATATGCATACTTGCGCATGCGCATCTCCTCCTGAATACGATCCTCCGGGCGAGACCGACGCTGAGCGCCGATACGCGACCGCTTATCTTTTTTTGAACTTGTGACCGTCATCTTCGGCAGCGTGTCACGACCGGCTGGGGAGAAGACAGCCGGACTTCACGGGGGCCCCCGCCCCAAGCTGGCCTACGAACCGGGGGGCGAACCTGATGGCCCGACACCCGTTGAAGCCGAAGACAGAAACGAGGCTAGCCGCAATTCTGCCGGTACGCAATAAGAACCTCTAAGAGAAAAAAGTCTTATTATGATTTTGCTGCATGTGCGAAGGACTGCCTCATGCTGCACCGCCAATACTGCGGAATCTTGTTGCAGATTGCAGCATTCCCTGGGGAATGGCGTGCTGCACCTGCTCAGACGCGCGTGCCGCCGGAGGGGCACGTCACTCCCATTCGAGCTCGTGATAGGCGGCGATGACGTTGCGCGCGTTGAAGTCGTCGAACAGCGCCCAGTTCCCGCGCCCGCCGGTCAGCGTCTCACCCGCCTCGGCCATGCTGCCGCCACGCGCGACAAAGGCCCGCACCTCGGCGCGAAGCTCCGCCAGATAGGCCGTCTCGGACGCGATGGCGCCCGGCCAGGGCGCGCTCGCCGGGCCGTGACCCGGCACCACGCGCGCCGCCTTCAGCGCGACCAGCCGGTCGATCAGCGCCAGCCAGCCGTTGAGGCTGCCGTCCAGCGTCGGCACATGGCCCATGAACAGCAGATCGCCGAGGAACCAGGTGTCGGTCGCCGTGTCGCGGATGGTGAGGTCGTTGTCGGTGTGCGCGGTCGGCTGCGCCTCCAGCACCAGCCGGCGGTTGCCGAGATCGAGCTCCAGCCGGTCTTCGACCAGCAGGTCGGGGATGATCACCCCGCTCTGCGCCGCCACCGCGTCGCCCATCGTCCGGCGCAGCTGCTCGATATAGGTCTCGGCGCGCATGGAGAGCGCGCGGGGCAGCTTCCGGTGGCCGACGAAGCGCGCATCGACACCGGAAAACGCCGCGTTTCCCAGCACATGGTCGGGATGCATGTGCGTGTTGACGATATAGCGCAGCGGCTTGTCGGTGACCGCCTTCACCGCCGCGAGCAGGCGCCGGCCGGCGATCACGCTGTTGCCGGTGTCGATGACGAGGGCGGCCTCGTCGCCCACCACCAGCGACATGTTGGCGATGGCGCCGGCATTGGAGGGCGCCAGCAGTTCATAGGGCGCGCGGAAGACGTGGATGCCCGGCGCCACCTCGTCGAGCGGCAACGGCGCTTCGGCCGGCGTCGCGGCGGCGCGCTCCACCCCGATGCCCGGAGCCAGGGCGGCGGCAAGGCCGAGTGCGAGCACTGAGCGTCGATCGGGTTCGTCCGCGCGACCGGGCATGGCTGCCCTCCGGCGAGAAGCGCCCGTCGCAGCGGCGGGCGCCGGAAGGGGAAAGCCGGCGCGCCGCATCGAGCCGCGCGTCGGCCATTGACCTGAGGGCTACTTCTTCTTGCCGCTCTCGTCGAACTGGCCGAGATAGGCCTCGAGGTCGGCGCGGTCGGTCTCCTTGGGCAGGCCGGCGAAGACCATCTTCACGCCGGGCATGTAACCCTTGGGGTTTTCGAGGTACTTCGACAGGACTTCCGCTGTCCACACGTCGCCCTTGGCGTTGTGCTCCTTCAGCGTGTCCGAATAGTTGAAGCCGGCGACGGCGCCCATCTTGCGGCCGATGATGCCGTTCAGCTCCGGACCGACCTTGTTCTTGGCACCCTCGCCGACGGCGTGGCAGGCCATGCACTTCTTGAAGACGTTGGCGCCCTTCTCCGGATCGCCGGCGCTCGCGGCCGCAGCCGGGGCGGCGGCGGCCGGCGCGGCGGCGTCCTGGGCGTGGGCGGCGACGGTGCCGAGGGCAAGGAGGGCGGCGGCGGAAAGCAGGATTCGATTCATTGTTTTCCTTCCCGGGGACAGTCGTCACTGCCTTGTGGCAGCGGATTGGGCGGCACTCTAGCCGGAACTCTGGAACGATCCTAGACGGCAAAAAGGCGCCGCCCCTCCGAACCGCCTCGGCGTATCGTCGCAGGCTTTGGCGCCCGCGTGCAGCGCGGCCGAGGTGCGTCACGACGTCACGAGGCCGCGGACAGGCAACGGGAAGCCGGGACACGGCCGGGTACCCGGCCGGCCGGCGATTTGAAGCCGCGCGGAGGGCGGCGTAGCCTTGCGGCACGCCATTCGGCTGCGCGTTTTGTGCGCAGCATCGGTGCAGCAAATGGAGAAGCCGCCCACCATGTCACCCGCGCCCGCCCGGATCCGCCCGCACGTGCTCAAGCTCGGCGGCAGCCTGCTCGGCGCGCCGCGGCTGCGCGAGTTGCTGGCGCGGCTCGCCCAGATCGGGGCGCCGATCGTGGTGGTGGGCGGCGGCGGGCCGCTGGCCGATGCGGTCCGCGCGCTGCAGCCCCGCCTCGCCCTGAGCGAGCGGGCGGCGCACCGCATGGCGATCCTCGCCATGGAGCAGACGGCGGAAGCGCTGGCGGACCTGGAAAGCGGGCTCATCCCCTGCACCGATGCCGACGCCATCGACGGGGCGCACTATGCCGGCTGCGCCGCGCTGTGGCTGCCGGCGGCGATGGCGCTCGATGCCGACGCCGCCGAGCTGCCGGAGAGCTGGGACGTCACCTCCGACAGCCTCGCCGCCTGGCTGGCGCTGCGCCTCGGCGCCCGGCTCACCCTCGTCAAGGCGGCTGCCGTGACGACGCCGGACGGTCCTCCGGAGACATGGGTGGCGCAGGGACTGGTCGATGCCCATTTCCCGCATCTGGCGGCGCGTTTGCCCGGCATGGTAAGGGCGATGTCGCTCGACGACGCGCTCACCACGGAATTTCCCCTCGGGACGGCGGCATGACAGGCAAGGACGGTTATCCCCGCTGGGGCTGGGCGCTCACCGGCTCGGGCCATTTCTTCACCGAATCGATTGCGTTGATCCGCTCGCTCGACGCGGTCGACCTGTTCGTCTCGAAGGCGGCGGACGAGGTGCTGCGCATGTACAAGCAGCAGCTGCCGCCCGACACCCGCATCTTCCACGAGACGACCGCGAGCTCGGCCCCGGTGGGGCGGTTCTACGAGGGGCTCTACCACACGCTCGTCGTCTCGCCGGCCTCGTCGAACACCGTCGCGAAATGCGTGTTCGGCATTTCCGACACGCTGGTGACCAACTGCTTCGCGCAGGCCGGCAAGTGCCGGGTGCACGCCATCGTCTTCGCCTGCGATACCGCGCCGGAGATGATCACCATGGCACCGAAGGGCCCGGTGCCGGTCTATCCGCGCCGGATCGACCTCGAGAACACGGCGAAGCTCAAGGAGTTCGACGACACCACCGTGGTCGAATCGCTCGCCGAGCTCGAGGCCGCCATCGCCGCGCGGCGGGCGCATCTCGCCGCCCCTGCCGCACCGGCGGCGGGCTGAGCCGGCGATGGGCGATCCCGCCGATCCGGGCGCGGGGCGCATCGCGCTGGTCACCGGCTCGCTGGCCGAACCGCGCCTCAGGAAGGTCGCGGCCGAGATCGCCGGCCCCGCGCTCGATCCCGTCGTCGTCAATGTCGGCGTCAAGGTCGCCGCGCTGATGACCGCCGAGATCGTCGAGCGGCGCCTGAAGCTGCCCGAGGGCACCGACCGCGTGCTGATGCCCGGCCGCTTCAAGGGCGACCTCGCCCGGCTGGAGCGCTTCTTCGGCGTGCCGTTCGCGCGCGGGCCGGACGAGCTCGCCGACCTACCGGACTATTTCGGCAAGGGCCGGCGCGCGGCCGACCTCTCCCGGCACGACGTCACCATCTTCGCCGAAATCGTCGACGCCAGCGCCCTCGACGTCGACGCCATCCTCGCCAAGGCCCGCGCGCTCGCCGCCGACGGCGCGGAGGTGATCGACCTCGGCTGCCTGCCGGACACGCCCTTCCCGCACATGGAAGACGCGATCGCGGCGCTGAAGGGCGCGGGGCTGAAGGTGAGCGTCGATTCGTTCGATGCCGGCGAACTTGCCCGCGCCACCCGTGCGGGAGCCGACTACCTGCTCAGCCTGAACGAGACCAACCTCGCCATCGCCGAGGCGGGCACCGCCGTCCCGGTGCTGGTGCCGGCGACGCAGGGCGACCTGCCCTCGCTGATCCGCGCGGTCGAGACATGCCTGGCGCAGGGCCGCCCCTTCCTCGCCGACCCGATCCTCGATCCGATCCATTACGGCTTCACCGCCTCGATCGAGCGCTATGCCGAGTTGCGCCGACACTTTCCGGACATCCCGATCCTGATGGGCATCGGCAACGTCACCGAGCTGACCGACGCCGACACTACCGGCATCAACGCCATCCTGATGGGCATCATCTCCGAGCTCCGGCTCAACGCCGTGCTCGCGGTGCAGGTGAGCCCGCATTGCCGCACCGCGGTGCGCGAGTTCGACCGGGCGCGGCGCGAGTTCTTCGCCGCCCGGGAGGCCGGCGCGCTGCCGCAGGGCTTCGGCGGCGGGCTGATGGCGTTGCGCGACCGCCGCCCCTTCGCCACCTCGCCGGAGGAGATCGGCCGGCTGGCGGCGGCGGTGCGCGACCGCAATTTCCGCATCGAGGTGGCGCAGGACGGCGTCCACATCTATAACCGCGAGGGACATCACGTCGCGGCCGATCCCTTCGCGCTGTTCCCTCATCTCGGCGTCGAGAGCGACGGCGCCCACGCCTTCTATCTCGGCGTGGAGACGGCCCGCGCCGAGATCGCCTTCGCCCTCGGCAAGCGCTACGCGCAGGACGAGGGGCTGCGCTGGGGCGCGGCGGGGGCAAGTGGAGGCACGGACGCCGACGTGCACAGCTTCAAGCCGGCCGGCACCACGCTGCAGGCCGCCGGCGGCGGCGCGAAGGGCCGGGACGACGGGAACCGGGGCGGGAAAGAGGACGAAGGCACGCCGTGATCATCGAGACCATCGTCACCACCCGCGCGCTGGACGGCACGCCCCACATCGCGCCCATGGGGGCGACGCTGATCGAGGGCGGCTATCTTCTGCAGCCGTTCCGCCCGTCGACGACGCTGACCAATCTCGCGGAGACCCGGATCGGCGTCGTGAACCTCACCGACGACGTGCGCGTCTTCGCCGGCTGCGTGGTCGGGCGCAAGCTCTCCGTCGACGTGCGCAAGGCGACCTATATCGACTGCCCGCGCCTCGCCGACGCGCTTTCCCACGACGAGATCACGGTGGAGCGCATCGAGGACGACCCGCAGCGCCCGCGCTTCTTCTGCAAGATCTACCACGGCGAGGGCCACACCCGCTTCGACGGCATGAACCGCGCCAAGGCGGCGGTGATCGAGGCAGCGGTGCTGGTCTCGCGGCTCTCCATGCTCACCGACGAGAAGATCGACGCCGAGGTCGCCTATCTCACCATCGCGGTGGAGAAGACCGCGGGCCCCGCCGAGCTCGAAGCCTGGGGCTGGCTGATGGAGGCCATCGCCGAGCATCGCCGGAAGCGCGCCTCGTGAGCGAACGCCCCGTCACGCGCCTGCTCGCCAGCGTCGCCGATCTCGGCGAGATGCGGCTCGCCCGCGCCGGCGGGGCGGATGTCGTCGACCTCAAGCAGCCGTCCTTCGGCGCGCTCGGCGCCTGGAGCAGCGAGGCGCTGGTGAGCGCGGTGCAGCTGTGGAACGCGTGGCCGCAGCCGCGCCCGCTGCTCTCCGCCACCGCCGGCGACCAGCCCATGGTGCCGGCGATCCTGCGCGCCGCGGCCGAGCGGGTGGCGGCGGCCGGCGTGCCGATCGTCAAGGTGGGTATCTTCCAGTCCGACCACGCGGCCGACTGCATCGGGGCGCTGGCGCCGCTCGCCACGCGCACGCAGCTCATCGCCGTGCTGTTTGCCGACCAGGAGCCGGATCTCGGCCTGTTGCCGGCCATCGCCCGCGCCGGCTTCCTCGGCGTGATGATCGACACCGCCGACAAGGCCGCCGGCCGGCTGACCGACCATCTCGACGCGCTGACGCTCAGCCAGTTCGTGGTGGAGGCGCGCCGGCACGGGCTGATGACCGGGCTCGCCGGCTCGCTGTCGCTGGCCGACATCGCCACGCTGAAGCCGGTCGGTGCGGATTATCTCGGCTTCCGCGGCGCGCTCTGCACCGGCGGGCGCAGCGGCCGGCTCGATCCGCGCCGGCTGCGGGCGGTGCGCACGCGCCTGACCAAGGCGGCGCCCGCCGCGGGTGCTTAGGACCTGTCATCAACGGCCTGCCCCTCCCGAAACGGTGTGCCGTGAGCCCGGCAACCGCGCTTGACAGCCCCGCCGGGCGGGTTCATGCACGGCCCATCGACGGCGTCGCGATGCCGTCGCCAACCTGCGGATATCAACCCCCATGCCCAGCGACGACAGTAGTCGATTGTTCGCGCCGTCAATGGCTGCCGCGGCCTGATCCTCCGATCGGCTCCCCGCGACCGCCGTGACGGCCGGTCGACGGAAAGAGAGCCTCCCATGGAAGACAATCGCATCGCGGATGTGCCGGCCGACGTCGCCGCGCTGCCCGACGATCTCGCCTCCGCCCACGCGGCCGACATCGTCGAGGCGCTGAACGAGCGCGAACCGGAGGAAGCCGCCTCCTTCATCGCCTCGCTGCCCGTCGACCGGGCGGCGGAGGTGATGGACGATGCCGACTTCGATCACGGCAGCGAGCTGATCGAGGCGCTGCCGGAGGAGCACGCGGTCGAGCTGATCAGCGCCATGTCCGCCGACCGCGCGGCCGAGCTGTTCCGCGATCTCGAGGAGCCCGCGCGCTCGGACCTGTTCGCCCGGCTCGATCCCGAGACGCAATACGCGCTCAAGCAGGTGCTCTCCTATCCCGAGCACAGCGCCGGCAGCCTGATGACGACCGAATTCGTCACCGTGCCCGTGCACTGGACGGTGGGCGAGACGCTGCAACACCTGCGTGTGGTCGAGCGCACCCGCGAGACCATCTACGCCATTTATGTACTCGATCCGCATGGCCGGCTGGTCAAGGCGGTGACGCTGCGCCGGCTGATCACCGGCGAGCCGGACGCGCCGATCCTCTCGGTGGCGCCGGCGCAGGAGCCGATCACCACCACCCCGTTCGCGGATCGCGAGGACGTGGCGCGGCAGATCCTGAAATACGACCTGCTCGCCATGCCCGTGGTGGACGAGCGCCGCCACGTTCTCGGCATCGTCACCGTCGACGACATGATGGACGCCATCATCGAGGAGGGCACCGAGGACGCGCAGAAGTTCGGCGGCATGGAGGCGCTGGACGAGCCCTATATGGAGATCGGCTTCTTCGAGATGCTGAAGAAGCGCGCCGGCTGGCTGTCGATCCTGTTCCTCGGCGAGATGCTCACCGCCAGCGCGATGCAGCATTTCGAGGACGAGCTGGAGCGCGCCATCGTGCTGACCCTGTTCATCCCGCTGATCATGAGCTCGGGCGGCAATTCCGGCTCGCAGGCGACCTCGCTGATCATCCGCGCGCTGGCGCTGCACGAGATCAAGCTCGGCGACTGGTGGCGGGTGGCGCTGCGCGAACTGCCGGCCGGCCTGACGCTGGGCTCCATCCTCGGCTCGCTCGGGATGATCCGCATCACCATCTGGCAACTCGCCGGCTTCCACGACTATGGCGAGCACTGGGCGCTGGTGGCGTTGACCGTCGGCTCGGCGCTGGTCGCCATCGTCACCTTCGGCTCGCTGATCGGCTCGATGCTGCCCTTCGTGCTGCGCCGCTGCGGCTTCGACCCGGCGAGCGCCTCGGCGCCCTTCGTCGCCACCTTCATCGACGTGACCGGCCTGGTGATCTACTTCACCGTCGCGCTGGCGATCCTGCACGGCACGCTGCTGTAGGCCGGGCGTCCCGGCCGGACAGGAGCCGGCCGGGACACTGCCATTCCTATGCGGCGCGGTGGGCGGCCATCATCGGCGGCGTGCCGGGATGGATGGCCTTCTTCAGCTCGGCGCGGAACGCGGGGCTGTCCTTGGCGCCGTGGACGGCGACCGCGTGCTGCACCACGGCGTCGAGCAGTTCGCGCTCGCTGTCGGCGGCGATGGCGACGGTGCAGTTCTTCTCGCTGGGCACGTCGCGGCAATCGACGAACATGCGTCCCATGAATGCCTCCTGTGGACCCGCACCCGGCAGGCGCGCCGGGCGCCGGGGCGCGAGACTACGCCCGCAGCCGGCGGCGCCGAAATCACGAAAGCGGACCGGCGCGGGCGGATAACCCTGCCGCTACGGCATGTTGCGCGCCCTCGCCGATCCCGGCGCCGACGTGCTACGCCTTGCCGGCCAACCTTGGAGATGCGCGATGGACTTCCTGCCGATGCTCACCGGCTCCTTCGCCCGGCCGGCGGGCGAGAACCCGACCGTCGCCATGGTCGAGGCCGCCTATCGCCATCACGCCATCCATGCCCGCTACATCAATTGCGAGGTGGCGCCGGAGCGGCTGGGCGATGCCGTGCGCGGGGCGCTGGCCATGGGCTGGAAGGGCTTCAACTGCTCGATCCCGCACAAGGTGGCGGTGATCGGCCATCTCGACCGGCTCGCCACCTCGGCGGAGCTGATCGGCGCGGTGAACACGGTGGTGCGCGAGGGCGACCGCCTGATCGGCGAGAACACCGACGGGCGCGGCTTCGTCGCCGGGCTGACGCCGGTGCGCGATCCCGCCGGCGCGCGGATCGTGCTGTTCGGCGCGGGCGGGGCGGCGCGCGCGGTGGCGGTGGAACTGGCGCTGGCGGGGGCGGCCCATATCACGCTGGTGAACCGCAGCCGCGAGCGCGGCATGCCGGTGGTCGACCTGATCAATGCGCGCACGCCGGCTACGGCCGACTTCGTCGAATGGTCGGGCACCTATCGGGTGCCGGAGGCGACCGACATCGTCATCAACGCCACCTCGATCGGGCTTTATCCGGACGTCGACGCCCGGCCCGATGTCGACATGACGAGCCTCGCCCCGCACATGGTGGTCGCGGACGGCATCCCCAACCCGCCGCGCACCCGCTTCATCCGCGAGGCGCAGGCGCGCGGCTGCCGCACCGTCGACGGGCTCGCCATGCTGGTCGGGCAAGGCGCGATCGCCATCGAGCGCTGGACCGGCGTCGACCCGGACCGTGGCGTGATGCGGGCGGCGCTGGCGGAGGCGCTGGGCGTCTAGAGCATTTTGTTTCCACGCGTTTTCTTCACGCGAACCGGAATCCACTCCGCTCGAATACGCTCTAGCCCTGCAGCACCAGCACCTCGCCCTGACCGCCGGTGAGCGTGTCGCCGACGAGGCGGCGGGCGCGGGTCGCCGTGCCGATGAAGCCGGCGAGGTCCGGTACGCGCCGGGCGATCAGCCGCAGTGCGATCAGGTCATGCGTGCCGGTGTCGGCGAAGCCCTCGACCAGAGGCAGGGCGGCATGGACGAGAATGGTGCCGCGCTTCATGCCGCGACCGACGCCGTCCGCCGCCGTGCCCGACAGCGCCAGCGTGCCGGCGATCATGTCGGTGGCGAGGCCCTCGCCGGCATCGCCGCCGAGCGTGATCAGCCCGCCGCGCTGGCGTTCGCCGAGCCGGGCGCCGGCATTGCCGCGTATGGCGAGCACACCGCCCGAGAGGCCGCGGCGGGAACCCGAGCCGGCCGCGCCGGCATGGTCGCCGGCATTGCCGGCCACCTCGATCCGCCCGCCCGCCATCTCGGCGCCGAGGAAGTCGCCCGCGCCGCCGGCGATGCGCACGATGCCCGCGCTCATGCCGGCCCCGGCCGAAGCGCCGACGGGGCCGTCGACGATGACCTCGCCGCCGTCGAGCCCGGCGCCGACATGGTCGAGCCTCGCGTCGCCACCCTCGATCAGCAGCACGCCTTCGAGGCCGCGCTCGACGAAGAAGAGTTCGGCCAGCTTCACGCGCCGGCCGCCATGGGGCACCTCGATGCGCTCGGCGGCGGTGAGCGACTGTCCGGCCAGCACTGACGGAATGACGCCGGCGAGATCGACGCGCGCGGCGAGGGGCGCGCGGGGGCGCAGGGTGATGCCGCTCATCGCGCCGCCTCCGCATCCGCCGCCATGATCTCGCGCAGCTTGAAATGGAACGGCCCGAGATTGCCGCCGTAATTGCCGGCGTCGACGGCGACGATGCCGCCCGCCGCGCCGATCGCGCAGACCGCGTTGATGCCGACCTTCGTGGCCTCCGACACCGCCTCGAAGCTCACCCCGTCGATGACGATCTCCATCACGGAACCGACTTCCGGGGGCAGCGCGCTGTCGACCGCGCCGCGCAGGGTCGGGCAGTAGAAATGGTTGGTCGAGGCGAACAGGCCCTTGTATTTCGAGCCGACCTTGGAGCCCGAGCGCACCACCCCGCCGGGGAAGGGCAGGATCACGCCCGGCACCTTGGTCATCACCGCCACCGCGGCTTCCGCCGCCTTGAGCGCCTGCCCGCGCTCGCGGGCGAGGATGAGGAAGTTGCCGCCGCCGACGCCCTCCACCGAGCCGGTGTCCTCGTCGCAGACGAACTCGCCCTCCATCACCGGCAGCCGCCAGAAGCGCTTGTCCTCGATCTTCTTCGAAATCTGGAAGCCGTCGGCGAAATAGCGGATGGTCTTGGCCAGCGGCACGCGCTTGCCGGTCTCCATGCCGGCATAGCAGGCCGTCGTCGGGCAGGTGAGGATGCACTGGCCGAGGCGCAGCGGCACCACCTTCTTCAGCGAGCCGAAGTCCATCGCGAAGATCAGCAGCGACACGCCGGGCCGCCCGTCCGGGGTCTCGTCGGCGGGAACCTCCCGCTCGATGCCCGCCTCGCAGCCGCAGCCGATGACCGAGGTGGCGAAGCCGGTGGTGACGCGCCCAGCGGTGAGCGCCCATTCGGGCGTGTCGGCGGTGACGATGAGGCGGGTGCCCACCATCGGGAACGCTTCCGCGAAGCTGTCGCGGATCTCGACGCCGTTGATGATCATGGCGCCACCCCCTCGCATTTCAGGATGGTCGGCCCGGCGCCGTTGCGCAGTTCGTGGTCGGCGACGCGGAAATGCTTCGCCTTCAGCCCCACCGCCTCGTCGAACCAGCGGTCGATGTCGCGTTCGATCGAGCGGTCGAAGGCGGGGCGGGCGACATGGGTGGTGCCGGCGACCGTCTCGACGATGGCGCCGTCCTTCACGATCAGCCGGCCGTTCTTGAAGACGAGCTTGGCCCTGGAGAACATCGCCTCGCGGTCGGCATCCTCGGCATAGACGACGACATCGCCGACCCCGCCGGGCGCGAGATGGCCCTTGTCGGTGAGCCCGAGGATGCGGGCGGGGGCGGCGCGGGTGAGGATGGCGATCTCTTCCAGCGAATATTCGCGGGTGATCTGCGGCAGCAGCGTGTGCTTCTGCGCCGCCTTGTTCAGCGTCGCGAGCTGGGCGTTGCGGAAATCGCGGTCCATCAGCAGGCGGATGAGGTGCGGATAGGTGGTGAACGGCCCGCCGTTCGGGTGGTCCGTGGTCAGGAAGATCCGCCACGGGTCCTCCACCAGCAGGAACAGCTCCAGCCCGATCGCCCATTGCAGCGCGTTGACGAAATTCCGGTCGCGATACTCGAACGGCACCACGCCGCAGGCGGCGTCGAGCTCGATGTCCATGCCGATGGACTTCTTCGGCGAGGCGAGGCCGCGATTGCGGTATTGCGACATGTAGTCGGCCGAGGCGGTCACCGTCTGGCCAAACATCACCTGCCCGACATCCACGGAGATGTTCGGGTTGGCATTGACGAGTTCGGCGATGCGCGCGGCCGCGGAGGAAAACTTGCGGTCGCCCTCGGTGCCGTAGCTGTGGAACTGCAGATGCGTCAGGTGCAGGCGCCGGCCCTCCGCCGCGCGGATGGTGGCGAGCGTGGTCTCGTCATTGCCGGGCACGCCGAGATTGCAGCCGTGCAGGTGGATCGGGTGGGGGATGCCGAGCTCGGTCACCGCCCGGATCAGCGTGGTCAGCACGGTGCGGGGCGTCACCCCGTAATGAGGGTTCGCCTCGTCGAGCTGCATCCAGCGGGCGTTGAACTTGAAGGCGTTGATGCCGCCGGGATTGACGATCTTGATGGCGAAGGCCTGCGTCGCCTCGATCATCCAGCCGACATAGGCGTTGATCTGCTCCTGCTTCGCGCCCGCCGCGATGAGACGCTGGATGTAGTCGTCATTGCCCAGCACCAGATAGGCGCCAGTGTCGAGATTGGGGATGTCGGCCATCTCCAGATGCGCGCCGCGCGCATTGGCCCCAACCATCGCCGGCTCGAACACGGTGGTGTAGCCGAGCTCCGCATAGCGGCAGCCGGTGGCGTGCGCGGTCGGCACCGCGCGCCCGCCCCCGCAGCCGCAGAAATTGCCGGGCATCTCGGGAAAGGCGCGACGATCCTCCTGCATCAGCAAGCGGGCGAGGTTCATCTTGCCGCCGGCGATATGGCTGTGCAGGTCGATGCCGCCCGCCATGACGACGTCGCCGGCGACGTCGTATTCGGCGTCGGCCTTCTCATGCGTCGGGGCGACGATGCGCCCATCCAGTATTTCGACGTCGCGTGCGACGAGGTTCTCGCCATGGGCCGGGTCGAGCACGCGCCCGCCCTTGAGCCTCAGCCTCATCTCATCCCCCTGCTATCCGGCGCACAGCCTCGGCGACGCCGGGAAGCGTCGCGACGCGCAAGGCGCCGAGCGGCAGGCTCACAATGGAATCCATGCGGAACACGGTTCCGGCGTGATCTATACCCGGAGTGCCGACCGGGATGAACACGTCCGGCTCAGAATCGAAGACGGTCTCGGGATGGCCGATCACGATCACCCGGCCCTTGAAGCCGTCGAGCAGGCGCGCGGGCGGCGGATCGGGCCGGAACGCGGACACCCAGACCAGCACGTCGGCGTCGCGCATCGCGACGTCCGCCGCGAACAGGTCGCCGTCATGCGCGGAGATCTCACCGCGGATGGCGGTGCGCAGCGGGTAGCCGAGCCGCCACAGCAGCACCTGGTTGACGCCGATGATGTTGTCGCGCCCGCCGAGCGGGAACACGCCCGCGCGGGTGGTCTTGTTCAGCGTATCGACGATGGCGGTGGCGCGCTCGGCGATCAGATCGCCGGCGTCGAGTTCCGCCGCGTTCCAGGTGACGACCGCATAGGCGGCGCCCTTCAGCGCGCTCGCGACCTCGGCCAGCGGCCCCTCCCCCGCCCGCCCGGCAACGACACCGGCCAGCGTCGCGGTGGCGGCGACGAGGTCGTCGGCGGGGATGGTGGTGACGGTGGCACCCGCGAGCTGGGCCTGCGCCCGCGCGCCCGGCTCACCCCCGAGGAAGATCACCCGCCGCGCCCCGGTGAACAGCGGCGAGGCCGGAAACAGGCGCTCGAACAGCCGTCCGAAGGCGGGTGTCGGGTCGTTGCCGATCACCAGCAGCACGTCGCAGCGGTTGCGGACCTCGGCGAGGGTGGTGGCCAGCCAGCCGGTGCGCTGGGTGCTGGCGTAGTTGCGGAACAGAGCGTCGGAGGCGGCATGGTCCAGCACGCCGCCGGTGGTCCGGGCGAGGTCGAGAATGGCGCGGACGCCGTTCACATCGGTGCCGAGCCCGGCGAAGAGCGGCGCACGGGCGCCGGCGAGGATGGCGCGGGCGCGCTCATAGGCCTCGGGCGCCGCCGGGACGGCGTCGGTGCCGCTCCGGCTGAGCAGGCGCGCCGCCTCGGCGCAGACATTGGCGGCCGGGCGCACCGCGCGGCCCTCGACCTCGACGACGAGATCGTCGCAGCCGAGCCCGCAGAAGGCGCAGACGACATCGCGGACGGTGCGGGCGGCAGTGCTCTCGGCCATGGTCTCAATCGTGCTTGATGTAGGCGAAGCGCAGGTCGCTGCGCGGCGTGCCTTCGAGGGCGCTGCCCTCCTCGTTCCCCGGCTGCCAGCCGACGAACTCCTCGATCTTCTTCGCCAGCTGGAAGTCGCGCTCGGTGACGCCCTTGGCGTCGTGGCTCATCAGCCGCACCTCCACCCAGGCATAGGAGGCGGTGATGTCGGGATGATGCCAGGCGGCCTCGGCGAGATGGCCGACGGCGTTGATCACCATCAGCGTGCCCTTCCAGCTCGATGTCTTGTAGGTGCGGCGGATCCAGCCGTCCTCCAGCCGCCATTTCGGCAGCTCGGCGGCAAGCCGGGCCTCGATCTCGCTTTCCGAAAACGTCTTCTTGGGATCGACCGCCATGCGGCGCTTCCTCGTACCTGCCGGCCGGTTCTCGTGGCCGGCGATTTTCCGATTCGGTAGCACGCTGGAAGGCGCCTTCGCAAACATCCCGGCGGCAGGCTTGTGGCGCGAAGCCGCTCGGTCTTACGATGCCGGACGAGGAAACGCCCGTGAACAAGACGATCGCCACGCCGGACTCCGCCCGTCCCCACGGGCGCGACGCTGCCCTGCGCATCACCGCGCCGGGCCGGCTGCATCTTGGATTCGTCGACCTCGCGGGCACGCTCGGGCGCCGCTTCGGCAGTCTCGGCGTGGCGCTGGAGCGGCCCTCGACCATCGTGCGCCTCTCCCCCGCCGCCGCGCTCGCGGCCCGCGGGCCGGACAGCGACCGCGCCCGCGCCACGGTCGAAAAGGTCGCACGTCGGCTCGGCCTGTCGGACCATCTCGACATCACGGTGGAAGCGGCGCTGCCGGCCCATGCCGGGCTCGGCTCCGGCACGCAGATGGCCCTCGCCGCCGCCTCCGGCCTGTGCCTGCTGCAGGGGCGCACGCCCGATGCGCGGCTGCTCGGCGAGGTGCTCGGGCGCGGCGCGCGCTCCTCCATCGGCATCGGCGCCTTCACCGAGGGCGGCGTCATCCTCGACGGCGGCAAGCGGCTCGGCACCGGCGCCGGCGACGCGCCCCCGCCCATCCTGTCCCGCCTGCCCTTCCCGGAGGAATGGCGGATCCTGCTCGTCTACGACCACGCCCATCAGGGCCTGAGCGGAGCCGAGGAGAACGAGGCGATGGCGAACCTGCCGCCCTTCGCCGACACGCTCGCCGCCCATCTCGCCCGGCTCGTCCTGATGGTGGCGCTGCCCGCGCTCGCCGAGCACGACGTGCGACATTTCGGCGAAGCCATCGGGGAAATGCAAAGACTGCTCGGCGACCACTATGCGGGCGCGCAGGGAGGCCGTTATACGAGCAGTGCCGTCGCCGAGGTCATGTCATGGATCGAGGGCGAGGGCATCAAGGGAGTCGGCCAGAGTTCCTGGGGTCCCACGGGCTTCGCCATCGTGGGAAGCGGGGACGAGGCCGACAAGCTGCTCCACGGGATCCGCGACCGCTTCGGCGACCGCCCGGGTCTCGATTTCGACAGCGTGCGCGGCAGCAACCGCGGCGCCCGGATCGAGTGGCTCACCCGCGCCGACCACGACGGCGCGCCGGACGGCTGATTCCTCCGCGCCGATCATGATTTCCGCAAGGAGGCGCCGACGACGCGCCCCGGCCCAGGGAGAGAAGAACGACATGGCGGACATCGCCCCGATCCTCCACATCATCTCGCCGCTCAAGCAGGTCAGCCCGTTCGACGTGAACATGGCCGTCGATGCCGGCTACGCGACCATCCTGCCCTATGCCAATGTCCGGCTGGAGGAGATGACCGACCTCACCCAGGACATGATGTTCTCGCGCCCGCCGGACCATGCCGCGCGCACGGGCCTGTTCATCGGCGGCAAGGATGCGAGCCTCGCGCTCGACATGGCGAAGGAAGCGCGCAGCGCGCTGTTCCCGCCCTTCGAGATTTCGATCTTCGTCGACCCGGCCGGCTCCTTCACCACCGCCGCCGCGATGATCGCCGAGGTCGAGCGCAAGCTGCGCGGGCGCCGCGAGGGCGGGCTCAAGGGCGCGAACGTGCAGGTCTACGGCGCCACCGGCGTGGTCGGCGGCATCGCCGCGGTGATCGCCGCGCAGGCCGGCGCCAGGGTGACGCTGGTGAGCCACCGCGACGTCGACACCGTCCGGCTCAAGGCGGCCGATTTCAAGGTGCGCTTCGACGTCGACCTCGCCAGCGCCTCGGCGCGCAACGACGAGGAAAAGAACGCCTTGCTGCCCGAGGCCGACGTGGTATTGGCCTGCGGCAAGGCGGGCGTGCAGATCCTCTCCGCCGACAACCTCGCTTTCGCGAAGAATCTCAAGGTGGCGGCGGATGTGAACGCCGTGCCGCCCTCGGGGATCGCGGGCGTCGAGGCGCTCGACGACGGCAAGCCGCTGGCGGGCGGGGCGCTGGGGGTCGGCGCCCTCGTCATCGGCCATCTCAAGTACCGGGTGCAGCACGAATTGCTGAAGCGGATGCGCGCGACCGACACCGCCCTCACCATCGGGTTCGAGGATGCCTACAGCATTGCCCGGTCGCTCTCCGCCTGAGGCGAGCCCCGACATCGTCGTCGTCGCCACGGCCGCGCGGGGGCTCGCCGCCGCCGCGCGGCGCGCCGGCCTGCGCCCGATCGCGCTCGACCTCTTCGCCGACGCCGACACGCGGGCGCTGGCGGTGGAGGCGATCCCGCTGCGCGGCACGGGCGGCCTCACCTTCGACGGCGACGACCTGATCGAGCAGCTCGGCACCCATGCCGCCGACGGCACCCCCGTCGTCATCGGCTCGGGCTTCGAGGACCAGCTCGCGCTGATCGAGGCGATCGAGACCCGGTTCGCCCTGATCGGCAATGGCAGCCGGGTCATCGCCCGGCTGAAGCAGCCGCAGGCCTTCGCGGCCTTGCTGGCCACGCTCTCGATCCCCCACCCGCGGCTGTTTTTCGGCCCCGCCCCGGAGGGCATCGCCACGCTGGAGAAGCGTATCGGCGCCGCCGGCGGCTGGCACGTGCGCCCGGCGCAGGTCCCGCGGGATGAACACTGGTATCTCCAGGAGTTCCTCCCCGGCCGCACCGTCTCGGCGCTCTTCCTCGGCAACGGGACGGCGAGCGTGCTGCTCGGCTTCTCCGAGCAATGGTGCGCGCCCTCTCCCGACGCCCCCTATCGCTATGGCGGCGCGGCCGGACCCGTCGCCCTCCCCGCCCAGATGGCGCACGACATCGAGGCCGCCCTCGCCCGCATCGTCGCCGCCACCGGCATGGTCGGCCTCGCCAGCGCCGACATCATCCTCGGTGCCGACGGCTGGCACCTCATCGAGGTCAATCCCCGCCCCGGCGCGACGCTCGACGTGTTTGACCACGATCCGATGCCGCCGCTGCTGCGCCTGCATGTCGAGGCCTGCGAGGGTCGGTTGCCCGCCCCCGGCACGCTGCCGGACCTGACGGCCGGACCCGCCCATGCGGCCGCCGTGTTCTATGCCCCCGCCCCGTTCGAGATGCGGCTCGACCCGCTGCCGGACTGGGTCGCCGACCGCCCCGCCACGGGCACGCGGCTGCAGATCGGGGAACCGGTCTGCACGCTGCTCGCCGAGGGGCGCGATGTCACCGACGCCCGCCGCCTCCTCGCCGAGCGGCAGAAAGACCTGTGGACGCGCCTCGGCGAGGCGCACCGCAAGGCCGCAGAGTAGGAGTGCCCCCATGACCGCCAACACCCGCCCCAGCGTTTCCGCCCTCGCGCGGCCCCTGGTCGACGCCCTCGTCGCCGATGCCCCGCTGCTGCGGCTCGGCGTCACCCGCAGCCCCTGCGGCGCGCGCATCGTCGATGCCGGGATTGAGGTCCGCGGCGGCGTCGAGGCCGGCCGGCGCATCGCCGAGATCTGCCTCGGCGGGCTCGGCAAGGTGACGATCGCCGACAGCGCCCGCTTCCGGCGCTGGGGCAACATGGTCAACGTCTCGACGCTCGACCCCGTGCTCGCCTGCCTCGGCAGCCAGTATGCCGGCTGGAGCCTCGCGGAGGGCGATTTCTTCGCGCTCGGCTCCGGTCCCGCCCGCGCGCTGTGGGCGAAGGAGACGCTCTATGGCGAGCTCGCCTACAAGGACAGCGCCGAGCACGCCGCCCTCGTGCTGGAGGTGGACCGCACCCCGCCCGACAGCCTCGTCGCCCATGTCGCGGCCGAGTGCGGCGTGGCGCCGGAAAACCTGACGCTGATCCTCACCCCGACCCGCAGCCTCGCCGGCACGGTGCAGATCGTCGCCCGCGTGCTGGAAGTGGCGCTGCACAAGACGCATACGCTGCATTTCCCGCTGGAGCGCATCGTCGACGGCATCGGCTCCTCGCCGCTGCCCCCGCCCGCGCCCGACTTCGTCTCCGCCATGGGCCGCACCAACGACGCGACGCTCTATGGCGGCGACGTGCAACTCTTCGTCGAGGGGCCGGAGGACGAGGCGCGCGAGCTGGCCGAGGGACTGCCGAGCGCCTCCTCGCGCGACCACGGGCGCACCTTCGGGGAGATCTTCACCGCCTATAAGGGCGACTTCTACGCCATGGACCCGATGCTGTTCTCCCCCGCGCGCGTCACCGTCACCGCGCTGGAGACCGGGCGCAGCTTCACCTTCGGCGCCTTCCACGAGGACATCCTCGACCGGTCCTTCGCATGAGCGTGAACGACACGGCGGTCATCTTCACCGAGGATGCCGACTGGCACACCCGCAACCTCGCCCGCGCCATCGAGCGCGAGGGGTTCAACGTGCTGGTGCGCTCGCTGAACGATTGCGGCTTCGCCATCGGCGAGACGCCGCACGGGCTGATGATCCCCGGGCTCGGCGACAGCCTGCCCGCCGCCGCCTTCGTGCGGGTGATCGCGGCGGGCTCGACCGAGCAGATCACCGCCCGGCTGGGGCTGCTGCACGCGCTGCGCGAGCTCGGCGTCAAGGTGATGAACGACGCCCGCGCCATCGAGCGCTGCGTCGACAAGAGCATGACCAGCTTCCTCGTCGCGAAGGCCGGCCTGCCGACGCCGCGCACCTTCGTGCGGGAGGACCGCGCGGCGATGCAGGCGCTGGTCGATGCCGCGCCGGCGGACGCGGTGCTCAAGCCGCTGTTCGGCGCGCAGGGGCGCGGCATCAGGCGCATCGCCCCGCGCGCGAGCCTGCCCGAGCCGGACAAGGTCGGCGGCGTCTATTACCTGCAGGAATTCGTCGAGGGGCCGGCCCGCGACAAAGAATTGGGGCGCGAGCGCGACTATCAGGACTGGCGCGTCTTCGTGATCGGCGACCGGCCGGTGGCGGCGATGATCCGCCATTCCGAGCGCTGGATCACCAACATCCACCAGGGCGCGGTGGGCGAGGCCGCCCCGCTCGACGGCACGCCGGCGGCGCTCGCGGTCGCCGCGACACGGGCGGTGGGCGCCGACTATGCCGGCGTCGACCTGATCGAGAACGCGCGCGGCGAGTTCCTCGTGCTGGAGGTCAACTCCATGCCGGCGTGGAAGGGGCTGCAGAAGGCGACCGGCATCGATGTCGCCGCCGCGCTGGCCGGCCACCTCGGCCGCACGCTCGCCCCGGCGACGGCGCGTTGAGCCCGGCCGCGATCGCGGCGGCCTTCCGCGCCGCCTGCCGGGCCGAGCTCGACGCGCTGAAGCCCGGCAATGTCCACCGCTTCGCCGCCGGCCACGGCATGGAGGTCGCCCAGTTCGAGGCGGCGGCCGAGGCGGCGGCGCCCTTCATCGCCGCGCCGGGGGCGAGCGTCGGCGCGCGGATCGCGGGCGCGGTCGCGGCCTCGATGGCGGCGGCCGGCTGCAACACCAATCTCGGCATCGTCCTGCTCTGCGCGCCGCTGGCGGCCGCCGCCGAGCGCGGCGGAAAGCTGCGGGAGACGGTGGCGCAGGTGCTGGCCGGGCTCACCGTCGCGGACGCGGAGGGCGCCTTCCGCGGCATTGCGCTGGCCAATCCCGGCGGGCTCGGCCGGGCGGAGGCGCACGACGTCGCCGCCCCCGCGACGGTGACGCTGCTTGCCGCCATGGCCGCCGCCGCGGACCGCGATCGCATCGCGTGGCAATACACGCACGGCTTCTCGGACATCTTCGAGATCGGCCTCGCCCGCCGGGCGGACATGGCCGACACCGAGGCAGACGCGCGCACGGAAGCGGTGCATCTCGCCTTCATGGCCGCCTTCCCGGACAGCCACATCGCCCGCAAGTTCGGGGCGGCGGTCGCCGAGGAGGTGCGCGCCGAGGCGGCGGCCGTCGCGCGTGCGGTCGATTGGCATGCCCCCACCGCCCGCCGCCACCCGCCGCTCGCCGCCTTCGACGCGTCACTGAAGGCGCGCGGCCTCAACCCCGGCACCAGCGCCGACCTCACCGTCGCGACCCTGTTCGCGGCGCGCCTCGGCGGTTGACGCGGCGCCGTTCGGAAGGTGGCCGGCAGCCACGCGCATGCTACCGAACGTCATGGCCGGGCTCGTCCCGGCCATCCACGACTCCCCTCAGCGCTACGCAAAGGCGTGGATCCCCGGGACAAGCCCGGGGATGACGATGCAGGACCGGAATGCCTTCACGATGACGGGACCGCTTGCCCCGGCCATCCGCGACTTCCCCACTCACGTCATCCCGGCCGCAGCCGAAGGCGGAGAGCCGGGATCGCGCGTCGGCACATCCGCCCGTCATGGCCGGGCTCGTCCCGGCCATCCACGACTCCCCTCAGCGCTACGCAAAGGCGTGGATCCCCGGGACAAGCCCGGGGATGACGATGCGGCGGGATCGCGCCGCATCCAAATCCCGACCGCGCCACCCCTCAGCCCGCGAACCGCGCCAGATCGGCCGCGCTCACCCCGCCGTCGTGCAGCGCGCTCGCCAGCAGCACGCCGGCGGCGCCGGCCTGCGCCAGCCGGTCGAGATCGGCCCCGTGCCGCACGCCGCCGGCGGCGTAGACATGCCGACAGCGGGCCCGCGCGATCACCGCGTCGAGCCGGTCGAGGTCCGGCCCCTGCCCCGCCCCGACCCGGGCCAGCGTCATCACCACCACCCGCTCCGGCCAGGGCGCCGGCTCGTCGTGGATCGCCTCCGGCCCCAGCCGTCCCCGCGAATCATGGTCGAGCGAGAGCACCGACGGCGCCGCCGCCAGCAGCGCGCGCCCGTGCCCGCCGTCGCGCATGATCTCGGTGCCGAGCACCGGCACGCCCGGCCCCTCCGCCCGGCGGCGGGCGATGGCCTCCGGCGTGTCGTCGCCGGCATCGACCCAGAGATCGAGCGCGGGAAAGCGCGCGGCGATGGCGGCGATCACGCGGTCATGCCCGCCGGTGCGGCGGATGGCGTCGAGGTCGGCGATGTAGAGCGTGCGGAACGGGGCCAGCCCGAGCAGCGTTGCCGTCATGTCGAGCGGATCGGCACCCGCGCACAGCGGCGTCTCGATCGGCCGGTAGGCGTCGCGCTCCCCGCGTCGCGCCCGCACCACCACCCCTCCCATCAGGTCGAGGACCGGTATAAGTTCCACGCCCCTTCAATCCCCCAGCAAACGGATCGATCCATGCTCGTCTTCGTATGCGAGACCGTGACAGGCGGCGGGCTCGCGGGCAATCCGCTGCCGCCCTCGCTGCTCGCCGAGGCGACGCTGATGCGCGACGCGCTGATCGGCGATCTCGAGGATCTGCCCGGGGTCCGCGTCATCACGACACACGACTCCCGCCTGCCGCCCCCGCCGCGGGGCGAGAGCGTGCCGGTGGACGGCAGCGACGGCGCGAAGCCGCTGTGGGCCGAGCTGGCGGCGAAAGCGCACTGCTGCTGGCCGATCGCACCGGAGACCGGCGGCGAACTCGCCGACCTCGCCGCGCTGATGGCCGCCAATGGCAGCCGGGTGATCGCCAGCGATCTCGCCACGCTGAACCTCTGCGCCAGCAAGCGCGCCACCGCGCAGGCGCTCGGCGAGGCCGGCATCGCCACCGTGCCGACCTGGGCGGCCGACGCCGTGCCGGCCGGCGCCTCCGGCCCCTTCGTGGTGAAGCCGGACGACGGCGCCGGCTCGCTGGACACGCGTCTGGTCGAGCCGCTTCCCGCCGAGTTGCCGCATGGCGTCGTCGTGCAGCCGTTCCGGCACGGGCGCCCGGCCAGCCTCGTCATGCTCTGCCAGTCGGGCCGCGCCCATGTGCTCGCCGCCAGCCTCCAGCACATGGAGGTGATCGACGACCGCTTCGTGTTCCGGGGCGTCACCGTTGGCGGGCTGCCGATCGAGCCGGACTGGCGCGTGCTCGCCGAGCGGCTGCTCGAGGCGCTGCCGGGCCTGCACGGGCTGATCGGGGTGGATTTCCTCGCGACGGCGGACGGGGCGGTGGTGCTGGAGATCAATCCGCGCCTCACCACCTCCTATGCGGGCCTGCGCGCCTCGCTCGGCATCAACCCGCTCGCCTTCGTCGCCGAGCTGATCCGCGACGGCACGGTGCCGGACATCCCGCATCTGCCCCTCCCCGTGCCGGTGGAGGTGTGGCTGTGAGCAGGGTCGCCCGGCTGGGCTGGGATATCGGCGGCGCGCATGTGAAGCTCGCCGCCTTCGGCGATGACGGCCGGCTGAAAGACGTCCGCATCGCGCCCTGCCCGGTGTGGCAGGGCGAGCACCACCTGTCGGACGCCATCCGCACGCTGCGGGCGGCGTTCCCCGCCGGCGTGCCGAGCGCGGTGACCATGACCGCCGAGGTCGCCGATCTGTGGCCGGACCGGCGGGCGGGCGTGGTCGGCACCGCGGCGATTCTCGCGCGCGAGCTCGCCGGCGCGCCGCTCGCCCTGTTCGCGGGGCCGGAGGGGTTCGTGACGGCCGAGCAGGCGGTGGCCCATGCCGACGCCATCGCCTCGGCCAACTGGTACGCCACGGCGGCCGTGCTCGCCCACCTGCTGCCCGAGGGCCTCCTCGTCGACATCGGCTCGACCACGACGGACATCGTGCCGTTCTCCGCCGCGCGGGTCACCGCCGGCGGCTTCACCGATGCGGAGCGCCTCGCCCGCAACGAGCTGATCTATTCCGGCGCCGCCCGCACCGCGGTGATGGCGCTGGCGCCGGAAGCGCCATTCGAGGGGCGCTGGGTGCCGCTGATGGCGGAGCTGTTCGCCACCACCGCCGACATCCACCGCCTCACCGGCGAACTTCCCGCGGACGCCGACCTGCACCCGACCGCCGATGGCGGGCCCAAGACGGTGGAGGCCAGCGCCCGGCGGCTGCTGCGCATGGTCGGGCAGGATTTCCGCCCGGACCGGCTGCCGAAGGCGGTGGCGCTGGCGCGCCATCTCGCCGACGCGCAGGCGCACCGGCTGATGCGGGCGATCGACTGCGTCGCCTCGGCTCAGGAGACGCCGCAGCCGGCGCTGCTGGTCGGCGCCGGGGTCGGGCGCTTCATCGCCCGCCGGCTGGCGGCCGGCCGCGAGATCCCCTATCTCGACCTCGCCGAGGTCCTCACCGACGATCCCGCCCTTGCCGGCCCGGCCGCCGACTGCGCTCCCGCGGTCGCGGTCGGCCTCCTGTCCGCCGCGCTGGCGGGCTGAACCCGGCCCCACCCGAGCGAGCCTCTCCATGTCCGATCTTCGCACCCCCGACCGTCTCCCCGCCGACCGCGTCTTCGTGCGGGGGATCGAGCTGTTCGCCCATCACGGCCTCTATCCGGAGGAGGCGAGCCTCGGCCAGCGCTTCGTCGTCGATGTCGACTGGTGGCTCGACGCGCATCCGGCCGCCAGCCAGGACGACTACGACCAGACGGTGGGCTATCAGGAGGTGTTCGCGACGGTGAGCGCGGTGTCGTCCGGCCACCGCTTCCACATCCTCGAAGCCTTCGCCGAGGCCATCGCCGAGGCGGTGCTCGCCCGTTTCGCGCGGATCGAGCAGGTGCGCGTCGTGGTGCACAAGCCGAGCGCGCCGATCGCCGGGGTGTTCCGCGACGTCGGCGTCGATATCACCCGGCGTCGGCCGGCGGCCTGACGCCGGGGATCGGCACGTTCGGCAGGAATTCCGGCCCGCGGCTGGCGAGGAAATCGGCCAGCGCGGCGGCGGGGGGCGTCAGGCGCTTGGCGCCGCGCTTGACCACGAACCATTGCCGCACCACCGGCAGCCCCTCGACGTCGAGCGCCACCATGCGCCCGTCGGCGATCTCGGCGGCGACGGTGTGGGCAGAGAGGAAGGAGAGCCCGAGCCCGGCCATCACCGCCTGCTTGATGGTCTCGTTCGAGCCGATCTCCATGCCGATGCGGGGCTCCACCCCGGCATCGACGAAGAAGCGCTCCATCAGCGTGCGGGTGCCCGAGCCGTGCTCGCGCACGAGGAAGGTCGAGGCGACCAGTTCGCGGGCGGTGATGCGGCGGCCGTGAAACGGGTGGCCGGGCTCGGCGACGACGATGTGGGGGTGATCGCCGATCCGGCTCTCATCCACCTCCATGTCAACCGGCGGGCGGCCCATGATGGCGACGTCGATGGCGTCGCGGCGCAGCGCGGCGATGATGTCCTCGCGGTTGCCGACCACCAGCGCCACCTCGATGCTCGGGTGCAGCCGGGCGAAGGCGCCGAGCGCCTGCGGGGCGAAATACTTGGCGGTGGAGACGATACCCACCGAGACGCGGCCCGAATCGAGCCCCTTCATCGCGTCGAGCGCGGCGCCGCAATCGGCCATCGCCCGCTCGATTCGGGCGGCGGCGTTCAGCACCTCCCGCCCCGCGTCGCTGGGCAGGAAACGGTCGCCGGCGCGGTCGAGCAGGGGCAGGCCGATCTGCTCCTCCAGCAGCTGCACCTGCATGGTGATGGCCGGCGGGGTGACATGCATGAGCTTGGCGGCGCCCGTGACCGTGCCCGCGTCGATCACCGCGTTGAACGCCCGGAGCTGCTTCAGGGTGATGCCGCGCATGGCCGTAACTTTCAGAAACTCTGAATGAGACTGAAAGAATATTCGAATTTCCTTACGTCGCCAACTGGGGCATCGTGACATCAACAAAAAGGCGTCCGCCGCTTCGGGTTCCCCACTCGAAGGCTATCGGAAACGACACGCCGACAGGTCGCGAAAGACCGCAATTCAACCGGGGAAACGCCGTGTCACATCAGACGTTGGAGGACCACCTTGGCGGGTGGGCCGGAGCCGACACCCTGCGCCAGGCAGTGTCGCAGACCATCATCGCCCTCGCGACCACCGGCGTCGCCATCGCCGAGCTGATCAGCGCCGGCGCCCTTGCCGGCGAGATGGCGGCCGTGCGCGGCCAGCACGAGGTGGGCGGCGACAGCCAGAAGGAACTCGACGCGATCGCCGATGCGCTGGTCGCCGACGCCCTCAAGGCCGCCCCCGTCGCCCTGCTCGGTTCGGAAGAGGCGCCCGAGGCCGTCCTGCTCGATCCGGCGGCGCCGCTCGCCGTCGCGGTCGATCCGCTGGACGGGTCCTCGAACATCGACACCAACGTCTCGGTCGGCACCATCTTCTCGATCCTGCCCTTCGTCGGCCCGGAATCGCTGCTGCAGCCCGGCTCGCGCCAGCTCGCCGCCGGCTTCCTCGTCTACGGCCCCCAGCTCGCGCTGGTCGTCACCGTCGGCGAGGGCACTCAGGCTTATATCTACGACCGCGCCAGCGCCCGTTTCCGGCTGGTCCGCGAGCGGATCGCCATCCCGGCCGAGACCGGCGAATACGCCATCAACGGCTCCAATGCCCGGCACTGGGACGCGGGCGTGCGCAACTACATCACCGACTGCCAGGCCGGTGCCGAAGGCCCGCGCGGCAAGGATTTCAACACCCGCTGGATCGCCTCGATGGTGGCCGAGGCCTACCGCATCCTGGTGCGCGGCGGCATCTACCTCTATCCGGGCGATGCGCGCCGGGGCTATCACGAGGGCCGGCTGCGGCTGGTCTACGAGGCCAATCCCATCGCGCTGCTGATGCGCGAGGCGGGCGGCGCGGCCACGGACGGCTCGAGCCTCATCCTCGACATCGTGCCGACCAGCCTGCACCAGCGCGTGCCGCTGGTGTTCGGCTCGCGCAGCGAGGTCGAACGCGTCGCGCGCTACCACGTCGAGCCCGCCAACATCTCCGATCGCTCGCCCCTGTTCGGGCGCCGCGGCCTGCTCAGGGCGTGAGGGGAGCCGCCATGTCGATCCATCACCCGATCATTTCCGTCACCGGCTCCTCGGGCGCGGGCACCACCTCGGTGCGGCGCATCTTCGAGCAGATCTTCCGCCGCGAGAACGTCACCGCCGCCTATATCGAGGGCGACGCCTTCCACCGCTACGACCGCGCCGAGATGCGGCGCGTCATGGCCGAGGAGTCGACCCGCGGCAACAACCACTACAGCCATTTCGGGCCGGACTCGAACCTGTTCGAGGAGCTGGAGGAGACGTTCCGCTCCTATGCCCGCACCGGCACCGGCCGCAGCCGCCACTACATCCACGACGACAAGGAAGCCGAGGAGCACGGCGCCCCGCCCGGCACCTTCACCGCCTGGGAGGACCTGCCCGGCCCGACCGACCTGCTGTTCTACGAGGGCCTGCACGGCGCGGTGGTGAGCGGCAACGTCAATGTCGCCCGCTACGCGGACCTGAAGATCGGCGTCGTGCCGGTGATCAACCTCGAATGGATCCAGAAGATCCACCGCGACCGTTCGCATCGCGGCTATTCCACCGAGGCGGTGACCGACACGATACTGCGCCGCATGCCGGATTACGTGCACTATATCTGCCCGCAATTCGCCGAGACCGACATCAACTTCCAGCGCGTGCCGACGGTGGACACCTCCAACCCGTTCATCGCGCGCTGGATCCCGACCGCCGACGAATCCATCGTCGTGATCCGCTTCAAGAGCCCGCGCGGGATCGATTTCCCCTACCTGCTCTCGATGATCCAGGGCTCGTGGATGAGCCGCGCCAACTCGATCGTCATCCCCGGCGGCAAGCTCGACATCGCCATGCAGCTGATCCTGACGCCGATGATCCTGAACCTCGTCGAAAAGAAGCGGCGGGCCGCATGACCCGGGAGGAGGAAGACATGCTCACCAAGACCACCGTGCCGATCTTCTCCCCCGAGGGAGACACCACCGAGATCCCCTATCGCGACATGGCGAACGCGCTGCGCGCGCTGACCATGGACGCGGTGGAGCGGGCGAAGTCCGGCCATCCCGGCATGCCGATGGGCATGGCCGACGCGGCGACGGTGCTGTTCACCCGCTTCATGAAGGTCGACCCGTCCCGGCCCGACTGGGCCGACCGCGACCGCTTCGTCCTCTCCGCCGGCCACGGCTCGATGCTGGTCTATGCGATCCACCATCTGCTCGGCTATGCCGACATGGACATCGAGGAGATCAAGCGCTTCCGCCAGCACGGCTCGGCGACGCCCGGCCATCCGGAATACGGCCACACGCTCGGGGTGGAGACCACCACCGGCCCGCTCGGCAATGGCCTCACCACCGCGGTCGGCATGGCGCTGGCCGAGCGGATGATGAACGCGCGCTACGGCGACGAGCTGGTCGACCACCACACCTATGTCATCGCCGGCGACGGCTGCCTGATGGAGGGCATTTCCCACGAGGCGATCGACCTCGCCGGGCACCTCAAGCTCTCCAAGCTGATCGTGCTGTGGGACGACAACGGCATCTCGATCGACGGGGCGACCTCGCTGTCGACCTCGACCGACCAGATCGCCCGCTTCGAGGCGGCCGGCTGGGACGTGTTCCGCATCGACGGCCACGCCCATCACGCGCTGATCGACGCCATCGCCAAGGCGCGCAACACCAAGAAGCCCTCGCTGATTGCCTGCCGCACCACCATCGGCTACGGCGCGCCGAACAAGGCGGGCACCGAGGCCGTCCACGGCGCCCCGCTCGGCGCCGCCGAGATCGAGGGCGCGCGCGACCGGCTCGACTGGCCGCACGCCCCGTTCGAGATCCCGCTCGGCATCCGCTCGGCGTGGGAGCAGATCGCCGATCGCGGCCGCTACTCCCGCGAGGCGTGGGAGGACCGGCTGTCGGTCTCGGCGAACAAGGATGTGTTCGAGGCGGCGCTGTCGGGCGAACTGCCGGCGGATTTCGACGCGGCGTTTGAGGCCTACAAGGCCTCGCTCGTCGAGACGCAGCCCAAGGTCGCGACCCGCAAGGCGTCGGAAATGGCGCTCGCGGTCATCAACCAGGCGACCAGCCTCACCGTGGGCGGCTCGGCCGACCTCACCCATTCGAACCTGACGCTCACCAAGGACATGAAGTCGGTGACGCCGGGCAAATATGCCGGCCGCTACATCCATTACGGCATTCGCGAGCATGCCATGGCGGCGGTGATGAACGGCATCGCGCTGCACAAGGGGCTGATCCCCTATGGCGGCACCTTCCTGGTATTCTCCGACTATGCCCGCGGCGGCATCCGCCTGTCGGCGCTGATGGGGCTGCGCGTCGTCTACGTGCTGACGCATGACTCGATCGGCCTCGGCGAGGACGGTCCCACCCACCAGCCGGTCGAGCATCTCGCCATGCTCCGTGCGACGCCGAACCTCAACGTGTTCCGCCCGGCCGATGCGGTCGAGACGGCGGAGGCGTGGCAGGTCGCGCTCCATTCCGAGCGCACGCCCTCGGTGCTGGCGCTGTCGCGGCAGAACCTGCCGACGCTGCGCACCGACGTTTCCGAGAACCTCACCGCGCGGGGCGCCTATCTCATCCGCAAGCCGGAGCACCGGCGCGACGTCACGCTGCTGGCCACCGGCTCGGAGGTCGAGATCGCGCTGAAGGCCGCCGACATCCTCAAGGCGCGCGGCGTCGACGTCGCCGTCGTCTCCATGCCCTGCTGGGAGCTGTTCGAGCAGCAGAGCGAGGAGTACCGGCGCGGCGTGCTGGGCAAGGCCCCGCGCGTCGCCGTCGAGGCCGCCGCCCGCTTCGGCTGGGACCGCTGGCTCGGCGAGCGCGGCCGCTTCGTCGGCATGAACGGCTTCGGCGCCTCCGCCCCCGCCCCCGAACTCTACGAGCATTTCGGCATCACGCCGGACGCGGTGGCGAACGCCGCCTGCCAGCTCGTGACCTGTATCTGAGGAGAGGCCGATGGCCCGCATCACCCTTCGCCAGCTTCTCGACCACGCGGCCGAGCACAGCTACGGCGTGCCCGCCTTCAACATCAACAACATGGAGCAGGGCCTCGCGATCATGGAGGCGGCCAACGCGGTCGATGCCCCGGTGATCATGCAGGCGAGCCGGGGCGCGCGCTCCTACGCCAACGACATCATGCTCGCCAAGATGATCGAGGCGCTGTCGGAGATGTATCCGCACATCCCCCTGTGCATGCATCAGGACCACGGGAACAACGAGGCGACCTGCCTCTCGGCGATCCAGCACGGCTTCACCTCGGTGATGATGGACGGCTCGCTGAAGGAGGACGCCAAGACCCCGGCCGATTACGACTACAATGTCGGCATTACCCGCCGCGTGGTCGACGCCGCGCACTGGGTCGGCGCCTCGGTGGAGGGCGAGCTCGGCGTGCTCGGCTCGCTGGAACACGGCGCCGGCGAGCAGGAGGACGGCCACGGCGCCGAGGGCACCCTCTCCCACGACCAGCTTCTCACCGATCCCGACCAGGCGGTGGATTTCGTCGCCCGGACCAAGGTCGACGCGCTGGCCATCGCCATGGGCACCTCGCACGGCGCCTACAAGTTCTCGCGCCAGCCCGACGGCGACATCCTCGCCATGAACGTGATCGAGGAGATCCACCGCCGGCTGCCGAGCATCCATCTCGTCATGCACGGCTCCTCCTCGGTGCCGCAGGCGCTGCAGGACCTGTTCAACGCCTCGGGCGGCGAGATGCCGCAGACCTGGGGCGTGCCGGTGGAGGAGATCGTGCGCGGCATCCGCCACGGCGTGCGCAAGGTGAACATCGACACGGACTGCCGCCTCGCCATGACCGCGCAGTTCCGCAAGGTGGCGCAGGCGAACAAGGCCGAGTTCGACCCGCGCAAGTTCCTCAAGCCCGCCATGGACGCCATGCGCGACCTGTGCCGGGAACGTTTCGAGCAGTTCGGCACCGCCGGCCATGCCTCGAAGATCAAGGTGCTGCCGCTGGCGGCCATGGCCAAGCGCTATGCCTCCGGCGCGCTCGATCCGGTGATCGGCACCGCCCGCGCGGCAGCAGAATGACGACGTGACGGTTTGAGAACTCTCTCGGACAGAGTCATCCCGGCCGCAGCCGAAGGCGGAGAGCCGGGATCGCCCGCCGAGATGTCCTGACGATCCCGGACATGGCCTGCGGCCATTCCGGGATGACGCGGGCGGAAGGGTTCTCAAGCCGCTTCCAGGCGGCCCGAGCGGCCGAACGGAACAGACAGAACCGAGGCGACCCTCCACGGCGCGCAGCCCCTGCGCGCCGGCGGGAGAGCCTTGTCCAGAATTCATACGGGAGCAGAGCCATGGGCACGATCGAGAAGACCAAGCCGGCCGCCGAGAAGAAGCGCGACCGCTACAGCGCGGGCGTGATGGAATACCGCAAGATGGGCTACTGGCAGCCCGACTACGAGCCCAAGGACACCGACGTCATCGCCCTGTTCCGCATCACCCCGCAGGACGGCGTCGACCCGATCGAGGCGTCCGCGGCGGTGGCCGGGGAGAGCTCCACCGCCACCTGGACGGTGGTGTGGACCGACCGCCTGACCGCCTGCGACAAGTACCGGGCGAAGTGCTACCGCGTCGACCCCGTGCCGAACGCGCCGGACCAGTGGTTCGCCTACATCGCCTACGACCTCGACCTGTTCGAGAACGGCTCGATCGCCAACCTGTCGGCGTCGATCATCGGCAACGTGTTCGGCTTCAAGCCGCTCAAGGCGCTGCGCCTCGAGGACATGCGGCTGCCGATCGCCTACATCAAGACCTTCGACGGCCCGGCCACCGGCATCGTCGTGGAGCGCGAGCGGCTCGACAAGTTCGGCCGGCCGCTGCTGGGCGCCACCGTCAAGCCGAAGCTCGGCCTGTCCGGCCGCAACTATGGCCGCGTGGTCTACGAGGCGCTGAAGGGCGGGCTCGACTTCACCAAGGACGACGAGAACATCAATTCGCAGCAGTTCATGCACTGGCGCGACCGCTTCCTCTACTGCATGGAGGCGGTGAACAAGGCGCAGGCGATGAGCGGCGAGGTGAAGGGCACCTACCTCAACGTCACCGCCGGCACGATGGAGGACATGTACGAGCGCGCCGAGTTCGCCAAGGAACTCGGCTCCTCGATCGTGATGATCGACCTCGTCATCGGCTACACGGCGATCCAGTCCATGTCGAAGTGGGCGCGCCGCAACGACATGATCCTGCACCTGCACCGCGCCGGCCACTCGACCTATACCCGCCAGCGCTCGCACGGCGTGTCGTTCCGCGTCATCACCAAGTGGATGCGCCTCGCCGGCGTCGACCACATCCATGCCGGCACGGTGGTGGGCAAGCTGGAGGGCGACCCCCACACCACCAAGGGCTATTACGACCTCTGCCGTGAGGATTTCGTGCCGCAGAACCTCACCCACGGCATCTTCTTCGACCAGCCCTGGGCCTCGACCCGCAAGCTGATGCCGGTGGCCTCGGGCGGCATCCATGCCGGCCAGATGCACCAGCTCATCGACCTGCTCGGCGAAGACGTGGTGCTGCAGTTCGGCGGCGGCACCATCGGCCACCCGATGGGCATCCAGGCCGGCGCCATCGCCAACCGCGTCGCGCTGGAGGCGATGATCTTCGCCCGTAACGAGGGCCGCGACATCGTCAACGAGGGTCCCGAGATCCTGAAGGCCGCGGCCCGGCACTGCCTGCCGCTGAAGCAGGCGCTCGATACGTGGAAGGACGTGACCTTCAACTACACCTCGACCGACACGCCCGACTTCGTGCCGCAGGTGACCGCGGCGGAGTGAGCCAACCCTCGTGTCCCGAACGAGCGGAGCGGAACGCGCAGCGCCGATCCGGGACACCGCGGAAAACCGCACCTGCCCCCGTCATGGCCGGGCTTGACCCGGCCATCCACGACTTCCGCCGCGAGACGTGGATCCCCGGGACAAGCCCGGGGATGACGGATCGCCACCCGATATCGCCGATTGAGGACACCACCATGCGCCTGACCCAGGGAGCCTTCTCCTTCCTCCCCGACCTCACCGATGCCCAGATCGCCACCCAGGTGCAGTACTGCATCGACAAGGGCTGGGCGGTGAACATCGAGTACACCGACGACCCGCACCCGCGGAACACCTACTGGGAACTGTGGGGCCTGCCGATGTTCGACGTGAAGGACGCCGCCGGCGTCATGTTCGAGCTGGCCGAGTGCCGCAAGGCGCATGCGGGCCGCTACTACATCCGCATCTCCGCCTTCGATTCGACCCATACGTGGGAATCGCTGCGCCTCTCCTTCATCACCGACCGCCCCGCCGAGGAGCCCGGCTTCGCGCTGGAGCGGCAGGAGGTGGGCGGGCGCGGCATCCGCTACACGACCCGCGCCTATGCCGCGAACAAGCCCGAGGGCGCGCGCTACTGATCGCGCCGCGCGGCCCGCGCCAACCGGCCGCGGGCCCGCGATCGGTCCGATCGGTCTGATCGGTCTGATCATCCACCTCACTGCACTGACCGGTCTGATCGTCCACCTCACTGCACTGATCGGTCACTCCGACCGACCCGACCCTGAACTCTTCGCGGCCGACCCGTTCCTCCCCGGCCGCGAGTGGGCCGATCCGGTATCCCGCGCCCGGATCGGCCCCTTTCCTTCTCGCCCCCGCGCCCCCGGGAAGGGGCCGCGCCCCGGCCGACGGAGCCTTCGCCATGGACGCCATGACCGACGAACGCCTTGAAACGACAGAGGAAATCGCGCCGCCCCGCGCGGCGATCGACTTGCGCGCCGAGTTCGCCGACTCCGGTCTCGCCGAGATCTTCGCCGAGCTCGACCGCGATCTGATCGGGCTCAAGCCGGTCAAGGACCGGCTGCGCGAGATCGCCGCGCTGCTGCTGGTCGACCGGGCGCGGGCGCATTTCGGCCTCTCCGCCATCAGCCCGACGCTGCATATGAGCTTCACCGGAAATCCAGGCACCGGCAAGACCACCGTCGCCCTGCGCATGGCCGAAATCCTGCACAAACTTGGCTATGTGCGTAAAGGACACCTCGTCACCGTGACGCGCGATGATCTCGTCGGCCAGTATATCGGACATACCGCGCCGAAAACGAAAGAAATACTTAAGAAAGCGATGGGCGGCGTGTTGTTCATCGACGAGGCGTATTATCTCTACCGTCCGGAGAACGAACGTGACTATGGCCAGGAGGCGATCGAGATTCTGCTGCAGGTGATGGAGAACCAGCGCGACGACCTCGTCGTCATCCTCGCCGGCTATGCCGACCGCATGGAGCGCTTCTTCACCGCCAATCCGGGCTTCCGCTCAAGGGTTGCTCATCATATTGATTTTCCTGACTATTCTTCGGTCGAACTGAACGCCATCGGCGACCGCATCCTCGCCGGCATGAACTACCGGTTCAGCCCGGAGGCGGCAGCGGCGTTCGAGCGCTATGTCGAGCTGCGCAAGACGCAGCCGCATTTCGCCAATGGCCGCTCGATCCGCAATGCCCTCGACCGCGCCCGCCTGCGCCAGGCCAACCGCCTGTTCAACGCGCCACGCCCGGTGACCGCCGACGATCTCGTGACCCTCGATGCCGAAGACATCCTCGCCAGCCGGGTTTTCTCAGGCGGCATCGATAGTTACCCCCCGCTCCGCCCGGAGGACGCCCGATGAGCACGCCCCTGATCGCCCCCTCCATGCTCGCCTCCGACTTCGCCCGCCTCGGCGAGGAAGTGCGCGACGTCGCGGCCGCCGGCGCCGACTGGATCCATCTCGACGTGATGGACGGCCATTTCGTGCCCAACATCACCTTCGGCCCCGACGTCATCAAGGCGATCCGCCCCTGCACCGACAAGCTGTTCGACGTCCACCTGATGATCTCACCGGTCGAACCCTACCTCGAGGCCTTCGCCAGAGCCGGCGCCGACATCATAACCGTGCAGGCCGAGGCGACCGATCATCTCGATCGCTGCCTGCAGGTGATCCGCTCGCTCGGCAAAAAGGCCGGCGTGGCGCTGAACCCGGCGACGCCGGAAAGCGTGGTGCAGTACATCCTCGACAAGGTCGACCTGATCCTGCCGATGACCGTCAATCCCGGCTTTGGCGGCCAGGCCTTCATCCGCGACGTGCTGCCGAAGGTCGAGCGCCTCAGGGCGATGATCGGCTCGCGTCCGATCCATCTCGAGATCGACGGCGGCGTGAACCCGGAAACCGGCGCGCTTTGCGTCGCGGCCGGCGCCGACGTGCTGGTGGCGGGATCGGCGGTGTTCAAGGGCGGGATCGAAGGCTATCGCGCCAACATCACCGCGATCCGCGCGGCGGGACGCGCCGCCCGCGCCGAAGCGGCCTGACCGGACAGCGCCATGCGTGTCGAGGCACTCATTTTTGACGTCGACGGCACCCTCGCCGAGACCGAGGAGGTGCATCGGCAGGCCTTCAACGAGAGCTTCGCCCGGTTCGGTCTGCCGTGGATTTGGAGCCAGACGCTATATTCGAAACTGCTCGACGTCACCGGCGGCAAAGAGCGCATCCGCCACTACGTCGCCGCCTATGATCCGCCCGGCGGCGCGACGGCGCTGGATCGGGCCACCGAAATCCACGCCGACAAGACGGCGCGCTACACCGCGATGGTCGAGGCCGGCGCAGCCCATCTGCGACCAGGCGTGCGACGGCTCATCGAGGAAGCCCGCAAGCGCGGCGTCCGCCTCGCCATCGCGACGACGACGAGTGCGCCCAATGTCGACGCGCTGCTCCGCGCGGCCTTCGGCGCGGAGGCGGATCGCATCTTCGAGGTGATCGGCGCGGGTGACATCGTTCCCGCCAAGAAGCCGGCGCCGGACATCTACCGCTATGTCCTCGACGAACTGCGCATGCCGAGCTTCGCCTGCCTCGCGCTGGAGGATTCCCGAAACGGCCTCGAAGCGGCGCGGGCCGCCGGCCTGCCGACGCTGGTGACGCCAAGCCTCTATACCGCCCACCAGCAGTTCCCCGGTGCGATGGCGGTCATTCCCAACCTCGACACGCCGCCGGTGACGCTCGAGATCCTTTCCCGCTGGCGCGCCGCCGATCCCGCCTGGCAGCGCTGAAGAGCCCTAAAAGCCTTCCGATCCGGCCGCCGACAGCCTAGAGCTAGGCGAACACCCTTGCCGGAGTAAGCCCGATGCCGCGCGACGCCGAGATCCAGCCCATTCGCCTCGGCGATTACCGGCCGCCCAACTGGCTGGTCGACACGGTTTCGCTCGATGTGCGGCTGCATCCGACCGCGACGCGGGTCATCGCCCGCCTCGCCCTGCGGCCCAACCCGGCGGGCGTTGCCGGCGCACCCCTTATGCTCGACGGCGACGAACTCGATCTCGTCCGCGTCGCCCTCGACGGGGTGCCGCTGGCCGGAACAGCATTTGTCGCGACGCCTTTTTCGCTCGTCCTGCCCGCACCGCCGAGCCGACCGTTGACGCTGGAGATCGAGACGGTCATCGACCCCTCGGCCAACACCAAGCTGATGGGCCTCTACCGCTCCGGCAACGCCTACTGCACCCAGTGCGAGGCCGAGGGCTTCCGGCGTATCACCTATTTCCCTGACCGGCCGGACGTGCTGGCGGTCTACACGACGCGCATCGAGGCCGAGCAGGAAGAGGCGCCGGTTCTGCTGGGCAACGGCAACCTCGTGGAGAGCGGCCTCGTCGCAGACACGACGCGCCATTACGCCATCTGGCATGATCCCTGGCCGAAGCCTTGTTACCTGTTCGCGCTGGTCGGCGGGCAGTTGGACAGGATCACCGACCGGTTTGTGACCGCTTCAGGCCGTCAGGTCGATCTCGGCATCTATGTCGAGCCGGGCAAGACCGGTCGTGCTGGCTATGCGATGGACGCGCTCAAGCGCTCCATGCGCTGGGACGAGACGGTGTTCGGCTGCGAGTATGACCTCGACGTCTTCAACATCGTCGCGGTCGCCGACTTCAACATGGGCGCCATGGAGAACAAGGGCCTCAACATCTTCAACGACAAATACGTGCTGGCGAGCCCGGAGACGGCGACGGACGCGGATTATGCGAATATCGAGGCCATCATCGCCCACGAATACTTCCATAACTGGACCGGCAACCGCATCACCTGTCGGGACTGGTTCCAGCTCTGCCTCAAGGAAGGGCTCACGGTTTTCCGGGACCAGGAGTTCTCGTCGGACGAGCGCTCGCGCCCGGTCAAGCGCATCGCTGACGTCCGGTTGCTGAAGAGCCATCAATTCCCCGAGGACGCCGGACCGCTGGCGCACCCGGTCCGCCCGCAGATCTATCGTGAGATCAACAACTTCTACACGGCGACCGTCTACGAGAAGGGCGCTGAGATCGTGCGGATGCTGAAGGTGGTGCTGGGAGCGGAGACGTTTCGCGACGGCATGGATCTCTACTTCACCCGGCACGATGGCGATGCGGCCACCATCGAAGACTTCCTCGCCTGTTTCGCCGAGGCATCGGGCCGTGATCTGACCCAGTTCGCGCTCTGGTATTTGCAGGCCGGAACACCGATGGTGGCTGTTTCCGGCAGCTGGGATCCGAGCACATCAACGTTTCGTCTCGACGTTTCCCAGACCGTCCCGCCAACGCCCGGCCAAGGCGACAAGCAGCCGATGGTCATCCCACTGACGGTGGGCCTGGTCGGGCCCGATGGCCGCGACATACCCTTAGTCTCCGGCGAGGGAAGCCACGTCACAAATGGTACGGCCATCGTGACCGAGCGCGAGCAGAGCTTCACCTTTCATCATGTTACCAGCCGGCCGGTGCCTTCGCTCAATCGCGGTTTCTCGGCACCGGTGAGGCTGACCACCAACCTCGGCAGTGCCGACCTGCTGTTTCTCGCCCGCCACGACAGCGATCCGTTCAACCGGTTCGAGGCCGTCCAGACCCTCGCCCTCGCCCATCTCGTGGCCGAGGCCCGACCCGGCGCTAGTCGGACGGAAGCAAGCGAACTCATCGAAGCGCTGGGCGCCATGCTGGTCGACCCGATGCTGGACCCGGCCTTCGTCGCTCAGGCGCTATCCCTCCCCTCCGAGAACGACATCGCCCGCGAGATCGGCGGCAATGTCGATCCCGACACGGTGCTGGCCGCGCGCAAAGGGCTACGCGAGGCGATTGGAAGGGCGATCGGCGATGCGCTGGACGAGACCTATCGCCGTCTCGCCCGACCGGCCGTCTATTCCCCGGGCGCGGCATCGGCCGGCCAGAGGGCATTGAAGAATGTCTGCCTCGATCTGCTGGCAATTGGCGGCGGCGGCGAGGCGGTCGCACGGGCCCTAGCCCAGTACCGCGGAGCCGACAACATGACCGACCGGTTTGCGGCTCTCGCCACGCTGGTGCATCAGGCGCCGGGCGACCGGGAGGCGGCGCTGGCCGATTTCTACGCGCGTTTCGAGGGCGACCCGCTTGTGGTCGACAAGTGGATGGCGCTGCAGGCACAGATCGCCGATGCGCAGGCGCTCGATCGGGTTGTGTCGCTGATGCGGCACCCGGCCTTCTCGCTCGGCAACCCCAATCGCGTGCGCGGGCTTGTCGGTGCCTTCGCAACCGCTAATCCGACTCAGTTCCACCGAGCTGACGGCGCCGGCCACGTCTTCCTGGCAGACACCGTGCTGGAGATCGATGGCCGCAATCCCCAGTTGGCGGCGCGCCTGCTGGGGGCGTTCAACAGCTGGCGGATACTCGAGCCGATCCGGCGCGCCTCCGCGGAGGCCGCGTTGCGTCGCGTTGCGGAAACGACGGGCCTCTCGCCTGATGTCGCGGATATTGCCAGCCGGTCGCTCGCTTAGCCTCAGGGCGAGTGGCACGGCCGGCGCCGCTAGTATATCGTGACGAGGCTTCCCACCCGGGCTGACCACGGCCTTTGATGACTCGACGCCGCCCCACCTCCTACGGCGATGACGCGCTTCCGGCCAAGGCGACTGAAGTCGCCGCGCGCGCCTTCGGCCACGCGGCCGCTGCGCTGTGCGAAACCGATCGAGACCTCGTCATCCGCCTGGCCAACGCGGCCTTCGGGCAGCTTTTCGGGATGCCGCCTTCGGAACTCATCGGTCGGAGAATGGGAGTGGCAGTCCCGGCCCTGGCGGCGGTGGAAGCGCAGCTGCGGGACACGTCGGCGGAAGCGCCGGTCGGCCGGGAATGCTCCTGCCACAGGGACGGGATGACGCTCGCCGTCGCGTCCGTGCGCACCGCCGATGGCTACTCGATCGCGGTGCGCGACGTCACGGGGGAGCAGCGCGTCCTGGCATTGCTGCAGGAATCCGTCGAGCGGTCGAGCTTCGCCCTCGACAGTGCCGGACAGTGGGTGTGGGATTTCGACATCGTCGCCAACAAGGTGTGGCGCTCGCCCCAGTGGAAGCGTGCGCTTGGCTTCGAGCCGGCGGAACTCGCCGACGAGGATGAACCCTGGCGCATCGTCCACCCTTCCGACCGCCGGAACGTCGACAACGCGATGACCGGCATATTGCAGGGCAAGCGGACCAGCTTCGAGGCAACCTACCGTCTGCGCCACCGGGACGGGACATGGCGCTGGATCCTCAGCCGCGGCACGGTCATCGCCTTCGCGCCGGATGGGTCGCCCGCCCGCGTGCTTGCGACCAGCGTGGATATCACGCACCAGAAGGAAATCGAGCGGGAACTCGAGGCCACGATCCGCCAGCGGAAGGCGCTCGAGCACGATCTCGTCCTGGCGAACCGTCGCCTGCGCATGCTGGCCGAGATCGACAGCCTGACCGAACTGCCGAACCGGCGGAAGTTCGACAAAGTGCTGGAACGGGAGTTTCGCCGCGTGCGCCGCGACAATCCGACCATGGCACTGCTCATGATCGACGTCGATTATTTCAAGAAATTCAACGACCTATACGGTCATCCGGCGGGCGACGAGTGCTTGCGCTCGGTTGCCGAAGCGCTCCAGCACGTGGTCCGCGCCAGCCGCGACATCGTCACCCGCTATGGCGGCGAGGAATTCGCCGCGATCATCGTCAACACCGCCGAAGATGAAGCGCGAAGCGTGGCCAAGCGCATGGCCGACGCCGTGCAGGGGCTCGCCATACCGCACGCGGGCAGTCCTTTCGGCGTGGTCACGATCTGCGTCGGCCTGACGCTGTTCGGCCTGCAGAACCGCACCGTGTCACCGACGCCGCAACGCCTGCTGCAGGCGTCGGATCAGGCGCTCTATGCCGCCAAGGATGCCGGCCGCAACCGCGTTGCCATCGCCCGCCTCGCGAGCGACGGCTCGGTCGCAACGGACCTTGCGGATGTGCGACCCTCGCTATCGGCGGGGATCACCGAGCCTCAATAGTCGATCACACCGTCAAGCGCATAGTGCTTGACGCTCGTACGGTTCGCGATGAGCTGCTCGACCGTCGGCTCGCCCTTCATCGCCCGGTCGAGCGCCAGCTTCATGGCCTCGTAGTTGGTCCGGTAAAGGTCCGCCTTGTCGAGATTGGGGTCTTCCGCGCAGCGCGGGTCGAGCCAGACCATGACGATCATGCAGATGTCGTCGACCACGTCCTTCGGCAGAATGCCCTCGATCAACGCATCCACAATGGCGTCGCCGATGGCGCCCTGCACCACGCCGCCGAGCAGGTCGACATATTCGAGGGTATGAATCGTGGCCTTCGTGGTCATCATCGTGGCCGGCCGCACCTGTTGGTTGAGGTCGCGCACCACGAACATGCGGGTATGGCCCTGAACCTGCCCCATCATCGCGGCGAAAGCGTGCCCGGCGGGGCCCCGAACCGAGCCGATCAGCACCTCGGGCATGGCATCGGTGAACTGACCATCGGCGGCCAGAACGGTGGCTTCACCGGTACGGAACCAGATTTCGGACATGGCGCGCTCCCTCTCGTTTCGTGGCCCGCATAGCACCTCACGGGTGCCCGCGTCCATGCCGGCGGCACGGCTCCTGCCGTACCCGCCGCCCCACCACCCTCTGGTTGCCGCCGCGCCAACTTGACTCCCCGGGACTCTGGACAGGGAGGGTACGATTCGATTCAAATCGTAGTGATTCGGAGAGAGGGGCACGTCGCTCCGGTCGCTGAGAACAAAACGTTATTTGGGCTGCGGGGGGAACCAGCGATGGCGCGCGCCAACGCTGCAGGCGCATCTGTGCGCGTGCAGGCCATGCGGGGAATGGCCCGCTCCGTGGCGCGACCCGCCTACCAACGCCTGGTGGAGGCGGAGCCTTTCCTGCGTCGTGCGGTGCCGGCGTTGATCGTGACCTTCATCATCATCGTTGCCGGCGCTGCCGCGGTGCAGACCCGCGGCTATCGCGAGGAAACGCTCGCCGACGCGCGCGACCAGCTGACGCTGTTCGCCATGGCTGTCGCTGCCGAGCTCGGTCAGGTGTCGGCCGGTGGAGAGCCTGCCGAGGCGGCGCTCCGCCGCAGCCTCCCCCCCCATGCAACCGAAGATGGTCGCCGCTTCGCCCTGCTCGACGGATCGGGGCGCGTCGTCGCCGCGGATGACGGCAGCTACCCGGCGACGGCCGAAATCGCGACCCTGCTGACGAATGTGCAGGCGCTTGTCGTGTTCGCCGAACGGGCCGGTGTACTCGAGGTCCCGCTTGCTGACGGCTCGCTGGCGCTGGCCACGGTTCGCAATCTGCGTGCTCCCTTCAGCCAGCTCATTCTCGTGCAACCGGTGGACGCGGTGCTGGCCACCTGGCGATCCGACGCCATCCTGACGGTCACCCTGCTCACCACCACCGGCGCCGTGCTGCTGATCCTCGGCTTCGCCTTCCATTGGCAGGCGAGCCGCGCGCGGGAGGCGGACGGGATATACGATACCGTACACGCGCGTATCGACACGGCGCTCTCGCGCGGACGGTGCGGGCTCTGGGATTGGGACATGGGCCGCGGCCGCATGTTCTGGTCCGATTCCATGTTCGAGATGCTCGGTCACGAGCCCCGGGACGATCTCATTTCCTTCGGCGAGGTCGCGGCACTGGTCCACCCGGACGATGCCAACCTCTACGACATCGCCAAGGAGATCGCCGATCAGCCGGGCCGGACCATCGACCGCATCTTCCGCATGCGCAACGCGCAGGGGCAATGGCTCTGGCTGCGCGCGCGCTGCGAGGTCGTGACGCAACCCGGGGGCGAGCCGCCCCACCTCATCGGCATTGCCGTCGACGTGACGGAGGAACAGCGCCTCGCCGAGCGCACTGCGACCGCCGACATGCGGCTGCGCGATGCGATCGAGAGCATTTCGGAATCGTTCGTCCTCTGGGATCGCTCGAACCGGCTGGTGATGTGCAACTCCAAATTTCAGGCCTTGCACGGACTGGGCGACGAGTTCACCTCTGTCGGGACACCGTTCGAGGCGATCGCGGCGCAGGCCCGGCAGCCGGTAGTCCGGCTGCCGCTCAAGCATGAGGATCGCGGCGAAGAAGGAGCTCGAACCTTTGAGGCCCAGATCGACAATGGTCGCTGGCTCAAGGTGGCCGAGCGCCGAACCAAAGATGGGGGCTTCGTCTCGGTTGGCACCGACATCACGGCCCTCAAGCGCCATGAAGAGCGGCTGCTGGACAGCGAAAAGCGGCTCATGGCGCTGGTCGCAGACCTGCGCAAATCGCAGCAGACGCTGGAATTCCAGGCGCAGCAGTTGGCCGAGCTTGCCCAGAACTACGCCGACGCCAAGGACCGCGCCGAGCAGGCCAACCGGGCCAAGTCGGAATTCCTTGCCAATATGAGCCACGAGCTCCGCACGCCGTTGAACGCCATCATCGGCTTCTCGGAGATCATGGAAAGCGGCATGTTCGGACCGCTCGGCAGCACCAAATACGATGAGTATTGCCGCGACATCCGCGACAGCGGCCGGTACCTGCTCGATGTCATCAACGATATTCTCGACATGTCGCGGATCGAGGCCGGACGCGTGCGCCTGGACCTGCAACCCGTCCGCCTCGACGAGGTGATGCAGGATGCGCTTCGGGTCATGACGGTGAGAGCCGAGGAGAAGCGGCTGAGCGTCTCCGCCGAAGCGGACGGCGACGTGACGATCGAGGCCGACCGACGCGCGCTCAAGCAGATCGTGCTGAACCTGATCTCGAACGCGATCAAGTTCACGCCCGAAGGCGGGCGTCTCGCTTTGCGCACCCGTCTTTCGGCGCAGGCCGGCCTGTTTGTGATCGAGGATTCGGGGATCGGCATCCCCAAAAGCGCCATTGCCAAGATCGGCAAGCCGTTCGAGCAGGTCGAGAGCCAGTTCACCAAGACTTACAAGGGATCAGGACTGGGCCTCGCCATCGCCCGCTCGCTCGTGGAGCTGCATGGGGGAACGATGCGCATCCGTTCCGACGAAGGGGTCGGCACGACGGTTGTCGTCCGCCTGCCGGTGCATCCGCGCCCGGCCCGCCAGTACCGGGAATCGCCTCGCGAAAGCTGACCCCGTTCCGCCCGCGTTCAACGGATTCGATATCCGTTTCAGCAATCCCGTGATCACTCGCCGAGGAGGCGTTCGAAGACCTCCCGCACCGCGCTCTGCGTCTCGACAAGATGCGCTTCGAGCGTCGAGAAATCGGGCATGGCTCCAGCGCGCGCAAGAATCCGACGCAGGGCGGGACTTGCCTGCGCCGGCTCGAACGGTTCGGAGACCGCCAGCCGGATGACCTGGGTAAGGTCGTGGAGCAGTTGGCAGGCATTCCCGAGACGCTGCGCATCCTCAGGATCGAGCAGGCCGAGCCGCCCCGCAACGGCGATCACACGCGCAGTCGACGTATCCAGAATTTCCGGATGCCGTGCGGCATGGGCAAGCACGAGAAACTGCGCGATGAACTCGACATCAACCAGTCCGCCGCGCGCATATTTCAAATCCCAGGGCGCGTCGTCTCCCTTGTCGGCCGCAATGGCCGCGCGCATGTCCACGATGTCCGCGGCGAGCCTGGCACGATTGCGCTCTGTGCGCAGGATGCGAGCGATGGCGCTTTCGACCCGGCTGCGGAAGGCGGGCGACGCGCAAACGACCCGTGCGCGCGTCAGCGCCATATGCTCCCAGGTCCACGCCTCGTCGCGTTGATAGGCGGCAAAGGCCGAAAGCCGTGTCGCGATCGGACCCGCACGCCCCGAGGGACGCAGACGCAGATCGACGGCGTAAAGCTGGCCGGCATTGGTCGGCGTGGTCAAGGCGCTGACGATCCGTTGCGTCAGGCGGGCGAAATACTGCGTGCCATGGAGCGAGCGCTCGCCGTCCGACTGGGGGTGGCGCTCATCGAAATCGTAGAGAACGATGAGATCGAGATCGGAACCGGAGGTCATCTCCCGGCCGCCCAGCTTGCCCATGGCAAGCACAGCGACTTCCGCCCCGCGGATGGTGCCGTACATCGCTGTGAAGCGGGCCCGGACGGCGCTCTCCAGCGCCCGGATCACGACATCCGCCAGCCGGGCGAAGGCCTCCCCCGCCTGGGCCGCGGGAAGCGTTCCCGCCAGAATTCGGACGCCGATCAGAAGGTGGTATTCCTGCCTGAACCGGCGCGCGCGGTCGAGCAGATCCTCATCTCCCTCCGCATCGGCCAGCAGCCGTGTGAGCCGCTCTTCCAGCACGGCCTCGTCCGGCAGGGCGCCGAAGAAGGCCGGGTCCAGCAGCGCATCGACCAGTTCCGGACGATGCGCGAGTGTCTCGCCGAGACGTGGTGCGGAACCGAGGATGGTCGCGAGCAGGCGAACGAGATCGGGATTTCTCGCGAGCGCCGACATCAGCCTCAACCCCGCCGGCAGTTCCTGGAAGAACCGGTCGGCGGCCTTCAAGGCGACATCCGCGGCGCCGCCTCGCGCCAGAGCGTCAAGAAATGCCGGCATGATGGCGGCGAGATGGCCCTGCGTCGCGGGCGCTCGCAACGAGCGATAGGCTCCGGCGAGCCAGCCGCGCACGACGGCGCTGGCCTCCTTCGATTCCTGAAATCCGAGCTTCCGAAGCGTGGCGAGCGTCTCGCGGTCGTCCCGATCCGAGGGGAATTCCAGCCTTCCGTCGACGGCGGCGCGCGGCGGGGAGTCCTCGAAGAGACGTGAATAATGGTGCTGGACACGATTCAGGCGCTGCGTCAGCGCATCGGAGAACGTCGCGACATCGGGATCGCCCATGAAATGGGCGAAGCGTAAGAGGCCGGCGGCATCGTCCGGCAGCGTATGGGTCTGGGCGTCCGCCACCATCTGAAGCCGGTGCTCGACGCGGCGCAGATAGATGTAAGCCTCCGAAAGCTCGTCGCGGGCCCTTTCGCCGATCCATCCCTCCGCCGCCAGCCGCGACAGGGCGTCCAGCGTCCGCGGGGTACGAAGATCCGGGTCACGACCGCCGGCAATAAGCTGCTGAGTCTGGGCGAAGAACTCGATCTCGCGTATGCCGCCACGACCGAGCTTCACATTGTGCCCGTTCACGGCGATGGCCGCGTGCCCACGAAACGCGTTGATCTCCTGCTTCATCGCATGGACATCGGCGACAGCCGCGTAGTCGAGCGAACGGCGCCAGACGAAGGGTGAGAGCTGGCGCAGGAAGGCATGGCCAAGCGCGAGATCACCCGCAATCGGCCGCGCCTTGATGTAGGCTGCACGCTCCCAGGTCGCGCCCTCACGCTCATAATAATCGAGAGCCGAGTCGATGGAGAGCGCGATCGGCGTCGACGCCGGATCGGGCCGCAGGCGCAGATCCACCCGCGCCACATAGCCGTCCACCGTCCGCTCCTGAATAAGGCGGACGAGCGATTTGGTCAGGCGCACGAACACCGGCGCCGGCTCGGCATCTTTCGCCAGCGGCGCCACGGACGGATCGTAGAGCACGATGAGATCGACATCACTCGAATAGTTGAGTTCGCCGCCTCCATGCTTGCCCATCGCGAGCACCACATAGCCTGACCCTGCCCCCGCAGCCGGCCTGCGTGGCTCGCCATAGTTGCGCAGCCGTTTCGCCGCGACGGCCTCCCGCAACAGAAAATCCACCGCGGACGCGATCGCCACATCGGCTGCCAGCGTCAATGCCTCTGTCACCTCGGCAAGGTCGAGAACCCCACCGATGTCGCCGATCGCGACCAGCAGCGCCGTCTCCGCCCGCAAGCGGCGAAGGGCGCGCATGATCGTAGCCTCATCGGCCGTTGCGTCGGCCGCCGCCTGGGCTTCCGCCCGCGCCGTTTCGAGGCGCGCGCGCGGATCGCTGGTCAGCATGCGGAGAAGCCGCGCGGGATCGCTGCGGATCAGCTCGGTAAGGAATGGCGAGTTCTCGGCAATGGCGGCCATGACGGCGCGGGCCGGCTTGCGGCCATTGAGCACGCCGTTCAGCGCCTCGCGGATGTCGGCCGGCGCCGCCTCGATCGCCGCCGCGAAAGCCCGGCGCGCCTTGATGGGCGCGGCGAGAAAAGGCGTCAGCGCGATCCGCGCTGCAAACGATCCGTCCCTCTGCCCACCGACCGCCGAAATCGTCACCGCCTTCTTGCCGCGTGCTGCCGCCATGCCCCACCCTTCGCGATCACACAGACCCTAAGGTGACGTGATTGTCAAAAAACTGCTGCCGAAGACAGCACACTGCATACGAGATGATCATCCCATCGTGCTACGGGCCCGCATCCGCCGGCGTCAACGGCAGGTCGATCACCACCCGCAGGCCGGGCGCATTGTCCTCGAGCCGAATGCTGCCCCCGTGCAGGTGAACGACCGCGGCCGCGAGCGACAGACCGAGACCCGAGCCGGGAGCCGACCGGCTGGCCTCGAGCCGGACGAAACGTTCGAGGACCCGAAGCCGGTCCGTCTCCGGAATTCCCGCTCCATTGTCCGCCACGATCAGGCGTGCGTGATCACCCTCGCGCGATGCCACGACCCGCACGGAGCGCGGTGACTCGCCCTTCGCGGGCGCGCTGTACTTGATGGCATTGTCGATGAGGTTTGCGAGCGCCTGCGCGAAAAGCTCGCGCACGCCGCGAACCGGCAAGGATCCTTCCGCCTCGACCTGAAGCGTCAGGCCGCTCTCGTCGGCCACCGGCTCGTAGAGTTCGGCGACGCTGACCACGCTCTCGGCGAGATCGAAAGGGGCCATGCCGCCGCGCGCTTGGCCCGCTTCGGCTCGGGCGATCATCAGCAGCGCATCGAAGGTGCGGATCAGCCCGTCCGACTCCTCGATCGTGTGCTCGGTCGCGGCGCGCCATTCCTCATCGCTGCGCGCCGTGCGCAAGGCGTCCTCGGCTCGATTGCGCAGGCGGGTGAGCGGTGTCTTGAGATCGTGGGCGATGTTGTCCGATACTTCCTTGAGCCCGGCCATGAGCGCCTCAATGCGCTCCAGCATGGCGTTGAGGCTCAACGCCAGCCGGTCGAACTCATCCCCTGTGCCGGCCACGGCGAGCCGGCCGGACAGGTGGCCCGCCATGATGGTCTCGCTGGTCGCCGTCATCTGGTCGATGCGCTTGAGGACACGCTGGGTCACGAAGATGCCGCCGGCAACGCCCAGCACGACCAGCACGAAAAGGCCCCACAGTGCGGGGCGGATGATGATCTTGCGCAACTCCTCGCGCTCGACGACGTCGCGCCCGATCAGCATGCGGAATTCGCCGGGGAGGAACACCACCTGCGCGAGCGCGCGGCTGGCGTGAGCGCCGGCATCCTCGGCACGCTGATAGTCGACTTCGGTCCAGCCCGGCTTGTCGAGGAAGCTCAGCGGCAGGTTCTGGACATTGCCGGCCAGGGTCTCGCCGGTGAAGGTGGTGACGATGTAGAGCCCCGCGCCCGGGGCCCGGGCCCGGCGGTTGATCACCTGCACCAGGCGGCCGATGCCGCCGATACGATACTGGTCGGTGAAATAGCCGGCCTCGGCCGAGATCGCATCGCGCGCCTGCTCGGTGACGAGGCGCTGCGTGTGCCAGCCGAGATAGGCGATCGCCGAGGCGACGAAGATCGCGAAGACGATGAGATAGGCCGCGATCAGCTTGAACGCGGTGGTGCCGAGCAGCCTACCGAGCGCCAGCACGGACGACATACCCGGCGCCGCGCACCGTGTGCAGCAAGGGCGGCTCGAAGCCCTTGTCGATCTTCGAGCGCAACCGCGAGACATGCACGTCGATGACGTTGGTCTGCGGATCGAAATGGTAATCCCACACGTTCTCCAGCAGCATGGTCCGGGTCACCACCTGCCCCGCGTGGCGCATGAGGTATTCGAGGAGCCGGAATTCACGCGGCTGCAGCACGATCTCCTGCCCGGCGCGGGTCACACGATGGGCCAGCCGGTCGAGTTCGAGATCGGCGACGCGATAGAGGGTGTCGGTCGCCTGCGGACCGCCACGGCGGGCCAGCGCCTCGACGCGGGCGAGAAGCTCCGAAAAGGCGTAAGGCTTGGGAAGGTAGTCGTCGCCGCCCGCACGCAGTCCGGTGACACGGTCCTCGACCTGCCCGAGGGCTGAAAGGATCAGCGCCGGGGTCGCATCACCGCGCCCGCGCAATTCGGCGACGACCGCAAGGCCGTCACGCCGAGGCAGCATGCGATCGACGATGAGGACGTCGTAACCGCCGTCGAGGGCCATGGCGAGCCCCTCCTCGCCATCGAAGGCGAGGTCGACGACATGTCCGCTCTCGCGGAACGCCTTGCGCAGATATTCGGCGGCGTCGCGGTCATCCTCGACAACGAGCAGGCGCATGATGAAGTCTTCGGCAGGTGCTGCGACGTCGGTCCGGCGGAGGGCGCCGATTCCCTCGGTCAGGGGGGCGGGATTCATGAGCATGACCCTTACGCCATTTCGTGTCGCGCGCCTATCGGTGCGGCCGGCAGGAAAGCCCCGCGCGGCGCCGGAAAGACGAGCGGGAGGAAGTCCTCGCGAACTCCCTCCCGCCTCGGGGCGACCACAGCCCTTGGGGGCGGCGGGGTGGCCGTGGCCGCAACCCGATCGTGTACGTCAGCCGCGCGGGCTGCCGAGAGAGATAGCGACGAAGCGGGTGCCCTGCTCCGACTTGACCCGCATCAGCACCGCCTTGCGGTTGTCCTTGCGGGCGTCGGCGATACCCTTGCGGACGTCCGCCGCGGTGGAGACCGGCTGACCGCCGACGTCGAGGATGACATCGCCGGAGCGGATGCCACGCTCGGCCGCCGGGCCGCGCGGGTCGACCTCGGTCACGACGACACCCTCGTCGCCGGCACCGGCCACGCCCTTGGCAGGCGCCAGCTGAAGGCCGAGACGCGGGAGGTCGCGGGCACCGTCGCCCTTGTCCGCCCCATCGCCCCGATCGGCCGACGCCACCTGGTTCGGCAGCTGCTCGAGCGTCACGTTGACGACCTGCTTCTTGCCGTCGCGCAGCACATCGAGCTTGGCGACCGTACCGGGCTTCTTCGCCGCAATGCGGCGCGAGAGCTCGCGGGCATCCTTGATCGCTTCTCCATCCACCGAGGTGACGATGTCGCCCGACTTCAGGCCGGCCTTCTCACCCGGGGTTCCGGACTGCACCTGGGCAATCAGCGCGCCCTGGACGTCCTTGAGGTTCATCGCCTCGGCCACGTCATCGCTCACCGGCTGGATCTGCACGCCGATGTAGCCGCGCGCCACGGAGCCGCCGCTCTTGAGAGCGTCGACGACCTGCGAGACCGTCTCCGACGGGATGGCGAAGGCGATGCCGACATTGCCGCCCGACGGGGAGACGATGGCCGTGTTGACGCCGATCACCTCGCCGTTCAGGCCGAAGGTCGGGCCGCCGGAATTGCCCCGGTTGATGGGCGCGTCGATCTGGATGAAGTCGTCATAGGGACCCGAGCCGATGTCGCGGCCGCGGGCCGAGACGATGCCGGCGGTCACGGTACCGCCCAGGCCGAACGGGTTGCCGACCGCGACCACCCAGTCGCCGACGCGCGGCGCGCCGCCAGCCAGCTTCACCCACGGGAAATCGCTACGGCCATCGACCTTGAGCAGGGCGACGTCGGTGCGCGGATCGGTGCCCACCACCTTGGCGGTGTAGGTCTTGCCGTCCGTCATGGTGACGTCGACTTCGCTGGCGTCCTCGACCACGTGGTTGTTGGTCACGACGTAACCGTCGGCGGAGATGAAGAAGCCGGAGCCCTGGCCGACGACGCGGCCATGGTCGCCACCGCGGGGACCGCGGGGGCCCTGCATGCCGGGGCCGCCCATGCCCGGACCACCCTGGCCGAAGCGGCGCAGGAACTTCTCGATCTGCGGGGGCACGCCCTGCGAGGCGCCGTCTTCGTCATCGGCACTGGCGACGTCGTCCGAGGTATCCTTCTTCACCTTCACGCTCACCACGGCCGGCGTCACCTTCTCGACGATGTCGGCGAAGGAAAAGGTCGAGGCGGGCTGGTTGGTGGTGATCTGGGCGAGAGCGGGGGTCACCGCCTCCGGCAGCACGACGGCGCCGATCGCGCCACCGGCCAGCGCAAGGCCGAACACGCCGGCGAGCAGGCGATTGCGGCTGCGGCGCAGGGTCGAAGCCTCGCTGGAGCGGGGGGAAGAAAGAGGAGTGCGCGACATCTGGTTCGTCCATCCTGGTGGGTCACGACCGCCGCATCGGGCAGGTTCGAGCAGGAGGCTAGCGAGCGTCGCCTTAACGCAGTCTGGCCGGCACGTTAAAGTTTCGTAAGGTCAGTTTCGGGCGCCTCCAGCAGCTTGGCGAGGCGCCCTTCCTCTTCCGCCGTCAGCGGCGCGGCGGGTTGCGAGCCTTGCTTGCGCCGCCGCAGATGGATGACAAGACCGACAGCGCCGACCCCCAGCACCAGAAACGGGGCAAGCCAGAGCAGCGCGTTGGCGCCATGCCAGGTCGGCCGCATCAGAACGAACTCGCCATAGCGCGCGACAAGGAAATCCAGCACCTGGCGGTCGTCGTCGCCCGCTTCGATGCGTTCGCGAACCAGAATGCGAAGATCCCGGGCCAACGGTGCATCCGAATCGTCGATCGACTGATTCTGGCAGACCATGCAGCGCAGTTCTTTGGAGAGCGCGCGTGCGCGCGCCTCCTGCGCCGGATCCGGCAGCACCTCGTCGGGCTGTACGGCACGCACCGGCGCTGCCAGCAGAACCAGCCCGAGGAGCGAGAGGAAAGCCAGCCGACGCATCGAATCACTCCGCCGGCGCGGGCGCGGGCGGCGGCGCCCGGTTTCGCGCGGGCTTTGGCGCGCCGATGCGCAGGCGGCGGTCGGAGAGCGACAGGATTCCGCCCAGCGCCATCACCACCGCCCCGAGCCAGATCAGCGTCACCAGCGGCTTCCAGTATGCGCGCATCGCGATGGCGCCTCCCGGCAGTTCATCGCCGACGCTGACGTAAAGCTGGCTGAAGCCGAAGGTGCGGATTCCTGCTTCCGTCGTCGGCATGTTGCGGGCGGTGAAAATGCGCTTCGCCGAGACGATCGTGCCGCGCGAGACGCCGTCACGGCGCACGTCGAACACCGCGGCCAGTTCCCGGTAGTTCGGACCGTTGCGCGGCTCGAGGCGCGAAAGCGTCAGTTCGTAACCGCCGACGCTCTTGCTCTCGCCCAATTTGATGGCGGCGATGGTCTCGGCGTTCCAGCTGGTCTCGGCGATGATGCCGAGCAGGCAGACGCCGACCCCGGCATGGGCCAGCGCGCCACCGAAGGTCGCCCGCGGCAGGCCGCGAAAGCGCGCCCAGGCGGTTGCCGGCGCAACGCGGCCGATACCGGCGCGCTCGGCGAGATCAACGACGGCACCAAGAATCACGAAGACCGCCAGACCGATGCCGATCGGCGCCAGCACCGGCCCACCGCCCTGCACGAAGAGAGCCGCCGCGGTAGCCACGACGCCGAGGCCGAGCGCCAGCATCAGACGCTGCGCCACGCCCGGCAGGTCGCCGCGCTTCCAGGCGAGCAGCGGCCCGAACGGCATGGCGAACACGACGGGCAGCATCAACGCGCCCACCGTCAGGTTGAAATAGGGGGCGCCAACAGTGATCTTCTCGCCGTTGAACGCCTCCAGCGCCAGCGGATAGAGGGTGCCGACGAAGACGGCGGCGGCCGAGGCGGTCAGCAGAAGATTGTTGAGCACGAGCGCGCCTTCGCGCGACACCGGTGCGAACAGCCCACCCCGGCGCAGCATCGGGGCGCGAAGCGCGTACAGCGCCAGCGATCCGCCGATGAAGAACACGAGAATGGCGAGGATGAAGACGCCACGCTCGGGATCGGTCGCGAAGGCGTGCACCGAGGTGAGCACGCCCGAGCGCACCAGGAAGGTGCCCAGCAACGACAGTGAAAAAGCGAGGATGGCAAGGAGGATGGTCCAGACTTTCAGTGCCTCGCGCTTCTCCATCACGATGGCGGAGTGCAGCAGGGCGGTGCCGGCGAACCAGGGCATCAGCGAGGCGTTCTCGACCGGGTCCCAGAACCACCAGCCGCCCCAGCCGAGCTCGTAATAGGCCCAGTAGGAGCCCATGGCGATGCCGAGCGTGAGGAACACCCAGGCGGCGAGCGCCCAGGGCCGTACCCAGCGCGCCCAGGCCGCATCGATCCGCCCGTCGATCAACGCGGCGACGGCGAAGGCGAAAGTGATCGAGAAGCCGACGTAACCGAGATAGAGCAGAGGCGGATGGATGGCGAGGCCGATGTCCTGCAGGATCGGGTTGAGGTCGCGCCCCTCCGCCGGCGCCGGCGCAAGTCGGCTGAACGGGTTCGAGGTCAGCAGCACGAAGAGCACGAAGGCGATCCCGATCGAGCCCTGCACGCCGAGCACATTCGCCTTGAGCCGCTCGGGCAGGTTGACGCCGAACAGCGCCACCGCCGCGCCGAACAGCGCCAGCACCAGCACCCAGAGCAGCATCGAGCCTTCGTGGTTGCCCCACGTTCCGGTGATCTTGAACAGCAGCGGTTTCATCGAGTGGGAGTTCTCGACGACGTTCAGCACCGAGAAGTCGGACTGCACGTAGACGGTTACCAGCGCCGCAAACGACAGGCTGACGAAACCGGCGAAGGCGATGGCGGCGGCCGGGCCCACCCGCATGAGCGCGGCATCGCCCGTCCGCGCGCCCCAGATCGGCACGACGGTCTGGATGAGCGCCAGCACGAGCGCCAGGACGAGCGCGTAATGGCCGATCTCCGGGATCATGGCGCCTCGCCTTCCTTCCAGTGGCCGGACTTCTTGAGCGCGTCGGCGACTTCCTTCGGCATGTACTTCTCGTCGTGCTTGGCGAGCACGGTGTCGGCACGAAAGGTTCCGTCGGGCTCGATGGCGCCCTCGGCGACCACACCCTGCCCCTCACGGAAGAGGTCGGGCAGCAGGCCGACATAGGCGACCGACAGGTCGGAGGGGCCGTCGGTCACGACGAAGCGCACATGCGTGCCGTCGGTTTTCACCACGCTGCCGTCCTTGACGAGCCCGCCGATGCGCAGCCGTGTGCCGGGGGCCGGAGGCGCACTCGCGATGTCGCTGGGCGACCGGAAGAACACGATCGTGTCGGACAGCGCGAACAGCACGAGGCCTGCGGCGAGGCCGAGTGTCCCCAGCGCTCCGCCGATCAGCACCATGCGGCGGCCCTTTCGGGTGAGCCCGCGGCGCTTGCCGGCCGCATTGCCCATCATCGCCATCGCCTAGCCCTCCAGACCGAGTTCGCGGGCCAGCGCTTCGATCCGCGCCAGCGCGCCCGGATCAGCGGCGAACTGGCCGCGGGCCTTGCCGGCGGCGGCGCGGGCCTTGTCGTTGTCGCCAAGCACGGACCAGGCCCGCACCAGCCGCAGCCAGCCCTCGATGTCGTTGCCATCCTGCGCGAGACGCTCGGCCAGTCGGTCCACCATGCCGCGAACCATCGCCGTGCGCGCTTCGGGCGACATCTGCGCGGCATTGGCGACCTCCTCGGCGGAAGGCCCCGGCTGGGTGACACGGGCGAGCGCACTCCGCACCATCGGCAGCCATGGCGCGTCGGCAGGTGCATCGGCGACCAGGCCGCCCCAAAAGCGGGCCGCGTCATCGCGCCGGCCATCCTGCTCGGCGGCGAGCCCGAGATAATAGCGGGCCTTCACGGCTTTCGCATCGAGCGCGAGCGCTTGCTCGAAGGCGGTCTTGGCCTCCGCGGTGACTACGCCGCCCGCATTCGCGGTCAAGGCCTCGCCCAACCCGGTCTCACGCGCCTCGCTCGGCCCGTCGAGCCGGATGGCGTTCTGCCAGGCCCGTATGGACTCATCGAGTCGGCCGATCCGGTAATAGATCGGCGCAACGACCTCATGGCCACGCGCATCGTCCGGATTGGCTTCGAGATGGGCCTCGACGCGCCGCAGCAGCACGGCGAGATCGGCCTGCTCGGGCGCCGACGACAGCCGGGCCGCCAGCGGCTGTCCCTCGAGCCCGGGAGAGCCAAGATGAAGATAAACAGCGCCCGCCAGCACCGGCAGGCCGGCAATTGCCAGAACCGCCACCGCGCGCCGGCGTAGCGTATCGGCGGTAGCGCGGGGGCGCTCGGTCCGATCGGCCGCAGCGATCATGCGGCGGGCCACTTCGGTCCGTGCCGCCTCCGCCTCCCCGCCCCCGATCCGGCCCGAGAGGCGATCGCGCTCGACTTCCGCCAGTTGGTCACGATAGACGGCGAGATCGGCCGCATTGTCGTCCGCACCGCCGGCGGGACGAGCCTGCAACGGCCACAGCACCGCGAGCACGGCGGCGGCGGTCATCAGAACAAAAGCGGTCCACAGCAGCATCGGGCTTCCTCTGGGCCGTTGAGGTAGCCGACAGCGAGCCTCCCGCCAATCCGTATCATCCTCGGATCGATTGACGCAGGCTCACAGTAACGCGAGCGGGACGCCGCCCCGGCTGCCGGTCCGAACGGTCCGCCAGCCGGGCGCACCCAGGGCTCAGCCCGCGACGGGCGTCCAGGTGCCGTCGGGATTGCGGCAGGCGGTGCCGCGCGCGGTCTGCGGCTGGCCATTGATGTAGATCGTGTGGGTGTATTCGCGGCAGCGGGGCGAGCCGCTGCGGGCATAGGCCGGGCCAGCGACGATGGTGCCGTAATTGCCGCTCTCGCCGCGCCAGCTCACCGGCGCACCCGGGCTGCCATATTCCAGCGCCTGCATCTCGGCGTCATAGGCACGGCGGCGGTCCTGCTCGTCGAGGGCGTTGCCGATGGTCCCGCCGACCAGACCGCCGATCAGCGCGCCGACCGCGGCGCTGCCGACATTGCGGCCGGCAATGGCGCCGATGACGCCGCCGGCGAGCGCGCCGGTCGCCGCACCCGCCGTCGTCTTCGGCCCGAGGCCGCCATCGCTGGTGCAGCCGGCAAGCGTAACGCCGACGAGACCGACGGCAACGAGCTGGTAAACGTGCATGAATTCTCCCCTGCCCCGACAACGACCGATGCATGATCGCGTGTTCGGGCAGAAAGCGGGAGGAATAGGGCAAAAGCTTGGCCCGCCCCGCGTAGACGCGCGCTCTGCCGGCGAGGCCATTTCACGCCTCGGGCAGGCGAACGATACAGCGCAGACCGTCGAAGGGCGAGGTCGCCAGCGTGAAGCGCCCGCCATAGATCGTCACCAGCTCGGTGACGATCGACAGGCCGAGCCCCGAGCCCGGCTTGGTTTCGTCGAGCCGCCGCCCCCGCTTCAGCGCATCCTCGCGCTGCTGCTCGGTAAGGCCGGGGCCGTCGTCGTCGATGATGATCTCGAAGAAGGAGCGCTCGCCGGGGGGCATTTCCCCCACGCGCGTGACGGTGATCTCGACCAGCGACAGCGCCCATTTGCAGCCGTTGTCGATGAGATTGCCGAGGATCTCCTCCAGATCCTGCCGTTCGCCGCGAAAACGGACGCCGGGCTCGATCTCGGTTTCGACCGCAATGCCTTTGAGCCGGTAGACCTTCTCCATGGTGCGGGCGAGCGCCGCGACGATCGGCTCGACATCGACGACGGCGACGACCACCGAGACGCGCGCGGCCATGCGGGCGCGTTCCAGATGGTGAGCGACCTGGCTGCGCATCACATCGGCCTGTTCGCGCACCTTGAGCGCCAGCGGCTCACCGGGCGGGGCGCGGTTCGCCTCGTTGAGCAGCACGGCAATCGGCGTCTTCAGCGCGTGAGCGAGGTTGCCGACATGCATGCGCGCCCGCTCCACGACCTCGCGATTGGTCTCGATCAGTCCGTTGACCTCGTTGACCAGCGGCGCGACCTCGGTGGGAAAGTCGCCGTCGATCTTCTCCGCCTTGCCGCCGCGGATCGCCGCCAGCCCGTTCTGCATGCGCTTGAGGGGGCGCAGGCCGAAGCGCACCTGGAACAGGACCGTGACGAGGAAACCGGCACCGAGCACCGCGAAAGTCACCAGCAGCGCGCGGTTGAAGCCGTCGACCTCGTCCTCTATCTCCGCCGCGTCGGCGGCCACGGCGATGATGAAGCGGCCGTCCTCGCCGAGGTCGACGGTACGCTCGGTGGCCCTGAGGCGCTGGCCGGCAGGCCCCTCGACATAGCCCTCGCGCGCGCCGAACTGGGCGGGAACGCCGCGGTCGACCAGAAGCGGCAGGGTGCTGTCCGCCAGCGAGCGCGCGACGCGGTAGCGGCGATCGGCCTTGTCGATCCGTACGATCTGCCAGTACCAGCCCGACAGCGGAAAGCTGAAGACCGGATCACCGAGGGTCGTCGGCTCCGGCATGCCGTCGGCCGAGGAATTGGCGACGTCGGCCACGATGGTCTTGAGATAGACGTCGAGCCGCCGGTCGAACGCGCGCTCCACGGCCGCGCGATAGACCGACGACAGCACGACGCCCGTCACCAGCAGGACGACGACGCCGACGAGCGCGGCCGAGACGAACAGGCGAAGGGCGAGCGAGCCGGCGCGCATGGCTCCTCACCGCACGCGGGGGATGCGCCGGGTTCGCGCGGTGACGGGCGGGAAGCGGTCCACGGCTCAGCGCACGTTTTCCGGGGGAACCAGAAGGTAGCCGAGCCCGCGCACGGTCTGGATCACATCGATGTCCAGCTTCTTGCGCAGGCGACCGACGAAGACCTCGATCGTGTTGGAATCGCGATCGAAATCCTGGTCGTAGAGATGCTCGACGAGCTCCGTCCGCGACACGACGCGGCCGGAATGGTGCATGAGGTAGGCGAGCAGCCTGTATTCGTGCGAGGTCAGCTTCACCGGACGCCCGCTCACGGTGACGCGCCCCGAACGGGTGTCGAGCGCGACCGGGCCGCAGGACAATTCGCTGGCGGCATGGCCGGTGGCCCGGCGCAGCAGCGCCCGCAGGCGCGCCAGCACCTCCTCCATGTGGAACGGCTTGGCGACGTAGTCGTCGGCACCGGCGTCGAAGCCCTGCACCTTGTCGCTCCAGCGGTCGCGGGCGGTCAGGATCAGCACCGGCATTTTCTTGCCCTCGCGCCGCCAGGCCTCGAGAACCGACAGGCCGTCCATCTTCGGCAGGCCGATATCGAGCACAACGGCGTCATAGGGCTCGTTCTCGCCGAGATAGTGCCCCTCCTCGCCATCGAAGGCACGGTCGACCGCGTAGCCGGCATCGACCAGCGCCTCGAAAATCTGCCGATTGAGATCGGGATCGTCCTCGACGACGAGCAGACGCACGCTATTGCCCCCAACACGCGAATCCCTTTCGCACCGGATCCGGCGCGGTTAGCCCGACAATGACACCCCGCGCCGCCGATGAGAAGTCTGCCGCGTCGTTACGGCATCCCTTCGGGCGCCAGGTTCGCCGCCGCCGGGGGACGGCGGCGGCTTCAGGCGGCGACGCGACGCTGGCGGCCGGTGACCGGCACAAAAAAGGCCGCTCATCGCGGCCGCCAACGTCTTGTCTGCGGTACGGGAACTCAGCCCGGCGGATTGGCCGTGTCGTAGGCCGCGGTGATCAGCTCGACGAGGCGCTGGCGGATGTCGACACCGTTGTAGGGATAGCCGACAGCGACCAGGGCCGCGAGTTCGTCAGCCGCCGCATCGAGGGCGCCGAGACTGTCGAGCGCATCGGCGAACGCACCGATTCCCTCGGCATCCGCCATGTCCGCGATGCTGGCGCGGAAGTCATTTCCAGTCATGCCGTTCTCTCCTCAGGGCTGGATGGTGGCGTGCCAGGCGACGGCCTGCTTGAAGGCCTCGGCCATGCGCCAACCGAAGAAGTCATGGCCGTTCTGGTTGAGGTGGACGCCGTCCGACCCGACGTACCAGTAATTCAGTCCGTCGTAGCTGCCGGTTTCGTTGTAGGTGTTGCCGGACATCCAGTAGAGCAGGTTGCTCGGGTCGTAGACATCCGCGTGATAGACCGAAGGAACCGCCTGGACACCGCTCTTGATGTTGCCATAGGCGGTCGCGCCGATATTGTTCGGGCTCGGGCAGTACTGCGGCCCCATGAAGGTGATGACCGCATTCGGCAGCGCGGCGCGCAGCTCCGAGAAGAACGTCGTCACTTCGGTCTGCAGGCCGGCGCCGGCATAGCCGCCGTCATTCTGCCCGCCCATCACGATCACGCCGTCCGGGTTGTGGCGGGTGATGTCATTGATGCGCTGACGGAAGGTCTTCTTGGTGGAACCGTTGTTGAGGAAGCCGGTTCCGCCCCAGCCGGAGACGACGAGATTCTCGACGCCGAGCCGACGCGCCGCCTGCCAGGTGAAGGAATTGCGGGTCTTGCCGCCCGAGCCGAGGCTGGCGCCGGTGCCCTCCACGAAGCTGTCGCCGAGGATCACCAGCTTGGGACCGATGGCCGGCGCCGGGAAGAACAGGCTGCCCTGCGAGCCCCGCGCGAAGCCGATGATCCGGTTGGCATAGCCAAGCTCGAACCGGATCTTGCGCCCCGAATGCTTGCGCGAGCCGAGATCGAGATTGATCGTGCCGTAGCGCCCGTCGGCCGCGACGCCCGGCGTGTTGTTGGTGAGCGAAACATACTCGTCGTCGACGGCGACGCGGTAGTGGGCGTCATAAAGCCTCAGCGCCACGTCCACGTAACGGCCGGTGGTGAGGAACTGGATGGCATAGCCGGTATGGGCATAGGAGCCGCCCGAGGCGACGTCCACCGCCTTCGGGACCCAGCCGCCATTGACCAGTTCCGTCCCGCCGAACTCGGCGCCGATCACGGTGATCTGCGAGCTGTTGGTACCGACGAGGCGGTAGTTCGCATTGGCCGAGCTGCTGGCGGCGTTGGCGGACGGCGTGGTGTTCGCCGAATAATAGTCGGCGGTCCAGCCGAGCGTCGCCGGCGAGGCCTGCGCCTTCTCCGGGGTCGCGGCGGCGATGGACGCGCGGAACTTCTGCACCGGCGACAGGCGGTCGAGGACGGCGACGAGGGCCGGGCCGTCGGAACCGGGGGCGTTGATGTCGGTATTGGCCATGTCAGACATGCTCCAGTGTCAGGCGATTGCCGTTGAAAACGAGAAAGCGCGGCAGCGTCAGCACGTTGCCGTTGAAGATGAGCCAGCCGAAATTCGCCGGCGGCGGACTCCCGTCGGTGCCGGGCGGCCGCGTGAGGCCCAGGCCGATGCCGAGGTTGAGGGTCATTGCCTCCTCCTTTGGGGTGGTCGATCCGGCGAGCGGCGGCTTCCAGCCGGGCGCCGGGGCGGTTCGCGGCACGGCCGCGGGCGCATGGCGAGCCATGCGCTCCACGTCGGACCGGGAACGGGGACGGAGCGGGACGGCACGGATCGCGTGCCGATCGCCGCCTAGCCGATGGTGTGGATGACGAGGCCGGCGGTCGTGCCGGTGGCAAGGACGCGGCGGACGAGATAGGGCAGCACACTGGCCTGCCCGACCGGCACCGGCAGCGTGATCGGTGCGTCGTCGGCCGCGTCCAGCGGCAGGATGGCGATCGCGGCGTCGGCGAGCTCCGCCGGTGCCCAGACGCGGATGCGGGCGTAGCGGGCGAGATCGGCGGCGTCGCTCGGCGTCACCGCCGCGCCGCGGCGGCCGAGGCCGGTGGGGGACACGGCGACGCCGTGCCAGGGATCCCTGGCGGCATCGTAGGGCATGGCAATCCTCCGATGGAGAAGGCGCGGCCGGTTCAGGCGGCGGGCGCCGTGAAGGCGAGCAGGTAGAGCGCGAGGCGCACCCGTCCGCCGGTGAAGCTGCCCCCGGTCGCCCTCACGACGAGGGGCGTGTCGGCATAGAAGGCCTGCGGGCCGACCACGCCGATATTGGAGGCGCCGGCCGCGACGCCGAGGCTGCCGCCGAACTTGGCGCTCTCCCCGGCAATGCCGACTTCGTAGGATGCGGCGCCGGTGATCGCCTCGACCGTCCGGCTGGCGAGGCCGAGGCAGATGGCGCGGTCGGGAATGACGATGGTGGCGGTGACGCTGGCACCCGCCATTTCCAGTTCCTCTTCCACCACCCGCAGCGCGATGGCCGCGCCGGAGGCTCCGGCAGCGAGGGAATCGGTCCACGAGACGCCATCGAAAACGATGGTGCGCCCCTCCGCCTGGACATGGGCCCGCCACCCCGCGCGCGGGACCAGGAACAGCCAGCCGGTTCCCTCGCGCAGGGCGATCTCGCCGTCATGGCCGCTCCAGTCGCCGCCCGCCGTCGCGGCGACGAGGTGGCGATCTCCCGCCGTGGGGCTGCCGGGCGGCACGGTGCGGTCGGCATCGAGAACCGCGAGCTGGGTCAGCGCGTCGAGGCGGATCAGCGCCTCGTTGTGGGTCACATGCTTCTGGGCCTGCGCTGCCGCCAGAAGCGGCAGGGCGAGGTTCGGCGTTTCGCTGTCGGGCATGGATCGCTTCCTGAAGACGTCGTTACAGGCGCAGCCGCACGGTCAACGCCGCCCCCGCGCCGACGCTGGCGGAGAGCTGGGCGATGCGGATGTCGAGGATGCTCTGCGGCCCGCCGAAATCGGCCGACTCCTCGGCGCCCGCATAGAGGAGTGAGGCGGTCGTCACCTCGAAGCTGCGGACCGTCGTGCTGCCGTCGAGAATGTCGAGGCGGTAGGCCTCGCGCTCCTCGCCAAGCGGGATCTCGACCAGCCCCCAGCCATCGCCATCCACCCGCGAGCGTCGGATCCAGCTCAGCGCGATGCCCCCGGCGACGCGGCGCCCCCGCGCATGCACCGGCGCCAGCGGGGCGAGCGTGCGCGGGCCGATGGTGGCGGAAAGCTCGGTCACATCCGGCTCGCCATGGTTGCGCCGGGCGCGGCCGATCCGGAACGTCGCGGCGCGGCCAAGCAGATCGAAGCCCTCGGCCACCGGCAGCAGGTTCCGGTCGACGCGCACGATGCGCGTCCCGGCGGGCCATTCGCTGTCGGCACCCGCCTCGGTCCCGAGCTGGCCGCGCAGGAGCCCCCGTAAGCGCCATCGCCGCGTACCGACCAGTTCGGCTTCCGCGAACTGGATCACCTCGACCGCTCCGTCGGGCGCGATAAGCGCGAGTGCATTGGCACCTTCCAGAACGGCCGCTTCGCTGGCCGTGGTGAGCAGGCCGCCATCGAGTTCCACCTCGACCACGGCCGCGCGGTCCCAGCGCCAGGCCGGGCCGGGCGGCAGGGCCGTTGCGGTGGCGCCGATCACGGCGGGCGCGGGCAGCGTACCGATACGGCGAAAGCTGGCCCCGTCGATGGAGCGCCACACCGCCATGGCGCCGGGCCACGGCGCGGCGAACACGGCGAGATGCGCCAGCACGGTCGGTTGCGCGGCGTCGAGCGCGGGCAGCATCACCACCAGCGCCTCGGCCGGGCCGTAGGCCGGCGGCATGCCGACGCTGCCGGTGCGCGGATCGCGCGGCGGCAGGGCGAAGACCTCCGGATCGATGCTGCGCGCGGTGATGCGCCGCCCCTCGCCGTCCTCGATCGTGGTGATGGCGAAAAGCCGCTCGCGGCCGTCGCGATCGAGCCGCACGATGTCGCCCGGCTCCAGCGCGAGGCGCGAGGGCGCGAGGGCGAAATTCGCCGTCTCGCGTCCCGCCCAGGCATCCTGCAGCCAGACCTCGGCCGCCGCCTCCGCCACCGTGTCGACCGTCACCATGGCGAGGTCGGCACCGGTCTCGGCGCGCGCGGCGCCGGCGAGGCGGCGCGAGGCGGCGCTGGCGTGGCGGTAGTCGGTGCGGGCGTCGAGATAGCCGATGCTCACCTGTCGGGGCAGCTCGCCCTCGGCGCCGCGCACCAGCCGCAGCGGCGGGTCGTCGCCGCCCGCCAGCAGGTCGTCGTCGGTCAGCACGGCCACCGGCCGGCCGCCGCGCGCGACGAGCGCCAGCCCGCCGTCCCGCTCCGCGAGATCGAGGGCGAAGACGCTGGCCAAGGGCTCCAGCGCTGCGCGCAGGCTCATCGGCCGGTCGATGACATAGCCGTCGATCACACCCCGCACGCCCGTGCCGTCGAGACCGTCGAGCCCGAAATCGGCGGCCATCGCGTGCGCCATCTCACCGATGGGCGCATTGCCGAGCCGGCCGTTCAGCCAGTGCCCGGTCTCCCAGTTGGCACCGTCCGCCCACACCTGCGAGGCGATCGGGAAGACCGGCCAGGGCCGGGCGTCCCAGGTCCAGACATGGAGGGCGCCGGGCTCCAGCATGCGCCCCGCCGGCAGGTCGGCGGGCGGGTTCGCCTCCTCACCGGCGAAGGCGTCCAGCGTCGCCTCGAGATGGCGGCGCTGCATCAGCTCGTCGCGGCGGCGACTGGAGAAGGGCGGATAGCCGTCCTCCGCGGATTTGGGATCGGGAAAGCTGGATGGCCGGTTGGCGCCCTTGTCGACCGCGGCGCAGCCGATCTCGATCAGCCGCACCGGCTTCGCGCCCGGCACCCACGCCGTCGGCATCACCTGCCGCACGCCGCCGAGGCGGGGATGATGGGCGTTCCCCCACCATCCCGCGATGTCCTTCTGCCGGAACAGCCAGTCCTCGCCATGGGCACTGTCGGCGATCGGCAGGCGAAGCTGTGCCGCACGGCCGGCATCGTCGGCATAGTACCAATCGAACGCCTCGCCGCCGCGCACGTTTCCGGCGAGATAGGCGCGCTGGTAGATGTCGGGCGCCAGCGCCGCATCGAGATGGGCGTCGCCGTCGCGCCAGTCGGCGACCGGGGGGTACCAGTCGATGCCGACGAAATCGACGTCGGGGGACGCCCAGAGCGCGTCCAGCGGGAAACCGACGTCCTCGCCCGTACCCTCATGGCTGACGACATGGGCGCCATATTCGGTCCAGTTGGCGGCATAGGAGACCGCGGTCTCCGGCCCGACGATCGCCTTCACCTGCGAGGCGAGCGTCGCGAGAGTCGCGCCGGCCGGGTAGACGCCGGGCGCCGACTGCACCCGGGTCAGCGCATCCATTTCCGAGCCGATGAGGATGGCCTCGACGCCGCCGGCGATGCTCGCCAGCGTCGCGTAGTGGAGCGCCATGCGGCTGAGGCTCCATTCCGCCGGTCCGGCATAGGTGACCTCGCCGCCCGCGGTGCCGAAATCCCCCGCCGACGCGCTGCCGAACAGCGCCGCGACCTGATCGCCCGCCGCGTCCGTCCCGTCCGGCGAGCCGGGCCGTCCCGGCGCGGGGTGGCAGGTGATGCGCCCGCGCCAGGGATAGGCGGGCTGCGCGGCGGCATCGCTCCACGGGTCGGGCCGTGTATTGCCCGGGGGAACGTCCATCATCACGAAGGGATAGAGCGTCACTTTCAGCCCCCGCGCCTTGAGCGCGGCGATCGCCCGGCGCACCGAGGCGTCCGACGGGGTGCCGCCGAAGGCCGGCCGCCCCTCGTACCGACTGACGAGGTGGGCGCCCGCCCGGTCCTGACCGGCGACCCGCCAGGCCAGCACGCCCGCCTCGCCGACGGTGACCTTCTCGCGATTCTCGACGCCGGGGCGGATGGTGCATTCGCCCGCCCGGAGATCGGTGCCGAACCACGCCACCACCAGAGCTACCCGCTCCAGCGCCGGGCAGCAGGCCGTCAACTGGTCGAGCGCGGCCTCGAAATCGGTATCGGCGGTGGTGACGTGGCGGTTCTCGGGGGCGTAGCTCCCGGCCCCGATCCGTCGTTTCACCTCGCGCGTGTCGTAGCCGAATTCGGTGGCGCCAGGGATCAGCGTCACCGCGGTGATCCGACCCTCCAGCGCCCCGACGACGCGCTCCACCTCGACCATGATCTGCGGCAGGCGGTTGCCGTAGTCGGCCAGCGGCAGGCGCTCGAACACGAGGTAGGCGAGGCCGCGATAGGCCGGCGCGCCGGCCATCCCCTGCCGCGCGACGATCAGCGGATCGGGCACCTGCTCCTCGCCGCCGGTGTGCAGCCGGATGTCGAGGCCCTGCGTGTCGAGCAGCTGCCCGTCCGCCCAGATGCGGCCGATCCGGGTCACCGGCCCCTCGCAGATGCCGACGGCGAAATTGGCGAAATAGCTGTAGGTGGTGGTCGTCGCGCCCCCGCCGAGCGAACCGCCCTTGCCGCCGGCGGATTGCTCCTGCGTCGCCACCACCTCCTCGAAATCGGTCGCCCAGATCACCTGGCCCGACAGCCGGGCACGGCCGTAGACGCGCGGGATCGGCGCGCCCTCGGTCGAGGCCATCACCTCGAGATCGGACAGGCGCGGGCCCTCGACGCGGCGCGACGGGGTGAACAGCGCACGGTCGAGCACCGCCCCGCCGAGCGCACCGAGCGCCCGCCCCGCCAGCGCCCCGAGCGGGCCGAACAGCGCCCCGCCGACCGCGCTCCCCGCGACGCTGAGCAGTAATGTGGCCATGGGCTCGACCTCTCGGAGGCTGGGAGGAAACGTTCCCACTCGTGTCATCCCGGAACGACCGCAGGTCGTATCCGGGATCGCGAGGGGCTATCGGCGAGCAATCCCGGCTCTGCGCCTGCGGCTTCGGCCGGGATGACGGGGCCCGGTCAGGGCCGCCGGCCACCCTCTCCGGGCGGGTCTTCCGCCGCCGGAAAGGCGAAGGCGTAGGCGAGCCGGCGCCGCCACCAGGGCGCGAGATGCACCTCGGCGACCGCCGCGCCGTCATGGGCGTGGACCATCCGGCCGGGACCATCCGGCCCCGCCGCCTCGGTGAGGATGGCGGCATGCTTGGCAGGCAGATGCGCCCGCCAGCGAAACAGCAGCACGTCGCCGGGGCGCATATGCTCGATCGCCACCGGCACGAGGTGGCGCCGGCCCGCCCCGGCGAGGCGTTCCTCGCCGGTCGCCTCCGCCCAGTCCGGCGCATAGGCCGGCAGGGTATCCGGCTCGGCCCCGTACAGCGCGCGCCAGATGCCGCGCACCAGCCCCAGGCAGTCGCAGCCCTGCCCCTTCAGCGAGGCGCGGTGGAGATAGGGCGTGCCGATCCAGCCCCGCGCCTCCGCAATGATCCGCGCGCGGCGCTCCGTGTCCGCGCTGTTCGCCGCCTCGACCATGGCTCAGCCCTCCCCGCCGGGGATCGCCACCCGCATCACCGCGTCATTGCCCGGCATGTGCGGGAAACCGCGGAAATTCAGCGCGTTGGCGAAACGGTCGCGGCAGGTGGAAAAGCGCTTGTCGCAGCCCGCGGTCACGGTGAAGGCCGCGCCGGCGGCCACCAGCTGCGGCGGGCGCTGCCACAGCGTCAGGCGCACCGCGCCGTCCGCCAGCCCATGCGCCTTCACCTCGCTGGCAAAGCCGGCATTGGCGCCGTCCTCGAAGAGCAGGCGGCCGCGGGAGAAGTGCCCGTCGGCGAAGGCCTCCAGCCCCGTCACGGTGAAAAGACCCGCCGCCTCGACCGTCTCCACCGTGCCGGTCGCGCGATAGGCGGGCGCGGCGAGATCGATGCGGCAGCGGGCATCGCCGAGATCGGCGGCGCAGGCGCTGGTGAACAGCCGCCCGCGGATCTCGTTCAGCCGGTCCGCCGGCCCGCGCAGCTCGGCGACGAAGGCGCCGCCCTCGCGCCGCACCTCGCCCAGCCGAAAGCGGCGCAGCGCGAGGAAATCGGCCGGCGCCGACCAGTCGGCCAGCAGCAGGTCGACGCCCGCCCCGTCGAACAGGCCGGCGGCGAGCGCGTCCTCGTCCAGAATGTCGGCGGTAAGCGCGGCGGAGAGTTCGCTGCCGTCGACCGCGAAGCCGAGCGAGGCGGTCTCCTCCGATCCCGCCACCCCGCCCGCCGCGCGGAACAGCGTGCCGTCGACGACGAGGTCGCCATCGTGGTCGGTGACCCCGATCACCACGCCGTCGGTGCGGGTGATGCGCCAGCAGCGGGCGAGCGTCGTCACCCCGCCGGCGAGCGCGGCGGCCAGTCCCTCGGGAAGCGCCCTCACGGCCGGATCTCCAGGATAGGGATGCGGGGGATCTCGCCCGCCTCGAAGGCGGTGAGATTCACCTCGAGAAAATCGGTGTCGAAGCGCACCGGCACGTCGAAGCGGAAACCGGCGGTGACCGCCGCCCCGGCGCCCGGCACGTGGCCGGAGCGGAAGGTGACGAGGCCGGTCGCGGCGTCGAGGTCGAACGCGATACCTTCCGCGACCTCGCCGCCGTCGACCGCCACCCGCACCGAGCCCGCCACCGGCTTGGCGATGGGGCGGACATAGGGCGCGTGGGCGCCGCCATAGGTCTTGGCGAGCGCGAAGGCGGCGCGCGTGCCATCGCCCTCGCCGATCGGCTGATCGAGCGGCGTCACCGCGGTGCCGGGTGGGGCGGAGGCATGGTCGAGCCGGTCGCGCCAGCGGAAGCCGTGCAGCCGCCCGCGCCGCTCCTCGAAGAAGGCGACGACGGCGGAGAGATCGGCCAGCGAGCGCACGCCATAGCCGGCATCCCAGCGTCGCCGGGAATGGGCGAGGCGCGTATTGCGCTCTTCCCGTCCGGTCAGCGTGGTGACGATCTCGGTGGCGCGCTCCGGCCCGCCCGCCGCGCCGAGCGCGATGTCGAGCGGAAACAGCGCTTCATGGAAGGCGGGCATGGGCTATCCACAATCAATAAGGGAAAAACATCTACTCAGGATGGAGTTTGTTCTTAATTTGTATTCTATTGTTCCCGTTTGATTCTTGATGGGAGTGGTCATGGCCAGGAACGAGCACACCTCAAAGTCCGTTGCCTCGAAGGCAGCCAAACTTCTCAGCAACCCACGCACGCCCAAAGCCGTGAAGTCGGTCGCCGCATCGGCGCTGACCCAGACGGCAAACAAGCGCCCGAGCCGCGGAAAGAAGCGCTAGAGGCTCCGCTCGCCGCGGGCGACGGCGCGGGCGACGAGGCCGGCGAGATAGGCCTCCGAACGGCGGAAGCTGGCGGCATCCGGCGTCGCGACGCTCACCGAGACGTTGACCGCCCGGCCGCCGCCGGCGACGCCGAGACGCCCGTCCGCGCCCCGTCGCAGCGGCAGGATCGCCTCGGCGCCGCGCTCGCCCATCAGGCCGAGCCCGCCGGACATCGGGAAATAGGTCGGCGCCGAGACGACGCCGCCGCTGGCGAAGGGCGTCACGCCGCCGGGAAATACGCCGCCTCTGGCGAAGCCGAGCGCACCGCCGACGAGGTTCTGGAACAGGCCGGCGACGCCCTGTTCGAGCGGGCGCAGCGCGAGGTCCAGCGTCAGCGACGACAGCCGCAGCGCGAGGGTGCGGAACACCTCGTCGGCGCTGCGGCCCTTCACCACGGCATCGGTGAGCGCATCGCCCACCAAGCGGCCGAAGCCGCGCGCCAGCCGCTCGGCCTCGCCGATCTCGCGGCGGAAGGCCGAGATGTCGGCGGTGATCTCCACGCTCAGTCGTTCGTCGTCGAAATCGGCCATGGGATCCTCCCGGCTCGATGGGGTCGCAGCGGATGAAACAGTCGGATCGGAGCGGACCACCGGCATTCGCCTGCCCTCCGTGGGCGATGAGGCCAGGCCGCGTGCGCGGGTGGAAGCGCTGCCGACCGCCGCACCGCCCGGCCGCTGCGTCGCCCGACCTGGCACGGGAACGCGAGCCGGTCCGGACCGTGGCGCGCCGCTCGGGCTCCGGTCCCTCCTGAGGGTCGACACCTGCCGGCGCGCGTCCGAGGAAGAAGCGGGACAACGCGGCGCGGACCGTGAAACGGGTGGCCCGGGCGCAGGGCCACCGGTAGGCTCGACGCCCACCGGGACGTCGAGCGTGGCCGGTGCCCGTCCGGGAATTGAGCGGGACGGCCCGGCGAGGACCATGAGACGGGCGCTCCGGGCGCCGGCGCGCCGGTACCTCGAGGCGCGCGCCGGCGCGCGTCCGGGGAAGAAGCGGAGACGCGGGCGTTGCCGGCATGAAGGGTGCCACGCCCAGCGCGGAACGGGCCGGCGACAAGGTCGCGCCGGTATACCGGCCGTGCCGTGCCGACCCATCGCGACGGTATCTGGATCGCCCCACCTTGGTCTCCCTAACCGGCCGGTACATGCCACCGGCTCAGATGGCGGCCAGGCCGACCGGCCGGGCGCGAGCGAACCCTCCCGCGCGCCCAGTCTGCGTCGCGCGTCGTGCCTCCGTTCAGAACGGCCGGCGATCCCGCCGGTCGCTCCCCCGCCCGGGTCGGGTATCGCTCCGCCCAGCGTCGGGGTCGAACCCGGCCAGGGCCGGCCGCCGGTCGTGACATCCGCGCCGCCAGACGGCGGGGCCGGTGGATCCCGGCGCGGGCGGTCGCCCCCTGCGCCGCCACTCAATCGGGGAAGCGCGCCATCAGCGCGGCAAGGCTGGCGCGATCGAGCGGCGCGCGCGCCGGCCCGAGCACCGCGCCCATCGCCGCGGCCAGTTCGCGCGGCGTCATGCGCCAGAAGGCATCGGGAGGCAGCCGCAGCTGGCCGAGGCCAAACGCCATCGCCTCCCGCCAGGGGAAAGCGGAGCGCGGACCGCCGGCCGCTGCGGCTAGAGAGGGCCCGGCGGCGCCGGTCCCGCCGGGCCGGCCGCCGCCGCGGGCCTGTCCCCGAGTGTTCCCGCCGGGGGGACGGGATGGCGCGGCGGTTCGGGCGAGGGGCCGGATCGGCCGACCGGCCGGCTCGGCACATCGCCGCCGCCGCCCTCGCCCGGCGCCCCGCCGAAGGTGGCGCTGATCAGTTCGCCGACGATGCGGGCGAAGCCGGCCGCGGCGCCGGGGGTGCGCATCGCCGCCACCTCGTCGTCGGCCACGTTTTCGCCGGCGCCACGCAGGCCGGCGGCGACGATGCGCACGGCATCGCGGGCGGAAAGCCGGCCGCGCTCGAAGCGCTCGGCCAGGGCGACGAGGTCGTCGGCGCCGAAGGCGGCCTCGAGCTCGGCCAGCGCGCCGAGGGTGAGCACCAGCGTGCGCGGGCGGCCGTCGAGCTCGGCGCAGATCTCGCCGCGATGGCGGTTCGGCATGATCGGTCTCCGGGCGATATGGGGTGGGATGAACGGCTCCGCCGCGACGATCGTCCGAGGTCGGAGCCCGGCGGCCGACGCGGGCGGCCGCGAGCGGTGCGACTTTGGACTGGCCAGCGGCGCGACGGGCGCGAAGTTCGCCACCGGCGTCGATGGGTAACGGCGCCGGTCGGATGCCCCCACCGGCATGCCCCCACCCATCGGGAGTGACGGGACGCGGGGCGGGTTCCGGCGGAGCGGCGGTCCGGTCATCCGCCGGCAAGCGCCCCGACCGATCTCCCGTCTACAGCGCCGCGAAGCCGATCGCGCCGGCGCTTTCGAGCGCGATGTCGAAGGTGACCTCGCGGTCGTGGCTGGCGGCGAGTTCCAGCGCGGTGATCTGGAACGGCCCCTCGATCGTGCCGAAGTCCGGCACCACGATCTGCACGGTGCGGATGAGCCCGTCGAAGAAGCTCTGGCGCATCAGCGCGTCGGAGGCCGCGTCCTTGAACACCCCCGATCCCGACACCGCCGCCCGCTTCACCCCGGCCCCGGCGAGCAGTTCGCGCCAGCGCCCGGCGCTCTCGGCCGAGGTGATCTCGACCGGCTCGGCATTGAAGGCGATCTGCCGCGACCGCAGCCCCGCCACCGTCACGAAGCCGGCGCCGTCATGCATCTTGAGCAGCAGGTCCTTGCCCTTCTGCGCCGCCATGGATTATCTCCCCGTCGCTCTGGTGAGGATCGGTTAACCCGAATCCGCTACCGTCTCAGAAAGTGATCGAGGCGCGCCGCGCCGTTCATGTTCCGAATCCGGTTGAAGTTGAGAAACCGGATCGGCGCGGCCTCATGCGCCACTTCAACGACTTCACACGCCGATTCAACAAGGCCGGATCACCGAGTCATCGCAGACTCTTGACCGGCGTTGCTCATCCGGTTTCGATGACCGCCCGGAACCGCACCAGCGCGTGATAGGTGCGCCCGCCCGCCTCGCGGCGGATGTCGGCGGTGGTGGCGCGCAGGTTGACGAGCCGACAGCCCGCGAGCGCGAGATCGGCGTCGTGCAGCGCCTGCTGCAGGGCGTGGGCGATGGCGTGCGCCTCGCCATGGCCGCCCTGCCGCGACCAGGCGTGGAGGGTGAGGCGCAGCTCGATGCCTCGCTCCGTCGCCGTCGACCAGTCCTCGCTCTGCGCCTCGCCGAGGGTGACATAGGGAAAGGCCGGCGCGCCCGGGGGCACGTCGTAGACATGCGCACCGCCCAGCACGGAGGCCAGCGGCGCGTCGGCCAGCAGCGCGGCATGGATCGCCGTGCGCAGGGCTTCTGCCGGGCTCATCGGCCCTCCTCCCGGGTGCGGGACGACCGCCCGCGGCGGCCGGAGGCCGGGGGCGAACCGCCGGTCGAGCCGGGCCGGGCCGGCGGTGTGCTCCCGCCGGCGGCCGCCACCTCGGCACGGTCGGCTTCCATTCGGGTCAAGCGGCGCATCAGCCGGTCGAGCCCCTTCAGGCGCATCGCGAATCTCATGGCTAGTCTCCTCGCGCGGCGTCGCCAGGTGAACGCGCCGCGCCTCACGGCGTCTCCTCGCGGCAGCGGCAGGCGAGGCGGCGGCCGCGCCCGTCCGTGTCGCTCACCGCCTCGATGACGAAGATCCGGGCGCCGAGCCGCAGCCGGTCGCCCGGCGCCAGCGTCGCCGGTGCGCGCACCGACACGGTGTGGGTGAGCACCGCGCCCGGCCGGTCGGCCATCACCTCGGGCGCGGCGGCGGTCTCGATGGCGCCCCACAGAGCGTCGACGGCCAGGAAGGCGCGCGTCACGCCGCCCATCCCGTCGGGCACCTCGACCGGCGTCTCGTGGACCAGCCGGTGGCGCAGCTCGCCGATGGCGCTCACAGCCGGGTCACCCGGAACGGCGCGACCAGCGCGTCGAGCGCGGCGGGAAAGGCGCCGCTCGGGCCGGCCACGTCGCGGTGTTCGTAGAAATGCGCCAGCAGCAGCCGCACCGCCTCCACCAGCGGTGCGGGTACATCGCCGGCACCCGGCCCGTGGCCGGCGGTGACGTCGATGGCGATGCCCGCGATGGGCCGTCCGGGCTCGGGCAGGGCCGCGCGCTCGATCCGGATCAGGCCCGGCAGCCGGGCGGTATCGGCGGCGAAGGCGTCGAGCGGGAGGGGAACCGCCTCGCCGCTCGCATCGATCACATGGGCCGAGACCAGCGTGCGCAGCGGGTTGACCGGCACGCCGATCAGGCCGGAGACCGGCCAGGCGTCGCGCACGATGCGCCAGTCCTGGTCGATCAGCACGCGGCGGGTCAGCGCCTCCACCGTGGTCCGCGCCGCGATCACCAGCGCGCCGACGAGCGTGTCCTCGGCGTCGTGGACGATGCGCAGGAAGTCCTTGGCCTCGGCCAGCGACAGCGGCTCGACGGCGGGGCCGGCGAGGAGGATGGCGGGCATGTCGTCTCCTGATGTTAGGCGTGGGGCCGCGCGCGACGAGGCGGCGCCGGTTGACGCCGGCGCCGGGCGACGCCACAAAGCGCCGCCCCCGCCGGAGCCCGCCGATGCGCGCCCTCGTCCTCGCCGTTGTTTGCGTTCTCGCTTTTCTCGCCGCCGGGCCCGCGCGGGCCATCGTCGGCGGACAGCCGGCGGCGCCCGACGTGGCGGCGCAGACGGCGATGATCGTCTCGACCCGCGGCGCCTCCTGCACCGGCTCGGTGCTGGCGCCCGATGTCGTGCTCACCGCCGCGCATTGCGTGCAGCCGGCGGCGAATTACGCGGTGGCGGTGATCGAGCCCACCGGTCCCCGGATCATCCCGGCGAGCCGGATCGCGCTGCATCCGCGCTTCGATCCCGGCTCGTTCGACAGCCGCCGCCCGACGCCGGATCTCGCGCTGGTCAAGCTCGCGGAGCCGCTGCCGGCGCGTTTCCGCCCGGCGCGGCTCGGAACCGATGCGGCGCTGCCGGCGAAGGGCACGGTGTTCACGCTGGCCGGCTTCGGCGTCGTCCGCGACGGCGACGGCAAGTCGGCCGGCACGCTGCGCAGCCTCGATCTGCCCAGCATCGGCACCACCGGCGGCATCATGATCCGCCTGTCGGCGGGTTCAACCGGGGGCGGCTGCACCGGCGACAGCGGCGGCCCGGTCATGGCCGGGGGCGCGGTCGTCGCGGTGATCGGCTGGTCGACGGCGGCGGGCGGCGCCCGCGGCTGCGGCGGCGTCACCGGCGCCACCTGGGTCGGCACCCAGCGCGAGTGGATCGAGACGACCGCCCGCAGCATGGGCGTGCGTTGACGCGGCGCCCGGTCAGGGCTCAGCGCGACGAGGTCGCGAAGGCCGAGTGGTAGGTGTCGACATACACCGCCTTGAGGCAGGCGACGATCTGCTTGCCGTCCTGTCCCAGGAAGGTGTGGAACGGGCGCAGCACCAGATAGGTCGGCAGCATCAGGAAGGCGACGGTTCGGAACTCGGCGAGCGAGCGCTTGGCGCCGTAGACGGTCAGCGCTTCGCGCGCCAGGCGCCCGGTCGGCTCGCGGCGGGCGAGCGACAGGGTCAGCATGAACAGGTCCATCAGCCGGTTGTAGATGTGCGGCAGCCCGGCCACCGGATCCTCGAAGTCGATCATCCCCATGGCGCGGTTGCGGACGGTGAAGTTGCGCACCCGCGCCGCGCCGTGCCACTGGCCGGCGAGGTGCAGCTCCGCCACCATCTCCGCCGCCTGCCGCACCAGCCGGCGCGCCTCGTCGGAGGCGGTGTCCTTGCGCAGCACCGCGTCGAGGGTGACGCCCATGTCGGACAGGGCGAGATAGTCCGATCCCACGCAGAGGATGTCCGGCACGTTGAAACCGGCCCGCCGCAGCGCCCGCAGGCGCCGCACCTCGGAATAGACCCGCTGCCGCGCCGGGGTCATGTGCCGGAGCGGCAGGCTGGCGCCCCAGCCCAGCAGGCGCTGGAGCACGTTGCGGAAATCCTTGGTGCCGCGCTTCACCCAGACCGGCGCGCCGTCGAGATCGATGCGGAAGACGCGCTTGTCGCCGACCGCAGCGGCCTCGATGAGGGAATCGATCTGGTCGCGCGTTCGCGGTTTCGTCACCATTGCGTCATTGAACCGTCACATCCGGTTCGATGCAACCGTACCGATGTCCGGAACGCACGGCTCGCCGGCGCCGGCGTCGCACGCCGCGCGGCCTTCCGCCCTCAGCTCGCGGCGAACTTCAGCAGCTTGATGGCGTCGAAGTCCTGCACGCCGCCGCCCACCCGCTTGGTAGTGTAGAACAGCACGTAGGGCTTGGCGGAATAAGGATCGCGCAGCACCCGCACCCCGGCGCGGTCGACCACCAGATAGCCGCGGCGGAAGTCGCCGAAGGCGATGGAGAGGCTGTTCGCGCCGATATTGGCCATCTCCTCGGCCTCGGCGACGGGGAAGCCGAGCAGGCTCGGCGGCGCCCCGGCGGAGGCCGGCGGCGTCCACAGATATTGCCCGTTCTCGTCCTTCAGCTTCCGCACCGCGCTCTGGGTGCGGCGGTTCATGACGAAGGTGCCGTTCTGGCGGTAGCCCGCCTTCAGCGCATAGACGAGGTCGACCAGCGGGTCGGCCGGGCTCGCGGAGGGGAAGTCGCCGGCGGCGCCGGTGGCGATGGTGCCGAGCTTGCCCCACTCCCACGATCCCTCCGCCACCGTGGTGTAGCTCAGGAAGCCCTTGGGCTTGCCCGAGCCGTCGCCGGTGACGAAGGCGGTGCCCTCCTGGGCGGCGAAGGCGGCATCGACCTCGGCGGCGAGCCACTCGTCGATGTTCACCGCGGCATCGTCGAGCAGGGTCTGCGTCGCCGCCGGCATGGCGTAGAGCTCCATCGCCGGGAAGGCGAGTTCGTCCAGCACCGGGCTCGTGGTCTGGCTGCGGGCGCCGGTCTCGGCCACCCAGCCGACCGCCGGGCCGGAGGTCATGAACGGCTTCTTGTAGGTGCCCGCCGAGATCACCCGCACATCGGCCAGGGCGCGGATCGGCGAGAGCGCGGCGAGGCGCTTGCCGATCTCGCGCTCGGTCTCGTGCGGCACGACATAGCCGCCATCGGCGCCGACACCGGCGGAGAGCGCCTTGGCCTCCAGCCGCTTGAGCCCGGCGGCCTCGCCATGGCGGACATAGCTGTCGAAGGCGGCCTTGTGCTCGCGCGCGGCGAGGTCGAGGGCGGGCGCGCCACCGAGCCCGGGACGGCGCCCGCGCAGCACGATCTCGTCGATCAGCGCCTTCTGCTGGTCGAGCGCGGCGTTGAGGCGTTCCACCTTGTCGATGGTCACCGCGTCGGCGCCGCGCCGCTCCAGCTCGCCGAGCCGCTGGTCGTTGGCGTCCTTGAACGCCTCGAAGGCGGTCATGAACTCCTCGAAGGCGGCGGCGACCTCGGGGCCGGCGGCGGATTTCGTCTCGGGGGCGGACTTCTGGGCTTCACGCATGGGTCAATCCTGGTGAGGGGAAACGCAGCCGCCCGCGCAGGCGCGCGGCGCCGCGGCGGATGGCGCTGGCGAGGGGCAGGTTCTTCACCACCTCGATCCGCGCCTCCGGCTGCATGGGAAAGGTGACGATGGAGACTTCCCACAGGTCGATGCGGGAGAGCCGCCGCACGCGCGAGCGCGGATCGGTGCGCCCCTCCACGGTGCGGAAGCCGATGGAGAGGCCGTCGAGCGCGCCGGCGCGCATCAGCGCCAGCACCTCGCGGGCGCGGGCCACCTCCGGGGTGAGCCGGCCGCGCACGAACAGGCCGACGCCGTCCTCGGCGATGGCGGTCCACACGCCGATCGGCTCGGCCGGGTCGTGCTGGAACAGCATGCGCACGCCGGCGGCGCCGCGACGGGCGAGGCTCTCGGTGAAGGCGCCGGGCAGGATCAGGTCGCGGCCGAGATCGACCCGGCCGAACAGCGCGGCATAGCCCTCGAAGCTGCCGTCGGGGGCGACCTTCTCGATCGCGACCGGCCGCTCCTTGGTCTCGAGCGCCGGCCGCGCGGCGGCGAGGGTGTCGAGGCGCGCGCTCATGTGCCCTCCCCTTCCCCGCGCGGGCGCCGGGTGGTGGCGGCGCGCTCCAGCTTCTCCAGCGTGCGGCCGAAGGAGCGGAACACCTGCGGCGCGTCGCCCGCCCGGCTGGGCACCGGCAGGCGCGCGGGGCCCGGCAGGAAGGCGCGGATGCGCGGCGTCAGCGTGGCCTTGGCGGCGGGGGCGCTAGCCGCCGCCTTCGGGAGCGGGGACGATTTCACGGCGGCCTTCGCCGGCGGCTTCGAGGCGGTCGGCGGCTTGCCGGCGCCGCGCCGGCCGCCGCCCTTCGCGGGTCCTTTCGAGCTCATGATCATCTCCGAACAGGGCATTGAAACGCGCGATCTCGCGCACGAAGTCATCGAAGCGGCGTGCCGCCTCGGCGAGTTCCCGCGCCGCCCGCCAGGCGAGCGCCGAGGCGCCGAGCGCCCACATCAGCAAGGCGAGATGCGCGAGGTCGCCGCGCTCGGCGAAGGCGCGGATGAGGGGTTCCATAGCGGCTCCGATGGCGTGGACGCGTGCGCCGGATGCGGCCTGCTTCACCTCTCCCCGGCCGGGAGCGGTCGGCGCCCGGAGCGATGCCCGCAGGAAGGCACAGCGGTTCAGCGAAAGGACGTGTGCAACATCAATAAAGCAGAGCCTCTTCCGCGAACCGGCGTTCGCCGGAGAGGCTCTGGCGCCGGGTGAGGCGGGCGACCTCCCCGGAGATGGCGAGGCCCCCTCGCCCCACGGGGGAGAGAGCGGCGCTCACTTTTCGCCGTCATAGCCGGTCGCGAGGCGCTTCTCGGCGTCGGTGAGGAAATTCGCCTCGCCCACCCGCCGCCACAGCGCGTCGCGCTCGGGGGCCAGCGCCTCGATGGCGTCGAGGTCGGGCTCGAGCCGCAGCATCTCCGCGCCATAGGCCGGCGACAGCCAGCCGGCCAGCGCGTCGGCGATGCGGCGCGTCATGGGCAGCGCGGTCTGCCGCCAGAAATGGCGGTTGGCCTCGGCATAGTTGGCATAGGTGGCGTCGCCGGGAATGCCGAGCAGCATCGGCGGCACGCCGAAGGCCAGCGCGATCTCGCGCGCCGCGCCGTTCTTCGCCTCGAGGAAATCCATGTCCTTGGGGCTCAGCGAGAGCGGGCGCCAGTCGAGCCCGCCCTCCAGCAGCAGCGGCCTTCCGGCATTGCTGGCACCGGCGAAATTGTTCTCCAGCTCTTCCTTCAGCCGCTCGAACTGCTCGTCCGAGAGGTTCGCGGCGCCGCCATAGACCAGCGCGCCGGAGGGGCGCGCGGCATTGTCCAGCAGCGCCTTGTTCCAGGCGCTGGCGGCGTTGTGGAGGTCGAGCGCGGTCTGCGCCGCCTCCAGCGGGGGCTGACCGTAATGGTCGTCGAGCGGGTTGAACAGGGCGAGGTGCAGGATCGCCGGCACCGGCTCGTCGCCCTGCAGGAAGCGCACGGTGCGCGCGCCGACCGTGTAGTCGAAGGCCTCCGGCCAGCCATCGTCGCCCGGCACGACCCGCATGCGGTCGGGCCGCAGCGCATGGAGTTCACGCACCTGCCCGCCGACGATCACCGCCTCGACATAGGCGTTGCCGGCGAGCAGCAGGTGGCTCGCCAGCGCCTCGACGAGCGCCGCGCCGGTGGTACGCGGGTTCGGCCGCGCCAGCAGCACGGCGAGCGGATGCGCCGGCACCTCGTGCCCCGCCTCGAACAGGCCGAGCGGGGTCGAGGCCACCGCCTCGGCGACCAGCCGCACGCAGCGATGGGCGACGGCGTTGCGGGCATAGCCCTCGCGGGCCAGCGCGGCGAAGTCGCGCGGCGTCCAGCGCGGGCGATAATCCGACAGCAGCGCGATCAGCGGCCCCGCACGCGAGGCCTTGGCATCCGGCGGCGCCATCGGCCGGCGCGGGCCGAAGGGAAAGGTGAAGCGGGGCAGAGCAATAGGGGGGATGGCGAGACGGGGCATGAGCACTCCCGGAAAAGCAAAAAGGCCGGCGCGAGGCCGGCCTTTTGGCGACAGAATTCGATGGCGGCCCGATCTGGCCTGTTTCAGGCCCTCACACCCGCCTCACCCGCGGATTCGTCTCCTCCGGGCCCAGCGCCAGCGCGGTGATGGCCCAGACCAGGGCGTCGAGGCGGTCGGGGGAGCGCCCGCCGGAGAGGCCGTCGGGGCCGAAATCGGCCATCTCGTCCTCCAGCGCCGGGAACAGGCCGGCGTGGCGCACCCGTCCGCGCTCGTAGAGCGCCGCGACCGGCTCGGCGCGCAGCCACTTGCCGCGGGTGGCGCGCACCTCCGCCACCGGCACCGCGGGGTCGATGCCGTGGAGGATGGTGCGCACCATCTCGCCGCCCTGGTTGACCTCGACCACGACGCGGTCGGCCTCCAGCCGGTGATGCAGCGCCACCGCTCGCGCGCCCCATTGCGCCGGGGTGAGGCCCTGCGCGCTTTCATCCGCCAGCACGTGCACGATGCCCTCGCCGTCGAGCCCGGCGGCGATCAGGCCGCAGGCATCGGCGCGGCGCCCCGACGAGGCCGGCGGATCGACCGCCACCACGATGCGGCGCAGCGGCGGCGGGCCGTCCTCGCGGGCGGCCTCCAGCGCCGCGCGGTTCCACAGCGCGTCGGGGCGGTCTTCGATCAGTTCGCCCTCCAGTTCCTGCCGGCCGAGCCTCGTGCCGGCATAGCGGCCGACCACGGTCTGCAGGAACCCCGGCGCGAGATTGGCCGCATTCTCGGCCGTGCCCATGCGCGTCACCGCGCTCGACGGGTCGGCGAGCAGGCGGCGCAGCAGGGCGGTCGGGCGCGGCGTCGTCGTCACCACCTGGCGCGGGCGCTCGCCGAGGCGCAGGCCGAACTGCAGCATGTCCCACGCCGCCTCGGCGTAGCGCCATTTGGCCAGTTCGTCGCACCAGGCGGCATCGAATTGCGGGCCGCGCAGGCTTTCGGGATCCTCGGCCGAGAAGCCCTGCGCGATCGCCCCGTTCGGCCATTCCAGCCGGCGGCGGGTGGGTTCCCATTTCGGGCGGGCGTCGCGCGGGTGCACGGCGAGCACGCCCGAGACGCCCTCCACCATCACCTCGCGCACATCCGCCATGGTCTCCGCGACCAGCGCGATGCGCCCGACCGGGCGCGCGGCGAAGGGCGGCGTGCCCGTCGCCATGCCGCGCACCCATTCGGCGCCGGCGCGGGTCTTGCCCGCCCCGCGCCCGCCGAGCACGAGCCAGGTGGTCCAATCCTGCCGTTGCGGCGGCAATTGCGCCGGGCGGCCGAGCACCGGCCAGAAATGGGGGAGCCAGCGGGCGAGATCGACGGGAAGCTCGGCGACCAGCTCATTCAGCAGCCCGGCCCGCGAGCACGCGATCAAGCGCTGCCGCAAGCTCGCGTCGGTAGGCGTCGGCGTCACGGGTCGGCTCCTCCTCGTCCTCGTCCGGCGCGGTGCCGCGCTCCAGCGCCGCGAGTTCGCGCAACGAGCGCACCAGCACGCCGAGCGTGCGGGCGGCGCGCTCGGCCTCCGAGCCGTCGGCGACGCCGGGGTTGAGCCCGGCCCGCAGGAGCAGGCGCTCGATGCGGGCGATCTCGGTTTCGATCCGCGCCACGAGGCGGGCGATGAGCTCGCGCCGTCCACCGGCGGGCGAGAGGCCCGGCAGCGGCGCCGCGTCCGGATGCGCGGCGGACCCGGCGGGTGCCGCGGCGTCCGGCGCGGCCTCGCCGGCGGCGGGCATATGCAGCGGGATGCGACCCTGCCGGCGCTTCCAGCCCCAGTCGCGGATGCGCAGGTTCAGCGTGCTCTTGCTGATGCCGAGCAGTTCGGCGATCGCCTGCATCGGCACGCGGCTGTGCTCATAGAGCCGGCGCGCCTCGGCGATCGCCTCCGGGGTGGGAGCGCGTGCGGGTATCGACATGTCGGTTCCGAAACGATCGCCGGCGCGATCGGTGACCGCCCCGGCGCGGGCGGCGCCGCGAGCCCGCCCGAAAACACGAAAGCCGGCGTTTCCGCCGGCTCGACCTTCGCCCCGCCGCATTACCCCGGACATCGCCGGACGCAACTGTGGAGCATGCCCAAAACCTACCCGAGCAGCGTGACGGTGTCAAGGATTATATTCCTGTTTCCATCACCTCCCGCCCCGGCGCTTGCCGGGGGCCGGCCATCGCTGCCAGTCTCGCGCACCCGCTCCCTGCACCGCCGGGCGATGACGAGGTTGCCGATGCCGCTGCCGACCCACGGACGCTACGACTATGAGCCGATCACCCGCCGCCCCGCCTTCCGCTGGCCGCAGGGCGAGGGGCTCGCCGTCTATGTGGCGGTGAATCTCGAGCATTTCGCCTTTGGCGAAGGGCTGGGCGCGACGCTGGTGGCGCCGACGCCGCAGCCGGACGTGGCGAATTACAGCTGGCGCGACTATGGCAACCGGGTCGGCGTCTGGCGGCTGATCGCGCTGCTGGACGCGCTGGAGCTCCCCGCCAGCGTGCTCGTCAACAGCGCGATCTACGATTATTGCCCCGAGGTGGTCTCCGCCTTCCGCGCCCGCGGCGACGAGATCGTCGGGCACGGGCGCAGCAATGCCGAGCGCCAGGGCGACCTGCCGGAGGCCGAGGAGGCGCGCCTCATCGCCGAGGCCACCGCCGTCCTCGCACGCGCCGAAGGCGTCCCGCCCGCCGGCTGGCTCGGCCCGTGGATCTCCGAGAGCCGGGCGACGCCCGACCTGCTGGCGGAGGCGGGCTACAGCTATCTGCTCGACTGGTGCATGGACGACCAGCCGGTGTGGATGGCGACGCGCGGGGGCGGGCGCATCCTCGGCGTGCCCTACCCGCAGGAGCTCAACGACATCCCCGCCATCATGGCGCGGCAGATGGAGGGGCCGGCCTTCGCCAACATGATCATCGACCATTTCGAGGAGATGCGGCCCGATGCGCGCGAAACCCCGCTGGTGATGGGCATCGCGCTGCATCCCTATATCGTGGGCCAGCCGCACCGGCTGCGGCACCTGCGACGGGCGCTCGCGCACATCGCGGCGCAACGCGAGACGATCTGGCTCGCCAGCGCCGGCGACATCGCCCGGAGCTTTGCCGCGCAGGTCGGCTAGAACCCTCCGCCGTCAGTCGGAACCCCTTCGAGGCGCTCATGTCGCTTGCTCTCTACGGCCACCCCTTCTCCTCCTACACGCAGAAGGTGCTCATCGCGCTCTATGAGAACGCGACGCCCTTCGCATTCCGCGGCATCGGGCCAGACACGCCCGAGCACGTCGCCGAATGGCTGCGGCGCTGGCCGATCGCCAAGTTTCCGCTGCTGCTCGACGGCGACCGCGAGGTCGTCGAGACCAGCATCATCATCGAGTATCTTCAGCTCACCCGTCCCGGCCCGGTGCGCCTGCTGCCCGACGAGCCGATGGCCGCGCTCGATGTGCGCTTCCTCGACCGCTTCTTCGACCTGCACGTGATGAGCCCGATGCAGCACGCCGTGGCCGGAGCGCTGACCGGCGATGCCGGCAAGCGGAGCGAGGCGCTGGCCTTCGCGGTGGAGAAGCTGGAGCGCGCCTATCTCTGGCTCGACGGGCGGCTGGCGGGCCGATACTGGGCGTGCGGGGCGGAGTTTACGCTCGCCGACTGCGCCGCCGCGCCATCGCTGTTTTATGCCGACTGGACGCACCCGATCCCGGCCCATCTCACGACGCTGCGGGGCTATCGCGCGCGTCTCCTCGCCCGCCCCTCCTTCGCTCGCGCGGTGGACGAAGCGCGCCCGTTCCGCCCGCTCTTCCCGCTCGGCGCACCGGACCGCGACTGAGACGGCATCCGGCTTCGCGCCTGCCCATTGGCCGCCCATGGCCGCGATGGTATATCCGCTACGATACAGGATGAGCCGGCGCCCGCGCCATTGCGGAACGCCGTGCGCATCGACATCGAGCGAACGAGAGGAAACTCCCATGAAACTCAGCGCCCGCAATGTGCTCAAGGGCAAGGTCATCGACATCGTCAAGGGCGCCACCACCGCGCATGTGAAGATCGAGGTGGCCGGCGGCGAGGTCATCACCGCCTCCATCACCAACGAGGCGGTGGACCAGCTCGCGCTGGAGGTGGGCGCCCCGGCCTACGCCGTCATCAAGGCCTCCGACGTGCTCGTCGCGGTCGACTGAGGGCGGGGCCATCGTCCGCCTCAACGAGATCCGGCCGGGCGAGGTCGCCATCGATCCGCCCGCGCCGCGCGACGCCGGCCTCGTCTTCATCGGCCGCATCCGCACGCCGTGGACCTACCGGCTCACCGCCCCGCGCCTTGGCCGGCTCGACGGCCCGGTCTGCACGATCGAGCTGTTCGCGCCGTTCCGCCCCGCGCTGAAGGGCATCGGCGCGCATGAGCGGCTCGAGGTGCTCTACTGGCTGCATCTGTCGCGGCGCGACCTCGTGCTGCAGAGCCCGGCCAATGACGGCGCCACCTTCGGCACCTTCGCGCTGCGCTCGCCGGCCCGGCCGAACCCGATCGGCACCAGCATCGTGCGGCTGGTCTCGGTGATGGAGGGGGCGCTGGAGGTGCGCGGCCTCGACTGCCTCGACGGCACGCCGCTCCTCGACCTCAAGCCGGAACTGTCGGGCTTCACCCCAATCGCCCCGCCGCAGAAGGGGGATTTCGAACGGGGATGAGGCGCCCGCATATCCCGCCCTCTATGCCGCAGATTTTACCGGCGCCTCGCCTGACGCAGCGGCCCGAAAGGGTCGCGGCGGATGGATGGCACGCCGTTCGGTGAAACCGGCCGGACGAGGGGGCGCGGCCGGCGCCGGGCCTTGCAAGCCGGCGCTTGCCAGCCGGGCGCGTGCCGGCTTACACCCCCTCGCCAAGATACTCAGCACGCCGGCGCCGGGGCATATGCCCGTCGGCAGCCGCGCATGAAAGGTCCGGGATATGGCGATGGACGATCGGAATAGCGCGGACGGCAGGGCGCACGGGACCACGGCGCCCTCGCGCCGGGCGGGGCTCCTCGACCGCCGCTCGTTCCTCGCCGGCTCGGCCGTCACCCTCGGCGCGCTGGGGCTGGCCGGCTGCGCGAGCCCGGACGGCATCAGCCTGGCGGAAGCGCAGAAGATCTACGGGCCGGTGCCGGACGAGAAGTTTCCGATCCCGGCGGCCGACATCCGCAAGGTCAAGCCGAAATATTACCGCCAGACCGTGCGCTACGACACCCAGGAAGCGCCCGGCACGATCATCGTCGATCCCGCCAATTACTACGTCTACCACATCGGCGAGAACGGCACCGCCACCCGCTACGGCGCCAATGTCGGGCGCGACGGGTTCCGCTGGAGCGGGGACGCCTATGTCGGGCGCAAGAGCGAATGGGCGACCTGGACCCCGCCGCCGGAGATGATCAAGCGCCAGCCGGAAGTCGCCAAATACGCCCGCGGCATGCCCGGCGGCCTCGACAACCCGCTCGGCGCCCGCACGCTGCATCTCTACCAGAACGGCGTCTACACGCTGTACACGATCTACGCGACCAGCGACCCGGACTCGATCGGCTCCGGCGTCACCAGCGGCTGCGTCGGCCTGCTGAGCCAGGACATGATCGAATTGTACAACGCGACGCCGGTGAAGACGAAGGTCGTCGTCCTGCCGGCCTAGCGCGCCCGCTGCCCGCGCGGCGCCCGGCCCTCACGCCCCGTCCGCGAGGCTCGCCAGCATGGCGCGGGAGGGCGCGAAGAAGGTCGCGCCGGTGTGGGCCGTTGAGAAGTCGAGCAGCCGGTCATGGTCGCCCGGCGGATCGCCGACGAACATGCGCTGCAGCATCTTCTCGATCACCCACAGCTGGCGCGCATAGCCGATGAAGTAGGTGCCGAACTCGCCGCGCCCGGCGCTGCCGAACGGCATGTTGTCGCGCAGTATCTCGTGCTCGACGCCCTGTTCGTCGACGATGGTCGCCAGCGTCTTGTGCGATTTCTGCCCCGTGGCGGCATCGTCGAGCTCGATGTTGTCGACCTTGGTGCGGCCGATGATCTGCTCCTGCTGGTCGGCGCGCAGGCGCGTCCAGCCGGCCATGTCGTGCAGGTATTTCTGGGTGACGACATAGCTGCCGCCGGCGAAATCCGGGTCCTCGTCGCCGACCAGCGCCGCCGCCGGTATGTCCTGCCCCGCCGGGTTGGCGGTGCCGTCGACGAAGCCGAGCAGGTCGCGCGCGTCGAAATAGCGGAAGCCCGAGACCTCGTCGACGACCCGCACGCCATCGCCGAGCGTCACCAGCAGCAGTTTCGACAATTCGAAGCACAGGTCGACCCGCTCGGCGCGGATGTGGAAGAACAGGTCGCCGGCGGTGGCGGGCGCCGTGTGGACCGCCCCGACGACGGGCGCGAAGGGGCGCAGCTGCGCCGGCCGGCGGGCGGGTTCGAGCCGGTCCCACAGCGCCGAGCCGATCGCGGCGATGCAGGAGAGCTTGCCGTCGAGATGCCGGAAGCCGACCGTCTTCAGGAGATCGTCGAGGCTGCCCAGCGTATCCCTGATGCGCGACAGCGCCTGCGGGCCGTCGGCGGCGGTGAGGGTGAGGAAGATCGCGGCGCGCGAGAGCGGGGCCTCGACGCTCTGCGGATCGATCGGCACCCGATCCCAGCTCTGCCCGGCCATGTGAACTCCACCCCTGTCTGCGCGCCCATGATGGCAAGGTCGACGGGTGGGTTCAAACGATTCCAGAGAGGGTGGCGAGCCGCGGTGCCGAGGGGAATTCCAATAACCGCGATACAGTGTGCTTTGCCGCGAGCCGACAACAATCATAGGCGACCAAATAGCGCTGACTGTCTCTCTCATGATAACAGCCTGCGCTTAAAAGAAAAAACCGCCGGGGAGCGATGCCCTCCGACGGCTGCGTTCTCGTCCTAGGCCGCTAGATCAGCGAGGGAAGGACCGGGTATGGGCACGCACGAATTCACGACGGCCAAAGCGAACACGGACATAAGCCGATACAAACACCATGCAGGCTCCTCCTTTCCGGAGCCTTGCACCGCGGACGAGGGTCCTATATAAAGAATACTGCGAACATGGGCGGACCACGCCCTTCCATCAGGCTCCTAATCAGTTTGATGGAACCCGCGAAATCCGGCCCGGCATGGTGTCCTACCACCCTGCTCGGGCCGGACTCGTTTCACGGGCCGGCTATGATGATATAGCCGGATTTTGGAACCGCCACAAGCCAAGCCAAGGCCCTTTTGTTCTAAGTGGCTGAATGGTATGTTTGGCACAAAGCTGGAGAGGTTCTCATGTCGTCTTCGTTCGTTGCCGCGCTGCGCGCAGAGGTGGCCGCTCTCCAAGAGGAGCTTTCGCAGAGCCTAACTTATAAAAGACTTACCGAAGCTCGAAGGATGCTAGCCCTTTATGAGGCTCCGGAAAAAAGCCGCCAGCTTGGGGATGCCCTCGAGGAGCCACCTTATGCGCCCGTCCGAGGAGGAGTTCGCATCGTGCGGCGATCGTCTCCTGAGCGAGCGAAGATTCTGAACACGGCGCGCATGTTCTTGGCGAATCGTTCAGGACCAACTTCTATCGGCGATATCTTTGATCATGTAACTTCGCTTGGTTTGGAAGTGGGCGGCGCAGAGCCACGCAACAATCTCAGTGCAATGCTATCAAACTCTGCGGCGTTTCAATCGCATGGGCGCGCAGGATGGACTTTAAGCGGAAATCTCTTGGCGGGCGGATACCCACCTCCACCTCCACCTCCACCTCCACCTCCACCTCCACCTCCACCTCCGCCTCCGCCTCCGCCTCCGCCTCCGCCTCCGCCTCCGCCAAGGAAAGAGGAATAGATAGAGAACGTCCGCTTGGGTGAGGCGATTTTTTGTGGGAAGGGCACGTCACAGTCACTGTAAGGTGGCCCAAGCCACTGTCGACCCCCGCTCACCCCGCCGGCACCGCCGCCGGCCCCAGCAACCACTCCACCGCCATCGCCACCACCGGCGGCTGCCAGGCGTGGGGGCCGTTATATTCGATGTAGGTGACGTCGTAGCCGGCCTGCTTCAGCGCGGCGACATGGGTGCGGGCGCTGCGGTCGATCGGGATCTGGGTGTCGGCGATGCCGTGCGAGAGAAAGATGCGCGGGGCGCCCTCCTGCAGCTGCACCGACATGAAGCCGGCCGAGGAGACGATGAGATGCGTCACGACATGGCCGTTGGTAAGCCCGAGCGAGAGCGTGTAGCTGCCCCCGTCGGAATGGCCGGCGAAGCAGATATGCGACGTGTCGAGCGTGAAGCGCGCGCCGACCTCGTGGAGCGCGGCGTCGAGGCGCTCGCGGTCCGGCCCGTTGCCGGCGATGACGATGTCCCAGGTCGGGAACAGCGATTGCGGCACCAGAAGCAGGAAGCCGCGCGCGGCGGCGTGGGCGGCCAGCATCGGGGTGATCTTCTCGGCGCTGCCGCCGCCGCCGTGGAACAGCACCACCAGCGGGGTCGGGCGCGACGGATCGATGCCCTCCGGCACGTGCAGGATCGCCTCGCGCCCCTCGGCGAGGCCGAGCACGCCCTCGGCGAGGACATGGCGGCCCGGCGGCAAGGGCGGCAGGGTCGGCGGGGCGGGGGTGAAGGTCAGGCGGCCGGCAAGCTGGGGATCGATCATGCCCGGCACATTAGCGGGGCGTGGCGGGGGCGCAAGCGGTCCGATTTTCGCCTTTCGGATCAAAGTTTTATACAGACGCACGGAATCATCGCGCCACCCCTTGCATACAGTATGCCTGTGAATTACCTCGTTGCTATAAGGTTGGTGCGCGGCGACGGGCCGTTCCGGGCCACGCGACGCGCACGCCATCTGGAGGAGGAACATCGATGACTGCCACCGCCCATGCCAAATCCGCCCTGAGCGGCTTCCTCGACGAGGTCGGCGCGCTGGTCGCCGCCGGCAACTATGCCGGGGTGTCCGAGCGCTACAAGGCGTTCGTCGCCGCCAACCCGACCTCGCGCTTCCTCGCCTCCGAGCCGATCCCGACCAAGATCGCGCTGAAGATCACCGGCGATGTCGGCTCCAGCGCCTTCACCACCTTCACGCTGAAGCGCCCGACCTGGGCCTCGGACCTGCGCAAGATCGCCGACGATCCGGCCGCCTTCGCTGGCGCCGTGCACCGCATCGAAGCGGAAGCCGCCTCCTACCGGAACGGCAAGGGCTGACGACCGCCGGACCCGAGCGCGCCCGCGCTGAGCCCGCCTCGCGCGCCGGTCACGGCTGGCGCGCGAGCGTGCCGAGGCCGTTGCCGTTCAGCTCCTCGATGGTGATGGCGCCGGCCCGCCCGTCCGGGCCGATGGCGAAGCGCACCGCCGAGGGCATGTCCGGCATTTCCGGGCTCGGGTAGATCAGGAAGAGATCGCGGTCGAAATGGGTGAGCGGGTAGGCTTTCCGCCCGCCCGGGCCCAGCTTCAGCACCAGGGCGCCGCCCTCGCGCGCCACCGCGCCGGGGCCGACATAATCGTTGGCGTAGCTGCCGACATAGGCGTCCGCCGGCAGGGCGGGCGTCGCCGGGGTCGGCGGGGCGGCGTAGGTATTCTTCGCCGCCGCCACCATCGGCCCGAACAGGCTGTCATAGGCGCCCTGCCACGGGGCGATCCAGTCCTTCTCGACGCGGCCGTCGAAGACGAGGTCGAAGAAGGAGGCCGACAGCCCCTCCGGCACCCCGCTCGGGAAGGCGTTGGTGAGCAGCACGATGCCGATCTGCTGCTCGGGATAGAGCGTCACCAGCGTCTGCGCGCCGACGCTGAAGGCGCCGGCATGGCCCCAGCTCACCCCGTGGCGGCCATACTCGATGTTCCAGCCGAGCCCGTAGAAGGACGGCGCGCCGGTCACCGGGTTGTGGCCCCGCGCCATCAGCGGCACATGGGTGGCGGCGATCGATTCCGGCGTGATCAGCCGCTGCGGGCCGAACTGCCCCGCGCCGAGCTCCAGCCGCATCCACTGCGCGAGGTCGCGCACGGTGGAGGAGATGCCGCCGGCGGGGGCCTGGGTGCCCGGGTCGCGCGTGAGCTTCGCCACCCATTGTCCGTCGACCGGCACGTGCAGCGCGGCGCGGTTGGCCCGTGCGAGGAAATCGGCGTAGCGGTAGGAGGTGGTCTTCATGCCGAGCGGGCGGAACAGCTTCTCCTCCGCCACCTCCTCCCAGCTCTTGCCGGTCGGCTTCACCGCGGCGAGCGCGCCCATGGTCAGGCCGGCGTTGGAGTAGGCGTAACCGGCGCGGAAGCTGGACGAGGGCGGCACCAGCCGCAGCCGGGCCATCACCGCGTCGCGGCCATAGCCGAGATCCTCGATGTCGTCGCCGGCATTGCCGGGCAGGCCGCTGCGGTGGTTGAAGAAGTCGCGCACCGTCACCTGCTGGGTCGGGTAGGCGCCCATGAGCTGGAACTCGGGCGCCAGCTCGGCGACGCGCGTGTCCCAGTCGAGCACGCCATCGCTGACCAGCGCCGCGACCACGGTGGAGGAGACCGGCTTCGACAGCGAGGCGATCTGGAACACGGTGTCGGCGTCGACGAGATCGGCCCGGCCCATGGCGCGCAGGCCGAAGCCCTCCGCGAACACCACCTCGTCATTATGCACGACGGCGATGGCGAGGCCCGGCACGCCGCCATCGGTCACCGCCTTGCGCGCCATCTCCGCGAGCCTGGGCAGCGCCGCCGTCACCTTGTCGCGCGCCACCGGCTCGGCGCGGGCGGGACATGCCGCCGCCAGCACCACCCCCGCGACCATCCATGCGCGCGGCCACCGCGCCCCTGCCATCAGTCCCATGTCCCCTCCCCGCCCCGATTGTCCGGCAAGCGCTGCGCTCGCCGCGTTTCCGATCGATCCAGCCCCGGACTACCCCGCCTCCGGCAGCGTCACGATGACCGCGTCGAAGGCGACGTCCGAGGTCACCGCGCTGGCATGGCCGCGGCCGTGATTATCCGCCATCAGCCAGGCATCGCCCGCGCTCACCGTGCGCACGGTGCCGTCGCTGGCCGTCACGGTGAGGGTGCCGGCCCAGCAGAACAGCATCTGCCGGTGCGGCGAGCGGTGGAACTCGCCCTTCCAGCCGACGGGGATGCGGATGACGACATAGCCGGTGGCGGGCTGCAGGCCGGAGGTGAAGAAGGGCACCGCCGGCGGCGCGAACTGGGCCAGGGTGCGGGGAAGCGCGAAGGCGTCGAAATGGCTCTCGCCGGCCGCGTCCTCGCTGATCCGGAGGATGTTCAGCGGCTCCGTCGTGGCGGGTCCGGTCGGGACTGGGTCTGTCATGGCGGCCTCCCCGCGCGGCGAGGCCAGATGGCCGGCCCGTTCCTGCGCGTGCGGCCAAGGCTAGCATGCGGGGCGCGGGGCGCCAGCGGGCTCGCGCGCGACACACCTCGGCGCGGGCGGGCTCCGACGATCTCGATTCGTCATCCGCCGCGATGGCGACGTGGCCTCCTCGGCGTCATCCCGGCCGCAGCGCAGCGGAGAGCCGGGATCGCCATCCGCGGACGGCGCCGCTTCCGGCGCCCGATCCCGGATCGCGCCGATGGCGCGTCCGGGATGACGCCCGGGGGATGGCGCTCCCCGCCATCAGCGCCGAGAGCGGTGCTTCTTTGCCGCAAAGCCGAACGATCATCGCGCCTCAGCCCGGGGCGGGCGGCACCACCACCGCCACCGCCCGCGCCACGGCACGCGCGCGCTCGGCGGGCGCGACCGGGCAGCCGACCCAGGCGCGGTAGAGCAGTTCGCCGGCGATCAGGTCGTGGAACACCGACGCCAGCGCCGGCACATCCAGCCCGCGCGCGAGGCGCGGGTCGTCGCGGTGCCGCTCGAGAAACGCGGTGACCACCGCGCGCGAGACTTCCGGGCCGTTCTCGTGCCAGATCCTGCCGAGCACCGGAAAGCGCCGACCTTCGCCGATCACGAGGCGGAAGAAGGCGAGATGGCGCGGCGCCAGCAGCACCTCGAGCAGCACCTCGCCGAGCCGCGTCAGCCCGGCCTCCAGCGACAGCCCGTCGAGCTCCACCGCCTCGATCGGCGCCACCAGATCGCGGCAGACATCCTCGGCGACGGCGAGCAGCAGCCCTTCCTTGCCGCCGAAGAAACCGTAGACATTGGTCTTGGAGCCGCCGGCGGCGCGCACGATCTCGTCGAGGCTCACCCCGTCATAGCCGCGCTCCAGGAACAGCTCGGCCGCGAGCACGCGCAGGCGCGTGCAGGTGGCCGAGCCGCGCTCGGTGCGCCGGCTCGGGCAGCGCCGCAGGGTCGATTTCGGCGCGCCCTCCCCCACGGCCGGCAGCGCTTCCGCGCGCTCGGCCGCGTCACCCTCGCGGGAGGCCGCATCCGGCCTATGGTCGGGCTGTGACGTGTCAGGCCGCCTTCTTCAGCGTCTCCACGAGACGGATCTCGGTGAGGAGAACGTCGATCGCACCCAGGGTAAAGTCCAGCGCCGCCTTGTCGGTCAGCTTGCCGTCGGTGACCTTCTTCTGGACCTCGGCGATGGCGACATGCGGATAGGACACGACGCGGGCGCCGGCGGCGCTCAGCGCGTCGCGCACCTGATGCTGCGCGCGTACGCCGCCGGTGACGCCCGGCGAGGAGGAGACGATCAGCGACGGCTTCGCCGCGAAGGCGCTCTGGCCATAGGGGCGCGAGGCCCAGTCGATGGCGTTCTTCAGCACGCCGGATGTCGCATAATTGTATTCGGGCGTGGCGACGATGGCGCCGTCCGCCGCCTTGATCGCCTCGCGCAGGGCGGTGACGCCGGCCGGCGGCGTCGCGTTGTCGAGGTCGCCATTATAGAGCGGCACGTCGTTCAGGCGGAACACCAGGAGTTCGGCCTTGCCGGCCAGCGCGTCCTTCAACCCTTCGAGGACCGCGGTGGAGAAGGAGCCGGCGCGCAGGCTGCCGGAAATGCCGATGAGCTTGGGGAGCGAGGACATGGGGATTCTCTCGAATGGGGAGCGTTATCGCGAATCGGTACCGTACGGTATCGTACCATTTCAAGCCATGATTTGCGGAATGGCACGGCTCGCCCTGCTCAATGCCGCGTGCTACCCATCGTTCCGGCCCGCCGCCCGTGCGTGCGGGCGCCGACAGGGAGCTGCGTAGCCGCGTGATCCTGACCGACCGCGACATTGCCGACGCCATTCGCGAGGGCGCGCTGAGCATCGACCCGCCGCCCCCGCCAGAGGCCTATGCCCCGAACGGCGTCGACCTCGCGCTCGACGCCCGCATGACGCTCTACCGCGAGCCGGTGGCGGGGCAGGACCCGGTGATCGATCCGGCCGGCCCGGGCTACAGCTTCGCGGAAGCCATCCGCGCCATGGCGGACGACATCGAGATCGGCGCGGACGGCTTCGTGCTCGACCCCGGCCGGCTGGTGCTGGGGTGGACCTGCGAGAAGGTGGACCTGCAGCCGACCGCCCGGCTCGCCGCCCGGGTGGAGGGCAAGAGCTCGCTCGCACGCATCGGTCTGATCGTCCACCTCACCGCACCGACCATCCACGCCGGTTCGACCGGCCGGATCCAGCTCGAGATCATCAATCTCGGCCCGCGCCCGATCCGGCTCCGGGCCGGCATGAAGGTCTGCCAGCTCATCATCGAGCAGACGCTGGGCGTGCCCGAGCGCGGCTATCGCGGCCAGTTCGCCGGCCAGCGGGCGGCCGGATAGACGTTTCTCGGCAGAGGCTTAGCTGGCGAGCAGGTCGCCGCGCCCGAGCCGGCGCACGGCGCGGCCGAGGCGCTCCTCGTCGCGGCGCAATTCGCGTATGGCGCGGGCGGTGTAGATCATGTGCGCACGGCTGGCCGCCTCGGCCGCCGCGACATCGCCGGAGACCACCGCCGCCCCGATCGCGCGGTGCTGCTCCAGCAGCGCCTCACGCACGCCGTCCTGCCGGAAGACCTTGATCCGGCTGAAGAAAATATCCCGCCGCAGCATCTCGGAAAAGGCCCGCATGACGTGCAGGATGACGAGATTGTGGGAGGCCTCGTAGACGAGGCGGTGCAGTTCGATGTCGGTCTCCGCCTCCTTTTCCGGGTCGTCGAGCCGGTGCGCCTCCTCCATCGCCGCGAGGCAGGACCGCACCGCCTGCCGCTCCGGCCCGGTCGCGCGCAGCGCGGCAAGGCCCGCCGCCTTGCCCTCGACACCCTCGCGATACTCGAAATAATCGTCTGTCACCCGCGCATCCGAACGCAGCAGGCCGGCCAGCGGCGCGGTCAGCGAGGCGAGGAACTCGGCCACCACCGTGCCGTTCCGCCCGGTCTCCAGCAGCCCGCGCGTCTCCAGCAAGCGAATCGCTTCGCGCAGCGAGGGGCGCGAGACCTCCAGCCGCTCGGCGAGGTCGCGCTCGCTCGCCAGCCGCTCGCCGGGACGCAGAACCCCTTCCAGAATAAGGCCTTCGATATGGTCGGCGATGGATTCGGCGAGCTTCGGGGGGCGCAGCGGCTCGATCATGGGGCGTCCGTGGTCGCGTAAATTGTCCGATTGACATCGATGGTCAAATTAATTTACCAGATGAGCCGTCCGCTGAACAACCCCGAAATGAAGGCTGCACCGCCATGGCCGCGATCACCACCATCCAGGACCTGCGCGCCCGGGCGAAGCGGCGCGTGCCGCGGGCGGTGTTCGAATATGCCGACAAGGGCTCCTATGACGAGGTGACGCTCAACGCCAACCGCGCCGAGCTCGCCGCCATCCCGCTGCGCCAGCGGGTGATGATCGACGTCTCCGACCGCTCGACGGCGACCACGCTGGTCGGCGAGCCCGCCGCGCTCCCCCTCGCCATCGCCCCTACGGGCCTCACGGGGCTGTTCCATGGCGATGGCGAGATTCATGGCTGCCGAGCGGCCCATGCGGCGGGGATACCGTTCACGCTGTCGACCATGTCGATCTGCTCGATCGAGGACGTCGCCGGGGCCGTCTCCAAGCCCTTCTGGTTCCAGCTTTATGTGATGCGCGACCGGGCTTTCTCGGCCTCGCTGATCGAGCGTGCGAAGGCGGCGAAATGCTCCGCGCTGGTGCTGACGCTGGACCTCCAGATCCAGGGCCAGCGTCATCGCGACATCAAGAACGGCCTCACCGTACCCCCCAAGCTCACGCTCGCCAACGCCCTCGACACCGCCACCAAGCCGGCCTGGGCGTTGAGCGTGCTGATGGGTAAGCGCCACTCCTTCGGCAATCTCGCGGACAAGGTGCCGGGTGCCGATAGCCTGACGACGCTGTCGCAGTGGATCGCCGGCCAGTTCGATCCCTCGCTGAGCTGGAAGGACGTCGAGTGGGTGCGATCGATCTGGCCGGGCAAGCTGATCCTCAAGGGCGTCCTCGATGTCGAGGATGCGAAGATCGCGGCAGCGACGGGGGCCGACGCCATCGTCGTCTCGAACCATGGCGGGCGCCAGCTCGACGGCGCGCGCTCGTCGATCTCGGCGCTGCCGAAGATCGCCGAGGCTCTTGGCGGATCGACCGAACTCCTGTTCGACGGCGGCGTTCAATCGGGCCAGGATGTGCTGAAGGCGGTGGCCCTGGGCGCGAAGGGCTGCCTGATCGGAAAAGCCTTCCTCTGGGCTCTCGCGGCCGGCGGACAGAAGGGGGTCGCGCAGGCGATCGAGATCATCCGCAAGGAACTCGACGTCTCCATGGCGCTGACCGGGACCAAGGACGTGACGGCCGTGGACCGCAGCGTGCTGGGCTTCTAGCCGGCTTTCCGCCGCGAGGATGGCCCGGCGGCGCGCCTCGAGAGGCGCAGCGGCCAGCGGACCATGTGGTCGACGAAATCGGCCATCGGCAGTTCGTCCTCCAGCGCCGCGACCCGCCCGCGCACGGAGACGCCGGCCGTATGCACCGTCTCGGGGTCTCCCGAGACGAGCGGATGCCACCAGTAGAGCGGCCTGCCCTCGGCCACGAGGCGATAACCGCAGGATGGCGGCAGCCAGCCGAGCCCACGCACGGCGTCCGGGGTCAGGCGGACGCAGTCTGGAACATGGGTCTGGCGGTCGGGATAGTCGCGGCAGCGGCAGTGGAAGTCGTCGAGCAGGCGGCACCCGATATCGGTATAGGCCACGGCCCCACTGTCCTCGTCCTCGAGTTTGACGAGGCAGCAGCGCCCGCAGCCGTCGCACAGGCTCTCCCACTCCGGCTGGGTCATCTCCTCCAGCGATTTTCGCGCCCAGAAGGGCGCCTCCGGGAGGTCGGACGGCGGGGGGGCATCGGTCATGGCGCCTTCATACAGGCGGTCGGCCTTCATGGCGACCCATCCCCGAGCGCGCCGCCACGAGGCGAAGGGTTCCCGGCGCGCAAATGTTACCGGGCGGGGAGGTCATCCGCACGCCCCGTGCCTCTCGCCCGCCGCAATGCGCTCGGCTATAAGAACCTCCTGCGCGCACGAGGAAGACAGGCTTGGACGAGAAGTCGGAGAAAGGGCTGCCGGAAACGCAGGCCAAGGCGGCCGACGAGCCGGCACCAGTGCCGTCCCGGCGCTCGCGCAAGCTCCGGCATGCCCTGCTGGCGCTCGATTCCTGGATCGACAGCTCCATTTATGCCGCCGGCGCGCGTCTTCGCAGCGGGTGGGAATCGTTCATCGCCTTCATGGACCGCTTCCACGTCCAGGGCCCCACGCGCCTTGCGGTCGAGGTCGCATCCGAGGGCATGACATGGGGCGCCGTCGGCGCTGTTCTGATGCTGGCGCTCGCCATCCCCGCCTTCCGGGAGACCTCCGACGACTGGCTCAAGCGCGCCGAGCTCTCCGTGGTGTTCCAGGATCGCTACGGCAATGTCATCGGTGAGCGCGGCATCCGGCACAACGACACGGTGCCGCTGGAGGAATTTCCAGATCACCTGATCAAGGCGGTTCTCGCAACGGAGGATCGGCGCTTCTACGAGCATTTCGGCATCGACATACCCGGCACCTTCCGGGCGGTGCTCTCGAACGCGCGGGCGGGCGGCGTCGTGCAGGGCGGCTCGTCGCTCTCCCAGCAGCTGGCCAAGAACCTGTTCCTCTCGAACGAGCGAACGCTCGAACGCAAGATCAAGGAAGCCTTCCTGGCGCTCTGGCTCGAGTTCCACCTCACCAAGAACCAGATCCTGAAGCTCTATCTCGACCGCGCCTATATGGGCGGCGGGTCGTTCGGCGTCGACGCGGCCGCGCAGTTCTACTTCGGCAAGTCCGCCCGCGACGTCACGCTCGCCGAAGCGGCCATGCTGGCGGGCTTGTTCAAGGCGCCCTCGAAATTCGCGCCCCACGTCAACCTGCCCGCCGCGCGCGGGCGCGCCTCGGTCGTGCTCGACAACCTGGTCGATGCCGGTTTCATGACCGAAGGCCAGGTCTTCGGTGCGCGTCGCAATCCGGCAACGCCGGTCGACCGCAAGCTGGACGACGTCCCCGAATACTACCTCGACTACGCCTTCAACGAAGTGAAGAAGATCGTCGACACGCTGCCGAAATCCTACGCGGAGCGCTCCTTCGTGGTGCGAACCGCACTCGATTCGAACATCCAGAAGGCGGCGGATGCGGCGGTGCGGGACGCCATCCGGCAATTCGGCAAGGACTACGGCGCCAAGCAGGCGGCGATGGTGATCATGGAGCCGAACGGCGCCATCCGGGCGATGGTCGGCGGCACCGACTATGGCGAGAGCCAGTTCAACCGCGCCACCGACGCGCTCCGCCAGCCGGGCTCCTCGTTCAAGCCCTATGTCTACACCGCCGCCCTGATGACGGGGAAATTCACGCCGCAGACCATCGTGGTCGACGGCCCGATCTGCATCGGCAATTGGTGCCCGCAGAATTACGGCCGTTCCTATTCCGGGCGCATTCCGCTGATCACCGCCCTTACCCGTTCGCTGAACACGGTCGCGGTGAAGCTGGCGGAAGCGATCGGGCGCGGACGAATCGTCGATCTCGCCCATGCGATGGGCGTGAAGAGCGAGCTCAAGATCACGCGTGCGCTGCCGCTCGGCGCGGCGGAAGTGACCGTGCTCGATCAGGCGACCGGCTATGCCGTATTCGCCAATAACGGCATGTCGGTGGACCCCCACACCATCATCGAGATGCGCACGCCCGCCGGCGAGCCGGTGTGGAGCTTCGCCCGGAACGCGCCGCCACCGCACCGGGTGATCCCCGAGAACATCATCGCCATGATCAACCCGATGCTGAACAGCGTGGTGGAGAACGGCACGGCGCGGCGTGCCATGCTGCCCGGCACCAAGGTCTCGGGAAAGACGGGCACGACCAATGCCTACCGTGACGCATGGTTCGTTGGTTTCACCGGCAACTATGTAGGGGCCATCTGGTTCGGCAACGACAATTACGAGCCGACCCGCAAGATGACCGGCGGTACGCTGCCCGCCATGACGTGGCAGAAGGTGATGGCATTCGCCCATCAGGGTATCGAGCTGAAGCCGACGCCGGGGCTCGGCAACCAGGCGCCGCCGAAACTCGACGGGGCGGCAGCGCAAGCCTCGCCGCTGCAGGTGGATGGCGTTCAGCAGCGGCCGGTGACCTTGGCGCCGCTGGCGGCCGATCGCCTCCTGCGCATCGAAAAGCTCCTGAGGGAAGCAGCCGGCACACCCGGTGTCCCGCGCTCCACGGCGGCCATCGATGCGCCGACCGGCAGCAATTGACCGTGGGGGTGGCGAATGAAGGCCTGCAGTGTCGTCCTCCCTCACCACGCCGGACGAAAACACCCGGCCGGTGCGAGCCGTGCTATATGACCGCGATGGTCTCCTGCTAACGCCCTTCCGGATCGCCGACACATCGTGCGTGCCCTGCCCTACATCCTGACCCTTGCCATCGGCGCCACCGTCGGCCTCGGCCTGACATGGGCGGCGACGCGCGATGACTACGGCTTCGGCACGGTGAAGGCCGGCCCTTGGCGTGCATGGCCGAAATCCGGCACCGAGGACGCCGATCCCTATGCACGGGCCACCTTCGCCCGTTCGGGCGAACTGCCCATCGAACTCGCCGACGGGCTGGCCTTCATTGCGACCCGGGACAGCGAGGGGCGCGCGCTGGATGGGCGCTGCGACATCCGGCTGGTCGGCAAGCTGCCCCAGGCCCGGTACTGGACGCTGACCCTTACCGACCAGCGCGGACGGCTGATCGACAACGTCGCCGGCCGCTATGGCTTCACCAGCGCCGAGGTGGTCTGGACGCAGGATGGCAACGCCGAAATCGTCGTTGCTCCGCGCGCGCGGCCCGGCAACTGGCTGCCCAGCGGCGCACGCGATCGCCTGATGCTGACGCTGCGCCTCTACGACGCCCCGGTCGGCCTCGCCACGCGCACCAGCGACGCCCCCGAAATGCCCGCCATCATCACGGAGCGCTGCCCGTGAAACGCTTCGCCCTGCCGCTGGCCATCGGACTGGTGCTCGGCGGCATCGTCCATCTCGTCTCGGTGCTGATGTTGCCGCATTTCGCCGAGCGCGACGCCTATGCGCGTCTGTCGGCGATCGGCAGCCCGAATGCCGTGGCGCCGATCGACGATCCCACCCCCTTCGGCGCCGTGCTGCCGGCAACGGATCCGGCCTTCGTCGCGCTGGTCTGCCTCTACGACCTCGAGCAGGGGCCTCTGAAGCTGCGCATCCCGACCTCGCCGGACTACACGTCGGTGTCGTTCTATACGCGGCTCGGTCTGCCCTATTACGCGATCAACGACCGCTCGGCGGGCCGGCGGATCATCGAGCTCGATCTGATGAGCCCCAGCCAGAAGGCCGCGCTGCCCGATGACGACGAGGTCACGGTGGCCGATCGTCTCGTCGTCGAATCGCCGTCCGAGACCGGAATGGTGCTGGTGCGGGCGTTCGTGCGCGAGCGCGGGGCGCGGGAGGACGTGCGGCGGCGGCTCGAAGCGGCGACCTGCGGCTCCGCGACCTGAGCCTCGCGGAAAACGAGGGGCGGCAAGGGAAATCAAGGTTAACGCGACGCTAATTTTTGGCGGGTCTAATCGCAGCAGCGCTTCTGATTCGGAATCGCTTGCAATTTGCGAGCACCGCCATGGCCGACGACTTTCTTGCCGATCTCCGCCGTTCGATCGAAGCGGCACGTCGCGCCGGTGTGGATACCCGTCCGCTGCTCCTGAAGTCGCTCGTCGAGCACTATGTTGCACAGTCCCGGCCCGACGCGCCTGCACAGCAGCGCTTCACGGTGCTCGCGCTCCGGCTCTTCGACGCCGTGGACGCTCGCACGGCAACGAGCGCATCCGCGCTGCTCGCCCCGCATCCGGCCACGCCCTATGCCGTGGCGCTCCACCTCGCGCAGGCGCCTATCGAACTGGCCGCGCCCATGCTGCGGCAGTCGCCGGTGCTCGACGAAGTGACCTTGATGGCGCTTGCCGAGACAAGTTCCGCGGCCCATGTCGCCGCCATCGCGGCGCGGCGCGATGTGCCGCCGACCCTCGCCAAGCGGCTCGCTGCCGCGACCCATGACGCGCGCTCCGCCAGCCGGGTCGAACCCGCCGTCGTGCCCCCGGTTCCCGCGCCGCGCCTCTCGCTGGGGCCCGGCGACTTCCTCCGTGCCTCCGCCGCCGAGCGGGCGCTGATCCTCGACAGCCTCGTCGCCCTGCCGCCGCTACCGCTGAGCGAGCGCGCGCCGCGCGCCAGCCACGCGGCTCTGGAACGTCTCGATCAGGCGGCCATCCGTCATCAGCCGGAGAGCTTTCGCGATGGGCTCCAGCAGGCGCTCGGCGTCTCGGAAGAGATTGCCGGCGCCATTGTCGCCGACGGCAGCGGCGAGGCCCTCATCGTCGCCTGCCGGGCGCTCGGCATGAATTTCGACGCCGTGTCGCGGATTCTCTTCTTCCTCAATCCGGCAATCGGCCAGTCGGTGACCCGCGTCTTCGGTCTCGCCGACCTGTTCGAGACGCTGCCCGACAGTTCGGTCCACCATCTGGCAGCAGCCTGGCGGGAGGGCGCCCGCCGTCCCGCTGCGGGCCGGAAGACCGAGGCGCCGCCGTCCATGCGCAGCTTCGGTGGTGCACGCCGTATCGCCCCCGGCGCTGCGGAAGAGGCCGGCGCGCGCCGTCAGCGCGGCTGACCCCGGGCGAGTTCGACGAAGGGACGCCCCTCGCGGTCCTCGATTTCGACGAACCAGATGTCAGGGTCGAAGCCGATCTCGCGCGCCATACGCTCCTCGACGGCCTGCTCCGTGCTGCCGGGCGCAAGCAGCACCTCGAAGCGGCGCTCGCCGTCGTCTTCGGCCGACAGGGTTGGCAGCGCAGGTGCGTAGAGTGACGCATGACCATCCAGCGTGGCGACCTTGACGAAGATGGCGCCAGCCTCCTCCGCACCGCGTCGGCGGACAGCGGCGAAGGCGCCCTGACCATTTGCGCGCCGGACGAGCGCCGCGACGAGTATGGCGCTCTTGAGCCGCACGCGTCCGCCTACTGGATGTTCAGGCCGGCCACGGCATTGAGCTCGCGCACCAGACGGTCCGACACGACACCGGAGATGGGCAGCCGCCGATCACGCTCGAAACGGATGATGGCATCGCGGGTCGCCGCGCCGGTCTGGCCATCGACCTTGAGCGGTCCATAGCCCAGCTTGGCGAGCGCCTTCTGCACCGCCACGAGCCGCGGCGAGGCCGCGACATCCGCCGGCGGCCGGGGAATCGCGTCCGTGGCCGACGGCGCGGCCGGGACCGGTGCCGCCGCCGGTTTGGACGAGGGGGTCGGCACGGCGGCACTTCGTGGCTTCGGCGCCGGCTTGGCACCGGCCGCCGGCGCCTTCGCATCCGAACCTGCCTCGGTCGTCGTCGCCGGATCGGGAGCGGCAAACAGAGGCGACGGGGTCGGAACGGGCAAGGGCGCGGCGGAGGATACCGGTGCGGCCGTCGTCTCGACCGCGAGATCCCCGGTCCCCCGAGCTTTTTCCTGCAAGGCCAGTGCGTTGCCGAGCACGGCTGCCGATGCCGCCGCCAGCAGCAGCAGCATGAACAGGTCGGTCCGCCGTTCGGGCATGAGGCGCGCGAACAGGCCGCGCGGCTCGTCGTCAAAACCGATCGGGTCACGCAGCAGGTCGGAAGCGAAGGAACGCGACATCATGTTTTATCCTTCACGCGCGCTTCTTCAGGAGGTCGGCGGTGTCGACCGACGAGGGTCGGCGCGGGAGACGAGCGATCTTCGGCCGTTCCTCCACCCCGGCCGCCATGTGCAACGGCAGCCGCACCTCGACGCTGGTGCCTTCGCCGACGCGGCTGCCAATCTCGACCGTGCCGCCGTGGAGCGCGACCAGCCCCTTGACCACCGAAAGGCCGAGACCGCTGCCTTCATAGGGGCGATCATAGGAGGAGCGCGCCTGGAAGAAGGGTTGCCCGAGGCGCATGAGATCGGCTTCCGCAATACCGATCCCGGTGTCCGTCACGCGCAGCATCAGGTCGGCGCCGCTGGCCCTGGCGACGATGCGGATCGAGCCGCCGGCAGGGGTGAACTTCACGGCATTGGAGAGGAGATTGATGACGATCTGGCGCAGCGCGCGCTTGTCGAGCACCAGTTCGCCGAGCGCGGGATCGACCTCGGTCACCACCTTAATGCCGGCCTCCTCCGCCTTGAGCGCGACCATGGAGGTGCAGCCCGCCAGCAGCGGCGCGAGTTCAAAGGACTCGGGGAGAAGCTCGAAGCCGCCGGATTCGATGCGGGAAAGATCAAGGATGCCGTTGACCACGCTGAGCAAATGCTGGCCGCTCTCGTGGATCAGGCGGGCATAGCCGGCCCGCCGCTCGGCTGGCACCTTGCCTTCGTCGCCCGCCATCAGGATTTCCGAGAAGCCGATGATGGCATTGAGCGGGGTGCGCAGTTCATGGCTCATGCTCGCCAGAAAGCGGGTCTTGGCGAGATCGGCGCTTTCGGCCACCTCACGCGCATCGGCCAGCGTGATCTCGGTACGCTTGCGCTCGGAGATATCGCGCGTGACCGCGACCACCTGGCGCCCCGACGTGCCATCACGGCCGGCGCCCGGCCAGTCGTCGACAGCGCGTGCCCGCATCTCGACCCAGATGAAGACAGGCTCGCCGCCGTCGAGCGGACCCCGGCGCACGCGGAACTCGATGGCGCCGGTGCCGTCGCGCGCGGCATTGGCGAGCGCCCGCAGATAGGCCGGGCGATCGGCGACATGAACGCGCTCGAACAAACCGTTGTTCAGCAGCGCCTCGCTGGGTACGCCGAACAACTCCCGGGCGCCGGGCGACACGAAGACGGCGTCGCCGGAGCGGGCATGGCGGGTGATTACGTCCGTCATGTTCTGCGCGAGCAAGTGGTAGCGGGCTTCCTGCTGGCGCACCAGTTGTTCGCCCGTCTCGCCGATATAGGTCGCACTGGCGGCGAGAGCGGCGGCATAGAGCACGGCGGTCAGCAGACCGAACAACCGCAGCCACTCGCTCTCCAGAAGTTCGGGACGCGGCGCGGGCAGGAGATGCAGACTATCGGCGGCAAACAGACCGAACGCGACGGAAAGCGCGGCCGCCGCCGCCACGGCCGCGACGCGACGCGATGCGGTGAAGGCCGACTCGAGCGGGATGACGAGCAGCCACGGGATCACGAAGGCATTCAGCCCCCCGGTGACGGCCGCGACGGCCGCCACGAGCCCTGCGAGCGTGAGCGCGGACATCAGATGCGCCACTTCGAAACGCCCGGTCCGCGACAGGTACACGGCGATGCCGATAGGGGCCACAAGCCAGGCGAAGATCATGGCTTCAACCGCCCCCGGCGCCCCCCGCACGGCGAGGAAGACCGGCAACGCCGCAAGGGCGCAGGCGCCGCCCGTGAGCCGGGAGCCGATGAAACCCCGATGCTTGGCGACCACCACCGCATCGGCGGCCGCCGGCCCGCGGCCGCCCGCGCGCACGGCAGGGTGCACGAGCGTATCGAGATAGGCCTGCAGCGGAACAAAAACCGACATCATGCTCGAAACCGACGGCAGCGCTTCGGGCCGCGCTGCCCCTGACCTTCCCGACATGCTGCCATCGACGGCTTAAGCGAACCCTAAGCCGGGTCGATGAAGTCGGCCTAAGTCACGTCGCTCCGCGCAGGGAACTCACCGCACGGAACTCACCGCACGCCGGGGGTCTTAACAGGAGCTTTCGCAAACTGCAGGACTTTGCCGCAATCTGATTCCAGAACTTCAAGGCAAGGCTGCTAGCGTGGAGGAAATGGCGTCGGAAAGGCGCTGGCGTTCGATGTTGAGGCAGGCGTCATGATGTTTCTGCTGCGTACCGCGTTCTGGCTGACGATCGTTCTCGTGCTGCTCCCCGGGGTGCCGAAGTCGGGCCAGGACGTGACGGAGAAGGTCAATCCGGTCGAAGCGCTGTCAGCGGCAACCGCGACGGTGGCCGATGCTGGCGGCTTCTGCGGCCGGCAACCCCAGGCCTGCGCGGTCGGCGCCCAGATGCTCGATGCGGTGGGTGAGCGGGCCCGCGAAGGCGCGTTGATGGTGTTCGAGTTCGTGAGCCAGAAGATCGTCGAGCAGAAGCGCGCGGCGGCCGTGCACAGCGGTAAGGGGGTCGACACCCTCACCAAGGGCGATCTCGGCGCCGAGTGGCGTGGCCCCGCGGAAAGCGGTGACGGGCGCACGCCGCCCGATGCCGGCCATGTGCCCGTGCCGCCCAAGCGGCCGGCCTGATCGGCATCGCCACGCCCGCGGCGGCGTTGCGTTTGTGACGTGCGGCGCCCTATATGCGCAGCATGGATATCGACGCGATCATCGATGATTTCGAGCTGCTGGATAACTGGGACGATCGCTATCGCTATGTGATCGAACTCGGCCGCAAGCTGCCGCCCTTCCCCGAGACCGATCGGACCGAGACCAACAAGGTTCAGGGCTGCGCCAGTCAGGTCTGGCTGGTGGCGGACCAGTCCGTCGGAAATGGCTCGAACGGGTTGTCGTTTCGGGGCGATTCCGACGCGCATATCGTGCGCGGCCTGATCGCCATTCTCCTCGCGCTCTATTCCGGCCGAACAGCCGCGGAGATTCTCGCGACCGATCCCGCGAGGGTGTTCGAGCGCATCGGCTTGCGCGAGCATCTCACGCCGCAACGCTCGAACGGCCTACGCTCCATGGTCGAACGTATTCGGGCGGACGCGCGCGCGGCACTCACGGCTGCGGCGGACTGACCCCTTCGTCCTCGATCGTCGGCCGCGCGCCTGGCGCGAGCCACGCGCGACTGCGGGTTCGTTCGCGGCCCCGGATGCTGCCGGCCACCCCATAGTGGCGGGCAAGGCGATCAAGTCCCAGCCCGAGCACGACCTTAGCGGCCCGCGCTGGCCAGCCACGCTCACTCTCAACCTGCTCCATTCCCTTGAGAAAGCAGCAGACATCCAGCAGCAGGCCCGCAAATTCCGGGCCGACCGCCGTCAGCGCGCGATCAACCCGCTCCTTCGCGGCGAGAATCGCCTCCGATACGCTCGGGCCTGGCGTGGCGCCTGCCCGACGACGTCCGCGACCGCCCGTTCCCGACCAGTCCGAGGTGAGGCGCGGCGTCATCTGGGCGCGGGTGAAATCGAGGCGCAGCCGCTCGCCGGCGACGAGCTGGGTGGCGTCGACCATGGGACGACCATCGCGCCCCTTCCGGCGGGCAAGCCACGCCAGCGGGCTCTCGGCGAGGTCCACCAGCACCTCGGCGGCAATGCCGTCGATCTCGATGCGTGCCTGGCCGATAACGGACGGCGACGACGCGGTCGGCTCATTCATCGGCCAAGCCCCCAACCATAGGCCGCCCAGCAGGCGGTGAACTCGAGAAAGTCGAGACGGCCATCCTGCGCACTGTCGTCGCGCATCTCCTCGACCACCCGGCAGGCATGGGCAACGGTCGAATGATGACGGCCAAAGCCACGGCCGACCTGCGCGAGGCTCATGCCCAATCCGACATGGGCGAGATACATGGCGATCGCCCGCGCATGGGCGCTTTGGCGGCGGCGGTCCGGGCCGAGGATGTCTGCCGGCGAGAGGTCCAGCGCCGCCGCCGTGATGTTCGCCACCAGTTGGCAGAGAGCCAGAGGCGCGTCGCCCTTCAGGCAGGGCGGGCTCTGTTTATGGGATGGAATCGGCGCGGATTTGGCCGTGTGGCGAGGAGCCGCGAATAGCATGGCCGGAACCTGCAACTCAGGATTTCAACTCCGGCAAGCCTATCCTTGAAGTGTGACCCTGCGGATAAAATTCCTATGTTCGCCGCAACGCGAAAAATTCAAGCTATTGAAAAGTATAAGTAATCTACATCGACCTGAAACGCTCACCGTCGGAACGCGGCCGTTCCTAGGAATTTTATCCGCATGCCGGCGGGACGCCCGACACTGCGTTGTCTGTCGCTCCGGAGTCCTACAGATGCGTTTTCCGTCGCAACGTCGCCCGCACCTGCGCTTCATGCGCCTCGATCGGCGGGACGACCTGATCACAGCCCATGTCCGCGCAGTGGCCGCGTTCGTCGGGACCAATCCGGCGGAGCGTCAGGCTGATGCAATCCGCCGCCTGCTGCGCGCCGAACGGCGTGCGGCGCTCCGCGGCACCGGCTATGACGCCGCCCGGCATGCGGCGCTGCGCCGGCTTCTCGCGGCGCAGCCTTGCATGACCGGCGGGGGCGTCCGCCTTGCGGGACCGCCGCACCTGGACGCGCAACCGCGCAAGGCGGCGAAGGATCAAATCAACGCGTCGAACGCCGACGCTGCTGACCCAGCCCCATCTGCTTGGCGAGAGCCGAGCGCGCCGTGGCGTAGCTGGGAGCCACCATCGGATAGTCCGCCGGCAGGCCCCACTTCTCGCGATACTGCTCGGGAGTGAGATTGTACTGCGTCCGCAGATGCCGCTTCAGCGACTTGAATTTCTTGCCGTCCTCGAGGCAGATGATGAATTCCGGCGTCACGGATTTCTTGATCGGAACGGCCGGCTTCAACGGTTCGACGTGCGGCTCCGTCTCGCCCTGACCGATTCGAAGCAGGGCGGTATGGACGTCGCGGATCAGGCTCGGCAGGTCGCCGACCGGGACCGAATTGTTGCTGACATAGGCGGCCACGATGTCGGCCGCGAGTTCGATATGGCTGGTCGTGTCGGTGAGATCGCTCATGGCTCGTTCTGCGGTGAGAATGGGGTGGAGCGCCGGAATGGCCCGCGCGCATGAGATGACCATGCTGCGGCGTTATCGACGCGTACGGGATCGTGATAGAACGTTCCGACTTGATAATGCCAATAGAGTTTCTCGCGGCAAATCACAAGTAATTTTGGCGACACGCGTGGTTGGCGAGGGTGGACAACAGCCCGATCCGGTCACTCCGCCAGAGCCAACATTGCGCAGAACAAGCTTGCTGGCTATTTGAATTGCCGTGAACAGGGACGAGCCATGCTAAGGCTGCCGAACGGACGCTCGCGCCTAGCATTTCCTGCAGCACTGCGCTTGACATTTCCAGCCAAGAGTACCGGCTTCGCGACATCAACGGCGCCGGTCGTATCGGACACTCCCGCAATGCCCCGGAACCGAGCATGACCCGACAGAACCCGACGACGTCCCATCTTCCCAAGGTGCGCCATCTTCACGGCGAGACGCTGGTTGATCCCTTCGACTGGCTGCGCGCGGAGAACTGGCGGGACGTCATGCGCGATCCCGCGCAGCTCGCCCCCGACATTCGCGCGTTTCTCGACGAGGAGAATCAGCGGGCGTCGGCGTGGTTCGAACCGCTGGCGGCGCTGCGGGTGGAACTCGTCGGCGAAATGCGCGGGCGAATCAAGGAAGACGACTCCTCCGTGCCGTCCACCGATGGCCCCTACGCCTATTTCACCCGCTTCCGCCAGGGCGGACAGCACCCCCTCTATTGCCGGCGTGCCGAGCCGGACGGCGCTGAAGTCCTGTTGCTCGACGGCGATCTGCTTGCCGTCGACAAAGCGTACTTCCAGCTCGGCGAGGTTCGCCACGCTCCCGACCACACGCGGGTGCTCTGGACAGCGGACGAGGCCGGCTCCGAATCCTATACGCTGCGCATCCGTGACCTCGCATCGGGCGACGACCTTGCCGACGTCATTCCCGATACGACGGGGAGTGCGCTGTGGAGCCGTGACGGGCGGCATCTGTTCTATGTCCGCCGGGATGAAGATCATCGGCCCAGCTTCGTCTACCGTCACGCGCTGGGCAGCGATCCGGCTGCGGACATTCTGATCTACGAGGAGCCGGACAAGGGATTCTTCGTCTCGCTCGGCCAGACCCAGTCAGGTCGGTTCGGGATGATCGAGTGCGGCGACCATGAGACGGGCGAAGTCCACCTGATCGATCTGACAGATTGCCTCGCCCCTGCGCGCCTTGTGGCCCCGCGGGAGACCGGCGTGCGCTACGCGGTCGAGCATCATCCTGACCTGCACGGGCAGGACATGCTCGTCATCGAAACCAATGCGGGCGGGGCCGAGGACTTCAAGCTCGTGGTCGCGCCACTGGCGGCACCGCAGCGGGAAAACTGGCGCGATCTCGTGCCCCACCGCCCCGGCTGCATGATCCTCTCGCACGCCGCGTTCCGCGACCATCTGGTCCGGCTGGAGCGCGAGGAGGGGCTGCCGCGGATCATCATACGCACGCTCGCCGATGATCGCGAACACGCCATCGACTTCGACGAGGAAGCCTACTCGCTGGGGTTCGACCCCGGATTCGGCTTCGACAAGACATTGATCCGCTTCACCTACTCGTCGATGACGACCCCGACCGAAGTCTGGGACTACGACATGGCGAGCGGCCAACGGTGGCTGCGCAAGCGCCAGGACGTGCCGTCGGGTCATGATCCGGAGCGCTACGTCACCCGCCGCCTGATGGCGACGGCACCGGACGGCGAGACGATTCCGGTCTCGGTCCTCCATGCCCGTCAGACGCCGCTCGACGGCACCGCGCCGTGCCTGCTCTACGGCTATGGCGCCTATGGCATCTCGATCCCCGCATCCTTCTCCACCTCGCGGCTGTCGCTGGTCGATCGCGGCTTCGTGTTCGCCATCGCCCATATCCGCGGCGGCACGGAGAAGGGGTGGCGCTGGTACCGCGAGGGCAAGCTTGCGGCGAAGACCAACAGCTTCACCGACTTCATCGCCGTGGGCGAGCATCTCGTGGAGCATCGTCTCGTCTCACCGACCCGTATCGTCGCCCATGGCGGCTCGGCGGGGGGCATGCTGATGGGCGCGGTTGCGAATCTGCGACCCGACCTCTTCGCCGGCATCATCGCCGAGGTGCCCTTCGTCGACGTGCTGAATACGATGCTCGACGACTCGTTGCCGCTCACCCCGCCCGAATGGCCGGAGTGGGGCAACCCGATCCTCGATCCCGACGCGTTCCAGCGTATCCGCTCCTACTCGCCCTACGACAATGTCGAGGCGAAGGAGTATCCGGCGATCTTTGCTCTTGCCGGCCTCACCGATCCGCGCGTGACCTATTGGGAGGCCGCCAAATGGGTGGCACGGCTGCGGGCGACCAAAGCCGGCGCTCACCCGCTTCTGCTGCGAACGAACATGGAAGCCGGCCACGGCGGCGCCTCGGGCCGCTTCGACCGGCTCGAAGAGACGGCCCTCGTCTATGCGTTCGCGCTGGCCTGCACGGGTACCGTCCCCGTGGCCTGACGCTCACTCCGACTGGCGCTTGGCGGCCTCGCTGGCCGCCACGTGCTCACGCAACTCCGCCAGCGAGGCGAAGGTGAGGATGCCGTCTGGCATTTCCGCCTGGATGGAGCCGTCCGAGTAGAGCGTATAGGCCATGCCGCCGATCATCCCGGCCTTGAGGATGGTGACGGGCGGCGGCGCCTTCGGCCCACGCCGCGGTTCGGGACGGGGGCCTTCCGGGACGTCCGACAGGAAACGCTCCTCGTGCGAGTCGAAGCGGCGCGGCTCGGGCGGGATCTGCACGGGCTCCGGCGGCAGTTCGCGTACGACCTGCTGCTCCTCGATATCGATCTCAAGAAAATCCGGCTCGAGCGCCGCAGGCGGCTCCGGGAGGCGGGGCGGCGACACCACGGGCGGCCGTGCCGCAGGCGCGGCGGGAAGCTCCGGTCCCTGGCGCTCGGCGGGGTGCGTGCTCTCCGGCCAGTCGACAGCCTCCGGCTCGCGTCGCGCCGGGGAACGGCCGGCTTCCGGCCCGGGCGCGGGCTGGGCCGAGGCCGACCTGCGGACCGGTACCGCCGGCGGCACAACGGGCGGTGCAACCGCTTCGGCATCTGGCTCACGCTTGCGCCGGAACCACGACGGCAGAAGCGTTTCGTCCTCGTCGGCCTCGGCAGGCGTCGGCTCGGCGACCGGGGACGCCACCGGCCTGCGGGCCGGCTTCGGCTCGACCGCCGGAGTGGGGAGCGGATCGGGGGTACGGGGCTCGCTGCGGCTCTTTGCAGGTTTTGCGACCGGCTTGCTGACGGGAACCGCGACCGGCTCCTCCGCCTCGTCCTCGAACCGATCGAAAGCGTCGACATCGTCCTCGAATCGGCCCGCGCCCTCGAGCTTGTGGGAAATCCGGTGCAACACCCGAAGTATCAGGCCGAGAACGGCGATGATCATGCCACCGACAAAGGCAATGCCGCCGGTGGTCGCCAGCGCATTCCCAAAGGTCGACTGGTATATCGCGAGACCATTGACGACGGCCGCGACGCCCAACGCCGCCACCGCGATACCGATCCCGATGATCACAGCACCCATACGACACCCCACCGGATCGATACGTTGCCGATCCCTTGTTGCGGCGCCCGATCGTCACCGGACGCCTCTGTTTCCTTCAATGCGCCGATCGGCGATCAGCGCATCCGATTCCACCATAGAGCGTAGCTATCAACCTAGATTCATACTGCATATATATGAATGGGGACATTCGATAGCCGTGCGGTTGTTACGCTGCCGTTCTGGACTTATCTAATCCGGTGTTGCACCTCGTCGACGCCCTCGGGCATCGAACGGGGAGGCCGTGTGGCCGGAGCGTTTCCGGGCGCGGTGCAGCCCCGGGTTTCACTTGCGGAGATAGATCCGATGTCCTTCACGCTTCCCGACCTGCCCTACTCCTATGACGCGCTGGCGCCCTACATGTCGCGCGAGACGCTCGAATATCATCACGACAAGCATCACCTCGCCTATGTGAACAATGGCAACAACCTTCTGAAGGGGACCGAATTCGAGGGCAAATCCCTCGAGGAGATCGTCAAGGGTTCCTATGGCAAGAATGCCGGCTTGTTCAACAATGCCGGCCAGCACTACAACCACCTGCACTTCTGGAACTGGATGAAGCCGAACGGCGGCGGCGCCATTCCCGGCGCCCTCGAGAAGAAGATCATCGAGGACATCGGCTCGGTGGAGAAGTTCAAGGAGGACTTCGTCCAGGCCGGCGTCACCCAGTTCGGTTCCGGCTGGGCGTGGCTGGCGGTGAAGGACGGCAAGCTGTTCATCGCCAAGACGCCGAACGGCGAGAGCCCGCTGGTTTCCGGCGCGACCCCGATCCTCGGCGTCGATGTATGGGAGCACTCCTATTACATCGACTACCGCAACCGCCGCCCCGACTACCTCAAGGCGTTCGTCGAGAACCTGGTGAACTGGGACTACGTCGCCGAACTCTATTCCAAGGCGGCCTGACCCTCTCGTCGGCAATTCTGTTGCAAAGGCGCCGGCCCGCCAGTCGGCGCCTTTGTCACATCCGGATCAGCCGGCATAGGGCCGGCGCGGCGGCTTCTGGTTGCTCAGGATGCAGTAATCGGCCCAGAAATTGTACTGGAAGGTCGAGCGCCACTGGTAGAGCCAGTTTTCGCACTGCGCCTTGGTGGTGAAGCAGCCATCGACGGTGCGGGTCTGCAGGAACTCGTAGATTCCCACCTGCCGCTGGCCGGTGAAATGTCCATACCAGAGCTTCGAGGGCGGGATCTTCTGCGCCATCGCCGCGCAGTTCCCACCGGGAAACGCGCCGGTGAATTCGTAGGCGCCCACCGGCTGCCCGCCAAAAGCAGCGATACCGGTCGCCAGCGCCAGACCGCCAAGCATCAGTCGTCCTGCCCGCATTCCCGCCTCCTCGACAGTTCGGGCGCACATGGCGCCAGCGATCATCATACGCCGGGCAGGCCGCGTGCGTCAGATCCAGCGCATCAGCTTGAAGAGGGCAGTCAGTCCGATGCCGCCGATCAGGACGATCACACTCACCATCCAGAAGCCGCCGGTGTCGTCGGCGAACGGAATACCCTCGACATTCATGCCGAGCAGGCCGGTGATGAGCGTCAGCGGCGCGAAGACCGCCGTGACGACCGCGAGAATCAGCATGGAGCGGTTCATCTGCTCGGCGCGGCGCTCGACCATCTGGTCGTAGATCACCGCCGCCCGCTCGCGCACCGAATCGAGCTCCTCCGCGAATCGCGAGACGCGATCGGCGGCCTCGCGCAGCCGGTGGCGGTCGCGCTGGCCGAGCCAATCGGCATCTTCCAGCGAGAAATGGTTCAGCGCCTCGCGCTGGGGGGCGATGTGACGGCGCAGCAGGATCGCCACGCGACGCAGTTCGGCGATCCGCTTGCTGAGATTGGACAGGCCGGCGCTCCAGACGCTCTCCTCGATCTCGTCGGCCTGCTCGGACAGTACGGTGACGACGGTGTCCATGCGATCGACCAGGCGCATCGAGATATCGGCCACGAACTCGCCCGGCGTGCGCGGTGCGCGCCCGCGCAGGATCGCGTCCTCGAAATCGCCGATCGCCGAGAGCTGGCGCTTGCGCAACGACACGATCCGGTGCGGCTCGACCCAGATGCGAACGGAGTGCATCTCGTCGGGCAGCGAATAGGGCATCAGGTTGACGCCCCGCAGGTTGAGCAGCGCGCCCTCATCGAACAGCACGCAGCGCGGACGCGTCTCCTCGGCCACGAGCGATTCGACGATGGACGGATCGATGCCGCTCGCACCGACCAGCCAGGGCTGCTGCCGGTTCTCGAAAAGCTGGAGGTGGATCCAGATGAATCCTTCCTGCGACGGCTCCGGCTGGCGAATCTCCGGCCAGCCCGCGCGCCGCGCGCCGCCGCGGCCGTCGAACACCCAGGCCGTCACCAGACCGTCAACGTCGAAATCGGCCACGCGGCGCCTCCCCGGGAGTGAATGCGGGATGAATGATATTCGGGCTGATTGTTCAAGATGATGAACCTGGACCAACGCGCGGTTCAGCTTCGATTGCGGGGGTGGAAGCTAACGTCACGTCATGATCAGTCACCGACCGATCAACCCGACACCCACCCGATCCGGAGGATCGTCATGACCCGCTTCGCTCCCGTCGCCAAGGCTGCTCTCGCCGCCCTCGCCCTCGCCGCCGGTCTCACCCTCGCCGCCTCTCCCGCCTCGGCCGGCCGTCACTATTACGGCTATTACGGCCCCGGCTACTATTATGGCCCGAGCTACAACGGCGCGGCCGTCGCCGCCGGCGTCGCCGGAGGGCTCATCGTCGGCGGCATGGCCGCGGCGGCCTACAACGCGCCGCGTTGCTGGATGGAGACCCGCAAATTCTACACCAAGAAGGGCAACGTCTATTTCCGCGACGTGCGCGTCTGCCGCTGACGGCCGCAACCGTCACGGCTGCCCCAGCGCGTCGGCTTCATCGGGCCGGCCAACCTTGACGATGCCGCTGGTGTCGAGTTGTCCCAGGGCATCGACGAGCGAGACGCCACCGACCACGAGATCGGGTGCGATCTCGGCCAGCGGCACCAGCGCAAAGGCCCGCTCCATCATGCGCGGATGCGGGATTTCGAGGTCGGGCTCCGCGACGATGTCGTCGCCATAGAGCAGGATGTCGATATCGATGGTGCGCGGCCCGAAGCGCACTTCGCGCGTGCGATCACGGCCGAAGGCGTGCTCGACGCCGAGCAGCATGTTGAGCAGTTCGCGCGGCGACAGGTCCGTCTCCACGGCCACGACGAGGTTCAGGTACGGGCCCTGCGGCACCGGCCCCCAGGGCGACGTCTCGTAGAGCGACGACCGGGCGATGATCTTCAGGCCGATCCGGGCGATGAGTCCGACCGCTTTCGCCATGGTGCCGGCGCGGTCCCCGAGATTCGAGCCGAGGCACAGATAGGCGACGACCTTGCGCGCCTCGCGCGGGCGGCGGATGAAGAATTCAGGCGGCACGGAGGATCGCCTCCGTCACCCGGGCGGCCTGCACATGCGCCGCCACGTCGTGCACGCGGATGATGGCGCAGCCGGCGGCGATGCCGAGCACGTTCGAGGCGATGGTGCCGGGCAGCCGCTCGGCGGGCGTCGTCTCGATCACCTTGCCGATCAGCGACTTGCGCGAGGTGCCGAGCAGCAGCGGGAAGCCGAGCCGCTCGCCAATCATGCGTAGCGAGGCGATCGCCGCCAGGTTCTGCTCGAAGGTCTTGCCGAAGCCGATGCCGGGATCGAGCACGATACGCTCGGCGCGGATGCCGGCGATCGCCGCACGCTCCAGCGCCCGCTCGAAAAAGCCGATCACATCGGCGACGATGTCGAGCGCCGGGTCGACGACATCGCGGTTGTGCATGGCGACGATGGCGGCATCGTGCGCCGCGACGACGCGTGCCATGTCGGGATCGCCCATCAGGCCCCAGATGTCGTTGACGATGGCGGCGCCCCGCGCCAGCGCGGCTTCCGCGACCTTCGCCTTCTGCGTGTCGATGGAGATCGGCACGCCAATGTCGCCTGCCAGCGCGTCCAGCGCCGGCAGGACGCGGGCGAGTTCCTCCTCAAGCGGCACCGTGACATGGCCCGGACGGGTCGATTCGCCACCGATGTCGAGGATGTCGGCGCCCTCTCCCACCAGGCGACGCGCATTCGCGACGGCGTCGGCGAGGGCGGCGCTGCGGCCACCATCCGAGAACGAATCCGGCGTTACGTTGAGGATGCCCATGATCAGCGTCCGCCCGCCGAAATCGAGCGTGCGTCCGCGCGCATCGAGGCGGCGTGTCGTCGGGGGCTGGAGCGCGGCCATATCGTCACCGGGGCATTGCAGACGGCCCCAAATTGCGCGGCTCGACGCCGAACGCAAGCGCGGCGCGCGCACAGGGCCGCGAATCGATCACGTCGCCACCCGCCTCCCCCGCTTGCGGAACGCGCCCCGCCTGCGCTCTATAGGCGGCGCCGCGTCCTGAGCACGGGAGATTCACATGTCGGGTGACGTCGACGGCAAGATCTATGTCGGCAAGAGCGTGAAGCCCGAATATCTCACGCTGAAGCTCGCCAACCGCCACGGCCTCGCCACCGGCGCCACCGGCACCGGCAAGACGGTGACGCTGCAGACGCTGGCGGAAGGCTTCTCCCGGGCCGGCGTGCCGGTCTTCGCCTCCGACATCAAGGGCGACCTCTCCGGCGTCGCCATGCCCGGCGAGGGACAGGAGTGGATCCTCAGCCGCTATGAGGAACTCGGCGTCGAATATACGCCCGACGAGTTCCCGGTCGTGTTCTGGGACCTGTTCGGGGAGCAGGGCCATCCGGTCCGCGCCACCGTATCGGAGATGGGGCCGCTGCTGCTGGCGCGGCTGATGAACCTGAACGATATCCAGGAAGGCGTGCTCAACGTCGTCTTCCGTGTTGCCGACGAACAGGGCCTGCTGCTGCTCGACCTCAAGGACCTCCGGGCGATGCTGGCCTTCGTGGCCGAGAATGCGTCGAGCCTCACCACCACCTATGGCAACGTCTCGGCCGCGACGGTCGGTGCCATCCAGCGCGCTCTGCTGGTGCTGGAGAATCAGGGGGCCGACAAGTTCTTCGGCGAGCCGGCACTGAAGATTTCGGACCTGATGCGGGTCGACCGGCGTTCCGGCTACGGCACCATCAACCTGCTCGCCGCCGACAAGCTGATGGCCAGCCCGCAGCTCTACGCCTCGTTCCTGCTCTGGCTGCTGTCCGAGCTGTTCGAGGCGCTGCCCGAGGTGGGCGACCCCGACAAGCCCAAGCTCGTCTTCTTCTTCGACGAGGCGCACCTGCTGTTCAACGAGGCGCCGAAGGCGCTGCTGCAGAAGGTGGAGCAGGTGGTCCGCCTGATCCGCTCCAAGGGCGTCGGCGTGTATTTCGTCACCCAGAACCCGCTGGACGTGCCCGACAGCGTGCTCGCCCAGCTCGGCAACCGGGTGCAGCACGCGCTGCGCGCCTTCACGCCGCGCGACCAGAAGGCGGTGAAGGCCGCGGCCGACACATTCCGCCCGAACCCGAATCTCAACACCGCCCAGGTCATCACCGAACTCGGCAAGGGCGAGGCGCTGATCTCGATGCTGGAGGGCAACGGCACGCCATCCATGGTCGAGCGCACGCTGATCTGCCCGCCCTCCGCCCGGGTCGGACCGATCACGGCGGAGCTGCGCAAGGTGGCGATCGAACGCTCGCCGCTCGCCGGCGTCTACGACACGACGGAGGATCGCGAATCGGCCTTCGAAATGCTGGCGAAGCGTGCGCAGGAGGCCGCCGACAAGGCGGGGCAGGCCGGCGCGGCGGCCAAGCCCGGCGGCAAGGAGGTGGCCGAGGCGGATTCCGGCGGCGGCGGCATCCTCGACAGCGTGCTCGGCGGCATCTTCGGCACGCCGTCCAAGACCCGCGGCCGCATGAGCGTCGGCGAGCAGGTCACGCGGCAGGTCGCGCGCTCGGTGACGACGCAGGTGACCAACCAGATCACCAGGGCGATCCTGCGCGGCGTGCTCGGCGGCATGTCGCGCAAATAGCCCCGTCCCACAATCAAGCATCCCGGCCGCAGGCGTAGCCGAGGATCCGGGATACCTCTCGCTTTCACGGACCCTCCCGGATCGGCTTTCGGCCCTCCGGGATGACGGAAACAATAGAAAACGGAGCCAGCCATGGCCGATCTCGACCGCGTCCTCGCCGCCGTGGATGCCGATCTCGACGCCAGCCTCGAGCGGCTGTTCGACTTCCTGCGCATCCCCTCGATCTCGACCGACAGCGCCTATGCGGCCGAATGCCGCCGCGCCGGGCAGTGGCTGGTCGAGGATCTCGGCTCGCTCGGTTTCGCCGCGACGCTGAACGAGACGCCCGGCCATCCGGTCGTCACCGCCCGCAGCGGCGGCGATGCGGCCCGCCGGGTGATGTTCTACGGCCATTATGACGTGCAGCCGGTGGACCCGCTGGCGCTGTGGGAGAGCCCGCCCTTCGAGCCGCGCATCGCGAGCGCACCGGACGGGACGAAGCGGATCGTCGCGCGCGGCTCGGCCGACGACAAGGGCCAGATCATGACCTTCGTCGAGGCCTGCCGGGCCTTCAGGAAGGTGACCGGCAGGCTGCCGGTCGAGGTCACCTTCCTGCTGGAGGGCGAGGAGGAATCCGGTTCGCTCAACCTGCCGCCCTTCGTCGCCGCGCACAGGGACGAGCTCGCCGCCGATCTCGCCCTCGTCTGCGACACCGGCATGTGGGACGCGGCGACGCCGGCGATCACCGTGTCGCTGCGCGGGCTGGTGCACGACGAGATCGTCGTTCACGCCGCCAATCGCGACCTGCATTCGGGCTATTACGGCGGCGCCGCGCGTAACCCGCTGCATGTGCTCGCGAAGATCATCGGCGAGGTCCACGACGCCGACGGGCGCGTCACCATCCCCGGTTTCTATGACGACGTCCGCGAGACGCCCGATGCGGTGAAGGCGCAGTGGGAATCGCTCGGGTTGACGCCTTCGAAGTTCCTCTCCCCGATCGGCCTGTCGATCCCCGCCGGCGAGACGGGCCGTTCGATCATCGAGCTGACCTGCGCCCGCCCGACCTTCGAGGTCAACGGCATGTGGGGCGGCTATATCGGCGAAGGCGGCAAAACGGTGATTCCCTCGATCGCCACCGCCAAGATCTCCTGCCGCCTGGTCGCCGACCAGAATCCCGCTCATGTCCGCGATGCGGTGCGGGCCTTCTTCCGCGCCCGAATTCCGGCGGACTGCTCGGTCGAGTTCAAGGGCGGCGAGGGCAACCCGGCCGTGGCGGTGAACCACGACAGCCCGGACCTGCGCGCCGCCTCGGCCGCGCTGGCGGCGGAATGGGGCCGACCCGCCGTGGTGATCGGCTCGGGCGGCTCGATCCCGATCGTCGGCCAGTTCAGGAAAGTGCTGGGCCAGGACACGCTGCTCGTCGGCTTCTCGCTGGAGGACGACCGCATCCACTCACCGAACGAGAAATACGACCTCACCTCGTTCCACAAAGGCATCCGCAGCTGGGTGCGGATTCTGGCCGCGCTCGCCTCATAGGCCGCACCCGAAGCGTCACGTCTGACCACTCGCAAGGCGCCGTGCGCGGTGCCTCACCGACGCATGGGCCATCGCGATTCGCGGCAATTGTGGCGCGAGCTCGGCTTTTCCATGAAACGCTGCATGAATTGTGGCTGAACGACCGTGTCAGAAGTCGTTCAGTCCGCGGCCGCTAGCGTTTGGCTCATCAACGACGGCGACCGGCAGCGGTCTCTGCTTCCCGATCGGCCCATGGACCCTCCGGAGCCTGCGTAGCGATGGTCGTTTTCGGAGTTTCAGGTGCTCGACGCTGGCCGGGATCGTCCACGAGCCTGCCTCCCCGCCAACGCGCCATAGCCTCGCCACAACTGTCTCCGCCCCGCTTCGCATCCGCCTTTTCGTCGGCGCGTCCTCGTTATCGAGACCGCTGACAGACGCCAACGGCACGGCCGGGGGGCGCGTGCCGGCCGGCTCCGTTCCGTGATCGAGTGATCGGTCGAGACGACGGAGCCGGCGCCCTTCGCAACGACTTGCCGCGGTCCGAACCCGCGGCAGGCCATGTGGGCGAACGGCTGTGGCCACCCGGCGATGCGCCGGTCTATGGTGTCCGCACCAAGGATTGGAGCGAGCACGATGGCAGCGGCAAACTGGTCTCCGACATGGACGTTCTTCGATGGAGACTGGCGCGAGGGCAATGTTCCCATCATGGGCGTGCGCACCCACGCGGCCTGGCTGGGCACCTCGGTCTTTGACGGCGCGCGCGCCTTTGAAGGTGTGATGCCGGACCTCGAACGGCACATGGCCCGCGTCAACCGCTCGGCCGTGGCCATGGGTCTTCAGGCCACCGTTCCGGTCGAGCGCTGGGTTGAACTCGCCTGGGAAGGCATGCGGCGCTTTCCGGCCGACCGGGCGCTTTACGTCCGCCCCATGTACTGGGCCGAGTCCGGGGGCGCCCGCACGGTCGAGGCCGATCCCGCGTCGACCCAATGGTGCCTCAGCCTCTATGAGGCGCCGATGCCCCAGCCGACCGGCATGTCGATCACGCTGTCCCCGTTCCGTCGGCCGACGCTGGAATGTGCGATGACGGACGCGAAGGCCGGCTGCCTCTATCCCAATAACGGCCGTGCCCTGACGGATGCGAATCGTCGCGGTTTCGACAACGCCGCGCTGTGCGATTTCCTCGGCAACGTTGCCGAGCTTGCGACGGCCAATGTCTTCATGGCCCGCGACGGCGTGGTCTTCACTCCCGCCTCGAATGGCACCTTCCTCGCCGGCGTCACGCGGTCGCGGGCCATCGAGCTGATGCGCGGGGATGGTATCGAGGTGCGCGAGATTCCGCTACGGTGGAGCGATTTCCAGCGGGCCGACGAGGTATTCTCGACCGGCAACTATTCGAAGGTGGTGCCGATCACCCGCGTCGATGATCGCTCGCTGCAGCCCGGCCCGCTGTTCCGGCGCGCGCGCGAGCTTTACTGGGACTTCGCGCACACGGGAAACTGACGGCGCAGCGCCCTCCCCGCAGACGGGGAGGGCCGGCCGAATCCTCATCACATCTTGAAGCGATTGGCCCAGTCGTCGATCTGGCGGTTGGCCTCGTCCTTGGCCAAGCCGTAGCGCTCCTGAAGCACGCCTTCCAGTTCCTGCCGCTTGCCGTTCATGCGGGCGAGGTCGTCATCGGTCAGCTTGCCCCACTGCTGGCGCACCTGACCCTTGACCTGCTTCCAGTTACCTTCGATGCGGTCCCAGTTCATGACTTTGTCTCCTGTCGAATGGTCAATTGCGGCGCCTCGTCAGGTACCGTACTGGCTGCTAGCATCGCTTCGATAACGCCCCAGTCCGGAATTCGATCCATTCCGCCAGTCCGCCTCATCAGCAGCCCAGCCGGCAGCGGAAACCTGCCGGCATGAACGCGCCCAGATCCGATTACCGCGACCTCGTCGACGGCGTGCTGCAGGGGCGGAGGGCGAGCCTGGCGCGCGCCATCACGCTGGTGGAATCGCGGAAGGCGGAGCATCGCGAGAGCGCCGACGCGTTGCTGCAGGCAATTCTTCCCTACACCGGCAACGCCATACGCGTGGGAGTCACCGGGGTGCCGGGGGTGGGAAAGTCGACCACGATCGACGCCCTCGGCCATCATCTGATCGGTTGCGGCCATCGTCTCGCCGTGCTTGCGGTAGATCCTTCCTCCTCCCGCACAGGCGGATCGATCCTCGGCGACAAGACCCGCATGGCGCGGCTGGCGACGGAACCGCACGCCTATGTGCGCCCCTCACCGGCGGGTTTATCCCTCGGAGGTGTCGCGGCGCGGACACGCGAAACTCTGCTGCTGTGCGAGGCCGCAGGGTTCGATGTGGTGCTGGTCGAGACCGTGGGTGTCGGCCAATCGGAAACGGCGGTCTGCGACATGACCGATACGTTCCTCGTCTTGATGCTGCCCGGTGCGGGCGATGAGTTGCAGGGAATCAAGAAGGGCGTGCTGGAACTCGCGGACATCGTTGCGGTGAACAAGGCCGATGGCGACAACCGCTCCCGCGCGCTCGCCGCGGCGGGCGAGTATCGCGCCGCCTTGCATGTGCTCGGCGGTCGCGAGCCGCATTGGTCGCCGCCGGTGCTGACCTATTCCGGCCTGACCGGCGAGGGGATCGCCGACCTCTGGAGCCAAATTCGGCTCCACCGTGAACGGTCGCAGGCCGCTGGCGCGCGGACCGCCCGGCGCAGCCAGCAGCAGGTGAAGTGGATGTGGACCCTGCTCGACGAGCGCCTGCGTGCCCGCCTGCGCGACGACCCGGTACTGCGCGCCCGGATTCCGGTGATCGAGACGGACGTCGCAGCCGGCCGGCTGGCGCCTTCGCGCGCGGCCGAGGAGATCGCGCTGGGGCTTCGCCTGTGACCACCGCCGGACAATACGTCAAATGACGGTGCCGCGGGCGACGGAACCGGTAATGTTATCCCACTGCCCGCATCGGTCACGGCCGATGAACGGGGCTGAATCCATGCATGTCGCGGAAAGACCGAATACGATGAGTTTCGACGCCCGTCAGCCACTGAACGGCTGCAGGATCTTCATTCTGGAGGACGAGCCTTTGGTGGCGATGATGGTCGAGGCCATGATCGAGGAGTTGGGAGCGGAGGCCGTGTCGACGGCCAGCCGGGTCGACGAGGCTCTGGCCTTCATCGCGGCCGAAACCGTCCGCATCGATGCCGCCCTGATCGACGTGAATGTGGGCGGCCAGCGCAGCTATGATGTCGCTCATGCGCTCGCGGCACGGGCAATCCCGTTCGTGTTCGCGAGCGGCTATGACGATGCCTCGTTCCCTGAGGAATGGCGGCAACTTCCGCGCCTCGGCAAGCCCTTCCAACTGAACGAACTCGAAGCGGCCCTGCTTCAAGCGATCGGTACCGGGACACGCGGCCGGGAGGTCGGCTAGCCGATGCGCGTGCTGGTGACCGGCTTCGGACGTTTTCCGGGCGCGCCGGTCAATCCCACCAGCACCCTTGCCCGTGAGATGGCACGGCGGCGCCGTCTCATATCCCGCGGGATCCATGTCGAGTCCCGCATATTGCCGACCGAGTGGGCGATACTCGACGCGTTCGATGCCCATCTCGCAGCGTCGCGGCCCGATATCGTCCTGATGCTGGGCCTTGCCGCGCGACGGCGGCATGTCTCCATCGAGCTGTGGGCCGCGAATGCCGCCTCGCGTTCGCCGGATGCCGCGCGACGTCACGCGCCGGGGCGGGCGCTGGTGACCGGCGGTCCGGGGCGACGGCCCTGCGCGGCGCTACCGGCAGCCCTGCTCCACGCTCTGCGATTGGCCCGCCTTCCCGCGGGCCTCTCGCGCGACGCCGGGCGCTACCTGTGCAATGCCCTCGCCTATCGTGCCTACGCCAGCGTAGGAGCGAGAGGACGCCCGGCCCGCGCCGTTTTTGTACACATACCGCCTCCGGTGCGGGCTGGAATCGGTCTTCCGGCCCTGTTGCGCGGCCTTGAAGATATTGTCATGGCGCTTGCGGCTCAGCTCAGGGCTGCTCCTTCACGCTGATCTCGATCGATGCATACCAGGCGGCGAGATTGGCGATGGCGTCGTCGGTGATGTTCTGCGTGACGACGGTCATCATCTCGTTCTTGCGGGCGCCGGAACGGAAATCCTCCAGCGCCTTGACGAGATACATCTCGACCTGCCCGGCGAGGTTCGGCGCCTCGGGATGCTGGGACATGCCGTTGGCGCCGTGGCACACGGCACACTGACCGGACGCCGCGGCGCGACCGGCCACGGGGTCGCCGGCCCATGCGCGGGAAGGCAGGCCCGCCGCGAGTGCGGCCGTGACGAGCAATCCCGTCAGAAACGCAGATACGGTCTTCATCACGATTTCCCGCGCTCGCCCCCCGACCGCCGGGCCCATGCCGGCGGCCGGGATACGCGTAGCGACTGTCAGTTGTTGCCGTAGGAGATGCGATAGATCGCACCGGCCATATCGTCGGAGACCAGCAGCGAACCGTCATTCAGCACCGCCACCGAGGCGGGGCGCCCGAGATATTCGCCATTGGCCGTCAGCCAACCCTCGGCGAAGGGTTCCGTGCTCTTGGCGGTGCCGTCGTCGTTCAGCGTGGTGAACATGACCCGCGCGCCGACCGGCTTGGTGCGGTTCCATGAGCCATGCTGCGCCGAGAAGATGCCGCCGCGGTATTTCGCCGGGAACTGGCTGCCGGTGTAGAACGCCATGCCAAGATCGGCAGCATGTGCCGCCATCTCGATCTGGGGCTTCACGGCATCGGCCGGGGGAGTCTGGTCCTTGTACTCGACGGTGCGGACGCTGCCGCCGCCGTAATAGGGGAACCCGAAGGTCTGTCCGGCCTTCACCGCGCGGTTGAGCTCGCCCGGTGGGATGTCGTCGCCCATCCCGTCCACCTGATTGTCGGTGAACCACAGGGTCTTGTCCTTCGGGTTGAAATCCATGCCCACGGAGTTGCGAATGCCGGTGGCATAAACTTCGCGGTTCTTGCCGTCGCGATCGAACCGCACGATGCCGCCGATGCCGACCTTGTTGTAGAGATCCATCTTCTCGGGCGGGAAGACATTGAAGGGCTGGCCAAGGCTCACATAGAGCTTGTCGTCCGGCCCGATGCGGCAGATGCGGGCGGTGTGGTTGTAGGACTCTTCCGCCTTGGGAATCAGATCGCCCTGCTTCACCACGTTGAAGGCGGCGACATCGGGCCCCTCGTAGAAGAACTCGGCGGCCGGGAACAGCAGGACGCGGTTCTGCTCGGCCACGAACAGGAAACCGTCCTTCGAGAAGCACACGCCATTCGGCAGTTTGAACTGCACGGAGGGCGCGAACACCTTGACCTCGTCGGCCACGCGGTCCTTGTCGCGGTCGGTCACCGCCCAGACCTTGGACTTGCGGGTTCCGACGAAGACGACGCCGGCATTGGGGCCGACCGCCATCTCGCGCGCATCCGGCACGATGGCATAGAGCGAAATCTTGAACCCGTCGGGCAGCTTGATGCCCGCGAGCGTCTTGTTGAACGCCGCTGCGCGGGGACCGGTCTGCGGCACCGTCTCCATCTCCATCGACGCGCCGGTCGACTGGAAGTTGGACAGCTTTTCCATGTTGTCGGTGGATTGGGCGAAAGCGGGAAGCGCCACACCCGCGAGCGCCCACGCCAAGATTCCAGCCGCCGCTTGGCTGCGGCGCCGTGTATAGGACATTGACTCCTCCCACGATGAACCAGGCCTCGATCGGGCCCGTTGACGGATGTCACGCTAACATGGCGGGCGATAACGTTAAGTCAGCTCCTATGCCCTATCTTCAAATATTTCTGAAATCCATTTGAGTGTAACATTATAATACTACATTATCCTCGCTTCAGACTGCGTGTTGCAGTGCGGTCGCTGCCAATACCTCGCGCCAGCACCGAAACCCAACGTCAGGTCGGAGGGCGTCCGGCGAACGTTCACGTCCGATCGAAGGGAAAGGCCGCGCATCGGCAAAAATGCTGCTAAAGCGGTCGGCAGTGCTCCACAGCGGTCGTTGGCTCCATCCCGTGACCATCTATCTGCCGATCGCCGAAATCCCGCTGAACATCTTCACCCTGCTGGCGCTCGGCATGGCGGTGGGCTTCATCTCGGGCATGTTCGGCGTCGGTGGCGGCTTCCTGATGACACCCCTGCTGGTGTTTCTCGGCATAGGGCCGGCCGTCGCCGTCGCTACCGTGTCGACGCACATGGCGGCGTCATCCTTCTCGGGAACGTTGACCTACATGCGTCGACGGATGGTCGACCTGAAACTTGGTTTTCTGCTGACGGCAGGCGGCTTTACCGGTACTATGATAGGTGTTTTGGCGTTCCGGTGGTTGCGTCAGTACGGTCAGCTCGATCTGGTGATTGCGCTGTCCTACATCACGCTGCTCGGTACGATCGGGTCGCTGATGGTGATCGAGGGCGTGCGCGCGCTGATCCGCAGCCGCACGGGCGGCCCGGCGCAGGTCCGCCGGCCCGGCACGCACGCCTGGTTCACGCGGCTGCCGTTCAAGGTGCGGTTCCGGCAGTCGCGCATCTATGTCTCGATCATCCCGGTGGTCGCGATCGGCCTCGTCATCGGCCTTCTCGGCGCGCTGATGGGCATCGGCGGCGGCTTCATCCTGGTGCCGGCGCTGATCTACCTGCTGCGGGTGCCGACCCTCACGGCGATCGGCACCTCGCTGCTGCTGACCCTCGTGACCATGGTCGCGGCGACGGTGATGCATGCTGTCGCGAACCAGACCGTGGACGCGATTCTCGCGCTGGTTCTGATGGTTGGCGGGACGATCGGGGCGCAGTTCGGCGCCCGCGCCGGGCAGTCGGTGCGGGCCGAGCACCTGCGGCTGCTGCTGGGGCTGCTGGTGCTGATGGTGGGGCTGCGGGTCGCCTACGACCAGATCATGCCGCCGGCCGACCCCTACTCAGTCGCGATCGACGAGGCGGCGCGATGATCGCCCGCCTCGTCCTGCTCGCCGGTCTCGCCGCGGCGGCGGTCGGCGCCCTGCCGGCGCGGGCGGACGATCTCGTCCTTTCCCTTTCGAAACAACGCGTTACCATCACCTCCAGCTTCACCGGCGACGACCTCGTGCTGTTCGGCGTGGTCCCGGGCGACCTCGTTCCCGCCGACGCCCCGCTCGACGCCGTGGTGACCGTGCGGGGCCCGGGGCGTGACTTCGTCACCCGCCGCAAGGAGCCGCGCTTCGGGCTCTGGATGAACGTCGACAGCCGCGCCTTCCTCGGCGCGCCCGCCTATCTCGCCGTGCTAAGTAACCGTCCCGTCAGCGAAATCGCCGACGCCGAGACGCGCCGGCAGGAGCAGCTGGGGCTGGCGGACAACCGCTTCCTGCAGCGGATCGGGACCGATTTTGCCGATGTCGTGCCGCACGACCCGTTCCGGCAGGCGTTCCTGCGGGTGAAGGAGGCGCAGGGCCTCTACTACGAGCGTACCGCGGGGGTCGCCTTCATCGCCCCGCATGTGTTCCGGGCGGCGATCCCGATCCCCGGAACGGCGCCGGTCGGGACCTATGAGGTTTCCGTAAAGCTGTTCCAGAACAAAGAGATGATCGGGCGCGGCTTCGCCTCCTTCACGGTCGGGAAAACCGATTTCGAGGAAACGGTCGCGGTCGCGGCGCGCGATCACAGCGTGTTCTACGGCCTCGCCACCGCGCTCGGCGCGCTGCTGATCGGCTTCATCGGCAACATCGCCTTCCGCCGCGATTGAGGCCGTTTCCGCACTGACCCAGTCAGTGCGGTGAGGTGGATGGTGAGTGCGATCCGGACCGATCAGACCGATGCGATGAACGATGCGGCGGACGATGCGCGTCATGCGCCCCTCGCGCGCCGGTCGGCTCCATCCGGCGCCCCCATGCCCGCCGCGCGGCACCGCCGGTTTCAGAAATGGATGAACCCGAAGGCGACCGCCGCCAGCAGGCCGCCGGCGGCGAGGCCCGGCATGAGGTTCGCCCAGAAATAGAAGCCGCGCGGCCATTTCACCTGCGGCAGCCAGGCCGGCCGGGGCACGCGCGGGCGGCCGGGGTTGGCCTTCTCGCGCAATTCCTCCGCCAGCACGTCGCCGCGCTTGCCGCGCAGCCACGCCTTCTCGATCATCCACGCCTTGTCGTAGAGAAAAACCGACCAGTCGTAATAGTAGACGGTCAGTATCGCCGACCCGATGGAGATGACGATCGCCGAGACGCACAGCACCACGATGGTGAACTGGATGTCCTTGGTGAGGTCGAAGATGCTGGTCGTGCAGAAGACGCTGAGCGCGCCGAAGGCGAACAGGTTGTTGCGGGTGATCTCGAACAGGAAGCGGTCGGTGCTTTCGGCGAGGTCGAGGATGGATTTGAAATAGGTCAGCCCGTCCGTGCTGTTCATCCGCTCGGCGTGCGGGCGCAGCCCCGCGTCCCGCTCGATCTCGGCCGGCCCCTCGCGGCCCGTCTCGCCACTCATCACGCTCTCTCGCCCGCCCGGCCGCGCCGCTGCCCGACGCCGAGACTACCGGCAAGGCGGGGCGCCTGCTACCGCCATGGCAGCGTCTCCATTGAGGGGCCGGAGGGCTGTAACCTGCTTCAGCATCCTTCAGGACGTCTTGCTGTCGCCATGCTCCCGAGAACCTGTCGGCGCCTTCCCTCGAAGCACCGTCATCCGGGCCGGAGCCGTAGGCGAAGAGCCGGGATCGCTCGCCATGCTGGATGCGATCGCGGATACGGGATCGCTGGCCAGGGCACCCACGCGATCCCGGATACGGCCTGCGGCCGTTCCGGGATAAGGTCTCGGGGCCGGCTTCCAGACGGTCGCCGGCCCCTCCCCTACGCCACCGGCTCGGGGGCGAAGGCGACGCCGGCGGCTTCCAGCGCGGCGGCGGCGCGGAAGGCGGCTTCCTCCCGCCAGGGCGCGGCGACGAGCTGCACCGCGATCGGCAGCGGGCCGCCGCCGGGGATCGGCGCGGCGACCACCGGCAGGCCGATGAAGGAGAGCGGCTGGGTGTAGATGCCGATATTCGGCCGCACCAGCATTTCCTTGCCGTCCAGCACGAAGGTCTTCTGGCCGATCAGCGGCGCGGGCACCGGCGTCGCCGGGGCGATCAGCACGTCCCAATCCGCGAACAGCGCCGCGACGCGGTCGCGGTACCAGCGGCGGAACTTCTGCGCCTTGGCGATCCAGATGCCCGGCAGCACGGCGCCGGCGAGCAGGCGCTCGCGCACCGCCGGATCGAAATCGGCCGGGTGCTCGCGCAGCCGGTCGAGATGGAGCGCGGCGCCCTCGGCCATGGAGATGAGATAGGCGCCGGCCCGGGCGCGCTCGACCTCGGGGAACTCGACCGTCCCCGTGGCACCGAGCGCGGCGGCGGCGCGGGCGACGGCGTCATAGGCCTGCGGCGTGCCGGCGCGGGCGAACCAGCCGCCGAGCACGCCGATGCGCAGCCCCTGCGCGCCCTTGGCCAGCGCGGCGCTCACCGGCTCGGCGGGGCGGTCGGCGCTGGCGGGATCGTCCGGGTCGGGGCCGAGCATCGCATCGTAAGCGGCGGCGAGATCGGCGGTCGAACGGGCGAAGGGGCCGAGATGATCGAAGCTCGCCACGAAGGGGAAGCTGCGCGCCCGCGACAGCCGCCCATAGGTGGGCTTGATGCCGAAGGTGCCGCAGAAGGACGAGGGCACGCGGATCGAGCCGTTGGTGTCGGAGCCGAGCGCGATCGGCACCAGCTTGCCGCCCACCGCCGCGCCGGAGCCGCCGGAGGAGCCGCCCGACATGTGGGCGGGATCGTGCGGGTTGCGCGAGGGGCCCTCATGCAGGTTCTCGCCGGTGAAATCATAGGCGTATTCGCCCATGTTCAGCGCCCCGACGCAGACCGCCCCGGCGGCGGCCATGCGCTCCACCAGCGCGGCGTCTCGCGGGGCGGGAGCGTGGGCGCGGTTGATCTTCGAGCCGGCGAGCGTCGCCACGCCCTCGAGATCGAACAGGTTCTTGACGGCATAGGGCACCCCGGCGAGCGGGCCGACGGTCTCGCCCGCCACGATCGCCCGATCGATCGCAGCGGCCTCGGTCAGCGCGCGGGCGGCGGTGACCTCGGTGAAGGCGTTGAGCACCGGGTCGGCCGCGGCGATGCGGGCGAGGCAGGCTTCGGTGACGGCGCGGGCGGTGACGCGGCCGGCGCGGACGGCGCGCGCGATGGCAAGCGCATCGGCGGGATCGGGCATGGTGGTGACGGGTGTGGCGTTCACGGGCGGTACACCGGGGCGGGCTCCGCCTCGTCGGAGAGCGGGAAAGCGGTGATGAGGCCGGCGAGCTCGACCGCGATGGCGAGATGCATCAGCACCCGTGGGCGCAGCTCCGGCTCCAGCGGCAGCCCGACCAGCGCCAGGCCGGCATCGAGGAAAGCGCCGGGATCGGGCGCGGTGGCTTCGGGGGACGGGGCGGCGTCACGCGGCATGCGGGCGGTTCCTGTGCTGCCGGCGGGGGCCGGCGCGGGAGAGCATACAGAAACCGTGCCAGCGCGGCAGGGGCGCGCGGCCGGACCGTACCGGGAAGGCCTGCGCGACCGGGCGCGACGGTGTTGCCCACAGGGCGCGCAATGGCCTTGCAAAGCGGCGGCGGCCCAAGTAGGTTCCGCGCCGTCTTGGGCACGCAGCTGTAGCTCAGTTGGTTAGAGCGCCGGTCTGTGGAACCGGAGGTCGGTGGTTCGAGCCCACCCAGCTGTACCACGCACCCCCAAAGATGTTCTGCCGCTAATCGGGAACCGCGTCTCGCGGTGCCGGGGTGCCCGCTGACGCGCGGCATTGTTCACGGGGATGCGTTCCCCTAGGTTTGAGTCGGTGCGACGCCTTGCGGGGGTTCCTTGGCAATGGGCAAGAGCGACGATCGATCGCGCATCCGGCGCGAAATGGAGACCTCGAAGAAGCGGGGCGGCTATCTGCCGGACTCCAATCCCTACTCCGTCGCGCCCCGGTGGATGCCCTATTTCCTCGCCCGCATGTTCCAGTGGGTGATGGCGGCCAACGACAACAAGCCGGTGCGCAAGCGCAAGCGGCGGCGGGACTGACCCTCCCGGCGACGGGCGTCCGGCGCGCGGGTGTACCGGCGACGGACAGCGATACCGATCGCCCGCCGGCAGCGGTACGGGCCTCCCTTTCGCGCTCCGCCATGGAACCGTCGGCTCGCCTCACGCCTTGTCCGGGCAACGACAACCCTGGATCGCGCGGAGGAAACGCCATGAAAACGAGCCTGATCGCCCTGTCCCTGACGCTGCTCTGCGGCCCGGCGCTGGCCGGGCCCTGCACCGAACGCATCGCCGCGATGGAAAAGACGCTCGCCACGTCGGATGCCGGCTCCGGCCCGACCGCGGCCACCTCCGGCGACGTCACCGGCAGCGTTCCGGCGACGCCGCGCGAGGTGCCGAAGGCCGGGGAGGCTCCCGGCACCGGGGGCACCAGTTCGATGAACGCGGCGGTCGGCAACCGCGCGACCTCGCCCGGCGACGTGCGCGCGCAGACGCAAGGCGCGCCGACGGCGGCGCAGGCGGGCGACAACGCGGCGGCCGGCAACGCCGCGCGCGACCTCGGCAACGCGCTCGACACCGCCCGGCAGGCCGATGCGCGCGGCGATGCCGCGGCGTGCGGCAAGGCCCTCGACGATGCCTCGCGGCTGCTGAAGGGCTGATTCGCCCGGGCAATGGCGCGCGCAGCGGCTCGACGCCGGCGAGTCGGGCGGGGCGCGCCCCCCGGCTCGGAGAGAAGCGCCCTCCCCGCTCGCACAGACTGCGGGCGAGAGCGCGGGCCCTGCCCGCTCCGCTCGCACAGACTTGAAGGGCGCCGCCCCGCGCCGCGGCCTTAGGATGACGCTGCGTCGTCAGGGACAGCGGGAGGAACGGGAATGAACGAGGCGGCAGTGGCGAAGATCGAGCCGGCGGGATCGCGGCGGCTGACGGCGGCGGATTTTCCGCCCGAACTGCTCGAACTCTACGACTTCTATGCGCATGGCCGCATCACCAAGCGCGAATTCCTCGACCGCGCCGGCAAATTCGCGGTGGGCGGGATGACGGCGGCGGCGCTGCTCGCTACGCTGAGCCCCGACTACGCGCTGGCCCAGCAGGTGCCGGCGAGCGATCCCGACATCGTCGCGCAGTATATCACCTACCCCTCCCCGAACGGGCATGGCGAGGTGAAGGGTTATCTGGTGCGCCCGGCCAAGGTGGCGGGCAAACTGCCGGCGATCGTGGTGGTGCACGAGAATCGCGGGCTGAACCCCTATATCGAGGATGTCGCGCGGCGCCTCGCCAAGGCCGGCTTCATCGCGCTGGCCCCGGATGGGCTGACCTCGGTCGGCGGCTATCCCGGCAATGACGAGAAGGGCCGCGAGCTGCAGGCCAAGGTCGACCCGCAGAAGCTGATGAACGACTTCTTCGCGGCGGTGGAGTATCTGCGCGCCGACAGCGCCACCACCGGCAAGGTCGGCATCGTCGGCTTCTGCTATGGCGGGGGCGTGTCGAACGCGGCGGCGGTGGCCTATCCCGAGCTCGCGGCCGCCGTGCCCTTCTACGGGCGCCAGCCGAAGGCGGAGGACGTGGCGCGGATCAAGGCGCCGCTGCTGCTGCACTATGCCGAGACCGACCCCAACATCAATGCCGGCTGGCCGGCCTATGAGGCGGCGCTGAGAGAGCAGGGCAAGACCTACGAGGCCCATGTCTATCCCGGCACCAATCACGGCTTTCACAACGACACGACGCCGCGCTACGACGCGGCGGCGGCGACGCTCGCCTGGGAGCGCACCCTCGCCTGGTTCCGCAAATACCTCGCCTGAGCGACTGGTCTGCGAGGCCCCCCGGACCGCCGTCATCCCGGCCGGAGCCGCAGGCGCAGAGCCGGGATCCTCCGCCAGAATACCCACGCGATCCCGGATACGGCCTGCGGCCGTTCCGGGATGACGCCTGTGGAGGGCTTTAACGACACGACGCCGCGCTACGACGAGGCGGCGGCGACGCTCGCCTGGGAGCGCACCCTCGCCTGGTTCCGCAAATACCTCGCCTGAGCGACTGCCCTGCGAGCCCCCCCGGACCGCCTGCATCCCGGCCGGAGCCGCAGGCGCAAAGCCGGGATCCTCCGCCAGAATACCCACGCGATCCCGGATACGGCCTGCGGCCGTTCCGGGATGACGCCTGTGGAGGGCTTTAAAGTCAGGCCCCGGCGGGGCCGATGACCCGCGCCGGGGGCCGCCCGATCAGCCTCGCCCGATCAGCCTCGTCCGATCAGCCCTGGCGGTTCATCGCCTCGCGCTCGGCGGCGACCTTGTTCAGCCCTTCGCGCAGTTCCGGGTGCTTGGCCACGAAGGACTGGAAGTCGCGCCGGGTGAGCACGAGGAATTCGCAATAGTCGATGCAGGTGACGTCGGCGGTGCGGCGGGCGCCGCTCAGCAGCGCCATCTCGCCGAAGAAATCACCGGGCCCGAGCCGGATGTTGCGCCCGCCCACGGACACCTGCACCGCGCCGCTGGAGATGAAATAGGCGGCGTCCGGCCGGTCGCCCTTGCGGATCAGCCGGACGCCCGGCGCGCCGCTGCGCGGGTTGAACAGCAGCAGAAGATCCTCGCGGCCATGCGAATCGAGCGAGGCGAAGATCGGGAAGCGGTCGACCAGTTGCTGGATCTGCAGGCTGTGCTCGGCCTCGCGCTCGGCCTGCCGCTTGCTGGTCTCCTCCAGCCGCACCTCGAGCGCGGCGAGGCGATCGCGGCCATAGGCATTCGCGCCGCCCATCAGCTTCACCTTCGGCAGCACCTTGTCGACCACGGCGAAGACGAGCGGGTTGAGGGTGATGGACAGCAGCGCGCCGGCGAGGATGAGGTCGCGCGCCTCCGCCGTCAGCAGCCCGGTGGCGATGCCGAGACCGGCGAGGATGAAGGAGAATTCGCCGATCTGCGCCAGCGCGCCGGACACCGCCAGCGCCGTCGCCGCCGGATAGCCCAGCGCGAGCACGATGAGGAAGGCGGCGAGCGACTTGCCGATCACGATCACCGCCAGCACCGCCGCCACCGACAGCGGCTGGTGGATCAGGATCGAGGGATCGAACAGCATGCCCACGGAGACGAAGAACAGCACCGCGAAGGCATCCTGCAGCGGCAGCGATTCCGCCGCGGCGCGATGGCTGAAATGCGATTCGCTGAGCACCACGCCGGCGAAGAAGGCGCCGAGCGCGAAGGAAACGCCGAACACCGCGGCCGAGCCATAGGCGATGCCGAGCGCGACGGCGAGCACCGCCAGCGTGAACAGTTCGCGCGAGCCGGTGCGGGCCACCTGCTTCAGCAGCCACGGCACGGCGCGCGGGCCGAGCAGCATCGCCAGCGCCACGAAGGCGCCGACCTTGCCGAGCGTGATGGCGAGGGTGAGCGCCAGCCCGGCCCCGCCCTGCGCGACCGCTTCCTCGCCGTGGCCGCCGGGGGCATGGCCGCCAAGCAGCCCCGCCATCGCCGGCAGCAGCACCAGCGCCAGCACGGTGGCGAGATCCTCGACGATGAGCCAGCCGACCGAGATGCGCCCGACCGTCGAGCCGACGGCGTTGCGCTCGTCGAGCGCGCGCAGCAGCACCACCGTGCTCGCCACCGACAGGCTGAAGCCGAAGATGAGGCCGGACCCGAAGCTCCAGCCCCAAAATTCCGCCAGCACGAGGCCCATGATGCTGGCGACGGCGATCTGCGCGATCGCCCCGGGGATGGCGACGGAGCGCACCGCCATGAGGTCGGCCGCCGAGAAATGCAGGCCGACGCCGAACATCAGCAGGATGACGCCGACCTCGGCGAGCTGGCCGGCCATGCCGGCATCGGCGACGAAACCCGGCGTCGAGGTGCCGAGCACGATGCCCGCGACCAGATAGCCCACCAGCGGCGGCAGCCGCAGGCGTATGGCGAGGAAGCCGAAGCAGAACGCCACGACGAAGCCCATGGCGATGGTCGAGATGAGGGCGACGTCGTGGTTCATCGCGCCGCGCCCCGCCCGGCCGGGATCGGCCGCATCATGCAGACGGAACTCCGGGAACGCACCGGCCCGCCTCGCGCGGCACGGGACTGCGCCGTGTTCGGCATCATCACGACCTTCATTGTTGGGCGCTTTTCAATAGGGCCAACGCCTTGTGCTGAAAAGGGCAAATCGTCACGCGGCCGCACGGCCCCGCGCCGGCGGCATCCGAAAAAGACACCAGGCCCCCTTGCTCCTCCAGCGGCTGGAGGTTGCACAGTGTCGCAACGTCAGCCGGAGCATCGCCATGAATCGCCGCTCGCTTCTCGCCCTCGCCGCGCTCGCGCTGCCGCTGCTGCCGCAGCGCGCGGGCGCCCAGCGCATGGCGGACAAGATCCTCGCCGAGCCCGGCCCGCTGCCGGAGCGGGTGTTCGGCTCGCCCGACGCCCGGGTCACCGTGATCGAATATGCCTCGCTGACCTGCCACCACTGCCGCGACTTCCATGTGAAGACGTGGCCGGCGGTGAAGGCGCGCTATGTCGACACCGGCAAGGTGCGCTTCATCCTGCGCGAGTTCCCGCTGGACCGGGTGGCGATGGCCGGCTTCATGCTGTCCCGCTGCTCGGGCGACAAATGGTACGAGGTGATCGACACGCTCTACCGCAACGACGATGCGTGGGCGCACGCGCCCAACCCGCTGGAGGGGCTGCGCGGCGTCGTCCTGGGCACCGGCATGACGTCGCAGCAGTTCGAGGCCTGCCTCGCCGACCCGAAGCTGCAGGAGGACATCATCACCATCGCCCGCAACGGCTCGGTCGCGGGCGTTTCGGCGACGCCGAGCTTCTTCGTCAACGGGCAGAAGCATCAGGGCTTCATGACGATCGAGCAGTTCGCCGCCATCGTCGACCCGCTGCTCTGACCGGCGCTCACGCCGTGCGCGGCGGCAGGACATGGGTGGCGGCGACCCGTGCGGCGAGCGCGGCGGCGATGGCGAGGACGGCGAGCACGGGGAAGCTGCCGCGCACGGCGTCGAGCAGCCCCTGCGCGCCGACGCTCATCCAGTCGGCGCCGCTGCCGCCGGCGACATCGAGCCGCCAGGCCAGCATGGTCGCCCCGCTCGCCACGCCGAGGCTGGTGCCGAGCGCGCGCATCAGGTTGATCAGCGAGCCGGCGGGGCCGGAGAGTTCGGGCGGCAGCGCGCCGATCGCCGCGGTGTTGTTCGGCGCGATGAAGATGCCGAGCCCGGTGCCGATGAGCAGGAAGGCCACCGTGTCGAAGGCGCGGTGATGGGCGGGATCGCCCACCGCCAGGATCATCAGCCCGACGCCCAACAGGCAGCACGCCATGCCGGCGATGCCGACCCGCCCCGCCCCGAGCCGGCGGGCGACATCCTGGCTGAACGGGGCGACGAGGCCGATCGCGGCGGGGATGATGGCGAGCCGGAAGCCGGCTTCCGCCGGGCTCTCGCCGAAGCCGTGCTCCTGCGCGAAGGACATCAGGAAGAAGGTGCCGTAGAGCAGCGCATAGGCGAGCCCGACCCCGATGGCGCCGCAGCAGAAGCCGAGGCTGCCGAACAGGCGCGGCGAGATCAGCGGCGAGGCGGTCGAGGTCTCGCGGCGCACCAGCAGCCAGAACAGCACCGCCGCCGCTATGAGGCTGCCGAGCGTCAGCGGCGAGACGAGCCCCCACTGCGAGAGGTGGTTCAGCGTGCCGACGACGAGGATCAGCGCCGGGCCGATGAGGATGGCGCCGCGCCAGTCGAAGGCCATCGCCGTCCCGCCCGGGGCGGTGCGCGGCAGCGCCAGCCAGCCGAGGATGACGGCGACGGCGCCGAACGGCACGCTGACCCAGAAGATCCAGCGCCAGCCGAGCGTCGCGAGGATGAGCCCGCCCAGCGCCGGGCCCGCACTCATGCCCACCGCCTGCGCCGCCGCGAGGAAGCCGAGCGCCCGCCCGCGCGAGGCGAGCGGCACGGTGGCGAGCAGGATGGCGATGCTGTTGGCGCCGAGCAGCGCGCCGCCGATGCCCTGCAGCGCCCGGAAGGCGAGCAGTTGCCCGAAGCTGGTCGAGAGCGCGCACAGCGCGCTCGCCGCGATGAACAGGGCGTAGCCGAGGACATAGAGCGTCTTGCGCCCCATGATCTCGCACAGCCGGCCGAACACCGGCAGGAAGGACGCAAACGCCAGCAGATAGGCCAGCGCCACCCAGCTCACCTCCTGGAGGCGCGCGTCGAAGGCGCGGCTCAGCGTCGGCAGGGCGAGCTGCACGATGGTGGCGTCGAGCTGGCCGACAAAGGCGCCGATACTGACGAGGCCGACCACCAGCCAGTGATGCCAGGACTGGCGCTCGAGGAAGGCGGCGGGCGCCGGCTCGGCCAGCAGGCGGCTCAGAAGCGACGTCATCGAGTGCCTTCTTCAGGGAGTGACGGTAACCGGGCGGAGACTAGACCCATTCGCCGCGGCGCGCGCCCGGCTTTCGCAGCGGGGGTTCGGACGACGGCTCCGGGCGGGTGCGGCGCGGGGATGACGCCGATCCTAGGCGCCGTTGCCGCAGTCGAACAGCATCCGCAGCACCGCGTTGACGCCGTCGAGCGGGAAGCTCTCGGTGTGCGGTTTGCCCTCGATGGCATAGGCCACGCTGACCTTCTTCTGGTTCTTGAAGGCGTCATCGGCGCCGGGCGCCTCGGCGGAGAGGATGAAGCTCAGCCACTCCGAGCCGTCGGGATCGGCGAGAAGGGTCGCGTCGAGCGGGCCGGCATCGGCGCGGTCGTCATTGAACCACAGCACCACCGGCTGGCTGGGGCGCATGCCGCTGCCCTCGCCCATGAAGCCATAGGTGAACTCGGCTTTGGCCTTGCTGTAGCCGAAGTGGAAACCCTGCTCGCTGCCGGTGAGGCGGAACGCCGAGCAGCTCGCGATCTGGCGGCCGCCGGGATCACGGGCGAAGCGCACCACCTCCCACGCGCCGGACTTGGTGTAGGGGATGCGGAAGACGCCGTTGCCGACATCCTCGGCCCCGGGCGCGGCGGCGACCTTCGCCGCCGGGGGCGGCGAGGCCTGCATGGCGCCGGGCGGCGGTGACGGCTGCTGGGCGCCCGGAGGCGGCGGCGAGGGCTGGCGCGCGGCGAGCGGGGGCGGCGAGGGCTGCATAGCGCCGGCCGGCGGCGGAGACGGCTGCATGGCGGCCGGCGGAGACGGTTGCATCGCGCCCGGAGGCGGCGGCGAGGGCTGGCGCGCGGCGGCGGGTGTCGGCGAGGGCTGCATAGCGCCGGCCGGCGGCGGCGAGGGCTGGCGGGCGGCGGCGGGCGGAGGTGAGGTCTGCATCGCCACCGGCGGAGGCGACGCCTGCATCGCGCCGGGCGGCGGCGGTGAGGCGAGGCGCGCGGCGGCGGGCGGCGGGGGAGACGCCTGCATCGCCACCGGCGGCGAGGCGGCGGGCGCCGCGCCATAGGTGCCGCTGACGCAGTTGCTGATCGCCTGGAACACGTTCTCCATGTTCTGGCCGGCCAGCGACCAGTTGAAGTTGCGTCCGGCGAAATTCACCGCGATCGACTTCTTCGCCGCCATGATGGTGTCGACCATCCCGTAGTCCAGCCCGATCCAGGCGCGCTGGTCGTTGGCGCCGGCCGCCTGGAAGGTGAACACGTTGCGGCCGTCGAGGGTGATGGTCATCAGCCCGAGGCCGCTGCCCGGCACGCCGGGAATGCTCATCGAATGGGTGCGGTTGCGCGTGCCGAAGGCGAAGCGCAGCATGTTGTTGCCCGGCCCCATGCTGGCCGCGCAGCGATCGACCGAGCGGCCGCCATCCTCCGAGATCTTCAGAATGGCGAAATTGCCGACCTGGCCGGCATTCTGCTGCTTGTACTGCGCCTGCGCCGCGCCGGTGAGCGCCAGCAGGCCCGCAACGACACACACGAGACGCAGGCCGCGTTCGTGGAACCTCATCGTTCACTCCCGTTGTCCGGATTGATGCGCGGGACGGAAAGCGTGGCCGAACGACCGACGCGCCTGCGCAACGCCCTCTGGGGCGGCGGCATGCTATCTCCGGCATCGGCGAAGACCAGCGGATTTGCGGCTGTTTTAACGAAAATTTTGGAATTATTCGGCCGCGCCGGCATTCGCCCCGCCACGATCCTCAAACGCGAAACGGCCCGCGCGAGGCGGGCCGTCCGGGGTCGTCGGGTGATACGAGCCGGCTCAGGGCACCTTGCGCACGGCGCCCTTGGCGGCGCTGGTCGCCATCGCCGCATAGGCGCGCAGCGCGGTGGTGACGTTGCGCTTGCGCGGCTCGGCGGGATGCCAGCCGGCCGCCTCCTGCGCCTCGCGCCGCGCGGCGAGTTCCGCATCGTCGACGGCGAGGTGGATGCGCCGGTTGGGGATGTCGATCTCGATGGTGTCGCCCTCGCGCACGAGGCCGATGGTGCCGCCCTCGGCCGCTTCCGGCGAGACATGGCCGATGGAGAGCCCCGAGGAGCCGCCGGAGAAGCGCCCGTCGGTGACCAGCGCGCAGTCCTTGCCGAGGCCCTTCGACTTCAGGTAGCTGGTTGGGTAGAGCATTTCCTGCATCCCCGGGCCGCCGCGCGGGCCCTCGTAGCGGATCAGCACGATCTGGCCCGGCTTCACCGTGTTGCCGAGGATGCCGGACACCGCCGCGTCCTGGCTCTCGAACACGCGGGCGGTGCCGGTGAACTTCAGGATGCTCTCGTCGACGCCGGCCGTCTTCACGATGCAGCCGTCCTCGGCGAGGTTGCCGTAGAGCACGGCGAGGCCGCCATCCTTCGAATAGGCGTGCGCGGCGTCGCGGATGACGCCCTTGGCGCGGTCGAGGTCGACGTCGTCGTAGCGGCGCTGCTGGCTGAAGGCCTCCTGCGTCGGCACGCCGCCGGGCGCCGCCTTGAAGAAGTCGTGCACCGCCGCGCTCGTCGTGCGCTTCACGTCCCAGCGGTCGAGCGCCGCGCCGAGGGTGGCGGCGTGGACGGAGCCGACCGAGGTGTCGATCAGCCCGGCGCGGTCGAGTTCGCCGAGGATGCCCATGATGCCGCCGGCGTGGTGGACATCCTCCATGTGGATGTCGGCGACCGCCGGGGCGACCTTGCACAGCACCGGCACGCGGCGGGAGAGCCGGTCGATGTCGGCCATGGTGAAGTCGACCTCGCCCTCATGGGCGGCGGCCAGCAGATGCAGCACCGTGTTGGTGGAGCCGCCCATGGCGATGTCGAGCGTCATCGCGTTCTCGAACGCCTTGAAGGTCGCGATGTTGCGCGGCAGCACGCCGGCGTCGTCCTGCTCGTAATAGCGGCGGGCGAGGTCGACGATCATGTGGCCGGCCTCGATGAACAGGCGCTTGCGGTCGGCATGGGTCGCCAGCGTCGAGCCGTTGCCGGGCAGCGACAGGCCGAGCGCCTCGGTGAGGCAGTTCATCGAATTGGCGGTGAACATACCCGAGCAGGAGCCGCAGGTCGGGCAGGCCGAGCGCTCGATCGCCTTCACGTCCTCGTCGGAGACGCGGTCGTCGGCGGCGGCGATCATGGCGTCGACGAGGTCGAGCGCCTTCTCCTTGCCGCCGAGCATGACCTTGCCGGCCTCCATCGGCCCGCCCGAGACGAAGACGGTGGGGATGTTGAGGCGCAGCGACGCCATCAGCATGCCGGGGGTGATCTTGTCGCAATTGGAGATGCAGACCATGGCGTCGGCGCAGTGCGCGTTGACCATGTATTCGACGCTGTCGGCGATCAGCTCGCGGCTCGGCAGCGAATAGAGCATGCCGTCATGGCCCATGGCGATGCCGTCATCGACCGCGATGGTGTTGAATTCCTTGGCGACGCCGCCGGCCCGCTCGATCTCGCGCGCCACCATCTGGCCGAGGTCTTTCAGGTGGACATGGCCGGGCACGAACTGGGTGAAGGAATTGACGACGGCGATGATCGGCTTGCCGAAATCGCTGTCCTTCATGCCGGTGGCGCGCCACAGGCCGCGGGCGCCGGCCATGTTGCGGCCATGGGTGGTGGTGCGGGAGCGATAAGCGGGCATGGGAAAGGCCTCCGGGGTCGGGGCGTTCTTGGCGCAGCAACGCCGCGCGCGCAACATTTTTGCGTGGTGCGGTGCGGCAAGAGGGCTCGGCGTGGCGCCCGCCGGCCTGCCTCGGCGCCGGGGATCGTGGCGGGAAGGCCGCGGCGCGGAAAAACCGCATCAGGCGGGAGGCCCCGGCGGCCGGCGGGGCGGAGCCCGCCGCGACGTGTCCGGCGCGACGGGCGCGGCGGCGTCGCTGGCAAGAATATTGGCATACATAATAATGATCGCCCAAAGTTCCGGCGAACTGACCGGCCCTCCGGCGGAAAGTGCCATGTAAAAAGGCAAGTCTCCGCGGGACGCCCCCGGCCTGTCGGCGGCATCGCCACGGCTTCGCCGCCTACCACCGCCAGTTTCCCCCGCCATATATAATTAAAAACGAATAAGCCAGAACAATTATAAATTTGCGCCACAGGAAAGCCGGGCAATAATGCGTCTCAAGGCACACGCACGATGTGCAGACCCATAATGAGGGGATAGTGACTATCGCTTGAAAAATCGACGATCTGCAGTTCCTCGCCGCACATCGTCTGGTTGTTTGAAGTATAGCGCAATAAATCTCCCGTGCCACGTCGTGCGACCGCTGCCTTCCTGATGCCGCCCGGGCGCTCACGCCGCCCGGTTGGCGGGCGGAACGGCAGCAGGACCTTCCAGGAGCCAATGAGCGGGAGACGAAATTGGGCAAGTCAGATTCAGTCCGGAAAAAGATGGCACGCCGGCCGGGGCGCGGGCTCACCAAGCTGGCCCTCCCCGTCCTCCTACCCCTCGCCGTCTCGGCCCTCGCCTCCGGCGCCGCCCGGGCGGAGAACTGCGACTTCTACAAGGGCAAGACCGTCGAGATGATCGTGCCGTTCTCGGCCGGCGGCGGCTTCGACACCTATGGGCGCCTCGTCGCCAAGTACATGGGCCCCGAACTCGGCGCCGCGAACATGATCGTTCGCAACCAGCCGGGCGCGGGCGGCCTGCTCGCCACCAACCAGACCGCCAAGTCGAAGCCCGACGGGCTCAAGATCCAGCTGATGTCGGTCAGCGGCATGATCACCGGCGAGCTCGGCGGCGCCGACGGCGTCAACTTCAAGAGCGGCGACTTCTCCTGGATCGGCCGCATCTCCGGCGAGCCGGACGTGATCGCCACCTCCCCCGCGAGCCCGATCAACACCATCGCCGACGTGAAGAAGATCGCCGGCGAGCGCAAGATCCGCATCGGCTCCTCGGGCATCGGCGACATCGACTATATCGAGGCCGGCCTGCTGGCGAAGATGCTGGGCGTCGAGACCGACGTGGTCACCGGCTTCAGCGGCGCGCCGGAGGTCTATGCCTCGCTCGGCCGCAACGAGGTCGACTTCTTCTCCTCCTCGCTCAGCGCCGGCGAGGCTGCCGAAAAGGCCGCGACCGCCCGCATCCTCTGGACGTTCGACACCGAGCCGGTGCCCGGCAAGCCGCAGATCAAGCCGCTGTCGGAGATCGTGGACGCGAAGTTCATTCCGCTGATCAAGGCGCAGGCCGCCGTCGTCGCGGCGGGCCGGGCCGTGGCGGGGCCGCCCAACCTGCCGGCCGACCGGCTGAAGTGCCTGCGGGACGCCTTCGACCGCGCCCTGGCGAGCCCGGCCCTGCTCGAGGAATCCAAGAAGATCAACCGCCCGGTCGCCCCGCTGAACGGCCAGCAGATCACCGACCTGGTGCGCGGCGTGACCAACGACGCGCCCAAGGAGTACCTGGAGATCCTGCACAAGTCGTACGGGAAATAGGGCCCCGATCCGGAACGCGTCATCATGGCCGGCGGGGCGATCTGCGCCGCCGGCCAACGCCACGACCACGCGGAGCGCAGCCATGAGCCGTACCCTCTCCCGACACACGGCACCGCCCGGCCGGCGCCTCGCGCTGGCACTGTCGCTCCTCGCGCCGCTGACGCTGGCGGCCCCGGCCCGGGCGGCGGCCGAATGCGACTTCTTCCACGGCAAGACGGTGGAACTGGTCATTCCCTTCGCGCCCGGCGGCGGCTTCGACGTCTATGGGCGCATGGTCGCCAAGTTCATGGGGCCGGAACTCGGCGCGGCGACCATGATCGTCCGCAACCAGCCCGGTGCCGGCGGGCTGCTCGCCACCAACCACACCTGGACCGCCAAGCCGGACGGCCTGCGCATCCAGATGATCGCGGTCAGCGGCATGGTCGCGGCCGAGTATGGCGGCGCCGCCGGCGTCGCGTTCAAGACCAACGACTTCTCCTGGATCGGCCGCATCACCGGCGAGCCCGACGTGATCGCCACCGGGCCGGACAGCACGATCGGCAGCCTCGCCGACATCAAGGCGATCGGCGCGCAGCGCAAGGTGCGCATCGGCTCGACCGGGCTCGGCTCGCCGCAATATATCAGCTCCCGCCTGCTGCAGCGCTTCGTCGAGGCCGATGCCGACGTGGTCACCGGCTTCAGCGGCGCGCCGGAGGTCTACGCCTCGCTGGGGCGTGGCGAACTCGACCTGTTCGCCTCCTCGCTCAGCGCCGCCGATGCCGCGACCCGGGCCGGCACCGCCCGCACGCTGTGGGTCTTCGGCACCGAACCTCTCGCCGGCGCCCGCCCGCTGGCGCCGCTGTCCGACATCGTCGACGCCCGTTTCCGGCCGCTGATCGAGGTGCATGCCTCGGTCATCGGCGCCGGCCGCGCGCTGGCGGCGCCTCCCGGCGTGCCGGCGGAACGGCTGCAATGCCTGCGCGATGCCTTCGATCGCACCACCGCCGGCGCCGGCTTCCTGGCCGAAGCGCGCCAGCTGAACCGGCCGGTGGAACCCCTGTCGGGCCAGAAGGTCGCCGATCTCGTGCGGAACGCCACCGACGGCGCCCCGAAGGACTATCTCGACCTGCTGCGCGAGTCCTTCGCGCAGTAGCGCAGGCCTCTCCCCGGCAACGCCCCTCCCGACCGCCCCCCGATGGCGGCCGGATCAGCCCTTTCAGCGACGAATAGGACGCCCCTCATGCTCGAAGCCGCGCTGTCCGGCCTGATCCAGGTGCTCAGCCCGAATTCGATGATGCTGATGATGATCGGCATCTTCATCGGCTTCGTCGTCGGCGTGCTGCCGGGCATCGGCGGCCCGGTCGCGCTGGCGCTGATGCTTCCCTTCACCTTCGGCATGCAGCCGATCGAGGTGTTCTCCTTCCTGCTCGGCATGCGCGTGGTGACCTCGACCACGGGCGACATCACCGCCGTGCTGTTCGGCATACCGGGCGAGGCGACGTCGGCGGCCACGGTGCTCGACGGCCATCCGATGGCCCGCAAGGGCCAGGCCGGCCGGGCGCTGGGGGCGGTGCTGATGAGCTCGCTGGTCGGCGCTGTCATCGGCGCGGCCGTGCTCGCCGTCTCGATCCCGATCATCCGGCCGATCGTGCTGGCCTTCGGCCCGCCGGAATTCTTCATGCTCACGGTCGTCGGCCTCATCTTCATCGCCTCGCTGTCGCGCGGGCAGATGCTGAAGGGGATGATCATGGGCTGCTTCGGCCTGCTCATCGCCCTGGTCGGCATCGACCCGCAGGCGGGCGTGCCGCGCTATGTGTTCGGCCAGCTCGAGCTGTGGGAAGGCATCGGCATCGTGCCGATCGTGATCGGCCTGTTCGGCGGCCCCGAGATCCTGCAGCTCATGCTGAGCAAGGACAGCATCGCCGGCAACGCCGCGAGCCGGAAGATCGTCGGCGTCTGGGAGGGCGTGCTCGACACGTTCCGCCACTGGAAGACGGTGGCGGTGGCCGGCATCATCGGCTCGGGCATCGGCGTGGTGCCGGGGGTGGGCGGCTCGGTCGCCCAGTTCATCGCCTATGGCCACGCCAAGCAGACCTCCAAGCATCCCGAGGAATTCGGCAAGGGCAGCATCGAGGGCCTGCTCGCCGCCGGCGGCAACAACAACGCCAAGGACGGCGGCTCGCTGATCCCGATGATCGCCATCGGCCTGCCGGGCGGCGTCGGCACGGCGATCCTGCTCAACGCCTTCCTCATCTCGGGCCTCAATCCCGGGCCGGAGATGCTCACCACCCATCTCGACGTCACCTTCGCGATGGTGTGGATCATGATCATCGCCAACGTGCTGGTGGTGCTGATCTCGCTGCCGCTGCTGAAGCCGCTGGCGCGGCTCACCTTCACCGAGGGCCCGATCCTGGTGCCGGGGCTGCTGATCCTGCTGGTGCTCGGCGCCTATGCCGAGAACAACAGCCTGGTCGACGTCTGGGTGATGCTGGTCGCGGCCGCCGTCGGCGTCGCCTGCCTCCGATGGAACTGGCCGCGCGCGCCGCTGCTGCTCGGCGTGGTGCTCGGCGATCTGTGCGAGCGCTACCTGTTCCTGTCCAACGCCCTCTACGGCTGGAGCTGGATCCAGCGGCCGCTGGTGATCCTGCTGTTCGCCGCGGTGGCGGCCATCGTCTTCAAGATTTTCTGGGACGTCCGCAAACAGGCCCGGCTGCGCCGGAGCGGCGATCTCAAGGAGGTGCGCTCATGACGACAGCTCGGGGATCGGCGGCACGCAGCGTGCCCTATGGCGACTGGGTCATCACCCTCGCCTTCCTGGCGATGATGGGCGGCGCCTATGGGCTCAGCCTGAACTGGCCGCCGCACACCGCCTTCTTTCCGCAGCTTCTGGCCATCACCGGCATGGTCATGTGCCTCGTGCAGCTCGGATTGCTGGTCTGGCAGGCACGCACGCGCCCGCCCGCGCCCGAGAAGGAGCGCTACGCCGCCAATGGCGAGGTGGCGCTGGTCGAGGGCGACGAGGAACAGGGGAACGAGGACGAGTTCCACAAGGTGTTCACCCATGCCGACGGCCGCTCCTGGGCGGCGTGCCTTGGCTGGGTCGGCCTGTTCTTCGCCGCCATGCACCTGATCGGCATCCTCGCCACGCTGCCGGTGTTCACCGTGCTCTACCTGCGCGTCGTCGCCAAGGCATCGTGGCGCACCTGCCTGCTCTACGTGCTCGGCACGGCGGGCGTGATGTACCTGCTGTTCGTCATGTTCCTGCACCTGCCGCTGCCGCAGGGCATCCTGTTCGGCGAGTAATTCCCGGCGCGGCCTCCCGCCGCTCCGGCACCTTTCCGTGCCTCCCACCCCCAGCCGCCGCACTCCCGGAGGAAACGGCGGCCGCATTGCTCTGATCCCTACTGCCGACCCGACCAGTTGCCGCTCGATTTACTCGACAGTCGTTGTCTCCGCCTTTCGTTTTGTCATTCGTACACCAGCACAATCTGACGCGCGCACGGGTTCTATTCTGAACGCGGGCGCCGCCGCCGACCATTTTCGTCAATCGGAGAACGACATGACCGACCAACCCCGCATCGGCTTCATCGGCGCCGGCCGCATGGGCCGTCCGATGAGCGGCCATATCCTCAAGGCCGGCTTCCAACTCACCGTCTACGACCCCGTTCCCGCCGCCGTCGAGGCGGTGGTGGCGCTCGGCGGCCGGCCGGCCGCTTCCGCCGCCGAGGTCGCCCGGAACGCCGACATCATCTTCGTGATGCCGGGCTTCTACGACGAGGTCGAGGCGGCGATCTGCGGCACCGCCGGCATTCTCGACGAGGCGGCCGAGGGCGCCATCGTCGTGGTGGCGAGCACCATCACGCCGCTGCAGGCCAAGCAGCTCGCGGCCCGCTGCGCGGAGCACGGCGTGCGCTTCGTCGACGCCCCGGTCTGCCAGGGCGAGCGCGGCGCGCTGGAGGCCTATCTGGTGTGGCTGGTCGGCGGCGATGCGGCCGATGTGGAAGCGGTGCGCCCGGCGATGGAGCCCTGCGGCCGGGAGGTGTTCCATCTCGGCGCGGTGGGCGCCGGCATGGTCGGCAAGGCGATGAACAACATGCTGCTCTGGGCGGCACTGGTGGCCGACCACGAGGCGCTCGCCATCGCCGAAAGCCACGGCGTGCCGAAGGAGAAGCTCATTCCGGCGCTGCTGCGCTCGAGCGGCACCAACTGGCCGCTGGAGCACTGGAAGGACATGAACCGCATCCCCTGGGCGCACAAGGACATGCAGATCGTGCTCGAAATGGGCGACCAGGCGCGCCTCACCCTGCCGATCGCCGGCCTGCTGCGCGAGCAGGTCAAGCCGATCATGCGCGCCGCCGGCATCTCGGAGGACCTCATCCGATGAGCGGGACACCGTCAGACGCCGGCGGGCGCTATGGCTCCGACCTGATGGTCGAGGTGCTGCGCTCCTTCGGCATTCCCTATATCAGCCTCAACCCCGGCGCCTCCTTCCGTGGCCTGCACGATTCGCTGGTGAACTGGCAGGAGGGCGGACCGGAACTGATCTGCTGCCAGCACGAGAAGACGGCGATCGGCGTCGCCCATGGCTACGCCAAGGTCACCGGGCGGCCGATGGCGGTGGCGCTGCACGACCTCGTGGGCCTGCTGCAGGCGACCATGGGCATCTACTACGCCTTCCACGACCGGGTGCCGATGCTGGTGCTCGGCGGCTCCGGCCCCGCCGACACGGCGCGGCGCCGGCCCGGCATCGACTGGTTCCACAGCGCCAACGTGCAGGGCAACGCCGTGCGCGACTATGTGAAGTGGGACGACGAGCCGCGCTCGGTGGCGGCGACGCCGGAATCGCTGATCCGCGGCTGGAACGTGGCGCAGGCCGGGCCCGCGGGGCCGGTCTACATCTCGCTCGACGCCGATCTCCAGGAGCAGCCGCTGCTGGAGCCGATCGAGGCACCGGACCCGGCGCGGTTCGCCCCCGCCGTGCCGCAGGGCGCCGACCCGGCGGCGCTGGGAAAGCTCGCCGAGGCGCTGATGGCGGCCGAGCGCCCGGTCATCGTCGCGGGCTTCGCGGGCCGCGACCCGCGTGCCTTCGACCTGATCCCCGAACTCGCGGAACTGGTGGCGGCCGGCGTCATCGATACCGGCGCGCGCCTCAACCTGCCGAACCGGCATCCGCTGAACCTCACCGGCACGGATGTGGTGAAGGACGCCGACCTCGTGCTGTTCCTCGACTGCAAGGACGGCGAGGCCTCGGTCACCTCGGTCGACGCGGCGACGCGCATCGTCACCTCGCACATAGCGGAGGGCGCGCGGTCGATGTCGCTCGGCTTCAGCTATGCCGGCATCCGCGGCTGGTCGCATGATTTCGGGCGCCTGCTGCCGCTGGAGCTCGACATCGCGGCCGACACGGTCTCGGCGCTGCCGGCGCTGGTGGCGCTGTGCCGCGACTTGAAGGCGGCCTCGACCGCCGATGCGGAATCCCGCCGCGCGGCGCGGCGCGAAGGCCTCGCCGCGAAGCACGACGCGCGCTGGGCGGCGTGGCAGGCGCAGGCCGACAAGGTCGCCGACGAGACCCCGCTCTCCACCGCCCGGCTCGCCCGCGAGGTGTGGGAGGCGGTGAAGGAGCACGACTGGGTGCTCACCGCCGGCACCTCGCGCGGCTGGGCCCGCAAGCTGTGGGACTTCGACCGGCACTATCGCCACCCCGGCGACAGCCTCGGCACCGCGACCCAGATCGGCCTCTCGCTCGGCGTAGCGCTGGCGCACAAGGGAAGCGGCCGGCTCGTGGTGGACCTCCAGCCCGACGGCGACCTGATGTTCGACCTCGGCACGCTGTGGGTCGCGGCCTATTACAAGATCCCGATGCTGGTGGTGATGGTGAACAACCGCGCCTACTACAATGACTGGGCGCATCAGGAGCACATGGCCCACCAGCGCGGCCGGCCGGTGGAGAACGCCTATATCGGCATGGAGATCGACGGCCCCGCCCCCGATTTCGCCACCATCGCCCGGGCGCAGGGCTGGTGGGCGGAGGGTCCGATCGACGATCCCGCGCAGGTGCAGGCGGCGGTGCGCCGCGCGGCGCGGATCGTGCTCGAAACCGGCCAGCCGGCGCTGGTGGACGTCATCACCCAGCACGAATAGGCCATCGCGGCGGGAGCGTCCTTGGCGCTCCCGCCGTGCCGACGTCGGGCTGGCGGCTTTGCGGCGACCGCCGATGTGCCGGAAAGCCCCCAGCTCTTTGTTCCAACGCATTTTCCGCGCGCGAACCGATACCCACGTCGCCCGAAAATGCTCTAGTTTGCCGTGGGAGATCGGCCGAAGGCTGAACAGGGGAAACAGCTCGAGACATGGGCGCGGCCATCAAGCTCCGGCATTTGCGGTGTTTCGTCGCCGTCGCCGAGACGGGATCCTTCACGCTGGCGGCCAACCGCCTGTTCCAGACGCAGTCGTCCCTCACCGCCACCATCAAGCAATTGGAGGAGGCGGCCGGCCTGAAGCTGTTCGACCGCACGACGCGGCGGGTGGAACTGACCAAGGACGCGGTGTGGTTCAAGGTGGTCGCCGAGCGCGTGCTGCGCGACTTCGACAACGCCATCTCCGATTTGCAGGCCATCTCCAAGAGCCAGCGCGGCCATATCAAGATCGCCGTGGCGCCCTCGATGATGGCGCATATCCTGGCGCCGACGCTCAAGGCGTTCCGGCGGCTCTACCCGGATATCACCATATCCGTCTACGATCAGGGCTCCGACAAGATCGAGCGCTCGGTCCTCGACGGCGAGATGGATTTCGGCCTGTCGAGCCGCCTCAACAACTTCTCCGACCTCGATTACGTGCCGGTGCTGTCGGACCCGTTCGGCGTGGTCTTCCCCTCCGATCACCCGCTGGCGACGCGCAAGGGCAAGGTGACCTGGGAAGACCTCAAGGCGTTCGACTATGTCGGCCTCACCGAGGATACCGGCATCGGCGCCATCATCGCGCGGCATCGCGAGCTCGGCCTCAACGAGCGCTCCGAGAGCCACGACCATGCCTCCAGCACGACCTCGCTCTACGCGCTGCTGCATCTGGGCGGCAAGATCTCGGTGCTGCCCTCGCTCGCGGCCCGCACCAGCCCGCTGACCGAGTTCGAGTTCCGCGAGCTGTCGGACCCGGTGGTGACGCGCGAGATCTGCCTGATCACCCGCCATCTGCGCTCGCATTCGCCGAGCACGCAGCGGATCATCGAGATCCTGCTGGCAACCATCAAGTCCGCCGACGACATGCACGGCGCCAAGGCACTGTAAGGCCAGCCGCTGTAAGGCCCGCCGCTGCGAGGCGTCCGCGCGGCCTCAGCCGCGCGACCAGAGCCGGCGCAGGCTCTGCCAGAGCGCGCCGAAGATGAGCGAGAAGCCGCTGATGGGCTTCCCCGCCGCCGGCGCCGGCGCCGGTCCGGCGGATGAGCCCGCGGGGGCGGCGACGAGCGCGCGCAGATTGTCGGCGAACTGGTTGCAGAGGTGCGTCGCCACGCCCTGGATGACGCCGGAGCCCCGCCCGTACTGCGCCACCGGGCCGGACAGCGCGACCTCGGTGGTGATGTCGGCGCGGGTGCCGGTACCGCTGGGGCTCAGCTGGATGGTGACGAGGCCGCTGGCGCCGCCGCGCCCCTTCTGGTCGCTGCCCTGCCCTTTCATCTGCGCCCGCCGCGCCGCCGCGTCGCGCTCGATGAAATGCGCGACGCCCTTGAAGGACAACGCCACCGGGCCGAGCTTGACCGCCACCTGCCCCTCATAGCCGCCATCGGCGGTCTGCCCGATCAGCTGGGCGCCCGGCATGCAGGGCGCGATGCGCGGGATGTCGGTGAGCACCTCCCAGGCCCGGTCCGGCGGCAGCGGGATTTCGAAGCTGTTCTTGATCTCCACGATCCATCCTCTCTCGTCGCGACGGAACGCGCGCGCGGCGCGCGGCGGCCGATGTCAGGTGCGGAACTTGCCGCGCTTGCGGCCCTGCGAGACCGGCAGGAACAGCTCGTCGAGCGGGATGCGCCGGTCGATCAGCCCCTGCTCGTGCGAATAGCCCACCAGCGTCTCGAAATTCCGGCTGTTGGCCTCGCTCAGCCCGTATTCCCAGGGGTCGGGGCCGAGCAGGCGCTCCTGCTCCTCCCATGCCTCCTGATACCAGGCGAGCGGGACGAGGCGCGGATTGCGCATGCGCTTCATGGCGATGTTCTTGGCCTCGTCGAAGGCCTGGTAGAGGTTCGGCACCACCCAGGGATGGGTCTCGACCAGTTCCTGCTTCAGCCCCAGCACATGCATGATCGGGAAGATGCCCGTGCGCTCGAAATAGGCCTCCTCCTCCGCCTTGCAGTCGGGGAAGAGGCGGCCGACGCGCGGGTCCTTGCGCAGGATGGGGTCGATGATGTCCGGGTGCAGCACGGCGTCGAGCTCGCCTTCGGCCAGCATCGTCTCGACCGACTTGTCGTCGGGCAGCCGGGTCAGCTTCAGGCCCGGCGGCGGGGTGAAGCTGATGTCCTCGTCGAGTTCGGCATACCAGTCGATGGACTGGTGCGGCACGCCGTATTCGTGCTCCAGGATGCCGCGCAGCCAGAGCGTGGCGGTGACGAGGTAGAACTTCACGCCCACCTTCTTGCCGATGAGGTCGGTCGGCTTGGTGATGCCCTTGCCGGTGTTGATGAAGATGAAGCCGTGGCGGAAGCGGCGATGGGGGAACACGGGCAGCGCGCGGAACGGCATGCCGCGCCCGCGCGCGGCGATGTAGGACGAGGCCGAGCATTCGGCGATGTCGTATTCGTTGTTGCGCAGGAAGCGCCAGTGCCGCGTCGCCGAATCGGCGCCGGTGAGGATGTTCAGCTCGATGCCGTCGGGGCGGACCACGCCCTCCTTCAACGGCCGGATGATCTCGTAATCGCCGCAGGCGAGGGTCAGCTGGAGTTTGCTGGGCATAGAGGGGGCCTCGATTGGTTCCGGCTAGAGGGCGGGCCCGCGACGCGCGGCCTCGATCAGCCGGAACAGGGCTTCCGGAGGAATCGGCGTCTGCGAGATGCGGATGTCGAACGGCGCGAGCGCGTTCTCGATGGCCGAGATGATCGCGGCGGCGGCCGGGATGGTGCCGGTCTCGCCGACGCCCTTGGCGCCGATCGGGTTCTTCGGCGAGGGGGTCTCGCGGTAGATCGTCTCGAGCCGGGGAATCTCGGTGGCGGTAACGAGCAGATATTCCTGGAAGGTGGTCGTCACCGGCTGGCCGGCGTCGTCATAGCCCATCAGCTCGTACAGCGCGTTGCCGATGCCGTGGACGATGCCGCCATGGACCTGGCCCTCGACGATCATCGGATTGATCATGCGGCCGGAATCGTTCAGCGCGACATAGCGCGTGATCTCGACATGGCCGAGGCTCGGCTCGACCTCAACCTCCACGACATGGCAGGCATTGGCATAGGCGAGCGCATCGGTGCGCCACTCGACGCTCGCCTCCAGCCCCGGATCGACGCCGGCGGGGAAGGCATAGCCCGGCGCGCCGCGCAGCAGGCGGGCGATCTCCCCCAGCGCCAGGCTGCGGTTGCCGCCCGTCACATGGACATGGCCCTCGCGCAGTTCGAGCTGCTCCTCGGGAACGTCGAGGATCGCGCTCGCCGCCTTCAGCGCCTTGCCCGCCACGGCCTTCGCGGCGAGATGGACGGAGGAGCCGGCGGTGACCAGCTGGCGGCTGGCGAAGCCGCCCAGGCCGAGCGGGGTCTTCGAGGTGTCGCCGGCGATCACGGTGACGTCGTCGGGCATGATGGCCAGCTCGTCGGCGCAGATCTGCGCCAGCGCCGTGGCGAGGCCCTGGCCCATGGCGGTGGCGCCGGTGAAGACGCTGACCCGGCCGTTCTGGCCGACGCGCACGACGCCGCTCTCGAACGGCCCGCGGCCGGTGCCCTTCACCGCATTGGCGATGCCGATGCCGATATAGCGGCCCTCGGCGAGGGCGCGCTGCTGGCGCTCGGGAAAATCGTCCCAGCCCGCCGCCGCCAGCGCTTCCGCCTGCGAGGCGGGATAGTCGCCGCTGTCATACACCATGGACGCACCGGACCGGGTCGTCAGCTTCTTGGTGTAGGGCATCATCTGCGGCGTGATGAGGTTGCGCCGGCGCACCTCCGCGCGGTCGAGCCCCAGGCGGCTGGCGACGAGGTCCAGGGTGCGCTCCATGGCGAAGACCGCCTGCGGGTAGCCCGCGCCGCGCACCGAGGACACCGGCACCTTGTTGGTGTGCACCACATGCACATCCATGCTGTAGGCCGGCAGCACATAGGGCCCGGTCATCGAGCTGGCGCCGTTATAGGGCAGGTTCACGGGCTTGGGCGCATAGGCGCCCTGATCGTGGACCAGGTTGCCGCGGATGCCGAGCAGGCGCGCCTCGGCATCGACCGCGACCTCCACCGTCCAGTACTGGTCGCGCTCCTGGATCGAGGAGATGAAGGTCTCGCGGCGGTCCTCCACCCATTTGAGATTGCGCTTCAGCAGGCGGGCGGCCGCCGGGAGCGCCACCTCTTCCGGGTACAGGCAGTATTTCGGCCCGAAGCCGCCGCCGACATCCGGGGTGATGACGCGCAGCGCGTCCTGGTCCATGCCGAGCATGGTCTGCAGCATGTAGTAGAGATCGTGCGGCATCTGCGTGGACGACCACACGCAAAGTTCGTCGCCGGGGCGGATCTCCGCCAGCACGCCGCGCCCCTCCATCGAGTGGCCGCAGCCGCGGTGCTGGGACAGCACGTCCGAAAAGACATGGGCGGCCCCGGCGAAGGCGGCATCGACATCGCCGAAGCCGACATGGAAGGTGCTCAGCAGGTTGCTGTCGATCTCGCTGCGCACGCGGGGCGCATCGGCTTTCATGGCGACGCGCGCGTCACAGACGACGGGCAGCGGCGCGAAATCGATCTCGACGCGGGCCACCGCGTCCTCCGCCACATAGCGCGAGCACGCCACGACGAGCGCGATCGGCTCGCCGACATAGGCGACCTCGCGGTTCGACAGCACGAAGGGCGTGCTGCGGGTCTCGCCGGAGACCGGGCTGGCGCCGAGCGGCATGCGGCCGGAGGTGAGCATCGGCATCAGATCAGCGAGCAGCAGCACCGCGTGCACGCCCGCCAGCGCCCGCGCCGCCTCCACGTCGATCCGCTCGATACGGGCATGGGCGACCGGGCTGCGGAGGAAGGCGCAGTGCAGGAGGTCGGGCAGCAGGATGTCGTCGAGATAGCGCCCCGCGCCGGTCAGCAGCGCGGGGTCCTCCAGCCGCGGCACCGGGCGGCCGACGAAGGGCGCGCGGCCCTCGCTTCGCGGTTCGGGCGGGCGCGTCGCGTTCATCGCGCCGCGTCCCGCGCCGCGACCACCTGCAAGGTGGCGTCGACGATGCTCTGGTAGCCGGTGCAACGGCAGATGTTGCCGGAGATGGCGTCGCGGATCTCCGCCTCGCCGGGGCTTGCGGTCTCGTTCAGCAGTTCGACGAGCGTCATCAGCATGCCCGGGGTGCAGAAGCCGCATTGCAGCCCATGCGCATCGCGAAAGGCCTGCTGCAGCGGGTGCAGCGTGCCGTCGGGCGCGGCGAGCCCCTCGACCGTCTCGACGATGGCGCCGTCGGCCTGCACCGCCAGCATCAGGCAGGCGCGCGCGCTGACCCCGTCGACCAGCACCGTGCAGGCGCCGCACACACCGTGCTCGCAGCCCAGATGCGTGCCGGTGAGCCGCAGCGTATGGCGCAGGAAATCGGCGAGCGTGGTCCGCGCCTCGGCCGTGCCGCGATAGGGACGGTTGTTGATGAGGAGCTCGATCTCGTGCATCACGACGCCGCCCTGTCGGGTGCCATCCGCGCGGCTGCGCGCGTCAGCGCGAGGGCGAGGCTGCGACGCAGCATGGTGCGCGCGACGCTGAGGCGATAGTCGGCCCCGCCGTGGAAATCGCCCAGCACCTCGAGTTCGGCACAGCTCTCGATGACCGCCGCGATGGTCTGCGGGTCGGCCGGGCGGCCGGTCAGATGCTCCTCCCCCGCGGCGTGGCGCTGCGGCACCGAGCCGATGCCGCCGATGACGATGGCGCAGCGCGTGACGGCGCCGTCCGTCCCGCGCTCCAGCATGACGGCGGCGGAGGCGACGGCGAAATCGCCATGGCGGCGGGCGAATTCGTGGAAGGCGTGGCCGTGCGTCGGCGCCCAGCGCGCGAACTCGACGGCGGTGACGATCTCGTCCGGCGCGATGCCGGGCATCATGTAGCCGGCGACGAAGTCCCGCACCGGGATGCGCCGCGTGCCCTGCGGCCCGGCCGCCTCGATCTCCGCGTCGAGCAGAAGGGCGAGCGCCGGCAGTTCCGAGGCGGGATCGAGATGGCACAGGCTGCCGCCGATGGTGCCGCGATTGCGGGTCTGGCGGTGGCCGACGAGTTTCACCGCGTCGCGAAAGATCGGCATCGCGTCGAACAGGGCATCATCCAGCTCGATCCGGCGCTGGCGGGTCAGCGCGCCGATGCGAATGCGCTCCGGCCCGATGGCGATGCCGGCGAGCTCGGCCAGATCGTTGATGTCGATGAGCGCGTCCGGAAAGACGTAGCGCAGATTGAGCATGGCCATCAGCGACTGGCCGCCCGCGAGCACCTTGGCATTGTCGGTCCCGCCCAGCAGCGCGATCGCCTCGCCGAGCGTTTCCGGTCTGAAATAGGTGAAGGGCGGAGGCTTCATCGGCGTGCTGCGGCTGCTGTCCCATATGAGGCCGCGAGCGGCCCGTTCCCGGACGCGGCCGTCCCGCAAAGCCGGCGCGCGCCGCCACAGGCGGTGCGGATCGGCCCAAGGTCCTGCCGCGGCATCCATTACCCAAATCATCGTAGTCTGCCGACGTTAATTCGGGCAGACGAATTATCCGCAACGGATTTGATCACGACAAATTACTAATTATGCTGAATTATTCTGATTTACCAATATATATTCCCGCTGAGCTGCCGCCCGGCACGGCCTCCCGGACGCCGCGGCGGCACCGACACCGGACGGTTCGGGGAGCGGGAGCGATGTTCGCCGGGCGAACGACCGCCATCTGGAGATATCCTTTTATTTTCATAAACTTGTCTCTTCAGGGGGCGAGCGGATATATCTTAAAATACGAACAATCAAGAATATTTAATAATTTGCTGCGTCGGCAGCGAGCACTTATCCGTTTTATCAGATCCCGATCAGCGAAACGGAAGCCCGTCCGGATGGCCATGAGCACAACCATGAATGTTGTCGCCCTGCATGCGCATGGCGGCATCGAGCAGCTCAATTACGAGCAATGGGAGCGCCCCTCCCCGGCAGCGGGCCAGGCGCTGGTGGAAATCAAGGCCTGCGGCCTCAACTACATGGACGTGTTCGTCATGCACGGCATGCCGGACATGCCGACGAAGATGCCGCGAATCCCCGGCGGCGACATTGCCGGCATCGTCCGCGAGGTCGGCGCGGATGTTCCCGACAGCTGGGTCGGCACGCGCGTCGTGCTGTTCCCGCGCTTTCCCACCGGCGGCGTGCTCGGCGAGAACGGCAATGGCGGGCTGTGCGAATACATCGCCGTCGATCAGCGCCAGTTGATCGCCATCCCCGACGCGGTGAGCTTCGACGAGGCCGCCGCGCTGCCGATCGCCTACGGCACCTCGCACCGCATGCTGTTCACGCGCGGCAAGATCAAGGCGGGCGAAAAGGTGCTGATCCTCGGCGCCAGCGGCGGCGTCGGCGTCTCCTGCCTGCAATTCGCCAAGATGGCGGGCTGCGAGGTCTTCGCCTGCACCTCCTCGGAGGAAAAGGGCCGCAAGCTGCGCGACCTCGGCGCCGACCACATCATCAATTATGTCGAGACGCCGGAATTCTCCCGTGCCGTCTGGACCGCCAGCGGCAAGACGGGCGTCGACGTCGCCATCAACTTCACCGGCGGCGATACCTGGATCCAGACCCAGCGCTGCATGGCGACGGGCGGGCGCATCCTGACCTGCGGCTCGACCGCCGGCCATATCAGCGAAATCGACATCCGCTTCCTCTGGCACCGCGAGACCGAGATCATCGGCAGCCGGGCCTATGTGCCCGACGACATCGTCGCCTGCCTCGACTTCGTCGCCTCGGGCCGGCTCAAGCCGGTAATGGAGACGCGGCTGCCGCTGGCGCGCGCGGCCGAGGGCGTCGCCCTCCTCGAAGGCCGCCGCATCTTCGGCAAGGTGATCGTGAACCCATGACCGGCGCTATCCGCAATCTCGGCTGCCTCGGCAGCGACTTCCGCGAGCCGGGTCATCTGGCGATCATCGACCTCCACGATCCCGCGCACCCGCGCGAGATCGACTACCCGACCTTTCACGCCGCCTGCGACGGCGTGGCGCGCGGCCTCGTGGCGCGGGGGTTCGTGCCGGGCGAGCGGATCGGCATCTTCTGCTCGAACCGGGCGGAGTTCCTCGAGGTCTTCTTCGGCGCCATGCGGGCGGGCGTCATTCCGGTAATGATGGGCGTGCTGCTGCCGCCGGAAACGCTGGCCTGGATCATCGAGGATTCCGCGATCCGGCTGGTGTTCTGCGAGAGCAATCTCGCCGCCAAGCTGCCCGAGGGCACGCCCCGCGTGCGGGTGGATGCCGAGGGCGAGGACGGGCTCTCCGCGTTCAAGGACCCCGGTCCGTTCACCCCCTTCGTGCCGGATCGGGAGTCGGTGGCGTTCCAGCCCTACACCTCCGGCTCGACCGGCCGCCCCAAGGGCGTGCTGCTGTCGCACCGCGCCCATAGCTGGGTGGCCGAGACCATCTCCCGCGACCGCGACTTCTCGCCGGCGGACCGGATGATCGTCGCGGCGCCGCTCTACCACAAGCACGCCATGAACTCGATCAAGTGCGTGCTGTACGCCGGCTCGACCGTGGTGCTGATGCGCAAGTTCGAGGCGCGCGCCTATATCGAGGCGATCAACCGCTACCGCACCACGGTGGTGTCGGGCGTGCCCACCATCCTCGCGATGATGCTGCAGCAGCGCGACCTGCTGGCGGGCCGCGACTATTCCTTCGTCCGCCTCGCCACCATGGGCGGCGCGCCGGCCTCGGACGAGCTGATCGACCAGGTCGCCGAGCAGTTCCCGAACGCGAAGATCAACCTCATCTTCGGCATCACCGAGACCAGCGCCGCGCTGTTCGGGCGCCATCCGCAGGGCGCGCCGCGCCCGCGCCATTCGATCGGCTGGCCGATCGAGGGCAACACGTTCCGCCTCGTCGGCGACACGCCGGATTTCGGCACGCTGCATGTGCGCGGGCCCGGCATGATGAACGGCTACCACAACAACCCCGAGCAGATGGCGGCGAAGTTCGACGCCGAAGGCTGGTTCAACACCGGCGACATCCTGCGGCGCGACGAGCTCGGCTGGTATTACTTCGTCGGCCGCTCCGACGACATGTTCACCACCAGCGGCCACAACGTCTATCCGGCCGAAGTCGAACTGATGCTGGAGCGCCATCCCGATATCGAGCAGGCGGTGGTGGTGCCCGCCCCCGACGCCATCAAGCATACGGTGCCCTACGCCTTCCTGGTGAAGCGCAACGGCTCCAGCCTCACCGCCGACGACGTCAAGCAGCACGCGCTGAACAATGCGCCGCCCTATCAGTACCCGCGCCTCGTGGTGTTCCTCGACGCGCTGCCGATGACGGGCGTCGGCAAGATCGATCGGCGTTTCCTGGAAGGCGAGGCCCGCCGGCTGCGGGATGCCGCACGGGCCGAAGAGACGCCGCCCGGCGCCGGGGCGTCTGCAACCGAAGGAGCCCAGGCATGAGCGCGGACACCCCCGGCAAGACGGCCGCCGACGTGCAGGCCATCGTCGACCGCAGCCCGTTCCTGTCGTGGCTCAACATCACCGTGCTGGCGCTGGGCGCCGACAGCATCGAACTGAAGGCGGCGTGGCGGCCGGAATGGGTCGCCAACCCGGTCATCGGCCAGACCCAGGGCGGCATCCACGCCGCGCTGATCGACTTCGCAGCCAATCTTGCGCTGATGAGCAGCATGGGCCGGCCGGTGCTGACCATCGATCTGCGCGTGGACTACCACCGTCTCGCCACCAAGGGCGACCTCACGGCGAAGGGACGGGTCATCAAGCTCGGCAAGCAGGTCTCGACCTGCGAGGCGGCGATCTACGACGAGGCCGGCCGGCTCCTCGCCAGCGGCCGCGGAACGTTCCTGACGGCACCGCAGGAAGGCAAGACCCCTTCCGGCACATAGGAGGCGATGATGAGACGTCGTGAGATCGCGCATCTCGTTGTAGGTATTATTGCACCTTTATGGCTCTCTCTGGCCCCGGCGGCGGCCTGGGAACTTCCGGCCGACAAGGCCACGATTCCCGCCGCGCAGGTCGAGGAGATTCTCGCGGGCAAGGATTTCCCGGCCACCACGGGCTATTCCAGCAAGATCGACTATGTCGATTTCGACGCCAACGGCCGCAGCTTCACGCAGGTCGTGATGCGGCTCGATCCCGAGAAGCCGCTGCTGCATAACGGCCGCAAGGTCGTGTTGGTGGCGACCGAGGAGGGCAGCTCCAGCATCAACGGCTTCCTGACGACGGACGAGGGCAAGGAAGGCATCGGCGTCTGGCTCGCCAAGCGCGGCGTCACCTTCATCGGCCTCAACCGCATCGGCCGCTGGAACTTCTTCGCCGCCGACGGCAGCGGCAGCTGGGAGACCATCCCGCTCAACGACCGGATGCCGATCTTCTCGCGCCACCAGAAGGCCTACTGGTCGAGCGACGACTGGACCTCGCAGGCCGCGGGCAAGACCTCCAGCTCCTCGGGCAGCGAGTTCGTGCGCTTTCCCAAGCCCGGCACCGCGCTCTACGACTACATGGTCGCCGCCACGCCGGTGGTGTTCGTCGACGGCTTCGAGAAGGGGCTGCGCCATGTCCTCAGTGAGGAGGAACGCCGGCAGTCGCTGCTGCTCTACTGGGGCTTTTCCACGGGCGGCGCGTTCATGTGGCCGCTGGCCGACCGCATCCAGCCGGACGGCTTCCTGAACTGGGGCACCTCCCCTCCCGGCATCGCCTATTTCTACGGCGCGGCGCTGCACAAGGGTCGGTGGGACTGGCTCTACGAGAAGTCGGCGCTGCGGGTGCGCGGCCGCGGACGGGCGGATTTCGAGTTCTACAACACCCGCGCCAACCCCGCCGAAAAGGACGCGCGCTGGGAGCGCAACCTGAAGGAGCCGCGCTTCAAGGCGGCTGAGGACAGCCTGATGTTCTTCAACATCGGCGCGCTCTCGGAAGGGGCGCTGCGCCTCTACACCGCGGAATTCCTGCCGGCGGAGCGTCGCCAGCTCGGCTATGCCGCGCTGCTCCAGGAACAGATCGCCATCGCCGAGCCGGGCCCGGGGCTGAAGGGCGTGCCGGTCTGGGACATGAACGGGACGCTGGACGAGGTCTATCCGCCCGCATGGATGGAAGCGGCCCGCGACCTCACGGCGGAGGCGACGGGTACGCACCGCATCACCCGGATCGAGGGGTTCAACCACAGCATCGTCGAACGCCAGGTGCAGGTGATCGGCTCGGTGTGGCTGCGGGCGATCCAGGACGGCTTCTTCGATCGCTGATTTATCGTCTCTAGTGAACAATACACAAAAATTAATAGTTTGTGTCGAATAGCCGGCGTGACTAGCGTCATCACAGGCGGAAGGCGGCTTGCCCCCTTCCGCCTCCCGGCTCCCCCCGAAATCCATCCGACCGAGGCCGACATGTCCGGTGAACCGACCGCCGAAAGCTGGGAAGAGATCGTCGTCCGCGTGCTCAAGGCGAACGATGTCAGCCTCGTCAGCTATGTCCCCGACAATGTGCTGGCGCGGCTGATCCGCCTGATCGAGGCCGATCCCTTCTTCACCGTGATCGCACCGGCCCGGGAAGAGGAAGCGGTGGCCATCGTCACCGGCGCCTACATGGCCGGCAAGCGCGGCGTCGCGCTGATGCAGACCAGCGGCTTCGCCACCATCGTCAACGCGCTGGCGTCCCTCGCCTGCCCGTTCCAGATCCCGCTGCTGATGCTGATCTCCGAGCGCGGGACGCTCGGCGAGTTCCAGCAGGGCCAGGCCATCGTGTGCCGCACCATGCGGCCGGTGCTGCAGAGCCTCGGCATCGAGCATTTCGCCATCCAGGAGAAGGCTCAGGTCGAGTTCGTCGTCGACGGCATGGTGCGCCAGGCCTTCGCCACCCAGGCTCCGGCGGCGGTGATCCTGTCGCCGCTCCTCACCAAGCGCGCCGCGTGAGAGGACCCGTCATGTCCAACGTCGACCCCGAGACGACCCGCGAGAGCGCCGCGCTGCTCAACCGCACCGACCTCACCCGCCGGCTGGTGGCGCGGCTGACCTCCGAGGAAGCCGTGATCGGCGGCATCGGGCACACCAATTTCGACCTCTGGGCCGCCGGCCAGCGACCGCAGAATTTCTACATGCTCGGCAGCATGGGCCTCGCCACACCCATCGCGCTCGGCGTCGCCATCGCCCAGCCGCAGCGCAAGGTGTTCGCGCTCGACGGCGACGGCTCGATCCTGATGCAGCTCGGGGCCTTCGGAACGGTGGCCGCCACCGCGCCGAAGAACCTCGCCATCATCATCTGGGACAACGGCGCCTACCACATCACCGGGGCGCAGAAGACGCTGACCGCGGCCGGCACCGATATCGTCGCCGTGGCCAAGGGGGCGGGCCTCAAGCAGGCCTACTGGGCGGCCGACGACGCGCATTTCGACGAACTGGTCGGGCGGGCGCTGCAGGGCGACGGACCCTGGCTGATCGCCGCCAAGATCGAGCAGACCAAGCCCGCGGGGGTCACCGAGCGCGATCCGGTCAAAATCCGCCTCAACTTCATGGCCGGCATCGGCGGCAAGGCGTGAGGGCGAAACCGATGTCCCAGCTTCTCATCGGCGGAAAATGGGTCGACGGCGCCTCGACCGACCGCCTGCGCGACAAGTTCCGCGGCGAGGTGTTCGGCGCGATGGCCGTGGCCTCGCTCGATCAGGTCGACGCGGCAGTGACGAGCGCGCAGGCGACCGTCGAAGCATCCACGCTCACCCCCTATGACCGCTACCGCATCCTCTCCCGGGCCGCCCGGCTGATCGAGGAGCGGGCCGAGACGCTGATCGCGCTGATGCGCGACGAGGCGGGCTTTACCCGCGCCGACGGCGACAACGAGGTGAAGCGCTGCGTCCAGACGCTGGAACTCTCGGCGGAAGAGGCCAAGCGGCTCAATGGCGAGCTGGTGCCGCTGGAAGCGGGTGCGGGCGTGCGGGATCGGCTCGGCTTCACCATCCGCGTGCCGCGCGGCGTGGTCTGCGCCATCACCCCGTTCAACTCGCCGCTCAACGTGGTCGCGCACAAGGTGGCGCCGGCGCTGGCGGGCGGCAATGCGGTCGTCCTCAAGCCGTCCAACCACACGCCGCTCTCGGCGGTGGAACTGTGCCGCGCGCTGGTCGATGCCGGCCTGCCGGCCGACCTCCTCGCCCTGCTGCACGGCCCGGGCTCGGCGATCGGGCGACGGCTGCTGGAGGACCCGCGCATCGCCTTCTACGCCTTCACCGGCAGCACCCGCGTCGGGCGCGAAATCCAGGCCGCCGCCGGGCTGCGGGGCACGCAGCTCGAACTCGGCAGCATCGCCAGCACCATCGTCTGCCACGATGCCGATGTGGCGCGGGCCATCCCGAAGATCGTCAATGCCGGCTTCCGCAAGGCGGGCCAGGTCTGCACCTCGGTGCAGCGGCTGTTCGTCGACCGGCGCATCGCGGACAGCTTCGTGCCGAAGCTCGTCGAGGCGGTGCGCGCCACCAAGGCCGGCGATCCCGCCGACCCTTCCGTGGCGGTCGGCCCGATGATCTCCCGCGCCCATGCCGAACGCGCGGCGGCCTGGGTGCAGGAGGCGGTGGCCGCCGGCGCCCGCATCCTCACCGGCGGCACGCATGACGGCACGGTGTTCACGCCGACGGTGCTCGACCGGGTCGATCCCGCAATGAAGGTGGTGTGCGAGGAGATCTTTGCGCCGGTCGTGTCCGTCATCCCGTTCGACGACCTCGCCGAGGCGGTCGACTTCGCCAATGCCAGCCCGTTCGGCCTCTCCGCCGGGCTGTTCACCTCCGACATCGGCACGGCCCTGCGCACGGCGCGGAAGCTGCGTTTCGGGGGCGTCCACATCAACGAGGCCTCGAGCGCGCGGGTCGACGTCATGCCGTTCGGCGGCGTGAAGGACAGCGGCTTCGGGCGCGAGGGGCCGGCCTACGCCATCCGCGAGATGACCGAGGAACGGCTCGTCACCATCGCCTACTGAACCCCGCCTGCATCAGTTCAGAAGCAACGACCGACATGAACAAGCCCGTCACCTTTGACAACACCCTGCGCGTCGCCGTCGACATCGGCGGAACCTTCACCGACGGCGTCGCGACGCTGTCGCCGGAAGGACGGATCTGGGTGGCCAAATCGCCGACGACGCCCGCCGACCCGGGTCAGGCGGTGACGACGGTGATCGAGGATCTGTTGCGTCAGGTCGGCCAGTCCCACGACGGCGCCACCGCCCCGCCGCTGGCCGAGGTCGTGCACGGCACCACCCTCATCACCAACACGCTGATCGAGCGCAAGGGCGCCAAGACCGCGCTCATCACCACCGCCGGCATGCGCGACGTGCTCGATATCGGCCGCGAGTGGCGCTACGACATCTATGATCTCGACATCGAGATGCCCAAGCCGCTGATCGAGGCGCATAACCGCATCGAGGTGGCCGAACGGCTCGACGCCGCGGGAGAGGTGATCGAGGCGCTGAGCGAGGACGAACTCGACCGCATGGTCGAGCAGCTGAAGGCGCTCGACGTCGAATCCGCCGCGGTCTCGCTGCTGCATTCCTATGTGAACACCGCGCACGAGAAGAAGATCGAGGCGCGCCTCAGGGCCGCCCTGCCGCATCTCGCCATCTCGCTGTCGGCGGATCTCGCGCGGGAGATCAAGGAGTTCGAGCGCACCTCGACAGTGGCGGCCAACGCCTATGTGAAGCCGCTGGTGGCAACCTACCTGCAGGAGCTCGGCGCGCGCATCGCCGCGATCCGGACCGGCATTCCGTTGCGGGTGATGGTGTCGAGCGGCGGCTTCTCCTCGGCGGAATCGGGCGCGGAATCGCCGATCCTGCTGCTGGAATCCGGCCCCGCCGCGGGCGTGATGTCGGCGCTGAACACGGCGCGGCAGAACGGCGTCGACCAGGTGCTCGCCTTCGACATGGGCGGCACCACCGCCAAGGCCTGCGTGGCGGTCGGCGGCGAGGCGCCCATCGCGCACAGCTTCGAATGCGCCCGCGTCGAGCGCTTCAAGCGCGGCTCGGGCCTGCCCATCCTCATCCCCAGCATCGAGCTCATCGAGATCGGCGCCGGCGGTGGCTCCATCGCCCATTGCAACCGGCTGGGCCTGCTCAACATCGGCCCGGAATCCTCCGGCTCGGTGCCGGGGCCGGCCTGCTACGGACGCGGCGGCACCGACCCCACCGTGACCGATGCCGACCTGCTGCTGGGCTATCTGAGCCCCGACAACTTCCTCGGCGGCGAGATGAAGCTCGACGTCGCCGGCGCCTCCCGCGCCATGGAGCGGCTCGCCGGGGAGCTCTCGGTCTCGCCGCTGGAGGCGGCATGGGGCATCTGCAACGTCGTCAACGAGAACATGGCGAGCGCGGCGCGCATCCACATCGCCGAGAACGGGCTCGATCCGCGCGACTTCACCATGGTGGCGACCGGCGGCGCCGGCCCGGTCCACGCCGTCGAGGTGGCGCGCAAGCTGCGCATCGCGCATGTGCTCGTCCCCATCGCCGCCGGCGCGGGCTCCTGCCTCGGCATGCTGGCGGCGCCGGCCCGCATCGACCGCGCCTGGTCCAACCCGCAATTGCTGGCCGATGTCGACTGGTCGGTGGTGGCGGAGAATCTCCGCGACCTGCGGCAGCAGAGCGAGGTCGATTTGGCGGCGGCCGGCGCGCAGGACGTCGAATGGGTGATCGGCGCGGCCATGCGCTATTACGGCCAGGGCGCCGAGATCGACGTCTCGATCCCCTACACGCAGGTGTCGCCGGCGACGAGCGAGGTGCTGCGCGCCGCGTTCGAGGCCGAGTATGAGCGCCTCTACGGCCGTCTCGTGCCCAATGCGACGCCGCAGGTGATGACCTGGCGTCTGGTGGGCCGCGCCCCGAGCGAAGGCCATCATTTCGAGTGGGGCGACAACCGGGTCCGCGCCCGCTCCAACGGCGCCGGCGACGGCGTCACCGGGCGCCGCGAGATCTACCTGCCGCTGACCGGCGCCTACGGCACGGTGGACGTGTTCGACCGCTATTCCGTCACGCCCGGCCGCACCCTGCAGGGGCCGCTGATCCTCGAAGAGCGGGAATCCACCATCGTGGTCGCGGTGGCGGCGGACGTCACCATCCGGCCCGACCTGACCGTCGCCGTCACCATCAAGGAATTCGACTGACATGGCCCATCTCGTCGCCGAGCGCGGTCCGGTCCCTGCCGGCCACCAGCCCCCGCGCAATTCCTCGGCCTTCGATGCCATCGAGCTGGAGATCCTGTGGAAGCGCCTCGTCAGCGTCGTCGACGAGGCCTCCGCCGCGTTCGTGCGGACCTGTTTCTCGACGCTGGTGCGCGACGGCAACGACTTCGCCATCGTGCTGACCGACGCCGAGGGGCGCTCGCTGGCGCAGTCCACCATGTCGCTGCCCGGCTTCATCGGCTGCCTGCCGGCCACCGTGCGGCACTTCCTCGACAAGTTCCCGGCCGAGACCATCAAGCCCGGCGACGTGTTCATCACCAACGATCCGTGGAAAGGCTCGGGCCACGTCCACGACGTGACCACCGCAACGCCGATCTTCCACCGCGGCAAGCTGGTGGCCTTCGCCGCCGTGGTCTCGCACCTGCCCGACATCGGCGGCAAGCTGCGCTCCAATTCGAGCCGGGAGATCTACGAGGAAGGGCTGCAGATCCCGCTGATGCGGCTGCTCGACGGCGGCAAGCCGAACGAGGTTCTGGTCGAGATGATCACCCAGAACATCCGCGTCCCCGAGCAGGGGATGGGGGACATCTGGGCGCAGGTCGCCGGCTGCCGCACCATGGGCGAGCGCCTTCAGGGGCTGCTCGACGCGGTCGATATCAACGCACTGGGCGCGGAAGTGCGGGCGCGTTCGGAGATGGCCATGCGCGAGGCCATCCGCCGGATCCCCGACGGGGTCTACCGCTCCACCGTCCAGCATGACGGCTTCGACAAGCCCATCGTCATCGAGTGCGAGCTGACGGTGAAGGGCGACGAGATCGCCATCGACTATGCCGGCACCAGCCCGCAGCTGCCGCACGCGCTGAACGTGGTGCCGATCTACACCTTCGCCTACACGGTCTACGGGCTGAAGGCGCTGCTCTGCCCCGACATTCCCAACAACGAGGGCAGCTTCCTGCCGATCTCGACCACGGCGCCGGCCGGCTCGCTGCTGAACCCGACCTATCCGGCCGCGTCCGGCGGGCGCAGCGCCATCGGCCACCTGCTGCCGGCAGCGGTGTTCAAGGCGCTGGCCGACGTGCTGCCGGAGAAGGTGTGGGCCGCCGGCTCGCCGAACTCCTCGCTCACCATGTCGGGCGAGTATCGCGGCAAGCGCTTCGCGGTGGTCAACTTCCTCAACGCCGGACAGGGCGCCACCGCGCGGCGCGACGGCTTCTCGGCGCTGAGCTTTCCCGCCAATCTCGGCAACACGCCGGTCGAGATGATGGAGAACCTTGCCCCGATCAAGGTGCTGCGGCGCGAGATCCGGCGCGACAGCGGCGGCGCCGGGCTTCACCGCGGCGGCGGCGGCATCAGCTTCGAATTCGAGATGCTGCCGGACGCCTCCGATGTGATGGCCTCGTTCCTGATGACGCAGCTCAAGGCCCCGACCGCGGGCTTCGCCGGCGGCGGCGCCGGCAAGCCCGGCCGCCTCATCATCAACGGCACGCAGGTCGACCCCACGGAGCCGCGCGTGCTCAAGGCCGGCGACCGGGTCCTGATGGAGACCGCGGGCGGCGGCGGCTACGGCGCGCCCCGGTGAACGATGCCACGGCTTCAGTTGAAAGGTAGTCTCGACATGGACGACATCTCGCGCCTCGACCAGAACCACCGCCGCAGCCGGGCGCTGGTGCACAACGGCATCGTCTACACGGCGGGCCAGGTTCCCGACGACATGAGCCTCGACATCGCCGGACAGGCGGCCCAGGTGCTCGCGAAGATCGATTCCCTGGTGAGCGAGGCGGGCTCCGCGCGCGGGCGTATCCTCACCGCGCAGGTCTGGCTGAGCACCATGGAGGATTTCGCCGCCTTCAACGCCGTGTGGGACGCCTGGGTGGTCCCCGGCCGCACGCCGACGCGCTGCTGCGGCAAGGTCGAGATGAACAACCCGGCCTGCCGGGTCGAGATCCTCGTGACCGCCGCGCTCTGACACCCGCCGGGACACCGCACGCCATGGCAACGCCCGACCTGTCGCGGCCTTACGACGTCCTCGTGATCGGCGGGGGCAACGCGGCCCTGTGCGCGGCGATCGCCGCGCGCCGCGAAGGGCGCTCGGTCCTCGTGCTGGAAGCCGCGCCGCGCTTCTACCGCGGCGGCAATACGCGCCATACCCGCAACATGCGCTGCGCCCACGACACGGCGACGGGAACGCTGACCGGTCCCTACACCGAAGACGAGTTCTTCGACGATCTGATGCGGGTGACGCGCGGCAACACCGACGAGCCGCTGGCGCGGATGATGATCCGCGAATCCAAGGAAATGCTGGACTGGATCGTCGAGCAGGGGGTGCGCTTCCAGCCCTCGCTCGGCGGCACGCTGAGCCTCGGCCACACCAACTCGTTCTTCCTCGGCGGCGGGCGGGCCATGCTCAACGCGCTGTACCGCACCGCCGAGAGCCTCGGCGTCGACGTGCTGTACGATGCGGAGGTGACGGGCCTCGACATCGAGGACGGCATGTTCCTCGGCGCCACCATCGGCGGCAAGGTCAACAGCGCGGTGCGGGCCTCGGCGCTGGTCGCGGCCTGCGGCGGCTTCGAGGCGAACATCGACTGGCTGAAGCAGGGCTGGGGCGAGATCGCCGGCAACTTCCTCATCCGCGGCACCCCCTACAACCGCGGCACCGTGCTGCGCATGCTGATGGCGGCCGGCGTCCAGACGGTCGGCGACCCCACCCAGTGCCACGCCGTTGCGATCGACGCCCGCGCGCCGAAGTTCGACGGCGGCATCATCACCCGGCTCGATTGCGTCATCTTCGGCATCGTCGTGAACAATCGCTGCGAGCGCTTCTACGACGAGGGCGAGGACATCTGGCCCAAGCGCTACGCGATCTGGGGCCGGATGGTGGCACGCCAGCCCGACCAGATCGCCTACATCCTGTTCGACGCGACGACGCTGACCATGTTCATGCCCTCGCTGTTCCCGCCCATCTCGGCGCCGACGATCGGCGACCTCGCCGGCAAGCTCGGGCTCGACGCGGCAGCGCTGGAGGCCACCGTCGCCAGCTTCAACGCGGCGGTGCGGCCCGGCACCTTCGACCACACCGTGCTGGACGACTGCCGCACGGAAGGGCTGGTGCCACCCAAGTCCCACTGGGCGCGGCGCATCGACACCGCCCCCTTCTATGCCTATCCGGTGCGGCCGGGCATCACCTTCACCTATCTCGGCACGCGAGTGAACGAGGAAGCGCGCGTGATGATGGCCGACGGGCGGCCCTCGGCCAACATCTTCGCAGCGGGCGAGATCATGGCCGGCAACGTCCTCGGCGAGGGCTACGCCGCCGGCATCGGCATGACCATCGGCTCCGTGTTCGGGCGGATCGCAGGAAGGGGAGCCGCCGCGCATGCTCGCAACTGACACCATTCCCGGCATGACCACCCCCGGCGCGACGCTGACGCCGCACGCCGACGCGCTGCACGCCGAAGGCGACCGGCTGATGACCATCTGCAACTCCTGCCGCTATTGCGAGGGGTTGTGCGCGGTTTTCCCGGCGATGGAGTTGCGGCGCGAGTTCCGTGACGGCGACCTGAACTACCTCGCCAATCTCTGCCATTCCTGCGGCGCCTGCCACGTCGACTGCCAGTTCGCGCCGCCGCACGAATTCGCGGTGAACGTGCCGCAGACGCTGGCGCGGCTGCGCAACGAGTCCTACCGCGCCTATACGTGGCCGGCCGCGCTGGCGCCGCTGTTCGACCGCAACGGCCTCGCGATCAGCCTGGCGGCAGCCCTCGGCGTGGCTGGCTTCATCCTCGGCTTCGTGGCGCTCAACGATCCCGGCGCGCTGACCGCGACGGCGAGCGGACCCGGCGCCTTCTACCGGCTGATGCCGCACAACGCGATGGCCGCGCTGTTCGGCGCGGCCTTCCTCTACGCGCTGGTGGCGATGGGGCTCGGGCTGCGGGCCTTCTGGAAGGACATCGACGAGCCCGCGGCGACGCTCGGCCATCCGCCCTCGCTGTGGCAGGCCATGAAGGACGCCGGCCGGCTGCGCTATCTCGACGGCGGGCAGGACGGCTGCTTCAACGAGGACGACCGCCCGACCGACCGGCGCCGCCTCTACCACCACTTCACCTTCTACGGCTTCCTGCTGTGCTTCGCGGCGACCAGCGTCGCCACCTTCTATCACTACGCGCTCGGCCGCGAGGCGCCCTACCCGTTCTATGACCTGCCGGTCGTGCTCGGCACGCTGGGCGGAATCGGGCTGCTGATCGGCCCCGTCGGCCTGTTCGCCGCCAAGCTGCGCCGGGCGCCCCATCTCGTCGACCACGCGCGGTTCGGCATGGACACGGCGTTCCTCGCCATGCTGTTCCTGACCAGCCTCACCGGCCTCGCGCTGATGCTGCTGCGGGAAACGCCCGCCATGGGCACCCTGCTCGCCATCCATCTCGGCGTGGTTCTGGCGCTGTTCCTGACCATGCCCTACAGCAAGATGGTGCACGGCCTCTACCGCTATGCCGCGCTGGTCCGCTATGCGCGGGAGAGCAAGTGGTGACGCCGGCGCGCGCCGCCCTCACGTCACGATGTTCGCGCCGCCGTCGACATAGACGGTGCCGCCGGTGATGCGGCGGGCATAGGGGGTGGCGAGGTAGGCGCAGGTGAAGCCGACATCCATGATGTCGACCAACTCGCCCAGTGGCGCCTTCGCCGCCGCCTCGTTCAGCAGCAATTCGAAATCCTTCAGCCCGGAAGCGGCGCGGGTCTTCAGCGGGCCCGGCGAGATGGCGTGGACGCGGATGCCCTTCGGCCCCAGCTCATAGGCGAGATAGCGGCAGGAGGCCTCCAGCGCCGCCTTCACCGGGCCCATCACATTGTAGTTCGGCACGACGCGCTCGGCGCCGAGATAGCTCATCGCGAACATCGCGCCGCCCTCGCTCATCAGCGGGGTGGCCAGCTTCGCCATGCGCACGAAGGAATGGCAGGAGACGTCCATCGCCTTGCCGAAGCCCTCCGCCGAGCAGTCGAGCAGGCCGCCCTGCAGATCCTCACGCGGGGCGAAGGCGATGGAGTGGACGAGGATGTCGAGCCGGCCCCACTTCGCGGTGATCTCCTCGAACACCGCCTCGAGCTGGCCGGGCACCGAAACGTCGAGCGGGGCGGTGATCGCGGCGCCCAGTTCCCGCGCCAGCGGCTCGACATGGGGACGCGCCTTGTCGTTCAGCCAGGTGAGCGCGAGATCGGCGCCCAGTTCGCGGAAGGCTTTCGCGCAGCCATAGGCGATGGACTGGTCGTTGGCGACGCCCACCACCAGCGCCTTGCGGCCGGCGAGGACGGGACGATGCGGTTCCGGCATGGCGAGGCCCCCCTGTTGCGTGTCGCCGCGGGCGCGGCGCGGGTCGAGGTGAGAAATGTTGCCCGGCTCCCTCATGCCCGGGCTTGACCCGGGCACCCGGCCTGCTCCTTCGCAACGAGCACGGGAATGGGTCCCCGGGTCAAGCCCGGGGATGAGGGGAGGCAGGAAGGATCGGCCCCCTACTTCACCGCCGCCGCGGCGGCACTGCGCCGGGCCTCGGCGACCAGCGCGGCGACCGCGCAGGAGGCGAGCCGGGTCAGCCGGTTGTCGGCGCGGCTGGTCAGCATGATCGGCACTTTCGCGCCGAGCACGATGCCGGCGGCATCCGCGCCCGCGAGAAAGGTAAGGCTCTTTGCCAGCATGTTGCCGGCCTCGAGGTCCGGCACCACCAGCACATTGGCACGGCCCGCGACGGGCGAGGCGATGCCCTTGATCCGCGCCGCCTCGGGGCTGATGGCGTTGTCCAGCGCCAGCGGCCCGTCGAGGATGGCGCCGGTGATCTGGCCGCGATCGGCCATCTTGCACAGCGCCGCCGCCTCGATGGTCGAGGGCACCTTGGAGTTCACCGTCTCCATCGCCGAGAGGACGGCGACGCGAACCTCCTCGAAATGCAGCGCCGCCGCGAGATCGATGGCGTTCTGGACGATGTCGACCTTCGCCTCCAGCGAGGGGGCGATGTTGACCGCCGCGTCGGTGATGATCAGCGGATCGTCGTGGCCGGGCACGTCCATGACGAAACAGTGGCTGATGCGCCGGGCGGTGCGGATGCCGCCCTCGCGCGCGACGACGGCGCCCATCAGCTCGTCTGTGTGCAGGCTGCCTTTCATCAGCGCCTCGGCCTTGCCGAGGGTGACCTGCTGCACGGCCTTGGCGGCGGAGTCGTGGCTGTGGGCGGCATCGATGATGGGCGTCTGGCCGAGGTCGAGGCCGGCCTTCACCGCGACATCGCGAATCCGCCGCTCCGGGCCGACGAGGATCGGCCGGATGAGACCCAGCTCCGCCGCCTCCAGCGCCGCCTCCAGCGAGACGGCGTCGCAGGGATGGGCGACCGCGGTGCGGGTCGGCTCCAGCTGCTGCGCCGCCGCGATCAGGCGTTCGTACTTCTCGTGCGCGGAGGTCTCGCCCGCGGTGCTGCCGTCAGCCATGGGCCGCCTTTCCGATCCGGGTCACCTTGTTGGACGCCGGCGCCGGGACATCGGCGAACAGCGCCTCGACCCGGGCGAGGCGTTTCGCCCCTTCCGGCGAGATCGCCCCGGAGGCATCGATCACCCGGTGCAGCGCCTCGAGCGCCCGCCGGCGCGGCTCCGCCGCCTTGGGCAGCAGGGCCGGGATGGCGCGGACCGCGCGTTCCTCGTCCATCAGCAGCAGGTCGAACTGCGCGGCGAACATTTCCTTCAGCTCGGCGAAGCTGACGCGCCGGCCCTCCGGCTGCGCGGCGCGGATGGCGCTGAGCACGGCGAAGCCGCGTTCATCGGCGCTGCGCTCGGGCAGGCGGATATAGATCAGCGCCCGCAGCAGCGCCTCGCGCAGGTCGCCGGCCTCGAAGCGGGTGGCGAGTTCCGCCCGCCGGCGCGCCTCGCTGGCCTCGCGCAGCAGGTCGCGCTCGATGCGGCGCCCGGCATCCTGCCCCGGCGCGCCGAGGCCGACCATCGCCTGCATCACCGGCGAGCCATAAACCGACATGAACAGCGCCTCGGTCATGGCGTCGCGTGCCTTGGCGACACCCTCCAGCCACGTCGTAACCCACGAGGCGGCGGCCTTCTCCATGGCCATCAGCGGGTTGTCGTCGCCGACCGGGCGGCGCGCGGCGCGCACGTTCTCCGCCAGCGCGGCGACCGGCCGCATCAGGGGGTTCTCGTCGGAGAACAGCGCGAAGCGCAGCCGGTTCGGGTGCAGCTCACGCGCCCATTTCGCCGATTGCGGGTTGGCGAGCGTCTTCACGCCCGGCGCCGCCAGCGTGCGGTAGAGGCCGAGATTGACCTGCGAGACGCGGTCGACGGTGGCGAAGCGGCGCTCGTCGGCGGCGTCGTTGTTGCCGAGCGCGCGGATGTCGTCGAGGGTGCGCGCCTCGAGCCGGAACAGATAGCGGCCGTGGATCAGCTGCGGGTTGGCCGTGTCGGGCTCGACCTCGGTGATCACCGCCTCGTAGAGGCCGGGCGGCATCAGGTCGATCAGGTCCATCGCACTGGCGAACTCGCCATGCTCCTTCAAGGCGACCTTGCCAGAAACGAAGATGCCGAGATGGCCGATGCTCTGGTGCAACGTGTAGACGATGGTCTGGCCGTTGGCGATGATCTCGCCGGTGTCGCCGTAGAGGTCGGTGATCCAGGCCAGCGCCTGCGGCGGCGGGGTGATGTCGTCGCCCCAGGAGCAGAACACCACGATCGGCGCGCGTATGTTGCGCAGGTCGACGCGGGTGCCGTCGGCGGCGCGCAGCTCGCCGGTGGCGAGGCGGTTGCCGACGAACAGGTTGTCGGCGATCCACTGCATCTCGCCGGCGTTGAGCAGGACGGGGCTGCCCCACCAGGTCTCGAAGTCGAGGAAGCGCGCCGCCTCGGTATCGACCTTGGCGTAGAGGTTGTAGGGCTTCTGGAACCAGGTGTTGGCAGGGTTCATCGCCTCGAAATTGGCGATGAGATTGGCGCCGTCGAAGATGCCGGCGCCGAGGTCGCCGGCGAGCGCGGTCATCCAGGTGCCGCCCAGCATGCCGCCGAGATAGCGCAGGCCGCTGCCCCCGCGCACGCCCGCCCAGTAGGACAGCGGCGAGCCGGCGAGCAGGATCGGCCCGGTGAGCTCGGGGCGCATCGCCGCCATCATCATGATCTGCCAGCCGGCCTGGCAATTGCCGATCAGCACCGGCTTGCCCTCCGCGTCCGGGTGGCGGGCGGCGACCGCCTCGACGAAGAGCGCCTCGGCGCGGCACACGTCCTCGATGGTCTGGCCGGGCACGGGATCGGGCAGGAAGCCGACGAAATAGCAGGGATGGCCGGCCTTCAGCGCCATGCCGATCTCGCTGTCCTGCTTCATGCCGCCGATGCCGGGGCCGTGGCCGGCCCGGGGGTCGAACACGATGAAGGGACGCTTGAGCGGATCAATGGTGACGCCTTCCGGCGGCACGATGCGCACCAGGCCGTAATTCACCGGCCGCTCGAAGGTGCGGGCATCGAGGATCACCTCCGGGGCGAAGCTCAGCACGTTGGGGGCGATCTGCTCATTGTGGGCGCGCACGATGTTGCCGCGCTGGCGCAGCACGTCGAGGGTCAGCACGCTGCGCTGCCAGCGATCGAGCCAATAGGCGGGAACGGGCCCGAAATCGGTCCATGAGGGGATGAGGGCACCGCCAAACAGTGATTTTTCCGGCATGCGTCGTTCCTCCCGTCGAGGGCTGGCGAGACCCTAGCATGTAGCATTCGGGTGTGAAGCTACCGAGACGCCGCAACCGTGCATTGATCCGCCTCAACCAACCGTGGGCACTCTCCGATTGGCGACGCTGCGTTGTATGCAATTACCGCAAGATTGCTTGCAATCGAGGCATGAACGCGCTGATATCACGCTTAACCTCGTTCCTGACTCGGCTGTCGTTCCCGCCATTGCCGGTGGCGGGGTCGTGCGCGTCTGGTACGATGGCTGTGCCGAATCCTGTTCACCTCACGTCGCGTCCGCGGCTGCCCCAACCTTTCACGCCGCGGTCGCAACACTGTGATCAATGGTAATAAGATGCCGCGATCACGGCATCGCACGAGCTGACCGCCCCCGCCCATGCCGAGCTTGTTTGCCTATATCTGGAAGAACAGCCGGCGTGAGCAGCTCGTCATCCTGGCGATCGTGCTGGCGTCCTTCCCCTTCTATTTCGCCTCGCTCGACCTGCCGCGCCTCATCGTCTCCGACGCCATCCAGGGCCGCGCCTTCGCCGGCGGCAAGGAGACGGCGCACCTGTTCGACTACACCTTCTCCCTGCCGGGCTGGCTCGGCGGCTGGAGCGTCAAGCTGTTCGACGGCTACGACTTCGAGCGGATGGACTACCTGCTCGTGCTGAGCGGCGTCTTCCTCGTGCTGGTGCTGATCAACGGCGCCTTCAAATACGTCATCAACATCCGCAAGGGCGCGCTCGGGGAGCGGCTGCTGCAGCACCTGCGGTTCGAACTGTTCGCGCGGCTGCTCTCCTTCCCGCCGGAGGCGCTGCGCCATGTGAAGCCGTCCGAGGCGGCGACCATCATCAAGGACGAGGTGGAGCCGATCGGCGGCTTCGTCGGGGACGCCTTCATCGCGCCGGTGTTCCTCGGCGGGCAGGCGCTGACCGCGCTGATCTTCATCATCGTGCAGAGCCCCTCGCTCGGCTTCCTCGCCGCGTTCGTCGTGCTGATCCAGGCGGTGGTGATCCCGCGCCTGCGCCGCGAGCAGCTGCGCCTCGCCAAGGAGCGCCAGCTCAAGTCCCGCGCGCTGGCCGGCAAGATCGGCGAGGTGGTCGACGGCATCGGCGAGGTGGCGACCCACGGCACCTCCGCCTTCGAGCGGGCGGGCGTCGCGCAGCGGCTGGAGACGCTGTTCTCGATCCGCTACCTGCTCTACAAGCGCAAGTTCGCGGTCAAGTTCCTGAACAACCTGCTCGCGCAGCTGACGCCCTTCATGTTCTACACGATCGGCGGCTATTACGCGCTGCGCGGCTATCTCGAGATCGGCCAGCTCGTCGCCGTCATCGCCGCCTATCGCGACCTGCCGCCGCCGATCAAGGAGCTGATCGACTGGGACCAGCAGCGGCTCGATGTCGAGGTCAAGTTCCGGCAGGTGGTGGAGCAGTTCTCCAGCGGCGAGATCGAGCCGCAGGACGGCGGCGCCTCGCCGAAGGAGCCGCCGGTCGGCGAGATCGCGGTGCAGAACCTCAAGGTGGTGAGCGCGGCCGGCGACCTGCTGCTAGACGGCATCTCGACGACGCTGCCGGCGGGGGCGCACGTGCTGCTGGAGGAACGCGGCGGCGACGGCGCGCGCACGCTCGGCGCCGTGCTGGGACGGCGCATCACCCAGTTCGACGGCACGGTGCGCATCGCCGGCGTCGACCTCGCCGACCTCTCGAACGAGATCGCCGGCCAGACCTTCGCCTATGCCGGGCTGGAGACGGCGATCTTCGAGGGCAGCCTGCGCGCCAACATCCTCTACGGCCTCAACCGCGCCCCGCCGACGCTGGATTCGCGTGCCACGCTCGAGCCGCCCTGGGTGGACTACGCGGCCGCCGGCGCCACCGGTCCCGGCGACATCGATGCGCGGCTGATCGAGGTCGTCGGCATCGTCGGGTTGTCGGATTCGGTGTTCCGCTTCGGCCTGTCGAGCCGCATCGATCCCGCCCGCAACCCGGAGATCGCCGCGCAGGTGGTGGAACTGAGGCGCCGGCTGCGCAGCCGGCTGGGCAGCATGGTCGGCGAGGGCGGCCCGCTGGTCGAGCCGCTCGACCCGGCGCGCTACAGCCAGAACGCCTCGATCGGCGACAACATCCTGTTCGGCGTGGCGTTGGGCGAGGCCTTCGCGGGCGAAAACCTCGCCAGCCAGCCCTTCCTGCGCTCGGTGCTCGCTTCCGTCGGGCTGGAGGCGCGGCTCGCCGAGCTCGGCCGGCGCATCGCCGTGACCATGCTCGACATCTTCGAGGACCTGTCGCCCGACAATTTCCTGTTCGAGCAGTTCGCCTTCATCGCCGCCACCGATTTCCCCCTCTACCGCGAGATCCTCGCCCGCGCCGCCGGCGGCACGCTGAGCCCGGACGATGTCCGGCTGCTGCTCTGCCTCGCCCTCGTCTATGTCGAGCCGCGCCACCGGCTCGGCCTGCTCGACGACGAATTGCGCGCGCTCATCCTGACCGCCCGCGCTGCCTTCCGGGAACGGGCGACGCCGGAGGTGCGCAAGTGCGTCGAGTTCTACGATCCCGACCTCTACTGCGCCGCCGCGCCGCTGCGCGACAACCTGCTGTTCGGCCACATCGCCATCGCCACCGCCGCGGCGGGCGAGCGGGTGGTCGGCCTGCTGCGGCAGATGATCCTCGAACTCGGCCTCGAGAACGAAGTCTACCGGCTCGGCCTCGACCAGCCGGCCGGCTATGGCGGGCGCCTGCTGTTCCCTGCCCAGAAGACCGCCCTGAGCCTTGCCCGCTGCCTGATCAAGCGCCCGCGGCTGCTGATCCTCAACGAGGCGCTCGGCCCGCTGGGCGATACGGAAGCGCGCGCCGTGCTCGCCGCGATCCGCGCGGCGATGGCCGGGCGCATGCTGGTGGCGGTCGAGCGGCAGATCGGCAATGACGAGGATTTCGACCTGCGCATCGCCTTCAACGCCGGCCGCATCGCCGCCACCACCGGGCGGATGAGCGGCCAGGCCACCGAGGCGGCGGAAGCGCCCGCGCCGCGGCTCGACCCGGCGGTTGCCGCCGAGCGCGAGGAATTGCGGGCGCTGCGCGCGGTGCCGCTGTTCGCCGAGGTCGACATCGCCCATCTCAAGCTGCTGGCCTTCACCAGCGACCGGCAGGTCTTCGCCCCCGGCGAGGTGCTGTTCCGGCAGGGCGACAATTCGGATTCCACCTACATCCTCGTCTCCGGCGCCGCCGACATCATCATCGACACGCCGAACGGCCCGCTGAAGGTGTCGAGCGTCGGGGCCAACGGCATCGTCGGCGAGATGGGCATCATCACCGGCGATCCGCGCTCGGCGACGGTGAAGGCGACGGAGGAAGTGGTGGCGCTCCATGTGCGCAAGGATGTGTTCCTGGCGCTGATGACCGAATTCCCGCAGATGGGCCTCGCCGTGACCCGCCTGATGGTGCGCCGCCTGCAGGAAAACGCCGCCAAGGCCGCCGGCTCGCGCTGAGAAACGATCCGGAAATCCCGAGGCGTGCCGTCATCCCGCCGGAGCCGCAGGCGAAGAGCCGGGATCGCTCGCGAGGATTCCGACGCGATCCCGGACACGGCCTCCGGCCGTTCCGGGATGACGGAGGGGGATCATTTTCCGAAAGGGCTCTGAGGGGGCCGGCTCGCGCCGAGCAAGCATCCGACACCGCAACGCGCGTCTCCCGCCCGCTGTCATCCCCGGGCTCGTCCCGGGGATCCATGCCTTCCCGCCTCGACGACCCAAGGCGTGGATGGCCGGGACAAGCCCGGCCATGACGGCGCGCGTGCGTCCTTCGAGGCCCGAGCTGCGCTCGGGCACCTCAGGATGACGACGTGCATCGTTCGCGCAAAGACGTCGTCATGCTGAGGTGCCGGCCGCAGGCCGGCCTCGAAGCACGCCCCCTGAGCCGGAGGGTGCTTTCCTTACCCCCCTCACACCCCGATCGGCATCAGCGCCGGATCGCGCGTCACCGCGCGCGGGGCGGTGAGCGATTTCCACGTCGTCAGCGCCTGCGCCACCTCTGGGAAGGCCGGGCGGGGGATGAAGCGGCCGCGGCCGGGGCGTGCGCGGGAATTGCTCCCCGCCGACCATACCACCTCGCCGCGCGAAAGCGTGTAGCGCGGCAGGCCGTTCACCTTGAACCCCTCGAACACGTTGTAGTCAATGATCGACTTCTGCGTCGCCGCCGAAATCGTCTTCGAGGCCTTCGGGTCCCACACCACGAGATCGGCATCGGCGCCCGGCAGGATGGCGCCCTTCCTCGGGTAGATGTTGAGGATGCGGGCGATGTTGGTGGAGGTGAGCGCGACGAACTCGTTCGGTGTCAGCCGGCCGGTCTCGACGCCGTGGGTCCAGAGCACGGAGAGCCGGTCCTCGAGCCCGCCGGTGCCGTTGGGGATCTTGGTGAAATCGGTGAGGCCGAGCCGCTTCTGCGCGGTGGTGAAGGCGCAATGGTCGGTCGCCACCACCTGCAGCGAGCCGGCCGACAGCCCCGCCCACAGGCTCGCCTGGTGCGCCTTGTCGCGGAACGGCGGCGACATCACCCGGCGGGCGGCATAGTCCCAGTCCGGGTGGGCGTATTCGCCCTCGTCCAGCGTCAGGTGCTGCACCAGCGCCTCGCCATAGACCCGCATGCCCTTCTGCCGCGCCCGGCGGATCGCCTCATGCGCCTGCTCGCTGGAATTGTGCACGATGTAGACCGGCACGCCGGCCGCATCGGCGATCATGATCGCGCGGTTGGCCGCTTCGCCCTCCACCTCGGGCGGGCGCGAATAGGCGTGCGCCTCCGGCCCGCGAATGCCCTCCGCGAGAAACTTCTGCTGCAGCGCGGCGACGATGTCGCCATTCTCGGCATGGACGAGCGGCAGCGCGCCGAGCGCGGCGCAGCGGCGGAACGAGGCGAACATCTGGTCGTCGTCGACCATCAGCGCGCCCTTGTAGGCCATGAAGTGCTTGAAGGTGTTGACCCCGCGCGCGACCACCTCGGCCATCTCGGCGAAGATCGCCTCCGACCAGCCGGTGATGCAGACATGGAAGGAATAGTCGGCGCTCGCTTGTACGCGGGCCCTCGCCCCCCACTCGTCCATCGCCGCGATCAGGCCCGCCTCGCCCGGGATGACGAAGTCCACCACCATGGTGGTGCCGCCGGAGAGCGCGGCGAAAGTGCCGCTCTCCCAGGTCTCGGCGGCATAGGTGCCCATGAAGGGCATCTCCAGATGCGTGTGCGGGTCGATGCCGCCGGGGATGATGAAAGCGCCCTCGGCGTCCAGCACGGTGTCGCCTTTGAGGTTCGGGCCGATGGCGGCGATGGTTTCGCCCTCGATCAGCACGTCGGCGGTATAGGAGCGGTCGGCGGCGACGACGGTGCCGCCCTTGATGACGGTGGAGCCGGTGATGGCGGACATGGGTGGCGCTCCTAATCCTCGAAGTCCAGATTCATCAGGCTCGCAATGCGTTTCAGCTCCTCGCGAGACGCTTGAAGCGACGGACGGCCGGCCATCGCGTCCACCAGCGCCTCGAAGGCGAGACCGTACTCGCCGTGATCGAGAAAGTGGCGCGCCTCAGCTGCCTCGCGTGCTCCGATACCGGCGGACCATCTCGCCAGCAAAATCAGGATCGACCGCTCGATCTCATCGAAGACAGGGTTTCGGCCGGACAACGAGGCGCCCTCCTCACACGATCTCCGCCGTCTCGATCACCGCGTGCAGCAGCACGTCGGCGCCGGCGGCGGCCCATTCGGGGGTGATGGTCTCGTCCTCGTTGTGGCTGAGCCCGTCGACGCAGGGGCAGAAGATCATCGCGGCGGGCGCCACCTTGTTGACCCAGCAGGCGTCGTGGCCGGCGCCGGAGACGATGTCGCGGTGCGAATAACCGAGCCGTTCCGCCGCCGCGCGCACGCGGCCCACCAGAACGGAATCGAAGGCGACCGGCTCGAAGCCGTTGACGATCTCGATGGCGAGGCCGAGCCCGATGCCGGCGGCGACCTCGGCGGCGGCTTCCCGCACCTCGGCCTCCATCCGCGCGAGGATCGCCGCGTCGGGATGGCGGATGTCGACGGTGAAGACGACCGTACCGGGGATGATGTTGCGCGAGTTCGGGGAGACGTCGAGCTTGCCGACCGCGCCGACCGCGAGCGGGGCGTGGCTCCAGGCGATGGCGTCGACCCTCTCGATGATGCGGGCCGCGCCGAGACCCGCGTTGACCCGCTTGGGCATGGGAGTCGAGCCGGTATGCGCTTCCTTGCCGGTCAGCGTGATCTCCAGCCAGACCGTGCCCTGGCCATGGGTGACGACGCCGATGTCGCGGCCCTCGTCCTCCAGGATCGGGCCCTGCTCGATATGCAATTCGAAATAGGCGTGGGGCTTGCGGGCGCCGACCGGCTCGGTGCCCTTGAAGCCGATGCGCTCCAGCTCGTCGCCGAAGCGCTTTCCCTCGGGATCGGTGCGGGAATAGACCCAGTCGAGATCGTGGATGCCGGCATAGACGCCGGAGGCGGTCATCGCCGGGGCAAAGCGGGCGCCCTCCTCATTGGTCCAGTTCACCACCTCGATCGGCCGCTTGGTGCGGATGCCGAGATCGTTCAGCGTGCGGGCCACCTCCAGCGCGCCGAGCACGCCGAGCACGCCGTCGAACTTGCCGCCCGTCGGCTGGGTGTCGAGATGCGAGCCGAGCCAGACCGGCGCGGCATCGGGCTCGGTGCCTTCGCGGCGGGCAAACATGGTGCCCATCGCGTCGACCGTGACGGTGAGGCCGGCGGCCTCGCACCAGCGCCGGAACAGGCGACGCCCCTCCCCGTCGGCATCGGTGAGCGCCTGCCGGTTGTTGCCGCCACGCAGTCCGGGACCGATCGTCGCCATCTCCATCAGGCTGTCCCACAGGCGTTCGCCCGAAATGCGGAGATTGTCGCTCGGCGTCGTCATGGTCTCGCTGTCCTTGCACTCGCGGCGGCGCCGCACGGAAGCCGGACCCTCGCAGAGGAGGATCGCGGGGCGCAAGCCGGCAATTGGCGTGCCAATCCCGGCCGTTCAGGAAGCGTCAAGGCGCTTCACGCATATGTTGCTCGACAGCCCCGTGTGCGGTGCGGCATGAGCCGCGCGCGTGCCCGGCACGCCACCGCAGCCGAGGACGGACGCCCGAACCGCATGACGCGCCTCATCAGCCGACGCAGCCTGCTCGCGGGTGCGACGCTCCTGGTCTCGGGATCGGGCGCCTATGCCGGCTATGTCGAGCCGGCGTGGCGGCTTGCCGTCACCACCTACCGCCCGCGACCGGCGAACTGGCCGGACGGCTTCCGCCTGACCATCGCCGTGCTGACCGACTTCCACGTGGGCGAGCCGGTGATGGGGCTCGGGCGGGTCGACCAGATCATCGACCAGACCAATGCGCTGAAACCCGACCTCATCGTCCTACTCGGCGACTACCCCAACAACAACATGCTGGCGACGCGGCTCGTGCCGCTGCCGGACTTCGCGCGCCGGCTCTCCAATCTGAAGGCCCCGCTCGGGGTGTGGAGCGTGCTCGGCAATCACGACTGGTGGAGCGACGAGGAGGCGATGCGCCGGCGCCGCGGCCCGACCAACGTGACCCGGGCGCTGGAGGCGGCCGGCATACCCGTGCTGGAAAACCAGTCGATCCGCCTTGTCCACAACGGCCAGCCGTTCTGGCTCGCCGGGCTCGGCGACACGCTGGCGTTCTGGGAGCGGGATATCGGGGCATTCGAGGACCTGCTGATCGGCATGCCCCGTCCGCCGGGCAAGCTCGGCATCGACGATCTCCCGGCCACCCTCGCCCAATGCACGGACGCCGCGCCGGTGATCCTGCTCGCCCATGAGCCCGACATCTTCGTGCGCGTGCCCGCACGGGTGGCGCTGACCCTGAGCGGGCACACCCATGGCGGGCAGGTCAGCCTTGCCGGCTGGTCGCCACGCGTGCCCTCGGTCTATGGCCGGCGCTTCCGCTATGGCCAAATCGTGGAAGACGACCGGCACCTCATCGTCTCAGGGGGGCTCGGCTGCTCCAAGCTGCCGATCCGCTTCGGGGTGCCGCCGGAAATCGTGAAGATCGAACTCGGCGCCGCCTGAGCGCACGCCGCGCCGGCGCCGGGTCTCATGGTTTGACAGGCCGTGAACCCGTCATCCCGGAACGGCCGACGGCCGTATCCGGGATCGCAGGGGCGGTCCGGCGCGCCATCCCGGCGCGCGGGGCTCGCCCGCATCCGGGATGGCGGCGTCTCAGGCGCTCAGATCGTCTGGTTGTAGGCGCCCACTTCCGGGTGGGTGCGCAGCACGCCGTCCACCGCCTTGAAGATATCGTGCATGCGCTGCTCCGACGCCGGGCTCTCGACGACGACGACGAGCTCCGGCTTGTTGGAGGAAGCGCGCACCAGACCCCACGAGCCGTCTTCGACGGTCACGCGCACGCCGTTGACGGTGACGAGATCGCGGATCGCCTGACCGGCAACCTTGTCGCCACGGGCGGCCGCCTCCTGAAAGTGCTTGGTCACCGCGTCGACCACGCCGTACTTCTTCTCGTCAGCGCAATGGGGCGACATGGTCGGCGACGACCAGGTCTTGGGCAGGGCGTCCTTCAGCTCCGACAGCTTCCTGCCCGGATTGCGGTCGAGCATGTCGAGGATGGCGATGGCGGAGACGAGGCCGTCGTCATAGCCGCGCCCGATCGGCTGGTTGAAGAAGTAGTGGCCGGACTTCTCGAAGCCGACCAGCGCGCCGCTCTCGTTCACCCGGCGCTTCATGTAGGAATGGCCGGTCTTCCAGTAGTCGGCCTTGACGCCGTTGGCGATGAGCACCGGATCGGTGACGAACAGGCCCGTCGACTTCACGTCGACGACGAAGGTCGCGCCGGGATAGATCGCGGACAGGTCGCGCGCCAGCATGACGCCGACCTTGTCGGCGAAGATCTCCTCGCCGGTCTCGTCGACCACGCCGCAGCGATCGCCGTCGCCGTCGAAGCCGAGACCGACATCCGCCCCGGAGGCGAGCACCGCATCGCGCATGGCGTGCAGCATCTCCATGTCTTCCGGATTCGGATTGTACTTCGGGAAGGAGTGGTCGAGCTCGGTGTCGAGCGGCACCACCTCGACGCCGAGCGCCTCGAGGATCTTCGGCGCGAAGGCGCCCGCCGTGCCGTTGCCGCAGGCGGCGACCGCCTTGATCTTGTGCTTCAGCTTCGGCCGATTGGTCAGGTCGGCCATGTAGCGGGCCGGGAAATCGGTGACGAACTCGTAGCCGCCCGAGGGCTTCAGCTTGAAATCGGCGGCGAGCACGATCTCCTTCAGCCGGCTCATCTCGTCCGGGCCGAAGGTCATCGGGCGGTTGACGCCCATCTTCACGCCGGTCCAGCCATTGTCGTTGTGCGAGGCGGTGACCATGGCCACGCAGGGCACGTCGAGCGCGAACTGGGCGAAATAGGCCATCGGCGAGAGCGCGAGGCCGATGTCGTGCACCTTCACGCCGGCCGCCATCAGGCCGGTCGTCAGCGCGTATTTGATCGATGAGGAATAGCCGCGGAAATCGTGGCCGGTCACGATCTCCGGCCGGATGCCGAGCTCGTGGATCAGCGTGCCCAGGCCCATGCCGAGCGCGGTGACGCCCATCAGGTTGATCTCCTGGCCGAACAGCCAGCGCGCGTCATACTCCCGGAAGCCGGTGGGCTTCACCATGGGCTCGGATTCATAGGCAAGCGTGTTCGGAAGAAGGCGGGGCTGGGGTATCGGAAACATGCGTGTGACGTAGCTCCATGAAGAGGATGGCATCGCCTTTATAGCGGCTTCCCGCGTCCGGCGAATGTAGGTTCAGGCGAGGCTGGCGGCGTGCGCCTCCGGGCGATCGGCAGCCGCGACGGCCGGGGTCGCGGGCGGGAAGATGGTGGCGAGCCCAGCGAGCTGGCGCGCGTTCCAGGCCTGCGCCGCGGCAAAGGCCCGCTCGCCGCCGGCGCGACGCTCCTGCTCGCTGCGGGCGAAGCGTACCACCTCGGCGGCGAAGGCGGCGGCATCGCCATCGTCCACCACGGCGAGGCCCCCGGCGAACTCAGCCGATATGCCGCGCGCGCCCGCACGCGTGGCGACGGTGACGACGCCGCTCGTCATGGCGTCGAGCACCTTGATGGCGATGCCGGTGCCGATCAGCATCGGATTCAGCGCGATCGGCGCCACCCGGAAGGCGTCGATGACCCGGTCCACCCGGCCGAGCTTCACGATGGCAGGATGATCGGGCGCCTGCCCGGCGATGGTGCCGGCGATGTAGAGCCGGAAATCGGGCAGTTCGGCGAGGATGCGCGGCAGGATATCGTCGATCAGGAACCGCAGCGCATCGACATTGGGAATGGACTTGCCGCCGAGGAAGACGGCGCCGAGCGGCGTGAAATCCGTCACCCGCTCCTCGAAGGTGGCGATGTGGCTGACCGTCACCACCCGCGGCGGCGGAGCGCCGAGCTGACGCCGGAACTCCTCGGCCTCCTCGTCCTGGATGGCGATTACGACATCCGCGCGCCGCATGCCGCGCGCCTCCTCTTCCGGCGAGACCGAATACCAGTAGTCCGCCACGGTAGCGTCCTTGGGGAACTGCAGGTGGCGGTCGGCGAAAGCATCATGGGTGTCGATCACCCGCAGCGTGCCGGGCGCGCAGGCTTCGAGGGCGCGCGAATTGAACACATATTCCAGCAGGACCGCGTCGGGGCGCAGGCGATCGAACAGGGCGCGCAGTTGCGGCAGTTGCTCGGGGTAGAAATATTCGTCGAGCCGGAGGCGCTGGTGGTTAGGGACGCCGAGCCACTTCTTCAGGCGCCGCAGGCGCGTGCGCACCGCGCGCTGCGCCCAGTATATGAATGTCGGCAACGGATAGCGCACCAGCTCCGTGTAGCTCGCAATGCGCGGATCGTCCGCATAGGCCTGCCGGTCGACGATCTCGGGGCCGACGGTCATCTGCACGAAATGCACCTCGTGGCCGAAATCGGCCAGCGCATGGACGAGGTTGAGGGTGCGTCGGCGGCTCCCTTCGATGGTCGGGTACAGGGGAATCACCGAAAGCACTGCAATTCGCATTATCGACGTCTCCCGGCGACGCGGCCGCAGCCGGCCGCATCATTGGCAAAGCGTGGGTACGAGGCCATCTCACGCGGCATGTGAGGCATGAGCCATGCGGCGGAACTGGGGATGCTGCTCGATGAGCTGCTGGTAGGAGCCGATGCCGGTGACCCGGCCCTGCTCCATCACCACGATGGCGTCGCAGCGCTGAACGGTCGACAGCCGATGCGCGATGAGCACCACCGTCTTTGTCGCGCTCAGCAGGCCGACGGCGCGCATCACCTCGTTCTCGGTCAGGTTGTCGAGCGCGCTGGTCGCCTCGTCGAAGATGATGACCGGGGGATCGGTGTAGAGCGCGCGGGCGATGCCGAGCCGCTGGCGCTGGCCCCCGGATAGCCGGACGCCGCGCTCGCCGGTCTCCGTCGCATAGCCGTCCGGCAGTTGGCCGACGATATGGTCATGGATCTGGGCGATCCGGCACACGGCCTCCACCCGCGCCTGGTCGATCGCGGCCGGCGGTACGCCCATGGCGATGTTCTCGCGGATCGAGGCATCGGCCAGATAGATGTCCTGAGGCACATAGCCGACCGACCGCCGCCAGGCGCGACGGTTGGCATCCGTGATCGGCAGCCCGTCGACCAGGATGCGGCCCTGCTGCGGGACCAGCAGGCCGAGCATCACGTCGGCGAGCGTCGTCTTGCCGGCGCCGGTGCTGCCGACGATCCCCACGCTGGTGCCCCGGCGGATATCGAGGCTGACGCTGGCGATGCCGACGCCCGGGGCGCCCGGATAATGATAGCTGACCTCGTCGAGGCAAAATCCCCCGCGCAGGGGCAGCGGCTCGACCGGCGAGGTGTCCGGCCGGCGGCCTTTCAGCATCGCGAAGTCCCGCAGCAACGCCTCGACCGCGTGCCCGGCGAAGCGCAGATTCGCCCAGCTGTGGTAGATGTTCTGTATGGCCGGCAGCATGCGGTAGCCGGCGAAGGCATAGAGCCCGAGCATCGGCAGCACGGCCCCGAGCGCCGAGCCTTCCGGCCCCGGCGGCGCCCGCAGCAGCATGACCAGCGCGGCGGTGATGATGCCGCCGAACGCGAGCGCCTCCATCGCGTATTTGGGCAGCATGGCGACGATGGTGGTCAGCGCCATCTCGCGGGCGAAGCGGTGGGACGGCGCGCGGAAGCGGTCGAGGTAATAGGCTTCGCGGCCGAGCACATGGATATCCTTGACGGCGCCGAGCGCCTCGGTGGCGATCTGGAACCGCTGCCGGTTCGCCGCGCTCCGGCCCGCGCCGCGCCGGTCGAGAAAGCGGCGCACGACGGCGACGATGACGAGGTAGAAGCAGCCGGCGAGCGCCGCCATGACGAGGGTCGCGAGCGGGTTCGCCAGCAGCAGCAACGCGAACATCGTCACCAGCACCAGCGACTGCGAGACGATAATGCCCATCGGCAGCAGCGCGCGGTCGATCACCATGTCGACTTCGGACATGATGGTCTTGGCCAAATCGCCGGTATGGCGGCGCATGAAGAACTCGTAGGGCTGGCCGAGATAGCCTTCGAGCAGCCGGCTGGCGAGGCTGTGGCGCCGCATCTGGAAGAACAGTTCCTGCGCGTAGAAGGTGACGCTGCGGAGCACCGCGCCGAACACCAGCAGGCCGAATGAGGCCAGGCCGAGGACGATGAGGAAGCCGTCGCGGGAGGCGACGCCGCTCAGCACATAGGCACGCCGAAGCCATTCATTGCTCTCGACGAGCCCCGGATCGGCGAGGACGGCGAGGAAGGGGACCACGGAAGCGACGCCGATCGCCTCGAACAGGGCCATGGCGCACATGAGCGCGAGGACGATCGACCCGCGGCGCCATTCGTGTGGCGTCAACACGGCGAGGGTCTTCCTCCAGATCACCCAATGCTCCCCTGCCCGACCATGCCGGCCGCATCGCAGCAAATCCCGGACCACCTGCGGCCCCATCGTGCGGCGCATCGGCGGCTATAGACAATGACGCCCGAACTGCGCGATACGGATCGCCCCGGGCGCAGCTCCGACGACCGCCCGAACCGCGCCGAGGCCCGTTTCCGATGACCGAGCTTCTCCCCGGCAACGCCGATACGGCGCCGGTTCTTCTCACCGGAGCGGCCGGCTTCATCGGATTTCACGTCGCGCAGCGGCTGCTGACCCGCGGAATAAGCGTCGTCGGGGTCGACGATGTCAACGCCTATTACGATGTGCGGCTGAAGGAAGCCCGTCTCGCCGAACTGGCGCGACTGCCGGGGTTCCGCTTCCAACGGCTCAACCTCGCCGAGCGCGGGCCGACCCAGCGGCTGTTCGAGGAACTGGCTCCGCGCCGGGTCATCCACCTCGCCGCCCAGGCCGGCGTGCGCTATTCGATCGATCATCCGCACGCCTACGCCGACTCCAACCTGGTCGGCTTCCTCAACATCCTCGAAGGATGTCGCGCCGTGCGGACGGCGCATCTCGTCTATGCCTCCTCGAGTTCGGTCTACGGCGCCAACACCGTGCTGCCCTTCTCGGTGCAGCAGAATGTCGACCATCCGGTCAGCCTCTATGCGGCGACGAAGAAGGCCAACGAGCTGATGGCGCACAGCTACAGCCATCTCTACGGCCTGCCGACGACGGGCCTGCGCTTCTTCACCGTCTACGGTCCGTGGGGCCGTCCCGACATGGCGGTGTTCCTGTTCACCGCGGCGCTGTTCGCCGGCCGGCCGATCGATATCTACAATGCGGGCGCCATGCGCCGCGACTTCACCTATATCGACGACGCGGCCGAGGCCGTGGTGCGGATCCTGGACCTGCCGCCCTCGGCCGATCCGGCGCGCGCGGACGCCGATCCCTCGCGTTCGCGCGCGCCCTACCGCGTCTATAATGTGGGCAACAGCGAACCGATCGACCTGCTGCGCCTCGTCGAGCTGCTGGAACGCCTCACCGGCCGCACTGCCAACAGACGGCTTCTGCCGATGCCGCCGGGCGATGTGCCGGCCACCTATGCCGATGTCGCCGAGCTGGCACGCGACGCCGATTTCGCACCGCGAACGCCGATCGAGGAGGGTCTGGCCCGCTTCGTCGAGTGGTATCGCACCATCTATCTGCACCGCATCGCCCCGGCCGACGCCGCTCCCGTCTGATCGCTCACGCGGGTGAGCGGAGGCCATGCTGCATTGCAACCATTGCAGTGCGGCGACGCTTGTGATGGATTTGCCCGCCGCTCGATGCCACCCGCCGGGACCGCGTCGTCGCCTCTCGCACGGCTTCGCCGTCACGGGCGACGCGCGGGCACGCCGGGCCGATTGCGGGAGGCATGGGGCTTGCGCGCCCGGTTCGGCAGTTTCGGAGCTTCGCCTTGGATTTCACGCCCCGTGTCTCGGTCGTCATCCCGCTCTACAACAAGGAATCGACGATCGGGCGTGCCATCGCCTCCGTGCTGGCCCAAGGCGCCGCGCCGATCGAGATCATCGTCGTCGACGACGGCAGCACGGATGCGTCGGCGGCCCGCGTCGAGGCGATGGCGGACCCGCACATCACGCTGGTCCGGCAGGCGAATGCCGGACCCGGCGCGGCCCGCAACGCCGGCGCCGCGCGCGCCCGTGGCGAACTGCTCGCCTTTCTCGATGCCGACGACGAATGGCTGCCCGGTTTCCTCGAGGCGGCGCTCGGCGCGCTCGACAGCCATCCGCAGGCGCTGGCCTATGCCTGCGGCTACGACACGCGGGGCTTTACCGATCTGGTGGTCGACAAGGTGTCGCAGGTCACCGATGTCGCCGGACCGCTGCCGCCACCCGCCGCTTCGATCGGCGGCCTCCGGTTGGCGGCCGTCCTCAACGCTCTCCATTCGAGTGCGGCGGTGGTGCGGCGGGCCGCGTTCGAGACGGCCGGCGGCTTCTACGATCGCGAACGCTGCCTGTGGGGCGAGGACAGCTTCCTGTGGGCGCAGATCCTGTTCATGGGGCCGCTCTACTGGGACCCTCAGGCCCGCATCGTCTACCATCTCGAGGATTCCGACCTCGGCTTCGCGGTGAAGCGCCGCGAGAAGGCGCGCCCGCTGGCACTGTTCGCGGACGAGATCGAGCGGTCCCTGCCGCCCGAACATCGCGAGGCCTTCCGGGCGCTGGCGCGGGCCACCGGGATCGAGGACAGCTATGGCATGATGCGCACGGGGCAGCTCCTGCGCAGCGTCGCGCTGACGACGCAGCTCGGGCTGTGGAACCACCGCACGCTCGCGGGAAGCGCGCTGCGCTACGCCGCCTATCTGCGCGAACGCGTCACCGGCGGCGGGTGACGGCGGCGCCGGCCGGCGGCGGAATGCGCCGCGCTCCATCGGCATGCCGGCCCGCAGCGCGGACCCGGCGCCTCACGACAGGACGACCACCGGGAGATCCAACTTGGTTCAGCGTATCGGCCTTCTGACCCTGCCCCTCGAGACGAACTACGGCGGCATCCTGCAAGCGGTCTCGCTCTATCAGTACCTCACGGCGGCCGGGAAGGAGGTCGTCTTCCTCGAAACGCACCCTCCCGAATCCCGGCGACGGCGGGCGGTGCTCGACGCGCTCGCTCATGTCCCCTTCCTGCCGTCGCTGACCCGCCTTTTGGCAAAACGGCCGGAGGGCGCGCGGGGCCCGCTCGCCCGCTCGCTGTCCTCGGGACTGCTGGCGCGCCTGCGCGCCAATGCCGAGATCGTGCTGTTCGAGCGCAAGGCCGCGCTTCACCTGCCGTTCCGGCACCGCTTCATCACCCGCCGGTCCGGGCCGCTGTCGAGCTCGCAGGCGCTGGCGGATGCGGTGGAGCGCTTCAAGCTGGACGCGCTGGTGGTCGGCTCAGACCAGGTCTGGCGGCTCGACTATCTGCCGCCAGATTTGCGGGAGGATTTCTTCTTTCGTTTCGCGCCCGATCCCGCGGTCCGGAAGGTGTCCTATGCCGCGTCTTTCGGGCGCGGCGAATGGCTCTTTCCCGAGGCGGGTCCGGCGATCGCCGCTCTGCTGGCCCGCTTCCACGCCGTCTCCGTGCGCGAGGCCTCGGGCGTCACGATCTGCGCCGATGTGCTCGGGCGTGGCGACGCGCGCCACGTGCTCGACCCGACCATGCTGATCGACACATCCTTCTTCGATACGGCGTCCGCACCCCCGCTGGGGCGGACTGGCAAGACGCTGCTGAGCTATGTGCTCGACGAGGAGCCGGACCGGCCCTTCGTCAGTCGCGAAGTGCATGCCGCGCTCGGCGAGGGATACACGGTGCGCTCGCTCACGCTGGACGACGGCAAGGCGGCGGTCGACGTGCCGGGGTGGCTGCGCGCCTACATGGACGCCGACTTCGTGGTGACCGATTCCTATCACGGCACCGTCTTCTCGATCCTGTTCCAGAAGAACTTCATCGCCATCCTCAACCGCAGCCGCGGCGCCGACCGCTTCGTCTCGCTGCTCGGCCAACTGGGGCTGAGCGACCGGCTGGTGATGGACCCGACCCCCGAGACGCTGCACGCCCTCGCCCGGACGCCGGTCGACTTCGCGCCGGTCGCGGCGCGGCTGAAGGAGCTGCGCGCCCAGTCGGCGGCGTTCCTGCATGAGGCGCTGGCCTGATGTCACCGGCTCCCTCGCGGGGTGCGCGGTCGGTCGGGGCCGGGCCTAGTCGCCCTTCAGCCCCAGCGACCGCCCGCCATCGACGATCATGTTCTGGCCGGTGATGAAGGCGGCTTCGTCGGATACGAGATAGGACACCATCGAGGCGATGTCCTCCGGCTTGCCGTAGCCGCCCAGCCAGTTGGTCTTCTTCAGCTGCTCGATCATGTCGCCGGTGATCGCGCCGCGCTGGACGATTCCGGGCGACACGCAGTTGGCGGTGATCCCGGAGGTGCCGAGTTCCATGGCGATGGACTTGGTGAAGACGATCACGCCGGCCTTCGAAGCGGCGTATTCGGCGAAATTGGCCTTGCCGCGCTCGCCGATGATGCTCGACACGTTGATGATGCGGCCGTAGCCCCGTCCGACCATGATCCGGGCAGCCTCGCGAACGCAGAGCATCGTGCCGCGCAGGTTGATGGTCAGAATGGCGTCGATGACGCTTGTCTTCTGGTCGATGATCGCGCCGTGGTCCTCGCGCGCGCTCCCGCCGGCGCAGTTGACCAGGATGTCGATCCGTCCGTGCGCCTGCCCGATCGCGGCGAAGGCGGCGCGGATGGCCCCTTCGTCGCCGACATCGAGCTTCTGAGCATGGGCGGTGCCGCCGAGGGCGGCGATCTCGGACACCACCTCGCCCATGCGGGCATCGCTGGTGCCGCAGACATAGACAATCGCCCCTTCGGCGGCGAGGTGGCAGCAGATGGCGCGCCCGATGGCGCCGCTGCCGCCGGTGACCACGGCCACCTGCCCCTTCAGCCGGTCCTTGCCGACGAGGCGAATCTGATAGGGAACCGCCACCGGCAGCGCGGGCGCGTTCCGCAGCACATAGGCCTTGATCTTCGCCTTGACCGGAGCGGGAACGAGCTTCTTCAGCACGGACATTCCAGACATCGTCGATACCTCCGGCTATTTCGCGGGTTTCAGGCGGCTCAACAGCTTGCCGGCGATCATCCGGCGCTCGTCGCCGCTCACCCCGACGAGAGCGATCGCCACGAGGACCGACAGGCCAGCCACCACGCACACGGCAAAGGCGCCGGCCAGAGACCCCGGCGCGAAATGGCGCACCGCAAGCGGCGCCAGCACCGCCAGCGCCGTCACGGCGAGGCAGCGCAGCAGCACGGTGGTCACGAAGGCGGAGAGCGAGAGCCGGATCGAGCGTCGCAGGAACAGCGCCCGGCAGGCGCCGATGAGGGTGGAGAACAGGATCGCGACGACCAGCACCACATATGGCGCGAAGCCCGCCTTCAGCAGCAGGTAACTGACCGGCAGGTTCAGCAGGCCGATCGTGCTGAGCGTTATGTGATACCACTTCACATGCCCCGTCGCGCCCTGCGCCGTGGCCATGACGCTGGCGAAGGACTCGACCAGCGACTGCACCAGGATGAGCCAGACGAAGTTGGTGGTGTAGTCGGGCACGTTCTTGAGCCAGAGCTGGAGCACGGCTTCGGTTTCCAGCAGCATCGGCAGGGCGAACAGCAGGATCAGGTAGAAGGACAGGCGGCAGCCGTTGAGCACCAGCGCGCGCATCTGCTCCATGTTGCCATGGGCATAGTTCTTCACGATCTGCGGGTTCAGCGCCTGGGTAAAATTGGCCGAGAAGCTCTGGATGGCCGTGTTCACCTGGGTGGCGATGCCGAGCGCGGCGTTGACCAGCGTGCCGAAGAACAGATTGAGGATGATGCTGGTGCCCTGCAGCCGCAGGATCACCGACAGGTTGCTGGCGATGCTCCAGGACGAGAACGACAAGATCTGCCTGAACAGCACCTCGTCGCGGCGCGGCCCCACGCGGCATTCCGCGAAGTTGCGACGGGCATAGAGGATATAGACCGCCGCCACCAGCGTAGAGGCGGACAGCATCAACACCGCGTAGATCTGCAGCTTGTCGGTGGCCACGACGGTGAGCACATAGGCGACCAGCAGCTTCAGGCTGACGTCGAGGATGCTCGTATAGGCAAAGGCCACCATTCGCTCATTGGCGATGATCGCCGCCGTATAGGGCGAAACGATCGTACCGACCATGAAGGAGAGCACCACGCACTGAAAGATCCAGTTGGCTGCCGCGACGCGCTCGGGATCGATGTTCAGATGCGTGTTCAGGAACCACAGGCCGATCGTCTCGGCGATGATCAGGCTGGCGCCGGCGAGCAGCATGTGAATCAGCAGACTGGTCCCGAACACCTTGGCCAGCCGCGAGGGATCTTCGTCATTGCGCTCGAAATTGAGGAAGCGCTGCGTGGACGCGGCCATCGCGATGTTGAGGAAACCCATCAGCGTGACGACACCGCCGACCAGAGCGTACAGGCCGAAATCGGACGCGCCCAGCGCATTCAGGACGACGCGCGAGGTGTACAGCGACACCGCCATCGTCAGCAGGGTGCGGAAATAGAGCGCCAGCGTGTTCCTGGCGATCCGCCCGTTATGCGAACTCATCGCCTCTCAGCCCACATTGGGCGGAAAGCGGCGGAAGACGCCGGGAAGCTCGCGTTCGAGCCGCCCCTTCACCCGCTTCAGCTTGCCCTTGACCTTCTCCTTGAAAGTATAGGTCTTGTGCTTGTAGAGATACTTCTTGAATTCCCGGACATCATCTTCCTTGCGGCTGAACACCTCGATGACGATCGGCCCCGGCTCGGCAGGGTCGGTCAGCAGGGCGATCGCCGCGTCGGTCTCTTCGCGGGTTTCCGCGGAATAGTAGCGAATCCCGAGCGACTCGGCCCAGCCGCGACCGGAGGTGACGTGGCCCGCGGAGACGTGGCGGGTCAGCTGCGGGGCGAGACTGTCGGCCAGCGGCAGATGCATGACGCCGCCGCCCTGATTGTTCACCAGGAGAATGCGCAGATTCGGCGACAGGTGCCGGTTCCACAGCGCGTTCATGTCGTAGAAGAAGGTCAGGTCGCCGATAACGAGGAAGACGGGCTCGTCGGTGGCGGCCGCGAAGCCGACCGCCGTCGACATGCACCCGTCGATGCCGTTGACGCCGCGATTGCAGAAGGAGCGGATCGAGGGGTCCGACTTGAACAGGTGGGTGATGCGGATCGGCAGGCTGTTCGCGATCTGCAGCGCGGCGCCCTCCGGCAGGCTGTGCATCAGCTTGCCGATCGCATAGATCTCGCCGAAAGGGACATCGGGTTCGACGATGGTCGCCTCGACCTGCGACCAGCCCTCGAAATAGGCCGCCGACCCCGCGCCGCCGGCATGGCGGGCGAGCGTCCTGAAGAAGAACGCCTCGTTCATCTCGAAGATCGTCGTCAGGCGCTGGAACGGATCGCAAACCTCGCTCCGCCCGATATCCCAGCACTCGTACTGCTCTCCGGCGAATTTCAGGTAGCCCTTGAGTTCGCCGTTGAAGGTGTAGTTGCCAAACAGCGAGATGACGATGTCCGGCGCCAGGTCCGCCATCTGCTTGTCGTTCATCGAGTGCAGCGCCAGATAGGCGGATTCGACGGCGCGGGGATGATGGCAGTTGGCCAGCTTGTCGGTGAGGATCGCGCAGTTGAAGCGTTCGGCGAACAGGTCCAGCGCCGCACGCAGGCTGTCGCTCATCGGGTTGGTCTGCCCCCAGACGATGAGGACCTTCTTGCCCTCGAGGCGGGCCGCGTAGCTGGCCCAGACCGCCTCCTCCACGTCAGCGCTGATACGGGCGATCTTGCGCGCCTGCGGCAGTGCCGGCGTCTGGAACCTGTCGAGATGATGGCTCTCGATCGGGTAGTTGAGGTGAACCGGCCCCCGGCCGTGATGGTCGAGTTCGAGGAAGGCCTCGTTGATCACCCGGTTGCAGTACCATTCGCTGAGCGAATCCCGAACGATCTTCAGTTGGCCCTGATAGCGGATGAAGCCCTCGTAGACGTCGTGCTGGCGGAAGACCTGCTCCTCTTTCTGCCCGAGCAGTTCGGGCAGGCGATCGGCGCTGAGCACCACCAGCGGAAGCCCCTGATAATATGCCTCGACGACGGCCGAGCCGTAATTGACCACCGAGGTTCCGGAGGTGCAGCACACCGCCACCGGTTCGCCGCTCTGCTGGATCAGGCCGAGCGCGAAGAAGGCGGCGCTGCGCTCATCGACCACCGAATACATGATGAAGAAGTCGTCATTCTCCATCGAATGGACGAGCGGGTAGTGGCGGCTGCCGGGAGAGATCACGACCCGGCGAATGCCGAACTGCTTCATCAGGGAAAGCAATTGCAGGACAAGTCTATCGTCTGAGTACACGAGCTCTTTCCCATTGATTGGCCGCGGCACACGGCCGACGAACTGGATCGATCACGTCCGATGCGACGCCTCGCGGCGGCTGTCGGCCTCACCGTTCCCCCGGCCGAGCGCCCGGCGGAACGACGGCATCGGCCGGCCGCCCAGCTTGCCACTGTCGCCACCATGGCCGGATGACAGGGGCGGCGCAGGCAACGCCGCGATCGGGGCAGCCGGCGTCATGGCGACGGATACGCCCATGCAACGAGCGGGCCTGAACCGGGATACTCACCCACCCTGCAGCCGCCGGCGGACGCGAGTGCCGGCACGCGGGGGTGTTCCGATGGGAGCGAACGAAGGCGAGCGCAGGGGACGCGCGGTTTCCGCACCTGAAGGATTAGGTAGCCCACTGCTTCCCGCCATTACCGATGCAAGGGCCGGCCCCGCCGTTCCTCGGCCTGTATTGAATCCCCGCTCCCTCATGTCAAGGGACCACGGTAGCAGCAGCCAACCGGTTATCGCCCTCGTTCACCTTCCGTCTTCCGCGACATCAACGCTTCACCGCTGTACGTGTAGGGTGGCGTCTGATAAGCGGCCTGCCGAATTCATGCAGAGGGACCACTGATGCGTGTCACGATGGTCGGTACGGGCTATGTGGGCCTGGTCTCCGGTGCCTGCTTCGCCGATTTCGGCCACGAGGTGGTCTGCGTCGACCGCGACGCCGCCAAGATCCACGCGCTCGAGCGCGGCATCATGCCGATCTACGAACCCGGGCTCGACAGCCTCGTCGAGCGCAACGTCCGGGCCGGCCGCCTGCGGTTCGCCACCGAACTCGCACCAGCCGTGGCTCAGGCCGATGCCGTCTTCATCGCGGTCGGGACCCCCTCGCGCCGCGGCGACGGCCACGCCGACCTCGCCTATGTCTACGCCGCGGCCACGGAGATCGCCCGCGCCTGCGAGGGATTTACCGTGGTGGTGACGAAGTCGACGGTTCCGGTGGGCACGGGCGACCAGGTCGAGCGGGTGGTGCGCGAGAGCGCGCCGGACAAGGACATCGTCGTCGTCTCCAACCCGGAATTTCTCCGCGAGGGGGCCGCGATCGAGGATTTCAAGCGGCCCGACCGCATCGTTGTCGGCACGGGCGATGCCCGCGCGCGCGAGGTGATGAGCCAGCTCTACCGCCCGCTCTACCTCAACGCCTCGCCGCTCCAGTTCACCGACCGTCGCACCTCCGAACTGATCAAATATGCCGCCAATGCCTTCCTCGCGATGAAGATCACCTTCATCAACGAGATGGCCGACCTGTGCGAGCATGTCGGGGCCGATGTCCAGGAACTGGCGCGCGGGATCGGGCTGGACAAGCGGATCGGCTCGAAATTCCTGCATGCCGGCCCGGGCTATGGCGGCTCGTGCTTCCCCAAGGATACGCTGGCCCTGGTGCGGACCGCGCAGGAGGCGGGCAGCCCGCTACGGATCGTGGAAACCGTCGTCGGCGTGAACGAGGCGCGCAAATCCGCCATGGCCCGCAAGGTGGTGAACGCGCTCGGCGGCGACGTGCGCGGAGCGACCATCGCCTTGCTCGGCCTCACCTTCAAGCCGAACACCGACGACATGCGCGAAGCCCCGTCCATCGCCATCGTCCATTCGCTGATGGACAAGGGCGCCCGCATACGCGCCTATGATCCGGAAGGCATGGCGGAGGCGGGAAAGCTGCTGCCCGAGGGCGTCGAATATGCCGAGAGCGCCTATGATTGCGCGAGCGGAGCCGATGCGCTGGTCATCGTGACCGAGTGGGAAGCGTTCCGGGCGCTCGATCTGCGGCGCCTGCGCGAAGCGATGCGCCAGCCGGTGGTGATCGATCTGCGCAACATCTACCGACCGGCGGAGATGGCCGAACTTGGCTTCCGCTATGACAGCGTCGGCCGTGGCGCCGAGACCGACGGGTGGCCGACCGCCGCCGTCTGAGGCAGCCTGACGGGTGCTAGTCAGGCCAATTGTGCGCACGGCAAAAGCGGCTGATTATTTTTCGGGCATTTCGTGCCGCCTCTCCCGACCTCCTCCCGACGCCTCGCGCGCCTGTGCTCTGAACGTGGACAGCCTGCCAAGACCGGCTTCGTCTCTTGCGGCCGTCTGCGTGGATCAACACCCGACAGCCATGCGCCTGGCGCATATATCACGACTGATAGGCGCATGGCTCGTGGCCATTCCGCTTCCATCAGGCGTCGACGCCGCCCGGATCCGCGCCCGCCCCTGCGGCGCGGTGCTATGACGCGGGACCGGCGCGGGGATGTCCTACGGCCGCACGGGCAGGGCAAAACCCTACCCATGCCAGTATGTTGCGTTGCAAAATTCACGCCCGCCGGGTAGATTGTTATGAATTTCGAACAAGTTGAAGGTCTTCCGGCCACATGCGCACAGTGCACTGCATCGCAGTGCAGCGCTTGGCTGTTGGCTATCTGGCTTGGATAATGCATGATGCCGGCCGTTACGAAGGCGGAGCGGGGCGCTCGGCCGATAGTCGGCAATAGGTTTTGCATGCTGAGTTCTACACCTGTCGTTCCGGTCGTCCTTGCGGGAGGTACCGGAACCCGGCTTTGGCCCGTCTCGCGCGACAGCCTGCCGAAGCAGTTCCAGGCGCTCGCCGGCGGGCGCACCCTCTACCAGGACACGCTGGCCCGGGTGTCGGACCGCTCGCTGTTCGCAGCGCCCGTGGTGCTGACGCATGAGGATTTCCGCTTCTTCGCCAAGCGACAGGCTGCCGAGATCGGAATCGACGCGACCGTCGCCCTGGAGCCTGCACGGCGCGATTCCGGCCCGGCGCTGATCGCGGCGACGCTGATCGCCCAGCGGCTCAACGGCGAGGATTGCCTGGTGCTGGCGCTGGCCGCCGATCACGTCGTGCTCGATCCCGACGCCTTCGTCACCGCGTGCCGCGCTGCTGCGCGCGCCGCCAGCCTTGGCAATATCGTGACCTTCGGCATCAAGCCGACCGAGCCGCGTACCAGCTACGGCTATATCAAGCCCGGCGAGCCGCTCGGGGCGGATGGGGCCCACGCCGTCGCTTCGTTCGTCGAAAAGCCGGACATCGCCACGGCCGCGCATTATCTCGATCAGGGCTATCTGTGGAATTCGGGCAACTTCCTGTTTCCCGCCCGCCTGCTGATCGAGGAGGCCGAGCGCTTCGAGCCCGAGATGGTCGCCGCGGTAAGGGCCGCGGTGGAAACCGCCGCCGACGATATCGGCTTCGTGCGGCTCAATGCGCAGGCCTTCGCCGAGGCGCCGGCCAAGTCGATCGACTACGCCGTGATGGAGCGCACGCGCAACGCCGCGGTGGTCGCCGGCAGCTTCCGCTGGTCGGACATCGGCAGTTGGGACGCCGTGCGTGACCTGACCGACGGCGATGATGACGGCAACATCTCGTCCGGTCCGGTGACGTTACTCGACAGCCGCAACTCCTATGTCCGCTCCGACGGCCCCCTCGTGGCCGCCGTGGGGCTCGAGGGCATCTCGGTGATCGCGACCGAGGACGCCGTCCTCGTCATGCCCTCCGACCGGGCGCAGGACGTCAAGCCGCTGGTCACCAAGCTCAAGGCCGAGCGCCACAATGCCGCCAGCGAGCATGTGAAGGCGCACCGCCCCTGGGGCACCTACCAGACCATCTGCCGCGGCGAGCGCTTCCACGTGAAGAAGATCGTCGTGGCCCCCGGCGAACGCCTCTCGCTGCAGAAGCACCACCACCGGGCGGAGCACTGGATCGTGGTGAAGGGGACGGCGGAAGTCACCTGCGACGGCAAGGTAAGCGAAGTGCGCGAGAACGAGTCGACCTACCTGCCGCTCGGCTGCGTCCATCGCCTCGCCAATCCGGGCAAGATCCCGCTCGAACTGATCGAGGTCCAGACCGGGTCCTATCTCGGCGAGGACGACATCATCCGGTTCGAGGACGTCTATAACCGGAACTGAGGGGCCGGCGCGGATCCGGGGCATGCGCAGCTATCCTGCCGGGTGCGGTCGCGCGCCCGGCAGGCGCTCCCCCGCGCGGTTACCGTTCCCGGAGCGGCAGCGATTTCCGAGCCGCAGGTAATGAGAAGCAACAGGGCATATGACCACGCAAAGGGCTAAAACCGCGCTTATAACCGGCGTCACTGGTCAGGATGGGTCTTATCTCGCTGAATTCCTGATCGCCAAGGGTTACGAGGTTCACGGCATCAAACGCCGGGCGTCGCTGTTCAATACGCAGCGCGTGGATCACATCTATGAAGATCCTCACGTCAACAACAGCCGCTTCCGCCTCCACTATGGCGACCTGAGCGACACCTCGAACCTTACACGCATCCTGCAGCAGGTCGAGCCGGATGAAGTCTATAATCTCGGCGCGCAGTCGCACGTGGCGGTGTCATTCGAAGCGCCGGAATACACGGCTGACGTGGATGCGCTCGGCACGCTGCGGCTACTGGAGGCGATCCGTTTCCTCGGGCTGACTGAGAAGACGCGGTTCTATCAGGCATCGACATCCGAACTTTACGGAATGGTGCAGGAGATTCCCCAGCGCGAGACGACCCCGTTCTACCCGCGCAGCCCCTATGCGGTTGCCAAGCTGTATGCCTACTGGATCACCGTGAATTACCGTGAAGCCTACGGCATGTATGCCTGCAACGGCATCCTGTTCAACCATGAGTCACCCCGCCGCGGCGAGACGTTCGTCACCCGCAAGATCACCCGGGGCCTGTCGAATATTGCCATGGGACTGGAGCCCTGCCTTTACATGGGCAACATCGACAGCCTGCGCGACTGGGGCCACGCGAAGGACTATGTGCGGATGCAGTGGCTGATGCTGCAGCAGGACAAGCCCGAGGACTTTGTGATTGCGACCGGCGTCCAGCAGTCCGTCCGCGAGTTCATCACATGGGCCGGGTCGGATCTTGGCATCGAGATTGAATTCAAGGGCTCGGGCCTCGACGAGGTCGGCGTCGTGGCGGGCATCTCGGGTGACATGGCGCCGGCGTTGAAGGTGGGAGACGTGATCGTGCGGATCGACCCGCGCTATTTCCGCCCCTCCGAAGTGGAGACGCTGCTCGGCGACCCGAGCAAAGCAAAGAACAAGCTCGGCTGGGTTCCGGAGATCACCGCCCGCGAGATGTGCCGCGAGATGGTCTGCGAGGACCACAAGGCCGCCCGCCGCTATGCGCTTCTCAAACAGCACGGGCTCGATCTGCCGGTGAGCGTGGAGGGTTGAGCGTGACCTATTCGCTCAAGGGAAAGAGGGTCTGGGTTGCCGGTCATCGCGGCATGGTCGGCTCGGCCATCGTGCGCCGGCTGGCCTCCGAGGACTGCGAAGTTGTCACGGTCGACCGGCGTACGGTTGATCTGAAGCGGCAGGCGGAAGTCGAGGCATGGGTCGCGGAAACCAGGCCAGACGCGGTCTTCCTCGCCGCTGCCAAGGTGGGCGGCATACTTGCGAACGACAGCTATCCGGCTGATTTCCTTTACGACAACCTGATGATTGAGGCGAATATCATCCACGCCTCGTTCCAGGCCGAGGTGAAGAAGCTGCTCTTTCTCGGCTCGAGCTGCATCTATCCGAAGTTCGCCGCCCAGCCGATCGCCGAGGACAGCCTGCTCACCGGCTCGCTCGAACCGACCAACGAGTGGTACGCGGTGGCCAAGATCGCGGGCATCAAACTGTGCCAGGCTTATCGCAAGCAGCACGGCGTCGACTACATCTCGGCGATGCCGACCAACCTCTACGGGCCGAACGACAATTTCGACCTCAATACCAGTCACGTGCTGCCCGCGCTGATCCGCAAAGCGCATGAAGCGAAGCTCGCTGGTGCATCGGAAATCGTCATGTGGGGCACCGGCACGCCGCGGCGGGAGTTTCTGCATGCGGACGACTGTGCCGATGCGCTTGTGCATCTCATGCAGGTCTATTCCGGCGACGAGCATGTCAATGTCGGCTCCGGCGAGGATGTGACCATTCGCGAACTGCTCGAGATCGTCGCCGAGGTCGTCGGCTATGAGGGCCGCATCGTGCAGGACCTCAACAAGCCTGATGGGACTCCCCGCAAGCTGATGAGCGCCGACAGGCTCCGCGCTCTCGGCTGGCAGCCCAAGATCGCGCTGAAGGACGGCATCGTCGACGCCTATGCGTGGTTCCGCACGCATGTCGCTTGAGCGTGCGCCGCGCATTCTCATCCTCGGCCTGAACTACGCGCCGGAGATCGTGGGAATCGCCGTCTACACCACGGGGCTCGCGGAGACCGCGAAGGCCCGGGGCTGGGACATCCATGTCGTCGCCGGCAAGCCCTACTATCCGAACTGGCGGACCTTCGCGGGATTCGAGCCCGGCCTATCGCTGCGAACCGAGGAGAATGGCGTCGAGCTCACCCGCGTGGCGTTTTACGTACCGGCGGCGCCGAGCGGCGCCAAGCGTATCCTGCACCATCTCTCGTTCGCGCTGATGGGCCTGCCCTTCACGCTGTCGCGGGCGCGCAGCTTTCGTCCGGACCTGGTGATGACGGTGGCTCCCTCTCTCATCGGCGCGCCCGTCGCCTGGCTGGCGGCGCGGATCTTCGGTGGAAAGACCTGGCTGCACATCCAGGATTTCGAAGTAGAGGCCTCGATGTCGACGGGGCTGGTCAGCAACCAAGGCCAGGTGGCCCGCCTCGCACTTGGATTCGAGCGCTGGGTGCTCGGTCGGTTCGACAAGGTCAGTGCCATATCGCCGGCCATGTGCCGCAAGTGCGTCGAGAAAGGCGTGCCGGCAGACCGTGTCTTCGAGTTCCGCAATTGGGCGGAAATCGACCAGATCGTGCCGCTCGCCGGTCGCTCGCCCTATCGCGACGAGTGGAACCTCGGCGATCGCCACGTCGCGCTCTATTCGGGCAACATTGCCAACAAGCAGGGCATCGAGATCGTCCTCGCTGCGGCACGGGGCCTGAGGGAGCGGCGCGATATCGTGTTCGTCGTCTGCGGCCAGGGGCCGAACCGCGCGAGACTTGAAGAACTGGCCAGCGATCTCGACAACATCATCTTCCGCGACCTGCAGCCCAAGGAGCGTCTGGGCGACCTTCTCGGACTGGCGAGCGTCCACCTTATGCCGCAACTCGCCGGCGCCGCCGATCTTGTCCTGCCCTCAAAGCTGACAAACATGCTCGCCTCCGGCCGCCCGGTGGTCGCAACCGCCGATCCGGGCACGGGGCTGGCGGAGGAGGTCGAGGGATGCGGCATCGTCACCCCGCCGGGCGACACGGCCGCCTTCACGGCGGCAATCACCGAACTGATCGACGACGAACCGCGCAGCCGTGCCTTGGGCATCGCCGCACGCGCACGCGCGGAGGAGCGCTGGCGCAAGGATAGTATCATCGACGGCTTCCTGGCGCGGGCGCGTGAACTGATCGGGCGGACCTAGCCGCGCCGCCCCGGTTCTCGGCCGCCTCGCGGCGCTCACCGATGAGGGCTAAGGGCGGGCTCGGGCGACGGAGCCACGTGGCTCAAGTGGATTTTCAGCCTCAACGCGGCATGGAGGTGGGCGGGCGAGCTCACCGACGCCTCGAGGCGAAAGGGCCCAATCCGGGCGGCTTCGACGCACGGCGACCAATCCCGCTTGCGGCCTGACGGGTGCCGGAGTCCGCTCGGCGACAGCCCCCAGACCGTCCCGGCAAATCGACCGGGCGCGGCTGCCGCGGCGGCCAGCGCCTCCTCTTCGCCACATTGAACGACAGACTGGATCGCACTGCAGCATGGGCGCGTTCCGTCGCTGCTGTCGAGATGACACTCCCGACTGCCGTTGCGCATGAATGGCGCTGGACGAGAGGACGATGCGCATGGCCCCCCTGCTGAACCGACGCCGTTTCCTTGCCGGCTCCGCCGCGCTCATTGGTGCCATGGGCATGGGAAGCGGGTACGCGGGGGCGCAGGCCAGCGGGAGCGATCTCTCCAAGCTGCTCCCCTTCGACCTTCTCCCGGCGGAGACGCTGCGCAAGGGCCCCCCCGTGCTGGCCCACTGGCATCTGTTCCCCATCTCCTTCGACAATGTCGCCGCGCCGAACGACAGCTACGGGCTGCAGTACATGCACCCCGACGGATTGGGCGGAGCCTATCGCGACAGCGGGGGGATGTTCCTCGAGCGCCCGTTGCCCCGCGCCCCGATCATCGACGAGCGCTGGCTGGTCGAGGACATGGCCACGGACGGACGCTGGGCACAGGCGATCGGAATCGACGCGTTCCAGTTCAACATCATGTGGGCCGACGACAATACGCCCTCCTGGCGCTACATGATCGCCATGCAGGAGGCGATCTGGCGGATGAAGCTCTCCATCAAGCTGATGGTGAACTTCGACTGCTCCACCAAGGCCACGCCATTCCTGATGAAGCGCTACGCCACCCTCGTTACCGCTGCCCGCGCACGGGGCGGGCTGATGTCGGCACCGGACGGGCGGCTCTATATCGGCGGCTTCATGGCCGAGTCGTGGCCCGTCGACATGTGGAAACTGCTCGTCCAGGAATTCCGCGAGCGTGGAATCGAGGTCTCCCTCGTGCTGATGTTCCTCGACCTCAAGGCCGCGACGCCCGACTACCTCGCCATAACCGATGTGGTGTCGTGCTGGGGCGGCAACAATCTCGGCGCCGTCGCCGGGCTCGTCCGCTACGGGGAATCGATCCGCGCGGACGGCAAGAAGTGGATGCAGCCGGTCTTCCTGCAGGACTGCCGGCCCAAGGAGAAATGGTACGCCGAGGCGGGCGGCAGCGAGGTGTTCCGCGCCGGCTGGATGGCGGCGATGCGCACCAATGCCGAGATGGCCGATATCCTCACCTGGAACGACTATTCCGAGAGTTCGGAAATGCGGCCGTCCACCGGCGTGCAATACGGGTTCTACGACATCGCAGCCTACTACATCGCCTGGTACAAGACCGGCACGCCACCGCCGATCGTTCGCGACGTCCTGTATTATTTCCATCGTGTGGAGCCGAGCTGGGGTGCAGACCTCGGGGCGAAGCAGAAGCAGCCGATGCGGATGCGCTATGGCCCCGGCCCCCGCGACGAGATCGAACTCGTCGCGTTTCTCACCCAGCCCGGCACCCTTCAGATCGAGACATCGGCGGGAACGACGGAGCGTCAGGTCGACGCGGGCGTGCAGCTTTTGCGTGCGCCGATCGCCCCGGGACGTCCCCGCTTCCGGCTGATCCGCGATGGCACCACCGTCATCGATCTGGAGAGCGCCTTCAACGTCCGTACCGCGTCGGACTATCAGGATCTTCTCTACCGCGCCGGCTCGTCGACGCGGGCGCCGGTCGCCGCGCTCGCGCCCGGCCGCTCCTGAGTGCGCGCCCTGCCCCGGACCGGGCAGGCTCTACATCGACAGGATCATCTTCGGGTGAAGCCGCCCGCGCAGCAGGTCGGCGATGGCGCGCAGATTGCCCCGCAACCGGCCTCGGCGGTCGATATAGGGCTCGGGCCGTACCGATCGCACCAGGTTCACCAGCGTGTTCTTCACCGCGTGCGAGATCACCATCGAGATCGGGATCAAGCCCTTGCGGTAGATGTAGACCGGGTTGGCGACCTGCGAATAGCCATAGCGCAGTCCCGAGGTCCGGCCTCTCTTGATTGCGAGATGCACGCCGCGCGTCGCCTCGGAACGCACGATCCGGCCATGCGCTGAGAGACGGCGGCTCAACTCGAAATCCTCCATCCAGCCATAAAGGGGCATGTCCTCGTCAAACCGCAGGCCGTTGGCGACCGAAGCCTGCCGCCGCAGCACCATGTTGCAGCCATAGGCACCCGGCACGTCCGAAACGACGAGCGAGGCCTCCGGCGTCGCGGCGGCGTTGATGCGCCGCGCGTCCTCGATCTCGACGCCGGCGCCGCGCGCACCGTCGACCAGGACGTTTCCGGTCAGCATCACAATGCGCGGATCCGCGTCGAATATCGCTTCGGTCAGCGCCAGAAAGTCGCGCTGGGGAAAGAAATCGTCGTCGAAGAATGCGATCAGGTCGAAGTCGCCGGTCCGGTCGATGATGTCGTTGCGCTGCGCCGACGACCCCGGCCGGCCGAGATGGATGTCGACCGGGATGCCGAGTGTGGACAAGGCTGCGGCGTCCACATCCTCCGGCTTCACGGCGCAGATGAAGACCTTGTCCGGCACGCGGGTCTGGCGGCTCAGTTCCCGCACCGTCTCGGTCAGGACGTCACGGCGTCCGGTCGTGGCAATTCCTGCGGCGATCCGCACGCGATGGCTCCTCTTGCTGTTCGGCCGTCAGTCGGCAACGGGGTGATGTGTCGACGCCGGACCGGCCACAGGGGCTGAGGCCGGGTGGCGCGCTGGTACCGGCGCATAGCGGCCCGGGCCGACCGGAGGCCGACGGGGACCGTTACGCTGATGGCTGGGTGCGGTTGCCGGCGCCGCCTTGAGCGCGCCGAGAAGCAAAAGCACGCCGACCAGAGCCATCATCGCGCCGGACATCTCCGACACGCCGACCACGAGGGCGCCGCGTAGAAGGATCAGCACATACATCGGCACGACGCAGGCGAGCATTTGTGAGGGCGACAGGAACTCCGCATTCGCCGCCCATTGCTCGATCTTGTAGATCAGCAGGTAGAACAGGACGATAGCGAGAATCGCCCCGGGAAAGGCGAAGGCGAAATAGCCCTCGGCTATCGGCGGGGACGACAGGTTGTCGATGTTGGTGCCGGCCTCGAAGGCGAGGAAGTCATAAATCAGCTTGGGAACGTGATCCGATTTGCCCGACCAGATCGCCCGCGGCACGACGTAAAGAAAAGCGGAGAGCGCGGAATTGCCGAAATCCACCGAGAATTCCTGCACATATTTGATGATGTAGCAGGTCATCGTGAAGGCGTCGAAATCCATCCCGACGAAGAACTGCCGGAGTGGACGGACCTCGCTGAATTCGGCGCTGGCATTGCCGGCCGCGTAACGGAAGGCATTCAGCGCGGGCGCCGCGAACACGCCGGCAGCCAGGAACACGAACAGGATGCGGGCACGGTTCCAGCCGACGATCATCATCAGCACGAACGCGATCATCGCGGAAGAACGAAAGCGCGCCGCCACCAGCGGGCTGTAGATCAGCGCGGTCATCGCGAAGACGATGCCGAAGATGATCATCAATTCCCGGGATTTCAGACGCCAGGCGACACACAAGCCGACAAAGGCCCCGATGAACACGAAAGGATGGATCATCGCCAGGACGGTGATGGCCAGTTCGCGCGGGAACAGCGACGAGAAGCGGTTGGTGAAGTCCTCGCGCGTGGTGAACAGATGAACATTGTAGAGCGCGATGAAGACCAGCGTCAGCGGGCCGACAACCAGCAACAACCGCTTGAGCCCCTTGACGAGTCGTGGACGGGGTATCGCAAGTACGCTCCGCCCCCACACGCCCCGCGGGACGGGCGCGCGCGGATTGGTGCGCATGGCAAGCGCCGCCAGGCCAGCGAGGTTGAACAGCACGCACAGCGTGGCCACCGTGGCCGTCGCCTCCGGCTCGGCCAGGATGACGCGCCAGCCATCGGCGATCTGCTGCAGGGGGGCAAGGCCGAAAAAGACGAAATTGAAGAAGAAGGTCACCACGAACAGCGGCGCACTCTTGCCCATCGCCAGAAACAGGCCCACCGCCGCAACGAGCGCATTCAGATAGAGCACCACGCAGAGCAGCGGGAGCGCGAAGCTCTCTCCGAGCGTCATGACGTACATGATGCTGGCGGCGATGATGGCAGCGATCAGCACCCCGACGTCGAAAACGCCCGCCCAGCTGCCCCGGCGGCGAACCGGCGCTCCCATGGCCCCGGCGGGCCGATACGGCGCTCTGGATGCAAACCCCTGATTCCGGCGCATTTCTAGCTCCCCCGCGGCCGAGCCGGCCGGGCTCCCCGTTGGCCAGCGGCTCCGCCCGACCCTGCCAATTCCGCTCGCCTGTCCCACAGGCTCATGCGGTCATGACCAGGCACCGGCGATCATCTTCCGCTTGCGGATCTCGCGGCACGGATTTCCACCATACACGGTCCACGGTTCGAGATCCTTGAACGCCACGCCGCGCCCCCCCAACACGGCGCCCTCGCCCACCCGCACGCCAGGTCCCACGAAGGCATCGGAGGCCACCCAGCCGTGGCGCTCGATGGTGATCGGCTTGGCGATGAGCTGGAAGTTCGGATCATCGATGTCGTGCGTGCCCGTGCACAGATGCGAGCGCTGCGAGACGATCGCGTAATCCTCCAATTGGACCATAGCCTGATTATAGCAGAGCGCCTCCCAGGCCAGGACCGTATGCTTGCCCATGACCAGGTTCGGAGGATACCAGATGCGCGCGGAACCATAGACTCGCGCCGTCGGGTCGATGCGCGCGCCGAACAGGCGCAGCAGAAAGCGCCGCCAAGGGTAAAGCGGTGGCGGCGTCCACGACGCCAGCACCTTCCATGTCACATTCCAGATGCCTCGCAACGCTCGGTGGCGAAGCGGAAAGCTGGGCTTTCCGACGACCGAATTCGATACCTCTGCATCCAGGATAGCCATTCCGCCCCGCTTTCGCTCGCTCACGCCTTGCTGCCCGTCGCGACAAGGCGTCGCTGCCTCACCCCAACTCCGCTGATCCGGGAGCCCATGCGCCGGCAGGCACGGATCGTGCCGCTACACTTGCCAGTCGACCATGTCGTTTAATGGACAAACCGGCGCGACGGAACATCCCGCTCGCGCTCTGATCGTCATCCCTCTGCCCGGTGGGCGCAACCGGCCGACGGCGCCTTCGCCGCAGTGCGAAAAGGACGGTTGGCTTAATCTGCCCGGGCGGCTAGCAATCAGTCACGGCACTTCCGCCCAGCCTGGATCGCGCAGCGCATGAAGATCGCCCTCGTTTCCCATATCCCGCTCTTTCCGACCGGACAGGGGCACCGCAGGCGCATTCTCACAATCATTCGCTCGCTGCGGGCACTGGGCCATGATGTCCACTTCATCCTGCTGCGATCGCGCGATTCCGACGATGCGGACATGGCCCGCCACGAGGAAGAGCTCGGTGCCGCGAATATCAGCGTCATCGAACGAACCCTATTGGCCGACTTTCCGGGGCGGCTGCTGCGGAACCTGCCCCATATCGCCCGTCGCCTGGCCATGAAGGTGAACCGCAAGGTCCGCCAGAGGCTCGGCGTGCCCGGGGGCTACTACAACCTTCTGGACGAGTGGTATTTTCCCGATTTCACGCCCGCTCTCGCGGCGCTGCATGAGCGGTTCCGCTTCGAAGCGGTCATGGTCGAGTACATCTTCTTCTCCCGCGCCTTCGAGGCATTTCCCGCGTCGACGCTGCGGATTCTCGATACGCATGATTCCTTCGCCGATCGCCATCTCAGCTTCGGGGAATCGGCGAACCGCGGCATGTACTGGTTCTCCGTCCCGCCATCCGAACAGATACGGGCGTTTCGGCGCGCCGATGTCGTGATCGCCATTCAGGAGGAGGAAGCGGAAAACTTCGCTCGGGCGCTCGGCTCGCCCCCGCCTGCGGTGACGACGGTCAGCTATGCGCCCGAGACAACGGCGCGGGTCGCGGACTACGCGCCTTCCGGGGCAGTCTTCATCGGCTCGCGAAGCCAGCAGAATGAGGAGGCGATGGCCTACTTCATCACGTCGGTCATGCCGCTGGTGATCCGGGAACTGCCCGATTTCCGGCTGGATGTGGTCGGGCGCGTGTGCGAGGTCGTTCCCGATCATCCCAATATCCGCAAGCGCGGCTTCGTGGCCGAAGTGATCGACGCCTACCGCGAGGCACCGCTCGCCATCAACCCGATGCGTACGGGAACCGGCATCAACATCAAACTCATCGACGCGATGGCCTGCGGCGTCTTCACACTCACCACCCGCACCGGTGCGCGTGGGCTTGGCAGCGCGTTTCTCGGAGGGGTGGAACTGGTCGATGACGACGACCCGGCCGCTTTTGCGGAGCGTCTCGTCGTCTATCTGCGCAGCGAAGCGGAACGGCGGGATGGCGGCCTGCGCGCACTGGCGTCGATCGAGGCGTGGAACCGGCTTCAGATCGATCGGCTCGCGGAACTGCTCGCCAACCCGGCCAATGGTGCGACGCGAACCACGCCCACCATAAAGCCGGACCGGTGATCGCCGCTGCGCTCCAAAGGCCCCCCGTCGCCGGTTTCGGCTTCTCGCCACGGCGCCTGTTCGCTAGGCTCGCGGCGCTTGCTGCACCGCACGCGCCAGCCGTCACCTTTGAGCCCTGGCGCGGCACGCCTATCGAGAGGAACATGAAGCTGTGATTGCGACCCCGCCCGACTTCGTGCCGGACTGCACCATATCCATGCTGTCGGTGCGCCACCAGGCGACTCCGGGCCTCGAGTCCGGAACGTGCAATCTCATCTCCGGCCTCACCGCGATCGGCCGCAATGTCCAGATCGCCTATTCGCTGGAGGAGCGGATCAGCGCCGAGTTCCTCGCCTTCGCGCGGACGACCCCCCGCATCGCGCTCTCGCGCGAGACAGGGCTGCCCGGCGGATCGGCGGGGCGCTTCGTCGAGGAGATCCTCTATGCCAATCGCCGGGGACTTAACGCTCCGCGGCTCTACATGAATTACTTTCTTCCCCCCTCGCTGCGGCCACGGCGCCACCCGGTCGGCGTTGTGATCCACGACTGCCAGCATCGGGTGCTGCATCATTTCACGCCGCGCAAGCGGGCCTGGCTCGACTACAACTTCGCCCGCACGCTCGACCACGCCGATCGCGTCTACCTCATTTCCGAATTCGAGCGCTCGCAGATTGCCCGCTTTTTCGGCGATCGGCGTGCCGAGCGCTGTGAGGTGATCTACAATTCCATCGACCTCAGCCGGTACGACCAATCCCCACCGAGCGCGGCCGTGTCGGAATGGATAAAGCGGCCGTATCTGCTTGCCGTCGCGCAGCAGTACCCGCACAAGAACACGCGCAAGACGATCGAGGCGTTTGCGTTGATGTGCGAGCGCGACGCCGACACCCGCCTCGTTCTCGTCGGCAAGCCCTCCCCTGCCACCCGGGCGCAGCTCGAGACGGAGGTTCCGGAGGCGGTGCGCAAGCGGGTCATCGAAGCGGGCTACGTTTCGGATTCCGATCTCGGCAACCTTTATCGCCATGCCGCGCTGTTCGTGACGGCCTCGTCCTACGAGGGCTTCGGGATGCCGGCCGTCGAGGCGATGGGGCTCGGTGCTCCGATCCTGGCGACGCGCGGCACGTCGCTCCCCGAGGTGACGCTCGGGCGCGGCGCCTATGTTCCCGAGGAGGCAACGCCGGGCGATTGGGCCGACGCGATGGCAGCGTGCCTGGCGTCGCCGCCCGATGCATCATCTCGCGCCGAAAGCGCCACCATGGTGCGTGAGAAATATGCACCTGCAGCGGTCGCCAAGCGGGTGGCCGACAGCCTCCTGCGCTGATCGCTCACGGCGCGGGCCGAGACCGGGTCTCAGGCGACGATTTCGCCATACTGGATCCCGGCCGGCGCAACCGACCGGGCGCTTCGATTCGGACGCCGGCGGCGAGCCCGCTGCGCCGCATCCGCCGCGACATGCGGCCGGACGACAATGGCCAGCATAACCGCCATGACGGCCATGAGCGCCTGCGTGCGGAGCGGGTATTCGAACCCGGTGTGGATCAGCAAGGCGGCGATGACGACCAGGGCCGCGCGGAAGAGGTGGCGGTCTCCCAGCTCCATTTCGCTGCGCTCTGCCTTGACGATACAGCGCAGCAGATAGGCTATTCCCGCCAGCGTGAGGATGGCGGCGGGAATGCCCCCCTCGAACACCACCTCGATCCAGTCATTGTGGGCGTGGTTCACGTAATAGCGGTCGAGCGTCCCGATTCCCTCATACTCCATGAAGATCGGCACGAAGGTTCCGAAGCCGCTCCCGAACGGCAGGAAGTCCTGCAACGCCTTCCAGGTGGTCTGGAAAATCGGCCAGCGCAGATCATCCGCGACATTCTGGCTCAGCCGCCCGGCGATCCGGTAAAATCCAACGTCGAGAACGAAGAGGCCCGATACGACGACGAAGGCGGCAACGATGATGGCCGTCTTCCAGTGGCGGGGCCCGCCTCCCCCCTCGCGCGACAGCAGCACCGCAGCGAGGGTGGCAAAGGCGCCGGCCAGTCCGAGCAGGAGACCCGCGCGCGAGCGCGCCATCAGGATGCCCAGGAAGAAGAGCAGGCACACGATGGCGCCGAGGGCGGCATAGAAGTAGCGGAATGACGAGTGCCGACGCTCTGTCGTCGCCGCCATGGCCGTCAAGGCGATCGTGATCGGCAGCACGCTGTAGAACAGCGCCGCCAGATTGTTGCGGCCGGTGAAAAGGCCGGTCGCATCCGTCAGGAATTCGCTGTTGTTGTAGGTCCGCAGCGACTGGACGGGAAAAGCGAGCTGGGTCAGCGCTAGAATGAGGCTGAACAGCCCATACGCCATCAGGGCCATAAGCAGGTAATTGATCTGCTTGCGGCTCATCAGCAGGCACGCCAGGAAGATCGCGAGGCTCGGCACCAGGGAATAGGCGCTGAACGCGGTCGCCAGCGGCGACAGGCTCAAGGGCAGCGGGGGCCGCTCCATGCCCACAAGGTCATAGATGGCCGCAACCGACTCGCGACCGGGCAGCTGGGCCCAGAGCGAGGGCGGAAGCGGTATCAACTGCGCCATGGGCAGTAGGAAGATCAGGACGCAGAACACGATCACCGTGGCCAATGCGCCGCGCGGGGGTGTCGCCATAAGCGTCCCGACGACGATGACCAGCAACGGCAGGCTGGCAAGCTGGACCACGGCATCGGGCATGCGCCCGGGCACCTGACCGCCGCCGAAGAACAGCGCCACGACGAACGCGAGCAGGCAAAAGGGGAAGACCCACCAGCCGATCGTCGTAACCGTATGAACGGGTGCCGGTTCCGTCATCCTTCAGCCCATCCCGCCAACTCGGTACCCCCGCCGACCTGTAAGCGTCTCCGGCTTCAGCTTCATCGGCAGCCTTGATGGCACGGTCAAGGCGGAGCGGGTCCGACCCGCTCTGTCCCCATGCCAACCGGCGCGACAGCGTGTCACCGGCGACCGTCTTCCCGCGCGACGCTGGTTCACCCGGCGCGCGACCCGTGAACGAAAAAGGCGGCCGTCTCTCGACAGCCGCCTCCCAACCCTTGACAGGCTGAATACGTACTCTGAACCGCGATCAGAGAACGGTATCGCAGACGCCCGTCACGCAGGTGTAATAGTAGGTGTTGCCATCGTCGGCGATGAAGTAGCCGGCGAGACCGCCGAGCGCCAGACCGGCAAGGAACTCGGCCCAGCCGATACCGCCGACCGTCGGCTGCACCGCAGGCGCCGGCGCCGCCTTGACCGGCAGATCCGCCGCGGTCGTCTTCACACAGGGCGAGGTCGCGGCGATGGTCACCGGAACGCCGGTGTTCAGCTGCATACGGCAGCCCGCGCCGTAATCGACCGCGGCCACGCCACCCTGACGGACCAGGACCCGATCACCCGCCTGAAGAGCCAGCGGCTTGGTCACGGTCTTGAAACCCTGACCGTTATTGACCAGCACGGCCCCCTGCACGCCGACCAGCGACACCGGCTCCGCAGCCGAGGCCGCTCCGCCGAGAGCGAGCATTGCCGCCACAGATGCTCCAACGATAAACTTCATAGCCACCCCTCACCCGGTTCGACTGAAACCTTAGATGCGTCCGCAGGAAATTGCTGCGTCAGCGAAGACTGGTTTAATTACGTCAAAGCCTCCGTTGAAAGCAAGCTTGTTTTCTACTCACACGCCGCCCGCGGCGCCGGCAGGCCGGGAATCCTCCGCTCATGATGCTCCGGCGCAACACTCGCTGGTTGTCGATTGGAGGCATGCAAACACCTCCCGATGACAGGCGGCACGCCCTTTCCACGGCACTCCGGCGCCCTGGGCCGTATTGAGGGAGGCCGGAAATATGGCGGATTGACTCGATTTTCGTTCTAACTTGACACCAAAACAGTCGCCAAGTCGGTCCTTCTATCCCAGTGACAGGCGGCAGCCGGCTTTTCGGGGGCGCGCGTCCGAGAGTTGCAGCTTCCTTCGGTGGCATGCCAAGAAGGACCGACCCAGCTCCGAGCCGGCTCGCTTGGCCTCCGGCTTGCAGCTATTGCATTGCAGCAAAGCACCTGCGAGATCAGGAGCCGTTGGTCGCAAGAAAGACAGGTTTCGGTGTTTTATGGCGTTGGCGCTTCGAGTAGACACTCGACGGGCATAACGTGCGGAGGGGAAAGGCGGGGCATGGGAGTGACGAGCGGGGGGCATCGGGCGGGTATCCTCGATGGGTTGCTCATGCGCGGCATGGGGCGATCCTATGCACTTCTCCTGATGGTGATGGCCGTGGCGCTGGGAGCGTGCGCGGCTCCGCCGGGAAACCTGACGGCCGGCAAACCCACGGATAATCGCGCGAGCAGTTATGCCAGCGATGCCACCGGCAATGCGGCGGGGCGGGTCAATCAGGCGATTCCGGCCTCGGTCGTCGCCGAGGTGGTGCCGAACCTCGGCGCCACATCCGTGCAGTCTGGAGCCGATTACCTCATAGGGCCGTACGACGTCCTGAAGATCGTGGTCTTCAACGTTCCCGAACTCACCGGCGACTTCCAGGTGTCGCCATCGGGTCAGGTGTCGCTGCCGCTGGTCGGGGATGTTGCGGCATCCAACAAGACCACCGCCCAGCTGCAATCGGATTTGGCGGCGAATCTCGGACGTACCTATCTCCAGTCGCCTCAGGTCAGCGTCTCGGTGAAGGAGTACAAGAGCCAGCGCGTGACCGTGGAAGGCGCCGTGGTCAAGCCGGGCGTATACAATATGAACGGGACGATGACGCTTCTGCAGGCCATCGCCATGGCCGAGGGGGCGAAAAACGTCGCCGAGCAGGAGAATGTGCTGGTGTTCCGCCAGATGGGCGCGCAGCGCGCCGTGGCCCGGTTCGACATCAAGAAGATCCGCGCCGGCAAGGCCGAGGATCCCGGTCTGCGCGGTGGCGATACCGTGGTGGTCGCGGAATCGGGCGCGAAGGCGAGCATTTACGAATTGCTGCGGTTTGTGCCGGTAGCCAGCGTCTTCGCCATGATATTGTAGGCGCGGCGGACAGGAACGGGTTGCCGCCCGGAACGCGGAATCGGGGCGGCGATCTTACGGGACGATACGCAAACGGGGTGGGCCTACCGTGAACGAACACAATTTCAATGGGGATCTCGTGCGTCACGGCGCCGTGCCGAACGCATCCGCCCCAGTTCCGACCGGAGGGTTCGCGCTGGCGCCGGGATCGATGGCCTATGCGGCCAATCTCGACACCAACTGGGAAAAGGAAGAGGGCTGGTTCAACCCGGAAGTGCTTTTCCGGCTGTGGCGTATCCTGGTACGCCGGCGGCGGCTCATCGCGGCGGTGGTCGGGCTTGCGCTTGTTCTCGGGCTCGTCGTCACGCTGATCATGCCCTCGATCTATCGCGCCACCATCACCCTCCAGCTCGCGCGCGAGAGCGCCAAGATCGTCAATGTCGAGAACGTTCAGTCCGACAATGACGGCGCCACCAACCGAGAGTTCCTTGAAACGCAGTACGCCCTGCTCAAGAGCCGCTCGCTGGCGGAAAAGGTCGTGCAGGCGCTCAATCTCGACACCGATGAGGAATTCAGCGGCAAGCCGCAGAAGGTCGGCTTCTTCTCATGGATCGGCGGCCTGATTTTCGGCGTGCCCGAGGAAGAACCCCTATCGGCGAACGAGATCACCGAGCGACGTATCCAGGCGGCGGAGAGGCTGCAGGGCATGATGGCGGTGACACCCCAGCGCAATTCGCAGCTGGTGGATGTGCACGTCAACAGTGCATCGCCGGAACTTGCCTCCAAGATCGCCAATGCGCTGGGCGAGAGCTTCATCGCAGCCAATCTCGAACGCCGCTACGACGCCTCGTCCTATGCGCGCAACTTCCTCGAGGATCGGTTGGCGGAGCTGAAGCTGAAGCTCGAGGAGACCGAGAAGGAACTCGTCAACTACGCGCAGAGCGCCTCGATTGTTAACACCGACGACAACAAGACGCTGCTCGGTTCGAACCTGGAATCGCTGAACGACGCGATCTCCAAGGTCCAGACGGAACGCATCAAGAATGAGGAGCTCTGGAAACAGGCCCAGGGCACCGGCGGGTTCGGTCTGCCCCAGATTCTGGAGAACGACACGATCCGCGACCTGCGTACGCAATATGCGCGCCTGTCAGCGGAGTACCAGCAGAAACTCAAGCAGTTCAAGCCGGCATTCCCTCAGATGATGCAACTCAAGGCTCAGCTCGATGAGCTCGAGTTGCAGATGACGGCTCAGGCCGACCTCGTCCGCTCCGTGATCCAGGCGCGCTACGAGGCGACGATGCAGCAGGAGAACATGCTGAAGGAGAGGCTGGAGGCGCTGAAGACCGACGTTCTCGCCATGCGCGACCGGTCGATCCGTTACAATATCCTCAAGCGTGAGGTGGACACCAACAAGACCCTCTATGAGGGCCTGCTGCAGCGCTACAAGGAAATCGGCATTGCCGGCGGCATCGGCGCCAGCAACATCTCGATCATCGATCGCGCCGAAGTTCCGAAGGTGCGCTATTCGCCGCGGCTGAAGCTCAATCTCGCCATCGCTGCGTTCCTTGGCCTGATGGCGGGCGTCGCGGCCGCGTTCGGCCTCGAAATGTTCGATGACACGCTGAAGTCGCCCGACCAGGCGGAAGAGAAGATCGGCATACCGGTCGTCGGCGTGATCCCGCTCGCCCCCGGCAATCCCGACCTGATGAGCGTGCTCGACGATCCACGATCGAACGTTTCGGAAGCCTACCGCTCGCTCCGGACGGCGCTCCAGTTCTCCGCCAGTTCGGGCACACCGAAGAGTCTTCTCGTCACGTCGAGCCAGCCCGGCGAAGGCAAGTCCACGACAGCCGTCGCGCTGGCGCGGAACTTCTCCCAGCTCGGCTTCCGCGTTCTGCTGATCGATGCCGACCTGCGCCGTCCCTCGCTGCACAAATATTTCGACGTGGAGAACGCGGTCGGTATTTCGGATTATCTGGAGGGTTCGGCGCAACTTGTGGGGATTCTTCATACGCCGCGGCAGAATCTGACCTTCATTCCCTGCGGATCGGTGCCGCAGGAGCCGACCGAACTGCTGGCGGGTTCGAAGATGAAGAACCTGCTGACTTACGGCTCGAAGCACTTCGACATGCTGATCCTCGACGGCCCGCCAATCCTCGAACTTGCCGACGCCCCGCTGCTGGCCAGCATGACGGAAGGCACCCTTATGGTCGTCTCGGCAAACCATGTCCGCCACGCCGTTGTCCGGACCCGCCTCAAGCGTCTCCAGCAGGCCCGCGGACGGCTCGCCGGTCTGGTGCTGACGAAATTCGACATGCGCGAGGCTAATTCCTATTACTATTATACCGGATACTATTCGTCCGCCTATGAGTACGCCTCGGACAAGGACGATCGTCTGGAGGTCGATGCCGAAGCGCCTGCCCTGGAGATGGACGATGGGGTGGACGATTCCGCCGTTGCTCATCGCCGCCGTGTCGATGAGTCCGACGTGCAGGGCGATGACGACGAGCAGGACATGAGCCGGGGGCGCGCCTGAGGGCGCTTGCTCATCCGTGTGACCTGAACTCGTGATTTCAGAGGATGCAAGCGTGACATGAGGCACGCGTCCGAAACCCTTCACGGTCGCGGCCGGCGGCGTCGGCGTTCAGGCAAACCGGCTCGACCCGAGGAGGATCAGGTCGAGGCGCGCCCGGAGCCTCGCACCGTCGTGGTGCCCGCGAACTGGGGACCGGGACGCTGGCGTCTGTGGCTATTCGGATTGCTCGCCGCCGGTATAGTCTGGCTAGGGTACAACATCGCCCTGACGGCCTTTGCCGTGTATTACTCCGCCAACGAGCCGGAGCGCGCACTCGCGCTGCGCGACGACAATCCGCTCGCCCTTGTGACGCTGGCGGCGCGCGATCTGGATCTTGGAACGGCCGAGGGGCGCGTCACCGCGCGGGAACTCGCCCGAAAGGCATTGATCGCCTATCCACTCGACGTCCGCGCCATCCGCGTGCTGGCACTGGCCGCCGACGCGGAGGGCGACAAGGACACGGCGCGCGCATTGATGAGCGCGGCATCCGCCCGCTCGCGGCGTGATCTGGCGGTCGACTGGTGGCTCGCGCAGGACGCGATGCAATCGGGAGACGGCCCCCGGGCCGTCCAGCATGTCGACAACATCATGCGCACGCGGACCAATGTGCGCGACGACATGCTGCCCTTGCTGCTGCACATGCTGGACATCCCGGCCACGCGCGAACCACTGGCCGACAGCCTTGCCAAGTACCCGCCCTGGCGCGCCTGGTTCTTCCAGATGCTTAACCCGACGTTCGAGTATGTGGCACGCGGTGCGCCGCTGCTCTTTGAAGAGCTCAAGACCCGGCGGGCCCCGATCACCGAAAGCGAATTCCGCGGCTACATGCACCTGCTCCTGGTGAACAACCGGGATCCCGAAGCCTATGAGATGTGGCTGCGCTTCATGCTGCCGGAGGAGCGGCTCGAGAACCTCGGCAATGTCTACAATGGCGACTTCGCCTATCCGATCGTCGAGTCTCCGTTCGACTGGCGCCTGACACGGAGCAAGCAGATCGCGGTGAACGTCCGTGAGCTCGGTCCCGGGGCGCCTGCGCGGCGGGGCGTGGTGGTCGAATTTCCGGGCGGACGCGTCACCTTCAAGGGCGTCAATCAGCGGCTTGCGCTGCCGCCGGGCCAGTACCAGCTCAGCGGCAAGGTAAGGGCCGATCTGATCACTTCCCGCGGGTTGCAGTGGACGGTGACCTGCCAGAAGCAGGGGGACAAGGCGCTCGGACGTTCGGAGCTGTTCCGTGGAACCATTGCCTGGCGGGACTTCACATCCGCCCCGTTCACGGTGCCGGACGACTGCCCGGGCCAGATGCTGACCCTCAGCCTTGCCGCACGTGTGCCAGCCGAACAGGATATCATGGGCACGGCCGCCTTCACCAATCTCACCATCAATCGTGTGGACCGGCTGCCGGACGCGGCGATCGAACCGGCGGCCCCGCCCGCGCCCGGCGCGCTGGCGAACCCCGACGCCCAGGAAGATTTGCCCATTTCCGACGCCCCGGAACAGAGCGCTCCCTAGTGCATTCGCATCGTCCGATGACCGGAGCAGGCACCGTGTGCGCCAGGAGACGGGCCGGAGGCTTTCCTCTATAAGGGCGCCTCATCCGCGCCCCTGCACCGACATACCGATCATGCAACGTCCCGCCGTCTCGTCCCCGCTCGCCGGCCTGCCGGCACTTTCCGCGTTTCGCCGCATCGTGGTCAAAGTGGGCTCCGCCCTCCTGGTCGATTCGACGCGCGGCCGGTTGCGCCATGCCTGGCTTTCGGCGCTGGCCGAGGATGTCGCCGCCCTCCACCGCGAGGGCAAGGACGTGCTCGTGGTCTCGTCGGGTGCCATCGCGCTCGGGCGGAACGTGCTGAAACTGCCCAAGCGCCCGCTCAAGCTGGAGGAAAGCCAGGCCGCCGCCGCCGTCGGGCAGATCGCGCTGGCCCGTGCCTGGTCGGAGGCGCTGGCGCATGAGGGTGTGACCGCCGGCCAGATCCTCATCACGCTGGGAGATACGGAAGAACGTCGGCGCTACCTCAATGCGCGATCGACGCTGGCGAAACTGCTCGACCTCAAGGTGGTGCCGGTCATCAACGAGAATGACACGGTAGCCACCTCGGAAATCCGCTACGGCGACAATGACCGGCTCGCCGCCCGCGTCGCGGGCATGGCGAGCGCGGACCTGCTGGTTCTGCTTTCCGACATTGACGGGCTCTACACCGCCCCGCCCAATGACGACCCGAATGCCGAATTCCTGCCCGTCGTGCCGCGCATCACCGCCGAGATCGAGGCCATGGCGGGCGGCGCCGGCACGGAGCTGTCGCGCGGCGGCATGAAGACCAAGATCGAGGCCGGCAAGATCGCCACCACGGCGGGCGCGCACATGGTGATCGCCTCCGGCAAGGTGAAGAACCCGATCCGCGCCATTGAGGACGGTGCGCGCTGCACCTGGTTCCTCGCCCCCGCCAACCCCGTCGCCTCGCGCAAGCGCTGGATCGCTGGCGCACTGGAGCCGCGCGGCGTGCTTCATCTCGACGCGGGCGCGGTGGCGGCGCTGCGGCGCGGCACCTCGCTGCTGCCCGCCGGAGTGGTGCGAGTGGAAGGCGTGTTCCAGCGCGGCGACGCGGTAATCCTGCGCGGTCCTGACGGCGCCGAGATCGGCCGCGGGCTGGTGGCCTACGACCACGACTACGCCGAACGCATAAAGGGCCGCTCCTCCGACGAGATCGCCGGGATCACCGGGTTCGAGGGCCGCGCGGCGATGGTGCACCGGGATGATCTGGTGGTCGGCGGCGGTTGAACGGCCTGTTCTTGCAAACCCGTCGTCGGTATCTCTCCCGTTCGTGACCGAAGTCGAGGCCAAATCAGCCTAGGCTGGGGACATGAAACGTCGTTCGCTGCTCGCTGCGCCGCTCGTTCTGCTCGCCCCTCGCCTCGCGCGAGCCACGCCTGAACCCGCCACCTCTCCCGCGCTGAATGCAGTCCTCGACCGCGCCGCCTCGCTCGCCCCGCTGCGTACCGTCCACGTGGCGCAGGGTGGCGAGACCGTCGCCGCTCGGGCCTATAACGGCGCGCGACTGGAGGCGCCGGCCAACATCAAGTCGGCGTCCAAGAGCATCATTTCGGCCCTTGTCGGCATCGCCATCGACAGGGGCGTGCTGGAGAGCGTCGACCAGACGATCGCGCCGATGTTGGCCGGTGACCTGCCGACCGATCCCGATCCGAGGCTCGGCGAGATCACCATCGGCCACCTCCTCTCGATGCAGGCGGGACTCGAGCGCACCTCTGGCGGCAATTACGGGCGCTGGGTATCGTCGCGGAACTGGGTCCGGGCGGCGCTGGACCGCCCTTTCGTCACAGACCCCGGCGGGTCGATGCTCTATTCCACCGGCTCGACACACCTGCTTTCCGCGATACTCACCCGCCGCGCCGGCCGATCGACACTCGACCTGGCGCGCGACTGGCTCGGCCCCGTGGAGGGCTTCGCCATCACCGCGTGGACGCGCGACCCCCAGGGTATCCCTATAGGCGGCAACGAGATGGCGATGCGCCCTTCCTCGCTGCTCGCCTTCGGCGAGCTCTACCGGCGGGGCGGGCGCACCGCTGGCGGCCGCCGGATCCTTCCACCGGCGTGGGTCGAGGCATCCTGGGTCCCGCGAACGGCCTCGCGCTTCACCGGCGACGCCTATGGCTATGGATGGTTCCTGAGGGTTATCGCGGGAACGCCCGTTCGTTATGCGTGGGGCTATGGCGGACAGATGCTCTATGTCGCACCGGACCGCGGGGTCACCATCGCCATGACCTCGGCGACCGATGTTCCGGCCGGCCGCACCGGTCATCGCGATGCGCTGCACCGGCTGAGCGGCGATATCCTCGCAGCGCTGGCCTGAGGCGCCTCCCACCGCGGCGACCGCGCGCTCCTCTCGCGACATCTAGGGCATAACTCACGATCGACGGACGAATAGGAACATCTGCCAGCGCGAGTCCGTTGCGCAGCACTTGGCGGAATTCACCGCGGTATCGCCGAATCCCGCGAAAAACGGCGGCAATTCGAGGGATCGCGAAGGTTGCATCGAATTTAAGGAAGAAAACGCCTCATCTTCCGCGAAGGAACCGCTGGATACCATTTCATCCGCACCCCGATGCCGCATCGCAACATTGACGGTGCCATTGTAAGTAAACCAACATCAATAGCATATAAATTCGTATTAATTTGCGCCACCTCCTCAACGTCTCCCGGTTGGTGGGATGGAACCCTTTTGTTCATTAGTATCTTATCAGTGCACCAGCATATTTCTGCTGCATGAATCGTCGTTGTTCTTGAAATTCGTCCCGAACGCTTGGCCGTGTTGCCGGGCTCGCAGCTAGTTGCAGAGAGGAATCCATGCGGACAGCGCTGCTCGCGCTTGCTGCAGCGATGTCGCTTGCGGCGTGTGTACCGTCCGACGTCCGTCACATGCGTGACGAGCCGGCGATTGCCATCGGCGCACCGGCTGTCGAAGCCGCGGCCCAGCCGGCCAGCATTGCTCAGCGCGCTGGATTCTCCATCAAGCTGGAGACTTATGGCGGCCAAGGCTCGGGCGTGCATATCGGCGACGGATATGTTCTTACCGCAGCGCACGTCGCCCTCGCCGGGCGCCCCGTCATCGCCAAGCTGGACAACGGTGGCCGGCAGCGCACGAGCGTGGTCTGGCGCAACGACGCGTATGATATCGCCCTGCTCCGGATCGAGGACTTCAGCGGCGTGGCCGCGGTGCGCCTCTCCTGCAAGACAGCGCCGGTGGGAACCAATATGACCGCCTATGGCAGCCGGCTGGCGGCCGACTTCGTCGTCGAGCCCGTCAAAGTCGTCGGGCAGCCGCGCCAGCTGGATCGCTGGGCACGGGTAATGACGGTTCGAGGCGATGTCACCAAGGGCATGTCCGGAGGTGGCGTCGTGCAGGGGGGCCGACTGCTCGGCGTTGCCGTGGCGATCTCCGAGACGACCTATCAGAGCGGACGGGTCTTGCCGAACGGTTACGCCTATGTCGTGCCCGCGTCGACGATCTGCTCGCTGAACGGGAATAGCTGACGAGGGGCTCCACGGTTCCTGGCCCGAAGCGCCACCGGGGACGACATTTTGCTGTCCCCGAGATGGGAACGCCTTGTGCGCTGCGGCGACTCGGTTGCACATTACCGCAGCTGTAATGGTTCGCGAGTTCATCATGCCCCGCCGCGCGCTCGTTCTGATCGATCTCCAGAATGATTATTTCCCGGACGGGAAATGGCCTCTGGTCGATATCGAAGCGGCCGGCGCCCGGGCGGCGCGGATTCTGGCTGCGGCACGCGCAGCAGGCGACCTCGTGGTCCATGTCCGCCACGAACAAACCGGGCCGGACGCTCCCTTTTTCGTCGCCGGCAGCGCCGGGGCGCAGACACACCCAATGGTGCGTGCCGAGCCGGGCGAAGCGGTGATCGTCAAGAACGAGGTCAATGCTTTCAAGGCGACAGGGCTGAAGGACGTGCTCGACGGAGCCGACATCACCCGGATCACGCTGGTGGGGGCGATGAGCCATATGTGCGTCGATGCGGCGGCGCGCGCGGCGAGCGATCTCGGCTACACGGTAACGGTCGTACACGACGCCTGCGCCACGCATGACCTCGAGCATGCGGGAACGAAGGTGCCCGCAGATCAGGTCCATGCCGCGTTCATGGCCGCTCTCGGCTTCGCCTATGCGGAACTTGTTTCGGCGGACGAGTATCTTGCGGCCTCGACGGCTGCCGACTGACAGGAGCCCGTCTCTTCAGCGCTGCAACAAGGGACGGACGCTCATTCGCGCCGCCCCAGAGGCGGCGCGTCGAGCATGATCTCGCTCAGAAGATCGTAAGCCTTCTCCCACGCCAACCGCATCTCCGGCGTGAACTCGTCGCCCAAACCCTCCCCCAACGCCCAGATCAGCGCCTCGCCAACCGGTGGGTAGTGCTCGGCTGCCACGCCATAGCCGGCATGGCGCCGGCCGAGATTACGAACCGCCGGCGCCATCGAGGGCACGTGCTCCAGACCATTGATGACCGATGCCAGCGTCGCCATGAACTTGCGACCCTGCTCGGGCATGTCGGCCGTGAACAGCGGGCGTGCATCGGGGACGAGTTCGAACAGCCGCCGGTAGAACAGCAACCCGACCTCGCCGGATTTGGCAAACGTCTTGTCGAGACTCGTGCGAAGAAGATTCAGCTGCTCCTCGGTCATCCCGGCCCAACCTGACATATCGCTCTCGGGGGAACCCCCTCATGCCCCTGTCCTGGCGTTCATCGCGGCAGACTTCCGCGGCGAACCTCCATCCAGCCGCCGATCACACATAAATACCACACCACCGGCAACTGCATCTTTCGGCGGCCCGAAGTAACCGCGGCTCGCGTCAAACGACCCAATGGGACGATGTGTCGACATCATACGCCGAAACGGCAATGATCCCCTTGATGGACGCGAAATTTCGGCTAAAATTGTTGACAGCATGGACAGAGTGCGGGATGCACCGCGCCACCTAGGGAACGCGAGCAGGGAGTGCGTCGACGCCATGAGCAGCCATTTCAATAACAATGAGCGCCCCGCTCCCGACGCGGTCCTCACCGACATCGCCGACTATGTGCTGAACTACGAGATCACCAGCGAGCTCGCCTTTGAAACCGCGCGCAACTGCCTGATCGACACGTTGGGCTGCGGCCTCGAGGCGCTGGAATATCCCGCCTGCACCAAGCTGCTCGGCCCGATCGTCCCCGGCACGGTGGTGCCGAACGGGGCGCGGGTGCCCGGCACTTCGTTCCAGCTCGATCCGGTTCAGGCGGCGTTCAACATCGGCACGCTGATCCGCTGGCTCGATTTCAACGACTGCTGGCTGGCCGCCGAGTGGGGCCACCCGTCCGACAATCTCGGCGGCATCCTCGCGGTGGCCGACTGGCTGGCCCGCAACGCGGTTGCGGCCGGGCGCACCCCGCCGACCATGCGCGACGTGCTTGCCGCGATGATCAAGGCGCACGAGATCCAGGGCTGCCTCGCGCTGGAGAACTCGTTCAACAAGGTCGGCATCGACCACGTCATCCTGGTCAAGGTCGCCTCCACCGCCGTGGTGGCGCAGATGCTCGGCCTCACCCGCGACGAGATCGTCAATGCGCTCTCGCTCGCCTTCGTCGACGGGCAGTCGCTGCGCACCTACCGCCACGCGCCGAATGCCGGCTCGCGCAAGAGCTGGGCGGCGGGCGACGCCACCAGCCGGGCCGTGCGGCTCGCGCTGATCGCGCAGACCGGCGAGATGGGCTACCCCTCCGCGCTCTCGGCGCCGGTCTGGGGCTTCTACGACGTCTCCTTCAAGGGCAAGCCGTTCAGCTTCCAGCGGCCCTACGGCTCCTATGTGATGGAGAACGTGCTGTTCAAGATCTCCTACCCGGCCGAGTTCCACGCCCAGACGGCGGTGGAAGCCGCCATGACGCTGCACGGAAAGCTCAAGGCGATGGGCAAGAGCTCGGACGACATCGCCACGATCAGCATCCGCACCCACGAGGCGTGCATCCGCATCATCGACAAGCGCGGGCCGCTGCACAACCCGGCCGACCGCGACCACACCATCCAGTACATGGTCGCCGTGCCGCTGATCTTCGGGCGCCTGACCGCCTCGGACTACGAGGATTCGGTCGCCGCCGATGCGCGCATCGACGCGCTGCGCGCCAAGATCACCTGCGTCGAGGATCCCGCCTTCACCCGCGACTACCACGACCCCGACAAGCGCTCGATCGCCAACGCGATGACCATCACGCTCAATGACGGCACCGTGCTGCCGGAGATCGTCGTCGAGTACCCGATCGGCCACAAGCGCCGCCGCGCCGATGGCATCCCGCTGCTGGAGCAGAAGTTCCGTACCAACCTCGCCCGCCGCTTCGTCGAGAAGCGCCAGCGCGCCATCCTCGACGTCTCGCTCGACCAGAAGCGGCTCGAGGCCATGCCGGTCAACGACTATGTCGACCTCTACTGGAACTGAGGAGCAGGCCCGATGCCCTATCTCGTGAGCACGGACCTGCCCGACGCTCCGGCCGGCGAACGCTTCCGGGCGCTGGTGGAGGCTCCCGGCATCCTGCAGATCCCCGGCGCGCATAACGGCATGGCGGCGATCCAGGCCAAGCGCAGCGGCTTCGAGGCGCTGTACCTCTCCGGCGCTGCGATGACCGCCTCGATGGGGTTGCCCGATCTCGGCGTCATCACTGTCGATGAGGTCGCCTTCTTCGTGCGCCAGCTCGCCCGCGCCAGCGGCCTGCCGATCCTGGTCGACGGCGACACCGGCTATGGCGAAGCGCTCAACGTGATGCACATGGTGCGCACCTTCGAGGACGCCGGCGGCGGCGCCGTCCAGATCGAGGACCAGTTGCTGCCGAAGAAGTGCGGCCACCTCAACGACAAGAAGCTGGCCGACGCCCGCGACATGGCGGCGAAGGTGGCGGCCGCCCGCAAGGCGCGGCGCCACCTCTATATCGTCGCCCGCACCGACGCGGCGGCGAGCGAGGGCATCGACGGGGCGGTCGAGCGCGCCCGGCTCTACATGGAGGCGGGTGCCGACGCGATCTTCCCGGAGGCGCTGACCACCGCCGAGATGTTCCGCGAGTTCGCCGCCCGCATGCCCGGCGTGAAGCTGCTCGCGAACATGACCGAGTTCGGTCGCACGCCGTTCTTCACCGCCGCCGAGTTCGAGGCGATGGGCTATGCGATGGTGATCTGGCCGGTCTCCTCGCTGCGCGTCGCCGCCAAGGCGCAGGCAAAACTGTTCGAGGCGATCCGGCGCGACGGCGGTACGCACGCGCAGATTGACGCGATGCAGACAAGAGCCGAACTATACGACCTCATCGGTCTTGCCGACTACGAGGCGCTCGACGCCTCGATCGTCAGGACCATCGTTCCGGCCGGGCAGCCCCAGCGCGAGGAGAGCCATTGAGCGGCGCGGCGCCAGACGCGCCCTGACCCAGCCGCCGCCGCGGGACGGCGGCCGCAAAGAACCAAGAACGGCACGAAACCGAGCAATCAACGAGGAAACGACATGCTCAAGGCATTCATGATCGCGGGCGGACTCGCTCTCACCCTGGCGGCGGGCAGCGCCGCCGCCGATCCGGCCAAGGTGATGATCCCGGCCAATCCGGGCGGCGGCTGGGACGGCGCCGGCCGTCAGACCATGGCGGCGATGAACCAGGCCAAGGTGTTCACCGACGGCGTCAACTTCACCAACAAGGGCGGCGCCGCCGGCACCATCGGCCTCGCCGAGTTCGTGCGCACCGCCAAGGGCGACGACAACGCGCTGTTGGTCACCGGCGTGATCATGGTCGGCGGTGTCATCACCAACAAGACGCCGGTCTCGCTCAACGACACCACGCCGCTGCTGCGCCTGACCAATGAGTACAACGCGATCGCCGTGCCGGCCGATTCGCCGATCAAGAACATCCAGGACTTCATGGCGGCGCTGAAGGCCGATCCGAGCGCGCTCTCGGTCGGCGGCGGCTCGGCCGGTGGCGTCGACCACGTGCTGCTCGCCCAGCTCGCCAAGCATGCCGGCGCGCCGGTCGGCAAGATCAACTTCGTCGCCTTCTCGGGCGGCGAGATCCTCGCCGCGCTCGGCGGCGGCAAGATCAAGGCGGCGATCTCGGGCGCCTCGGAGTTCAAGCCGATCGCCCAGTCCGGCCGTATCCGCATCATCGCGGTGAGCGGGCCCGAGCGGGTCGAGGGCCTCGACGTGCCCACCCTGAAGGAGTCCGGCATCCCGGTCGAGATCGGCAACTGGCGCGGCTTCGTCGGCGCGCCCGGCATGAGCGAGGAAGGCAAGAAGGTGTGGCTCGACCGCTTCGCCAAGCTGCATGAGAGCGACGTCTGGAAGGCGACGCTGAAGGCGCAGGGCTGGGAGGACGCTTATCTCGCCGGCCCCGACTTTACGGCGTTCCTGAAGCAGGAAGAGGCGAACTGGAAGCAGGCCCTGACGGATGTCGGCCTGATCAAGTAACCGCCTCGCGCCGGGACCGCCCCGCCCCCCTGGCGGTCCCGGCGCCCTCCCTCCGACCGCTGCTGCTCCGGCGCGCATGCTGCGCGCCGTCTCCCGTTCGGCGCCCCCCTTCCGCGCCCGCCTGAGGATGCGCGGACAACCCGGATCGACATCGCCATGCCAATGCGCGACGACACTCCTTCCGCACCGCCGCCCGCCCGCCCCTGGCTGGTCGGCGCCGGCGTGCTGGCCATGGGCCTGGTCTGGCTTTACGGTGCCACCGGCATCGAATCGACCACCAGCTATATCGGCATCGGCCCCTCGGCGATGGTCGGCGCCGTCGGCGCCGGGCTGGTGGTGCTCGGCGTGCTGCTGCTGATCCAGATCGCCGGCGGCGAGACCTTCCGCCCGCAGGAGGAGGAGAACACCGACGTCGACGCGCCTCCCTCCCGCAAGGCGTTCCTGCTGGCGCTGGCGGGCGTCGCCGTCCCGCTCGCCACCATCAAGTGGCTGGGCTTCCCGATCACCGCCGCGCTCGGTTTCGTGCTGGTGACGCACGCCTTCGAATCGCGTCGCACGGTGTTCGATTTCGTCATCGGGCTGATCGTGGGCGTGGGCTGCTGGTACTTCTTCTCCAAGCTCGGCATCGATCTCGGCCCCTTCCTGCCGATGCTGACAGGGCGGTGACACGATGGATACGCTCGGCCAACTCATCTCCGGCTTCGGCGTCGCGCTGCAGCCGATCAACCTGTTCTGGGCCTTCATCGGCTGCGCGCTCGGCACCGCCATCGGCGTGCTGCCCGGCATCGGGCCGGCGCTGACCATCGCGCTGCTGCTGCCGGTGACCGCGCAGGTCGCGCCCGAATCCGCCTTCATCATGTTCGCCGGCATCCTCTACGGCGCCATGTATGGCGGCTCGACCACCTCCATCCTGCTGAACACCCCGGGCGAGAGCGGCTCGGTGATGACCGCGCTCGAGGGCAACCGCATGGCCCGCACCGGGCGCGGCGCGGCAGCGCTCGCCACCGCCGCGATCGGCTCCTTCGTCGCCGGCACGATCGGCACGGCGGCGCTGACCTTCCTCGCGCCGGCCATCGCCGAGCTCGCCTTCATCTTCGGACCGGAGGACTATTTCGCGCTGATGATCCTCTCCTTCACCTCCGTCGCGGTGGTGATGGGAACCTCGCGGGTGCGCGGCTTCACCGCGCTGTTCTTTGGCCTCGCGCTCGGCACCATCGGCATCGACACCCAGACCGGGCAGGCGCGCATGGTGTTCGGCACGCTGGAGCTGCTCGACGGCGTGTCGTTCACCGTCGTGCTGGTGGCGCTGTTCGCGATCGGCGAGACGCTTTATGTCGCGAGCCGCAACGCCCATGTTGAGGGCGTGCTCAACCCGCTCTCGGGCGGCGCCTGGATGACGAGGGAGGACTGGAAGCGCTCGTGGAAGCCGTGGCTGCGCGGCGCCTTCATCGGCTTCCCGATCGGCTCGCTGCCGGCCGGCGGCTCGGAGATCCCGACCTTCCTCTCCTACACGCTGGAACGCCGGCTCAGCTCCAAGCCGGAGGAGTTCGGCCACGGCGCGATCGAGGGCGTCGCCGGCCCCGAAGCCGCCAACAACGCGGCGGCGGCGGGCATCCTCGTGCCGCTGCTGACCCTCGGCCTGCCTTCCACCGCCACCGCCGCCGTGCTGCTCGCCGCCTTCCAGAACTACGGCCTGCAGCCCGGCCCGCTGCTGTTCTCCACCAATCCGCAGCTGCTGTGGGGCCTCATCGCCTCGCTCTATGTCGGCAACATCATCCTGCTGATCCTCAACCTGCCGCTGGTCGGCATCTGGGTGCGGCTGCTGCTGATCCCCCGCCCCTACATCTATGCCGGCATCGTCATCTTCGCGCTGGTCGGCGTATGGGGGCTGTCGACCTCGTGGATGGACATTGCGCTGATGGTCGGGCTGGGGCTGATCGGCTACATGGCGCGGGTCTATGACTTCCCGATCGCACCGGCGCTGATCGGCCTGATCCTCGGGCCGCAGGCGGAGATCCAGCTTCGGCGCGCGCTGGCCGTCAGCCAGGGCGACCCGACGGTGCTGGTGTCGACGCCGATCTCGGCGACCCTGCTGATCGTCGCGGCACTGGTGCTACTGCTGCCGATCCTGCTCAAGCGCATGAAGGCCGCCGAGCAGGCGATGGAGGCGGAGAGCGAAGCGCCGTGACACCGCAAGCACACGGATCTTAACGCTCGAAAGCGACAGGTCGGTCTTGATCGCGACGGCGATTTCGGACGATAACCCTTTCGCCGCGCCGGTTCGGGCGCGGCGATGTCGCCGACGTGTCCCGGTAGCTCAGCAGGATAGAGCACAGGTTTCCTAAACCTGGGGTCAGGGGTTCGAATCCCTTCCGGGACACCAGCGGCACGCTCGATCGGAAGCCCGCCGGTTCATTTTTCCAGAACGTAGAGCCCCACGTCCGTGGCCCCGGTACGAAAGCCCGTCTCGCAATAGGCGAGGTAATATTCCCACAGGCGCCGGAACTCCTCGCCAAAGCCGAGACGTTCGATCTGTGGCCAGCTGGCACCGAAGCGCCGGCGCCACTCGGCGAGCGTCAGGGCATAGCTGCCGCCGAAATGCTCGGCCTGCGCGAGACGCAGACCTGCCTTCTCTGCCTCCAGCGCGATGCGCGAGGGTGTCGGCAGCATCCCGCCAGGGAACACATAGCGTTGGATGAAATCGGGCTGCCGTCGATATTGGGCGAATCGATCCTCGGCGATCGTGATGACCTGCAGAACAACCCTGCCACCGGGCGACAGAAGATCGCGCAGCTTGGCGAAATACACCGGCCAGTAGCGCTCACCGACGGCCTCGAGCATCTCGATCGACACGATCCGGTCGTATTGGCCCTCCAGGTCGCGATAGTCTCGAAAGAGAAACTGCGCCGGCCGCGCATCGGATGCGGCGGCCTCGCATGCATGGTCGAATTGCTCGCGGGAGAGGGTTACGGCGCTGACCTCGGCGCCGGCATCGGCGAGGCGGCGCGCGAGCGTTCCCCAGCCGCAGCCGATCTCGAGCACTCGTTGTCCGGGGCGGACCTCCAGATGATCGGCGATGCGGGCGAGCTTGGTCTCCTGCGCGATCTCGAGCGACTGCTCGTCGCCGAAATAAAGGGCCGAGGAGTAACTCATGCTGGGGTCGAGCCAGAGGCGGTAGAATTCGTTCCCCAGATCGTAATGGAAGGCGATGTTCCGCCGGCTTCCCCGCCGCGAGTTGCGGTGCGTCGCATGAAAGAGCCGGCGTATCGTCGAGGCGAGCCAGGAACCGGGCGCCGCCGAGCGGATCGCCTCGCCGTTCTCGTCCGCCAGCCAGAGGAGTTCCGCAAGATCCGGGGTGGACCAGTGGCCCGCAATATAGGCTTCGGCAAAGCCGATCTCGCCTTTCGCGAACAACGCGGTGAGCGCGCGCCACGAGTGGAGCACGATGACCGCGTCTCGCCCACGCGCGGACGGCTCGTTCCACAGGCGCCCACCCTCGGGTGTCACCACCGTCAGACGTCCGACGGTGACCGAACGGATCACCCGCTTCAGCAGCCGCTCGGCGAGGCGGGCTCCGACAGTGGGCCGATGCGGTCGGGTGGCGGCGTGCGCGTCACTGTCGGCGGTCATGCCCTTGGTATTCCTTCGATCGATGAAACGGGAGAAATCGTCACCGCAGCACGGGGCGGCGCGGGCCGTTCGCGCAGTCCGATGCCTTTCAGCCAGATACGAATGGCCTCGACATGAATGCCGGCGACGACCTTGAACGTCTGCAGGGGGAAGAGAACCAGAAGCCGTGCCAGCGCGGCGTCCGTAAGAGGCGTATGGGTACCGGCGAAAATCGCCGTCAGCAGCGGGCCCGACCCGTCATGGACGCCGACGGCGATGCGAACAGACTGTTCCGGCAGGTGGACGCGGAAGCGATAGGCGAGGTCCATGTCGAGGAAGGGTGATACGTAAAATCGCTTCGCACAGCTCTGGCGGACGGTGCCATCGTCTTCCTCTGCCGCCGGAATAAGGTAGCTGTGACGCTGGCCGAAGGTGTTGTTGACCTCATAGAGGAGCGCCGCGAGCGTGCCGTCACGACGATGGCAGAAATAGATGCTCAGCGGGTTGAACGCATAGCCCAGCACCCGCGGAATGGTGAGCAGCCGTATCGGGCCGCCATCGGGGCTGATTCCTGCCGCCGCCAATTGCGCCTCGACATGGGCGCGCAGACCGCCCACGACGCCCGCCCCGTAATCCCTGTCGCGAATGCTGAAGATCCCGGCGCGATTATGTGTGAAAAGCCGCAACCGCTCCGACAGCCGACCCAACATGTCGATGTCGACGAGCATCATGAAATGCCGGTAGCTCAGGCGATGGGTGCGCGGCCGCAGGCGGTGATGGATCACCCTACCAACGAATAGGCCGTCCTGCGCCGGCTTCATTCCGCCGCCTCCCTCAGCCGCAGCGGCTCCGCTTCACCCAGATAGATCCGCCCGGACTCATCCGGAACGGACCAGGGCCGGCGCACGCCGCCGAGTTGCTCCGCGACCGCCAGCCCCGACTGCAGTCCGTCCTCATGGAAACCGTGACCGAAATAGGCCCCGCAGAACCAGAGATTGCCATGCCCCTGCAGCGCCCAAAGCAGCCTCTGCGCAGCCATCGCACGGGCATCGAAAACCGGGTGCTCATAGGTATGGGTCGACACCACACGGTCGCTGCGTGGAGACACCGAGGGGTTGAGGGTCACGAACAGATCGGTGCTCGTCGCCAGGGGCTGCAGGCGGTTCATCCAATAGGTGACCGTGAGCCGCCGATCGCTGCCGCTGCCCTGGGCGAGATAGTTCCACGCTGACCACGCCGGTCGACGGCGCGGCATCAGGCCGGGATCGGTATGGAGCACGGCGAGGTTCCGGGTGTAGCGGAACGCCCCCAACACGTCGCGGTGATCGGGCGCGGGAGCGCCCAGAAGCCGAAGCGCCTGGTCCGCATGGCAGGCCAGGACCACATGATCGAACTGGTGAGTGTGGCCATGCCAGTCGGCGAGTTCGACTCCCCGATCGAGCGATCGCACATGCCGCAGCGCCGCGTTGAGGACGATGCGTTCGGCGTAGGGGGCGGTAAGTCGCTCGACATAGCGCCGTGAGCCGCCGCGTACGGTCTTCCAGATCGGCCGGCCGGTAAATTTCAGCAATCCGTGATTGGCACAGAAGCGGATGAACGACGCCGCGGGATATTGCCCGATCTCGCCGGCGGGCGTCGACCATATGGCCGCGGCCATTGGGTAGAGGTGATCTTCCCGAAACGCCGACCCATAACCGTTGCGGTCAAGATATTCGTCGAGGCTGAGTTCGCCGGCCATATCGGCATCCGCCGAACGGAAGAAACGAGCCAGATCGCGGAGCATCGACCAGAAGCGCGGCCGCAGCAGATTTGCCGGCTGAGCCAACAGGCCTCGCACGCCGCCGCCCGAATATTCGAGGCGCCCCTCATCCAGCGAGACCGCAAACGACATGTCGGAATCCGCCGTCTCGACGCCGATATGCCGGAACAGGGCGGTCAGATTGGGATAGGCGGGCTCGTTGAACACGATGAATCCGGTATCCACCGGCACGTCGCCCGCCAATACCGTGTTGCTGTGACCGCCGATCCGGCCATCCGCCTCGAACATGGTGACCCGGTGGCGCGTCGAGAGCAGCCATGCTGCCGACATCCCGGCGATACCGCTTCCGACCACCGCGATATTCAACGCCGTGTCGGCATGTTGTGACTGCGTCCAGCCGGTCATGATCGTGCTCTTTCGCCGGTGCGGCCACTCGCTGTATGTGTCGGAAGATGTACGGCGCCCAGACGTCATCGGATCACCGCCAGCGCGAGTGATCCGGCCGCCGGCGTCCAGCGTAGCAGAGGCATGAATGCTTCCGGCAAACCCATATTCGACGGCGCGTCGTCGCCCCCGGCCAAAGTTCCGGAGTGGCGGCTCTTGAGCACCGTCGACGATACCCGGCCGGCATCGGCGCCAGAGGACATGAACGCCCTGGTGGAGGCGATCGCGCGGCACCAGGACCGCGCGGCCTTCGCCCTGCTGTTCAAGCATTTTGCCCCTCGCCTCAAGACCTATCTGCTGCGATCCGGCGCAGTGCCTGGGGTCGCGGACGAAATCGTCCAGGAGACGATGCTCACGGTCTGGCGCAAGGCGGCTTACTTCGACCGCACCAAGGCGGGGGCCTCCGCCTGGATTCTCACCATCGCGCGAAACCTGCGCATCGACCATCACCGCCGCTCCCGTCTGGTCTACCTGCCCGATGCCGGCGGCCAGGACGAGCCTTCCCCTGATCCCGATGTCGAGGCCGCACTCATCGATCGCGAACGGGCGGATCGGTTGCGGACCGCGCTCACCACCCTCTCCGAGGAGCAGTTGACCATCGTCCGTCTTTCCTTTTTCAGCGATGCGCCGCACAGCGAGATCGCCAAGGCGCTCGGCATACCGCTCGGCACGGTCAAGTCCCGCATCCGCCTCGCCCTGAGCCGCCTCCGCCACCTGCTGGAAGACGCGCGATGAGCCCGCGACACCATCCCAGCGATGAAACCCTGCTGCGCTACGCTGCCGGGACCTTGCAGACGGGGCCCGCGCTCGTCGTGGCGAGCCATATCTGGGGCTGCCCTGACTGCCAGAAGCTGGTGCGCCGATTCGAGGCCGTGGGCGGCGCGCTGCTGGACGAACTGCCGCCGACACCTCTCGATGCCGATGCGCTGGCGCGCGCCATGGCGTCGATCGAGAGCGCCGACGAACCGGCCTTGCCTCCCGAACACGGCTCGCCGCTACCGGCCGGTCTCGAGGGCATACATCTTCCTGCGCCCCTGTCCGCCTGTACGTTCGATTCCTGGCGCTGGCTGGGGCCGGGGATGCGGGCCAGCCGTGTGAAGCTGCCCGGTAACCGCGACAGCGGCGTGATGATGCTGCGGGTGGGGCCCGGGCGCGCCCTGCCCGACCACGGGCATACCGGCACCGAATGGACGCAGATTCTCCATGGCTCGTTTTCCGATGCGTTCGGGCGTTACGGACCCGGCGATCTGGCGGAAGTCGATGAAGACGTCGAGCACCAGCCAATCGTCGACGCGGGGGGCGAATGCTTCTGTCTGGCGGCGATTGACGGGAAAATGCGCCTTCGTGGCCTGCTCGGGTGGCTGGCGCAACCCTTCGTCCGCTTCTAAAGGCGAGCGGCCATGGGTGTGCTGATCGCAGCCTTCGTGCTGGTTGCTCTCGCCCTGTCGCTGGCCATGCTGGCGGCCTATGTGATCGCCGAAAAGATGCAGCGCTCCGGCCTCGTCGATGGCATCTGGTCGTTGTCGACCGGGAGCGTTGCCATCGCCGCGCTTATCTTCGTCCCCGCAGCGGATGCCGATGGATGGCGACGGCTGCTCGTCGCTTGCCTGGTCGCTATCTGGTCGCTGCGCCTGGGAAGCCACCTCCTCCTCCGGGCGGCGCGCGGGGGCGATGATCCGCGCTATGCGTGGCTGCGGCAGCAATGGGGTGCGGACGCCCGCCGTCGCATGTTTCTCTTTCTCCAGGCACAGGCCATCGCGGCGATACCGTTGGTGGCTACCGTGCTGTTCGCGGGGGGCCGGCCCGGTGCATTGGACATCATCGATCTGCTCGGCGTGAGCCTCGTGATCGTCGCCATCGTTGGCGAAGCGATTGCGGATCGGCAGTTGAGCGCCTTCCGTGCGGGCAGCCACGGGAAGCTATGCGATCGTGGACTATGGTCGTGGTCGAGACATCCGAACTATTTTTTCGAGTGGCTGATCTGGCTCGGCATCGCCGTGATTGCGCTTGATCCCCGAGGTTCTTATGCGCTCGGCTGGTGTGCCTTGATCGGCCCGCTGGTCATGTACTGGCTGCTCGTGCACGTGTCGGGAATACCCCCTCTCGAAGCCCACATGCTTCGTACGAGAGGCGATCTGTTTCGCGCCTATCGTGCTCGCGTCAGTGCTTTCTGGCCGTGGCCTCCGCGCCGTCAGGACAGCCAGCGCGACACGACGAGATAGCCGGCGGTTGCCGCCATTGCCGTGGCAAACGATCCCCACGCCATGTCGACAACCGTCACCGCAAGCGGCCAGTCCCGAAGCGTCGCGTGATTGGTGAGGTCGTACGTTCCATAGGCCATCAGGCCAAACAGCAGACCATGAACCAGCGCCGTGCTCCATTTCCCCGCCGTGACGGCCGGCTGCACAGCGAAGAAAACGATCCCCGCGACATAGAGGAAATAAAACACCATCGCCGGTGCCAGCGCGAATCCATCGCGCAGCAGACTTCCGAGCAGCGGGCGGTAAAGCCGGCTGCCCATCGTTCCCAGCCATACGGCATCAAGCGCGAGAAACGCCGCTCCGGTCGCGAGATAGGATAGTCCGACAGCTACCATCGCAGCACCGCGTCATTGAGTCTGCATCCGGTACGCACGCGACAACCCGATGGATCATCGAAACGGGTGTCGCCTGACGGTCGGGCCTACACCCCGCACTCCCACTGATATAGTACCGGACGGGCGACACCCACGGCGCAAGACGTGAACGTTTGGGCGCGGCATGGGCTACGGCCGCTGCCCTTCGCGGCGCGACTATCGCTTTCGGGAAGGAGTGTCCTGCGTCGAGAGGATCCAATGCAGGATCACCGCCAGGGGATAGGGGAGCCACAAAGGCGCAATCGAATAGGGATTTGACTTTGGAACAAAGCCTCCGCGCTTCTTCGACTGCTCCACCTCCCGAAAGGTCCGCTCCCGCCTGCGACTGCGCATGGTTGTATTCTCGTTGAACCGCTTATGGTTGCACAGACCATAGCAGCCCGGATTCCGAAACGGAAGCTCCGTAGGTTAACCAATGGTATCAAGGAACGGTCACCGACCTCATCACGCGGACAGCCCTGGAGATTTTTCGGTGCCTCTCCAAGCCGCAACGGCCCGGGAGACCAACCCGAAAAGCCCTTCCGACGGCAGGGGGCTGTTTTCCGAATCTCGCAAAAACGGGCACCGCCGATGGCCGCCTGATGACGGAATCATTCCTAATGGGACGGCGATGTTCTGGCATGGACCGCGCGGATGACCATATTCAGGGATATGTGTAACCGGAGGCGAAAAGTCATGTCCCACGTCACCTACGAGATTGTCGAGCATGACGGCGGTTGGGCCTACAAGGTGGGCGCTGTCTTCTCCGAGACCTTCCCATCGCATGATGCTGCGCGCCTTGCGGCAGACCGCGCGGCTCGCGAGCAGCGCCTTTCCGGAGAGACCACACCTATCCAGTACGAGGATGCCTCCGGAAAGTGGCATGAGGAAACGGCCCGCGGCACTGACCGCCCTCGCACGGACGTCAAGGGCTGATATCGGCGGCCGATGGCGGGCGGTCGCGCCGTGTCCGCCCGCCACGGCACGTTCATTTCTTTCCGTGGTTGGGGCGAAGCGCGAAGGTGATACCTGTTCTGCGCCTTTAGGCGTCGCCTTTGCGGGCTCGCCGCTCCAGGCCGCTACCGCCAACAAAAAATGAAGCGATTTTTATTCGAATATCGAATAATAATGCGCGTGAGTTTGTCGTTAACGAGCGAACGCTCATGCCTGCGTCTTACAGCCTGCGCCAGGACATCGATGGGTGGACCGTCTTCGTTGTCGCGACCGGCGAGCCGGCGCAGTTCCGCGGCATTCCCATGAGGAACATGAAGCAGGAACACGCCGAGAAGCTGGTCGCAATGCTGAACCGGCCGGTGGCAGTACAGCCCAGCCGCCGGCTGCAATGACCGAACGAACCGGCGACGTCGGGGCGGAGAAGCTCCACAGATACCATCAGCGAATGAACTCGATAGTGTCGAGCGCGATCAGCTGCGTGCCCTGATAATTGCCGTCGTGCAGGCGGCACAGCATGAAACGGTCCGCGACCTCGATCGGCCCGTAGGCGGTCACCGTATCGCCGCTGCGCAGCTTGATCATCAGCGCGCGCTTGGTCTCGTCCTTGGCGACTTCCTGGAGCAGGTCGCAGATGGTGCGGCTGGTGGTGCAGATATTCATGGCATTCCTCCGCGTGCCGTCGGTTGCGACACGTGAGGCTACCATGCCGAATCTTTCCGTCCGGCCGAAGCAGCGGCGTCCCGACGCACTTGAAGACATAATACGCGCTTGCTGCGGCGGTTCCAGACCGTATTCGCGCGCATATTGCTATCCCGCGATGCGGCGGGCGCGGCGCTTGCGCAGAATGGCGATGGTCGCGAGAGCCGTGAGAATGACGAGCATCGAGAAGACCGTCGTCACCGTGCCGAGCGCGTAGAGCACCGGCGTGGTGACGTTGGTGGTCATACCGTAGATCTCGAGCGGCAACGTATTGAACGTGCCCGAAGTCATCAGGGTGCGGGCAAACTCGTCATAGGAAAGCGTGAAGCCGAACAGGCCGACGCCGACGAGGCTCGGCAGAATGATCGGCAGAACGACATGGGCGAAGGTCTGCCACGGCGTCGCGCCGAGGTCGCGCGCGGCCTCCTCATAGGCCGGGTTGAAGCGGTTGAAGACCGCGAACATGATCAGCAGGCCGAACGGCAGCGTCCAGGTGAGATGCGCGCCAAAGCCGGAGGAATACCAGGCCGGATTCAGCCCGAACACGTTGAAGGCGAGACCGATCCCCAGCGAGATCAGGATCGAGGGCACGATCAGGCTGGCGATGGCGAGATAGAACAGCGGCCCCGAGCCGACGAAGCGCCGCCGGAAGGCAAGGCCCGCCAGCAGCGACACCACCACGGTGGCCAGCATGGTCATGATGCCGAGCAGCAGCGAGCGGGTGAAGGCGCCGCCGAAGTCGCCCACCGCCTGCCTCTCGAACAGCAGGCTGTTGAACCAGCGTAGCGAGGTGCCGTTCATCGGAAAGGTCAGCCCGCCGTCCGGCCCCTGGAAAGAGAGGATGAAGATGGTCGAGAGCGGCCCGTAGAGAAACAGCACGAACAGGCAGAAGAAGACGGTGAGGACCCAGAAGCCGGGGCCGCGCTTTTCGGAGTTCATCGCCCGGCTCCCCCTAGAGTTCCTTGCGGATGTTGACGATGCGCAGGATGCCCGCGACCAGCAGCAGAACCAGCACGAGCAGGATCACCGCGTTGGCGGCGGCGGCGGGGTATTGCAGCAGCGCGATCTGGTTGGCCATCATCAGGCCGACCGAGGCCGACTGCCCCCCCGACATGAAGCGCACCGTGATGAAGTCGCCCATCACCAGCGTGACCACGAAGATCGAGCCGATGGCGATGCCGGGCTTGGCCAACGGCAGAATGACGTTGACGAGGATCTGCCAGCCATTTGCGCCGGCATCCCGCGCGGCCTCGATCAGCGACCGATCGATACGCATCAGCGTGTTGAAGATCGGCGTCACCATGAACAGCGTGTAGAGGTGGACCATCGCCAGCACCACGGCGAAATCGGAGAACAGCAGGAACTCCAGCGGCCGATCGATCAGCCCGAGGGCCATGAAGGTCTGGTTGAGCAGGCCGTTACGTCCGAGGAAGGGGATCCACGAGATCATGCGGATGATGTTCGAGGTCAGGAACGGAATGGTGCAGACAAGGAACAGCACCATCTGCATGGTCGCCGAGCGGATGTGGAAGGCGAGGTAGTAGGCGACCCAGAACCCCACCACCGCCGTGATCGCCCAGACGATCACCGTGTATTTCAGCGTGTTGAGGTAGGTCTGCCAGGTCACCGGCGAGGTGATCGTCTCCTCGTAGTTGGTGAAGACGAAGGCCGGAAATATCTGGATCGAGTCATAGTCCCAGAAGCTGACCATCACGATGGTCGCGATGGGCAGCACCAGGAAGGCGAGCAGGATCAGCGTCAGCGGACTGGCCTGAAGATAGGGCGCGAGGCGGGAGAGCGTCATGCGGGGCCTTCCGGTGGACTGCTTTGCTGCCTTCACGAACATCCTTCGAGGCCCGGGCTCACGCCCGGGCACCTCAGGATGACGTCGCGGCTCTTCGCCCGTCGTGCTGAGGTGCGAGCGGAGCGAGCCTCGAAGCACGAAGGCCCGCTCCGCCCCTGGTCAGTGAACGGCACTCACGCCGCGATGAACTCATTCCACCGGCGGACCATGTAGCGATCCTCGTCCATCACCGAGTTCCAGCAGGCGACCGCACCCATGCGCTCCTCGAAGGAGCCGCCGTCGCGCACCGCGCCGGCCGTATACATCACCTTGCCCTCCGGCGAGAGGATATCGGCCTTGGCCGGCTGGCCGAGCATCCAGAACGCCCACTCGTCAGGCGTCATGTTCTTCTCGGCGGTGGACAGCACGGCGGAGTAGTAGCCCTGCCGGTTCAGATAGGCGCCGACCCAGCCGGACAAATACCAGTTGATGTACTCGTAGGCCGCGTCGAGCTGCGCGCCCTTGAGGTGCTTGGCGATGCCGAGGCCGCCGCCCCAGGCGCGATAGCCTTCCTCGAGCGGCTGGTAGACGCAAGGGATGCCCTTCGATCGTACCGCCGCCACCGCCGGCGACCACATCGACTGGATCACCACCTCGCCCGAGGCCATCAGGTTCACGCTTTCGTCGAAGGTCTTCCAGAAGGCGCGGAACTGGCCGGCCTTCTTGGTCTTGATCAGGAAATCGATCGTGGTGTCGATCTCCGCCTTGGTCATGTTGCCCTTGTCGCCATATTTGATGATGCCGGCGCTCTCGCAGATCATCGCCGCGTCCATGATGCCGATGGACGGGATGTTGAGGATGGAGGTCTTGCCCTTGAACGCGGGGTCGAGAATGTCCTTCCAGTTCTTGATCGGCCGTCCGACGAGATCGGGGCGGATGCCCAGCGTGTCGGCGTTATAGATGGTCGGGATGAGGGTCATCCACTGGGTGGGTTCCTTGGCGAACTTCTTGGAATCCGGCCCCTCGACGAACCCCACCGTGCTCGGCGCGGTGCCCTGCGCGATTTTCGAGGTGGGGGTCAGCTTGCCGGTGGTAAAGATCGGCACGATCTGGTCGTAATACTTGATCTTCTTCACATCCATCGGCTGCAGCGTGCCGGCGGGGAACACCTTCTTGCAGATCCAGTACTCGATGTCGGCGATGTCGAAGCTGTTCGCCTGCGTGACCACGCGCTGGGAGACGGCGTCGGAATCGAGCGCGGTCATCTCGAGGGTGATGCCGAGGTCGGCCTTGCACTTCTCGGCGATGGCGTTGAGGTTCGAGACACCGGTGCCGAACTGGCGCAGCGTGATCGGATTCTGTGCCCAGATGGTCGGAAAGCCGGTGACGGCGCCGGAACCGGCGGCCAGACCGCCGGCGGCGGCCACGCCCTTGAGAAGCTGGCGTCGGCTGAGGCCCTTGCCCCGCGGCTCGGTCTTTGTGCTCATGTCTGTCTCCCGATGGTTTGTTGTCGGCTCGGTTTCGTCGCTTCGGCAATGACGGGGCTCGATCAAGCCGCCGAAGACCTCAGCAGGTGAACATCCTGCGGCGTCCAGGCCAGCGGCACAGCGTCGCCGACGCTGAGCGGCTTTTCGAAGAAGGCACTTTCCGGCACCTGCACCGCGAAATCATCGACCCCCGGTGCGGCGAGCGCGAGCTGCACCTTCTGGCCGTGATATTCGATGTTCTGAACGAGGCCGGTGAGGCCGCAGCCCGGCAGCGTCGCGTCGGCGAGGCGGACGCGATCCGTTCGCACGGCGACTTCGACGGGTTGACCCGGTTCCAGCCCCGCCCCGCGTGGGGCCGCGAACGAGGCGCCCCCCGGCACCTCGAAGGTCACCGCCTCGCCGTCCACCGCCGTGACGCGCCCGGCGAGGACATTGTGATCGCCCATGAAACGGGCCACGAAAGCGGTCTCGGGCCGGTTGAAGACCTCGCGCGGCGAGGCCGCCTGCTCGATCCGCCCGCCGTTCATCACCACCACGAGGTCGGAGAGCGCCATCGCCTCCTCCTGGCTATGGGTGACATGGATGAAGGAGATGCCGAGCTGCAGTTGCAGCTTCTTCAACTCCTGCCGCACCTTGATCTTGAGGAAGGGGTCGAGGGCGGAGAGCGGCTCGTCGAGCAGCAGCGCCTGCGGGTCGGTGATGAGAGCGCGGGCCAGCGCGACACGCTGCTGCTGCCCGCCCGAAAGCTGGGCCGGGCGACGCTCGGCGAGATGGTCCATCTGGACCAGCTTCAGCATCTCCAGCGCCTTGGCGCGCCGTGCCGCCTTCTCCACGCCCTTCATCTTCAGGCTGAAGGCGACGTTGTCGACGATGTCGAGATGGGGAAAGAGCGCATAGCTCTGGAACATCATCGCCGTGCCGCGCTTGGCCGGCGGCAGGTCGGAGACCACGGTGGCGCCGAGCCGGACATCACCCTCGGTGATGCTCTCATGGCCGGCAATCATGCGCAGCGTGGTGGTCTTGCCGCAGCCGGAGGGGCCGAGCAGGCAGCAATAGGTGCCGGCGGGAATTTTCAGCGAGACATTGTCCACGGCCAGCGCCGTGCCATAGCGCTTGACGACAGAGATCAGCTCGATGTCCGCGCCCTTGCTCATCCACTCCCCCTCGGTGCTGCCGAAAGTGTGTCGCAAAGCCCGTGCCAGCCCGCCGGCCGGCAGCGGGTGGCATGGCAGGCCCCATCAATTCTGTGACCCGCCCATGAATTGAGCAACATCGCGCTTGAGACGCCCGAATTGGATACAATCGGCCGACCGATCGAGCGCGCCGCACGCTCCGTTCCGGAAACTTCGCCGATCGACGGCGTTGAGCAATCGGCACGGATGGCGCAACATTCGCGCCCGCATCCCCCAAGAAGATGCCCACACCCCTCTGGGAGGCCCAGAATGCTCCGACACTCTTTTTCGCGCCGCGGACTCGTACGCGGCGCCTGCGCCGCTCTGCTCGGTGCCGCCGCCATGTCCGCGACCGGGCCGATGGCCTACGCCGCCTATCCTGAACGCCCCATCACGCTGGTGATTCCCTTCGCGGCGGGCGGGTCCACCGACCTCGTCGGCCGCCTGATCGCGCAGAAGATGAGCACGGAGCTCGGCCAGACCGTGGTGGTCGAGAATCGCGCCGGCGCCGGCGGCAATACCGGCGCGGCGGCCGTCGCCAAGGCGGCGCCCGACGGCTACACCATCCTCATGGGCACGGTGGCGACCCACGCGCTCAATCCAGCGCTCTACAAGAAGATGCCGTATGATCCCGTGACCAGCTTCGCGCCGGTCTCGCTTCTGGTGGTAGTGCCGAACGTGCTGGTGGTGAACCCTGCCTTCCCGGCCAAGACCACCGAGGAACTGATCGCGCTGCTGAAGGCCAACCCGGACAAGTACAGCTACGCGTCCTCCGGCAACGGCACGCCGCTGCACCTGTCGGGCGAGCTGTTCAAGTCGATGGCTGGCGTCGACATGCAGCACATTCCCTATCAAGGCGCCGGGCCGGCGCTGAACGACGTCCTGGCCAACCAGGTGCCGATCATGTTCGACAACCTCCCCTCCTCCTCCGGTCACATCAAGAGCGGCAAGCTGCGGGCGCTCGGCGTGACGACCGCCAAGCGCGCCCCCTCGTTCCCCGACGTGCCGGCCATCGCCGAGGCGCTGCCGGGCTACGAGACCTATACCTGGAACGCGCTGTTCGCCCCTGCCGGCACGCCGCCGGAGGCGATCGCGAAGCTGAACGCGGCGGCCAACAACGCGCTGAAGGACCCGCAGGTGCAGGCGCGCCTCGCCGATTTCAGCGCCACCGTAGTCGGCTCGACGCCCGAGGAACTCGGCGCCCATGTGAAGACCGAGATCGCCAAATGGGCGCCGATCGTGAAGGCGTCCGGGGCGCAGCTCGACTGAGGCGCAGGACTGAAACCGTCATCCCCGGGCTCGTCCCGGGGATCCACGTCTTGTTGCGCTCGCCTCCTCAGAACACCGTTCCGTCGGCGTCGATAGCAAGCGGCGGCGGGCCGTGCGGTGGGCGCTTCTCGACCGCGATGCGCCGGCCGGCGGTCCAGGTGCCGCCTTGCAGCAGGCGGGCCAGCGGGAACTGCTCTGGCGTGAGGGCGAGCCGCTCGCGCACCGCGACCACCAGTTCGTCCATCAGCGCGACGATGAGCGCGCGCCATTCCACCACCAGTTCGGAATCCACCTTGTGCCGCATGTCCGGATCGAGCGGCGCGCGGGGCACGATCAGCCCGAGGTCGATCAGCAGGCCGCCGTTGCGGTATTCCGGCAAGGCCGTGAGATCGTCGAGGCCGGCGACCTCGAGCCCCGCCGCCTCGAACGGCTCCAGCAGCGAATAGGTCAGCCATTGCGACAGTTTGTGGAACGGCACGATGCCGCCCGAGCGGTCGCCGGTCACGATGGCCGGGTGGCGGCCGGCATCGCCCAGCGCGACACCGTCGACCACGAGGCCGGCCGGCCAGATCGGTGCGAGACCGTCGAGCAGCGCGGCGAGGATCGAGCCAGCCGGCAGGCGCCCGCCCCGCGCCTTTGCGGCCAAGGCATCGACCAGCCCGCCGGGGCGGGCAGGATGATCGCCGAACAGGTCCGGCCGCGCGGCCAGCGCCGCGCCGAGCCGGTTCAGCAGCGCGGTGCGGCCGGGTACGCCGATCAGCGGGTTGTCGGGCATCACCTGGAAATGCCGGGCGAGGCTCGCCGCGTCGAGGGCGACCAGCCCGGCGGCATCCGCCTGCAGCGGCCGGGCCGAGTCCGAGGAGAAGCCGCCCGCCTCGAACATGGCGAGGCTCGCCACCGCCAGCCCCTCCGAGCGGCCGATGACGAGGCCGGTGTCCGCCTCGCGGTAGCGCCAGGCATCGCCCGCGCCGGCGTCGAGCAGCACGCTCACCACGGCGAGATCGACCATGATGCGGGCGCGCTCGCGTGGCTCGACGGCCTCAAGCGCGACCTCGATGCGAGCCCAGCGGTCGACGCCGGCGGCGGCGAAATGGCGCCAGCGGCTGTGATAGGGGATGTCGAGGGTGGGATAGTCCTGCCGGGTGACGGCGGTGACGTAATCGGCCACCACCGGCATCGCTGAGTCATCGACGGTGAAGTGCGGCGATCGACCCGCGCGCACATGGTCGAGCACCCGATGGGCGCGCTCGCGCACGGCGGCGGCGGAGCGCAGGGCGAGAAGTTCGGGCGGGGTCATGTCTCGGACGTCCTTTCGGCACCTGGCGTTGCCGGCTATCGAGGCCACCTGCCGATCATCCGGCCAATCGGCGCGTGCGCGGCATACATATCCGTCATGAACGGGCCCGTCCCGGCCATCGAGGTCTTGCGCTCCCCACCGGCGGCGAGGCGTGGATGCCCGGCCCAAGGCCGGGCCTGACGGCACGTGCGGCCGGGATCGACGTCAGCGGGCGAGCCGCGCGCCGGTCACCGCTTGCGCACGAACTCGGTGCGCAGCACCAGGCCCTTGATGGCGTCGTGACGGCAGTCGATCTCCTCGGGATCGTCGGTGAGGCGGATGGAGCGGATCACCGTGCCCTGCTTCAGCGTCTGGCCGGCGCCCTTCACCTTCAGGTCCTTGATCAGCACTACCGAATCGCCATCGCTCAGCACGTTGCCGGAGGCATCGCGGACCACGCGCGCGGACGCCGCCTCCGCTGCCAGCTCGGATTTCGGGCGCCACTCGCCGGTCGCCTCGTCGTAAACATAGTCGTCGTCGTCGCCGGCCATGCCTGCCCCTGCACATCGAGAAAAGCCGCCCGCACGCGCGTTCCGGCGCGGGACGGCAGCGAAACGGCGCGGCTCAGTCCTTCAGCCCGCGCCCCTGCGTGGCGTCGTAGTGGCTCTGGAAGCCGGCGCCGTAATAGCCCGCCGAGACCTTGGCTTCCATCTCGACGCGCGCATCGGACGGGATCAGCTCGTCCGGAATCGGCACGCGCTCGATCACCGCGATGCCGGCGCGGTCGAGCGCGTTGAACTTCATGTCGCTCATCGAGGCGAAGCGGTCGATGCGGGTGACGCCGAGCCAGTGGAACACGTCCGGCATCAGTTCCTGGAAGCGCATGTCCTGCACGCCGGCGACGCATTCGGTGCGCTTGAAGTAGGTTTCCGGCAGGTCGCCGCCCTCCTGCCGCTTGCGAGCGTTGTAGACGAGGAATTTCGTAACCTCGCCGAGGGCGCGGCCTTCCTTGCGGTTGTAGACGACGAGGCCGGTGCCCCCCTTCTGCGCCATCTCCACGCAGATCTCGATGCCGTGGGCGAGATAGGGCCGGCAGGTGCAGATGTCGGAGGAGAACACGTCCGAGCCGTTACACTCGTCGTGCACGCGGCAGGCGAGCGGCACGCTCGCGTCGCCGATCTTCGACACGTCGCCGAACATATAGAGCGTCATGCCGCCGATCGGGGGCAGGAACACCTTGAGGTCGCCGCGGGTGACGAGCTCGGGGAACATGCCGCCGGTATATTCGAACAGGTCGCGGCGCAGCTGGCCCTCGCTGACGCCGAAGCGCTCGGCGATCCCGGGCAGGTACCAGACCGGATCGATCGCCGCCTTGGTGACGCGCACGTCGCCCTTGGGGCCGATGATGTCGCCGTCGACCTTGAGCCGGCCGGCGCGGATGGCGTCGCGGATCTCCGGCATGTCGATATGGGCGCGGGTGATGGCGATGGTCGGGCGCACGTCGAGGCCGGCGGCGATCTCCGGTGCGAACACCTCGCCGACCATGTGGCCCCACGGGTCGAGCGACACGATCCTGGCCGGGTCGCCCCATTGCGGATGCGGGCCGATGGCGTCGGAAGGGGCGGTGTTGGTGAGATCCGCCTTGAAATCCTTGGGCAGCGCGCCGGCGGAGATGGCCAGCGCACGATAGACCGAATAGCCGCCCGCGTGGGTGCCGATGGCGTTGCGGCGCTTCGGATCGGTCAGGGTGGCGACCACCGGGCCACGCTCGCGTGCTGTCGGCGCGCCCCAGTTCAACGCCGGAGCGGCACCGGCAAGGCCCGTCGGGGCACCGTGCGAGGTGAGGACGATATGGCTGCGGGTACGACCGCCGGAACCGGCATTGACCGACATGGAGAGGCTCGCTTCTGGCGGCGGCGAGGCTGCCGGCGCCCTTGAAGCACGCAATCAGAGCGTTATTCGCGCAGCTCCGCAAGCACAATCGGTTGAGATCGCGATCGTGGCACCACCCACGCGTATCGACCGGTCGAGCCTGACCCGGCCGGCAAATTCGGCTATGGCTTGGCGGCGGGACGGCACGCCCTGTGCTTGCCCGACAGGCCCCAACGCCCACAGCGAGCCTTCCGGATGAGTTCCTCCGCCGCGCCCGGCCCGATCCTCGACCCCGGCCCGACCATCGTGGTCGATCACCCGCTGATCCAGCACAAGCTGACACTGATGCGCCGCTCGCGCACGCCCGCCAACGAGTTCCGTCTGCTGCTGCGCGAGATCAGCATGCTGCTGGCCTATGAGGTGACGCGCGACATGCCGCTCGAGATGATCGAGATCGACACGCCGCTCACGCGGATGCAGGCGCCCGTGCTGGCCGGCAAGAAGCTGTGTCTCGTCTCCGTTCTGCGCGCTGGCGGGGGCATCCTCGAGGGCATGCTGGACATCTTGCCGGCCGCGCGCGTGGGCCATATCGGGTTGTACCGCGACCCGGTCTCGCTGTCCGCCGTGGAGTATTACATCAAGCTGCCGCGCGACATCTCGGAGCGCACCGCCATCGTGCTCGACCCGATGCTGGCGACCGGCAATTCCGCCGCCGCCGCCGTCGACCAGGTGAAGGCGGCGGGGTGCCAGTCGATCAAGTTCGTCTGCCTGATCGCGGCGCCGGAAGGGCTCGCCACGTTCCACGAGGCGCATCCGGACGTGCCGGTGTTCACCGCCGCCGTCGACAGCCACCTGAACGACCATGGCTACATCGTGCCGGGCATCGGCGACGCCGGCGACCGCATCTTCGGCACCAAGTGACGATCGGGAAAGCCGGCGCCCCGTCGCCCGCCGAAAGTTTCGGCGGGCCGTGCGCACGCGTGCCGCAAATCAGGGCTTCCGTTTCCCCGGCCCGCTGCTAGGCTCGCGCCGTCCCTAGGGTTCCGGCACGGCGACGTGCGGCTGGTCCGAGAGGGGCAGCCCGGGATCGAGACAGGCACCGGGTCCACGGCGGGACAAAAGCCCGGGAGGCGAAGCTAGCCGATCCTCGCGACGAGGATCGCAGCGATGGCCGCCGGTTTGATTCCCGCCGGCCTCCTGCCCGCGTCGCGTTCACCTTGATGCCACTTGGCGAGGAGAAACCCGATGCGTCCCTCCCCCTTCCGCTCCACCCGTGTCGCCGGCCTCACGGCGGCCGCGCGCCGCCCGCGCCGGCACCATCCCAATTTCGAGATCCGGGAGATGCAGGGCTGGAAGGCGCTGGAGGCCGAAGCCGGCCTCTCGTCCGATGGCTGGCGCAAGGAGCAGCAATGGGCGCTCGACATGGGCCTGCCCGGCGCCGATTCCATCACCGACAAGTCGATCCCGACCTTCGCGCGCGGCGAGCTGCCGCATTTCGCCGGCATCAACACCTTCCTCAAGGCGCCCTATGTCGAGAATGTGCGCGATGTCGGCAAGTACGACGCCGCCGTGCTCGGCATACCCTTCGACAGCGGCACCACCTACCGCCCCGGCACCCGCTTCGGGCCGCAGGGCATCCGCCGCATCTCGGCGCTCTACACCCCCTACAACTACGAGCTCGGCGTCGACCTGCGCGAGCAGATGACGCTGTGCGATGCGGGCGACGTGTTCACCATCCCCGCCAATCTGGAGAAGAGCTTCGACCAGATCTCGAAGGGCGTTTCCCACGTCTTCTCGTCGGGCGCGCTGCCGATCATGCTGGGCGGCGACCATTCGATCGGCTTTCCCTGCGTGCGCGGCATCGCCGAATGCACCTCGAAGCGCATCGGCATCATCCATTTCGACCGCCATATCGATATCCAGGAAAAGGATCTCGACGAGCGCATGCACACCACGCCCTGGTACTGGGCGACGAATCTCCCGAACGTCTCGCCGAAGAATCTCGTTCAGCTCGGCATCGGCGGCTGGCAGGTTCCGCGCTACGGCGTCGAGGAGGCGAGGAAGCGCGGCACCAATGTGCTGACCATCGCCGACATCGAGAAGATCGGGCTGGAGAAGGCCGCCGAGATCGCGCTGGAACTCGCTTGGAAGGACGCCGACGCGGTCTACATCTCCTTCGACGTGGACAGCATCGACTGCGGCTTCGTGCCGGGCACCGGCTGGCCGGAGCCGGGCGGCTTCCTGCCGCGCGAGGCGCTGAAGATCCTCGGCCTCGTCGCCGCCGAAGGGCTGTGCGGGCTGGAGGTGGTGGAGGTCTCGCCGCCCTACGACACCTCCGACATCACCGCCCTGTTCGGCCTGCGCGTCGTCGTCGAGGCGCTGGGTTCGATGGTGGCCCACGGGAAGCTCGGCAGCCACAAGCACATCATCGACAAGCCGGTGAGTTTCTGAGAACTGCCCTGCGGCCACAGCGCCTTCCGCTCCCGTCATCCCGGACGGCCCATCGGCCGATCCGGGATCGCGCGCGGGACAGGCGTATCTCTTTCGGCACCCGATCTCGGATCGTCGCGCCTGCGGCGCGGGGTCCGGGACGACCCATTGGAGGCGAAAGCCATGCATCGCGGCCATGACCATCATCACGACCACGGCGGCGGGCATTCGCACGGTCCTTCCCACAGCCATGCGCATGCCCATGCCGAGAGCCACGCGCCGGGGCACAATCACGGCCATGGCCCGCAGCGCGTCGCGCAGTGGCAGACGCCGCATTTGCCGGAGCCGCCGCCAGCGGCGGATCATCACCACGCCGAGCCCGATCTCGACCTCGTCGAGAAGGCGTTCGTGGAGGGATTTGCCTCGGCGAGCGATCCGACCAGCTTCCTGCGGCTGGCGCAGGTGCCGTTCGACGCAGTGGCGGGCGACGGGACCCGCCTCAGCCTGCTGCGCGTCGCGACGGAGGGGGTGACCGATGTCGGCGCGGTGATGCCGCATCTGGGCGGTGGCACCTTCCGCTACGATCCGCTGCCGGCCAGCATGGTCTCGCGGCGCGAGCGCCTGCGCTTCGTCTATTTCGACGGGCGCGCGCCGCGCGATCTCACCCTGGCGGAGGTTCGGGCGCTCGCCAAGCCGTGACGCACGGCTTTGTCGGGATGGCGCGCCCGATCGCCGCGTCAGGACTTTGCCGGCTTGATCGGAATTCTTCCAGCGTTCATGGTGCGCCGGTCCATCGGCCTCCGATCCGGTGGCACGGATGGAATGCCCGATGGACTATGATCACCTGTTCGCCAATGCCGTCGACGCGCTGAAAAGCGAGCGGCGGTATCGCACCTTCGCCGAGATCGAGCGTGATGCGCAGCGCTTCCCGCGCGCCACGTGGCACGGCCCGTCGGGCGCGCGCGAGATCGTGATCTGGTGCTCGAACGACTATCTCGGCATGGGTTGCCATGCGGACGTCATCGCGGCGATGTGCGATAGCGCCCGTCAGGTCGGGGCCGGCGCCGGCGGCACGCGCAACATCTCCGGCAACAGCCACGCCATCGTCGAGTTGGAAACCGAACTCGCCGACCTCCACGGCAAGGAGGCCGGCCTCGTCTTCACTTCCGGTTACGTCTCGAACCAGACCGGCATCGCGACCCTCGCCCGCCTGCTGCCGGACTGCCTGATCCTCTCCGACGCGCTCAACCACAATTCGATGATCGAGGGCGTGCGTCAGGCCGGGCGGGACAAGCAGGTGTTCCGCCATAACGACCTCGTCCATCTCGAAGAACTGCTGAAATCGGCCGGCCACCGCCCGAAGCTGATTGTCTTCGAGAGCGTCTATTCGATGGACGGCGACGTCGCGCCCATCGGAGCGATCTGCGACCTGGCCGCCAAGTATGGCGCGATGACTTATCTCGACGAGGTGCATGCCGTCGGCATGTACGGGCCGCGCGGCGCCGGCATTGCCGAGCGCGACGGCGTGATGGACCGGGTCGACGTGATCGAGGGAACTCTGGGCAAGGCGTTCGGCGTGGTCGGCGGCTACCTCACCGGCAAGCGCGTCGTGATGGATGCCGTGCGCTCCTACGCGCCCGGCTTCATCTTCACCACCGCCCTGCCGCCGGCGATCGCGGCCGCCGCGACCGCCTCGGTGCGCCATCTCAAGGCGTCCGGCGCGGAGCGCGCCCGCCAGCAGGCGCAGGTTGCCAAGGTGAAGCGCGCTCTTGACGCGGCCGGCCTGCCGCAACTCGTGACCGATACGCACATCGTGCCAGTGATGGTCGGCGACGCCGAGGCGTGCAAGGCTGCGAGCGACCTACTGCTTAGGGAACACGGCATCTACATCCAGCCGATCAACTATCCCACTGTGCCGCGCGGTACGGAGCGGCTGCGCATCACGCCCGGCCCCTTCCATGACGACGCACTGGTGGCGGAATTGGCGCGGGCGCTCGCGGCCGTCTGGCGCAAGCTGGGCCTCGCCTTCGTCGAGCGCTCCGAAGCCGCCGAGTAGCACGCGGCGGCCGGCCGGTCAGTCCTTCGGCTCGGTCGAATCGAGTTCCGGGGGCGGCGCTTCCTTTTCCTCCGGCACCGCGCTGAACGCGAAGCTGGCGATGACCGGCACCACCAGCGACAGGCCGACGAAGCGCAACAGGTGATGCGCGGCCACGAAGGCCGGATCGACGCCGAGAACGAATGCCATGATCGTCATCGCCTCGAGCGCGCCCGGCATGTAGGCCAGCACCACCTTGGCCAGCGCCTCGCCCGACAGCCAGGCGCCGATCAGCGCGAACAGCACGGACACCGCTGCCGCGATCGCCAGCGCACCGAGGCTGTGGACGACGAACCGGCGGAGCACGTCGATCCGCGTGCCCGCAAAACGGCTGCCGATGTTGGAGCCGAGCACGGTGAAGCCGCAGACCAGCAGAAGATCGGGCATGCGGCCCTCGATCAGCCCGGCGCCGTGGACGACACCGCTCGCCAGCATGGCGCCGACCATGGAGCCGCCGGGCAGCCGCGCCCGCTCGGCGGCGAGCGCGCCAAAGGTACCCGCCGCCAGCGAGGCGACGAGGCTCATCCAGTCCGGCACGACGGGGTTCACCGGCAGGACGCCCGACGGCTGATGGCCGAAGCCGCTGAAGGCCGGCGGCAAGAGTGCCACCAGCACGAACAGACGAATCGACTGGGCGAAGACCACGCGCCGTGTATCCGCTCCGGTGCTCTCGGCCATGGCCAGCACCGCCGAGAGGGCGCCCGGCGACGCCGCGAAGAACGCGCTGCGCCGATCCCACCCCGCCGCCTTCTCCAGATAGAAGATGACGGCGGCCATCATGACCGGCACGGAGAGCGCCAGGACCGTCATGGTTACTGGCCAGGTCGACAGCGAATTGAGCGTTGCCGGCGACACCGCCGCGCCGAGCGAGGTGCCGAGCACGACATAGGTCACTTCGCGCACCGGCCGCGTCAGACCGACCGAAACGCCCGCAAGCGCCGCGATTCCCGTCGTGGTGAGCGCGCCCGACAGCCAGCCCGCGGGAACCCCCAGCAAAGCGAAGATACCGCCGCCCGCCGCCCCGATGAGCAGGGTGACGACGACGCGCCGGAGGGTCTTCAGATCGAAGGAGAAAAGTCGCGAAAGCATCGGACCTGCGCGAGAGATTGCGCCGGATCAATGCGCCGAACCTGGGGTAAGGTCAAATTGAAGACATGCATAGCTCTGCCCTCATCCATGCCGAACGCGCGGTGCCGCGCTACACGTCCTATCCCACCGCGCCGCATTTCGATGCCTGCGTAGGTGCCCCCGAGCACCGGCGCTGGATGGAGGGGTTGCCCTCTGACGCGGCGCTGTCGCTCTACCTGCATGTGCCGTTCTGCACGGCCATCTGCGGTTATTGCGGCTGCACCACTAAGGCCACGCGGCGCGCGTCGCCGGTCGAGGCCTATGCGGAACGGTTGGAGCGCGAGATCGACCGTGTTGCCGATGCGCTCCCCGGCCGACGGGTGATCCACCTCGCTTGGGGCGGTGGCACACCGAGCATGCTCGGGCCGCGCTGGCTCGAGCGGCTCCACCGGCGCATCGCGCAGCGATTCGACCTCGGCGCACTCGGCGAACACGCCATCGAACTCGACCCCCGCGAGACCGATGTCGCCACCGTTGCGGCGCTGGCGACGATCGGCATCACCCGGGCGAGCCTCGGCGTGCAGGATTTCAGCGCCCATGTGCAGACCGCGATCGGCCGTGTTCAGCCCTTCGGCACGGTGGAGCGCGCCGTCGATCTGCTGCGCGCCGCCGGTATCGACGCCATCAACATCGACCTGATGTACGGCCTGCCGCACCAGACGGAACGCGATGTGCGCCGGACGGTCGCGCTCGCGCATGTGCTGGCGCCGAGCCGTCTCGCCCTGTTCGGCTATGCGCATGTCCCCTGGATCCGCCCCAACCAGCGCACCATCGATGAACGCGCTCTGCCCGGGCCGGAGGAACGGCTGGCGCAGGCCGAGGCGGCCGCGGAGAAGCTGGAAGTGCTCGGCTATCGTGCCATCGGCCTCGATCACTTCGCCCGCCCCAGCGATCCGCTGGCGGTCGCCGCCGCCGAGGGAACGCTCAAGCGCAATTTCCAAGGTTACACGACGGATCAGGCGGATGCGTTGATCGGGCTCGGCGCGTCGGCGATCAGCCGTCTGCCTCAGGGTTTCACGCAGAACGCGCCGGATGCGGGATCGTACAAGCGGGCGATCGATTCGGGACATTTCGCGACCACCCGCGGGGTGGCGTTCACCGCCGATGACCTCGTTCGGGGACGGCTCATCGAGGCGCTGATGTGCAATCTGTCGGTGGATATCGGAGAGCTTCGCCGGGCGGATGCCGGGGCCTCCGGCTATGCGCTCCTCCTGGAGGAGATGGCGGGCCTCGCGAGGTCCGGTCTCGTCAACATCCAGGGCAGCCGCATCGCGATGACGCGCGAGGGGCGGCCCTTCGTGAGACTGGCCGCCGCCGCGCTCGACGCACGGAGGCAGGCCGCGAGCCACGCCCGTCACTCGATCGCAGTCTGAAAACCCAGGAGAAAGGGAAGAGAAGCACCCAGGAGAGGCAGAGAGACTCAGGCAAGCCCGGCGAGACGGGCGACGGAGCCGCTGTCCTCGATCCGCACCTCGTCCGCGCGCAAGAGCGCGACAAGACCGCGACGCTTCATCTCGGAGAAGGCACGGCTGACCGTCTCCAGCGTCAGGCCGAGAAAGTCGGCAATCTCCTGGCGCGTCATCGAGAGGTGCAGGGTCGACCGCTCGGTGCGCGCCGTCGGCGCGAGCCGCACGAGGAAGAAGGCGACGCGCTCGAGGGCCGACATGCGACCGAGCACGAGCGCGTGGGAATGCATGGCGCAGAGCTGCTGCTCGAAGCGGCGCAACAGGCGCGCGCTCAGGACGGGATCATGCTCAAGAGCGCCGCGCTCATGCGCGGCCACGACGCAATGGGTCAGGCTTTCAGCGGAGCAGGCGTAGACCTCGCCGGTCGACAGGCCAAAGACATCCCCGGGGCCAAGCAGTTCAACCACCTGACGACGACCGTCCGGCAACAGCTTAGTGAGCATCACGGCGCCCTCGATCACCTCCATGATCCGGCGGGCCGGATCGGCCTCGTGCAACAGCACGACATGGGGGGCGACCCGCAGTCCAGCGGACGTGCCGTTCAGGCAGTGATGGGGATTATGCCGCGGCCCGCCGCCCGTCCGCTCCTCAATCGCCTGTCGCATCGTCAACCCTCCACCCTCGAATACGCAAGCAGCTTAGGCGGGGTCGGGCAGCGCTACAGTTCGGTGGGCTGCGTAAGGGACTTTCCGAAGGACGCTTGGTCACACCTCGGCGACGAGGCTGCTCAGGGCGGCGATATCGAGTGGCTTTCGCAGAAGGACCAGCGGGGGAAACCCTCGCAATTGATGGTCGATCGCTCCCTGCGACTGACCCGATATCACGACGATCCGTGGCGGGGCGGCCAGTTCGGCAAGCCAGCGCACGACCTGAGCGCCCTGTATGCCCGGCAGGCTGAGGTCGACGATGACCGTGTCCTCGCCCCGCGGCGGCGAGGTGCCGAACAGCGCCTCGGCGGTACGGTGGGCGACCACGTCGTGGCCGAGAGCAGCGAGGGTGAGGCTCAGCGAATCGCTTACCCCCGCATCATCCTCAACGACATGGATCCGCACGACATCCTCCCGGCTTCGTCGCCGACCTTGGTCAAGGCGCTCCCGGGGAGCAATGCGTAGGAATGCGAAGAGGCGGCCAAAGCCGAAACCTCTTCGCCGGAAAAGCATGGATTCGCATGGAAATCGGGCGGGTCAGCGGCTCAGCCGCGGGTATCCTTCAGAACGATCCGCACGAGATCAGCCGCATTCTTGGCGCCGAGCTTCTCCATGATGCGGGCACGATGCACCTCGATCGTGCGCGGGCTGATGCCCAGTGTCCGGCCGGCTTCCTTGTTGGAGGCGCCGGACGCGATCTGCACGAGCACCTCGCGCTCGCGCGGGGTGAGGAGATCATGGCCCGGGAAACGTCCGCCCAGGAGGTTGCCATTGTCGTTGGAGTTGCGCCGCTCATGGGCGCGGATGGCCTCGCGCACACGCTCGACGACCGTCTCCGCATCGAAGGGTTTCTCGATGAAGTCGAGGGCCCCGTGGCGGATGGCGTCGACCGCCATGGGTATGTCGCCCTGGCCGGATATGATGAAGATCGGCGCGGGATAGTGGTCGGCTTCCAGCTCCTTCAATATGTCGAGGCCGGAGCGGCCGGGCATGTGGACGTCGAGAATGACGCAGGACGGCACCCGCCCGCGGGCGACAGACAGGAAGGTCGCTCCGTCGGAAAAGCCCCGGACGTGGTAGCCTTCGAGGCTGAGCACCACCGAGAGCGCATCTCGCACCGCGCTGTCGTCGTCGACGACGAAAATCTCTTCGTTCGCGGCCATGATCCGATCCGCTCCGTTCAGCTCTCGCCTGCCGCCGCCCGAGGCGGGGCCGGCAACGTCAAGGTGAAGCAGGCTCCCCGCCCGCTGCCTCCCGGATCCACGGTAAGGTCACCCCCATGGTTCTGGGCGATCGTACGTGAAATCGCAAGCCCGAGGCCCATGCCGCGACGTTTGGTGCTTGAGAATGCCTGAAACAGCTTGGCCAGCGCGTCTTCCGGGATGCCCGGGCCATTGTCCTGTATCTCCACCTTCACTGCACCCCCCGGGCAACTGGTTTCGATGCGAATCGCGGGATCGGCGCAATGCGAGGTCGCTTCGATCGCATTGCGCACCAGATTGACCACGACCTGCTGGATCTGGACCGGATCGACCATCACCAGCGGCAGCTCCCCGGCCGAGCGCCGGTCGATGCGGATGCGGTGACGCTGGCCGAGGAGGGTCAGTTCGATCGCATCATCGACCAGCGGATCGAAGTCACGCTGCTGTCGCTCGGGCTCCCGCTTCTCCACGAACTGACGCATGCGCTGGATGATGTGCCCGGCGCGCTCCGCCTCGCCTGCCGCCTTGTCGAGAATTGTGCCGACGACCTCGTTGAGGTCGACACCTTTGGCGTGCGCACGCCGGATCGCCTGCAGATAGAGAATCAGAGCAGTGAGCGGCTGATTGAGTTCGTGCGCGATCGCCGCGCCCATCTCGTCAATGGCGGAGACACGGGCGAGATGGACGAGTTCGCTCTGCAGGTCGGCCAGACGCTGCTCGCTTTCCTTGCGCGGGCGCAGGTCGCGCAGGATGCCGATGAACTGCCGCCCGTCCGGGGTCTGCGCCTCGCCCACCGACAGCTCCAGCGGAAACACCGTGCCGTCGACGTGGCGGCCGCGAACCTCGCGGCCGATGCCGATGATCTTCTTCACGCCGGTACGGATGTAGCTGCCGACATATTCATCGTGCTGATCGGCATATTCGACCGGCATGACGAGCTTGACGTTCTGCCCCACCGCGTCGGCCGAACTGATGCCGAACATCTGCTCGCAGGCCTTGTTGAAGATAAGGATGCGGGCGCGCTCGTCGATGACAATGATGCCGTCAGCTGCGGTCGAGAGGACTGACAGCAGACGGGCCTCCGAAACGGTCGGCGGCAGGGCTTTCGCGGTATCACATTCGTGCATGGTGCCACTGTGCGATGGCCGCGTGCGGCTCGCAAGTTCGACCCTCGTCGAGCCCCCGGTGGCGGCAACTCAACGCGTCAACCAGCGTACCAGCCTGTCGCTGGCCTCCCGAAGCTGGGTCTCGCCGCGCGCGAAGCAGAGGCGGATGTAATTCTCGCCGCCGGGGCCGAAGGCGGTGCCGGGCGCCAGCCCGATATTGGCCTCGTCAACGAGGCGCAGCGCGAGCGAGCGCATGTCGCGCTCCCCCTCGACCCCGAAGAACAGGTAGAAGGCGCCCGGCGGCTTGGCGAGATGTACCCGCCCGGTCGCGAGCAGCGCATCGCCAACGATGTCGCGCCCGGCGTGCGCTCGGGCGATCTGATGCGCGACAAAGCTTTCCCCCCGCTCAAGCGCGGCGACACCGGCGCGCTGCATGAAGGTCGCGACACCGGAGTTGGAATACTGAATGAGGTTCTCGATCACATCACCAAGCGCGGGGTGCGCCTCGATCCAGCCGATGCGCCAACCGGTCATCGCCCAGTTCTTGGAGAAGGTCTGGACGAAGAGGATTCGATCCTCGGGCTCCATGATGTCGTGGAAGGATGGCGCCAGCCCGCCCTCGCCGGCCTCGTAGAAAAAGCGCCCGTAGATCTCGTCGGCGATGATCCACAATCCGTGGCGGCGGGCGATGTCCAGCACCCCGCGCAGCGTCTCGCGGGTCGCGACGAAGCCGGTCGGATTGGCCGGCGAATTGATGAAAATCGCGCGCGTGCGCGGCGACACCGCGTCCTCGAGCCGGCCAAGATCGAGCCAGAAGCCCCGCTCATCGTCGAAGGACAGCGGCACGAAGACCGCCCTCGCACCCGCCGCCGCGGCGCCGGCAGCCGCGTTCGGCCATTCCGGCGAGGGAATGATGAGCTCGTCCCCCGCAGACAGGGTCAGGCCGATCGCAACCTGGATGGCATGCATGCCGGAGCCGGTGACGAAATAGCGCTCCGGGTCTTCGGCCACGCCATAGAGACGGCTCATGTAGCGCGCGATCGCGGCGCGCAGATCGGGAATGCCGCGCTGCCAGGTGTAGAAGGTCTCGCCAGCCGCCAGCGAGCGTGTGGCCGCCTCGGCGATGAAGGATGGCGTCGGAAGATCGCCTTCTCCGGCCCAGAGCGGGATCAGGCCCTCGCGCGTGCGACCGTAATTGAAAACCTCGACGATGCCGCTCTCGGGCAGAGCGAGGGCTTCGGGGCGGACATGATCGAGCAAGGAGGGCGGAGCAATGAAACGGGCGGGCTCGGCGGGCATGGTCGGCTCTGGCGCTATGGTGAGGTCCTCACCATAGCGCCGAAACCAGCCGCCTTGCATCAAAAGGCGTCATGACGGCGATCGGCGGCATTGATGGATGCTCCGACCGCCGTCGTGTACCCTCAAGCCTTGCGCGCGAGGATGTCTCGGATCTCGGTGAGCAGAACCTCTTCCTTGGTCGGCGGCGCGGGCGGCGGCGGCTCGTCGGCCGCCTTGCGGCGCAGCCGGTTGATGCCCTTGACCACCATGAAGAGAATCCAGGCGATGATCAGGAAGTTGATGACCACCGTCAGGAAGTGGCCATAGGCGAGAACCGCGCCCTGCTCCCGCGCGGCACCGAGCGAATTGGCCGTGACGTTCGACGACAACCCGATGAAATAGTTCGAGAAGTCCAGACCGCCGAGGACCGCGCCAACGATCGGCATGAACAGGTCGGAGACGATCGAGGTGACGATCTGCCCGAAGGCAGCGCCGATGATCACGCCGATGGCGAGGTCGACGACGTTCCCCTTGATCGCGAATTCGCGGAATTCCTTCAGCATCCAGTCCCCCGATGGTCGCCGGCACCCGATGGCCGTCGCTTCCAGTGTGCGGCGGCGGCTGCCGTTGTTCAATCCACAGCCGGAATTCCGGTTCCCGAGCCGTCCGGTGGTGGCAGCCTGCCATGGACGATGGCATAAGTAGCGCGATCCTCTGGGGGATCGGCGGAAACTCACCAAGCGGAGCCCCCGTGTTGCAGGGCTGGGTCATCGTCGTCGTCGCGCTCGCCTATATCGGCTGCCTTTTCGCCGTGGCCAGCGTGGGCGACCGGCTGCATCCGCGCGCCGAGAAAGGCCGGGGACGGCCCTACATCTATGCGCTGTCGCTGGCGGTCTACTGCACCTCGTGGACGTTCTTCGGTTCGGTGGGCCTAGCGACAACGCAGGGGCTCAACTTCCTGACGATCTATATCGGGCCCATGCTCGTCATCGGGCTGTGCTCGCCCTTCCTGCTGCGCATCATCCGGCTCGCCAAGGCGCAGAACATCACTTCGATCGCGGACTTCATCGCCGCCCGCTACGGCAAGAGCCAGGGCGTCGCGGCCCTGGTCGCCTTCGTGGCGATCATCGGCACCCTTCCCTACATCGCCCTTCAGCTCAAGGCGGTCTCGGCCTCGCTCGTGGTCATGCTGGGCGACTTCGAGGGCATCGGGCTGCACTATCCGGTGGTGGGCGATCTCGCTCTGCTCGTCGCCTTCGCCATGGCGGCGTTTGCCGTGCTGTTTGGTACCCGTCACATCGACGCGACCGAACATCAGGAAGGGCTGATGCTGGCGGTCGCCACCGAATCGATCGTGAAGCTGGTGAGCTTCCTGAGCGTCGGGTTTTTCATCACCTTCTGGATGTTCTCGGGTCCGGCGGACCTGTTCCAGCAGGCCGAAGCGAAGGGCGTGTTGCCCGTTTTCACCGGTGGATTCTCGCTCGGCGGCTTGCTGACCATGACCGTTCTGTCGGCGCTGGCGATCCTCATGCTGCCGCGCCAGTTCCACGTGGCGGTGGTCGAGAACACGGATGCACGCGAGGTTCGCACCGCGGCCTGGCTGTTCCCGCTCTATCTCATTCTCATCAACCTCTTCGTCGTTCCCATCGCCATGGCGGGTCTGGTCGCCTTTCCACCGGGCTTCCTCGATGGCGACATGTTCATGCTCGCCCTGCCGCTGTCCGTCGGCGCTCAGGGCTTTGCGCTGCTGGCCTTCGTCGGTGGCCTGTCGGCGGCGACGGCCATGGTGATCGTCGAGACCGTGGCGCTGGCGGTCATGGTGTCCAACGACATCGCCATGCCGCTGATGGTGCGCCGGCGGCGGCCGGATTCGGCCGCCAATGCCAGTGCCGACATGGGCGGCAAGCTGCTCACCGTGCGCCGTGTCGCCATCTTCGCCGTGCTGCTTCTGGCGTATCTCTACTATCGCCTGTCCGGCGAAGCGCAGCTGGCGCAAATCGGCCTGCTGTCCTTCGCCGCCGTGGCGCAGTTCGGCCCGGCCTTCGTGCTCGGCCTGATGTGGCGACGGGCCACCGCCCGAGGCGCCATGGCCGGTATCGCCGCTGGCGTCGCCCTCTGGACCTATACGCTGCTGCTGCCCACCCTCGCCGAGGCGGGACTGGTCAGCCCTCATCTGTTGGTCGCGGGGCCCTTCGGCCTGGATTTCCTGCGACCGCAGGCGCTCTTCGGCCTCAGCTTCGATTCCCTCACCCACGGTGTCGTCTGGAGCCTGAGCGTCAATCTCGTCACCCTCGTCAGCATCTCGCTGCTCACCGAGCCCTCGCCGATCGAGCGGCTGCAGGCGAGCGTCTTCGTCGAGAACGAGCGCACGCCGTCGGCCCCAAGCTTCCGGCTGTGGCGATCGCCCATCACCGTCGAGGAACTGATGGGGACGGTGGCGCGCTATCTCGGCGAGGAACGCACGCGCGCCTCCTTCGAGAGCGTTGCCGCGATGCGCGGGGTTTCGCTGGAGCCGCAGCGGGAGGCCGACTTCCAGCTGGTGCGCTATGCCGAGCACCTGCTCGCCTCAGCCATCGGAGCGGCCTCCTCCCGTCTCGTGCTGTCGCTGCTGCTGCGCAAGCGTACCGTCTCGACCAAGGCGGCGCTCAAGCTGCTGGACGATGCCTCCGCCGCGATCCAGTACAATCGCGAAATTCTCCAGACCGCGCTGGACCATGTGCGACAGGGTATCGCCGTGTTCGACCGCGACCTGCGGCTGACCTGCTGGAACCGGCAGTTCGGCGAGATGCTCGATCTGCCGCCGGAACTGGTGCGCATCGGCGTCAGCATCGACGAGATCCTGCGTTTCGATGCCGCCGCCGGCCTGTTCGGCCCCGGCCTGGTGGAGGAGATCGTACGCGAGCGCCTCGCCCGGTTCACCCGCCGCAATGCGAGCTTCCAGGAGCGGCTGATGCCGCGCGGCATCGTCGTCGAGGTGCGCGTCAATTCAATGCCGGATGGCGGTATCGTCGCCACCTTCAGTGACATCACCCCGGCGGTGGAGGCGGCCGAAGCGCTGGAGCGAGCCAACGAGACGCTGGAGCGTCGCGTCAAGGAGCGCACCAAGGCGCTGGAGCACCTCAACACCGAGCTCGCCAACGCCAAGGCCGACGCCGACGAGGCGAACATCTCGAAGACGCGCTTTCTCGCCGCCGCCAGTCACGACATCCTCCAGCCGCTCAACGCCGCGCGCCTCTACGCCACCAGCCTCACCGAACGGGCGGCGGAGGGCGAACAGGGGCGGCTGGCCGCCAATGTCGATGCCTCCCTCGAAGCGGTGGAGGAGATCCTCGCCGCCCTGCTCGACATTTCGCGGCTGGATGCCGGCGCCATGAAGCCGGAGATCGCGCCCTTCCGCATCGACGAGATCTTCCGCCAGCTGGCGCTCGAGTTCGAGCCGCTCGCCCGGGAGAAGGGCTTGTCGCTCCGTTTCGTGCCGTGCTCGGCGGCCGTGCGATCGGACCGGCGGCTGCTGCGGCGGCTGCTGCAGAATCTCGTCTCGAACGCGATCAAGTACACCCCAGGGGGACGTGTTCTGATCGGCTGCCGCCGCAGGCGGGGAAAACTGCGCGTCCAGGTCTTCGATACCGGACTCGGCATCCCCACCAACAAGCAGAAGCTGATCTTCAAGGAGTTCCAGCGGCTAGATCAGGGGGCCAAGGCGGCGCGCGGGCTCGGGCTCGGCCTTTCCATCGTCGAGCGCATCGCGCGCGTGCTGGACCACCCGATCGACCTGGCCTCGACGCCGGGGCGCGGCAGCATGTTCGCCGTCGACGTGCCTACGGCGCCGCCGGTGCCTGCGCAAGAGGCGGCCAGCCCGGCGCCGGCGCTGACGGCGACGCTGGACGGACTCGTCGTCCTCTGCATCGACAACGAGCCCAACATCCTCGACGGTATGGAAACGCTGCTCAGCGGCTGGGGCTGCCGGGTCGTGAAGGCCGGCGACGTCGCCGGCGCCCTCGCCGTGCTGCGCGAGAAGCGCGTGACGCCGCACGTGCTGCTGGTGGACTATCATCTGGGCGATTCCAACGGCATCGAGGCCGCCAAGCACCTGCGCTGGAAGCTCGGCGCCGCGCTGCCCGCCGTGCTGATCACAGCCGATCGCTCGAAGCGGGTCCGCGATACCGCACGCGCGACGGAGATGGAGGTGCTGAACAAGCCGCTTCGCCCGGCCGCGCTCCGCGCGCTGCTGGCGCAGTGGCGGGTGACGCGCTCGGCGGCGGAGTGACATGACCTCACCTCGGTCCGGAACATGAACGTGGGCTGACCACCGCGTTCAGCCATGATTCCTGCAACCGGGCCTAGAACCCGCCCTCGATGGCCGGCCGTGCCGGCTTGTACCTTGGGGGGCAACCCATGACGATCCACGGCAACGCCGGCCTGGCCAGCGACTTCGCGACCGGCCGATCATCGTCATCGCAACGCCGGCCTGGAGTTGCGCGGCGCTTGTGGTGCTTCGTCTACTACGCCTGGTTCCGCGCACGGACGCGACACGCACTGCGCAACCTGCCGGATCACCTGCTCGCCGATGTCGGCCTCTCGCGCGACGACGTGGCGAACGAAGTCATCAAGCCGTTCTGGCGTTGACGGACAGCCAAGGCGTCAGGCGCTTGGCTGCGTCCACTGGCCGCCTTCGATCTTGGCCGCGGCGATGACCGCCTGGGTGCGGCTCTCGACATCAAGCTTCTGCAGGATTGCCGAGACATGCGCCTTCACCGTCGCCTCGGAAACGCCGAGCTCATAGGCGATCTGCTTGTTCAGCAGGCCCTCGGACAGCATCATGAGCACGCGCACCTGCTGCGGGGTCAGCGTCGCGAGGCGCGAGACGAGGGCCTTGGTTTCCTTGTCGACGCCGCTGTTGAGGTCGATATCGGCAGGCGTCCAGGTGCGGCCCTCCAGCACGGCAGCGATGGCCTCGCGCGTGGTCTCGACCGCGCTGGTTTTGGGAATGAAGCCCGACGCGCCGAACTCCATGCAGCGGCGGATGACGCTCGCCTCCTCATTGGCCGAGACGACGACGACGGGTACGCCGGGATATTGCGCCCGCAGGTACATGAGGCCGGAGAAGCCGCGTACGCCCGGCATGGACAGATCCAGCAGGACCAGGTCGATGTCGCTCTCGCGCTCGAGCAGGGCCTGCAATTCCTCGAACGCACCCGCCTCGAACAGATCGACCCCGGGGAACTGCCGCAGCACCGCTTCCTTGAGCGCTCCCCGGAACAGCGGATGATCGTCGGCGATCACCAGCCGAAAGCTCATTGTCGTTTCCACCTGCCCCCCCTTTTTCTCGAGCGCTTGTCTGGCCGGCGCCTTGAGACCGATAATCCTTCCCCTGCGACGAGCGCGCAAGGACGTTTGAATCCGGACGCCCGACTTAGCCGCCGTCGCCGGTAAAGGCGAGAATGATCGTGCGGGTGTGCGGTCGCGTCCGATGCTCCGCCAGATAGATGCCCTGCCATGTGCCCAGCGCCATGCGCCCCGCGATCACGGGAACCGCCAGCGCGATGCCGGTCAGCATCGACTTCACGTGGGCCGGCATATCGTCGGGCCCCTCGTCATCGTGAACCCATCCAGCATCGGCCGGCGCCAGACGCTCAAAGGCCGTCAGCAGGTCGATGCGCACGTCGGGATCGGCGTTTTCCTGGATCAGCAGCGAGGCGGAGGTGTGCCGGCAGAACAGCGAGACCTCGCCGTCAGCCGCCCGGATGTCGGCCAGAAAATCCGCGACGGTGCGGGTCAGTTCGGTGAAGCCGGCGCCCGTGGTCTCCACCGTCAGCTCTGTGCTGACACGTCGAACGATACGCGTTTCGCGCGCGATCTCGCGCCTGACCGTTCCCATGCAGCCTCCCTACCCCGAGCACCGCGCAGCACAGGATGCGGACACGGCCGGTTCGATGTATATCGCAGATGCGAACACGTCATCCTGCCGCCCGTCATCCAAAGTCGAGCATAGCCGCATGTCCTCGTCTTCCGCCCCCTTCTGCCTCTATCCGGCGCAGTTCGCACCGGAGGCCGTCAGCGCCGAGACGCGGATGATCAATGCCGGCATCGTCAAGGCGCTGGGTGCGATCCCCGATCGCTGGGTGTTCCCGCCAGCGGTGATCCGCAAGATCCGGCTCGACGGCAAGGGGCCCTTTCCGCTCGCCCCCGAGAGCCCGCGCGCGCAGGTCGTCGAGATCGACGGCCCGCACGGGACGGTTCCCCTGCGCATCATCGCCCCCGACAATCCGGCAGGTGTCTATCTGCACATCCATGGCGGCGGCTGGACGCTCGGCTCGGCGCGCGAGAACGACGGCCTGAACGACCGTCTCGTTGCCCGGACCGGCTTCGCCGTCGTCTCGGTCGACTATCGCCTCGCGCCGGAAAACCCCTACCCCGCCGGGCCGGACGATTGCGAGGCCGCGGCCCTCTGGCTCGTCCGCGAGGGCAAGGCGCGGTTCGGCACGGATCGCTTCGTCATCGGCGGCGAATCGGCGGGCGCGCACCTGTCCGTCGTCACGCTGCTGCGCCTGCGCGACCGGCACGGTATCAGCCCGTTCCGGGCGGCGAACCTGCATGCCGGCTGCTACGATCTCGGCCTGTCGCCGAGCGCGCGCGCCTGGGGCGACGAACCGCTGGTGCTCAACACGCGGGACATCAACGTCTTCGTCGGCCATTTCCTGCGCGCGGGAGGCGACGTTGCGGCTCCCGACATCTCTCCGCTGCATGCCGACCTCAAGGGGCTGCCGCCGGCGCTTTTCACCGTGGGCACCCGCGACGCGCTGCTCGACGATTCCCTGTTCATGGCGCCACGCTGGCTGGCGGCCGGCAATCCAACCGAGTTCGCCGTCTTTCCCGGCGGATGCCATGTGTTCATCGCATTCCCCGGGGGACTGGCGGACACGGCGCTGGAGCGGATCTACGGCTTCATCAGCGCCTGTTGACGACCAGGAGGGCCGTCAGAGCGTGTCGCTCTCGCGGCGCAGCCGCTCGATCATCTGCATGAAGCGGCGGAACATCTGTTCGGCCACGTCCATGCCACGATCGATCTCACGGCGCACGTCGCTGTCCTCGGTGGAGGCTCCGGCATCAGGTCCCGAGGGAGGGCCGGCACGCTCGCCACCATCGGGCGAACGCCGCGGGTCCTCCATGATATCCGGGACACCCGCTGGCGGACGCGGGGCACCGCGCGCAATCTGGCGCTCCAGCATGGCGATGCGGTCATTGAGGCGACCGATCTCCACCTCATAGGCGGAACGGTCATCGGGCAGAAGTTCACACACCCATGTGCCGCCACGAGCGCCGCAGCGCGAAAGCGCACCGGTTCGGGTGTCGAGACGCATCACGCCACCCTCGACGGGCGTCATGGTGAAGCGCCCATCCGGCTCTGCCGCCGCAGAAGTCGCCCCGCCGGCCGGAGCGCCTTCCTGCGCGCGGACCGGTGCGAGCGTCATCCAGCCCGCGGTCATGACCAGAACAAGGCTTCCAATTGCATATCGCATCGCGGCCTCCCGTGCCGGCGAGACGCCGCCGTCGGCCGGACGTCACGTCGCCGGCGTGTAGGGCGCCCGCCCGGACGACAACGCATCGTCGAGCAGATCGATCCGATCCTGCCCCCAGAACACTTCCCCGTCGAGCACATAGGCCGGCGAACCGAAGACTTCCGCGCCCACGGCCCGCTCGCGGTTGCCCCGGTAGGTCGCCACGACGGCATCGCCTTCCGCCGCCTGAACCAGGTCGGCCGGCAGGCCGACCTCTCCCAGAATCGCCCGGAGTGTGGCGACATCCGCGAGATCCCGCCCCTCACGCCAGACGCCGGCGAAAACGCGGGCGAGGAGACGGTCGGGATCGTGGCCGGCGTCGACCGCCGCGATGACGATCCGGTCGGCAAGCGCGGGATTGAACGGCCAGTAAGGCGGCTGAAGCTGGAAGTCGGGCACACCACGCCTCACCCGCCAACGCTTCAGCTCGAGCAGACGATAGCGCTGGCGCGCGGGGTGGCGCTTGGCGAGAGGCAAGCCGCCGGTCTCAGCGAACACCTCGCCGAGCGCCACGGGCAGGTAGCGTACCGTGACCCCGTGTCGACGTACGACATCCATGAACGGCTGATGGCCGAGCGCAGCCCAAGGGCTGACGACGGAGAAGTAGTAATCGATGGTCCGTGCCATGGCGTCCCGCTGCCTGCTTTCGGCCGGCTCCTGGCCGGCGTTGAGCGGGAACGCAAAATCCCGCCCGCCGCATCATGCGGCCGGGCGGGACCATAATCGCGTTGACGGAGACCGCCAACCATCGACCGAAGGCTTCAGGCCGCAGTGCGGGTGCCGAAGGCGTCGATCATGTGGTTGAGTTCGCCGATGGCATCCTCGATATCGGCCTTCTGCTGCCGGAGCAGCTGAATCTGCTCCTCGCACTTCTCGCGACTGAGGGCGAGGCCGCCTGCCGGCGTGGGGCCTCCCTCGCGCAGGGCCACCATGCTCTTGATCTCGGCAAGGGTGAAGCCGAGCTTCTTGCCTTTCAGAATGATGGCGAGGCGTGCGCGCTCGGCGGCGCTGTAAAGGCGCGTCAGGCCCTCGCGCCGCGGTGCCAGAAGGCCCTTGTCCTCGTAGAAGCGCAGGGCGCGCAGGGTAACGTCATATTCGCGAGCCAAGTCGCCGATCGTGTACAGCGGCGAATCCGGTACGAGATTGGCGGCGTCGTGGGCGACAGACTCGGAATGATGCGTGGTGAAATCCATGGCGAAACGCTCCGATGGGGGCAGGTGGACGTTAGGGAAACACCTACAGCCCAACCGCCCCCAGCGGGAGAAAGGGGCACCCTCCGCTAGGGAAACTTACTGTTACGAGAGATCGACTTACCCGCCTCAACTCACTGAACGGGAACGATTTTGTTCAGGCTTCTGCAAATCGGGCCGAACCTGCCGCGCCGTCGAAGGGCGCCTGCCCGGATTAACCATTCTTACCGTCGTTAACGCGCCATTTACCAAGAACGGAAAAAGTCCCTCCTGCAGACCTCCAGCGCCGGCTTCGTTGATGATTCTCTCATCAAGGCCGCAGCGCTCACGTGACGGAGAGACAGGTGAGGCAGGGCGCTCCTTCGAATGCGAATCCGGTCGATCCCAGGGCGTGGGAGGCGATGCAGGAGGCCGCGCGCCAGGCGGGCATGCCGCTCGACGAATGGCTGCGCGCCCGCGTCCTCGGGACCGGCGGCATGGAGGCCGCATCGCCGGCTCCGGCACCGTCCGGGGACGCCAATCTCCCCGCCGAGCCGCCGGCGGAGCCGCATCGCGGCAGCCGCACGGGGCCACGGCAGGAAGGGCTGATCTCGGCGCTCGACTCCCTCAATCGCCGCATCGGCGCGCTGCTCAGCGAACCTGCACGCGGCGAGGGCGGTACTGCCGGCTCGTTCCTGCGCCGGCGGCCCGAGCCGCAGCGCCCGGAAGCCCCCGCCTCCTCGGCGTTCGACCGCCGTCTCGGCGAGATCGTGCGAACCGTCGAGACCCTCAACAAGAAGCTCGACGTCCCCGAAACCAGCATGATCGCGCCCGGCGAGCCGGCTCTCGATGCGGCAGTGGCGGAGATCACCGCGCACCAGCGCGCTCTCGAAGCGGCACCGTCCTTGCCCGAGCCTCCGGTTCCTGCCGAACCCGAGCCGGCTCCTGCGCGGAGCGGGGATGCCGGCGATGGCAACGTTCCGGTCAATCTCTCCGGGCTGGAACGGCAGCTCAATCTGATCGCCGACCAGATGCAGGAACTGCGCAACGCCATTCCGATGGGGACGGCGATCGACGCCCTGCACGCCGATGTCGCGGAGATGAAGCGGGCGCTCGGTGAACTCGCGCCGCGATCCGTCGTCGAGGAACTCGAGAATGCCATCGCCGTGCTGACCGCACGGCTCGACGATGGTTCCGACGCCGGCGGTGCGAAGGCGGAAATGGCACGGGCGCTCGGCGAACTCGGCGGGCTGATCGAGGGCCTGCGCCCGCCGGAGAGCCATGCGCGCCTCGCCGAGGATATCGAAGCGCTGACCCGCAAGATCGACATCGTCAACGCCAAGACGGTGGATGGCGCGACGATCGCCCGGTTGCAGGCGCAAACCGCCGAATTGCGCGAGATCATCGACCGCACCCTGTCGATGGATGCCGTGCGCCTGCTCGCCGAACAGATCGAGGCGCTGGTGGTCAAGATCGACCGTATCGCCTCGCCGGACGAAAATCTCATCCGGCATGTCGTCGCCACGCTGGAGTCGCGCATCGATGCGCTGGGCGCCAAGATCGACGCGGAGGCGACCGCGCGCGCCGATTTCGCTCCCTTCGGCGATCTCAACCGCCGCCTCGATGAGCTCCAGGCCTCGGTGGCCGGTGCCGTGCGCGCGGCGCCCGAGGGCATGGAAGCCCTGCTGCAGGGCCTGGTGGAGCGGGTCGAACGGCTAGGCCGGCGCAAGGGCGGAGCCGAGGACGGCAGCACCGACCGCGCGCTCGCAGCGCTCGAGCAGCAACTCGGCGCGCTGGCCGACAGGATCGGCGCGAGCATGATCGAGCCCGGCCAGATCGCCAATATCGAGCGCGGCCTCGGCGACCTGTTCATCCAGATGGAGGAGGCCCGCGCCAGCGCGGTCGCCGCCGCCGAGAAGAGCGCCCGCGACGTCGCCGCCGAATTTGCCGCCACGCTGCCGACGGACGGCGTTGCGGCGATCCGGCGCAACCTCGCCGACCTCGAGAGTCGCCAGGAGACCACCGAGCGCCGCACCTTCGATACGCTGGAAGCGGTCCATGAGACGCTGGAACGCGTGGTGGACCGCATCGCGTCTCTGGAGCAGCCCGGCGACCTGCCGGTCGTGGCGCGGACGGAGCCCTATGCCGCACCGCTCGCCCGGTCGGTGATTGCCGACGCGGCTGCGCCGATTTCCACGCCGGACGCGACGGAGCCGGCACCGGACGCCCCGCAGGGCGACGTTGAGGCGGTGTCGACCGACGAGGTGCGGCTGCCCGACGACTACCCGCTCGAGCCCGGCTCGGGCGACCCGCGCCAGCGCCCGTCGGCCTGGGCCCGGGTCGCGCAATCCGAGGCCGCCCTACAGGAACTCGCGCTACGCCCCGAAGAGAGCCCTCAGCGCGCCGACTTCATCGCCGCCGCCCGGCGCGCAGCCCAGTCCGCCGCCGGCCAGCCGGCCTCCAGCCGCGAGGACGGCGTGCCGCGGGCGGGTTCGCGCCTCTCGCGCCTGTTCACGCGCGCACGTCTGCCGCTGCTGATCGCGGTGAGCAGCGCGGCGATGGCGCTGGTCGCCCTCCAGTTGATCGGCGGGCTTCGCGGCAACGCGCCCCGCACCTCGAGTGCGGAGCCGGCCGCCACGACGGCGGACCCTTCAGGCGCCGCCGCAATCCCGACGTCCGCGGCGCCCGCGCAGGTGGTCACGGTAGCACCCGCGACGCCTCCTCGCGGCCTGCAGCCGACGGCCGACGCGATGGCGAATGCCCCCTCCGCCGGTCTCGTCGGGATTCCGGACGTGCTCGCGCAACCGGCCTCTCCCCTCCCCGGTTCCGTTCCGGCACCGGCGGGGGATATCACCGGCTCCATTCCCCCGGCCGCCACGCCGGCGGCACCCGGGACCGGCAATCTTCCCGAAGCCGTTGGCAGCGCGTCGCTGCGCAGCGCCGCGATCGCCGGCAATCAAGCTGCCGCCTACGAGATCGGCGCCCGCTTTGCCGAGGGCCGCGGCGTTTCGCAGGATCTGGCTCGGGCGGCCTACTGGTTCGAGCAGGCGACCGCCAAGGGATCGGCGCCGGCCGCCTATCGTCTCGCCGCGCTGCTCGACAAGGGCGCCGATGGCGTCATCCGGGATACGGTCCGGGCCCGCAAGCTCTATGCGGAGGCGGCCGAGGCTGGGAACGTGCGCGCGATGCACAACCTCGCCGTGCTGCTGGCCGAAGGCGTCAACGGCCAGCCGGACTACAAGCAAGCCTCCGACTGGTTCCTGAAAGCGGCCGAGCGCGGGGTGCGCGACAGCCAATACAATCTCGGCGTGCTGTATGCCCGCGGCCTAGGCGTGAAGGCCGACCTCGCCGAGTCCTGGAAGTGGTTCTCGCTGGCCGCCAACCAGGGGGACGCCGAGGCGGCCCGCAAGCGCGACGAGGTCGAGACACGCCTCGCCAAGCCCACCCTCGTCGCGGCCCGCTTCGCCGTCCAGACGTGGAGCCCGATGATGACCGACGATGCCGCCAACATCGTCGCGGCCAATCCCGATTGGGACAAAGCGGAAGCGCCCCAGCCGGTCAAGCGCAAGACCGCCTCGCGCAGCTGAACGGCCAACGAACGCGCATCCAGCGGCCCCGCCCCGGCGGGGCCGTTTGCGTTGTGGCTTATGTCAGGTTTCGACGGCGGCGAGACCCCGCAGCCAGAACGGGTCCGGCGCGCGGGGGCGGTCCGGCAGGCAGGCCTGCGCGGCGATGCGATAGGTGCGCCGGGTGCCCAGCATATGCGCCGCGAACGGCCCGCCGAACAGGCCGGCGAGGGCGGGATCGCGTATGTTGAGCCCGCCCGCGTAGGCCCCGAGCGCCGGCAGCACCAGGCGCCGGCCGTCGCTGGCGAAGCAGCGGCGCCGCACACCGCGGCCACGGCGTACAATGCGCGCCACGGGATGGAGATGGCCGGCGATCTCGGCCGTTGCACCGGGGCGCGGCTCGTGGCGCAGGACAAGGCGCCCAATTTCCAGTTCCTCGGCATGGACACCGCCCAGTTCCGGCGACGGGTCGGGATCGTGATTGCCCGCGACCCAGACGATGTCGCGGCCCTGACGGATGGCCGCGAGGCTCGCGCGCTCACGCTCGCCAAGGCGGCCGGCCGCGCGGCGGTCGTGCAGGCTGTCGCCGAGCGCCACCACCGTGCGCGGACGCCAGCGGGCGACCAGGCGCGCCAGCACGGCCAGCGTTGCCGCCGAATCGTAAGGGGGCAGCGGCACCCCGCGCTCGGCATAGGCCGAGCCCTTCTCGAGATGGAGGTCGGCGACGATCAGCAGCCGCTCGTCCGGCCAGAACAGCGCCCCGGCCGGATCCAGCACAAAGGCGGCGCCCGCCAGCTCGACCGCGTCGAGGGCGACCACAGCATCAGCTTTGTCATCAAGGACTTGGCCGAATTCAGTCACTCCCCGTCGCCTCCCGCACAAGTTCCGCCTCGGTCTCGGCCATCAGCGCGTCCTGCGCCTCGCCGAAGACCGGCTCGCGACCGATCTCCAGCATCACCGGCACCGCGAGCGGGGACACCCGGTCGAGCGCCACATGGCTGATTCGTCCTTCGACGCGCACCAGCATGTCGCCGAGCCGGCGAATGTCCAGCAGGCCGGTCGCCGCGTCCGCCCGTGCCGCGCGCAGCAGGACGTGCGCCGGCTCGTGCGTGCGCAGCACGTCATAGACGAGATCGGTCGACATGGTCACCTGCCGGCTGTTCTTCTCCTTGCCCGGGAAGCGGCGCTCGATCAGGCCGGCGATCACCGCGCATTGGCGGAAGGTGCGCTTCATCAGGGCGGATTCGGCAAGCCACTCTTCGAGATCATCGCCCAGCATGTCGGGATGAAACAGCGCGCCGAGGCTCAGCCGATCCCGCGCGATGGCCTGCGACAGGTCGGAAAGCCCATAGACGGCAAGGGCATAGTCGTTGGCGACGAAACCGAGCGGGTGCAGCCCGGCCCGCTCCAGCCGCCGCGTCAGCAGCATGCCGAGCGTCTGGTGGGCGAGCCGGCCCTCGAAGGGGTAGGCGACCAGATAATGGCGACCACCGCGCGGGAAGGTCTCGACCAGCAGGTTCTCGCGGCCGGGCAGCTTGGAGCGCCAGTCCTGCAGTTCGAGCCATTCGCGCACCTGCGGCGGCAGGCCGGGCCACGTCGTCGGCTCGGCCAGCAGGGAACGCACGCCCGCGGCGAGGAAGGTCGAGAGCGGGAACTTGCCGCCGGCATAGGAGGGCACCTTGGGATCGGTCGCGCTGGAGCGCGACACCCGCACCTCGTTCTCGACAATCGATTGATATTCCAGCACTTCCCCGGCGAAGACGAAGGTGTCGCCGGGGCTCATCATCTCGACGAAATACTCCTCCACCTCGCCCAGCACCCGTCCGCCGAAGCGGCTCTTCGCGCTGGCGAGGCGGACCTTCAGCATGGTGGATTCGACGATGGTGCCGACATTCAGCCGATATTGCTGCGCCGCCATGGGGTTGGCGATGCGCCAGCGGCCGTCCTTCATGCGCCGGATGCGGGCGAAGCGCTCATAGGCGCGCAACGCGTAGCCGCCCGTCGCCGCGAAGGCGAGCACGTCGTCGAAATCGGCCCGCGGGAGGTCGGCATAGGGCTCGGCCGAGAGGATTTCCATATAAAGATCATCGGCTTGGAACGGCGCGGCGCAGCTCATGCCGACGATGTGCTGGGCGAGCACGTCGAGGCTGCCCGACCGCGCCACGAAGCCGTCCTGAGCGCTTTTACGGACCGCGTCGAGGGCGGCGACGCATTCCAGCACCTCGAAGCGGTTGGCTGGCACCAGCACCGCTTTCGAGGGCTCGTCGAGGCGGTGGTTGGCGCGGCCGATGCGCTGCATGAGCCGGGACGAACCCTTTGGCGCGCCTATGTTTATGACGAGATCGACGTCGCCCCAGTCGATGCCGAGGTCGAGCGAGGAGGTGCAGACGACCCCGCGCAGCCGCCCCTCCCCCATCGCCGCCTCCACGCGCCGGCGCTGGGAGACGTCGAGGGAGCCGTGATGCAGCGCAATCGGCAGGTTCAACTCGTTGATTTTCCACAGCTCCTGGAACACCAGCTCGGCCTGCATGCGGGTGTTCACGAAGACCAGCGTGGTCGTGTGGGCCTCGATGAGGCGGTAGATCTCGTCATAGGCGTGGCGGGCGCTGTGGCCGGCCCAGGGAATGCGCGCCGCCGAGTCGAGGATGCGCAGATCCGGCGCGGCGCCGGGCGGGGCCATGACCATTTCAGATTTTATATCAATGCCTTGCACCTGCGGCACCAGCCAGCGGCGCAGCGTGTCGGGATCGGCCACCGTCGCCGAGAGACCGACGGACTGCAGGCCGGGCGCGATTTTGCGCAGCCGGGCGAGGCCCAAAGCGAGCAGGTCGCCGCGCTTGGAACCGGCCAGCGCGTGCAGCTCGTCGAGCACTATCCGCTTGAGATTACTGAACAAATGTTCCGCGTCGGCGGAGGCGAGCAGGAGCGCGATCTGCTCGGGGGTGGTGAGCAGGATGTCGGGGGGATCGCGGCGCTGGCGCTGGCGGCGGGAGGCCGGGGTGTCGCCGGTGCGGGTCTCGATGCGCACCGGCAGGCCCATCTCGGCGGCCGGCCGCTCGAGGTTGCGGGCGACGTCCACCGCCAGCGCCTTCAGCGGCGAAATATACAGCGTGTGCAAGCCCTTGCGCTCGCCGCCGCCGCTCAGCTCGACCAAAGTCGGCAGGAAGCCGGCGAGCGTCTTGCCGGCCCCCGTGGGCGCGATGAGCAGCACCGAACGCCCTGATTTCGCAAGCGAAAGCAGCTCCAGCTGGTGCGCGCGGGGCGCCCAGCCGCGGTCCGCGAACCAGCGGCGGAAAATCTCCGGGAGAAGCTCGGCGGGATCGGTCACGGCGCGAGGCTAGACGCCTTCGCCGCGCAGGGAAAGCCGGCCGCGGCTCGTTCCCACTGCACCGAGGCCTGTTGATTTCATTCGGCTTTTACCGCTCCGCCGGCGATCGCCTTCGCTCCCAGCGGCCGCGCGACGACGACCAGCCCGGGCACCGGGGCGCCCTTCTCGGTACGCGTCGCGGCCGGGCGGCACGACACCAGATCGAAGCCGGCGGCGAAAAGCTGTTCTCTTACATAGGCTTCGCCATGGGCGACGCGCAGCGTGTCGCGCAGGATGACGCCCGCGCCGTCATGCGTCTCGACGGTGAAGGCGAGCAATCCGGACGACCGATGAGAGTGACCGGTCGGTGCGGTGAGGTGGACGATCGGTGCGGTCGGTGCAGTCGCGCCGATCGCCCGCCGCGCCGCCATGAAGACAGGCGCGAGATCGCCGAGATAGCAGAACACATCGCCCGCCACGACGAGGTCCGCGCCCGCCTCCGGCCGCTCCTGCAGCCAGCCGACGAGGTCGGCGGCGGCCAGCTCCCTATAGAGCCCGCGCGCCCGGGCGAGCTCGATCATGTTCGGCGCGAGGTCAACGCCGTCGAGCCGCTCCACCCGAGGCGCCAGCGCCATGCCGACGAGGCCGGTGCCGCAGCCGAGGTCGAGGCCGTGCGCAAAGCGGAAGGGCCGGCCGAGCGCCGCGCACGCATCCTCCAGCGCGGCGCGGATGAGCTCCGGGCCGCGATAGTCGAGCCGCGCCAGCGCCGCGTCGAAGCGGCCGGCATACTGGTCGAACAGGGTGCGCACATAGGCAGCCGACAGGCCCGTGCCCTCGCCCGCCAGCCGGGCGCGGCGCGGGCCGGCGCCCAGCCGGTCCTTGGGGTCGAGCGTCAGCGCCGCGCCATAGGCCTGCGCCGCCGCGTCACGCTCGCCCATCGCCTCGCGGGCTTCCGCCAGCACGAACCAGCCGGAGACGAAGCCCGGCGCGCGCGTCACCGCCTCGGCCATCAGTTCCGCCGCGTCGGCGGCATTGCCCTCGTCCAGCAGCGCGCGCGCCCAGTCGAGCCGGCGGTCGAGCGCGGGGTCGCCGGAGGAGAGGATGAGCGGGCTGGAACTCATGCGCGAACCTGTGCGATCGAAACGTGGCCGGAAGACGCTGACGCGCCGGGGCCCCCGCCACCCGCCGGCACGCCGGGGGTGGCCCGCGCCACGAGCGCCGGAACGCGCGTCGATTTCCGGCGTTGCCGCTGCAACGGGCGGCGGACGCCCTATATCTGGTCCAGCATGCGCCCGGAAGACCTGCTGCAGCCGCGCCCCGAGGGGCTCTATTCGCCCGCCGGCGACTTCCACATCGACCCGATGCGGCCGGTGCGGCGGGCGCTGGTGACGCACGGCCATTCCGACCACGCGCGCGCCGGCCATGGCGCGGTGCTGGCGACGCGGCAGACGCTGGACATCATGGCGATCCGCTACGGCGCCGATTTCGCCGGGGCGACGCAGGCCGCCCGCTATGGCGAGCGGATCGAGGTCGGCGGCGTCGGCGTGAGCTTCCACCCGGCCGGGCATATCCTCGGCTCGGCGCAGATCGCGGTGGAGAAGGGCGGCTGCCGCATCGTCGCCTCGGGCGACTACAAGCCGGGGCCGGACCCGACCTCGGCGCCGTTCGAGCCGGTTGCCTGCGACGTCTTCATCTCCGAGGCGACCTTCGGCCTGCCGGTCTACCGCCATCCCGATCCGCTGGCGGAGATCGGCCGGCTGCTGCAATCGCTGGCGCTGTTTCCCGAGCGGGCGCATCTGGTCGGCGCCTACGCGCTCGGCAAGGCGCAGCGGGTGATGGCGCTCGCCCGCGCCGCCGGCCATGACGCGCCGATCTTCCTGCACGGGGCGATGGAGCGGCTGACCGACTATTACGTCAGCGAGGGCATCGCGCTCGGCGAACTGCGGCCGGTGCGCGGGGCGGCGCCGGCCGAACTCGCCGGCGCCATCGTCATCTGCCCACCCTCGGCGATGGGCGATGTGTGGTCGCGCCGCTTCCCCGATCCGGTGGCCGCCTTCGCCTCGGGCTGGATGCGCATCCGCGCGCGGGCCCGCCAGCGCGGCGTCGAGCTGCCCCTCGTCATCTCCGACCATGCCGACTGGGAGGGCTTGCAGGCCTCCATCCGCGCCACCGGCTGCAGCGAGCTGTGGGTGACCCATGGCGAAGCCGACGCGCTGGTGCACTGGGCGCTGCGCGAAGGCCTCGCCGCCCGCCCGCTGCACCTGGTCGGCTATGGCGAGGAAGAGGCCGAGGCCGGCGGAACCGGGGCGGAGGCCGGGACAGGCGAGGCGGCGGACGCGGCGGCGGCGGGCACGGGCGAGGCGGCAGTGCCGGAACCGGGCGACGCGGACGGGCCGTCCGCCAGCCGGAAGCCATCGCCATGAACCGCTTCGCCGCCCTGCTCGACCGGCTCGCCTTCGAGCCCCGCCGCAACGGCAAGATCCGGCTGATCGCGGATTATTTCCGTCATACGGCGGACCCCGAGCGCGGCTGGGCGCTGGCCGCGCTCACCGGGGCGCTCACCTTCCGCAACGCCAAGGCCGGGCTGATCCGCGCGCTGATCGCGGAGCGCACCGACCCGGTGCTGTTCGCGCTGTCCTACGACCATGTCGGCGACCTCTCCGAGACGGTCGCGCTGATGTGGCCGGGGCCGGAGGTGGCCGATCAGGGCGGCGACGCGCCGGCTTACCGCGACCTCCCCCTCTCCGCCGTGGTGCATGCCTTCGCGACGCTCGGGCGCAACGAGATGCCGGGGGTGCTGGCTGGCCTGCTCGACCGGCTGGACGAGACCGGGCGCTGGGCGCTGCTGAAGCTGATCACCGGATCCCTGCGCATTGGCGTCTCGGCCCGCCTCGCCAAGACGGCGGTGGCGAGCCTCGGCGATCTCGCCCCCGACGATGTCGAACTGGTCTGGCCCGGGCTCGCCCCGCCCTACGAGCCGCTGTTCGCCTGGGCGGAGGGGCACGGAGAGCGGCCGCAGACGGAGGATCCGACGCCGTTCCGGCCGGTGATGCTGGCGCATGCGGTCGAGGACGGCGACCTCAAGGCGCTCGACCCGGCCGCCTTCCGCGCCGAATGGAAATGGGACGGCATCCGCGTGCAGGCGGTGCGGGCGCGCGGGGCCGACGGGCGCGTGGTGACCCGGCTCTACAGCCGCACCGGCGAGGATATCTCGCCCGCCTTCCCCGATCTCGCCGATCAGCTCGGCTTCGAGGGCGTGCTCGACGGCGAATTGCTGATCCGCCGGGACGGGCGGGTGCAGAGCTTCAACGTGCTGCAGCAGCGGCTGAACCGCAAGGCGGTATCCGTGAAGCTGATGGCGGAATACCCGCCGCATATCCGCGCCTATGACCTGCTGGCGGACGGGGACGAGGATCTGCGCCCCCTGCCCTTCGACGCGCGGCGGGCGCGGCTGGAGGCGCTGGTCGCGCAACGGCCGGGGGAGGCGCTCGACCTCTCGCCGATGATCGCCTTCGCGACCTGGGATGAACTCGCCGCGGCGCGGGCCGATCCGGCCGGGCATGGCGCCGGCATCGACGCCGAGGCGGTGGAGGGCGTGATGCTGAAGCGCGCCGACAGCCCCTATCTCCCCGGCCGTCCCAAGGGTCCCTGGTGGAAATGGAAGCGCGACCCGCACACGGTGGACGCGGTGCTGATGTATGCCCAGCGCGGGCACGGCAAGCGCTCCTCCTTCTATTCCGACTATACCTTCGGCGTGTGGACCGGGGAGACCTCGGGCACCGGCGAACTGGTGCCGGTCGGCAAGGCCTATTTCGGCTTCACCGATGCCGAACTCGCCGAGATCGACCGCTTCGTGCGGCGGAACACCACGAACCGCTTCGGGCCGGTGCGCGAGGTGGTGCATACGGCCACGGCCGGCCTCGTGCTCGAAGTGGCTTTCGAGGGGATCGCGCGCTCGGCGCGGCATCGCTCCGGGCTCGCCATGCGCTTCCCGCGCATCGCCCGGCTGCGCTGGGACAAGCCGCCCGGCGAGGCCGACCGGCTGGCGACGCTGGCGGCGATGGTCGGGGCGGCCGATGCCGGAGCGCCCGACGACGCCGCGCCCGCCGGCTCCGCCTCCGACGCCTCCCCGCCGCGGCGCGGGCGTGCTAGGGGAAGCGGATAAATCGCCGGCCGGCGACTCGCGGCGCGCGGGTGGCGGGGCCATATGAGCGGCCACGCCCGGCGGATCGCCGCCGGGACCGCCGCGCAGGAGCTTCGAGAATGTCCGACAACCAGATCGCCCGCTTCATGGGCGGCTCGCCGGCCTGGGTGCTGGTGCGCCTCGTCCTGCTCTCGGTGGTGGTGGGCGTGATCCTCTCCGCGCTCGGCATCGATCCGCTCAACATCCTGAGCAGCCTCGAGCGGCTGGTGCGCAGCCTATTCAGCTTCTCCTTCGAGGCGGTCGAGCGGCTGTGGCGCTATTTCCTGCTCGGCGCGGTGATCGTCATCCCGCTGTGGCTCATCATGCGCGTCTCGCGCGGCGGCAAGTAACACGGCGGCACGTAGCGGCAGCAGTCAGTCCCGCCCGGATCCCCTCCCATGAACATGACCGCGCGCGCGGGCCGCGCCGACGTCACCCCGCGCCGCTTCCTCGCCATCGCGCTGCCGGCGACGCTGGCGCAGATGACGACGCCGATCCTCGGGCTCATCGCCACCGGCGCGGTGGGGCGGCTCGGCGATGCCGCGCTGCTCGGCGCCGTGGCGGTGGGGGCGCTGCTGTTCGACTTCGTGTTCTGGGTGTTCGGCTCGCTGCGCATGGGCACGGCGGGGCTGACCGCGCAGGCGCTGGGGCGGAACGACACCACCGAGATCCGCGCCGTGCTGGCGCGGGCGCTGCTGATCGCGCTCGCCATCGGGCTCGCCATGATCGTCGTGCACGTGCCGGTGGCGCATTTTGCCTTCACCGCCATGGGCACCAGCCCGGCGGTGACGGAGGCGGCCTCGCTCTATTTCGCCGTGCGCGTGCTCTCGACCCCCTTCGCCATCGGCAATTTCGCACTGCTCGGCTGGCTGGTCGGCGTCGCGCGCACCGATATCGGGCTCGGCCTGCAGGTGGTGATCGCCGGGGTGAACGCGCTCGCCACCGTGCTGCTGGTGCTGGTGTGGGACTTCGGCATCGCCGGGGCGGCGGCGGCGAACCTCATCGCCGAGGTGTCGGGCACGCTCGCCGGCCTTGCCGCCGCGCGGTTCGTGACGGGCGGCGGCTGGCGGGTGCCGTGGCGCACGGTGATCGACCGCACTCGCATGGTCGAGACGGTGGCGGTGAACTCCGACATCATGATCCGCACCCTCATCCTCATGCTCGTGCTGCTGTTCTTCACCTCGCAGGGCGCGCGCGACACCGACGCGGTGCTGGCGGCGAACGCGGTGCTGCTGAACGTCGCCATGCTCGCCGCCTTCTTCCTCGACGGCTTCTCCACCGCCGCCGAGCAGATCTGCGGCCAGAGCGTGGGCGCGCGCGACCGCGAGGGCTTCCGGCGGGCGGTGGGGATGGTGCTGGTGTTCGGCTTCGGCTTCGCGCTGCCGGCGACGGGGCTGCTGATGGCCGGCGGCGGGGCGATCGTCGACGCGCTGACCGCCAATGCCGAGGTGCGGATGCTGGCGCGCGAGTACCTGCCGCTCGCCGCGCTGACGCCGCTGATCGGGGTGGCCGCCTTCGCCTATGACGGCATCTATGCCGGCTCGACCTGGTCGCGCGACATGCGCAACCTGATGGCCCCCGCCGCGCTCGCCTATTTCGCGGTGTGGTGGCTCACCAAGCCCCTCGGCAATACCGGGCTGTGGATCGCCTATCTGAGCTTCCTCGCCAGCCGCGGCGCCTTCCAGGCGATGAGGCTGCCGGCGCTGGTGCGGAAGACGTTCGGGGGTTAGCCGGGCCGGCGCCGGGGCGCCCTCCACGTGGTGCGTCCTTCGAGGCCCGGGCTGCGCCCGGGCACCTCAGGATGACGTAGCGCCGTGCGCTGCATCAACATCCGTCATGCTGAGGTGCCCCGCGACGCGGGGCCTCGAAGCACGCATTATCCACCATGCCACATGCACGGTCTTTGGGAACAGTACAGCGGCTCAAGACCCCTTAGGACATTGCGCGCCATTCGGCGTCGGTCAGGTCCAATCCTGCTGATGCGGAGCATGAATCAGAAATGGCGTGGTATGGACACCTCAACCGTTAAGCGGGCCATTGCGGACAGACGACTCGAGAGTAAATAATCAGCACCATGGCGTTCGATTACACAGTCTCTCTTCAAGTGTATCACCCAGATGCCGATCCCGCTGACATTGTGGGCGGCCTCTCTATCCCAGCAAGGCGAAGCTGGAAGGTGGGTGATCGCCGATCAGCGCCCAATGGTGCCGAATTGCCGGGCCACTATCGTGAAACTTACTGTCTCTTCTGGCTTGGAGACGGTAACGACGGCGAGTTGGCAAAATGCCTAAGTGATGCCGTGAAAGTTCTCCAGCCAAAGAGGCAGTATCTGGACTGGCTGCGCGAAACAGGCGGCCGAATGAATTTTTACGTTGGCTGGACAGTCGGTGAGCGCGGGGAAGTCTTCAACACGCGCCTGCTCTCCGAAATCGCCCAACTCGGCATCGATCTTGGGATTGAGCCCCTTCGTGTTCGACAACACTCGGCGTCCCCTCATTTATGAGTTCACGTCCTAGCGTAGCCCCTCTCAAACGCCCTCAACCGCGCCGCATCCACTCCGCCACGCCCGAGCCCACCACCTCCGCCAGCGTTGTCTTCTCGCGCTCCAGCTTCGCCACCAGCCCCGCCTTGATGCGCGGGACGAGGCCGAGGCCCTCATAGACCAGCGCCGAATAGAGCTGGATCAGGCTGGCGCCGGCGCGGATCTTTTCCCAGGCGGTGTCGGCGCTCTCGATGCCGCCCACGCCGATGAGCGGGAAGGCGCGCTCCACACGGGCGAAGGTCTGCGCCAGCATCACCGTCGAGGGCGCGAACAGCGGGCGCCCGGACAGGCCGCCGGTCTCGACCTTGTGCGGCGAGCGCAGGGAGGCCGGGCGGGCGATGGTGGTGTTGGAGACGATCATGCCGTCGACGCCGCGCCGGCGGGCGACCGCCACCACCGCGTCGAGATGGGCGAGCGCGAGGTCGGGGGCGATCTTGAGCAGCACCGGGATTCCGGCGGCCACCTCGTCGCGCGCGGCCAGCACCCGGGCGAGCAGGTCGTCGAGCGCGGCTTCCTCCTGAAGATCGCGCAGGCCCGGCGTGTTGGGCGAGGAGACGTTGACGGTGAAGTACGAGGCGAGCCCGGCGAAGGCGCGGATGCCGGCGACGTAATCGCCGGCGCGGTCCGCGCTCTCCTTGTTCGCCCCGACATTGACGCCGACGATGCCCGGCCGCCCGGCGCGGGCCTTGAGCCGCCCGAGCGCGGGCGCATGCCCGCCGGAATTGAAGCCGTAGCGGTTGATGACGGCGTGATCCTCGACGAGGCGGAAATTGCGCGGGCGCGGGTTGCCGGGCTGCGGGCGCGGGGTGATGGTGCCCACCTCCGCGAAGCCGAAGCCGGCGCCGAGCAGCGCGTCGGGCAGTTCCGCCTCCTTGTCGAAGCCGGCGGCGATGCCGACCGGGTTCGGGACGTCGAGCCCGAAGGCCCGCACCTTGAGGCGCGGATCGTCCGGCGGCGCGGGCCGGGCGGGCAGGCAGGCGAGCGTGCGCACGGCGAGGCCGTGGGCGGTCTCCGGATCGAGCAGCCGGGCGAAGGGGAGCGCGAGGTCGAGCAGCATGGTCAGGCGGGCTCCGCGAACAGATCCGGCGGCAACAGGTCGGGCGGGAAGAGATGGCGCCCGTCCGGCCCGAGGGGCAGCGGGCGGACCGAGGCGACGGCATCGAGCGGCAGCGGGCCGTAGAGGTGCGGGAACAGCGCGCCCCCGCGCGAGGGCTCCCAGCGCAGGGCGTCGCCGAGCGGGGCGGCCGTCACCGCGACCAGCAGGAGATCGTCCTGCCCCGTGAAATGGCGCGCGGCGGTCTCGGCCACCTGCGCGGCCGTCGAGAAATGGATGAAGCCGTCGGCCTGGTCGACCGGCGCGCCGTGGAAGACGCCGGCCGTCTCCGCCTGCGCCCACAGCGCACGCGGGCAGATCTTGAAGATGAGCCCGTCTCGCGGCTCGCTGTCGCCGGCCATGCCGTGTCCCTTCCTGTCAACGCCCCTTCCATGCCGAGGCGGGGTGCCCCCGGTCAAGCCGTCGCCCACCCGTGGCCGCTGCCGAACGCCGCGAAAGCCCCCGCGCCGGGGCCCCCGCGGGGTCGGCTGGACAGCGGCGGGGCCGCGACGTACTGGTCAGGCTGCCGATCCACGCACCATGCGTAGCGAACTCGACGGGGGCGGAATCGATGCTGACCCACGCGCAGGTCTGGCAGGCGGTCGACCGGCTCGCCGAGTGCCACGGCCTCTCGACTTCCGGCCTCGCCCGGAAGGCGGGGCTGGATTCGACGGCCTTCAACCCCTCCAAGCGCCGCAGCCCGGACGGGCGCCCGCGCTGGCCCTCCACCGAGAGCATCGCCAAGGTGCTGGCCGCGACGGGGGCGAGCCTCGACGATTTCATGGGCATGATGGGCGGGCCGGCCGCCCTCGCCCGGCCGCTGCCGCTGATCGGCTTCGCGCAGGCCGGAACGGGGGGCTTCTTCGACGATGCCGGCCTGCCCGCCGGCAGCGCCTGGGAAGAGGTGACCTTTCCGCAGATCCGCGACGAGCACGCCTTCGCGCTGGAGATCACCGGCGATTCCATGCTGCCGCTCTACCGCAACGGCGACGTGGTGGTGGTCTCGCCGCTGGCGGCGCTGCGGCGCGGCGACCGGGTGATCGTGAAGACGCGCGAGGGCGAGGTGATGGCGAAGGAACTGCGCGCCCGCCGCGGCGGCACGCTGGTGCTGGGCTCGCTGAACCCCGCCCATCCCGAGCGCACGCTGCGCGCGGGCGAGGTCGACTGGATCGCGCGCGTGCTGTGGGTGAGCCAGTAGGCGCGCCCCGCGCGCGCCCCGCGGGGCCATGCCCCGCCCGGGGGCGGGGGGCTCGAGCGGCGACGCGGCCTCCGTAGAATCCGGGCTTCCCACCACCGCCGGCGGGCAGTATACGATCATTTTTGTGTATTATTCCGCCCGCAGGGCACCGCTGGAGAATGCCATGGCCATCCGCCTGGGGGACGTCGTCCCCGATTTCGCCGCCGAGACCACCGAGGGTCCGGTGAAGTTCCATGAATGGCTCGGCTCCTCCTGGGGCGTGCTGTTCTCGCACCCGCGCAACTTCACCCCCGTCTGCACCACCGAGCTCGGCCAGGTGGCGCGGCTGAAGCCGGAATTCGACCGGCGCGACGTCAAGGTGATCGGCCTGTCGGTCGATCCGCTCGAGGCGCACGCGAAATGGTCGGACGACATCGCGGAGACGCAGGGCTACGCGCCGAACTTCCCGCTGATCGCCGATCCCGACCGCACCGTCGCCGACCTCTACGACATGGTGCACCCCAACGCCTCCGACACGGCGACGGTGCGCTCGGTGTTCATCATCGGGCCGGACAAGAAGCTGAAGCTGTCGCTCACCTATCCGGCCAGCACGGGCCGCAACTTCGACGAGATCCTGCGGGTGATCGATTCGCTCCAGCTCACCGCCAAGCACTCGGTCGCCACCCCGGCCAACTGGAAGGACGGCGAGGACGTCATCATCGTGCCGGCGGTGAGCGACGAGGCGGCGAAGGAGAAGTTCCCGCAGGGCTGGAAGACGCTGAAGCCCTATCTGCGCGTCGTCGCCCAGCCAGGGAAGTGAGTTCGGCCGGCGATCGCACAAGCGCGGCGCGTATTCGTCATCCCGGAACGGCCATAGGCCGTATCCGGGATCGCGCGGTCATGCTGGCGAGCGATGCCGGCTCTCGCTCCGCTCGGCCGGGATGACGGCGCCGCAGAGAAAATTCGAGACGCCATCCGAAGCCTGACGCTGTTGGCCGGACCGCCCCCCGATATCCGCCTCAGAATAGCTTGCGGTACTGGATGAAGCCGCTCCGCTCGGCGACCTCGTTGTAGAGGCGCTGCGCCGTCAGGTTGGTTTCGTGCGTCAGCCAGTAGAGTTCGGCGCAGCCCCTGGCGCGGGCATCCGCCTCGACATGGGCGATCAGCGCGCGCCCCACGCCGGCGCCGCGCGCGGCGGGATCGACATAGAGATCGTTCAGGTAGCAGACGTCACCGACGCTCCAGGTCGAGCGGTGCGCGAGCCAGTGCACGAGGCCGACCGCCCGGCCCTCGCGGATCGCCAGCGCACCCCAGACCGGCTCGGCCGGATCGAGCATCCGCCGCCAGGTGGTCTCGGTCACCGCCGCCGGCAGGTCGGCCTCGTAGAAGACCTGATAGGCCTTCCACAATGACTCCCAGGCGGCGCGGTCGGCGGGCTGGAGCGGGCGGATCATGCGGTTCACTCCCGAATCGGCGACGGCCGGCAGCTTACCGCATCGTCCACCGCGGAATGTCAGGGCGCGAGCGGGATGATCCGCCATTCGTCCCGGAACGGCGAGCGCAGCTCGATCCGGTCCGCCGTCCGGTTGAGCGACGCCATCCACGCCCGCGCCCCTGCCACGGGGTCCTCGCCGCGCTCGACCACCCGGGTGCCCAGCCAGCCGCCGTCGACGTCAAGAACCACGGCCGTGCGAAACTCGCCGTCCAGCCATTGCTCGACGAGGCGCCGCGCCTCGGCGGCCAGGGCCTCGGGCTCGACATCATCCGATAGGCCGGGCACGGGGTACTCCTCGTCCCAATAGCCGAACGCCACCTTGAGCAGCTCATCCGCCGTGTAGAGGACGATCCGATCGATGTCCCTTCCGCGGGCATGGTCGATGGTGAGCAGGAGATAGCCCGGCTCCCACCGTGTCCACGCGCCCGCCCGGGCATCCGGCCAACCCCGGAGGGCGGCGTAGATCCGCGCCGACCAGTCGTCGACCCGCCCGGCATTCCCATCGGGATAGGGTGTTCCCTGTTCCTCAGCCTCGGACATCGGCCATCATCGCCCGGCCCGGACGACCTGTCATCCCGCAGCGCGCAAGGGCCGAGGGCGGGCGCATCGAGCCCTTCCCGCTCGGATCAGGACATCCGAGCGGGAAGGGCTGACGGATCCAAAGCGCGGGTGCAGTGTCGCGCGAAGCGGCCCGACTTCGGGAAGGAATATGAAGCAAAACAATGCATTATATCAGTTTACGCGTCGCAGAGACGCGGCGATGCCGGGAGCTTGTCCGATACGGCCGTTGCCCCGGGCACGCTGCACGCCGCGCCGAGCCGGGAAGCAGGGTCGAACAGGCGACGCCTCGACACGATTGATCGACGCCCCGTCGGCGGTCTCTCCCGGAATCCCGGCGCTGCGCTTCGGCAGTTGCGCCGGTCCGCGACGCGGCGGCGGCTTCTTCCGGGGCGCCGAACCGTCTCCCGGAGCCTGTTCGGAAAGCCCTCCACACGCCGCATCCAGCAGCGGCAGCGGACCTGATCAGGGATCGCTCTGGTACCTCGTGAGCGATCCCGGCTCTCCGGCGGCGGCTGCGCCGGTCCGCGACGGGGCGGCGGCGTCTTCGGGGCGCCGAACCGTCTCCCGGAGCCTGTTCGGAAAGCCCTCCACACGCCGCATCCAGCAGCGGCGGCGGACCTGATCAGGGGTTGGAATCACAGGGGTATCCTGGTAAGCGATCCTAGCTCTCCGACGACGGCGGCGCCGGTCCGCGACGCGGCGGCGTCTTCGGGGGCGCCGAACCGTCCCGGAGCCTGTCCTGACCGTCCTCCACGCGCCTCATCCCGGAACGGCCGCAGACCCTCTCCGGGATCGGGATCGCGTGGGTAGCATGGCCAGCGATCCCGGCTCTCCGACGGTTGCTGAGCCAGTCCGCGACGCGGCGGCGTCTTCTGGGGCTCCGAACCGCCTCCCGGAGCCTGTTCGGAAAGCCCTCCACACGCCGCATCCCGGTACGGCCGCGGAGCTGATCCGGGGTCGCGTTGGAATTCTGGTAAGCGATCCCGGCTCTCCGACGGCACCTGCGGCCGGGATCACGGCGCCCCCGTGGGAGCTGCCAACCCGTCGCCTAACCGAGGATGGTCCCCGCGGGCAGCGGCGTCCCGCGCCGGAATTCGGCGGCGCCCATCGGCCGCCCGCCCGCCTTCTGCACCTCGACGAGCCGCACCGCGCCCGTGCCGCAGGCGATGTCGAGCGCGTCGTCCAGCACCTCGCCGGGGGCGCCCGCGCCCTCCGCCCGCGTCGAGCGCAGCACCTTCACCCGCGCGCCGGCGAGGTCGAACCAGGCTCCGGGAAAGGGCGCGAGGCCGCGGATATGGTCGTGCACCTCGCCGGCGGGGCGCGACCAGTCGATCCGCGTCTCGGCCTTCTCGATCTTGCGGGCATAGGTGACGCCGTCCGCCGGCTGCGGCGTGAAGGCGAGCCCGCCGCGCTCCAGCGCGGCCAGCGCTTGCAGCATCAGATCGGCGCCGAGCGGCATCAGCGCGTCGTGCAGGTCGCCCGCCGTCATGTCCGGGCCGATCGCCACGCGCTCGATCAGCGCAACCGGGCCGGTATCGAGCCCCGCCTCCATGCGCATCACCGCGACGCCGCTCGAGGCGTCGCCGGCCATCACCGCGCGCTGGATCGGCGCCGCCCCGCGCCAGCGCGGCAGCAGCGAGGCGTGCACGTTCAGGCAGCCGAAGCGCGGCGCCTCCAGGATCGGGACCGGCAGCAGCATGCCGTAGGCGACCACCACCGCGACATCGGCGCGATGGCCGGCGAAGATCTCCGCCGCTTCCGGCGTGCGCAGGCTCGCGGGATGGAGCACGGGGATGCCGAGCTCCTCGGCGGCGCGGTGCACCGGCGAGGGCACCCGGTCGAGCCCGCGCCGCCCGCCCGCCGCCGGCGCGCGCGTGTAGACCGCGACGACGTCATGCCCCTGCCCGGCGATCGCCCGCAGCGTCGGCACGGCGAATTCCGGCGTTCCCATGAACACGACGCGCATGGCGGCGACCCGGGCGCGCGGGGCTCAGCCCTCGCCCGCCCGCTCCTTGTCCCGGGCGGCCTTGGTGAATTTCTTCACCACCCGCTCGCGCTTCAGCCGCGAAATGTGGTCGATGAACAGGATGCCGTTCAGATGGTCGATCTCGTGCTGCAGGCAGGTCGCCAGCAGCCCGTCCGCCTCGATCTCGCGGGGGGCGCCGTCGAGGTCGAGATAGCGCACGGTGACGCGCGCGGGCCGCTCGACATCCTCGTAATAATCGGGGATCGACAGGCAGCCTTCCTGGTAGATCGAGATATCGTCGGAGGTGGCGATCACCTCCGGATTGATCAGCGCGATCGGGTGCTTCTCGTCGTCGCCGCGCGTCGCGTCGACCGTCACCACCCGCTCGGGCACGCCGATCTGGATCGCCGCCAGGCCGATGCCGGGGGCGTCGTACATGGTCTCGAACATGTCCTCCACCAGCGCGCGCACGGCCGGGGTGACCCGCGTCACCGGATCGGAAACGAGGCGCAGGCGGGTGTCGGGCAGGATGACGAGCGGACGGATGGCCATGGACAGCGAGATAAGCGAGCCGGGCGCGGCGGTCAACATTTTTTGTTCACTTTATGTTCGCGTTGGCCGAAAAATCTGCTAGAAGGGCGGCATGGAGCAGCCGATCACCGTCATCGCCGGCCATACCGTCACCCTCGGCCACGCCGCGCTGGCGGGGATCGCGGCCGGCGCCGTGCTGGCGCTGCTCCTCCTGCTTGCGCTCGCCCGCGGCGGGCGGGCCCGCGCGCTCGAAGCGCAGCTCGTGCAGCTCGCGCGCGTGCAGGCGGAAACCGCGGGGCGCGTGCAGAGCATGGCCGAGGTGCTGGCCCAGCGGCAGGGCGAGCTCGCCCGCGCCGTGGCGGAGCGGCTCGACGCCACCTCGCACCGCATGGGCGAGAGCCTCGCCCGCGCCGCGCAGGCCACCCATGCCGATCTCGTGCGGCTCAACGAGCGGCTCGCTCTGGTCGACCAGGCGCGCGAGAGCCTCGGCGACCTGTCGAGCCAGGTGATCTCGCTGCGCGAGACACTCGCCAACAAGCAGGCGCGCGGCGCCTTCGGCGAGGGCCGGCTGCACGCCATCGTCGCCGACGGCCTGCCGCGCGGCACCTATGCCTTCCAGCACACGCTCTCGAACGGGCGGCGGGCGGATTGCGCCGTCTTCCTGCCGGGCGACGCGCGCCCGCTGCTGGTCGATTCGAAATTCCCGCTGGAGGCGATCACCGCCTTCCGCGAGGCCGGCGACGCGGGCGCGCGCAAGCAGGCGCAGGCGCGGCTGAAGCAGGATGTGGGGCGGCATATCGGCGACATCGCCGAGCGCTACCTCGTGCCCGGCGAGACGCAGGACGTGGCGCTGATGTTCGTGCCGTCCGAGTCGGTCTATGCCGAGCTGCACGAGCATTTCGACGAGATCATCCAGCGCGCCTTCCGGGCACGGGTGGTGCTGGTGTCGCCCTCGCTGCTGATGCTGGCGATCCAGGTGGTGCAGGCGATCGTCAAGGATGCGCGCATGCGCGAGCAGGCCGACCGCATCCGCGCCGAATGCGGCGCGCTGGTCGCCGATGCCGCCCGGCTGCGCGAGCGGGTGGCCCATCTCGGCCGGCATCTCGGCCAGGCCAACGAGGACGTGGCGCAGATCCTGGTCTCCGCCGACCGGATCGCGCGGCGGGGCGCGCGGGTCGAGCAGCTCGAATTCGAGGCGCCGGTGTCCGCCGCCCGCGCCGCCGAGCCGGGGGACGATGCCGCGATGCCCGCCCCGCTCGGCCTGAAGCTCGGGGCGGCGGAGTGAGCGGCGCGGGGGGGAGATGCGATGACGGGTGAGCGGGCCGCTGTCATGAGTGGGGGATGCCAGTGCGGTGCGGTGCGCTATACGCTGTTCGCCGCGCCCTATCAGGCCGGCATCTGTCATTGCCGGATGTGCCAGAAGGCATTCGGCAGCTTCTTCGCGCCCCTCGCGGCGGTGCGCCACGCCGATGTCGCCTGGACGCGCGGGCGGCCGGCGGTATTCCGCTCCTCGGCCGGCGCCGAGCGCGGCTTCTGCCGCGACTGCGGCACGCCGCTGAGCTTCGAATATGTCGGCGGCGACCACATCTCGCTGGCGATCGGCAGCCTCGACGAGCCGGCCCGCGTTCCTCCCACCCATGCCGACGGCATCGAGAGCCGCCTGCCCTGGTTCGACACGCTGGCCGGCCTGCCGGGCCGGCGGACGGAGGAGGATTTCACGCCGGAGGAGATGGAAAGGCTGCGCTCGCGCCAGCATCCCGACGGGCCGCCGCCCAGCTGAGGCCTCTCCGCGCCGGCGCGGAACCCCTCTGCCCGGCGGACGCGTCCCGCGCGCGGCGGGGCTCTGCTCGCGGCTGTCGCGCTCGGACCGATGGCGGCGGGGAGAGCGCGGCCGGCGTATCGCGCGGGGCGTGTCGGCACCGGGGTGTCGCCGCGAGGCCCGGTGCGCCGGGTGTTGAGTCAGGTCTCGCGGCGGTCCGTCGCCGCCGACGGGGACGGCGGTGCCGGTCGGGACGGCCGGGTTGCGGCGGCCCGGGTGTGGCGGCCAAAGTGTTGCGGGTGCGGGTGCGACGGGCCCGAGTGTGACGGCCGGGTTGCGGCGGGCCCTGGCGCCGCCTCCGGCATGCGCAGTGGCAGACGGATGCCGGCCGGCGCGGGCCGCGTCTCCGGCGGCCGGTTCGTCGCTCGCCGGCCGGTACCGGCGTCCCACCACGCGACGGCAGCGCGCCGCGCGGTTTCGCGTTAAGCTCGGTCAGCACGACACCGGGAACGATCGTGCGGGAGGAACGCCACCATGATCAATCTCCAGGATCTCTTCACCCAGGCCCAGCAGGGCCAGGCGATCGACAATCTCGCGCGCAGCTATGGCATCGCGCCGGCCCAGGCGCAGGCGGCGGTGGAGGCGATGCTGCCGGCCTTCGCGCTGGGGCTCGAGCGCAGCACGCAGTCGGCCCAGGGGTTTGCCGGCCTTCTCGGCGCCATGTCGCGCAATCCCTATGCCGAGGCCTTCGCCAATCCCGCGCTCGGCTTCGGCCCGCAGACGCGCGCGGAAGGCAACGACGCGCTGGCGGCGCTGTTCGGTTCGCCCGAGGTGAGCCGGGCCGTGGCCGCGCAGGCCGCCGCGACCACCGGGCTCAGCAGCGCCCTGCTCAAGCAGATGCTGCCGGCGATCGCCGCGCTCGTCCTCGGCGGCCTCATGAAGCAGGGCGGCGGTTCGGGCGGCGGGCTCGGCGACCTGCTGGGCGGCATGCTGGGGGGAAGCCCCGCCGGCCGCGCGCCCTCGGCGGGCGCAGGCTCAGGAAATCCGCTGCAGGACATTCTCGGCGGCATGCTGGGCGGCGGGGGGCCGATGGGCGGGAGCGCACCGCGCGGCGGCGCCGGAGCGGGCTCCGGCAACCCGTTGCAGGACATGCTGGAGGGGATGCTCGGCGGCGGGGCCGGCGCGGGCGCGCCCGATCGCCCGCGCGACGTCCCGACCGGCGCCGGGTCCGGCAACCCTTTGCAGGATATGCTGGAGGGGATGTTCGGCGGGGGCACTGGTGCGGGCGCGCCCGATCGCCCGCGCGACGCCCCGACCGGCGGAGCCGGGTCCGGCAACCCGCTGCAGGATATGCTGGAAGGGATGTTCGGCGGGGGCGCGCGCTCCTCCGGCGGCGACAGCGGACGCGGCGCAGCGGGGCAGGATCCGCGGCTTCAGCCGTTCCAGGACATTTTCGACCAGTTCTTCAACGGCCGCTCCGGCTCGCGCTGAAATCGCCGCGGCAAGGGCAGCCGTGCACACCGCCCGACGGCCGGTCGCCACCGGGGCGAAGAGCCGGTCGAACCGCGCCGACGGCAGCGCATGACCGAGCGAGTGTTGCTGCGGGTGCGGCTTCACCCGTCGCTGCCGGCGCCCTCGCCGGTGCCGCACGACAACCGCGCCGCGGGAGCCGAGCGGCGGGAGGTAGCCTGCAAGCGGCGGCGGCCCCGGCGGACAACGGTGCAACGCGACGCGGCGGTGCGGCTGCGTCGGCCGCTGTTGGCGCTATGGCCCGACGCCTCGGCGCGACGGAACGACAGGCGGCGCTGCGATCCGACGACCGCGCGGCGATGCAACGCGACCCGGCGGGCGCGGCTGCGTCGGCCGGCGCTTGCGCCGACAGGCGAGGTCCGCAACCGCGCGGCGGAAGGCGGGAGGCATGGGCAGGCTGCCAGCGGCAGGGGGCACGGTGGTCGGCGGGACAGCAGGCACCGACCAGGCGGCGGAGCGGATGCGACTGGTCCGCGCCCGGACGCGACGGAGACCGCCCGCCCGGGTTGGGACTCGCGGCGCATCCGGGTACAACCCGCCCGTCGACAACCGTCGTCGATCCCCGGGAAGCCGGCTCCTTCGGCGGTGGCAGCGGACAGATCGATGGTAGGCGAAGCCCCTCGCCATGGCCCCCGCGACCAACGCGATACACAGGCGGCATGGTGCGGCCAGCGCCATAGGCGATGCCGGCACCGGAACTGCAGCAGCGTAGCTGCCGACCGGATCCGCGCAAAGCGGTCGGGCGACAGCCGCCGCGGACGGCACCGCCGAAAGGGCAGCCGATTAGCGCAGCGTCGGCCATCCAGCCCCTTGCACCGCGAGTCCTTTCGCCGCGGCGCGGGGGCGGCGCGCGACCGCTCCCGCGTCCACCGCCGCGCGCCGGGATCGCGCCGCCTTCAAGACGGGTGCGGACAGTGGCGGAGCGGCCAATGGGCGCCCCGCGCTTGTCCCCCGTCGAGGCCAAGTCCTGCTGGTGGGGAAGGGCCGCCCGGTCGAACCGCCCCGCACGACGTGGCCACCGGGATTCGGCCGGTGCTGGCCGCCAGGCCTCCGCGGCTCCGCCCCTCGACATCGCCGCGGAAGCGCGCGCCGGGCGCGGCTGGTGGCGACGATCGCGGCGGGTTCATGTCCGTCCGCCGCTCGCCGGCGCGGAGCGGCTGCCGCCTGCACCCTTTCGGGCCGACCGCGCGGAACACCGGCGCAGGCCATCGGCCGAGGCCGCGGCTAGCCATCACACCAGCCCGAACAGGCCGAGCGCGGCGCCTGCGGCGAGCATCCACATGGGGCTGAGCCGGGTGAAGAACAGGACGGCCGTCGAGGCGAGGGTGAGCGCCAGCGCGCCCGGGCTGCGGGAGGCGCCCTGCGCCAGCACGAAGCCGGCCGACGCCACCAGCCCGACGGTGAGCGGGATGAGCCCCGCCTGCGCGGCGCGGCGCCAGCGCGCGTAGCGGAAGCGGTCCCACACGCCGCCGACGAAATAGGCGAGCAGCGAGGTCGGCCCGCACATGGCGAGCGTCGCCACCAGCGCGCCGAGCGGCCCGGCCACCTGCCAGCCGATCAGCGTCACCACCAGCACGTTCGGCCCCGGCGCCGCCTGGGCGATGGCGAAGAGCTGGGCGAACTGGCGGTCGCTCATGAAGCCGTGCACCTCCACCATCTGCCGGTGCATCTCGGGCAGCACGGCATTGGCGCCGCCGACCGCGAACAGCGAGAGCAGCAGGAACTGCGTCGCGAGGATCAGCAGCGTATCGGCCGGCCCCTTCACTCGAGCGCCCTCCAGGCCAGCACGACCGAGATCGGCGCCAGCACGACCATCATCGTGGGCAGCGAGATGCCCAGCCCCACGATCCCGCCGAAGCCCGCCAGCGCCACCGCCCAGCCGCGCAGGGTCGGGCGCCGCCACATCGGCTCGGCCATGCGCGCGGCCATGGACAGGACGAGGCCGGCCGCCGCCGCGGCGAGGCCGGCGAGCACGTCGTCCAGCGCCCGGATGTCGGCATTCTGCGTGAAGATCAGATAGAGGCCGATGACGATGAAGGCCGGCAGCAGCGTCAGGCCGAGAAAGGCGACGAGCGCGCCGACCGGCCCGTGATAGCGCGCGCCCAGCACCACGGCGAGATTGCAGATGTTGGGGCCGGGGAGGAACTGGGACAGGCCGACCAGCTCGGTGAACTCCTCGGCCGTGAGCCAGCGCAGCCGTTCCACCAGCGCGCGGCGGGCGATGGGCAGCACGCCGCCGAAGGCGATCACGCTGATCGATAGGAAGCCGAAGAACAGCCCGGGCAGCGTCGGCACCGGGGCCGGTTCGGCCGGGGTCGGATGAACGTCGGGGGAAATCTCGGCAGCCATGGCGCCATCAGTCGGGTGAGGTCCTCGCTATAGATGAGTCCGGCGCGGGTGCAAACGATTCCGGCGCGGGAGAGCGCCGATAATGCCGGCATTTTCGGCGGATGGGTGACCGGCCACCGCCCGTGGCTTCGGGGGAACGGGGCGCCTCCGATTCCCGCAACAGCCATAGCGTGACCGTCCCCGGACACTTACCCCGACAGGCGCGTCGGGCTCTATGATCATGCCCGCTCGCCGCATGTTCCGGACCTTCGGCTCGGCGAGAGACAGACGGACGGAGGGCGCGACCCCTCTTCAGGTTCGACGCCGCAAGACGGTCCCAGATCCGAAAGCTGGGGTCCCTCTCCAGCTCGGCCCGGCTCCCGCTGGTCAATCAGGACATCGTCGAGGCGATGCTGTCGCTTGGCGGCGATGACCTCCCGATACGGGACACGACCGTCGTTGCGCAGGACAGGATCACCTGTGAGTTCAAGCTGATCCATCCGGTCGTGCGGGTTCGCTGCATCGACCACGATCTATCGATACCCAAGCACCTGCCGGGTCCGCCACAGATGACCGGCTTTCGCCGCTTGCGGCATGTCACCGGCTGCATGGGGCCGCACCACGTCGCCCGGAACGCCGAGTCTCGCGGGCACGTCATTCTCTCGGACGCCGCGGCCGGGCGGCTGAAAGCTCTGCGCTGTCCCGGGCTGAGGCTGGTGCCGGCGGAACGGCGTTATGACCACCACCGCAGCAACCGGGACGACTGACGCCCTCGCCCCGATCGCGGCGTCGCCCCTCCCCGGCCCCGTCCGATGCGCTAAACTGGGCGGATGACCGAATCCCTCCTCGTCATGCCGCCGGATGGGCGCCAGTCGGAGGCCGCGCTGGCGATCCGGCGCGGCACGCTGCGGCTCATCGCGGCGCACGGGCTCACCGGCCTTGCCGAGCTCCCGCTCGCCTCGGGCCGGCGCGCCGACATCGCCGCCATCGGTCTGAAGGGCGAGATCTGGATCATCGAGGTCAAATCCTCGGTGATCGACTTCCGCACCGACCGCAAATGGCCGGAATACCGGCTGCACTGCGACCGGCTGTTCTTCGCGGTGGCGCCGGACTTCCCGCTGGAGCTGCTGCCGGAGGACACCGGCATCATCATTGCCGATGCGTTCGGCGCGGCGGTGGCGCGGCCGGCGCCGCATCACCCCATGGCCGGCGCGACGCGGCGGGCGATGACGCTGCGGCTCGCCCGCATGGCCAGCGCGCGGCTGATGGCGATCATGGATCCGGAGAGCCTGCGCTACCTCGATCTCTGACGGGGAAAAGCCGCGCCGGGCGCCGGCGCGGGCTTGCCTTCGGCACCCTGTTGCTGCCAGCGTCCGGCCATGGATGCCCCCGCGAACGCCCCGGCCCGCACGCTGCCCTCTCCCCCCGGGGAGGACCGCGCCACGCCGATGATGGCGCAGTATATCGAGATCAAAGCGGCCAATCCGGACAGCCTGCTGTTCTACCGGATGGGCGATTTCTACGAATTGTTCTTCGACGACGCGGAAGCCGCCTCGCGCACGCTCGGCATCGTGCTGACCAAGCGCGGCAAGCATCGCGGCGAGGACATCCCGATGTGCGGCGTGCCGGTGGAGCGCGCCGAGGAATACCTGCACAAGCTGATCGCCGCCGGCCATCGCGTCGCCGTGTGCGAGCAGCTGGAAGACCCCGCCGAGGCGAAGAAGCGCGGGCCGAAGAGCGTGGTGAAGCGCGACGTCACCCGCCTCGTTACGCCCGGCACGCTGACCGAGGACGCGCTGCTCGACGCGCGGCGCGAGAACGTGCTGGCGGCGCTCGCCCGGCTGCGCGGTTCGGAGGCGGAGGGCCCGGCCTATGCGCTCGCCTTCGCCGACATCTCGACGGGCAGCTTCCGCGTGCTGGAAACCGGCGCCGGCCGGCTCGCCGCCGATCTCGCGCGGATCGAGCCGGCGGAACTGCTGGTGCCGGACGCAGCCTATGACGACCCGGCGCTGAAGGAGCTGTGGCGTGCCCTGCCGGCGGTGACGCCGCTGCCAAAGGAGAGCTTCGACGGTGCAGGCGCGGAGCGGCGCATCGCCGGCTTCTTCGGGGTGGCGACGCTCGATGCCTTCGGCGCCTTCTCGCGCGCCGAGCTCGCCGCCGCCGGCGCCGTGGTCGCCTATGTCGAGCGCACCCAGCTCGGCGCGCGGCCCCCGCTCAGCCCGCCGGTGCGCGAGAGCGCGGGCGGCACCATGGTGATCGACCCGGCGACGCGGGCGAACCTCGAAATCCTGCGCACCACCACCGGCGAGCGCACCGGCAGCCTCAACGCCGCGATCGACCGCACCGTGACCTCCGCCGGGGCGCGCCTGCTCGGCCGTCGCCTGGCCGAGCCGCTGACCGACCCCGTCGCCATCGCGAGGCGGCTCGATGCGGTGGAGCATCTGGTCGAGCGCCCGGCGCTGCGCGCCGCCCTGCGCGGGCGGCTCGCCGGGGCGCCGGACCTCGCCCGCGCGCTCACCCGCATCGCGCTCGGGCGGGCGGGCCCGCGCGACCTCGCCGCCATCGGGCGCGGGCTCGCCGAGGGCGCGGTCATCGCCGGCCTGCTGCGCGAGGAGCCGCCGCCGGCGGAGCTGGACGATGCGGCGCGCGACCTCGTCGCCGCCCCGCCCGAGCTCGCCGCGCTGCTCGCCGCCGCGCTCGCCGAGGAACTGCCGCCCTATCGCCGCGACGGCGGCTTCGTGCGCACGGGCTTCTCGCCCGATCTCGACGCCACCCGCGGCCTGCGCGACGAGAGCCGGCGGGTGGTGGCGGCGCTGGAGCGGCGCTATGCCGAGGAAACCGGCCTCCGCGCGCTCAAGATCCGGCACAATGCGGTGCTCGGCTATTTCGTCGAGGTCAGCGCGCAGAACGCCGACCGGCTGCGCGAGCCGCCCTTCGCCGCCGTGTTCGTGCATCGCCAGACCATGGCCGGGGCGGTGCGCTTCTCCTCCGTCGAGCTCGGCGAGCTGGAGGCGAAGATCGCCAGCGCCGGCGAGCGGGCGCTCGCCCTCGAACAGGGCGTGTTCGAGGACCTTGCCGCGCGCATCGTCGCCGAGGCGGAGACGATCCGCGCCGCCGCCGGGGCGCTGGCGGTGGTCGACGTCACCGCCGGCCTCGCCGAGATCGCGGTGAGCGAGGCGCATGTGCGCCCGCTGGTCGATGACGGGCTGGACTTCCGCATCGAGGGCGGCCGGCATCCGGTGGTGGAGCCGGCGCTGCGGCGCGGCGAGGGCGCGGGATCGGGCGGGCCGTTCGTGGCGAATGATTGCGATCTCTCGCCGCCGGAACGGGCGAAAGCCGGGCGCATCTGGCTGGTGACCGGACCGAACATGGCGGGCAAGTCGACCTTCCTGCGGCAGAACGCGCTGATCGCCATCCTCGCCCAGGCCGGCGCCTTCGTGCCGGCCTCGTCCGCCCATATCGGCGTGGTCGACCGGCTGTTCTCGCGCGTCGGCGCGGCGGACGACCTCGCGCGCGGGCGCTCGACCTTCATGGTCGAGATGGTGGAGACCGCCGCCATCCTGAACCAGGCGACGCAGCGCTCCCTCGTCATCCTCGACGAGATCGGGCGCGGCACCGCGACCTTCGACGGCCTCTCCATCGCCTGGGCGAGCCTTGAGCACCTGCACGAGGCGAACCGCTGCCGGGGCCTGTTCGCCACCCATTTCCACGAGCTCACCGCGCTGTCGCAGCGCCTCCCCCGCCTCGTCAACGCGACGGTGAAGGTGAAGGAATGGCACGGCGAGGTGATCTTCCTGCACGAGGTGGTGCCGGGCGCGGCCGACCGCTCCTACGGCATCCAGGTGGCCAAGCTCGCCGGCCTGCCGCCCGCGGTGGTGGAGCGGGCGCGGGCCGTGCTCGCCGAACTCGAGAGCGCCGACCGCGCCGCCCCGACGCGCCGCATCCTCGACGATTTGCCCCTCTTCGCCGCGCTCAACCGGCCCGCGCCGGCAGCGGCGGTCGCGGCCGATCCGGCGGCCGGGGCGGTGAAGGACGCGCTCACGGGGCTCGACCCCGACGGCCTCACCCCGCGCGAGGCGCTGGAGGCGCTGTACCGGCTGAAGGGGCTGCTGCGGGGGTGAGCCATGACCGAATTCTGCGAAACCGATCATTGCCAATGGCTCGCCACCTCTGTGCGCTACTTCCGAGCAGCACAGGTGCTGATCGACTCCCCGAAATTCGCTAAGGATTTGGGCTTATTCCTGCCCACCCTTCAGCTTACGGCCCATGGCCTCGAACTGCTTCTGAAGGGCAATTTGATCGGAACGGGAATGTCGACGGCGGATGTGGAGAAGTTCCGCCACGACATCGGCGCCCTATGGCAGCAGCCGGATAACGCACATCTCTGCGATGAAGTCCGGGGCATCGCGGAGGAGGTGCGACAGGCCGCCGAGGAGGCTGGTAGATGGGATGGTGGAAATATATGCACAACGGAATTGCTCGAAGAGCAGGTTAAGAACCTAGCTTCTCTTCATGGAAGCCGAACCAATTATGCACTCCGTTATCCATCTCGCGGGCTGAAAGGGCCAAGCGCGCCCTTCCTTGTTGAGACATTCGACCGGACGGCGCGGCTGGCCGTCGGGAATCCGACGCGGTTCTCGACGAGGTGAGACCTTCGCGACGGTGCCGGAATGACCACAGCCCCGCCCACCTTGACTATGCCGCCGTGCCGATAATTGGCGGTTGCCCCGCGGCCCCGAGCGAGCGCCCCTCCCCTACTGCCGGCTGCGGCGGGGGGTGGGGGCGCGGGCGGGGCGGGGCGCGGCCTGCTCGGGGGGCGCCTCGGCGGCCTCGCGGGCGAGGCGGGCGGCGCGCAGGCGGGCGGTCTTGGCGTCGCGGCTGGCGATCTCCTGCTCGATCATCGACTTGGCGATGCGGGAAACCTGCTCGGCCTTGCTTTCGGTCTTGGAGAGATGCGGCTTGAACATATCGTCGCGACGGGTCATCGCCTTTCCTCCTTCAGAAAATGAAAAAGGCCGGGATCAACCCGGCCTTCCCTCGTGCGCGTCGGCGCTGCCAGTACATCCGTGGTCAGTCGCCGAGGGCGCACATGCTCACGCAGCCTTGAGGCTGCCGGCGCTCTGCTTGCCGGTGCGGCGGTCGGACTCGATCTCGAAGGAAACCTTCTGACCGTCACGCAGATCGGTCATGCCGGCGCGCTCGACAGCGGAGATGTGGACGAACACGTCCGACCCGCCGTTGTCCGGCTGAATGAAACCATAGCCCTTCTGGCCGTTGAACCACTTCACAGTACCCGTCGCCATGACGAATTCCTTTCGTTGAGACATGAAGAACCGTTCGATCGCCGCGAGGCGATCGTCACGTTGCCATCGATTTGAGAGGAATTTCGCCGGTGCGCGCGGGGCGCAAAACAAAGTTCAACGTACAAGATCGATGCGTAACACTTATAGTGCGGGGAGGCATAAAGCAACCCCGCACGCGCTTTATTTTGCTTCGGCCGGCGCGGCGGCGAACGGGGCCGGGCGCTCACGGCCGGGCAGCGGCTTTTTCTTGGGGGCGGCGATCAGGCCGTCGCGGATGGCCTGCTTGCGGGCGGCCTTGCGGGCGCGGCGCACCGCCTCGGCTTCTTCGCGGTTGCGGCGCTCTGACGGTTTCTCATAGGAGCGCCGCGCCTTCATCTCGCGGAAAACACCCTCGCGCTGCATCTTCTTCTTCAGAACGCGGAGGGCTTGGTCGACATTGTTGTCGCGAACGAGAACCTGCAAATCCTGTCCAATCCAGGCGGCATAGGGCTGCCGCGGTTGCTGTCATCCCATCAGCGGGACGCTTCATATGGGGTTGCGATCGCAAAATGGAAGGTGTCCGGCCCGTTTTCGCGGCGTCGGCGCCCGCCGGGACCGGATAGACCACACCGGGGTGCCCTCTCGCGGTGGCCGCGATCCCTCGTCAACCCTGTCCGTGCGAACTCGTTGTGGGCGCGCGCGGAATCTCTAGGGTTGGCGGCGCCGCGGCGAACCGGCCCCCGGATTCGGGAACGGAAAACGCCGGGCAAACGGCGGATCGCCCGACATCGCGCCGGCAACAGGGAGGCTGCCCATGATCGCCCAACCGTCCATCCGCCGCTTCGCCGCCGTCCTCGGCATCGCCGCGATGCTCGCCGCCGGCGCCGCGCCGGTGGCGCAGGCCTGCACGGGCATCCGCCTCGTCGCCTCGGACGGGACCGTCGTCTACGGCCGCACCATGGAATTCGCCATGGAGCTCAATTCCGAGGCGATGATGGTGCCGCGCGGATACGCCCGCACCGGCACGACGCCGGACGGCAAACCGGGGCTGAAATGGGCCGCGAAATACGCCAGCGTCGGGTTGAACGGCGCCGGGCTGCCGGTGCTGTTCGACGGGCTGAACGAGAAGGGCCTGGCGGGGGGCATGTTCTATTTCCCCGGCTCGGCCGGCTACATGCCCTACGCGCCAGCGGATGCCGGCAGGACCATCTCGCAATGGGAGGTGCTGTCCTGGGCGCTGGAGAATTTCGCCAGCGTCGCGGAGGTGAAGGCCGGCCTCGGTGCCATCGTGGTGCCCTCCGTCCTGTTCCCGGCCTGGGGCTTCGCGCCGGAGGCGCATTATGTGCTGCACGATGCGAGCGGGCAGTCGATCGTGATCGAATATGTCGACGGCACGCTGAACGTGCACGACAACCCGCTCGGCGTCGTCACCAACTCGCCGGCCTTCGGCTGGCACATGACCAACCTGCGCAACTATGTGAACTTCTCCATGACCAACGCGCCGCCGGTGAAGCTCGGCACGGTGACGCTGCAGCCGACCGGACAGGGCTCGGGCATGCTCGGCCTGCCGGGCGATTTCACCCCGCCCTCGCGCTTCGTGCGGGCCGTCGCCTTCAGCCAGTCGGTGTTCAAGGAGCCGACCGGCCCCGCCACCGTGCTGCAGCTCTTCCATGTGCTGAACCAGTTCGACATCCCCAAGGGCTCGGCCCGGGACGGCGCCAAGGACGCACACGGCAACATCGTCGCCGACTACACGCTGTGGACCACGGCGAGCGACCTCGCCGCCCGGCGCTTCCACTTCCGCACCTATGAGAACAGCCAGATCCGCGTGCTCGACCTGATGAGCATGGCGATCGACGGCAAGGAGATCGTCAGGCTGCCGATCACCGGCCCGGAGGTGATCGCGCCGCTGGTACGGTGAAGGCCGCGAACGAAAACGGCCGACCCTGCATGTGCGGGGCCGGCCGTTGCGTTTGAGCGGATGGGGCGTCAGGCCTGCGAGGCGGCCTGCGTCTTCAGCGCCGCCTGCGCCGCCGCGAGGCGGGCGATCGGTACGCGGAAGGGCGAGCAGGAGACGTAGTCGAGCCCGACCTCCTCGCAGAAGGCAACCGAGGCGGGGTCGCCGCCATGCTCGCCGCAGATGCCGAGCTTGAGCTTGGGGCGCACCGCGCGGCCGCGCTCGGTGGCGATCTTCACCATCTCGCCGACGCCGTCGACGTCGATCGACACGAACGGGTCGACCTCGAAGATGCCCTTGGCGATGTAGGTGCCCAGAAACGTGCCGGCGTCGTCGCGGGAGATGCCGTAGGTGGTCTGCGTCAGGTCGTTGGTGCCGTAGGAGAAGAACTCGGCCGTCTCGGCGATCTCGCCCGCCTTCAGCGCGGCGCGCGGCAGCTCGATCATGGTGCCGACCTGATAGTCGAGCTTGGTGCCGGTCTCGGCCTCGACCTTCTTCGCCACGCCGTCAATGTCGGCCTTGACGAGGTCGAACTCCTTCTTGCCGGTGATCAGCGGCACCATGATCTCCGGCACCACCGGCTTGCCGGTCGACTTCTGCGCCGCCACCGCCGCCTCGAAGATGGCGCGGGCCTGCATCTCGGCGATCTCCGGGAAGGCGATGGCGAGACGGCAGCCGCGGAAGCCGAGCATCGGGTTGAACTCGTCGAACTCGCGCTTGCGCGCGGCGAGCTTCTGCGGGCTCACCCCGAGGCCGGCGGCCACCTCCGCGATCTCCGCCTCGGTGTGCGGCAGGAACTCGTGCAGCGGCGGATCGAGCAGGCGGATGGTGACCGGCAGGCCGTCCATGATCTCGAACAGCTGCTGGAAGTCCGAGCGCTGGGCGGCGAGGAGCTTCGCCAGCGCCGCGCGGCGGCCCTTCTCGTCGTCGGCGAGGATCATCTCGCGCACCGAGCGGATGCGGTCGCCGTCGAAGAACATGTGCTCGGTGCGCGACAGGCCGATGCCCTCGGCGCCGAAGTTCTTCGCGGTGCGCGCGTCGAGCGGGGTCTCGGCATTGGCGCGGACTTTCAGCCGGCGCACGCCGTCGGCCCAGCCCATCAGCGTGGCGAACTCGCCCGACAGCTCGGGCTGGAGCGTGGGCACCGCGCCGGCGATGACCTGGCCGGTGCCGCCGTCGATGGTGAGGATGTCGCCCTTCTTCAGCGTCACGCCGCCGGAGGTGAGCGTGCCCGAGGCGTAGTCGACGCGGATGGTGCCGGCGCCGCAGACGCAGGGCTTGCCCATGCCGCGCGCGACCACCGCCGCATGCGAGGTCATGCCGCCGCGGGTGGTGAGGATGCCCTCCGCCGCGTGCATGCCGTGGATGTCTTCCGGCGAGGTCTCGATGCGCACCAGCACGACCTTGCGCCCCTGCGTCTTCAGCAGCTCCGCCTCGTCGGCGGAGAAGACGATCTCGCCCGAGGCGGCGCCCGGCGAGGCCGGCAGGCCGGTGCCGATCACCGTCTTGTCGGCCTTGGGGTCGAGCATCGGGTGGAGCAGCTGGTCGAGGGCGGCGGGATCGACGCGGGCGATCGCCTCGTCGCGGGTGATGACGCCGGCATCGGCGAGCTCGACCGCGATGCGCAGCGAGGCCTTGGCGGTGCGCTTGCCCGAACGGGTCTGCAGCATCCACAGCTTGCCGCGCTCGACGGTGAATTCGAGGTCCTGCATGTCGCGGTAGTGCCCCTCGAGCACGCCGGCGATGCGCTGGAACTCGGTGAACACCTCGGGCAGCGCCTTCTCCATCGAGGGCTTGTCGGAGCCGGCGGCGATGCGCGCGGTCTCGGTGATGTTCTGCGGGGTGCGGATGCCCGCCACCACGTCCTCGCCCTGGGCGTTGATCAGGAACTCGCCATAGAGCGCATTCTCGCCGGTGGACGGGTTGCGGGTGAAGGCGACGCCGGTGGCGGAGGTCTCGCCCATGTTGCCGAACACCATGGCCTGCACGTTCACCGCCGTGCCCCAGCTCTCGGGGATGGCGTGGAGGCGGCGATAGACGATGGCGCGCTGGTTCATCCAGGAGGAGAACACCGCGCCGATGGCGCCGGCGAGCTGGTCGAACGGATCCTGCGGGAAGGGCTTGCCGAGCTCGTGCGCGACCAGCTCCTTGTAGCGCTTCACCATCTCCTTCCAGTCGTCGGCCGACAGGTCGGTGTCGAGCGTATAGCCGTTGTCGCTCTTGAAGCTGTCCAGCACTTCCTCGAAGTGATGGTGCGGGAAATCGAGCACCACGTTCGAGTACATCTGGATGAAGCGGCGGTAGCTGTCATAGGCGAAACGGGCATCGCCGGAGGAGGCCGCGACCGCCTCGACGGTGACGTCGTTCAGGCCGAGGTTCAGCACGGTGTCCATCATGCCCGGCATCGAGGCGCGGGCGCCCGAGCGGACCGAGACCAGCAGCGGGTTCGCCGGATCACCGAAGGTGCGCCCGGCGAGGCCGCCGACATAGGCGAGCGCGGCGTCGATCTGGGCCTTGAGATCGTCCGGGTAGGTCTTTCCGTGGGCGTAATACCAGGTGCAGACCTCGGTGGTGATGGTGAAGCCGGGCGGCACGGGCAGCCCCAGATTCGACATTTCCGCAAGGTTCGCGCCCTTGCCACCAAGCAGGTTGCGCATGTCGGCGGAACCTTCCGCGGAGCCGTCGCCGAAGGTGTAGACCCATTTCGCCATGTCGGAAAAACCCTTGTGGGGGAAGAGGAGGCGGTGGGAGCATTACCGTGTCGTGACGCTCCGTTCAATCTGACTTTTGCAGTGCAATGTGCGCCCTTCGGGCTTTTTCCACCCACCGGATCGTGAGCGCGCGGGCCGTTGATTACTTCCGTACCCTGGGCCAGCTTCTGCGCGGTCGGGGCTATTTTCCACAATCGGGGTTAAAATCATGAACAATGACGGTCTTGCGGGATGGGCACCGCGCCTGCTCAGCGTCCTGCGCATCGTTTCCGCGCTGGTCCTGCTGCAATACGGCATGACCAAGGTGCTGGGCTTCCCGCAGACGCAGATGAGCGGGGTGAGCCTCGCCGGGCTGTCGCTTCCGGGCGTCGCCGGCATCATCGAACTCGTCGGCGGGGCGCTGCTGCTGGTCGGGCTGTTCGCGCGGCCGACCGCCTTCGTGCTGTCGGGGCTGATGGCCTGCGCCTATTTCATCTCGCACGCGGCGCGCGACTTCTTCCCGGTCAACAATGGCGGCAACCTCGCCGTCGTGCTGTGCTTCGTGTTCCTGTATCTCTTCGTCGCCGGTCCCGGCCCGTGGAGCGTCGACGCCGCGCGCAAGAGCGCGTGACGGCGCGGGCGCGGGCGGGCGGCCCGCGCCCTCCGGCTCACATATGGCCGAGCAGGCCGACCACGCCGATGAAGATCAGGTAGAGCGCGACGATGTAGTTCAGCAGGCGCGGCATCACCAGGATGAGGATGCCGGCGATGAGCGCGACGACGGGCTGGATGGCGACGATGTTGACGGTCATGGAGGGTACTCCTGTGTGGCCCTCCCTGAACGCCGCGCGCGCGGCAAGGTTCCCGCGGGGCGGGCGCTACTCGGCCGGTCCCGCGTGGCGGCCGGTGTCCCGGGCGGCGAGAAACAGGGCGTAGCACGCGGCCAGCATCATGAGCGGGGCGCCGTACCACGCGAGCATTGCGGCGGTCATGGCTTCATTCCCTTCAGCAGCCCTCGTGCCATGTAATGTATGGCCGAACCGCTCAGAATCCAAATGGCGGTGATGCCGAGCGCCGACCAGCCGCCGCTCGGTCCCGGCAGTCCATAGGACAGGGTGACGATCGGCCCGATGCCGCCGGTGATGAACATGGCGGCGGCGACATTGTTCAGCAGCGTCGCCGTCAGCTTGGTGCGCTCGTTGTGGATCAGGCTCATGAGGACGGCGCCCCTGCCCTACCCCTGAATCAGGTCGAAATCGGCGATGGCGCGGGTGGCGCGGCGGATGTCGGCGAGCAGCGCCAAGCGGTTGGCGCGCACCTTCGGATCAGGCGCGTTCACCGTCACCTTCTCGAAGAAGGCGTCAACAGGGGCGCGCAGCGTGGCGATGACCGCCATGGCCGCCTCGAAATCCTCGCGCTTGAGTGCCTCGTCGATGCGCGGGCCGGCGGCCGCGATGGCATCGGCAAGTGCCAGTTCTTCCGGCTCGGCGAGCAGGACGAGATCGACACCGCCGTCATAGGTCGCACCATCCTTCTTCTCCTCGATGCGCAATATGTTCGCCGCGCGCTTGGTGCCGGCGAGCAGGTTCTTCCCGTCCTCGGTGGCGAGGAAGCGCCCGAGCGCCTCGACGCGCTTGACGACGAGGAGGAGGTCGTCCTGGCCCGGAAGCGCGAAGACGGCATCCACGAGGTCATGGCGGGCGCCTTGGTCGCGCAGGTGGACTTTCAGGCGGTCGGCGAAGAAGGAGAGAAGGTCGGAGGCAATTTGCTTGCTCCGTTCATCGTAGAATTTTTTAACGCCGACCTCGTTACTCGCCTCAAAGGCCGAAAGCACCAGATCAACAAGCCCGATATCAAAGCGAGCCTTCACGGCGTTAAAATGCGCGTATGCATTTGCCAATTTGAACGGAAACAACACGCGAAGCGTGGGCTCAACCGCGAGGCATAGCTGTGAATTCAATCCCACCCGCAGCCCATTCTCCAAAACGATCCGCACCACGCCGAGCGCGGCCCGGCGGAGCGCATAGGGGTCCTTGCTCCCGGTCGGCTTCTCGTCGATAGCCCAGAAGCCGACCAGCGTATCGATCTTGTCGGCGAGCGCCACGGCGATCGAGACTGGCGCGGTCGGCACGCGGTCGGTGGGGCCCTGCGGCTTGTAGTGTTCCTCGGCCGCGAGGGCGATTTCCTCGGGGAGACCTTCGAGGCGGGCGTAATACTTGCCCATCAGCCCCTGCACTTCCGGGAACTCGCCGACGACTTCGGTGCGCAGGTCGGATTTGGCGTAGAGCGCGGCCTGCTCCGCGAGGTCCGGGTCGGCGCCGACCACGGGCGCGAGTTCGCGCGCCAGCTTCGCGATGCGCCGGATGCGCTCCAGCTGCGAGCCGAGCTTCTCGTGGAAGGTGACGTTGGCGAACTTCTCCAGCCGCTCTTCCAGCGGCACCGTCGCGTTGGTCTTCCTGTCGGTGTCCCAGAAGAACTTGGCGTCGGAGAGCCGGGCGCGGATGACGCGGCCGTTGCCGGCGACGATGGCCGCGCCGCCGTCGCTGGCGGCAAGGTTCGCGATCAGGATGAAGCGGTTCGCCAGCCGGCCCGTCGCCGGATCCTTCAGCACGAAGCACTTCTGGTTGGCGCGGATGGTGGCGCGGATCACCTCGTCCGGCACGTCGAGGAAGGCCTCATCGAAGGTGCCCATCAGCACCACCGGCCATTCGACGAGGCCGGCGACCTCGTCGAGCAGCCCGGCATCCTCGATCAGCTCCAGGCCCTGCGCCAGCGCGAGGTCCTTGGCGTCGGCGAGGATGATGTCCTTGCGCCGCTCGCGGTCGGCGACGACATGGGCCGCCTCCAGCTTCGACAGCCAGTCCTCCAGCCGGCGCACCTTGATCGGGCCGGGGGAGAGGAAGCGGTGGCCATAGGTGACGTCGCCGGATTCGAGGCCGTCGACCGAAAAGCGCACCACCTCCGGCTCCTCGGTCTCCGGGCCGAAGGTGCACAGGATCGACTGCAGCGGGCGCACCCAGCGCAGCGAGCCGGCCTGCGCCGAGGCGGCGCCCCAGCGCATCGATTTCGGCCAGGGGAAGGCGCGCACGATGTCGGGCACGATCTCGGCGACGACGTCCGGCGTCGGGCGGCCGTGCTTGTGGATGCGGGCGACGTAGAACGCGCCCTTCTTGGGGTCCGTCTCGATCGTCGCCTCCTCGATCGAGGCGAGCCCCGCCGCCTTGAGGAAGCCGGCGATGGCGCCTTCCGGGGCGCCGACGCGCGGGCCCTTGCGCTCCTCATGCGTGTCGGGCTGGTTCGCCGGCAGGCCGTGCACGGCGAGCGCGAGGCGGCGCGGGGTGACGAAGGCCTTGGCGCCCTCATAGGTCAGGCCGCGCTCCACCAGCGCGTCGGTGACGAGCTTGCGCAGGTTCTCCGCCGCCTGCGCCTGCATGCGGGCGGGGATTTCCTCGCTGAAGAGTTCGAGCAGAAGATCGGGCATCGGGCACTCGTCGCGGCAGGGCGGCGGGCCGCGCCGCGCGCCTCTCAAAAGGGTTGCGGACGCCTAGCACGAGCGGCGGCGGGATGGAAATACGCGCGAGGCGCGCTCAGTTCAGCGCCGTGCCGGTGCGGTCCTTCAGGGCGAGCGCCGCCAGCAGCGAAAGCAGGGCGATGCCGATGAGATAGACCGCCGGCCCCATCGGGTCGTGCTGGCGGTCGACCAGATAGACCGCCACCATCGGCGCGGTGCCGCCGACGAGGCCGAGCGGCAGATTATAGGCGAAGCACAGCGCCGAGCAGCGCGTCGCCGGGCGGAACATCTCGGCCAGCGTCGCGGGGATCGAGCCGGAATAGGCGGCGGTCAGCACCGCAAAGCCCAATTGGCCGAGCAGCACCTGCTGCGGGTCGCCGCCATTGATCAGCCGGAACAGCGGCCAGGTGAACATGACCATGCCGGCCAGCGCGCCGACGATCACCTTCTTGCGGCCGATGATGTCGGAAAGGCCGGCGAAGAGCGGCAGCATCACCAGCAGGCCCAGCATGGCCAGCGTGTTGACGCGCAGCGCCTCGGCGGCGGTGAAGCGGTCGACCTGCTGCATGAAGGTGGTGAGGTAGACGAACAGCACGTAGAAGCCGGAGCCGAGCGCGAGGTTCAGCACCATGGCGTGCAGCATCGCCCGGCCGTCCTCGCGCAGCGCGGCGACGAAGGGCAGGCCGCGCGCCTCGTCGATCGGCTTGCGCGGAGCGGGATGGGCCAGCGCGGCGCGGCGCAGCACCAGCGTGGCGCCGCCGAGCACGATGCCGGCGAGGAACGGCAGGCGCCAGCCCCAGGCGGCGAGGTCTTCCGGGCTCATCAGGCTGGCGGTGAGCGCGGCGGTGCCCGAGCCGATCAGCGTGCCCCCGCCCACGCCGCAGCCGGCGAGCGAGGTGACGAGGCCGCGCCGGCGTGGCGGCGCGCTCTCGGCGAGAAAGATGGCGGACATGGAATATTCGCCGCCGATCGACAGCCCCTGCAGCAGGCGCAAACCCAGCAGCGCCAGCGGCGCGGCCTCGCCGATCGTCGCATAGGTCGGCAGCAGGCCGATGGCGACGGTGGAGAGCGTCATCATCCCGGCCGAGACGTAGAGCGCGACGCTGCGCCCGTAGCGGTCGCCGACATGGCCGAACACGATGCCGCCGATCGGGCGCATCAGGAAGGAGGCGGCGAACACGCCGAAGGCCGCGAGCAGGCCCGCGAGCGGATCGCTGGCGGGGAAGAAGTTCTGCGCGAACAGCGTGGCGAAGAAACCGTAGACGCCGAAATCATACCATTCGAGCATGTTGCCGAGCGCGCCGGCGGTCATGGTGCCCGGCGAGGCGCCGGTGCCGTGCGGTACCTCGGCGTGGCGGTTCTCGCCGGCCCCGGCGGCCAGGGCGGGGTCGGGCACGGCGGTCACGGCGGACGTCATGGCAGCTCCGGGGGGCGGCTGGGAGGTGCCAGACTAGGCATGGCCGCCTTAAGGATTGCTTCTCCCTTTCGCTCGCATCCGCGCGGTTCGGGCGATGCCGCGATGGACGCCGGGGCGGGCGCGCGCAATAGTGGCATTTCCGGATCATGGGGGATGTGGGGATGCAGGAGGGGAGCGATCTCGCGCGCCTCAAGGCGGCCTATGCCGCCTGGGACCGCTGCAAGGCCGAGGATATCGGCATGTGGCTCGCGCTGGTGGACGACAACATCGTGCTGAACCCGATCGCCGCCAGCGAGCCCGGGCTCGAATTCACCCGTCCGGGCAGCGGGCGGGAGCGGCTGATCGCCTATTTCGACGCGCTGCGCGGCGCCTGGCGGATGCTTTGTTTCCGGCCGATCACCTTCGTCGCCGAGGGCGAGCGCATAGCCATGTTCGGCGAGACGAGCTGGGAGTTCCGCGCCACCGGCCGCACCGCGACCACCGCCGTCGCCCATCTCTGGCGCTTCGAGGGCGGCACGGCCGTGGAGTGGACCGAAATCTTCGACGGCTCGACCGCCGCGGCCGCCGCGATGATGGCGTGAGCCCTCAGAGCGAGGGGGACGCCGCTCCACCCGCGGCGGTGGCCAGCCAGGCGGCGCCGCAGGCCTTGGAAAGCTCGCGCACCCGGCCGATATAACTCTGCCGCTCGGTGACGGAGATCACCCCGCGCGCGTCCAGCAGGTTGAAGATGTGGCTCGCCTTGATGCACTGGTCATAGGCCGGCTGCGCCATGAGATGGCGGCTCTTGTCGTCGTTCCACCCGGCTTCGAGATATTTCGCCGCCGCGCTTTCGGCCATCTTGAACTGCTCGAACAGCATGTCGGTGTCGGCGTGCTCGAAATTGTGCCGCGAATATTCCTGCTCGGCCTGCAGGAAGACCTCGCCATAGGTGACCTTCTCGGCACCCTCGCGGCCGTTGAAGTTGAGGTCGTAGACGTTCTCCACGCCCTGCACATACATGGCGAGCCGCTCGAGGCCATAGGTGAGCTCGCCCGAGACGGGGGCGCACTCGATGCCGGCCACCTGCTGGAAATAGGTGAACTGCGAGACTTCCATGCCGTCGCACCAGCATTCCCAGCCGAGGCCCCAGGCGCCCAGCGTCGGGCTCTCCCAGTCGTCCTCGACGAAGCGCACGTCGTGCAGCTTCAGGTCGACGCCGATGGCGTCGAGCGAGGCGAGGTAGAGGTCCTGCAGGTCCGGCGGGCTCGGCTTCAGGATCACCTGGTACTGGTAATAATGCTGCAGCCGGTTGGGGTTCTCGCCGTAGCGCCCGTCCTTCGGCCGGCGCGAGGGCTGGACATAGGCCGCCTTCCACGGTTTCGGCCCCAGCGCGCGCAGCGTGGTGGCCGGGTGGAAGGTGCCGGCGCCGACCTCCATGTCGTAGGGCTGGAGGATGACGCAGCCCTTGTCCGCCCAGAAGCGCTGGAGCGCGAGGATGAGCCCCTGGAAGGAGCGGTCGGGGCGCATGTGCGGGGGCAGCGTCGGGTCGATCATGGAGAAACCGGCGGGTTGTGAGGCGGCGCGCAACCTATTCCGGGAGGTGATGGGGATCAAGGCGGCGCCGTGCGTCCGCCAGCCCCCTGCGCCCCGCCTCCGTCGTCATCCCGTACGGCCGTCGGGCCGTATCCGGGATCGGGAGCCCTGCTCGGATAACGATCCCGGCTCTCCGGCTTCGCCTGCGGCCGGGATGACGTATTGATTGAAAAGTCGTCATCCCCGGGCGTGTCCCGGGGATCCACGCCTTCGGCCGCCGGGAAGGAAAGACGTTGATGGCCGGGACTGATCCCCGGATCGCGTCCGGTGACGGCCATGACGGCGGGCGGAACACCCGAACGGCGAGGCGCGGCCTTCGTCTCGAGACGCTCGTGAGCCGGTGAACGGATGCGCGCGGTTCCCGCCTCCGGCAAATCCGACTATCACTCCGAGATGCTCGACACCCCCGCCGAATCGCCGCCCTCGAACAACCCGGACTGGACGGTCACGGAAATCTCCGCCGCGCTGAAGCGCACGGTGGAGGATGCCTATGGCCATGTGCGGGTGCGCGGCGAGATTTCCGGCTATCGCGGGCCGCATTCCTCCGGCCACGCCTATTTCAGCCTGAAGGATTCCGGCGCGCGGCTCGACGCGGTGGTGTGGAAGGGCACGTTCTCGCGCCTCCGGGTGCGCCCCGAGGAGGGGCTGGAGGTGGTGGCGATCGGGCGCATCACCACCTTTCCCGGCAAGTCCGCCTACCAGATCGTCATCGAGCAGATCGAATTCGCCGGCGCCGGCGCGATCATGGCGATGCTGGAGGAGCGGAAGCGCCGGCTCGCCGCCGAGGGGCTGTTCGACGCCGCCCGCAAGCGGCGCCCGCCCTTCCTGCCGCAGGTGATCGGCGTCGTCACCTCGCCGACCGGAGCGGTGATCCGCGACATCCTGCACCGGCTCGCCGACCGCTTCCCGCGCCGGGTCATCGTCTGGCCGGTGCGGGTGCAGGGGGAGACCGCCGGGGCCGAGGTGAGCGCGGCCATCGCCGGATTCAACACCATCCCGCCCGAAGGGCTTGCGCTGGCCGGCGGGCGGCGGCTGCCGCGCCCCGACGTGCTGATCGTCGCGCGCGGGGGCGGCTCGCTGGAGGACCTGCTCGGCTTCTCCGACGAGAGCGTGGTGCGGGCGGCGGCGGCGAGCGCCATCCCGCTGATCGCCGCGGTCGGCCACGAGACCGACGTGACGCTGATCGACTTCGCCGCCGACGTGCGCGCCCCCACCCCCACCGCCGCGGCCGAGATGGCGGTGCCGGTGCGGGCGGACCTCGCCGCCGAGACCGGCCGGCTGCATGCGCGGCTGCGCGCGGCCGAACTGCGGGCGCGGGACCGCCGGCGCAGCGACCTCCGGGCGCTGGCCCGGCTGCTGCCGAGCGCCGACATGCTGCTCGCGGTGCCGCGCCAGCGGCTCGATACGGCCGGGCAGCGGCTGCCGCGCGCGCTGCGCGCCTCGACCGCGCTGCACCGGCTGGCCTTCGCGCGCCTCGCCGGGCGGTTGGGGCCGGAGCGGCTGGCGAACCTCGTCGCGCGCCGGCGCGAGCGCTACGACCTGTTCGCGGCGCGGCTCGCCGGTGCGTTCCGCCGCAACGCCCTGACCCATGCCGAGCGGATCGGCCGCGCGCGGGAGAAGGTGGCGGGCGCGGAGGGCCGGCTGGCGCCGGCTTTCGCGCGACTGGTAGCGGAGCGCCGGCGCCGGCTCGACGCGCTGGGGCAGCTGCTCGGCGCGCTCTCCTATCGCGGCGTGCTGGCGCGCGGCTTCGCGCTGGTGCGGGACGAGACCGGCGCGCCGGTGCACCGCGCGGCGGGCGTGGCGCCGGGGGCGCGGCTCGCCATCCAGTTCGCGGACGGGGAGATCGGCGCACTTGCCGCGGGCGATCCGCCGGCCTCGCCGACCGCCCCGCCCGCCGCCGGCGGCGCGCGGCGTGGCAAGGCGGCGCGCGGCTTGCGCGGCGGCGACGTGCAACCCACCTTGTTCGACGAGTGAGGCGACGCGGCCCGCCGGCCGGGGGCGCGGGGCCCCGACGCTTGCCCCCCGGCCCGCCGGCGCCCTATTCTGGCGCCCGATCATCCCGGGTCGTCCGTCGCGACGTCACGACCCCAACGACAAGCAGTACCGGATCATGAACCGCTTCGAACGCTTCCCCCCCGCCTCCGGCGAAGCCGAGGTCCGTTATCTCGACGGCGATTTCCGGGTCGTGCGTCCGGGCACCTTCGTGCGCTGCGCGGTGACCGGCCAGCCGATCCCGCTCGACGAGCTGCGCTACTGGAGCGTCGATCTCCAGGAAGCCTATGCGAGCCCCCAGGCCGTGCTGGCGCGGCTGCGCGGCACCGCTCCGGCGAAGGACTAGCGCCGCCGCCAGGCCCGCCCGGACGCCGGCCGCTCAGGCGGCGTCGGAGGCGGTGTTGCCGATCAGGATGCCGTGAATCGCCGCCGCGTCGCGCGAGGCGCGCAACTTCTGGGCGACCGCCGGATCCCGCAGCAGCCGCGCCACGCGGGCGAGCGCCTTGAGATGATCGGCGCCGGCCGCCTCCGGCGCCAGCAGCAGGAAGACGAGATCGACCGGCTCGCCATCGAGCGCCTCGAAGTCGATCGGCTTCTCCAGCCGGGCGAACAGCCCGAACAGCCCGTCGAGCTTGGGCAGCTTGCCGTGCGGGATGGCGATGCCGTTGCCGACGCCGGTCGAGCCGAGCCGCTCGCGCTGGTTCAGCGTCTCGAAGATCTCGCGCTCGTCGCGCTTGATCAGTTCTCCGGCGCGGGCGGCGAGTTCCTGCAGCGCCTGCTTCTTGCTGGCGACCCTCAGCGCCGGGAATACGGCGGAGAGCGCGACGAGGTCATTGAGCGGCATGGACGGATTTCCGAATGGAAGCGACGCGGCGCACGGAACAACGGGCAACCCGTGAAAGGGTTGCCCGGCGATCGCTTGGCCGCCCCCTCAATGGATGTCTTCCGCCGGCAGGCGCGCGGGCGGATCGACCCAGCCCACATGTCCGTCGGTGCGCCGGTAGACGACGTTGATTCGTCCATGGCCGGCGTGCCGGAACACCAGCACGGACATGCCCGTCAGGTCCAGTTCCAGCACGGCGTCGCTGACGGCGAGGCTGGGCAGGTTGGTGGTCTGCTCGGCCACCACGGTCGGGCTCCAGCCGTCGAGCACCGCCTCCTCGTCCTCGTCGTCGGGCGCCGAGAAGACGGTGAGCGCGGCGGTCTCGCCGATCTCGGACACCACCTTCGCGCCGGCGCCGGCCCGATGACGCACGCGATCCTTGTGCCGTCGCAGGCGGGTCTCGATCCGCTCGACCGCGCTGTCGGCGCTGGCGTAGGGATCCTGGGCGTTGCCATGGGCCTGGATCACCAGGCCGCTGTCGAGGTGCAGCGCACAGTCCGACCGATAGCCGGAACCGTCACGGCACACCGTGACGTGGCCCGACCAGCCGCCGTCGAAATACTTGTCCAAAGCCTCGGAGATGCGATCGGAAACCCTTTGCCTCAAGGCTTCGCCGATATCGAGATTCTTACCCGAAACGCGCAGCGGCATCGCGACTAGTCCCTTTCCGGGGCGTGTCCCGCCGGAGCGATCCGGACGCCCCCGCCTTCCACGCCCGAACCCCCAAACTTGCCCGGCCGGTGACGTAAACAGGTAGGAGCCGCGAGGGAATGTGTCAAATGAAACGGACGCGAGGGCATCCGAGCGCCACAATTGCACACTCTTTGGTTGCATTTGCGGTAATGGGGCGCTCCCGCAGTGACGACGACGTTACGGAATAAGGTTTCATGACACCTCCGCGCGCTTTTTGTCGCGGGACCGATCAGCTTCCCGAGAGCGCGGCCTGTTTCTCGCGCCGGCGCTGCACCGACGAGGGGATGCGCAGCGCCTCGCGGTACTTCGCGACCGTCCGGCGGGCGATATCGATGCCCGCCTCGCGCAGGCGCTGCACCAGCGTGTCGTCCGAGAGCACGTCGTCGGGGCTTTCCGCGTCGATCATGCTCTTGATCCGGAAGCGCACCGATTCGGCCGAGTGCGCCGCCCCGCCATCCGCCGAGGCGATCGAGGACGAGAAGAAATACTTCATCTCGAAGATGCCGCGCGGCGTCGCCATGTACTTGTTCGAGGTAACGCGCGAGACGGTCGATTCGTGCATGCCGATGGCGTCGGCGACCATGCGCAGGTTCAGCGGGCGCAGGTGCTGCACGCCGTGGGTCAGGAAGGCGTCCTGCTGGCGCACGATCTCGCTCGCCACCTTCAGGATGGTGCGGGCGCGCTGGTCGAGCGAGCGGGTCAGCCAGGTCGCCGTCTGGATGCAGTCGGTCAGGAAGGCCTTCTCGCGGTCGTTGCGCGCGGTCTTGGAGATGCGGGCGTAATAGGCCTGGTTGACCAGCACCCGCGGCAGCGTGTCGGAATTGAGCTCGACCAGCCAGCTGCCGTCCGAGGCCCCGCGCACGAAGACGTCGGGCACGATCGGCTGCACCACGCCGCCGCCGAAGGCGAGGCCGGGCTTGGGGTTCAGCCGCCGGATCTCGGCGACCATGTCGGCCAGATCCTCGTCGTCGACGCCGCAGAGCCGCTTGAGCTGGCTGAAATCGCGGCGCGCCAGCAGTTCGAGATGGGCGAGCAGCGCCGCCATGGCCGGGTCGTAGCGGTTGCGCTCGCGCAGCTGCAGCGCGAGGCACTCGGCGAGCGAACGGGCGGCGATGCCGGGCGGATCGAAGGTCTGGATGACGGCCAGCACCTGCTCGATACGTTGCGCCGGGGCGCCGAGCTTCTCGCCGACCTGCGCGAGGTCGGCACTGAGGTAGCCGGCCTCGTCGATCAGGTCGATCAGATGATGGCCGATCAGGCGGTCCACCGGATCGGTCAGGGCGAGGGAGAGCTGGCCTTCCAGATGGTCGGCGAGCGTGGTCTCGGCGGAGACGAAGGCCTCGAGATTGTAGCCCTCGTCGTCGCGCCCGCCCGAGCCGACGCCGGCCCATTCGGAATAGCCGAGCGGTTCGCCGGCCGGGGCGGGAACGGGGCTGTCGCGCCCGGCATCGTCGGGAAAGACGTTCTCGAGACCGGTGTCGAGCCGCGCCTCGATCTCCGAGCGGCTGCCCTGGAGGTTGTCCTCCAGCCAGTCGGAGGCGCGCGCCTCCGCCTCGACCGGACGGGCGGGCTCCGGCTCGGCCTCGGCAGCGCCGCCGCCCTCGTCCTCGCTCTGGCGGGAGAGCAGCGGGTTGCGCTCGAGTTCGGCCTCGACATAGGCCACGAGGTCGAGATTGGACAGCTGAAGCAGCTTGATGGCCTGCATCAGCTGCGGCGTCATCACCAGCGCCTGGGTCTGGCGGAATTCGAGCCTCGGGCCTAGCGACATGGAGCGGTCCTGCTGGCGGCGCAGGATGGCGCGGACGGGAAGCGGGCGAGGTGCGCGGGCATCTAGAGTCGGAACTCCTCGCCCAGATAGAGGCGGCGCACGTCCGGGCTCGCGACGATGTCGTCGGGCGAGCCCTCCATCAGCACGGCGCCGGAATGGATGATGTAGGCGCGGTCGATCAGACCGAGCGTCTCGCGCACATTGTGGTCGGTGATGAGCACGCCGATGCCGCGCTCGGTGAGCTGGCGCACCAGCGCCTGGATGTCGCCCACCGCGATCGGATCGATGCCGGCGAAGGGTTCGTCGAGCAGCATGAAGGTCGGCCGGCTGGCCAGCGCGCGGGCGATCTCGACGCGCCGCCGCTCGCCGCCCGACAGGGCGATGGAGGGCGACTTGCGCACATGGGTGATGCGGAATTCTTCCAGCAGCTCGTCGAGCTGGGCGTTGCGGCGGCGGCGGTTCGGCTCCACCACCTCGAGCACCGCCCGGATGTTGTCCTCCACCGAGAGGCCGCGGAAGATCGAGGCTTCCTGCGGCAGATAGCCGATGCCGAGGCGGGCGCGGCGGTACATGGGCAGGTGGGTGACGTCGTGGCCGTCCAGCTCGATGCGCCCGGCATCGGCCTTCACGAGACCGGTGACCATGTAGAAGCAGGTGGTCTTGCCGGCGCCGTTCGGACCGAGCAGGCCGACCGCCTCGCCGCGCCGCACATCGAGGCTGACGTCGCGCACCACCTTGCGGCCGCGATAGCTCTTGGCGAGGCCATAGGCGCCCAGCAGTCCCGGCTCGGTGGCGAGACGGGCCCCGAGCGTGGGGTCGACGCCGTAATGGGGCGTAGCGCCGCGATGATCGCGGGCATCGGGCTGGTGGGGGGGGTCGTAACGGGGATCCGGATCGTAGCGTGAATCCGGCTCGTAGCGCGGCGGGTGGCCACCGGCGCCGTCCTGCGAACCGTCGTCGTCCTCGTCATACTCCGGGTAGCCATCCGCCGCCGCATCCGCGACCGGAACGCGCCCACGGCGACCGAAGATCGGGAACAACCTCACACGCACCCTCCGTGGCGGGAAACACCACCCGGAGGGTGATAGACGGTCTCGGCGGTGCTGGCAAATGGGAGATGCAAAAAGCAGGCCGGAAACGCGGCGTCGGGCTCCCGAGGCGGCGCCCGCCCGCTGCGATCCGCCACAGCTCCGGCCGGCGTCAGGCGCCGCGCCTCACCGGGCGGGCTTGGCGCCGGGACCGCCGGCGGGCGGCGTGTTGTTGCCGAAGGGAAGGCCGGCACCGCCCTTGCCGCTGTTCGGCACGATGATGCTCTCGACGCGCCCGCCCTCGAAGCGCGAGCTTCCGGTGGCGAGGTCGACGGTGAGGCGCTGGCCGCGGATGACGTTGGGACCCGACGTCAGCACCACCGGCTTGCCCACCAGCGTGATGGTGTTGCTCGCGGTCTCGAAGATGCCCTGGTCGCCGGTCGCGGTCTGCTCCTTGGTGGTGATGATGACGCCGCCATTGGCTTCCAGCCGCCGGATCGCCGAGGAGCCGACGGGCGAGCCGGCGACGAAGGCGTTGCCGGTCGGTTTGGCGTTGGCGTCCGGTTTGGCGGCCGCGGTCTTCGCCGGATCGGGCTTGGTCGCGTCAGGCTTGGCGGAGTCAGGCTTGGTCGCGTCGGCATCCGCGCCCGAATCGCCGCCGAGCCCCTTGGAACTGGTGGTGTAATAGACGACCAGTTCCTTGCAGCGCATGGTGGTGTCGCCCTGCTGCACGACGACATTGCCGGAGAAGATCGCCGCCTTGTCCTTGTCGCGGACCTCGAGGCTGTTGGCGTCGATCTTGATCGGCTGCGCCCGGTTGCGGGCGAATCCCTGCAGCGCATTGGGCACGTTCTGCTGCGCCAGAGCAGGCAGGCAGGCGCCGAACGACAGCGCAAGGGCGGCCGCCGGAATGGCGAGGGCGTGGCGGAGCATCATGCGCTGAAACTTCAAACGTCGGCGTTGCGGGGCGGATCGGGGCGGCATATCGCCCTCAAGGTTGGCGCGGTGATGGCAGCGGCGGCACATGGCCCGCGCGCGCGGGCGACGCGCTGGCCGCGCTCGCCGCGGCGGGCGCCGGCGTGATGCTGCCGGTGGTCGCCGGCGGCTTGGTCGCCCCGCCAGCGTCGTTGCTCTTGGGCGGCGGCATGCGGAATTCGAGATGCACATTGCCGGTGAGCAGGGCGCGCGCGTCCTTCTGCGAGATTTCCAGATGGTCGGCGGTGAGACGGCCGTCGAGATAGCTCAGCTCGACAGGGCGATCCGAGACGAGGATGCCGGTCTTGGCGTCGATGCGCGCCACCTCCAGCTTGCCGCCATAGCCGGCGCTGGTGTCGACGCGGATGCCGTCCGACAGCACCATCTGCTGCGACTTGGTGTTGTACTGGCCGGTGGTGGCGGTGAGAGCGGCCCAGCCTTTTTCCGCCAGTTCGAGCCGCGCCTCGATCTGCTCGAGATCGATCTGGTCGGGGTGGAGCACATCCTGCGAGGCGGACCTGGCGGTGATGCGGTAGCCGCGATTGTCCTCGGTGAAGCCGGAGAGCTTGGGCAGCTCCATCTTCACCCGGCTGCCCGACAGTGACACCTTGCCGAGATCGAACGGCAGGTCCATGGCGATCTTGAGCGGATCGAAATAGGCCACGGCCGCGGCAAGGCCGCCCCCGACCAGCACGGCCGCCGGCAAAAAGAACCGCAGGAAGCGCACACGTCGGCTGTGCCGGCGCGCCGCCTTGAACTGGGCCGCGGCCGGTCGTCCGCCGAGCGCCTGGAAGGCGGCCACCGGCGGAGGGCTGGTCTCAGGCGTGAAGTGCCGGTTCATGGTCCCCGATAGTGCATGCCCGCGAGCGATTCACCGCCCGACGGGACGCTGCCGCCGGTACCGCTAAAATGGAGCCATCGCCCGCGCCGCGCAAGCCGCGCCCGGCGCGCGGGCGGTGGAGCGTCTCCCCCGCGCCACAGCCGGCGCCATCATCATGCCCATAAACACTGCGAAAAAATGGCACAACGGTGCGGCGTCGCGCGCGCTCGCGCCTATATACGGGACTGCATGCAACGCCTCACCGAACTGAGATCGCAGCTGGGAACCACCGCGACCGCCGCAAGCCCGGCGCGATGGCGGCTGGCCCATCCCGGCCTGTCGGGCAAACTGCTGCTGTTCATTCTCGTCTTCGTCATGCTGGCGGAGATCCTGATCTATGTCCCCGCCATCTCGGCGTTCCGGCTGAACTGGCTGTCGGACCGGCTCGCCGCTGCGCGCACCGCCGCGCTCGTGCTCGACGCCGCGCCCGAAGGCACCATCCCGCCCAAGCTCACCCAGGAACTCCTCGACAGCGTCGGCGCCATCACCGTGGCGCTGAAGCAGGACAATACGCGCCGGCTGCTGGCGAGCTCGGAGATGCCGCCCGAGGTCGATCATCACGCCGATGTCCGCGATGTCGGCCCGCTGACGGCGGCCACCGAGGCGTTCCAGACGTTGATGGCCTCCGATGGCCGCATCATCCGCGTCGTCGGCAGCGCCCCGCGCGGAGGCGACTTCATCGAGATCGTGCTGAGCGAGACGCCGCTGCGCAAGGCGATGCTGCGCTTCTCGCGGAACATCCTGCTGGTCTCGCTGCTGATCTCGGCGCTCACCGCCGGCCTCGTCTATCTCGGCCTCGCCTGGATGTTCGTGCGGCCGATGCGGCGCCTCACCCAGCGCATGATCGCCTTCCGCGAGGCGCCGGAGGGTCAGGTGCCGGCGCTCGATCCGTGCGCCTCGCGCCATGACGAGATCGGCCAGGCGGAGCGCGAATTCGTCGCGATGCAGCGCCGCGTCGCCGAGACGCTGCAGCAGAAGAACCACCTTGCCGCGCTGGGCCTCGCCGTCTCCAAGATCAACCACGATCTGCGCAACCTGCTCGCCTCCGCCCATCTCGTCTCCGACCGGCTGGCGATGATCCGCGATCCGGCCGTTCAGCGTTTCGCGCCCAAGCTGATGGCGGCGCTCGACCGCGCCATCGCCTATTGCGAGCACACGCTCGCCTATGGGCGGGCGCAGGAGCCGCCGCCCGAGCGGCGGATGATCGAGCTCGCACCGCTGGTCGCGGAGGTACGCGACACGGTCGGCCTCGACGACGGCGAGCGCCCGGTCGGCTGGGTCGAATCGATCGATCGGGGCCTGACCGTCGACGCCGATGCCGACCAGCTGTTCCGGGTGCTGCTGAACCTCGCGCGGAACGCCATCCAGGCGCTGCGCGCCCGCGCGCCCACCGACGCGGCATGCGACCAGGTGCGCATCACCGGCCGGCGGGAGGGCGCGATCGTCATCATCGAGGTGTCCGATACCGGGCCGGGCGTGCCGGAGCGGGCGCGCCAGCATCTGTTCGAACCGTTCCAGGGCTCGACACGGCGGGGCGGCACGGGCCTCGGCCTTGCCATCGCCGCCGAGCTGATGCGCGCCCATGGCGGCGACATCAAGCTGGTGCCGGGCACCATCGGCGCCACCTTCCAGCTCACCATCCCCGACCGCCCGGTCGACCTCGAAGCGCATCGCGCCCGCCTGTCGCATGGCTGAGCGCGCGGCCAGCCGCCGGAGTGTGCTGCAGGCGGGCGGCGCGCTGCTCGCCGGCAGCGCGGCCGGCGCCCTGCCCTTCGCGCCCCGCGCCGTCGCGCAGGTGCCGCCGCGGGTGAGCGTCTCGGGCGACCGGCTGCTGGTCGAGGGTCACCCCTTCCACGTGCGCGGCGCCACGGGAAACGGGCCGCTGCCGCTGCTGGCCATGATCGGCGGCAATACGCTGCGCACCTATGGCGAGGATCCGGCGGCGACGCTCGACGCGGCGCAGGCGGCGGGGCTCAAGGTGATCGTCGGCTTCTGGCTCGGCCATCCCCGGCTCGGCGCCGACTATACCGATGCCGGCTTCGTCGCCCGCCAGCTCGACGAACTCGCCGCCCTGGTGCGCCGCCACCGGCATCATCCGGCGCTGCTGATGTGGGGGATCGGCAACGAGGTCGAGGTCGGCCTCGACGACGGCGACGACGCCCTGGTCTGGCCGGCGATCGGGGCGGCGGCGGCGCTGGTGAAGTCGCTCGATCCCGAGCACCCGCGGATGGCGGTGCTGGCCGAGCTCGGCGGCGGCAAGCTCGGCCGCCTGATGGCCGGCGCGCCGGATATCGACGTGCTCGGCGTGAATTCCTATGGCGAGGCGCTGCCCAGCGTGCCCGGGCGCGCCCGCGCGCAGGGCTGGACCGGGCCGATCGTGATCACCGAAGCCGGCCCGCTCGGCCAGTGGCAGGCGGCGACGACGCCGTGGGGCGCGCCGTTCGAGCCGACCTCGACGCAGAAATCCATCCTGATGCGGCGCCATCTCGCCGTGCTGGAGCCGACCGGCGTCGGTATCGTCGCGTTCCTGTGGGGCCAGAAGCAGGAGGTGACGCCGACATGGCACAGCCTGTTCCTGCCCTCCGGCGAGTGGACCGAGACCGTGGAAGCGCTGGCGGGGAGCTGGGGCGGATCGACGCCCGGCGGCAATCATGCGCCGCGCATCACCGAACTGCGCTTCGCCCATGACCCGAGCGCGCCGTTCGGCTCGTGGCCGGCGGCTGCGGGCGGTGCGGTGGTGCTCGGCGCGCTCGACCCGGACGGCGACCCGCTCGACGTGCGCTGGCGGGTGATGGCCGAGAGCACCGCGCGCGGCATCGGCGGCGATGCCGAAACCGTGCCGGCGGAAATCACCGGCGCGGTGATCGCGGGCGACCTCGCCGGGGCGCGGATCGGGCCGCTGCCGGCCGGCCGCTACCGGCTTTTCGTCGAGCTGCGCGACGGGCGCGGCGCGGCGGCGACGGGCAACCTGCCATTCGAGGCGCGCTGAACGGGCTCAGGCCGCCGGCAGGCCCAGATCGCGCGTCAGCGCACGCACGGCGCAGGGGATCGGCGCGATGACCGGTACCGGATAGCGGCCGGCGAGACCGATCGCCGCCTGCCCCAGCGGGCCGCCGCCGATGATCACCGCCTCCGCCCGGTCCTGCGCGATGCTGGCCGCGACGGCGTGGGCGAGTTCGGCCTCGAGCCGCACCGGATCGGCGGCGAGCGCCAGCGGATCACCTGTCGTCAGCCGCGTGCCGACGAAGCTGTCGCCGATCCCCAGCATGGCGGCCTTGCGGGCGAAGATGTCGACCAGCAGCGGCGTCACCGTGGCGATGCCGAACCGGCGCCCGCCCTCCGCCGCCTCGCGCATGCTGGCCTCGCAGATGCCGGCGACCGGCACCTCGAGCCGGGCGCGCAGTTCGGCAAGGCCCGGATCGCCGAAGGCGCTGACGATGACGCCTTCATAACCTTCGGCCGCGCCCGTCGCCTCGATCACGGCCCCGACCGAGGCGCCCAGCGCCGCCTCGTCCAGAATCATCGACACGCCGCGCGCGGCGGTGACGCCGACCACCGCGGCGCGGCCGGCAAAGGCCTCCTGCGCGATGGCGACCATCATATCGGTGGTCGCGTGCGAGGTGTTGGGGTTGACGAGAAGAATGCGGGGCTTTGCACGGACAGGCATGGCACTTAACTGCCTCGGCGGATCGCCCGAGGCCCTTTCACGGGACGTCGTTCTACACGAAACGAGGCTGCGCCCGGGGATCAGCCCGGGTGCAGGCAGGCGACATAGCCGGCTTCGCGGCGCGGCACGATGGGCGGGGTCACCGCCTTGCAGTCGTCGGCGACGCGGTTGCAGCGCGGGCCGAAGGCGCAGCCGGGCGGCGGGTTGGCGAGATCGGGCGGCGCGCCGGGGATGGCCTCCAGCCGGCTGCCCTTGGCGAGGTCGTGCCCCGCCCGCGAGGCCAGCAGACCCTGCGTGTAGGGATGGGCCGGGTTGCAGATGATGTCGGCGCAGGCGCCGGTCTCGACGATGCGTCCGGCATACATCACCGCGATGCGGTCGGCGACCTCGACGGCGACGCCGATGTCGTGGGTGACGAACACCACGGCGAGGCCGAACTCGCGCTGCAATTCGCGCAGCAGCAGCAGCACCTGGATCTGCACGGTGGCGTCGAGCGCGGTGGTCGGCTCGTCGGCCAGCAGCACCTTGGGCCGGCAGGCGAGCGCCAGCGCGATCATCGCCCGCTGGCGCATGCCGCCGGACATCTCGTGCGGGAAATTGTCGAGCCGGCGCTCGGGCGAGGGAATGCGCACGCGCTCGAACAGCTCCAGCCCGCGCTTTCTGCCCTCGGCATGGGAGACGCCCTCATGCCGCACCACCGCCTCGGCGATCTGGTCGCCGATGCGGTAGACCGGATCGAAGGCGAGGCCCGGATCCTGGAAGATCATCGAGACGATGCTGCCGCGGAAGGCGGCGAGATCGGCGGGCGAGAGCGCCAGCACGTTGCGCCCCTCCACCTCGATCCTGCCGCCGATCCTCGCGCTCTTCGGGTGCAGGCGCATGAGGGAGCGCAGCGTCACGCTCTTGCCGGACCCCGATTCGCCGAGCAGCGCCACGGTTTCCCCGGGCGCCAGCGCCAGGTCGACGCCGGCGACGGCACGGATATACTTGCGGCCCGCCTTGAAATCGACGGTGAGGTTCTCGACCTCGACGATATTGGCCATCGCGTCCTCCTTCAGGCGGCCGAGAGCCGGGGGTGACCCGACTCCGGATTGGCGAGATGGCAGGCGGTGCGGTGTTCGCCGGCCCCGAACAGCTCCGGCTCGGCATGCCCGCAGAGCGCCGCGACGTATTTGCAGCGGGTGTGGAAGCGGCAGCCGGGCGGCGGGTTGATCGGGTTCGGCGGGTCGCCCGTCAGCGGCGCTTCCTCGGTGCGGTTGTCCGGGTCCATCGAGGGCATCGAGGCGAGCAGCGCCTGCGTGTAGGGGTGGCCGGTGCGCTCGAAGATGTCGTCGGAGGGGCCGACCTCGGCGACCTTGCCGAGATACATCACCATCACCCGGTCGGACATGAAGCGCACGACGTTGAGGTCGTGGCTGATGAACATGTAGGTGAGGCCGAATTCCTCCTTCAGGTCGAGCAGCAGGTTCAGCACCTGCGCCTCCACCGACTTGTCGAGCGCGGACACCGCCTCGTCGAGGATCAAGAGGCGCGGCTCCAGCGCCAGCGCGCGGGCGATATTGACGCGCTGGCGCTGGCCGCCGGAAATCTCGTGCGGGTAGCGCCCGGCAAAGCGGCGCGGCTCCATGCCCACGCGGTGCAGCAGGTCGTGCGCGCGCTCGACCGCCTGCCGCCGCCCCGCGCCGTGGACGCGCGGGCCGAAGGCGATGGTGTCCTCGACCGTGAGGCGGGGGTTCAGCGAGGCGTAGCTGTCCTGAAACACCATCTGCACCTGCCGGCGAAACGCACCGAGATCGAGAGCAGTCGAGCCCACCGCCTCGCCGTCGAGCAGGATGTCGCCGGCATCCGGCTTCATGATCTGCATGACGAGGCGCGCGGTGGTCGACTTGCCGCAGCCCGATTCGCCGACGATGCCCAGCGTCTCGCCCTTGGCGACGGTGAAATCGACGCCGTCCACCGCCCGCACCACCGGCCCGGCCTTGGTGAGGAAGCCCGCCTTGCGGCCGAAATGCTTGACGAGGCCGTTGACGGCGAGCAGCGGCGTGGCGGCGCCGCCGCGGTCGATCCCCGCGGGGATCATGCTGTCGGTGATGACGCTCATTGCTTGACCTCCATGGCGGAGCGCAGGCCGTCGGAGAACAGGTTGAAGGAGATGGAGGTGATGAAGATCATCACGCCCGGCAGCGCCGCCACCATCGGCTGCGAATAGATCGCGGTCCTCAGCGTGTTCAGCATCAGCCCCCATTCGGGCTCCGGCGGCTTCACGCCGAGGCCGAGGAAGGAGAGGCCGGAGGCGAGGATCATCGACACGCTGATCAGCCCGGTGGCGTAGACGAAGATCGGGCCCATGACGTTGCCGAGCACATGCACCCGCACGATGGTGAAGGCGCTCGCGCCCGAAACGCGGGCGGCCTCGACATAATCGCGGGTGCGGATCTGCGTCGTCACGCTCTCGGCGACGCGGGCGATCTGCGGCACGAACACCACGGTGAGCGAGACGATCGAATTGAAGATGCCGGCGCCGAGCGCGCCCGACAGCGCGATCGCCAGCAGCACCGAGGGGAAGGCGAAGAACACGTCGATGGTGCGCATCATCACCGAGTTCAGCCAGCCGCCGACATAGCCGGCGGTGATGCCGATCGCCGAGCCGATGAAGAAGGCGAGGATCACCGGCGTGACGCCGAGGAACAGCGACAGCCGCCCGCCATAGATGAGGCGCGAGAGCATGTCGCGGCCGAGCTCGTCGGAACCGAGCGGATAGCCCGGGAAGCCGATCGGCCGCAGGCGCCGCACCATGTTGCCCTTGTAGGGGTCGGCCGGCGCCACCCAGGGCGCGAAGATGGCGGCGAGGACGATGATCAGCAGGATGGCGAGGGCGGCCATCGCCACCGGATCGCGCACCAGCTTGTGCAGCACGTTGCCCCAGTAGCCGCGGCTGGCGGCGACCGGCTGGGGGATCTGCGTGTTGTCGGCGATGTCGAGCGTGACGGTCATCGGCTCAGCTCCTCTGGATGCGCGGATCGAGGGCGGTCTGCAGCACGTCGACGATCAGGTTGAGCGCGACGAAGAACATGGCCAGCACGAGGATGGTGCCCTGCAGCAGCGGCAGGTCGCGCTGGAAGATCGCGGCGTTCAAGAGGAAGCCGGTGCCGGGCCAGGAGAACACCGTCTCGATCAGGATGGAGCCGCCGAGCAGGTAGCCGAGCTGGAGGCCCATCACCGCCAGCGCGGTCGGGGCGGCGTTGCGCACGACATGCTTGAACACGCCCCATTCGCCGAGCCCCTTGGCTCGTAGCGCCTGCACGAATTCCTGGTTGAGGATGTCGGCGACGAGCGCGCGCACCGTGCGGGCGATGATGCCCATCGGGATCACCGACATGGTGACCGCCGGCAGGATGATGTAGCGCAGGTGCTCGAGGTCGGGCACCCAGTTGCCCGAGCCGTCCGGCCCCGCCCCGGTCGGGGGCAGCCAGCCCAATTCGGCCGAGAAGATGATGACGAGCACCATGCCCAGCCAGTAATGGGGCACGCTCACCCCGAATACCGAGACGGCGGACGCCGTGCGGTCGAGCGGGCTGTCGCGGAAATACCCCGCCACGAAGCCGAAGAAGATGCCGAAGGTGAAGCCGATCAGCGTCGCGACCGCGGCGAGGATCAGCGAATTGCCGACCGCGCGCCCGACCTCGGATAGCACCGGCCGGCCCGAGGCGATGGAATTGCCGAGATCGCCGTGCAGCACCTTCCACAGCCAGATGCCGTACTGCACCGGCAGCGGCTTGTCGAAGCCGTAGGCGACGCGCATCTCGGCCTGCTGCTCGGCGGTGGCGTCGACCGGCATGATGGCGGTGAGCGGATCGCCCGGCGCCAGATGCACCAGCAGGAAGCACAGGAGGCTGACCCCGAGCGCGACGGGCGTCACGTAGACGATGCGCTTGACGATATAGGCGAGCATGGCGGTCCCCGGCGATGTCGTTGCGAGAAAGGCGCCGCCGCTCCCGGGGCGGCGCCGTGATCCCCGCGCGCCGGCGGAAGGCCGGGCGGCGGGGAGATGCTCACGCTTCGAGGAGATCGCGCGCCCGGGACCCGGCGGAGCGGGCCGGGCGCGCGTGCGCTCAGGGCGCCATGGTGATCGAGGAGAAGTTCTGGAACCAGTTCTTCGCCTGCACGAAGCCCTTCACCTTCGGGCTCATGGCGCGCGCATTGACGTCGTGCGTCACCATCAGGAACAGCGCTTCATCCACGTATTTCTCGTGGATCTTCTTGAGCACCTCGGTCTGCTTGACCGGATCGAAGGTGGTGCGCACCTCGCCGAACAGCGCGTCCATCTCGGGATCGCAGTAATAGCCCCAGTTGGTGCCGGCGGGCGCGGCGAGGTTGCACTGGAGGTGCCGGATGAAGCCGGTGAAGGGGTCCTGGATGAAGTAGGAATAGTTCATCGCCGTGCCGCCGCGCGCGCTCGCATCCTTCGCGCCGGCGCGCCAGATGTTGATGAGCTGGTTCCACTCGACCACCTCGAACTCGACCTTGATGCCGACATCCGCGAGGTTCTGCTGGATGTACTCGTTCATCGGCAGCGGCTGCATCTGGCCCGAGCCCGAGGGGGCGATCAGCACCTTGGTGACGAGCGGCTTGTCCGGGCCGTAGCCGGCTTCCTTCAGCAGCGCTTTGGCCGCCTCGGGATCGTATTTCAGCTTGAAGCTGGGATTGCCGAACCACTGGTGGCCCGGCGGGAAGAACCCTTCCGCCGGGATCATCAGGCCGCCGAGCAGCTCCTTCATGCCGTCGCGGTCGATGGCGAGGTTGGCGGCCTTGCGCACGCGGATGTCGTTCCAGGGCGAGCCCTCGACGCGCGAGAGATGCCAGGTCCAGTTGTGCGGATAGGCATTGGTGACGATCTGGAAGTTGGCGGATTTGAGCGAATCCACCGCGTCCGGGGCGGGGGCCTCGATCCAGTCGACCTGGCCGGCGCGGAGCGCGGCGACGCGGGCGTTCGGCTCGGGCAGCGGCAGCAGCACCAGCTTGTCGAGCTTGGGCACGCGGGTCGTGTCCCAATAGCCGGCGAAGGGGACGAGCTCGGCGCGCTCGCGCGGCACGAAGCTCGCGAGCTTCCACGGGCCGGTGCCCGACGGCGTCTTGGCGAAGGCTTCCCAGCTCTTGCCGACCTTCTCCCACTGCGCAGGCGAGGACATCATGATCCAGGCGAGCTGGTAGGGCAGCGTCGCGTCGGGGGCCTTGGTGGTAATCTCGACCGTCATCGGGTCGATCACCTTGTAGGAGGCGACCGCCGGGATGCGCGACTTGCCCTGCGCCGACTGGCGCTGGTCGAATTGCGGGCTGTCGTTCTTCAGCAGCTTGTCGAGGTTCCACACCACGGCGTCGGCGTTGAAGTCCGAGCCGTCATGGAATTTCACGCCCGGGCGCAGCTTGAATATCCATTTCGTCTTCGTCGTGTCGGCCGGATCGAGCCCGTATTCGAGCGCGAGGCCGGGGATGATGTCGGAGGGCTTGTCGGCGCTGGTGAGGTCCCAGTTCACCAGCCCGTCATAGACGGTGTAGCCCATGAACCGCATGCCCTCGCCGCCCTGGTCGGTCTGGCCGGTGGTGAGCGGTATGTCGGAGGCCGTCATGCCGATGCGCAGCGTGCCCTGCGCGCTCGCCGGGCCCGCCATCAGCGCGCCGAGCGCGGCGGCGGCGAGAAGTCCCATCCAACGCTTCTTCATCATGTTCCTCTCCGTTCTTGGCTGTCGCAGGCAGCGGAGGCCACGCACCGCCTTTGCGCCGCGGGGCGGCAAGGCGCGGGGCCGGATCCGGGAGCCGACTGGAGAGATGTTCAGCAATTTTAATGCCAGATAATCATGAAAAATTATTTTCACGATCTCAAAGGCTGACGCAGCGGCGGGAACGGCGGCCCCGCCCATCGAACAGGCAGTCGCTTACAGGAACGGCAGCGTTCTGCCCGACTCAGAGCTCGGCGAGCGCGTCGTGGATGGTCTGGATGGTGGCCAGGCGACGGCGCCCTTCGACGCCGGCCTGCTCCATCACCCGCGTCGCCAGCAGATGGCAGACGGCCATCACCCCGACATGGTTGTCGAGCGGCCCGGGTGCCTGCGAATCGCACCGCACCGTCCATGTCGCAGGCAGCGGCTCGCCGGCGTGGCTGTTGGTCATGACCGCGACGCGCACACCCGCCGCCCGCATCTGCGCCAGCAGTTCCGGCAGCACCGCGACCCGCCGGCGCAGCGCGAAGACGATGGCGACATCGCCCTCCGCCATGGCCGCGACATGCTCGGCCAGCGTCTCGCCGGGGCCGGGCAGCAGGGTGGCGCCCGGCACCACCTGCACGATCTGCCAGCGGAGGTAATAGGCAAGCCCGTGGCTCGCGCGGAAACCGATGATCCAGACCCGGCGGGCGGCCACCATCTCGCGGGCGATGGTCTCGATCTCCTCCTCCGGCAGGCGGCGGAAGGTGCCGGCGATGTTGGCGACGCTCTGCTCGACATGGGCGGCGAGCGAGCCGATCGGGGCCTTCGGCGCCGCGCCGGCGAGGAACAGCGGCGAGCCCGCGCCATGCTCCGCCCGGGCGCTGCGGCGGGCCTCGTCATAGCTCTCATAGCCCAGCCGACGCACGAAGCGCGTCACCGTGGCGTTCGAGACATTGGCGAGGCGGGCGAGTTCGGAAGCCGAATAGCCGGCGATGTCGCCGGGAAAGTCGAGCACCATCTCGGCGAGGCGCCGTTCCGACGGCGAAAGCGCCGCGAGGATGTCGCGGATTCGGGTGATGAGCGATCGCGAAACGGATGTCGGCACGCCCGACTCCCATGAAAATCGATTTGCACATGCTTACGCGCAGCACAGGCCGCCCGGCAATGCGGGGCTGACGGAGAGGCTGCGGGACAGGAGCCTAGAGGCGCCATTCCGGCCGCCGGTCGAGTACCGGCAGCGGATGGCGGTCGGCGACGAGGCTCGGCAGGCAATTGAGCAGGCCGCGCGTATAGGGATGGCGGGCCTTGCGCAGTTCGCTGGCGGCGATCTCCTCGACGATCTTGCCGGCATACATCACCAGCACGCGGTCACAGAAGGAGGAGACGAGGCGCAAATCGTGCGAGATGAAGATGAGCCCCATGCCGCGCTCGGCGACCAGCCGGTCGAGGATGGTCAGCACCTCGATCTGCACGGTGACGTCGAGGGCCGAGGTCGGCTCGTCGGCGATGAGCAGCTCGGGACCGGCGATCAGCATCATCGCGATCATCGCCCGCTGGCCCATGCCACCGGAAACCTCGTGCGGGTAGAGATCGAAGACGCGCGCGGGATCCCGGATCTGCACCGCCGCCAGCATGTCCAGCGTCCGTTCGCGCGCCTCCGCCCGGCCGACCGGCTCATGCGTGCGCAGCGTCTCGACGATCTGCCGGCCGATGGTCATCACCGGGTTCAGCGAGTATTTCGGATCCTGCAGCACCATGGCGATGCGCTTGCCGCGCAGGCTGCGGCGCAGCGCCGGCGGCGCCGTGAGCAGATCGATGCCGTCGAAGGCGAGGCGGCTGGCGCTCACCCGCGCCTGCGGCGCGGTGAGGCCGAGGATGGCGCGGCCGGTCTGCGACTTGCCGGAGCCGCTCTCGCCCACCACACCGAGCCGCTCGCGGCCCAGCTTGAAGCTCACGCCGCGCACGGCCTCGACCAGCCCGTCGCGGGTGGGAAAGCCGATCCTCAGGTCCTCGACTTCGAGCAGCGCCGCCATGTGCCATCCTGTGCGCGGCGCCGGGTGTGACGCAAGCCCCTGGCGACGCGCTCAATGGGCAGGATGACGCGGGTCGACCGCGAGGCAGTGCCGCACCACCGGCTTTTCGGGGCCGCGGTGAAAGCCCAGCACCTCGCTCTGGACGTCGGCGTCGGCATGGGAGACGCGGTGGTGCTGGCGCAGGTGCTCGGCCCAGCTCTCCACCATGAACCACTCGATCAGCAGTTCGGGATCGGCGGCGTCCTCGCTGACGCCCCAGGCATAGGCGCCGTCGCGGCGGCGGGCATGGGAAAGGCGTGACAGCGCGGCGAGGAATGCCGCCCGCTCCTCGCGCCGGACGCGATACTCGATGAGGATCAGCACGGGCCCGCGGTCATTGGCGACGGGCTCGGCGATCAGCGGCTCGGGCCAGTGGCGCGAGGGGGTGAGATCAGCCTCCCCGACCGGCAGCGCGACGCGGTGCAGGACAAGGCCGGTGACGACGATGCCGACGGCCGCCACCAACAGCGTCGCGGACAGGCCGATCTCCTGCGCCACGAGGCCCCAGCCGAGACTGCCGGCGGCCATCGCGCCGTTGAACACGGTGAGGTAGACCGCCAGCGCCCGGCCGCGCACCCAGTTCGGCAGGATGGCCTGCGCGGTCGCGTTCAGCGTGGTCAGCGCGGTGATCCACGCCGCGCCCATGGCGAGCAGAATGAGGATGGCCAGTCCGCGCGGCGGGGCGAGCGCGAGCGATGCCGTCGCGAGAGCGGAAATGACCGCCGCGAGCAGCAGCATGCCGTCCGCGCTCAGGCGGGCGCGCAGGTGCGGCATGATCAGTGCCCCGCCGATCGCCCCCGCCCCGACCGAGCCCAGCAGCAGGCCGTAGAACGCCGCGTCGCCCTTCAGCAGTTCGCGCGCCACCAGCGGCAGCAGCGCCCAGATCGCGCTGGCGAAGGCGAAGAAGAACGCCGCCCGCAGCAGCACCACATGCAGTTCCCGGCTCGCGCGGGCATAGCGCAGCCCGGCGCGGAAGGCGCCGGTGAAGCGTTCGGACAGCTCGTCCTCGGCATTGGCCGGGCGCTTCCACCACAGCAGCGCGGCGATGACGATGACATAGCTCGCGACGTCTGCCCCATAGGTGACGGCGGCGCCGAAGGCCGCCAGCAGGAAGCCGCCGACCGCCGGCCCGATCGAGCGGGCGATGTTGATGCCGAGCGAGTTCAGCGCGACGGCGCTCTTGAGCTCGCTGCGCGGCACCAGCTCCGGCACGATCGACTGCCACACCGGGCCGACGAGCGCCGCGCCGACGCCGCCGAGGAAGGTGAGCGCGATGAGCGAGGAGACGGTGACCGTGCCGGTCGACGCGAGGATCACCAAGGTCCCGCTGACGGCCGCCAGCATGAGCTGGACACAGATGAGGAAGCGGCGCCGGTCGAGGATGTCGGAAAGCACGCCGGCGGGAATGGCGAGCAGGAAGATCGGCAGCGTGCCGGCGGCCTGGATCGCCGCGACGGCGGCGGGCGAGGCGGAGAGGTCGGTCACCAGCCAGCTGCTGGCGACGTCGCGCATGAAGGAGCCGGTATTGCCCAGCACCGTCGCCGCCCACAGCACGGCGAAGACGGAGCGCTTCAACGGCGCGAAGCTGCCGGCGGGCGGGGGGCTCTTGGTCGGATCCGCCATGGTCACACCGCCCAGCAGGCGCAGCCGAGCGCGCCCCAGAAGCTGCGCTCGTCCGACACCGGAAGCTGCGCGCCCAAAGCGCCGGCATGGGCGTGGCCGTGGACGTTGCAGCCATTCGCGCAGCCGCAGAGCCGGGCGAAAGCGTATTTCGAGGCCCTACCGGCCTCCGCGCGCTGCTGGTAGCCGCCGAAGGTGCGGACCGGCGACCAGTCCGGCATGGCGGGGGGCAGCTCGGGGGCGAGGCCGCTGAAGTCGCCGGCGCCATGCACCGGCTCGCCGCCGAGCAGGGTCAAAACCGACGTGATGTCCTGGATCGCATCCTCCGGCACGCCGAAATAGTCGTCGGACAGCACCACGATGTCGGCCAGCTGCCCCGGGGCGATCTGCCCCTTCTTGCCGCTCTCGTTCGAGAACCAGCCATTGGCCTCGGTCCACAGCCGCAGCGCGCTCTCGCGGTCGAGCCGGTTGGCGGCCGGGTACAGCGCGAGGCCGCCGAGCGTCCGGCCCGTGACCAGCCAGGCCAGCGAGATCCACGGATTGTAGGAGGCGACGCGGGTGGCGTCGGTGCCGGCGCCGACCGGCAGCCCCATGTCGAGCATGCGGCGGATCGGCGGGGTGCGCTCGGCAGCGCGGTGGCCGTAGCGCTCGGCGAAATACTCGCCCTGGAAGGCCATGCGATGCTGCACGGCGATGCCGCCGCCGAGCCTGGCGATGCGCTCGATGTTGCGGTCCGAGATGGTCTCGGCATGGTCGAAGAACCAGTGGATGCCGTCGAAGGGGATGTCGCGGTTCACCTTCTCGTAGACGTCGAGGGCGCGGGAAATCGTCTCGTCATAGGTGGCGTGCAGCCGCCACGGCCAGCGGTTTTCCGCCAGCAGGCGGATCACCGGCTCGAGGTCGGCTTCCATGTTCGGCGGCATGTCCGGGCGCGGCACCTGGAAATCCTCGAAGTCCGCGGCGGAATAGACCAGCATCTCGCCGGCGCCGTTGGCGCGGTAGAGATCGTCGCCCTGTCCGGGCGTCACCTCTCTCGACCAGCGGGTGAAGTCGGCCAGTTCCTCCTTCGGCTTCTGGGTAAAGAGGTTGTAGGCGATGCGCACGGTGAGCTGGCCGTCGCGGTGCAGCTCCTCGATGATGGCGTAGTCGTCCGGGTAGTTCTGGAAGCCGCCGCCGGCATCGATCACGCCCGTGACGCCGAGCCGGTTCACCTCGCGCATGAAATGGCGGGTGGAGTTCTTCTGGTAGTCGGGCGGCAGCTTCGGCCCCTTCGCCAGCGTCGAATAGAGAATCGTGGCGTTGGGCTGGGCGATCAGCAGACCCGTCGGATTGCCGTTGCCGTCCCGTACGATCTCGCCGCCGGGTGGGTTCGGTGTATCCTTGGTGTAGCCGACCACCCGCAGCGCGGCGGCATTGAGCAGCGCGCGGTCGTAGAGGTGGAGGATGAACACCGGCGTATCCGGGGCGACCCGGTTGATCTCCTCCAGCGTCGGCAGGCGCTTCTCGGCGAACTGGTGCTCGGTGAAGCCGCCGACGACGCGCACCCATTGCGGGGCCGGCGTGTTGTCGACCTGTTTCTTCAGCATCTCCATGGCGTGAGCGAGCGAGCGCACCCCGTCCCAGCGCAGCTCCATATTATAGTTCAGCCCGCCGCGGATGATGTGCATGTGGCTGTCGATGAGGCCGGGGATGACCCGACGGCCGCCGGCATCGATGACGCGCGTGCCCGGCCCGGCCAGCGCCATCGCCTCGGCATCGGTGCCGGCGAAGAGGATGCGGCCCTCGCCGATGACCACCGCGCTCGCCTGCGGGTTCGACCGGTCGAGCGTGGTGACCTTGCCGTTGCGGAGGATCAGGTCGGGGGTCGGCTGGGCCATGGTCTGCGCCTGCGATGACGAACGGGGGAAACCGGCGGCGATGAGGCCGAGGCCGGCGAGGATCTGGCGTCGGTCGGGCATGGGCAGCCTCCTGTCAGGATGGCGGAGCGTCCTCGCGCCGCGCGGCCGCCGACGGCCGGCCCGGCAGCTGGCCGAGCACGTGGCCGGAGCAATCGGCGAGGCCGATCGCCGCGCGCAGCCCGTCGCCGTTCAGCAGATGGCGCGCGACGGGAACGATCTGCTCGCCGATCAGGATGCCGAACAGCCCGATCAGCGCCACCACCGGCGGTGCCGGCGAGCGCACATTGACGAGGCTGTAGACGATACCGACGAGGAGGCCGGCGCCGAGCGAGGCGAGATAGAGCTTCATGCGGCCTCCCTCTGACGCGTGGCTAGCTCCGGACCGCGGCGACGGCGGCGGCGATGGTGTCGGCGACGGCGGCGGGCTGCGAGAGCAGCGACATGTGGCTGGCGTCGAGCTCGGTGACCTGCGCGCCGAGCCGGGCCACCAGCTCATGCTGGAGCTCGACGCTCACCGCGCGGTCGTGGCGCGAGAGCACGTACCAGTTCGGGCGGTCCTTCCAGGCGGGGGTCGTGACCTTGTCGCCGAAGGTCACCAGCGACAGCGGCGTCTGCACCACGGCGAGGACGCGGGCCTCCGCTTCCGGCAGGTCCTGCGCGACATTGGCGATCCAGCTCGCCTCGCTCATCTTGAGATAGCCCTCGCCGAACGGCGCGACGCCGCCGAGGCCGGGGGGCGCCGGGTGCGCGTTCACCTGGTCGCCGGTCGACTGGCCGGCACCGGGCGCGAAGGCGGCGACGTAGACGAGCGCCTTCACCTTGGGATCATTGCCCGCCTCGGTGATCACCGTGCCACCCCAGCTATGGCCCACCAGCACCACGGGCCCCTCGATGGAATCGAGCGTCCGGCGGGTGGCGGCGACGTCGTCGGCGAGCGAGGTGGTCGGGTTCTGCACCGCGACGACCGTGATGCCGCTCGCCTGCAGACGCGGAATCACCCGCCGCCAGCTCGACGCGTCCGCCCAGGCGCCGTGGACGAGGACGACCGTGGGGGCGGCACTGGCAGCGGTCATGAGCGGCCTCAAGCGGTTGGCGATGCGGCGCAGGGGGGAAGCGGCGCGGCGGGGACGCCGCGCCGCTGTCGAACTCAGCCCTTGATGAAGGCGAGCAGGTCCGGGTTGAGCACATCGGCATGGGTGGTCAGCATGCCGTGAGGGAAACCGGGGTAGATCTTCAGCGTGGCATTCGGCAGCAGCTTGGCCTGCAGCTCGGAGGCCTGCTTGTACGGCACGATCTGGTCGTCATCGCCCTGCAGCACGAGGGTCGGCACCGTCATCGCCTTGAGATCGGCGGTCTGGTCGGTCTCGGAGAAGGCCTTGATGCCTTCGTAATGGGCCTTGGCGCTGCCCATCATGCCCTGGCGCCACCAATTGTCGATCACGCCCTGGGAGACCTTGGCGCCGTCGCGGTTGAAGCCGTAGAACGGGCCGGCCGCGACATCGAGGAAGAACTGGGCGCGGTTGGCGGCGAGCGCGGCGCGGAAGCCGTCGAACACCTCGACCGGCAGGCCGCCCGGATAGGCTTCGGTCTTGAGCATGATCGGCGGCACGGCGGCGACCAGCACGGCCTTGGCGACACGACCCTGGGGAATGCCGTACTTGGCGACATAACGCGCCACCTGGCCACCGCCGGTGGAGTGGCCGATATGCACCGCGTTCTTAATGTCGAGATGCTCGACCACGGCCGAGACGTCCGCGGCGTAGTGGTCCATGTCGTGGCCGTCGCTGACCTGCGACGAGCGGCCATGGCCGCGGCGGTCACTCGCGACGACCCGGAAGCCCTTGTCGAGGAAATAGAGCATCTGGGTGTCCCAGTCGTCGGCGCTCAGCGGCCAGCCGTGGTGGAACACGATCGGCTGCGCATCCTTCGGACCCCAGTCCTTGTAGAAGATCTCGACGCCGTCCTTGGTGGTGACGAAAGGCATGGTGGCTATCCTTCGGTTTGGCGGGCCCGCCGCGATTCGGGGCCGGCTGATGTCGGTGCGCCGAACATAGGGCGCGGCGTGCGATCGGTAGGCGACGAACGCACGCCGGCTTGCGCGAATGCCCGACCTTCCGGCGACCGGCGAGCCTAGTGCCCTTCGGAGGCGCCGAACATCGACTTGGCGTAGATGATGCCGAGCCCGTAGGCGCCGCCGTACTTCTTCGCAATGCCGGTGGTCAGTTCATAGGTGTCCGCCCGCGCCCAGTCGCGCTGGAGCTCGAGCAGATATTGCAGCGAGGTCATCGGCCGCACGCCGGCATGGATCATCCGCTGCATGGCGCGCTCATGCGCCTCGTCGGAAACGTCGCCGCAGGCATCGGCGATGACATAGACCTCGAAGCCCTGGTGCAGCGCCGAAAGCGCCGGGCCGACGATGCACACGCTGGTCCACAGGCCGGCCAGTACGATGCGCGGCTTGCCGATGCGGTTCACCTCGTCGATGACGGCGGCGTCCTCCCAGGTGTTCATGGAGGTACGGTCGAGCAGCTTCTGGCCGGGGAAAGCGTCGGTGATCTCGCCGAACATCGGGCCGGAGAAGCTCTTCTCGGCGACCGTGGTGAGGATGGTCGGCACCTTGAAGCCGGCCGCGGCGTTCGAGATCAGCGCCGCGTTGTTGCGCAGCGCCACCGCGTCGATGGATTTGGTCGCGAAGGACATCTGCGACTGGAAGTCGATGAGGATGAGGACGTGGTTGGCGGCGTCGATCAACGCCTTGCCGGGAGTGGGGGTCGCGGTCGGCATTGCACTCTCCTCGCCATCACGGATGCGCATTTGTACGTAGCGGCGGGAGATGGGTGCAATTATCCCCGGGGCTCGCCCGTGCTGCCCCCGGCGGTAGGAGGCGCGACCGCTCAGGCCGCGCTCAATCCTCTCGGATGGCGCACTGGAGGCAGGCGAGGAGCTCCTGCGGGCGGACCGGCTTGGCAAGGTAGCCGGCCGCCCCGGCGCGCAGCAGGGCGCGGCGCGATGCCTCGTCGGGGAACGCCGTGACGAGGATGACCGACACGGCGCCTGGCTGAGCGGCGAGGCGCGTGAAGAGATCGATGCCGCTGATCCCAGGCATGCGAATATCGGTGATGACGCAGGATGCCGGCGCCCGACGCATATCGCGGAGGAAGGCATCGCCGCCCCCGAAGCCGAGTGCCCGATAGCCGAGGGCATTGACCAGGCTGACCATGGCGGCCAGCGCCGATGGGTCGTCGTCGATGATCGCGACCGGCCGCTCGTCCGGCATCTTCCAGCCCCATCCGCAGCGCCGTGAGGGGCAGCATCGCGGGGGCGGGCCGATGCCGGCAATTGTCTCCGAGGGGGAAGCGGCTACGCCTTCGGGCCAGCGGCGGCCAGCCGGTCGGCGATGCGCACGAGGTCGGCGAGCGACTTGGCCTGCAGCTTCTGCATGATCTGGGCGCGGTGCACCTTCACGGTGACCTCGCTGAGATTGAGGCTCACCGCGATCTGCTTGTTCATCAGCCCTCCGGCGACGAGCGGCATGATCTCCCGCTCGCGCGGGGTCATGGCGGCGAAGCGCTCGCGCAGGCCGGCGATCTGCCGGGCCTGCGCCCGGTTGCGGCGGTCGATCTCGATGCCTTTGTTGACCGCGTCGAGCAGATCCTGATCGCGGAACGGTTTCAGCAGGAACTCGATCGCCCCCGCCTTCATCGCCGCCACCGACATCGGCACGTCGCCATGGCCGGTGATGAACACGATCGGCGTCGTCACGCCCTTCCGTGCCAGCTCGCGCTGGAACTCGAGCCCGCTGGTGCCGCGCAGGCGGACGTCGAGCACGAGGCAGGCCGGCGCGTCGCTCGGCGCCGCCTCGAGGAACGCCTGAGCCGATCCGAAGGGCCGCACCATATGGCCTTCCGACGACAACAGGCTCTCCAGCGAGGCCAGCATGGACGCATCATCATCGACGACGAAAACGACGGATGGTTCGCTCATCGGGCATCCTCGGCAGTGGCGGACTGGAACATGGCGGGGGGAAGCGAAAATTGGAAGACCGCGCCGCGCGGCCGGTTGGGCGCCATGGAGATGCGGCCGCCATGGGCCTCGACGATGGTGCGGCAGAACATCAGCCCCATGCCCATGCCGCCGGATTTGGTGGAGACGAACGGGTCGAATATCCGCTCGGCCACCTCCGCCGCAACGCCGGTGCCGCTGTCCGCCACGGACACCTCGATATCGCCGGCCGGACCGCGCGTGGTCGTGACGACCAGAAGCCTGTGCCGATCGCCGGCGGAGCGGATGGCGTCGATGCCGTTCTCGATCAGATTGCAGAGCACCTGATGCAACTGGACGGAATTGCCGACCACGTGCGGCAGCGCGCGATCGAGCCGCATCTCGATGGGGATCGCCTCGAACCGCGCTTCCGCCAGGGCCGTGCGGACCGCCCCCTCGACGATCTCGTTGAGGTCGAGCCGGGTGCGCTCCTGCGCGCCCTTCATGAACATGGTGCGGATGCCGGACACGATCTTGTTGGCGCGGTGGCCGTCCTCGACGATGCGCTCCAGCGCCGCATTCGCCTTGTCGATGCGCGGTTCGGACCGGATGAGCCAGCGCAGCGCGGCGTCGGCATTGGTCACCATGCTGGCGAGCGGCTGGTTCACCTCATGGGCGATCGAGGCGGAAAGCGCCTCCATCGCCGCGAGACGGTTCTGCCGGGCGCGCCGCTCGGCGGCAAGGGTGCGCGCGAGCCGGGCATAGATGGTGGTGGTGCCGGCCGTCAGTGCCAGCAGCACGATGGAGGCGGCGGCAAGGCCGTAAAGCCGTCCGGCCCACCAGCCGACGCTGAGCCGCACGGCGCCGCCGAGATAGGAGATCAGCAGCAGCTCGATGGTCAGCGAGACGATGACGAGCCCCACCCAGACATCGAGGGCCGTGCGCCGACGTCCCAGCAGCACGGTGATGTTGAGCGCGTAGAGCAGCAGCGCCGCCAGCGGCACATAACGCCAGACCTCGCTGACCTGACGGGCATCGAACATGAACGCCGGCAGGTCGGCACGCTGGCTCAGGATCAGCCATTGCACCAGCGCGGCCACGGCGGCGACGCCGAGCAGCGTCAGGCCGATCAGCCGGCCCGGCCGCTGCGGGGTCACCCAGGTGCAGGGCATCAGCGCATAACCCAGCACGAACAGGGGGAAGCCGAGCCGGCGGACGGCGGCGACGCTCGCGGTGACCTGGGTGCCCTCCTCCAGGTGCAGCCCCGGGAAAACGCCCGGGAACGACAGCGCCCAGAGCGGCAGCATCAGCGCCGAGAACACGTAGCCCGCGGCGAGCACGAGCAGGACGGGGCTGCGCTGCACATGGAACAGCGAGAGCAGCAGCGCGGCGGTGACGGTTTCCAGCACGAAGGCCGCCGCGGCATAGGCCGGCAGCAGGGGCTCGGTCCCCGGCGGTCTCAGCGCGGCGAAGGGCGCCGTGCCGGCCAGCGCGAGCAGCAGCAAAGCCACCACACCGCCGACGATCCGCCGCTCCGTCGCCGACAGACGCGTCCGGGGCGGGGCGGCTTCGGCATCGGGCTCATCCACGAGAGCGCTCATCGGCGTCGACGCGCGCAACGACATCCGATGACCGGCCGGTCTGTCAGCCGGCGCCGAGCCGCCGCTCCCCTCGCTGCGATGTCCCTCATGCCGCGTCACCGCCCGGCGCGCGGCATCATCCTCGCGCGCGCTGCCGGGAGTATCGGGTGTCGGCTTGGCCGGACGCAACCACGCGAAGGTAGTGAACGCCGCCCGACGTTCATGCCGTCCGCGCGGACCGGTCCGGTATGCCGGGTGACGCATCGTCCCGACGGAGCGCTTCGATATCGGCCGCCCTCGGCAGGTCGGCACCGCGCCGCGTGATGGTGATCGAAGCCGCATCCCGCGCATAGGCGAGCAGGTCGCCCGCCGCGGCCCGGTCGAGCGTGGCGATGGCGGTGGGATCGAGCCGCCCCGTCGCCTCAAGGCGCGCGAGCAGCGCGGCGTGGAAGGTATCGCCCGCCCCGACGGTGTCGCGCACGGCGACCCGTCGGCCGTCGATCTCCAGCGTCCCGAAGCCGCCGAAGGCGATCGCCCCGTCCGGACCGCGGGTGATCACCACCAGCCGCGCGCCGCGCTGGCGCCAGAAATCGGCGGCATCGGCCAGCGAGGTGCCGGCCCCGAAGGCGAGGCGGATATCCTCGTCGCTCGCCTTGACGATGGTGGCCGTCCGGAAGAAACGCTCGGCCGCCCGGTGCCACGCGGCCATGTCCGGCGTCACATTGGGGCGGACGTTGGGGTCGACGCTGATCACCCGCCGCCCCGCCTCGCGTTCCGCCAGCGCCGCGTAGGTGGAGCCGACCGGCTCGACCGCCATGGTGTAGGAGCCGAAGGTGATCGCCCGTACCGTGTCCGGCAGCGCCGCCGGAAGGTCGGCGAGGACGAGCGAGCGATCCGCCGCCGCCTCGCCATGGAAGGAATAACTCGGCTGGCCATCGGGTGCGGTGGCGACCGCCGACAGGGTGGAAAGCCGTTCGGTGCGGACGATGTAGCGGCCATCGACCCCCTCCCCCGCCAGCACGTCGGCCAGCAGCGTGCCGAAACGGTCGCGCGAGATGCCGCCGAAGAAGGCGGAGCGCGCCCCGAGCCGGGCGAGGCCGATGGCGACATTGAAGGGCGAGCCGCCGGCGACCGCGCGGGCCGGCATCTCGGTGCCCTCCGCCGGGCCGACGAAGAGGTCGATCAGGGCTTCGCCGCAGACGAGGATCATTCTCCCCTCCCCTCGGGCGCGATCACGCCCTTGCGCAGGATGATATTGCCGTAGAGCGCGCGCTCGCCCGAGGCCACGATGGCGTAGGCGGCGCGGATGCGGTCGTAAAAGGGCTCGCCGGCGATCGGCACGAGGGCGAAGCCCGGCTCGCGGCGGGCGATCACCGCCTCGAACGCGGCGAAGACCGGCTCGATGCGGGCGCAGTCGCCGAAGGCGCAGGGCCGGAAGGCGGCATCGGGCACCTGCGCGTCGAGCGGCATCACCGACAGGACGGCGTCGAGGATCGCCGGTGCGCCGTGACCGTCCATCCGCACCAGCCGGTTCGCATGGGCGTCGGCCGGGTAGTTGGCGTCGACGATGGCGATCTCGTCGCCATGGCCCATGGCGCGCAGCACTTTTAGCAGGTCGGGACCGAGGCGCGGATCGATGCCCTTGAGCATGGCCTATTCCTTGAAGAGAACGTCGAAATCGCGGGCATAGGTTGCGAGCAGCGGCAGCGCCGCCCCGCCGATGGCCCGCGCTTCGCGTCCCACCGATCCCTCGACGACCAGCGCCGGGGTGAGACCCTGCCGGTCGATCCGCTCCAGCCGCTCGCGGGTGCGCGTGACGAGCCGCCGGCGGACATCGGCGGGGAAGGCCCCGTCGATCACGATGGCCTCGAAGTCGATCACCGAGAGCATCGCGGCGATGGCCTGCGCCAGGCCTTCGGAGGCCTCCTCGATCCACGCTTCCAGCGGGCCGGCGAATTTCGACCAGTCGTCCGGTGACAGCCAGATGTCGGTGCCGGGCAGGCCGGCGGCGATCAGGCGACGCTCCAGCCGGTAGATCGAGGCGATGCGGATGAGCTGCTGCAGGCTCGCCGTACCATCCGCCTCGCGGCGCAGCACCGGCATGGAGCCGAGCGCCCCGGCATTGCCGCTGCGGCCGGCGAAAAGGTGGCCGTTCAGCACCACGCCGCCGCCGATGAAGGTGCCGACATAGAGATAGGCGAAATCGCGATAGGCATTGCCCTCGCCAAAGGTGAGTTCGGCGGCGCAGGCGGAGGTCGCGTCGTTGAACACATGCACCGGCCATGGCGCCACCCGGCGGCCGAGTTCGCGGGCGACGTCGAATTCCTGCCAGATGCCGAGCGCGCCGGGCGGCGTCTCGAGGTCCGCCTCCCAGTTCCACAGCTCGAACGGCATGGCGACGCCGAGCCCGGCGATGCGCTCGCGCTGCGCCGGGGTCAGCACGCCGGTCAGGGCCGGCAGATGCTCCTCCACGAAGGCCATCAGCCGCATCGGCTCGGGATAGGCGTAGGTGATGCGCGAGCGGGCGCGGATGCCGGCGACGAAGTCGATCAGCACGAGATCGGAGGAGCGCCGGCCGATCATCAGCCCAAGGCCGAAGGCGCCGTCCGGATTGAGCGAGAAGGGAACCGAGGGCTGGCCGATGCGCCCGCGCTGACGCTCGCCGGCGAGCAGCAGCCCGTCCGCCTGCAGGCGGTTCATGATGACGGTGGTCGTCTGCGCGGACAGGCCGGTGAGGCGGGCGATGTCGACCTTGGCGAGGCTGCCGTGACGGCGCACCAGCGAGAGCACGAGCCGTTCATTGTAGAGGCGCACGCCGGTCTGGTTGGTGCCGCGACCGTCGGGAGACGGCGCGACGATCTCGTCGATGCCGGCAACGGGCCCGGTCTCTTCCATCGGCTTTCCTCCGTGACGCTCTTCTTATGTACCGCGGCTTCGGCCGCTGGCATTGCCCGAAAGATGAGCCCAAGGGCGGGGTTCTGTCAATTATTAAATCCAAGTGATTTATTTATTGACAGGGATCGCGACCTGCTGTCACATAGCCTCAAGCAGAACAGGACACGGGCTGAACCGTGCGCTCAGCGCCAACCCCATGGGAGGGAAAACATGCGCCACTCTCTTCGCAACGCCGTCTCCGCGCTCGTCCTCGCCGCCGCCACGGCCGGCGGCTTCGGCATCGCCCAGGCCGCCGACAAGCCGATCGTCGGCATCATCACCAAGACCAACACCAATCCGTTCTTCGTGAAGATGAAGGCCGGCGCGGAAGCCGCGGCCAAGGAAAACGGCATGGAGCTGCGCTCCTTCGCCGGCAAGGTCGACGGCGACAATGACAGCCAGGTCGCCGCGGTCGAGAACCTGATCGCCGCCGGCGCCAAGGGCATCCTCATCACCCCCAGCGACAGCCGCGCCATCGTGCCCTCGATCGAGAAGGCCCGCGCCGCCGGCATCCTGGTTATCGCCCTCGACACGCCGCTCGATCCGGCCAGCGCCGCTGACGCGACCTTCGCGACCGACAATTTCCTCGCCGGCCAGATGATCGGCCAGTGGGCCGCCAAGACGCTCGGCGACAAGGCCGGCACGGCCAAGATCGCCCTGCTCGACCTCAACGTGAACCAGGTCTCGGTGGACGTCGCCCGCGACCAGGGCTTCCTGAAGGGTTTCGGCATCGATCTCGTCAACCCCGCCCTCATCGGCGACGAGAAGGATCCGCGCATCGTCGGCCACGACACCACCCTCGGCAACGAGGAGGGCGGGCGCAAGGCGATGGAGAACCTGCTCCAGAAGGACCCGGAGATCTCGGTCGTCTACACGATCAACGAGCCGGCGGCGGCCGGTGCCTATGAGGCGCTGAAGTCGGTCGGCCGCGAGAAGGACGTGCTGATCGTCTCGGTGGACGGCGGCTGCCCGGGCGTGCGCAACGTCAAGGACGGGGTGATCGGGGCGACCTCGATGCAGTTCCCGCTGCTGATGGCCGCCAAGGGCGTGGAAGCGGTGGCGAAATACGCCAAGGACGGCACCAAGCCGCAGGCGACGCCGGGGCTCGACTTCGTCAATACGGGCGTCGAGCTGATCACCGACAAGCCGGCCGCGGGTCTTCCCTCGACCGACTCCGCCGCCGCCCTGAAGAAGTGCTGGGGCTGACGCCCCCGCCCTCTCCACGGCCTATCGATCACCCCAGCGACCCCTGCCCGACGACCCGCGCCCGACGGCGCGGGACCGGGCGCGCGGGAGAGAACGGCGATGAGCGACATCAGCAATTCCGGCCGGCCGGCGATGCAGAGCTTCGAGCAGGTGCTCGAGAAGCGTGACACGCGCGTCGCCGAGTTCGACGTAACCCCGAAATCAACCCTCCAGCGGGTGCAGCACTTCCTGCACGCCAACCCGACGGCGGTCCCCGCCATCGTACTGCTGATGGGCATCATCGGCTTCAGCCTGATCGTGGGCGGGCGGTTCCTGTCCTCGTTCAACCTGTCGCTGATCCTGCAGCAGGTGACGATCATCGGCATCATCGGCATCGCCCAGACGCTGATCGTCATCACCGCCGGCATCGACCTGTCGGTCGGCGCCATCATGGTGCTGTGCTCGGTGATCATGGGCAAGCTCGCCGTCGTGGCGGGCGTGCCGGTCCCCCTCGCCTTCCTGGCGGGCATCGCGGCCGGCGGCGGCTGCGGGGCGATCAACGGCGTGCTGGTGACGCGGCTGAAGCTGCCGCCCTTCATCGTCACGCTCGGCACCTGGTCGATCTTCTTCGCGCTGAACCTCTGGTATTCAGCCTCCGAGACCATCCGCTCGCAGGATGTCGCCGCCGCGGCGCCCCTCCTGCAATGGCTCGGCACGCCGGTGGTGATGTTCGGCGCCCGCTTCACCTATGGCTCGTTCTTCCTGCTCTTCCTGGTCGCGGTGGTCTGGTACGTGCTGAACCGTACCGCCTTCGGCCGCCATCTCTATGCGGTGGGCGACGACCCCGACGCCGCACGCCTCGCCGGCATCCGCACCGACCGCGTGCTGTTCACCGTCTATGTCGCGGCCGGCGTGATCTGCGCGCTCGGTGCCTGGGCCCTGATCGGCCGCATCGGCTCGGTCAGCCCGCAGGCCGGCCAGACCGCGAACCTCGACAGCATCACCGCGGTGGTGATCGGCGGCGCCAGCCTGTTCGGCGGACGCGGCTCGATCATCGGAACCCTCATCGGCGCGCTCATCGTCGGCGTGTTCCGCAACGGCCTCGCGCTCTCCGGCGTCGACGTGCTGTGGCAGGAATTCACCGTCGGCATCCTCATCATCGTCGCGGTCGCCCTCGACCAGTGGATCCGCAAGGTGTCGGCATGATCACCGAACTGCGCACGGCCAACCCCGCCCCTTCCGCCCCCTCCCCCACGCCGGTTCTCTCGGCGAGGGGCCTCGTCAAGCGCTATGGCCGGGTGACGGCCATGGACCGGGCGGACTTCGACCTCTATCCCGGCGAGATCCTCGCCGTGATCGGCGACAACGGCGCCGGCAAGTCCTCGCTGATCAAGGCGCTCTCCGGCGCGCTGATCCCCGATGATGGCGAAATCCGCCTCGACGGCGAGCCCGTGAGCTTTGCCTCGCCGATGGACGCGCAGAAGGCCGGCATCGAGACGGTGCACCAGACGCTGGCCCTCTCGCCCAGCCTGTCGATCGCCGACAACCTGTTCCTCGGCCGCGAGATGCTGCGGCCGGGCGTGCTCGGCTCGGTGTTCCGCATGCTGGACCGGCCGGCGATGCAGAAGATCGCCCGCGACAAGCTCACCGAGCTCGGCCTGATGACGGTGCAGAGCATCAACCAGCGGGTCGAGACGCTCTCCGGCGGCCAGCGCCAGGGCGTGGCGGTGGCACGGGCGGCGGCGTTCGGCTCGAAGGTGGTCATCATGGACGAGCCCACCGCCGCGCTCGGCGTCAAGGAATCGCGCCGGGTGCTGGAACTCATCCTCGAGGTGCGCGCCCGCGGCCTGCCGATCGTGCTGATCAGCCACAACATGCCGCATGTGTTCGAGATCGCCGACCGCATCCACGTCCACCGGCTCGGGCGGCGGCTCTGCGTCATCAACCCGCGCGACTACACCATGTCCGACGCGGTGGCCTTCATGACCGGCGCCAAGACGCCGGCCGAGGAACTGGCTGCCTGAAGAACTCGCCGCCTGACGGCAACCTCCCCAACTGGCCCGGATCGTTCCGATCCGGGCGGTTTTTCCTTAATCGCCCGTTGACGCGCTGCCACCCTGGCGCATTGCAGACGCGCGTCTCCCGCACTTCCGCGATGCTGCGCCGCACCCTATTCTCCAGTCGACTTGCTGCGATGCAGCATAGGACGGTTCGCCGTCACAGACAGGAGAATGCGTCATGCGTATCCATGACCTCATCGAATCCGCCACCGCCGCGGTCGCGCTCCACAACCACCGCCGCATGGTCTATCGCGAGCTTTCGGCGATGGGCGAGCGCGAGCTCCAGGACCTCGGCATCTCGCGCTGCGACATCCCCCGGATCGCCCGCAACAGCCACCCGCGCGGCCGCGTGAGCCGTCCGGTCGCCCGCCACGGCATCCCGTCCACGCGCTCGGCCTATCCGGCCTGATCGACCCCGCCGGCCCCGCGCCGGGTGAAGACGTCGGCCAGCAGCGCGCCGTCGATCTCCCGGTGCAGGCGGCACCAGTGCGCCACGGCGCGCCCGTCCAGACGGTGCGCCATCAGGTCGACGCGGACGCGGTCGCCGATCTCGACATTGCCGTGGAAGACGATGTCGCGCGCGACGAGCGCGGGCGGCAGGCCGCCGGCGCCGAACCATTCCCACTCCGCCCGGTCGACGAAGGCCTGGAACGAGGCGAAGTAGAGGAAATCGGCGCCGTTGAAGTCCTGCGACGGGCACGGATTGACGACGTGCCGCCGCGAGGGCGCGCCCTCCTCGCGCCGGAAGCCGGCATGGGTCGCCCATCCCGCGCCGCGCAGGCGCGCGGCCAGAGCCGCCGCGCCGCCGAAGCCCGGCTTTGCCTGTGCCGGCGGGAAGAAATCGAGACCGACGCGGGCGATCGACCGGTTGCGCCCCTCCTCGCCGCGCCGCACGAACACCGATGAGAGCTCCACCGTTCCGATCGCGCGTCCCCGGCAGGCGATCGCGTGCCGGCTGGCGAACTGCGTGCGCGAGATGCGGGCGAGTTCCGAGGTGAGGCTGAGTTCGTCGTGCTCGCGCAGCGATCCGAAGTCGGCCTCCGCGATGGTGAGCGCGCCGAACGCGGCATAGACCGGCCGCCCCTCGGCATCGCGGAAATCGGGCACCGCGCGTCCGGCGCTGCGCGCGAGCAGCTGCCAGTGGCGATGGCCGAGCTCCTTCAGCAGCCAGGTTTCCGACAGGCCACCCAGGCTGAGGTGGGGCATGCCGAGCACGATGCGGTCGTGCAGGATCGAGGACGGCGGGGGCAACCGACCCTCGAGGGCAGCGGGAAGCGCGATGTTCATCCACGGTTCCTAGCTCGCCGCCTTGAGCGGCGCGGGCGCGTTCGCCGCCTCGATCGCCGTGGCGATGTGATCCACGATGAAGGCGGCGTCGCGCCCGACGCTGCCGAAGCGGCCCGATCCCCAGGTGTGCAGCCAGGGCAGCCCGACGAAATAGATGCCCGCCACGCCGGTGACGCCCCGCCGGTGCTGGGGCTGCCCGGCGCCGTTGAACACCGGCGCGTCGAGCCAGCGGAAATCCGGCCGGAAGCCGATGCACCAGACGATCGCGCCGATCCCGGAGCCGGCCATGTCGAGCCGCGTGCGCTCGGCGGCGGGCTGCCAGACCGGCACGTAGACCGATGGCGGCGGCGCTTCGATGCCGTTGTCGGCGATGTATTTGTCGATCGCCGCGTTGATGCCGTTGTAGGTCCGGTCGGCCTCGTCGAGCGCCTTTGCCAGCCCCGCCTCGAAGACGAGTTGGCCCCCGTCCACGTCGCGCAGGGCGCCGTAGAGCTCCATGCCCTCCACCGCGAAGCGGCGCAGGTCGATGTCGCGCCCGCCGTCCCGGCCGGTCACGTAATGGTTGGTGTTGTCGCGCACACCCTCGCGCAGCGGGTGCTGCTCGACCGGCATGTCGTAATAGCCCATGTCGGCGAGCCAGGTGACGACGTCACGGCCACGGTAGAAGCGGGCGCAGCGGGGCGCGTTACCGACCGCCAGATGCACCTTGCGGCCGGCGAGGTGGAGATCCTCGGCGATCTGTGCCCCCGACTGGCCGGAGCCGACCACCAGCACCGCCCCGTCCGGCAGCGATTGCGGGTTGCGATACTGCTCGGAATGAAGCTGGGCGATGCCCGCCGGCAGGCGCGCGGCCATGGCCGGAATGATCGGTTCGCGATAGCCGCCCGAGGCGACGACGACCTGATCGGCCGTATACTCGCCGTCCGATGTCGCCACATGGAAGCCGCCACCCCCGCGAGGGGAGACGCGCGTCACCGCGACGCCCTCCCGGATGGGCGGGTCGACCACGGCGCGGAAGCCCTTGAGATAGCCGAGGATCTGCTCCTTCACCATGAAGCCGTGCGGGTCGTCGCCCTGATAGGGGTGGCCGGGCAGGTCGCACTGCCAGTTCGGGGTGACGAGGCAGAAACTGTCCCAGCGCTGGGTTTCCCAGGCGTGCATCGCCCGCTCCTTCTCGAAGACGAGATGGCCGATGCCGCGCTGCGTGAGGTGATAGCTGGTCGACAGGCCGGCTTGGCCGCCGCCGACGATGATGACCGGATAATGCGGGATGGAGGAGGACATGAGCAGGGGCTCCGGCGTCACGCGTCGAAGGCTTCGACGGTGACGCGTGCGTCGGGGGTGGACTCGAATTGCGCGGCCGCCGCCTCGATGCGGGCGAGCTGGCCGAGCGCGCGGGAACAGGGCATGCCGTAGCGCGCCTCGACACGTGCGCTGGCGATGGTGAGCGCGGTGCGGCTGCGGCCGACGAAATCGGCGAGCGCATAGGTCTCGCCGGGCGCGAAATGGTCCCTGATGACGAGCGAGGGCGAATAGCAGCTCTCGATCGCGCCATCCGGCCAGCGGATGCGGAAGCGCATTTCAGGCATGGAGCACCTCAGGCATGGGCCGGCTCGCGCAGGCTTTCATAGGTCGGAAGATGGGCCCGGGCCGTCGCCGACCAATCGTGGCGGGCGGCGGCCAGCGGGCCCCGGGCGGCGAGACGCCGGGCAAGCGCGGGGGAGAGAGCGGCGGCCAGCGCATTGGCGATCGCGCCGGCGCTCGCCGGATCGCACCAGACGACATCGTCCTCGCCGAGATGCTCGGTGAAAGGCGGGATGCGGGAGACGACGACCGGCACGCCGCTCGCCAGCCCTTCCAGCGCGACGAGGCCGAAGCCCTCCGTCACCGAGGGGAAGGCGACGACGTCGGCGACACGGTAGAGCGCCGGCATGTCCTCCTGCGGCAGCGGGCCGGTGACGACGAGGGCCGCGGGGGGAAGACGGCTCGCGGCCCGCAGCGCCTCGAACTGCGCGCGGTAGGCTTGATGATCGAGCACCGAGGCGCCGCCGGCGATCACGAGCTGCGCCCGCGGATGAACGGCGCGCAGCTGGATGAACGCCTCGAGCAGGCGCACCGTGTTCTTGCGCGCCTCGATGCCGCCTACCGCCAGGATCACCGGTCCGGCACCGAGGCCGAGCCGAGCCCGGATCCCCTCCTCGCGCCCGTCCGGCCGGGGCGTGAAGCGGGTGACGTCGACGCCGTTGCCGACGATCGCGGCGTCGATGCCGAAATCCGCCGCCAGCCGGTCGCGCCACATGCGGCTGACGACGAGATGGCGGTCGGCGGAGACGATAGCGCGGCGCTGCAGGGCAGCGAGGCGCGGCTCGCGGAAATCGTCGATGTGGTGGACCGTGCGCGCGAAGGCGCGGACCAGCCCCCTCTCCTTCAGCGTCGCCAGCGCATTGGCGGAGATGCCGTCCTGGGCGTGGAACAGGTCGAAGCCCCGGTGCGCGGGCACCTCGAAATGGCGGACATAGTCGGCGGCGCGGGTCTCGACCATGCCGGCGATGTCGGTTCCCACGGGCGAGGCCGGCACCGACACGGTTTCACACAAGGTCGCGCGGAAGAACTCGGCACCCTTGGGATCGGGCGCGTGCACCACCGGCTCGTGGCCGAGGCGCACCAGCGCGTCGGCCAGTTCCAGCGCGTGCACCACGCCGCCGCGCGGGTTGGTCGAATGGGTGAGGATGGCGATGCGCAGGCCGCTCATTCCGCCGCCTCCCCGTGCACGGATAACGGCCCGCAGCCGAGCAGCGGCCGGCGGGCGAAATCCCAGATGGCCTCGCTCGCCCGCCCGTCGGTGATCGTCACCCGCCGGTCCGCCGTCACCGTCCCGATATCGGCGCAGACGATGCCGCGGGCGTGGAACAGCGCCGCGATAGCCGCGGCATCGTCGGGGCGGGCCGAGATGAGATAGCCGAAGCTCGGGAAGCTGAGCAGCCAGCGCGACCGCTCCACGCCGGGCGGGGCGGGCACGGCACGGATGTCGATGGAGACACCGACGCCGGAGCACTCCGCCAGCATGGCGGCGGTGCCGATGACGCCGCCCTGGCTGATGTCCTTGGCGGCGCGCGACAGCCCCGCCTCGGCGATCGCGGGTAGCAGGTCGAGATCGCCGCGCAGGCGGGCGGCGGGTGCGTCGATCGCCGCCTGCCAGTTGGCGAAGGGCTCGCGATAGGCACCGCGCAGGTCGATGGCGGCCAGCAGGCGCTCGCCCGGCTTGGCGTCGAAGGAGGTGAGCAGGCGCTTCGCCTTGCCGAGGATGGCGACCGAGAGCTGGCCTCGATCGGTGCGGATATTGGTATGGCCGCCGACGAGAGGCACGCGGTAGCGCTGCGAGGCCGCGCGCAGGCCGTCCAGCACCGGCGCCGCGCCGTCCTCGCCATCGGCCCACACCGCATCGACCACCGCGATCGGGCGCCCACCCATGGCGGCGATGTCGGAGATGTTCACCATCACCCCGCACCAGCCGGCGAACCAGGGGTCTGCGGCCACGAACTCGTTCATGAAGCCTTCGATGGCGAGCAGCAGATAGCCGTCGCCATCGGGAATGGCGGCACAGTCGTCGCCCACCGGCACCGCGCTCGCCCCCGACAGGCCGAGCCGGGCGGCGGCAATGCCGATGTCGGCCTTGGCGGCCAGGCCACGGCTGGACCGCAGCGTCTGCGCGAGCGTGTCGAGGGCGGCGGTTCCGGGCATGTCAGGCCGCCTTTCGCGACAGGGCGTGGAAGCCGGTCTCGGGTGTCGGGAAGGGCGGGTAGTGGGCCAGGTCGGCCTCCATCCGCAGATGCGGGCGGCCGGCGAGCTCGATCTCCTCGAGGATGCGCCAGCGCATACGGCGGAACAGCAGCCCGTTCTGCACCTGCACATTGGCGAGGAAACGGGTGCAGCCGCGCGCATTGGCGGAGGAGACGGCGAGCCGGATCAGCGCCGGGCCGAGCGCGCCAGCGGTGCGGTAGTCGGCCGCCACGGCGAGGCGCGATCCCCACCACAGGCCCGGCGCTTCCTCATGGATCCGCACCGTGCCGACCACGTCGCCCGCCGCGACACCCAGCATCGCGAGCGCGACGATAGGCGTGGCGACTTCATCGATGGCGTCGCGGTCGTCCGCCTCGAAGATGCCCTGCTCGGCGCAGAACACCTCCCGGCGCAGGCGCGCGGCGCCCTCGCGCTCCCAGCGGGAGGTGGCGTACTTGATCTGGAAATCGCTGGCGACGAAGGGCCTGAACGGCTCGAACATCATGCGCAGCCTCCCCTGCCCAACCCGCCTTGCGAGCTGCTGCGCTCATAGGTCGAGAGCGCCGAGCAGGCGCCGCATTTGGCGCAGCCGGCCTTGGCGTCGATCGCCTTGAGCCCGCCCGCGACCAGCATTGCCGAGAGCGGCGCGAGGATCGAATTCATGAAGGCCGGCGAGGGGGTAGGATGGCTCTCCAGCGGCGTGCCGGAGATCGGCACGAAGGGCACCACGAAGGGATAGACGCCGATGGCGACGAGGCGCCGGCAGACGTCGAGGATCTCATCGCGCGTGTCGCCCAGGCCGGCGAGGATATAGGTCGAAACCTGACCGCGCCCGAACACCGGCACGGCCGCCGCGAAAGCCTCGAAATAGCGCGCGACCGAGACCTGCGCCTTGCCGGGCATGATCCGCGCGCGCACCGGCTCGGTGACGGCCTCGAGATGCATGCCGAGCGCATCGGCACCCGCCTCAAAGAGGCGTCCGAACCACGCATCGTCGTCCGGGGGTTCGCACTGCACCTGGATCGGCAGGTCCACCGCCGCCTTCACCGCCCGCGCACTCTCGGCGAGAATGGCGGCGCCGCGATCCCTGCCAGCGGGCGTGCCCGTGGTCATCACCATGTGCTTCACGCCGTCGAGCTCGACAGCGGCTTTCGCCACCTCGGCGAGCTGGGCGGGGGTCTTGCGCTCGATGGTACGGCCGGCCGCCAGCGACTGGCCGATGGCGCAGAACTGGCAAGTCTTGGTGCGGCTCTGGTAGCGGATGCAGCTCTGCAGCACGGTGGTGGCGAGCACGTCACGCCCATGCAGCACAGCGATCTTCGAATAGGGCACGCCGTCGGCCGTCGTCAGCCCGTAGAATTTGGGCTGGAGCGGAAATGACACCTCGCCGAGTACCAGCCCGTCGCGGCTGATGCGGCTGCGCCCGTAAGCATCGGGCTTCTCGACCAGATAGGGGCTGTCGAAGGCCGGCGCGGTGTGCACCGGCACCATGACGGTCATGCCGTCGAGGGTGATCGCCTTGTGGTCGGACGGCCCGGCCCCGCCGCGCCGGCTGTCGGCACCGGCCCTGGGATCAACGAGCCGCACCCCGTAGGACTGCAACTCGTTGATCAGTTGCTCCGTCGGCATCGGCTGAAGATCGGCGGTCGGCACCAGCGGCTTCATCGGGCTCACTCCCTGCGAGGACGGGGAAGGTGTCGACGGCGCGCATCGGGGCCGTCGGGCGGTTGTCGAGATGGAGGCTGAGCAGTTCAGGGCGGGCGTAATGGCCGACTGAATCCATCATCCGCTTGCGCTTGATGATGAGGCCCATGTCGAGATCGGCGATGAGGATGCCCTCCCCGCTGGTGAGCGGGGGCACGACATGGCTGCCTTCGGGCGAGACGATCGCCGTCATGCAGCCGCCCGTGAGCGCCCGGCGCAGCTTCTCGTCCGGCGCGATGCGGGCGATCTGCTCCTCGGTCAGCCAGCCGGTGGAATTGACGACGAAGCAGCCCGATTCCAGCGCGTGGTGGCGGATCGTCACCTCGATCTGCTCGGCGAAAATCGGCCCGACCAGCGAGCCGGGGAACTGCGCGACGTGGATCTCCTCGTGCTGCGCCATCAGGGCGTAGCGGGCGAGCGGGTTGTAATGCTCCCAGCAGGCCAGCGCGCCGACGCGGCCGACTTTCGTCTCCACGACCTTCAGGCCGGCACCGTCGCCCTGCCCCCAGATCATCCGCTCGTGGAAGGTCGGGGTGATCTTGCGGCGCTTCAGCTTCGGCGCGCCGTCGGCGTCGAAGACGAGTTGCGTGTTGTAGAGCGAGCCGTGATCGCGCTCGTTGACGCCGAGCACGACCACGACGCCGAGCCGGCGGGCGGCGGCGGATACCGCTTCCGTGACCGGGCCGGGAACGACGACGGCATTCTCATAGAGCCGCAGGTGCTCGGCGCCGGTGAGCACGGGCGGATAGACGAAGGAGAAATAGGGGTACCAGGGCACGAAGGTCTCGGGGAACACGACGAGCTGCGCACCCTTGCCCGCCGCCTCGTCTAGCGCGGCCAGCACGCGGGTGAGCGTGCCGTCGACACCGTCGAGATCGGGCGCGATCTGTACCGCGCCGACGCGGACAATTCTCTTCTCGGCCATCGCGGCCTCCCATCGATTTCAGCTCGTCATCCCGGTCGGCGGCCGAGCCGCCGATCCGGGATCGCTCTCAGGACGAGGCGCAGCGCCTCACAGCGTCCAGGTGTGGAGCATGAAGGCGTTGTCGCGCCGGTGGACGAGCACGATGTCGAGCACGTCGAGCGGCGAGATCGGGATGACGCCGGGGATCAGCGCGCCTTCGCCGTGGCCGTAGAGCGCCTGCAGGGCGAAGCGGCAGGCATAGACCTTGCCGCCGTCGTTCATGATCTTCTCGATGCGGCCGTTGAAATTGAGATGGCCGGGGAACGCCTCGTCGCCGATCCGCGGGAAACCGCGCTGCACGCCCAGCGTGACGCCGGGACCGTAGAGCAGCACCGAGGTCTCGAAGCCCTTCTGGATCAGGCGCGAGGCCTGCAGCAGGTTGACGAGGCCGATCGAGCCCTCGAACGCGACCGTGTGGAAGGTGACCAGCGCCTTCTCGCCGGGAGCGGCTTTCACGTCCTCGAACTTCTTGTCCTCGTAGTCGACCAGGACGTCGCCCTTCTGGTGCGGCGGAACGGTGATGGTGGCCATGTCGCTCTCCTTGGGTGAACGGGGGACCGGCAGGGTGCCGGCTCACGCCAAAGGCTTTTGCAATCAATGTGCCAATTGACTGTTATTTATGGAAAGTCAAATAAGCAGTCATTTTACATTCAATTATGCATTCAATACTGAGCTGCCGTCGATTGTCGAGAGGGTGAAAATTCAGACGGACGATCACGAAAACAGCAGGGTTTTGCCCGCTTCATGCGCACGCGCAGACATGCCATCGGTAGCATCCCTTACGCAGCAAGTTGCGGACCAAGGGTGACAGGCCGCCGATGCAACATTATACAGTCAATTTAGCGACCACCCGACACCTTACCGTGGGTAATGCCCGCGACCGGGAAGGCACCCTCGCCGCGGCGGGTGGAATCGCCGTAAGGAACATCCTTCGCGCGCGGCGGACCGCCCGCATCGCGCCTCATGACGAGACCTGGCATGGCCGACTGGACGCCCGACCTCTCCCGCAGCGACCGGCCGCGCTACCTCGCCATCGCCGATCTCATCGCCGAGGATCTGCGCGCCGGCCGGCTGGCGGTCGGCGACCGGCTGCCGCCGCAGCGCAAGCTGGCGGAGCGGCTGGGCGTCGACTTCACCACCGTGGCGCGCGGCTATGTCGAGGCGCAGCGGCGCGGGCTGGTCGAGTCCCGGGTCGGCCAGGGCACCTTCGTGCGCGCGCTGCCGCGGCCTGCGGCACGGCCGGCGCGCAGCTCGCGGCCCGAGATCGTCGACATGACGATGAACCTGCCGCCGGAGCCGGACGATCCGGCGCTGATCGAGCGGATGCAGGACGGCCTTGCCGAGATCGGCCGCGACCTCGTCGGGCTGCTGCGCTATCAGGGCTTCGGCGGACCCCCCGCCGACAAGGATGCGGCGACCGCCTGGCTGAGCCGCCGGGCGCTGGTGCCGGTGCAGGAGCGCATCTTCGTCACGCCGGGGGCGCATCCCGCGCTGTCGGGCATCTTCAGCCTGCTGGCGAAGCCCGGCGAGACCATTCTGAGCGAGGCGATCACCTATCCCGGCGCCCGCTCCATCGCCGCCCAGCTCGGCCTCAACCTCGTCGGTCTGCCGATGGACCGCGACGGCATCGACCCGGATGCCTTCGCGCGCGCCTGCGCCACGCGCGCACCGAAGGCGCTCTATCTCAACCCCACCTTGCAGAACCCGACCACGCTGACCATCCCCGAGAGCCGGCGCGCCGCCCTCGCCGCGGTGGCCCGACGCTTCGGCGTGCCGATCGTCGAGGACGATGCCTATGGCTTCATCCCCGCCCATGGCCCGCCGCCGCTGGCGGCGATCGCGCCGGACCTCACCTGGCACGTCGCCGGCCTCGCCAAATGCATCGGCGCCGGGCTGCGCACCGCTTATGTGGTGGTGCCGGAAGCGCGGGCCGGCTGGCCGTTCGCGGCGGCGCTCAGGGCGATGAGCGTGATGGCCTCGCCGCTCACCGTGGCGCTGGCAACGCGCTGGATCGAGGACGGCACCGCCGACACGCTGCTGCGGTTCATCCGCGCCGAGACCGCGGCCCGCCAGAAGATGGCGGCGGACATCCTGCCCGCCGGGAGCTTCCGGGCCGATCCGTTGAGCTTCAATCTCTGGGTCGAACTTCCCGCGCCGTGGACGCGCTCGGCCTTTGTCGGCCACATGCACGCGACCGGGATCGGCGTCGTCGCGAGCGACGCGTTCACCGCGGGTGAGGCGCCGCCGGAAGCCGCGCGCGTGTGCCTGGGCGGGCCGATCCCCCGGGAGAAAGTGCGCGGCGCGCTCGAGTACATGGCGCATGCGCTCGACCACTCGCCGGCCGTCGCCTCGAGTGTGCTTTAGAACGCGATCGAGCGCCGCTGGGGCGCCCGATCCGGATCGTCACACTCGCCAAAACCGCCGGCGAACGGGAACCAAAATCACTTGGAGATGTTGAGCCAGGAGAGCAGCCGGTTGGCCGGCGTGAGGACGGGCGGGGCGATCGACTTCGGTAGCTCGGCGACGACGATCACCCGCTTCACCTCGCCGCGCTTATAGGCGGCCAGGAACTTGTCGTAATCCTTGAACGAGATGCAGCCGTTGGAGTCGCCGCGCTCGCCCAGCAGGTAGCTGTGGGTGAGGAAGCCGTTGCGGCCGTACATCTTGCCGTTGCCGACGGGGCGCAGGCGCAGCGCCTCGACGCCGTGGAACAGCGCCTCGCGCGGGTAGAGCTCATACTCGTTCGGCGGGGTCGGGCCGCGCATCGAGACGGTGACGTGGCGGATGTCGTCCATCATGTCGCCGAAGCCGGAATGCGCCTCCATGCGCTCGCCGTTCGGCATGTAGACCACTTTGGCCTTGATGTCGTAGATGGCGAACTTGTCGCCCGGCTTCGGCATCGAGAGACCGGTGATCGGGTCGGTCGCCGAGGGCGGCTGGTCGGTCACGGCGCTGTCGACCGGGGCAAGGCTCGCCACCTTCGGCTCGCTGCCGCGGAGCGGGTTGCTCTGGGGAACCGGGGCGGCGGCGAGGGTGCCGTTCGCTTCGGCTTCCGACTGGGCCATGTCTTCCTTGGAAACCGAGAGTTCCGCGATGCGCGGCTTGGGCAGCGGCACGGGCGCGCTCGCCACCTGATCGCCGGGCATCGGCAGCGGCATCACCTCTTCGGCCTCGCTGGACTCGACCGGCGCGAACTGCACGACCGAGGTGTACATCCAGCCGCGGGCCATGGCGAGTTCACCCGCCGGACGCAGGCTGGCGACGTCCTTGACGGACGCCATCGGCACCACCGGCAGGGCGGACGCCGAGGAGCGGGAGGTGAGCACGGGGTTTTCCACCAGCGCGGCGGTCGCGACGTCGGGCGCGGAGGCGATCACCATCCGCGCACCGGCGACGGTCGCGATGAAAGCCGTCAGGGCGATGATACCCGCACCCACGATCTGCACGCGCAGGCTGCCGGCCGGAGACCGGGGCGCGGTGGCGGCAACGTCGGTACGGGCGGTCTGCCTCTTCATACTCTCAACCGTACGTTACGTGAATCGACCGCATAGTGGGGCGGCCGTCTTCAGCGCTCAAGACGAATGCGTAAATGCGGGGTAAATCGGCGAGCCAGTGTGATGAATCGGTCACGCGCAACATCCCGATCGATCGGCGGAGGTCCCGTTTTTCAACGGCTGCCGGTCCGATGTCCCCGTTTCGGACCGCTCGATATTGACCGATCCCGGTAACCAATTTCTTACCATCGCGTCCCCGCTTCACGGCCCTGTGAAACAGACCAGCAAGGCGAGAATGTGATCGGCGGCCGATCGGGTTCAGGCCGGGCGGGCCAGGCGCGGTGCCTCGGCACCGAAGATCGACCAGCCCATCCGCCGGGTCAGCGCCTCCAGCGCGATGCGCCCGAGATGCGAATTGCCGTTGGCGTCGAGGCCCGGCGACCACACGGCGATGGAGGCCTTGCCCGGCGCGATGGCGAGGATGCCGCCGCCGACGCCGCTCTTGCCCGGCAGGCCGACCCGATAGGCGAAATCGCCCGATCCGTCATAGTGACCGCAGGTCAGCATCACCGCGTTGATGCGCCGCGCCCGCTCGGCGCTGACCACCGACAGCCCGGTCGCCGGATTGCGGCCGAACTGGGCGAGGAACTGCCCGGCCATGGCGAGCTGGCGGCAGGACATGGCGATCGCGCAATGGTGGAAATAGACGCCGAGGGTGAAATCGACCGGGTTCTCGATCACCCCGAAGGATTTCATGTAGTTGGCGAGCGCGACGTTGCGGAAGCCGGTGCGGCGCTCGGAGGCGGCGACCTTCTCGTCGATGATGATCGAGCCGTCGTCGGCCAGGAACTGCATGAAACGCAGGATCTCGCCGACCGTCTCGCGCGGCTGGTGGCCGGACAGGATGATGTCGGTGACCGCGATCGCCCCCGCATTGATGAAGGGATTGCGCGGGATGCCCTTCTCGTATTCGAGCTGGACGATGGAATTGAACGGGCTCCCCGACGGCTCCCGCCCGACCCGGCGCCACACCCGGTCGCCGACCTTGCCGAGCGCCAGCGTGAGCGTGAAAACCTTCGAGATGCTCTGGATCGAGAACGGCACGTCGCCGTCCCCCGCCACCACGGCATTGCCGGCGGTGTCGATCACCGCGATGCCGAACTGGCGGGGATCCACCTGCGCCAGCTCGGGGATATAGGTCGCCACCTCGCCCCGATCGGGACGGTTGCGCATTTCCTCGGCGATCTCGTCGACGACGCTCTTCAGGTCGGTCACGGTCCTGGCGATCCTCACGCTCCAGCCACGGCGGGGGCCCGGCTATAGGTCAATCGCCCGTCCCCGCCAACCCTTTCGGCCCAACCGTCAGTTGGCCTCGCGCTCCGCCTGCTCCCGCCATTGCGCGAGCGTCGGGGTCGGCATGTCGAAGCGGTCGCGAATGGTGGCGCAGGTCGATCCGCCGAGGCGCGCGATGGCATCGAGCCCACCGGGGTCGATGCGCAGGCGCTCGGCATCGACGATGTCGGCGCGGTAATGGGCGTAGACGATGGTGCCGAGAATGATCTGGCGCGACTTGCCGAGTTCCAGCGTCAGGTGGCGACGGCACTCGAAGGCGGCCGGCGCCTCGCCGATCCACGGGGAGGCCACCTTCACGCCGGGCCTGGCGGTCAGCCCCGCCGCGGCGAGTTCGTCCGTGCCGGGCGGAAAGCCGACGGCGCAGACATGCATCGCCTCGGCGATCGTGCGCGAGACGATGTTCACGGTGAACACCTCGGTCAGGCGGATGTTCAGCGCCGTGTCCTTGAACGACATGTCCGGGTGGTTCTCGACGCCGAGCGCGAGGATCGGCGGGTCGGCCGACAGGCAGTTGAAGAAGCTGAACGGCGCGGCGTTGACGCGCCCCTCGGGGTCGACCGTCGTCACCAGCGCGATCGGGCGCGGCACGATGGTGCCGATCATCAGCTTGTAGCGCTCGCGCTCGGTGAGGGCCTCGAAGTCGAAGGCGACGGTGCCGCCGGCGGGCTCGCCCATCTCAGCCTCGCGCGCTGACGGCGCGGCGCGCCTGCGCCCAGGCGGTGAGGATGACGACCGCCTCGGTGTCCATCGCCTGCTCGGCCGGCATGGCGCGCGCCGCGAGCGGGCTTCCCGCCACGAGGCGCAGGGCTTCCGTGTCGATCGGGTGGCGCTCGGCGCGGGTGAGGCCGGCGAAAGCCGTGCCGGCCTGATCCATCGAGGCGGCATAATAGAGCCGGGAGATGCCGGCGATCTCCATCGTCGCAACGCACATCGCGCAGGGCTCGCACGAGGTGTAGAGGTCGCAGCCGGAGAGATCGACGCATTCGAGGCGCCGGCAGGCGTCGCGGATCGCCTCGACCTCGCCGTGCGAGGTCGGGTCGAAATGCGCGAGCGACTGATTCAGCCCCTCGCCGACAATGGCGCCGTCGCGCACGACGACCGCGCCGAATGGCTCGGTGCCCGGGCGGGTCAGTGCCTCGCGCGAGAGGGCGATGGCGCGCTCCATGAAGGTGGGTTCGTACATGCCGCGGCTCCCTGTTCCGGGACGCAGTCAGGCATGACGCGGCGCACAATTCAAACGGAGTCTGCGCAGAGCCGCCGTCCGGCTGCGGCAATCAGGCGATGCCGACCGCCTGCACCGTGGGCTCGGTGTCCTCGACCGGCTCGTCCGGCTCGATGCCGATCTGCATGCCCTTGAACTCGATGTCGCCATGGATGGTGGCGAAGGCGGCATCCGCCGCGTCGCGCCCGACGCCGATGCGCACCAGACCCTGCAGCGCCGCCTGCCGGGTCGGATCAAACAGATACCAGGCGCCGCCGAGATAGGCCTCGAACACCGCGTGGAAATCGGGCGGATCGAGCTGCCAGGCATAGGCGGTGGCGAAGCGCGCCGGGATCGACAGCGCCCGGCAGAAGGCGATGCCGAGATGGGCGAAGTCGCGGCACACGCCGGCCCGCAGCACCATGGTGTCATAGGCCGAGGTCTGGGAATCGCTGGCGCCGCGCACATAGTCGACCTGGTCGTAGATCCAGTTGCAGATCTGCGTCACCCGGCCATGGCCCGGCGGCAGCCCGCCGAATTCGCGCTGGGCGAAGCGGGCGAGCAGGTCCGACTGGCAGTAGCGGCTCGGATTGAGGAAGGGCATCACCTCGAGCGGCAGCTCCGCTACCGGCACCTCCGGCACCGTGGCGGGATCGGCCTCGTGCATGTCCAATTCGACCGTGCCGTCATAGGCGACGGTCAGCGGACCGGGCTCCGCGCGCACCCGCACGAAGCGGGTGCCCGAGCCCGGATCGTCGAAGCGGTCGATCGACAGCGCCGGCGTCAGCTCGAGATTCTCGGTGAGGATGCGCTGGTTGCGCAGCGCGGCCGCCTCGACGTTGAGGATGAAGACGGTCGGGCTCTTGACCTCGTAGTCGAGGCGGGAGGAGATGGAAAAGCGCATGGAAGGCGGGTCCGGTTGCAGCGGGAGCCGTCCTCAATGCGCGCAACGCCCGATGGTTCCCGCCTCAGCGCGGACGATCGCCCCCCTCAGACCCCCTTGGATTCCCAGGCGAGGAAGAAGCCGACATCGCCGGGCATGCCGTTCGGCCAGTCGACGATCATCGCCTTGAGGCCGTAGCCGGCGGGCTTCAGATGGTCGCGCCAGAGCTCGTAGGCCTGGCGGGGACGGCCGGTCAGCGTGTCCGGCCAGCTGGAATCATTGTTGTTGATGGCGCGGCCCTTGTCGGCGCAGAGCAGATTGGGGAACCGCATCACCATGATCTCGGTCTCCCCGCGCTCGGCGGCGCTGCGCACCTTGGATCTGAGGTTCTGGTTGATCTCGGCGAGCTTCGTGGGCGTGAGGTCGATCGGCGTCGACAGCGTCTTGACCAGTTCCGCACGCGCCGCGTCCGCCTTCTCCATCGCCGAGACCAGCTTCGAGGCCTCGGCGGTGGCGCGTTGCGCCATGTAGTTGCGCAGATCGGCCGCGCTCATGAAGCTTTCGTCGTGGAGCACATCGGCCGCTATGGCCTGCTTCTCATCGCTCATCGCCCTGATCTCCCTGTTCACCGGGACTGACAGGTCCTGCCGGACCTTGCGAAAACTACCACTGTCCGCTGCTTCGCCTAGGCGTAGAACGCCGGAGTCCGGCGCCACCCTGGCGCGACCGGCTCCGCCTAGTGCCCGACCACATCCGGCACGTGATGGCTGGCGTAATCCGCCTCGACGTAGTCGCCCGGTTTCTGGCGCTTGGGCAGCTTGATCTTTTCGCCCGGCACGTCCTCGTACGGAATCTTCGAGAGCATGTGGGTGATGATGTTGATGCGCGCGCGCTTCTTGTCGTTGGAATCGGCGACATACCAGGGCGCCCAGGCGCTGTCGGAGGCGGCGAACATCTTGTCCCGGGCGCGGGAATAATCGTACCAGCGGCTGTAGGACTTGAGGTCCATCGGCGAGAGCTTCCACACCTTGCGCTTGTCGTGGATGCGCCCCTCGATGCGCCGGGTCTGCTCCTCGGGACTGACCTCGAGCCAGTATTTCAGCAGGATCACGCCGGATTCGATGATGGCCCGCTCCACCGCCGAGATGCTCTGGAGGAAGCGGTCGGCCTGCTCGTCGGTGCAGAAGCCCATCACCCGCTCGACGCCGGCGCGGTTGTACCAGGAGCGGTCGAAGATCACGATCTCGCCGCCCGCCGGCAGGTGCGGCAGGTAGCGCTGGGCGTACATCTGCGTCTTCTCGCGCTCGGTGGGCGGGGGCAGCGCGATGACCCGGAACACGCGCGGGCTCACCCGCTCCATGATCGCCTTGATGACGCCGCCCTTGCCGGCGCCGTCGCGCCCCTCGAACAGGATGCAGACCTTGGCACCGGTCGCCTTGGCCCAGAGCTGGAGCTTGACCAGCTCGACGTGGAGTTCCTTCAGGCGCTTCTCGTAATCCTTGCGCGTCAGCTTCTCCGGCGTGGTGCCTTTCATGGCGCTGGCCTCCCCGTTGGTCGTCTAGTGCTGGCTCGTGGCCTCTTTCTCCGGCGGCGCCGGCCGCTCCGCGGCGGGGCGTGTGCTCGGGCGGATGCGCTCGCGCAGCGCCTGGAACACGACATAGAGCGGCGGGATCGCGAAGATGCCGAGGAAGGAGGCCAGGATCATGCCGCCGAACACCGGCGTGCCGACGTTCTGACGGGCGATCTGCGAGGCGCCCTGCGCCACCACCAGCGGGTACAGCCCGAGGATGAAGGCGAGCGAGGTCATCATCACCGGCCGGAAGCGCAGCCGCGCGCCTTCCGTCGCCGCCTCCAGCAGCGGCACGCCGCGCTCGCGCTGCTCCTTGGCGAACTCGACGATCAGGATGCCGTTCTTCGCCGCGAGGCCGATCAGCACCACCATGCCGATCTGCGCATAGAGATCGAGGGTGAGATGGGCGATGACGATCGCCGCGAAGGCGCCGAGCATGCCCACGGTGACGGAGAGCAGCACCGGCACGGGTATGGTCCAGCTCTCATAGAGCGCGACGAGGAACAGGAAGGCGAACAGCACGGCGAAGGCGAGGATGATCGCGGTCTTGCCCTCGGCCCGTTTCTCCTGAAACGAGGTGTCGGTCCACGCGCCCGAGAAGCCGGCCGGCAGGGTCTTCGCCGCCACCGCGTCCATCGCCGCGAGCGCCTGGCCCGAGGAGACGCCCTCGGCGGGCGCGCCCTGGACGGTCACCGCGCGCTTGTTGTTGTAGCGGATCAGCGCCGGCGGGCCGACCACGACGCGGGCCTCGACGATCGAGCGCAGCGGGATCATCTCGCCTTTGTCGTTGCGCACATTGATCCGGTAGACGTCCTCGACGGACTTGCGGTCCTGCGCCTCGGCCTGCACCTGCACCTGCCAGGTGCGGCCGAACAGGTTCATGTCGTTGACATAGAAGCCGCCGAGCGAGGCCTGCAGCGCCTGGAACACATCGGAGAGCTGGAGGCCCAGCACCTGCGCCTTGTCGCGATCGATGTCGAGGAAGATCGAGGGGTTGGTCGCCGAGTAGGTCGAGAACACGCGCGAGAGCTGCGGGTCCTGGTTGGCGGCGATGATGAGGCCGCGCAGCACCTGCGCCAGCACCTTGGGATCGCCCGCGCGCAAATCCTGCAGCACGAAGGCGAAGCCGCCGCCGGTGCCCAGCCCGACGATGGGCGGCGGCGCCAGCGGCACCACCCGCCCGCCGCGGATGCCGGCGAACTTCTCGCCGAGCCGCTGCAACACCGCCGGCGCGCCGAGCGAGGGGCTCTTGCGCTCGTCGAACGGCTTCATGGTGACGACGATGAAGGCGGAATCGGGCTGGGAATAGTTGTCGATGAAGTTGAGGCCGATCACCGAGGTGTAGTCCTCGACCGCCTCCTCCTGCTTCAGCAGCGCCTCGGCCTGCTTGATGACATCGGTGGTGCGCCCGACCGAGGCGCCGCCGGGAAGCTGCACCACGACGAAGAAGGCGCCCTGGTCGTCCTCGGGTAGGAAGCCGGTGGGCGTCGACTTGCCGAGCATGTAGACGCCCAGCCCCGAGCCCACCACCATGACGAGGCCGATGACCGAGATGCGCACCAGCCGCGCGACCCACGCGCCATAGGTGTCGCGCACATGGTCGATGCCGCGCATGACATAGCCGATGATGCCGCGGCGCGGTCCGTGATGGCGCTTCAGCAGCACGCCGCACAGCGCCGGCGACAGGGTCAGCGCGTTGATCGCGGAGAGCAGCATGCCGACCGCGACGGTGACGGCGAACTGGCGGAACAATTCGCCGGAAATACCGGGAATGAAGGCCACCGGCACGAAGACCGAGAGCAGCACCAGCGTGATGGCGATGATCGGGGCGGTGATCTCGGCCATCGCCTTCTTGGTCGCCTCGGCGGCGGTGAGCTCGGGATGCTCCTCCATCACCCGCTCGACATTCTCGACCACGACGATGGCGTCGTCGACGACGATGCCGATCGACAGCACGAGGGCCAGCAGCGACACGGTGTTGGCGGAATAGCCGATCGCGTTCAGCACGATGAAGGTGCCGATCAGGCTCACCGGCACGGCGAGAACGGGGATCAGCGTCGCCCGCGCGCTACCGAGGAACAGGAACACCACGATCACGACGAGGACGAAGGCCTCGATCAGCGTCTTCTGCACCTCGTGGATGGTCTCGTTGACGAAGACGGTCGGGTCGTAGGTCACCTTCCAGGCGAGATCCTCGGGGAAGGTCGCCGCGAACTGGTCCATCTTCGCGCGCACCGCGTCGAGCGTGGTGATCGCATTGGCGCCGGGCGACTGGTAGAGCGCCAGCACCGCGGCGGCGCCGCCGTTGAAGCGGGTTTCGCGGTCGAGATTGGCGGCGCCGAGTTCGAGCCGGGCGACATCGCCGAGCCGCAGCACCGAACCGTCCGGGTTGGTGCGCAGCACGATCTTCTCGAAATCCTCGACCGAGGAGAGGCGTCCCTTGGTCTCGAGGTTCAGCTGCAATTGCTGGCCGTCGTCGACCGGGCGGGCGCCGAGCCGGCCCACCGCCGCCTGTACGTTCTGAGCGCGGATGGCGTTGATCACGTCGCCGGTGGTGAGGCCGAGGCCGGTCAGCCGGTCGGTCTTCACCCAGGCCCGCATGGCGTAGTCCTGCGGGCCCCAGATCGAGGCATCGCCGACCCCGGGCGTCGCCTTGAGGTCGTCGAGCATGTTGATGGTGACGTAGTTCGAGATGAACAGCGGGTCGTGCGTGCCCTTGGGCGAATAGACCGCGACCACGCCGAGCAGCGCCGACGACTTCTTCTTCACCGTCACGCCCTGGCGCTTCACGTCCTCCGGCAGCTTGGAGAGCGCGATCTGCACCCGGTTGTTCATATTGACGGTGTTGATGTCGGGATCGGTGCCGAGCTCGAACGAGCCGACCAGCGAATAGGAGCCGTCATTGCCGCTGACGCTCTTCATGTACATCAGCTTGTCGACGCCCACGACCTGGGCCTCGATCGGCTGGGCGATGGTGGAATCGACGATCGACGCCGAGGCGCCGGGATAGACGGTGGTCACCGACACCTGCGGCGGCACGATGTCGGGATATTGCGAGATCGGGATCGCCAGCAGCGACAGCAGGCCGGCGATGACGGTGATGAGCGCGATGACGATCGCGAGCCGCGGGCGGTCGACGAAGACGGCGGAGATCATGGCGGCTCACTCCGCGCGGATGGCAGGCGCGGGCTGGGCCAGCACCGGCGTGCCGGGCCGCAGCATCTGCAGGCCGTCCACCACGATCTGGTCGCCCGCTTTCACGCCGCTCTCGATCACGACGTCGGCGCCGTTCTCGCCGCCGACGGTCACCCGCTTCACCACCGCCTTGCCATCCTCGACCGCGAAGACGTAGAGGCCCTTCTGGTCGGCGATCAGCGCCGCCTGCGGGATCGACACCTGCGCCTGCGGCTCCCCGACCTGCAGCGCGACCTGGACGAGTTGCCCGTCGGTCAGGATGTTCTTCGGGTTGGGGATGACGGCGCGCAGGATCACCGTGTCGGTGGAGCGGTTGACGCTGACGTCCACGAAATCGATCTGGCCGACCTGGTCATAGAGCGACCCATCGGCGAAGCGCACCCGCACCTTGATCGAGCGCAGATCCTCGGACAGGCCCGACTGCTGCGCGGCGATGTAGTCGCGCTGGCTGATGGGGAACACGACATACATCGGGTTCTGGCTGACGATCGTGGTCAGCACGCCGCTGTCGGGACCGACGATGGCGCCCTTGGTGACCGCGGTGCGGCCGATCCGCCCGGCGATCGGGGCGGTGATGTCGGTATAGCCGAGATTGATCCGGGCGGTGTTCAGATTGGCGTCGGCCGAGCGCAGCGCGCCCTTCGCCTCGGCCTCCGTGGCGATGGCCTGGTCGCGCGCGACCGCCGAGCCGACATTCTTGGCGTAGAGGTCCTCGGCGCGCTGGCGCTGGATGGTGGCGAGGTCGAGGCTCGCCTTCGCCCGCTCGCGGGCGCCCTCGGCCTGCTCCACCGTCGCCTCGAACTCCGACTTCTCGATGCGGTAGAGCGGCGCGCCGGCGGCGACGGTGTCACCTTCCTTGAACAGCACCGCGTCGACGAAACCCTTCACCCGGGCGCGGATCTCGACCTTTTCCGGCGCCTCGATGCGGCCGACGAAATTCGACTGCTTGTCGATGGGCTTCAACTCGGCGGTGACGATACCCACCGGCGTCGCCGCCGGCTGGCCCGGCGCCGGATCGGCCGCGCGGGCAAGCGGCATGCCGCCCGCCACCGTGAGCAGCAGCGCCAGAGCGGCGCCCGGGAGTTGGAGCCCACGTCCGTTCATCACCATTCTCCCCGACGCCCCGGTCTCGCAGCCTGCCGCGGCAGGCGTTTCCTGCTGCCGGGCGCTCCGGCAGGATCAGGACGATTCCTAGCCGAGCCGCCGCCGCCCGGAAAGCGCCTCGTCGGGGAGAATTGGTAGCATGTTGCGCAAGGGAGATGGCAGCCGCCGGTCGCGGCGCCGGGTCGGGGCCTTCATCCGGGCCCGGACGGTAGCGGGCAGCGGTCGGGGCGCCCGGAGGCAGACCGAAGCAGGGCCCCCGGATCAGGGGCCGTCCTGCAACTCCTCGTGCAGCGGGTGAGCGATGCCCGAGCCGAACTGAAAGGCGAGCCAGGCCGCGACGAGGACGCCCAAGACGATTCCCATCACGAAGAAACTGATGTCGTGCATTCAACACTCCACGCAAATCCGCCTGCTGTCGCGCCGGAGGCCGGAGATGCCACCCACGCTGCACAAGGTGATACCGAGGGAGTATTTCCGGTTCATTTCGACAAAGGGGCGGCAGCGGGGCATTCTTGCGGCGCGGCGACCCGACTTCGCCCGATTTCGACAACCATTGATTATTATTCCCCAAGGTTAATACTGCATCTTCCGCCGCGGCGAGGCGAGGCGGGGCCGCGCCGGGGCCGCGCGATCATCGGCGGTGTCGGACCGCCGCCGCGCACCCTGCCCGCCCCTGTCGCGAGCGCACGGCGGCGACGGCGACGGGCGCCTCGCCGCATTGCCGCACCCGGTGCCCCGGCCTATAGACGGCACGTCCCCTCGTGGACCTGCCGTAAGGGAATCATCGCGTGCCCTCCATGCCCTTTGCCACCCCGCGGACCGGGCAAAATCCGTGAGCGACCGGCGACCGGGATCGCGCGCGGGGGCGTGGCTTCAGCTCATCGGCGCGCTGATGTGGATACCGCAGGCCGCGCTGCTGGCGCTCGCGGCAGGGAACATCGCCGCCGGCGGGGGCGTCGCCGAGGTGATGCCGGCCGCCGCGGGCGTGCTGGCGCTCGGGCTGCTGCGCGCCGCGCTGGAGGCCGCCGGCGGGCGGCTCGCCTTCCGCACGGCGCGAACCTTCCTGTCGCGGGCGCGGGCGGCGGCAACGGCGCGCCTCGCCGCCCATTCGCCGTTCGACATCGAGCGTCCCGCCTCCGGGCTCGCCGCCGGCGTGCTGGCCGAACAGGCCGAGATGATCGTGCCCTATCTCGCCCGCTACGCTCCCGCGCGGCTCAAGGCCACGGTGGTGCCGCTGGCGATCCTCGCGGTCATCCTGCCGATCTCCTGGGCGGCGGCGCTGATGCTGGCCGTCGCCGGGCCGGCCATCCCCTTCTTCATGGCGCTGATCGGCTGGCAGGCACAGGCGGCGAGCGAGAAGCAGCTCGCCGAGCTCGGCACCATGAACGCCTTCCTGCTCGACCGGCTGCGCGGCCTCGCCACGCTGCGTTCCTTCGGCGCGGTCGACCTCACCGCCACGCGGCTGCGGTCGCAGGCGGAACGGGTGCGCCAGCGCACCATGGCGGTGCTGCGCATCGCCTTTCTCTCCTCGGCGGTGCTGGAGCTGTTCGCCGCCTTCGGCGTCGCGGCGGTGGCGATCTATATCGGCTTCGACCTGCTCGGCCAGATCGGCTACGGCGCCTGGGGCGGGCGGCTCTCGCTCGGCGAGGCGCTGTTCATCCTGCTGCTGGCCCCCGCCTATTTCGAGCCGCTGCGCGATCTCGCCGCGGTGTGGCACGACCGCGCCTCCGGCGAGGCGGCGATTTCCGCCATCGACGGGCTCGCTGCCGAGGGTCCCGTCCTGCTCGGCGCGGATGGCGCCGCGCCCGCATCGGTGCCCTCGGCACCACCGGCGATCCACCTCGCCGGCGTGTGCGTCCGCCATGCCGGGGCGAGCGCTCCGGCGCTGGACGGTTTCGACCTCGCCGTTTCGCCCGGCGAGCATGTGGCGCTGTTCGGGCCGAGCGGCGCGGGCAAGTCGACGCTGCTCGGGCTGATCGCCGGTCTGGTGTCGATGCAATCGGGCGAGGTGCGCGTCGACGGCGTGCCGCTCGACGCGGCGGGCGCCGCCGCCCTGCGCGCCCGCATCGCCTGGATCGGCCAGCAGCCGCACGTCTTCGCCGGCAGCATGAGCGCCAATATCGCGCTCGGGCGGCCCGGCGTCGATCCGGCGGCGATTTCGGATGCGCTGCGCTTCGCGGCTCTGGACGACGTGGCGGCCCGCCGGGCCGGCGCCCTGCTCGGCGAGGGCGGAGCCGGGCTCTCGGGCGGAGAGGCGCTGCGCCTTGCCCTCGCCCGCGCGGCAGCCGCGCCGGCCGGGCTCATCCTCGCCGACGAGCCGACCGCCCATCTCGATGCCGCCACCGCCGCCGCGATCACCGAGGGCATCCTCGCGCTGGCGCAGGGCCGCACCCTCGTCGTCGCCACGCACGACCCCGTGCTCGCCGCGCGGATGGACCGCATCGTGCGGTTGGAGGCGCCGCGATGAGCCGCGCCCGTCCGCTCCGCGCCGTGCTCGGCCTGTTCCTGCGCGAGCGGCCGCTGGCGCTCGCCGGCGGCGGGCTGCTGGCGGCGGCGACCGTGCTGTCGGGCATCGCGCTGCTCGGCATCTCCGGCTGGTTCATCACCGCCACCGCCCTGGCCGGGCTCACCACGGCGGGCGCGGCGGTGTTCAACGTCTTCACCCCCTCCGCCGGCATCCGGCTGTTCGCGCTCACCCGCAGCGTGGCGCGCTATGGCGAGCGGCTCGTCACCCATGATGCGACGCTCGGCGTGCTGGCGGGCCTGCGCGAACGGCTGTTCCGCGGCTGGGCGGCGCCGGGCGCGGCGCGGGAGCTGGCGCTGCGGCCGGCACGGCTGCTGTTCCGCCTCACCGGCGACATCGACGCGCTCGATTCCCTTTATCTGCGCATCCTCGTGCCGATGGGGGCGGCGCTGGCGGCGGCGCTCGCCGTCGGCCTCGTGCTCGGCGGGCTCGGTTTGTGGCTGGGCATCGGCGCGGCGTTGTGGCTGGCGGTGGCCGGGCTCGGCCTGCCGCTCCTCGCCGCCCGGCTCTCCCGGAAGGCGCAGCGCCGGCGGGCCCATGCCATGGAGGCGCTGCGGGCGCGGGCGGTGGACCTCGTCGCCGGCCAGTCCGAGCTCGCCATGGCCGGCCGGCTCGGCGCGCAGCGCGGCACGGTCATGGCCGCCGATACAAGGCTCGCCGCCGCCGACGATGCGCTGAACCGGGTCGAGACCGGCATCGGCGCCGGATTCGGCATCGCCTCGGCGCTGCTGGTCGCGGCGACGCTGCTGGCGGTGGCGGCGCTGGCGCAGGCCGGCGCCATCGACGCGCCGGCGGCGATGCTCGGCGTCACCGTCGCCCTGGCGGCGCTGGAGCCCTTCGCGGCGCTGCGGCGGGGCGCGCTGGAGATCGGCCGCACGCTGCTGGCGGTGCGCCGGATCGGCCCGCGTCTCGCGCCACAGCCCGAGCCGGCCGCACCCGCCCTCCCGCCCGCGCCCCTGGCAGTGCGGCTGGCCGCGACCGAGGTGCGCCATGCCGGTGCCGCACGGCCGGTGCTCTCGGGCGCCTCGCTCCGGGTGGACAGTGGCGAGCATGTCGCGCTGGTCGGCCCGAGCGGAGCGGGAAAATCGACACTGCTGGCGCTGATCGCCGGTGAAATCGCGCCGAGCGAGGGCCGGGTCGAGGCACGGCCCGGAACGTTGCTGACGCAGCGCACCGAGCTGTTCGAGGACAGCCTCGCCGACAATCTGCGCCTCGCCGATCCGGCCGCCGACGATGCGCGCCTGATCGAGGCGCTGGTCGCCGCGGGTCTGCCGGTCGTCGGGCCGGACGCCGATACGGCGACGGCGGACGGCGGCGTGCGGCCTCTCCTCCTGCCGCGCGGGCTCGACACGCGGCTCGGCGAGGGCGGGCTCGGCCTCTCCGGCGGGCAGAAGCGCCGGCTCGCCCTCGCCCGGCTGTTCCTGCGCGACACCCCGCTCTGGCTGCTCGACGAGCCGACCGAGGGTCTCGACGGGCCGACCGCGCGCGACGTCATGGCCCGGCTCAAGGCGCGCGCCGAAGGCCGCACGCTGCTCATCGCCACCCATATCCGCCGCGAGGCCGCGATCGCCGACCGGCTGGTGCGGATCGAGGGCGGGCGCATCATCGGCGAGGCGCGGCGCGGCGAGGCGGCCTTCGACGCGCTGCTCGCGAGCCTGCGGCCGGACTGAGGCGACGTCAGGGGTGCGCCGGATTGAGGCCGGCGTGTCCGGGGTGTAGGAACCGCGCCCGCAACGGCAGGGAACCATGATGTCCGAGACGACGGCCGCGAGCGTGTACGAACTGATCGGCGGCGAGACCGGGATCCGCCGGCTGGTCCGGCGCTTCTACGACCTCATGGATACGCTGCCCGAGGCGGGCGCCTGCCGCGCCATCCACCCGCCGAGCCTCGCGGGCAGCGAGCAGAAGCTGTTCGAATATCTCAGCTTCTGGTTCGGCGGCCCGCCGTTGTTCGTCGAGCGGCACGGCCCGCCGATGATGCGGCGGCGCCATTTCAAGGCGCCGATCGGGGCGGCCGAGCACGATGGCTGGATGCTCTGCTTCCGGCAGGCGCTGGCCGAGACCGTGCCCGATGCCGCGCTGCGCGAGGCGATCCTGCCGCGCGTCGTCACGCTGGCCGCGCATATGCGCAACCGGGATTAGGACGCGCCCGTCTTCACCTTCCGCACCCTCATACCCGGGTTTGGCCCGGGGCCCCATACTTCCAACGCCGGAGGTGAAGAAGCCGGGTGCCCGGGTCAGGCCCGGGCATGAGGGGGGGGGGGGCTCGAAGTCGGTTCGGGCCGCTCCCCTACTGCGCCGCCGCCCTACTGCGCCGCCTGTCGGTTTCCGCCCGATTGCGCGAGCAGGGCGTCGAAATAGGCGATGGTACGGGCAAGGCCCTGGCGCAGCTCGACCGTCGGCTCCCAATCCAGCAATTGCTTGGCGAGCGTGATGTCCGGCCGGCGCTGGCGCGGATCGTCGACGGGGAGCGGATGCATCACCAGTTCCGAGCGCGAGCCGGTCATCTCGATCACCGTCTCGGCCAGCGCGCGGATGGTGAACTCGCCGGGATTGCCGATGTTGACCGGGCCGGTGACGTCATCCGGCGTGCGGTCCATCAGCCGGATCATGCCTTCCACGAGGTCGTCGACATAGCAGAAGGAGCGGGTCTGCTGGCCGTCGCCGAACAAGGTGATCGGCTGGTTGGTCAGCGCCTGGATGATGAAGTTCGACACCACGCGCCCGTCGTTGGGGTGCATGCGCGGGCCGTAGGTGTTGAAGATGCGCATGACCTTGATCGGCAGGTCGTGCTGCATGCGGTAGGTGAAGAACAGCGTCTCGGCGCAGCGCTTGCCCTCGTCGTAGCAGGCGCGCGGGCCGATCGGGTTGACGTGCCCCCAATAGCCCTCGGGCTGGGGATGCACCTGCGGGTCGCCATAGACCTCGCTGGTCGAGGCCTGCAGGATCTTGATGCGCAGGCGCTTGGCGAGGCCGAGCATGTTGATGGCGCCGTGCACCGAGGTCTTCACCGTCTGCGTCGGGTCGCGCTGGTAGTGGATCGGCGAGGCCGGGCAGGCGAGGTTGTAGATCTCGTCGACCTCGACATAGAGCGGCACGGTGACGTCGTGGCGCATCAGCTCGAAATTGCGGTGGTCGAGCAGGTGGGCGACGTTGGCGCGGGTGCCGGTGAAGAAATTGTCGACGCAGAGCACCTCGTGCCCGGCGGCGAGAAGGCGCTCGCACAAATGGCTGCCGATGAAGCCCGAGCCGCCGGTGACGAGGATCCGGCGGCCCGTCGCGATGGCGGCGGGTTCATGCACGCGGGTCGGGGAGGTCATCAGATCGGCCTTTCAAGGGCGGTATCGTCCGTCGCGAACTGCTCGCGCAGCCATGCCGCCATGGCGCCCAGGAGCAGGCCGGCGCACAACGCACCGGCGAGCACGAGAAGGGCGGGCGGATAGCTGGCGCGCATCGGCGCGGTCGCCTGGGTGATGATGCGGAAACTGTTGGTGGAAAGGTCTTCCTGCTCACTGCTCTGCTTGGCACGGGCCAGCACGCTCTCCAGCACGGCGCGGGAGGCATCCGCGTCGCGCTGGAGTTCGCGCAGCCTTATCCTTGCCTGGTCGTTGGCGAGGGCAACCCCCTTGAGCTTGTCGAGGCTGGCGGCGAGCGCCGCCTCGTTGGCCCGGGCGAGGTCGAGTTCGTTGCGCGCCCGCTGGACCATGAGGTTCATCTCGGCGGTCAGCTGGCGCTGGGCGGTGGCGCGCTGCGCCTCGAGGCTGCGCATGTCGGGGTGGCGCGGGCCGAGCAGCGCGCTCATGGTGGAATAGCGGCGGTCGATCTCGGCGAGGCTGTTGCGCAGCGCGAGCAGCGACGGCGTGTCGAGCCCGTCGGCGGCGGAGGCGGCGCTGGCGCCCATGCGGGCCAGCAGGCTCACCTGGTCGAGGCGGGCCTGGGCCGCGTCCACACGCGCCCGCGCGGCGCCCATGCGCTGGTTGATGTCCTGCAATTGCTGCTCGTCGATCAGCACGCCCTGCGTGCCGACGAGGCCGCTTTCCTTCTTGTAGGTCTCGACCCTCTGGTCGGCCTGCTCGACGCTGGCGCGCAATTCGGCGAGGCGGGCGGTCAGCGTCTCGGTGGTCTCCCGGGTCGCCGAGGAGGTCGCGGCCTGTTCGCCGGCGAGATAGGCCTGCGCCACCGCATTGGCGATGGCGGCGGCCTGCCGCCCGTCCGGCAGCAGGGCCGAGACCTCGATCACATAGGTGTTGCCGACACGCTTGACGGTGAGCGCGCGGCGCAGCTTCTCCAGCGCGAGGTCGACCGGCTCCTGGGTGTAGCGGTCGGCCGCGGCCGAACTGTCGAAGAGGTTGCGCAGCATCGTGCGCAGGCCACCGCCGGGCGCGGTGAAGGCGGGATCGCGGTCGAGCCCCTGCGTCTCCACCACCCGGCGCAGCACCGCGTCCGAGCCGATGATCTCGACCTGGCTGTCGACCAGGAGGGCGTCCGCGCCTTGCGAGGAGGAGCCGAGCCCGCCGGGCGTCACCGAATTCTGCAGCACCTGCCGGGCGCGCGGATCGATCAGGATCTGCGCGGTGGCACGGTAGAGCGGGGTGGCGAGGATCACGTAGGCGAGAGCGAGACCGACACAGGCGGCGGTGACCGCGACGATCCACGCCTTGCGCCGCCACAGCACGCCGATCAGCGCGCGGATGTCGCGGCCGAACGCGTCGAGGCCGCCCTCGGCGAGGTCGGGCGGAACCGGCGTCGCGGCGGGGATGGTGTCGACCCTATGGTACGTCGCAAGTCTCATCGAACGCGTGACAGTTCCCGAAATGGCGCCGACGCGCCGACACCCCTGCTCTACCGCAATCCCCGTTCCATTCAGTTACGCCGCAGCAGGCGTTTGATCTTGTCCTTAAGGCCGGGATAACGGCGCAGGAAAACTTTTCCCCGCCACGCGGCCGTGCCGATCATGCCACGAAAGCCGAGCGGCCGCGCAACCTCGCGCAGGAGGCGGTCGTCGGCGCCGAGACTCTGCTTGTAGGGTTCGTCGCCGATGGTGAGGTCGAAATAGTCGAACCCCTCCTCCGCCAGCGCCTCCATCGCCCTGAACAGCATGAGCCGGCCGGGGGCGAGCTCGGAATGGCGGTTCATGTCGAAGGCCATGACGATCATCAGGAAGGAGCGGCCGCGGACGAGGCCGAGGCCGGTGGCGATGGCCTCGCCGCCGACGGTCAGCGCGAAGACGCTGCCACAGGCGCGCGCCGTCGTGCCGCTGGCGATGTCGCGGTAGAACTCGCTCCACATCGGCTCGCGCATCAGGTCGTCGCGACCGAGGCGGGCGAAACGGTCGAGCCGCTGGGCGGCGAGCGTCTCGTACAGGGATTCCGCCTCCAGACCACCGGTCTCGAAACGGAACGCGAGCGGGCCGAAGGCGGCGAGCTTGCGCTCGCGCCGGCGCAGCAGCGAGAGCGCGTTGGTGCTCATGCGCTCCTTGGCCACCTCCCGCCACGGCGTCGCGATCGGCACGCCATGGGCGCGGGCGACGAAGGGCACGTGGCCGGGCAGATGCAGCAGCGGGTTGGGCACCTCGCCCACCGTCTCGGTGAGCTTGCGCAGGTGGATCATGTCCGCCCGCGGCAGGGCCTTCTCGATGCGCTTCCATAAAGCAAGGAAGCCGGCACCGTCCTCCGCCGGGAAATCCGCGGCGAGCACGGGCGCGCAGTAGTCGGCAACGCGGATGTCGGCGAAGGCGATCAGGTCGAGGCCGCCCTCGCGGTAGCGGCAGAGTGGCAGGATCATCACCGGCGCCGCGCCCGGCGTGGGCCGCACCACCACGATCACCGGCTCGGCCCGCCCGTGCCGCCCGAAGGCGGCGTAGAGCGGGGCGACGAAATCATAGGTCTGGAAGGCGGTGGCATGGCCGGATTCTTCCAGCGTTCGCCATTCGGCTTCCAGCGGGGCGATGGCGGTGTGGATCTCGATCACGGCGGCGTCGAGCCGCGCGGCAGGGGTACGGCTCAGCATCATTCCCCCCTCGCCGGCGCGCCGTTCACGGCGCGCACGTCGTCGCGGTAGAGCTTCAGGTTGCGCAGCGGGTCGAAGCGACGGAACAATTCGCCCGCCTGCGTCGCGATGGCGGCGCGGTAGCGCGTGTTCTCGCGCACCAGCGCGGCGAGCCCGCGGGCGACGTCCGCCGCGTCATAGGGATCGACGCCCTCGCCCACATCGAGCCCGTCGAGATAGCCGTCGATGCCGGTGCGGCGCGAATAGAGCACCGGCACGCCGGCGAACAGCGCTTCCGTGTAGACCATGCCGAAGGTCTCGTCGCGCGAGGGCATGACCATGGCGAGGTACGCGGGAAGCTCGGCGAGGAAGGTCTCGTGGGGCACGAAGCCGCGCAGATAGGCGCGCCCGTCCAGCCCGTAGCGGGCGATCAGCGCGCGCGCAGCGCTGTGGCCGGCCTCGCTGCCATAGCCGACGATCTCCAGCTTCACCCCCTCCATCGCCGCGCCCGCCCGGGCGAAGGCCTCGAGCAGCGTGGGCAGGCCCTTCTTCTCGGGCTGGTCGAGATTGATCGCGGTGACCAGCACCGGCTGCGGCGCCACCGGTGCGATCACCGGACGGGCGTTCTCGACGAAGTTCGGCAGCGCCCGCGTCTTTTCGGGATCGACGCCGGTCACCTCTTCGAAGCGCGGGCGGAACCAGGCGGAGACGTAGAGGATGCGGGCGGCATCGCGCGCCATCCGCCGGAACAGGGGCCGGTAGGTCGGCTTGGTGCGGAACACCTTGGCCTCGACCTCGCCGCGCACGGAGAAGAACAGCGCCGCCTTGCGCGCGCGCGCCACCATCCAGGCGGCGATGCCCTCGAAGGTGAAGCGGTGGGAATGCACCACGTCGGGGCGGATGCCCTCGGCGTCGAGGAAGCGGTTGATCCGCCGCGCCAGCCACCATTGCGCCGCCAGCATGCCGATGCCGAAGGGCGGGGCGAAATAGCCGTGGGCGATCAGCCGGCGCCCGTTCACCATGCCGAGATCCTCCCAGTAGCCGCGACGCGGGTTGCTGAGGCGCTGGAGTGAGATGACCACCTGCGGCAGCGGCACCAGACGATCGGCCAGCCGCTCCACCGCCGTCGTGGTCGGCGTGCGGATCGGGTTGGGATAATCCGAGGAAATGTGCAGGATCAGCGGCGCGGGACCGGCGGGCGCGGCGGCTTCGGGAGGCAGGCTCATTTCCACCGCACCAGCTCCCGGGCGAACAGGACGGCGAGCGGGCCGACGCCGAGCACATAGCGACGCCACAGCCGGCGCGGTTCGGTGAGCAGCCGGTGCAGCCACTCGAAGCCGAGATTCTGCATCGACTTCGGCGCCCGCGTCTTGATCCCTCCGATGAACTCCATCGCCGCGCCGATGCAGAAGCCGGTGCCCTGCGCGCCGGGCGTGCCGGCGATGGCATAGGCGAGTTGCTCGGACTGCGGCGAGCCGACGCCGATGAACAGGAAGCGCGCGCCAGTGGTGGCGCCGAAGCGCACCGCCTCACCGAAGGCGGCAGGATCGTCGGCGAAGCCCATGGGCGGGCAATGGGCGACCCATTCATATTGCGGATAGCGGTGCCGGAGCGCCTCCACCACCTCCGGCCGGGCGGCGATCACGGCGAGCCGGTCGCCCGCGCGCAGCACTTCGGCGACGATGCGCTCGATCACGTCGGTGCCGTTGAGATGGGGCAGCCGCAGGCCGACTGCGAAGCCGAGCCGGCGCACGATGTGGCTGTCGCACCAGCACTGCCAGGCGCCGTCATAAAGCGGCAGCAGTTCGGGCTGGCGGGCGAGGCGGGTGATGTGGTCGACATTGGGGGTGACGATGTAGCGGAACGCCATGCCGGGCCGGACCGGGTGCAGGCTCGCCAGCACCTCCTCGACCGGGCGCAGATCATACGGTGCGCCGAGGAAGACGACCCGGCCGTCGATCCCCTGCCGGGCGTTCCGGCTCTGCATAACCGCTTGCGTCATGTCGCGCATGTTCCTGCATCGGATTGGCACGGGTCGCCGGCATCGCCGTCCCGTTTCGACACGGACGTGCCAGCGGCAGCCGGTCGAGCCTGCCGCAACGCAGTTTTCATGCCTTTGCGGCAAGATTTACGGCAACGCTCGCGCCACCTGCCGGGTGCGCCTCGGCCCGATGCCGGGTCGCCCGTGGCACGCCCCCTGCACGGGCGCGGGTACTTCCTGCGGCGAGACGGCCGCGCACCGAGACAGGCATGCGGACGGCGGTCGCACTCTCCCTCATCGATCAGGCGCTGCTCAGCGGCTTCAGCCTCGCGCTGAACCTCGTGCTGCTGGCGCATGTGCCGGCGGACCAGTTCGGCCTGTTCACCTATGCGCTCACGGTGCTGCTGATCCTGACCTCGCTGCAGAACGCGCTCATCGTCACCCCGATCGGGGTCAACCTGCCGGGACGGCCGGAGGCGGTGCAGCAGGAAACGCTGGCGGCCCTGCTCACCGCCGACCACCTGCTGCGGCTCGCGCTCGCGCCCGCCGTTCTGGCGCTGTGCGCGCTCACCAGCGGCGATCCTCTTTTCGCCTTCGCCGCCGCCGCCATGTGCCTCGCCGGCCTATGGCGGGAAACGCAGCGTGGCATCGCCTTCACGCTGATGCGCCCGCACCGTGCCCTCTTCATCGACGCGCTCAGCGTCGGCGGCTCGATCCTGCTCATCCTGGCGCTGTGGCACCTGCTCGATCCGGTGCCGGCGCTGCTGCTCGGCATCGCCGGAGGCAACGCGGCGGCGGTGCTGATCGCCGCGGGCGGGCATCGCCTCGCGGGCATTGGAAAGGCGCTCGCGGACTATCGGACGGTGTGGCGGGAGACGCGCTGGACCCTCGCCGGCGCCGCCACCACCGAGGCGCAGTATCGCGGCTACGTCATCATGGTCGAGGCGCTGCGCGGGGGCGCGGTGCTCGGCGAGGTGCAGGCCGGGCGCGTGCTGATGGGGCCGATGCCGCTGCTGGTATCCGCCTGGGGCCGCATTTCCCGCCCGGCCATGACCCGCGCGCTCGTCGAAGGCGACATGGACGGCGCGCGGCGCACGCTGTTCCTCGGCACCGCCGGCGTCATGATCATGAGCCTCGTCTATCTCGGCGTGCTGGCGATCGGCTGGCGCTGGATCGAGCCGCTGGTGTTCCATGGCCGCTATCCCGGCATCGGGGCGATGTCGGCGGCGTGGGGCGTCGCCATGCTGGTGGCGATGGCGCAGATGTGCCTCGGCTATTATCTTCAGGCGGCGCGGCTGTTCCGGCCGCTCGCCTTCGTCTCGGTCGGCGCGGCGGCGGTGTCGCTGGTGGCGCTGTCCGGCCTCGCCTCCTCGGTGCCGCCGGTCTACGCGGTGTGGGCGGTGACGGCGGGGGAGGCGGTGGCGCTGGTCTGGTCGATCGTGCTGGTGGCGCGGGCACCGCGCCTGCTGGCGCGGGCGAGGGCGACGACGTCATGACGTCTCCCGCCTGCGGAGCGATGCCCCGATGAGCGACATCCCGGCCGATGCCGCCCTGCCCCCGCGGCGCGCGCGCCATGCCGGCACCGCGCTGTGGACCCGCCACATGGCGCGCTGGCTGCCGGCGGCGACACTGTTCTACGCCATGTTCATCTGGCCGATCCTGTACGGGCGCAGCCCCGATACCGGACCGGCGCTGGCCGAGCGCGTCGCCGACACCCAGTCGAGCCCGCTCAACCAGATCTTCTTCCCGGCGATGTTCCTGCTCGCGGCCTTCGCATGGGTGGCAACCTCCTATCGCCGCAGCCCCGCGCTGCGCGACCCGGTGATCCTGCTCACCGGGCTGATGCTGGCGCTGTTCGTCGTCTCCTGCGCCTGGTCGGGCGTGCCGGGCACCGCGCTGAAGCGCGCCATCCTGCAGGTGACCATCGTCGGCACCTTCGTTTTGTCGGTCATCGCGGCGGACGATGTCGAGGGCGTGGTCGACCGCATCTTCCGCATGCTGGTGGTGGTGCTGTTCGCCAACATGGCGGTGGTGGCGGTCACCGCGCCGGGGCCGATCGGCTATGAGGGGCTGTTCCCGCAGAAGAACGGGCTGGGGGCCGCCGCCGCCATCGGCGTGCTGTTCGCCCTGTACCGGATCGGCACGCGCGGCGGCCTCGCCCGGCTGGTCGGGCTTGCGACGCTCATCGTGTGCCTCGCGCTGCTGGTGCTGAGCCGCTCCAAAACCTCGCTCGGGCTCGCGGTGATGGTTCCTCCCCTGATGGCCGCGCTCTGCATCGCCGCCCGGGCCGGGCGGCTGTCGGTGCCGCTGCTCGTCGTCACGCTGGTGGGAGGTGCGGTGCTGGTCTACTTCATCGGCGTCGCCGCCTATGTCTGGACCTTCGACAGCGTCGCCGAGGCGCTGTTCGGCGACCCGACGCTGACGACGCGCACCGACATCTGGGCCTTCGCCACGTCGCTTGCCGGGCGCAATCCCTGGCTCGGCTGGGGGTTCGAATCCTTCTGGGCGACGGGCGTCGAATCCCCCAGCTTCCGCGAGGCCCCGGGCTTCGTCGCGCGCATGCCGCACGCCCATAACGGCTATATCGACATCGTGCTGCAGACCGGCTTCGTCGGCCTCGCCCTGCTCGCCATCCTCATCCTCGCGGCCTTCTCGGCGGCTGGTGCGGTGCTGAGGCGCGCCTTCGGCCTCGGCTGGCTGCTGGTGACGCTGATGTTCTTCATGCTGCTCTACAATCTGCTGGAATCCGCGTGGTTCCGCGGCTTCGACTTCATGTCGATGATGTTCACCCTCGCCCTTGCGCTCGCCGCCGGCGCCCGCCATCCGCGGGCGGGGACGCCATGAGCACCGGCGGCCTCACCATCGGCATCGCCAGCCAGGGCCGGGCGTGCCTTGCCCGCACCCTCGCCTCGCTCGACGCCATGCACATCCCGGAAGGGCTCGCCGTGACCATCGTCGTCGCCGATGACGATCCGGGCGGGGCGGCGGGCGCGCTGGTCGCGCGCGAGGGGCCGTGGGCGTTGCCGGTGACGGTGGTGCCGGTCGGCGCCGGCAACATCTCGGCGGCCCGCAATGCCTGCCTCGAGGCGGCGCGGGGCGACTGGATGGCCTTCGTCGACGACGACGAATGGGTGGCGACCGACTGGCTCCTGCGGATGCTCGCCGCGCAGCGGGACTTCGGCGCCGACGTGGTGGTCGGGCCGGTGTTCCCGCAATACCCGCCCGGCACGCCGGGCTGGCTGGTCGCCGCCAACCCGCTCTACACGGACTGGGGCCCGCGCGGGCGCCGGCTCGCGACCGGGCGCTCCGGCAACGTGCTGTTCCGCCGGGCGCTGGTCGAGGCGCACGGCATCCGCTTCGATCCGGCGCTGGGCCGGACCGGGGGCGAGGACACCGACTTCTTCAGCCGGCTCCACCGCGCCGGCGCGGTCATGGTCGCGACCGACGACGCGCGGATCGAGGAGGAGGCCCCGCCCGCCCGGCTGCAGCTCGCCTATATCCACCGCCGGGCGCTGCGCTCGGGCCAGTCCTATGCCCGCTTCCGGCTCGCCGGCGCGCGCGGGCTCGATCCGCGCGGCCTCGCCTTCCACGCCGACGCCGCCGCCAAGGCGCTGATCGGCGGCCTGGGCGCCGCGCTGGCGCGCCCGTTCTCGCGCGCGGCGGCGCTCCGCCTCTCCCAGAAGGCGTGGCTCAATCTCGGCAAGCTGCGGCAGATCACCGGCCGCGACCTGCCGTCGATGTACTGAAACGGCACGGCTCAGGCGGCGCGCACGCCGTATTTCCACCGCCGCAGCGGGTCGCGCAGGCCCGATTCGACCCGCCCCCGCCAGCCGGTGAGACGGGCGATGTCGCGGTCGGCGTCGAAGCCCTGCTTCACCGTATTGCGCGGCACGAGCCGCGCGCCGGGCGCGGCGAGGCCCCCCGAACTGGTGTGCGCCGCCGTGTAGCCCGCCTCGAAGATCAGGTTCAGGACGCGCGCGTCGAAGGCGCCGAAGGGAATGGACAGCGTGTCGACGGCGACCCCCGCCACATCCTCGATGGCGCGGCGGGCATCATGGAGCTCGCGCCGCATCTCCGCGTCCGTGGCGCGGGTCCAGTCGCGGTGATCCCAACCGTGATTGCCGATGGCCATGCCCGCCTGCGCCATTTCGGCGAGCTGGGCGCGGCTCAGCGAGCCGGGGGCATCGAGCCGACCCGCCAGCACGAAGAAGGTCGCGCGCACGCCGGCCTCCTCCAGCACCGGACGCGCGAGGTGGAAATCCGAGGCGAGGCCATCGTCGAAGGTGATGGCGAGGCGCGGATCGGCCTTGGCCCGGCGCGCCACGCCCTCCAGCACGGCGGGCGCGACCCAGTAGGGCGCCTCCACCGGATCGGTGCCGGCCGGCGGGGCGCCGAGCCCGTGGAAGGTGAGGAACAGCCGGTCCGGCAGCATGGCGGTCAGCCGGCGTTACGGTAGCTGGTCGGCGAGAAGGCCGTCATCAGGACGATCTTCGCGTCGAGCCAGAGCGACCAGTTCTTGAGGTAATAGAGATCGTACTCGACCCGCGCGCGCATCTTCTCGTCGGTGTCGGTCTCGCCGCGGTGGCCGTGCACCTGCGCCCAGCCGGTGATGCCGGGCTTGGCGATATGGCGGCGGGCGTAATAGGCGATGCGCCCGTCGAACGCCTCGTTCAGCTTCACCGGGTGCGGGCGCGGGCCGACCACCGACATGTCGCCCAGCAGCACGTTCAGGAACTGCGGCAGCTCGTCGATATTGGTCCGGCGCAGGAAGCGGCCGACGCGGGTGATGCGCGCATCGTTGCGGGTCGCCTGCCGGAAGGCGGCGCCGTCCTCCATCACGCTCATGGTGCGGAACTTGAAGACGCGGAAGGTCTCGTGGTTGAAGCCGTGCCGGGTCTGGCGGAACAGCACCGGGCCGCGGCTGTCGAGCTTGATGGCGATCGCCGCGAGCAGCAGCACCGGCGAGAGCAGCACCAGCGCGACGACCGACACGGCGATGTCGAAGATGCGCTTGCTGACGACGTCGCTGGTCTGGAACGCCGCGCGCACCAGGATCAGCCCCGCGGCATTGCCGGCGGTGCCCATGTCCTCGTAGCGGTCGAGCAGGCTGGCGGGGGCGAGGTGGATGGCGACGGGCGTCTCCATCAGCGCGTCGGTCAGCGCCTCGATGCGGGCGGTCTCGGACCACGGCACGACCAGGGCGACGTCGTCGGGGCGCATGGCGCGCACGGTGTCGCGCACCAGCGCGCCGGGATTGGCGGCGTTGTCGATCTCGATATGGCCGACCACGCGCCAGCCGACCTCGCGCGGATCGTAGCGCTCGAGATGGCGGGCGATGTCGGCACGCCGGCCGACCAGCGCGACGCTGCGCGCGGCGAGGCCCGCCGAGGCGCCGATGCGGGCGGCCAGCTGCGCGGTGCCCACACGCAGCGCGCACAGCGCGACGAGGCCGCTGAAGTAGAACGCCAGCGTTGCCCCGCGCGAGAAATCGGAGCCGGCCTTGAGCAGGAACATCAGCGCCAGCACGATGCCGACGGTGATGTTCCAGATCATCCACACTTCGTCGAAGCGCGACTTGGAGCGCACATAGGTGCGGAAGCGGTAGGCCCCGCGCGTCAGCGCGATGATGGCGAAGACCAGCGCGAAGGTGCCGCCCCATTCGAGGTGGTGCCCGACATGCCCGGCATGGCCGAACGCGACGGCGTAATAGGCGCTGCCGGTGAGCAGCGCCGCCACCAGGATCACCGCCGCGTCGAGCCCCGCCGCGGCGATGCCGCAGGCGAGCCAGGACACCGGCGGGGCGGTGCGGGCGTGGGTGAAACCGCGATCGGCATGGGAGTGGTGGATCGTCGTCATCATCGGTCAGCTCGGCGGCACGCCCCCCGACCCGTCCTGGATCGGGCCTGTCCGTGCCCTGCGTTTACCGTACGCAAGAGGAATGCCGCACTTTTGTGTCGAATTGGAACTAATTTTGAATTATCTCGGATGAACCATTTGTGAACCATCCGGGAGGCGCTCAATGGCGGCGCGTCGTCCCTTCCCCGCCCGCCTGCTCGCGGATCGCCGCGAGGGTCCCGGCGACATCGCCGCCGAGGAAGTGCGTGCGCGTGCCATGGGGGGGCAGCACCACCCCCGGCGCCATCGCCGCATAGAGATCGAGAAAGGCGAGGCTCCATTCCGCCGGCCGCTCCTGCGGCGCGCCCGCCCGCGCGACGAAGAAGGCGGGATCGGCCACGCCCGCGACGACGCGTCCCACCAGCGCGCGCAGGGGCGCGAGATCGGTCGCGGGCGCCTTGCCGCGTGCGAGGGCGATGGTGGCGAGTGCCACCAGCGGCTCCGCGGCGAAGGCGTGGTAGGCGAGCGCCTTCCCGCCGCGCGCCATCTCGGCCGGCAGCGTGCCGTCCGGCCGGATCGCGGCGAGCCCCTCGGCGAGGATCGCGTCGGCGCGGGCTTCGAGACCCGCGTCGCCGGTGGCGAGCGCGCTCGCGGCCAGCGCCAGCCCGGCCCAGTAGAGCAGGTTGTTTCCGGGACGCGCGCGGCCATCCACGAAGGCGGCGGTGCGCGCGGCGATCGCGGAAAGCCAGCCCTCGACGACCGCGCGGTCGTCGGACGTGGCGAGCGGCTTAAGCTTCAGATAGGCCAGAGCGAGGCTGGCGAGATACCAGTTGCGCTCATACTGCGCCTGCCCCGGCGCCAGCGCCTGGGTGAGCGCGCCCGCCCGCGCCCAGCCGGCGAGCCGGTCGAGCGCGCAGCGGCCGGCGGCCGCATCGCCCCGGCCCCGATAAGCGTCGGCCCCCTCGGCGATCTGGCGGACGAAGGCCTCGTAAGGCGCCACGGCCGCATCGTGCGCGGCCCGGCGGGCGGGGTCGACGACGCTGTGCTGCGCATCGCCATAGAAGCCCTCGACCCGCAACGGCGCGGCGGGCGGGGCGGGCACGGCGCAGGACGACGCGCCGGCGGCGCCAGCGGGGAAACCGGGCGCGACGACCATCCCGGCCGCCATGAGCGCGGCAAGCGCCGCCCGCGCCGCCCGCCGGACGGCGGTGCGGGCTCTGGCACGGCTTTCGCAGCCGGTCACGCCGCCAGCGCTCCGGCGCCGGTGACGGCCGGCCTCATCGTCCCGATCGAAGACGTGGCGCACGCCGTCGAGACTATTCCGAGCCGCGCGGGGGCTCAACCGTTCCGGTTCGGGACGGTCCCCGCCCTGCCCCGTCCGCCAACATGAAGGCCCCCCGCATGGTCCGCCGCGTCGTCCTTGCCGGAACGGACATCGAAACCTCGGCGATCGGCTTCGGCTGCGCCTCGCTCGGCTCGCGCATCTCGCGGGCGCAGGGCCTGCGCGCGCTCGCCGAGGCGCATGAGGGCGGCGTCACCTGGTTCGACGTCGCTCCGCCCTATGGCGCCGGCGAGGCCGAGGCGATCCTCGGCACCTTCGTGAAGGGCCGGCGGGATGCGGTCCAGCTCTGCACCAAGGTCGGTCTCACCGATCCCGGCCGCAACGGGCTGATGAAGCTGGTCTACACCCTCGCCCGCCCGGTGGTCGGGCGGATGCGGGGCCTGCGCCAGCGCTTCCGCGCCATGCCCTCGACGCGCTATCGCCAAGTGACGCTGGACGGGCCGACGATGACCGCCTCGCTGGAGCGTTCGCTGAAGCGGCTCGGCACCGATCATGTCGACGTCTTCGCCCTGCACGATCCCGGCCTCGACGACGTGATCCGCGAGGAGACGCTGCGGGCGCTGGAAGACATCCTGCGCACGGGCAAGGCGCGCCACGTCAGCGTCGCCGGCACCTTGCCGGCCTGCATCGCCGGCGTGTCGCAGCCGCGCCCCTTCACGGTCGCGCAGTTCGCCGATCCGCCGGGCGCGGAAGCGCTGGCGCAGGTGCAGGCCGCGGCGGGCCGGCCGATCGCCACCATCACCCATTCGGTGTTCGGCGTGGACGGCGCGCACCGGCGGCTCGCGCAGCGCCTCGCGGGCGACCCGCTCGCCGCGCGCCTCGCCGCCAATGCCGGCTATGGCGGCGCGCCCGAGACGGCGGCGGCGGAAATCCTGCTGGATCGGGCGCTGGCCGCCAACGAATCCGGCGTCGTGCTCGCCTCCATGTTCGGGGCCGAGCACCGCAAGCTCAACCTCGCCCGCGCCCAGCGCGCCGTCTCGCCGGAGGCGGTGACGATCGCCCGCAGCTTGCTCGGACCTCGCGAAGCGGAAACCCTGCCGGCATGATTCTCGACCATCTCGACGGGCTGGACGGAGCCCGGCACGATCTCGTCGTCGTCGGCTCCGGGCCGGTGGGGCTGACGCTGGCGCTGGAAAGCGCGCGGCTCGGCCGTTCCGTGCTGGTGCTGGAATCAGGCGGCGAGGCTCCCTCCCCCGCGGCCACCGAACTCTCGGCCGCCGCCATCGTCGACCCCGCCCGGCACGACGACATGCGCATCGCGGTGGCGCGCCGGCTGGGCGGCACCTCGAATCTGTGGGCCGGCCGCTGCCAGCCTTTCGATCCGATCGACTTCGTGCCGCGCCCGCAGGTCGGCGACGCGCGCTGGCCGATCGGGCGGGAGGATATCGCGCCCCATTACGCCGCCGCCTGCGCCTATGCCCATTGCGGCGCGCCGGTGTTCCGCGCCCCGATCGAGGGCGTGGTGGAACCGGATGACGGCTTCGACGCCACGCGGCTGGAGCGGTTCAGCAACCAGCCGGCCTTCCAGCGCGCCCATGCCCGCGAGATCGCCGGAAATCCGCGCCTCGAGCTGCGCCTCAACGCCACCGTCACCGGCCTGCGCTTCGCGGAGAACGACCGGCTGCGCGCGCTGGTGATCAGCCGGCCGGACGGCAGCCGCGTCGAGCTTGCCGTGCGCACGGTGGCGCTCGCCTGCGGCGGGCTGGAGACCACCCGGCTGCTGCTCGCCGCCCAGCGGCTGGAGCCGTCCCGCTTCGGCGGCCCGCAGGGGCCGCTCGGGCGCCACTACATGGGCCATGTCATCGGCGAGGTCGCCGACATCACCTTCGCGACCGACGCCATCGACCGCGCCTATGATTTTTTTCTCGACGGCAACGGCTCCTATGCCCGGCGCCGCCTCATCCCCTCCGACGCGCTGCAACGGGCCGAGGGGCTGCCGAACGTGTCGTTCTGGCCGGTGGTGCCCCCCAGCGCCGATCCGCGCCACGGCAGCGCCATCCTCTCCGGCGTGCTGCTGACGCTGGCCTGCGAGCCGATCGGCCGGCGCCTGCTGCCGGAAGCGATTCGCAAGCGCCACGTGCCGGATCATTTCGCGCGCGGACCGCATGTGATGAACGTGCTGCGCGGCCTGCCCGCCGCGGCCGGCTTCGTGCCGGGCTTCCTCTACCGGCGCTATCTCAGCCCGATGCGCCTGCCCGGCTTCTTCATCCGCAACCGCGCGCGCCGCTACGGCCTGTCCTACCATTCCGAGCATTTCCCCCACGCCGAGAGCCGGGTGCGGCTCGACGGGGCCAGCGATGCGCTCGGCCTGCCGCGCCTCGTCGTCGACCTGCGCTTCTCGCGCGACGACGCGGAGGGCCTTGCCCGCGCCCATGATGCGCTCGGGGCATGGCTCGCGCGCAGCGGCTTCGGCCGCCTCGAGCTGCGCCAGCCGCGCGAGGCGACGATCGATGCGATCCTGTCGCTCGCCGCGCACGGCACGCACCAGATCGGCACAGTGCGGATGGCGGCCGACCGGCGCCATGGCGTGGTCGATGCCGATCTCGCCTGCTTCGACGCGCGCAACCTCCATGTCGTCGGTTCGGCCGTGCTGCCGACCTCCGGGCAAGCCAATCCCACGCTCACCGCGCTGGCGCTGGCGGTGCGGCTGGCGCGAAAATTGGCGGGATAACCGCGCCGGTTCTTGCCGAGCGGTTAACGGGCGCGCGGTGAAATGCCGCGAATCATCTATCCTCCCCCACGGGGTCGGGGGAGCCTGAATGATGCGCAACTGGCGTGCGGTGCTCTGCTATGTCGGCGTGGCGCTGATCGGGCTGGTCTATCTGGCGATCACGCCGGTGGTGAGCTGGTTCGACATTTTCGCCGGCGCCTCGCTCGGCGCCGCCGCGATGTGGGCGCTGAACGACTGGGAACTCGCCCAGAGCCGCCGGCAGGAGGCGCGCACCGACGCCCGTCACGCCCGGAGCGAGGCCGAGGCGAGGGATGCCGAGCCCGCCCGACCGCGCTCCCGCTCGCGCGACCGGGAGCGCGAGGAGGTGAACGACCCCGCCCTGCCGGACATGCCGGTGGCCGCGAGCCCGGCGCTCGCGGTCGGCGACGGGCGCCCGCGCCGCGCGCCGGCCCGGGATACCGAGGCAACCGACGAGGCGAGCCGGCGGCGGGCGGCGGCCGTGCAGGCCGCCCGGGCGCGGGCCGCTGCCGAGCGCGAGCGGGCCGAACGGGAGGCCCGCGAGGTGGCGGCACGCGAGGCGCGCGAAGCTGCGGCACGCGAAGAAGCTGCCGCACGCGAGGCGGAGGAACAGGCGCTTGCCGCGCATCGCCTACGCGAGGCGCAGCGTCTCGCCGCGGAACGGCAGGCGGCGCAGCGCCGGGCCGCGGAGACGCTGGCGGCGGAGAAGCGCGCGGAGGAACGACGGGCCGTCGCGCTCGCCGAGGAGGAAACCCGGCGCCAGCGCGAGGCCGAGGCGGCGGCGCTGGCGGCCGAGGAAACGGCCCGGCGGCAGCTCGACGCCGCCCGGCAGGCGCGCCAGCAGATCGAAGCCGCCCGTCTCGCCCGCGAGCAGGCGGAGGCCGAACAGGCCGCGCTCGCCATTGCCGCGGCGGAGCAGCGCGAGCGCGAACGTGCCGCGGCGGAGGAAGCGCGGCGGCGCGCCGAGGCCGAGCAGGCGGCGCTGGCCCGCGCGCTGGCCGAGCAGGCCGCCCGCGAGCGCGCAATCGCCGAGCGCGAGGCCCGCGAGCGCCGGGCCGCCGAGCAGGCGGCGCGCGACCGCGCCATCATCGAGGAGGCCATGCGCATCCGCGCGGCCGTCCAGCAGGCCGAGCGTGAACGCGCCGAGCGCGAGCGGGTGCTGGCCGCCGCCCTCGCCGCGAGCGCGACCGCGGCCCTCACCGCCGATGCCGCGCCGGCGATCGATCGCGCCGATGCCGCCGAGCCCGAGGCGGAGAGCGCGTCGGCGCAGGCGGCCCTGTCCGCCGATCCCGATCACGCCGCCTTCATCGCGGCCGTGCGCAGCGCGATGGGGCTCGGCGCGCAGGGCGCCGCCGCGCCGACCGGCCGGCGCACGCCGGCCGCAGCTTCCGGGCGCGACGCCGCGGCCGGCCCGACGCCGCACCTCGGCGTCGAGGCCCGTTCCACCGACCGGACCGTCGAGGGCGAGCTGCCGCGCCCGCGCGCCCTCCCCCCCGCCGCGCTGGCGGGAATACCGGGTGACGCCGCGCCCGCCACCCCGTCGGAGACGCGGCGCGGGGCCAGAGAGGCCCGCCGCCGCGCGGCGCTGGAGCGGTTCGAGGAGGGTCGTTCCGCCGGCCGCGCGACCCCGCCGGTGGTGGCGTCCGAACCGCCCGCGGCGCCACCGGTGCCCCGTCCGCTCAGCGCGGCCGAACGGGCGGCGCTGGAGGCGGAGGCGGCCGAGCGCCGGGCGCAGGAGCGCGCCGAACATGCCCAGGCGACGCGCGAGCGTCTCGCTGCCGAGCGTGCCCTGCGCAAGCGGGCCGCCGCCGAGCGCCAGCGCGCCGAGGCCGCGCCGGCGGCGCTTGCCCCCGCTCCGCGCGCCCGCAGCGAGGCGGCGGTGCGCCCGGCGGTGGCGGCGCGCGGCGCGGTGCCGGCTCCGGCACAGGATGCGGTCATGCCGCCGGATGCCGCGGCGCGGCCCGGCCGGCCGTTCCACTGAGGTGCGGCGGGTCCGCGGCAATCAGCCGAAGGCGTTGAGGATGATGAACATCGCGGTCTTGAACAGGGCGTAGAGCACGCCCGAGACCACCACCAGCGAGAGCGCGGTCGCCACCAGGCCGCCGAGGATCCAGAGCCCGTCCCGCTCCAATATGCCCAGCGCCATCATGCAGATGGCCAGCGCCGGCAGCATGTTGCCGAGCGGGATCGGCAAGGTCAGCACCACCGCGAGCACGAAGCAGACGATGCCGACGGCATATTCGGCCGGCGGCCGGGTGAACACGCCGAGGCGCGGCGCGAGCAGGCGTTCGGCCCGCACCAGCCACGGCACCGCCCGCTCGATCACCGCGGCGAAATCCTTGCGCGCCATGGAGCGCTCGGCGATCAGCTTCGGCAGCCAGGGGCGCATGCCGAGCGCGAGCTGGGCGGTGAGGAAGACCAGCGGCGCCCCCAGCACCGCCGAGGTGCCGGGCGGCGTCGGCAGCACGTTCGGCAGGGCGAAGATGAACATCAGCGCGCCAAAGGCACGATCCTGCAGCAGGGCGAGGAGATCGGCGACGGCGATGCGCTCGCGGCTGTCGTCGCGCGCGAGCAGCAGGAGGATGTCGGAAAGCCGGGCCGCCGGGGGCTCGTGCGCCTGCCCGCCCGCGGCGGAATGGGAAGTGAGCAGCGTCTCGTCTCCATCGCCGGGGCGGCCATCCGCCTGACCCAAGGACAGGCGCAGATATAGTCAGCCCGGCGCGGCCGCGCCAGCCGCGCTATGTCGCGCCGGCGCGTCGCGACCCCGCCACGTCCGGCGGGGCGGGATGATCGGCATGGCCCGGAGCGGCGAAGACCTGACACGGAGAACACCACACGCGGAGACGACGGCCCCGCGCGGGGCGGAGCCCGCCTCCGCGTCGCAGCACCCGGCCGCCGGGGCCGGGAGCGGGTCAGTGCGCCATCAACAGCGGCACCGGCATGCGCTCCAGCATGTCGCGGGTCACGCCGCCGAGCACGAATTCGCGCAGCCGCGAATGGCCGTAGCCGCCCATCACCATGAGGTCGATGTTGCGCGCGGCGATCTCCTTGACGAACACGTCGACGATGCCTTCGTCGCCGCCCGGCACCAGCCGGCGCAGTTCCACCTGCTTGCCGTGGCGGGCGAGATGGCGGGCGAGGTCGGCCCCGGGCACCTCGTCGCTCTTCACCTTGCCGGCCTCGACCACCGCCGCCTCGACCAGGCTGGCATGTTCCAGCAGCGGGCAGGCCTCGGCCACCGCGCGGGCGGCGGCGCGCCCGCCGTCCCAGGCGATCAGGATACGCTCGGCGGAGAAGGGCTTGGCCTGCTTCAGCGGCACCAGCAGCACCGGCCGGCCGGAATCGAACAGCACCGCCTCGGCGACCACCTCCTCCGAGCCCATCCGCTCGGGGTCCGGCTGGCCGACCACGATGAGGTCGTAGAGCCGCGCCATCAGCCCGATCTGCTCGGCGGCACCGCCCAGCGTGCCGTCGATGGTGCGCACCTCGCCGGAGATGCCGACCGCGCGCAGCGATTCCTCGAAGCGCGCCACCGACTGGGCGGCGAGGCGCCGGCTCTCGGCGCGCTGGGTCTCGATGAAGTCGGTCGAGAACGCCTCGGTATAGACATGGGGGATGTCGATCTCGTAGCTGACCGCCACGCCGGTCAGATGCGCCCCGAGCCGCGAGGCCACCGAGACGGCGTAATCGGCGGCCACATCCGGGCCGTCACCCACTTTGAGATGTACGAGAATGTCCTTGATCATCGCGTTTCCTCCGCATGGCTCCCTTGGGGAACCTTTTATAAGCCGAACGTGACCGCCGCCTTGACCGGGGTCAAGCTTGCCGTCCGTCGATATATATTGTCCACCAGAGAGGTGCCGTCGATCCGGACGGCTTCGGATGCGCGATGATTTCCTTCGGCCGTTCGCTGCTGCTCGCCCTGCTGCCGCTGGCCGCGTGGGAACTCGCCGTGCGCGCCCTCGCCGTGCCCGCCTATATCCTGCCGGGACCGGTCCGGATCGCCGGCGCGCTCATCGCCAACAGGCAGGTGCTGGCGCAGAACGCGCTGATCACGCTGGGCGAGATGCTGGCGGGCCTCGCCTGCGGCGTCGTGCTGGGGGTCGCCTGCGCCCTCGCCATGGCCTATTCGCCCGCCGCGCGGCGGATGCTGCGGCCGACGCTGCTGGTGGCGCAGGCGCTGCCCGTCTTCGCGGTGGCGCCGCTGCTGGTGATCTGGTTCGGCTTCGGCCTCGCCTCCAAGGTGGTGATGGCGAGCCTGATCATCTTCTTCCCCGTCGCCTCGGCCTTCCATGACGGGCTCGCCCGGGCCGACCAGGGGCTCGTCGACCTCGCCCGGCTCTACGGCGCCAGCGAAAGCGGGCTGTTGCGCTTCATCCGCATTCCCGCCGCCCTGCCCGGCCTTGCGACCGGGCTGCGCGTCGCCGCCGCGGTGGCGCCGATCGGGGCGATCGTCGGGGAATGGGTCGGCTCGGCGGGCGGGCTCGGCTTCCTCATGCTGCAGGCCAACGCCCGGATGCAGACCGACATGGTGTTCGCCGCGCTCACCATCCTCGTCGCCGTGGCGCTGATCCTCTACGCGCTGGTCGACCGGCTGATGGCGCGCCTGGTGCCGTGGGCGCCGGAGACGGTCGGGCGGTAGGCCCGCGCCGGTTGCCGTGGCATGCCAGCGGTGCTAGCCTCCCCGATGTCCGAGGGGTGTCCCGCGAACCGTTCAGGGTTCAAGGGGCTGAGATGGCAGCCGCCAGACCCTTTGAACCTGATCCGGGTCATGCCGGCGAAGGGACGGAGCGAAGGCGGGGCCGATGGATCGAGGTATCCGGGCCGCCGCCGGATGATCCCCCAGAAGCTCATGCGCCGGATCTCCACAGTGTCGGGAGATCCATGATGACGAACACCCTGCTGAAGACCCTCGCCGGTGCCGGCCTCGCGCTGGCGCTGGCCCTCACGCCGGCCGCCGCTGCCGACAAGCTCACCGTGCTGCTCGACTGGTACGTGAACCCCGACCATGCGCCGCTGATCGTGGCCAAGGAGAAGGGCTTCTTCGACGCCGTCGGCCTCGACGTAACGCTGGTGCCGCCCTCCGATCCCGCCGCGCCGCCGCGCCTCGTCGCCGCCGGGCAGGCGGAGGTGGCGGTGAGCTACCAGCCGAGCCTCTATCTCAGCGTCAAGGAGGGCCTGCCGCTGGTGCGCTTCGGCACGCTGGTCTCGACGCCGCTCACCGCGCTGGTGGCGCTGAAGGACGGGCCGGTGAAGACGCTCACGGACCTGAAGGGCAAGACGATCGGCTTCTCGGTGGCCGGCTTCGAGGACGCGCTGCTCGGCACCATGCTGAAGAGCGCCGGGCTGACGCCGTCCGACGTCACCCTGGTCAACGTCAATTTCGCCCTCACCCCGGCGCTCGCCGCCGGCAAGGTCGATGCGGTCATCGGCGCCTATCGCAATTTCGAACTCACCCAGCTCAAGCTCGAGGGCAAGGAGGGCACCGCCTTCTTCCCCGAGGAGCACGGCGTGCCAGCCTTCGACGAGCTGATCTACATCACCCGCAAGGACCTCGTGGCCGATCCGCGGCTGCCGCGCTTCCTCGCGGCGGTCGAGAGCGCGACGCTCTACGTGCTCAACCACCCGCAGGAGGCGTGGGGCGTGTTCGTGAAGGCCAATCCCTCGCTCGACGACGAGCTGAACCGCACCGCCTGGACCGACACGCTGCGCCGCTTCGCCCACGCCCCGGCGGCGCTCGACGCCGGCCGCTACGAGCGCTTCGGCGCATTCATGAAGGAGCACGGGCTGATCGAGACGACCCTGCCGGTCTCGGCCTACGCGCCGGTGCTGCCCGCCGCCGTGCCGCAGCCCTGAGACAGGCCGGGACCGGCCGGGATGACGGGGCGAGCGGTCCCGGATCGAGGCCGGCGGCCTCGTCCGGGATGACGGACGCCTGAAGGTCCCCCAACGTCATCGCGGGCGGCGGAAACCTCCCTCCCCGTCGTCCCGCCGGCAGCCGCCACACCGCCGTCATCCGCCGCAGCGCAGCAATCACGACTTCCGGGCCCGGCGCCGCGATGCTACCCAAGCGGCGGGGGACGCTTGGGGAGGGACGCATGGGGAACGGGGTCTATCACGCCGCCGCGGTGGTGCTCGGCGCGCTGGTCGGGCTCGCCGGCGTCGCCTTCCATCTCGGCGTGGTCTGGCTGAGCGGGTTCTGGCCGGCGCAGCTCACCGGCCCGCTCGGCCTGACCGGAATGCCCCTCTACGCGGCTTCCGCGCTGATCGGGGCGAGCATGGCCGTCGCCTCGCTCTGGCTGGTGCGCCGCTTCGCGCCGGAGGCGGGCGGCTCGGGCGTGCCGGAGATCGAGGGCGCCATGGAGGGGCTGCGCGTGGTGCGCTGGCGCCTCGTGCTGCCGGTGAAGTTCGTCAGCGGCCTGCTGTCGCTGGGCTCGGGCATGGTGCTGGGGCGCGAGGGGCCGACCATCCATATCGGCGCCTCGATCGCCAAGGCGGTGTCGGACGTCATGCGCTGGGACGGCGAGGACATGCGCGGCCTGCTCGCGGCCGGCGGGGCGGCCGGCCTCGCCGCCGCCTTCAACGCGCCGCTCGCCGCGGTGCTGTTCGTGATCGAGGAGACGCGGCGGCAGTTCCCCTACAGCGCGCGCACCTATGTCGCGGTGGTGCTGGCCTCGCTGGTGAGCGCCATCGTCACGCAGCAGCTGACCGGCAACGTGCCCTACATGCTGCTCGACGTGGACGCGCTGCCGCTCGCCATGCTGCCGGCCTTCGTCGTGCTCGGCGCCCTCCTCGGCGCGGTGGGCACGCTGTTCAACCGCACGCTGATCTGGTCGCTCGACCATGTGCGCCGCCTCGGCATGGCCACCTCCTTCTACATCTTCCCGGCGCTGGTCGGCCTGATCGTGGGCGTGCTGATCTTCGTGCGGCCGGAGGCGACGCAGGGCGGCGAGGTGCTGGCGGTGCAGCTCACCAAGGCGAGCCCGGCGCTCGGCGCGCTGGCGCTGATCGTGCTGCTGCGCTTCGTGATGACCATGGCGAGCTATTCGACCGGCGTCGCCGGCGGCATCTTCGCCCCGATCCTGGCGCTCGCCGCCACCATCGGCCTCACCTTCGGCTCGACGCTGGATCTCGTCACCACCCTGCCCGAGAACACCCATTCCGCCCTCGCCATCGCGGCGATGGGCGGGCTGTTCGCCTCGACCATCGGCGCGCCGCTGGTCGGCATGGTGCTGGTGATGGAGCTCACCGGCGCCTACGGCATCCTCGTTCCCGTCATGACCGCGACCATCGTCTCCAACATGGTGGCCCAGCGCCTCGGCGGGCGGCCGATCTACGAATTGCTGCTGGAGCGCACGCTGGCGCTGGAAGCGCAGGCGCAGACGGAACCCGGGCGGGCGGAATCGGGCCAGCCCGCCCCGCGCCGCCGCTTCTGGCAGCGCCGCGGCCACCGCGACATGACCGGCCTCGCCGCGCCCGACGAGAAGTGAGCCCCCGGGCGGGGGCTCAGGCGGCGGCCGCCGCGCCCTCGACGATGCGGAACGGCCCCGCCGACGGCCGTTCCAGCGCGAGGTGGCGCCCGTGCAGGTCGAACAGCGTCGAGCGATGGCCGATCGAGAAGATCGCCGCGCCCGGCAGATGCGCGCGCAGCGTCCGGTAGAGCGCGGCCTCGCCCGGCTCGTCGAGCGCGGAGGTCGCCTCGTCGAGCAGCAGCACGTCGGGTTTCAACAGCAGCGCGCGGGCGACCGCGAGGCGCTGCTGTTCGCCGCCCGAGAGCACCGAGGCCCACAGCGCGCGCTCGTCGAGCCGGCCGGCGAAGGCGCCGAGGCCGGCCGCCTCCAGCGCGCCGCGCAGCGCCTCGTCGTCGAAATCGGCGACCGGCTCTGGATAGGCGAGCGCGCCGCGCAGGGTGCCGCCCGGGATATAGGGCCGCTGCGGCAGGGTGAGCACCCGCGCGCCGGGGGCCACCGCCACCTGGCCGTGGCCATAGGGCCAGATGCCGGCCATCGCGCGCAAGAGCGTCGATTTGCCCGAGCCGGAGGGGCCGGTGAGCAGCACGCTCTCGCCCGCCCGGACGCCGACATTCGCGGCGGTGAGCAGGGCGCGCCCGTCCGGCAGCCGCACCTCGATATCGTCGAGCGCGAGCGCCCGGTCGCCGGCCGCCGGCACGCGCTGGAACTCGCTCGCCGCCGCCTGCACCCGGGCGCCGGCGATCTGGTCCTCGAAGCCGATGAGACGGTCGATGATCGCCTTCCATTCGGCGAGCGTCGGGTAGGCGTCGATGAAGTAGGAGAAGGAGCCCTGCACGCTGCCGAAGGCGGAGGAGGTCTGCATCAGCTGGCCGAGCTGGATGGCGCCGGAGAAATAGGCCGGCGCCACCACGATGAACGGAAAGATCACCGCGAACTGGCCATAGGCGGAGGTGAACCAGGTGAGGCGCTTCTGGGCGATCATGATGCCCCAGAAATTGTGCACGACGTGGCCGAAGCGGTCGAGCAGCCGGGCATTCTCCACCGGCTCGCCCCGCATCAGCGCGATCTGCTCGCCATTCTCGCGCACCCGCACGAGATCGACGCGGTAATCGGCCTCGAAGCGCTGCTGGTTGTAGTTGAGCGGGATCAGCACGCGGCCGATCAGGTGCGTTATCCAGGTGCCGGCCACCGCATAGACGAAGGCGGCCCAGACCAGATAGCCGGGAAGGCTCCATTCGCTGCCGCCGAGATTGAAGCTGAACGGACCGGAGAGCCCCCACAGGATGACCGCGAACGAGACCAGCGACGTCACCGAGCCGAGCACGCCGAGCAGGATCGAGATGGTGCGGCCGATGAAGGCCTGGATGTCCTCGGCGATGCGCTGGTCGGGGTTGTCGGCGGCGTCGCCTTTCAGGCGCAGCCGGTAATGGGTCTGCCCCTCCAGCCAGGCGGCGAGGTATTTCTCCGTCATCCAGGTGCGCCAGCGGATTTCGAGCCATTGCTGCAGATAGACCCGGTAGACGGCGATGACGATGAACGCCGTCGCATAGCCGCCGAAGATCCAGAGCTGGGTTTTGAATGTCGGGAAGTCTTTTTCCTGCACGGCGTTGTAGAACTTGTTGTTCCACTCGTTGAACAGGACGGTGACGTAGACCATCGCGAGCTGCAGCGTGATGATCGCCGCGAGCAGAATGCCGCCGCGCCAGCGGTCCTCGCCGCGGAAATAGGGGGTGGAAAGCCGCCAGACATCGGACAGCATGGAGAGGATGGCACGCACGGGGCTCGATCTCCGACATCAGGCGCGGGTAGCGCGATGCGGTGAGCTTAGCCGATCCAATCGCGGCGGGAGGATGGCCGGCAGATTAAGCTTTGGACAGGTCGAGAGGGGGACGGCGACCCCCGAGATCCGCAGGCGCGGCGGTCCCCCGCGCCTCGCGCCGTCGTCTGGGCCGCAGAGGTGGGGCGCGCCCCGTCGGACCGAACACCGGAACGCCCCGGGCTTCGTCATGGCCGGGCTCGTCCCGGCCATCCACGTCTTCCTGCGCGGTGACGGCAGATAGACGTGGATCCCCGGGACAAGCCCGGGGATGACGGAGAGGGCAAGGATGACGGCGCGGCCGGGAGTGGCCGGCGCGGCGCCACCGACGCCTTGAATCAGGGCGGAAATCCGCGTGGGATCAGGGTGGAAATCGCCCGCTTACTTCGTGCCGGCGCCCGTGGTTACGCCCGCCTTCGGCGTCTTCTTGATGAAGGGTACGCCGGGCGCGCGGGCCGGGGCGGGGCTCTTGCCGAACCAGCTTTTCCAGTGCTGGTGGGATTCGTGGACGGTCTGGTTGAAGGCGGCGCGCTCGTCCTTGCTGCGGCCGGCGGCCGAGGCGGCGCCGGCGCCGAGCGCGACGATCATCGTCGCGGCGATCAAAATCCTGAGCATGAGGCTCTCCCGATGTGTCGGCGGCACGCGGCCGCCCTGTGTCGGGAGTCATTTGGTCGCTCGCGATATGATCGGAAGCGGTGGAAATGCGCCCCTGCCCCCGCCGCGATGCATGGCGCGGGGGCTTGAAAGCCGGTGCCGGCGTCAGATGAAGCGGCGACGGATGCGCTGGCTCACCATGTCCAGCACCGACACGGTGACGATGACGATGATCAGGATCGCGCTCGCCTGCGAGTAGAGGAAGCCGCGCATGGTCTCGTTGAAGGTCATGCCGATGCCCCCGCCCCCGACGATGCCGAGCACGGTGGCCGAGCGCACATTGGATTCGAAACGATAGAGCGCGTAGCTGATCCACAGCGGCAGCACTTGCGGCAGCACGCCGTAGACGATCTCCTGCAGCCAGGTGCCGCCGGTGCCGCGAATGCCCTCCACCGGGGCCGGGTCGATCGCCTCGACCGCCTCCGAGAACAGCTTGGCGACGATGCCGGTGGTGTGGACGAACAGCGCCAGCACGCCGGCGAAGGGGCCGAGGCCGACGGCGGCGATGAAGATCAGCGCGAAGACGAGTTCGTTGATGGCGCGGGCGGCGTCCATCACCCGGCGCACCGGGAAGGCGATGAAGCGCGGCACGACGTTGTCGGCGCAGAGAATGCCGAAGGGGATGCCGACGATCACCGCCAGCAGCGTGCCCCACACCGCGATCGCCAGCGTCTCGATCATGTTGAGCGCGTAGACTTCCCACTCGGTGAAGTCGGGGCGCAGGAAATCGGCGCCCAATGTGGCCATGTTGCCGGCGTCGCGCCAGAGCTGGGCGGGGTTCATCTCCGCCTCGTGCCAGCAGAACACCAGCAGGACGACGGCGAGCGCCGCGCCGGCGAGCCGGGTCAGCCGGGTGGCGAGCGGCGTCACCGGCGGCGCCGGCATGGCCAGCACGGCGGCGCGGTGGGCGGCGGCGGTGTCGGGGTGGGAGGTGTGCATTCGACTGTCCCGCTGGTGCTCGTCATCCCCGGGCTTGTCCCGGGGATCCACGTCTTCGCCCGTCCCCCTTCCCCGCCGGGGAATCGCCGCGCCGCGGTGGGCGAGAGGGGCTCCCGGCCCGGTCGTCATCCCGGCCGCAGGCGAAGCCGGAGAGCCGGGATCGCTCTCCATTCTGTGCGCGAGCCCGGTTCGGCCGTCCGGCCGTGCGGGATGACGCCGGCCCTCGCTCGCGTCATCCCCGGGCTTATCCCGGGGATCCATGTCTTCGCCGCCGCCCGCACCCGTCCGAAGACGTGGATGGCCGGGACGAGCCCGGCCATGACGGGGTTGGCGATGACGAGGCCGGCCATGATGGCGATGTCCCGATGACGGGGGATGTGCCGTGACGGGGACGCCGGTGGCGGCGAGCCGGATCGGGGCCGCACGCGCCGCCCCGCAGCCGAACTCACATGCTCGGCAGCTTCTTCTGCTGATCCTCGAGCGCGGCGAGCTTGTCGTCGATCTCCTTGACCTTCTTCGCCTTTTCGTCAGCGGCGAGCTTGTCGTCGTTCTGGATCTTGACCTTGGCCTTGAACAGCTCGAGCTGGCGGATCGGGATCAGCTGGGCGTCGGAGGAGGCGAGGAACGGGCCCCAACCGTCGGAGGTCTTCGCCAGCACCTCGCGGGCGCGGGCGATCTCGTCCGGCGTGCCGTTGCGGCCATAGGTCATGAAGAAGGTGTAGATCTTCGCCTTGAGGTCGGCGGGCAGGTCCTTGCGCCACACGATCGGGTCGCCGGCGATCATCGGCGAGCGCCACACTTCCTTGATCTTGGCCGCTTCCGCCGGGCGGGTCTGCTCGAGGCGGGTCATGTTCTCGGTGTTGTTGGTGGCGAAGTCCACCTGCTTGTTGGCCACCGCGAGCAGGTTGCCTTCATGGTTCGAAGTGACGACGCGCTTGTAGCACTTCTGCGGATCGGTCTGGTTCAGCGCGAACACATAGTAGCTCGGCACCAGGTTGCCGGAGGTCGAGTTCGGGTCGCCATTGCCGAAGGTGTAGCCCTTCGAGCAGTCGAGGATGTCCTTCAGGCCGTTGATGTCGCTGCGGTCGACATTGGTGACGATCAGCGAATAATAGCCGGAGGAGCCGTCGGGCTTGGCGGTCTTGACGAAGACTTCGCCGCCGGCGCGGTCCACCGCTTCCATGGCGGACTTGTTGCCGTACCAGGCGACGTCCACCTTCTTGAAGCGCATGCCCTCGATCACGCCGGCATAGTCGCCGACGAAGAAGGGCTTCACCGGCACGCCGATGGCCTTTTCGAGGTCCTTGAGCAGGGGCTCGAAGCTCTTGGCGAGGTTGGCCGAGGATTCGGTGGAGATGAAGCCGAAGTTCAGCTCCTTGACGTCCTGCGCCGCCGCCGGGGCGGCGAGGCCGGCGAGCACGAGGCCGGCCGCGAGAATGCGCTTCATGGGGACAGCTCCTGTCAGGATACGGAAACGGGTTCGGCGACGGCGGGGGCCGGCACCGCGAACTGGCTGGGAAGGATCAGCTCCTCGGCGCTGGCGCCGTAGAGCTCGGTGAGGAAGGCGCCGGTGATGCGGCTCGCCGGGCCGTCGAAGACGACGCGGCCGGCATTCATCGCCACCACGCGGTCGAAATAGGCGGTGGCGTAGTCGACCTGGTGCAGCGAGACGACCAGCGCGATGCCGTGGTCGCGGCTCAGCGTCACCAGCGTGTCCATCACCCGCTTGGCGGATTTCGGGTCGAGCGAGGCGATCGGCTCGTCGGCCAGCACCAGCTTCGCCCCCTGCACCAGCGCGCGGGCGATGGCGACGCGCTGCTGCTGGCCGCCGGAGAGCTCGCGGGCGCGCTTGGCGGCGTGGGCGGCGATGCCGACCTCGGCGAGGGCGGCATAGGCGGTGCGGCGCTCATCCGCGTTGAACAGGCCGAGCGTGCCGCGAAAGCCGCCGATGCGGCCGAGCGCGCCGACCAGCACGTTGGTGAGCACCGAGAGCCGCCCGACCAGCGCGAATTGCTGGAAGACCAGCCCGATCTGCCGCCGCGCCCGGCGTACCTCGCCCGAGAGCCGGCCGCCTTCCTGCACGCGCGTGCCGAAGGAGCGTACCGCGCCGCTGCCGCGATCGGCGAGCGCGAGGCCGGCGGCGATGCGGATCAGCGTCGACTTGCCCGAGCCCGAGGCGCCGATCAGCGCCACGCGCTCGCCCGGGGCGATCCGCAGCGAGACGGCATCGACGGCCCGCATCGAACCGTAGGTCTTGCTCACGCGATCGATCTCGAGCGCCGCCGCCATCCGCGCAGTCCCTCGCCGGGTTGTCCTTGGATGGGACCGAGGTAACGGCCGTGCATGACAGGGGAATGACGCGACCTGACGTAGGGGAAGATTCACGCCAGCATTTTCAACGGGTTGATTTGCCGGCGCGGGAGATCGCCGCCTGGTTGCAAACCGCGGCGCCAATCGCTATCCACGTGCTGGACGGTATTTTCCTACATATGCGCACGGTCGGGAGACACGCATGCGGTGGACGGCCCTGGCGCTCGTGCTCGCCCTCTCCGCCGTGCCGGCCGCCGGCGTCTGCGCGCAGACCGCGCCCGCGCCGCAAGCCACGAGCCCGGCAACCAGCCCGGGCGAGCCCCCGGCATCCACCCCCGCCGAACCCGCGCTGACGCCGATCCAGATCGAGGCGCGGGAGGCGTGGCGGGCGGCGATGAAGGCCGCCATCCGCGGCCCGTCCACCATCCCGCTGCCGCCGCAGGGCACGCTGGAACTGCCGGCCGGCTATCTCTTCGTGCCGAAGGCCGAGGCCGGGCGGTTCATGCGTTCGATCGGCAATTCGGAACGGGAGAACCTCGCCGGCATCATCATGTCGACGGACGACACCGACTGGTTCGCCACCCTCGCCTTCTACGACGAGGGCTATATCCGCGACGACGACGCCAGGAACTGGGACACCGACGCGCTGCTGCAGGAACTCCGCGAGGGCACCGACGCCGCCAACGAGGATCGCGTCCGGCGCGGCTTCCCCCCGCTCGACATCATCGGCTGGGTGGAGAAGCCGACCTATGACGCGGCGACGCACCGGCTGGTCTGGTCGATGTCGGCCCATGATCGGGGCAGCCCGCCGCAGGATGCCAGCGTCAACTACAATTCCTATGCGCTGGGGCGGGAAGGCTATTTCGATCTCAACCTGATCAGCTCGGTCGACGCCATCGAAGCCGACAAGAAGAACGCCCCGATCCTGCTGGAGGCGATCCGCTTTGCCGACGGCAAGGGCTATGAATCCTTCAACGCCTCCACCGACAAGGTCGCCGCCTACGGCATCGCCGCGCTGGTGGCCGGCGTCGGCGCCAAGAAACTCGGGCTGTTCGCGATCATCGCCGGCTTTGCCGCCAAGTTCGCCAAGGTCATCCTCTTCGCGGTGATCGCCTTCGGCGCCGGCGTCTTCCGCTGGTTCCGCCGCACGCCGCCCGAGGGCGGCGCATGAGCGGATTGCTGGCGCTGGTCGTCAGTGCCCTCAAGCTCGGCACGCCGCTGGCCACGGCGGGGACGATGCTGGTCTCCGTCGTGCTCTATGGCTACGCCTTCGGCTGGGGCTACGGCGCCGGCTTCGTGCTCATGCTGCTGGCGCACGAGATGGGGCACTACATCGCCGCGCGGCAGTGCAACGTCGCGGTGGGGGCGCCGATCTTCATCCCGTTCGTCGGCGCGTGGGTGGCGTTGAAGGGGCAGTCGGTCGATCCCGAATCGGAAGCCTATATCGTCACGGCCGGCCCGTTCGTCGGCACCCTCGCCGCCTTCGCCGCCTATGTGGCGAGCCGGGAGACCGACAGCGGGCTGCTGATGGCGGTGGCCTATGCCGGCTTCATCCTCAATTTGTTCAACCTGCTGCCGGTCATGCCGCTGGATGGCGGGCGGCTGACGGCGATCATCTCGCCGGCGCTGTGGTGGGCCGGCGTGCCGGCGCTGGCGGCGGTGTTCCTCGTCGTCCGCAATCCGCTGGCCATCCTCGTCGCCGCGCTCGCCCTGCCCTACCTGATCCAGTCCTGGCGCCATCGCGGGCAGCCACCCGCCATCCCCGCCACCCCGGCCGCGCCGCTGGTGGTGCGCGTCGAATATGGCGCGCTCTACCTGATCCTGGCGGGCGTTCTGGTGGCGATGACCTACAGCCTGCACGACCTGCTGCGCCTGTCGCGCTGAGACCCGACGGCGGCGCGTACCGTGAGGTAACATCGGGTCTTGACAGGCCGCCCGCAAATGCAAACGATTGCAGCCAACCGGCCGACAGCGCCGGATGGAGGAAATTGATGCTCAGGCGGACCTTTTTGAAGGGCGCGGCCTCGCTGGCCGCGCTCGGCGGCATTGGCGCGCGCTCGGTGGCCTACGGACAATCGGCACCGGCGCTGCCGGCACGCTCGAACCTCGTCATCCGCAATGCCTATGTGATGACGATGGACCCGGCGCTCGGCGACATCGCCCGCGGCGACGTGCATGTGAAGGACGGCGTCATCGTCGCGGTCGGCCCGGCGCTGCCGGCGGACGGCGCCGAGGTGATCGACGGCGCCGGCACCATCGTGATGCCGGGCCTCGTCGACACCCACTGGCACATGTGGAACGCGCTGCTGCGCTCCATGTCCGGCGACGTGAAGGAGCGCGGCTATTTCCCGCTGCGCATCGGCTTCGGCAAGAAATACGTGCCGGGCGACATGTATGCCGGCACCCGCATCGCGACCGCCGAGGCTCTTCATTCCGGCATCACCACGGTCAATGACTGGTGCCACAACATCGTCGGGCCGGAGTTCGCCCGCGAGGACCTGCGCGCGCTCACGGAAGCCGGCATCCGCGCCCGCTTCTCCTACGGCAACAACGCCGCTGCCGGGCCGACCTCGCCGGTCGACTGGGACGACATCCGCAAGCTCAAGGGCGAGTGGGACAAGTGGTCGAATGGCGGGCTGATCAAGCTCGGCTTCGCCTGGCGCGGGCTCGGCAACAACCCCGAGGTCGCCAAGCTCGGCAAGTCCGACATCGAGACCGCCCGCTCGCTCGGCCTGCCGATCACCGTCCACGCCAGCAGCACCAAGGCGCAGATCGGCCAGGTGCAGGCGATGGCCGATGCCGGGCTGCTCGGCCCGGATCTCCAGATCGTCCACGCCACGCAGGCGACCGATTCGGAAATCGCGGCGATGAAGGCGGCGAACACGGCGGTCAGCCTGTCGCCCTACACCGAACTGCGCATCGGCTACGGCCTCACCCCGATCATGCGCTTCCTGAAGGCGGGCGTGCGCACCGGGCTCTCGGTCGACACCACCGCGCTGAGCGGCAGCGCCAACATGTTCGAGATCATGAAGGTGCTGCAGAACCTCGCCAACGCCATGGCGGAGAACGAGTTCGAGCTGCCGGCGAAGCGCATCCTCGAACTCGCCACCATCGAGGGCGCCCGCTCGATCGGCATGGATGGCGAGATCGGCTCGCTCACCCCGGGCAAGCGGGCGGACGTGATCGCCATCGCGCTCGACGCGCCCAATCTCGGGCCGCTCACCAACGCCGCGCACATGGTGGTGGAAGCGGCGCAGCCCGCCAATGTCGACCTCGTGCTGGTCGACGGGCGGGTGCTGAAGAAGGGCGGCAAGCTCACCACGCTAGACACCGCGGCGGTGAATGCGGGCGCGGCGACCGCCCTCGCCCGGCTGCGCCAGCAGATCGACTGGTGAGGGCGGAGCGATGAGCGGCTTCGTCCTCTACAACGCCCCGCAGTCGACCTGCAGCCAGCGGGTGCGCTTCGTGCTCCACGCCAAGGGCCTTCCCTTCGAGGAGCACCGGCTCGACCTGTTCGCGGGCGACCAGCTCAAACCCGACTACCTCGCCATCAATCCCAATGGCGTGGTGCCGGCGCTGGTGCATGAGGGCGTGCCGGTCATCGATTCCGCCGTCATCATCGAGTATCTCGACGAGCTGATCCCGGAGACGGCGCCGCTGCGGCCGCGCCGCCTCACCGATCTGGCGGCGATGCGCTCGCTGATGCGCTTCATCGACGAGGTGCCGACCCCGGCGGTGCGGGTGCCGTCCTACAACCTCGCCTTCCTGCCGCACTTCCAGGCGATGAGCGAAGCGGAGTTCCAGGCGCTGGCGGATTCAAAGCCGCTGCGCCGCGAATTCCTGCTCGCCATGGGCCGCACCGGCTTTCCCAAGGCGGAGATGGACGCCGCGCTCGGCCGGCTGGCGCGGGCGGTGGCGCGGATGCAGGAGACCATCACCGCGAGCGGCGGGCCGTGGCTGATGGGCGAGGCCATCAGCCTCGCCGATGTGGCGATCATGCCGGTGATCGTGCGGATGGCCGACATCAACCTGCACGCGATGTGGGCGGACAAGCCGGGCGTGGCGCGCTGGCTCGAGGCGATCCGCGCCCAGCCCGCCTTCCGCCCGACCTACTATCCCGGCTCGCTGCTGACGGAGAAATACCCGCATTTGCGCGCGCAGCTCAGGGCGGCGTGCTGAGGGGGGACGCTCAGGCCGGGCGCAGATGCGCGCGCAGGAACGCGCCCGCCTGCGCCAGTCCCGCGCGTCCGGCGGCCAGCCGGGCGGACCACAGCATCCAGGCGTGGATCATCTGCGGCCAGATCTCCAGCGTCACCGGCACCTCGGCGGCGCCGAGGTTGCGGGCGATGCGCACGGCGTCGTCGAGCAGCGTCTCGCTGGAGCCGACCTGCACCAGCGTCGGCGGCAGGCCGGCAAGATCGGCCCGCAGCGGCGAGACCAGCGGATCATTGGGATCGTGGCCGGCGAGATAGGCGGCGGCCAATCCTTCCAGATATTCCCGGCTGATGAGCGGATCGACGTCCGCCCTGTCGTCGAGGCTGGCACCGGTCATCGTGAGATCGGTCCAGGGCGAGACCAGCCAGGCGCAGGCCGGCATCGCCTCGCCGGCCGCCCTGAGGCCGAGCAGGGTGGCCAGCGTCAGCCCGCCGCCGGCGCTGTCGCCGCCGATGGCGATGTCGGCGGGCGCATAGCCCTGCCGGCGCAGGAATTCATAGGCTGCGAGCGCATCGTCGCGGGCGGCGGGAAAGGGGTGCTCCGGCGCGAGGCGGTAGGCGATCGCCAGCGTGCGGATGCCGCCCGCCCTGCCGGCGCCGCCGACGATGGTGCGGTGGCTCGCGAGCGAGCCCGAGCAATAGCCGCCGCCGTGGAAATAGAGCAGCACCTTGGCCGGGTCGCTGCGCGGGGCCAGCGACCATTCGGCGGGGATGCCGGCGATGTCGAGCGGGGTGAAGGCGATGTCGGCGTCGGGCGGATCGACCGCGCAGACCTCGTCCATGCGCGCGCGCCGCTCCGCCCAGCCGACCGGGCGCGGCCTGCCGGTGAACAGCGCCTTCAGTGCCTCGATCTCGGTCATGCCGATGCCTTGTAAAAGCCCCCGGCGAACACGCTCACCGGATCCGACGTCCGCCGGGCGTGATCGGAGGATCCAGCCCCATGCCCTCGCACCATCGGAAAGGCGGATGGCCCGGTCAATCCCCCGATCGAGTCGGGGGAGGACCATGACGGCAGGGAGGCGGCAGCCGCCCCGCCACCGTTCCCCGGAGATCCGCTCAGCGTCCTCGCTTCGGAGCCCGTCCGGAAACTCATTCCGTCATGCTGAGGAGTGCCGCAGGCGCGTCTCGAAGGAGGACCAGGGGACTGCCGAGCCTCCTCGAGCATCCTTCGAGACGCCATTCCTCCCGGAATGGCTCCTCAGGATGACGGGAGCGCTTTTTCCGAACCCGCCCTCACATGTTCGGATAGTTCGGGCCGCCGGCGCCTTCGGGGGCGACCCAGGTGATGTTCTGGTTGGGGTCCTTGATGTCGCAGGTCTTGCAGTGCACGCAGTTCTGCGCGTTGATCACGAAGACCTCGTCCCCCTCCTTCTCGACCCACTCATAGACCCCCGCCGGGCAGTAGCGCTGCGAGGGGCCGGCATAGACCTCGAATTCGGAGCGCTTCTGCAGGCCCATGTCGGCGACGACGAGGTGCGGCGGCTGGTTCTCCTCGTGGTTGGTGTTCGACAGGAACACCGAGGAGAGGCGATCGAAGGAGACGACGCCGTCGGGCCGGGGATAGTCGATCTTCCGCGCGTCCTTCGCCGGCTTCAGCGTGGCGTAGTCCGGCTTGCCGTGGCCGAGCGTGCCGACGGGCGACCAGCCGAGCAGCGAGTTCGCCCACATGTCGAGCCCGCCCAGCGCCACGCCAGCCCAGGTGCCGAGCTTCGACCAGAGCGGCTTGACGTTGCGCACGGGATAGAGGTCGCGGCCGATCGCCGAGCCGCGCCAGGCCGCCTCGTAGCCGGTGAGTTCGTCATGCGCGCGGCCTTCCTTCAGCGCCGCGGCGGCATGTTCGGCGGCGAGCATGCCGGAGAGCACGGCGTTGTGGCTGCCCTTGATGCGCGGCACGTTGACGAAGCCGGCGGCGCAGCCGATCAGCGCCCCGCCGGGGAAGGTGAGCTTCGGCACCGACTGGAAGCCGCCCTCGGTGATGGCGCGGGCGCCATAGGAGAGGCGCTTGCCGCCCTCGAAGGTCGGCCGGATCAGCGGGTGGGTCTTGAAGCGCTGGAACTCCTCGAAGGGCGAGAGATAGGGGTTGGTGTAGTTGAGGTGGACGACGAAGCCGACCACCACCTGCCCGTCCTCGAGGTGATAGAGGAAGGAGCCGCCCCCCGTTTTCGAATCGAGCGGCCAGCCGAAGGAGTGCTGCACGAGGCCGGGCCGGTGCTGCTCGGGCGCCACCTGCCAGAGCTCCTTCAGGCCGATGCCGAACTTCTGCGGCTCGCGCCCCTCGCCCAGCCCGAAGCCGGCGATGAGCTGCTTGGCAAGCTGGCCGCGCGCGCCCTCGGCGAACAGCGTGTAGCGGCCCCGGAGCTCCATGCCCCGCGTATAGGCATCGGTGGGATCGCCATCGCGGCCGATCCCCATGTCGCCGGTGGCGACGCCGACGACCGGATTGCCGCGATCGTTGCGACCGGTCTGACCGGTCTGACCATCCACCTGACCGGCCTGATCGGTCACGGCGAAAAGCACCTCGTTGGCGGCGAATCCGGGGTAGATTTCCACCCCCAGCGCCTCCGCCTTTCCGGCCAGCCAGCGGCACACCTTGCCGAGCGAGCCGATATAGGCGCCGTGGTTCGACATCAGCGGCGGCATCAGCATGTTGGGCAGGCGGACCGAGCCGGCGGGGCCGAGGAGATAGAAGCGGTCATCGGTGACGGGGGTGACCAGCGGCGCCTCGGGATCGTCCCGCCAATCGGGAAAAAGCCGATCAAGACCAATGGGATCGATGACAGCGCCGGAGAGGATGTGGGCCCCCACTTCCGAGCCCTTCTCGACCACGACGATGGAGATTTCGGGGTCGATCTGCTTCAGCCGGATCGCCGCCGACAGGCCCGCCGGACCGGCGCCGACGATGACCACGTCGTAATCCATTCCCTCGCGCGGGGGGAGATCCATCGCCGTCATGTCGTTGCCGTCCCTGCCTTTTCCGATGTTGTCTGGATTTCTTCCATGCCGCTCGCGGCAGCGCAATCCGTCCTTCCGACCAAAGCAGCGCGCAAGCTATGAATTATCGATATATTTCAATTCACTGAACGCATGTTTGCGGGCGGCGGGCGGGCCGATTAGGATGCCGCCATGCCCCTTTCCGACTCCCATGACGGCGCCACCGCCGCGCTGATCGACGCGCTCGCCTTCCTCGTCGAGGCGGGCGTCGACGTGGCGCTGGACGAGGCGCCGACGAACCGGTTCGCGGAAAGCGCGGCGGAGCCGGGGCGGGGCGCCAGGCCGTTGGAGCGCAAGGGAAATCCCGACGCCGCCGCCCCCTCTGAGGGGGCCCGGGCGGCGCCCTCCATCCGGCCGGTCGCGGCCCGTCCGGTACCGGCCGTGGTCTCGGCGCCTCCCCTGCCCGGCGCGCCGCCGCCCCCGGATGTCGCCGCCATGGCGGCGCGGGAGGCCGCCGCTTCCGCCGGCACGCTGGACGAGTTGCGCGGCCTGCTCGCCGGCTTCGACGGCTGCCCGCTGCGCCTCACCGCCACCCAGCTCGTCTTCGCGGACGGCAACCCCTTGGCGAAGCTGATGTTTGTCGGCGAGGCGCCGGGCCGGGAGGAGGATATCGAAGGGCTGCCTTTCGTCGGGCGGTCGGGCAAGCTGCTGGACCGGATGATGGCGGCGATCGGGATCGACCGCACCGGCGCCTACATCGCCAATGTCGTGCCCTGGCGCCCGCCGGGAAACCGCACGCCGACGCCGCAGGAGACGGCGATCTGCCTGCCCTTCATCCGCCGGCAGATCGAACTCGTCGATCCGGACGTGCTGGTGTGCCTCGGCGGCCCCTCGGCGCAGACGCTGCTGAACATCAAAGAGGGAATCACCAAGGCGCGGGGCCGCTGGATGGAATACGACACCGGCCGGCGCACGATTGCCGCCCTGGCCACCTTCCACCCCGCCTACCTGCTGCGCAACCCCATCGGCAAGCGCTTGGCCTGGCGTGATTTTCTGGCCATCCGGGCTACGCTGGAGGCGCGCGGCTGACGTGGACGCGTTAACCATCCTGGCGCGACAAAGCGTCAGTCGAGAGTAATTCCATCCTGATCCGGTCGCGCGTAGTGTAGGTATCGAATAGTGCCCGTCCGCCGTTCCAGCGAGGGATCTGATGGTGTTCGATGCAGACTTTCTGGCGCGACTTCAGTTCGCCTTCACCGTCTCCTTCCACGTCATATTCCCGAGCTTCACCATAGGCCTCGCCGCCTATATCGCGACGCTCGAGGTGCTGTGGCTGGCGACCGGGCAGGAGCGCTATCACCGCATCGCGCGGTTCTTCACCAAGATCTTCGCCGTCTCCTTCGCCATGGGCGTGGTGTCGGGCATCGTGCTGTCCTACCAGTTCGGCACGAACTGGAGCCAGTACGCGCGCGTGGTGGGCAATGTGGTCGGTCCGCTGATCGGCTACGAGGTGCTCACGGCCTTCTTCCTCGAGGCCACCTTCCTCGGCGTGCTGCTGTTCGGCGGCAACCGGGTCCCCAAGGGCCTGCACGTCTTCGCCGCCGTGGCGGTGGCGGCGGGTACCAGCCTTTCGGCCTTCTGGATCCTGGCCGCCAACAGCTGGATGCAGACGCCGGCCGGCCATGAGGTGGTGAACGGGATCGCCTATCCGAAGGACTGGCTGGCCATCATCTTCAACCCCAGCTTCCCTTACCGCTTCGCGCATATGGTGACGGCCTGCTACCTGACCACGGCCTTCGTCGTGCTCGCGGTCGGCGCGCGCTACGTCTATGCGAACCGTTTCCCGGAGGATTCGCGCACGATGATGCGCATGGCGCTGGGGCTGATCGCCATCCTTGCACCGATACAGATCTTCATCGGCGACCAGCACGGGCTCAACACCCTCAAGCACCAGCCCGAAAAGATCGCCGCCATCGAGGGGCACTGGGAGGCCGGCCCGCCGCCCGCCGGCGAGGGCATCCCGCTGATCGCCTTCGCGATTCCCGACGAGGCGACGGAATCGAACCGCTTCCAGATCGCCATCCCGCATCTGGGCAGCCTGATCCTCACCCACAGCTGGGACGGGGTGTATAAGGGCCTCAAGGCCTTCCCGGCCGACGATCGCCCGCCGGTGGTCATCCCCTTCTTCGCCTTCCGCATCATGGTCGGCGTCGGCATGCTGATGGTGGCGGTCGGCTGGGTGGGCGCGTTCCTGCTGTGGCGCCGGCGGCTGTTCGAGACCGGCTGGTACCTGTGGCCGGCCCAGTATGTCTGGCCGCTCGGCTTCACCGCCATCCTCTGCGGCTGGTTCGTCACCGAGGTCGGACGCCAGCCGTGGGTGGCGTGGGGCATATTGCGCACGGCCGACGCTTCGTCGCCGGTGGCCGGCTGGGCCGTGGCACTCACGCTGCTGCTGTTCGTGCTGATCTACACGACGGTGTTCTCGACCGGCATCTACTTCATCTACCGCCTCATCACCAAGGGGCCGGAGGGTGAGGCGGTCGATACGCCCGATACGCCAGTGCCGGGCCGTCCGCTCGCCGCCGCGGGTCCGGCGACCCGCCAGGCCATCGCCGAAGCCGGGGAGTGACAGGGATGATCGATCTCACCACCGCAACCGGCCTCGGCATGGAATGGTATCTCCCGGTCATCTGGGGCATCCTGCTCGCCGTCGCGATCGCCATGTATGTGGTGCTCGACGGCTTCGATCTCGGCATCGGCATCCTGTTCCCGTTCGCCAACAACGAGCGGGAGAAGGACCAGATGATGAATTCCGTCGCCCCGTTCTGGGATGGCAACGAGACATGGCTGGTGCTGGGCGGCGGTGGGCTGTGGGTCGCCTTCCCCAAGGCCTACGCCGTGGTGATGCCGGCGCTCTATCTGCCGGTGATCTTCATGCTGCTGGCGCTGGTGTTCCGGGGCGTGGCCTTCGAGTTCCGCTGGGTGGCGCAGTCGAGCCGCCGCCTGTGGAACACGGCGTTCTGGGGCGGCTCCACGCTCGCGGCCTTCTTCCAGGGGATCATCCTCGGGGGCTTCGTCGAGGGCATCAAGGTCGAGAACGAAGCCTTCGCCGGCGGTCCGCTCGACTGGGCGACGCCCTTCGCCCTGCTCTGCGGCATCGGCGTCGTCGCCGGCTATGCGCTGCTCGGCAGCGTCTGGCTGATCATGAAGACGGAAGGCGTCACGGCCGATCGCGCACGCGATCACGCCAAGCTGCTGCTCCCCGCGGTTCTCGTCTTCATGGGAATCGTCAGCCTGTGGACGCCAATCGCCTCGCCGCGCATCTTCGAACGCTGGTTCGCCACGCCGAACCTGTTCTACCTCGCGCCCGTGCCGGTGGTGACCGCGCTGCTCGCCGTCGGAGTCTGGCGCTGGCTGGAGCGGGGCGACCACAACGCGCCCTTCTTCGGCGTGGTCGGGCTGTTCCTGCTCGGTTATGTGGGAATCGGCATTTCCATCTTCCCCTATCTGGTGCCACCGACGCTGACGGTCTGGGAAACGGCGGCGGCGCCCGCCAGCCAGATCTTCGTGCTCATCGGCGTGGCGTTCATCCTGCCGCTCATCCTCACCTACACCGCCTTCGTCTACTGGGTGTTTCGCGGCAAGGTGCGCGAGGGCGAGGGGTATCACTGAGCCGGAGGCAGGAGCGCCCATCCGACCCTCACCGGGTCGAGCGGGCCGCCCATCCTCCACGGCACCACGACCGGCGCTTCGGGCTGGAGAGCGGGCCAGCGACGGCGAAGGGCGGCGGGCGGTTCGCCCGACGGTCCCTCGATGCGCCAGACGGCGACCGCCCCCTCCCCGGCAGGCCCCGCGGAAGGCCCACCTGCCGGATCGGCTTCGGCCACGGACAGGATCCGGGGATGCCCCGGCGAGACGAGAGCGAGGGTGCCCGCGAGGACGGTTTCGCCGGCAATGAAGGCCGGTGGCTTGCCGGTGCGGCGTTCGACGATCGCGGCGATCGGCCCGGCAATGGCTTGCGCGGGGAAACTCACGTCGGCGCCACGGGCCGCCATGTAGGGAGCCGTCAGCATCCACGCCGGGGCGATGACAGCCGGCGCGACAACACACATCAGCCAGAGGCCCGCAACGGCACCGCGTCGATGCAGCCCGACCCGCTCGCCCCTCTGCGCCACCAGCCGCACTGTCATCGCCGCAAGAAGGACGCCGGGCATGGACGCGGCAAATCCAAGCACGCCGCCCGCAAATGCAAGTAGCGCCGGCGCGCCGATGAAGGCGGACAGGAAGCGCGTCGCGAGCGGCGACAGGGTCCCTCGCCGCAATTCGGGGGCATCGTCGTGCCGGGCACCGTCCCCGAGCGGGCTCGCCAGCAGCCACAGCAGCGCCACGGCGGCAAGGCCGACCGCGACGGCGGCGATCAGGGGCAGCACCGAACCAAGCTCGACCCGATGACCGAAAACGCCCTGGCCGAAACCATGAAATCCGAGCCAGAACGCGAATGGCGCGAGAAAAGTCATCGCCACGACCAATGGTCGCACGGGATCGGTCCGGCGCAGGGCGCGCCTCCCCTCGCGCGTCCACAGGAGAAGGAACAGCGCGGCTGCCAGCGCACCCCATCCGGCCCAGCTCGCGAACAGCGCGATGCCGGCCGCACCCGCAAAATACGGAGCGGCAGCCTCGTGTCCTTCGCCGACATAACGCCAGGCTTCCCACGCCAGCCACAGCAGCAGGGGCAGCACCAGGCGATCCGGCGCCAGGAAGGCGGGAGCCCCGCCGATCGCGAGGCCCGCCAGCGCCATCAGCGCAGACGCCCCGGCGAGCGCGGGACCGAGCATCCGCCGGCCCAGGATGTACACGAGCCAGACCGACATCACGGCCGCCACGGCGCACAGAAGATAGTAGCCGTCTACGCCGCCTGCGCGCAGGGCCAGCCGCGAGAGGCCCATCGCCAGCAGTCCGCCTTCGCCCGTGGCGCGCCAGGCATCGGCCGCCACCAGATGGCGGACCAGCGCCTCGGGCGGGGCCGCGAACAGCACCAGCGTGACCAGAAGCCACAACAGCGCATAGGCTCCCGCCGCGGCGAGCGCGACGAGGCCAGGTCGGGCCCGCAACCCTTCGATCCACAGCGCCGACCAGAGCACGCAGGCTACTCCGCTGCCGCGAGCCGTGCGCGCACGGGCGCAAAGGAAGCCCGGTGGTGGCGGCACACCCCGAGGCGGGCCAGCGCGTCGGCGTGTTCGGGAGTGCCGTAACCCATGTGACGCTCGAAACCATAGCCGGGAAACGCGCCGCCCAGCGACGCCATGAGCCGGTCCCGGGTGACCTTGGCGACGATCGAGGCCGCCGCGATGGAGGCGACCAGACCGTCGCCCCCGATGATGGCGCGAGCGCTGCACCCGACGGGGGGAACATCCCGACCGTCGACCAGCAGCAAACGAGGCGCGCGCGGCAGGCCGGCCGTGGCGCGAGCGATCGCCCAGAGCGTCGCCTTGCGGATATCGTAGCCATCGATGCGCGACGGCGGGGCGAAAGCGACGGACACCTCCGCCACGCTGCAGATCTCGGCAAACAGTTCTTCGCGCCTGCCAGCGCTGAGCTTCTTGGAGTCGTCCAGCCCCTCCGGTACGCGGGCGGGATCGAGAATGACAGCCGCGGCCACCACCGGGCCGGCCCAGGGACCGCGCCCGACCTCGTCGGCGCCGGCCACGGGCACCTCGCCACAAGCCCAGGCGGCGCGCTCATGCTCGAGGCTAGGCCATGATCGCGGTGCGGCAATCCGGGCCGGCCGGGGCTTTCTCGTCACCTGCACACCTCACCGCATCGATTCAACATGGCCATGAAAAGCAGGCCGTCCGACGCGATGCAAGCGCACCACAAGAAGACAGCGCCGACACCGGAACTTATTGTCGCTTCAGAAGCAGTGCTTCGGCAACGAGAGTGGCAAGCGCATGAACTGGTCCGAGCGAATCTCCGAATTCGTGACCCTCTGGGTGGTGATCGACCCGCTGGGCACGCTGCCCGTCTTTCTTGCCGTCACCGCCGGGCTCGCGGCACCGGATCGGCTCAAGGCGGCAGTGTTCGCGGTGCTCATCTCGTTCGGCGTGCTGCTGTTCTTCGTATTTGCGGGTCACTGGCTGCTGCGGGCGATGGATGTCTCGATCGAATCCTTCCAGATAGCCGGCGGAATCGTGCTGTTCCTGTTCGCGCTGAGCATGATCCACGGCAAGTCACACGGCGACACCCATCCGACCGCCGAGACCAACATCGTCGAGCTCGCGGTCTATCCGCTGGCGATACCCTCGATCGCCGGCCCCGGTGCCATGCTGGCTGCGGTCGTGCTCACCGACAATGCCCGCCACGATTTCCCGGACCGCGCGCTGACCGTCGCCACATTCGGCCTGGTGCTGCTGTGCACGCTGCTCATTCTTCTCGCCGCGGGCCGGCTGTCGCGGCTGATCGGGCGGGGCGGCGCCTCCATCATCAGTCGGGTGATGGGCATGATCCTCGCGGCGCTCGCGGTGGACCTGACGCTGACAGCACTCAGCCAATGGCTTAAGCTGCCGGCGATCTGACGCGCCGTCGCGCACGGGGGCTCGATCAAGCTCCTGCTCCCGCCGGTACCCGCGACCAAAAAAGAGGCCGCCCGAAGGCGGCCTCTCCGTCTCGTCGAGGAGGGGAATGGATCAGAAGTCCATCCCGCCCATGCCGCCGCCGCCCGGCATGGCCGGCGCGCCGGCCGGGGGCTTCGGCAGGTCGGCGATGAGCGCCTCGGTGGTCACGAGCAGGCCGGCCACGGAAGCCGCATCCTGGAGAGCCGTGCGCACCACCTTGGCCGGATCGACGATACCGGCCGCGATCATGTCCACGAACTCCTCGGTCTGGGCGTTGAAGCCGAAGGTCTGATCCTTCGAGTCCTGCACCTTGCCGACCACGATCGAGCCTTCCACGCCCGAATTCTCGGCGATCTGGCGGATCGGGGCCTCGAGCGCCTTGAGCACGATCTTGATGCCCGCGACGATATCGGGGTTGTCCGAAGTCACCTTCTCGACCGCCTTCTTGGCGCGCAGCAGGGCGATGCCGCCGCCGGGGACGATGCCCTCTTCCACCGCCGCGCGGGTGGCGTTGAGCGCGTCGTCGACGCGGTCCTTCTTCTCCTTGACCTCGACCTCGGTCGCGCCGCCGACGCGGATCACCGCGACGCCGCCGGCGAGCTTGGCCAGGCGCTCCTGCAGCTTCTCGCGGTCGTAGTCCGAGGTGGTCTCTTCGATCTGCGCCTTGATCTGCGCGACGCGGCCCTCGATGTCCTTCTTCTTGCCGGCGCCGTCGACGATCGTCGTCTTTTCCTTCTCGATGATCACCTTCTTGGCGCGGCCGAGCTGGGCGAGCGTGACGCTCTCCAGCTTGATGCCGAGCTCTTCGGAGATGACCTGGCCGCCGGTGAGGATGGCGATGTCCTCGAGCATGGCCTTGCGGCGATCACCGAAGCCCGGCGCCTTGACGGCCGCGACCTTGAGGCCGCCGCGCAGCTTGTTGACGACCAGCGTGGCAAGCGCCTCGCCCTCGACGTCCTCGGCGACGATCACCAGCGGCTTGCCGGACTGGACGACGGCTTCGAGCACGGGAAGGATGGGCTGCAGGCCGGAGAGCTTCTTGTCGAAGATCAGGAGGAACGCGTCCTCGACGTCGACGATCATCTTCTCGGCGTTGGTGATGAAGTAGGGCGAGAGGTAGCCACGGTCGAACTGCATGCCCTCGACGACATCGAGCTCGGTCTCGGCGGTCTTGGCCTCCTCGACGGTGATCACACCCTCATTGCCGACCTTCTGCATCGCGCCAGCGATCATCTGACCGATCGAGGCATCGCCATTGGCGGAGATGGTGCCGACCTGCGCGACTTCCTCGGTGTTCTTCACCTTCTTGGCGCGCTTCTGGATGTCCTTGATCGCCTCGGCGACGGCGAGGTCGATGCCGCGCTTCAGGTCCATCGGGTTCATGCCGGCGGCGACGGACTTGGCGCCTTCCTTGACGATGGCCTGGGCCAGGACGGTGGCGGTGGTGGTGCCGTCACCGGCCAGGTCATTGGTCTTCGAGGCCACTTCGCGCACGAGCTGCGCGCCGAGGTTCTCGAACTTGTCCTCGAGCTCGATCTCCTTGGCGACGGTGACGCCGTCCTTGGTGATGCGCGGGGCGCCGAAGCTCTTCTCGATCACGACGTTGCGGCCCTTGGGGCCGAGGGTCACCTTCACCGCATTGGCGAGGATGTCGACGCCGCGCAGCAGCTTCTCGCGCGCGTCAGCAGAAAATTTTACGTCCTTGGCGGCCATCTGGCTCACTCCTGACTGAAGGGTTTCGGGCGGCTACCGGCCTGTTCAGGCGACGATGCCCATGATGTCGGTCTCCTTCATGATGAGGAGATCCTGGCCATCGATCTTCACCTCGGTGCCCGACCACTTGCCGAACAGCACCTTGTCACCCGCCTTCACTTCGAGAGCGACCAGCTTGCCGGCCTCGTCGCGCGCGCCGGGACCGACCGCGAGAACCTCGCCCTGCGAGGGCTTTTCCTTGGCGGTGTCGGGAATGATGATGCCGCCGGCGGTCTTCTCTTCCGCGTCAAGCCGCTTGACCACGACGCGATCGTGCAGGGGGCGGAATTTCAGCTTGGCCATGTTGATCCTCGGGCTTCCTGTCGCGCCTGCGGCGCATCTCCGGCTCCACGCGTTAGCACTCCAAAAAGACGAGTGCCAGCGCCGGGCATCGAGATAGGCACGGCCCTTTTGCCTGTCAAGCACTCCGGCACCGGCACGGTAAACGCGCGAACGCCCGCCCCGCGCGAGGCGGGGCGGGCGTTGAAACGTCGATCGGCAGGGTGAGCTCGGAAGGCTCAGCTGGCCTTCTTGATGTTCTTCTCGACCGAAGCCTTGATCGGCTCGACCGTCTCGGTCGCGACCTTCTGGGCCAGCACCGACAGTTCCTTGGCCTGCGACGACAGCACGTCGAACTGCTTGCGCAGATGGCTGGTGGAGAGCTCGACGGCTTCCGCGACGCTCTTGGCGCCGAGGATGGCGGCGAAATAGTCGAACGTGGAATTCACGTTCGCCCGCAGCGACTCCAGAGCCACCGTATTATACTCGGCGACGCCCTTGCTGGCGGTTGCGTAGGTATCCTCGAGGAGGTCCGTGGTTTCCTCGGCGGAGGTCTTCAGCTTCTCATACGCCTCGCGCGCGTTCTGCACGCTCTTCTCGGCGATCTCGCGCACCGCGGCCGGCACCTCGATCTTGGCGAGTTCGACCTTCGGGAAGGCCGCAGCGACGGATTCGACGGAGGACGTGGCAGCCTTGACGGCTTTCTTCGGCGTGGTGGGAGCAACCTCGACCATGGGATTCACCTCGTGTTCGCGGCTTTTTGAACGAAAGAGGCCGACCACTGCCGCGGTGCCGCGGTCGGACCTGATGCTTGAAACGCGACCGGCAACCACCGATCCAACTGCGCCTCGTGTACCATCATTTGTGCACTGCAGCAATATATTGCGATGCACAATAACGCCGGAAGCGCGAATTTTTCGGCGAAATGTGGGAGGTTCCGGCGTGCAGACGCCTCAGGTGTTCAGCGCGCCCTTGGCGGCAGCAGCGCCGCTCTGCCCGAGCGACTTTGCCTGATCGGCAAGCCGTTTCGCCTGCTGCATGGCGAACTCGGACTGCAACTTGATCACCTCGTCGAGCGTGCTTGCCCGAGCGAGCGCGGCAGCCAGATCGAAGCTCGCGGCAATGTTCGCTTCAGCGAAGCCGACAGCCGAACGACCGAACTTGAGGGCGTTCTCGTGAACGTCATCCACCCGCACCTCCGCATCATCCACGGCCTTGTGAGCAGCTGCGATGAAACCTTCAAAGGCCTTGCGGGCCTGATCGAGGCTCTTTTCGGCAATGGAACGAAGTTCGGCGGGAACCTCGATGTCGGGTCGCTTGGCCATCTGCTGACTCCCGAACGGCGGTCGGCGGCAAAAGCAGGGCTACGTCGATCACGCTACATTTCGTATCCGTGCATTCTGATAACGTAGGTGATGACCGGGAAATTGCAATCGTAACCTTACGTATCAGCCCGAGCACAGCTTCTGCTCCGGGCCAAAAGAATCGTACCGCTGGTGGCGAGCGGTTAACCTGGCGTGATCCAGAATGCGAACCGCCGGCCGCCGGCAGTGCGATAGCGCTGTGGTCGGGCACACATTATCTTGACGCTTGAACCGGTATCAGGCCGGACAGGTTGATCACGCCGAAGCGGCCGCATGAACGAACGGAACGACAGACCAGCCCCCACGATGACCACGAGCATCGAAGCGGCCGCCAGCGACGAGCGCGCGGATGCCGTACGCGGTGCGTTCGTCGTCAGCGCCGCCGGTCTCGTCCTGGCCGTGGATATGGAGATGCTCGGCCCCCTCGGCCTCATGCCGGGGAGCCGGCTTCCCCCGGCGGTGTCGGCCGTGATCGGGCGCATCGCGGCGCGGCTGCGACCGGGTCGGGCCCCGCACCTCGAGCGCCTGTGGCTACCGGGCCACCTTGCACCTCTCACCGTCGCCTGCGCGGTGGTGCCGTGGCAGGGCGAGCGCGCCGTCCGGCTGGCGCCGCTCGACGCCCTGCCCCGCCAACGACGGGTCGCGGCCCCTCGTTCCCACGACCGTTCCGAGCCGAACGAGATAGCTGAACATGCCCCTCCCCCGGCCCCGCCGGCCGATACAGCCGGAGCGCCCGGCGGCGCAACGCCGACGCCGGCGCGTTTCGTGTGGCATGCAGCGTCGGACGGTAGCCTGACGCGGCTGGACCCGATCTTTGCCACCCTTCTCGACGCATCGGCCGACACGACCAATTGGTCGACGCTCGGTGCTATCGCCGCCCATGACGCTGTGCTTGCCGGGCGCAGCTTCTCGGGTCTGCCTGCCCGCGTTCCGGCTCGCGAAGCCGACGTCGTGCTCGAACTGGGAGGCGCGCCGATACGGGGAGCGGGCATGCGGGGCTTCGGGCTTATCCGTGCCATCCAGCCGACGGAACGGAGTGCCGCAGCGCCCCATGTCGAGGATGCAGATGCCGTCCCGGCGCCTGTAACGGAAGTAATGCCTTGGGCCGACGCTCCTGTCGGGGCATCCCCCGCCGATGAACCGGCCCATGCCGATCCGGCACCCGAGCCGCTGGCCTCGGGCAGCGCAGCGCGAGAGTCCATCGCCCCCGCCTCGGATACGGATACGGATGCGGATACGGTATCGAATGGCGCCGGTGCGGCGAAAGATGATGCCGGTAGCGTCGCCGTCGAGAATCCTTCCGTCGACCCAGGCTCGCCTCCCGCCCCTATAGGCTCATCCGATGCGGGCATCGTGACTCGCCCCGCGCCTGAACCGGAGACGCCCGACGCTCCTCCCGCGGAGCCGGCTGGGCGGCCTGCCCCATCCGCGACGCCGAAGCCGGTGCTGAGCCTCGTTCCGCCCGCCAATGTCGTGCCGCTCAGGAGCGGGGCGGATGCCGGCCAGCCGGATGTCGGCCAGGCGTCCTGGGCGCGGCTGACCGCCGGCGAACGGAATGCCTTTCGCGAAATCGCGCGGGCCCTCGGCGCGCGGCTCGAAGGTGACGATTCCGAAGCGGGCGAGCCCACTCCGTTCGCGCAGGTAAGTCCATTGTCGGCGGCGGCGTACGGCGACAGCGGCCCCGACGACATCGAAACCGACCGGAGCGCGGCAACGGGCACCGCGACGGACGAGCCCGCCCTCGTCCCGCCGCCGGTTGCGGGCGACGGTGTCGCGGGAGACGTCGAGGCGGCCGCGAGCGATGGCGCCATAGCGCCCTCCGGACCGACCGGGCCTCTCAATCCCGACGGCTTTCGCCGCGTGCTCGCCGATGGCGAACGGCCGATCCTCGATCGCATGCCGCTCGGCATTGCCGTCTGCCGCGGCGACGACGTGGTCTATGCCAACCGCGCTTTGCTTGAGTGGACCGGCTATGCCGATGCTGCCGCGCTGCAGGCGGCGGGGGGCATTTCCACGCTTTTCGGCGAGGGGCCGGGCGACGAGGACGGAGGCGACGCGACGCGCACCCTTTCCGTGCGCACCGCTTCGGACGAGTCCGTGCCGGTGGAGGCCCGCCTCATGTCGGCTCCCTGGGAAGGGGGCTCCTCCCTTCTCTACATACTGCGCCGGATCGGCAGCGGCGTGGACGAGCGTGTCCGCCTCGCCGAACTGGCGCTGCGTGAGGCGGAAGCCACCGCCCGCGAACTGCGCGCCATCCTCGACACGGCCACGGACGGAGTCGTCCTCATCGATGCCGAAGGCGTCATTCTCAGCATGAACCGGCCTGCGGAAGCCCTGTTCGGCTACGAGGCGGGTGAAGTGCAGGGCGAGTCGTTCACCCTCCTTTTCGCACCGGAGAGCCACCGCGCAGCGGTCGACTATCTCGATGGGCTCGCCGCGAACGGCGTCGCCAGCGTTTTGAACGACGGACGCGAGGTGATCGGCCGCGTGCGCGAGGGCGGCCTGATCCCGCTGTTCATGACGGTGGGCCGCATCGGCGACGGCTCGACCAAGTTCTGCGCCGTGCTCCGCGACATCACGCAATGGAAGCGTGCGGAAGAGGAACTGATCGAGGCCAAACGCATGGCCGAGCGGGCAAGTCTCGCGAAATCGGACTTCCTCGCCAAGATCAGCCATGAGATCCGCACGCCGCTGAATGCGGTCATCGGCTTCTCCGAAGTGATGATGGAAGAGCGCTTCGGTCCGATCGAGAACGAGCGTTACCGCGAGTATCTGCGCGACATCCACGCCTCCGGCGGACATCTGATCTCACTTATCAACGACCTGCTCGACCTCTCCAAGATCGAGGCCGGCAAGCTCGACCTCGCCTTTACGAGCGTCGCGCTCAACGAGGTGGTCGAGCAGTGCATGGCGATCATGCAGCCCCAGGCCAACCGCGAGCGGATCATCATCCGCTCGTCGCTGGCCGACAGCCTGCCGCCGGTCGTCGCCGATACGCGATCGATCCGTCAGATCGTGCTCAATCTGGTCTCCAACTCGATCAAGTTCACCCGCGCCGGAGGGCAGGTCATCCTGTCGACGGCGCTGACCGATGGCGGCGAGGTCGTGCTGCGCGTCCGCGACACCGGCATCGGCATGTCGGAAACCGACATCGCCACCGCCATGGAGCCATTCCGCCAGTTGGCCACCTCGGGTCGGGCCGGCTCAGGCGGCACCGGCCTGGGACTGCCCCTGACCAAGGCGCTCGCCGAAGCCAACCGCGCCAGCTTCAACATCCGCAGCGCGGTGGATTCCGGCACGCTGGTCGAGATCACCTTCCCCTCGACGCGGGTGCTGGCGGAGTAGGCGCGGCTACTGAGCCGGGATCGCCGGCTGACGCGGCGCGCGAGCCCCGGCGGGAACGGGGGCCGCGACAGATGCGGCATCGGGGTCGTGGGCGACGCCGAGCAGCGGGCGTGCGGCTCCCGAGCGCCGGATCAGCGCCTGCGGATCCGGCAGCAACAACGGGCTCTCCCAGGACCCCTGCACCACGAAGGGGAGGTCGAAACCGGCCGCCGGGGTGGCGCCGCTGGCGGAGGCGGGCCGAACGAGACTCGCCGTTCCGGCAAGGTCGAGATCGCGCTCGGCAATCGACACCAGGCCATTGACCTCGATGCGGACCGAGGGACTGTCCAGCGTGAGCAGATCGACCTTGGCAACGCCGCCCGTGACGACCGCCTGGGCATCGAGCGTATCGAAATCGGTGCGGCCGCCGCGAATGGCAGCGCTACCCGACAGGGGCCGCCGCTCCAGCCGACTGAGTATGCGCGGGACATCCACGCCGAGGACCGCCCCCTTCTCGGCAGTCACGCTCACCGACCCTCCCAGATGCGACATGATGTCGGCCACGCTGCCGCCGGCACCGCCCAGAGCGATCTCGAACGCGCCGGTTCCATCGAGGCGGGTCAGCCGGAACAGGTCGCCCAGGGCCGGACCGAGCGCCACGTCCGTGCCGGCAAGCTGGACGCGGACATCGGCGCCTCCCGTTCCAGCCATCGGCGCCAGGGTGGCCGAGGCCTGAAAGCTGCCTCCCCACGCCTCGGCGTCGCCGACCGCCAAGGTGAGCTTGCCGGCCTTGAGCACAGCGCTTGCGGCCATGTGCTGGACGCTCGTGTCCCCGACCCGCGCCTTCGCCGCCGAGAACCGCAGATCAGCATCCAGCGTCGCGAGCGGGGCGAGATCGATCGGCTGGCGGCTCCAGACATTCCCGCTCGGCTCCGACAGAGCCAGCTTGCCGTAGGGGGATAGATCGATCGCATCCGACGCGAACGTGCCCTGCAGCAGCACGCGCCCACGGTCGATCTTCACCGTAAGCCCGCCTTCGCTGCGATTGCCATCGATATCGGCCCGCATCTCGCTCAACGCCGCGCCGTCCGAAGACGCCTCGACTTTCGATCGCAACGCGAACACGCCGAAACCGTCTTTGGTCGGTGCCGTATACCCGATCCAGTCGAGCGAACGCCGCAGGCTCGGCGTGCTCACGCGAAGATTGCCATTGGCAGCAGGATCTCTGCCAAGCGCGGCCTCGCCCTGAAAGGCGAAATCGACCGGCTCGCCGACGAGCGTCAGCAGAACGTCGCTTCGCTCGCCCCGCCCCAGCGCAGCCATGTTGTCGATATCCAGGGCGAAATCCAGCGGTGCACCAAGCCAGACGAAGCTCCCGTTCGCCGCGAAGTCCCGACCGGCGCGCCAGTCGATCGACCCGTTGATTTTCCCGACCTGTACCGCGAGCGAATCGCGGCCGGTTGCGAGAATGCTGCCGTCGATCACCCGGAAGCGGGCTCGTCCGCTGCCGTTCAGCATCAGATCAGGCAAGGCCGGCAGGGTCGGCTGGACCTCGGAGAGCACGAGATGCGGACGAACGAGATCGATCCGTCCGGCGACCAGTCTGCCGGCCAGGAGCGGCAGCAGGTCCAGAGTGACATGTACGCGAGGAATGGTGAGGCGGGCCGACGGACCCGCTTCGATCGACACGTCCGAAAGGCTCGCCGACGGCCAGGGCAGGAGACCCAGTGTCACGTCCCCGCCCAGCCTCGGCTCGATGCCGGTCTCTGCCCGCAATGCCGCGATCGCGTCAACGCGCAGTCTCTCGGACGGCAGCAGGCCCGGCACTGCAATTGCCGCAATCAGGGTCAGCCCGAGGCCGAGAGCAGTGATCGCAATGTAACGTTTCATTCCGTGCCGTTGATCAACCCAGCATCCCTTGGCGGGGCCGACGCTGCGCACCCGATCGGCGCTGCCCACAAAACTCCCACCAAACCGGCCCGTAAGCGGCCGGGACGCGAACATCTGTCTCGTCTGTGTCTGTTTGATGGCCTGACAGCATCCGATACCGGCGCTATGAATCGCGGCGCAGCGGGCCGTTCGGTCCAGTATGCGATCGGGTACAATGGAGCACGGCACGAAATGGTTCGGTTGGAGGAAAAGCCGCTCTGGACGCCATCCCCTGAACGGCTGGCGGCTGCCAACATCACCGCATTCATCGCATGGGTGAACCAGCGGCATGGCCTTTCGATCCACAATTATCCGCAGCTCCATTCATGGTCCATCGAGCAGTCCGAAACCTTTTGGCGGGAGATCTGGCAGCTCGGGGACGTCATGGGCGATGCCGGCGCGGTCGCGCTCGCCGATGGCGACCAGATGCCCGGCGCCCGATTCTTTCCAGAGGCGAGCCTGAACTACGCTGAAAATCTGCTACGGCCGCGCAATCCGCAGGCCACCGCGATCATCTTCCGCGGCGAGGACAAGGCGGAGAGCCGGCTGACCTATGGCGAGCTGTGCGATCTGGTCTCGCGGCTGCAGCAGGCGCTGCGCGCGCTCGGTGTCGGGGTCGGCGACCGCGTCGCGGCGACGATGCCGAACATGCCGGAAACGGTCGCGATCATGCTGGCTGCCACCTCGATCGGCGCCGTTTTCTCGTCCTGCTCGCCCGATTTCGGCGAGCGCGGCATTCTCGATCGCTTCGGCCAGATCGAACCGAAAGTGTATTTTGCCTGCGATGGCTATTTCTACGCCGGCAAACGCTTGTCGATCGGTGAGAAACTGCAAACGGTGGTGCCGCATCTGACGAGCGTCCGGCAGACCGTGGTGGTGCCCTACATCGGCGAGGCGGAAGCAGTGGCCGCGCGGCTGCCCAACGGTATCGATCTCGCCGCCCTCCTTGCGCCCTTCAAGCCGGCTCCCCTCAGCTTCGAGCGCCTGCCCTTCAATCACCCGGCCTTCATCCTGTTCTCGTCGGGAACCACGGGCGTTCCCAAGTGCATCGTTCATGGGGCCGGCGGCACCCTGCTCCAGCACATCAAGGAGCACAGGCTGCATTCCGATCTGTCGCCCGGCGACCGCCTCTTCTACTTCACCACCTGCGGCTGGATGATGTGGAACTGGCTGGTCTCGGGGCTTGCGAGCGACCTCACCCTGTGCCTGTTCGATGGATCGCCCTTCTCTCCCGGTCCTCAGGTGTTGTTCGATTACGCGCAGGAAGAGCGCTTCGCGCTGTTCGGCACCTCGGCGAAATACATTGATTCGCTGCGGAAAGAGGGGATCCGGCCGCGCGACACGCACGACCTCTCAGCGCTCAAGGCGGTTGCCTCGACCGGCTCGCCGCTGGCGCCGGAGAGCTTCGCCTATGTCTATGACGCCATCAAAGAGGATCTGCACCTCGCCTCGATTTCGGGTGGAACCGACATCGTGTCGTGCTTCGTGCTCGGCAATCCCACGGCGCCCGTGTGGCGCGGCGAAATACAGTGCGCGGGCCTCGGCATGGCTGTCGACGTCTGGTCGGATGATGGGGCGCCGGTGCGGGGCGAACGCGGCGAACTGGTCTGTACGCGCCCGTTCCCCTGCATGCCGGTAATGTTCTGGAACGATCCCGAGGGCACGAAGTACCGCGCCGCCTATTTCGATCGTTTTCCCAATGTGTGGTGCCACGGCGATTTCGCCGAATGGACCCTTCACGGCGGGCTGGTGATCCATGGCCGCTCGGATGCGACACTCAACCCGCAGGGCGTCCGCATCGGGACGGCGGAAATCTACGCCCAAGCCGAGCAGGTGCCCGAGATCATCGAATCCATCGCGATCGGCCAGGAATGGGACAATGACGTGCGCGTCATCCTGTTCGTACGCCTCAAGGAGGGCGCCAAGCTGGATGCCGAACTGGAGAAGCGGATCCGCATGCAGATCCGCGTCGGCGCAAGCCCGCGGCATGTGCCGGCCAAGATCGTGCAGGTGAGCGACATCCCACGCACGCGCTCGGGCAAGATCACCGAACTGGCCGTTCGCGAGGTGGTGCACGGGCGGCCCGTCAAGAATACCGAGGCCCTGGCGAATCCGGAGGCACTCGACTTCTATCGCGACCTGCCGGAACTCGCGGTCTGACCGGCCGGCGCGCGGCTGTAGCGCGCCAGCAGGATCACCGGCGCGAGGCCGGCGAACACGATGAGGAGGGCGGCGATGGCGCCGTCCTCATAGGTTCCGCGCGCGGCCTCGCCATAGACATGGCTCGCCAGCGTCTCGAAGTTGAGCGGGCGGAGCATCAACGTCGCCGGCAGTTCCTTCATGCAATCGACGAACACCAGCAGCGCTGCCGCGCCCAACGCGGGTCGCAGCAGCGGCAGGTGAATGCGGCGCACGACGCCCGGCGCCGTTTCGCCGAGGCTGCGCGCAGCCATGTCGAGCGTCTCGCCGATGCGCCCGTACCCCGCCTCGAGCCCGTTCGCGGGGATGGCGAGGAAGCGAATGGCATAGGCGAGGACGAGGGCGGCACCCGATCCCGACAGGAGCAGCCCCGTCGCCTGTCCGAAGAGGTGCTGCGCTGCGGCGGAGACCGCATTGTCGAAGGCGGCCAGCGGCACCAGCAGCCCGACCGCCAACACCGCGCCCGGCAGCGCATAACCCAGAGCCGCAATACGCAGTGTCAGGACCGAGCGAACCGAGCGGCTGCGGACCGCAATGGCGATGACGAGGCCCAGAGCCACCGAAGTCACCGTGCCGAGAAAGGCGAAGACAATCGTGTTCGTGGTCTCCGACACAATGGCCGACGACACGCTGGAATAGCTCCAGCGCTTTACCGCCATGAACAGCAGATGGCCGGCCGGCAGGAGGAAGCCGAGCGTGACCGGTAGCAGACAGGCGAGGAAGGCCCAGGCCGCCCGGCCGCGCCGGAGTTCCATACCGACCAGCGGACGGGCACGCGCCCCCACATTGGCCACCTTCAGCGTACGCCGGCCCCATCGCTCGACCGCCAGAAGAGCGAGGACGAGTAGCAGCATGAACAGGGCGATCTGGGCGGCGCCGGGGAGGCTCGAACGGTTCAGCCAGGTCGAATAGATCGATAGCGTAAGCGTTTGCACCCCGAGGAACTCGGAGGCGCCGATATCGTTCACCGCCTCCATAAGCGCCAGGGACACCCCCACGGCGATCGCCGGTCGCGCCAGCGGCAAGGCGATCCGCCGGAAGGTCTCGAAAGCGCCGGCGCCGAGCGTGCGCCCCGCATCGAGCGTCGCGGCCGCCTGCATGGTGAAGGTCGCGCGCGCGGCCAGATAGACATAGGGGTAGAGCACGAGGCCGAGCAGGACGATGCAGCCCCAGAGGGAGCGCACGTCGGGCAGCGGAAGACCTCGGGGATCGGAAATCCCGAGCAGGCCGCGCAGCGCCGTCGGAATGGGACCGAGGGGATGCACGGCGTCGAGATAGACGAAGGCCTGAATATAGGTGGGTATTGCCAACGGCAGCAGCAGAGCCCATTCGAACACGTCGCGGCCCGGAAAGCGGCAGGTCGCGACCAGCCATGCCGTGCCGGTACCGATCACCGTCGTGATGATGCCGACGCCGAGCACCAGCAGTGCCGTGTTGCCCAGCGCGTGCGGCAGGACATTGGCGATGAGATGAGGCCAGAGATCATCCGACCCTTGCGCCGCGATCCAGCCAAGTGCAACGAGCGGCGCCAGAACGAGTGCCGCGATCAGCCATGCGGCCACGCTCAAGGCGCGCACCTGCGCGAACGAGGCACGCGCCACCCGATGTGACTGAAGATGCGTCTCGACCACCCGGCTATCCGGTCCGCCTGCCACGATAAAACGACCCGGCGCAGCAGGTATGGCGCTGCACCGGGCCGGTAGCTGTTTGCTTGCTTGCCGGAGATCAGTTGTCGAAGCCGACGCGATCGACCAGATCGGCCGCCGTCTTGCGGGCCTTGGCGACCGCCACCAAGTCGATATCGTCCACCTTCAGCGGGCCAAGGGCGGCGATGATCGGATCGACCGGAGCGCCGGGAACCACGGGATATTCAAAGTTGCCCTTGGCGTAGAGATCCTGGGCCTCCTTCGAGACGAGATACTCCAGCAGCTTGACGGCATTCCCCTTGTTGGGGGCGTTCTTCGCCACGACCGCGCCGGAGAGGTTCACATGCGTGCCTCCGTTCTCGAAGGTCGGGAGGATGACGTTGATGCCTTCGCCCCAGGTCCTCTGGTCGGGCCCGCCGGCGCCCGAGCGCATCAGGCCGACATAATAGGAGTTGCCGACTCCGATGTCGCAGATGCCGGCGAGGATGTCGCGGGCGTTCTCACGATCACCACCGGCCGGCTTGCGGGCAAGGTTGGCCTTCACGCCCTTCAGCCACTCCTCGGCCTTCGCCTCGCCGTGGTGGACGATATAGGCCGCAATCAGCGCCACATTGTAGGGGTGCTTGCCCGAACGGATGCAGAGCTTGCCCTTCCACCTGGGATCGGCGAGCCCCTCATAGGTGAGGGCCGCATCCTTCACGTTCTGCTTGGAGGCGTAGGCGACGCGCGCCCGCAGCGACAGTGCGAACCATTCGTCGTTCTTGCCGCGCAGATTGGCGGGGATGGCCTTGGCCAGGACTTCGGACTGCACCGGCTGCGCCAGGCCGGCATCGACGACATCGAGGAGATTGCCGATATCGACCGTCATGAGGACGTCGGCCGGCGAGGCCGCGCCTTCCGTCTTCACGCGCTCGACAAGGCCCTTCTCGACGAAGACGCTGTTGACCTTGATTCCGGTCGACTTGGTGAATGCCTCGAACAGCGGCTTGGCCAACGCCGGCTCGCGGGTCGTGTAAATATTGACGACCTCCTCGGCCGACGCCGGCGGGAGGGTGGCAGCGAGCGCCGATGCGGCGATCAGTCCGCCCAGCAGAATGCGGCGAGACGGGCGCCACGCCAAGTTGTGAAGCATATGAGCCCCCTTGCTTGCGGCGCCAGGCGCCGTTGATCCCGTGGCACGGCAAACCGCCGGCCTTCGGAGGCATGGGCTAATACGCAGCTTCCCGTAGGTCAATAAAAATACGTGAGAGATCAATAACTTATAAATATTCTAACTTTGAACTGAGGCGTTTCCGTTCATCTGGATACATCGTCAAGGCAAACCGGGCGGCACTGAATGCCGCCCGGCCCTGGTCCAGACGTGCACGTCCTCCGCTCAGTCGCCCAACTCTCCGATATGGTGCTGCGCGTAAAGCTGGAGGCCGAGCTTGCTGATGAGGTCGAGCTGGGTTTCGAGGAAGTCGATGTGCCCCTCCTCATCCGCCATCAGTTCCTCGAACAGATCGCGGCTCGGATAGTCCTTCACGGTGCTGCAGTAATGCGCCGCTTCCTGGTAAAGCGCCCGAGCTTCCGTCTCGGCCGCGAGGTCGCTTTCGATGATCTCCTTCACATCCTGGCCGATGCGCAGGGGATCGAGCACCTGAAGGTTGGGAAAGCCGTCAAGGAAAAGAATACGATCGATGAACTTGTCGGCGTGGTGCATCTCCTCGATGGATTCCGCACGCCATTTTTTTGCGAGATCCTTGTAACCCCAATTGTCCAGCATGCGGTAATGCAGCCAGTATTGGTTGATCGCCGTCAGTTCGGATCGAACGCCGCGATTGAGGTAGTCGATGACCTTCGGATCACCCTTCATAGCCGAGCCTTTCCTCACATAGGGGCCGGCCCTTGATTAGAACAATTCTAATGCTGTGGCAAGATATGCCGCATTTCGCGACCGTCGGGATGCACCCTGAGGCGGGTAGCGCAAATCTCTATTCGGCAGCAACGGACAGGGCGGCCGCCGGGCACTCCAGCGGACAACGTCCGCACGCCGCGCCCAGCGCCTCATCGATGATGCCGCGTATCGTACGCGCGCAACGGCCGCACTGCGGGCTGCAGCCCAGACAGCGATACACCTGTCCAGCGGTACGCACCGGCGCGGTCGCGTCCGTTACCGCGTCGCGAACCTGACGATCCGAAAGAACATTGCACGAGCAAACAATCATCGCGCGCCACGCTTCAAGCTGGCATGGTTTAGAATAATTCCAAACTTCTGCCTTCTCTTACTTTCTCGCGCTATTGCTGATGAACGTCAATCGGGAAAACACGGCGACCGCACGTCGAACTGTCGAATTTATTCGAGGCGTCGATCCAGCTTTTATTTATTCTAGAGTAGTTCAGCTGGAGACCCACGGTAACTTGCCACGCGCGTGGGGGATGGTCACGCACTCGAACTGGCGGTCGAGGAGCTCACGGGATCGGCGGCGAGGCGCGCGAAGAGAAGATGATCCTGCCAGATGCCGTTGATGCAGAGATATTCGCGCCCGTATCCCTCGCGAATGAAGCCGGTGCGTTCCAACAGCCGGATGGACGGCGTGTTGCTCGGCAGGCAGGCCGCCTCGATGCGCCGCAATCCCAGACTGCGATGGGCAAAGGGCAGGAGCGCCGTCACGGCCGCGGTCATATACCCCTTGCCGGCATGGGGTTGTCCCATCCAATAGCCGAGACTGGCCGTCTGCGCGACACCGCGCCGGATGTTGGATAGCGTCAGGCCGCCGAGAAGCGCGCGATCGGCCGTACGGAAGACAAGGAACGGATACGCCTGATCCTCGCGAACATCCCGCACATATCGACGCAAACGGCGGCGGAAGGCGCCGCGCGTCAGGTCGTAAGGGGGCCAGAGCGGCTCCCAAGGCGTGAGGAAGGCGCGGCTCTCCTCGCGCAGCCGGGCCCAGGCGGTGAAGTCGCCCATCTGCGGGGCGCGCAAAACAATGCCGTCGCCCTCGACGAACGGCGCCGGTTCAGACCAGGAAACGCTGCGGAAAAGAGCCATGCGACAAATGCAGCGGCATACCGTTCCTAAGCCGCCTTTCGCTCCAGACGTTCGGCGATACGCGCCGCCGTTTCAAGAGCCTTGCCCGGCCCCAGCCCGGCAAATGTGGGCCTTCCCCCGGCCAGAAGCGCCCGGCCCGCCTCCCGCGCCGCATCGAGGGTGACGGCGTCCATCTTCGCAGCGATCTCATCGAGCGGGATCGGCCGGCCGAAAGCGAGCATCTGGCGCGCGAGCTGATCGGCGCGAGCGCCGGAACTCTCGAGCACGGTCAGCAAGCCCACCTTTGCCTGAGCCTTGGCGCGGGCGACCTCGGCCTCGGTCAGCGTCTCTATCGTCTCGCCGATCTGGTCGACAACGACATCGAGGAGTTCCCGCACGTCGGTCGCATCGGTGCCGGCGTAGACCCCGAACAATCCGGTATCAGAGTAGCCCCAATGGAAAGAGTAGATCGCGTAGCACAGGCCGCGCGCCTCCCGCACTTCCTGGAAGAGGCGCGACGACATGCCCCCGCCCAGAACATTGGTGAACACCTGCAGAGCATGGATCCGCGGATCGCGGTACGACACGCCCTCCAGCCCCAGAAGCAGGTGCGCCTGTTCGAGATCACGCCCTCCGCCGAGGTGCACCCCGCCCTCGTAGCGTGACGCCGCCGCATCCGGCTTTGCCGCCCCGGGGAAAGCTGCAAGCCGTTTGCCCGCCTCCGCCACGACCTGATCGTGATCCACCGCGCCCGCGGCCGACACGACCGACCGCGGCCCGCAGTAGTTCCGTCCGAGATAGGTCCGCAGGCGCTGCGCGTCGAACGAGCGCACCGTCTCCGGCGTGCCCAGGATCGAGCGGCCGATGGACTGACCCGGAAAGGCGCGCTCCTGAAACAGGTCGAACACCAGATCATCAGGCGTATCGAGCGCGGCGCCGATCTCCTGGACGATCACGTTGTGCTCCCGGGCGAGCTCGTCCGGATCGAAGGCCGGCTCGGTCAGGATGTCCGAGATCACGTCGAGCGCCAGAGGCACGTCATCCGCCAGCACGCGCGCATTGTAGGATGTGTGTTCGACGCTGGTGGCGGCATTGAGATCGCCGCCCACCGCCTCGATCTCCTCGGCGATGGCCCGCGCGGTACGCCGCCGCGTGCCCTTGAACGCCATATGCTCCAGAAGATGCGAAATACCGTGCTCGTCCGCCGCCTCGTCCCGCGAGCCGGCTCCGACCCAGACCCCCAGGGAAGCCGTAGCAAGGTGTGGCAGCGCCTCCGTGACAACGGTCACGCCGTTGGGCAGAACACTGACGCGGGGTCCTGACTCCGGACTACTCATGCCCCGCCCTCCGAGGCGATACGCGCGTGCGCGCTCACATAGGCCTGAACTGCCTTGAGGTCGTTGGGAAGCGTCTGCGTCCGTTCGGGGCGCTCCAGCAGATCGGCCAGATGCGGCGGCAGCGCCGGACGCTCGCCGCAGGCGCGCTCGACGGCGTCCGGAAACTTAGCGGCATGGGCCGTGGCGAGAACAATCTGCGGGACGTGCGGATCATGCCGAACGCGCTCGGCGACGGAGACCGCGACCGCCGTATGCGGATCGATGAGATAGCCCGCTTCGCGGCGGATGCGGGCGATGGTTTCAAGGGTCTGCACCTCGTCGGTACGCCCGGCGTCGAACTCGGCGCGGATAGCATCAATCGCCCGGTTCGACGGCGAGAAGGCCCCGGACTGGGCGAGCGAGGCCATCAGCCCGCGCAAGGCGCCGGCGTCACGATCCAGCGCCTCGAAGAGCAGCCGTTCGAAATTGGACGACACCTCGATGTCCATCGACGGCGAGGAGGAAGCGACCACGCCCATCGCCTCATAGCGTCCGGAGTTCAGGGTACGCGCAAGGATATCGTTGACGTTGGTCGCAATGACCAGCCGGTCGACGGGCAGGCCCATGCGCTTGGCCACATAGCCGGCCAGCACATCGCCAAAATTCCCCGTGGGGACCACAAAGGAAACGGGACGGTGAGGGCTGCCGAGCGCCACGCCGGCCACGAAATAATAGACCACCTGCGCGACGATACGGGCCCAGTTGATCGAATTGACGCCGGCCAGCGCCATCCTGTCACGGAAGGCGTGGTCGTTGAACATCGCCTTCACCATCGCCTGGCAATCGTCGAAGGTACCCTCGACAGCGATGGCATGGACGTTCGGGCTCGCCACCGTCGTCATCTGGCGGCGCTGGACTTCCGAAACACGGCCGGCCGGGTAGAGGATGAACACATCCGTGCGCGGACTGTCGCGGAATGCTTCGATTGCGGCGCTGCCAGTGTCACCCGACGTCGCCCCGACGATGGTCGCGCGCTGGCCGCGGCGGGCCAGCACGTGATCCATCATCCGGCCGAGCAACTGCATCGCCACATCCTTGAAGGCGAGCGTCGGCCCGTGGAACAACTCAAGGACAAACCGGTTGGGCGCGATCTGGACCAATGGCGTTACGGCGGGATGCCGAAAACCGGCGTAAGCGGCCTCGAGCATAGGCCGGAGCTCAGTGGGTGCGAACACGTCATCCACGAAGGGCGCGATCACCCGCCCGGCGGTCGCGGCATAGGACTGGCCGGACAGACGGCTGATTTCGTCGGGCCTCAGGGCCGGGAACAGATCCGGGACATAAAGACCGCCGTCGCGGGCGAGGCCGGCCAGCAGTGCATCGGAAAAGGCGAGGACCGGCGCCTCGCCGCGGGTCGAAACGTAGCGCAACGGCGCCTCCGTAAATGAGCCGGCAACCTAGAGCAGGTTGATGCCGAGTTGAAGGCGAATTCGCTCAGTCTTCGTCACCGAGTTGCCGGCTTCCGACGGCGAGACCAGCCATAGGCGGCGTAGACGCCGAGGAGAGTGGCGGCGAGACCGTACCAGGTCAGCGCATATTCGAGATGGCGGTTCGGGAAGGTGATGCGCGTGCGCCCGCCGATCGGCAGCCCCCCGGGATTCGGCGTCGCGTCGGCATCGATCATGAAGGGGGCGACGCGGGCGATGCCGCGGGCCGACGCAATCGCCATGGGATCGCGGACATACCACCCTTCCGAGGCCGGATCGTTGTCCGGCGTGAACAGGGTCGGCTGCTCCGGCATCCGCAACAGGCCGGTGACCGTCACTGCTCCGTCCACCTGGCCTTCCGCTCGCGTCGCCGGCGCGCGCCGGTCGCGAGGAACGAAACCACGGTTGACGAGAATGGCGGAGCCATCCGCCGCGACAAGAGGCGTGAGAATCCAGTAACCGGGGCCACCCACAGCACCAGTGTCGGTATCGAGCAGCGCGTAGACCTGCACTTCGAGATCGTGCCGGAAGCGACCGGCGGCCGTCACATGGCGATACTCGTCGCGGTCATAACTGACGCTTTCCCAGTCGCCCTCGGCGGGAGCAGGCTCTGCCGGCTCGGCAACCCGTTCCTCGACCCGGGCGATAAGATCGTTCTTCCAGTTCAGGCGCTCGAGTTGCCAGGTTCCCAGACCGAGCAGAATCACCAATGCCACCAGCATGGCGATCGTCGGCACCAGCATCCCCGGCGACGGAGCGGAACGTTCAGTCACCTCTCACCCCGATCAAGGCGACCCTGCTCGGCCTTCTTAGCGAACTGCAGCGCGATCAGCGTCGCCTTCAGCGGGCGCATCAGGCCGAGGGTCGAGATGAGGATCAGCGGTGTCCATAACAGGGCGTGGACCCAAAAGGGGGGCGACCAGCTGATTTCGACCCACAGAGCCAGACCGACCACCAGCGTGCCGGCGAGCAGGATGATGAACACCACAGGGCCATCCCCTGAATCGGCGAAGCTGTAGTCGAGGCCGCAGGCCTCGCACGCCGGCGCGACATCAAGGAACCCTTTGAACAGCTTGCCACGGCCGCAGCGCGGGCAGCGACACCCAAGTCCAGCCGCGTAAGGCGAAACACCCGAGTCGTAGGGTTGAAGGTCCATGGCGTTTTATCCCGCGCCTCGCTCCGAAACGCATGAGGGGCGGCCTGCGCCGCCCCTCATCGTTCGATGGAGCATCGATCGGTCAATGAGGAGCGGAACCGCCCCCCCAGACATAGATGAAGGTGAAGAGGAACAGCCAGACCACGTCAACGAAATGCCAGTACCAAGCCGCCGCCTCGAAACCGAAGTGACGCTCGGGCGTGAAATGGCCGAGATAGATGCGGTAGAGGCAAACGGCGAGGAAGATCGTACCGACGATGACGTGGAAGCCGTGGAAGCCCGTCGCCATGAAGAAGGTGGCGCCGTAGATGTTGCCGGAGAATCCGAACTCCGCATGGCTGTACTCATAAGCCTGCAGCATCGAGAACAGCACGCCGAGAGCGACCGTGAGCCACAGGCCCCACTTCACGCTCTGCCGGTCACCATGGACGAGTGCGTGGTGCGCCCAGGTCAGCGTGGTGCCGGACGTCAGCAAGATCAGCGTGTTGAGCAGCGGGAGATGCCACGGGTTGAACGTCTCGATGCCCTTGGGCGGCCAATGCCCGCCGGTGAACTCGTCGCGGGTGAAGTTGATCGCCTCGCCGGCGAACAGCGACGCATCGAAGAACGCCCAGAACCACGCCACGAAGAACATTACTTCGGATGCAATAAACAGGATCATGCCGTAGCGCAGATGCAGCTGCACCACCTGCGTGTGATCGCCCTTCTGGCCCTCGTTGATGATGTCCCGCCACCAGACCGCCATGGTGTAAATGACGCCGAGCAGACCGGCGATCATCACCAGCGACGTGAGCTGACCGTGCATCCAGAACACGGCGCCGACGGCCAGCACGAACGCGAAGCCCGAGACGACGACCGGCCACGGGCTCGGCTCGACGAGGTGGTAGTCGTGATGCTTGGCGTGGGCCTCGGCCATGGGTCGCGCTCTCCGTTCGTCGTTCTCTCTAGCGGGCCGCCGCCACGGCCGCAACGTGTTGATGGCCCTCGCGGGCGTGTCGAAACAGCGCCCCCGTCACAACGGAGCTGCCGCCGGCTTCGCAGGGTTCGCCGCAAGCGGCGAGGGTTTGGCAAAAAACGTATAGGACAGCGTGATTGTGCCAACGCTGTCGAGTTCCGGGTCCTCGGCGAGCGCCGGATCGACGAAGAACGCGACCGGCATGTCGAGGGCTTCACCGGGTTTCAGCGTCTGCTCGGTGAAGCAGAAGCACTGCATCTTCGCAAAGTGCGGACCCGTGCGTTCGGGCGTGACATTGTAGGTTGCCGACGCGGTCGTATCGGTCGCTGCCCGGCTCACCACGCGGAAATAGACCAGTTGCGGCTCGCCCACCTTGACGGTCATGGAGCGGACTTCCGGCTGGAAGCTCCAGGCGAGCCCCGGCGCGACATTGGTGTCGAAGCGCACCTCGACGGTGCGCTCCAGCGGCTGCGCCGGCAGAGCGGTTGCGACAACCGTTGCACCGCCGAAACCGGTGACGCGGCAGAACATCTGGTAGAGCGGCACAGCCGCATAGGCAGCGCCCACCATCGCCACCACGAACAGGCCGCACGACAGGGCGACCACGCGGTGGCGGCGCGCATCGGCACGGGGGTTGCCACGGGGCGAGGTGTCCAGCTCATTCATAGCGCTCGCCTCCTCACAAGGGCCGATTCAGGACACCGGGACCGAGCTTCACGATGGTCACGATGTAGAACAGCAGACACAGGGCGCCCAACGTCAGGGCGATCGCCAGGGAGCGGGCGCGCCGGCGCCGGCGCTGCTCTTCGGTGAGCCTCACATACTCGGCAATATCGGCACGCTGCGGGTCATCCGGCTTGCCGTCTCGGGTTCCGTCATCGGTCATGAGCGTCCTCGCGGCCGGCATGGATCACAATCCAAGTCCGGCCGGCATCTTCACGGCCTCCGCAAGGAGCACGGCGAAGAGCAGGAAAAGATAGAGAATTGAGAAGGCGAAGAGCTGCCGCGCCGCCTGCTCGGCCGGCGCGCCCTCGCGGCGCTGGAAGACCCGCCAGGCGAGGAGAAGCATGATGCCGCCTGTGGCGATGGACACGACGCCGTAAGCAAGCCCCGCCATCCCCAGCGCGAAGGGCGCGACGGCAAGCGGAACCAGCACCAGCGTGTAGAGCAGGATCTGGCGGCGCGTCTCGTTGGCACCCGCGACGACCGGAAGCATGGGCACGCCGGCACGTGCGTAGTCGCCCGTCTTGTAGAGCGCCAATGCCCAGAAATGGGGCGGGGTCCAGAAAAAGATGATGAGGAAGAGGACGATGCTCTCGAGGCCAATGCCGCCCGATGCCGCTGCCCACCCGACCACGGGCGGAAAGGCGCCCGCAGCGCCGCCGATCACAATGTTCTGCGGCGTCGAGCGCTTCAGCCACATCGTGTAGACGACGGCATAGAAGAAGATGGTGAAGGCCAGCAGGGCCGCCGCGAGCTCATTCACCAGCAGGCCGAGCACAAGGACGGACCCTACCGACAGGGTGAGGCCGAAAGCGAGCGCCTCGCCCGGCAGCACGCGACCGGCAGGAACAGGGCGACCGCGCGTGCGGGTCATCACGGCGTCGATGTCGGCATCCCACCACATGTTGAGAGCGCCCGAGGCACCGGCTCCGATCGCGATGCAGAGCAGCGCCGTAAACGCGATGATCGGGTGGATCTCGCCCGGCGCGCGGACGATGCCGACGAGCGCGGTAAAGATGACCAGCGACATCACCCGCGGCTTCAGCAGGGCGATGTAGTCCGAAACCGAGCCATACGACATCTCGGCGAAGGCAGGAGCGTTACGGACCGATGCCTCGCCAGCCAGCGCCTCGCCGAGGCGCGGGTCGCCGCTCGCCATGTCATAATCGCGCGAAGCGACGTCGCTCATTCCTGCACTCCCATGCCGTGTGACCGGCATCAGCCAGACGTCGATCGATGCGCGGCACCCGCGCCTTCGGACCGGAACGGCGCGGGTGATCCCGCGCCGTCATTCGAAGGAATGCCGAGCGGCACTCCTGCAGATCACCCTCAGATCACTTGATCCGCGGAAGCGTATCAAAATGATGGAACGGCGGCGGGGAGGACAGCGTCCACTCCAGCGTCGTCGCGCCGGCGCCCCACGGATTGTCGCCCGCCGGGACCTTGGCCGCGAACATGCGGTAGATCCCGAACAGGAACACCAGCACGGCAAAGCCCGAGATGTAGGAACCGATCGAGGAGATGAAGTTCCAGCCCGCGAACGCATCCGGATAGTCGGCATAGCGGCGCGGCATGCCGGCAAGGCCGAGGAAGTGCTGCGGGAAGAAGACGAGGTTCACGCCGACGAAGGTGAGCCAGAAATGCACCTTGCCCCAGAACTCGTCGTACATGTAGCCGAACATCTTCGGCGCCCAGTAGTACCAGCCCGCAAAGATCGCGAACACCGCACCGAGCGACAGCACATAGTGGAAATGCGCGACGACATAATAGGTGTCGTGCAGCGAGCGGTCGATGCCCGCATTGGACAGCACGACGCCGGTGACACCGCCGACCGTGAACAGGAAGATGAAGCCGATCGCCCAGAGCATCGGCACGCGGAACGAGATCGAGCCGCCCCACATGGTCGCGATCCATGAGAATATCTTCACGCCCGTGGGTACCGCGATGATCATCGTGGCGGCGACGAAATAGGCCTGGGTCGAGGCCGACAGACCGACCGTGTACATGTGGTGCGCCCACACGACGAAACCCACCACGCCGATCGCCACCATCGCATAGGCCATACCGAGATAGCCGAACACCGGCTTCTTCGAGAAGGTCGAGACGATATGCGAGACGATGCCGAAGCCCGGCAGGATCAGGATGTACACTTCGGGGTGGCCGAAGAACCAGAACAGGTGCTGGAACAGGATCGGATCACCGCCACCGGCCGGATCGAAGAAGGTGGTGCCAAAATTGCGGTCCGTCAGCAGCATGGTGATGGCACCGGCGAGCACCGGCAGCGACAGCAGCAGCAGGAACGCCGTGACGAGCTGCGACCAGGCGAACAGCGGCATCTTGTGCAGCGTCATGCCCGGCGCGCGCATGTTGAGGATCGTGGTGATCAGGTTGATCGCGCCGAGGATCGAGGACGCGCCGGCGATGTGCAGCGACAGGATCAGAAGGTCCATCGCCGGGCCGGGATGGCCGATCTTGGAGGACAGCGGAGGATAGATGGTCCACCCGCCGCCGAAACCATGCGAACCGGCCGCGCCCTCGACGAACAGAGACAGGATCGCGAGCGCGAAGGACGGCGGCAGCAGCCAGAACGCCACATTGTTGATGCGCGGGAAGGCCGTGTCGGGCGCACCGATCATGAGCGGGACGAAATAGTTGCCGTAGCCACCGATCATGGCCGGCATGACCATGAAGAAGATCATGATCAGTCCGTGGCCGGTCGTGAACACGTTGAAGGTCTGCGGATCGGAGAAGATCTGCATCCCCGGCTCCTGCAGTTCCATGCGGATGCCGATGGAGAGGATGCCGCCGACGATCCCCGCCACGATGGCGAAGATCAGGTACATCAGGCCGATGTCCTTGTTGTTCGTCGAATAGAGCCAACGCCGCCAACCCGTCGGGTCGCCTGCGTGACCGGTGGATGCGGCTCCGTACGTGGCCATGTGATCGTCCCTCGAACCCGCGCTTGCGCGCGTCTCATGTCATTCGAACGTGCCGGGCGCCTCAGCGCACCGGCGAGGCAACCAGACCGCCCTCGGCGACCTTCGTCGACCCCGCGGGCAATGCCGCGAACTTCTTCTTGGCCTCTTCGATCCAGGCCGTGAACTGCTCGTCGTTCACGACGCGGATGGCGATCGGCATGAACGCGTGATCCTTGCCGCAGAGCTCGGAGCACTGGCCGTAATAGACGCCTTCCTTGGTTGCCTGGAACCAGCTCTCGTTCAGGCGCCCCGGAAGGGCGTCGATCTTCACGCCGAAGGACGGCAGGGCGAACGAGTGGATGACGTCCGCAGCGGTGACCTGGATGCGCACCGTCTTGTTCACCGGCACGACCACCTCGTTGTCGACAGCGAGCAGGCGAGGCTGGCCGGGCTTCAGGTCAGCATCGGGAACCATCATGCTGTCGAAGCCGAACGGGCCATTATCGGGATACTCATACGACCAGTACCACTGGTGGCCGGTGATCTTGACCGTCAGATCCGCCTTCGGAAGGTCGAGCTGAAGGAACAGCAGGCGGAAGGACGGTATCGCGATGGCCACCAGGATCAGCACCGGCACCACGGTCCAGACCACCTCGATCAGCGTGTGATGGGTGGTCTTCGAGGGAACCGGATTCGCCTTCTCGTTAAACTTCAGCGCCACCACGACGAGCAGGACGAGCACCAGCAGCACGACGGCGATGATGATCGCGAGCAGAAAATGGTGGAAGGAGTGGATGCTCTCCATGACCGGCGACGCCGCGCCCTGCAGATTGATCTGCCACGGCGAAGGCTGACCGGTACCGGCTAGAGCCGCGCCGGCGCCCGCAAACAGGGCGCAAAGCCCTCCGCTCAAGCCCGCGCCTGCGCGCATCGCGCTGCTGACCCACGACCTCATTGCGATGCTCTCTCCCTCGAACGCCGTCAGGCCGCCCGGTCGCGAAACAGGGGTCGACACCCCGTCGCGCAGGCGGCATTTGATCCTCATCAAACACAAATCCGCCACCCTCGCAACGATGCTGAGGGGCCTCGCTCTGCGACAAGACGTCGGGTGGCTGGAACCATTCCATCTGGCGCACGCAACCAAAGGCGCCGTATTCTTGACATGTCGCTGAGGCGTTGTACGCCCTCTTCCATCGGCGCAGCACAGCAGCAGGGGCGGTGATTCGTACCCTCCCGTTCTCGCATGCGCCGACGCTTCGCCGGCTCGAATCGCCTTCCCTTACTGCCTTCGGGAGACAGCCCATGCGCGGGTTCCCTTCGTTCCGGCCAATGGCCGCCGCAGCGCTCGCTCTCGCCGGCCTCGCCGCCGGCTCGGTGGGTGCCAACGCCCAGGGCGTCGTGCGTTCGGTCCATGGGGAATGGCAGATTCGCTGCGATACACCGCCCGGCGCACAGGCCGAGCAATGCGTGCTGCTCCAGAGCGTTCAGGCCGACGACCGGCCCAATGTCGGTCTCACCGTCATCGTGCTCAAGACGACCGATCAGAAGAGCCGGCTCCTGCGCGTGCTGGCGCCGCTCGGCGTCCTGCTGCCCTCGGGGCTCGGCCTCAAGATCGACAACACCGATGTGGGTCGCGCCGGCTTCGTTCGCTGCGTTCCGAACGGCTGCGTCGCCGAGGTCGTGATGGACGACAAGCTGATCAGCCAGCTCCGCACCGGCCAGAACGCCACCTTCATCATCTTCCAGACGCCGGAAGAAGGAATTGGCATTCCCCTCAGCCTCAAGGGCTTCGGCGAAGGCTACGACAAGCTGCCCTGAGCATGTCCGCAACGACCTTCGTCATCTTCGACATGGACGATGTGCTCGTCCATTACGACCCCGATCTGCGCCGCGACGCCATAGGCCGCCTCGCCGGTCTCGACGGCGTCGAGGTCGGCCGCCGAATCTGGGACAGCGGGCTCGAGGATGCGGCGGATGCGGGAGCGCTGAGCGCCGACGCCTATCTCAGATCGGTCAGCGAGACACTTGGCGTGCCGTTCGGCCGCGACGAGTGGCTGCGCACCCGCGCCCTCGCGATGCGCCCGAACCCGGACGCCATCACCCTCGCCGATCGTGTCCGCGCCCGCGCCCGCGTGGCGCTCCTGACCAACAACGGCTTCGTCATGCGCGAGCATTTCGATGAGTTGGTGCCCATGCTGAGGCCGCTTTTCGGGCCGGCCATGCACACCGCCGCCGAGTTCGGCACCAAGAAGCCCGACCCGGACGTCTATCGCCGCTTGCTCGCCGTGCACGGGGTCATGCCGGCGATGGCGCTGATGATCGATGACAAGCCCGCGAATGTCGCGGGCGCCATCGCCGCCGGCCTCGCCGCCCATCATTTCACCGACGCCTCATCGCTGGAGGCACATCTGCGCGAAATCGGCCTTATATAGAGTCACACTCTGCAAGGTTCCTCTCGCCCAGCCGCCCATGCCCGAACTCCCCGAAGTCGAAACCGTCCGCCGCGGCCTCAGCCCGGCCATGGAAGGCGCCGTTATCCTGGCCGCCGAGGCACGACGGCCCGACCTGCGCTGGCCGCTGCCCGACCGCTTCGCCGAGCGTCTCGCCGGGCGCCGGATCGTCAGCCTGGCGCGTCGTGCCAAGTATCTTCTTGCGGACCTCGACGCGACCGAGGGCCAGGATGCCGAAGTGCTCGTGATGCATCTCGGCATGTCCGGCTCGTTCCGGCTCGAGCGCCCGGGCGAGAGCCTGGCCCCGGGAGCCTTCGCGCTGCCGCGGTCGAAGGCGGCAGCGCATGACCATGTCGTACTGCGACTGGGGAACGGGTTCGACGTCGTCTATAATGACCCGCGCCGCTTCGGAGCCATGCTTCTGGTTCCGCGGACACAGCTCGAAATCCATCCGCTTTTCCGGAACCTCGGCCCCGAGCCCCTCGGGAACGCGTTCGATGCCGCGCATCTCGCGCGTGCCTGCGCCGGCCGGACGACGAGCCTGAAGGCGGCGCTGCTCGACCAGAAGATCGTCGCCGGCCTCGGCAACATCTATGTAAGCGAGGCGCTTCATCGCGCCGGCCTCTCGCCGCACCGCGCCGCGGGAACGCTGGCGCAACAGACGGGCGCCCCATCGGCCCGGGCGACGCGCCTCGTCGCCGCGATCCGGACGGTCCTCGACGAGGCTATTGCCGCGGGCGGATCGACCTTGCGCGACCACGCGCAGGTGGACGGCGAACTCGGCTATTTCCAGCATGCCTTCCGCGTCTACGATCGCGCGGACTCCCCCTGCCCCACTCCCGGCTGCCAGGGCATCATCCTGCGCACGGTGCAGGCGGGGCGCTCCACCTTCCATTGCTCGACCTGTCAGCGGTAGGATTGCCCATGAGCTACGAGACCCTCCTTGTCGAGACGCGCGGCCGGGTCGGCCTGATCACTCTCAACCGGCCGAAATCGCTCAATGCGCTGAACGGCACGCTGATCGGCGAACTCAACGCGGCGCTGGACACGTTCGAGAGCGATGCCGCTATCGGCGCGATCGTACTGACCGGATCCGAGCGGGCCTTCGCTGCCGGCGCGGATGTGCGGGAGATGCAGCCCCTCACCTTTCCCGGCACGTATGCCGATGACTTCATCACCAGTTGGGATCGCCTCGGGCGGTGCCGCAAGCCGGTGATCGCGGCAATCGCGGGCTACGCGCTGGGCGGGGGCTGCGAGATCGCCATGATGTGCGACATCCTGCTGGCCGCCGACAATGCGCGCTTCGGCCAGCCGGAGATCCAGCTCGGCATCATGCCCGGCGCCGGCGGGTCCCAGCGCTTGACCCGCGCCATCGGGAAGGCCAAGGCGATGGAGATGTGCCTCACCGGCCGCACCATGGATGCCGCCGAAGCCGAGCGCGCGGGGCTGGTATCGCGGGTCGTCCCCCTTGCGGATCTCCTGCCGGAGGCCTTGGCGGTCGCCGAGAAGATCGCCGACCTTCCCCTTCAGGCCGTCCTGCTGACCAAGGAAAGCGTCAACCGGGCGTTCGAGACCACGCTGGCGGAAGGCATAAGGTTCGAGCGCCGCATGTTCCAGGCGCTGTTCGCCACGCTCGACCAGAAAGAAGGCATGGCGGCGTTCGTCGACAAGCGAACCCCCTCGTTCCGGAACGGATAGCCCGGCGATCCGGTTGACGCGGCGGCTCGGTCCGACTATAAGCCCGCCACTCGCGTCGGCGTCCTCTCGGCACGCCACGCTCCGTTTTTGCCACATGACATCCCAGCGGCGCGATCTACGATCGTTACCGCGACGACCAAGAGGACGGCCGATGGCCAATACGCCTTCCGCCAAAAAGGCGGCTCGCAAGATCGAGCGCCGCACCAAGATCAACAAGGATCGGCGTTCGCGCATGCGCACCTTCGTGCGTAAGGTCGAGGAGGCGCTTGCCTCCGGCGACCAGGCCGCAGCCGGCGTGGCCTTCAAGGCCGCCGAGCCGGAGATCATGCGTGCAGCCCAGAAGGGTGTGCTGCACAAGAGCACGGCCTCGCGCAAGGTTTCGCGCCTTGCTCAGCGCCTTGCCAAGCTGGGCGCCTGATCGCCCCTGCGTCCATCGACATCCCGTGAGTTTGCAAGCCCGGCCGGTGTGCCGGGCTTGTTGCGTTTCTACCCCGGGCGACGCTGTTGCACATCTGTCACGGAACCATCGAAACGGCCCGGGCAGGCAAATTCAACATCCCCCTTCTTGACTCGAAAACGCCATCGAACTAACCCGCCGCCGCCTCGAAATAGCGACGGGCAGCAGCCAGCCCGCACAAAAATATCTTATGTATTTCAAATATTTACGACCCAAGACCGACGATGCCGCTCGAATCGGCAGGCGCCACCCCGCCACACGCCGGAAATGAGCGATCAAAGTGCATTTTCCCATGCCGACGAGGCCCCGGGATTCTCGCTGGCGAGTCAGAGATTTGCCGACTGACGACCGAATCGGCGGCCCCGAATCCGTGGCCGAAAGGCCGCAGTGACGGTTCGGCAGATGCCAAGAGCGTTGCGCCGGGGGGGCTCCCTGTGTATGTTGAATTCACCTTCGGGGCTCCCGGAGACCTCAGCTAAAAGTTGAGTTTCGCAACCACTCATCCGTCGTGGGGAGGTAGTTCCGTGCTTTTTGATACGAGAACTCTCGTCCGCGGAACGCATTGCGAACAGCATTACATCGTTCTTCTGCGAAAGAGTGCGGAAGACTTGTTGTAAGTTCTCCAAGCGTTGCTTCATCGCTTTTCGTACAAGAATAAATATTAAGAGGGCGGGCAACAATGTTGCCCGTAAAGGGGCGACTATGAGCATTGACACGTGCGGTCCTCGGAACGCATGGCATGACATGGCCGGGGCCGGTGCTGAGACGAGCCGCCTCGCGACAGGGCAGCGCTGCCGCGGCACGACAGCCGGGCCTCCTCTGGCCTCCCCGGGGGAGTCGGAATGCGCTTGCCGTGGCCGGGCCGATCCGCGCTGAACGAGCGTCGTTCTTCCAGACAATCACCAGAGATGCACGAACGCCGGATACCGATGCGTTCGAGCGCTCGCGAGTCGGCTCGGCGAGCTTGCCGACCGATCGCCTTCGTCCGTCGTGGCGGGAGATATCGCGCATGTTCAAGCCAAACCAGAACGAGTTCTCGGCAGACTCGCTTTTTCCCGCGGAAGTGGAAGATTTCAAAGGCGCACAATCTACGATGAACGACCCGAATGATGCCTGGACGCGAATCCGCAGCCGCCTGCGCGCGGAAGTAGGCGAAGAGATTTATCTCAGCTGGTTTGCGCGCATGGAACTGGAAGGCGTCGTTGATGGCCGCATGCTGCTGTCGATTCCGACGCGGTTTCTCAAGAGCTGGATCCAGAGCCATTATCTCGACCGGCTCAACGAATTGTGCCGCGATGAACTTGGCCCCACCGGCCATGTCGAACTGGCCATGCGCACAGCGGTGATGCGGCCGAGCGGACAGCCTTCCGCCGCCGCCCGCCCCGTTGTCCGCCACGGGGATCCGCGCCGCCGCACGAGCGCCTCCGACGAGCCGACGCGACGCCCGCTCGACGACGGGCGGGACCCTAACGCGACCGCCGACATCAGTGTCGGATCGCCGCTGGACCCCCGCCTCACCTTCACCACCTATCGGGTCGGCCGGTCGAATGCACTCGCCCAGGCGGCTGCGATGCAGGTGGCCGACGCGCCGAACGGCGGCGGAACGGTATTCAACCCTCTCTACCTCCACGCGGCGGTCGGTCTGGGCAAGACACATCTGCTGCAGGCCCTCGCCGCCGCTGTGGTCGGGCGTGGCCAGCGGGCCGTCTACCTGACCGCCGAGCGCTTCATGTACGGCTTCGTCGCGGCCCTGAAGAACCAGTCGGCGATCGCCTTCAAGAACCAGTTGCGCGGGATCGACGTCCTGATCATCGATGATCTCCAGTTCCTTCAGGGAAAGAGCGTCCAGCAGGAATTCTGCCATACGTTGAACGCGCTCATGGACAGCGGCCGGCAGGTCGTGGTCGCGGCTGACCGACCGCCCTCGGAACTCGACGCGCTCGACGAGCGGGTCCGCTCGCGGCTCGCAGGCGGGCTGGTGGCGGAGATCGCGCCGCTCGACGAGGATCTGCGGCACGCCATCCTGACGGCACGCGTCGCGGCGCTGGCGGAAACGCATCCGGGTTTTGCCGTTCCCGCCGATGTGCTCGCCTTCATCGCCCGCAATTGCGGGCAGAACGGCCGGGATCTGGACGGCGCCTTGAACCGCCTCCTCGCCCACAACCGCTTCGCCGCCCGTGCGATCACGCTGGAAATGGCGGAAACCGCCATGCGCGATCTGGTCCGGTCAGCCGAGCCGAAGCGTGTGCGCGTAGATGACATTCTACGGGTCGTGGCCAAGCACTACAATGTCAGCCGCGCGGATATCCTCTCGCAGCGCCGCACCGCAAATGTCGTGAAGCCCCGGCAGATAGCCATGTATCTCGCCAAGATCATGACGCTGCGCTCGCTGCCCGAAATCGGGCGGCGGTTCGGTGGCCGCGACCACACCACCGTGCTTCACGCCGTGCGCAAGATCGAAGGCCTGGTCGGCCGCGATCGTGCGCTCGCCGATGAGGTCGAGGCCATCAAGCGGGAGGTCGACGAATAGAGCGGACTCAGCGGCGCGGGAGGTTTTCCCCGCAGTTCCCCCTTGTCGTCCCCATCAATCGTTCCCCCGCAAACGGTTCGCCCTTGCACAATGGCCACCGGATCGGCAATGTCGTCCGCCCGGTGGCGCGCCCGCGCCGCCACGCCGGGAGTGTCGGGCACGTCGCCTGCGGGGTAGCGCCTTGCAGGACGTCCGTTGGCCGCCGCGTCCTGCGCGTCCAGTGTTTCCGAGAAGAGTACGGGTAACGCGGCCATGAAGGTCACTGTCGAGCGGGCCGAGCTGCTCAAGTCCCTCGCCCATGTCCATCGCGTCGTCGAACGGCGCAACACCATTCCCATCCTGGCGAATGTGTTGATGCGGACCGGTCCGCGGGGGTTGGCGCTGAAGGCCACGGATCTCGACATCGAGATCGTCGAGACCATCGCTGCCGAGGTCGCCGGCGAAGGGGGCACCACCGTGCCGGCGCACACGATCTACGATATCGTGCGCAAGCTGCCCGACGGTTCGCAGGTCCAGATCGAAACCGGAGCGGCCACGGACGGGCGCGACTCCGGCACCCTCACGGTACGCGCCGGCCGCTCGCGCTTTACCCTGCAGACCCTGCCCGAGACCGATTTCCCCGATCTTGCCGCCGGCGAGCCCTCGCATCGCTTCAGCCTGCCCGCCGGCGAGCTCAAGCGGCTTGTCGAGAAGACGCAGTTCGCCATTTCGACCGAGGAAACACGGTACTATCTCAACGGCATCTACCTCCATGTGACCGACGGGGGCCAGCCCACGCTGCGCGCGGTGGCAACGGACGGCCATCGCCTTGCCCAAGCGGAGACCGCGGCTCCGGCCGGTGCCATCGGCATGCCCGGCGTCATCGTCCCCCGCAAGACGGTGGCGGAGATTCAACGGCTGGTCGAGGATGGCGAGACCGAGGTGTCGGTCGAACTCTCAAGCTCCAAGATCCGCATCTCGCTGGCCAGCGTCATCCTGACCTCCAAGCTGATCGATGGCACCTTCCCGGACTATGGCCGGGTGATACCGCTCGCCAACGACAAGACGCTGGTGGTGGACAAGGCCGAGTTCGCGGCCGCCGTTGATCGCGTGTCCACGGTCGCCAGTGAACGCGGCCGGGCGGTCAAGCTCGCGCTCGCCGACGGTCGGCTGGTGCTGTCCGTGACCAATCCCGACTCGGGCAGCGCCACGGAAGAGCTTGAGGTTGAATACAATGCCGAGCCGCTCGATATCGGCTTCAACAGCCGCTACCTGCTCGACATCACCGGGCAGCTCGAGGGCGGTAGCGCCGAGTTGAAACTGGCCGACCCCGGGTCACCGACGCTGGTGCAGGACCCCGAGAAGCGCGGCGCGCTCTATGTCCTGATGCCGATGCGGGTGTGACCGGGCTCGTCGCGCGTCCACATGCGCGCATCACCTCGCTCCGGTTGACGCAGTTTCGCAGCTATTCCGCCGCGCTGCTGCGCGTGTCCGAAGGCCCGGTGGTTCTGCTCGGACCGAACGGAGCGGGCAAGACCAACCTGCTGGAAGCCATTTCGCTGCTGTCACCGGGTCGCGGGCTGCGGCGCGCATCGGTCGACCAGCTCGCTATGCGAGCGGAATCCGGCGAGGCAGCGCTCTCATGGGCGGTTGCTGCGACCGTTGATGGCGCCTTCGGCGAGGTGATGCTCGGCACCGGCACCGAGGCGGACCCCGGCACCGAGGCGAGAGCCCGCCGCTGCCGGATCGATCGGGTGCCCGTCGGCTCCGCTGCCGCCTTTGCCGATCATCTGCGTATCCTCTGGCTGACACCTGAGATGGACGGCCTTTTCATTGGTCCGCCCTCCGAACGTCGGCGCTTTCTCGACCGGCTGGTACTCGCGGTCGACGCCTCTCATGGTGCGCGCGTAAACGGGCTGGAGCGCGCGCTGCGCTCACGCAACCGGCTGCTGGAGGATCCGGCGTCCGACGCACGCTATCTCGATGCGATCGAGCAGGAACTGGCCGCGCTGGCGATCGCCGTGGCCGCCGCGCGAACGGAAAGCGTGCGTCGCCTCACGGCCGGCATCGCCGCGGGGCGCGACGACCGCTCCCTGTTTCCCTGGGCAACTATTGAACTGGACGGATCGGTGGAACGGGCGCTCGGCCAGCAGTCGGCGACGACCGTCGAAGACGACTACAGGCTGGCTCTGGGGCGTTCGCGCACGCGCGACCGCGCCGCAGGCCGTACCCTCGATGGCCCTCATCTCACGGACCTGCTGGTCGGCCACGGCCCGAAGGCGTTGCCGGCAGCGCTCGGCTCTACGGGCGAACAGAAGGCATTGCTGATCGGCCTCACTCTGGCCCATGCGCGTCTCGTGGGCGAGATGGCGGGCCTTGCGCCGGTGATGCTGCTCGACGACGTCGTCGCCTATCTCGATCCCGACCGACGTGCGGCTTTGTTCACGGCCCTCGATCATCTGGGCGCGCAGGTGTGGATGAGCGGCGCCGACCCTTCCGCCTTCGCCGCGCTGGACGAGCGGGCGGAACGCTTCACCGTTGCGCCGGGAGTGGTGCGGCCGGATTGACCGGCAGGATGTTTCACAACACGCGGAGCCGGCCATGCTCGACCATGTCTCGATCACCGTTTCGGATGTCGCCCGCGCCGCGCCGTTCTGGGATGCGGTGATGGCCGCGCTCGGCGTGCCCTGTGTGCGCCGGGATGAGAGCGGGGCCGGCTACGGTGTCCGCAACCGCGCGGGTGATGACGGCCACACCTATCTGTCGATCGTCGCTACGCGCGGCACGCTGGTGCCGGACAACCGGCACTGGTGCCTGCGCGCGCCGAGCCGCGCGGCGGTCGATGCCTTCCACGCCGCCGCCCTCGCCCATGGCGGACGCAGCGACGGCCCGCCGGGCCTACGCCCTGCCTATCACCCTGCCTATTACGCGGCGTTCGTGCTCGATCCCGACGGTAACCGCATCGAGGCGGTCTGCCATCGCCCCGACGACGGCGGGAAGGGCTGATCGCACGCCGCGCCGGCCGGCTGCCCCTTGACCTCTCGCGCGCGAGCGCGCACGTAGGGTCAATGGATTTCATCGGTCTGCTCGTCTTCGCGGGAGCGCTCGCGCTGGCCGCCGCCTCTCCGGGGCCGAGCGTCGTCGCTGTCGTCGCCCGCACGCTGGCGCGTGGCAGCGAGGGCGCGGTGCCGCTGGTGGCGGGCATCATCCTCGGCGACATGGTGTGGCTCGCGGCGGCGGCGCTCGGACTTGCCGCGCTGGCGGCGGCGCTGGGCTCGCTGTTCATCGTGGTGCGCCTCGCGGCAGCGGCCTATCTTGCCTATCTCGCCTTCCGGCTGTGGACCGCCCCGGCCGACGCGCCGCACGCGGCGACCATCCGCGAGCCGGGATCGGCCGCGGGCCTGTTCCTCACCGGGCTTGGCATGACGCTGGGCAATCCCAAAGCGATGGCGTTCTACCTCGCCCTGCTGCCGAGCATCATCGATCTCGACCGACTGACCGCGCTCGGCTTCGCCGAATTATGCGTGGTCATCACCGCCGTGCTGGCCGGCGTGTTCGCGGCCTATGTGGTACTCGCCGGGCGGGCGCGGCGGATGGTGGCGAGCCAGCGGGCGGTGCGCTGGATCAACCGCGCCTGCGGCACCGCCATGGCCGGCGCGGCGGTCGTCGTCGCCACGAAATGACCGCGCGTTTGCGGTACAAGAATCCCTGACACTCCAAACGATTCGAGACGCATTCCATGGCCGATCCGGCACACGTGCCCACACCCGACGAATATGGCGCCCAGTCGATCCAGGTCCTCAAGGGCCTCGACGCCGTGCGCAAGCGGCCGGGCATGTATATCGGCGACACCGATGACGGCTCGGGCCTGCATCACATGGTCTACGAGGTGGTCGACAACGCCATCGACGAGGCGCTCGCCGGCTATGCCGACCTCGTCACCGTGACCCTGAACGCCGACGGCTCGGTGACCGTCACCGACAATGGCCGCGGCATCCCCACCGACCTCCACCCGGAGGAGGGTGTGTCGGCGGCCGAGGTCATCATGACCCAGCTGCACGCCGGCGGTAAGTTCAACCAGAACTCCTACAAGGTCTCGGGCGGCCTGCACGGCGTCGGCGTCTCGGTCGTCAACGCGCTGTCGACCCATCTCGACCTCACCATCTGGCGCGACGGGCAGGAGCATTTCATGCGCTTCCGCCACGGCGACGCGGAAGCCCCGCTGAAGGTGGTGGGCCCGGCGCCGGCGGGCGCGCGCGGCACCAAGGTGACGTTCCTGCCCTCGCCGGCGACCTTCACGAAGGTCGATTTCGATTACGCCACGCTGGAGCATCGGCTGCGCGAGCTCGCCTTCCTGAATTCCGGCGTGCGCATCCTGCTCACCGACGCACGCCACGCCGAGGTGAAGACCGAGGAACTGATGTACGAGGGCGGCGTCGAGGCGTTCGTGCGCTATCTCGACCGCTCCAAGCAGGCGCTGCTGCCGAAGCCCGTGGTGATCCGCGCCGAGAAGGACGGCATCACGGTGGAATGCGCGCTCTCGTGGAACGACGGCTACCACGAGAACGTGCTCTGCTTCACCAACAACATCCCGCAGCGCGATCGCGGCACGCACTTCACCGGCTTCGCCGCCGCGCTGACGCGGCAGATCCTCGGCTATTCCGAGCGCTCGGGCCTTGCCAAGAAGGAGAAGGTGGACCCGACCGGCGAGGATTGCCGCGAGGGGCTCACGGCTGTGCTCTCGGTGAAGGTGCCGGACCCGAAATTCTCCTCGCAGACCAAGGACAAGCTGGTCTCCTCCGAGGTCCGCCCGGTGGTCGAGGCGCTGGTGAACGAGGCGCTCGGCGACTGGCTGGAGGAAAATCCGGCCGAGGCGAAGTCGCTGGTCGGCAAGGTGGTGGAGGCCGCCGCCGCCCGCGAGGCGGCACGCAAGGCGCGCGAGCTGACGCGGCGCAAGAACCCGCTCGACGTCGCCTCGCTGCCCGGAAAGCTGGCCGACTGCCAGGAGCGAGACCCGGCGAAGTCCGAACTCTTCATCGTCGAGGGCGATTCGGCCGGCGGCTCGGCCAAGATGGGCCGCAACCGCGCCTTCCAGGCGATCCTGCCGCTGCGCGGCAAGATTCTGAACGTCGAGCGCGCCCGCTTCGACAAGATGCTGTCGTCCGAGCAGATCGGCACGTTGATCACGGCGCTGGGCACAGGTATCGGCCGCGACGACTTCAACGTCGACAAGCTGCGCTACCACAAGATCATCATCATGACCGACGCGGACGTGGACGGCTCCCACATCCGCACGCTGCTGCTGACCTTCTTCTTCCGGCAGATGCCGGAGCTGCTGGAGCGCGGGCACATCTACATCGCCCAGCCGCCGCTCTACAAAGTCACGCGCGGCAAGTCCGAGCAATACCTCAAGGACGAACGCTCGCTGGAAGACTACCTGATCACCCAGGGGCTGCAGGAGACGACGCTGGCGCTCGCCTCGGGCGAAGTGCTCGGCAGCGCCGATCTCCAGGCCGTGGTCGAGCGGGCGCGGTCGTTCCGTTCGGTTCTCGGCTCGCTGCATCCGCGGTACAACCGCGCGGTGGTCGAGCAGGCGGCGCTGGCCGGCGCGCTGTCGGCGGGCCGTCTCGCCGACGAGTCGGCGGCGGACGCAGCGGCGACCGAAGTGGCCCGCCGCCTCGACCTCGTCGCCGAGGATATCGAGCGCGGCTGGCACGGCGAGGCCGATCCGAGCGGCTACCGCTTCGTGCGCACCGTGCGCGGCGTCAAGGAAGTCGCCGTGCTCGACGCGGCCTTCCTGCAGTCGGCGGAGACGCGCCGGCTCGACACGCTGGGGCAGGACCTCGCCGAAATCCACGCCGCCCCGGCGAAGCTGCGGCGCAAGGGCGGCGAGGTGCTGGTCAACGGGCCGCTCGACCTGTTCGACGCCGTGACCGACGCCGGCCGCAAGGGCGTGAGCGGCCTCCAGCGCTACAAAGGTCTCGGCGAGATGAATGCCGAGCAGCTCTGGGAAACGACGCTCGACGTCAACGCACGCTCGCTGCTGCAGGTCAAGGTGAAGGAGGTCGCCGATGCCGACGACCTGTTCAACCGCCTGATGGGCGATGTGGTGGAACCGCGCCGCGAATTCATCCAGGACAATGCGCTGCAGGCGAGCGTCGACGTCTGACGCGGTTCCGGGGCGGGGCGCGCGGCGCGCGGCGCCCTTGCCAGCGCCGGGGCGTTCGCGTCACGGTGCGTCCTCCTTCCCCCTGTGACCGGATCCGGGTGCCGTCATGAACACCGCCCCCTCCCTCCCCGCCCGTACCGGCGCCCGCCTGCTCGTCGACGCGCTGGTCGCCAACGGCGTCACCCGCGCCTTCGGTGTGCCCGGCGAGAGCTATCTCGATGTGCTCGACGCGCTCGCCGACACCGCGGTCGAGTTCGTCATCTGCCGCAACGAAGGCGGCGCCTCGATGATGGCGGAGGCCACCGGCAAGCTCACCGGCCGGCCGGGCATCTGTTTTGTCACCCGCGGTCCCGGCGCGACCAATGCGAGCGCCGGCGTGCATGTGGCGCAGCAGGATTCGACGCCGATGATCCTGTTCGTCGGCCAGATCGGGCGCTCCATGCGCGGGCGCGAGGCGTTCCAGGAAGTCGACTACCGCGCCGTGTTCGGCTCGCTGGCCAAGTGGGCGGTGGAGATCGACGAGGCGAAGCGGGTTCCGGAGATCATCGCGCGCGCTTTCCGCGTCGCCATGCAGGGCCGACCGGGACCGGTGGTGGTCGCGCTGCCCGAGGACATGCTGGCGGAGGTCGCCAGTGTGGCCGACGCTCCTCCCGTAGAGCCGGCCGAGACCTGGCCGGGCCTCACCGACATGATGCGGCTGCAGAAGCTGCTTTGGACGGCGAAGCGGCCCGTCATGATCCTCGGCGGCAGCCGCTGGGACGCCCGCGCCACCGCCTCGGTCACCCGCTTCGCCGAGCGCTTCGACCTGCCGGTAGCGGCAAGCTTCCGCCGGCAGATGCTGTTTCCCGCCGATCACGCCTGCTACGCCGGCGATGTCGGCCTCGGCATCAATCCCAAGCTGAAGGCGCGGCTACAGGGTGCCGACCTGGTCATCGTCGCGGGCGGGCGGCTCGGCGAGATCCCTTCGCAGAGCTATTCGCTCTTCCCGATCCCCGATCCGGGCGTGCCGATGGTGCATGTCCATGCCGAGGCTGGCGAGCTCGGGCGCGTCTATCAGCCCGCGCTGGCCATCCACGCCTCGGCGGGCGCCTTCGCGGCGGCGCTGGAGGGCGTGCAGCCGCCGCACGAGATCGCCTGGCGGGCATGGCGGGAGGAGGCCCGGGCCGATTATCTCGGCTGGACCGAGGCCATCCCGGCCAATCCCGGCGCGGTGCAGATGGGCACGCTGATCCGGCGCCTGCGCGAACTGCCGGCGGAAGCGACGATCTGCAATGGCGCCGGCAATTTCGCCATCTGGGTGCATCGCTTCCACCGTTTCCGCAGCTTCGGCTCCCAGCTCGCACCCACCAGCGGCAGCATGGGCTACGGCTTCCCGGCGGCGATCGCCGGCAAGCTCGCCTATCCTGACCGGCCGGTGATCGCCGTGTGCGGCGACGGCGATTTCCTGATGACGGGGCAGGAATTCGCCACCGCGATCCAGTACGGCATACCGGTGATCGCGGTGGTGGTCGACAACGGCATGTACGGCACCATCCGCATGCACCAGGAGCGCGAGTTCCCCGGCCGCGTATTCGGCACCGAGCTGCGCAATCCCGATTTCGCCGCCTATGCGCGCGCGTTCGGTGGCGTGGGCTACACGGTGACGGAGGACGCCGAACTAGCGCCCGCCTTCGACGCCGCGCTGGCGTCGGGCCAGCCCGCCCTGATTCACGTAAAGCTCGACCCTGAAGCGATCACCCCGGTCGCCACGCTCTCGGCGATCCGCGAGAAGGCGCTGGAAAAGGGCTGAGCAAGCGGCTTTCCCAGAAGTCCACGCGTCATGGCCGGGCTTGTCCCGGGCATCCATGCCGTTCAGCACGCTAAGTCGTGGATGGCCGGGACAAGCCCGGCCATGACCGGAATTAGGTGACCCCGCGTCGAGAACCCGTCAGGCCGCGCCTTTTGCCAATTCCCCCGCCAACGCGCGGGCGATGAGCGCGCGGGTTTCAGTGATGCCGTAGGCGGCGACGAACGTGCCGAAGCGCGGGCCTTCCTTCTCGCCCAGCAGAAGCTCGTAGAGCGCGCTGAACCAGGCGAAGGAGACGCCCGGCCCGCCGTCCGGCCCCTTGCGCTTCTGGTCCTGATAGCGCGGGATGGGCCGGGCGACATCGAGCACCGCATCCTGGATCGCGGCCGTCTCGGCCTCCTGGCCGAGCGCGGCGAGCGCCGCGTCGAGCTGGGCCAGCGCACCGGCCTCCACCGCGTCCGGCAGGCGGAAGGCGCGGCGCGGCTTCACCCGGTCGATGAAATAGCGCACGGCATAGCCGGCCAGCCGGTCGAGCGCGGGATGGCTGACCGCGCTGACACCGGGAGCGTAGCGGTGGATCATCCGCCACAGCACGTCCTTGTCCTCGGCGTTAGCGGCCGAGGCGAGCTTCAGCAGCAGGCCGAACGAGACCGGCATGTCCTCCGCCGGCGGGGCGCCGGAATGGATGTGCCACACCGGGTTGCCGAGGCGGTTCTTGCCGTCCTGCGCCGGGTAGCGGGCGAGGAAGTTGTAATATTCGTCGACCGCCTTAGGGATGACGTCGAAATGCAGCTTCTTGGCCGAGCGCGGCGACTGGAACATGTACAGCGCGAGGCTCTCCGGGCTGGCATAGGTCAGCCATTCGTCGATGGTCAGGCCGTTGCCCTTGGACTTCGAGATCTTCTGGCCGTTCTCGTCGAGGAACAGCTCGTAGACGAAATGCTCCGGCGCCACGCCGCCGAGGATCTCGCAGATGCGGTCATAGATCGGCGCGTTGGTCTGGTGGTCCTTGCCGAACATCTCGAAGTCGACGTCGAGCGCCGCCCAGCGGGCGCCGAAATCCGGCTTCCACTGCAACTTCACCTGGCCGCCGGTGACCGGGACGGTCTTGTCCACCCCGTCCTCGTCGGTGAAGGTGATGGTGCCGGCCCTCGCGTTCACCTCCTTCAGCGGCACATACAGCACGCGCCCCGAGGTCGGCGAGATCGGCAGGAAGGGCGAATAGGTCGCCTGGCGCTCCTCGCCCAGCGTCGGCAGCATCACCTCCATGATGGCCTCATACGTCTCCGCCGCCTTGAGCAGGACGGCGTCGAGCTTGCCGGACTTGTAGTAGTCCGTCGCGCTGGCGAACTCGTAGTCGAAGCCGAAGGTGTCGAGGAAACGCCGGAGCATAGCGTTGTTGTGGTGGCCGAAGCTCGGATAGTCCCCACCGAACGGGTTCGGCACGACGGTGAGCGGCATCTGCAGATAGGGCCGCAACGCAACGGGATCCGGCACGTTCTCCGGGATCTTGCGCATGCCGTCCATGTCGTCGGAGAAGCACAGCAGCCGGGTCGGCACCTTGTCATCGGTCAGCACGCGGAAGGCGTGGCGCACCATCGTGGTGCGCGCCACCTCGCCGAAGGTGCCGATATGGGGCAGGCCCGAGGGGCCGTAGCCGGTCTCGAACAGAACTTCGGCTTTGGGTTTCCGCTTGAGACGCTCGACGATCTTGCGCGCTTCCTCGAACGGCCAGGCGCCGGACGTCTCCGCCACCTCGCGCAGTTCGGACGCAACATCTCCGACCGTCGCGGTCGCCGTCATGATCTGACCTCTAGCCACTTGAAGAACGGGCGCGGACACTAGGAAGTCGCCGCAGAGGCGTCAATGACGGCGCGGCATCTCAATAAACGCTGACGGGGAACCAGCGCAGGTAAAGGTCGGTGTAGACGCCCTTCTCCCAGACGCGCGCGAGCGCATAGTTGATCGCTTGTCGCAGCGCATCGTTGCCGCGCTTGACGGCAATGCCCATGCCTTCTCCGAAGTAGCGGCTCTCGGTAAAGGGGCCGCCGATGAAAACGCAGCAATTCGCCGAGTTTGTTCCATTGATCCAGAACGCGAGCTGCACGCCGTCGCCGAAAATGAGATCGACCTCGCTCCGCCGCAGCGCCTCGCGCGCAGCGTCGGCGGTAGGAAAGGAACGGATGGCGGTTTCTGCAAAGAAATCCCGCAGATAGGCCTCATGCGCCGTGCCCGCGACGACCCCGACGGACCTGGAGGCGACCGTTTCCGGCCGCGTCTGCAGCACTGCGTCGTCCCGGCGCGCGACGAAACGGGCCGGCGACCGGAAGTAGCGGTCCGTGAAATCCATCGATTCACGTGTCGACGGCGTGATCGCGATGCCGGCAATCGCCGCGTCAGCCGAGCCGTTCTCGAGGGCCTCGGCAAGAGCCTCGAACGGCTTCACCTCGAGGGTGCAGGTAATGGCGAGTTCGTCGCAGATGGCACGGGCAAGATCCACATTCAGCCCGATCGGCTGACCGCTGCCGTCGCGAAAGCTGAAGGGCGGATAATCATCGGTCGTCACAAAGCGGATCTGGGTCGGAAGTCGGGTCACGTCGGGGCGTTCGGGCCGGCGCTTCGGATCCCAGAAGCCGGGGACGTTGACGCCATCGGGACCCGCGGCGAGAGCGGCACGCTCGCCGAAAGCGAGCAGAACCGCGGCAGCAAAGCCACACATTGCAAAAACGATAGTCCGATACCGCATATGGAACCCGCTTGGAGGGCCTATGGCTTGCCGCGCCGTCCGCTGCTTGTACCCTGTCGGATGGCGGGAGGCGAGTAGTCGCGGCGGTCGGGGGAGGCGGCTTTGGACCTGGGGTGGCGCGTTGCCGGGCTTGCCCGTGGCCCGCAGGGGGCGCGGGCCCGAGACCTGTGGCTGCCGGGGGAAGTGGCAGGCCTCGCCGGCGACGTCGACGGCATCGCGCTGGCCAACGCGGCGATGCGGGCGGAGCGCCTAGGCGTCGGCGCCGACACCGTTCTGGTCCTTGATTCCCGCGCCACCACGGACCAGGTCATTACCGCCGCCGCGCGCCAGACCGGACTCGCCATCGATCCGCTGGACGACAGCTTCGACGAGCCCCGCAGCCACGAGGACCTGCAGTCCATCCTGCGAACCGGCGTGCTGCGCCGCGCGGACGGAAGCATCACCCTCGCAGCGGAGGGGCTCGACCTGAGGCGCCTGGTCGCGGAGGCGGGTTCGTCGCAGGGCATGCGGGATCGCATGCGACTGACAACCCCGCAACGCCTCGCCGCCTTTCTCCGCAAGCACCATTTCCGGCGCCTCGGCGAGCACGCCGCCTTCCACTTGCGCCGGCGTCACCCGACCCGATCAGCCGCAACGCTCGGCATGTCGCGCTTCGTGCTTGCGAGCATCGCCGTCCTGCTGGCGGCTGCGCCGTTCGGCGCGCTACTTCTCCCCGCCCCGCTGGCGCTGATGGGCATCATAGCCGTCTGCCTGCCGCTGCTGGGCTGGAATGCACTGCGGATCGTCGCCTGCTTCGACGAACCGCAGCCGCCTCCCGCAACGGCATCCGGGGACGGGTTTCTGCCGACATACACGCTGATGGTCCCGCTCTACCGGGAGGCGGCAGTCGTCCCGAAGCTGGTGGCCTCGCTGCGCCGCCTGAATTACCCCGCCGAGAAACTTCAGATTCTCATGGTCGTGGAGCGCGACGATGTGGAAACACAGGCGGCGATCGCCCGCCACGCGGCGGCCCGCCCTTTCGAGATGTTTGTGGCCCCGGCCCTCGGGCCACGGACAAAGCCGAAGGCGCTCAATGCGGCATTGGCGTTCGCCCGGGGCCGTCTGGTCGCGATCTACGACGCCGAGGACGAGCCGGACCCTATGCAGCTGCGCTATGCTCAGGCCCTGCTCGAGCGCCCGCGCGGACGGATCGGCTGCGTCCAGGCGGGACTGGCGATCGACAATGTCGCCGACAGCTGGATCACCCGGCAATTCGCGGCGGAGTATGCGGGCCAGTTCGATTTGCTGCTGCCGCTGCTGGCGCGGCTCAGACTGCCGGTGCCGCTTGGCGGCACATCCAACCACTTCCGACGCGACGTTCTGGAAAGCGTGGGCGCCTGGGATCCGTACAATGTGACCGAAGACGCCGATCTCGGCATACGCCTTGCCCGGGCGGGCTGGCGCACGGCGGTCATCGCCTCGCAGACCGACGAGGAAGCCCCGATCGGAATCGGCGTCTGGCTGCGGCAACGCACGCGCTGGAACAAGGGTTGGTACCAGACCCTGCTGGTACACTGCCGGCGCCCGCGCACGCTCTGGGGGCGGCTCGGCGCGCTCGGCACGATGACCCTGGTCCTGCTGCTCGGCGGCAGCCTGCTTTCGGCCCTGATCCACCCCTTCTTTCTCATCGCCCTCCTCGCCGACCTGGCCATTGGCGGCGATCCCGACCCGTCACCGGCGGCAATCCTCGGAAATGCGCTGTGCGCCACCACGATGATCGCGGGATATGTGAGCGCAGGGCTGTTCGGCGTTGCCGGCATGCGCCGGCGCGGCCTCACCGGGGCGTGGCGCATGCTGCCGCTGATCCCGGTCTATTGGCTTTTGCTGTCACTCGCCGCGTGGCGCGCCATGCTCCAGCTGCTGCGTGATCCCTTCCGCTGGGAGAAGACCGAGCACGGCCTTGCACGCAGCTCGCGTGGACGCCGCTCTGCTAGAGATAGCGCTTGAGGTCCGCGGCAGCCTCGGCCGGCGGACGCTTGAGGTTGAAGGGAGCGATGAAGGCGCCATCCTTCCCCATGAGATAGACCAACGCCGTGTGATCCATGGTGTATTCGCCATCCTGCCCTGGAACCTTCTTGGCATAGGCGCGGTAGGCCTTCACCGCGGCGGCGACCTGCTCCGGCGTCCCCGTCAACCCGCGGATGCTCGGGTGAAAGCTGCCGACATAGCTCTTCATGACCTCGGGTGTGTCCCGCTCCGGATCGACCGAGATAAACAGCACGGCAAGCTTGCGCGCATCGGGACCCAGCGCTTCGAGTGCCTGGGAGGCCTCGAACAGCGTCGTAGGGCATATGTCCGGGCAGTGGGTGAACCCGAAGAACACCAGAAAGGGCTGGCCGGCAAACTCGGCCTGCGTGACGTTCCGCCCGTCCTGGTCCACGAGCTGAAAGGGTCCGCCCACCGCGGAGGGCGTGGCGACCTGAGGCGCCTTGGGCAACATCGCCATAACCGAGACGACAATGACCAGCGCGCCGGCGAGGAAGGCGGCGAGAACGAGAAGGACGCGTCGTTGCGGCATGATGCTCTAATCGTTGCACGTGGGCTTGAGGAGGCGGGGCCTCAGAGGCAGTAGGCGATACCCGCCGCCATCAGATCAAAGAAAACAGCGGAACCATGGCTGGCCCACAATGCCAGGGCGGCCGCCAGCAGCACGGCACCGGCGAGCAGCAGGATCACAGCGATCCCGCCGAGCCGCAAAGCCCGGTGCGAGGCGTGCGGCGGTGGATCAAGATGGACCGGCGAACTGCTCGACATACCGCACCATAAAGCCGTTTCACCACTGTTGGAAACGACCCGCTGCGGCGAAAGCGCTCACAACGGTTCGCAGCGACCCCGACGGCGGCGCCGATCCGATCACATCTGGCTGAACGGCGGCGAATGCCGCTGCCGCAAAGACCACGCGTCAGCCATGCAGAAGCAGGGCTTGCCAATTTATCGCGCACGACAAGATAGTGCATCGAGCGCCTCCCACGAACCCTTGGCCGACCCATGTCCACGGATCCACTCGATCTCGACCGATTTCTCTGTTTCGCGGTCTACTCGGCGAGCCATGCCTTCAATCGTGCCTATAAGCCGCTGCTGGACAAACTCGGCCTGACCTATCCGCAATATCTGGTGATGGTATCGCTCTGGGCGCAGGACGGGCAGACGGTGGGCAGTCTGGGCGCGCGGCTGTTTCTGGAATCGAGCACCTTGACGCCCCTGCTCAAGCGTCTCGAGGCGTCCGGGCTCGTCAGCCGGATGCGAAATCCCGCCGATGAGCGGCAGGTGCGTCTGTTCCTGACGGATGCCGGCCGCGCGCTGCGCGACCAGGCCGAGACCATCCCCGGCTGCATCTTCGAGGCGATCGGCCAGGATGCCGACACGATCGGCCAGCTGAAGGCCGCCATCGACCGGCTGCGCAACAGCCTTGCCTCGCAGGGAGGCGAATAAGGGCCTGGATCGGAAAGGACTTCTGGAGCGGGCGAAGGGAATCGAACCCTCGTATGCAGCTTGGGAAGCTGCCGTTCTACCATTGAACTACGCCCGCGTGCGGCGGCACATTAGGGGGGAGAGGGCGGCGCTTCAAGGGGTTCGGGGCGCATCCGGCGCATTTGTTCGCCGGCTGGCGGCGCTCGGGGCGGCGACCCGGCCCGCGCGCGAAAGAGACAAGTCTGCGATCGATTTCAATATCTTATGCCGAACAGCCGCGCGTCAGCGCCGCCCGGTGAGCGGATCGGGATGGCCGTCGAGGCGCATCTGGAACAGGAAATAGGTCGGCGAGCAGAAGCCGACATCACGGTCGATCCGGCCCGCGCCGGGCAGGCCGGCGGGCAGCGCCTGGCACATATAATCCTCTCGGCAGAAGGACTTAGCGCCGCAGGCGGGGCGCATGCCGCGGACCACGCTGGCCTCGTAGCAGCGGCCGAAATCATTGGTCGCGGCGCAGTCGTCGAAATCCTTGCCGCCTGCGAGACCGCAGATTTCCGCCGGCATCGGCCCGCCCTTCGCGATCCCGGCGAAGGCCTTGTCGCCAGCGCCGCATTTGCGATAGGCGAGACCGCCGGGAACCCCGATCCGGGGCGGCCGGCAGGTGTAGGCCGAGACCGTCGCCTTCTGCGCAAACGAATTGATCTGGCTGATCTTTTTCCACCGGTCCTGATAGGCGCGCGGCCCCGTCTCGACCGCGCCGGCGAGGCAGGCGAGGCAGGCGAGGCCTGCGAAGACCCCCCGCTCGCTTGCGGGCATGCACTGTCCGACCGCCATCGGCAGATCCTTGTTTGCGCCGATGACACGGCAAACCGCCCCTGCCCCACACGTCCAGCCCGCCGCGAAGGCCGCTTTCCCGCCCTCCTCCAGGCAGGCCATCTGCCCCGGCGCGGGCTCGAAACGGGGTGGACGATCAGTGCAGTCAGGTGGACGATCGGTGCAGTGAGGACAGTCGGTGCAATCCGCCGCGCGCCCTTCCGCCGCCGCCCCGTCCCACCTCGCCGGCGGGGCGATGGAGAGCGGGCGGAAGCGGTTCGGCACCCGCCCCGCGGCGAGCGCCGCGACATAGGCCGCCCGGCGCGGCTGCTCCGCCGCATAATGGGGCGAGATGCCCTGCAGCACGCGGTTGTAATCGGAGGTCGCGGCGTCATCGAGCCCGAAGAAATGGAAGCCCGCCGTGCCGCCGGCCTGGTGGCAGCCCATGCAGCTCGCATTGTCGAGCCGCTCGACCAGCCCCGCCGGGCTGCGGACATAGCCGAGCCCCGACAGGTCGAGCCCGCGGAGATCGGCCTCGTCCAGCAGCGCGGCGAAGGGGTGGTTGGCGAGCCGGGCGCTGCCGAAGGTGGACCATGAGATCGCCCGCGTCGCCAGCAGCGGCGCGGGCAGCTGGAACACGCCGATATCGATCGCCGGCAGGTTGGCCTTCACATAATCGACGAGGGCCGCGCGCAGCGCCGCATCCGCCTTGAGCCGGGCGACGTCGGGCGTGTTCTCCAGCGGCTTGGGCGCCAGCGCCATGCCCGCGCCCTCCCCGATCACGGCGAAGACGCGCATCAGATAGGCCGCCTGCCCGCCAAAGCCCGGTTCCTGGCCCGAGGGGAAGCGCACCACCTGCGCGTTGAGCTCGATCTGCCGCAGGATCAGCCGACCGGGCGCCAGCGGCCCGGCGAGCAGCGCCTCGGGGTTCCCCGCCGCGACGCTCTCCGCCCCCTGCCAGCGCGCCGCCGCCGCGGCGCAGCCGCCATCGGCGTCGGCGGGCACGGCGTAGACGACGTTGAGGCTGAAGGGCAGCCGCGAGGCGGCGATGCGGGTCGGCGAGAGCCGGAGCCGCTTGCCCTGCGCGGCCGGGGCGGCACGCGCCGCGTCATAGCCGAGCCGATAGATGAAGCGGACCTCGCCGCAATTCGCGCGCCCCTCGACCTCCGGCACGAAGTCGCGCCGGTCGAGCCGGTTGACGATGCCGGCGAGGCGGAACGCGGCGATGGGCGAAGCGAGCCAGTTCAGATCCAGCACGCGGCCGACATTGCCGTCCGTCACCTCGTAGAGCGGGCGGCCATGCGCCTGCATATCCGCGCGCAGCTCGGCGACGTCGCCCGCCACCGCCGCGCGCAGGGTGCGGAAGGCGGCGCTGCGCTCGCCCAGCGCGCGCGTGGTGGCGGCGCCGGGAACGCCGAGCACGTCGGCGAAGCTCCACCCCGCCGCCTCGAGGCGGGCGAGGGCGGCGGGATCGCGGACATCGAGCACCGGCTCCGCCGCGCGGGCGGGAGCGGCGGCGAGGAGGACGAGGGCGAGGAGAAGGACTGGCAGGCGGGCGAGCAGAAGCGGCATGCGCAGGGGGTTAGCGCGGGCGGGATGAACGGGGATGGAATGGGGTTCGCGGGCAGACTAGGCTACCATCAAAGGCGTGATCGCCGCTGCCGGGCGGGCCGCGTTCCGGGGGGAGTGACACATGAAAACCGCCACGCCCGAAACGATCGAAAGCGAGATTGCCCGTCTGGCGATCGCGCAGGAGGAGCTTATGACGGCTGGCAACGTCAAAGCGGCGAACAAGGCATTTGATGCGTTGTACAGGCAGGCGCGCCTTATGCGTTCCCTGCCGGATCGGGGCTTGGAGATGCTTCTTCGCCTCGTGCTCCATCCAAACAGGAGGGTGCGCACCGCAGCCGCTTATCTGATGATTCCGCTCGATGAGAGCCGGGCCATCGCGATATTGCGGGCTGAAGCGGGTTCGGGTCCCTCTTGGGAGCGGTTCACTGCCGAGATGATCATCAAGGAGTGGGAGGCCGGTCGGCTCAACGTCGACTGGTTCATGCGCGAGCCGTCTCGACGCTGATCGCATCCCCGCGCCCTCCCCGGCACCGTCATCCCGGCCGGAGCGCAGCGCAGAGCCGGGATCGGCGGCGGGCCTCGCCTCGGCGCGATCCCGGATACGGCCTGACGGCCGTTCCGGGATGACGATGTCGGGGCTGGCCTGCGCGGCCGTCTCGTTCTAGGAGCGGCCGCCGGCCGTCGCGATATCGCGCTTTCGTGCAGGACCGTCGGAGGTCGGACCGGCGCCCGTGGCGACAGGCCGCCTCAACCGGTCACCCCGAGCCGGGCCGCGACGGACCGGACCTGATGGCCGAGCCGGATCAACCGCTCGTCCGGCGGGTCCCGATGATCGGGCGACCACTCCGCCGACCGATCGATCAGGCGTTCATCGTCAAGCGCGCGGGAAAGCGCGGCCTTCAGCGCCTGCGTCTCGGCAGCGCGGGTTTCCCACCAGGCGGCGGGAATTGCGAGCACGTTGGCGAGCAGGTCGCCATCATGGAAATCGCCCGCTCGCAGCGGGTCTTGCTTCAGCCGCTCCAGCGCGACGGGAACCAGCCATTCGAGGCTGAAGCCCTGCCCGATCACCAGCCGCAACTCCTCGTCGGTGAGCGTCACGAGCGGCTTCTTCCGCATGCTGTGGCAGGTGGTGACGACATAGGAATCGAAGAGCGGCGCGCCCCAGCGCTCGCCGTCGAGCTCCTCGAGGCTGCGCTCATGGTCGGGACGGGGGCTCTTGTTCTTCCAGCGCGACATGAGCGCCTCGGCTGCGGATGCGCGGCCGAGACTACAGGCTGCCGCCCGGCGGCGCATCCTCGGCCGGGCGCGCGGGGGCAGGGCCGGTGCCGAGCGCGCTTTCGCCGACCCCCAACACCTCCACAACCTCCGCCATCGGCAGGCCGCGCGGGATGACGCGCCAGGTGCCGGGGCGCGAGCCGGTGACGGTGACGATGGCGTCCTTCGGGCAGATGTCGAAGCAGCCGACCTCGACGACGCCGATGCGGGCGCGGCGGCCCTTCGCCTTCTTCGGCTTGGCCGCCGTCGACCTCGCGTTTTTCGCGTCGGTGTTCTTCGCCTCGCCGTTCGGCTGCGCCTTTTCCGGCGCGGCCCGGGGGGCAGTCATCGCCGTGGCGCCGTGCTCGCCGACGGGCGGGGCCGCCAGCGCGGCGCGCAGCGCTTTCACGAAGCGCTCGTCGCCGCCCTCGCCGAAGCCGCCCTTCAGCTTCTTCGCGCATGTGCGGCAGACGAGGACGATATCGGTCCACTCCGCGCGCACCTTCTTCACCTTGCGCGCCTGCCGGGGCTTGGCCATGCCGTATCCTTTTCGCGCCGAGGGCGGACGTGCTCCATGATCGCGCGGTTGCCGCTTCAGATAGGGTGTCGCCACGCCCCTTGCGACGGGTGGCGGGCCGTGGCCGGCGATGCGGCAGCCGTCAAAATTTGCGAAAGATTTAAGGATCCCGGTTAACACCGGTGAACCCTGTGCGCGCCCGGCGGCGCGGGACGAAGCGGAGACGGCCATGACGCGCGAACCGACCCCTCGCAAGCTGCGCATCGCGGTGCTGTTCGGCGGCCGCTCGGCCGAGCACGAGGTCTCCGTGATGTCGGCGACCAATGTGGTGGCCGCGCTCGACCCGGACAAATACGACGTGCTGCCGGTGTTCGTGACCCGCGAGGGGCGCTGGCTGATGAGCGAGGTCGCGGACGGGGTGCTGGCGCGCCCGGCGGAGGGCACGGAACTTGCGCTGCTGCCGGGCGGGCGCGGGCGGGTCATCGCCCTCCCCCCGGCCGGCGCGCCGCAGGAGATCGCCGCCATCGACGCGCTGTTCCCGGTGCTGCACGGGCCGCATGGCGAGGACGGCACGGTGCAGGGCCATGCCGCCGTCGCCGGCGTGCCCCTCGTCGGCTGCGGGCTGACCGGCTCGGCGACCGCCATCGACAAGGACATCGCCAAGCGGCTGTTCGCGCAGGCGGGCGTGCCGCATGCGCGCGGCATCGTCATTCATCCGGGCGCGGAGCCGGACTTCGCGGCGGTGTCGCGCGAACTCGGCCTGCCGGTGTTCGTGAAGCCGGCGCGGCAGGGCTCCTCGGTGGGTGTGAGCAAGGTGACCAGCGAGGTCGAGTACCGGGCGGCGCTGGCGGAGGGCTTCCGCCATGACGGCAAGCTGCTCGCGGAGGAGTTCGTGAAGGGCCGCGAGATCGAGTTCGCCGTGCTGGAGACGCCCGAGGGCGAGCTGATCGTCTCCCGCCCCGGCGAGATCGCCCCGGCCGAGAGCCACGGCTTCTACAGCTACGACGCCAAATATATCGACGCCGACGGCGCCGCGCTGATGGTGCCGGCGCAACTGCCGGAGGATGTCGAAGACGCCATGCGGGCGATGGCGGCCACCGCCTTCCGCGCGCTCGGCTGCGACGGCATGGCGCGGGTCGACTTCTTCCTCAAGGCCGACGGGGAGTTCCTCGTCAACGAGGCAAACACCATCCCCGGCTTCACCAATATCAGCATGTACCCGAAGGCGATGGCGGTGAGCGGGGTCGGCTATGCCGAGTTGATCGACCGCCTCGTCGCGCACGGGCTGGCGCGCAACCAGAAGGTCGCCTAAGCGAGTAGGCGGGACTCGAACCCGCGTCCTCTCGCTTAGCAGGCGAGCGCTCTATCCAGCTGAGCTACTACTAAATAGCCCTTACGGGCACCCGGATCCCCAGGTTCTGCGACGGTAACAAAATAGGCAAGCTTCTTCAAGTTAAGCAGCCCGCCGATGCGTCCGTTTCATAACCAACTATACTGCGCCCTCTCCCCGCCTATTCCGCCGGGGCGCCGTGGGCGGGGCCGGGCGCGTGGGCGGCGGCGAGCTTCGCGCTCGCCTTGCGGTGATCGCGGCCGATCAGCGAATAGACCACCGGCACGACGAACAGCGTCAGCAGCGTCCCGAGGCTCATGCCGCCGACGATGACCCAGCCGATCTGCTGGCGGCTCTCGGCGCCCGCCCCTTCCGCCAGCGCCAGTGGCACGGCGCCGAGCACCATGGCGCCGGTGGTCATCAGGATCGGGCGCAGCCGCAGCACCGCCGCCTCCAGCACCGCCGGCCGGCGGTCGAGGCCCGCCTCCTGCTGCTGGTTGGCGAATTCCACGATCAGGATGCCGTGCTTGGTGATGAGGCCGACCAGCGTGACGAGGCCGATCTGCGAATAGACGTTCAGCGAGCCGCCGGTGAAGTAGAGCGCGGCGAGCGCGCCGGTCATCGAGAGCGGCACGCTGAGCATGATGATCAGCGGGTCGCGGAAGCTCTCGAACTGGGCGGCGAGCACCAGATAGATGAAGCCGAGCGCCAGCACGAACACCACGGCCAGACTCTGGCCGGCGGCGCGGAACTCGCGGCTCTGGCCGGAGACGTCGGTGCGCACGCTCGGCGGCAGCACCTCGTGGGCGGCCTGGTCGAGGAAGGCGAGCGCCTCGCCCTGCGAGACGCCCGGCGCGAGATTGGCCGAGACGGTGACGGCGCGCATCTGGTTGAAGCGGCGCAGTTCCTGCGGGGCGACGCTCTCGCGGATGGTGACGAGGTTGGAGAGCTGCACCATCTCGCCATTGGCGGCGCGCAGATAGATGGTGTCGAGCGTCGAGGGCGAGGTGCGGTCGGCGGCGGCGAGCTGCACATAGACGTCGTACTGCTCGCCACCGACCTCGAAGCGGGTGACCTGCCGGCCGCCCAGCAGGCTTTCCAGCGTGCGCCCGACCACGGAGATGGCGATGCCGAGATCGGCCGCCTTCTGGCGGTCGATGGTGATGGCGAGCTCGGGCTTGTTCAGCTTCAGGTCGGTGTCGAGGCTGACGAGGCCGGGAAAGTCGCGCACCCGCTCGAGGAAACGGTTCACATAGCCGTCGAGTTCCTCATAGGTGCCGGACGTCTGCAGCACGAACTCGATCGGGCGCGAATTGTTGGAGGCGCCGAGCGAGGGCGGGTTGTTGGCGAAGGCGTTGACGCCGGCGATGCGCCGCAGCTGCGGCGTGGTCTGGTTGACCAGTTCCTGCTGGCGGCGCTCGCGCTCGCTCCAGTCCTTCAGCCGGCCGACCACGAGGAAGCGGTTCACATCCGGGAAGCCGTTGATGGTCAGCACGGATTCGATCTCGGGCAGCTTGCTCAGCATGCCCTCCACCTGCTGCGAATAGCGGGCGGTGAAGGCCAGCGTCGAGCCTTCCGGCGCGGTGCCGTTGACGCGGACGATGCCGCGATCCTCGATCGGCGACAGCTCGGAGGGCAGGTTGGTGAAGAACCAGCCGCTGGCGCCAGCGACGCCGGCCGCGACCAGCAGCACGAGCGGCCATACCCTGAGCGTCCCGCCGAGGGTGCGGCGATAGCCGCGCTCCAGCCCGCCGAGGCAGCGCTCGACGAACATCGAGACGCGGCCCGGGTTCGGCTGGTGCTTGAGCAGGCGCGAGCACATCATCGGCGTCAGCGTCAGCGCGACGAAGCCCGAGACCAGCACCGCGCCGGCCAGCGTCAGCGAGAATTCGAGGAAGAGCCGGCCGGTGCGCCCCGCCGCGAAGGCGACCGGGGCATAGACCGCCGCCAGCGTCAGCGTCATCGCCACCACCGCGAAGCCGATCTCGCGCGCGCCCCGGATGGCGGCGGGGATCGGCTTCATGCCGTCCTCGATGTGGCGGAAGATGTTCTCCAGCACGACGATGGCGTCGTCCACCACGAGGCCGATGGCGAGCACCATGGCCAGCAGCGTCAGCGTATTGATGCTGAAGCCGAGCGCGTACATGAGCGCGAAGGTGGTGATCAGCGAGATCGGGATGGTGACGATCGGGATGATCGAGGCGCGGAAGGAGCGCAGGAAGATCACGATCACCAGCACGACGAGGACGATGGCCTCGCCGATGGTGTGGTAGACCGACTGGATCGAGCGGTCGATGAACACCGCATTGTCCTGCCCGATCATGCCGCTCATGCCGTCGGGCAGGCTGTCATTGATCTCCGGCATCACCGCCCGGACGCCGGCGGAGACGTCGAGCGGGTTCGCCACCGCCTGCTTGATGATGCCGACGGCGATGCCGGCGCCGCCGTTGAAGCGGCTGGAGCGGCGCTCGTCGGCGGCGCCGAGCTCGACGCGGGCGATCTCGGCGAGGCGCACCTGCGCGGTGCCGGCCCGCTTGACGATGATGTTCTCGAACTGCTGCACGTTGGACAGCGCCGTGCGCGAGAGCACGGTGAACTCGCGGTCGGCGCTCTCGATGCGGCCGGAGGGAATCTCGACGTTCTGCGCCCGCAGCGAATCCTCGATGTCCTGCACCGACAGGTTATAGGCGGCGAGGCGCTCGCGATCGATCCACACCCGCATGGCGTAGCGCCGCTCGCCGAAGATCTGCACATCGGCGACGCCGGTGATGTTCTTGAAGCGGTCGACGATATAGCGGTCGATATAGTCCGACAGTTCCAGCGCCGACATGCGGTCGCTCTTGAACACCACGAACAGCACCGGCTGGGCGTCGGCCTCGACCTTGGAGATGACGGGCTCGTCGATCTCGTCCGGCAGGCGCTGGCGCACCCGGCTGACGCGGTCGCGCACGTCGCTGGCGGCGACGTCGGGGTTCACCTCGAGCCGGAAGCGCACGGTGATGCGGCTCGATTCCGAGCGGCTGGAGGATTCCAGCACGTCGATGCCCTCGATGCCGGCGATGGAGCCTTCGAGAATCTGCGTGACCTGGCTCTCGACGATGCTCGCCGAGGCGCCGGGATAGCGGGTGACGACGGAGACGGTGGGATCGTCGATGTTGGGGTATTCGCGCACGGTGAGGCGCGAATAGGAGACGATGCCGATCAGCACCAGGATCAGGCTGAGGACGGTGGCGAAGACCGGGCGGCGGATGCAGAGCTCGGAGAGGCCCATGGCGCGCCCCTCAGCTCTGCGGCGGCGCGGGCGTGCCCACCACCTCGACGCTGGCGCCGGCGCGCAGGCGCCCCTGCCCGGCGGTGACGACCGTGGCGCCGGCCGGCACGCCCGAGGCGATCTCGACCTCGCCGCTGCGGCGCTCGCCGAGCGTGACCTTGGCTTCCTTCACCTTGCCGTCGGCGAGGAGCCACACATAGCGCTCCTGCCCGCGCGGCACGATGGCGGCTTCCGGCACCATCACCGTGGTGCGCTCGGCCATGCCCTTCACCACGACGCGGACGAACAGGCCGGGCCGCAGCGCCATGTCGGCATTGGGCAGGCGGGCCCGCACGCTGAGCGCGCGGCCGTTGACGTCGATCATCGGGTCGATGGCGTAGATGGTGCCGGTGAAGGCGCGGCCGGGCATGGCGTCGACCGTGATCTCGACCTGCTGGCCGCTGGCGACGCTGCCGAGATGCACCTCGGGCACCTTGAAGTCGACCTTGAGCTGGTCGATCTTCTCGATGTTCACCAGCGTCGTGCCCACCGGGATATAGGCGCCGACCGAGACCTGACGCAGGCCGGCGACGCCGTCGAAGGGGGCGGCGATCGCGTGCTTGGCGAGTTGCACGCGCTGGAGGTTCAGGAGAGCCGTCGCGGTGTTGCGCTCGGCCACCGCCTCGTCGAGCGAGCGGGCGGTGCCCGAGCCGGACTTCTGCAGCTGCTGGGCGCGGGCGAGGTTCGATTCAGCGAGCGACAGGCGGGCCTCGATCTCGGCCTCGGCGGCGGTGACGAGCGCGTCGTCGAGCTTGACCAGCACGTCGCCGGCCTTGACCTGCTGGCCCTCGCGGAAATTGATCTGGGCGATGCGGCCGGCGACCTCGGAGGCGAGCTGCACGGATTCGTCCGATTGCAGGCTGCCGACGGCGCGGATGTCGGTGGTCGTGGTCACCTGCCGGGCGGTCGCGACCTCGACGGGGAGCACGGGGCGGGCATTGGCGAGACGCGGCTCGGGCGCCGCGTTCGCGGGCCCCTTCAGGGCCGCGAGAACCGGCGCGTCCCAGCCGTTGCGATGCGCGACGATGCCGGCGCCGCCGAGCGCCACCAGCACGAGTACCAGTCCGGCCATAAGCCGCATAAAATCTCCCAGACGACCCCGCAACCTATTGCAGCGCAATAGAACAGCCGGCCGGGGATGGGACAAATTAAATCTTCGACAGGTTCGCTCACGAAGTCACGACTTCGTGCGCCGAGGGCGGGCGCCCTCGCCGCCTGCGGGGGGCGAGTGCAGGCAGCGAGGGGCCGGCCGCGAGCCCGCACAGCGGGCTCAGCCGTTCTTGACCATCACGTGGCGGGCGACGGTGTAATCCTCGAGCGCGTAGACGCTCATGTCCTTGCCATAGCCGGACTGCTTCAGGCCGCCATGGGGCATTTCGTTGGTAAGCATGAAATGGCAGTTCACCCAGGTGCAGCCATACTGGAGCCGGGCGGCCGTGGCCAGCCCCTTCGACACATCCCGGGTCCAGACCGAGGAGGCGAGGCCGTAATCGCTGTCATTGGCCCAGGCCACCGCCTCCTCGACGTCTGAGAAGCGGGTGACCGAGACCACCGGGCCGAACACCTCGCGGCGCACGATCTCGTCCGACTGCAGCGCGCCGGCGACGACGGTCGGCTCGTAGAAGAAGCCCTTGCCGCCCGCGAGCTTGCCCCCGGTGGCGATCTCGACATGGTTGAGCTCGGAGGCGCGCTCGACGAAGGAGGCGACGCGGGCGCGCTGGCGGGCGGAAATCAGCGGGCCGATGTCGTTCTGGTCGTCGTCCGGCAGGTTGAAGCGCAGCGAGGAAACGGCGGACGACAGGTCGGCGACGAGGTTGTCGTAGATCTTGTCCGACGCATAGATGCGGCAGGCGGCGGTGCAGTCCTGCCCGGCGTTGTAGTAGCCGAAGATCTTCACCCCCTCGACCACCTCGGCGATGTCGGCATCGTCGAACACGATGACCGGCGCCTTGCCGCCGAGTTCGAGATGGGTGCGCTTCACCGTCTTCGAGGCGGCGGCGAGCACCTTCTTGCCGGTGGCGATGTCGCCGGTGAGCGAGACCATCGCCACCTTCGGGTGGTGGATCAGCGCGTTGCCGACGCTCTCGCCGCGCCCGACCACGACGTTCACGACGCCCTCGGGGAAGATGCCGGCGATCACTTTGGCCAGCTTCAGCAGGGTCAGCGGCGTCTGCTCGGAGGGCTTGATGACCACGGTGTTGCCCCCCGCCAGCGCCGGGGCGAGCTTCCATGCCGCCATCATCAGCGGGTAGTTCCACGGCGCGATCGAGGCGACGACGCCGATCGCGTCGCGCCGCACCATCGAGGTGTGGCCGGGAATATACTCGCCCGCGACCATGCCGTGCTGGGTGCGCACCGCGCCGGCGAAGAAGCGGAAGCAGTCGGCGATCGCGGGGATCTCGTCGCGCAGCACGGCGTAGCGCGGCTTGCCGCAGTTCAGCGCCTCCAGCGTGGCGAAGCCCTCGGCCTCGCGCTCGATGGCGTCGGCGAGCTTGAGCAGCAGGCTCGAGCGCTCGGCCGGGGTGGTGCGCGACCAGGCGGGGAAGGCCTTGTCGGCGGCCGCCACCGCCGCGTCGATCTGGTCGGGCGAGGCCTCCGGCAGTTCGAGGATGGTCTCCTCGGTCTTCGGGTTCAGCACCGTCTCGGGCGTCTCGGTGCCGGCGACGAAGGTCGAGCCGATCAGCATCTCTGTCTCGAGCATGGCGGTTTCTCCTATTTGCCGGAGCCGGCCACCGCCTCGCCCTCGCGGGTGAGGTAGTACGCGGCAAGGATGGGCAGGAAGGTGACGAGGATGACGAGCACGGCGACCACGTTGGTGACGGGCCGCTGGCGGGGACGGATGAGCTCGGACAGCATCCAGATCGGCAACGTGGACTGCTGGCCGGCGGTGAAGGTGGTGACGATCACCTCGTCGAACGACAGCGCGAAGGCCAGCATGCCGCCCGCCAGCAGCGCCGTGCCGACATTGGGCAGGATCACGAGGCGGAAGGTCTGGAAGGCGTCGGCGCCGAGGTCCATCGAGGCCTCGATCAGCGAGGGCGAGAGCCTTCGGAGACGCGCGACCGCGTTGTTGTAGACGACCACGATGCAGAAGGTCGCGTGGCCGAGCACGATGGTCCAGAACGAGAAGGGGATTTCCATCAGCCCGAACGCCTGGCGCAGCGCAATGCCGGTGACGATGCCGGGCAGCGCGATCGGCAGCACGAACAGCAGCGAGATGGGCTCGCGGCCGAAGAAATTCGCCCGCGCCAGCGCCCCCGCCGCCAGCGTGCCGAGCACGAGGGCGACGGCGGTGGCGATCGCCGCCACCTGCAGCGACAGCCCGACGGCGGCCCAGATATCGGCCCGCTCCCACACCACGCCGAACCATTTCAGCGTGAAGCCGGGCGGGGGGAAGGCGTAGCTCTTCTCTTCCGTGGTGAAGCAGTAGAGCAGGATGAACAGCAGCGGCACGTGCAGGAAGGCGAGCCCGCCCAGCGCGGCGATCTTCAGGGGCAGCGAGGCGCGGGTCATGGGCGCGCCCTCCCCGCGACTTTCCTTCCCTCATCCCCGGGCTTGACCCGGGGACCCAGCTGGCGCGCGCCGTGAATTTCGGAGCGGGGTGCCCGGGTCAAGCCCGGGCATGAGGGCGTCGCATAAGAGGGCGCCACCCCTTCTTCCCCTCTCCCCGCCGGGGAGAGGTCGGCCCGCAGGGCCGGGTGAGGGGGAACGCCATATCCGGGCAGGCAACTCCCCTCACCCCAACCCTCTCCCCGGCGGGGAGAGGGAGCCACGCCGAGCCTGTTCAGCCCCTCACAGCGCATCGAACGCCCCCGTCTTCTTGGCGAGCGTCAGGAACAGCGCCATGACCAGGATCGGCACCAGCGAGAAGGCCGCCGCCAGCGGGATGTTCCCGGCCGTGCCCTGCAGCGTGTAGACCGCCTGGCCCAGCACCAGCGCCGAGGTGCCGATGATCTGTGGAACGATGTAGTCGCCGAGCGTCAGCGAGAAGGTGAAGATGGCGCCGGCCACCACGCCGGGCATGGCGAGCGGCAGGATCACGGTGCGAAATGTCAGGCCCGGCGAGGCGCCGAGATCACCGGCCGCCTCGATCAGGCTGCCCGGCACCCGCTCCAGCGCCGCCTGCACCGGCAGGATCATGAAGGGCAGCCAGAGATAGGTGAAGGTCAGCACCATGCCGGTATAGCTGACCGACAGCGAGGGCCCGCCGACCACGGGCAGCGCCAGCCACGCCTCCAGCAGGCCGCCGAGGCCGAGGCGCTGGGCGAACCAGCCGATGGCGCCCTCCTTGGCCAGCAGCAGCTTCCAGCCATAGACCTTGACCAGATAGCTCGACCACAGCGGCATCATCACCGCGAGGTAGAACGCCGCCTTGGCGCGCGGGCCGGCATAGCGCGCGGCGTAATAGGCGATCGGGAAGGCGAGTATGGCGCAGAGCAGCGTCACCGCCGCGGCGATGCCGACCGTGCGCAGCAGGATGTCGAAATTGGCCGGGCGGAACAGTTCGGCCAGCGTCGCGAGCGTCGGCTCGCGCACGATGGTGCCGGAGAACTCGTCGATCGAGAACACCGACTGGGCGAGGAAGATGACGAGGCTGCCGACATAGACGAGGCCCAGCCAGATCAGCGGCGGCGCCAGCAGCAACAGCACCAGCAGGTTCTGCCGGCGCACCACGAGGTCGGACAGGCGCCCGCGCAGGCTCGCGCGCGGCGGGATCGGCAGGTCGAGGGCGGAGAGGCTCATCCCTCGCCCTCCATCGGCTGCAATGCGACGGGGGCGAAGGAAAAGCGCGCGGGCGTGCCGGGCGTCATGCCGGCGGCGGCCTCGGCCGGGACGGCGGCGGCGAGCACGAGGCCGGTGGCGTCGCGGCCGATCAGCCGGCGCACCGGGCCCTGATAGGAGGCATCGAGGATGGTGACGTCGACGAGGAAGGCTCCCGCCGGCGCCGGCTGGCCGGGCGGCAGCAGCGCGATCTTCTCCGGCCTGAGGCTCATCGGCCGGGCGGGCAGGCCGAAATGCGAAACCTCCGCGGCCGAGAGCACGTTGGCCGAGCCGACGAAGCCGGCGACGAAGCGGGTCGCCGGGCGCTCATAGACCTCCTCCGGCGGGCCGACCTGGACGATGCGGCCCTCGTTGAACACGGCGACGCGGTCCGCCATGGACAGCGCCTCGCTCTGGTCGTGGGTGACGAAGACGAAGGACAGGCCGAGCGCGCGCTGCAGGCTCTTCAGCTCGGCCTGCATCTCCTCGCGCAGCTTGAGGTCGAGCGCGCCGAGCGGCTCGTCGAGCAGCAGCACCTTGGGGCGCACCACCAGCGCCCGGGCGAGCGCGACGCGCTGGCGCTGGCCGCCGGAGAGCTGCGAAGGACGGCGCGCCTCCATGCCGGCGAGCTTGACCATGGCCAGCGCCTCGCGGGCGAGCCTGTCGCGCTCGGCCCGCCCGACCCCGCGCACGCGCAGGCCATAGGCGACGTTGTCGCCGACGGAGAGGTGCGGGAACAGCGCGTAGTCCTGGAACACGGTGTTCACCGCGCGGCGATAGGGCGGCAGGCCCTCCATGGTCTCGCCGAACAGCTCGATATGACCCGAGTCCGGCTGCTCGAAGCCGGCGATGAGGCGCAGGCACGTGGTCTTGCCCGAGCCGGAGGGGCCGAGCATGGCGAAGAACTCGCCCGGTGCGATGGACAGGTCCACGCCGTCCACCGCCTTCACCGCCCCGAAATGGCGGGTCACACCGCGGAACAGCACGGCGGGGGTGGAGGATTGAGCGGCATCAGCGGGCATGGGGGGCGGGTCGGTGTCTCTTGGATGGAACGGAATTCAGGTCGGGTCGCCTTTGGCGGATTTTCCCCTGGGTCCCGGATCGGCGCTCCGGCTTCGCCTCCGCTTGTCCGGGACACGGGTACTGAAAGCGCCCACTCTACGTTTCCCGGACAAGCTGCGCGCAGCGCAGCGCCGATCCGGGACCCAGGGGAGACTTCGCGAAGCGGCAAACCGCACCGGCGGGCCGGCCCCGCTCACCTCTTCCCCGACCCTCTCCTCGCCGAGGAAAGGTTGCCCGCGCAGCGGGCCGGTGAGGGGAAGCGCGGCGGCCGGATGCCGGCGAGCCCCTATCCCCGCCGGGGAGAGGGAGCTAGGCCGGTCGCGCGAAAGGCGCCGCCCCTCACCGCCCGCCGAGCACGGCGATGTAGTCGGACACCCAGCGGTAATAGGGCACGCACCCGGCGGCCTGGGTCGGGCACTTGGCGACCGGGGTGCGCCAGAACTTGATGCGCTCGAACTCCTCGGCGCCGTTGGTCTTGCAGCCCTCGTCGGTCAGCAGCTCGTTGCCCTTGCAGGCGGCGGGAACCGAGGGAACCGAGCCGAACCACGAGGCGAGGTCGCCCTGCACCTTCGGCGAGAGCGAGTGCTCCATCCACATATAGGCGCAGTTCGGGTGCTTGGCGTCGACATGCATCATGGTGGTGTCGGCCCAGCCGGTGGCACCCTCGGCGGGAATCGTCGAGGCGATCGGCTTCTTCTGGCTGATCAGCAGGTTGACCTGGAACGGCCAGGAGGAGGAGGCGACGACGCCCTCATTGGTGAAGTCGTCGACCTGGATCATGGCGTCGTGCCAGTAGCGCTGCACGATCTTGCGCTGGGCGCGCAGCAGGTCGAGGGCGGCCTTGTACTGCTCCTCGTTCAGCTCGTAGGGGTCCTTGATGCCGAGCTCGGGCTTCTTGGCCATCAAATAGAGCGCGGCGTCGGCGATGTAGATCGGGCCGTCGAAGGCCTGCACGCGGCCCTTGTTGGACTTGCCGTCCGGCAGGTCCTGCTCCTCGAACACCACGCTCCAGCTCTTGGGCGCCTCGCCCTTGAAAGCCTCGGTGTTGTACATCAGCACGTTGGAGCCCCACTGATAGGGCACGCCGTAATGGACGGCGTTCACCGTGTGCCAGGGCGCGTTCTGCAGCCGCTCGTCGACGGTGTTCCAGCTCTTGATCAGCTTGGTGTTGATCGGCGCGACCTTCTTGCCGGCGATGAGGCGCAGCGAGGCATCGCCGGAGGCGGTGACGAGGTCGAAGCCGCCCTCGTTCATCAGCGCGACCATCTCGTCCGAGGTGCCGGCGGTCTTCACATTGACCTTGCAGCCGGACTTCTTCTCGAAATCGGTGACCCAGTCATAGGCCTTGTCGGTCTCGCCGCGCTCGATATAGCCGGGCCACGCGACGATATCGACCGAGCCTTCGCCCTTGCCGATGGATTTCATCTCGGCGGCGAGAGCGGGCTGCAGGCTGAGCGAGACGCTGGCGGCGAGCGCCAGAACATGATGAGCGCGCATGACGGTTCCCTCTGTTCTGCCCGCTGGGCGGGGCTTTGACGCGAGTGTGATCGCAAGGGAAAGAGCGCGCCACACCAAAGATCAGAACGGCGCCATCGGAAAAACCGATGAGTAAGAGGCGGGCAGTCTGGATGAGTGTCCTCCCGGACGGCCAGAGGCCGATCCGGGATCGGTCGGGAGGCCTACTCGGACGGCGATCCCGGCTCTCCGTCTTCGCTTCCGGCCGGGATGACGACGAGATTTATCGCCCGCGCCCGCCGTGCCGTGTCGCCGCGATCGACAGGAAGCCGGTGGCGGCCGGGGTGAGCGGGGAGCCGCGCCGCCAGGCGGTGGCCACCTCGATCGCCGGCAACTCCTCCACCAGCGACCGCGCCTCGATCTTGTCGCCTTCCAGCGACCACGGCCGATAGGTGAGGTCCGGCATCACCGCCACGCCGGCCCCGGTCGCCACCAGCGAGCGCACCGCCTCCACCGAGCGGGTGCGGAAGGCCACCGGCGGGCGGATGCCGAGCCGGCGCCAGACGATCTCGGACGCCTCGGCGATCTCGTCGATGGTGAGCAGCACGTGCGGCTCGCCGCCGAGGTCGCGCAGGCTCACCCGCTCCTCTGTCGCGGCGGGATGGCCGAGCGGCAGCCAGACGCGGTAGGGCGAGACCTCCATCGCCTCGGTCTGCAGTGCGGAGGAGCGCCGGCCCGGCGGCAGCACCATCACCGCGACGTCGAGCTCGCCGCCGACCAGCAGGTGCTCGAGATAATCCGCCGCGTCCTCCACCGCCTCCACCGCGACGCCGGGAAAGGCGCGGCGGTAGCGGGCGAGCAGGTCGGAGAAGACATAGCCGGCGACCAGCGGCGTCACGCCCAGCGTCAGCCGCCCGTTGAGCGCGGCGGATTCGCCCGCCGACAACGCCCGCCGCGCATCGGCGACGCTGGCGAGGATCTTGCGGGCGTGGCTGAGGAAATGGTGCCCCTTCAGCGTCAGGTCGGCGCCGCGCGCGTGCCGCTCCAGCAGGCGGAAACCGAGATCGAGCTCCAGCTCGCGCAGCGCCTCCGTCACCGTCGATTGCGAGATGGAGAGCGTGTGCGCGGCGGAGGAGACGGACCCGTTCTCCGCCACCGCGACGAAATACTGGAGCTGGCGCAGCGAAAAGGCCATCGGCGAAACCGGGAGGTGGCGGACCGACCGATGATAGGCCGTGCCGTTGCCGGCGGAAAGGAGGCCTGATGACAGCCGACAGAGCTTTATCGGCGGGCGCCACCCGCCGGCTTGCTCATCCCCGGGCTGGACCCGAGGACCCAGCTTGTCGTTCGCGGCGGCGTCCGAAGCGGGGTGCCCGGGTCAAGCCCGGGGATGAGGGACAAACGGATGCACTCAGCCGCCGTCAACCCGCCCGCACCGCCAGCCAGATGACGTGGCGGGCGCCGCCGCGCTTGCCGTTGGCGCGCACGGGGACTTCCTCGGTGCGGAAGCCGGCCTTGCGCAGGCGCGCGGTGAAGGCCCTATCGGGCGCCGACGACCAGACGGCGAGGATGCCGCCGGGGCGCAGGGCGGCGTGGGCGGCGGCAAGGCCCGCCCCGTCGTAGAGCCCGTCATTGGCCGGGCGGGTGAGCCCGTCCGGGCCGTTGTCGACGTCGAGCAGGATGGCGTCGAAGGCGGCGCGGCCGGCGCGGATCAGGCCGCCGACATCGCCGGCGTGCAGCGCGACGCGCGGATCATCGAGGCAGCCGGCGAAGACCGGCGCCATCGGCCCCCGCGCCCAGTCGATCACCGCCGGCACCAGTTCGGCGACGGTGACGCGGGCGGTCGCCGGCAGGGCTTCGAGCGCGGCGCGCAGGGTGAAGCCCATACCGAGGCCGCCGATAAGCAGATGCGGCGCCGGCCGGCCCGCGAGCCGCGCGCAGGCGAGATTCGCCAGCGCCTGTTCCGAGCCGCTGAGCCGGCTGTTCATCAGCTCCGTGGTGCCGGACATGATGGAGAATTCGCTGCCGCGCTGCTTCAGGCGCAGTTCACCCGGCCCGCCGGGCACCTTCGCGGTGTCGAGCAGCACCCACGGGATCACCAGATCACCGCGCCAGCAGGCTTTTCAGATCGAACCCCTCGTCGCCCGCCTGTTCCGGCGTCAGCGCCGGGGGCTTGGCCGGATCGGCGAGCAGGCGGCGGCCGAGCATGTGGTCGGCGGGGCGGTTCACGCTCTCGATGGCGGTGAGACGGCCGTCGCGGAAGCGGAACACCGAGAAGCGCCGGCTCATCGGATCGCCGCGCAGCACTTCCGTGTCGTCGGGACCGGCGAGGCCGACCATCTGCAGCTTGAGGTCGGACTGGTCGCTCCAGAACCAGGGCACGGCCGTATAGGGCGCCGGGCGGCCGGTGAGCCGGGCAGCGAGGCTGCGGGCGTGATCGACCGCGTTCTGCACCGATTCGAGCCGGACCTCGCGGCCGGCATGGACGCTCGGATAGGCGACCACGTCGCCGATGGCGGAGATAGCGGGGTCCATGGTGGCGAGATGGTCATCGACGCGGATGCCGTTCGACACGACGAGGCCGGCCTCGTGCGCGAGTTCCGCATTGGGCACGACGCCGATGCCGACCACGACGAGATCGGCCGGGTGGACGGCGCCATTGAGCGTCTCCACCGCGCGCACCCGCCCGTCCTCGCCGTGCAGGCGCACGACGCCGGCGCCGAGCGCGAGGCGCGTGCCCATCGCCGCGTGTTCGCGCGCGAAGAAGGCGGACATGGCGGGCGAGATCGCCCGCGCCATCGGCCGCGCCAGCGCTTCGATCACCGTCACCTCATGGCCGAGCGCGCGGGCGACCGCGGCGAATTCGAGGCCGATGAAGCCGGCGCCGATGACGACGACCCGCTCCGCCCCGGCGAGGCGCTGCTTCAGCTCCGCCGCCTCGGCGAGGGTGCGCAGGTAAAGGACGCCGTCGAGCCCGGCGCCCTCGACGGGAAGCGGCCGGTTGCGGGCGCCGGTGGCCAGCACGAGATGGCCATAAGGCAGCGAATGCCCGTCGGCGAAGGCGATCCGCCGCGTCGCCGGATCGATGCCGTGGACGCGGTCATGGACCAGGTCGATACGGTGGTCGGCGTAGAAGGCGGCGGGGCGCAGCTCGAGCTGCCCGGCATCGGCCTCGCCCTTCAGATAGGCCTTGGAGAGCGGGGGGCGCTGATAGGGCAGGCCCGGCTCCTCGCCGACCAGGGTCAGCCTGCCGTCGAAACCGTTGTCGCGCAGCGAGGCGGCGAGCTGGAATCCTCCCTGCCCGCCGCCGACGATGACGACGCCGTCCGTGCCGATACCGGTCTCGCTCATGCGTCCCTCCCCGCCAGCCGGTCGCGCTCGGTGACGATCGCGCCCTGCACGGCGTTCATGAAATCCTCGTCCGGCAGATCGGCCGGCAACGGCGGCATATACACCACGGTGATCGTGCCGGGGGTGACGAACAGGCTCTTCGGCTTCCAGAACAGGCCGGCATTGTGCGCCATCGGCACGGCCGGCAGCTTCAGCGCTTTGTAGAGCAGCAGCACGCCGCGGCGGAATTCGGCGCTCTCGCCGGCGCCGCGGCGGGTGCCCTCGGGAAAGATCAGTACGCTGCGCCCGTCCGCGGCGACGGCGCGGGCCTCGCGGATCATCTTCTTCATGGCGGTGCCGCCGCCGGCGCGGTCGATGGCGATCATCGGCGAGTGCTTCAGGAACCAGCCGAAGATCGGGTAGCGGTAGAGTTCCTCCTTCAGCACGAAGGCGAGGTCCGGGATCAGCACGCTGAAGGCCAGCGTCTCCCAGGCCGACTGGTGGTTGCTGACATAGAGCGCCGGGCCGGCGGGCCGGTGCTCGCGGCCGATCTCGCGATAGCCGAGGCCGACGATGAGGCGCAGCGCGCCCAAGAGCCCGCGCGACCACAGCCGCGACACCCGCCGGACCTGCGCGGGGTCCCGGCGCCAGGCAAGCCAGGGGATGGTGGGCGCCAGCAGCAGCGTCCACAGGACGAGGAAGGTGAAGAAGGCGGCGGAACGCAGGTGGCGCATGGACGGTCGCGGGCAATGGATCGGGCGCGGAAGCTAGCAGATGCGGGGCGGAAGGAAATGGCACCCCGCGGTCGCAGGCAGGGCCGCGGCCGCGGGCGGGAAAAAGCCGGCGGAAAATCGCGGACCGAAGATTGACATCCGATACTATTGTCATACAATCCGACCCAACAAGAGCGACGGACACCCCAGCCGTCGCGTTTCATGGGAGGATTTCGTGAGCGAACCCGTCAAAGTCGGCATCATCGGTCTCGGTCGCTGGGCGCGCGTGCTGACCCGCGCCTCGAAGAAGTCGGACAAGATCCAGATCGTCGCCGGCTACAGCCGCTCGCAGGAGAAGCGCGACGCCTTCCACCGCGACACCGGCATCCCGGTGGTCGACTCGATGAAGGCGATGCTGTCCGACCCCGAGATCAAGGGCGTCATCCTGACCGTGCCGAACGAGCAGCACCTGCCCGTCGCCGCCGAGGTCGCCCGCGCGGGCAAGCACGTCTACACCGAGAAGCCGATCGCCTCGACGCTGACCGACGGCCTCGCCATCGAGGCGCTGCAGGCCGAGCACGGCGTCACCGTCACCGTCGGCCACAGCGCCCGCCTGATGGCCGGCGTGCGCCGCATGCGCGATGCCATCCAGGCCGGCGAACTCGGCCGCGTGGCGCTGATCGAGGCGAACTTCTCGAACGAGCGCGCGCTGGAGCTGACCCCGCAGACCTGGCGCTGGTACAAGGACCGCGCGCCCGGCGGCCCGCTCTCGCAGCTCGCCATCCACATGTTCGACCTGGTCCACTGCCTCGGCGGCGAGATCGACGCGGCGAGCTCGGTTTCCTCGAAGCTCTCCCCGGTCGGCGCGGAAGTGGACGACCAGTCGCTCACCCTGCTCAAGTTCAAGGACGGCAAGGTCGGCTATGTCGGCTCCTGCTGGACCTCGCCGGGCATCTTCTCGGTCCGCGTGTTCGGCTCCAAGGGCCTGATGCATTACGAGATCGACTTCGGCGTGTGGGACACCCCGGACGAGATCCACAAGACCGCCTCGCTCTACATCCAGCGCGGCAAGGACGGCTTCGCCAAGCGCGAAGTGCTGCAGGACGCCGAGAGCGACATGTTCCGCTCCGAGCTGGAAGCCTTCGCCGGCAGCTGCCTCTCCGGCAAGCCGAACGAGCTGAGCGCGGGCAACGGCAACGTTGCGGTGGCCTGCGTCTACGCGGCGCTGCGCTCGATCGACAATAACGGCCAGCTGGTCCCGCTCGCCGACGTCGTCGACACCGCCCGCCAGGAACTCGCCCGGGGCAGCCGACATGTCGCGTAGCCGGTACTTCTGGGACGTCACGCAGCCCGAAGTCGCCGAGCAGTTCCGCCGTCATCCGCTGGTCATCCTGCCCACGGGCAGCGTCGAGCAGCACGGCCCGCACCTGCCGACCGGCACGGACACCTTCGCCGCCAACGTCATCTCGCATGCGCTGGCGGAACGGATGGACGGGCTGGTGCTGCCGAGCCCGGGCCTGGGCGTGACGCCGATGCACATGCCGTTCGAGGGCACCATCACGCTGACGCCGGATACCTATATCCGGCTCGTCACCGAGATCTGCGCCTCGACCGCCAAGCACGGCGCCAAGTACCTGCTCATCGTCAACTGGCACGAGGGGAACATCCCCTCGCTCGCCATCGCCGCCGAGGACCTCCACCGCGTCCACGGCATGACGGTGCTGACGGTGCAGGCCTGCTATGTCGCGGCCGACCTGTACGGCCACCAGTGCAACGGCCTCACCCATGGCGGCGAGATCGAGGCGCTGGCGGTGATGGCCTACCGGCCGGACCTCGTGCATCTCGACCGCATCGACCAGGGCTCGGACCACAAGCACGGCGCCTGGATGGACCGGTTGCGGCGCACCCGCAACTACCAGCCGGTGCTGACCGACATCCGCACCATCGCGGCGTCCGGCTGGTACGGCACCCCGCAGGCGGCGACGCCGGCGCGGGGGACGGAAATGCTCAACGCCCTCGCCGATTCCATCGCGGCCGAGGCCAGCGACATCTTCCGCCATCTCGACGAGTTCCAGGGCCCGCCAGCCGAGGTGAAGAAGCTGCGACAGGCAAGCTGATGGCACGGTTGATCACACACGGAGACGGCAGCTGGCTGCGTCTTCCGGGTCGGGCGGCGCGCGAGATGATCGGCGCCGCCTCGGGGGCTCGCGCGGTTACGGTTCGCGAAGTCGCGATCGCACCCCACGACGGCAGCGCGCCGCCGCGCGGGCCCCATCGACACGACGATTTCGAAGAGTGCATCTACGTGCTCGAGGGCGAAGGCGTCACCGAGACCGAGGCCGGGTCCTACCCGGTCGCGGCCGGTGACTGCCTGCTTGTCCCCGCGGGCGAACTGCACGCCACCCGCAACACCGGCACGGGCACGCTGCGGCTGCTGTGCTTCTTTCCCGTGGCGGACATCCGCGCCGGTACGCGCGAATTCAGCTCCTGGGATGAAGCGAGGGCCGCATCATGAGCCTCGACGCCGTCTGCCTGCGTCCGAAGGTGGACTTCACCCGTGTCGGCGTGACGCCGCCGGAAGACCTCTCCATCGACTATCGCGCTCCCGATGATCCGGCGCTGCCCGGCATCCTGCGGGAGGCGCGCGCTTTGGTGATCCCCGCCGTCGGCCCGAAGCTGGCGCCGGAGCTGTTCGAGGGCGCCGGCATCCGCCTGGTCCAGGTGACCGGCGCGGGCGTCGACCGGCTCGACCAGCCGGCGCTGGTGGCGCGCGGCATCCCGGTCGCCAACGTGCCCGGCGGCAGCAACGGCGCGCTCGCCGAATATGCGGTGACCAGCGCGGCGACGCTGCTGCGCCGGCTCGCCTGGTCGACGCTGGAGATCCGGCGCGGCAACTACGCCCCGTTCCGCGCGCGGATGCTCGCCGACAATGTCGGTGGCCTCGAGGGCTGCCTCGTCGGGCTGATCGGCTACGGCGTGATCGGCCGGGCGGTGGCGGCCGGCTTCCTCGCCGCCGGCGCCGACGTCGCCTTCTACGACCCCGCCTTCCCGCCCGGCGGCGACCCGGGCGTGGCGGCGCGGCCGATGGGCTTCGAGGAGATCCTCGCCAAGGCCGACGTCGTCAGCCTGCACGTGCCGCTGATCCCGGCGACGCAGGGGCTGATCGGGGCCGACGCCCTCGCCCGGATGAAGCCGGGCGTCATCCTGATCAATGCCGCGCGCGGCGGCATCGTCGACGAGGCGGCTCTGGTGCAGGCACTCGCGAGCGGGCATGTTGGCGGCGCCGCGGTCGACGTCTATTCCACCGAGCCGCCCGGCGCCGACAATCCGCTGCTGCAGGTCGCCGGCGAGGCGGCCGACCGGCTTCTCCTCACGCCCCACATCGCCGGGGTGACCCGCCAGTCCGCGCAATATCTGTTCCGCGCGGCGTGGGACAATGTGCAACGTGTCGTCAAGCGAGGAGAATTGCCGGCTAATCGAGTTTACTGACGACCGGACCGGCGGGCACGCCAATGCCCGCCCCTCCGCTGACATATCCGAGCCGAAACGTGCCTGAGATCCGTCGATGACCCCATACAAACCGGGGCGGGCGACGCCCATGGGAGGAAGAAATGGCTAACGGTTCCAACGAGCGCGACGCGGGCGGTCTTTCCCGCCGCGCCTGCCTGCAATACGGCGCCCTGTCGCTGAGCCTGCCGCTGCTGGGCGGCACGATGCTGTCGGGCGCGACCCCGGCCCTGGCGCAGGCCATGACCGCGCCGGAAGGCCCGGTCGAGATCACGGTCGGCTCCGGCCCCGGCGCCACGCCGGACGTGATCATGCGCCGCGTGGCCCGCATCCTGAACGACGAGAAGCTCGTCCCCAACCCGATCGTGGTGCAGAACCGCACCGGCGGCGGCTGGACGGTGGCGGCCAAGTACGTGCTCGGCCATGCCGGTAACAAGAACATCCTGTTCGGCATCGTGCCGACCGTGTTCGCGACGCCGATCGTGCAGGGCCAGCCGAACACCTTCGAGAAGGTGACGCCGCTCGCCATGCTGGCGAAGATGGAGCTGCTGGTGATCGTGCGGGCGGATTCGCCCATGAAGAACCTCGCCGACTTCGTCGCCGAGGCGAAGAAGGGCGAGCGCACCGTGGCCATGGCCGGCGCCAATGTCGGCTCGACCGACCACATCGTGAACTCGCTGATCGAGCGCGCCGGCAATGTGAAGCTGAACTACGTGCCGTTCGACGGCGGTGGCGGCCAGGTGATCAGCGCCCTGCTCGGCGGCACCGTCAACGCCATCGTGCTGCCGCCGGACGAGGCCTGGCCGCTGGTCGAGGGCAAGAAGGCGAAGGCGATCGCCGTGCTGAGCGACAAGCACCTCGCCTTCCCGCAGTTCGCCGACGTGCCGACCGCGCGCGAGGCCGGCCTCGACGTGATCTGGAACTCCTATTACGGCATCGCCGCGGTTCCCGATCTCGATCCGGCCGTGACTGCCTGGTGGATCGACAAGCTGACCAAGATGGCCGCCTCGCCGGCCTGGGACAAGATGCTCCAGGAAGCCTTCCTCTCCGGCGCCTTCGTGTCTGGCAACGAGGCCAAGGCGACGATGCAGCAGATCTATGGTCGCTTCTCCACGGTTCTCGGCGAGCTCGGGCTCGCCAAGAAATCCGGCTGACGCTGCGCGCAGGGGTCCGGGGCCGTCGGCTCCGGGCCCCTCTGCCGTTTCCGGCCGGAGATCCAGCCGGCCCCGCCGAGACCCAAAGGACAAGGAGCTTCCGCCATGCGGAGCATCGATATCGTGGCGGCGCTTTGCCTCGCGGCGATTTGCTGTGTCGTGCTGATCGACACCTGGCAACTGCCCTACTGGGCCGACTTCGCCCCGGGCCCCGCCTTCGCGGCGCGCTGGATCGCGGGAGGCGGCCTCGTCATCTCGGCCGCGCTGTTCCTGCAGGCGATCACCCGCCGGATCGATGACGAGCATGTCGAATGGCCGGACCGCCTCGGCGCCCGGCAGGTGGCGCTGTGCATCGGGCTGCTCGTCCTGTTCCTGCTGCTGGTGCAGTGGCTGGGCATCATCCTGTGCGGCTTCCTGTTCGTGTTCGGCTTCACCGCCGTCGTCGCCCGCCGCACGCTGCGCGCCTCCATCATCACGTCGGTGGTGACCGTGGCGGTGCTGCACGGCGTGTTCGTCCTTTGGCTGGGCGTCGACCTGCCGAAGGGCGTGATCAGCTTCTGAGGAGGAGCGCATGGAATCGTTCGAACTGCTGATGCACGGCTTCAGCGTCGCGCTCACCCCGACCAACCTGCTCGCGGTCTTCATCGGCGTGTTTCTGGGCCAGGTCATCGGCGCGCTGCCGGGCATCGGCCCCTCGCTCGGCATGGCGCTGCTGCTGCCGATCTCGTTCGGCCTGCCCTCGGTGACCGCCATCGTGCTGCTGTGCGGCATCATGTACGGCGCCATGTATGGCGGCACGCTGACCTCGGTGCTGATCAACGTGCCGGGTGAATCCTCCGGCATCATGACGACGCTCGAAGGCTACAAGCTCGCCCGCAAGGGGCGCGGCGGCGCGGCGCTGTGCATGGCCGCGATCGGCTCCTTCATCGGCGGCACCGGCACCATCTTCTTCCTGATGTTCGCCACGGTGTGGATCAGCGAGTTCGCGCTGCATTTCGGCCCGCCGGAATATTTCCTGCTCGCCGCGCTCGGCATCACCGCCACGGCCAGCATGGGCGAGGGTTCGACCACCAAGGCGCTGTTCGTCGCGGTGATCGGCCTGATGATCGCCCTGGTCGGCACCGACCCGATCCTCGGCACCGAACGCCTGACCTTCGGCAACGAGGACCTGATCGACGGCATCGACTTCCTGCCCATCGCCATCGGCGTGTTCGGTATCGCCGAGGTGCTGGTGTCGATCGAGTCGCTGGTCGACCTCGAGCCGATGAAGACCAAGCTGCGGGACATGTGGCCGCGCTGGAAGGACTGGGTGCAGTGCCGCATGGCGATCCTGCGCGGCACCGGCATCGGCTTCGGCCTCGGCCTGCTGCCGGGCGTCGGCCCGACCGCCTCGACCTTCATCGCCTATGCCGTGGAACGGCGCTTCAGCAAGAAGCCGGAGGATTTCGGCCACGGCTCGCTCGACGCCGTCGCCTCGGTGGAGACCGCCAACAACTCGGCGGTGGTCGGCTCGCTGGTGCCGATGCTCACGCTCGGCATCCCGGGCTCGGGGCTGACCGCGGTGCTGCTCGCCGCCTTCACCCTGCAGGGCATCCGCCCCGGCCCGCTGCTGATGACCAGCCAGCCCGACCTCGTCTGGGGCCTGATCGCCTCGATGTTCATCGGCAACCTGATGCTGCTGGTGCTCAACCTGCCGCTGGCGCCGTTCTTCGCCTCGCTGCTGCGCGTGCCCTATGCCTATCTGGCGCCGGGCATCCTGATGCTGTCGCTGGTCGGCGCCTATGCCACGGACCTGCGGCTCTTCACGGTCGGCATGTCGGTGCTGTTCGGCGTGATCGGCTACTTCATGATCAAGGCCCGGCTGCCCCGCGCGCCGCTGATCCTCGGCATCGTGCTGGCGCCCATCCTCGAATCCTCGCTGCGCCAGACGATGATCCTCTCGCATGGCAGCCTGAACATCTTCGTCGAGCGGCCGCTCGCGCTGGTGCTGGTCGTCGTGGTGCTGCTGTCGCTGGTGCTGCCCAGCGCCGGCCGGATCTGGCGCTTCGTCCGCGGCGGCCGCGCCGGGGACGAAGGCAAGGTCAACATGCCCGCGCAATGACATCAAGGGAACGACCCGACATGACCGCCTACCCCTTCGATCCCCCGCCGCGTGCCGTGCTGCCGATCGCCGGCAGCGACGCGCTGTTCCCGATCCGGCGCGTGCTGTGCGTCGGCCGCAACTACGCCGCCCATATTCGCGAGATGGGGCAGGACGAGCGCCAGCCGCCGTTCTTCTTCACCAAGCCCGCCGACGCGGTGGTGCCGCCCGGCGGGGCGGTGCCCTACCCGCCGCAGACCGGCGATCTCAGCTTCGAGATCGAGCTGGTGGTCGCCATCGGGCAGGCCGGCGTCGACCTCGCCGAGGCGGATGCGGAGAGCATCATCCACGGCTATGCCGCGGGCGTCGACCTGACGCGCCGCGACCTGCAGATCGCCGCCCGCGACAGCGGCCGGCCCTGGGACCTCGGCAAGGGGTTCGACGCCTCCGCGCCCTGCTCGGCGATCCATCCCGTCGCCGCGACCGGCCATCCGAAGACCGGGCGCATCTGGCTGGAGGTGAACGGCGAGGTGAAGCAGAACGGCGACCTCGCCGAGATGATCTGGAAGGTGCCGGAGATCATCGCCACGCTGTCGCGCTCGATCGCGCTGGCGCCGGGCGACCTCATCTTCACCGGCACGCCCTCCGGCATCGGCCCGACGCGGCCGGGCGACCGGCTCCGGGGCGGTGTTGACGGTGTGGCCGAAATCGCGTTTGAAATCGCTCCAGCCCGATCGGGACTGCGCGCCGTGGCCTGACCGGACACAGCGCGGAAGAGCGGGCGAGCCGGGGGCGGGACAGGCGATGGCGACCGACAGCACTGCGCAGCCATTCGAGGACGACCCGCTCTCGGCCGTCGCCAAGGAGGCGCCCGCGCCGCTGCGGCGCAAGGTGCTGGACAGCCTGCGCCAGTCCATCGTGCACGGCCGCCTCGCGCCGGGCTCGCGCCTGGTCGAGCGCGACCTGATCGAGCGGCTGAACGTCTCGCGCACGGTGATCCGCGAGGCGCTGCGCCAGCTCGAAAGCGAGGGGCTGATCGAGGTCGTGCCCAACAAGGGCGCGGTGGTGCGCAAGCTGACGCCGGCGGAGGCGCGCGAGCTCTACGCCATCCGCGGCGTGCTGGAGGGGCTCGCCGCCCGGCTGTTCTGCGAGAGCGCCAGCCCGGACGAGATCCGCCAGCTCGAGCAGGCGCTCGACCGCGTCGTCGCCGCCTATGACGGCGATGACCCGGGCGCGATCATCGACGCCAAGAACGCCTTCTACGAGGTGCTGTTCCAGGGCAGCCGCAACACCATCCTCTACCCGATGATCGCCGCTCTCTACGGGCGCATCTGGCGCTGGCGCGTGCTGGGCCTCGCCCATCCGAACCGCTCGGAGCGGCGCTCGGACGAGAGCGTGGCGAGCATGCGGGCGCTGCTCACCGCCATCAAGACCGGCGAGGCGTCGAAGGCGGAGGAGCTGGCCCGGCAGGAAGTGCGCCGCGCCGAACGCGAGATCATGCGGCTGATCTGACGACGGCCGCGGCCGGCCAGGCCGACGCCGGATCCCACCATCGTTCCTCGCCCAAGGGCGATTGACACTGAATTACATCTTCTATCTTATATAAGACATCATTCATAATATGACGTCTCAGCCGGCGACCGCCCGAACGAGGCGCCCGAGGAGGTTCCAAGGAGGTCCAATGAGCATCCCGCAATGCCTGGTTCATTCGCCCCATGACAGCTGCGGCGTCGTCGTGGTCGAAGGCCTGAAGGCCGGCACCGACATGCTGTGCCTCGTCACCGAGAACGACACGACGTTCCAGCTCGCCGCCAAGCACGACATCCCGATCGGCCACAAGGTGGCGCTGAAGGACATCAAGGCCGGCGAGACCATCATCAAGTACGGCGAGGATATCGGCATGGCCCGGACCGATATCGGCAAGGGCGAGCACCTGCACGTCCACAACGCCAAGACCAAGCGCTGGTGAGGAGCGACGCCATGATGAACAACGCAGAAGTCGCCGTCGCCGCCTCGACCGCCCAGACCAAGGCCGCCTTCGCCAGCGGCGACTACGGCTCGCTCACCTTTCGCGGCTGGAAGCGCGAGAACGGCCGGGTGGGCGTGCGCAACCACGTCGTGATCCTGCCGCTCGACGATCTGTCCAACGCCGCCTGCGAGGCGGTGGCGGGCCAGATCAAGGGCACGCTCGCTTTGCCGCACGCCTATGGCCGGCTCCAGTTCGGCGCCGATCTCGACCTGCATTTCCGCACGCTGATCGGCATCGGCTCGAACCCGAACGTCGCCGCGGTGGTGGTGATCGGCATCGAGGACGGCTGGACCAAGCGCGTCGTCGACGGCATCGCCGCCACCGGCAAGCCGGTCGCCGGCTTCGGCATCGAGGGCCATGGCGACATCGCCACCATCGCCCGCGCCTCCTATGTCGCCAAGCAGTTCCTGCAATGGGCGACCGAGCTCGGGCGGGAGGAATTCCCGATGAGCGAGCTGTGGGTCTCGACCAAGTGCGGCGAGTCCGACACCACGACGGGCCTCTCCTCCTGCCCCACCGTCGGCAACATGTACGACAAGCTGCTGCCCACCGGCATCTACGGCGTGTTCGGCGAGACCTCCGAGATCACCGGCGCCGAGCACCTGTGCAAGGCCCGCGCGGCGACGCCGGAAGTGGGCGAGCGCTGGTACAAGATGTGGAAGGCCTATCAGGACGACGTCATCGAGGCGCACAAGACCGACGACCTCTCCGACAGCCAGCCGACCAAGGGCAACATCGCCGGCGGCCTCACCACCATCGAGGAGAAGGCGCTCGGCAATCTGGAGAAGATCGGCCGCAAGTCGAGCTATATCGACATCCTCGAACCGGCCGAGGCGCCGGCGAAGGGGCCCGGCCTCTACTTCATGGACACCTCCTCGGCGGCGGCCGAGTGCGTGACGCTGATGGCGGCGGGCGGCTATGTCGTCCACACCTTCCCGACCGGCCAGGGCAACGTGATCGGCAACCCGATCGTCCCGGTGATCAAGATCACCGGCAACCCGAAGACCATGCGGACCATGGCCGAGCACATCGACGTCGACGTCTCCGGCATATTGCGCCGCGACCAGACGCTGGAGACCGCCGGCGACGCGCTGATCTCGATGATCCAGCGCACCGCCAATGGCCGCCTCACCGCGGCGGAGTCGCTCGGCCACCGCGAGTTCGTGATGACCAAGCTCTATCGCAGCGCCTGAACCCCTCTCCCCGGCCGGCGCTCCTTTGCCGGCCGGTCTTTTTCACGCGGTGGGCGAGCCGACGTCCTCGTCATCGGCGGCGAAACGCATCGCCCCGCCTCCCAGCAGCGGCCCCGCGCGATCGAGCGCCAGCGGGCTGCGCGAGAACACCAGCGGCGTGCGCAGGCCCGGCAACCCCTCCGGCCGGATGACCAGCCCCCGCGCGGCGATCTGCGGATCGTCCAGCGCCTCCCCCACCGTATTGATCGGCCCGGCCGGCACGCCCGCGGCATCGAGCGCGGCGATGAGTTCGCTTCGCGCGCGAACACCGGTCCGCCCGGCGATCAGCGGGCACAGCGCCTCGCGGTGGCGCACCCGGTCGGCATTGGAGGCATAAGCGGGATCGGCCGCGATGCCGTCGAGCCCGAGCACGCGGCACAGCGCGGCGAACTGGCGGTCGTTGCCGCAGGCGATGATCAGGTGGCCGTCGGCGGCCGGAAACACCTGATAGGGCACGATGTTGGGGTGGGCATTGCCCATGCGGCGCGGCATCCGCCCGCCGGCGAGATGGTTCATCGCCTGGTTGGCGAGGACGGCCACGCCGGTGTCGAGCAGCGAAAGGTCGACCCGCTGGCCGCGTCCCGAGCGCGCCCGCTCCGCCAGCGCCGCCTGGATGCCGATGATGCCGTAGAGCCCGGTGAGGATGTCGATCCAGGCGACGCCGACCTTCTGCGGCTCGCCGTCCGGCTCGCCGGTGAGGTCCATGATCCCGCACAGGCCCTGGATCATGAAATCGTAGCCCGCCTGCGCGGCGCGCGGGCCGTCCTGCCCGAAGCCGGTGACGGAGGCATAGACCACGCGCGGATTGACCGCCGCGACGCTGTCATAGTCGAGGCCGAACTTCACGAGGCCGCCGACCTTGAAGTTCTCGATCACGACGTCCGCCTGCGCGACCAGCGCCTTGACCTGGGCGAGGTCGTCGGGCCGCGCGAAGTCGCAGACCACGGAGGTCTTGCCGCGATTGGCGGCGTGGAAATAGGCGGCGACCGTCTCAGTGCCGCCGTGCCCGTCCGGGCGCTCGAGGAAGGGTGGACCCCAGCCGCGGGTATCGTCGCCGCCGGGCGCCTCGACCTTGATCACCTCGGCGCCGAGATCAGCCAGCGTCTGGCCGATCCAGGGACCGGCGAGGATGCGCGCGAGCTCGACCACCTTCAGCCCGTGCAGCGGGGGACGATTCTCGCTCACCGGCCCGCCTCCCCGCTCCGCACGCGCTTAGAAGAAGGCCTGCAGCCCGGTCTGCGCGCGGCCGAGGATGAGGGTGTGGATGTCGTGCGTGCCTTCATAAGTGTTCACGGTTTCCAGGTTCTGCGCGTGGCGCATCACGTGGAACTCCTCGCTGATGCCGTTGCCGCCGTGCATATCGCGGGCGATGCGGGCGATGTCGAGCGCCTTGCCGCAATTGTTGCGCTTGACGATGGAGATCATCTCCGGCGCCATCCGCCCCTCGTCGAACAGGCGGCCGACCCGCAGCGAGGCGTGGAGCGCCAGCGTGATCTCGGTCTGCATGTCCGCGAGCTTCTTCTGCACGAGCTGCGTCGCCGCCAGCGGCCGGCCGAACTGCTGGCGGTCGAGCGTGTATTGCCGCGCGCGGTGCCAGCAATCCTCCGCCGCGCCCACCACGCCCCAGGAGATGCCGTAGCGCGCCCGGTTGAGGCAGCCGAACGGGCCCTTCAGCCCCGAGACGTTCGGCAGCAGCGCGCTCTCCGGCACCTCGACGCCGTCCATCACGATCTCGCCGGTGATCGAGGCGCGCAGGGAGAGCTTGCCGCCGATCTTCGGCGCGGTGAGCCCCTTCATGCCCTTTTCGAGCACGAAGCCGCGGATCTCGTCGCCATGCGCCGCCGATTTCGCCCAGACGACGAAGACGTCGGCGATCGGGGCGTTGGAGATCCACATCTTCGAGCCGGAGAGCCGATAGCCGCCGTCGATCTTCTCGGCGCGGGTGCGCATGCCGGCCGGATCGGAGCCCGCATCCGGTTCGGTCAGGCCGAAGCAGCCGATCCACTCGCCGGTGGCGAGCTTGGGCAGGTAGCGCGTGCGCTGCTCCTCCGAGCCATAGGCGTGGATCGGATACATCACCAGCGAGGACTGCACGCTCATCATCGAGCGGTAGCCGGAATCGACCCGCTCCACCTCGCGCGCGACGAGGCCATAGGCGACATAGCTCGCGCCCGCGCCGCCATATTCCTCCGGTACGGTGACGCCGAGGAGGCCGAGTTCGCCCATCTCCCTGAAGATACCGGGATCGGTCTTCTCCTCGCGATAGGCCTCGATCACCCGCGGCAGCAGCTTCTCCTGGGCATAGGCCTGCGCGGTGTCGCGGATCAGCCGCTCGTCCTCGCTCAGCAGGTCCTCGAACAGGAAGGGATCCTGCCAGACGAAGCGGCCCTGCCCCGGCTTCGCCTTCGGCGCGGGCTTAGGTGCGGCATCGGACATGACGGGCTCCTTCAACGGACTGCGGGATGGGCGTCAGGCATGTTCATATCGAATGTTCCGATGCATCTGAAACGACTTTTGGGCGTGAGCATATTCGCTCCATGCATCAACCATGAGCCAGCCGCGCCGCGTGCGGCCCGCCCAAGGCGAACGGCATGCCGCCCGCCGACCGGCTCAGCGCAGGTCGGACAGATAGTGCAGACTCGAGGTGAGGCAGACGCTCATGCGCCATTCCACCGCCACGCCGTCGAGCGAGAGCGCGATGCGGTCGATCCACAGCACCGGCGTGCCCGGCGCGACGCCGAGGGCGGCCGCGTCGTCCGCCTCGATCGCGACCGCCTTGATCTTCTCGCGCGCGTTGCCGACGGTGATGCCGTACCGCATCGCATAGAGACCGTAGAGATTGTTCGGAAGCTCCGCCTCGGCGATCCCGGGGAACAGGGCGTGCGGCAACACGATCCGCTCGACCACCGCCGGCCGGTCCTCCAGCGAGCGGACGCGGCGGAGGCGGACGACCGGCGCCGCCGGCGGCACCTGCAGCATGCCCGCTTCAAGCCCGCTCGCCTCGCCGGTGGCGATGTCGAGGAAGGTGCTCTGGGGGAAGCTGCGCCGGCCGCTGTCGGGCACCAGCTTGAAAAACTGGAACAGGATGCGCTCGTCGTCGTGGCGGGCAACGAAGGTGCCGCGGCCCTGCCGCCGCACCACCATGTTCTCCGCCGCCATCGCGTCCAGCGCCTTGCGCACCGTGCCCTGGCTGACCCCGAGTTCGGCGGCGAGCTGGATTTCGCTCGGCAGCGGCTGGCCCGGCAGCCAGACCCCGTCGACCAGCCGCCGGATGAGCGCATCGCGGACCTGGCGGTAGAGCGGGCGGAAGCCGGGACGATCGGCATCCTCTCCGGGCGGGGCGTCGGAAACGGGTCGGGCCATGCTCTGCGTCTTTCCTCGCGGGCCCCTATGCCTACACGATGCCGGATGGATGCCACAGCGCGGCGCGGCGCCGGCACCCGCTATCTGATGATTTATATCTGATATCAGAATTGGACGCAGCCGCGCGGGGGTGAAACAACGTCCGCCCATCCCACGCGCGAGGGCTGATCCGCCCATGTTCCGCTCCATCATCGCCGGCCTGCCGGAGGGGCCCGTCCGGGGCTTCGCCTCCCGCGGGCCCGAACTCGCCCCCGGCCTGCTGGTCAGCGTGACCATCGCCATGGCCTCGACCTTCCTGTCCGACCATTACGGCGGGCCGGTCATGCTGTTCGCGCTGCTGCTCGGCATCGCCTTCAACTTCCTGTCGGCGGAAGGCCGCTGCGAGGCCGGCATCGGCTTCGCCGGCCGCACCGTGCTACGGTTCGGCGTGGGGCTGCTCGGCGCGCGCATCACCCTCGACGAGGTGATGACACTGGGGCCGACGCCGCTGGTCGTGGCGGTGGCCGGCGTGGCGCTCACCCTGCTCTGCGGGCTCGTGGTGGCGCGGGCAATGGGGTTCAACCGGGATTTCGGCATCCTGACCGGAGGGGCGGTCGGCATCTGCGGCGCCTCCGCCGCGCTGGCGCTGTCCTCGGTGCTGCCGCGGCGCGCGGAGGACGGCCCGGCGCGCGCGGACCGACCGGGCATCAGCGAGCGCGACACCATCTTCACCGTGCTCGGCGTCACCACGCTCTCGACCGTGGCGATGGTGGTCTACCCGATCCTCGCCTCGATGCTGGGTCTGGGCGACCGGGCGGCGGGCATCTTCCTCGGTGCCACCATCCACGACGTCGCGCAGGTGGTCGGCGCCGGCTACAGCATCTCGACGCAGGCCGGCGACGCGGCGACGCTGACCAAGCTGCTGCGCGTCGCCATGCTGGTGCCGGTGGTGCTGGCGCTCACCCTCGTGCTGGCCCGCGGTGGTGGCGGCGCGAGCGGGCAGCGGGCGCGCTTTCCCTTCTTCCTCGTCGCCTTCGTGGCGCTGGTGGCGATCAACAGCCTCGGCCTCATCCCGCCGGCGCTCGGCGCGGCGATCTCGGACCTCTCGCGCTGGTCGCTGGTAACGGCGATCGCCGCGCTGGGCATGCGGACGGCGCTGAAGGATCTCGCCGCGGTCGGGCCGAAGGCGCTGGCGCTGCTGGTGATCGAGAGCGTGTGGATCGCCGCGATCGGCCTCGGCGTGGTGATGCTGGGCTGAGGCGGCTCAGTCCCCGATCAGCGCGAAACGGTCGACGTCGAACATGCCGTAGTCGGTGATCTTCAGGTGCGGGATCACCGGCAGCGGCAGGAAGGCGACCTGCAGGAACGGCTCGGCCAGGGTGACGCCGAGCGCCTTCGCCGCCGCGCGCAGCGGGATCAGCGCGTCGTGGACCGCCTCGAACGAGGTATCGGCCATCAGCCCGGCCACCGGCAGGGCGATCTCCGCCGTCACCTTGCCGCCCTCGGCGACGACGAAGCCGCCGCGCAGCTCGATCAGCCGATTCACCGCCAGCGCCATGTCGGCGTCGTCGGCGCCGACCACGGTGATGTTGTGGCTGTCATGGCCGACCGAGGAGGCGATGGCGCCGCGCTTCATGCCGAAGCCGTGGACGAAGCCGCGGCCGATATTGCGGTTCTTGCCGTGACGGGCGACGACGCAGACCTTCACCGCGTCCTGCGTGAGGTCGACACGCACCTCGCCGTCCGCGACCGGCAGGTCGAACTCGAGATGCTCGGTGATGATCCGGCCCGGCACGACGCCGATCACCGGCACGGCGTTTTTCCCCGCGGCCGGGACCCGGAAATCGGCGGCCGCGACCGGTTCCGCCTTCATCGAGCCGTAGCCGACCGGCGCGACATGCGGGCGCGTGGCGAAGAGCTCCGGCGTGACGAGGCGCCCGGCGGAGATCACCGAATGCACCCGGCACTCCTCGAGACTCTCCAGCAGCACGATGTCCGCCCGCCGGCCCGGCGCGATCAGGCCGCGGTCCTTCAGCCCGAAGGCGTTCGCCGCCGACCAGCTGGCGACGCGGTAGACATGGTGCAGCGGCGCGCCATGGGCGATCGCCACGCGGATCATGTAGTCGAGATGGCCTTCCTCGGCGATGTCGAGCGGGTTGCGGTCGTCGGTGCAGAAGGCGAGGAAGGCGGAGGTGTCGGCATCGATCAGCGGGATCAGCGCGTGCAGGTCCTTGGAGACCGAGCCCTCGCGGATCAGCACGGTCATGCCCTTGGCGAGTTTTTCACGCGCCTCGGCAAGGGTCGTCGCCTCATGCTCGGTGCGGATGCCGGCGGCGATGTAGCCATTGAGGTCGCGCCCCGCGAGCAGTGGCGCATGACCGTCGATATGGCCGCCCGAGAAGGCGGCGATCTTGGCCAGCGCGCCTTCATCCTTGAACAGCACGCCGGGGAAATTCATGAACTCGGCGAGGCCGATGCCGCTCGCATGCCCGCGCAGCGCCACGAGGTCGTCCGCCGTCAGCTCCGCGCCGGCTGTCTCGAAGGCGGTGGCCGGCACGCATGAGGAGAGCTGGACGCGCAGGTCCATGATGGTCGCCTCGGCCGAGCGCTGGAAATAGCGCACACCCTCGGCACCGAGCACATTGGCGATCTCATGCGGATCGCAGATCGCCGTGGTGACGCCGTGCGGCAGCACGCAGCGGTCGAATTCCAGCGGCGTGACCAGCGAGGATTCGACATGCAGATGCGTGTCGATGAAGCCGGGCACGGCGGTGAGGCCGCGCCCGTCGATCTCGGTGACGCCGTCATAGCTCGCAAGCGTGCCGACGATGGTGTCGCCGCAGATGGCGATGTCGGTCTCGGTGAGGGCGCCGGTGATGACATCCAGCAGGCGCACGCCCTTCACCACGAGGTCGGCGGGCGCGACGCCGCGTCCCTGGTCGATGCGCCGGCCGAGCGTGTCGAGGTCCACCGTCATCGCCGCCTCCTCAGGCGCTCGCCTTGTCGAGCTGGATCATGTCGGTGGAGGTCAGCTTGAGTTCCACCGCCGCGAACAGGTCGCCGAGCTGCTCGGGGCTCGAGGCGCTGGCGATGGCCGAGGAGAGGCTCGGCCGCGCCATCACCCAGGCCAGCGCGACCTGAGTCGGCGTGGCGCCGTGCCGGGCGGCCACCGCATCGAGCGCGCCGAGAATGGCGAGGCCGCGCGTGTTCAGGCAGCGATCGACGATGGCGCGCCCGCGCACGCTCTTCTGCGCATCGGCGGGGGTGCGGTACTTGCCGGTGAGGAAGCCGGCGGCGAGCGAGAAATAGCTGATCACGCCGAGGCCGTTGGCCCGGCACACCGGCTCCAGCTCGCCCTCGAATTCGGCGCGGTCATAGAGGTTGTATTCGGGCTGGAGCGTCTCGTAGCGCGGCAGGTTGAGCCGGGTCGACACGGCGAGCGCCTCGAACAGGCGCTTGGCCGAAATGTTGGAGGCGCCGAGGAGGCGCACCTTGCCGGCCTCGATCAGCTCGGCGAAGGCGCCCAGCGTCTCCTCGAACGGCGTGTCGGGGTCGTCGTAATGCGACTGGTAGAGGTCGATGTAGTCGGTCTGGAGGCGCTTCAGCGAGGCCTCGACGCTGGCGCGGATATAGGATGCCTTCAGCGTCTTGCCCTGCCCCATGTCGGAGCCGACCTTGGTGGCGATGACCAGCTTGTCGCGCCCGCCGCGCACCTTCAGCCAGCGGCCGATGATGGCTTCCGATTCGCCGCCGGCATGGCCCTTCACCCAGCGCGAATAGGAATCGGCGGTGTCGATGAAGGTGAAGCCGGCCTCGACCAGCCGGTCCAGAATCGCGAAGGATGTCGCTTCGTCGGCCGTCCAGCCGAACACATTGCCGCCGAAACACAGCGGCGGCACCAGAATCTCGGAGCGACCCAGCCGGCGCAGATCCATTCGCGCATCTCCCCCATCATGCTCCCCGCCCCCGTCTATAGCGGGACGGAGATGGCGGGTCGACCCGCCCCGGGTGCGGCGCGCGATGTCGGACCCGCATTCCGGAGGCACGCGCTAGGCGCGCCACCAGCGCGCGGCGGTGGCCCGGGCGCGGGCGAGGCGTTCGCTGCCCCGGCGGGCGACCGCGCCGACGCGCAGGCTCACCGGACGCAACGATCGGACCGAGGGCGCGCGCATTGAGGTGGAACGTGCCCGCGTCGCGGTCATGGCGTTACCACGCCAGGAGAAATCGCTGCCGCGCCACGCCTCGACCCAGAGCACCGGGATGAGCAGATCGCGCAGGATGAGGGCGAGCGGCGTGGTCGGCGAGACCGGCCAGCCGGCACGCAGCGTCAGCGCCAGTTCCGCGCCGTACCACAGCGTCAGCAGGCCGAGCACGCTCGGCGCCGGCGGCCAGCCGAGATGGGCGGCCACCACCAGAGCGGCGATTGCCGGGAACAGCGCGCCGGTGAGCAGCTCGGGCGTGAAATAGAGGCGGAAGGTGGCGCGCCGCAGCCGCGCCCAGCGCAATTGCCGGCGCCACACACTCATAGCCGCGCGCCGGCCCAGCGGCTGGCCGAACGGGCCGTCGACGAGACGGACGCGGCGCCCCCCGGCCCGCACCACCTTGGTCGCCGCGGCGTCCTCGGCGATCTCGCGCCCCAATGCGGCGATGCCGCCCGCCGCTTCCAGCTCGGCGCGTCGCCACAGCATGGACTTGCCCTGCGCGAAGCCGAAACCGAGGCTGTCGGCGGCATATTGCCAGCGGGCCTGGTATTCGTTGAGGAAGGCGCATTCGAGCTCGGCCCAGAACCCTTCCGGGCGGATGCCGACGGGCGGCGAGCAGACGAGGCCGGTATCGGCACGCCACGCCGCCAGCAGGCGCTGGAGATAGTCGGCCGGCATCAGCACGTTGCTGTCGGCGAGCACGACCCATTCGCCACGCGCGGCCGCCCAGCCCTTGAGCACGTTGTTGAGCTTGGGATTGGCGCAGATGCGCTCGTTCCCCACCAGCAGCCCCGCGGGCACGCCGGGATGAGCGGCGATCAGGCGGTGGACGAGGGGGACGACGGGGTCGTCCGCGCGCTCGACGCAGAACAGGATCTCATAGTCGGGATGATCGAGCCGGAAGGCCGAGCCGAGCGTCTCGGCCTCGAACGTGTCGAGCCCGCAGACCGGGCGCACGATGCTCACGCGACCGGCCTGCGCCGTACCGCTGCCGGCGGGTCGCGCCCGGCAGCGCCGCCACGCGAGGACGACACTCGCCAGATGGGCGACGACGGTGAGGACCAGGAACAGGGCCGCGGCCAGAATCGCGCTCGTCATGCCCGCTTTGTGGCGGCGGCCGGTTACAGCGGTGTGACGCGGCCCTGTACGTCAGCCGACCAGCCGCCGCACCGCCTCGCGCCATCCCGCGAGCTTGCGCGTCCGCAGCGCCGGCTCCATCGACGGCTCGAAACGCCGCTCCAGCCGCCAGCTATCGGCGAAGTCCTGCGGCGGCGGAAAGACACCGGCGTGCAGGCCGGCGAGATAGGCGGCGCCGAGCGCCGTGGTCTCCTTCACGACGGGACGATCGACCGGCGAGGCCAGCAGGTCGGCGAGGCGCTGCATCGCGAAGTTCGAGGCGACCATGCCGCCATCGACCCGCAGCACGGTATGGGCGCCGCCGGCTCCCGGCCAGTCCGCGCGCATGGCGTCCAGCAGGTCGGCGGTCTGGTAGCAGACGCTCTCCAGCGCCGCGAGGGCGATCTCCTCCCGGCCCGTGCCGCGGGTGAGGCCGAACAGCGCGCCGCGCACATCGGGGTTCCAGTGCGGCGCGCCGAGGCCGACGAAGGCCGGCACGAGATAGACCTCCTGCGCCGGATCGGCCGCCTCGGCGAGCTTTTCGCTCTCGGCCGAGGTCTTGATGATGCCGAGCCCGTCGCGCAGCCACTGCACCGCCGCGCCGGCGACGAAGATGGAGCCCTCCAGCGCATAGGTGCGCTTGCCGCCCAGCTGGTAGGCGATGGTGGAGAGCAGCTTGTTGTTCGAGGCGACCACGGTGTCGCCGGTGTTCAGCAGGGCGAAGCACCCCGTTCCGTAGGTCGACTTGATCATGCCGGGCCGGAAGCAGGCCTGGCCGACGGTCGCCGCCTGCTGGTCGCCGGCGATGCCGCAAATGGCGATCGGCCCGCCGAACAGCGCCGGCTCGGTGGTACCGAAACCCGCGGAGGAATCCTTCACCTGCGGCAGCATGGAGGCGGGCACCCGCAGCAGCGCAAGCAGGTCGGCGTCCCACTCGCCGGTGTGGATGTTGAACAGCAGCGTGCGGGCGGCATTGGTGGCATCGGTGGCATGAACCCGCCCGCCGGTGAGGTGCCAGAGCAGGAAGCAGTCCACCGTGCCGAAGGCGAGTTCGCCGCGCTCGGCCCGCGCGCGGGCGCCCGGCACATGGTCGAGGATCCAGGCGATCTTGGTGCCGGAGAAATAGGGGTCGAGGATCAGCCCGGTGCGGGCGCTGGCGAGGGGTTCGTGGCCTTCCGCCTTCAGCCGCGCGCAGAGTTCCGCCGTGCGCCGGTCCTGCCAGACGATGGCGCGGTGGATGGCCTGCCCGCTCGCCCGGTCCCACACCACGGTGGTTTCGCGCTGGTTGGTGATGCCGATGGCGGCGATATCGGCAGCAATCGCTCCGGCCTCGGCCAGGGCCTTGCGGCAGGTGGCGAGCGTTGTGCGCAGCAAATCGTCGGGCTCGTGCTCGACCCAGCCGGAGGCCGGGAAATGCTGGGGAAACTCCTCCTGCGCGATCGCCGCGATGGACGTGTCCGGCCGGAACAGGATGGCGCGCGAGGAGGTGGTGCCCTGATCGATGGCGAGGATGTAGGTGGACATCAGGCGTTCTCTCCCGGCGGGGTTCGCTCCCCGGCCTTTGGCATGGTCGTCACTGCAACCCGGCGGGATCGACGATCCCCTCGGCGCATTCCGGCTTGACCGGCCGCGCGGCGGCGATCAGCTCGGGCAGCGGGGTGGTCGAGGGCGTGCCGATCAGGCCGACCTTGATCTCGGAGAACAGCAGCCGGCTGCCGTCGCGCACGCATTGCATGGTCACGCGCTGGCCGGCGCCGGCGCCGAAGCTCGCATCGAAGGCGGCGCGGATCTCGTCGGAGGTGACCTTCGCACCGACGCGGGCGGCGAGCAGCGCGCCGACCTTCGACGCGTTGACCGCCTGCGCGAAGCCGATCATGTCAGCGAAATAAGTGTCGGCATCGGCGCCGTAGCAGGTGCCGTGCTTGATCCATTCGTGCCGGTCGAGCTGCGATTGCGTGCCGGGCATCAGCGCGGCGAGCGCGTCCTTCGTCGCGGCGCCGAGCTGCGGCGCCGGCAGCGCGTCCCAGCGGCCGGCATTATCGGCCGCGATCTGGTCCGGCGGCACGTTGCAATAGGCGCGCCCGCGCGGCTGCGGCCACAGCCCGTGCAGGCTGAGCCGCGCGGCATCCGGCCGCGCCGCGGTCTGCGAGCGGCATTCGCTCTTCTGCGGGCGTGTCTCGCAGAAGCTGGGCTGCCAGCTCAGCGCCAGCAGGAATTCGGTCGGCGTCCCGGATTTCGAGGCGCCCTTTCCGGCCGGCGCCGGCTGCGGAGCGCCCGCGCTGCCCGGCGCTGCGCCGGCGTCCCCGGCCACCGTACCGCAGGCGATCTCGACCCAGCGCTGGGCGGGATCGGCGCCGTCCACGCGGATGCGGTAATGGCTGGCGTCGGCCTTGTTCTTGGCGATCAGCGGATAGGCGGTGCCGGGCACGAGCCGGATGTCGCCGGGATTGGTCGCCTGACGAAAGGAACGGTAGGCGGGACAGGCCTGCGTCGCGGTCAGCGTGCCGCTCATGGCGACATCGGCCAGTGCCGGGCCGGCCGAGAACAGGAAAGGCGCCAGCGCGCCCGCGAGAACCGTCCATCGAAACCGCATCGAGCCGCCCCCGGATGGCCGCCCGACAAGGCCGGCGGCGAAAACCCCGCGCAAGCGGGACCTCGTCTCTATAGCGCGCGGTGTCGGCGCGCGGGAGGTTCGGACGTCATGGCCGGTACAGGCCCGGCCATGACGCGCGATGGCCCGGCCCCCGTCCTGCGACGGTGGGCCGGAGGTGCGGCGACCTCACTTCTTCGGCGGGGTCGCCGGCCAGCTCTTGATGAGCGCATCGTAATCGATGGTCTCACCCTGGGGCTTCTCGTTGGCGAGCTTGGGCTGCGGCGCCAGCGTGCCGTTCTTCTTGGCGAGATCGACCCAGTATTCCATCGGGTGCTTGGCGTTGAGCTTCGGGCCGCAATCGCCCTGCACGCCGGACCGCTCGAGGCGCTCCATCACCGAGTCCTGCGCCGCCGCGAGGGCATCCATCGCCGCCTGCGGGGTCTTGGCGCCCGACGAGGCGTCACCGATGTTCTGCCACCAGAGCTGCGCGAGCTTCGGGTAGTCCGGCACGTTCGAGCCGGTCGGCGACCATTCCTTGCGGGCCGGCGAGCGGTAGAACTCGATCAGGCCGCCGAGCTTGGGCGCGCGCTGGGTCATGTGGTCCGACCAGATGTCGCTCTCGCGGATGAAGGTCAGGCCGACATCGCTCTTCTTCAGCGAGACGGTCTTGGACGTGACGAACTGGGCGTAGAGCCAGGCCGCCTTGCGGCGATCCACCGGGGTCGACTTCAGCAGGGTCCAGGAACCGACGTCCTGGTAGCCGAGCTTCATGCCGTCCTTCCAGTAGGCGCCCTTTGGCGAGGGGGCCATGCGCCACTTCGGCGTGCCGTCGGCGTTCATCACCGGCAGGCCGGGCTTCACCATGTCGGCGGTGAAGGCGGTGTACCAGAACATCTGCTGGGCGATGGTGCCCTGCGCCGGGACCGGGCCGGCCTCGGAGAAGGTCATGCCGAGCGCCTGTGGCGGCGTGTACTTCTTCAGCCACTCGATATACTTGACGATCGAATAGACCGCCGCCGGGCCGTTGGTGTCGCCGCCGCGCTCGACGGAGGAGCCGACCGGGCGGCAGCCTTCCATGCGGATGCCCCATTCGTCGACCGGCAGGCCGTTCGGCAGGCCGCGGTCGCCGTTGCCGGCCATGGACAGCCACGCATCGGTGAAGCGCCAGCCGAGCGAGGGATCCTTCTTGCCGTAGTCCATGTTGCCATAGACCTTGACGCCGTCGATCGTGCCGACGTCGTTGGTGAAGAAGTCGGCGATGTCCTCATAGGCCGACCAGTTCACCGGCACGCCGAGCTCATAGCCGTACTTGGCCTTGAACTTGGCCTTGTAGTCCGGGTTGGTGAACCAGTCGTAGCGGAACCAGTAGAGGTTGGCGAACTGCTGGTCGGGCAGCTGGTAGAGCTTCTTGTCCGGGGCGGTGGTGAAGCTGAGGCCGATGAAATCGTTGAGGTCGAGCGTCGGCGAGGTGACGTCCTTGCCCTCGCCGGCCATCCAGTCGGTCAGCGGCACGGCCTGCTTGTAGCGGAAATGGGTGCCGATGAGGTCCGAGTCGTTCACCCACGCATCGTAGATGTTCTTGCCGGACTGCATCTGCGTCTGGATCTTCTCGACAACGTCACCTTCCTGGATGAGGTCGTGGGTGAGCTTGATCCCGGTGATCTCGGAAAAGGCCTTGGCGAGGACCTTCGCCTCGTATTCATGCGTGGTGATGGTCTCGGAGACGACGTTGATCTCCATGCCCTTGAAGGGTTCGGCGGCCTTGATGAACCACTGCATCTCCTTCAGCTGGTCCTCCTTCGACAGGGTCGAAGGCTGGAACTCGCTGTCGATCCACTTCTTCGCCGCGGCTTCGTCCGCGCGGGCTGCCGGCGCGCCGACGAAGAGCGCCATCGCGCTCGCCGCCAGCATGAGCCGCATCTTGCGGTTGACGAGAGACATCCGTTGTTTCCTCCCAGGTTCTGGCCGCACTCCGGCGGCGTTCGGTGTCGTCGCGTTGAGGGGGCAGTCAGGTCGTCACACCAGGGCGAACACTCCCAGTGCGTAGACGAGGCACACGGCGAGCGCCCAGGTGAGGTCCGGCCCGACGAGGCCGATCCAGCCGAGGCAGATGAAGGCGCTGCCGAGAAGGGTGATGAAGAGCCGGTCGCCGCGCGTCGTCGGGATGCGCAGCACCCCGACCCGCTCGCGCTCGGGGTAGCGCACCGCCACCACGGTGAAGACTGTCAGCAACGAGGCGATGACGGCGAAGAACAGACCCGTCTGCCAGGTCCAGGCCATCCAGGCGAGGTTTTCGGAGAGGCTGTCCATGCTCAGCCCTCCTCGCCATCGTCGCGGGAGGCGACGGTGCCGCCGCTCGCATGGGCGAGATAGCCGATGATCGCCTGCAGCCGCTCCAGCGCCTGGGACAGGTCGAGATCCTCGCCGGAACGTTGGCCGGCAAGCTGCTTGCGCAGCCCGTCGAGGTCACGCTGGAGATCGCCGACGCCCATGTCGGCCGCCTTTGCCATGTCGAAGGCGGCATCGACACCGACGAAGGCGTGATAATATTGCTGGTCGAGCGGTACCGACGCGATCCCGGCCCGCTCCATGGCGGCGAGGATCGTGTCGGCCCAGGCCTTCACTTCGGCGATATCGAGAAACTGCTCGCCCATCACACCCTCCCCAGGGCGAAGCCCTTGGCGATGTAGTTGCGCACGAACCAGATCACGAGCGCGCCGGGGATGATGGTCAGCACCCCGGCGGCGGCGAGGAGGCCCCAGTCCATGCCGGCCGCCGAGACGGTGCGGGTCATGGTGGCGGCGATCGGCTTGGCGTTGGTGGCGGTCAGCGTGCGGGCGAGCAGCAGCTCGACCCATGAGAACATGAAGCAGAAGAACGCCGCGACACCGATGCCGCTGGCGATCAGCGGCATGAATATCTTCACGAAGAAGCGCGGGAAGGAATAGCCGTCGATCGCCGCGGTCTCGTCAATCTCGCGCGGCACGCCGGACATGAAGCCTTCCAGGATCCACACGGCGAGGGGCACGTTGAACAGGCAGTGCGCCAAAGCGACCGCCCACGGCGTGTCGAACAGGCCGATGGCGGAGTAGAGATTGAAGAAAGGCAGCGCGAACACCGCCGGCGGCGCCATGCGGTTCGACAGGAGCCAGAAGAACAGGTGCTTCTCGCCGACGAACTTGTAGCGCGAGAAGGCATAGGCCGCCGGCAAGGCGAGGCTGATGGATATGATGGTGTTGAGCACCACATAGGTCAGCGAGTTGATGTAGCCCGAATACCAGCTCGAATCGGTGAAGATCTTGATGTAGTGCTCGAAGGTGATGGCGCGCGGCCACAGCGAGACCGTGGTGTTGATCTCGAAATTGGTCTTCAGGCTCATGTTCACGAGCCAGTAGATCGGCAGCATGAGGAAGACGAGATAGAGCACCATCACCACGGTGCCGGAGCGGGAGGACTGGTTCATGCCGCGATCCTCCCCTCGGCGGCGCTCTCGCGCCCGGCATTGGTCATCACCGTGTAGAACACCCAGCACACGGCGAGCACGATCAGGTTGTAGACGAGGCTCATCGCGGCGGCCTTGCCGAGGTCGAACTGGCCGAGCGCGAGCTTGACGAGGTCGATCGACAGGAAGGTGGTGGCGTTGCCCGGCCCGCCGCCGGTGAGCACGAAGGGCTCGGTGTAGATCATGAAGCTGTCCATGAAGCGCAGCAGCACGGCGATCAGCAGCACGCGGTTCATCTTCGGCAGCTGGATGGTGCGGAAGATCGCCCAGCGCGAGGCGCCGTCGATGCGCGCGGCCTGGTAATAGGCGTCGGGGATCGACTTCAGCCCGGCGTAGCAGAGCAGCGCCACGAGGCTGGTCCAGTGCCAGACATCCATGACGATGATGGTGATCCAGGCGTGCAGCGCGTCGCCGGTGTAGTTGTAGGGGATGCCGAGCGCGTTGATCGCGTAGCCGAGCAGGCCGATGTCGGCGCGGGCGAAGACCTGCCAGATGGTGCCGACCACGTTCCACGGAATCAGCAGCGGCAGGGCCATCAGCACCAACGTCGCCGCCACCTTCCAGCCGTGGCGCGGCATGGAGAGCGCAACGAGGATGCCGAGCGGCACCTCGATGGCGAGGATGATCGCCGAGAAGGCGAGGTTGCGCCACAGCGCGTCGAAGAAGCGCCCGCCGAGCTCGGTGTTCGGGTCGAGCAGCTCGGCGAACCAGCCGAGGCCGTTCCAGAAGAACTGGTTGTTGCCGAAGGTGTCCTGAACCGAATAGTTCACCACCGTCATGATCGGCAGGATGGCCGAGAAGGCGACGATGGCGAACACCGGGGCGACGAGGAACCAGGCCTTGTTGTTGACGGTCTTTTCCATGGCTCAGGCGCCTCCCGCGCCGGCGACCAGGTGGCCGCCGGCATAGATGTGGATCTGGCGCGGATCGAGCCCGAGGCCGGCGGCGTCGCCGTCGATGGCGAGATCCTCCGGCACGGTCGCCGCCATGGCGTGGCCGTCCAGCAGGACGCGGGCGATGCGGGCGCGGCCGATGTCGTCGATCCGCACCACCTTCACCGGCAGCCCGCTTCCGGCGGGTGCGAGCAGCGCGAATTCGGGGCGAACGCCGAGCTCGATGCGCTCATTGGCCGGCAGCGCCGGATAGGCGCGGGGCAGCGCGACGGCGGCGCTGCCGACATAGGCCGTCGCGCCTTCGACACGGGCGGGCAGCACGTTCATGCCCGGCGATCCGATGAAATGGCCGACGAAGGTGTGGGCGGGACGCTCGAACAGCTCTTCCGGCGTGCCGGTCTGCACCACCGCGCCGTCATGCATCACCACCACCTTGTCGGCGAAGGTCAGCGCCTCGGTCTGGTCGTGGGTGACGTAGATCATGGTGAGGTCGAGCGCGCGGTGCAGCTCCTTCAGCGTCGAGCGCAGCTGCCATTTCAGGTGCGGATCGATGACGGTGAGCGGCTCGTCGAACAGGATGGCGGCCACGTCCGGCCGCACCAGCCCGCGGCCCAGCGAGATCTTCTGCTTGGCGTCCGCCGTGAGGTTCGCCGCCTTTCGGTCCAGCACGCGCGACAGATCGAGCCGCTCGGCGATCTCCTCGACACGCCGGCGGATCGCGTCGGGTGCGACGCCGCGGTTCTTCAGGGGGAAGGCGAGGTTCTGCCGGACCGTCATGGTGTCGTAGACCACCGGGAACTGGAACACCTGCGCGATGTTGCGCGCCTCGGTCGGCAGGTTGGTCACGTCGCGCCCGTCGAACAGGATGCGCCCCATGGTGGGGGTGACGAGGCCGGAGATGATGTTCAGCAGCGTGGTCTTGCCGCAGCCGGAGGGGCCGAGCAGCGCATAGGCGCCGCCCTGCTCCCACACATGGTTGATCTCCTTCAGCGCGTAATCCTGCGGCCCGCGCGGGTCGGGCCGGTAGGCATGGGCGAGATGGTCGAGGGTGATCGCCGCCATCGTGCCTCTCCTCAGGCCGCCGCGTCGGGCGAGCGCACCGCGCTCATCCCGTCGGCATCGAACAGAAGGACATGGCGCGGGTCGATCAGCACATCGACCTGCGCGCCGGGCTCCAGCCGCCGCACGCCGGGCAGCAGGGCGACGAGACGCTCGGCGCCCTCGCCGGCGCCACCGACATCCATGTGCACGAAGCTCTCGGAGCCGGTGATCTCGGCCACGGAGACCACCGCGTTGAGCCGGATCAGACCGCCCGCCGCGGCGCCGGAGGGGTGAATGCGCTCGCCGTCGAACACGGTCTCGTCGACGGCGAGATGGTGCGCACGCACGCCCATGACATAGGCGCCGTCCGGCACCGTGGCGAGCACGCCCGCCGCCGGCGCCGTGCCGCCGGTGGCGAGCCGCACCGCGCCGCCCGACTTGACGAGGCGGATCGTGTTGATCGGGGGATCGGAGAACACCCGCGCCGTGGCGAGGTCGCGCGGGTGGCGATAGACCTGCGCGGTGGGGCCGAACTGGGTCAGCGCGCCTTCGAGCAGCGTCGCGGTCGAGCCGCCCAGCAGCAGCGCCTCGGTCGGCTCGGTGGTGGCGTAGACGAACACCGCGCCGCTCTCGGCGAAGATGCGCGGCAGTTCCTCGCGCAGTTCCTCGCGCAGCTTGTAGTCGAGATTGGCCAGCGGCTCGTCGAGCAGCACCAGCGCGGCGCGCTTCACCAGCGCGCGGGCGATGGCGGTGCGCTGCTGCTGGCCACCCGACAGCTCCAGCGGGCGGCGCTCCAGATAGGGCTCGAGCTTGAGCAGCTTCGCCGCGGCGCGGACGCGGCTCTCGATCTCGGCTCTGGCGATGCCGGCGACCCGCAGCGGCGAGGCGATGTTCTCGTAGACGCTCAGCGCGGGGTAGTTGATGAACTGCTGGTAGACCATCGCCACCGAGCGCTTCTTCACCGGTAGCCCGGTGACGTCCCGGCCGTCGACCAGCACGCGCCCCGAGGTCGGCGCGTCGAGGCCGGCCATGAGCCGCATCAGCGAGGTCTTGCCGGCGAGCGTCGCGCCGAGCAGGACGTTCAGGCTGCCATCGGCCAGTTCCAGCGAAATATCGCGGATATGGACCTGTCCGGCGACCTCGCGGCGGATATTCTCCAGAACGAGGCTCATGCGGCATCTCCCGCCGCCGCGACCCGGGCGGAACGGCCGCCCCGGATCTGCTCCGCCATGAACGCCTCGAGCGCAGCGGCCTCGTCCTTGCGCAGCCGCAGGCCGAGCTTGGAGCGGCGCCAGAGCACATCGGCGGCGGTGCGGGCCCATTCCTCGCGCATCAGATAGAGAACCTCGGCCTCGGTGAGGTCCGCGCCGAAGACGCGGCCGAGATCGGCGGACGAACGCGCCCCGTCGAGCAGGCGCAGCGCCCGCGTGCCGTAGGCGCGCACCAGCCGGGCGGCGAGCGCCTCGTCGAGGAAGGGGTGCGCGCGCAGGACTTGGGCCAGCACCCGCGGGGTATCGAACACGCCGAAATCACCGCCCGGCAGGCCGGCGCCGCCGGTCCAGGCGGGCTTGGCGGCGGCGTCGAGATGGCCTTTCAGCTTCTCGATCGCGTGCTCGGCCAGGCGGCGATAGGTGGTGATCTTGCCGCCGAACACCGAGAGCAATGCGGGCCGGGGCGCGCCGGCCTCGCCGTCATCGAGTTCCAGCACGTAGTCGCGGGTCGCCTCCTGCGCCTTGGAGGCGCCGTCGTCATAGAGCGGACGCACACCGGAATAGGTCCACACGACATCGGCGGGGGCGACGGGCGAGCGGAAATACTCGCTCGCCGCCGCGCAGAGATAGGCGATCTCCTCGGTGGAGGCGGCGACCTCGTGCGGCGCGCCCTTGTAGTCGCGATCGGTGGTGCCGATCAGCGTGAAGTCGTGTTCGTAGGGAATGGCGAAGACGATGCGGCCGTCGCCGTTCTGGAAGATGTAGGCGCGGTCGTGATCGTAGAGCTTGCGCACGACGATGTGGCTGCCCTGCACGAGACGCACCGAAGCCGGCTCGTTGGCGCGGACGATGCGCGAGAGCACCTCGTGCACCCAGGGGCCGGCGGCGTTGACCAGCGCGCGGGCGCGGATGGTCTCGCGACCGCGCCCTTCCATGTTCTCGACGTCGAGCCGCCAGTGATCGGCGCCGCGCTCGGCCGAGACCACGCGGCTGCGCGGGCGGATGTCGGCGCCGCGCTCGGCAGCGTCAAGCGCGTTGAGCACCACGAGCCGGCTGTCTTCCACCCAGCAGTCGGAATACTCGAAACCGCGCCGGTAGTCGGCCCGCAGCGGACGGCCGGTGACGTCTTGGGTGAGATCGACCGTGCGCGTCGCCGGCAGCAGCTTGCGCCCGCCCAGATGGTCGTAAAGGAACAGCCCGAGCCGTAGCAGCCAGGCCGGGCGCAGGCCGGCATGGTGGGGCAGCACGAAGCGGAGCGGCCGGATGATGTGCGGCGCCATCGCCCACAGCACTTCGCGCTCCATCAGCGCCTCACGCACCAGCCGGAACTCGTAATGCTCCAGATAGCGCAGGCCACCATGGATCAGCTTGGTGGAGGCGGACGAAGTGGCGCCGGCAAGGTCGCCCTGCTCCAGCAGCACGACGGAGGCGCCGCGCCCCGCGGCGTCACGGGCGATTCCACAACCGTTGACGCCGCCGCCGATGATGGCGAGGTCGTAGACGGGATCAAGGCCGATGGCCGGATCGGGGCTTGCTGCGCTCAAGGCGCGTCTCCCTGGATGCGTTCCGATTGGTCAGGAACGCTTTCGTTTTTATATTCGTTTTGAGCCTAAGCGAAGGTTCTTTCGCGCGCAACATCGAAAAAACGAAACATTCGCGCTTTCGTTTGGATGCAACGCAGCATGCGTCAGGGTGCGGCGCGGCCGCTTCCGGGCCCGCGCCGCAGCCCGACAAACGGGGGCGATCGCCAAAGGGGCGCGACAGGTGCCCGCGCGCCCGCTAAAGGAGCGCTGCCGGCATGCGGGCCGGCCGGCGCTGCGGCGCGCTCAAGCGGATACCGGTTCCATGACGACCGACGGCGCCAGCGTCATCCTCGACAATGTCACGCTGCGGCGCGGCGGGCGCACCGTGCTGGCCGATCTCAGCCTCACGCTGTCGGAGCGGCGGATCGGGATCATCGGCGAGAACGGATCGGGCAAGAGTTCACTGGTACGCCTGCTGAACGGCTTGCTGAAGCCGGATGCGGGTCGCGTCGTCGTCCACGGCGTCGATGCGGCGACGGAGCCGGATGCGCTGCCCCGCCTCGTGGGCTTCATCTTCCAGAACCCGGACCACCAGATAATCTTCCCGACGGTCGCCGAGGAGGTCGCCTTCAGCCTCGAACAGACCGGCGTCGCCCGGAAGGCGGCGCGGGCGGCCGCCCATGGCGCGCTGGAGCGGTTCGGGCGGGCGCACTGGGCCGAGCGTCCGGTCGAGCAGCTTTCCGAAGGCGAGAAGCAGTTGCTCTGCATCATCGCCGTGCTGGTGATGAACCCGGCGGTGATGGTGCTCGACGAGCCGTTTTCGTGCCTCGACCTGCCGACCCGCCGCCGCCTCGAACGCCTGATTGCCGGCCTGCCGCAGCAGGTGGTGATGATCGCGCATGAGTTCGATGCCTTCGCCAGCTTCGACCGGCTGATCTGGCTGGAGGCCGGCCGGGTACGGATGGACGGCCCGCCCGAGGCGGTCGCTCCGGCCTACAGCGCAGCCGCCGAGGCGCAGGCGATGGAGGATTGGCCGGACCTGGGCACGCTCGCGCCCGGAGACCGCCGGTGATCTCGCTCTATCTCGCCCCCCCAACCTTCGCCCACCGCCTGCCGGCGGGCCTGAAGCTCGGCGCGCTCGCCGCCATCAGCTTCGCCGCGACGCTGAGCGACAATCTGGGAGCGATGGCCGCGCTGCTCGCGGCCGTGCTCGCGCTGTATGCGGCGCTGGGGCGGGCGGCGCTGGGCCAAGTCCGCCTGCTGCGTCCGCTGCTGCCGCTGCTGGCCATCCTGTTCGCGTTTCATTGGTGGATCGGCGACCCGCGCCTCGGCCTCGTCACGGCGCTGCGGCTCGCGGCGATGGTGCTGCTCGCCAACGCGGTGACGATGACCACGCGGATGGACGAAATGATGGACGTGGTAGAGCCGCTGCTGCGCCCGCTCGCCCTTTTCGGGGTGGCGCCACGGGCGGTGGCGCTGGCGGTGGCCATGACCATCCGCTTCGTGCCGCTGCTGTTCGCGCTCTGGCAGGCTCTCAACGAATCCTACCGGGCGCGCACGGGTCGCTCGGGTGGCTGGCGTCTTCTCGCGCCGTTCTGTATCCAGACCCTGCGCCTGTCCCACCATCTGGGCGAGGCGCTCGCCGCGCGCGGCGGCGCCCCCCGCATACCGGAGAAGAAACGCCGATGAAGGACCGCAGCCTCGTCCAGATCGCCCTTTACGCGGCACTCTTCGCGGTTCTGGGGCTCATTCCGCGCATCGACGTGCCCATCGCCGCCGGCGTTCCGATCACCGCGCAGAGCCTCGGCGCCATGCTGGCCGGGGTCATGTTGGGCGCTCGACGGGGTGCGCTCGCCGTGCTGCTGTTCCTCTTCGTGGTGGCGCTCGGCGCGCCGCTGCTCGCCGGCGGCCGCGGCGGGCTCGGCGCCTTCTTCAGCCCGACCGCCGGCTTCCTCGCCGGCTGGGTGGCGGGCGCCTTCGTGGCCGGCTGGATCATGCAGTCGCTGCGCGCCATGCCGGTGTTCGCCTCGGCGATCATCGCCGCGGTCGTCGGCGGCATTCTCGTGGTCTACACGCTCGGCATCGCCGGCATGGTGCTGAAGACCGGCATGTCGCCGCTCGCCGCGCTGTCGACCATGCTGGTGTTCATACCCGGCGATCTGATCAAGGCGGTGCTGGCGGCGCTGGTCGCCCAGACCGTGGCACGCGGCCTGCCCGAAGCGCTGCTGTCCCGGCAGGCCTGATCCCGGCGCACCCTCCAATCCCGCGCTGCAGCAAGGCTCATTCTTTCGTCGGGCCACGTCTCGTGCGAGACTCGAATTCCCGTTCGAGTCTCGCCGTGAAGAGCGTGCCGCCATGAACGCTATCTCCTCCCGCCAGCAGGACATCCTCTCCCTGGCCCGCGCACAGGGCCGGGTGAGCGTCGACGACCTGTCGCTGCGCTTCGAAGTCTCGCCCCAGACCATCCGCAAGGATCTCAACGACCTCTGCGTGCGCCGGCTGATGTCGCGGGTGCATGGCGGGGCGGTCGTGGTCTCCGGCGTCGAGAACCTCACCTACGAGGCGCGGCGGGCGATGGCGCAGGACGCCAAGCGCGCCATCGGCGATGCCGCCGCGCGGATCGTGCCGAACCGCGCCTCGCTGTTCATCAATATCGGCACCACCACCGAGGAGGTGGCGCGGGCGCTGGGCGACCACGAGGATCTCCTCGTCATCACCAACAACCTCAACGTCGCGACGCTGCTGCACCGCCATCCCCGCATCGAGCTGATCATGGCGGGCGGGCCGGTGCGGCGCGCGGACGGGGCGGTGATCGGCTCGTCGGCGGTCGACTTCATCCGCCAGTTCCGGGTGGATTATGCGGTGATCGGCGCCTCCGCCATCGAGGATGACGGCACGCTGCTCGACTTCGACTACCGCGAGGTGCAGGTCGCTCGCGCCATCATCAACAATGCGCGCCAGGTGATCCTGGTGGCCGACCGCTCGAAGCTCGAGCGGGCGGCGCCGGTGCGGATCGCCCATATGAGCGAGGTCCACACCTTCGTCACCGACCTCGTCTCCTCGCCGGGCCTGCGGGACGTCTGTTCGGCGAACAATGTCGAACTGGTCGAGGTCGGCGCGCGCGGCGAAGAGCCGTTCTGAGGCGCCCCGACGGCGGCCGGGCCGCTACAGCATCTCGAGCGAGCGTTTGCGGGTCGGCCCGGGGAACGCCGCATCGAGCCGCGCGAAATCTTCGGCATCCAGCTTCACGGCCCCCGCCCCGGCATTCTCGCGCATGTGCGCGGGCTTCGACGCCTTGGGGATGGCGATCGTGGCGCCGTCGCGCATCGTCCAGGCGAGCGCCACCTGATAGGGCTTCGCGCCGTGCTTCGCGGCGATCTCGGCCAGCGCACCGGCCTGCTTCAGGCGCCCCTGCTCGACCGGGCTGTAGGCCATGAGCGGCATCTCGTGCTCCTGGTGCCAGGGCACGAGGTCCCATTCCGGCCCGCGCCGGGTGAGGTTGTAGAGGACCTGATTGACGGCGCAGGCCTCGCCACCGGGAGTCTCCCAGAGCTCCTGCATGTCGTCGGTGTCGAAATTGGAGACGCCCCAGTGGCGGATCTTGCCCGCCGACTTGAGATGCTCGAAGCCGATGATGGTCTCCTCCAGCGGCACGCCTCCGCGCCAGTGGAGCAGGTAGAGATCGAGCCGATCCGTCTTCAGCCGCTTCAGGCTGCGCTCGCACGCGGCGACCACGCCGGCGCGCGAGGCATTCTGCGGGTAGACCTTGGAAACAAGGAAGATCTTGTCGCGCAGCCCCGCCAGCGCCTCCCCGAGGAAGCTCTCGCACTGGCCGTCGCCATACATCTCGGCGGTATCGACGAGGCGCAAGCCGAGTTCGATGCCGAGCCGGACCGATTCCGCCTCCTCGGCTCGCGCTCCCGCGCGCTCGCCCATCATCCAGGTTCCGATCCCGAGCGCGGGCACCTTCTCGCCGCCCGGCAGTGTCACATGCTTGGTCATCGTCCGCCGTCTCCCTGGTCGCTGTCCTCCGCGCATGCCACCGCCGCGCGCCGCACGCAAGCATGCTAGTCTTTCCTCAGCACCGCGATTTGCCGACCCGCCCGACGAGGAACCATGCCGCCGTCCGCCGATCTCTCCGCCGCGTCCACGTCCGGCACGGGAGGCGAGAGCGCGCTCGCCGTCCGGCTGGGGGCGGTTATCGTGGCCGCGAGCGGCGACGAACCCAAGGTGCTGGCCGTCCATCGCCGCGCGAGCCAGGGCGAGGCGGCGCGCGATGCGCTGCCCTCCGGCCCGCTGGAGCGCGAGCATCGCACGCTGGAGGCCGGCCTGCGCTCCTGGGTGGAACGGCAGACCGACCAGCAGCTCGGCCATGTCGAGCAGCTCTACACTTTCGGCGACCGCGACCGCAGCGAGACCGACGGCGCCGGTGCCACGCGCGCCCTCTCCGTCGCCTATCTGGCGCTGGTACGCGAGGCGCGCCCGGCCGCCGATGCGGCGTGGGAGAGCTGGTACCGCTACTTCCCCTGGGAGGACTGGCGCGAGGGGCGCCCGGCCGTTCTTTCCCTGATCGAGACCGGTCTGCGCGCCTGGGCGGCCGGCGCGCCGGATGCCCGCACCGGCATCGGTCGCGCCGAGCGGCTCTCGCTCGCCTTCGGCGACCGCGGCGGCTGGGACGAAGAGCGCGTCCTTGAACGCTACGAACTGCTTTACGAAGCCGGCATGGTGGCGGAGGCGCTGCGCGACCGCGGCATCGAGGCGGTTGCGGGCCGGGAGCCCGCCACGTTGCCCGGCGTCGAGATGGCGGTCGATCATCGCCGCATGCTGGCGCTGGCCATCGGCCGGCTGCGTGGCAAGATCAAGTACCGCCCGGTGGTGTTCGAACTGATGCCGCCCGCCTTCACGCTGCTGCAGCTCCAGCGCACGGTGGAGGCGCTGGCCGGCGTGCGGCTGCACAAGCAGAATTTCCGCCGCCTCGTCGAGCAGCAGCGCCTGGTCGAGGAGACCGGCGAGACCAGCGCCGAGACCGGCGGCCGCCCGGCCCGGCTGGTGCGGTTCCGACGCGAGGTGCTGCTGGAACGCCCGGCGCCGGGCGTCCGGCTTCCCACCGCCAGCGGCCGACGGTGAGCGCAGGGCTGCGACGGATACATCCGGGAGTTGCGCCACGATGCTCTCATGCCGATGATGGCAAGGTCGGCGCAACCGGGGAGCACTCATGGGCTACAGCATCATGGTTTTCGAGCCCTCGGCTGCGCCCTCGGACCGGGCGGGCTTCATCGCCTGGTATCAGCGGCAGACCGATTGGCAGCAGGGGCTCGCCTATGACGACCACGAGGCCACGACGCCCCGGTTGCGGGCCTTCTTCCTCGACATGATCAAGACGTTTCCGCCGCTGAACGGGCCGCTGGCCGCCGACGAGCCCGATGACGGCGACCCGCACCTGACCGAGTACAATATCGGCGCCGAATTCATCTACGTCAGCGGCGCCTGGAGTGCGGTGGGTGCCGGGACCGAGCATGCCCTCGACCTCGCAGCGGCGCACGGGCTGGGCGTTTTCGACACGACCTCGGATGAGGTTTCGCTCCCGGCCGCGGGCGGCATGGCGCACGCGTTCAGTACGGCACCCGGCGTGCTCGAAAAGGAGCTCGCACCCTTCCGGAAAGCCGTCGATGCCATCCGGCGGCTGTTCGGCAAGGGCTCATGAGCGGCCGCTTCGCTCCTGGAAGGCACGAAGATGTCGGCAGATGCCCTCACCCTCGAGCAGGCCTACAGGGCCATGTAGCTCTTCCTTGAGCACCAGTGGGAGATCACCGGCCGGCCGGACGAACTCGCCATGCTGCTCGGAAGCATGGCGACATTGGAGGACGGAATGCCCGCCGATCCGGGGGAATGGTCGATCTGGCTCGATGCCGCCGAGGCCGCGCGGACGGGCGACAACCGCCTCATACAGATGCGCCTGTCGCGTGACTGATACGTTTACCCGCCCGTTCACCTGTTGCGGTGCAAACACGGCGGTCAGCCATTCCAACATTGTTCGCGAACATATGATCGTCCCGAACCTCGGGCGATATGGACCCGCCGATTTCCTCCGACTTTATGGAACCCGACACCCGAGTCGGAGTTTTCGCCTTCATGCCGCGCCCCACGCTTTCCCGCCGCCATTTCATCGTCGCCGCTCCACTCGCCCTCGCCGCCTGCACCGCGCGCGGCGATCGGGCGCCCATGGCCCTGATCGATCCCGAGCAGGCCCAGTGGGCGGCCATGTACGGCGCGGTCCAGGACGGGCCGTTCGAGGTGCCGGCGGTTGATATCAGCCAGATCGACCCGCAATTCCTGCGCCGGGAGGTCGCCTACCCGACGCGCGAGCCGGCCGGCACCATCGTGGTGGACCCGAACCAGCGCTTCGCCTGGCTGGTGCTGGGCAATGGACGCGCGATCCGTTACGGCGTCGGCGTCGGGCGCGAGGAGGGGTTCAACTTCCGCGGCGAAGCGACGATCGCGCGCAAGGCGGAATGGCCGCGCTGGACGCCGACGCCCAACATGATCGCCCGCGAGCCCGAGCGCTACGGCCCCTATGCCGGCGGCATGGACGGGGGGCTCGACAATCCGCTGGGGGCGCGCGCACTTTATCTCTACCGCGACGGCCGCGACACCTATTACCGGCTGCACGGCACGGTGGAGCCGACCACCATCGGGACGATGGTCTCGTCGGGGTGCGTGCGCTTCATCAACCAGGACATCATCGATCTGCACCGCCGGGTGCCGACGGGTTCGCGCGTGGTGGTACGCCCCGCCTCGGGCACGCCTGCGGTCTGACGTTCTGCGGCGGGTTCCCGTCGCGCCGACGCCGGTTCGGGTCTGAAGATGGCACCGGCCGCCGCGAGCGGCCCCTTAGCGCCGCGCCAACATCCGCTGGCGGAAGGACGCGGCCGCCAGCCCCCAGACCATCCCCATGATCAGGAAATAGTGCCGCCAGTGGTCGGTATCGATGATGAAGCCTTCCAGGGCGACGCCGAGATAGGTCGACACGGCGGCGATCAGCGGCAGTTGCCAGGGGGTGCGGATCATCAGGGCGCGGAACCCCACGACCAGCGTGGTGAACACCATGCCGAAATAGGCGACGCCGCCGAGCCAGCCATAGGCATAGAGCGAGGCGAGATAGACGTTGTGCGGGTCCAGCCCGTACTCCTTGGCGAACTGCTTGGGACCCAGGCCGTTCGGCAAGCCGAAGATCGCCAGCATGCCCTTGAACTGGTTGTCGAACCGCCCCCCCTCGCCGCCGTCGTAATAGTTCACCAGATTGGCGCGCTGGCTCATCATCTCGGTGATGGTGCCGAAGGACAGCAGCACCATCAGCAGCACCACGAGCACGCCCAGCGCCACCAGCGACGCGACGATGAGGCGGAGCCGGAAGGCCCGATCCGGCGCCGTGACGAACATGCAGGTCAGCATGACCAACGCCGAGGCAACGAAATGGCCCCAGGCGCCGCGCGAGAAGCTGAGGAAGAGACCGAGCAGGATACCGAGCAGCGCGATGTAGTCCCACGCCTTCATGTCCCGGCAGAAGAACCGCTGGATCAGCAGCAGCAACGGCAGGATCAGGAAGGGGCCGAAGACGTTCGGATCCTTGAAGAAGCCGGTGGCGCGGTCGGTCCGCCAGAACAGCGGCTGCAGTGAAGGGAACACATTGAAGAAGGTCACCACGCCGATGACCGAGCCGATGAAGGCGGCCAGGACATAGGCCCGGCGCAGGATGACGACGCGCCGCTCGGTATCCTCGCCGAGGATGAGGGCGAAGAGCAGCGCCGCCCAGCCCATGTAGATCGAGATGAAGTAATAGGTGATCGCGCTGGTGTCGCTGGCGGCGTTGGTGGCCGAGATCGCCCCGCCGAACGCCCATATCGCGAAAAGCGCGATCAAGGGCGCGTAGATCGGGTAGATCCGCACGCCGCTGCACAGTGCCACCACCGTAAGCGGCAGCAGGATGACATCGTAGGGTGCCGGCTCGATGGAGACGACGAAGCTGCTCGCGATGGCGAGGAAGAGCAGCCCGTCGACGAGTCGCTGAAAGGTGAGGACGTTCCGCCGCGCCCCGGCATTGCCGGTCAGCGCGGCCTTGTCGGCCATGCTCACGCGTCCTCCTGCGGTTTCTGGCGACATGCCCGCCGGCACGACCCGCTCGCCCTCCCTCTTCCTTAACGCATTCAACCTAACGGTTTCCTGCGCCGTCGTCGTGCCGGCCGCCGCACCCGGACGGGGAGCGGGGCGTGGACGCGTTCACGATGCGAAAAGAGCTGCTCCTGTAGTTCTAGGTCGAAGCCGCACCCGTCGCTCCCCGATGGGCGGCCGGTCGCCCGTTTCGAGGAGGAACTGCCGCGCCATGGCCAAAGCGCCATCGAACTATCTCGCGCCCGTGCAGGTCCTGCGTTTCCTCGCGGCGGCAATGGTGCTGTTCGGCCATGCGCAGCACGAAGCGGTGGAGATGGGCGTCGTGAGAGCGGGATCCTCGTTCGGTTTCAATCCGTTCGAGTGGGGCAGCGGCGTCGACATCTTCTTCATCGTCAGCGGCTTCATCATGTACTACCTCTGCCACGACGCGTTCGGGAAGCCGGGCGAGGCGCGCCGCTTCTTCCTGCGCCGCCTGGTCCGGCTGGTGCCGACCTACTGGTTCTTCACGGCGCTGATGCTGGTCGCGACCCTGCTCTTTGCCAGCCAGCTCGCCCATCCCGAGATCGACCTGGCGCACCTTGCCGCCTCGCTGTTCTTCATTCCCTGGCCCAATCCGCAGGGCGCGACCGTGCCGTTCCTGATCCTGGGCTGGACGCTGAACTACGAGGTGCTGTTCTACGCCGTGTTCGGCCTGTGCCTGCTGCTGCCCGCGCGCGCGGGACTTGCCGTGCTCGTCGGGCTGTTCGGCCTCGCCGCGCTGCTGCACGGCTCGGTGCCGGCGCAGCACTGGATGATGGCGTTCTGGACCGATCCGATCATCCTCGAATTTCTGTTCGGCATCGGCCTCGCCGCCGCCTATCTCGCGGGATGGCGGGTGTCGGGCCCGGCGGCCGTGGCGCTGGCGCTGGCGGGCTTCGCCGCGCTCGCGCTGCTCTACGCCCTCGGCTGGCAGGCACGCGATCTGCGCTTCCTCTGGGCCGGCGTGCCGGCGCTGATGATCGCCGCCGCCTTCGCCCTGCAACGGGAGACGCAGGTGCGGGGGCGCGGGGAAGCGCTGCTCGTGCTGTGTGGCAATGCCTCCTATTCGCTCTACCTCTCGCACCCCTTCACCATCAACGCGATCGGTCTCGTGTGGCGCAAGCTCGGCCTCGCCATGCCCTGGGCCTTCGTGGCGGCCGTTTGCCTCGCGTCGATCGCGGCGTCGGTCGTCGTCTATGTCCTCATCGAGAAGCCGCTGGTCGACGGGCTCGGGCGGAAGCTGAACACGCGCTGGCGGCCGGCGGCGCGCCCGACCTGAGAAGCCGGGACGCGGGGCTCCCGAGCGGTCTTGCCGTCAGTTGCCGGCGAAGGCGCGGCGCCGATACAGGGTCCAGCAGGGCGTGAGCACCTCGGCGGTGAAGTGGCCCGCCAGAACCGGGGCGAAGGAGGCCATCAGATCGACCGGATCCCCCGGCCGCTGGTAGAGCCCGCAGGTCGGCACGAAGACCGCGTCGACATCGGCGAGGTAGCGCAGCGCCTCGGCCTCCGTCATCGGCATCACCGTGCGGCCCGGATCGAGCACGATCTTGAGCCCGCGCGGTGCCGGCGCCTGAAGAGCGAGGCCGAACAGGTCGACGAAGGCGAGCGTCGTGACCTTGCCGAGATTGACGCCGCCGGCGCCCAGCGCCGCCAGCGCGTCGCCCGCTGCCTTCCACTGCGCCAGTTGCACGAAATAGTCGTTCGGATCGAGCACGCTGGTGCCGGACGCCGCGATGGCACCCATCACCGGCGCAGCCTCGGCGTAGAGCCGGGCCCGGGCTTCCGCGGTCGCTGCGCGCCGCTCCGGCACGCCGATGTCGGGCAGAAGACGGGTCGCCCAGTCCGGCGAGACCGGTGCACCCTCCTGACGCAGGAGATTGCCGAGCCCCTTGTACAGAACGGTGCCGGCGAAGACGCCGCCAATTGCCAGCGCCACGCCGCCGGCGAGCAGCATCCGCGCCGCCACAAACCGCGAATGCGGCGACGTCGCCAGCAGGGTCGGCGCGAAGAGAAGGCCCAGTGCGCCGGCCAGCGCATGGCCGCCCGTGCTCTGGCTCTCGGCCAGGATCAGCATCGCCAGCGCGGCCGCCATGGCGAGCGGCGTGCGCAGCGCAGCGGCCCAGCCCGCCTTTTGCCGGTCGGCCAGGGCCGCGAGCACCAGAACCCCGACGAAGCCGCCGACAGCGAGGCAGGCTGCGAGGTTCTTCAGCATGAACGACACGGCGAGATAGCCCATCCGGCCGCCATTGATCGCCGACATGGCGCGCAGATCGGCGACATAGGCGCTCACCATGCCGGTGGTGACCTCGATTCCCCCCAGCACCGCCAGCGTCAGCAGCGCGCCGACGATTCCCGGCCGCCGCCAGCGCGGATCGAAGAGGAACAGCACGGCCAGCGGCGCGGCGACGACACCGAGATAGACGACCTTCAGGCCCAGCGCGAACAGGGCGGCATAGGCGAGCAGGACGCCCATCCCTCGGCTTGCCGGATCGGCGCGGAACAGGAAGGCGAGATAGGCCAGCGAGAAGGCGGCGCCGAAGCGGTTGTAGCTCGCATAGAAATCGGTCGTCGCCCCGCCCGGACCGATGGTGTTGAACGGCAGCAGCGCCGCCATGCCGACGAGCCCGACCAGCAGCAGTGCGCCCAGCGGGGGCAGTCGGCGCCCTGCGGCGAGCAGCAGGGGCACCAGCAGCACGAAGGCCAGCAGATGCATGCCGATGAAGGGAGGAATGGGGGCAAGCCCGATCTCGGCGAGCCGGTAGAGCCCGAGGGTCAGCGCGCCGATCGGCACCGAGAAATCGACATGCGGGATCTGGCCCGCCGCGATCCGGCGCGCGCCGTCGGCCAGAAACAGGGCATCGGACGGCGCCGCGCCCCCCGTCATGCGCGCGCTGACCAGCCATGCGAGTGCGCAGGCCGCGATCAGGAGCGCGCTCGCGGCGAGCGCGGCGATCATACCGGCACGCGCCGAATTCGCCTGAGGCGCCGCCGCCGCGGGCTCCGTCGATGCGCTCATGGATGTTCCTCCTGCCACGACAGCTTAGGCCGCAATCTCCTACCGAAGCCTTTTGCCGGCCGCAGATACTCCACCACCGCATCGCGGCGATCCTTGCGGCCCGGTAAAGCTCGGAATGGCGATTTCCCACGGCTTCGGGACCGGTTTGTTCATTTTCCGTGGGCATGATGACGCCTGAGCGTACCGTCGCGGCGGACGCACCGATACCTGCCCGCACCTCGATGAACGAGGCTACCATGCCCGAAGCTGACATGGCCGACCGTCACACGCCGGAGTTCGCGAGCGATCGGATGGGCGTGGCGGCAACTCCCGCCGATAGCGCGGCCGCACCGCTGCCGCTGGTGGTCGATCTCGACGGAACGCTGGTGCGTTCCGACCTGCTGGTCGAGAGCGCCTTCGCCTATCTGGGTGCCAATCCCCTGCGGGTCTTCCGGCTCCCCGGCTTGCTCTCCCAGGGGAAGGCCGTACTGAAGGCCGCCATCGCTGCGCAGACCCCGCTCGACGTGACCGACCTGCCCTATGACGAGCGTGTCCTCGCGCTCATGGCCGCGGCGCGCGAAGGCGGCGTCAAGGTCTACATCGCCTCGGCCAGCAACGAGCGTTATGTCGCGGCCGTCGCCGCTCATGTCGGCGCCGAGGGTTGGTTCGCCTCGACCGACACCGAAAACCTCTCCGCCCACGCCAAGGCGCGCCGGCTGGTCGAGACGTTCGGCGCGAAGGGCTTCGACTACATCGGCAACGACCGGGCGGACCTGCCGGTCTGGGCCGTGGCCCGCCGGTGCCTCGCGGTACACCCGTCGGCGTCGGTACGCCGCGCCCTCGCGGCCACCGGCGCCGACGTGCAGGTCGTCGAACCGCCCGGCGGGCAGGCGAAGGCCTGGATCAAGCTGATCCGCGTCCACCAGTGGGCCAAGAACGCTCTGGTCTTCGTGCCGCTGCTGGCCTCGCACCAGTTCAGCCCGGGATCGGTGCTGGATGCGCTAGGTGCCTTCTTCGCCTTCTCCTTCGCGGCCTCCTCGATCTACATCCTCAACGATCTCGTCGACATCGACGCCGACCGCAAGCATCCCTCCAAGCGCCGCCGCCCGCTCGCGGCGGGCACCGTGCCGATCCTCTCCGCGCTGCCGGTGATGCTGCTGCTGGTGGTCGCCGCGCTTGGGATCGCGCTGGCCATCACGCCGCTCTTCGCCCTCGTCCTGTTCGGCTATCTGGTGCTGACGACGGCCTACACCTTCGTGCTCAAGCGCAAGATGCTGGTCGACATCGTGGTTCTGGCGACGCTCTACACCATCCGCGTCATCGGCGGCGCCGCGGCGATCTCGGTCGCGCCGTCAGAATGGCTGCTCGCCTTCTCGATGTTCATCTTCACCTCGCTGGCGCTGATCAAGAGGTATATCGAGCTCGCCGCGCGGGTCGATGCCGATCTGCCCGATCCCACCAACCGCAACTACCGCAAGTCCGACCTCGACATCGTCGCCGCGCTCGCCGCCGCAGCGGGCTTCAACGCGGTGACGGTCTTCGCGCTCTACGTGTCGTCCGACACGGTGGCGAAGCTCTATCGGCATCCGGGCCTGCTCTGGCTGGTGTGCCCGATCCTGATGTACTGGCTCGGGCGCGCGCTGTTCCAGGCGCATCGCCGGGTGATGGACGACGACCCGATCATCTACGCCATCCGCGACTGGAACAGCCTGCTCGCCGGGGTGCTGATCGGCGCGATCATGCTGCTCGCGGCATAGGAGAGCCCGTCGCGGGCGTGAGAGGATGAGATGAAGGCCGCCACCATCGCGATGATCGTCGCCAGCGTCGCCCTGACTTCCCTGGCGCAGGTCGCCCTGAAGTTCGGCATGACCGATCGCCAGATCCAGCAACTGATCGCGGCGAAGGATTATGCCGGGCTGCTCTGGTCGGTGGCCACCTCGCTGCCGGTCATTGCCGGCCTTGCCCTGTTCGCCTCCAGCGTCGCGCTGTGGCTGGCGGTGCTGGCGTCGGTGCCGCTGTCCATCGCCTATCCCTTCGTCGCGCTGGGCATCTGCCTGACGACGGCAGCCGGCGCGCTGATCTTCCAGGAGCCGGTATCCGCGCTGAAGCTCGCCGGGATCGCGCTGATCGTCAGCGGCATCGTCTGCGTCTCGCTCAGCGGTTCGCGCTGACCGCCCCAACAGTTCCCGAGCGCGAGCGTCCGGCGCGATGCGACGTGGGCGCCGAAGTTCTGCTATGTGCTGGCGCCATGGTCATCCAGCATTCCCAACCGCCGTCCCAGGCGGCGCTGCCGGTCGAGGCGGTTCTGCCGGACCTGCTCGCGGCGCTGCGCGCCGGCAGCACGGCCGTGCTCGTGGCGCCGCCCGGCGCCGGCAAGACGACCCGCGTGCCGCTCGCTCTGCTCACCGAACCGTGGGGGGCGGGGGGTCGCATCCTCGTCCTGGAGCCGCGTCGGCTCGCGGCCCGGGCTGCCGCGGCCCGCATGGCCGCGACGCTGGGCGAGACCGTCGGGGAGACGGTCGGCTACCGGGTGCGGCTCGGCTCGCGGGTCGGTCCCCGCACCCGCATCGAGGTGATCACCGAGGGCATCTTCACCCGCATGGTGCTGGACGATCCCGAATTGTCGGGCGTCGCCGCGGTGCTGTTCGACGAATTCCACGAGCGCAGCCTCGACGCCGATCTCGGCCTTGCGCTGGCGCTCGACGCGCAATCCGGGCTGCGGCCCGACCTCAGGCTCATCGTCATGTCGGCGACGCTCGACGGCGCGCGGGTGGCGGGGCTGATGGGCGGCGCTCCGGTGGTCGAGAGCGTCGGCCGCGCCTTTCCGGTCGAAACCCTCTATGCCGGCCGGGAGGCGCGCGCACCGATCGAGCGCCAGATGGCCGATGCGATCCTGCGCGCGCTCCTGAGCGAGACGGGTTCGATACTCGCCTTCCTGCCGGGCGGGCGCGAGATCCGCCGCACCGAAACGCTACTGCGGGATACCATCCGGGACGAGCGGATCGACATCGCCCCGCTGCACGGGATGCTCGACGCCCGCGAGCAGGACCGCGCCGTGAGCCCCGCGCCGCCGGGCCGGCGCAAGGTGGTGCTGGCCACCTCGATCGCGGAAAGCAGCCTGACCATCGAGGGCGTGCGCATCGTGGTCGATTCAGGGCTGGCCCGCGTGCCGCGCTTCGAGCCGGGGGTGGGGCTGACGCGGCTCGAGATGGTGCGGGTGTCGCGCGCCAGCGCCGACCAGCGGCGCGGTCGCGCGGGCCGCACCGAGCCCGGCGTCTGCATCCGGCTCTGGTCGGAGGGCGAGACGGCGAGCCTGCCGCCCTTCGCGACGCCGGAGATCCTCGCTGCCGACCTGTCCGGCCTTGTGCTCGACCTCGCGGTGTGGGGCGTTCACGACCCCGGCACGCTGCGCTTCCTCGACCCGCCTCCCGGCCCGTCCGTGACCGAGGCAAGAGCGTTGCTGCGCCTTCTCGGGGCACTCGATGGGGACGACCGCCCGACCGGGATGGGCATCGCGATGGCCCGATTGCCGCTGGCGCCACGGCTCGCGCGGATGGTGTTCGAGGGGGCGCGACGCGGAGCAGGTCCGCTCGCCGCCGAGATCGCCGCCGTGGTGACCGAGCGGGGGTTGGGGGGCGACGACGTCGATCTGGCCCATCGCCTCGACGGCTTCCGGCGCGACCGCTCGCCGCGCGGAGGCGAGGCCCGGCGGCTGGCCGAGCGCTGGACCCGCGAGGCCGGCGCGGACGGCGAGAAGACCGATACGACGCGTCCGTCGGCACCGGCCGCATTGCTGGCGCTCGCCTATCCCGACCGCATCGCGCGGGCGCGCGGCGACGGGCGCCGCTTCGTAATGGCGAACGGGCGCGGCGCCGCGCTCGATCCCGCCTCCCCGCTCGCCCGCGCCCGCTATCTCGCCATTGCCGAAACCACCGGGACCGCCGAGGAGGCCCGCATCACGCTCGCCGCGGAGCTTGGCGAAGCCGAACTGCTGGCCGATTTCGGGGCGGCGATCGCGGACGGGACGGAAGTCGTCTTCGATGCCGCCGCAGGCGCGGTGCGCGCGCGCCAGGTGCGCCGGTTCGGGGCGCTCGTCCTGGCCGAGAGGCCCGCTGCGCTCACGCCGGACCTGACCACGGCGCGCATGCTGGCGAGCGCCGCCGTGGCGCGCGGGCTCGACCGGCTTCCGTGGAGCGCTTCCCAGCGGCAATGGCTCGACCGGGCCCGCTTCCTCGCCGCCGCCGCACCCGACCTCTGGCCGGACCTGTCGGAGGCGCAGATCGCGGCTACGGCCGAGACGTGGCTCGCACCGGCACTCGGCGCCCGCACGACGCTCGCCGCCATCGATGCCGAGGCGTTGGGACAGGCGCTGACCGCCCTCTTACCGTGGGACCTCGCCCGGCGCATGGACGCCGAGGCCCCCACCCATTTCGAGGCGCCGACCGGATCGCGGCTGCCCATCGACTATGCCGCCGAGGGAGGGCCCACGCTTGCCGTCAGGGTGCAGGAACTGTTCGGCCTCGACCGCCATCCCTCCGTCGCCGGCGGGCGCATTCCGCTCGTGCTGTCGCTGCTGTCGCCCGCCCACCGACCGATCCAGACGACGCGGGACCTGCCGACCTTCTGGCAGGGGTCGTGGCGGGATGTGCGGGCCGACATGCGCGGGCGCTATCCGCGGCATTTCTGGCCGGAGGATCCCGCGCGGGCATTACCGACCAACCGCGCCAAACCGCGCGGCACCTGATACCCGGGGCATTGATCACCGCGACGAAACCCCGCAAGCTTCCGTCATGACCGCGCGTATCGGAACCGTCCGCTCGATCGCAGGCTCTGCCGTTCTCGTGCTGGCCTGCCTGCTGGCCCAGGCCGGGATCGGCCGGGCGGGAACGACCGGCAATCCCGTATCCATGGATGTGGGGATGTCGGTTCCCGGATCACCGGGAACGACCGCGCTCGACCTGCTCCGCCAGATTCTGCCGGATCTCGTCCTTGAGGCGGGCAAGGCGAGCGGAACGCTGCCGGAGCACCTGCGGTCTCTGACGAGGCCCGAGCCGGGTGAACGCGCCTCGCAATCCGTGGCGGTCAGTGCCGTGCAGGCCCTGCACTTCGATGCGGAGGGTCACGAGATGCTCGCCATCCTCGCCGACCTCGGTTCGGACGAAGACGAGGCCCGGACGCTTTTGGCCGTATTCGAGCCGCGCCCCGCGCCACGGCTCGTCGATGCGGCGGCGCTGGAAATGGATCGGTTTACCGGTTTCAGCGAACCCGCCCGCCTCGATATCGGGCGACGCGATCAGGCGCTGGTTATCCGCAGCGAGCATTTCAATTCCAGCCAGAGCTATGTCACCACGGCGCTGGTGTTCCTGCGCAAGGGACACCTCGAGATGGTCGACACGTTCTTCACCTTCGGCACGCGCTATTGCGGCTGGGAGGAAGCGCAGACCCTCGGCTTCGGCACCCGGCCGGCCGCGCCCGGATCCCCCTACCGGAGCATTGTCGCCCGGGTGACCGACCGGCGGACATCGACCGAGCCAGCCTGCGAGGGCGAGCGTCGGCCAAAGCCGTTCCGGCGCGTCGTCGAGACGAGCTATCGCTGGGACGCGCGGCTCGCCCGCTTCCGGCCGCGCTCGGATGCCCTGAAGGGTCTGGAAGCCGCAGCGGAACAACGCTTCTGAGCGGCGGGGTCCGCGTCAGGTCGAGGGAGCATCGGGCGCGTCACCCGGCCCCGAGAGAAGCGTGGCGATCCAGCGGGTCTGCGGGTACTGCTCGCAGATGGTCAGGAAGGCGATGGTCAGCGGCACACCGATGAAGGCGCCGGGGATGCCCCACAGGAAGCTCCAGAAGAACACCGAGAGCAGCACGAGGAACGGCGAGATCGAGAGTGTCGCGCCGGCCAGCCGGGGCTCGAGATAGCTGCCGATGTAGAACTGGATGGCGCCGAGCCCGAGAAAAACGAAGACGACCATCTGCCAGGATTCGAACTGGATGATGGCCAGCAGCGCGGGCAGCACCATGGCGACGGCCGGGCCGAGGAACGGAATATAGTTCAGCGCGAAGGCGATCACCCCCCAGGCGGTGGCGAGTTCCAGCCCCACGAACAGGGTGAATACCCAGATCGTCACGCCGGTCAGAACGCTCGCCACCGTGCGGATCAGCATGTAGCGGCGGAACTTCGCCGAGATGCGCGCGATGGATTCGGACAGGTTCCGCCCGCCGCCGTCCTTGCCCATCCGCTCCAGCCGCGCCTTGAAGGAGGGCACCTCCAATATGCCGAGCGTGGTGAAGATGAAGACCAGCAGCGAGAAGCCGATCAGATAGTTGACCCGCAAGGCGATCTCCTGGAACACCCGCACCAGCCACATCACGTTGAAGGTCTCGACAAAGATGCCGACGACGAAGATGCCGTGCTCTTCCAGCCATTGCGTCGAGGACAGGTAGATCGCCTGGAAGCGGGCGGTGTTGGCGAAGGCCCAATGGCCGATCTGCCCCAGCCCCCAGGCGATCAAACCGCCGAGCCCGGCGATGACGACGATGGTCAGCAGCAGCGTGACGGGCAGCGCCGCGAAGCGCGAGACCCGCGTCTCCAGCATCTTCTGCATCGGCCAGACGATCGCGATCGCGAACAGCGCAAAGGCCGCGGGCGCGAAGATCGAGCGGGTGAAATAGAGCCCGGCAGCGATGACGATGGCCGCACAGACGACGAGCAGCACGCTGCCGGCCGGCTTCGATGCTGCCGCGGACTCCTGGGTAATCACACGCCGTTCTCCTTCGATGGCGATGTTCTGCAGAACGAGCCGTCCCGATCGAACGTCTGCGGGCGGCCGGGCGCGGGTCTAGGGCGCCGGGGCGGGCGCCATCGCGGCTTCCACGCGGGAGAGCAGGTAGGGATAGAACGGGTTCGACGACATGCGCAGCAGCGAATCGAGATTGACGATCAGAGAGCCGCGCTCACCCCGGGCCGCGATATTGCCGAGTTGGATGCCGAACTCCTCGGTGGAATCCGGCTGCAATCCATACAATTCATCGGATACCGGGAACGGCAATGCGACGTGCGACAGCGAGAAGACGCCCAGCGGGTAGGAGAACCCGAGGTCGCGGGTCTCCTCGCTGGTCGCGCCCGCCGGCGTGACCCGTGCCACCATCGCGCCGGTATCCGGCCCGGCATTGGTGACGATGGTGGTGCCGTAGCGACGGGGCGCCGGCGGCAGCAGCCGGTTCACCGCCGTGGTCGCGCGGGTGGAGAACAGCAGGCCGATCTTGGTGCCGCGGTTGAGGTCGAACAGCACGAGTTCGCTGCCGTTGTCCGGCAGGCGGTTGTACAGCGCGCGGATGACGGCCCGCGTGCTCACGGTGAAATCGAGCACCGACTGGAAGGTCATCACCGGCGGCAGGCCGGCGAGCCGGTCCTCGCGCTCATGCCGGACGATCTTCGCCTGCAGGGCCTGCGTGAGCTGGAAGGACTGGCGCGCGCCGTTGACCGGAAAGGAGTTGTACTTGAAGGGATTGAATTCCGGCAGGATGGAGAGCCACGCGGCCTTGGCGAAGGCCGGGAAGAAGGCCGGCCATCCGGCGACCCCGGCGAAACGGGCGAAGGCGGTGATGCCGACCATCGGCGAGATGAGTATCAGGCGGTCCGGACGGGCAAGCTGCTTATCCTCCAGCGCCTCCATCGCGTACATCATCGCCAGCGCACCGCCATTTGAGAAGCCGACGATGTGCAGCGGAAGGGGCGCGGGAACCTGCTGGCGCGCCTCGCGCACGGCAAGGCGGGTGGCGGCCAGCCATTCCTCCCAGGTCACGTCGGTGAGCCCGCCGGGCACCGTGCCGTGCCCGGGCAGGCGGATGGCGACGGCGACAAAGCCCTGGTCGCGGTAGCGCCGGGCGATGTGGCGGAGGCTGTAGGGGGAATCGGTCAGCCCGTGCAGAAAAACGGCGACGCCTTTCGGCGGGCCGTCTGGCCGCAACTCGTAGGACCGATTCCAGTCCTGCGCAAAATGCCCCGGATAGACCGGGCTGCCGTCGAAGTAGCGGTTGACCGGCACGCGCTCGCTGGCATCGAGCCTCTCGGTCACTTCGGCGCGGACCCCGGCGAAGGCCGCGTCTTCCGCCTTGAGGTAGTCGCCCCAGCCGCCGCGATCGAGATCGGCGATGCTCATCTCCTCGGGCACATAGGTGTGCCACAGCTCCAGCGGCAGGCCGCGCTGGGTATCGTAGATCCGCACGCCGAGGAAGGTCAGCAGGCAGGCGGTCGCGATGATCGCTGTCCATTTGACGATCTTCAGCAAGCAGGCGCGCATCAGGCTGTTCCCTTCGCATTCGGGCACGGCGGCTGCGGGATCAGCGCACGCCGCCGCCCGCCGCCGCCCGCCGCCATGCCGATGGCGGCGGGCTGTAACGCGGTAGCGGAGTTTGATCCTGCCGGCAACCTTCAGGGCCGGCGTCCGGCCACGCGCAGCGGCTGGGGAGGAAACGCTATACGGCGCGCGCCGCCTTGGCTTCGCGGCGGCGGGCGGTGAGGATGAACTCGGTATAGCCGTTGGGCTGGGTGCGGCCCGCGAAGACGAGGTCGCGCGCCGCCCTGAAGGCGATGCCGTCGAACTCGGGCGCCATCGGCCTGTAGAGCGGATCGTCGGCGTTCTGCCGGTCGACCACCACCGCCATGCGCTTGAGCGTCGCCTCGACCTCGGCCGGCGTGACGATGCCGTGCAGCAGCCAGTTGGCGACATGCTGGCTGGAGATCCGCAGCGTGGCGCGGTCCTCCATCAGGCCGACGTCGTGGATGTCCGGCACCTTGGAGCAACCGATGCCCTGGTCGATCCAGCGTACGACATAGCCAAGGATGCCCTGAATGTTGTTGTCCAGTTCCTGCTGCACCTCGACCGGGTCCCAGTTGCCGCGATCGACCACGGGAAGCGCCAGCAACGCCCGGCGCGAGGCGCGCTGGCGATGGCGCAGCTCCGCCTGCCGGGCGACGACGTCGACCGCGTGATAGTGCAGCGCGTGCAGGGTGGCGGCGGTCGGCGAGGGCACCCAGGCGGTGTTGGCGCCAGCGCGCGGATGGGCAACCTTCTGCGCCAGCATGTCGGCCATGCGGTCGGGTGCCGCCCACATCCCCTTGCCGATCTGGCCGTGGCCGTCGAGGCCGACGGCGAGGCCGACATCGACATTGTTGTCCTCATAGGCGGGCAGCCAGGCGGCGGCCTTCATCTCGCCCTTGCGCACCACCGGGCCGGCCTCGATGTCGGTGTGGATCTCGTCGCCGGTGCGGTCGAGGAAGCCGGTATTGATGAACACGACGCGCTCGCGTGCCGGATAGATCGAGGCGGCGAGGTTGGCGCTGGTGCGCCGCTCCTCGTCCATGATGCCGATCTTCAGCGTGTTGGGCGGCAGCCCGAGCAGCGCCTCGACGCGGGCGAACAATTCGACCGCGAAGGCGACCTCCTGCGGCCCGTGCAGCTTGGGCTTGACGATATAGATCGATCCGGCCCGGCTGTTGCGCAGCGCGCCGTTGCCCTTAAGGTCGTGGATGGCGATCAGCGCGGTGATGGCGGCATCGACCAGCGTCTCGGGCACCTCCCCGCCGTCGGGGCCGCGCACGATGTCGGTCATCATGTGGTGGCCGACATTGCGCACCAGCAGCAGGCTGCGCCCGTGCAGGATGCGGGTGCCCCCGTCCGGGGCGGTGTAGACCCGGTCCGGCTCAAGCCGCCGCTCGATGGTCGAGGCGCCTTTGGCGACGCGGGCCGAGAGGGTGCCGAGCATCAGCCCCAGCCAGTTGCGGTAGACGTCGACCTTGTCCGGCGCATCCACCGCCGCGACGCTGTCCTCGCAGTCGACGATGGTGGTGATCGCCGCCTCGATGACGACGTCGGCGATGCCAGCGGCATCGGTACGGCCGACGCGATGGGCGCGGTCGATCCGCAGCTCGATGTGCAGGCCGTTATGGGTGAGCAGCACCGCAGAGGGGCCGGCCGCCTCGCCGGCATAGCCCACGAACCGGGCGGGATCGGCGAGCGCGGCGATGGAGCCATCCTTCAGCGTCACGCGCAGCGTGCCATCGGCGACCGCATAGCCGGCGGCATCGGCATGGCTGGCGCCGGCCAGCGGCGCGGCCTCGTCGAGGAAGGCGCGGGCATAGGCCACCACACGGGCGGCGCGCACCGGATTGAAGCCGTTGGCGCGGCTGGCGCCGTCGTCCTCGGGCAGGGCGTCCGTGCCGTAGAGCGCATCGTAGAGGCTACCCCAGCGGGCATTGGCGGCGTTTAGCGCATAGCGCGCATTGGTCACCGGCACGACCAGCTGCGGCCCGGCGATGCGGGCGATCTCGTCGTCGACGCCGTCGGTCGTTACCCGGAACGGCGCCGGCTCCGGCTCGAGATAGCCGATCCCGGCGAGGAAGGTCTCGTAGGCGTCCTGGTCCCAAGGCTGGCCGCGATGGGCGCGGTGCCAGTCGTCGATCCGCGCCTGCAGCGCGTCGCGGTGATCGAGCAGCGCCCGGTTGCGCGGGCCGAGGTCGGCGAGCAGCGCCGCGAGCCCGGTCCAGAACGCCGCCGGCTCCACGCCGGTGCCCGGGATGGCTTCGCCGTTCACGAAATCATAGAGGCCCGCGTCGACCTTGATGCCGGCGATGTCGATGAAGGTCATGGCGCTCGATCTCCTTGGCGTCACGGCGCCGCACAAATGTGCGGCAACCCGCCGCACCTCTGAGGTCGCTGATTTCGTAGGAGAATTTTGTTAAATGACCACCCCGACGAAAGACGTACGCTGCAGCGCAATGGCTGCATCGCACATATTTTGCCGCCATCAGGCGCGGCGGCGCAGCATCAGGCCGCCGAGAACAAGGAAGCCTGCGGCGATGGAGAGCGGCAGCGCCTGCGGGCCGAACAGGTCGATGGCGGCCCCGATCGGGGTCGAACCGAGTATCGAGCCCGCCGAATAAGCCATGGCAAAACCGGTCGAGACCGTCGCCAGCCGGGAACCGCGATAATCCTGACCGATCAGGATGACACCGAGCGTGTAGAGCCCCGAGATCACGCCACCGGCCAGGAACAGCACCGCGACGCGCAGCACCGGCATCTCCATCACGAACGGCAGGGCGAGCATGGTGGCGATGGCAAGGACGGTGCACAGGTTCATCGTCCTCGCCCGCCCCCACCGATCCGCCAGCCAGCCCAGCACCGCCACCAGCACCGCTTCGCCGAGGCTGAAGACGGCGACGAGGTAGGAAGCATTGGCGTCGTCGAGGCCATAGGCGAGCCCATAGAGCGGCAGCAGGCTCTGCAGCGCCGTCTCGCCAACGCCGGCCAGGAAGCCGAAAGCGATCAGGGCTCCGGCGAGGTGCAGGGCGAGCTTCAGCCCCTTGAGGTCGCCCAGGTCCTCCTCTTCCGCCGCGCCGATCGCGGAGGGAACGGCGAGGACCACCGCGACGCCGACCGCGAGCGGGACGATGGCGGCGATGATCGGCAGTGCGCCCGTGACGCCGGTCACGCCCAGCACCAGCGGTCCGGCGAACTGGCAGGCGGCGTAGAGCGTACCCGAAGCGCCGATAATGCGGCCGCGATGGCGATCCTCGACGACGCCGTTCAACCAGATCTCGGTGGTCGTCCAGAGCGTCGAGAAGCATGTGCCCATCACGAAGCGGGCCACGAACCAGACGATCAGATCGTCGCTCACGAGGAGGGCGGCGAAGGAGAGCAGGGAAATGATGAACTGCCCGGCCACCACCGCCTTCAGCCCGACCGTATCGATGAGCCGCGGCAGGAACGGGCCGAGCAGGAAGATGCCGGCCCCGGCCAGCGAGGCGTTCAGCCCGATGAGCCAGTTGGCCAGCCCGAGTTTCTCGAGCGCGAGCGAGAAGAAGGGATAGGTGTAGCCATAGAGCAGCGCCTCGATCGCGATGAGGAAGAGGACGCCGCCGACACGCCAGTACCGCATGAAGCCCGCCATGTCAGATGATGCAGCGCGGCTCAGGACACCAGCAAGGGATCTCCTCGCTCACCAGATTGAAGGTCCTGTAGTCGGCGAGGATCTCCTCGCCGGCAGCAATGGCACGGGCGGCGTACACGTAGAGTTGGTCGACCACGCGCGCATTGGCGCGGCAATTGTGGTTGAGGAAGTCGACCCCGTCGGGCTCGCCAGTCGGCAGCAGATAGAGCAGTTGGTCGCCCTCGATGCGCAGATGCACCGACTGACGCCAGAAGAAGCTGTCGGTGCCGCGTTGGGCCTCGAGTTCAGTGATGTCGGCCACCCGCGCCGCGCCGTCGAAGAAGCCGAGCAGCGTCCCTTCGGCGATCACCGTGCGCGCATAGATGGACTTATGGTCGGCACGGATGGTGCGGACCTCGACGAGGTCGAAATTGGTGTAGCTCATCGCGCCCGTTCACTCGACGAAGATGCCGCCGCTCTGACCCTCACGGCCGATGACGGCCTCGCCGCCGTCGAACAGGGCGGCAAGCCATGTATCGCACAGCCGCCGGCAATAGATGATCGGCATCTCGTGGCTGTGCATCTGCTTGCGCCGCTCGGCAAAGACCGGGTCATTGTGGGGCGCATACCATGACAGCCCATCCTCCGACAGGCGGACCGTGCGCGAGGGACAGGCCGAGCGCTTGCCATAGCCGGTGATGGTGTTCGCCGACATCTGGTTCCAGGTCTGGATGCTGGTCTCGAACAGATGCTCGCAGCGTTCACGCGAGCCGATCTCGTGGGGCGCGCATTTGTAAAGGCGCCGCGCTTGATCCTGGACAAGGAGGGCAAAGGCGAAGGCATCGGAGGTGATGTTGATCGCCGTGAAAGGCGTGCTGAGCGACGGATCGTAGAGTTCATCCGCCTCATTGCCGGCATTGCGGCAGAATGCGACCGGAAAGAAGCTGAACGTCACCGGGCGATCGAGAACGGGGCAGACGGTCTCGATCGGAATGGCGATCGTCTCGCCGTCGACCACCCGGGCCGGATCGTCGCACAATCCGGCCTCGAACAGAGTGACACCCAGCGCCGTCAATTCGTCGGTCGAGTTGGCGAAGGCGCGGCCGCCATCGTCGAGTATCGCCAGCAGGCCGGTACGGCGATGCCCGTGCACGGCGGCACGGAACGAATCGAGTTCACCGGCGAGATCGCGACCGTTCTGGATTACCGCGACGTGGTAGCGGCCGAAGCGGAATTCCCGCTTTCCGGCGGAGCAGAGGAGGTCCTGTTGCACCCAGGACCGCATGTTGTCGCTGCCGGAATGGAACGGACACGCGGCCACATTTTCGCCAAACTCGTTGAAAGTCGCCGCCTTGATACGCTCCGACGACACGACGAAACTCCAAAATTTATACAATGAACACAATACTTTATGGACCAACTTGAAGTGCGAATCAACTTGCCCGAAAAATCCGACTCCCAAGGCTGGCGAAGTGATTGCAACTGAAAACGGATTTACCGATCCCTAAAATCTGCCTCAAATCGCGACAGTCGACTGAAACGTGATCCGCGCGATATGTGTGGTGCTGCCGGCGCTGCGGCAGAAGTGGAGACGATGGACCGCCACCTCATTCGACAGATAACGGCCTGCCTGGCCGCAGGCGTGATCGTCACATTCCTCACCGTCGCGCTGACGGCGCTGTGGATGGCCTCGCGCCACGACGAACAGGCGGCGCAGGCGACCCAGACGATGGTCGGGGGTGGGCTCGACACCGCCCGCCACAGGCTGGAGGCACTGACCAACGACTATGCCTGGTGGGAAGAAGCGTTCGAGGCGTATGGACGGGGCGATCGCGAGTGGATCGACGCCAATGTCGGCACCGGCATCACCGGGACCGGCATCGCCGACGGGCTGGCGATCGTCTCGCCGGCAGGCACCATCGATTATGGCTGGGCGGCCAATGAGGAAGGCGGCAAGGTCGAGGACATGGTCACGCCGGCGCTGCTGGGACAGGTTGTGGCGCTGACCCGCGATGCGCCGATCGACCGGCTGGCGGCGCGTACCACTTTTTCCCGCAATGCGGATGGCGTGATGATCGTGGGAGCCGCACGGGTGACGCCGGTGTCGAGGGCCGACACCGTCGACCCCGCCACGCTCCCGTTGCTGGTGATGGTTCAGTACCTCAACGAGCAGCGGATCGGTGAACTCGGGGCGAGCTTTCTCATTCCCGACCTTCACCTCGTCGACAAGCCCGAAGCGGATTCCGACAGCCTGGTGATCAAGGACGCCTCCAACCGTCCCATCGCCGCTCTGAGCTGGACTCCCCCCCGGCCGGGCCAGAGGCTGCTGCGGCAGGCTTTCCTGCCGCTCTCCGCCGCACTGCTGGTCTTCAGCATCATGATGCTGGTGATCGTCGCACGCGCCCGCACCATGGCGGTCGCGCTGTCGTTGAGCGAAAAGCGTGCGATCGCCGCCGCGCGCCGCGACCCGTTGACGGAACTCACCAACCGCGTCGGCTTCGGCGAATTGCTGGCCTCGCCCGCCTGCCGCGAGGCCGCGCGCTCCGGCGCCCTCGCCGTTGTCTATCTCGACATCAACGGCTTCAAGGCGGTGAACGACTCGATCGGGCATCACGGCGGCGACGAACTCATCCGCGCGGTGACGGCGCGGTTTCGGAGCGTGGTACCGGCGAACGCCCACCTCTCCCGGGTGGGCGGGGACGAGTTCGCCATCCTGCTCTACGGGCCGGCGGCGGCGGACGTGGCCCATGTCGCCGGTGCCGTTGCTGCTTCGATGGAACGAGCGTTCACCGTCGCCGGAATGGAGTTCCACGTGACCTGCGCCATCGGCTACGCGGTGGCGACGGACGCCGATCAGGATCCCGACGAATTGATACGCCAGGCCGATATGGCGATGTATCGCGCCAAGTCGGCCTCGTTGCGGGAACCGCTGGCTTTCGACCCCTCGATGGAGACAGGCTCCCTCGAGAAGAAGCGCTTCGAGGATCGCCTGCGGCGGGCGCTCCATGAGGGCGAGCTCAGCGTGGTCTACCAGCCGATCGTGCGGGCCTCGGACCTCTCCGTGGCGGGGCTGGAAGCGCTGATCCGCTGGCATTCGCCGACGCACGGCTCGGTATCGCCGGCCGAACTGATCGCTGTGGCCGAGGAAACGGGCCTCATTCGCGAGATCGGCGATTTCGTCGTCAGGCGCATCTGCGAGGATCTGCCCCGCTGGCCGACTCTGCGCATCGCCGTGAACGTCTCACCACTGCAGTTGCGCGATCCCGACTACGTTCCGAACTTCGTCGCACTGCTGGAGCGCGGGGGCGCGCGCCCCGACCAGATCGAGGTGGAACTGACGGAGGGGGTCCTGATCGGCGATCCCGCCTCCGCCGCCCGCAAGCTCGCCGAACTGCGCGCGATGGGCGTGACCATCTCGCTCGACGATTTCGGCACCGGCTTCTCCTCGATCGGCTACCTCCGCACCTTCCCGATCGACCGCGTGAAGATCGATCGTTCCTTCACGCAGGATATCGGCCGCGACCCGGAAGCGACCACGATGATCCATGCGCTGGTCTCGCTGTCGGATTCGATGAAACTGTCGGTGGTCGTCGAGGGCGTGGAGACCGAGGAGCAGCTCAGGCTGCTGCGCCTCTCCTCCTGCGAGTTCGTGCAGGGCTTCTACGTGCACCGCCCTGCCTCGGCGGACGTGATCGCCGAGTTCATCCGTCACGCCGCAGCCGTTGCTCCCGATACCGACCCGGTCGGGCCACAGCCGGACACATGGAGCGCCCGGCGCGCGTGAGGCCTCCTGCTGAACGGGATCAGGCGGGAATCTCGCTGCCGTCCTGCGCCCAACGGGTATGGAACTTGCCGTGACGGTCGAGGCGGCCATAAGTGTGGGCGCCGAAATAGTCGCGCAGCCCCTGCAGCAGGTTGGCCGGGCCGCGGCTGCGCCGCAGACCATCGAAATAGGACAGCGCAGAGCCGAACGCGGGCACCGGCACGCCCTGCGCCACGGCCTCCGCGACGACACGCCGCCAGTTGGGCTCCGCCGCGAGCACGGCATCCCGGAAATACGGCTCGAGCAGCAGGTTGCCGACCGGCTGCCCAGCGCCATAGGCGTCGCGGATGCGATTGAGGAACCGCGCCCGGATGATGCAGCCGCCCCGCCAGATCGTGGCGAGGTCACCGAGCTTCAAGTCCCAGCCGAATTGCACGGAAGCGGTCGCCAATTCCTCGAACCCCTGCGCGTAGGCCACGATCTTGGAGGCATAGAGCCCGTCGCGGATTGCCGCCACGTCCTCCGCGCTGGCGGGGCGCAGGGCCTTCGGCGCGCGGGCGAAAACGCTCTCGGCAGCGATCCGCTGTGCACGCCGGCTCGACAGCGTGCGGGCGAACACCGCTTCGGTGATGGCGGTCAGCGGCACGCCGAGGTCGAGTGCCGACTTCGCCGTCCACATGCCGGTGCCCTTCTGCTCGGCCTCGTCGGTGATGACGTCGACCAGCGCGCCACCGCCCGCGTCGCGCTTGCGCAGCACCACGGCCGTGCTCTCGATCAGGTAGGAATCGAGTTCGCCGCGATTCCACTCGGCGAAAATGTCGGCGATCGCATCGGCGGACAGTCCGTGGACCGTCTTCAGCAGGTCATAGGCTTCGGCGATGAGCTGCATGTCGGCATATTCGATGCCGTTATGGACCATCTTCACGTAGTGGCCCGCCCCTTCCGGCCCGATGAAGGTGCAGCACGGCACTCCATCCACCTGCGCCGCCATGCGGGTGAACAGGGGCTCGACGCGGGCATAGGCCTCGCGCTCGCCACCGGGCATCATGCTGGGGCCGGTCAGCGCGCCCTCCTCGCCGCCCGACACGCCGACACCGAGGAAGCGCAGTCCCTTGGCCGCCAGATCGTGGAAGCGCCGGCTGGTGTCGGTGAACAGCGAGTTGCCGCCGTCGATGACGATGTCGCCGGCCTCGAGATGCGGTTCGAGTTCGGCGATCACCGCGTCGACCGGTGCGCCGGCTTTGACCATGATCATGATCGCACGAGGTCGCGCGAGCGACGCGACGAACTCGGCGATGGTGGTGGAGGCGATGAACCGCCCCTCGCCGGCATAGTTCGCCATGAACTCGGCGGTGCGCGCTCCGTTGCGGTTATGAACGGCAACGGTAAAGCCCTTTCCGGCAGCGTTACGGGCGAGGTTGGCGCCCATGGTGGCGAGTCCGAAGATACCAATATCCGCGAGTTGAGGCATGGCAGACCTTCTTGGGTACAGGAGGGACGGTCGGACGCAGCGGGCGGAGCACCCTAAGAGACGCGTTTTTGCGCGGTCACGCGGGCGCCGCAGCCTCGACCACGAGACGTGCGGCGGCAAGGTCCTCGAGAGCCGCTCCCACGGACTTGAACAGCGTGATCTCGCGGGGGTCCCGGCGGCCTTCGACGAGACCGGCGCAGAGGTCGTGCAGTTCACCGCGAACCCGGTCGGTCGACCAAAGACCCGCACCGTGGGGCATCAGCAGGTCGCCGGCTTCCGAAAAAGCCCCTGCGCGCGTGTCGACGAACACCGAGCTGCGCATGACGAGGGCGTCGTCGCTTTCGCGCATCTGCGGCGTGAACGCGCCGATCAGGTCGACATGGGTGCCCGGGCGGACGTCGTCGCCACGCACGAGCGGCTCGCGCGAGGTCGTAGCGCAGCTCACGATATCGGCCTCGGCGAGGCCCTCGGCGATCTCGGCGACCGGCGAGGTCGCGAAACCCGCTTCGCAGAGACGCTCGGCGAGGACCTCCGCCTGGGCGGGCCGCCGGCCCCATACGAGCACGCGCTCGATCGGTCGTACCGCGCGGTGGGCGCCGGCGAGATGGGCCGCCACATGGCCGGTCCCGACGATGAACAGCGTGCGGCTGTCGGGGCGCGACAGGTAGCTCGACGCCAGCGCCGAAGCGGCAGCGGTCCGCCGGTTGGTCAGCGCCTCGCCATCGATGATCGCCGATGGCGAGCCCGTCTCGCCGTCGAACAGAACGTAGAGCGAGGACACCGCGCCCATCCCACGGGCCGTATTGCCGGGGAAGACGTTGACCAGCTTGACACCGATCGCCTCGCCCCGCCGCCAGGCCGGCATGCACAGCAGGTGGCCGGGCGCCGCGTCCGTGCCGACAGAGTAGGACAGGCGGGTCGGCATCCTCTCGCCCTCCGCCCGGAAGGCCGCACGCAGCGCCTCGACCAGCCGGGCATAGCCGAGTGCCGCATGGACCTCCTCGGCATCGAACTGGCGCGGCATTGGCTTCTCCTGTGAATCGTCGTCGAGCCATCGGCTCCGCTTGGGGGACCGGCCGGCGACACCGTCAATCCGACCAGAACGGCGCAGATTTCCGGAAGCCCCGCCATTCGCGCTCCAATGTGGAGGCACCAGCGGTGCCCGCATGGGCTTGCCATCCGATGATCGTGCCGATGGCACGATGGATGTCGGGATCGCGGCTGCCCGCGGCGATCGCCTGAAGCAGCCCGGACGTCGTCGCCCTGTCATTGGCAACGCCCAGCGTATCCTGGAGACACGCCAGGCGCTTGAGGTAGTCCGACGCGCGCGGGCCATCGTCGAACAGGGTCAGGAAGAATTCCGCCGCGTAGCGCAGTTTCTTCAGGGTGAGCCGAAGCTCGTGACGGGCCTCGGGCTCGAGGCGGTCGAGATGGCGCCCCTGCTTCAACGCCTTGCGATGCAGGCGGCTGAGAGCCCGCGCCCCAAAATCGCGGGCCGGGCCGGTCAGCACCGCGAGCTGGCTGCCGTCGATATCGTTGCGCCAGCTCCGCCGCTCGATCGTTCGTCCCAGCGCCAGCAGGAAATGCGTCGTCTGCTGGTCGACGAGCGCCGTGCGGGCCTCGTCATATGCCGCCGCGCGCAGGGGGCCTGCCAGAGTTGCGACGCCGTGGAAATCCACGTCGGGCAACTGCTGCGCCGCCATGTCGGGGATGGTCGAGCTGATGAAGACGTCCCAGTTCCGGGCGGCCCCCAGTGCACGCGCGAGACGGCGGGAGTCTGCCGACAATGCCAATACGGCGGGCGCCGGTATCTCGCGGCGGAACAAGGCGAGAGCCGAGCGCAGGCGCCGCAGCGCCACCCGCGTCTGATGCACTCCCTCCACATCCTGCCCCGCCTCGGCGACCGGCAGGTTGGCAATCAGGTGCCGCTGGCAGCCGGACAGGATGGACAGGATGGCCGCATCCGCCGTGTCGTCGGCCGACAGGAGCGTGGGGCGCGCCTTCGTCGCCTTGGCACGCGTGCCGCGCGCGAGGGCATAGCCTCGCTCCGACTTGCTGGCCGTCCCGATGCGCAGCGGCGCGATGTCCAGCAGCGCCAGCGCCAGTTCGTAAAGGGCGCCGGTGTCGCCGGACTTGAGTTCCAGCTCGACTTCAGAGATCGGTTCGCGGCGGCCGGCGGCCTCGATCCAGCCTTCGTCAACGGCGAGTTCGACCACGCCGTCCGGCAGATCCAGAAGCACGACGCGCCGCCGGACCTGCGTCGTGAACAGCGGCAACAGGCTGTCCGCAGCGAGCGCCGACAAAGGCGGGCCGAGCTGATCCAGCGGCAGCAGCGAGAGATCGAGCACGGGGCCCGGCAGTGGGGATTCATATTCACCGCGCCGCAACGGGTCAGCCCCCGGCGGCGTCTTCAAAGTCTGCACGAAGCGTCGGCCGGCCTTGCGTACCCGCAGCGCGACGGCGTGGGCCGCCAGCAGCCCCTCGGGCGTATCGAAATAGGTTGCCTCGAGCCGCCGCGCGATGGGCTTGCGGCGGGCATGCCGCATCACGAGGGGCGCGGCAAGAATAGCCTGAAAAGCCCCCGCGGGCACCAGCAGCTTGAGTTCAATCTCGTGACCCGACGAGGGCGACGCCGCGGCACCGCCGGACTCCGGCGTCGGCCCGGCTTCGGTCGATGGGCCTGGCCGCGACGATCGCCCCCTGCGTCCCCCGTCAACGATGCTCATCGGGCTCCGGGTCCTCGCGGTCCGGCGCGGCACCGCGGAAGCCGGTTGCCACGACGTACAGCTCGGCCGAATCGGCACGGCTGGCCTGCGGTTTCACATGCCGGACGACAGCGAAGTCGCGCTTCAACGCCGCGAGCAGCTCTCCCTCCGTACCTCCCTGGAACACCTTGGCGACGAAGGACCCGCCCGGCGCGAGCACGTGGCGGGCGAAATCGGCGGCGAGTTCAACCAGCCCGACGATGCGCAGATGATCCGTTGCCCGATGCCCCGTGGTGTTGGCCGCCATATCCGACAGCACCACGTCTGCAGGCCCGTCGAGCATCTCGATGAGCTTCGCAGGCGCGGATTCGGTGAGGAAGTCGAGCTGCGCAAAAGCGACGCCGGGCACCGCCTCCATCTCCAGCAGATCGATCGCGACAACGCGGCCACGGCCCTCCTCCGCCTTGACGCGCTGCGCCGCCACCTGGCTCCACCCGCCCGGTGCCGCGCCCAGATCGACGACGCGGCTGCCGGGCTTCAGCAGCTTCAGCTTGTCGTCGATCTCGATCAGCTTGTAGGCGGCGCGCGAGCGCCAGCCCTCGCGCTTCGCCTTCGCGACATAGGGGTCGTTGAGCTGGCGCTGCAGCCATTTCTGCGACGAGGAAGACAGCGAGCGTGCCTTCTTCAGCCGCACCTTGAGGGGGCGCGCCTCCGGGCGCCCGGAGGCGCCTTTCGCCGACTTCGGCTTGTCCTCGCTCATGGCGCGGGCGACGCTCCGCTGCGCCATACGGCATCGGCGCGCATCAGTTCGACGAGGATGCCCTCGCGCAGACCGCGGTCGGCGACGCGCAGGCGATCGCAGGGGAAAGCCCGGTGCACGGCTTCGAGGATGGCGCATCCCGCCAGAACAAGGTCCGCACGCTCGGCGCCGATGCAGGGGTTCGCCACGCGCTCGGAGAAGGGCATGGCAAGCAGCCGGTCGACCACGCACTGAACCTCACCGGCCCCCAGCCACGTGCCATCGACTTGCGAGCGGTCGTAGCGCGGCAGATCGAGATGGACCCCGGCGACGGTCGTGACGGTACCCGAGGTGCCGAGCAGATGCAGCCGGCCGCAGTCGTGAGGCCCCACAGCCTCGATCAACGCGTCGAGGTGGGGGCGGAACTCGGCAACCATCGCCTCGAATCCCTCGCGGGTGACCTTCACGCCACCATGGCGCTCCGCCACCGACACGACGCCCAGCGGCACCGAGATCCAGGCGCGGATGATCGCCGCCGGCGGGCCGCCATCATGGGTCTCGATCCGGTCGAGCCAGACCACCTCGGTCGATCCCCCGCCGATATCGAACAGGATGGCCCCTTGCGAATGCGGGTCGACCAGCGGCGTGCAGCCGACGGCGGCAAGCCGAGCCTCGGTCTCGCGGTCGACGATCTCGAGGTCAAGCCCGGTCTCTTCCGCGACACGCCGGATAAAATCGGCGCCGTTGGCCGCGGCACGGCAGGCTTCGGTAGCGATGAGCCGGGCGCGGACCACATTGCGCGCATCGATCTTCGCGGCGCAGACGCCGAGCGCGTCGATCGCCCGCTGCATCGCCGGCTCGCCGAGGCGGCCCGATCCGATCAGCCCCTCGCCCAGCCGGACGATCCGCGAGAACGCATCGACCACGCGAAAACCCGATGCGGTCGGGCGTGCAATCAACAGGCGGCAATTATTCGTTCCGAGATCGAGCGCGGCATAGCAGGGCGCATGCGATCCAGCCCAGTGGCCGCCATGCGGACCCGCACCGCTGCCGGCTTCGCGCGGACGGGCATTGTCGCCACGGCGCGGGCGGCGGTGGCGCCAGCGGGACAGTCCCGCGCTTTCCGCGAATGGCTCGCCGCGGGTCACCCGTTCCCTTGCGGTGACCTCCTGCGCCGGTTCTTGGGTCTCATCGACCATCACTCGTCCCCGACCATGCCCTTCCGGACCGTTCTGGCGCTACGTCGCCGGGGCAGGATTGCCTCGCCACATCTCGGCCTAAATTGTAAGCAGCCGTGGCCGAGTGCGCAATGCCGGGCGAACATAAGCCGCGCAACCATCCCGCCCCCGACGAGGACGTCATGACCGCCTACGATACTCTTGCCCGCCATTTCGGCCGTATCGCCGCGCTCTCCAACGCGGTGGGGATCCTGCAATGGGACAGCGACACGATGATGCCGAAAGGCGCCGCCGCGTCGCGGGCCGAAAGCCTGGCACTGCTCCGCGTGTTACGGCACGAGATGGCGGCAGACCCCCGCATTGGCGACTGGCTGTCGTCGGCGGAGGCCGACACGCACCTCGGCGACTGGGAAAAGGCCAATCTCGCGGAGATCCGGCGCGGCTGGACCGTCGAGACTGCCGTCCCGGCCGATCTGGTAGAGGCGTCCAGCAAGGCGATTTCCGTCAGCGAGATGGCCTGGCGTCAGGCACGCGCCGATTCCGACTTCGCCGCGCTGTTGCCCCATCTCGCGGAGGTGTTGCGGCTGCAGCGCGAGATCGGGGCGGCCAAGGGCGAGCGCCTGGGGCTGGGCACTTACGATGCGCTGCTGAACGATTACGAACCCGGCGCGCGGTCGGCCGCGATCGACATGCTGTTCGACGACCTGGCGGCCTTCCTGCCGGATTTCACCGAGGCTGCCCTTGCCGTGCAGGAGCGGCGGCCGGCACCGGCCCCGCTGGCGGGACCGTTTCCCGTCGAGGCGCAACGGCGGCTCGGCCAGACCATCATGGCGGCGCTCGGCTATGACTTCGAGCGCGGCCGGCTCGACGTCTCGACGCATCCCTTCTGCGGCGGCGCCGACAACGATGTGCGCATCACCACGCGCTATGACGAGGCCGACTTCTCCAAGGCGCTGATGGGCGTCATCCACGAGACCGGCCATGCGCTTTACGAGCAGGGGCGCCCGGCCGCCTTCATGAACCAGCCGGTCGGCCAGGCGCGCGGGATGAGCCTGCACGAGAGCCAGTCGCTGATCATGGAGATGCAGGCCTGCCGCAGCCGCGCGTTTCTCGCGTTTGCCGCACCGCTGATGCGCGAAGCCTTCGGCGCTGCCGGGCCCGACTGGGAAGCGGACGCTCTGGCGCGGCGCTATACGCGCGTGGAGCGCGGCTTCATCCGCGTCGACGCCGACGAGGTGACCTATCCGGCGCATGTCATCCTGCGCTACCGGCTCGAGAAGGCGCTGATCGCCGACGCCATGCCGCTCGCCGATCTTCCGGCAGCCTGGAACGAGGGAATGCGCGCGCTGCTCGGCATAACCCCGCCCAACGACCGGCTGGGTTGCCTGCAGGATATCCACTGGCCGTCCGGAGGCTGGGGCTACTTCCCCACCTATACGCTGGGCGCCATTGCCGCCGCGCAATTGTTCGAGGCGGCGTGCCGCGGCGAGCCCGGCCTTCTCGCGGGTATCGCCCGCGGCGACTTCACGCCGCTGGTCGGCTGGCTACGGACCCATGTCCACGCGCAGGGGTCGCGCTACTCGACGGACGAGATTCTCACCCGTGCGACAGGTCGGCCACTCGATGTCGGTGCCTTCAAGGCCCATCTCGGCCGCCGCTATTTCGATGCCTGATCGTGGCTCGGAGGGTGCCGGAACGGGTATTCCCCGTGCCGTACCCTCAGGCCACCCCGTAAGCGCACATGCCGTGGATGGGTCGAAATGCACGCCTCCCCGGCGCGATGGCGCGTTAGGGGACATGGTCAGCGGGCTGCCGGCCTGCGGCGTGACGATGCCGAAGCCATGGAGGGGCACGCGGACGAGTCCCATGAGGCCGTCAGGCAAGCCCTTCCAGCCGGGCTACGGCGGCGCGGTGAAGCTCGCGGGAGCCGGTCGCGATAACGTTGACGTTCTGCCCACGAAGAAGTCCGCGCCCCGACCAGTCGGTGATAATGCCACCCGCACCTTCGATGATCGGAACGAGCGGCAGATAGTCCCATATCTTCATTCCGCAGTCGGTGACGATATCGGCATAGCCGGAGGCGAGGAGACCATAGCCATAGGCCTCCCCCTCCATGAGACGGTTCTGCGCTGGCAGCGCATTCCAGACGGCCATCGGGTCGTTGAGGCGCATCATTCCACCGCCCAGAAACACCGTCGCCTCACTGAGCGAGGGACATTTGCGAACCCTGGCCAGGCGGGCCTCCCCCCTGTCGACGAACATCGTGGGATGGCCACGGGCGCCGATCCAGCGCTCATCCGTTGCGGGCGCGTCGACAAGCCCCAGAATCGGCGTACCTTCAAAGAGGAGCGAGATGAGCACGGCGAACTGAGGGTGCCCTGCCGCGAAACGCGACGTGCCGTCGATCGGATCGATCACCCATTGGAATGACGAGGCGGTGCCGAGCGCCTCGAATTCCTCGCCTATGATGTCATGGGCCGGGAAGGATGCTGAAATCATCTCCCGCAGATGCGTTTCCACCGCCAGGTCGGCCTCGGTGACCAGCGAGGCGTCGGGCTTCCTCGCGATGCCGGGATCGCGGCGGAAATATTTCAGCGCTACCTCGCGCGCGGCATCGGCGAAGGAGGCGGCCGCGGCCAGATAGCGCCGATCGCAGGCAATCATCTCATACATGCGACGACCTCACCGTGATCGCCATTGTTGCGTGCGACGGATCGATCGCGAGAGCAGCATGTTCTTGACAAGCATGAAGGCGGCGATGGTGCCGAAGATGACGATCGACATTGCCGAGGCCGGCGCAATTTTGCCGGCATCGTTCCAGCGCACGATGGTGATGGAGGCCAGCTGGGTATCGGCCGAGAACAGGAAGATGACCGCGGAAACGGTCGTCATCGCGTTCACGAACAGATAGCCCCAGATGTCGACGATGGCCGGCAGGCAGATCGGCGCAACGATGCTGCGCAGCATGCGGAAGCGCGACACGCGCAGCGAGGCGCAGACCGCGTTGAACTCCCTGTCGATCTGTTTCAGCGCCGTCAGCGCGATGAGGTGGGGCACGGTGTAGAAATGAACGATCGTCGACAGGACGAGAATGGTAATCGTTCCGTAGATGAGGTTGAGAGGATTGTCAGGATTATTGAAGAAGAAAATGTAGGATAGGCCGAGCACGAGACCCGGAATGGCTAGAGGAACCATGCTGAGGAAATGCACGGCGCCCCGCAATTGCCCCGCGCCGCGCACGGTCTCGATCAGAAACGCGCCGAGGAAGATTAAGGCGGTGCCGAAGAGACTTGTCAGCAGCGCCAGCAGGATGCTGTGCAGGTAGACGGCGAGACCGGTATTGTCGACGGCTTCGAAATTATAGTGAACAAAGGTCAGGCTCAGATTGTACGGCCAGTATCGCACCAGGGACCCGAAGGCCGTTATGGACACGAGCGCAACGAAGCAGATCGCGACGACGACGCCAAAAACCAGGAAAACGACGTCGCGCGCACGATTTGGCTTTATCGTCAACGGAACCGACTGCGCGGAGACCATCGATACATTCCCCCGCAGCAGCCAGCGCTCGATGATGAAGGAGAGCAGTGCCGGTATCAGCAGGAACAAGCCGACCACCGCACCCATGCTGAAGTCGAACAGGCCGATAACCTGCTTGAAGATTTCGGTGGCCAGCACGGGGTAGGAACCGCCGATGACCGCCGGAGCACCGAAGTCTGTGAAAACCTTGACGAAAACAGCGAGCGTCGCGCTGACAAGGCCATAGCGGCAGCTCGGCAGGGTAATCGCAAAGAAGCTGCGGACCGGCCCGGCGCGCATGGCCAGCGCGGCATCGTAAAGCCGCTGGTCCGCCATCAGGAGGGATGTCGACAGGATAAGCACGGCCTGAGGAAAGGCGAAGATCACCTCCGCAATGACGATGCCGATGGGGCCATAGATGCTGTGCCCGAACATCAGATCCCGCAACACGCCCTTCTGGCCGAACAGATAGATCAGCGCCAGCGCCGGCAGCAGCGAAGGCGCAAGCAGCGGGATCATCGAAAGCGCGCGAAAGCTCGAACGGAACGGCGTCAGTGTCCGGGTCAGAAGAAAGGCAAAGGCAAAGCCGAGGCTGACCGTGATGACGGTCGAGATCGACGAGATGAAGACGCTGTTGATCGCCGCCTGCGCCAGTCCCGCCTCGGTCATGAAACGGCGGAAGTTGGCGAGGCCGACGAAGCCACCATCATTGTCCTGCACGCTGCGGATGAGCAGGAAGAACAGCGGAAGAACGATGGCGACGATCTGGAAGAGAAAGATCGCGCCAAGCAGCAGGGTGAGGAGCCGCTCGTCGCGCTCCGCCTTTTGCGTGATACGAGATGGCGCGCGACCCGCAAGAGAACTCAGCATGCCGCCCCTCCCTCGACAGGAAAGAGCATGAGCCTGTCTGCGGGAAACGCGACGGGCAGCTCTTCGCCCTGCCGAATGTTCAGTGTATCGATCTGGCTGCCGAGCACGCAGGCGTGGATCGGATCAACCGAGAAGTCGGGGACCGACAAGCGGATCCGCGACAGTACGCCTGAGAACTCGATGGCCTCCACCATCGCGGAGAACACATCGCTGGCCGGGACGGCGGCGGGACGCAGCACAATGTCTTCCGGCCGGATCGCAACCAGCACCGGCGTCGCGGCGCGGTAATGCCGGTCGGACCGGCAGCCGATCAGCCGTCCCCCGACCCGCACCTGCCCGCCATCGTGGAACAGGGCCTGCGTGGTGTTTATGTCGCCGACGAAATGCGCGACGAAGGGCGTGTGGGGAGCGCGGTATATCGTGGAAGGCGTGTCGAACTGCTCGACGCGCCCCCGGTTCATGACGATCACGCGATCCGCCATGGACAGCGCCTCGTCCTGATCATGGGTGACCATGATCGTGGTGATGCCGAGCTTGCGCTGCAGATCGCGCATTTCCTCGCGCAGCCGGGCGCGCACGCGGGCATCAAGGGCGGAAAGTGGCTCGTCCAGCAGCAGAAGCCCCGGCTGCATGGCGATCGCACGGGCGATGGCGACACGCTGCTGCTGTCCCCCGGAGAGCTGCGAAGGATATTTGCCGGCATGCTCGGGTATTCCGACCAACTCGAGCAGCTCCGCACAGCGCCGGGCGATATCTCCGCGGCTCAGACCCCGGCCCTTGAGGCCGAAGCCGACATTCTCGGTCGCGGTCAGGTTGGGAAACAGCGCATAGGATTGAAAGACGATGCCGAAATCCCGCTCCGGCGCCGGCAGGCGGGTAATCTCGCGCCCATCCTGACGGATATCGCCCGTATTCTGGGTTTCAAGTCCGGCGATCACCCGCAGCAAGGTTGTCTTTCCGCAACCGGACGGCCCCAGGAAACAAATGAACTCGCCCTTCCGAATGGAAAATGAAACGTCATCAAGAACGCGGACAGCGCCATAGTATTTGGAAACACCCGTGAGTGTCAGATAGGGCGCGTCCTCATCCGGCGGACTGATACGACTCATGAGGCTCTCTGGGATCGGTCGTGGGGCGTTCCAAAGCCGGCTGCGTGAGACGGCGGCGTTTTCCGGCAGGGCCTCCGCGGACCAAGGCCGCAGAGGCTGGGTATTCGTGACCAAAGGCGATCACTTCTTCGGGGCGCTCTTGCCGCCATAGCGCTTCTGCCATTCGGCAAGGATGCGATCCTTATTGGCCGCCAGCCAATTATAGTCGAAGAAGTTCATCTTCTCCTCTTCATTGGCCGGGTAATTGGCCGCCGTCGTGCTCGCGACGCCCTTGCGGGCCAGCACGGCATAGTATTTTCCGGCGATCTTCTGCGCCTCCTCGGTTGCCATGAAATCGATCAGCAGCCTGGCCGCCTCGACATTCTTGGCGCCCTTGAGAATGGCGTTGCCTTCGATTTCGGCGCCATTGCCCTCCTCAGGCAAGATCACCGCGAGCGGAGCCCCGGCATTGATCGATTGCACGCCGATGTTCGGATAGGACAGGCCGATGATGGCCTCGCCGCTCGCGGCCATCCGGCAGGGCGCCGAGCCGGAATGGAGGTACTGGGCCACGTTCTCGTGCAGCTTGTCCATGTAGCTCCACGCGCCCTCCTCGCCCAGCAACTGGAACCAGTTGGCGACCATCAGCAGGCCGGTGCCCGAGGACGCCGGGTTCGGCATCACGATCTGCCCCTTATAGGCCGGCGAGGTCAGGTCCGACCATTTGGTCGGCACCGGGGCGTTGCGCGCTTCGGCTTCCGCCTTGTTGAAGCAGACGGCACTGCCGAAAGCGTCGACCGGCGTCCATTGCGGGCCGCCGGGTTCGCGATCCGTCATGTGGGTCTTGAGATGCTCCGCCTCGGTGGTCTTGTAGGCATCGAGCAAGCCCTGCTTCTGCAGGATGACCAGCGAACTGCCGGGAAGGGACAGGATGACATCCGCCTGCGGGTTTGACTTCTCCGCGAGGATTCGAGCCAGGATCGGCCCGCCCGAGCCGTGGATCACGTTGACCTTGAGATCCGGATAGCGGGCCTTGAAGACCGGCATGAACTCCGCAAGGAACGGCTCTTCATTGACACTGTAGACGTTCAGCGTGCCCTTGACCGTATCCGCCTGCGCGACCGACGCGATCAGGGCGATCGACAGGCCGAGGAGCGTCTTTCGCGATGCCCGAAGACAGCGACCCAGGACGTTGCGTTTCATCGGAGTTCCCCATTTTTGGTTTATTTCTCGTTGATTAGCCCATGGCAAGCCACCGGTAACAATGACGATCTTTGGAAGGATTTATTTGACACGCTTATGAATAGCATGACGCGGAAAGCCCGCCTGCGCCCGACGCCGCTGGACGGAATAAGTCCGGACGCTCAGCTTTGCTTGCCGGCCTCGAACAGGGAGGACGCGCTGCGCACGATCGAGATGAAATCGGCCAGCAACCTGTTGGACGTGTCACGGTAGCCGATACCGATGCGGCAGGCCGGCATGTCCTCGATGATCCTGAACTCGACGCCCGGGCGTGAATAGAATTTCGCGGTACTGTGGGCGGAAATGCTGATGCCTTTCCCGGTCGCGACGGCCTGGAGTTCGGATTCGACCGTCGCGGCCTCAAGCACCACCCTGGGCATGCGTCCACCACGGTGTTCCATCGCAAGCCAGTAGTCACGCCAGACACTGTCGCCGGGTGCACCGATGATCGGCTCGGCAAGAATATCGGCGAGCATCACGCTCTTGCGTGTTGTCAGAGTATGGCCGACCGGCAGGCAAGCCACGCAGGGTTCGCGCGCCAACTCGACGACCTGAATGTCGTCGAGTTCGACCGGAGGACGAATGATCCCGCAATCAACCTTGTGATCGCGCAAGCCTGCCGTCGGATCGGTAAAGTCGAATTCGCTGAGGGCCAGGCGCGCATTGGGCCGGAGGCGCTCGAACTCCCGGACGATGGCGGGGATGTACTCCACCGCTGTCCCGATGAGGAATCCGACCCTCAGTTCGTTTTTCAGCGAGAGCTGGATCGAGTGCGCCTCGCCCGCGAAATCCTCAAGGGCTCGCTGGATATGGCGCGCCTTGTCGAACAGCAACTGCCCCTCTTCCGTCAACTCGACCCGGCGCGTGGTCCGCGCGAATAGCGGGAAGCCCACGTCTTCCTCGAGCTGGATGATGGTCTGCGACAGCGCCGGTTGCGACACGTTCAGCCGCGCCGCGGCACGGGCAAAGCTCTTTTCGAGCGCGACCGTGACAAAGGCACGGATATGGCGGAACTGGATATTCATAATCTGCTCGAATTAATTCTTCGAGCATTCGTCATTGTTGTCAATGACGCCGCATGAATAATCGCCTCATTCGAATTCGTTGAGGTGACCCATGGATATCGGCCACAAGCAGACAGAAGACGACAGCAAATATGTCGATATCGGCAGAAAGTCCCTTGTCCACGACCCGGTAGATGGCGACGATACCAAGATCACTTTGGTCCGGGCGCGCGGCTCACTGGTCTGGGATGACAAGGGACGGGAATATCTCGACTGCACGTCGCAAGCCTGGTCCAACAATCTCGGCGCCAACGATCCTCGCGTCATCGAAGCGGCCATCGCGCAGATGCGCGAGATCACCCATGCCCGCCCGAACTTCAACACGCTCCCGCTGCTCGAACTGACGGCGCGCCTGCGCGACATCGCGCCCGGCGACCTGACGCGCATCGGCTACTGCCTGCATGGCAGCCTTGCCGTCGAGATGGCGATCAAGCTTGCCTTCCGTAACAAGCCTGACCGGCACAACCTGATCGTGCTGCAGGACGCCTATCACGGTCGCTCCATCACCACGATGGCGGCGAGTTGGCCCCACCCGAACAACCCGTTCCTGGCGATCCAGCCGCGTTTCGTGCGTGTCCCGCATCCCGATCCCTATCGTCCACGGCTCGGGCTCGATGTGGAGACGGACTCCCGGCTTTGCCTCCAGCTTCTGGTGGACACGATCCAGCGTGGCGTCGACGGAGGCGTCGCGGCCATCATGCTGGAACCGATCATGGGCAATGGCGGGCACATCATGCTGCCGCGCAGCTTCCTCGCCGGCATCCGCGACATCTGCGATCGCTACGACATCGTGCTGATCTGGGATGAAATCCAGAGCTGCTTCGGCCGTACCGGCGCGATGTTCGCCGCCGACTATTATGGCATCGTCCCGGACATCATGACGTTCGGCAAAGGAGTGGGCGGCGGCTTCCCGCTGGCCGGCATCATGGCGAGCGAGAAGCTCACGGGCTTTCAGTCCGGCGAAGATGCGTTGACCTTCGGCCAGTTCCCCGTCGCTATGGCGGCGGCGGTCGCCACCATAGACGCGATCATTGCCGACAATCTCTGCGAGAAAGCGCGGGAGCTCGGCAATTACGCCACCCAGCGCCTGCACGAGATGGCCGATCGCCATCCACTGATCGGCGACATCCGCGGGCCGGGACTGTTCGTATCGTTCGAACTCGTCAAGGATCGCACCACCAAGGAACCCGCATGTCGAGCGGCCAGCGAGGTTTACAGGCGTGGCGCCGAAAGGGGCGTGCTGTATGGCGAAAGCCGCTATGCCGGGCTTGGGAACCTGATCAAGGTCAAGCCGCCTCTGGACTGCACGCTTCAACAGATGTCGCACGCATTGGACGTTCTCGATGGCGTGCTCGGCTCGATCGAAGCGGAGGGCATTGCCTAATCCGGCGGGCATGTATCGCCAAGGAGAGACTCTGTTTGGGCCGGCATTTGGATTGCGAGTGCGGGCATCACAACCTTCGTAAGAACATCCCTTTGTGAGGCGAGACTAACCTCTGACTTCCAGAAAGGTTTCGGATTCCGCCCGATCGCGAGGGCGGGCTAGGCACGCGGGCCTGCGGCGGAAAGGGTTCAAGGGACGAAACCGCGGTACGGCGCGCACGACGTCTCGGGAGCTAGTCACCTAGCACGTCGCCGCGCTCAACCGCATGAAGAAGCTGCCGACGATGAAGGAACTGGCGAGTTGATCAGGCCTCTTGCTCGCCGGGTTCACACAGGCTCGTCGAGCATCACACCAATGGCCTCGAGCCGCAGTTCCTGCAGTGTCGGCCCGTCGATTCTGCGACGGTTGCAGCACATCCAGCAGGAGCAGGTGGCCAAATGTTCGGCGTCCTTTGCCGAGGGGTTATAGGGGCGGACACGCCGCGCCTTGGCCTTCATCCTCATGAGGTCGCGGCGGCGGCGGGCGCGCTTTGGTTCGTCCATGGTGCCTGTCTCACTCTGCCGAGCCGACGCCGCGGCTATTAGCCGGGGTGGGTGTGGTGTTTGCCTGGTGCGTCGGCGTGGCGGCCAACCAAGAGGCGGCGGCACCCACGGCGACCAGCAGGCTCGGGGCGACATAGAGCAGGAAGGTCGACGTGCTCATGGCCGGAGCCTCTGGAGAACGTTCACTCCGCCGGGCCGAGGCGGTAGCTGCTGCGCCCGTTGAGGCGCATGGCGGAGCAACCCATGCCGACGACGACGATGGGGAGCACTACAAGTATAGAATCCCGGCGGCCGATAGCCAAAGCACCGCGCCGAGGATGATCCAGATGCTCGCCGGCCTGCCGCTGACGCTGGAGGAGTGCGGCGGCGCCGGGACCGAGCACGTCGATAGCGAGCACGGAAAGGCAAGCATCCGGCCTATCGTCGATCGCAGCCGCTGAGCGCTTTCGAGCCGGCCGCGCTACTCAACAGCACGCAGCACGGCGAGCACCTGCGCGGCGCTTATCTCGCTGGTGGGGCGCTTGCCGAGCGCCCGGCATGGGGCAAACGAGAGCAGCCACCGCACCTTTTCGATCGTCGGAGGGGCGCGGTCTTCCGATTCCAGCCGCTCCACATACTCATCAGCGATCGGCCCGAAGGTATTCCCCGTAGCGACCTTCCTCGCCAGCTTCTCGACCTTGGCCTTTGCGCCGGGATCGACGCCGTCCGCCAGGGCATCCTTCGCGGCGCCGCGCTTGGCGCGGCATCCTTCGGCGAGATGTCGGGTATGCGCCGAAAGCGAACTGCTTCTGCTTGCCATCGAAACGATAGGCAACGCGCCAGAGCTTTCCTCCGGTCGGCGTGACCAGCAGGTGCAGGCCGCCACTATCGGACAGCTTGAGCGGCTTGGAGGCGGGTTTCACGGCGCGGATGGCGGTGCCTGTCAACGGCATCCCCAGCACCCCGGGTTGGCACCCACGAGATTTGTTGGCATCGCTCGATGCCAACAAATCTCGTGGGTGCCGACAGGCCTCGGTGAGCTTGCCATCGCTCAAACCGCGCCTGTCTAATTCTTCTCAGCGTTTTGAGCTGCTGTGAGCCATCAGAAGCGGGAAGATGGTGCCCGGGGACGGAGTCGAACCGCCGACACTGCGATTTTCAGTCGCATGCTCTACCAACTGAGCTACCCGGGCGCAGTTCGCGGCGGGCTTAGCCGTGCGAAGCGGGCGGGTTATAGGGGGTTGGATCGGGCCTGTCCAGCCACCGGGCGACAAAACTCGCCCCATCCGCATGGATCGCTCATGGTGAGGGTGGCCGATGTGGACGGAGACAAGGTGCGTTGCACACCCTGCGCGGCGCCATGCCAGCGGCCAGGCCGTCCCGGTTCGGCTCTGAGCCGGCGCGGCCGACGCATATCCTCGCGCATCTGGCCGAGCCATTGCGGCCAGCTGTGGACCCATCCGTCTGACCTGCGCGGACGGGCTTGCGCCGTTCCGTCCGCTGTGGCAAACGTCCCCGCACTTCACTGGCGCACGCGCGTCGGTCGGGGCTGCGGTAGCTCAGTGGTAGAGCACTCCCTTGGTAAGGGAGAGGTCGAGAGTTCAATCCTCTCTCGCAGCACCATGATTTCCCTGTTGATCCAAGAAACTTGGCGCCGTACAAGGCTTTGCGGCGCCCTGACTGCTACACAGGAGCGCCCCACATGGCTCTTGTGATGGCACGACCTATGCGGCGTCCGGGATCGCCTTTCCTCACGTTTCGACAGCGGGTCCCTGCCGATCTTCTCGGTAAGGCGACTGGCCACGCGGTGCGTATCGTCCTTCCCGCCCACGGCGCCGACCCGGAACACACGGTGGAAGCGCGGGTCGGGCAGGGGGAAGTCTACTTCTCTTTGAGGACCCGCGACCCGGCGACCGCCAAAGCCCGCCAGGGGATCGCCCACGACTACCTCCAGCGGCTGTGGGCGTCTCTGCGGATCGGCCCAAGGCAGCTCACACAGCGCGAAGTCGCTGCCCTTGCTGGCGAATGGTATCGCTCCGAATTGCGTGAGTGGGAGGACCAGCCGGGACCGGCATCCGTCTGGGCCAAATTCGAAAGCATCATGAATTCGTTGACGGACCCAGAGCGCCTCCGCCGGGAGCTGACGCCGTTCGTCGACGAGGTGCTGGTGGAGAAGGCTCTGCGTATCGACGAGGACAGCTATGAGCGGCTGTTGATCGCCATGCGCGACGCCGTGCGGAACGCGGCCATGACGCTCAAGCGGCGGGCGGAGAACGACTATGGCCCGGACCAGCTTGCAGCGCGGTACCCCGAATGGACGGAGGCTCCTCCCGTCGTACCGCCCGGCACCGTGCCTGATAAGGCGCACACCTCCGCGCCCAGCTTGACCGGCCTTGTAGACGGCTGGGGCAAAGAGCGTGGCCCGCGTGGTAAGACGCTTGGCGAGGCTCGCCGCGTGGTCGGAATGTTCCACACCTTCGTCGGCCACGATGACGCCACGAGGGTCACCCCGGAAGATGTGGTGCGGTGGAAGGACAGTTTGGTTGAGGACGGCAGCCTTTCCCCGAAGACGATCAATGCGAAGTACCTCACGCCGCTCGGCACGGTGTTCAACTGGGGCGTCGCCAATCGCCGCATCACCAGCAACCCGGCTCGGGGCATCCGCTCCGCTGGGAAGGCGGCACCACGGGTGCGGGAAAGGTCGTTCACTGAGGCAGAGGCCACCACGATCCTCAAGGCGGCGCTGCGTGCCCAGGAGGCGCCCGGCCGCAACTCGCCGGAGACGCTTCTAGCTCGCCGGTGGGTCCCTTGGCTGTGTGCCTACAGCGGCGCTCGGGTCGCCGAGATAACCCAGCTCCGTGCCCAGGATTTCCGTCAGGAGCAAGGCGTCTGGGTGTTCGCCATCTCACCGGAGGCAGGGGCGGTCAAGACGGATATGCCGCGTATCGTTCCCGTGCACTCCGACTTGATACGACAAGGGTTGCTTGAGGTCGCGAAGGCGAAGGGCGAGGGGCCGCTGTTCTATGCTGACGGGCGCCAACGCCACCGGCTGGTGCGACGCAAGAAGGGCGAACGGGCATCGAAGGCCGTCGCGCCTCCGGCCCCAACGCATCCAGCGAAGACCGTTGCCGGCCGCCTCAGCGGCTGGGTGCGGGATATCGGCGTGAAGGACCCGAACGTGCAGCCAAACCACGCTTGGAGGCATCTATTCATGACGCTCTGCCGGACGCATGGCATTGCGGAGGAGGCGAGGTATTTCATCGTGGGCCATACTCGGCGGGACACCGGGCAGAGGTACGGCGAGGCGGAGCCGACCTATCTGGCGCGAGAGTTGGAAAAGATACCGGCCTTCGACGTGGGCGTGGGTGAATTTTCACAACATCATAGCTACCGTAAGAAGCGACCATCGCGCGAGGTGGGAGACGTATAGGCGTACATTATTATAAGCTGAAATACTAAATAATCTTATCTTGCCTCTGTAGCCTACCCAACATTAGGTCTTCCACGGTAGGATGGAAATATAATCTATGCGACCGAAGGTCGGCGGCAACCTCATGATCAGAACGTAAAGCGTGTTGTTCAACCCTAATTGCAGCCATCATTTCGAACGATGTAAGTAGTTGGGACGACAACTCATCAATTTCCAAGGATTTGACACCACCATCACCGATTCCACCTTTTTCAGTCATCCCAAATAAGACTACCCCATCTCGATTGGGGACAACGTTCAAGAAGCAATGATAAACAGCGATGCGATATTTATTGAATTCAGTTACAGAAAGTCTATTCCATGAGAATTCTGGGAGCTGTACGTCCAAGCCACAAACGATTACAGATATACAAAGAATTGCGCTATCAAATGTCCAGGAGTGTCCAATTTTTATCTTTCGATCAGGCGATTTTATTACATCATATTTTGAGTTTGATAGATCGGGATATAGTTTGTAAAATGCAGGCCAAAGCAAGAATTCTTTTCCGTTCATAATAAAGCATGCATGCGTTTCATTCGGAAGAGGAGGCACTTCGTTCGTGTATTTTATAAGAATTCCGTGACTTAAATCGCTGTTATGGATCGATATCCTTGATGTGGTTAGCGGTCTTAACTTAGATAATTCCTTAAAATTATCCAGGACGCCCCTTGGCGTTCCTAAATTATCTTCACCCTTAACGACTATTACCAAACTATGGTCAGATCTTTCTAAAACAAAAAATAACTGCCGTTCGCTGCCGTTCAGTTCATGGAAAAATAGAACCCGACCTTTGGTACGCGACATCGCTGGTGACTGCCCCGAATCACGCTGAATGATACCGAATCTAACATACCGTCTGTTCTCAGGGCGCGTAGGGTCTCTCGAAAGCTCCAGCTTCTACAAGCTGATCATGTGCAGCGACGAGCCGCAGGTCCGCACCTTACAGGAGTGGGTGACGCGCGAGGTGCTGCCCACGATCAACAAGACGCCGCTCCGCTTGCCGTGCCAAAACCTCCGCGCGACTCTTATCCCTCAACAATGGGGGATATCATGGGGCGCGGTAGCTACTATGGCGGCAGCACACTGATTGTGCGCGGCCGAGGCTGGTTCGGCGGAGAGAATGGGCCATCATCTGAGGACGATGAGCCCGCCACTAGAGAGCGAACTAATCTCAGCAAACGGCAGCGGCGCTGGAAGCCATACATGGCGAACATTGCCCAGTGTCTCGCGGCCGGCCGCCAACTCCCCGCTCTACCCGATGACGATGCAGACCTATTGCGGGAAGTGCACATGGCCGGCGGATTGGAGAAATGGGCTCGGGCTCACCCACATTTCGAAAAGGAGCTTCGCCGGATAAAGCGGCACCTCGACGGTCGGCGCATTCGCTAACCTCTCGAAATCGGAAATACGCGAGGCGCAATCTCTGCGACAATTTGCGTGATAGCTGCAATTGTAGAGCTAAATGCGGAGCGGGCCCGCAAACATGCAAGACGAAAACCGCACACGCGACGCCGTAATTGAATGCAGATTTGAGGTTTCTTCTAGATAGGAGCGTACAGCGAAATTTCATCTATAGACGCCCGAACACCTGCGGCGCTCACTCTGCGCGTGGACTTCTCCACATGCACCGAGGGCACCGCATGCACACCGCCGTTTCCCCGACCGCCTTCCCTTTCCCTGTTCCCCTCCACCCCTACGGCCGCCAACTTTCCGATATCCCCGCCGGCATCCGCACATGGGACGGCTGGCGGCCCATCGATGCCGTGAACCTCGATCACCTGCCGCCTCCCGGCTGGTACAGCGTCGGGCACTGGTCCGCCCTGACCGAGCCGAACATCTTCGCCTATTTCGAGGAACCGCTGGCCGATGTCCTGACGGAGCTGGAGCAGGTTGCCTTCGACGCCTGCCGGAAGGAGTGGGTTGAGCCGATTGAATGGCCCGCTCCGCCCGCCCTGGTGGCCGCCGGGATCGCCACGGTGTTCCTGTTCCCGGACCCGATCCTCCGGGAGGTGTCGCGGTGAGCAGGAAGAACGATCCCAAGCCGAGGCGGGCGGAGCACGGTCGCTTGCCGTCCCGTCCCGCGCCGCTCCCACGACCCCGGCAATCCCTCTACCAAGCCTTGGGTTTCAACGAGATAGGTGGGCATCGAGGCCCGGTCTTCGACCGACTGCGGCCGTATCCATGTCGGGAGGAGCCGGAGGAGTGAGGGGTAGTGCGGGGGATTAGAGCGGTAGCCGATCATTATGAATCGGATGTCCTTTCCAAATCAGGCCCGAACTGATTCAAGCTGCCTGCCGGAG